>NZ_JAPMXW010000001.1:0-2697500 GCF_032227185.1 Sphingopyxis sp. SE2 | reverse complement strand
GGTTGGAAACCGTCTGTTAGAGTGCAATGGCATAAGCCTGCCTGACTGCGAGACTGACGAGTCGAGCAGAGACGAAAGTCGGTCATAGTGATCCGGTGGTCCCGAGTGGAAGGGCCATCGCTCAACGGATAAAAGGTACGCCGGGGATAACAGGCTGATGATTCCCAAGAGCTCATATCGACGGAATCGTTTGGCACCTCGATGTCGGCTCATCACATCCTGGGGCTGGAGCAGGTCCCAAGGGTTTGGCTGTTCGCCAATTAAAGTGGTACGTGAGCTGGGTTCAGAACGTCGTGAGACAGTTTGGTCCCTATCTGCCGTGGGCGTCGAAATTTGAGAGGAGTTGACCCTAGTACGAGAGGACCGGGTTGAACATACCTCTGGTGTACCTGTCGTGGCGCCAGCCGCGCAGCAGGGTAGCTATGTATGGACGGGATAACCGCTGAAAGCATCTAAGCGGGAAGCCTCCCTCAAGATAAGATTTCTTAGAGCCGTGGAAGACCACCACGTTGATAGATCGGATGTAGAAGCGCGGTAACGCGTGGAGCTAACCGATACTAATTGCTCTATTCGCACTTAAGAGTCCCGCCATCAACGACAAGCCTGACCGGTTTGTCCGTAAATGACGGATGATTGATCAGACAGTATTGCACGGACATCGATTGAAACCCTTTTGACCTACGCCGGCTTCATTGCTTGGTGACCATGGCGTCAGTGACCCACCCGATCCCATCTCGAACTCGGCCGTGAAACCTGACAGCGCCGATGGTACTGTGGCTTAAGCCCCGGAAGAGTAGGACGTCGCCAGGCATTGTGGCCGGCGTAAGGTCGAAACGGAAACCCATTCACAAAGTTAGAGGCCGGCAGCGATGCCGGCCTTTTGCTGTTTCGGCGATCGCCTTGGGCGATCGCGATTGGTTGACGCGGGATGGAGCAGCCCGGTAGCTCGTCAGGCTCATAACCTGAAGGTCGTAGGTTCAAATCCTACTCCCGCAACCATCAAAAAGCCCGCTTTCCTCATGGGATAGCGGGCTTTTTTGCGTCCGGAGGCGGCGTGTTTGACCGGCGGGATGATCCGCGTCAGGCGGCCCATTCGGCGGGGTCGGATTCCTCTCCGATCAGCGCAAGGCCATGCGCGATCGAGGTGAGTTCGCCGCCGGTGGCGATGCGTTCTTCGCCGAAGCGACGTTCGAACAACGCGCGGATCGCGGGGATCAGCGACGATCCTCCCGTCAGAAAGACGCGGTCGATCGCATCGGACGACACCGCCGCGCGCACCAGCGCCCGGTCCATCGCGGCTTCGATCCGCGTTAGGTCGTCGGCAATCCATCGCTCGAAATCGGCGCGGCGGACGTCGGCGCCAATCTCGATCCCGCCGCCGGCGAAATGAAATTCGGCGTGCTCGCTGCTCGACAGCGCGCGCTTGAGCTTGCCGACCGCGTCGTAGAGCGGGAAACCCTGCTCATGCTCGGTCAGCGCGATCATCCGGCCGATCAGATCGGGGCGCTCGGCGTCGCGTTGCAGGCGGCGGATTTCGTCGAGCGTCCGCCGGTTGCGCATCATCGCGAGCCGCGACCAGTCGCCGAAATCGGCGAAATAGCCGCCGGGGATCTCGAGAATCTTGTCGAACGACCGATAATGGCTGCCCTTGCCGAGCAAAGGCAACACGAGCCGGTCGACGATGCGATAATCGAAGCGGTCGCCGGCGATCCCGATCCCCGACGAGGCGAGCGGCACGCAGCGGCGCGGGCTCCCCGGCTCCGCCACGCGCACGATCGAGAAGTCGGTGGTGCCGCCGCCGAAATCGGCGACGAGGATCGTCGCGGGCTCGGTCAGCCGCGAGGCATAGCTGTGCGCGGCGCCGAGCGGCTCGTGAACATAGAAGATTTCGGTACCGAACGCCGCGAGCATCGCGTCGTAACGCTGGCGCGCGAGCTCGGGATCGGGCCGCGCGCCCGCATATTCGACCGGGCGCCCGACGACGATCCGCCGCGGCCGCTCGTCGAGCGCTCCCCCGGCATGCGCGACAAGGCGCTGGAGGAACAGCCGGCCCATATCCTCGAAACGGAAGGGCTTGTTGAAGATCATCGCGCGCTCGAACAGCGGGCTTGCCGCAACGCTCTTGAACGACTGGATGAAGCGGCTGTCGAGCGGCGACTGGAGATATTCGTCGATCGCCCACGGGCCCGCTTCGTGCGCGATGCCATTCCAGCCGCGCTCCTCTTCCCAGAAGCAGAGCGCAGAGCGGAATACCGCATCGCCCGCTTCGCCGAATTCGACGAGTTCGGTCCCGCCGCGTCCGTCGGCCAGCGCGACGACGCTGTTCGTCGTGCCGAAATCGAGGCCGAGCGCGCTCGCGGCCGCCTTGTCCATGACATGCTCCTGTGATGATGGGGATCCCTCGCGGGGCGGCGCCTATTGCACAGCACGGTCCATCGAGCAATTCAGACGTCGGGCTTCCAAGCGCGATAGAAGGCGTCGACCGCGGCATCGACATCGTCCTGCAGGCGCGCAAGGTCGCGGCTTTCGGGCAGGTTGAGCATCGCGAACTGATAAAGGCCCGACTGGCAAAGCCCTGTGAATTGCTGCACCGCGCGCATCGGGTCGCCCATCCTCAGCTCGCCGCGCACCATTTTTTCGCCGACCCACACCGCCGCGCGCGCCTTTCCGCGGCGCGGGCCGCGTTCGTAGAAGGTTTCGGCGAGGTGCGGAAAGCGCTCGGCCTCGCCGACGACGAGGCGGAAGAGCGACAGGATCGGCGTCGCGGTCAGCTTGGTCATCAGCAAATTGCCGAAGACGCGCAGGACATCGGACACCGGCTCGTCGAGCGGCAGCTCGATCGCGAGCGCATCGCCATATTGCGCGACGATATCGTCGACCACCGCCGCGAACAGTTCCTCCTTCGACGGGAAATAGGTCCAGAGCGTCGTCTTCGATCCGCCGACCTTGCTCGCGATCGACGACATCGTGGTGCCCGCATAGCCGTTCGCGAAGAACAGCTCGCGCGCCGCGTCGACGAACGCCTTGCGCCGCGCGGCGGCCGCGTCGTCGAGGGCAGGCGTACTATCTGGTATCATTTCGATTGACAACGCATCCTCCGAAGTCCATTTGCGCATGATACCAGCTAGTATCGTTGGAAGCCATGCCCCGATCATTATTTGTTACAACCGCTGTTTTCAGCCTGTTAGCCGGCTGCGCTAGCGTTCCCGACCTTGGCCCGAAACCGGTCGCGGCCGCGCCCGAGTCGTTCGAGTCGGCGACGAGTTTCGCCGAAACCAACGGCGAATGGCCGGTCGAAGGCTGGTGGCAGAGCTTTGGCGATGCTGAGCTCGATGCGCTGATCACCGAGGGGATCGCGGGTTCGCCCGATGTCGCGATCGCCGCGGCGCGCGTGCGTGCAGCCGAGGCCATGGCGCAACAGGCGGGGGCGGCGCTACTCCCGCGCGCCGGTGCCGAGGCAAGCGCGGGCGGCGTCCAGCAGAGCAAGAATATGGGCATTCCGCCCCAGTTCGTTCCCGACGGTATTCAGGACACCGGCCACATCGCCGCGACCTTCAGCTTCGATCTCGACCTGTGGGGCAAGAACCGCGCCGCACTCGCTGCAGCGACGTCGGAGGCCGAGGCCGCGCGCGTCGATGCGGCGCAGGCGCGGCTGATGCTCACGACCGGGATCGCCGCCGCTTATGTGGATCTCGCGGGCTATTATCAGGCGCTCGATGTCGCGAACGAGGCGGTGCGCGTCCGCACCGCGAGCGCCAACCTGTCGGGCGAGCGCGCCCGCGCGGGGATCGAGAATCAGGCGAGCCAGCGGCAGGCCGAAAGCCGCGCCGCCTCGTCGCGCGCCGACGTCGTCGCGCTCGAGGAAGCGATCGCGACGACGCGCAACCGGATCGCCGCGCTGCTCGGCGCCGGGCCCGATCGCGGGCGTGCGATCGACCGGCCGCGGCTGACGCGACCCGCGCTCGGCCTTCCTGCGAATGCGGGGATCGACCTGATCGGCCGCCGTCCCGACATCGTCGCGGCGCGCTTGCGCTCCGAAGCCGCGGGGAAGCGCATCGACGTCGCGCGCGCCGATTTCTACCCCAATATCAGCCTCTCGGCGCTCGTCGGCTTGCAATCGCTCGGCCTTTCGAACCTGTTCAGCTCGGGGTCCGAATATGGCAATGGCGGCGCGGCGATCAGCCTGCCGATCTTCGAGGGCGGCCGATTGCAGGGCCGCTATCGCGGGGCGCGCGCCGATTACGACGCGGCGGTCGCGACCTATGACCGCACGCTGATCGGCGCGCTGCGCGATGTCGCCGACATCGTCGCGAGCCGCGCCGCGACGACGCGCCAGCTCGCCGGGCGGCGCGAGGCGCTCGCCGCCGCCGCCGAAGCGTCGAAACTCGCCGGGCTGCGCTATCGCGCCGGCCTCTCCAACCAGATCGAACAACTGACCGCCGAGGACAGCATGGTCGCGCTCGACCGCGCGGTCGCCGAGCTCGAGGCGCGGCAGCTTTCCCTCGACATCGCCCTGATCCGTGCGCTTGGCGGCGGCTATCGGGCAAGCAATCCAACAGGAGACGAATGATGGCCGACGAAACGGCTGCGACCGAAACCGGCGCTCCCGAAACCTCTCCCGAAACCGCGGACAGCCAACCCAATGGCGCGAAGCGCAAGAAGCTGCTCCGCATCCTCGCGCTCGCCGTCGTGACGATCGCGATCCTGTGGGGGCTCTGGTATTTCATCACCCAGGCCGGGCGCGTCCACACCGACAATGCCTATGTCGGCGCCGATTCGGCGCAGGTCACCGCGCTCATCGCGGGCCCGGTGAAGGAAGTCCGCGTCAGCGGCACGCAGGCGGTGAAGAAGGGCGACATCCTCGTCATCCTCGACGACGCCGACCAGCGCATCGCCGTGGCCGATGCCGAGGCAGCGCTGCGCCTCGCGCGCCAGCGCTACGGCCAGGCCGATGCGAACGCCGACGCGGCGCGCGCGCGCGTTGCGGCGCGCGGCGCCGATATCGCACAGGCCAGGGCGCGGCTGCGCGATGCCAATGCGACGGTCGAACGCGCGCGCGCCGAACTGGCGCGGCGCGAAAGCATTGCCGGCACCGGCGCGGTGTCGGGCGAGGAACTGACCGCGGCGCGCGCGGCGCTGGCTTCGGCGAGCGCGGCGCGCGACCTCGCGGCGGCGGGCATCGCCTCGGCCGAAGCGACGCGTGGATCGGCGAGCGGCGACCTTGGCGCCGCCGAAGCGGTGGTACGCGGGACGACGATCGACACCGCTCCCGATGTGGCGGCTGCCGAAGCGCGGCTCGAAAAGGCGAAGCTCGACCTTGCGCGCACCGTTCTGCGCGCGCCGGTCGACGGCATCGTCACCAACCGGCAGGTGCAGGTGGGGCAACGGATCGCCGCGGGCGCGCCGATCATGGTCATCGTTCCGGTCGCGACCGCTTATGTCGACGCCAATTTCAAGGAAAGCCAGTTCGGCGACATCCGGATCGGCCAGCCGGTCGAGCTGACCTCGGACTATTATGGCGGCGACGTCGTCTATCGCGGCAAGGTGGTCGGCATCGCCGGCGGCACCGGCGCCGCCTTCTCGCTGATCCCCGCGCAGAACGCCACCGGCAACTGGGTGAAGGTGGTGCAGCGCCTGCCGGTGCGCATCGCGCTCGACCCGAAGCAGCTGAAAGAGCATCCGCTGCGCGTCGGGCTGTCGATGGAAGCCACGATCGACACGCGCGGGAACTGACATCATGGCCAGCGCCGCCATTCCCGCATCCGCGATCCCTGCCGAGCCGCGACCGCTCAGCGGGGTGCGGCTGCTCCTCGCCGCCTTCGCGCTCGCGCTCGCCAATTTCGTCGTCGTGCTCGACACGACGATCGCCAATGTGTCGGTGCCGCATATCGCGGGCGGGCTCGCGGTGTCGCCGACGCAGGGTACATGGGTGATCACCAGCTATGCGGTCGCCGACGCGATCAGCGTGCCGCTCACCGGCTGGCTCGCGATGCGTTTCGGCACCGTGCGCTGGTTCCTCTTCTCGATCATCGGTTTCGGCGTCTTCTCGCTGCTCTGCGGGGTGTCGCAGACCCTCGACGCGCTCGTTATCTTCCGCATCCTGCAGGGCCTTTCGGGCGGTCCGCTGATGCCGCTGTCGCAAATCCTGCTGTTGCGCATCTTCCCCAGGGAAAAGGCGGGTATCGCGCTCGCGATCTGGGCAATGACGACGACGACGGCGCCGATCCTCGGGCCGATTCTCGGCGGGACGATCAGCGACAATTGGAGCTGGCACTGGATATTCTTCATCAATCTGCCCGTCGTCGCGATCTGCTTCTTCGGCGTCGCGAGCCTGCTCCGGCCGTTCGAGACCAGGCGCGCCAAGGCGCGGATCGACATGATCGGGCTGATCCTGCTCATCCTCTCGGTCGGCGCCTTCCAGTTGATGCTCGACACGGGGCGCGAGCATGACTGGTTCGAATCGAGCTGGATCGTGACGCTCGCGATCGTCTCCGCGATCGCCTTCGCCGCCTTCGTCATCTGGGAACTCACCGACGCCAATCCCGTCGTCGACCTGCGCGTCTTCCGTTTCCGCGGATTCAGCTTCGCGACGATCGCGATCTCTCTGGGTTTCGGCGCCTTCTTCTCACAGGTCGTGCTGACGCCTTTGTGGTTGCAGCAGGTCGCGGGCTATACCGCGACCGAGACGGGCTATATCGTCGCGTGGATCGGCGTGTTCGCCGTGCTGCTCTCGCCCGTCGCGGCCGGGTTGATCGGCAAGATCGACATCCGCATCTCGATCAGCGCCGGCATCCTGTGGATGGCGTTCGTCTCGATCCTCCGCGCGAGCTGGAACGCCGACGTCGATTATTGGACGCTCGCGCTGCCGCACCTCTTGCAAGGGATGGGCATGCCCTTTTTCTTCGTCGGGCTGACCGCGCTCGCGCTGTCGAGCGTGCCGGCAAAGGACCAGACCTCGGCGGCGGGGCTGATGAGCTTCCTGCGCACCCTCTCGGGCGCGATCGGCACCGCGGTCGCGACGAGCGCGTGGGATAGCCAGAACCGCGTCGCGCGATCCGAAATCGTGTCGGGCATGAACGATACCGCGGGGGCGATGGACCTGCTCCAGCGTGCCGGGCTCACGCTCGAACAGGCGCGCGCCGCGATCGAACGGATGGTCGAGGTGCAGGCCTCCACCATCGGCGTGCTCCACCTGTTCCTGGCGGCGGGCGTCGTCTTCGTGATCGCCGCCATTTCGGTGTGGTGCGCGCCGCTGCCCAAGCAGGTCTCGATGGGGGCATCGCACTAGGGCGCAGCGGCGTTGGCTATCGGGCGAAAAGCAGGCTCAAATCGGCGAACGCCTTGAATTCGAGCGCATTGCCCGCGGGATCGTGGAAGAACATCGTCGACTGCTCGCCCGGCTGGCCGGCAAAGCGCGTGTGCGGTTCGATCACGAATTCGGTTCCCGCCGCCCTCAGCCGCTCGGCGAGCGCCTCCCATTCGGCGGGCGGCAGCACGACGCCGAAATGCGGCACCGGCACGTCATGCCCGTCGACCGGATTATGCGCGGGCCGCGGGCGCGGCGTGTCGACGCGGTGTGCGACGATCTGGTGGCCGTAAAGGTTGAAGTCGATCCAGTCGGCGTCGCTCCGCCCCTCGGCGCAGCCGAGTACGGTGCCATAAAAATGCCGCGCGGCGTCGAGGTCGTCGACCGGAAAGGCGATGTGAAAGGGGGCGAGGTCGGCCATGTCCCGTCTTTGCCGCACATGCACTGCGAATGCCAGCGCGGGCTTGGGCCACGGCGCCGAACATGCTAGGCGCGCGCGCATGCTGACGATCAATGGCCTCACCGTGCGCCTCGGCGGGCGCACCATCCTCGACCGCGCGGGCGCCAGCCTGCCGGGCAAAAGCCGCACGGGCCTGATCGGCCGCAACGGCGCGGGCAAGTCGACGCTGATGAAGGTGATGATCGGCCAGCTCGAAGCCGACGAGGGCGGCATCGAAATGCCGCGCAAGACGCGCGTCGGCTATATCGCGCAGGAAGCGCCGAGCGGGACCGCGACGCCGTTCGAAACCGTGCTCGCCGCCGACACCGAACGCGCCGAGCTGCTCGCCGCGTCGGAGGTCGAGCAGGACGCGCACAAGCTCGGCGACATCCACGAACGGCTGATCGCGATCGACGCCTATGCCGCGCCCGCGCGCGCCGCGCGGATACTCATCGGATTGGGCTTCGACGAGGCGATGCAGGGCCAGCCGCTCGACAGCTTTTCGGGCGGATGGAAGATGCGCGTCGCGCTCGCGGCGCTGCTCTTCTCGAACCCCGACCTCTTGCTGCTCGACGAGCCGTCGAACCACCTCGACCTCGAAGCGACGATGTGGCTCGAAAGCTTCCTCCGCGCCTATCCGGGGCAGCTCGTCGTGATCAGCCACGAACGCGACCTTTTGAACAATGTCGTCGACCATATCCTTCACCTCGAAGGCGGCAAGATCACGCTCTACCCCGGCGGCTATAATGATTTCGAGCGCCAGCGCGCCGAACGCATCGCGCAGCTCGCCGCCGCCAAGGCCGCGCAGGATGCGCAGCGCGCCAAGCTGCAGGATTATGTCGCGCGCAACAGCGCGCGCGCCTCGACCGCGAAACAGGCGCAGTCGCGCGCCAAGCAACTCGCGAAGATGCAGCCGATCGCCGCGGTCGCCGAGGATCCGGGCCTCGTCTTCGACTTCCCGAGTCCCGACGAGCTTAAGCCGCCGCTCATCACGCTCGACCTCGCCAGCGTCGGCTATACGCCGGGCGAGCCGATCCTGACGCGCCTCAACCTCCGCATCGATCCCGACGATCGCATCGCGCTCCTCGGCCGCAACGGCAACGGCAAGACCACGCTCGCGCGCCTGCTCGCGGCGCAGCTCGCGCCGATGGACGGCGCGATGGCGGCGTCGGGCAAGATGCGCGTCGGCTATTTCACCCAATATCAGGTCGAGGAACTCGACGGCGCCGACACGCCGCTCGGCCATATGACGCGCGTGATGGCGGGCAAGACGCCGGGCGCGGTGCGCGCGCAGCTCGGGCGCTTTGGCTTCACCGGCAACAAGGCGACGACCGAGGTCGGCAAGCTGTCGGGCGGCGAACGCGCGCGGCTCGCGCTCGCGCTGATCACGCGCGACGCGCCGCACCTCCTCATCCTCGACGAGCCGACCAACCACCTCGACGTCGACGCGCGCGAGGCGCTGGTGCAGGCCTTGAACGGCTTCGACGGCGCGGTGCTGATCGTCAGCCACGACCGCCACATGCTCGAGCTCACCGCCGACCGGCTCGTGCTTGTCGACAATGGCACCGCGCGCGACTTCGACGGCAGCATGGACGATTATGTCGCCTTCATTTTGGGCAAGGGCGCGGCGAACGACGATGTCAGGGGCGCGCCGGCGAAATCGAGGGACGCGAAGTCGGCGCGGCAGGAAGCCGCGAAAGCACGCGAGGCGCAGGCGGCGCTGCGCAAGACTGCCAAGGATCACGAAGCGCAGGCCGAAAAGCTGAACAGGCAAATCTCGGCGATCGACCGCGCGATGTTCGACCCCGCGAGCGCCGAACCCGCGCTGGCCAAGCTGACGATGGGTGACCTCGCGCAGCGCCGCGGCAAGGTCGCGGCCGAGCTGGAGCGCGTCGAAGCGGCGTGGATGGAGGCACTCGAGGCGATCGAGGAAGCGGCGGCATAATCCCACAATTACGTCATCCCGGCGAACCCGGGACCACCTTTATTATAGCCCGGCCGGTGTCGGGTTGCAGGTTGTCATTTACGAAGTCGAGAATGCCGATGAGCGACCCATGACGGTGGCGTGGACCTCGCCGCGCTTTGCGCCGGAATGCGCCCTGCAACGACCATATTTGCCACGCGGACGTCGTTGGAATCGATCTCGGCTATGGTGGGGCAAGCGTGCATGGCATTCGCACACGAGCAACCGAATACAGCGGCTAGCAACAGGCGAAATGCTGGTCCTGACGTGACCCCTGTCTTTCATCCAGCTGCAACCAGAGACCGAGGGGTGTTGTCGCGCATAAGCGCAGGTGAAGCAACGGGCGGGGCTAGGCTGCTGAACCGTCTTCGGGGCGCTGCACTGCAATTCGGCCTACGGACGGGCATTTGGTCAACCACGGTGCGTCGAGGGCGGGAGCGCAAGGCACTCCCGCCCTCTCGGCTTGCCGTCAGAACTTCACGCGAGCGGTAAAGCGCGCGTTGATCGGCGCGCCGGGCGTGATGTTATTGTTGTTGTGCGCGTCGGAGAAGTAGCTCTCGTCGAGCAAATTCTCGACGTTGACCTGGAACTCGATCCGCTCGTTCGCCTTGAAGAACAGCGCGGCGTCCACGCGGGTAAAGGCGGGCAAGCGGGTGGTCGTTGCCGATGTCCGGATTGCCGCGAACTGGCTCGACTGATGGATCACGCCGATACCCGCGCCAACGCTGCTGTTGAAGTCATAGCGATTCCACAAGGCGAACTGGTGCTTCGGCACCTGCGCCAGCCGCACGAAACCGTTCCCGCGAAGCTGCGCATCCTGATAGGTATAGCCACCGCTCACTTGCCAATTGGGCGTGATCCGGCCGGTCAACGCCAGTTCGACGCCTTTGGTCCGCGTCTCGCCGACGTTGATCGTCGCGGTGACGTTGTTCGGATCGGGAGTCGTCGCATTGGTCCGATCGAGCTGGAACAGCGCGAGCGTGACATTGAGATCGGGCCGGATGTCCCACTTGGCGCCGACCTCATAATTGGTGAACCTTTCGGGTGCGAGATTCTGCTGCGTCGCCGACATCGTCAGGAACTGGTCGCCCGAGCGCGGCAGGAAGGACCGGCTGTAGCTGCCATAGACCGAGATATTGTCACGTGGCTTCAGGATCAGACCGACGCGCGGGGAAACCTTCTCGTCAGTGCGCGCGAAGGGTCGCGGCGTGCCGACCAGATCGGTGCCCTTGATCTCGAACCGGTCGTAGCGAAGGCCGACCACCAGATCGACATGCGCTCCAAAGCTGATCTGGTCCTGTGCATAGGCCGAGAAGAACTGCACGTCGGACTCGGTGTTCCGGGCGAGCGCGCCAAAGGTGACCGTCGGATAGACGATATTGGCGAGGTTGAGCGTGCTGCTCGATAGCGTTCCGTTCCGGCGCTGGTTGGTGGAATCCTGATCGCCATATTCGAGGCCGAGCAGGATCTTGTTGCCGATCGATCCGAAGTTCACGTCCCACACCAGATTGCTCTGCGCGATGAAGTTCTGCCGCGTCGTCGGATCGGTATAGCTGGACAGTGCGACGGTGCCCGTCTGGCCGGTGGCGGCGCCATTGGCGAAAACATTGGTGTAATATTTGTCATAGTCGCCATAGAGCAGTGTGGTCGACCAGTTCAGGTTTTCCGCGAGTTCGCCATCGAGCCGCGCCTTGACGATATGCGCCTCGAGTCCAGCGCGATTGACACCCGGGACGCCAATGAATGTGTCCCGATAGCCGGTGATCGGGCGGTTCGGCTGGCCCGCCGCAGTGGCGATCGAAGGTACACCGCGGTCGGTGACGCGATCGTCGTTCACATATTCGTACGAGAGGCCGAGCTGCCACTGCCCTAGGTTGACCGCGAAATAGGGATTGATCGCATAGCGCTCGCCCTCGAAGAAATCGCGGTGATTGTCGAGGCTCTCATAATTGGCGTTGAGGCGGAAAGCGGCATTGCCGCTGATCGGCGCATTGATGTCCGCCATCACGTCCCACGCGCCGAAGGTGTTGACGCTCGCCGAGCCGCCGATCGCCAGCGCCTCTGCGGAAGGCGTCTTCTGCACGCGATTGATGATGCCGCCGCTGCCGCCGCGGCCGAAAATCAGCGCGAAGGGGCCCTTGAGGACCTCGATGCGCTCGATGTTGTACAGGCCGCGATAATATTGCACGTCGTCGCGCACGCCATCGAGGAAGAAGTCGGCGGTCGTATTCTGGCCGCGCAGGGTAATCTGGTCGCGGTTTCCTTCACCCTGGCCGATGGTGGTTCCCGGCACGTAGCGCAGGACGTCGGCGATGCTGTGCTGTGCCTGATCGTCCAGCCGCTCGCGCGTTACCACCGAGATGGTCTGCGGCACGTCGATGAGCGGCGTGTCGGTCTTGGTCGCAGTGACGGAGTTTTCCGCGAAATAGCCGTCGGCTTTGCCGGTGACGATGATCGTGCGGCTGTCGTCCGATTCGGCTTCGGCCGCCGTCGCGGCGGTTGGAAACGCAAGCAAGGCAGCCGACAATAGCAATTTGGATTTCATGAAATTCCCCCTGAGAGCAGCGATGATCGCGGGCCCCTACAGATAATGCGATTGATTTGCAATATTAAGCAGCAGTGAGGAAAATGTGGTGCGCTGATGGCTAAAAAAGGCGGCGGCGGACTACCCCGATCGTCATCGTCCAGGGGCAGGATTTCACGCTTTCATGATGGTAGAGGCTCCTAGGGGGCATCCCCTCACCGCGCTTCTGCTCGAGGAGATAGCCCCAGACTGCGACCGGCGAGCCGACGACGCTCTGACGTGCTCTCGGACATTTCGGCGAACTTCCCGTCAACAATTATCGACGTCGGCTTTCAAACGCTTGCAGGGTAAGTCAGAAAGGCAAGGATCAAGCGAAGGCAGCCGATCCTCCGGTCGGCGGGAGTGCTCAAATGGCTACTTCCAGGGAGTTATAACATAAGTGTCCCCGCGAAGGCCGGGATCTCGCCGGATCGTGACAATGCGAGGTCGGGATCCCGCCTTCGCCGGGGTGACGGGAGTGCTCCAGCATTGACTCCCGCCCCGCATTCCATCATACTAGTTTCAATTGAAACTATATGGGGAATGCAAAAATGGCCGACCTGTTCGAAAATCCGCTGGGTCTCGACGGCTTCGAATTCGTCGAATTTTCAGCGCCCGAAAAGGGCATTCTCGAACCGGTGTTCGAACGCATGGGCTTCACCCGCATCGCGCGCCACCGCTCGAAGCAGGTCGAACTGTGGCGCCAGGGCGGGATCAACCTGATCGCCAATTACGAACCCAAATCGCCCGCCGCCTATTTCGCCGCCGAGCATGGCCCGTCGGCGTGCGGCATGGGTTGGCGCGTGCGCGATGCCGCCAAAGCCTATGCCGAGGCGATCGAGCGCGGCGCCGAGCCGGTCGAGGTCAAGACCGGCCCGATGGAACTGCGCCTCCCCGCGATCCGCGGCATCGGCGGCTCGATCATCTACCTCATCGACCGCTACGAAGGGAAAAACGAGGAGGGCGACCTTTCGATCTACGACATCGATTTCGTCTATGAGGAAGGCGTCGACCGCCATCCGGTCGGCGCGGGGCTGCAGGTCATCGATCACCTGACGCACAATGTCTACGGCGGCCGCATGGCGCACTGGGCCGCTTTCTACGAGCGCATCGCGGGCTTCCGCGAGATCCGCTATTTCGACATCAAGGGCGAATATACCGGCCTCACCTCGAAGGCGATGACCGCCCCCGACGGCAAGATCCGCATTCCGCTGAACGAAGAAGGCGCCGGCGGCGGCGGCCAGATCGAGGAATATCTGCGCGCCTATAATGGCGAGGGTATCCAGCACATCGCCTTCGCCTGCGACGATCTCTACGCCGCGTGGGACAAGCTCAAGGACTATGGCAACCCCTTCGCGCCGGCCCCGCCCGAAACCTATTACGAATTGCTCGCCGAGCGCCTGCCCGGCCACGGCGAACCCGTCGACGAACTCAAATCGCGCGGCCTGCTGCTCGACGGTTCGACGACCGAGGGCGACCCGCGCCTCCTGCTCCAGATCTTCGGCCAGACCGTGATCGGCCCCGTCTTCTTCGAGTTCATCCAGCGCAAGAAGGACGAAGGTTTCGGCGAGGGCAATTTCACCGCGCTCTTCAAGTCGATGGAACTCGACCAGATCCGCCGCGGCGCGCTCAATGTCGAGGAACCCGCCGAATGACGAGCCCGATCAAATTGGGCGGCGTCCACCACGCCGCCTATCGCTGCCGGGATGCGAAGGAGACGGTCGACTGGTACGAGCGCATGCTCGGCATGACCTACACGACCGCTTTTGCCGAGGATCATGTGCCCTCGACCGGCGAGTACGACCCCTACATGCACGTCTTCCTCGACGCGGGGAACGGCAACATCCTCGCCTTTTTCGAGCTGCCGAACCAGCCCGACATGGGCCGCGACGAGAATACGCCCAAATGGGTCCAGCATCTCGCGTTCAAGGTGGGCAGCTATGACGAGCTGGTCGCCGCGAAGGAACATCTGACCGCGAACGGCATCGACGTGCTCGGCCCGACGCATCACGGCATCTTCAAGTCGATCTATTTCTTCGACCCCAACGGCCACCGCGTCGAACTGGCGTGCGACATCGGCACCGACGAGCAATATGCCGAATTGAAGCGCGTCGCGCCGCTGATGCTCGAGGAATGGAGCCAGACGAAAAAGGCCCCGCGCCACGCCGACTGGCTGCACCAGGCGGCGAACGAGTAGTTTGATCCCCTCCCGCAAGCGGGAGGGGAGAAAAGGGCTACTTCCGATCGAGCCCGATGCTTTCCAGCGTCGCGCCGCTGCATTTGTCGGCGGCCTTCGCCTCGCCGTCGCCCGACAGCGCGCCGATCGCGAGGAAGCCCGCGACCACCGCGACCAGAAATGCGCCGGTGACCCAGATCAGATATTTGTCGATGAACGCCTTGATCGGCGCCCCGAACAGCCGGAACAAAATCCCGACGAGCATGAAGGAAAAGGCCCGGCTGGCGAGGCTCGCCCACAGGAAGGTCCAGAAGCTCATGTGGATGAAGCCGGCGGTGATCGTCAGCAGCTTGAACGGGATCGGCGTCGCGCCTTTGATCAGGATGATCTCGGCGCCATATTCGCGGAGATAGCAGGCGGCCGGCGGAAAGGCGTCGGTCAGCCCGAGCGCGCCGAGCAGCGCCAATCCGACGCTTTCATAGAGGAAGAAGCCGATCAGATAGCCGAGCATCCCGCCCGCGACCGAGGCGAGCGTGCATATGATCGCATAGCGCACCGCCTTTTGCGGATTGGCGAGGCACATCAGCCCCAGCATCGGATGCGGCGGAATCGGAAAGAAGCTCGCTTCGATGAAGGAGACCAGCGCCAGCCAGACCTCAGCGTGCGGATGCGCGGATTTCTCCATGGTCCAGTTGTAGAGATTCTGGATCATGGACTTGTTGCGGGGTGTGGCGGTCATGCGGGTCCTTGTCGGCGCGGGGTCGCCCCCTATGCCGCCCGCGTCCCGCAAAGTCGAGCCGAAGCCTGCGGTGCCCAAACCGAAAACGCCGGGACCGTCCGCGAACGGCCCCGGCGCGGCTCCTGCCAGTGACGGGAGCAAGGGACATCGCCCGCGTCCGCGCCATCGGCGAGGGACGCGGAAAGGATCAGGGGCGCGAGATCATGATCGCGCTGGCGACGGCGATCGGCGCGCCGCCTTTCGCGGCGGCAATGATGTCCCGGCCGGCATCGCGGCCCCGCGACAGGGCGCTGCGGAAGCAACGGTTGGTGGCCATTTCGCGCACGGTGTTTTCAAATTCGGGCCGGACGTCGCACACCGACCGCGCCGCGGCGCGCAGCCGGCTGTCGAGACGCGCCAGGCCGCTTTCGCTGTCGAGGTTGAGGTCGCCATAGCCGACTTTCACCACCTTGACTTCGCCCGCGGGGGCGGTCGCCACGATCGGTTGGGAAAATGCGGGTGCCGCGCCGAGCAGGAACAGGGGCAGAGCCATAAGGATACGCATCGAATCACTCCCTTCATTCGATCCCAGCCGAAAGGCAGCTGCGGATGCGACGGAAGTAGCGGGAGTACGTGCTGGCCAACGTGAGGCGATCGTCAATTCCGTATTAAAAATGCGTCAAATTCCATAACGTTGAAATTTACTGTTCGTTGGCTCGTTAAAAACATGCTATTTCCGTCTTCGGGAAAACATACGGCCGCATCCCTCGACTCAGGAGGTCGCGCCGTGAATTCTGCATGCGCCAAAAACGAGCGCTCTGCCCTCGCCGCTACACCGATCTTGCGGCTGATCGGCGATTTCGCCGTCGAGCCGGCCGATCTTTCTCCCACCGGCCGCAAGGCGCGTGCGCTTCTGGCGCGGCTCGCGCTTGCCGATGCGCCGCTCGCGCGCGACCGGCTCAGCGCGCTTCTCTGGAGCCGCCGTCCCGATGCGCAGGCGCACGCCAGCCTGCGCCAATGCCTCGTCGAACTGAAATGCTGGACGCGTGCGTCGCCGCCGCTGCTGCGCGCCGATCGCGAGACCGTCGCTATCGATCATACGCAAGTCGCCGACGATATTTCGCTGCTGCACGCCGCGTGCGCGGTGGACGACGTCGCCGTGGTCCTGAACCGGCTGCCCGCGCACGACGTCGGGTTGCTTGCCGATCTCGACGGCATCGACGAGGCGTGGGACGACTGGCTCGCGGTCGAGCGGGCGCGGCAGGGCGAAGCGATCGTTCGCGAGGTGCTCGCCATGGCGGAAAGGCGGCTGCAGGCGGGCGATGTCGAACGGGCGCTCGCAGTAGCGGACAAGGTGACGCGCTTCGATCCGTGCAGCGAACATGCGGCGCGGCTGGTGATGAGCGCGCGCTGGGCGGCGGGCGACGGCGACGGCGTGCGTCACGCCTGGCAGCGGATCGAGGATGCGCTCGCTCGCGGAATCGACGGCAAACCTTCGGTCGAAACCGCCGAACTGTATCGACACCTGTCGGCGCGACCCTGTCCGCCCGACGACCTTCACCCGGTCGCCCACACCGCCGCCCGGCCGACCGCAGCGCCCGCGATGGCGGCCGATCCGGACGCCAGACTGTCGCCGCAGCGCGCGCTGTTCCTCGGCCTCGCCGCGCTGGCGCTCGCGCTGACGGGCGCCGATGCGCCGCGGTCGCGATCCGCGGTCGCTGCATTCGATGCGCCGGTGGTCCGCGTCGAACCGATCGAACTTCGCGGCAATGATCCGGTCGAGGATCGTTTTGCTGATGCGCTGGCCGGCGATTTCGCCCGCTTTGCCAAGGCGTCGGGGGGCGCGGTCCGTGTCCTCGACACAAAGGTGGCGGGACGCGCGGGCGATTTCGTCGTCCGCGTCGCGATCGAGCGCGGCGGCAGGCAGTTCGTCAGCGAGTCGCGGATCGTCGACAGTCTGGACGGGTCGATCCTGTGGTCGAGCCGGTTCGCGGCACCCGCCGACGATCTCAGCCGGCTGCGCGAACGCACCGCGCTCGCGGTTGCCGGACTGGTCAATTGCGCACTGACGCTGAACGGCCGGAACGACCTGCTCGCGGCCGATACCGACCGGCGATCGCTGATCTTTGCGATCTGCGACGCTGACACGGCTTACGATGCCCCCCGCGCCATCCGGCTGATGGAGGAGCTGGTTCGGCGCTGGCCGGGGGACCCCGACACGCTGGGATTGCTGGCGCAGGTCCGCGTCAAGCATCTCTCGCACGAGATGGATCCCGCCAAATGGCGCGTGGAGCGCGCAAAGGTGATCGACACGGCACGCCGCGCGCTGGCGATCGATCCCGAAAATGCCCCCGCGCTGACGGCACTGTCGCAGACGGGCGGTGGCGAGTTGTTCATGGTCGAAGGGCTGCCGCTGCTCGATCGCGCGCTGGCGATCGACCCCGAATATCCGGCCGCGCTGATGACGAACGCGGTGGGTCTGTTCCAGGCCGGTTATGTTCAAGCCGGCGTCGCCCCCGCCGAACGCGCCGCGCGGGCCGATCCGACGTCGATCTACAAGGCGCTCGGGGTGGTCCGGCGCCATGCCGCCGCCGGGAAGATGCGCGATGCGATGGAGCGGTTCGCCGAAGTGGAAGCGATCTGGCCGGGGCATCCCGACCTCGCGGAGCATCGCCGCCGTCTTGCGGTTGAACTCGGCCGGAGCGAGGCGGCCGAAATCTATCGCGTCGCGGCGGCCGAGGAGCGGCGCGAATTCGACATGCTGCTCGTGCGCCAAATTGCCGATCCGTCGATCGACTCGCGCGAGGTGGACGCGGCGGCCGAGGCCGAATTTGCGCGCTATCCGTCGACCGCCTATGCGATGGCCGCGCATTTCACCCGGCTCGGTGATCTGCCGAAAGCGCTCTCGTGGCTGGCGCGCGCACCGATCCGCAAGACCGACGGCCAATGGTCGCTTCTCTATTGGCCGTCGGTCGCGCCGCTGCGGCGCGATCCGCAGTTTTTTGCGAAGATGGCGCGGATCGGGCTGGTCGATTTCTGGCGGCGCCACGACCGCTGGCCTGACTTTTGCAGCGAGCCGGGATTGCGGTACGACTGCAAAAGCGAAGCCGAGCGGCTGGTGCGCCTCGGGCGTTCCGTCAGTGGCGGAAGTGCCGCATCCCGGTGAACACCATCGCGAGCCCGGCTTCGTTCGCCGCCGCGATCACCTCGTCGTCGCGGATCGAGCCGCCCGGCTGGATCACGCAGGTCGCGCCCGCCTCGACCGCGGCGAGCAGGCCGTCGGCGAAGGGGAAGAAAGCGTCGCTCGCGACCGCGCTGCCGACGGTGCGGGCCTCGGCCCAGCCATGCGATTCGGCGGCTTCGCGCGCCTTCACCGCGGCGATGCGCGCGCTGTCGCGGCGGTTCATTTGCCCCGCGCCGATGCCCGCGGTCGAGCCGCCCTTGGCATAGACGATCGCGTTCGACTTCACATGCTTGGCGACGGTCCACGCGAACAGCGCGTCGGTCAGCTCTTCCTCGGTCGGCGCACGGTCGGTGACGACCTTGAGGTCACCCACCCCAATTCGGCCATTGTCGCGGCTCTGCGCGAGCCAGCCGCCGGCGATCGTCTTCATCATCAGCCTGCCGCGCGCCGGATCGGGCAACTCGCCCGTCAGCAGCAGGCGAAGGTTCTTCTTCTTCGCGAACACCGCGCGGGCGTCGGCGTCGGCGTCGGGGGCGCAGACGACTTCGGTGAAAATGCCGCTGATCAGCTCGGCGGTCGCACCGTCGAGCGGGCGGTTGACCGCGATGATCCCGCCGAACGCCGACACATCGTCACACTTCAGCGCCGCGTCATAGGCCTCGGCGATCGTCGCGGCGGTCGCGACGCCGCACGGGTTGGCGTGCTTGACGATGACGCAGGTCGGGTTCGCCTCGCGGAATTCGGCGACGAGTTCGAGCGCGGCGTCGGCGTCGTTGATATTGTTGTAGCTGAGTTCCTTGCCCTGCACCTGTTCGGCCTGCGCGATCCCGCGCGCGGCGGGGCCGGCGGGCAGGTAGAGCGCTGCCTGCTGGTGCGGATTCTCGCCATAGCGCAGCTCGTTCGCGAGCTTGGCGGTCAGCGGCAGCGTGTCGGGGAACATCTTGCCCTGGTCGGCAAAGGCGAACCATTGCGCGATCATGCTGTCATAGGTCGCGGTGTGCGCAAAGGCGGTCGCGGCGAGCCGCTTGCGAAGGGCGAGGGTGGTGGCGCCGCCGTTCGCGTCCATCTCGGCGATCACCGCCGCATAATCCTCGGGCTCGGTGACGATATTGACGAAGGCGTGATTCTTCGCCGACGAACGCACCATCGCGGGGCCGCCGATGTCGATATTCTCGATGATCTCGTCGCGCGCGGCACCCTTCGCGACCGTCGCGGCGAAGGGGTAGAGATTGACCACCACCAGATCGATCGCGCCGATGCCATGCTCCTCCATCGACGCGACATGCGCCGCGTCGTCGCGCACCGCGAGGATGCCGCCATGCACCGTCGGGTGCAAAGTCTTGACGCGGCCGTCCATCATCTCGGGAAAGCCGGTGAGGTCCGACACGTCGAGAACCTCATGGCCCGCTTCGCGCAGCGCTTTCGCGGTGCCGCCGGTCGAAACCAGCCCGACGCCGTGGCGGACGAGCGCGGCGGCAAGCTCGGCGAGCCCCGCCTTGTCGCTGACGGACAGCAAGGCGCGGCGGACGGGAATCAGGTCGGTCATGGGAAGGCGGCCTTTGCAGGGATGGGAAAGACGCCGCCGCCCTAGGCGCGCGACGCCCGTATCGCAACCCCGCGAGGCGGTTTTTAAAGCCCCAGCGCCGCCGCAATCCGGTCCCAGCGCACCAGCTTGAAATTCTGCGCCAGCGCGCCGTTGTCGCCGTCTTGCGCCAGAAAGATTCCATCGGGATAGGCCGGGCCGAAATTCCCCGCGACCGCTTCGATCCCGTCGGTCTCGCTCGTCGCGCCGAACGCGCCCGCCGCGACCGCGAAGCGCCCGACATACTCCACGCCGGGCAGACGGAAGACCGCATAGGCGTTATCGCCCTGGCTCGACGCGATCAGATAGCGCCGGCCCTTGTGGTCGATCGTCGCGAGGCCTTCGACGTCGGCGACGAGGCGCCGATTGTCGACCGGCGCGACCAAACGTGCGATCGCCGCGTTGCCGTTCGGCTTCAATTCCCAGATGCCGCCGTCCTCCTCGCCGACATAGAGCGTGTCGCCGTCGAAGACGCAGCCTTCGGACTGGGTCGCGATCTTATGCTCCCACTGCACGGTGAAGCCCGGTGTGCCGTCGATTGCGAGCGTGCCGACGCGCACGCTGCCGTCCTTGACGATCAGCGCCGCGGTGATCGGCTGCCCGGGCGCGCTTTTCTTGAGGCAGAGGCCATAGGCTTCGCCCGTGCCTGCGGCGGCGCGGCCGAGCGGCACGATCGCGGGCCCCTCCGCGTCGAGGCGGAACACCGCGAGATGCGCGTTCACTCCGTCGTTGCGGTCGCTCGCGACGATGATGTCGCCCGCGACATCGACATTGTTGACGAGGCCCGCCTGCGTGAAGGCGACGTCCTTGCCGGTCAGGTCATAGACGTGCAGCCCCGCCTTCTTGTCGGTCGCGACGATCAGCGCGCGGTTGGGGTTGGCGGGATCGATCCAGATCGCCGGATCGTCGGCGGCGTCGGCGCGGTTGGTGCCCACGGGCTGCGTCTCGCCGCTCGCGGTGACCGGCACGGGCGGCAGGCCGCTGATCATCGGGGCGCCCGCTGCGCAGCCGGCGAGCGAGGACGCAAAAACGAGCGAGGTCAAAAGCTTCCAGTTGCCGGTCGCGGCCATGACGATTCCCCCTGTTTCCCGACCGCGGACACGCGGTGCGCCCGGCCCCGTTCCAGTAAAGTCCCGCCGCGTCAATCCCACAATATTTCCGTCACTTAACTGTCATCGACTGGTCACATCACACGCGGCAAACTGTCACATGACCTCCCTAGAGGCCCGGCAACCATCAAGGGGGTCTACGATATGATTCGCACGTTCAGCCTGCATTCCGCCGCCGCTTTCGCTCTTGCCGCGGCGCTGGCCGCCGCCCCCGCCGCCGCGCAGGACGCGCCGATCCCGGTCGCCGAAGAGGATCGCGGCGACGGCCCGATCACGACCTCGCAGGAAATCGTCGTGCTCGGCAGCGTCGGCTACCGCAACCGCACCGAAGAGGCCGAGCCCGTCCTTTCGTACGACAGCGAGTTTTTTCAGCGTTTCGAGCCACTGACAGCAGGAGACGCGCTGAAGCGCGTGCCGTCGGTGACCTTCCTGTCGGACGTCATCGAAAGCGACGGCGCGCGGCTCCGCGGCCTGTCGCCCGGCTATACGCAAATATTGATCAACGGCGAGCGCGTGCCCGGCACGAACAACGACCGCAGCTTCTTTATGGATCGCATCCCCGCCGAGCTGATCGACCGGGTCGAGATCGTCCGTTCGTCGTCGGCACGTCGCACCGGCGACGCGGTCGCGGGCACGATCAACATCCAGCTTCGCGACGGCTATGAACTTGACGGCGGTTATGTTCGCGCGGGCGCGCTCTATTTCGACGATGAGGAACTCGAACCGAGCCTCGGCCTCGTTTATGGCGGCGCGGTCGGCCCCGGCCGCCTGCTCGTCGGCCTCAATCTTCAGGGGCGTCACAACCCCAAGCGGAAAAGCTCGCTCCGTTACGGCGATTCGCCCGAGAACAATCCCGATTTCGCGGTCGACGATTTCGACAATCGCGAGGATCAGATCGACACGCGCGACGGCAAGGATTATTCGGCGAACGCGACCTATGAGATCGACGGTGAAACCACCGATTTCCGCATCTCGGGCTTTTATGTCCGGACCGACCGCACCGAAACCGAGCGCAGCTTCGAATATGACGACCCGACCGCGATCACCGGTCCGCTGCCCGCCGGCAACCTGATCAGCGACAACAGCAATGTGAACGAGATCGATCAGGAAAATTACAGCATCGACGCCAAATTGTCGCACGAATGGACGCTCGGCAAAACCGCGCTGAAGGTCGGTTTCGCCCGCTTCGACGACAAGCAGCGCGAGACCGAGAATGAGATCGATTTCGACGTCGATTTCGACGACGGCGAAGTGCCGGTGTTCGAGCAGGTCTTCACCGCGACCGACATCGTCGACAAGGAATTCACCGTAAAGCTCGACCATGAAATCGAGCTCGGCAACGACATCCAGTTCGTCGCCGGCGGCTATTATCAGAAGAAGAAGCGCAATACCGCGATCCTCGACGCCGATAGCGAAGAGGAATTTCCGGGGCTCGAATCGAGCTACGATCAGTTTATCGACAATCCCGACGACCTCGTCCCGCCGTTCGATCCGCTCGAACCCACGACCGGCGGCCTCAACCGCATCGAGGAACGGCGTCTCGACGGTTTCGCGCTGGTGCAGGGCAAATCGGGCGGGCTGAAATGGGAAGCGGGTATCCGCTATGAAACGACGAAACTCGACATCGTCGATTTCAGCGATCCCGACGATATTCTGGCGGTCGACAATGATTATGAAAAATGGCTGCCGTCGGCGTCGATCAAGTTCGACCTGACGCCGCGCGACCGCATCACCGCGTCGGTCGCGCGCACCAACCGCCGCCCCGACTTCAACTATATCTCGCCCGCATTGCTCGAAGAGGAAGTCGGCGACAGCGACCTGCTCGGCAATCCGTTCCTCGCGCCCGAAATGGCGTGGGGCGTCGATGTCGGCTATGAACGCCGCATCGGCCGCACCGGCGTCGCCGGCATCAACTTCTTCTACCGCGACGTCACCAATCTCATCGAGCTGGTGAACACGGGCGAAGAAGGGTCGGAAGGCGAGGGCACCTTCATTTACCAGCCGCAGAATGTCGGCGACGGCAAGGTTTATGGCGTCGAATTCGACCTGTCGACCGACCTCGGTTTCATCGGCCTGCCCAATACCGGCATCTTCGGCAATGTGTCATGGCTCGACAGCGAGATCACCGACTTCTTCGGCAAGCGCCGCTTCAATGGCCAGTCGGATTATGTCTACAACGTCGGTTTCATTCAGGACGTTCCGAGCTGGGGCGTCGCGTTCGGCGCGACGCACCGCAAGCAGGGCGCGGCCTATGACCGCGTGATCGGCGAGGAAATCCGCACCACCTATGGCGCCGACCTCGAAATCTTCGTTGAAAAGCGGATCGGCGGCAATTTCACGATCCGCGCTGTCGGATCGAACCTGCTGAACGGCAAGAAGCGCGAAGCGTTCAACAAGTTCGACAATCTCGAAGACCAGCTGGCTCGCGATTTCGACGAATATGAGCTCGAAAGCGAAAAGGCGGGCCCCGTTTTCCAGCTGATGGCGCGCTACGCCTTTTGAGGTTCCGACGGCCGGCGCTCAGTCCCTTGGGCGCCGGCCGCAGGACGAAGGAAAAATATCCTCCCTGTGGTGAAGCCATGGGGAGGGGGACCGCCGCCGCAGGCGGTGGTGGAGGGGCCGCGACGGTCGTGCCATGAGCCCCTCCGTCAGCGCTGCGCCGAAGGCGCAGTTTATCCTCAGCACCTGCAAGGCAGTCGAAGGGCGCTGACACCTCCCCATGCCTGCGCGACAGGGAGGGTCAATGGTAACTACCGGCCGATTACCGCCACCATCGCAGCTACCCGATATGCTTGAAGATCCACCCCACGCTCGCGCCGCCCGCAGGCGCATTGCCGGTGACGACGAGCTGTTCGGTCGGGTGCGGGCGGCCTTCGCCGTCGACCCACAGGCTCTGCTCGATTTCGAGCGCGCCTTCGGAGGTGCGGAACTGCCATAGCGGCCCGCCGCCCACGCGCAGCAGCGCGCCCAATTTGTCGGCGGTCAGGCTCGCCGAGATATTCCGTCCGAGGTGAAAGCGCAGGGTGAAGCCCTTGTCGCCCTTGCGCCGCGCGCGCGGGGCGGGGAGCAGCATGTCCTCGCCGCGCAGCTCGCGCCCGTTGGGCGACAGGATCAGCAGGCGCCGGTGGATCAGCCCATGGCGCCGCGCATAGCCGTCGTGGCTCATCTCGACGCGGCTGCCCTGCGGCGTCTCGCGCCGGTCGAGCTCGACCTCGGTCACCCCCTTGCCGAGCGAGCCGTTGGCGAGGATCGCGGTCGAATTGGCGTCGCCCAGCGTCAGCGTCGAATGCGCCGCGGTGGTGCGAAGGCCGCGCGCGAGGTCGGCGGGGATCGTCGCGCCGGTCAGCGCCGCGCCGCCGCAATTGACGACGATGCGCTCGTCGCCATCGCTGAGTTCGAAGGCGAGGGTCGAGGCGCAGCCCGCCTCGGTCACGCGGGCAATGGGGGGAGGCGCCGCGTCGGCGAGCAGCACCACCTTGTTCGCGACGAGCCGCTGGTAGCCCCAGTCGCGCGCCTGCTTCAGCGGCCGCGTGCGCACCCCGCTGGCATTGACGATCGCCTGCACGGTGGCGGCGGAGGTCGCGCCGCTGCCCTGCCAGCTGCCCATGCCGCCGTCGCTATGGACGAGGCCGAGCAGCGCGGGAACCGCGCGCGCGAGCACTTCTTGCACAAAGGGCGGCACCTCGATGCGGCGCATGTCGTATATTTTGGCAAGCATCGACAGCGCCATGATCGCGTCGAGCTGTGCTTGCGGCGAGCGCGAGATATTGCCGCCGTCGGCGTAGAAGCTCGTTTCGAGCACCTTGCGCAGCCCCGCTTCGCCGAAGACCTGCCGCGGCTCGCCGCCGGGCATCAGCAGCGACGCGGCGACGATGCCGACCCACGCGACCATCTGCCCCGTGCCCGGCCGCGTCTTGTCGGCGACGCGGTCGAGGTGGCGCGCGGCGCGCGCGAGATGGTTGAGCACCGCCGAGCGATAGACGAGGTCGCTCGACGAGAGGATCAGCGGCGCGTGCGCGGCCCAGAAGAGGATACGCCATGCCGTATTGTCGGCCTTCCACGCGGGTTCGCTCACCGTCTCGCCATGCGTGCCGAGCCAGTGGCGCACGACGGCTTCGGCGATCGGGGCGCCGTCGGCGCGCGTCCCCGTCGCCGCCAGATCGCGCAGCCAGGCGAAGCTGTGCAGATAGTCGGCGAAGGGCGGCGCCACGTTCAGCGCCGCGAAATCGAGCTCGCCGAGCGGCAGCTTGAGCCCGCGGTGCAGGAAATGCCCGGCGCGGATCGCGGTGCCCGCGCGCGTGTCGCCCGGCACCGGGTCGGCCGGCACGCCGAGCAGCTTGAGCGGAAAACGCCCCTTCAGCCGGAAGGCGTGGAGCGGCGTGCGCCAGGTCAGCCGCGTGATCGCATTGGCGACGCGGTCGCCGAGCGACAGCCCCTTGTCGGCGGGCAGGCGGATCAGCCGCTTGCCGGGCTCGATCGTATCGTCGAGCGGCGCGGCGTCGGCACCGGATTCGAGCGGCGGGTCGGCGGGGGCAGAAGTCAGCGGTCTCCCCTCCATTGGTCAGGCCCCGCGCAAGCGCCGGATATTGTCGGCATAAGCCTCTGGCCCGCCCTTGAAGGTCGCGGTGCCCGCAACGAGCACGTCGGCGCCCGCCGATATGGCGAGCGGCGCGGTGCCCGCGTCGATGCCGCCGTCGACCTCGAGCCGGATGTCGCGGCCCGACTTCTCGATCATTTTCCGGACCGCCTCGATCTTGCGAAGCTGGCTCGAAATAAAGCTCTGCCCGCCGAAGCCCGGATTGACGCTCATGATCAGGACGAGGTCGATGTCGTCGATCAGATAGTCGAGCATCTTCGCGGGGGTCGCGGGGTTCAATGACACGCCCGCCTGCTTGCCGAGCGACTTGATGTGCTGGACGGTGCGGTGGATGTGCGGTCCCGCCTCGGGGTGCACGGTGATGATGTCGGCGCCCGCCGCGGCAAAGGCGTCGAGGAAATGATCGACGGGACTGATCATCAAATGGACGTCGAAGGGCAGCGTCGAATGCGGGCGCAGCGCCTTTACCACCGCCGGGCCGATCGTCAGATTGGGCACATAATGGCCGTCCATCACGTCGATATGCACCCAGTCGGCCCCCGCCGTCTCGATCGCGCGCACTTCCTCGCCGAGCTTCGCGAAATCGGCGCTCAGGATCGACGGGGCGATGCGGACGGGGGTGGTGGAGCCGGTCATGGACCGGCCTTAACCATCTAGCGAGTCGGGAGCAAGCGGGCCCGGCGCGCTATCAACAGCAATCGCCAAGAAAATTGACGCGGGCTAGCGCCAGCGCCAGCCGCCTTCGGTGCGGGCGCGATAGATCGGCATCGGCGCGAGCGCGGCCAGCACGATCGCGATCGTCATCAGCACCGGCCGGTCGCGTAGCAGCACGGCGAGCCCTGCGATCAACGCGACATGCAGCGCCATCAGCACCCACCCCTGCCAGGCGATCGGCAGGCCCGTGCCGTAGCCGCGGTTTTTCTGGCGGAACCAGGGACCCTTGCGCATGAACAGGTGCAGCATGTCACTTCTCCTCTTTCGGCGGCCGGCCCCGCTTCGGGACCTCCGACTGCTTGACGCTCACGCCGCGCCGCCCCAGCGCCTCGCGCAGCAATATCTCGATCTCGGCGTTGGCGCTGCGCAATTCGGCGGCGGCCAGCCGCTCGACCGCGGCGTAGAGCGCCGGGTCGAGACGGAGGGCGAAGGCTTTCCTGGCGGACGCGGGCATTGGACAAACTCAGTAGAGCGAACCGGTGTTGACGACGGGCTGCGTGTCGCGTTCGCCGCAGAGGACGACCATCAGGTTCGACACCATCGCCGCCTTGCGCTCGTCGTCGAGGTCGACGACATTCTTCTCCGACAGGTGCGTAAGCGCCATTTCGACCATCGTCACCGCGCCCTCGACCAGCTTCTTGCGCGCCGCGATCACCGCTTCGGCCTGCTGGCGGCGAAGCATCGCACCGGCGATTTCGGGGGCATAGGCGAGGTGGGTGAGCCCGCATTCGTCGACCGTGATTCCGGCGACGTTCAGCCGCTCGATCAGCGCTTTCCTCAGTTCCTCCCCGACCTCGTCATGGTTGCCGCGTAGCGTGACTTCCTGATGCTCGATGTCGTCATAGGGATAGCGCGAGCCGATCGAGCGCACCGCGGCCTCGATCTGCGCAAGGACGAACTCCTTGTAATCGTCGACGTCGAAAAGTGCCTGCGCGGTGTCGGTGACGCGCCATACGACCTGCGCCGCCATCTCGACCGGGTTGCCGCGTGCGTCGTTGACCTTGATCTTTTCGGAAATGACGTTGTTCGCGCGCACGGCGATCTTCTTGCGCGTCAGCCAGGGCAGCACCCAGCGCAGCCCTTCTTCGCGGTCGGTGCCCCTATAGGCGCCGAACAGCTGGATCGCCGCGGCTTCGTTCGGATTGATGAGATAGAAACCGCAGAGAATGAGCGTGCCGACGACGCCCGCAACGACGACGACCACCCATTTCCAGGCGGTCATGACCTCGGCGTTGGCGTTGGTGATCGCGGCCCAGACGGCGACCCCGAGCAGCACCAGCCAGACGAATAGCATCAGATAGCCGCTTTGCGTGGCGGCGCGTGTTTCCCGGCTGCGATTCAGCGCCGGCGTCCCTGTTTCGAACATCTTTCCCTCCGAATCATTCGATATAATGATGATATCATATTTATATCGAATCGGGCGGAGGTCAATCGGGATTTTGCACGCAGACTGCGGGTGACGGCTTTGGAGTGGGGAGCAGCCGATCCTCCCCCTTGGGGGAGGGCGACCATGCGAAGCATGGTGGAGGGGCACGCGAGGTGTTTCCTGCCCTTTACTCGTCGCGCGACTCCGCCCGTGCCCCTCCACCACCTTCGGTGGTCCCCCTCCCCGTGCCGGGGAGGACCGGCAACTCCCGCTCGGCAACCGCCAAAAACAAAGGGGGCGAAATCGCCCCCTTTGCCGCATCAGTGTCGTTCGCCTCACTCGGTCGGAAAACCGCGCTTCGCGAGCAGCGCCTTCACATCGGGATCGCGGCCGCGGAAGGCGCGATAGGCTTCGGCGCGGTCGGTTTCGTTGCCCGTCATCAGCAGGATGGTGCGGAACTTGTCGGCTACCGTGCGGTCCCACGGTCCGCCGGCTTCGGTGAACGCGGCCCAGGTGTCGGCGTCCATCGTCTCCGACCACAGATAGCTATAATATCCCGCCGAATAGGCATCGCTGCTGAACAGATGGCCGAACTGCGGCAGGCGGTGCCGCATCACGATTTCCTTGGGCATGCCGATCTCGGCGAGTGTCTCGCGCTCGAACTTGTCGACATCGGTCGGCGGCGTCTTGCGGTCGTGCAGCTTCATGTCGACGATCGCGCTCGCCAGATATTCGACCGTGGTGAACCCCTGGTTGAACTTGTCGGAGGCGAGGATTTTGTCGACCAGCGCCTGCGGCATCGGCTCGCCCGTCTTGTAGTGCGTCGCATATTTCGACAGCACCTCGGGGGTCATCAGCCAATTCTCGTTCACCTGGCTCGGATATTCGACGAAGTCGCGCGGCACGCCGGCGAGCGCCGGATAGGTGACCTGCTGCAGCAGATAATGGATGCCGTGGCCGAATTCGTGGAACAACGTCTGCGCATCGTCGAGGCTGATCAGCGTCGGCTCGCCCTTCGCGGCTTCGGTGAAATTATTGTTGTTCGAGGCAAGGACATTGCGCTCGCCGCCCAGCGTCTGCTGGCTGCGATAGGTCGTCATCCACGCGCCCGAGCGTTTGCCGTCGCGCGCGAAATTGTCGAGGTAGAAGACCCCGACATTCTCGTTCGTCTTGAGGTTATAGACTTCGAACGTCCGCACCTTCGGATCGAACACCGGGATCGTGCCGGTATTTTCCTTAAAGCCGAGATCGTAAAGCTGCCCCGCCGCCCAGAACATGCCCTGGGTCAGCTTGTCGAGCTGGAGATAGGGCTTCACTTCGCTTTCATCGAGGTCGTATTTCGCCTTGCGGACCTTCTCGGCGTAGAAACGGTAATCCCACGGCTCGATGGTGATCTTCGGCGTCTTGTTCGCCTTCGCCTCGGCGTCGGCGATCGCCTGCATGTCGGCGACCTCTTCCTTGACGCGCGCGACAGCGGCGGGCCAGACCTTCATCATCAGCCCCATCGCGGCCTCGGGGGTCTTTGCCATCGTGTCGGCCATGCGGTAATGCGCGTGGGTCGGGAAACCGAGCAGTTCGGCGCGCTGCTGGCGCAGCTTCAATATCTCGGCAATCGTCGCATTGGTGTCGTTCGCGTCGCCATTGTCGCCGCGGTTCACGAACGCCTTGTAGACCTTTTCGCGAAGCGCGCGGTTGGTCGCATTCTGCAGCACCGGCTGCGCCGACGATCGCGTGTTCTTGATCGCCCACTGGCCGGGCTTGCCATTGGCTTCGGCGGCGGCCGCCAGCGAGGCGACGAAGCCGGGTTCGAGCCCGGCGAGTTCGGCCTTGTCGGTGACGAAGGTATAGAGCTTCTCGTCGCCGAGCAGCTTCGACGAGAAGGCCGAGAACAGCCCCTCGAGCTTCGAGTTCATCTCGACCAGCTTCACCTTGTCGGCGGGCGACAGGTTCGCGCCGTCGCGGACCATCTCGTCATAGCTGCGCTCGACGATGCGGATCTGCTGCGCGTTAAGCCCGCTCGAATTGCGCTTCTCATACACCGCCTTGTAGCGCGCGAAGAGCTTCGGATCGAGGAACAGCTCGGTGTAGAATTTGGTGAGCTTGGGGCTCCATTCGGCGTCGATATCCTCGACGCGGTCGCTCGACTTGTTCGACGTCTGGACGCCCCATAGCGCAAAAAGGCGCTCCATCGTGTCGCCCGCGAGCATCATCGGAACATGCGTGTTCTCGAAGGTCGGCGCTTCGGGATTGTCGATCACCGCCTGCACCTCGGCCTTGGTTTCGGCCATGCCCTTGGTGAAGGCGTCGGGGAACAGCTCGGGATCGAGCTTGTCCCACGGCGGCACCCCCTCGAAAGGGCCGGTCCAGGGTGCAAGCAGCGGGTTCGCGCCCGCGGGGGCGGCAGCCGGCTGCGCGGCGGCGGTGGGTTCGGCGGCGGTTGCGGTGCTCATCTGGCTATAACCCGTCATCATCGCGGTGGATGCAAGCAGGATCGACAAACGGCGGGCAAAAGGCTGCGCTGGGCGCGACATCGATAAATCTCCCCGGAGGATAAGGTTTCGGACGAAACCATGTCTGGGGCCGTCTTAACCGGATATGACAGGGGGGTGCAAGGGTGGGAGGCTTGATCGATCCTCCCTGTGGCCGCAGGCCATGGGGAGGTGGCAGCGGCGGAGCCGCTGACGGAGGGGCCATGACGCGACGTCGTCGCCCCTCCACCACCGCTTCGCGGCGGTCCCCCTCCCCATGGCCTGCGGCCACAGGGAGGATATTCAACCCCCAAACATCTTCTGCGCCAGCCCCGGCACATCCACGCGGAAAGCAAACACCCCGCCCGCATGCGGCTGCGCCTTGCGCTCCGCGTCGGTCAGATTCTTGCCCGCGCTGGTGACGAAGGCGGTCTTCAAATCGGGGCCGCCGAATGCGATCATCGTCGGGCGCTGCACCGGCAGCTCGACCGTCCGGATCAGCTCGCCCGCGGGCGAGAAGCGCACGACGCGCCAGCCGTCCCACAGCGCCGACCAGTAACAGCCCTCGGCATCGACCGCGGCGCCGTCGGGGCGGCCGTTGCCGAACTCGAATTGATGAAAGACGCGGCCGCCCGACAGCGTGCCCGCCGCCGCATCGACGTCATAGGCGCGGATCGCGTGCGTCGGCGTGTCGGCGTGATAGAAGATGCGTCCGTCGGGGCTGAACGCCGCGCCGTTGCTCGTCGTCAGCCCATGCAGGATTTCGGTCAGCGACCCGTCGGGGTCGAGCCGATAGAGCGTCGCGGCGGGGTTCGCCTTGTCGCTCGTCAGGCTGCCGACCCACAGGCGGCCGAGCGCATCGACGCGTCCGTCGTTGAAACGCTGCTCGGGCTTGTCCGCGAGCACTGCCGCGCCGAAAGCGCGTGGCGTCGCGCCCCAGCCGTCGATCAGCGCGCAGCCGTTTTCGAGCGCCGCGACCAGCCCGCCGCCGGCGCGCGGCGCGATGCACCCGACCTGCTCGGCCAGTTCCATGACCTCGTCGGCGCCGCTCGCGGGATCGGTGCGATGGATTTTGCGGCCGTCGATATCGACCCAATAGAGGCGAGCCTCGGCGGCGTGCCAGACGGGCGATTCGCCGAGCAAAGCGCCGGCGTCGAGGAGCAATTCTACCATGCGCTGCGTCTTAGCGCGGCGGGCCAAAGCTGCCCAGCGGTTCGGCCGCCTGAAAAGCTATTCGTCGCCCCCGCGAAGGCGGGGGCCGTTATCCGCCTGAAGCTTGATATTTTGATAGAAACGTCATCCCGGCGAAGGCCGGGATCTCGCCGGTGCGTCAGGTCGGGGCGATGAGATCCCGGCCTTCGCCGGGATGACGAAACAGGAGGGGTGTGTTCCCTGCAATCAGATCGCACTCTAGCCGCCAGCGGCCCCCGCCTTCGCGGGAGCGACGGAGAACTTCATGCCGTAGCGTCTTTCCACTTGACGTGGACGTAAACGTAAGGTCTCTTGGCCGGGAAGATGCGGCCGACTCCCCGCTCGCGTTCGGCCGTCCTCAGGGAAAGGAAAGCCAATGTCGCTCGATAGTCTCTCGCGCTCCGCCTATACCGAGGATCATGAGGCGTTCCGCGCGACGGTGCGCCAGTTCCTCGAAAAGGAAGTCGCCCCGAACGCGGCGCAATGGGCCGAGGACAAGATCGTCCCCAAGTCGATCTGGCCGAAAGCGGGCGAGCTCGGCATGCTGTGCCCGACGGTTCCCGAGGAATATGGCGGGCTCGGCCTCGACTTCGGCTATAATGCGATCGTCGACGAGGAAAGCGCCTATTACGGCCGCGCGACCACCGGCTTCTCGCTCCAGTCGGACATCGTCACCAGCTACATCGTCAAATATGGCAGCGAAGAGCAGAAGAAGCACTGGCTGCCCAGGATGGTATCGGGCGAGACGATCACCGCGATCGCGATGACCGAACCGGGCACCGGCTCGGACCTTCAGGGAATGCGCACGACCGCGAAGAAGGATGGCAATCATTATGTCATCAACGGGTCGAAGACCTTCATCACCAACGGCCAGAACGCCGACCTGATCCTCGTCTGCGTCAAGACCGATACCGAGGTCGAACCGGCGTGGAAGGGCGTGTCGATCGTCCTCGTCGAGGCCGACCGCGAGGGTTTCCAGCGCGGCCGCAATCTCGACAAGATCGGGCAGGACGAAGCCGACACGTCCGAACTCTTCTTCAACGACGTCCGCGTGCCGATCACCAACTGCCTCGGCGAGGAAGGGCAGGGCTTCATCTATCTGATGAGCGAGCTTCCCCAGGAGCGCCTGTCGATCGCGGTCAGCGCACAGGCCTCGGCGCAGCGCGCCTTCGACGACACGGTCGAATATACGCGCGAGCGCAAGGCGTTCGGCAAGCCGATCCTCGATTTCCAGAACAGCCGCTTCGTGCTCGCCGATCTGAAGGCCAAGCTGCAGGTCGGCTGGGCGCATCTCGACTGGGCGCTCGCGCGTCACATGAAGAAGGAACTGACCCCCGAAGAGGGCGCCGCGGCGAAGCTCTGGCACACCGACCTCCAGTGGGAGGTGATGGACAAATGCCTCCAGCTGTTCGGCGGGTCGGGCTATATGAACGAATATCCGATCGCCCGCGCCTGGCGCGCCGCGCGCGTGACGCGCATCTTCGGCGGCACCAACGAAATCATGAAGGAACTGATCGGGCGGAAACTGTAATTTTCAAACCCCTCCTCTTCAGGGGAGGGGCGGTGAGACTTGCCAGCTTGCTGGCTAGTCGCAGCGGGGTGGGGTCCATCGGCCTTGCTCGACGCCGCGAAACCCCACCCCAACCCCTCCCCTGAAGGGGAGGGGCTTTAGGAAGAAAGGAATTCTCCCATGGCCACAGCCTATATCGTCGACGCCGTCCGCACCGCGGGCGGCAAGCGCGGCGGCAAGCTCGCCGGCGTCCACCCCGTTGACCTCGGCGCCGCGGTGTTCGACGCGATCGCCGACCGCAACGATTTCGACACCAAGGCGATCGACGACGTCATCACCGGCTGCGTCAGCCAAGGCGGCCAGCAGACGATGGACGTCGGCCGCAACGCGGTGCTCGCCTCGAAGCTCCCCGACTCGATCCCCGCCGTAACGATCGACCGCCAGTGCGGCTCGTCGCAGCAGGCGATCCAGTTCGCCGCGCAGGCGGTGATGTCGGGCACGCAGGACATCGTCCTCGCGAGCGGCATCGAAAGCATGACGCGCGTGCCCATGGGCAGCGTCGCGACCTTGTTCATGAAGGAAGGCCTCGGCCATTATAAGTCCGAGCGGCTCGAGGAAAAATATCCCGGTATCATGTTCAGCCAGTTCATGGGCGCCGAGATGATCGTCAAAAAGCACGGCCTCACCAAGGCGGACCTCGACGCCTATGCGCTCGAAAGCCATCGCCGCGGCAAGGCCGCGACCGAGGCGGGCCATTTCAAGCGCGAGATCGTCGGGGTCGAGATCGACACCCCCGAAGGCCGCGAAATGCACCTCATCGACGAAGGCATCCGTTTCGATGCGACGCTCGAAGGCATTGCGGGCGTCAAGCTGCTTCAGGAAGGCGGCGCGATCACCGCGGCCTCGGCGAGCCAGATCTGCGACGGCGCGAGCGCCGCGCTCGTCGTGTCCGAACAGGCGCTGAAGGATCACAATCTCACCCCCCGCGCGCGCATCCACCACATCTCGGTGACCGCGGGCGACCCGGTGATCATGCTCGAAGAGCCGCTGTTCGCGACCGAACGCGCGCTCAAAAAGGCGGGCATGAAGATCGGCGACATCGACGCTTATGAGGTCAACGAAGCCTTCGCGCCCGTGCCGCTCGCCTGGCTCAAATATCTCGGCGCCGATCCGGCGCGGATCAACCAGCACGGCGGCGCGATCGCGCTCGGCCACCCGCTCGGCGCCAGCGGCGCCAAGCTGATGGCGACGCTGCTCGGCGTGCTCGACGCGACCGGCGGCAAATACGGCCTCCAGACCATGTGCGAAGGCGGCGGTCAGGCCAACGTCACCATCGTCGAGCGGCTGTAAGAAATCTGGCGTCGCCCCCGCGCAGGCGGGGGCCGCTATCGGGGTAGCGCAAGGCTGCCAACGGCCCCCGCCTGCGCGGGGGCGACGTTTCAAGGGAGAATATAATGAAACTCGATTCCACCATATCCGCCGTCGTCACCGGCGGCGCTTCGGGCCTCGGCGCGGCGACCGCGCGCGCGCTTGCCGCAAAGGGCGTCAAGGTCGCGATCTTCGACTTGCAGGAAGAAAAGGGCAAGGCCATCGCCGCCGAACTCGGCGGCGTCTTCTGCGAATGCAACGTCACCGACGACGCTTCGGTCGACGCGGCTTTTGAAAAGGCACGCGCCGCGCACGGCCAGGAACGCATCCTCGTCAACTGCGCGGGCACCGGCAACGCGATCAAGACCGCGAGCCGCTCGAAGGAAGACGGCAGCATCAAGCATTTCCCGCTCGATGCGTTCAACTGGATCATCCAGATCAACCTCGTCGGCACCTTCCGCTGCATCGCCAAGTCGGCGGCGGGCATGCTGACGCTCGACCCGATGGAAGACGGCGAACGCGGCGCGATCGTCAACACCGCGAGCGTAGCGGCCGAGGACGGCCAGATCGGCCAGGCCGCTTACTCGGCATCGAAGGGCGGCGTCGTCGGCATGACCCTCCCGATCGCGCGCGACTTGGGTAACGAGAATATCCGCGTCAACACGATCCTGCCCGGCATCTTCGACACCCCGCTGCTCGCGGGCGCGCCGCAGAATGTCCGCGACGCATTGGGCGCCTCGGTGCTCAACCCGAAGCGGCTCGGCAACCCCGACGAATATGCCAATCTCGCGCTCTGCATGATCGAGAACGGCTATTTCAACGGCGAGGACGTGCGCCTCGACGGCGGCATCCGCATGGCGCCGCGCTGATATGCCCAAACCGGAAAGCTGGCGGCTGAACCCCGCCAGCTACCCCGTCTGCATCGAGTTGCAGACGCGCTTTCAGGACATGGACATCAACGGCCACCTCAACAATGTGGCCTTTGCCGCGCTGTTCGAAAGCGGCCGCGTCCTCCTCAACCGCGACGTGCGTCCGCTGGACGAGCGCCCCGCGAACGAGCGCACGATGGTCGCCGCGGTCGAGATCAACTATCTCGCCGAGGGCAATTTCCCCGATCCGGTGCAAATCGCGACCGGCATCGGCCGGCTCGGCACCTCGAGCTGGACGATCGTCCAGGCGATGTTCCAGAACGGCCGCTGCATCGCGACGTGCGACACGGTGGTGGTATGCCGCACCGACGGGCAGGCCAAACCGCTGCGCGCGGAGACGGTGGCGGAGCTCGAAGAGAAGCTGGCGCGGGCGGTCTGATCTCCTTCTCCCTCGATGGGAGAAGGATACGAAGCCTTATCGCGAAGCGATTAGGCGCAGTTGGATGAGGGTGATCGTGCGTCCTTGCGCCGCCGTTTCAGGCCGAGAGCTCACCCCCACCGCTGCGACTGGCGAACAAGTTCGCAAGTCTCGCTGCCTCCCCCATCAAGGGGGGATAATGATTAAAGCTTCTTGTCCGCATCGGGCACCGACCGGATCAAATCGCGCGCAAAGCCGATCAGCCCGATCTGCCGCCGCCGCTTCAACCGCTCGGCGCGCAGGATCGCGCGAACCTCGTCGAAACAGCCTTCGACATTGTCGTTGATCAGCACATAGTCATAACCGTCCCAGTGGCTGATCTCGTTCGCCGCGCGCTCCATCCGCGCCGCGATCACCTCGTCGCTGTCGGTGTTGCGTGCGCGCAGCCGCCGTTCGAGCTCCTCCATCGTCGGCGGCAGCACGAACACGCGCACCACATCGGGGCCCGCCTCCTGATACAGCTGCTGCGCACCCTGCCAGTCGATGTCGAACAGCACATCCTTGCCCGCCTCGAGCATCGCGTCAACGGGTGCGCGCGGGGTCCCGTAACGATGGCCGAAGACATGCGCCCATTCGAGGAATTCGCCGTCGGCGGCCATCTTCTTGAAGGTTTCGACATCGACGAAATGATAATGGACCCCGTCGATCTCGCCGGGGCGCGGCGGGCGTGTGGTTGCCGAGATCGACAGCGCGATATCCTTGTCGGCCTCGAGCATCATGCGCGAGATGGTGGTCTTGCCCGCGCCCGACGGCGAGGAGAGGACGAACAACACGCCGCGGCGGTTCAGGTGGACGCTTTCAGCCATGGGCGCTAATTGCGCGAGAGACGGGTGCGGTCAAGCGGGAAGGGCGGCGATGATATTGGGGGTTTCACGACGGGGCTGGCTGGTCGCCGCGGCGCTGATGGTCCTTTTCGCCGCGATCCTGTTCGCGATGGGACGCCCGCCGATCTGCCCGTGCGGGACCATCAGCCTGTGGCATGGCACCGTCCAGTCGAACCAGAACAGCCAACAGATTTCGGACTGGTACAGCTTCAGCCATGTCATCCACGGCTTCCTCTTCTTCGGCCTGTCGCGCTGGCTGATCCCGCGCCAGCCCTTGTGGGTAGCGCTCGCGCTCGCGATCGGGATCGAGGCGGCGTGGGAAATCCTCGAAAATTCGCCCGTCATCATCGACCGCTATCGCGAAGTCACGATGGCCTATGGCTATTCGGGCGATTCGATCCTCAATTCGGTCAGCGACGCGCTCTTCATGATCCTCGGCTTCCTCGCGGCGAGCCGGATGCGCTGGTGGGTGACGGTGGCGATCGCGATCATATTCGAACTGTTCACGCTGTGGACGATTCGCGACAATCTGACGCTCAATGTGCTGATGCTGGTCTCGCCGGTCGAGGCGGTGAAGGAGTGGCAGGCGGATGGCTGAAGTGCGAGTATTTTTGAATCGTCATCCCGGCGAAGGCCGGGATCTCACCCGGTGCGTCAGACCGAAACGGCGAGATCGTGTTTCAGAGTCACGTGCCTCTGAACACCCTTCGCCGGAATGACGGAGGGAATGTCCGTCATTCAATGCACGATCGGCGTCCTATTCCGTCGCCCTTCGCAGGGGCGACGAATGTAGGACGTTCAATGAATCGCCGGCCGTTTCCCGTTTGCATCCACCGGAATCGCCGGCGGCAACGCGTCGCCCATCGTCTCGCCATCGGTCGGCGCCTTCGCGGTGCCCGCATAGGTGTCGACGACGCCTGCGCGCGCCAGTTCGGGATCGACCGCATGCGCTTCCGCCGCCGCCTTGCGCGCCTCGGCGCGTTCGGCCCATTTCTTGGTGAGATAGGCCCCCGCGACCGTCGCCGCGAGCACCGCGTAACGCTGCGGGAACAGGCGCCGCGCCGCGAACAATGTGCCCGCGCCGATCACCGCGCCCGCGACGGGATGATTGCCCTTGCGGCGTCCGATGGCGCTGCCCAGAACGCCGCCTACGATCCGACCGATCATGCTCATCTCTCCTTCCCCTCATCAATCCCCGGAAGGCGCCGCGGGTTCCGTCAGCCGTCGGGGCCCAGCATCGTGCGCGGATCGACCACCCGGTCGAAGGTCGCGGCATCGACATAGCCGAGGTCGAGCGCCGCTTCCTTGAGCGTGCTGCCCGTCTCATGCGCATGTTTCGCGATCTTCGCCGCCTTGTCGTAACCGATTTCGGGCGCCAGCGCAGTGACGAGCATCAGCGAGCGGTTCATCAGCTCGTCGATGCGCGCGCGATTGGGTTCGATGCCGACGACGCAATGTTCGGTAAAGCCCGCCATGCCGACGCTCAGCAGCTCGATCGAACGCAGCACATTGGCTCCGATCAGCGGCTTGAACACATTGAGCTCGAGATGCCCCTGCAAGCCGCCGACGGTCACCGCCTGATGGTTGCCGATGACCTGCGCCGCGACCATCGTCAGCATCTCGCACTGGGTCGGGTTGACCTTGCCCGGCATGATCGAGCTGCCGGGCTCGTTCGCGGGCAGGTCGAGTTCGCCGAGCCCCGCGCGCGGGCCCGAGCCCAGAAGGCGAATGTCGTTCGCGATCTTCGTGAGCGCGACGCCAAGCGTGTTCAGCGCGCCCGAGAAGAAGACGAGCGCGTCGTTCGATGCCAGCGCCTCGAACTTGTTCGCCGCGGTCTCGAACGCGATGCCGGTGTTTTTCGACAGCTCGGCCGCGATGGCGACGTCGAAGCCCGCGGGGGCGTTGAGCCCGGTGCCGACGGCGGTGCCGCCTTGCGCGAGCTTGCAGATATCATGCGCCAGCGCGCCCTCGATGCGCGCGCGGCAGGCGGCGAGCTGCGCGGCATAGCCCGAAAACTCCTGCCCCAGCGTCAGCGGGGTCGCATCCTGCAAGTGGGTGCGCCCGATCTTGACGATATCGCGCCACGCTTCGGCCTTCGCGGCGAGCGCGTCGGTCAGCGCGATCAGCGACGGCAACAGCCGCGCCGTCGTCTCGACCGCGACCGCGACGTGCAGAGCGGTCGGGAAACTGTCGTTCGACGACTGGCCCATGTTGACATGGTCGTTGGGATGGACGGGCGTCTTGCCGCCGCGCGTGCCCGCGAGCTTTTCGTTCGCGATCCCGGCGATCACCTCGTTCGCGTTCATGTTCGACTGGGTGCCGCTGCCCGTCTGCCAGATCGCGAGCGGGAACTGGTCGTCGTAATCGCCTGCCACGACCGCGTCGGCCGCTGCGGCGATCGCATCGGCAATCCCCGCGTCGAGCCCGTGGTTGCGGTTGACTCGCGCCGCGGCGCCCTTGATCCGCGCGAGCGCATGGACGATCGGCAACGGCATGCGCTCATGCGCGGGAAAAGCGAAATTATGGCGGCTGCGTTCGGTCTGCGCGCCCCAATAGGCCTCGGCCGAAACCTCGATCTCGCCGATCGAATCGCTTTCGGTTCGTGTGCTCATGCCACCAGCATCCTCGTCACCAGCACCGCGCCCGCCCAGATCATCGCGACGAGGCCGAGCAACTGCCAATAGCCGCCCTCGCCGACGCGGCGGCGCAGCCATGCGGCGGCAAGCCAGACGATGACCAGCGCCGGCGTCAGCACCAGCAGGCTGAAGCGCAGCAGCCCGTCGGCAATCTGGCCGCGCGCATGGTTGCCCTCGAACAGCGCATAGCCCTCGACGCCCCACCAGAAGGCGCCGGTCAGCACGAGCATTCCCGCAAGCGCCCAATATTGCCAGAAGCGGCTCGGGGGCCAGAGTGGGCCCACGACGCTATCTCTTCTTGCCGAAATCCACCGTCACGACGTTCGACCCGTCCTCGCTCGTGACGTCGGGACGGTCGTTGTCGGCTTCGTCGTGCGGCTCGGGCTGCGCGGCCTCGTCGTCGCTGACCTGGAATTGCAGCCCGAAATCGACCGACGGATCGACGAAGGCGGTGATCGCGGCATAGGGGATCGTCAGCATCGACGGCGTCTGGTTGAACGACAGGCCGACGCGGAAATGATCCTCCTCGACGCTCAGGTCCCAGAAACGGTTCTGCAGCACGATCGTCATTTCGTCGGGGAATTTGGCGATCAGATGCGCGGGGATGTCGACCCCGGGGGCCTGCGTCTTGAAGGTGATATAGAAATGATGTTCGCCGGGCAGGCTGTCGTAACCTTCGATCTGGCTCAGCACGCGGCCGACCACGGCGCGCAGCGCGTCCTGCACGATTTCGTCATAGGGAATCAGGCTGTCGCGAACGTCATCACTCATGGCGAAGGGGGATGAACGCGCGCCGCGTGCGGGTCAAGGGGGGTCAAGGGGGGAGAATCGCCTTGCAACGCGAAACAGACGCTCTAAGGGGTCGCCCATGCGAACCGCCACCGTCCAGCGCACGACCAAGGAAACGGATATCGCGATCACCGTCAATCTCGACGGGACGGGCGAATATTCGGTGTCCACCGGCATCGGTTTCCTCGACCATATGGTCGAACAATTGTCGCGCCACTCGCTGATCGACATCTCGATGGCCGTGAAGGGCGACCTCCACATCGACCAGCACCACACGGTCGAGGACAGCGCATTGGCGCTCGGCGAAGCGGTAGCCAAGGCGCTCGGCGACAAGCGCGGCATCGCCCGTTACGGCGAGGCGCACGCGCCGATGGACGAGACGCTGACGCGCTGCGTGCTCGACATTTCGGGACGCCCGCACTGCGTCTATAAATCCAGCTTCTCGCAGCCGCGGCTCGGCGAGATGGACACCGAGATGTTCCCGCACTGGTTTCACAGTTTCGCGCAGACCGCGGGGATCACGCTGCACATCGAAACGCTCTACGGCGAGAATAACCATCACATCGCCGAAAGCATGTACAAGGCGCTCGCGCGCGCGCTGCGCCAGGCGGTCGAAATCGACCCGCGCAAGGGCGACGCGATTCCCTCGACCAAGGGCGTTCTCTAGGGGCCATCCATGAGCGTTGTTGCCCTGATCGACTATGGCGCGGGCAATCTTCGCTCGGTGCACAATGCGCTCGTCGCGGCGGGCGCGGAGAATGTCGCGGTCACCGCCGATCCCGATGTCGTGGGACAAGCCGACCGCATCGTCCTGCCCGGCGTCGGCGCCTTCGCCGCGTGCATGAACGGGCTTTCGGCGATCGACGGGTTGATCGCGGCGATGGAGCAGCGCGTGCGCGGCGAAGGCGCGCCTTTCCTCGGCATCTGCGTCGGCATGCAATTGCTCGCCGACGCGGGCGAGGAGCATGGGACGCACAAGGGGCTCGGCTGGATCGGCGGCACCGTGCGCGCCCTCGACCCCGCGCCCGGCCTCCGCATCCCGCACATGGGCTGGAACGACGTCGTGCCGAGTTTCGCGCATCCGGTGATCGCGGCGGGCGAGGCCTATTATCTCCACGGCTATCATTTCGCCGATGCCGCGCATGTCGCCGCGACGAGCAGCCACGGCGCGACCTTCACCGCCGCCGTGGCGAAGGACAATATCGTCGGCGTCCAGTTCCACCCCGAAAAAAGCCAGGCCTATGGCCTCGCGACACTAGAGAGATTCCTGGCATGGCGCCCGTAGATTCTGGCCTGACCATTTTCCCCGCGATCGACCTCAAGGGCGGGCAGGTGGTGCGGCTCGCCGAGGGCGATATGGCGCGCGCGACCGTCTATGGCGACGATCCCGCGGCGCAGGCGCGCCTCTTCGCCGATGCGGGCGCGTCGCACCTCCACGTCGTCGATCTCGACGGCGCCTTTGCGGGGACAAGCGTCAACGGCGCGGCGGTCGAGAGCATCATCGCGGCCTTTCCGGGCAAGGTGCAGGTCGGCGGCGGCATCCGCGATCGTGCCGGCGTCGACCGCTGGCTCGCGCTCGGCGTCGATCGCGTGATCATCGGCACCGCGGCGCTCAAGGACCCGGAGTTCGTGAAGTCCGCCGCGCGCGACCTGCCCGGCCGGATCGTCGTCGGCGTCGACGCCCGCGACGGCATGGTCGCGACCGAGGGCTGGGCCGACGTCTCCGACGTCCGCGTCGAAGACCTCGCGCGCCGCTTCGAGGATGCCGGCGTCGCCGCCTTGCTCTTCACCGACGTCGGGCGCGACGGGCTGCTCAAGGGCTGCAACGTCGAGGCGACCGTCGCGCTCGCCAAATCGGTGCGCATCCCGGTGATCGCCAGCGGCGGCGTCGCCGGCATCGGCGACATCCACGCACTCCGCCCCCATGTCGCCGAGGGGATCGAGGGCGTGATCACCGGCCGCGCGCTCTACGACGGCCGCCTCGACCTCGCCGAGGCGATCGCGGCGGGGGCGGCGTGACCGTCCGCGTCCGCGTCATCCCCTGCCTCGACGTCGCCGACGGGCGCGTCGTCAAGGGGGTCAACTTCGTCGACCTGCGCGATGCGGGCGATCCGGTCGAGGCGGCACGCGCCTATGACGCCGCGGGCGCCGACGAGCTGTGCTTCCTCGACATTTCGGCGAGCCATCAGGGGCGCGGCACTCTGCTCGACATGGTCGCCCGCACCGCCGAGGTCTGTTTCATGCCGCTCACCGTCGGCGGCGGCGTGCGCAGCGCCGACGACGCGCGCGCGCTGCTCCTCGCGGGCGCCGACAAGGTCGCGGTGAACAGCGCCGCGGTCGCGCGCCCCGAACTCGTCGCCGACATCGCCGATCGGTTCGGCAGCCAGTGCGCGGTCGGGAGCATCGACGCGCGGCGGGTCGAAGACGCCCGCTGGGAAATATTCACCCACGGCGGCCGCAAGCCGACCGGGATCGACGCGCTCGAACACGCCGTCCGCCTCGCCACCCTCGGCGCGGGCGAGCTGCTCGTGACCAGCATGGACCGCGACGGCACCAAGGACGGCTACGACCTCGCGCTCACCCGCGCGATCGCCGACGCGGTCAGCGTGCCCGTGATCGCATCGGGCGGCGTCGGCAACCTCGACCATCTCGCCGCCGGCGTGATCGACGGCGGCGCCAGCGCGGTGCTCGCCGCCAGCATCTTCCACTTCGGCGAGGCGACGATCGCCGAAGCGCACGCGCGGCTCGCCGCCGCGGGGCTGCCGGTGCGCGCGCATTAAATTGCGCCGTCGGGGTGTTCAGGCGCGAAAGCGGCTGCAATAGAAGCCCCATGACCGCAAAGCTCCGCCTCGCCGATCGCACCAACGACATCTTTCCGATCCTCGGCTTCGTCGCCGCGATGGCGAGCCTTGCGATGCCGCTCAACCCCTGGCTCGTTGCCTTCATCCTCGCGGGCGCGGTCGTCGCGGCGGTTCACCATGCCGAGGTGATCGCGCACCGCGTCGGCGAACCCTTCGGCACGCTGATCCTCGCGCTCGCGGTGACGGTGATCGAGGTCGGGCTGATCCTCACCCTGATGCAGGCCGAACCCGAAAAGGCGCTGACGCTCGCGCGCGACACGGTGTTCGCCGCGGTCATGGTGATCCTCAACCTCCTGATGGGCCTCTGCCTTTTGAGCGGGGCGATCCGCCATCACGAACAGCGTTTCCAGCGCACCGGCATCGGCGCCGCGCTTGCGACGCTGACGGTGCTGACGGTCGTCACGCTGGTGCTGCCCAATTTTACCTCGAGCGTGCCGGGCCCCTTCTATTCGGCAACCCAGCTCGGTTTCGTCGCCGTGGTGTCGCTGATCCTCTACGCGACTTTCGCGCTCGTCCAGACGGTCCGCCACCGCGATTATTTCCTTCCCGACGGCGATGCTGACGGTGACGGCGTACCCGACGCGCACGCCCCGCCGCCGAGCATGCAGCGCACCGCCATTTCGGGCGCGCTGCTCCTCGCCAGCCTCGTCGCGGTCGTGCTGCTCGCCAAAAATCTTTCGCCGGTGATGGGCGCGCTGCTTGCCGACTGGGGCGCGCCGCCCGCGGTGCTCGGCGTGCTGATCGCCGCGCTGATCCTCGCGCCCGAAGGGCTCGCGGCGGTGCGCGCGGCGAAGGCCGACCGCCTCCAGACCAGCCTCAACCTCGCGCTCGGCTCGGCGCTCGCGACTATCGGCCTCACCATTCCGGCGGTCGCGATCCTGTCGATCGTCGCCGACATGCCGATCGGCCTCGGCCTCGACGCCAAGTCGACCGTGCTGCTCTTCCTCTCGCTGATCGTTTCGGTGCAGACGCTGGCGAACGGCCGGACGACCGTGCTGCAGGGGGTGATCCACCTGATGCTCTTCGCGATCTACCTGTTCACGACATTTGTGCCATGAACGTCGCCCCCGCGCAGGCGGGGGCCGCTGTCGGCGTAGCGTAAGGTTGCTAGCGGTCCCCGCCTTCGCGGGGACGACGATTACTGCATCACGTCCTCCGCACGAACACCGTCCCCGCGCTATACCCCGCGCCGAACGAACAGATCAGCCCGGTATCGCCCGCCACCATATCCGCATGGTTCAGGTGAAAGGCGATGATCGACCCCGCGCTCGACGTATTGCCATAGGTATCGAGCACCGTCGGGCTCTCGTCCTCGCTCGCCTCATGACCCAGCACGCGCTGCGCAATCAGCCGGTTCATATTGGTGTTCGCCTGGTGCAGCCACAGCCGGCGCATATCGCCGCCTTCGAGACCGAGCACCTCCATCTGCTCGACGATCATATTGGCGACCATCGGCACGACCTCCTTGAACACCTTGCGGCCTTCCTGGACGAAAAGCTTGTCCGACTTCGGCCCCGACTGGTCGATCCCGCCGTGCCCGCGGTTCAAAAAGCCGAAATTGTTGCGGATATTGTTCGAAAAGACGGTCTTCAGCTTGGTGCCGAGAATGTCCCAATGCCCCGCCGCCGCGATGTCCTTGTCCTCGACCAGAATCGCGGTCGCGACGTCGCCGAAGATGAAATGGCTGTCGCGGTCGCGCCAGTTCAGATGCCCCGAACAGATTTCGGGGTTCACGACGAGCACGCTCCTGGCATGGCCCGCGCGGATATAGTCGGCGGCGGTCTGGATGCCGAAGGTCGCCGACGAACAGGCGACATTCATGTCGAAACCGAAGCCGTCGATGCCGAGCGCGTCCTGAATCTCGACCGCCATCGCCGGATAGGGGCGCTGCATGTTCGACGCGGCGCACAGCACGGCGTCGACGTCGCCCGCGTCGCGCCCCGCGCGCGTCAGCGCATCCTTCGCCGCCGCGACCCCGATTTCGGCGAGGATCGACAGCTCGTCGTTGCCGCGTTCGGCGATGCGCGGCGCCATGTGCGCCGGATCGAGAATGCCCGCCTTGTCGACGACGAAACGCGATCCGATCCCGCTCGCCTTCTCGATGAATTCGACACTCGACTCGGTCAGTTCGGGTGCCTCGCCCGCCGCGATCGCCGCTGCATTTTCTCTATTGTGCAGCGCAACATACGCGTTAAAACTGGCGACAAGTTCTTCGTTGGAGATCGCTTCGGCGGGGGTGAAAAGGCCGGTTGCGGAAATGACCGGCTGCGGTGCGTTGGACATGGTGGACCTGCGTGTGTCTTATGGTTTCAAGACACGCTGATTAGGCCCCGTCGCGGCATCGCGCAACGCCCCGTGATTTGCTGAACGAGTCCCGACACTATGGTTAACCTGCCACTAACCAATCTGGTGGCAGACTGTGTGATGCAGGCCTCCGGGGGGATGGCTCCCCGGGCGCCGAGCGGGAGCATGACCATGGCGACGCGTTCAGGACCGGCCGCAGGCGACCTGTCCCTTTCCGAAATCAAGGAATTCGCGGGTTTTCCCGCGGCGACCCAGCGCTACATCCGCCGGTCGCTCGACGTCGGGCTCGAACGCGACGACGCGATCGCGCGCTGGTCGCGTGACATGGTCGAGGAAACCGCGATCCGTGTCCAGGCGCGCGTCTACCAGCGGCTCGGCGAGGTGCGGGCGCATGTTCCCGACGACAGCGGGCTCGACGCGCTCGAACATTTCATGGCGCCGCTGATCGCGGTGTCGGCGTTCGACCTCGGGCAGGACCGCCTGCCGGGCTTCGCTTCCTATCGCTTCCTCTACGAACGGCTGCTCGGCGCGCACGCGCGGCCGTGGCTTCCGGGCGCCTTCTGCGCTGCCGCCTCGCTGCCGCACCTCCATCCCGACAAGCGTAAGATCCTGCTCCAGTCGATCAGCGAAGCCGCCGCCACCGCCCCCGGCTGGTCGGCGCGCGAGCCGAGCTTCTTCCCCGAATGGGTCGACAAGATCGACGAGACCCGACCGGCGAACTGATCGGCGGCTTTGGGTGGGTTTCAGTCATCCCCTCCCGCAAGCGGGAGGGGAGACGGCAATGGCGATCAAGTCCAGGGTGACGACGATGGCAAGATCCTCCCTGTCGCGAAGCGATGGGGAAGGGGGGCCGCTCGCGAAGCGAGTGGTGGAGGGGCAGCGACCTCGCGCCATGGCCCCTCCGTCAGCGCTGCGCCGAAGGCGCAGTTTATCCTGAGCGCCTGCAAGGCAGTCGAAGGGCGCTGCCACCTCCCCATGGCTTCGCCACAGGGAGGATTTAATGGCTGCTAGCCCACCAGCGCCTTGTACAGCCCGAACGCGCTCGTCGCGGTCAGCACGGTGCCGACCAGCATCAGCATGACCTTGGGCGAGAAACGTTTGGCCATCATCGCGCCGATCGGCGCGGCGACGACGCCGCCGATGATCAGGCCGAGCGTCGGGCCGAGGATATCGTCGATGCCCAAATGCCAGATAAAGGCGAGCGAGACCGCGACCGCGAGGAAGAATTCGACGCTGTTGACCGTGCCGACGACCTTGCGCGGTTCGCCGCCCTGGACGAGCAGGTTCGAGGTCACGACCGGGCCCCAGCCGCCGCCGCCCGCGGCGTCGAGAAAGCCGCCGACCACCGCGAGCGGGCCGACGACCTTGGGCTTCGAAAATTTGGGCGGATAGAGCACGCCGCGGATCAGCAACCAGATACCGATCAGCACGAGATAGCCGAGTACGAAGGGCTTCACGACCTCGGCGTGCAGCGACGACAGCACATAGGCGCCGAGCACCCCGCCGATCACCCCGGGGACGAGCAGACGAAAGAACAGCGGCCAGTCGATGTTGCGGTGGAACACATGGCTCAGCCCCGACACGCCGGTGGTGAAAATCTCGACGACATGGATGCGTGCCGACGCGGTCGCGGGCGGGACGCCGAGCACCGCGACGAGCAAGGTGTTACAGATCACCCCGAACGCCATGCCGAGCGCGCCGTCGACGAGCTGCGCTGCGAAACCGATCAGGATGAACGGCAGGAGCGCGGTAAAGTCGATGGCCGCAAGATCGATCATGATTCATCCCAACTCATTTAGTTGACAACTTGCTGCCGCGATTTGGGGCAATGCGCCAGCCCAATTTTTCTGCTGTCGGCAAAGGGATTTGTTTCCGCGCCGGGCCGATTATCGAGGGGACAGCCTTCAGGACCGGTTGAGATTCAGCTCCCGGTGAGTCGAAAATGGTGGTTTTCCGTGACCCGGAGCGCAGCGTGCTTTTGCACGTGAGCACCGGAAGCGCGGAAGGCCGCCATTTGCAGGCCGCCGGGGGCTGAATGTCGGCCGGTCCTAGGCGGTGATCTCGTCGGGCAGATTTTCGCGCACATAATCGATGAAGGCGCGCAGCTTGGGCATCACCTGCTTGCGGCCGGGATAATAGAGGAAGAGCCCCGAGGTCGCCGACGCATAGTCGGTGAGCACCAGTTCGAGCTCGCCGTTTTCCACCATCGCCTTTGCCATCGGTTCGGCCATCATGCCCATCGCGACCCCGGCGCGGATCGCGACGAGCGCGGCGATCCAGTCGTTGACGATCACCGGTCCGGTGACGCTGACGTCATATTCGCGGTTTCCCTTCTCGAACGTCCACGGCATCAGCGCGCCGGTGGCGAGGCGAAAGCGGACGCAGCGATGGTCGCGCAGTTCCTCGGGGGTTTCGGGGCGGCCGTGCTTCGCCAGATAGGCGGGCGCCGCCGCGACGACGAAACGGAAGGGTCCGGTCAGGCGGACGGCGATCACGTCGGCGTCGAGCGATTCGCCCATCCGCACCCCGGCGTCGAAACCGCCGGCGCTGAGGTCGGCCAGCGCATCGTCGGCGTAGATTTCGAGCTCGATGTCGGGATAGGTTTCGCAAAAGCCCGCGATGATCGGCTCGAACAAAGGCTGGACCGCGCCGCGCATCAGATTGATCCGCAGCCGCCCCGCGGGCCGGTTGCCGAGGTTGCGCGCCGCTTCATAGGCGTCGGCGAGCCCGGTATAGGCGGGCGCCGCGCGCTCGAGGAACATCTCGCCCGCCTGGGTCAGCCCGACGCTGCGCGTCGTGCGCATGAACAAGGGCGCGCCGACGCGCGCTTCGAGCGCCTTGACCGTCTGGCTGATCGCGGAGGGGGAGACGCCGAGGTCGGCGGCCGCAGCGGAAAAGCTGCGCCTTTCCGCGACACGCAGGAAGGCTTCGATCCCGTCGAGCGCCCCTTGGGGGATTGTTAAATCCTGCTTCAAAGCACTTGCAGATTATAGAGGATTATCTAAGTGCGCAACCGCGCCTATAAAGGTTGCACAACGAAACGAAAGGAACCTCTCCCATGTCCTATCAGCTCTCCTCTTTCCGCCGCTTTCCTACCGCCTTTGCCGTCGTCGCCGCTTCGGCGCTCGCCTTCACCGGCCTGATGGCATCGACGACCCCCGCTTATGCCCAGTCGGGCGGCGATTATCGCTGCGCCGGTCTCGCCGAACAGGCGCATGTCGCCGCCAGCGGCGTCGAAGGAGCCAAGCAGTCGAGCGCCAAGCGCTTCGTTTCGACCGGCAAGAAGCTGTGCGAAGCGGGTAACGAACGCGCCGCCGCCAAGCAGTTCCGCGCCGCGCTCAAGATCGCCGGCGTCGCCGAAGTCGAAACCGACAGCCAGATGGCCTCCCGTTAATTTGGGGCGCTAAGACAAGCCAAGACAGACTGACACCAATCTCCGGAACCGTCCTCTCCCTCTCCCCGACGGATCCACAACACTGGGGCGGCACTCGATACGAGGCCGCCCCATTTGTTTATGCGCGGTGCGCGCGCTAGGATGCGCCATCATGCCCGGCAAGAAACCCCGCCGCGAAACATCCCGCGCCGCGAAGCCCCCGGTGCCGCTGTGCCGCTACGAAGAACTCGCGATGCGCGAGAACCGGCTGCGGCAAGCCAAGGCCGCGAAGCGCGAATCCAAGGGCTAGATCCGCCGGTAACGGAAATACCAGACCTCATGCCCCTGCGCGCGCGCCTTGGCTTCGTAGCGCGTTTCGGGCCAGCCGCCGGGGCGCTGCTGGAAATCGCGCGCGCCCTGCGCCAGCCATTCATACTGGTGGCGGTGGCGGCGCATCACCATCAACGCGTGCTGCAGATAGATCGGATGGTCGGTGCCGAAGCGGAACTCGCCGCCGGGCTTGAGCTTCGCCGCGATCAGGTCGAGCGGGCCATCGTTCATCATCCGCCGCTTCGCGTGGCGCGCCTTGGGCCAGGGGTCGGGGTGGAGCAGATAGGCGAAGGACAACGCGCCGTCGGGGATCCGCCGCAGCACTTCGAGCGCATCGCCATGATGGATGCGGACGTTGCCGAGCGGCAGCCTTGCGCCATGATCGCCCGCGACATGGACCAGCGCCTGTGCCACGCCGTTGATGAAGGGCTCGGCGCCGATGAAGCCATGATCGGGCAGCATGTCGGCGCGCCCCGCCATGTGCTCGCCGCCGCCAAAACCAATTTCAAAATGCAACGGACATGCCTGCCCGAACAGACGCTCCGCGGAAACTTCGCCAACTTCGGGCACCGCGATCTGCGGCAACAGCGTATCGACCAGATCCTGCTGCCCCGCGCGCAGCGGCTTGCCCTTCGAACGGCCGTAAAGGCGGTTGAGGGTCGTCGGATCGCCGGGTTTGTGCGCAGTCATGCCGCGCCCGTTAGCGCGGCGAGGCGGGGGCGGCAAGCGCCCCCGCTACCCGCGTCAGGCGGCGAGCGCCGCCTTGAGCTTGTCGACGAGGTCGGTGCGCTCCCACGGGAAGGCGTCGCCCTCGGCGGTGCGGCCGAAGTGGCCATAGGCCGCGGTCTGCCGATAGATCGGCTTGTTGAGCCCCAAATGTGTGCGGATGCCCTTGGGCGTCAGGCGCACGAGCTGTGGAAGAACAGCTTCGATGCGGCCTTCCTCGACCGTGCCGGTGCCGTGCAGGTCGACATAGATCGACAGCGGCTCGGCGACGCCGATCGCATAGGAAAGCTGGATCGTGCAGCGGCGCGCGAGGCCCGCGGCGACGATATTCTTCGCCAGATAGCGCGTGATATAGGCGGCCGAACGGTCGACCTTCGTCGGGTCCTTGCCGCTGAACGCGCCGCCGCCGTGCGGGCTGGCGCCGCCATAGGTGTCGACGATGATCTTGCGCCCGGTCAGCCCCGCGTCGCCGTCGGGCCCGCCGATCTCGAAGCGGCCGGTCGGGTTGATGTGATAGACGGTGTTCGCGGTGAGCAGCTCGGCGGGCATCACGTCGGCGATCACGCCGAGCACATATTTGCGAAGCTCGCTATATTTCGCCTCGTCGCCTTCGCCGTTGTGGAAATAATAGCCCGGCGCGTGCTGCGTCGATACGACGATCGCCGTCGCCTCGACCGGGCGCTCGTTGGCGTAGCGCAGCGTAACCTGGCTCTTGGTGTCGGGTTCGAGGAAGGGCGCGGTGCCCGCCTTGCGATCGGCGGCCATGCGCTCGAGGATCTTGTGGCTGTAATCGAGCGTCGCGGGCATCAGGTCGGGGGTTTCGTCCGACGCATAGCCGAACATGATCCCTTGGTCGCCCGCGCCCTCGTCCTTGTCGCCGCTTTCGTCGACGCCCTGCGCGATATGTGCCGACTGGCCGTGGAGATTATTCTCGAAGCGGAAGCTCTGCCAGTGGAAGCCCGACTGCTCATAGCCGATCTCGCGTACCGTGTTGCGCACGGTCGCCTCGATCTCGTCGAGCGCGCCCGGTGCCCATGCGTCATCCTCGAACACGCCCTTGCAGCGGATCTCGCCCGCGAGCACGACGAGCTGCGTCGTCGTCAGCGTTTCGCACGCCACGCGCGCCTCGGGATCCTTCGACAGGAACAGGTCGACGATCGAATCCGAAATCTGGTCGGCGACCTTGTCGGGATGGCCCTCCGAAACGCTTTCGGAGGTGAAAAGGAAGCTGTTGCGCATGGGAAAGCCTTCTCGAAATCGAATATAAAGGATGCTTTATGTCCGCGCGCTGTTAGCGTCCCGAGCGCCGGAACGCAATGGCCAGCGCGAGCAACAGCAGCGCGAAACCGACCGGCAGAGCGTTGCCGAAGCGCGCAAAGAGCGTCAGCGGGCGCGCGGGCGGCACCGTCGTATCGATACGCCCCGCCTTGTGCATCGGCAGCGATTCGACAATGCGGCCATCGGCGTCGATCACCGCGCTGATCCCGGTGGGTGTCGCGCGGATCACCGGCAGGCCTTCCTCGACCGCGCGCAGCCGCGCCTGTGCGAGATGCTGCGGCGGGCCCCAGCTGCCGAACCAGGCGTCGTTCGACGGATTGAAGATGAAGTCGGGGCGATGGTCGCGGTCGACGACCTGGCCCGAAAAGATGATCTCGTAGCAGATCTGCAGCCCCGCGCGGCCGAAGGCGCCGAGATCGAGCGTGCGCGGGCCGGGCCCCGGCCAGAAATCGATGTCGCCGGGCGCAAGCCGCGACAGGCCGATCGCCGACAGGATCGGGCGCATCGGCAGATATTCGCCATAGGGCACCAGATGCGCCTTGTCGTAACGCGGGCCCAGCGTGCCGTCGGCGTGCAACGTCATCACCGCATTGCGCGCGCCGACGACATCGCCCGCCTTGTCGAGTTCGAGCCTGAGCGCGCCGAGCAGCATGATGTCGTTCGGGTTCATCAACCGAACGATCCGCGCGCGCGCTTCGGCAGGCGAACGGTCGTAATAGACCGACGGATAGCCGCGTTCGAGATAGTCGGGGACGGCCGCTTCGGGCCACAGGATCAGCCGCGGTCTGTCGTCCTTCTGCGTCGTCAGCCGCGCGAGCTTGGCGAAATTGGCGTCGGCCTTGCTGCCTTCCCACTTGTCCTCCTGTCCGACATTGGGCTGGACGACGGTGATGGGTATCCGGGCGATGCCCTTGGATCGGACGGCGGCGTCGGCGCTGCTGCCCATTTGCGAAACGAAGGCTGCGCCCCAGAAAAGCAGCAGGCTGCCGAATAGCGCGGTGGCGGCGACGCGGCGGCGAAACCACGCCAGTATCAGGACCCCCGCGAGCAGGAAGACGAACCCGCTCATGCCATAGGTCCCGATCCAGCGCGCGGGCATGGCAGCGTGCGGGACGGTGATCACCCCCATCGGATTCCACGCGAAGCCGGTAAAAATCCAGCTGCGCAGCCACTCGGTGAGAATCCAGAGCCCGCCGAACGCCAGCAGATAGGACGGTGCGGCAAAATGCGTATCGCCCCTCGGCTTCGCCAGCCACGCGCCCCAGGCTGCCAGTGCCGGATAGACCGCCAGATAAAGCGACAGCAGCACGACTGCGATCCAGCCCAGCCACGCGGGCATCGCCGCCTGATAGGTGAAAGCGGTCGCGATCCAGTTCAGCCCGGCGACGAAATGACCGACGCCGAACGCCCAGCCGATGCCGAGCGCGCGCGAACCTTTGGAGCTGCGCGCGACCAGCGCCATCCAGCCCGCGATCGCGAGCAGAGAGAGCGGCCAGAGGTGGAGCGGCGCAAATCCCGTCGCCGAAACGGCACCCAGCAACAGGGCGAGGAGCTTTGGCCGGCGGTCGGCGAAAGCGGCGATGCGGAGGGAAAGCGCGGTCACGCGCGTTGCTTTAGCCGTGCGGCGCGGCTGCGACAATGAAGATAGCGGCTAGCCCAGCCCGGCCGCCTCGATCGCCGCCAGCGCACTCTCGACCCGCGCATCGCCTTCGCCCTCGACCCACGCCCATCGAAGCCGGCGCCGGTCGAGTTCGCCGATCGCGACCTCCATGAATTGCGCGCGCGCCAGGACGCTGCCGAACAGGCGCGTGCCATCCTCTTGCCAGGGCAGGTCCATCGCGGGGACGAGATAGAGATCGGCGACCGCGTCCCACAGGTCGATTTCGGGCAGGCGGCGGCCGAGCAGCATGATCGCCCACGCTTGCGTCATCAGCGGATCGGTGTCCGATATCAGCCATTCGGGCTTTTGCGCGAGCGCGGCCTCGGTCGCCGCGCGATGCCCGTCGAAGATCGCGAGCAGGTCGACCTCGTCGAGGTCGATGCCGTTGGCTTCGGCGTAGGTGCGGCCATATTCGGGGACGACCAGGCCGCCGAGCCGCAAGGCGAGACGCGGGGCGAGCGTCGATTTGCCGGTGCTTTCGGCGCCGTGGAGGCAGATATGGCGCGTCACAGCGCTACCCGGCCCGTCGCGCGGCGCGGCGCCACTGGATCAGCCCGTCGATCGACAGACCGAGCAGCACGACATAAACCGCGCTCGTCGCGTAGAGGCCGCGCGAGGCGAAGAGCGGAATGGCGATCAGATCGACGAGGATCCAGAGGAACCAGCTTTCGACGCGGCGCCGCGCGAGCAGCCATTGCGCGGTGATGCTGAGCATTGCGATCGCGCCGTCGATCCATGGCGCGACGGCGTCGGTATATCGGTCCATCGCAAAGCTCCAACCGGCCCAGGCGGCGATCGTCGCCAGCGCCCAGCCCCGGCGGGCGCGGCCGGTCATCCAGCGTACTGGCACGCCGCTCTCGTCGCGCGCACGCGTCCACGCCGCCCAGCCGTAAAGGTTGAGCGCGAAGAAAAAGCCTTGGAGCAGCATATCGCTGTACAGCTTCGCTTCGAAGAAGACGAAGGCGTAGAGCGTCACCGCGACGAGCGCGAAGGGATAGTTCCATACGCTCCGCAGCGCGACGAGCGCGACGTTGACGAGGACCAGCGCCGCCGCGAGCCCCTCGATCGGGCTCATGCCGACGGTTCGCGGCGCGGACGCATCCACAGCCCCTCGCGGCTGATCCGCCGCTGCGGCGGCCGGCGCAGCACCGACCAGCCGGCGCGCGCGATCCAGCCGAGCTTGGCGAGCAGGCTCGATGCCGCGCGATGATCCCACGCATGGTCGCCGCGGCGCCGTACCTCGCGCGCGATGTCGCCATAGATTCCCGCGGCCGCGAGCACCGCCCAGCGACTGCGCGGGGGCAGCTTGCGTGCGCCCCAGCGCCCCGACGCCTCATATTCCCCGGCCATCTCGGCGAGCCATTTGGCCATCACCGACAGGCGTGGGCGAAAGGCCGGGTGCATGTGCTGCCCCGGCGGGATGTCGAGTTCGACCATCCATTCGACGGGCAGATAACAGCGGTCGGCGGCGGCATCCTCGGCGACGTCGCGCGCGATATTGGCGAGCTGGAAAGCGATGCCGAGGTCGGAGGCGCGATCGAGCGTCGTTTCGTCTTGCGCGTCGATCCCCATGACCAGCGCCATCGCGACCCCCACCGCGCCCGCGACATGATAGGCGTAGCGCAGCAGGTCGTCCTCGCTGCGCGGGCGCCAGTCCTTTGCGTCGAGCTCGAACCCCGCGATGATGTCCTCGATCACCGCGCGCGGGATGGCGACCTCGGTGAGCAGGAAGCCGAGCGCGTCGAAGGCGGCCTCGCCGGTCGGCTCGCCGGCAAAGGCCTTGTCGGTCTGCGCGCGGATATGCGCGACGGCGGCGGCGGGGTCGTGGTCCGGCTTCATCGTGCCGCCATGATCCTGTCCGTCGGTCAGATCGTCGGCGGCGCGGCACCAGGCATAGAGCAGCCACACGCGCTCGCGCGTGATCCGGTCGAACAGCTGGCTCGCCAGGGCAAAGCTTTTCGATCCGCGCGCGATGCTGTCGTGCGCGAAACCGTGGAGGGCGTGTGCGTCATAGACCCCCTCCTCGGTCATCAGAGGTTTTCGGCCTTCATCGCGAAGATCGTCTTGTGCGGCACATAGGCCGCCATTTTGTCCAGCAGCTCGTCGAGCCCGGCGTCGACGATCATGATCCCGGCGTGCGCGGGGCGGATGAAGCCGACCTCGATCATATGGCGGTTGAACGCGATCAGGTCGTTATAGAAGCCCGCGGCGTTGAGCAGCCCGACGGGCTTCGCATGATAGCCGAGCTGCGCCCAGCTGATCGCTTCCCATAGCTCATCCATCGTGCCGACGCCGCCGGGGATGGTAAGGAAGCCGTCGGAGAGGTCGGTGAACATCTTCTTGCGCTCGTGCATGCCGCTGACGACATGGAGTTCGGTGACGCCGCGATGCGCGACTTCGGCGCCGACGAGCGCGTCGGGAATGATTCCGATCACTTCGCCGCCGGCTTCCAATGCGCTGTCGGCGACCGCGCCCATCAGCCCGAGCCGGCCGCCGCCATAGACGACGCCGATCCCCCGCTCGGCCAGCGTGCGCCCGACGTGGCGCGCGGTTTCGATATAGATCGGATCTTCGGGGGTCGCGGACCCGCAATAGACGGCAAGGCGCTTCATATATCTTCCAACATCAAACGGGCGGTCGCCTTGGCGCTGCCGACCACCCCCGGAATACCCGCGCCCGGATGCGTCCCCGCGCCGACGAAGTAAAGATTCGAAATCACGTCGTCGCGATTATGCGCGCGGAACCAAGCGCTTTGCCACAGCACCGGTTCCAGACTGAATGCGCTGCCGAGGTGCGCCGACAGGTCGCGGCCGAAATCGGCGGGCGTATAGTGGAAGCGCGTGACGAGGTTGGCGCAGAGGCCCGGTGCGACGCGGCGCTCGACCTCGTCGAGGATCGCGTCGGCGAACTGCTCGCCGAAATCGCCGTCCCAGTCGGCCCGCGCCTTGCCGAGATGCGCGACGGGGGCGAGCGCATAGAAGGTCGAGTGTCCCGGAGGTGCCATGCCCGGGTCGGTGACGCTCGGATGGTGGAGATAGAGCGAGAAATCGTCAGGCACTTTGCCGCCGTAAATGTCGTCGAGCAGCCCCTTGTAGCGCGGCCCGAACAAGATGCTGTGGTGCGCGACGCCGGGATAGCTGCCCTTCACCCCGAAATGGACGACGAAGAGCGAGGGCGACCAGCGTTTGCGCGCCAGGCTCTTTGCGGCCCTCTTCCCGCGCCGATGACCGCCGAGCAAGTCGCGGTAGCTGTGCATCAAGTCGGCGTTGGTCGCGACCATGTCGGCCTCGCATTGCCAGCCGCTTTGCGTCGTCACGCCGGTCGCGCGGTCGCTGGCCGTGTCGATTTTCGCCACCGGATCGTCGAGGCGCAGCACCCCTCCCAGCCGCTCGAACAGGCGCACCATGCCGCGCACCAGCGCATTGGTGCCGCCGCGCGCGAACCAGACGCCGCCCTCCTTTTCGATCGTGTGGATCAGCGCGTAGATGGCGCTCGTCGTCATCGGATTGCCGCCGACGAGCAACGTATGGAAGGAGAGCGCCTGCCGCAGCCGCTCGTCGCGCACATAGGAGGAGACGATCGCATAGACGCTGCGCCACGCCCGATATTTCATCAGCGCCGGCGCCGCCCGGACCATCGAAGCGAAGTCGAGAAAGGCGACCGCGCCGAGCTTCACATAGCCCTGTTCATACACCCCCTTCGAATATTCGAGAAAGCGGTCGTAGCCGGCGACATCGGCGGGATGGAGCTTCGCGATCTCCTCGCGCAGCGCCGCTTCGTCGTTCGAATAGTCGAAATTCGTGCCGTCGGGCCAGTTGAGGCGGTAGAAGGGCGTGACGGGGACGAGCTCGACGTCCTGCCCCATATTCTGCCCGCTGAGTGCCCAGAGTTCTTCGAGGCACGGCGGGTCGGTGATGACGGTCGGCCCCGCATCGAAGGTGAAACCGTCGCGCTGCCAGTGATAGGCGCGCCCGCCGGCTTTGTCGCGCGCCTCGACGATCGTCGTCGCGACGCCCGCCGATTGCAGCCGGATCGCGAGCGCGAGCCCGCCGAACCCCGCGCCGATAACGATCGCGCGGCGGGTCATCGCCAGTCGAACTTCGCCAGCGCGGCAACCGCGCGACCGACGGGAACCGGCGGCTTGCCGGCGAGCAGTCGCAGCTTGTCGCCCGTCGTCGAGCGACCCGCATAGAAGCGCGCGATCAGCCGCGGCGACAGGCGATAGAAACGCTCGAAGACGCGGAAACGCGTCTCGGGCTCGGCCGCGCGGAACAGCATCGCGCCGAGCATCCGGTAGAAACGCTGGCGCCGCCACGCCGCCGCCGCGCGGCCGCGCAGGACGGCGGCAAGGTCGGACCGGTCGACGAGCGCGGGCAGCACCGATGCGGTGCGCACCGCGTCAGGCAGCGAATAGCCGGTCGTCGCGTGGAACAGGCCGGCGCGCACGCCGATCCGCGCGGTGCGGTCGGACGCCGGCCACAGCCGCTCGAAATCGCCCGCGACGACCACGGGCAGCACGCCGTTTTCCTCGCGCGTGGTCGCCTTGACCTTCCAGCCTTGCGCCGCGGCATAGGCGGCGATGCGTTCGCGCACCGCCCCCACATCGAGGTCGGCGTCGTCGCCGTAATAAGTGTCCTCGACGAACACAGTCTCGGCATCGAAGGGCAGCAGATAGACGAAACGATAGCCGTCCAGCTGCTCGACGGCCGCGTCCATCACGACCGGATGGTCGACGCCATGCCCGCCCTTCACCGTCAGCGCCTGTCCGACGAATTTCTGCCAGCCGCAGTCGAGCCCCGGAAATTTGCCCGCGCCGCGTGCATCGATGACATGCTTCGCCGACAATCGCCCGCCGCGCGCCAGCAGCAGATGGTCGGGCGCGACATGCTTCGCCTTGTCGGCGATGATGTGCCCCTCGGGCAGCGCCGCCGCGACCGCTTCGGCGAGCGCTTCGCCGGTGATGCTCTTGTACCCCATGCGCAGCCTGCGCTCGTGCCCGGGAAAGCGGACGCCGTAGCGCGGCCAGTGATGGCGCACGAGCGGCGCGACGAGCCAGCGATCCTTCTTTGCGATGTCGCTGTCGAAAAAGGACCAGATGTGATTGCCGCCGACCGGTCCCGGTTCGACCAGCCGCACGTCGAGGTCGGGCCGCTTCGCCGCGAGCGCGAGCGCCGCAAGGCCGCCGGCGAGCCCGCCGCCGACGATCGCGATGTCGCATCTATCGATGTTCTGCCCCGCCATCCCTCCGCCTTAGCCACCCGAACGCGCGGGCGCAAAGCCATTGCAACGCGGCGGCGAGCGGCTAGCCTTGCGCCATGACCGGCTGGGCGATCCTTTTTTCCGTGCTCGCGATGACCGCGATCGTCGGCGTGCGCTATCTGATCACCAGCGGCGCCTTCGCCTTCGCGACGAAGTGGAGGCACCCCGGCCTGTATCGCGGGCTCGAACCGCAGATGAAGCGCGAGATTGGCTGGAGCCTCGCGAGCGCCGCCATTTACGGGGTTCCGGCGGGCATCGTCGCCTGGGGCTGGCAGGAACATGGCTGGACGCGCATCTATACCGACGTCCACGCTTTTCCGCTCTGGTATCTGCCCGTCAGCCTGCTTGCCTATCTGCTGCTCCACGATAGCTGGTTTTACTGGACGCACCGCTGGATGCACCGCCCGGCGCTGTTCCGCGCCGCGCATGCGGTCCATCATGCGAGCCGCCCGCCCACCGCGTGGGCGGCGATGAGCTTCCATCCGCTTGAGGCGATCACCGGTGCCATCGTCATTCCGGGGCTCGTCTTTCTGGTCCCCATCCACGTCGCGATGCTCGGCCTCGTGCTTGCGATCATGACGGTGATGGGGGTCGGCAACCATATGGGGTGGGAGATGTTTCCGCGCGCGCTTGTTCATGGACCCGCAGGGAAATGGCTGATAACCGCAACGCACCATCAGGCGCATCATGCGGCTTACCGGGGGAATTATGGCCTTTATTTCCGCTTTTGGGACAAGGCGTGCGGCACGGATATCGGGCTTGGCTCTTTTGCCCGCGCTGCTGACCGCCGTGAGCCCGCCGCCGCCGACGGTTGAGGTCAGCGTCACGGGTCTGCGCAGCGCGAAGGGGCAGGTCCTCGTCTGCCTGACCACGAACCGCAGGGCCTTTCCCGATTGCAGCAAGGATGCGGGCTCGGTGCGCATGGCGGTGAAGGCGGCCGACGCGGAAAATTTCGCCATCCATGCACCCGCCGCCGGAACCTATGCGATCGCGGTCGTGCATGACGAGAACAGCAACAACAAGCTCGACACTGCCATCTTCCTGCCGAAGGAAGGCTTCGGCTTTTCGCGCAACCCGACGATCACCGTCGGGCCGCCCAGCTTCAAATCGGCCAGCTTCGCGGTCGCGGGCGACATGCGCCAGTCGATCAGGATGAAATATATGCTGTGAGGGCGTACGCGGTGGTTTTGGTGTGGTGAGCGGACGTTCCCCACTTCCGTCATCCCGGACTTGATCGGGGATCCATCCTCTGGCGCTGGCTAGAATGGACCCCGGAACAAGTCGTACGAGTCACGTGCCTCGTACGAGGATGACGGGGAAAGAAACATCCTCCTCATGCCGCAGGTATGGGAAGGGGGAGCGAGCGGGGTAAAAGCAACGCGCTGGGCGCGTTGCTTCCCGCGAGGCGCCTAGGCGATGGTGGAGGGGCGGCAACTTCGCGCCAATAGCCCCTCCGTCAGCGCTGCGCCGAAGGCGCAGTTTATCCTGAGCGCCTGCAAGGCAGTCGAAGGGCGCTGCCACCTCCCCATGGCTTCGCCACAGGGAGGATCAATGGGCAACTATCGGTCGCTTTCAGACCTTTCCTCACCCGCGATTCACCCGGCGTAGGCATCGCGCAGTTCGCGTTTCAGCACCTTGCCGATCGGGCTGCGGGGTAGTTCCTCGACTCGGGTAATTGCGCTCAGCCGCTGCGTTTTGCCGACCTTGGCGTTGCAATCGGCGCGCACGCTTTCGGCATCGGCGCCGGGTTTCAGCACGACGAACGCCACCGGCGTTTCGCCCCACTCCTCGCTTGGCATCCCGACGACCGCCGCCTCGACCACGCGATCGTCGGCGATCAATATCGCCTCGAGATCGCTCGGGAAGATGTTGAAGCCGCCCGAAATGATCATGTCCTTCGCGCGGTCCATCAGCGTCAGAAAGCCGTCTTCGTCGATCCGTCCGATGTCGCCGTGGCGATAGAAGAGATTTCCTTCGCCATCGTACCAGTGCATCGCCTTGGTCGCGTCGGGGCGGTTGTTGTATCCGGTCATCATCGCGGGGCTGCGGCCGACGACTTCGCCGACCGATCCTTGCGGCAATTCGTTGCCGTCCTCGTCTATCACCTTGGCGATATGCCCGGGCGCGGGCTTGCCGACGGTGTGCAGCTTGTCGGGGAATTGATGCGCCTCGAGGATGAAGGCCGCGCCGCCCTCGGTCATGCCGTAAATCTCGACGAGCCCGCCGGGCCAGCGTTTCAGCACATCTGCCTTGAGCGCCGCGGGAAAGGGCGCCGAGGTGCAATATTTCATCACGAAGCTGGAGAGGTCGAAGCGGTCGAAATCGTCGAGTGCCATGATGCGGCGATATTGCACCGGCACGAGCATGGTGTTCGTCGCGCGTTCGCGCTCCGCCAGTTCGAGGAAGCCGCGCGCGTCGAATTTCTTCATCAGGACGACTTGCCCGCCCGACCCGACGGTGGGCATGAAGCTCGCCATGGTCGTGTTCGAATAGAGCGGTGTCGACAGGATCGTCACCGCATTGGGCCCATAGGCGGGGGCGCCGCGGATGATATGCTGCCAGCGCATCGCGTGGCTGTGGACGATGCCCTTCGGCGTTCCGGTGGTCCCCGACGAATAGATGATGTTGAACCCGTCGCCCGGCTGGATGTCGACCGGCACCGGCTTCACGCCCGCGGGCGAGAGCCAGGTATCGATCGGCGTGCCCGCGTCGCTGCCGTCCATCGCGATCAGGTCGCTCGCGGTGATGACATGGCCTTCGAGGCTCGCCTTTGCCGCGCTGTCGAGGAACAGGTGGCGCGCGCCGGTGTCGGCGATCATCGCCGCCATCTGCTCGCCGGTCGCGCTGTTGGTGACGAGCCCCGCGACGCCGCCTGCGCGCAAGGTGCCGAGGATCACCGTCATCTGCTCGACGCTGTTGAGCCCGGCAATGGCGGTGCGGTCGCCTTTCGCGAATCCATCCTGTTGCAGTCGCGCGGCGATTCGGTCGGTCAATTGATCCAGTTCGGACCAGCTCAGCCGCCGCAACGGGTCGGCAGCCGCTACGGCATCGGGACGCTCCGCGGCATGGGCACGGACAAGGTCGGGCAGGGTGGCGAAGTCGCCGTCAAGCATTTCGATACTGGTCATGCCTATGGGTTAGCACAGCCGAAAGGCGGTGCAATGCCGGCGGGGCGGCGGGGCGACAAGATGTTGCGTCGACGACGGGGGAGACGGATGGCACCATCGGGGATTGCGGAGGCCGGCGACAGGAAATTGCTCGTCGCCGTCTATCATCCGCAGCCGGATCGGGCCCATGCGCTGATAACGGCGATCGGTGCCGCCGGCCTTGCGGTGCAACTGCTCCCGCAGCATGTCGACGGGCTGCGCGCCTGGGTCGACAGCTGTTTCGACCTGCTTCTCGTCAATCCGTTTCTGGGTTGGCAGGAACCGTCCGAATTTGTCCGGCTGGCGCGATCGATCGCGGGACGGCGGCCGCTGCTCGTCGTATCGGATCGCGACGCGCTGGGTGACCGGATGACGGCGCTGTCCGCGGGCGCCGACGATGCGGCCGGATGGACGAACAATCTCCCCGAGCTGCTCGCGCGCATCGCCGGCCTGCTCTGGCGCAGCCGCATCGCGGCGGGGCAACTCGGCGAGGGCGAGCTTCGCATCGACCTGATCGACCGCCGCGTCGAGCGCGCGGGGCGGCTCATCCGCCTGCCGCTGCGCGAGTTCGACCTGCTCGCCAATCTTGCGCGCGTTCCCGACCGCCCGGTGTCGCGCGATGCGTTGCTCCGTGCCGTGTGGCGGATCGATTTCGATCCTGGCACCAACCGGGTCGAGGTGCATATGTCGCGGCTGCGCGCCAAGGTCGACCGCGGGTTCGACTGGCCGATGCTGCACACGGTGAAAGGGCGTGGCTATACGCTGCGCTCGCGGCCCGATTAATCCTCCCTGTCGCGCAGCGATGGGGAGGTGGCAGCGCCCTTCGACTGCCTTGCAGGCGCTCAGGATAAACTGCGCCTTCGGCGCAGCGCTGACGGAGGGGCGGCAACGTCGCGTCCGGCCCTCCGTCAGCCTCTTCGAGGCTGCCACCTCCCCACGCCTCCGGCACAGGGAGGATCGACGATTTGACCGACGTGCCGTTCGGATTTGCCCTTCTTGACGTCACGAGCCCCAGCTTGCTTGACCAAAAGTTTCAGGTTGCTACTCATCTTCGACATAAAGAAACCAGTGATTCCGGAGATGATGCCCGATGCACCCCTCAGTCCACGCCCGCGCCAACCCCGACAAGCCCGCGATCATCGTCGCGGAGACGGGCGAGGCGGTCAGCTATGGCGAACTCGACGCGGCGTCGAACCGCGCCGCGCAGCTCTTTCGCTCACACGGGCTGGGGCATGAGGATGTCGTCGCCTTCATGCTTGACAACACGCCGCATTATTATGGCCTCACCTGGGGGGCGCAGCGCGCGGGGCTGCGCTATGTGTGCATCTCGTCGCGGCTGACGCAGGACGAAACCGACTATATCCTCGAAAATTCGGGCGCGAAGATACTCGTCGTGTCGGCTAGCCTCGCCGCCGCGGCACAGCAGCTCACCACCGGAATCAAGCGTTTCGCGATGGGCGGCGACATTCCCGGTTACGAAAGCTGGGAGGATGCCGTCGCGGCGATGCCCGCGACTCCCGTTGCCGACGAGCGCGCCGGGGTCGATATGCTCTATTCGTCGGGCACCACCGGGCGGCCCAAGGGCGTGCGCGTGCCGCTGCCCGAGGATCCGGCGATCGACGCGGTCAACAGCCTCGTCATGCTCGCGTCGGCGGTGTTCCAGATCAATTCGGACAGCATCTATCTCTCGCCCGCGCCGCTCTATCACGCCGCGCCCTTGCGCTGGTCGATGACGATCCACCGCCTCGGCGGCACCGTCGTCCTGATGAAGAAATTCGATCCCGAGGCGGCGCTGTCGCACATCGAAAAATATCGCGTGAATTCGAGCCAGTGGGTGCCGACGCATTTCGTGCGGATGCTCAAACTGCCGGGCGATGTTCGCACCCGCTACGACACATCCTCATTGAAGGTCGCGATCCACGCCGCGGCGCCGTGTCCGGTGCCGGTCAAGCAGGCGATGATCGACTGGTGGGGGCCGGTGCTCTTCGAATATTATGCCGGGTCCGAAGGCAATGGCATGACCTTCATCTCCAGCCCCGACTGGCTGACGCACAAGGGCAGCGTCGGCCGCCCGATCCTCGGCACCGTGCACATCATGGGCGAGGACAACGAGACCGAGCTCGGTCCCGACGAGGAAGGCGCGGTTTTCTTCGAAAGCGAAAATGTCTTCGAATATCATGGGGATAATGAGAAGACGGCTTCGAGCCGCAACTCCCGGGGCTGGTCGACTTTGGGCGATGTGGGCAAAGTTGATGAAGATGGCTTCCTCTACCTCACCGACCGCAAGAGCTTCATGATCATCTCGGGCGGCGTGAACATCTATCCGCAGGAGATCGAGAACCACCTCGTCACCCACCCCAAGGTCGCCGACGTCGCGGTCGTCGGCGGGCCGCACGACGAAATGGGCGAGGAAGTGATCGCGGTGATCCAGCCCGCGAATATGGCCGACGCGACCGAGGAATTGCGCGACGAACTGATCGCCTATGCCCGCGAGAAATTGTCGGGGGTGAAGATCCCGCGCCGCATCGACTTCCTCGAAGCGCTGCCGCGCCACGATACGGGCAAGCTCTACAAGCGCCTGCTCCGCGACCAATATTGGGAAAAGGCGAAGGCCGAGGCCTGAGCATGACCCCGCGCGTCGAATTTTTCTTCGATCTGTCGAGCCCGTGGACCTGCCTCGCGTTCCACAATCTGCCGGGCGTGCTCGAACGCACCGGCGCGACCGTGGTCTATCGGCCGATCCTCGTCGGCGGGGTGTTCAATGCGGTCAATCCCGCCGTCTATGCGGCGCGCGAGCAGGCCGACAACCGGCGGTTGACGCATAGCTGGAAGGTGCTGAAGGACTGGGCGCGCCTTGCCGGGGTTCCAATGAATTTTCCGTCGCAGTGGCACCCTGCAAAAAGCATCGCTGCGATGCGTTTCTGCTCTGCGCTCGAGGAAGATCAGGCGGCGCTGGTGCGTTTTGTGCGGGGTGCCTTTGCAAGCTATTTCGACCGGCAGGAAAATCTCGACGACCCCGCCGTGCTGGCGGTGGTTGCCGACGCCGAGGGGCTGGACGGCGCTGCGCTCGCCGCAGCGGCGGGCAGCGACGCGGTCAAGGCGCGGCTGCGCGCGAACACCGATGAAGTCATCGCGCGCGGTGGCTATGGTTCGCCGACGATCTTCGTCGATGGGGACGACATGTATTTCGGCAACGACCAGCTTCCGCTCGTCGAGGCTGCATTGAAACGCTGAAAAAGGATTCTCCCGTGAAAGACCGTATTTCGATCACCATGCTCGATGGCGGGATCGCCGATGTCCGGTTGATCCGCGCCGACAAGATGAATGCGCTCGATCCCGCGATGTGGGAAGCGCTTGCCCAAGCGGTCGATGAATTGAAGGCGACTGCGGGCCTCCGCGTCGTCGTGCTGTCGGGCGAGGGGCGCGCTTTCTGCGCCGGACTCGACCTCTCCAGCCTCAGCAATGATCGCGATCCGGGTGCGAGCAGCGCGGGCGGCAGCCTTGCCGACCGGACCAAGGGCATCGCGAACAATGCCCAATATGCGGCGTGGGGCTGGCGCGAATTGCCGGTGCCGGTGATCGCGGCGGTGCATGGTGTCGCGTTCGGCGCGGGCAGCCAGATCATGGCTGCCGCCGACATTCGCATCGTCCACCCCGACACGCGCATCGCGATCATGGAAATGCGCTGGGGCCTTGTCCCCGACGTCGCGGGCATGGCGTTGTGGCGCACGCAGGTTGCCGACGATGTGCTGCGCGAGCTGATTTACACCAACCGTGAATTCAACGGGTCGGAAGCGAAGCTGCTTGGCTTTGCGACGCATGTGTCGGACGATCCGCTGGCGAAGGCGATGGAACTCGCCGAAGTGATCGCCGACAAGAATCCGCACGCGATCCGCGGCGCGAAGCGGCTCTGCAACATGCTCGGCCAGGCGAGCGACGCCGAAATATTGCAGGCCGAGAGCGACGAGCAGGTCAAGGTCATCCGCACGCCCAACCAGATGGAAGCGGTGATGGCCGGGATGCAGAAGCGAAAGCCGCATTTCGTCGACTAGAGCAGGGTCAAAAACCGCGCGGCATTGTCCCAGTTGCGCTTGTTCGCGGCGCGCACTTTCTGCGCTTCGCTGTCGGCGCCCCAGCGACGCTCCTGATACAGTTCGTCGAGGCTGACCGCATCCCACAGCGCGTCGGCGTCGAAGGCGTTCTCGACGAGCGCGAGGCCCGCGACGAGCGAGCCGCCGATCGTCACCAGCGGCGTCAGCGCGGTGATGCGCCATTGACCCTGCGCGAATGCCGCATCTTGCAGCGCGGCTACCGTTGCTTCGGGTTGATCGACGGGCAGCACGCCCTGCGTCAGCGTGAATTCGATGCCGTAGCGTTCTTCGGCCCAGGCGAGCAACGGGTTCCACGCCGCCGCCTGTTCGGCCTGCAGCGTCGCGTCGCGCGCGTCGCGGTAACAGAAAAGATCGCTCTCCGCATAGGCGGCGACCGGCGCGGCGAAGGCGGCGAGGTCGGGCGCGGCGAGGTCGATCGCGGCGTTGGTGAGCCCCGTCATCGGCATCGCCGCCGGATCGATCGTCTCTCCGACATCGCGCCATTCTGCGGCGATGGCTTCGGCGAGCGGGAAGCTCGCGACCGCCAGTGGCGCGCGCTGCGGCGTGCGCACCGGGCGCCCGTCGAGCGCGATGCCCCAGCCGCCATCCTCCTCGATGACGGCAACCTCTTTCCAGAAGCGTTTCACAGGTCTTTGGGCGACCGCCAGCGGCGCGCGAGCAGTAAGGGCATGACCGCAAAATCGAACGCGCCGACCAGCACGATCGCCGCGCCGATCCAGCGATCCGCCGGCTGGCCGGCGAAGGTGAAGCCGCCGCCGATCAAAATGAACCCGATCGCCACGAAAGCCGCGCCCATCAGGCGCATCAGGTTGAGTGCGAAAAAGCGTTTCTTGGCGAGTGCGTCGTCGGCCTGGCTCATGCGCCCTCCCTATCGCCGCCGAGGTGGCGCATCAACTCCGCGAGCGCGCCGTGGCCGGTCGCCTCGACCCCGGCAATGACGCGCGCGCGTTCGTCGGCGGACTTGTTCTGCGACAGCTTGATCGTCGGGCGCCAAGCGGTGATCCGCATCTCGAAGCCGGTGATCGCGCCGGTCATCTTGCCGAAGATCGCGGGATTCATCTTGGCGCGCGTCCACGGCGGGTTCGCCCCGACGCGTGCCTCATGCTGTGCCGATAGGGTATCGAGCTGCGCGACCAGCGCGATGTCGTCCAGCCTGCGGGCGACACCTTCCATCTCGATCGCGACATAATTCCAGGTCGGCACCTGGTCGGCTCCGGCATACCAGCTCGCACTCACATAGGCGTCGGGCCCCTGCACGACGGCGAGTGCACTCGCCCCGTCGAGATGGCGGGTGAGCGCGTTGCCGCGCGCGAGGTGGAATTGCAGCGTGGAGCGATCGTCGTTCAGCACCACCGGCGCGTGCGCGACGCGCGGGCCGTCGGGGGTGCTCGCGAAGATTGCGGCAAAGCCGATCTCGCGCACGAGCAGCTCGGCGAGGTCGTCCTGCTTCGGCCTGAAAGCGCTATTGGGGTGCATCAGCGCGGCCGCGCGGGACGCGACGGCGGTCTCTTGGTACCAGGCTTCTGCGCTGCGGGTTTGCCGGTCTTCGTCTTGGGTTTCGGCTTGCCGACATGATCGGTCGGCTTGCTCGTCGCGGTGCGTCCGCGCCTTTCGCCGCGCCGCGCCTTGCGGATTTGCTTACTGTGCGCTTTCGCAGCGGCTTTTGCCGCGGCTTTCGGCGCCGGACCCTTGGCGACATCGTCGATCCCGACCTCGCCGAGCAGCGGGTCGAAGCCGAGCGCGTCGAGGCTGGCCGCGAAATGCTCGGGCACCTCCGCGCTGATGTCGATCGCGCCGCCATCGGGATGGTCAATGCGCAGGCGGCGGCTGTGAAGGTGCATCTTGCGGCTGATCGTGCCGGTCAGGAAGGCGCCCTTGCCGCCATATTTGCCGTCGCCGACGATCGGATGGCCGATCGCCGCCATATGGACGCGCAGTTGGTGCGTGCGCCCGGTCAGCGGTTGCAGCTCGACCCACGCGGCGCTGTTCCCCGCGCGCTCGATCACGCGGTAGCGCGTTTTCGACGCGAGGCCGCTGTCGTGGACGTGCATCTTCTCGCCGCCCGATCCGGGCTGTTTGGCGAGCGGCAGGTCGATCTCGCCCTGTGCGATGTCGGGAACGCCGACGACGATCGCCCAATAGGTCTTCTTGGCGCTGCGGTTCGAAAAGCTCTTCGCGAAATAGGCGGCCGCTTTCGGCGTGCGCGCGATCAGCAACGCGCCCGACGTATCCTTGTCGAGCCGATGGACGAGCTTCGGCCGCACCGGCCCGTCATATTTGAGCGCGTCGAGCAGGCCGTCGACATGCTGCTCGGTCTTGGTGCCGCCCTGCGTCGCAAGGCCCGGTAGCTTGTTTATCACCAGCGCGCTCGCGTCGCGATGGATGAGCATCGATTCGGCGAGCTCGATATCAGCGTCGGTCAGCGGGCGCCCCTTGCGCGCCGGGCGTGCTTCGATCTCGGCGGGCGGGGTCGGCATGGCGAGCTTTTGCCCGGTTGCGATGCGATCCGAAACATCGGCCTTTTTCCCGTCGAGCGTCAACTGTCCCGAGCGCGCCCAGCGCGCGAGCAAAGCGTGCGGCGTTCCCGGTCGGTGGCGCTTGAACCAGCGGTCGAGACGGATGCCGTCATCCTCTTCGGCGATCGTCGCGCCGTCGAGTTTGGTGCCCCGCGCGCTCATGCCGGCATCTGCCGCATGACGAACAGGCCGAGCCCGCAGGCGAGGATGGCGCCGATCACCGACGCAAGCATATAGGCGGCCGCCTGAGCGATCTGACCGCGTTCGAAAAGCATCCAGAATTCCATGCTGAAGGAGGAAAAGGTGGTGAAGCCGCCGAGGATCCCGACGCCGACAAAAAGACGCGCGGTTTCGCCGCCGTCGCTGCCCCGCGCCAGCGCGCCGATCAACAGGCCCATCAGGAGGCTGCCGGCGATGTTGACCGAGAGCGTCCACCAGGGAAAACCGGGGCCGAGCCGCGCAAGCATCGCCTGCCCAACCAGATGGCGGGCGCCGGCGCCGATCGCGCCGCCGATCATGACGGGGAACAGGCTGTTCATGTCGCTCGCCCTAGCCGGAAACGGCGGCGAGGCATAGCGGGTGCGTCATGGTGCGCCCGATACTAGCTGTCGGGCGGCGCGAGCGCTTTCGCGGGGCCTTCGTGCGCTGCGCGCCAGTCGGCGGGCCGGACAAAATCGCCTTGCCAGATTCCCCGCCGCTTTGCCTGCGCTTCGGCCTCTTCGGCCATATAGGCGCCGCTGGTCGCGATCGCGCCGCCCAGCCTGACCATCTCGGCGCCCAGATCGATCCCGTCGGGAGGGGGCCCGGTGCGGCAGGCGGCGAGGATGCGGTCGTAATGATCCTTCGCCGCGACCTCGCAATGGAGTGGCCCTCGCCCCGCGAGCTTTTCGAGCATCCCGCGCGCCTCCCGGCCGCAGGGCCACCGGCTTGCGTCGGCGCGCGCGCAATCCTGCCGATATTCGGCCGCGTCGATCCCGGTCAGGCGGATGGTCAGCGTGCTGTCGTCATGCCGCACCGTCAGGCTGTCGCCGTCGATGATATGGACAAGCGGCACCGTCGTGACCGGTGCCGGCAACCAAACCCACGCCGCCAGCGCCAAGCCCGCGAGCAACAGCAACGCGACGAGCGAACGCAAGCGCCGCCGCCAGCGCAAACGGGTAAGGGGAGACGGAGCGCGGATCATGGTCCCCGAGTGCGCCCGCGGCTGCCGGATTGGCAAGTCCGAATAAGATATTGACGAGGAGAACAAATCATGTCCAAAATGGATCATTCCGTTCCAGCCGACATAGTGGCGACTCATGCTAATCGCGCGCTTGGGTCCGGATTGGCGGCAAACAGGAACGAACAAAAGGTGAATAGCGCCGGAATGACGACATAGTTACGCCAAGGTGGAGCGATGGAAACGGGGGCTGCAGCATGATGGATCAGAGGACGCAAATCGACTTCGACACGTCGGTTCTTCCGGATCGCGGTTTTCATTCGGGCGAGGTCTGGGCAGGGCCACAATCCAGGGGTTCGATCCCCCAAACTGTCGCGTCGCCGCTGTTGTTCGTCGGGACCCGCGCGGATTTGCCCGATATTGCCGTCCTCTCAGACATACGGGTGGCCGGAACGCTCGCGGCGTCGCAGGCGGCCAGCCATATCCGGCGGACCGATACGCTCGACATCATCTGGCTGATGGCAGCGGACGCGGTGGAGAGCGAGATGCTGGCCGATATTTGCGCGGCAGCGGGCGAGCAGGGATGCAACCTGATTTGCGAAACCTCTTTGTCGGGACTCGACCGAATTGTCGCGGCCATTCCCGCATCGATCGAGGTTCAGCTACTCATCGACGCCGATGCGGCCGACAAGCTCGTTGCGCTCGCCGCGGCACGACGCACGCGGTACGGGGTGGTCCATGATATCGCCCGCGACGACGCGATGGAGCGGATCGACCGGCTGCAGGAGGAAGTCGCGCGCATTTCCCGCCTTCTCGGCGACCTTGCGGGACAGCGGAGCGGTCTTCCCGGCACGCCGACCGGCTTCGTGCCATGGGACGCGGATTCGGCAGCGTCAGAGCAGGTTCGCGCACCGACGCGCGACTATGCGGCCATGCCGCGCAGCTTCATTCCCGAAGACCGGGCGCTCGACCGGCAGCGTGCGAAAGCGGTGCGGCGGATGCTGCGGCAGCGGCGGATGCGCGAGCAATATTTCCCCGCCGACCTGTTCGCTGATCCGGCGTGGGACATGTTGCTCGACCTTTACGCCGCGCGGCTCGAACGGCAGCCGGTGTCGGTGTCGAGCCTGTGCATCGCGGCCGCTGTTCCCGCGACGACGGCGCTGCGCTGGATCAAGACGATGACCGACGCGGGCCTCTTCGTGCGCGAAGCCGACCCCCACGATGGCCGCCGCATCTTCATCGCGCTGGCCGAGGGCGCTTTTGATGCGCTTGCCCGCTATTTCGAGGCACTCGACGAATAGCGATGGCCCGGTCGGGAGCGGGACGCTAGTCTCGGCTGATGAAGAACGAAGCCGAAGTGGTTGTGAACGACCGGATGCAAAAGGGCTATCGTTACACGCGCGCGGCGCCAATGGGGCGTGCGTTCGATCCCGATTTCGAGCCCGAACTCACCCCGGCGGAAATGCTGAGGCTGGGCGTGTTTTGCGGGAAATATATGACCGACTGTGCGGCCGAATTCCCTGCAAGCTGGTTCAAGGGGGCGAAGCTCGCGCCGCATGATCCCGATTGTTCGCTGAACTATTTCGGCGTTCGGGCGAGCGTGCCGCTCCGCGTCTGGATCGAAAAGGGCTGGATCCATCCCGACGATCCGCGGGGCTGGTTCCAATGGTATTGCCGCTATTATTCGGGGCGGCGCATGCCGGACGAAGATCGCCGGCAGATCGCGCGATGGCGTGCGTTCCGGCGTCATGCGGCGCAAGTGCGCAAGCATTGCGAGCCCGGCGATCCCTTTTGCCGCCCGAAGCAGCGCCAGGCGCTGCTCCAATGGGCGTATGACAGTCGCGATATCTAGTCCGGTCGAGGAGGTGATTTCCCTTGCCGCTCCCGCGCACTATGTAGACGCCGCACGCAAGGGAGTTTCCACCGAATGCCGATCATGGCCGCCCGCCTCTATCATGACGGCAAGCTCGTCCGCGATCTTGGCCCGGACGAGGCGATTCCCGATGATTGCGACACCGGCGATTTCTTCTGGCTCGGCCTCTACGAGCCGACCCCGGGCGAACTTGCCGGCATCGCCAAGCGGTTCGGCCTGCATCCGCTGGCGGTCGAGGACGCGCTGAAGGCGAACCAGTTGCCCAAGGTCGAAACCTATGGCGACCAGCTGTTCATCATTACCCGGACCGCCAATCTCGACGGCGATACGATCCAGCCGGGCGAAACCGCCTTTTTCATCGGCCCGCATTTCTTCGTCAGTGTCCGCCACGGATCGGCGCGGACGCACACCGATGTCCGGACGCGGCTTGAAAGCCTGCCGGCGAAGCTCGCGCACGGCCCCGATTATGTTCTCTATGCCGTGCTCGATTTCATCGTCGACGGCTATTTCCCGGTGATCGATGCGATCGAGGAACGGATGTTGGCGGTCGAGGACAGCGTGATGGACACCCCGCTCGACGCCAGCGAAATCCGCCATCTTTACAAACAAAGGCACGAGATCATCCGTTTTCAGCGGCTGGTCGGAATGATGAAAGAGGTTGCCGGCCGCCTGGCCACGGACGATGATCTACCCAATATCGACCCCGCGGTGCGTCCTTTCTATCGCGACGTCTGGGATCATGTGCAGCGCGCCGAATATCGCCTCAACGGGCTGCGCGACATTGCCGCGTCGGTCATCGAGACCAACGGCATGCTCGAACAGCAGCGTCAGGGCGTGATAACTCGCCAACTCGCCGCCTGGGCCGCGATCCTTGCGGTTCCGACCGCGATCGCGGGGATTTACGGCATGAATTTCGAACATATGCCGGAACTCGGCTGGACCTTTGGCTATCCGCTGATCGTCGGCGCGATGGGCGCGATCTGCCTCACGCTCTATTGGCGCTTCAAACATATCGGCTGGCTCTGACCGCGGGCGACCGATCGCTTGCCAGCGACGGCGGCTTGTGGCAGGGGCGCTCCTCCCCGATGGCGACATCCTGGGGGCGCTTAGCTCAGTTGGTAGAGCATCTCGTTTACACCGAGAGGGTCGGCGGTTCGAGCCCGTCAGCGCCCACCATCCTGCCCTTGTCGTGCGGGGCGCCGTGACGCTAAAGCCCTTTCCTGTTCGGAAAGGTCGCCCATGAAATATCTGATCGCCGCCCTCGTCTTGCCGCTGCTTGGCCTCGCGTCGCCCGTCGTCGCTGCACCAAAACACGGCGACGTGATCATCCGCCATGTCTCGATCGTCGACGTCGAGGCGGCGAAGATCGTAGCCGGGCAGGCCGTTGTGCTGAAAGGCGACGATATTGTCGCGGTGGGTGCCGATGGCGCGATTGCCAAAGATTGGCGCGCGGCGCGGACGGTCGAAGGCGAGGGGCGTTACCTGATCCCCGGCCTGTGGGACATGCACGTCCATTTCGGCGGCGGGCCCGAACTGATCGAAGAGAATAAGGCGCTGCTGCCGCTGTATGTCGCAAACGGCATCACCACGATCCGCGACTGTTCGGGGGACCTGCCCGAGCACGTGCTGGCATGGCGCGGCGAGATTGCGAGCGGCAGCCTGTTCGGCCCGCGCCTGCTGACCTCGGGGGCAAAGATCGAAGGGATCGCGCCGGTGTGGAAGGGCACGATCGAGGTCGGCAGCGAGGCCGATGTCGATGCGGCGCTCGACCGCCTGAAGAACCGCGACAAGGTCGATTTCGTCAAGATCACCGACAGCACGCTGAAACCCGAACTCTTCCTCTATGCGCTGCGGCAGGCGAAGATCCTCGGCCTCAAGACGTCGGGACACATCCCGATGGCGCTGACCGTCGATCAGGCGATCGACGCGGGGATCAGTTCGATCGAGCATCTCGACTATGCCTATAATGCCGGCGCGAAGGACGAAGCCGCGATCGCCGCCGATTTCGCCGCGAAGCACATCGACCGGGCCGAGGCGAACCGCCGGCTCGACGCGGGGTTCGACCGCGACACCGCGATGGCGGCCTATCGCCGCTTTGCGGCCAAGGATGTGTTCGTCACGCCGACGCTCAACGGCAGCCGGATCATCGCCTATCTCGACCGCGACGATCATTCGAAGGACGAGGGGCTCGCCTATATCGGGCCGAAGCTGCGCAAGACCTATGATTGGCGGATCGAGCGTGCGGCGAAGGCGGACGCGGCGGCGATCGCGGCACGGCACCAGCAGATCGAGGATGTGGCGACGATCCTGCCGATGCTCGCCGAAGCAGGGGTGCCGATCATTGCGGGAACCGACGCGGGCTTCCTCAACAGCTTCAACTATCCGGGCTTTGGCCTGCATGACGAGATCGAGCTTTTTACCGCGAAGGGACTGACTCCGGCGCAGGCGCTCGTATCGGCGACGCGGGCGGGGCCGGCGTGGTTCGGCTGGCTCGATCGCTATGGGGCGATCAAGCCTGGAATGGCGGCCGACCTCGTATTGCTCACCAGGAATCCGCTTGAGGACATTGCGGCGACGCGCGCCATCGACACGGTGGTGCTGCGCGGGATGGTCCAGGATCGCGCTGCGCTCGACAAGATGCTCGCCGACATGCGCGCGAAGGTCGCGACATGGAACGCCGAGGGGGCGGCGCGTTAAAGGATTGCGGCCCGCGCCGCCTGCCGTGCGCGCCAGACGCTCCACAGCGTGAACAGGCCCATCCCGGCCCAGATAACGTTGAGCACGGCCGATGGCAGCGCGCCGTTGTAGCCCGAATTGACGATGAAACCCCCCGCGCCGATCACGTTCATCCACTGATAGAAATAGCCGCGTGCTTCGAGCTTGCCGAGCGACAGCAGGATATAGGCGGCGAGGATGATCGCGGCGGCGGTCCAGCCGATCACCTCGATGACGATGACCTCCGCGTTCATGCGGTCCTTCTCCAAATGAAAACGCCCGCCCCGGCGAGGGGGCGGGCGCTCATAGCATCAGCGGCGCGCGGCGTCAGGCCGCGAGCTTGCGCAGCACATAGTGCAGGATGCCGCCGTTCATATAATATTCGACCTCGTTCGCGGTATCGATGCGGCAGAGCGTGTCGAAAGCGAAGGTCGAGCCGTCGGGGCGGGTGACGTTCACGGAGACCGTCTGGCGCGGCTTCAGGTCCGCGACGCCGGTGATCGTGAACTGGTCGTCGCCGGTCAGGCCCAGCGTCTCGCGGCTCTGGCCTTCGAGGAACTGCAACGGCAGCACGCCCATGCCGACGAGGTTCGAGCGGTGGATACGCTCGAAGCTTTCGACGATTACCGCGCGGACGCCGAGCAGGTTCGTGCCCTTCGCCGCCCAGTCGCGCGACGAGCCGGTGCCATATTCCTTGCCCGCGATGACCACCAAAGGCGTGCCGTCGGCCTTGTGGCGCATCGCGGCGTCGTAGATCGGCATGACCTCCGAGCCGTAGCGCGACATGCCGCCCTCGATGCCGGGGACCATTTCGTTTTTGATGCGGATGTTGGCGAAGGTGCCGCGCATCATGACGTCGTGGTGGCCGCGGCGGGCGCCGTAGCTGTTGAAGTCGGCCTTGCTAACCTGATGTTCCATAAGCCATTTTCCGGCCGGCGAGTCCGCCTTGATGCTGCCGGCGGGGCTGATGTGGTCGGTCGTGATGCTGTCGCCGAGGATCGCGAGCGGCTTCGCGCCCACGATGTCCGACACGGGCGCCGGGGTCATCGTCATGCCCCCGAAGTACGGCGGGTTCGCCACGTAAGTGGAGCCGGCGCGCCACTGATAGGTGTCGCTGCCTTCGACTTCGATCTTCTGCCAATGCTCGTCGCCCTTGTAGACATGGGCGTAGCGCGCCTCGAACATGTCGCGGTCGACCGCGCCCTGCACCGTCTCGGCGACTTCCTGGTTGGTCGGCCAGATGTCCTTCAGGAACACGTCGTTGCCCGACTGGTCCTGCCCGATCGGGGTGGTGGTGAAATCCTCGATCACCGTGCCCTTCAGCGCATAGGCGACGACGAGCGGCGGGGAAGCCAAGAAGTTCGCGCGCACGTCGGGCGACACGCGGCCTTCGAAGTTGCGGTTGCCCGAGATCACGGCCGCGGCGACGAGGCCGTTTTCGTTGATCGCCTTCGAAATCGGCTCGGCGAGCGGGCCCGAGTTGCCGATGCAGGTCGTGCAGCCATAGCCGACGAGGTTGAAGCCGATATTGTCGAGATGCTTCTGCAGCCCGGCCTTCTCCAGATAGTCGGTGACGACCTGCGACCCCGGGGCGAGCGAGGTCTTGACCCACGGCTTGGGCTTCAGCCCCAGCGCGTCGGCCTTTTTCGCAACGAGCCCCGCGGCGACGAGCACGCCGGGGTTCGAGGTGTTGGTGCAGCTGGTGATCGCGGCGATGGTGACGTCGCCGTCGCCGATGTCGAAATCCTTGCCCTCGACCGGCACGCGCGCCTGCGCCTTGTTATAGACCTTCGCCATGTCGGCGTTGAACACATCGTCGACGTCGGGAAGCGAGACGCGGTCCTGCGGACGCTTCGGCCCCGCGAGTGACGGCACGACGCTGCCGAGGTCGAGTTCGAGCGTGTCGGTGAAAATGGGGTCCGCGGCACCTTCGACGATCCACAGGCCCTGCGCCTTGGCATAGGCTTCGACCAGCGCGATATTCTCTTCGCTGCGCCCGGTCAGGCGCATATAATCGAGCGTCTTGTCGTCGATGCCGAAGAAGCCGCAGGTCGCGCCATATTCGGGCGCCATATTGGCGAGCGTCGCGCGGTCGGCGAGGCTGAGCGAGGCGAGGCCGGGGCCGAAATATTCGACGAAGCGGCCGACGACGCCGCGCTCGCGCAGCATCTGCGTCGCGGTGAGCACCAGGTCGGTCGCGGTGACGCCTTCCTTCAGCTTGCCGGTGAATTTGAAGCCGACGACTTCGGGGATGAGCATCGACACGGGCTGGCCGAGCATCGCGGCCTCGGCCTCGATTCCGCCGACGCCCCAGCCGAGCACGCCGAGCCCGTTGATCATCGTCGTGTGGCTGTCGGTGCCGACGCAGGTGTCGGGATAGGCGACCATGTTACCGTCGGCATCCTCGCTCGACCAAACCGCCTGCGCGATATGCTCCAGATTGACCTGGTGGCAGATGCCGGTGCCCGGGGGCACCGCCTTGAAATTGTCGAGCGACTTCGATCCCCATTTCAGGAAGTCGTAGCGCTCGCCATTGCGATAATATTCGATCTCGACATTCTGCTCGAACGCCTTGGGATGGCCGAATTCGTCGACCATCACCGAGTGGTCGATGACGAGGTGGACGGGGACGAGCGGGTTGATCTTCGACGTGTCGCCGCCGAGCGTCGCGATCGCATCGCGCATCGCGGCGAGGTCGACGACGCAGGGAACGCCGGTGAAATCCTGCAGCAGCACGCGCGCCGGGCGATACTGGATCTCGCGGTTCGAATGCGGGTCCTTCTGCCAGTCGACCAGCGCCTGCACGTCATCCTTCGACACGGTGAAGCCGCCATCCTCGAAGCGCAGCAGGTTTTCGAGCAGCACCTTCATCGAGAAGGGCAGCCGCGAAACGTCGCCGAGCTTGGCTGCGGCCTTGTCGAGCGAATAATAGGCGTAGCTTTTGCCGCCGACGTCGAGCGTCGAGCGGGTGCCCAGCGTGTCGTTACCCGTGGTGGTCATAGGATTGCAGTCCCCATGTTGGCGCGGCGGGGAATGACGGCCGGTGCCCGTTCGGGAGAGCGGAGCTAAGCGGAGTCGCACGCGCAGGTTTATGTTAGCGCCGCCACTTACGCGCGCCGAGGTGAAATGCAAGGGTGGGGAGGGGCTGGCTTGTTGAAGGTCGAGAAGGCGACGGCAGCGTCGCAATTCAGACTCGACTCGAACTTTACAACCCTTGTAAATTGATGGGATGCCCACGTTCCAAGTATTCATCGATGAAGCTGGAGATCCGGGCGTTAAGCCAAAGGTGATCGATGGGCCGCATTTGACCGATTGGTTTGTCGTTTCAGCCGTTGTCGTTAGCTACCAAAAACGGCTCGACGTGGTGGATTGGGTGCGAGATATGAATGAGGCGGTTCGTAATCTCAATTCGGACGCTCTTCATTATAGGAATCTATCTGAACCAAATAGGGCGCGTGTCTGCCGAATGTTGGGTAGGAAGCCTTGTAGAATTTTTGCTGTTGCTTCGCACAAAGATAGCATGAGAAGGCACTACAATCCAAATCTGGGGCGAGCGAACGACAAAATTTTCTACAACTGGTGCCTAAGACTGCTTTTAGAGCGTGTCACGGAATGGTGCTATCTTTGGCTGCTCCTATGTTGCGGCATTGAGATAACGGAACAACTCTCTGGAGAGCTTTGCAAAAACCGCAACGGTCACATTCTGGCGCTCGTTATAGGTGCCTTTGCCGATGGCCGGATCGCCAAAAGGCCAGCGATCCGGCTCGGGAATAAATTGCAAACTACAGATGACCAATGGCTAACCAACCTCGTTGCACGAGCCACAGGCTTCTCAAGGGCGGCATTCAGCGGGCCATTGGCTGATGAGTTCAACCATCTCGCTGGCAAATCTGTGAAACTGGTTGACATCCAAGCGCACATTGAAGCGGTGAAGCCATCCGGTAAGAGTGCCATTAGTCGGACCCGCTATGGATACGATAGTGACGATGATGACGACGACTGGGGTTTCGCCCTAGACTGGAATCAAGACGAGGATTGATGCGACTAGGGTCTGCGTGGGTAAGTACGCTGAATCCCATAAATTACACTTTCCTACATTATCCAAATGGGTTCAAAGTCATTCCGATTCATTCCAAGTGATTCGGCAATTATATACTTGACAAAGCAGCCCATGAGACGGCATAAAATAGGGCATGACGAACATCACCGCCCCGCACTTTCACGACGAAACCAAGGCCCGCGAGCATTTGGAAGCGATCCGTTGGCCTGAAGGTCCGTTCTGTCCCCATTGCGGTTCGTTCGCTGCAACCCGCCTTGAGGGCAAGAAGCACCGCGCGGGCCTGATCCAGTGCAACGATTGCCGCGAGCAATACACCGTCACCGTTGGCACCGTGTTCGAACGCTCGAAGGTTCCCCTTCACAAATGGCTGCTCTGCAATCACCTGCTTTGCGCGTCCAAGAAGGGCATGAGTGCAAAGCAAATCGAGCGTATGCTCGGCGTCACCTACAAAACCGCTTGGTTCATGTGCCATCGCATCCGTGAAGCGATGAAGGCCGACGAAACCGATGGCCCGCTTGGCGGCAATACTCCCTCGCGTATCGTTGAGGCCGATGAAACCTATGTTGGCGGCAAGGCAAAGAACCGCGCTTGGGGCAAAATCCCTGAAAAGAAGATCGTCGTCTCGCTGGTCGAGCGCGAAGGCCACGTTCGCAGCTTCCACATCGCCAACCTGAACGCGAAAGACATTCGCGCCCTGATCGTCACCAACGTGGACCGCAAGGCGCACCTGATGACCGACGAAAGCAGCATGTATAAGCAGGTCGGCCTTGAAATGCGCGCTCACACCGCCGTCCATCACGGCAAGAAGCAGTATGTCCGCCACCAAGGCCTGTCGCACAGCAACACCGCCGAAAACTTCTTCTCCATCTTCAAGCGCGGCGTGATCGGCACCTATCACCATATGAGCGAGGCGCACCTTGCCCGCTACACCGCCGAATTTGATTTCCGCTACAACACCCGCACCATGACCGACGCCGAACGTAGCGCGGTTGCCCTGTCGCGCATCGGCGGCAAGCGTCTGACCTATCGGCGGACTGACGCAATCGCAGCCTGATTGGTATGAGGCGCCGCGCCAGATTGGTGAGCGCCGAAAGCGTTGGTCGCGTTCCTGATATGGGCGCGAATCGTTCTTTCCGTGCCAGATGAGAACAGATTCGACAAAACGGCGGTTTTCAGCTACCTAAACGAACTAAGGCGGCCCTCGCGGACCGCCTTATTCGAGATTGGCAATTTCCTTGGACGGGTCGCCAGTCCCAAAGTGGTTGAAACAGGTAAGTGCTCCAATCCCTAGCAGTTTTGTAGTGCCATGTTTTCCGCCATTTTGCAAGGCCCGTCCTTAGACGACGGAGGCCACCATGGCTTATTTTGCAGTATCCTATCAACTCAACAAATCCAAAGAATACAAGCCTCTTTGGGCGGAGTTCGCACGGCTCAACGCGCACAAAGCAATGAATGATTATTATCTAGTCGACGTTGAGACCGACAGCGCCGTCGTGCTCCGAGATCATCTAGCGGCGCTGGTCGATAACGACGATATGATCTTCGTGGCCAAACTGGAAAGCCGTCCTGCGCCCTACAAATGCAATCAGGGCACAAAGGCTTGGCTAGACGCTCGCTTCTAAGCGGGATCGCGCGGGGTGCGGTCAGGTCTTCCAAACCGCACCCCGTCGATAAACACGGTGAGGCCAAAGACGCTACTCAGAAGGCCGACGAGCCTTTTTCTTAGGGGCATCAACCTGGCTCTCCTTTTTCGCCTTGTGCGGTGTCGGTGGCGTCGCCAGCATCCGGCGAAGCGTCTCTAGCTCTTTTTGATCGGTGTCAGACATGGCAGCCATAGTGCCCGAACCTTTCTTAGCCTCAAAGCTCAAAGTCGAGCGCGCGCGACAACACATTGGCGAACTGGACGAGTTGTTGCGCAACCACTACGCCACGCATCCTCCTGTCTCAACTTTCATCGAAGCGAAGGACGGAAAAGACGCTCAAATTCATGTTCGCGGTAGTGCCCCACCCCCAGTGGTCGGTGCGATAGTTGGTGACGCTGTCCATAATCTTAGGGCGGCCCTAGATTTGATGGCCGTGTCTCTCGTCGAGCTGAGGGGTCAAAATTCCAAAAGCGTCTACTTCCCGTTCTGCGAGCAAGAGGTCGACCTAGACCTGATGATCAAGAAGCGGAATTTCCACCGCGCTGGCCCTGAGTCGGTAGCACTTCTTGAAAGCCTCAAACCTTTCAAAGGGGGGAACATTGCGCTTCGCGCTATCCACGACCTCGATATTCAGGACAAACACCACCGCCTCATTCCGTCTACTAACATGATGACGACGCCAGAGGTCTACGCAGACACGTCAACATGGCCGCCGGTCATCCGCATGGTCGAGGGCAGCGTCCCCGAAATCGCTGTGAGCTTTCCTACCGACAGCGTGTTCGCTGGTCGCGAGATAGTCCCAACGCTTCATGAGCTGGTGGAGCTTGTTGAGGGCACGCTGGAAGCGTTCGCTGCCCTCTCCGCCAATCCATAATGTGCTTTGAATGCCGGCCTGTCGGTGCTGCTGTAGATCGGCCATCCTGCTTTCTCAAGTATATAATTGCCAGTGATTCGGGAGATGCAGCTATGGGACGTAAGGTGGCGCGGGTTCGCGGGTTCGCGGGAAATCGGGGAGAAGGGCGGCGTGGGGATTAGGCCCTCCCCGCTGCGACTAGCGGGCAAGCCTGCACTTCCCGAAGCGGGAGGGATCAAAGGGGGCGGAGGGCCTAAGCTCGCCAATCCCTTCATGCCCGGGCTGCGCATTCGCGAGGATGGGTGGACCGCGGCGCGGACGCGGACGTTTCTGGCGGTGCTCGCGCAGTCGGGGTGCGTCACCGATGCGGCGCGCGTTGCGGGGATGAGCCGCAAGTCGGTCAACGACGCGCGGCGGCGTTTCGAGGAATTCGATCGCGCCTGTTCGACCGCGCTGGCGCGCGCGCAGCGCGGGCTCACGGCGATCGCCTATGAACGCGCGGTGGTGGGGCGCGAGATGGTGGTGATCCGCGACGGCAAGGAGGTCGAGCGGCGGATCGTGCCGTCGGATTCGATGCTCGGGCTGCTGATCAAGCGCGGCGAGCTGGGAGAGGGCGGCGCGGCGGGAACGCTCTACCGGCGCTATGACGGCGATGCGGCGATCAGCGCCGAGGAGCATCTGGCGGGCTGGCGCTTCGACGGCGGGGGAATCAAATATTTCCATCCGGGCAGCGCGATTGAGAAGCTGGTCGGCAAGCTCGACCGGATGCGCGCCGCGGCCGCCGCGGAGGAGGTGGAACGCGGTTGCTGCATGCGCTGCGGCCAGCCGGCGACGGGCGAGGCCGCCGCGCGGCTGGCGGCGGCGCGCGGTGAGAAGGCAGGCGGCAACGAAAGGGGCGAGGACGGGGCCGCTAACGATTGAGCGCGTCGTTGATCGTCGTGAAGATGGTTTCGAGATTGAGCCCGAGCGTCTGGAAGGCGATGATGCACGCGAGCGCGATCAGCGCGGCGATCAGCCCATATTCGATCGCGGTGGCGCCGCGCTGGTCCTTCAGCAATGTTCGTTCGCGCATCGCCCGTTCGCGCATCATCCGCTCGCCCTTCGCTCGTCATGGTCCCGCGCCGCGATAGGGCGGCGCGCATGGCGGGCGGGTTGACGAACAGGCTTAACGCGCGGGCAAGGCGGTGTTTTTCGCGGCGCGCCGCGCGCTCAGGCGGTGCCGCGGACGACGAGGTGGACGGGGATGCGCGTGCCGCTGCGCGTGCGTTCGTCATCCTCGAGCGCCATCGCGACGAGCGCCTCGCCCGCGGCGTCGAGATCGGGTTCGAGCGTGGTGAGCGCGGGGTCGGCGAGGGTGCCGGCGCGGATGCCGTCGAAGCCGATCAGCGCGACGTCCTGCGGCACGCGGCGGCCGGCGTCCTTGAGCCCCTGCAGCACGCCCAGGGCGAGCATGTCGCTGGCGGCGAAGATCGCGTCGGTTTCGGGATGCGCCGCTAGCAAGGCCTGCACCGCGGCGACGCCCTGCGCGTGGCGGTCGGCGGCGGCGGGGGGCTCGGCGACGATCGGGGTGAGGCCGTGGAGGCCGAGCGCGGCGGTGAAGCCGTCGCGGCGCTCGTCGAACTGGCGCTGCGGCGACTGCTGCGGCCCGACGAAGGCGATGTGGCGGCGGCCGGTCGCGATAAAATGCTCGGCGGCGAGCTGGCCGCCGATGTCATTCTCGCTCCGCATCCAGTGGAAGGGACTGCCCGGGCTGCCCCAGCAGACGAAGTCGAGGCCCGACGCCTGCGCCTCGGCGAAATATTTCCACGCCGCGCGGTTGCTGGTGGTGCCGATGACGATCATCGCGTCGGCGAGCCCGCTGGCGACGAAATCGGCGCGGAAATTGTCTTCATTCTCCTGGAACGAGACGAGCAGGTTGAAGCCGCGCGCCGAGGTCGCGGCGGCGATGCTGCCGAGCAGCGCGAAATAGAAGGGGTTGATCGCGCTGCGGTCCTCGCCGGGGCGGCAGATGGTGACGAGCGCGATCGTCTCGCTGCTCTTGAGGCGCAGCGACGAGGCGTGGCGGTCGACGACATAGCCGAGCTCGCGTGCGGCGGCGGCGACGCGCGCGCGCGTTTCGGCGTTGACGCCGGGCGAGCCCCGGAGCGCGCGCGAGACGGTCGATTGCGACACGCCGGCGCGTTCGGCGACGTCGAACGATGTGGGACGCAGCATCTTTCCGTTCACCTCTGGCCTCTCCCCCTCGCGCCGTCTGTTGCCGCGCGGGCGGGGCTTGTCAATCGGCGAGGCCGTCGAGCGCGAGCAAGGCGAAGCTCGCGAGCCAGTGCTCGCCCATATAGTCGCCGGTGACGTGGGGGAGCGCGGCGGCGAGGTGGCGCTCGGCCGCGGCCTCGGCTTGCGCAGCGACGGGATGCGCGGGGCCGAGCGCGGCGGCGATGGCGCGCCAGCTCCACGCGCGGCTGAGGTTGAGCCCGTCGAGGTGCGCGATCTTGCCGTCGCTGCGGTCGGAGACGGTGGCGGGGGTGAAGAGGGTGGCGGGTTGTTCGCTGGCGGCGCGGGGCAGGAAGGCGTCGAACCAGCGGGGGAAATCGACGCCGAGGACGGCGGTCATCAGATGCGCTTCGGTGAGCGCCGAGGAGAGGAATTCGTCGCCGCCGGGTTCCCACGCCTGACAGTCGCGGTCGGCCTCGAACCAACTGCGGGCGCGGGCGTCGATGAGGGCGATGAGTGCGGGGTCGCGGCCTTCGGCCCAGTGGCGCGCGAGGAGGAGCGCGAAGGCGATATTGAAATGGGTGCCGACGCGCAAGGGATAGGTGAGCTTGGGCAGGAAGGCGTGGAAGCGTTCGGCGAAGGCGCGCGCGAGCGGTTCGAGCGCGGCGCTCCACGGGGCGTCGTGGCGCGCTGCTTCGGCGTGGAGGGCGAGGAGCCAGGCCCAGCCGTAAGGGCGCTCGAAGGCGGCGGAGTAAGGGCGCAACAGGAAGGCGAGTTCGCCCGCGACCTTGCCGGGAACGAGCATGGCGTCGGCGCGCGCGCGGATGTCCGCGGCGACGGGAAGATCGGGGAAGCGGCGCGCGAGGCGGAGGATTTGCCACCAGCCATGGACGCAGCTGTGCCAGTCGAAGCTGCCGTGGAAGATGGGATGGTGCTCGCGCGGGGGCCTGGCGTCCTCGGGGCCGGTGAGGACGAGGTCCATCTTGTAGGGATATTCGCGGCCGAGATGCGCGAGGGTCGCGGTCGCGAAGCGGGTGGCGTGGTCGGGGGTGAGGTGCATGAAGTGCCTAGAAAGCGAAGAGCCAGATGAAGAGGATGTTCACCGCGAGCAAGGGTACCGCGGTGCCGATCTGCGCCTTGATCACGCCATAGGGATTCTTGAGCTCGAGCAAGGCCGCGGGGACGAGGTTGAAGTTGGCCGCCATCGGGGTCATCAGCGTGCCGCAGAAGCCCGCGAGCATGCCGATCGCGGCGACGACCGCTGGGTCGCCGTCATATTGCTCGATGAGCAGGGGCATGCCGACCGCGGCGAGCATCACCGGGAAGGCGGCGAAGGCGTTGCCCATCACCATGGTGAAGAGCGCCATGCCGAGCCCGAAGGCGAGGGTGGCGCCGAACAGGCTGCCTTCGGGGATTGTCGTGCCGATGAGGTCGCCGACGACTTCGCCCACGCCGGCGAGGGCGAAGACTGCGCCGAGGCTGGCGAGCATCTGCGGCAGGATCGCGGCCCAGCCGACCGCGTCGAGCAGGCGGCGCCCCTGCTCGAGCGGGAGCAGCGGCGGCGGTTTGAGGCGCGCCATGCCGACGCCAAGCGCGATGAGCACGCCGATGGCAAGCGAGATGAGTGTCGCCTGTTGGGGGTCGGCGAGGCCGGGGATCCATTTGAAGAGGAAGGTGCCCGCGAGCGCGACCGCGGGGATGATCAGCGCGACGAGGAGCAGGAAATTGCCGTGCTTCGCGGCGCGCTGTGCCTGCACATCGGGCGGAACGTCGCCGCCGGGCGCGCGGCCGATCTGGCCGGTTCCGGCGATGGCCACCAGTGCGAGCACGAGCAGTCCGTTGCCGAAGTCGCCGAGCCGGTCGCCCGCGAGCATCGAGACGGCGAGCAGGCCCCAGAAGGCGGCGTTGCCGAAGCGTTTGGGGTTGGTGCGGTCACGAAGTCCGAGGAAGGCGAAGGCCGCGAAGGCCAGCCCGGCGAGAACATAGACGAAGCCGAGCGTGATCATGCGCTCGCCTCCGCTTTTGCCATGCGCTTTTCGAGGCGGCGGAGGCGGAGGCCGTGGATGATGAAGGCGGCGATCGCGGTCGGGATCGCCCAGAGCGAGAAATGCAGCGGCTCGATGACATAGCCATAGCCTTCGAGCACGCCCTTCATCAGCAGGATCGAGCCGATCGCGAGAAAGATATCCTCGCCGAAGAAGAGGCCGACATTGTCGGTCGCGGCGGCGAAGGCCTTGACCTCCTCGCGCTGGTCGCCCGAGAGCGCGGCGTTCTTCGCCTCGGCGGCGGCTTCGGCCATGGGCGCGACGAGCGGGCGGACCGTCTGCGGATGGCCCGCGACCGAGGTGAGACCGACCGCGGCCATCGCCTGTCGCAGCAAGAGGTAGGAGGTGAGCAGGCGGCCGAGCGTTGCGCCCTTCATGCGGCCGATCAGGCTGCGGGCGTGCTGTTGCAGGCCGTAAGCTTCGAGCAGGCCGATCACGGGGAGGACGATCCAGACGATCGAGACATAGCGCGTGTCGTTGAACGCCTTGCCGAAGGCGGCGACGATCGCGGCGATGTCGAGCCCAGCGGCGAGCCCGGTCGCGAGCGCCGAGGCCATGATCACGAGCAGCGGATTGAAGCGGAGCAGGAAGCCCGCGATGATGATGAGGATGCCGATCAGGACGAGCATCTATTTCCCTCCCCATTGATGGGGGAGGCAGCGAGACTTGGCAGCTTGCTGGCTAGTCGCAGCGGTGGGGGTGCGGTTTCGGCCTGCGGGGACGGTGCGGGGACGCGCCTTCACCCTCATCCAACTTCGCCTAATCGCTTCGCGATAAGGCTGCGTATCCTTCTCCCATCGAGGGAGAAGGAGGCGGTGCAGCGATGCTTTCAATCCCGATCCCCCTTGGCATTTCCATAGCCCCCGCCGCCGGGCGTTTCGATCACGAAGGCGTCGCCCGCTTCGAGATCGGCGCTGCCGGTGGCGCCCAGCATTTCGACCCGGCCGTCGGCGCGTTCGACCCAGTTGCGCCCCGGTACGGCATCGTCGCCGCCCGCGAGGCCCGCAGGGGGTATCTTGCGGCGGTTGGCGAGGATGTTCGCGGTCATGGGCTCGCGGAAGCGGATGCGGCGGGTGGCGCCGTCGCCGCCGTGCCAGCGGCCCGCGCCGCCCGAGCCTTTGCGGATCGCGAACTCTTCGACAATGACGGGGAAGCGGGTTTCCATGACTTCGGGGTCGGTCATTCGGCTGTTGGTCATATGGGTCTGGATCACGGCTGTGCCGTCGAAGCCGGGACCGGCGCCCGATCCGCCGGCGATCGTCTCATAATATTGGTGGCGCTCGTTCCCGAAGGTGAAATTGTTCATCGTGCCCTGCGCGGGGGCCATCGCGCCGAAGGCGGCGAAGAGCGCGTCGGTGATGACCTGGCTCGTCTCGACATTGCCCGCGACGACCGCGGCGGGATAGCGCGGGCTGAGCATCGAATCTTCGGGGACGATCAATGTCACCGGGGCGAGGCAGCCCTCGTTCATCGGGATCGGGTCGTCGAGCATCGTGCGCAGGACATAGAGGACGGCGGCGCGGACGACGGGCAGCGGCGCGTTGAAATTGTCGGGGAGGGTGGCGCTGGAGCCGGTGAAGTCGATGGTGACGTTGCGGGCTTCACGGGCGACCTTCACGGCGACCGCGACCTCGGCGCCGTTGTCCATCGCGTAGCGGAAGTGGCCGTTCTCGAGACGCGCTATCAGCTGGCGGACGGCGGCTTCGGCCTGGCGCTGGCCGTGCGCCATATAGGCGGCGACGGTCGCGGCGCCGTGCGTTGCGGAAAGGTCGGCGAGCGCGCTCGCGCCGCGTTGGCAGGCGGCGACCTGCGCTTTGAGGTCGGCGATGTTGAGCGCGGGGTTGCGTGCGGGCCATTCGCTTGTCGTGAGGTGCGCGTGGACATCGGCGTCGAGGAAATGGCCGTCGTCGACGATCAGCCTGTTGTCGAAGAGGATGCCTTCGTCGGCGATGCTCCTGCTGTCGGGGGGCATCGAGCCGGGGGCGATGCCGCCGAGGTCGGCGTGATGGCCGCGTGCGGCGACGAAGAAGCTTGGCGTGTCGCCTTCAACGAAAACCGGCATGATGACGGTGATGTCGGGGAGGTGGGTGCCGCCGTCATAAGGGGCGTTGAGCGCATAGGCGTCGCCCGGGCGGATGCCGCGGCCGTCGCGCGGCCGACCGTCGGCGCCGGGACCGCGCTGGCGCAGGATGGTGCGGACGCTTTCGCCCATCGATCCCAAGTGAACGGGCATGTGCGGGGCGTTGGCGACGAGACTGCCCGCGCCGTCGAAGATCGCGCAGGAGAAATCGAGCCGCTCGCGGATGTTGATCGACGAGGCGCTGTGCTGGAGCGCGCCGCCCATTTCCTCGGCGATCGCCATGAACAGGCTGTTGAAGATTTCGAGGCGGATCGGGTCTGGTGCTTCTTCACCCCTCCCCTTCAGGGAGGCGGGTGCCGCGGCCAGCGCAAGGTCGATAGATCCACCCCAAACCCTCCCCCGAAGCGAGGGGCTTATCTGGTTTTTTGATAAGGCGCAGTCCTCCTGCTCGACCGATGCGGTCCAGCCGGGTTCGACGATGGTGGTCGAGAGCGCGTCGATGACGATCGCGGGGCCGGCGATGGTGCGGCCGGGGGCGAGGGCGCTGCGCTGGTGGAGCGGGACGGCGTGCGATACGCCGGCGAGCCAGACGGTGACGGTTTCGGGTTCGGTTTCGGCGGTCGGTGCGGGCGGGGGCAGGCTGGCAGGAGCGTCGCCCGCCTCGGTGAGTTCGACGCGGATGCGGTCGACGACGAGATCGGCGTGCGGGGCATAGCCGAAGCGCTGGCGGAAGGCGGCGGCGAAGGCCTGCCTGACGTCGGCGGGCGGCGCGAGGGGGAGTTCGATCGCATTGTCGCTGTCGGCGAGACGGACGAAGAGCAGGGTTTCGCGGGCGGTTTCGGCGCTCTCGGAGAGATCGGCGCGGGCCTGTTCGGCGAGTTCGGCTTCGGCAGCGGCGAGGGCGGCGGCGCAATCACGGTCGAGTTTGAGCGCGAGCGTGCGCTCGCGGATCGCCGAGGGCTTGGCGAGGCCCATGCCATAGGCCGAGAGCACCCCCGCGAGCGGATGGAGCAGGATTTCGTCGATCCCGAGCGCGTCGGCGACGAGGCAGACATGCTGGCCCGCGGCGCCGCCGAAGCCGACGAGGCTGTAGCCTTGGGTGACGTCGTGGCCGCGCGCGACGGTGATGCGCTTGATCGCGTTCGCCATCTGCTGAACCGCTATGGCGAGCAGGCCTTCGGCGAGGGCTTCGGGGGTGATGTTTCCGACCTCGGCGGCCATCGCGGCGAATTTTTCCACCACCACCGCGCGGTCGAGCGGCTGGTCGCCGTTCGGACCGAAGAGTTTGGGGAAATGATCGGGCTGGATCTTGCCGAGCAGGACGTTGCAGTCGGTGACGGTGAGCGGGCCGCCGCGGCCATAGGCGGCGGGGCCGGGGTTGGCGCCCGCGCTTTCGGGGCCGACGAGGAGGCGCGCGCCGTCCCAGCGGCAGATCGAGCCGCCGCCCGCGGCGACGGTGTGGATGCGCAGCATCGGGGCGCGGATGCGCGTGCCCGCGACGATGGTCTCGTTATCGCGTTCGAGGCGGCCGGCATAATGGCTGACGTCGGTCGAGGTGCCGCCCATGTCGAAGCCGATCAGGCGGTCTTTGCCGAGCGGCGCGGCGCTGCCGACCATGCCGACGATGCCGCCGGCGGGGCCCGAGAGGATCGCGTCGCGGCCGTGGAAGGCGGCTGCGGCGGCGAGGCCGCCCGAGCTTTTCATGAATTGCGGGTCGATGCCCTCTCCGAGCTGCGCGACGAACTGATCGACATAATGGCGCAGCACGGGCGAGAGATAGGCGTCGGCGAGCGTCGTGTCGCCGCGCCCGACGAGCTTGATCAGCGCGCTGACCTCGTGGCTGGTCGAGATTTGGGTGAAGCCGATCTCGCGCGCGATGTCGGCGAGGCGCAATTCGTGCGCCGGGTGGGCGTAGCCGTGCATCAGGACGATGGCGATGCTGGAAAGGCCGCGGTCGCGCGCGGTGGCGAGCGTGGCGCGCGCGGCCTCCTCGTCGAGCCGGGTCAGCACTTCGCCGTCGGGGGCGATGCGCTCGGCAATCTCCGCGACTTCGGCATGGGGCGGCGCGATGCGGTCGAGGCGGCGCGCGAACAGCTCGGGGCGGTCCTGATAGCCGATCGTCAGCGCGTCGCCGAAGCCGCGCGTGATCGCGAGCAGGGTCGCCTCGCCCTTGCGTTCGAGCAGTGCGTTGGTCGCGACGGTCGAGCCCATGCGGATCGCGAGCGGGGGCAGCGCGCCGTCCCCTGCGCCGGTGAGGTCGCGGATCGCGCCCACCGCGGCGTCGCCGGGGCGTGCGGGATCCTCGGAGAGATATTTGGTCGTGACGACGGCGCCGTCGGGGCGGCGCGCGACGACGTCGGTGAAGGTGCCGCCGCGGTCGATCCAGATTTGCCAGAGGGGGCCGGGACCCATGTCGTCAGTCGGGGGTGCCATATTCGGGCCAGCGAATGACGATGGCGAGGCGATTGTCAACCGCGGTGCGGGTCCAGCTGCCCTTCAATTGCCGCTCGATCAAGGTGCGGATGAACTGGGTGCCGAAACTTTCGCTTTCGATATGCGGGGTTTCGGCGAGGTCGCTTTCGGTCCAGTCGAGTTCGATCTCGCCATCGTCGCGGTGCCAGCCGACCGAAAGATGTCCCTTGCCCGCGAGCGCGCCATATTTGATGCTGTTGGTGACGAATTCGTGGATCGCGAGCGAGATCGCCTGCGCCCCCTCGTCGTCGAGGCGGACGTCGGGCCCGGCGATGGCGGCAAGCTGTTCGGCGGATACGCCCGCAAGATCGAGTTCGCGGTGAACGATCTGGCGAAGATCGACGCTGTCGAGCGCGCCGGTGACGAGCATCTGCTTCGCGTCGGACAGCGCGCGCATGCGGCCGTCGAAGCGCGTCTCGAAATCCTCGAGGCTGGTCGATTCGCGCAAGGTGATGCGCGCGAGCGCGCCGATGCGCGCGAAGGCGTTTTTCATCCGGTGCGCCATTTCGCCGATCATCAGTTCGCGGTCGGCGGCGCGGAGCGCCTGTTCGTCGGCGAGCGCCTGGAACGCGCCGACGCGGCGTTGCTGGAGGCGGTGGAGCTGCATCGCGAGCAGCATGATCGCGAAGCCGAAGAGGAAGATGGCGAAGGGCCGCCCGATCCGTTCGAGCAGCCGGCCGTAGGAAATGCGCATCGTCCATTGCCGGTCGGCGACGCGGAGTTTCTGTTCGTGCGTGTCCCAGCCCATCGTGCCGTGGCGGAAGACGAGCGGCGCCGACGGGCCTTCGCCGGCATAGATTTCGAGCCCCGCGATCGTGTCGAGCTGCGACCCGAGCACCGCGGTCATCAGGTCGTTGGTGCGGAAAGGCGCATAGACGAAGGCCTCGATGGGCCGCGCGTTCGGTGCGGTGGCGAAGACCGGTGGCGGCGACGCCTCGCCGGGCGGCTGCGCGCCGCCGGGCGCGGTGCGGCCGGCATAGATGGGGACGTAGATCAGGAAGCCGGGCTGCCGCCGCGCGACGCCCTTTTCCTGAACGAGCTGGACGATGCCGCTCGCCGCGGGCTGGCCGGTCTGCCACGCGCGGCGCATCGCCTCGCGCCGGATGCGTTCGCTGTACATGTCATAGCCGAGCGCATTGTGGCGGCGCGGCGTATAGGGTTCGACGAGTATGATCGGAAAGCCGATCGGCTGGCTGGTCGCGGGCCAGACGGATATGTCGCGCCCGTAATTCTGGCGCAGCATCGCCTCGGCCGCCGCCGGCGTTCCCTGCCGCATCGCCACCGCGATGCCGATCCCCTCCATCCCCGGTGCGTGCACCTGCGGCCGCAGCGACGCGAGATAGGCGCGAATGCCCGGCCCGCTCGACTGGCTGTCCGACTGATAGAGGGCGCGCACGCCTTCGAGCACCGCGATATGATCGCGCAGCCGCATGTTGACCTGTATCGCGACGCGGTCGGCGCGGTCGGCTTCCTCGCCGCGATTGTAAAGAAAGCTTGCACCCGCGGCGAGCAGCGTGGCGACCAATATCACAAGACCCACGAAGCGGGCGGAGAGCGCCAGCAGCCGATCTGCCCACAACGAAGGGCGCATCTGTTCATCCTGCCTGATGGCTGCCGCGGCAGCGCCCCCCTCTGCCGCCCGATGTTCCATGCCGCGCCGTCCTTGGCAAGTTTATTTCGCGCGCATGCGGCAGCGATGGGCGGGTTGCGATCCGCAACCTTTCGCATATGGTGGCGCGAAGAAAAGGAGAGACGCGATGATCATTTACGGGTCGGTGGTATCGCCGTTCGTGCGCAAGCTGCTCGGCTATCTGGGCGAAAAAGGGATCGAATTCGAGTTGAAGGGCGTCGGCATCGGCGATCCCGACCCCGGCTTTCGGGCCGCCTCGCCGCTCGGCAAGATGCCGGCGATGGACGATGAGGGCTTCCTGCTCGCCGATTCGAGCGCGATCATCCAATATGTCGAAGCGAAATATCCCGAACCCGCGCTGATCCCCGCCGACCCGCAGGAGCGCGGGCGCGTGATCTGGTGGGAAGAGTTCGCCGACACGGTGTTCGCGGCGTGCAGCGGCAAGATATTCTTCAACCGCATCGTCGCGCCCAAATTCCTCGGCCGCGAGGGCGATCTCGCTGCGGCGGCGCAGGCCGAGAGCGAGGAATTGCCGAAGCTGCTCGCCTATCTGGAAAGCGCGATCCCGGCGTCGGGTTATCTGGTCGGCGACCGGCTGACGCTCGCCGACCTGGCGGTCGCGTCGCCGCTGATGAATTTCCGCCATTGCGGCGCGGGCGTCGATGCGGCGGCATACCCCAAGATCGCGGCGTGGAGCGAGGCGATCTTGTCGCGGCCGAGCATGGCGCCGTGGATCGCCAAGGAAGAGCGGCTGATCGAGCGCGTGCTGGCGGGCTGAGTTTGGCCGAAGGGCGGGGGGCGGCAGCTGCCCACAAAATCCTCCCCATCGATTTGCGATGGGAGGTGGCAGCCCGCAAGGCTGACGGAGGGGTGCGAGCGAAGCGAGCGCGCTACGCGCGCGACCCCTCCACCACCGCTTCGCGGCGGTCCCCCTCCCCATCGCAAGTCGATGGGGAGGATCTTAGTGTCCGCTCCCCGCTCAAAACCGTCTTGGGCGCCCGTCATCCCGCACCCAACTCGACCACCCGTTGCACCCCGATCGCATCGAGGAACGCGCGGTCGTGGCTGACCACCAGCAGCGCGCCGTCATAGGCGGCGAGGCCGGTTTCGACGGCGGTGAGCGATTCGATGTCGAGATGGTTGCCGGGTTCGTCGAGGATCAGCAATTGCGGCGGGTGCGGCGCGCCGAGGACGCAGGCGAGGCCGGCGCGGAGCATCTGGCCGCCGCTGAGTGTCCCGGCGATGCGGTCGGCGGCGTCGGCGCGAAAGCGGAAGCGCGCGAGCGCGGCGCGGCACTGGTTGTTCGTCGTCCCCGGGTTGAGCGCAAGGAAATTGTCGGCGATCGAAAGCGCGGGATCGAGCAGGGCGACGCGCTGGTCGAACAGCGCGAGCGGAACGCCGACGCGCAGCTCGCCCGACCAGGGGGCGAGCGTTCCGGCGATCAGCGCGAGCAGCGTCGATTTGCCCGAACCATTGGGGCCCGCGATCGCGACGCGCTCGGGGCCGGTGAGCGTGAGCGACAGGCCTTCGATGACCGGCCGGCCTTCGACATAGCCCGCGCTGATCCGGTCGAGCGCGAGGACGGTGCGCGAGGCGGGGAGCCCGGTCGAGGGCAGCGCGACCGCGAGCGGATCGACGACCTCGATCCTGCCGCGCGCGGCGTCGCGTGCCTGCTCGGCGTCGGCGCGCTGGCGTTCGGCGAGGCGCCGGTTCGCGCCGACGCTTTCCTCGGCGCGGCGCTTGAGCGTCCCGAGCAGGATCGCGGGCTCGTCGCCGCGCGCCGCCTTGCGCCGGCCGCCGGCGTCGCGGCGCGCCTGCCGCTCGGCGGTGACCTGCGCCTGGCGCCGCACCCGGCCGAGTTCCTTTTCGGCACCTGCGAGTTCGGCTTCGACCGCCGCCTGTTCGATGTCCTTGCGCGCGCGATAGGCGCTCCAGCCGCCGCCGTAGCGCGTCGCGCCGAGGCTGGTGAGCTCGACGATCGCGTCCATCTCCTCGAGCAATTCGCGGTCGTGGCTGACGACGATCGCGCCGCCGCGCCAGCCGGCGAGGAGGCCCCGCACCGCCTTGCGGCCGTCGCGGTCGAGATTGTTGGTGGGTTCGTCGAGCAGCAGGAAGTCGGGCGCGGCGAACATCGCGCCGGCGAGCGCGGCGCGGGTGCGCTGACCGCCCGACAGCGCCGCGAGCGGCGTGTCGGCGGCGAGCGGCAGGCCGACGCCCGCCAGCGCCGCATCGATTCGCGCGTCGAGCGTCCAGTCGGCGTCGGCGATCTCCTCGACGCTCGCTTCGCCCGCTTCGGCCCTGCGCAGCAGTGCGAGCGCGGCGCGCGCGCCGAACAGGTCGGCGATGCTTTCGTGCGCCGCGACCTGCACCGTCTGGCTTAGCATCGCGATGCTGCCATTTATCGCGATGCTGCCGGTGACGGGCGCAAGCTCGCCGGTCAGCAGGCGCAGCAGCGTCGATTTGCCGACGCCGTTGCGGCCGACGACGCCGACCCGCTCGCGCTGGAAATGGAGATCGAGGCCCGAAAGGACGGCGCGGCCGTCAGGCGTGGACCAGCCGAGGTTGGCGATGGTGATCGAGGGAGAAACGGGAGGCATGAACAAGGACTTTCCTGGCGGCAAGGCGGGGCGGCGTTGCGGTCAGATTGTCGTTCATGGCGTGGAGACTCCGGTGCGAATGAGGGAGTTATGTAGGGAGGCGGGGGGACGGATGCAAATTCGTCTTCGTGGGATATCCGGTTTCGGCGGGTAGCGGTCCATCTTACATCGTCACCCTCTAACGAGACACGTGGCTCGTTAGACTTGATCCGGGGTCCGCGACTTCAGCGCTGCGATGGATCCCGGATCAAGTCCGGGATGACGAAGGTCGGCTAACGACCGAACCTAGCCGTCGCCCCCGCGAAGGCGGGGGCCGCTGTCGTTTTACACAATGCCGCTGAGTAAGGCCGCTAGCGGCCCCCGCCTTCGCGGGGGCGACGGTTGTGGAATGTCCGCTTCCCACCCCAATGCCGCCGGTCACACCGGGCGCGGGGCCCGGGCGCGGATGAAGTTTTCGAGGGCGACGAAGAGCATCTCGCGCGCGTCGCTGCCGAGCATCTCGGCAGTCAGCCAGTCGAAATGGACGCGGTCGCGGCGCGACGATGCGTCGACCATCGCGGCGAGCAGCGCTTCGTCGAAGCTGACGCGCGGGCAGCAGGGCGGGGCGACGGCGAAGGGTTCGGGCCAGACATGGCCGATCGCCTCGACGACGAGGCGATAGCGGCGCGCCGCGAGGATATTGCCCCAGCGGCGTTCGAGTTCGGGCATCGGGTCGCGCTCGCTGCGGCGGCAGAGGATGCAATAGCGCAGCGCAAGCACCGCCTGCGCGGCTTCGACCGTAAGGTCGCGCACCAGCGGCTGTTCGGTGAGTTGGCGGATCAGCTCGCTGCTTTGCATGAGGTTCGTTTCTCCCGGCCCTTGCAGTTCCCCGGTCCGCTTCGCCTCTTGGGGAAAAAGATGCCGGCCGCTTTGGTGCAGCTTGAAGTTGCAGCGGCCGGCAGGAGGGGACTGCCTCACCTTGCTATTGCGAATTATTCGCAAATACAAGCGAAAAAAGAGGCGCCCGAAAGCGCCCCTGAAAACCGTGGTTTTTTGTTTCGTCATCCCGGCGAAAGCCGGGATCTCGACCTAGCATCATAACGCACCGGCGAGATCGTGTTTCAGAGTCGCGTGCCTCTGAACGCCCTTCGCCGGGATGACGGATTCGGTTCAGTCGTCGCCCGCGGGCTTCGACTGGAGCTGGATATAATTTTCGATGCCCATGCGCTCGATCATCTCGAACTGCTTTTCGAGCTCGTCGACATGATGTTCCTCGCTTTCGAGGATGTCGGCGAAGAGGTCGCGGCTGACATAGTCGCGCACGCTTTCACAGTGCGCAATGGCGTCCTTGAGCAGCGGGATCGCTTCTTCCTCGACCGCGAGGTCGGCCTTGAGGATCTCCTCGACCGTTTCGCCGACACGCAGGCGGCCGAGCAGCTGGAAATTGGGGAGGCCGCCAAGGAAGAGAATGCGGTCGGCGAGCTTGTCGGCGTGCTTCATCTCGTCGATCGACTCTTCGCGCTCGAACGCGGCGAGGCGCGCGACGCCCCAATTGTCGAGCATCCGGTAATGCAGCCAGTATTGGTTGATCGCGGTCAGCTCGTTCTTGAGCGCCTCGTTGAGGAAATCGATGACTTTTTCGTCGCCCTTCATGGTGTCTATCCTGTCATTTTGTCTTGGAATGGAGTGGGCGCATTATACGCGCCCCGGCCCCATCAGGCCAAGGTCAAAAATGGCGGAAAACCAAGAAAAATCAGGCAGTCGCGGCGGCGTCGCTGATGATATTGCGAGCGAATGACAGGCATTGTCCGCACTTGGGTTTGCGACCCAATTGCGCATAGGCCGCCTTCGCGCACCGCAATTGACCGCTCCGCGCGACATCGCGCAGCTGGCTTTCCCTAATTGCGTTGCAGACACAGACGACCATGTGCGAATCCTTCTCAACAATGCTGATTTAGGGATAGTGCGAAGGATTCGCAACAGGAAAGATGCGATTGGTTCGCAATCCGGACAGCCGCATTTTTGGCGCCGCGACCGCCGCCCACCCCCTTGCCCCCGAAGTGATTCGCGGGCATAGGCGCGCCCATCTTCCCCCGCCCTTCCAGCAAAGGTCCGCCCCGATGAAAGTGAATGTCTATGTGACGCTCAAGCCGGGGGTGCTCGACCCGCAGGGCAAGGCGATCCATCATGCGCTCGAAGGGCTGGGTTTCGGCGGGGTATCGGACGTGCGCGCGGGCCGTTTCATCGAGCTCGACGTCGCCGACGGCACGAGCGACGCCGATCTCGACGCCATGTGCGCCAAGCTGCTCGCCAATACGGTGATCGAAAACTACCGCATCGAACGGCCGTAAAGGAGCAGGCCCATGAAGACCGCCGTCATCGTCTTTCCGGGTTCGAACTGCGACCGCGACATGGCGGTCGCGCTCGAGGCTGTCACGGGCAAGGCGCCCGCGATGGTCTGGCACCGCGAGAGCGAATTGCCGGACGGGGTCGACTTCATCGCGCTGCCCGGCGGCTTTTCCTATGGCGATTATCTGCGTTCGGGCGCGATGGCGGCGCGGTCGCCGATCCTGCGCGCGGTGGCGGACGCCGCGGGGCGCGGCGTGCCGGTGCTCGGTGTGTGCAATGGCTTTCAGGTGCTGACCGAGGCGCTGCTGCTGCCCGGCGCGCTGATGCGCAATGCGGGGCTCAACTTCGTCTGCCGCACCGTGCCGCTGACGGTCGAGAACAGCCAGTCGCTGTTCACCGCGGGCTATCGCGCGGGCGAGGAAATCGACATCCCCGTCGCGCATCACGACGGCAATTATTTCGCCGACGCGGCGACGCTCGACCGGATCGAGGGCGAGGGGCGCGTGGCGTTTCGTTACGCCGACGGCATCAACGGATCGGCGCGGGGTATCGCGGGCGTGCTCAACGATGCGGGCAATGTGCTCGGCATGATGCCGCACCCCGAACGCGCGATCGACCGCGCGCATGGCGGCACCGACGGGCTACGCCTGTTCGAGGCGGCGCTCGGCGTTATCGCCTAGATCGGCTGCGCCGCGCTGCGGCTGCAGCCAGCGCCCGACGAGCAGCAGCACCGTCGGCCAGAACATCGTGTTCCAGATGTCGTGCCAGTGCGCCGCGTCGGGCTGGATCGCCGAACGGCTGTATTCGGCGGTCAGGTCGAGCCATTCGCCGCCGCAGGCCATGACGAGCACCGCGAGCCACGCCGCGACCCATCCGCCGCGGCGGCGCCACGCGAGGCGCACCGCGAGGAACAGCGCCATGCCGAAATAGATGTGCAGCGCATCCTTGCCGAGGCCGGTCGCCGCGATCACCGACAGCTTGCGGGCTTCGAACAGCGACGCGATTTCGATCAGGGTCATGCGCGGTCAGACTTTGGCGCCAAAGGGGTTGAAGTCGGTGCCTTCGTCGAACACGTCGACACCTTCGCGGCGCTTCAACGCGCCGACGACGACATAGGTTGCGGGGGTCAGCACGGCTTCCCACGCGACTTTCATCGCCCAGTTGGTGGTGAGGACGAGAAACACCTGTTCGGTTTCCCAGATGCCGAGAAAGGCGATGGGGTAGAAGATCAGGCTGTCGACGCCCTGGCCGAAAATCGTCGAGCCGATCGTGCGCATCCACAGGTGGCGCCCTTCGGTCGCGAGCTTCATCCGCGCGAGGACATAGGAGTTGACGAACTCGCCCGCCCAGAAAGCGACCATGGATGCGAGCACGATGCGCCAGGCGGCGCCGAACACGCTTTCATAGGTTTGCTGGCAGACCGCGCCGGGGCCCGCCGCCTCGACGCCCGATTTCAGCGCCAGCGTCTCGGTCCCGCTGCACCACCAGTCGGCGGCAGGCGGCATTGCGAGCACGATCCAGCTCATCACCGCCATGAACAGAAGCGCGGCGAAACCCGTCCAGATCACCCGGCGCGCGCGCGCATAGCCATAAACCTCGGTCAGCACGTCGCCAATGACATAGCTGATCGGAAAGAAGAGGATGCCCGCGCCGAAGGTCAGCCCGCCAACCATCGACAGTTTCGACGCGCCGATGATGTTCGAGAGCAGCAGCACCGCGACGAACGCGGCCATGACGAGGTCGTAATAGCGAAAATGCCGGATGCTTCCGGCGCTGACATGCGCGGGTTCGGCGGGGGTCGCGTCGGAATCGGTCATCGGCCGCTGCTTAACCTGCTTTGCGGCGGACGCAAACCGCGCTATTCGCGGCGCCGCACAGCCGTGCCGCGCGCCCGTAGCTCAGCTGGATAGAGCACCCGCCTTCTAAGCGGGTGGCCGCAGGTTCGAATCCTGCCGGGCGCGCCAACATCCTTCGACGATTGTCGGGACAATTTTGCCCTGTCTTTACGATACCGGTGCGCACGCTTTCGCGCAGAATATCTTATGCCGGCGGCGCGGCGAAGGGTTCGAGCGTGCCGAACCAGGCAACCAGCGCGAGGATGGCGAGCGCCGCCGACGCTTCGACGATCAGGCTCCTGCGCAGGGCCGAAAGCACGGCTTCGGGGTTGGCATCGGCGGCGGTCGCGGCGGTCGCGAGCGCCGGCGTCAGCCGCCAGCGATTGGCGCCCGCGAGCGCGAGCATCAGCGCGAACAGCGCGAGCTTGGCAAGGAGCAACTGCCCATAGGCCGATCCGAGCGACCGGCCGAGATTCTGGACGCCGACGATCATCTGGCCGTTGATGAGGCCGGTCGCGGCGACGACGAGGACGCATATCGTTCCGACGCGCGAAAACCGGTCGAGACTCCGCACCGCGATCCGGAGCCCGTCCCGCCGTTCGCGAAGGCGGTGCGGCGCGATCAGGAGAAGGAAGGCGCCGATCGCGCCGAGCCACGCCGCGGCCGCGATCAGGTGCAGGATGTCGCTGATCCGGTGCACGGTGCCTGCGGCGCCCCCGGTCGCGCCCGCGTGCCCGGACCAGACGAGCGTCGCGGTGGCCACCGAGCCGGCGGCCGCGAGCGCCGCGGCCGCGGCCGTCGGCCAGCGCGTCATCCGGAGCGCGACCGCGAGCGCGAGCAGGAGCGCGGCGCTCCGGCAGAGCCAGGCCATCCCGACGTCGGTCTCGCGCACCAGATCCAGCAAAGGCCGAAGCTCCAGCGAGAGGAGCCCCACGCCCTGCATCGAAGCCGCGAGCACGGCCATTCCGAGGGTGGAGAGAAGCAGCCCGGCGGCGCACAGCCATCGCTCCGCACGCCAGATCGCGGCCATCGCGGTCCGTGGTTCGAGACGTTCGCTTGATGTCAGCGCATAGAGCGGGAATGCGGCAAGACCGGCAACCAGCATCAGGTCCGCGTAAAGTGCGAACCTGATGCCGATCAGAACAGGGTCGGCCACCGCCCTATTTTACCGTGAAGCTGAACTCGCTGCCCATGCGGTGCGTATCGGCGCCCGCCGCCGACCATTTGACCTTGTAGGTGCCGGGGACGAGCGCGCGTTTCGGGGTGAGCGTCATCGACTTGCCGTCCTTGCCCATCGCGGATCCGATCGCGATCTTCATCGGCGGGTGGTCGGTCATCCCCGGCATCGCGGTCATCACCAGTTCGGCGCGCACCGTCGACGCGATCAGCTTTTCGCTGAATTTGAGCTGCACCGACGTCACTTTCGCGACCTTGGCGTTGGCGGCGGGGGTCGATGCGACCAGCTTGGCATGCGCCAGCGCCGCGGCGGGCGACAGCGCCAGCGCGGCCGCGGCGAAAAGCGCGAGAGGGGAGAGACGGAATTTGTGCATAAAAAGCTCCAACAGCATGTCTGTGCTGCTAATACGCATCGCAGGGCGCCGTCCCTCGTACGAAAAGGTCGCGGCCCGAACGGGATAGGATGAGGGGTGATGCGCGCCGCTGCGTATGATCCCGATGAAAGGACCGGAGCAACGGTGATGGACGACGAATTTCGGAAACTGCACGCGGCCGCAATGCCGTCGGCGCTCGACGCGCTCGACGACCGCGTCCTCGCCGCGCTCGCCGTCCGGAAACGCGAAGCCGCAGCGACGCGCCGGCTGATGGCGGTCGCCGCGCTGGTATCGCTCGGCGGCGGAATGGTCGGGGGCAGCATTTTCGTGCCGACCGCGGTCGAGGCAAAGCCGCTGATGCCGCTGATTCCCGCGAGCCCGCTCGCGCCGTCGACGATATTGGACGCGCGCCGATGACGTCTGCACGCCGGCTCGCGATCGTCGGGCTCATCGCTTTTCTCGCCGCGATCGCGGGCGTCTTCCTCGGTCGCCTGCTCGTCGACGCGCCGAAGCAGGACGAGACCGAATTGCACGCGCTGCTGCACCGCGAACTGACGCTGTCGGCGGACCAGGAAAAGCGCATCCACGCGATCGAGGCGAAATTCGCCGCGCGCCGCACCGCGCTCGAGCTCGAGATGCGCGCCGCCAATATCCGGCTCGCGCAGGCGATCGAGGCCGAGCACGGCTATGGCCCGCGGGTCACCAAGGCGATCGACGAGACGCATGAAGTGATGGGCGAACTTCAGAAGGAAACATTGCAGCATCTTTTTGCGATGCGCGCGGTTCTCGACCGCGAACAGGCGGCGATGTTCGACAAGGTTGTGGTCAAGGCGCTGACCGCCGATGCGAGGTGACGCCCGACCTGTCGCAATGCCCCGACCGCGACCTCGCGGCGCTCGCCCTGTCGGGGCGGCAGGACGCCTATCGCGAATTTCTGGTGCGCTACAAGGCGCCGGTCTTCCGCTTGATCCGGGGTCATGTCGGCGACGAGGGCGAGGCGATGGACCTGACGCAGGAGGCCTTTGTCGCGGGGTTCGCCGCGCTCGCCCGTTATGATGGCGAGCGGCCCTTTCGCACATGGATTTCGCGCATTGCGCTCAACAAATGCCGCGACTGGGGCCGTCGCCGCGCGGTCCGCGCCTTCTTCACGCGCGCGTTGCCGCTCGAAAGCGCTTATGACGTCGCCGGCGACAGCCCGCCGCTCGACGTCGAGGCGGCCGACCGCGCCGAACTGGCGCGGGTGCAGCTCGCGATCGCGGACCTGCCGGCCAATCTGCGCGAGGTGGTCGTGCTGCGCGGAGTCGAGGAATATAGCCAGGCCGAGACGGCCGAACTGCTGAACGTCAGCGAAAAGACCGTCGAAACGAGGCTCTATCGCGCGCGCGCCAAACTCCGCGCGATATTGGGGACGGCGGGGAGGTGAGGGGCGCGCCGCCGCGGCGCGTATGGGGTTCGAAGCATTTGGAAAAATGAGAAGGCGGATATGACAATCGATCGGCGGCGTTTCATCGGTGCGGCAGCGGGGGGAGGGGCGACGGCCGCGCTGGCCGCTTGGTTCCCTGCCTGGGCGCAGCCGGTTTCGGCCGGTATCGCCGCGCCCCTTCCGACCGTGTCGGGCAACGACATCACGCTGCGCATCGCGCGCCAGACGATGCGCATCGACGGCAAGCTCAGCCGGGCGATCGGGATCAACGGCACCGTTCCCGCGCCGCTGGTCCGGCTGAAGGAGGGGCAACAGGCGCGCCTGACGGTTGTCAACGATCTGGACGAGGACAGTTCGATCCACTGGCACGGGCTGATCCTGCCCTTTCACATGGACGGGGTGCCGGGGGTCAGCTTTCCCGGGATCAAGCCGGGCAAGCGCTTCGTCTACGAGTTTCCCGTCGTCCAGTCGGGCACCTATTGGTATCACAGCCATTCGGGGCTGCAGGAACAGCTTGGCCATTATGGTCCGATCGTGATCGATCCGAAGGATGCCGATCCGGTCGCCTATGACCGCGAACATGTGATCGTGCTGTCCGACCACAGCCAGCTCGCGCCCGAAGAAATCTTTCGCAAGATGAAGGTCAATCCGGGGCATTTCAACATGCAGCGCCAGACGCTGTCGGGGCTGCTCGCCGGCAAGGACCAGACGCTCAAGGACCGCGTCGAATGGGGCCGGATGCGGATGGATCCGACCGACATCGCCGACGTCAACGGTTCGACATACACTTTCCTCGTCAACGGCCATGGACCGCGCGACAACTGGACCGCGTTGTTCGCGCCCGGCGAGCGCGTGCGGCTGCGCATTATCAATGCGTCGGCGATGTCGATCTTCAACGTCCGCATTCCGGGGCTCCGTATGACCGTCGTGCAGGCCGACGGGCTCAACGTCCGGCCGGTCGCGATCGACGAATTCCAGATCGGCGTGGCCGAAACCTATGACGTCGTCGTCACCCCGGCCGAGGACCGCGCCTATACATTCGTCGCCGAAGCGAACGACCGGTCGGGCATGGCGCGCGCGACGCTCGCGCCGCGTGCGGGCATGGCCGCGCCGGTTCCGGCGCTGCGCCCGCGCCCGCTCGCGACGATGAAGGACATGGGGATGGGGGGGATGGGCGACATGCCGGGCGGCGGCGACGCGACCTGCGCACCCGAACATGCCGCGATGGGGCACTGCACCCCCGCCGGCGCCGCGCCCGCCACCGATCATGCCGCAATGGGGCATGGCGCGGGCGGCATGGAGCACAGCATGCGCGATTTCAGCGTCGCGCCGCAGGTCAAGCGCGACCCCAGCGTCCAGTCGATTTCGCCGATGCCGGTCGACCGGATGGCCGAACCTGGGCAGGGGCTGGAGGATGTGGGGCACGAGGTGCTGACCTATCATCACCTCGCCGCGCTCGACCGCAATCCCGACGTGCGCGCGCCCGGACGCGCGCTCGACATCCACCTGACCGGCAATATGGAACGCTTCATGTGGTCGTTCGACGGCGTGAAGATGTCCGACCATCACGAACCCATCCCCTTTATCGAGGGCGAGCGGGTGCGCGTGAACCTGATCAACGATTCGATGATGAGCCACCCCATCCACCTGCACGGCCATTTCTTTGAACTGGTGACGGGCAAGGGCGATCACGCGCCGCGCAAGCATACGGTGATCGTCCAGCCGGGCGGAATCGCGACATTCGACTTTACCGCCGACGCGCTCGGCGACTGGGCGTTCCACTGCCATCTTCTCTATCACATGCACGCCGGCATGATGCGCGTCGTCAGCGTCCGCCCGAAGGGAGAGGCGGCATGAGGCGCGCGTCGATGCTGCTCGCCGGCCTGTCGGCCCTCGCGCTCGCCGGTCCCGCCGTCGCGCAGTCGGACCCCCATGCGGGGCATGGTGCGCCGCAACCGTCCATGCAGGAAGCTCCGGCGCCCGAAGCAGAGAAGCAGGGCATGAACGGCGGCTGCACCGCCGAACATGCGGCGATGGGCCATTGCACCATGGCCGACGACGACCCCGATCATGGCGCGCACGGCGACCATGCCGAGCCAGCCGGGCCTGCCCCGGCCGAAGCCGATCCCCATGCCGGCCATGCGATGGCGCCGGCCGCGCAAGCCGCGGCGGGCGATCCCGCCTGTCCGCCCGAACATGCCGCCATGGGGCATTGCACGCCCGACGTCGCACCGCCGCCGCAGTCCCCCGGCGGTGCGACGGGCACCGACCTGCCGCCGGGCGACGCGCCAGCGCCGCCGCCGCCGGACGACTGGTATGCCGACCGCGTCTTTTCCAAGGCCGCGATGGATCATTCGCGGCACGAGATGATGAGGGAGAACGGCGGTCAGACCTTCGGCTTCGTCACCGCCGACCTCGAATATCAGGCGCGCAAGGGCCGTGACGGCTTCAGCTGGGAGGGAGAGGCCTGGTACGGCGGCGACATCGACCGGCTGACGATCAAGAGCGAAGGCGAAAGCGCGATCGGCGAAGGGCTGGAGGAGGGCGAGGCGCAATTGCTCTACAGCCGCGCCATCGGCCCCTATTTCAATGCGCAGGCCGGTGTCCGCCATGATTTCGGCCCCGGTCCCGACCGGAGCTATGCCACCGTCGCGATCGAAGGGCTCGCCCCCTATTGGTTCGAGGTGGGCGGCGCGCTTTTCCTGTCGGACAAGGGCGACCTTCTTGCCCGGATCGAGGGCGAATATGACCAGCGCATCACGCAGCGGCTGGTGCTCCAGCCCGCCGTCGAAGCGAATTTCGCGCTGCAGGACGTGCCCGCGAACGGCATCGGATCGGGCCTGTCGGACGTCGAGCTGGGCCTCCGCCTGCGCTATGAGATCGTCCGCGAATTCGCGCCCTATATCGGCGTCGAATGGACGCGCCAGTTCGGCGACACCGCCCGCTTCGCGCGCGCGGCGGGCGAGGATCCCAGCAGTGTCGCGCTTGTCATGGGGGTGCGCGCCTGGTTCTAGGGTCAGGACCCATTAATTCCACGTTCGAGGTTTGAAGCGATTTTGCTCAGGGCGAGAAGGAAAGGCGGAGGAATATGAATATATTTCAAGGCTTTTCGACGAAGCCATGGGCAAAATCGGTCAAATCCCGAAGGGACGTCGAAATGGCTTCGATCTCAGGTTCGCGCGGGCTTACGGGTAGCGATGCTACCCGCTGCGCCCGCCCAAGCCCGATATCTTCGCCATTTCGACGCCTCGATCGCGGAATTAATGGGTCCTGACCCTAGGGTCAGGACCCCAGGGTCCCGACCCTGAGCGCCTCCCCCGGGGCACGCTCCGGACAAGCCAATCGACAAGCCGGTTCGCCGCCGCGACTCGGGGGTTTCCGCCTGCGGGCGCCCCGGCGCTTGCGTGCTGCATCGCCCCCTTCCCGACAAGCTCGCGTAATTTAATTGCGCCGATTTCCCGTGCGGGCAAAAAAATCGTGCGACTTTGAGGGGTGGGGCTTTCGCCTGCGTATATCGACTGGCAATGCGTCCTGCGAAAGCGTCAATAAGATATTGAAATAAAAACGAAATTTCCGTTGACCTGTATATACAATTGATGCTTTCTGCCGCCATGCACAAAACCAGATGGGGGTTTGCCATGACGATCAGGACAGTTTTGCTCGCCAGCGCCGCGCTCGCCGCCGGCCTTTCCACGCCCGCCTTCGCGCAGGCCGAAGCGCCGGCCGACGGCGGCGCCGAAAGCGCGGCGAGCCCCGACGACATCGTCGTCACCGGGTCGCGCATCCGGCGGCAGGACCTTGCGGGCGTCGGGCCCGCGACCGTCGTCTCGGCCGAACAGATCGAGAATACCGGCCTCGTGAATATCGAAACCGTGTTGCAGCGGTTGCCCGCCAACGCGGGCTTCGCGGGCAACCAGACCTCGGCCTATTGGGCGAACAACGGTTATGGCACGGCGCAGGTCAACCTTCGCGGCCTCGGCATCAAGCGCACGCTGGTGCTGCTGAACGGCCGCCGCCTCGTCGCGGGCGGCACCGGGGCGAACTCCTCGCCCGACCTCAACATGATCCCGGTCGCGGCGCTCGCGCGCACCGACGTGCTCAAGGACGGCGCCTCGGCGATCTACGGCGCCGACGCGATGGCGGGCGTGGTCAACCTCGTGACCCGCACCGACTATGAAGGTCTGGGCCTGAGCGTGCGCCAGGGCATCACCGAAAGGGGCGACGGGTCCGACTTTACCGCCGATCTCCTGTGGGGCGTCCGGGGTGATCGCGGCGGCTTCATGGCCGCGGTCACCTATCAAAAGACGCGGGCGGTCAACATGGCGACGCGCGCGCCCTGTTCGCTTGCCGAAACGACCCCGGGCGCGCTGAGCTGCGTCAACAGCGCCTCGACGATCGGCGGGCGCGCCGTGCTCCCGAACGGGCAGCAGATCAATTTCAACCAGCAGCCCGGCGGCGACGGCGATTTCTTCGAGCCCTACAGCCCCGCCAAGCATAATTTCAATTCGAACCCGTTCCTCAACGCGGTGAGCCCGGTCGAGCGCGTCAGCACGGCCTTCTTCGCCGACTATGACCTCAGCGACAATATCGAGGCGTTCGGCGAGTTCCTCTATACCTTCCGCAAGTCGAACCAGATCGCGACCCCGGGAACGCTGCGCAACCTGTCGATCGCCGCGAGCAACCCCACCAACCCGACGGGCGAGAATATCGTGCTCATCCAGCGCCGCCTCGCCGAACCGGGGCCGCGCCAGTTTTTTCAGGAAACCGACACCTGGCAGGGCACGTTCGGGCTGCGCGGGAAATTGTCGAACGATTGGGCGTGGGAAGTCGCGGGCGCGTTCGGGCGCAACACGGCGGTCGACGGCTCGACCAATATCGCCAATCTCGAGCGCGTCGCCAATACGCTCGACACGAGCAAGTGCAGCCTGGCGGCGGGCGCCTCGATCCCGTGTGCCGATTATCTGGGCTTCGGCGATCTGACGCCCGAGGTTCTCGACTATATCCTCTTCACCTCGCGCGATCGCGGCGGCAACGAGCTGGCGACGGTCACCGCCGATTTGAACGGCAACCTGTTCAACCTGCCCGCCGGCCCGGTGTCGTTCGCGACCGGGCTTGTCTACCGCAAGGAAAAGGGCTGGCGCGACCCCGATCCCCTGACCGTGCTCGGCATCGCCAACACCAACCAGCAGGATCCGATCTCGGGTTCGACCACGGCGAAGGAGGCCTATCTCGAGCTGTCGGTCCCGATCCTCGCCGACACGCCCTTTTTCGAAGCGCTGACCGCGGGCGGTGCGGTGCGGTTTTCCGATTATGACCTGTTCGGCAGCGACTGGAACTACAAGGCGAGCCTCGACTGGATGATCAGCGACAGCTTCCGCCTGCGCGGCACCTATGGCACGGGCTTCCGCATCCCGAACGTGCCCGAACTTTACGGCGGCGTTTCGGAAGGCAATCTGACGACGACCGATCCCTGCTCGCGCTATTCGACCAGCGGCGATGCGACGCTGATCGCCAATTGCCAGGCCTCGGGGGTGCCCGCCAATTACGTCCAGCTCGGCACGACGATCCTGACGACGGTCGGCGGCAACGAGAATCTGAAGCCCGAAAGCTCGACGACCTGGACCGTCGGGACGGTCATCTCGCCCAAGAGCATCGTGCCCGGCCTGTCGCTGACCGCCGACTGGTTCGACATCAAGATCAAGGACGCGATCCGCGCGATTCCCGGCTCGACCAAATTGTCGATCTGTTACGCGAGCCAGAATCTGTCGCATCCCTTCTGCGACGATTTCACGCGCAGCACGCTGACCGGCGAAGTGACCTTCCTCTCCGCGCAGCCGATCAACACCGGCCGCGAGGAAATGAACGGGCTCGATCTGGGGCTCGTCTATGCCGGTGGCATCGGCAGCGTGAACCTCTCGCTCGACGTCAACCTGACCTACCTCAACAAATATGTCGTGCTGCCCTTCCCCGGCGGCGCCCCGATCGATTTCGACGGTTTCATCGGCGGCGGCAACGGCGGCTATGCGAAGTGGCGCGGTTATGGCGTGCTGACGGCCGAGAAGGACGGGGTCAGCGCGACCTGGTCGACGCAGTGGATCGGCAAGGCGACCGATTTCAACGCCGCGCCCGGCGAGATCGGCTATCGCACCCCGAATGTCTTCTATCACAATCTCCAGCTCGCCTACGAGATCGACGAGAAGACGCGTTTCCAGCTCGGCGTCGACAATTTGTTCGATCGCAAGGCGCCCTATATCCAGAGCTTCACCGATGCGAACACCGACACGATGACCTATGATCTGCTCGGCCGGCGCTTCTATGTCGGCTTCCGTACCGCCTTTTAAAGGGGCAGGGGAGCATGGCAATTCGTTGGCCGCTGGTCGTTCGCCGGACGCATAAATGGCTGGCCCTCGTGGTCGGGGTCCAGGCTTTGCTCTGGACGCTGACCGGCTTTTACATGGTGGCGGTGCATATCGACATCATCCACGGCGACGATCTGGTGCGCGCGCCGGTTGCCCAGCCGTTCGACCTCGACGGGCTTGCCGCGCCGTCGAAGATCGTCGCGGCGGCGCCGGGCGTCTCGGAAATGCGCCTCCAGCGGTTTTCCGGCCGGCCGGTCTGGCGCGCCGAGACGCCCGACGGCGCGCGCCTGTTCGATGCGCGCACCGGAGCGCCGCTGCCCGCGCTGACCGAGACGCAGGTGCGCGAACAGGCGCGGCGCATCTATACGGGCGACGGCAAGATCGTTTCGGTTCGGCTGCTGACCGAGGCGCCCCAGGAAATGCAGGCGCGCAAGCCACCCTATTGGCAGGTCGTTTTCGAAGGCTGGAACCGGCCGACGCTCTATCTGTCGCCGGCGACGGGCGAGCTCATCTCGCGCCGCCACGCGCTGTGGCGTGTCTTTGACTTCGCGTGGATGCTGCACATCATGGATTATGACGAGCGCACCGACGTCAACAATCCGCTGCTTCGCGTCGCGACCTGGAGCACCTTTGCCATGGCGGCGACCGGCGCCTGGCTGCTGATCTGGTCCTTCCCGCGCCGCAAGAGGAAAAAGGCATGAAAAAGCTTCGCCTGTCGCCGCTGCTGTTCCGGCGCATCCACAAATGGGTCGGGCTGATCCTCGGCCTTCAATTCCTCCTCTGGGCGCTCAGCGGTTCGGTGATGGCGCTGCTCGACAAGGACAAGGTCGGCGGCCACGGCGGCGGCATGTCGCATTCGCACCCCTTGCCGCCGGGCGAATATTATGATGTCGCCGCCTTGCCCGACGGCGAGCCGGTGACGGGAGTGGTGCTGCGCGATCTCGGCGCGCGGCCGGTCTATGAGGTCGAGAGCGCGAAGGGCACCCGCCTTGTCGATGCGACGACGGGCGAGGATATCCGCGTCGATCAGGACATGGCGCGCGCGGTCGCGATGATGATGAACGAGGCGCCGGTCCGCAAGGTGAGCGCGATCGCCAAGCCCAATCTCGAATCGCGCGACCATGAAGGCGCGATGTGGCGTGTCGATTTCGCCGATGCCGAAAACAGCAGCGCTTATGTCACGCTCGATACCGCGCGCTTCCTCGTGATGCGCGGCGACACCTGGCGCACCTGGGACTTCTTCTGGATGCTCCACAATATGGACTATCTGAACCGCAAGAGCTTTAACCACCCGCTGATCATCCTCGTCGGCTTCGGCGCGCTCTGGCTGTCGGGGACGGGCTTTTACCTGCTGTTCAAAAGCTTCAGCCGCGCCGATTTTCGCTGGCTTCGCCGCCGCCGCAAGCCCGTGGTGACGCGCAGCACGTCCTGACGCGTCAGTCGTCGACCGAGAAGGCGGCCGAAAGCTCGAAACGCGTGCCGGGATGGGAAAGCCAGGCGTGCGACACCAGCCGCCCGCGGCTCCAGGTTCGCCGGGTCATTCGCAGGACCGGCTCATTCTCGTCGAGGCCGAGCATGCCGCGGGTGCGCGCGTCGGGCATCGTCGCGCAAACGCGGTGCTCGACCCGTTCGAGCGGCGCGGTGCGCGTCAGATACTCGTTCGGCGTCATCTGCGTAAAATCGATCCGGCCGTAGTCGGGCGCCACCGAGGCGAGGACGAAGCGTTCCTCGAGCTGAATCGGGAACTCGGCTTCGTGGTGGACGATGATCGAGTGGAAGATTTTCGTGCCCACCGGCACCTCCAGCAACACGGCGGTTTCGGCGCCCGCCTTTTCCTCGATATTCTGGATGACCCTTGCGCGGTAGTCATGGCCGCGCCCGCGGATTTCCTCGGCGATGTTCCGGATTTCGATCATATGTCCGATCGGCTTCGGTTCGGCGATGAACGAGCCGCTGCCGGCGCGGCGGACAATGATGCCCGCGGCCTGCAACTCGCGGAGCGCGCGGTTTGCCGTCATGCGCGAAACGTCGAACTGTCCGACCAGATCGGCCTCCGACGGCACGCGGTCGCCCGGTTTCAAGCGCCCGTCGCGGATGGCATCATGGATGCTTTGCTTGATCGCCGCGTAGCGCGGAGGGGTGTCCGGGGAAGCGCGGCCGGAAGACCGCCTGGTGTTGTTCGAGCTTCGTCGAGGCATAAGATCCATCACCCGTCTATACAGGTGAAACCATCCCGATTCCAATCGTTCCAATCGCTTCGCCGTCAAGATTGGCGTTGCCGCCGCGCGCGTTACCCGACTTCCGGGGCGCTATCGCTCGCGCGCCGCCGTCGTGCGGATCTCGTCGATCGGGCTCAGCAGATAGGAGGCGAGCGAGCGTCGGCCGGTGCGGATGTCGGCGGTAACCGCCATGCCGGGGGTGAGAGGAATCGCCCTGCCATCGCGCACGATCGTCGCGCGGTCCAGCGTCACCCGCGCCGTGTAGATCAGTCCGCGCTTTTCGTCCTGTACCGCGTCCGAGCTGATATGCTCGAGCTTGCCCGGTACCGCGCCGTAGCGCGTGAAGGGAAAGGCCTCTACCTTGAGCGCGACGGGCTGGCCGGCGGCGATGAAGCCGACATCCTTGTTGGCGATCGTCACCTCGGCGATCAGCTTCCCGCGCGCGGGCACGATCACCATGATCGGTTTGGCCGCTTCGACGACGCCGCCGACGGTGTGGACCGCCAGCTGCGTGACCGTGCCGTCGACCGGGCTGACCAGCCGCTGGAGGCTGCTGCGTTTCGCCGCCTTGGTCAGCTCCTCCTTGCGCAGCCGTGCGTCGCTTTCGGCCCTCGCAAGGTCGGCGAGGATACGGGCGCGGGCCTCTGCGGCGGACTGGCTGAAACTGCCGCCCGCCGCGGCGATCTGCGCGTCGGCCTTGCGGGCGGTGGCGAGGGCGGCGTCGCGGTCGCGCGCCGCGGCGATGCGCTGACGGCGCATCTCTATCACGCGCAGCTTCGAGACATAGCCCTTCTCCAGCAGCTTCTCGTTGGCGGCGATCTGCTCGTCGAGCAGGGGGAGGGTTTCGTCGAGCTTGTCCGCCTGAATCTGCGCTTCGGCCCGGCTCGCGCGCGCGGCCCGGGTGTCGGCGGCGCGCGTCTGGCTGCCCGCCCGGATCTCGGCGAGCTGGGCGCGGGCGAGCGCGACCTGGGTGTCGGCGACCTCGGAGGAGGTTCCGGCGGGCGGCGTGAAGCGCAGGCCCCGGCCGTCGAGCGCGGAGAGGATGGCGCGAAGCCGCGCGGCGTCGAGTTCGGCGGTCTCGAGCGCCTTGCGGGCTTGCGCCGCGTCGGCATCGGAGACGGTGGGATCGAGTTCGACCAGCGGCTGGCCCGCGCGCACCGTCTGCCCGTCGCGGACCAATATCGCGTGGACGATCCCCGCCGCGCCGGGCTGGATCAGCTTGACGTCGTCGGCGGGAACCAGCTTGCCCGGCGCCGAGGCGACGACGTCGACCCGGCCCAGCACGAGCCAGAGCAGCGCGGCCGCCAGCAGCCCGAGCAAGAGCCAGGCGGTGACCCGCGCGGTCGGCGACACCGGGCGCTCGACCACCTCCAGCGCGGCGGGAAGGAAGTCGGTCTCTTCGGTGCGCAGAACCGCGCGCGAGCGCACGCGTTCATTGTCGAGCGCGTCGCGGACGGCGGTCCAGTGGCGGGCGATCGCGTTCATGCCGCCGCCCCCGCCTGGACGCCGATCTGGCGGTGATGGAGCGCCGCATAGCGCCCGCCGAGGCGGAGCAGCTCGTCGTGCGTGCCGCTCTCGACGATGCGCCCCTTGTCGAGCGTCAGGATGCGGTCGCACTGGCGGATCGCCGAAAGGCGGTGCGCGATGATCAGCACGGTGCGGCCCGCGGCGATCGCCTTCAGATTGCGCTGGACGATCTCCTCGCTCTCGGCATCGAGCGCGGAGGTCGCCTCGTCGAGGATCAGGATGCGCGGATTGGTGATCAGCGCGCGAGCGATGGCGAGGCGCTGGCGCTGGCCGCCCGAGAAGTTGACGCCGCGCTCTTCGACGATCGTGTCATATCCGTGCGGGAGCGCGAGGATGAAATCATGCGCGCCCGCGAGCCGCGCGGCGGTCATCACCCGCTCGATCGGCATCGCGGGATCGGCGAGCGCGATATTCTCGCGGATCGAGCGGTTGAACAGGATATTCTCCTGCAGCACCACGCCGATCTGGCGGCGCAGCCAGGCGGGGTCGATCTGGGCGATGTCGGCGCCGTCGACAAGCACCCGGCCGCTGGCGGGCAGATAGAGGCGCTGGAGCAATTTGGTGAGCGTCGATTTGCCCGAGCCCGAGGCGCCGGCAATGCCGAGCGTGGCGCCGGCGGGCAGGTCGATGTCGATGTCGTCGAGCGTCCAGGGACCGTCGGCGGCATAGCGGAAACGGACATTTTCGAAACGGATATGGCCGGCGAGCGCGGGCAGTGCGGTCCGCGATCCGGCACCGGGCTCGCCGCCGGTGTTGAGGATGTCGCCCATCCGCGCGATCGAGAGGCGGACCTGCTGGAAGTCCTGCCAGAGCTGCGCCATGCGGATGACCGGGCCCGAGACGCGCTGCGCGAACATGTTGAACGCGACCAGCCCGCCGATCGTCAGTGCGCCCGCGATCACCTGTTGCGCGCCGAAAAACAGGATCGCGGCGAGGCTGAGTTTCGAGATGAGCTGGACCGCCTGGCTGCCCGAATTGCCGAGGTTGATCACGCGCTGGTTGGCGGCGCTGTAGGCGGCGAGCTGGCGTTCCCAGCGCTCCTGCCATTGCGGCTCGACCGCGGCGGCCTTGAGGGTCTGCATGCCCGAGACGCTTTCGACGAGCAGCGCGTTGTTCGCGGCGCCGCGCGCGAATTTTTCGTCGAGCCGGCGGCGCAGCGGCCCGGTGACGAGCAGCGACACGATCACATAGGCGGGGAGCGTCAGCGCGACGATGACAAAGAGGAGCGGCGAATAGAGCCACATCGCGACGAGGAAGACGATCGTGAACAGCGGATCGATCAGGACGGTGAGCGAGGCATTGGTCATGAACTCGCGCACCGTTTCCAGCTCGCGGACGCGGGTGACGGTGTCGCCGACGCGGCGATTCTCGAAATAGGCGAGCGGCAGGCGGAGCAGGTGGCGGAAGAGGCGGCTGCCCAGTTCGACGTCGAGTTTCTGGCTGGTCTCCGAATAGAGCCGGGTGCGCAGCCAGCCGAAGGCGACTTCCCAGAGCGAGACGATCACCAGACCGATGCTGAGCACCTGGAGGGTGGCGAGGCTGTTGTGGGCGAGCACCTTGTCGACGACGTTCTGGAAGAAGAGCGGCGCCGCGAGCCCGAGCAGGTTGAGCGCGAGGGTGATCAGCAGCACCTCGCCGATCAGCTTTCGATATTTGACGATCTGGGGGACGAACCAGGTCATGTCGAAGGCGGGCGCGGCGACCTGCGCGGCATCGCGCGTCGCGACGAGGAGCAAGGCGCCCGACCAGCGGGCTTCCAGCGCGCTGCGATCCCAGCGCTCGATCTCGGCGCCGGGGCGCTGGACGGCCACGGCGTCCTCGCCGACGCGGCCGATCACGAACCAGCCCTCGGGCCCGCCGGCCAGCACCGGCATGGGAAGGCGCTGCAATCGCTCGAAATCGCCGGTGGTGGCGCGGGCGCGGACGCCTTCGATGCGCTTTGCCAGGCGTAACAGGTCGGATTCGGTGACGGGGTTGGCATGACCCAGATCGTGGCGCAGCTCGACGGGGTCGGCGGCGATGCGGTGCATGGCGAGGATCAGCGCGAAGGCGGCGAGCCCGTTGTCCGCGGGCGGCTGCGACGTCCCGGGGGACAGGTCCTGCTGCACGGTGGGTCTCCGATCGGATTCTTGAGGCGGTGATAATCTGCGGGGTGCGGCAAGCTGAATCGTCCGGCACGGTCCTTGGTAGCGGCCAAATCCCGGCGAGCGAAGGCGCCGAGCCTCCGGTCGTCGGAGCAAAGGGGCGATTCGCCTTTCGCAGGCGCAGCATATGGTTGACCCGGATGCCGTCGCGGGCTGTCTGCTCGCGATTGCGGGGGGTCGCTTTTCAAGCTTGTGACGGGAGCCCTGCCATGCCGACCCTCTACATCTCTCCCACCGGCAGCGGCTCGGGCGACGGCTCCAGCGCGGCGAACGCCGCGACGCTGGAGGATCTGCCGCAACTGATCGCGGCGGCCGGGCCGGGCGGCGAGGTGCTGCTGCTCGCCGACCAGGGCGCTTATACCGCGCCGGCCGGCGCGCTGGCGATCGTCGCGGGCGGGACGGCGAGCGCGCCGGTGACGGTCCGCGGCGTCGACAGCGCGGGCAATGCGATGGCGGCGACGATCACCGGCACGCGGAGCGAGCCCTTCGACCCGGCCATGCCGCCGGGCGAGGAGATATTCCGGCTGCTCGACGGCGCGGACAATCTGCGCTTCAGCGATCTGGCTTTCCAGAATGTCGGCACGGCCTTTCGCGTCGGCGCGGACGTCGGCAACCTGGCGATCGAGCATGTCGAGGCGACGAACGTCGCCCGCTTCTTCGACAATATGGTCTCGGGCGCCAACGCCAGCGCGACGATCACCGGCCTCACGATCCGCGACGTCGCCGTGAACGGCTATTCCAAGGGCGCGATCCGCATCCAGTACAACAGCAATGACATTCTGATCGAGGATGTGCGCGGCGACAGCCGGTTTCAGGACGGCGACAATTTCGCGATCGGCGTGCATCTCACCGACACCGTGCACGATGTGACGATCGATCGCGTCGCGATGCGCAACGCGCTCGACACGGTGAACGACTATCGCAACGGCGATGGGTTTGCGACCGAGCGCGGCACCTATGACATCACGCTGCGCGACGTGATCGCCACGGGCAACAGCGACGGCGGGCTCGACCTCAAGAGCGACAATATCGTGATCGACGGCGCGATCGTTTCGGGCAACGGCCGCAATATCCGGCTGTGGGGCACGGGCGCTGTGCTGAGCAATATCGTCAGCCTCGACGCGGGCGCGCCGCTGGCGGGCGGCAACCGCGAGCATATCTGGCTGGCCGAAGGTGCGAGCGCGACGATCGACGGGGCGTTTTTTTCCGACCCGGGCTCGCCGACCCTGTTCAACCTCGCCGAGCGGAACGGCCAGCTGGCGGTCGAGGATTTCGGATTCGTCACCGGATCCGGCACGACCCAGTCGGTGCGCGGCTCCGGATCGGTGCTGACGCTGACCGGCGAGCGTATCGCGGTGACGGCGGGGACCGCGGGCGACGACCTGCTGGCGGGCACTGCCGCCGCCGATGCGCTGGCGGGGGGCGCCGGGCGCGACATGCTGAGCGGCGGGGCGGGCGATGATCTGCTCGCGGGCGGCGCGGGCGACGACATGCTGGTCGGCGATTCGGGCGACGACCGCGTCGAAGGCGGCGCCGGGCGCGACATCATGGTCGGCGGCGCGGGGAGCGACCTGCTGAGCTATGTGGGCAGCGCCGCGGGCGTGCGGATCGACCTGTTGCGCCTCGCCGCCGGTGGCGGCGATGCCGAAGGCGATCTGTTCGACGGGTTCGAGGGGGTCGAAGGATCGGCCTTTGCCGATGTCCTTGCGGGCGACGCGGGCGCGAACCGGCTGTTCGGCGGCGCGGGCGACGACGCGCTTTCGGGCGGATCGGGCGACGACATGCTCGACGGCGGCGCGGGCGCGGACCTGCTCGACGGCGGCGCCGGGTTCGATTGCGTCGATTATGGCAGCAGCGCCGCGGCGGTGGTCGTCGATCTCGCCAATGGCGCGGCGAGCGGCGGCGAGGCGGCGGGCGACCGGCTGGAGAGCATCGAGGCGGTGCGCGGGTCGGGCTTTGCCGATACGCTGTCGGGGGGCGACGGCGCGGACTGGATCGAGGGCGGCGCGGGCGACGACCGCATCGACGGGCGCGGCGGCGACGACCTGCTTCTCGGCGGGGCGGGTGCCGATACGCTGATCGGCGGCGCGGGGATCGACCGCGCGGATTATTCGGCGAGCGGCGGGGCGGTCACCATCGACCTTGTCGCGGGCACGGGAAGCGGCGGCGATGCCGAGGGCGACCGGATCGAGGGGATCGAGCAACTGATCGGTTCGGGTTTCGGCGATGTGCTCACCGGCGACGGTTTCGACAATATATTGACCGGCGGCGGAGGCGCGGACCAGCTGACCGGCGGCGCCGGAATTGACACCGCCGATTATTCGGCGAGCGATGCAGCGGTGACCGCGGTGCTGGGCGGCACCGGCAGCGGCGGCGATGCCGAGGGCGACGTGCTGGGGGGAATCGAGAATCTGGTCGGCGGCGCGTTTGACGACGTGTTGGTCGGCGACGGCGCGGTCAATGTCCTGTCGGGCGGTGCCGGCGACGACCGGCTGGCCGGTGATGGCGGGGCGGACCGGCTCGACGGCGGAGCGGGGTTCGACGTGGCCGACTTTTCGGCCAGCGCGAACATGGTGACGGCGGACCTTGCGGCGGGCACGGTTTCGGGCGGGGTCAGCCTGACCGCGATCGAGGGCCTGACCGGATCGGCGTTCGACGATGCGCTGAACGGCGACGCCGGCGACAACCTGCTGATCGGCGGCCGGGGTGCGGACTTGCTCGACGGGCGCGACGGCTTCGACACCGCCGACTATTCGGGTTCGGCCGCGTCGGTGCGAGTCGACCTTGCCTTGTCGGTACAGGGCGGCACCGGCGATGCGGCGGGCGACCGGCTGGTAAGCATCGAGGCGCTGGTGGGTTCGGCGTTCGACGATTCGCTGACAGGCGTGGATGGCGCCGAAGCGCTGTATGGCGGCGCGGGAGCGGACCGGCTCGAAGGGCGCGGCGGCGACGACCGGCTCGAGGGCGGGGCGGGCGCCGATATGCTGATCGGCGGCGCCGGTATCGACACGGTCGACTATAGCGCCAATGCAAGCGCCGTCTCGATCAACCTCCAGACCGGCGCGAGCGGCGGCGGCGATGCCGAGGGCGACCGGTTCGACGGGGTCGAGCATTTCATCGGCACCGGCTTCGCCGATACGATCATCGGCGACGGGGCGGACCAGATACTGGTCGGCGGCGCGGCGGGCGACCGGCTGGACGGCGCGGGCGGTTTCGACGTCCTGGTCTATTCGGGCAGCGCGGCGGGGGTGAAGGTCAACCTCGCGACCAATATCCTGTCGGGCGGCGACGCGCAGGGTGACAGCATTTCCGGAATCGAGGGGGTGGTGGGCAGCGCCTTCGCCGACACGTTGACGGGCGATGCGAATGCGAACCGGATCGAGGGCGGCGGCGGCAACGACACGCTCGACGGCGGCGCGGGCGCGGACGTGATGATCGGCGGCGAGGGCAATGATTCCTATATCGTCGACGACGCCGGCGACCAGGTGGTCGAGGCGGTCGGCGGCGGGATCGACATCGTGCGCACCAGCCTGTCCTCGCTGACACTCGCCGACGGGGTCGAGGATCTGAGCTATGTCGGTAGCGGCGGCTTCTCCGGCACCGGTAACGCGCTCGATAACAGCCTCTATGGCAAGGCGCTGAACGACGCGCTCTACGGTCTCGACGGCGACGACAAGCTGGTGGGCGGCGCGGGCGCGGACCTGCTCGACGGCGGGGCCGGGCGCGACCAGGTCGATTATACCAAATCCGCCGCGATCACCGTGAATCTGGTCACCAACGTCAATCACGGCGGCGAGGCGGAAGGTGACCGGCTGGCCGGCATCGAGATCGTGATCGGTTCCAACTATGCCGACAGCATCACCGGCAGCGACGACCCGCTGGCGGGCGACACGCTGTACGGCCGCGGCGGCGGCGATGTGCTGGTCGGCGGCGCGGGCGACGACCAGCTCGACGGCGGCAGCGGCAACGATGTGCTGCGCGGCGGCGCCGGCAACGACCTCTATGTCGTTTACGAGGCCGGCGACCAGGTGATCGAGGCGGCCGGCGAAGGCCGCGACCGCATCCGGACCGCGGCGCGCAGCTACACGCTCGGCGCCAATATCGAGGAGCTGGTCTATACCGGGACGATCGGCGCGGCGATGACCGGCAATGCGCTCGACAATTTCGTCGTCGGCGGCGGCGGCGAGGATCAGCTGGCCGGGGGCGACGGCGCGGACGTGCTGCGCGGCGGCGCGGGCGGCGATCTGCTCGACGGCGGCGCGGGATCGGATACCGTCGAATATGCCGGCTCGCTCGGCGGTGTGCTGGTCAACCTGCGCAGCCAGACCGCGACCGGCGGCGATGCCACCGGCGACCGGCTGATCGCTATCGAAAATGCCGAGGGTTCGGCCTTTGCGGATGTGCTGCTCGGCAGCGCCGGGGCCAATGTGCTGACCGGCGGCGAAGGCGACGACGCACTCTCCGGCGATGCCGGCAACGACACGCTGCGTGGCGGGGCGGGCGTCGACCGGCTCGATGGCGGCAAGAACGAGGATGCGCTCTACGGCGACGACGATGACGATACGCTGTACGGCGGGCAGCAGACCGACCGGCTCTATGGCGGCGCGGGCAACGACCTTCTGGTCGGCGATACCGAATGGATTTCTTCGTTGGCGGCGCGGGATACGCTCGATGGCGGCGAGGGCGACGACGTGCTGGTCGGCGACGGGATGAGCATGACGGCAAGCGGCGTTGGCGGCGTGGATACGCTGATCGGCGGGCTCGGCGACGACGTGCTGTACGGCGACGCAATGACCATGGCGGTCGGAGCGCGCGGGGGCAATGACAAGCTGACCGGCGGCGGCGGGAGTGACCGATTCGTCTTCGCCGCCGGTTCGGGCGCCGACGAGATCACCGATTTCACGCGCGGCGGCGCCGAGGCCGACCGGATCGATCTCAGCGCCTTCGACATCGCCTATGAGGCGCTGCGCTTTACCGTCGGCAGCGCGGGGGTGACGGTCCAGCTTGGCGGCACCGATACGATCTTCGTGCGCGGGGTGACTGCGCTCGATCAGGCGGACTTCGTCTTCGGCTGAGCATCGCACCGTTCGGCCGAGGGAACCCGCACAGCCCTCTCCCGCGAAGGGCGGGGGAGAGTCAGCCGAAGACGAAATCGTCGGGCGAAAACGCCTGCGCGCCGCGAACGAAGATGCTGTCCGCGCCCATCGTGATGCGGACGCCGTCCGCGCTCGCCGTGAAGCCGAGCTGTTCATAGGCGATGTCGAAGGCGCTGAGGTCGATATGGTCCGCTCCGGAGGCGAAGTCGCTGATCTCGTCGGCGCCCGAACCCGGCGCGAAGACGAACCAGTCGGCGCCCGCGCCGCCCGCCAGCAGATCGTCGCCGCCGCCGCCTATCAGGTGATCGGGACCGTCGCCGCCATAGAGCTTGTCGTCGCCGCCGGCCACCGTCGCGGCCGACTCGCGTCCGTCGCCATAGAGCCAGTCGTTGCCGTCGCCCCCCTCCAGCGTGTCGGCCCCGCCGCGGGCGCTGTCCGTCATCGCGTCGCCGTCGCCGATCAATATATCGTTGCCCGCGCCGCCGGTCAGCCGGTCGTTGCCTCCCCTGCCGCTGCCATAGATATTGGTGGCATCGCCGATCAGCAGATCGGCATCGTCGCCGCCGTCGAGCCGGTCGTTGGCGCCCCGGCTGCTCAGCCATTCCTGGTCGCCGATCAGCCGGTCCGCGCCCGTGCCGCCGAAAAGCGCGTCGGATTGCCAGCCGCCGAGCAGCATGTCGGCGCCCGACTGGCCCTGAAGCAGGTCCTCGCCATTACTGCCGACGAGCCAATCGTCTCCCGAATTGCCGGCGATGTCGTCATTGCCGTCGAGCCCGCCCAGAGTGTCGTTGCCCGCGCCCCCGATCAGGCTGTTGGCGAGCGCGTTGCCATTGCCGATGAAATCGGCGGCGCCGCGGCGGATCAGTTGTTCGATATGACCGGCGAGCGTGTAGCCCTCCAGCGTCGTCTCCACCCGATCGAACCCGGCGTCGGCGGTCTCGGTGATCCGGTCACCGGTGTCGTCGACAAGGAAAATATCGTCACCGGCCGTGCCCTGCAGCGCATCGGCCGTCGCGGTGTCGGGCAGGGGAAGCAGCGCGATAAAGTCGGTCGCTCCGGGCGAGGCGTCGCCGCGGTCGACGGTCAGCGTTTCGCGGATCGTCTCGGTGCCGCTGAGGCCGGGAAGCGAATCGCGGGTGAGCAAAGTCGCGAGTTCGGACAGGGTGATCTCGACGCCCTGCAGGATGAGCCGCCCCTGCGAGGAGATCACCTTGGTGCGCGACCCGGCATCCTCGAAGCGGCCGCCGATCACGGTGACATTTGCGGCGTCATCGAGCCAGAGCTGGTTCTGTTCGGAAATGCCGCCGCGCAGCACCGGATTGCGGCCCGTCGAGTCGATCAGCGTCGCCTCGCCCCAGAGCCGGTAGTTGCGGCCGTTCTCCTCGCCGAGCGCGCGGAGGACCAGAGTGGCATTCGACTTGAGGTCGTAGCCACCATCGCTGTTGCCGCGCGCGACCGTGTCGATCAAACGCACGTCATAGACGCCGCGCTCGGTCGCGAAGCCGTCCCCGTTGAAATAGGCGCCGGCGGTGCTCTGGATATTCTCCATCACCACGCGGCTGAGCGTGACGTTGTGGACGGTGTCGTCGAGATGGATTCCCGCAGGCAGGTCGTCGCCCGTCTGTCCCGCCATGTCCGCGCTGACATTGTCGATCACGACATTGTTGGTGTCGTACTGGAGGCGGATCGCGACCCTGGAGAAACCCTGCACATCGACGTCGCGGATCGTCAGCCCGCTGATCGTCGCGGTGCCTGAGGGCGCGCTGGCATAATCTTCGAAGAAGCGGCGGACGTTGTTCGCATCGACATCCTCGATATGGAGATTGGCGAGATCGGCGGTGACGCGGAAGGCGGTGCCGACATTGTCGATCCGCAAGTCGCGAAATTCGAGATTGTCGGCGCCTGTGCCGAGCTTGAACAATTCGTTGCCTGCGGCGTCTCCCGCCTGCCAGTCGGCCGGGCGCGAGCCGGTGAACTGCGCCGCCATCGCATTGCCGTCCGAATCGATGCCGCGCACCACCACCGGCTCGCCCTCGGCCCCGCCGCGCGTGATGCCGAGGATGCCGGTGACGTTGTAATCGCCCTGGTCGGCGAGCAGCAGCACTTCGCCTCCCGGCCCCGCGCGTCCGATCAGCGTGTTGAGCGAGCCGATCGACGCCGCGTTGTTGATATCGCTACCGCTTTGGTCGCCGGATCCGGCGGGTGAGATATACAGGCTTGGCATGACGAACGACCCCTTGCTGTTACGTCGAGGTTAACCTCGACCCATCCGACATGCTGCACAGCACCATGGTTAAGCCAGCGTTATCCTGATCATCGGAGCGGTTATTGCGATGGGTCGCGGGGACTTCCGGGCCGATTGCAAGCTGTCTCGCCTGGTCGGGAAATTCGCCCCGGCGCATTCTCGTCCGGCGCCTGAGTCGTTGACATGAAAGGACTTTCGCGCCGCCGGGCCGATTCGAAAGCGGCATGATCGCACCGGTGCCGGCCAACCCGCGAGCGGCCGAAACCGAAATGGCGCGTGCGGCGTCCATCGCCGTTCGTTGAACCACAAGTGTAACATAGCTCTCCTACGGGCGCCGCATGGCTGTGTTATCTCCGCAACGCATCGAGTGGCTCGCGCGCAAGATTCTTCCGCACGAAGCCGAGCTCCGCACCTGGCTCCGGCGCCGTCCGCTTGTCGGACTCGACGTCGACGATGTCGTTCAGGAATCCTATGTTATCCTGGCCGGTCTCGGATCGGTAGATCACATCCGCAACCCGCGAACCTATTTGTTCGAGGTCGCCAAATCGGTCGTCCTGATGTCGTTGCGGCGCTCGCGCGTCGTTTCGTTCAGCACCCTCGCCGACATCGAAGGACTCGAAATATCCTGCGATGCCCCGGGACCCGAAAGCATCGCGGCGGGGCGTCAGGAACTGTCGCGCGTCGCGGCGTTGATCGCCGAACTCCCGCCCAAATGCCGCGAGGTGTTCACGCTGCGCAAGGTTCACGAACTCTCGCAGCGCGAGGTCGCCCGCAAGATGGGAATTTCGGAGAATACGGTCGAAAAGCACATGGGCAAGGCGATCCGCCTTCTATCAACTGCAATCGCCTATGGCGGAAAGTCCGCGATCGCGGCATCTGATGCACATGATCGAGACTTCGCCCGACCCGAGCCGCAGGGAAACCGCCTCGCAAATTGACGAAGCGGCCGCCGCATGGGCCGCCAGAACCGACCGCGGACCGCTCGCTCCCGACGATCAGGCGGCGCTCGACGCCTGGTTGCATGGCGACAGCCGCCGTATCGGCGCCTATGCACGCGCGCTCGCCGTCAACGCGCATTTCGATCGCGCTGCCGCCTTGGGCACGAATTTCTCGCCCGCCGATTTCGAGGACGCGACGAAGCCCGCGCCGCAGGTGGCGCGGCGGAAATTCATTCTGGCAAGCGGCGGCGCGCTCGCGGCGTCGGTCGTCGCGCTGGCGGGCTATGGCCTGCTGGCGGCGCGGTCGACGATCAGGACGGGCAAGGGCGACATGCGCCGCGTCACCCTGGCCGAAGGATCGGCGATTACGCTCAACACCGATAGCCGCATCGAACCGCGGATCGAGGACAAGCCGCGCGAGGTCGATCTGGTCGAAGGCGAAGTCCTGTTCGACGTCGCGCGCGACCGGCAACGGCCCTTCATCGTGCGGGCGGGACATGCCCGCATTCGCGTTCTCGGCACGAGCTTCACGGTTCGGCGTTTCGACGACGATGCGGTCGAGGTCACCGTCTTCGAAGGCCTGGTCGAAGTGGGAGGCGCCGGCGAAAGCCAAAAACAACTGCTTCGCGCGGGCCAGCGGACGCGCCTCCTCGCCGGTGGGGGCTTTCGCACCGAGCGTCTGGCGCCGGCCGTGCTCGAACGGTCGGTGGGTTGGCGCCGCGGACTTCTCGACCTCGAAGGCATGACGCTCGACCAGGCGGCCGCCGAATATGCCCGCTATTCCGACCATCGCATCGAGATCGGCGACCGGACGGTCGGCGCGATGAAGGTGGCGGGCGTCTATTCGACGAGCGATCCGATCGGCTTTGCCGAGGCGGCCGCGCTCAGTCTGGGTATCCGCGCCGAGCCGACATCCGACGGAGTAAGGCTCGCCCTTCCATAGCGATCGAAGTTTTTTTCCGTCGGCGATGGCGGAAAGATCGCTGCACGTCATCCAGCCCCCGAACCATGGCTGAAGCAACAAGCTCGGGGGCGTTAACATGAATTTGAGGTCGGTATTGAGCAGCGGCGTCGCCGTTGCCGCACTCGCAATTTCGTCGCCGGCGGCGGCGCAGACGATCAGCTTCGACATTCCGTCGCAGAGCCTTCCGGCGGCGATCTCGGCCTTCGGACGCCAGGCGGGGCTTCAGATCGTGGCGCCCGCCGCCGGCTTCGAACATGTCAAGTCGCGGCCGATCGTCGGAAAGATGACGTCGCGCGACGCACTGCGCAAGCTGCTGGTGAGCACGGGCCTCGAAATCGTATCGGACGCGGGCGGCGTCGTCGTCCTGCGCGCCCGGGCCGCGGCGAACGGTTCGGCAAGCCCGGCCGGATCGAGCCCGGCCCGGTCCGGCGAACAGCGCGCCGCGGGCGAGGGCATCGTCACCGGCCGCGTGCTCGACCCCGCGACGGGCGAATATCTGCGCAACGCGATCGTCAGCGTCGAGACCGCCGATGGCCGCCGCCGCTCGACCAATTCGGGCGAGCGCGGCGAATATCGGATGGTCGACGTCCCGGCGGGCCCGGCGAGCATCGCCATCAGCTATACGGGTTACAGCGATCATGTCGAAACGATCGACGTCGCCGCCGGCGCCACGACACGCCACGACGTCGAGCTGGTCCGCCCGGGGGCGGAGGGCGCGCAGGATATCGTCGTGGTCGCCAGCGTCCTCGAAGGCGATGCGCGCGCGATCATGAACCAGCGCGAATCGATGGATATCAAGAATAATCTGTCGGCCGAATCCTATGGCGATATCGCCGACGGCAACCCGGCCGAATTCCTGAAATTCATGCCGGGCGTCGACACCGACGGCACGAACGGCACCGCGATCAGCGTTTCGCTGCGCGGCATGCCGTCGGACTATACGCAGGTGACGCTCAACGGCACCAGCATGGCCTCGGCCGATGCCAATACCGGCGCGGGTTCGGCGCGCGTGTTCAGTTTCGAAGGCGTCTCGCTCGCCGGTATCGATTCGATCGAGATTTCGAAAACGATCAGCGCCGACGTCGATGCCAATGCGCCGGCGGGAACGATCAACATCCGCACCAAGCGCGCCTTCGACCGCAAGCGCCGGCTGTTCAGCGTGCAGTTGAGCGGCGCGACGAGCGCCGATCTGTGGGAGGGGCGCAACACCGGTCCGCAGGAGGGCGGCTTCGACGCGCCGTTGCTGCCGAACGGCGAGGTCCAGTTCTCCGACAGCTTCTTTGGCCGGCGGCTTGGCGTGATGGCGAGCTTCGGCTTCACCAACACCTATGTCGAGCGCGAGGAAATCACCAACAGCCGCAATTATGTCCCGACGGCGATCAGCCCCGATCCGATGGCGACGACGGTCATCGCGGCGCAGAGCCAGTATCGCAAGACGTCACGGATGGCGGGCGCGCTCAACCTCGACTTCAGGGCCAGCGACGAGTTGATCCTGTCGCTCGCGAGCAACCTCAACCGGGGCAGGGTCTATCAGCAGGAACTCACGCCGACCTTCACCACCGGCGCCCGGACCGTCGGCGTGACGGGCGATGCGGGGCTGGATTTCACGACCCAGCAAGGCGCGGCGACGAACAGCTTCCGGGCCGCGAGCGCGGTCCAGTACAAGATCAACAAGGGTTTTTCGCTCACGCCCGGTTTCGAATGGACCCGCGGGGGGCTGCGGCTCGACGGCTATCTGTCCTGGTCGCGCGCCAAGAGCCATTACGACACGCCGTCGAAGGGCGCGGTCAACGCCCTGTTGAGCACGGTCAATTCGACCGGGAATTTCTCGGCCGCGCGGAGCGAACTCACCGAATCCGACTGGGACATCCGGCAGGTCAGCGGTCCCGACTGGAGCGATTCCGATTCCTTCACCCTGTCGGGTGCGCCGAGAATCCGGCTCAACAACGGCAATACGTCCGAGGTGGATTTCAAGACGGCGGCGATGAACCTCACCTATGATACGTCGCTTGGCGGGATCGAGGCTTCGTTCAAGACCGGTTTCAAGGTGCGGCGAGCCGAATATGATTTTTCGAACCGCTCGGCCGAGAATGAATATTCCTATGTCGGTCCGATGAGCAACGCCGACTTCCTTCGCGCCATCGGTTCGTTCACCGATCTTTCGTCCTATTCCGATAGTGGTCTGAGCCTGAGTACGCTGTCGGGAAGCGAGAATTTCTACATGCCCAGCCTGTACAAGGTCTGGCAGTTGTACGAAGCGAATCCCGATCATTGGCAGCGCAGCTTCACCGCGGCGAACTGGTACAGCGCCAATGTCGCGAGCGAAGCCCATTTCCGCGAAACCAACGCCGCGGTCTATGGCATGGCGACGATCACGCCGTTCGAGAGCCTGCGGTTGCGCGGCGGCTTGCGCTGGGAGCAGACCCGCACCGCGTCGCGCGAATTCGACGCGCTGACGGCAGAGGAAGTCCGCGCGGCGGGTTTCGATGTGTCGGAGGATAGCGGACGGGCGACGACGATCGAGGGACTCGAATATCAATATCTCTCGCGCCCGAAAGTCTATCGGAAGGGGAAATATGACTATTTCTTCCCCAGCGCTTCGCTGAAATATTCGCTCGGCCGCAATACCGATCTGCAGCTTGGCTACAGCAACACGATCCTGCGACCGCCCGTCAGCGAGCTGGCCGGCGTCTGGTCGGTGAACGATCTCGACCGGATCATCCGGGCGCCCAACCCCAACCTCGAACCCGCGGTTTCGGACAATTTTTCGGCGCGGCTCGCGCATTATTTCGAGCCTGTCGGCCTGGTCGCGATCAACCTCTACATGAACCGGACCAAGGGGCTGTTTCAGGAACAGGAGCTGACCGCCGAGGAGTTCGGCTACACCGGCACCCAATATGCCGACTATATCTTCATCACCACGACGACGGTGGGCGGCGATGCGGTCAACATCAAGGGCGTCGAGTTCGAGTTCAACCACGCGCTGACCTATCTGCCCGCGCCGTTCGACGGCCTGTCGGTCCGCGGTTCCTATATGTATAACGACCCGGATATCCCGATCGTCCGCGTCGCCGATCATGTCGGCAGCTTCTCCCTCTCCTACAAGAAGGGACCGGTGAAGCTGTATCTCAACAGCGTGTGGACCGGCGAAAAATATCGCAGCACGACGCCGTCGTGGTTCGAGGAACGCATCGACATGAATCTGTCGGGCAGCGTCGCCTTCCATCGCGGCTGGGAAGCCTTTTTCTCGATTCGCAACCTGCTGAACGAACCGGTGAACATCATCGTGCCCGGCAGTCTCGCCGAAAGCGGCCCGCTGGGCGATCACAGCGCGATCTATGTCCACAATGGCCGCAGCGGCGTGGTCGGCGTCCGGGCGCGCTTCTAGCCGCTGCGAAGGAGGCATCCATGGTCCGCTATCGAAACATGCTGAAGGCGGGGTTGGCGTTGCTCGCCGCGCTTGCCGGTCCTGCCAGCGCCGCAGCGGCGGAGGCACCCCGGCGGACGTGCGGCGAATTCAGGGTCGCGATGATTCCCGATACGCAGAACTATGTCGATTACCGGCATCAGAAATGGTCGGGTTTTCCCTTCGATGCGGTCGAACAATTCTATGGGCAGATGCGCTGGGTGGCCGAAAATTCCGCAGGGGCGGGCGGCGATATCGTGTTCGCGACCCATGTCGGCGACGTCTGGCAGCATTATTCCGAATGGATGGACCCGGCGCACGCCGCGCGTGACTTCAAATGGATTCCGAACGGCGGTTCGGAAGTCGCGATGTCGCCCAAGGTCCATACAAGGGGATTCGAGATACCAGTGGCGGTGCAGGCCTACCAGCTCGTGGCGGGCAAGCTGCCCTTTTCGGTCGTGCCGGGCAATCACGACTTCGACGCGCTCTGGACCGATCCCGCGCATCCGCCGCAGCCCGAGCAAGAAAAGGCGGGGGTGCGCCATGTCGGGGGGCTGACCGGTTTCCGATCGGCCTTTTCGGACAAATCGGCATTCTTTGCGGGGCAGCCCTGGTACGTCGGATCGCATGACGGCGGCGCCGACAGCGCGCAGGTCTTTCGCGCGGGACAGTGCCGCTTTCTGCATATCGGCCTGCAATATCATGCCCCCGACGCCTCGCTCGCGTGGGCGCGCGCGATGATCGACCGCTTTCCGGGGTTGCCGACCATCGTGTCGACGCACGATTATCTGGGGCGCGACGGACGGCGCAATCTGAAGTCGAACCCCCGCAACAGCATACTCGACCCGCTCGACAATGATCCGGAGATGATGTGGGACGAGTTCATCAGCCGTCACGACCAGATTTTCCTGGTGCTGAGCGGTCATGTCGGCGGCCAGGGTTTCAGCATCGACACGAACCGGTCGGGCGGTAAGGTCTATCAGATGATGGCCGACTATCAGGGACGGGGCCAGACGGCGAAAGACGCCGGCGCCGAAGGCAGCGATGTCGGCGATGGCTGGCTGCGGCTCCTGACGTTCCGCCTCGACACTGCGAAGCCGAGTATCGACGTCCGGACCTTTTCGACCCACTATGGGAAATATGCGTCGGAGCTTCCCGAATATGCGGGGTGGTACAAGGCGCACGACGGGCAGGACGATCTGTCCGACGCCGATTATCTGAAGCGCGACGAATTCACGATCGAACTGGACGATTTCCACCGGCGCTTCGGCGCGCCGGATGCCGCGCCGCCAAAGCGCGGTTCCTGACCGCTTCCTTTCATTCTGTCCCGGAGAATCTCATGGATCGCCGTAACCTCATCAAATCCGCCGGTTCGCTCGCCATCTTCGCGGGCTTGTCCGTCCGGCCCGTTTTCGCGCGACCGATCGAGGGTTACCCGTTCACGCTCGGCGTCGCCTCGGGCGATCCCCACCCCGACGGCTTTGTCCTCTGGACCCGCCTCGCCCCCAACCCGCTCGAACCCGGCAGCGGCATGCCGATGGCGACGGTTCCCGTGCAATGGCAAGTGGCGAAGGACGAGCGTTTCGCGCAGGTCGTGCAGTCGGGCGAGGCGATGGCGCGGCCCGAGCTCGGCCATTCGGTTCATGCCGAGGTCCGGGGGCTCGAACCCGCCCGCCGCTATTGGTATCGCTTCCTGGTGGAAGGCGAAGCGAGTCCGGTCGGCACCGTGCGCTCGGCGCCGGCGGCGGGCGCCGCGGTCGACCGGCTCCGCATCGGCGTTGCCGGCTGCCAGAATTACGAGAGCGGCTATTTCACCGCCTATCGCTATTTGAGCGAAGAGCCCGATCTCGACGCCATCTTCCACTATGGCGACTATATCTACGAAGGCCGGTCGGGGCGCAGTTGTCCGAAGACGGGGGAGGGGGAGCGATCCTGTTTCCGCAGCCATGCCGGCGACGAAATCTATTCGCTCGACGATTATCGCCGACGCCACGCGCAGTACAAGATGGACGAAGACCTTCAGTCGGCGCACCGCGCCGCGGCCTTCCTGTCCACCTGGGACGATCATGAGGTCGACAATAATTGGGCGGACGATCGCGACGAAAACGGCACGCCGCCCGAAGCATTCGTGCTGCGCCGCTTCGCCGCGATGCAGGCGTGGTACGAAAATATGCCCGTCCGGCGCGCGCTGTTCCCGACGCCCGCGGGCCTGCGCATGCACCGGCGGCTCGATTACGGCCGGCTGCTGCGTATCCATCTGCTCGACACGCGCCAGTATCGCGCCGATCAGCGCTGCGGTCCCGGGGAAGCGGCGCACTGTCGTCCCGCCGGCGATCGCGGTCCCTCGCAAATGCTGGGCGCCGAACAGGAGGCGTGGCTGAAGGACGGGCTGGGGGGCGACTTCGGTTGGAACCTGCTTGCCCAGCAGGTGATGATGATGCCGTTCGTCTATCCCGAAAGCCGCGCCCAAGGGCCCACCAACCTCGATTCCTGGAGCGGCTATTCCGACGCCCGGGGGCGGCTGGTCGACGCGATCGCCGAACGAAAGCTCACCAACGTCATCGTATCCACCGGCGACGTCCACAAACATCATGCGGGCATCGTTCCGCTGCGCGAAGGCGAACTCGACGGACCCGCCGCGGCGACGGAATATGTGGCGAGCTCGATTGCGTCGGGCGGCGACGGCGCGGACATCCCCGCGGGCTGGGAGAAGGTTCCCGAGCAAAACCCCCATACGAAATTGCTGAACGACCGCCGGGGGTATCAGCTTTTCACGATCGGGAAGGACAGCTGGCGGACCGATGTGGTCGGCGTGACCAAGGTCAGCGATCGGAGCGGCGCCAAGCAGAAGATCGCGACGCTGGTGACGCTTCCGCAACAGCCCGGAATCCACCGCGAATAATTTCCGCAGAGAGCCGCCGCCTATTCGAGCGAAGTCGCCGGGCTGCGCGCCGGCAGCTCGATCTGGTGGCCATCGGGATCGGTCAGGACGGCGATCCGCATCCCGGCATAATCGACCGGACCGATCGCGGTTTGGGCGCCGCGGCCGACGACTTCGACGGCGACCGGACGCCGCTCGACCGGTTCGACTATAAGGGCGGCGATGGGCCAGAAACGTCAGGATTTGCTCAGGGCGGGTTCGCGGCGCGGAGCTGCCAAGGGGAGAAAGGCGTCGGCCGCAAACTGCTCGGCGATTTCGGCCAGCACCGAAATGGCAAGGGTCGCGGGATCGCGCGTCGACGGGATGAGGCCCACCGGCGATCGGAGCGATGCGATCGCTTCGGCCGCCACGCCGGCGGCTTCGAGCATGATCTTGCGATCGGCATGCGTCCGGCGGCTGCCGAGTGCGCCGACGTAAAAGCGGGACTGTTCCAATGCCCAGGGTATCAGCTCTTCTTCCCAGTCGCGGTCGTGGAAAAGGAAAAGAAATGCGGTCCAGGGGTCGGAGCCGATGTCCGGGCGCCAGCCTCGATAGGGGAGAAGCGCCGCGTCGACCGCGGCCGCGCCAAGGACAGCGATGTCGCGCGCATAGGGCGAGAAGGCGGCGGTGGCGGCGCCCGAGGCCGCAGCCAGTATCGCTGCCGCCGTCAGTTCTTCGCCCTGCCCGAACGCCAGGATGCGGAGCCGCGGCACATAGGTGACGACGAAGTCGTCGCCGCGCCAGCCGGTCGGCGCGCTCGCCTCGGCAAGGCGGAGCCCCGCGGGCGCGAGCGCAAACGCTGCCGGCTTTCGTGCGCTGAGGAGCGCGATGGCCGTCTCGATCGCCGCGGGATCGGGCTGCGGCGCGAACAGAAGGTCGATGCCCCCGCCGCAGGGCAGCCGGATGTCGAGATAGGGCGAGCCGAGGCCGAACCGCACGAGGCGCGGGGCACCCGCCGCGAGCGCGTCGAGGGCTTCGGCGACGACGGCCGCCTCGATGCAGCCGCCCGAGAATGAACCGGCATAATCGCCGTTCGCCGCGATGGCCATCTGTGCGCCGAGCGCGCGCGGGGACGAACCTTCGATGCCGGTGAGCGTCGCGAGGACGCAGGCGTCGCCGGACTCGCCCCGGCGGCGCAGAAAGTGCAATATGTCGAGCGAAGATGTCGCCAAGCCGGTCATGGCGATCGACCCGCCGGGTTGCCCGGCCGCCGCGCAATGGGAGACAATGCCGTGATCGAAGCCGATCGCATCGCCGCCGTCCTGCTGGCGGCCGGCCGTTCCGAGCGCTTCGGACGCGACAAGCTGTTTGCGCGGGTTCGCGGCGAACCGGTCGCGGTCATCGCAGCGAAAAACCTTGTCGCGATCGGGCCCGGCCGCCTGATCGCCGTCTGCCGCGCGGGAAGCGAGGTCGCCGCAATCCTGTCGGCCCTGGGATTCGAAATCATTGTCAATGCCGAGCCCGCGCGCGGACTGTCATCCTCGCTCGCCCTCGGGATCGAGCGGGCCGACCTGTCGGGCGCCGATGCGGCGCTGGTGGCGCTCGGCGACATGCCGTTCGTCGGACAGGAGCATATCAAGTCGCTGCTGGCGGCATTCGACCCCGCCAAAGCGTCGATCGTCGCATCGGGACGCGACGGCACCGCCATGCCGCCGGCGCTTTTCGCACGTTCGCACTTCGAGGCGCTTCGAAACATCGAAGGCGACCGCGGGGGCCGCGCATTGCTCGCCGGTGCCCTGCTCGTCGCCGGGGATCCGCTCGAGCTTGCCGACATCGACCGTCCCGAAGACCTGCGCTGAGCGGGATGGTGACTCACGCGAGGTCCGGAAGTTTGTCGATCAGCTTGTCGAGCGTGACCGGGTAGTTCCGCACGCGAACGCCCGTCGCATGATAGACGGCGTTCGCGACCGCGGCGGCGACGCCGCAGATGCCGAGTTCGCCGACGCCCTTGGCCTTCATCGGCGACGTCGTCGGATCGACCTCGTCGAGGAAGATCACCTCCTGATGCGGAATGTCGGCGTGGACGGGGACTTCGTAGCCGGCGAGGTCATGATTGACGAAGAAGCCGAACCTCTTGTCGACGGCCAGTTCCTCCATCAGCGCCGCGCCCGCGCCCATCGTCATCGCGCCGATAACCTGACTGCGCGCGGCCTTGGGGTTGAGGATGCGCCCGGCAGCGCAGACCGCGAGCATACGGCGCACCCGTATCTCGCCCGTCATCGCGTCCACCCCGACTTCGCAGAAATGCGCGCCGAAGGTCGACTGCTGATATGTCTGGGCGAGGTCGCCATATTCCATCATATCCTCGGCGACGAGGTCGCCGTCGGCCGCGGCCTTGGCGAGCGCGACGCTCTTTCCCCCGGCGCGGACCTTGCCGTTTTCGAAGACCGCGGCCGCGGGGTCGAGACCGAGCTTTTCGGCGACCGCCGTGCGCAGCTTTGCGCATGCGGCATAGACACCGGCGGTCGAACTGTTCGCACCCCACTGGCCGCCCGAGCCCGCCGAGACTGGAAAGGCCGAATCGCCGAGGCGAACCTCGACACGGTCGAGCGGGACACCGAGCATCTCGGCGGCGGTCTGCGCGATGATCGTGTAGCTGCCGGTTCCGATGTCGGTCATGTCGGTTTCGACAGTTACCGTCCCATTGCGGTCGAGGCGGACGCGTGCCGCGGATTTTTCGTTGAGATTGTTGCGGAACGCCGCGGCGACGCCCATGCCGACGAGCCAGCGCCCGTCGCGCGTGGCGCCGGGTTTCGCCTTGCGGCCGTTCCAGCCGAATTTCTCGGCGCCGATTTCGAGGCACTCGTTGAGGCGGCGCTGCGAAAAGCGCCGCTCGGGTTTTTCGGGATCGACCCGCGTGTCGTTGAGCACGCGGAACGCGATCGGATCGAGGCCGAGCTTTTCCGCCATTTCGTCGATCGCGATTTCCAGCGCCATCAGTCCGGGCGCTTCGCCGGGCGCGCGCATCGCATTGCCTTCGGGAAGGTCGAGCGTCGCGAGGCGCATCGCGGTCATCCGATTCGGCGCGGCATAGAGGAGGCGCGTTTGCGCGACGGCGGTTTCGGGGCTGCCGCCCTTGAGGTCGCCCGACCAGCTTTCGTGGCCGATCGCGGTGAGCTTTCCGTCGGTCGTCGCGCCGAGGCGGATGCGCTGAATCGTCGCGGGGCGGTGGGTGGTGTTATTGGTCATGAGCGGCCGCGGCAGCGCGACCTTCACCGGACGACCGGCGGCTTTGGCGCCGAGCGCGGCGAGCAACGCGTCGGAGCGGATGAACAATTTTCCGCCGAAGCCGCCACCGATATAGGGCGAGACCAGCCGGACATTCTCCTTGGGAATGCCCAGCGTCTTCGCCATGTCGCCGACCGACCAGGCGATCATCTGGTTCGACGTCCATAGCGTCAGCTTGTCGCCGTCCCAGCTCGCGATCGACGCGTGCGGTTCCATCATCGCATGGCTGTGGTCGGGCGTCGTGTAGCGCGCGTCGAGCTTGACCGGCGCGCTTGCAAAGGCCGCATCGAAATCGCCGAAGCGGGTGTCCGCCTCGGTGCCGAAGGCCGGCGGCGGCTTGACCGCACCGTCCATCGATTTCGCGAGGTCGAAATTGCCCTTCGCGCGATCATATTGGACGCGAACGAGCGCGGCGGCCGCGCGCGCCTGCTCGAAGCTTTCGGCCACGACGAGCGCGATCGCCTGGTGATAATGTTCGATGTCGGGACCGCCGAGAAGATGCGCGGTATTGAAGTTGCCCTTGCCGAGCTTGCCGGCGTTCGCGGCGGTGACGACGGCGAGGACGCCGGGCGCGGCTTTTGCGGCGGCGGTGTCGATCGAGGTGATGCGGCCCTTTGCGATCGCCGAGCCGACGACATAGCCATAGGCCTGGTTGGGCACGACGTCGTGCCGTTCATAGGCATAGGGTGCGGTGCCGCTCGTCTTGAGCGGGCCGTCGATGCGGTTCGTCGGCTTGCCGACGACCTTCAGCCGGTCGATCGGATTGTCGGTTGCGGGCGTGTCGAACTTCATGGGCTCAACCCTTTGCTTGCGCCAGCACCGCAGCGAGCGTTCGCTCGACCAGCGGCAGCTTGTAGGCATTTTCGTGGCTCGTCTTCGCGCCGGCAAGGAGCGCCGAGGCGGCCGCCTTGGCGCCGCGCGGCAATTCGGCATCGGCCGCCGCGACGCGCCAGGGCTTGTACCCGACCCCGCCGAGCGCAACATGCCCGCTGCCGTCGCGCCGGATCACCGCGCCGACCGAGATCAGCGCGAAGGCGTAAGAGGCGCGGTCGCGGACCTTGTGATAGATGTGGGTGCCGCCGGGCGGTTTCGGCAGCGTCACCGCGGTGATCAGCTCGCCGGGCGCGAGCACCGTTTCGAGATGCGGCGTGCTGCCGGGCGCGCGATAGAAATCGGCGAGCGCGATGCTGCGCGCCTTGCCTGCCGCGTCGACCGTTTCGACCGCAGCGTCGAGCGCCTGCATCGCGACCGCCATGTCGCTGGGGTGGATGGCGATGCACGCCTCGCTCGCGCCGATCACGGCATGCAGGCGGCTGAAACCGCCGATCGCGGCGCAGCCGCTGCCGGGCTTGCGCTTGTTGCACGGCTGGTTGGTGTCGTAAAAATAGGGACAGCGCGTGCGCTGGAGCAAATTGCCCGCGGTCGTCGCCTTGTTGCGGAGCTGGCCCGAAGCCCCGGCGACGAGCGCGCGCGCGAGGAGGCCATAGTCGCGCCGGATGCGCGCGTCCGAGGCGAGGTCGGTGTTGCGCACCATCGCGCCGATCCGCAGTCCGCCGTCGTTCGTCGCCTCGATCCTGTCGAAGCCGAGGCGGCTCACGTCGATCAGATGCGCCGGCGTCTCGATCTCGAGCTTCATCAGGTCGAGCAGGTTGGTGCCGCCGGCGATGAAGCGCGCGCCCGGGGTGCGCGCGAAGGCGGCGGTTGCCGCCGCGGGCGTCTCTGCACGCTCATAGGTGAAGCTTTTCATGCCTTCACTCCCGCGACATCGGTGATCGCATCGATGATGTTCGAATAGGCGCCGCAGCGGCAGATGTTGCCGCTCATCCGTTCGCGCAGTTCGCTTGCCGTGACCTTGGGCGCTTCGCTCAGGTCCATCGTGACATGACTCGGTATGCCTGCTTCGATTTCGTCCAGGACCGCGACCGCCGAACAGATCTGTCCCGGGGTGCAATAGCCGCATTGATAGCCGTCGTGGACGACGAAGGCTTGCTGCATCGGATGGAGCTTGCCCGGAAGGCCCAGCCCCTCGATCGTCGTGATCTTGTCGCCGTCATGCTGAACGGCGAGCGAAAGGCAGCTGTTGATCCGGCGACCGTCGGCGATGACGGTGCAGGCCCCGCATTGCCCATGATCGCACCCCTTCTTCGTGCCCGTCAGGCGAAGATGTTCGCGAAGCGCGTCGAGCAGCGTCGTGCGCGTGTCGAGTTCGAGGTCGTGCGCCTTGCCATTGACCTCGAAGCGCACGCGTGCGGTCGGCGGTCCGTTGGCCGGGCGCCCCGATTCCTGTGTCGCGGCGGCGGCGGGATCGGATACCGCGGCGGTAGCGACCGAGATTGCGCCGCCCGCGAGCAGCCCGCGCCGGGAGATGGAAATGTCGTGCGGTATTGCCATGCGCTGTCCCAATCATCTTTTCTCCGCGCGACGGCTTCGTCGGCGGTTGTCCTTACAAATGAATGCAAAAGGGGACGATGCGTTGCCGCGCCCCCTGACGATTTTGGATCGAAACCGAAACTAGCATAACCCATGGGTCCGCCGCAACGGGCGACGATCGGCCGAGCCCGCGTCGAGGACGCTCGCGTTTGGAAGGCCCGTCGTCGCTCAGCGAAGTGTTCTGCGAGCGATATCGACCGAGCGTGACCGTGGTCACAACGCCGCCGCGCGCCCTGTTCTAGCGCGAACGGGATGACAATAACCCAAGAGATTCTGTATGTTGGGTCAAAACAGGGAAATGCAGCGCCATGGCCAGCCGCCGACTTCGCTTTTTCGCTCTTCTCCTCGCGGCGCCGCTGTGGACGACCGCGCCGACGGGGTTCGCGCAGGAAGCACCGCCACCCGCCAAACTCGACGGCGACGAGCAGAAGCTGCTCGACCTCCTCAACCGCGGCATGGATCTCGAACGCGCCGGCAAACGACGCGACGCGGAGGCGGTCTACCGGCGCTGGACCGGCGAAGCGACGAAGCGCTACGGCGCCGACAATCTGATCACCAGCATGGGCTATCGGCTGCTCGCGGGCGTGCTGGAGGATGAGGGGCGGCTGAAGGAGGCCGAGCCTTTCCTGAAGCAGCTGCTCGCGATCAACCGGGCGTCGCTCGGTGAAAGCGATGACGAGACGTTGCTCGCCTACGCCCGCCTCTCGGCCAATTATATGGCGCAGGGTCGCCCCGTCGAAGCGATCCCGCTGCGCCGCGCGATCCTCGTGGCGCGCCTTGCAAGCAATGGCAAGCACCACCCCAAGTCGATCATCGCGACCAGCAATCTGGCGCGCGCCATGGCCGAAAGCGGCGACATGAAGGGCGCCGAGCCGCTGTACCGCGAAGCGGTCGAATCAAGCCTCGCGGTCCATGGCGAAAATCACCGCGAGACCGCGGCGAATTACGGCAATCTCGCGACCGTCCTAAGCACCCTCGGGCGCTTCGACGAGGCGGCGCCGATCTTCGCCAAGGTGCTGGCGATCGAGGAAGCGCTGCCCGACGGCAAAGCCGCCGACATCGCGCTCAGCCATTACAATGTTTCGGCGAATTTCTCCGAAATCGGGCGCTATGACGAGGCGTCGGCAGCGGCGAACAAGGCGCTCGACCTTTGGCGCGCGGCCAAGGGCGACGAAAGCGCCGAGGCGGCGCTCGGCTATACCGCGGTCGCCAACAGCCTGCGGTTGCAGGGACGCTATGCGGAAGCCGACGCCGCCTACCGCAAGGCGCTCGCGATCCGGCTCAAGGCGCTTGGCGAGACCCACCCGCTGACCGGCGAAGCCCATAGCAATGTCGCGCTGATCATGGAAAACCGTGGGCTGCCGCCCTCGGCGATCGAACCCCTGCTGCGCAAGGCGCTCGACATCACGCGGCAGGCGTTCGGCGAAAGCAGCCATCGCACCGCCATCATGTACGGCAATGTCGCGCATAATCTGGTCCAGCAGGGCCGCTTCGACGAAGCCGAGCCGATGTACCGGCGCAGCATCGAAATCCAGAAGAGCGTGGCGGGCGCGGACCATCCCTCCTATGCGACGCAGCTGATCAACCTGGCCTATAATCTCGGCCCCGAAGCCGCCGAACCGTTGATGCGCGAGGCGCTCGGCATTTTCCGCGCCAAGTTCGGCGACGACAATCCCGAGACCGCGCATGCCTATGCCAGCCTCGGCACAACGCTCAGCCTGCTCGGCCGGCACGCCGAGGGCGCCGAGATGGCGATCAAGGCGCTCGCTATCCGCCGCCGGTTGCTCGGCGAGGATCATCCGCTCACCGCCGATGGCTATGCCAGCGTCGCCGCGGCGCTCGTTCGCCGCAGCGGCCTCGACCGTGCCGGCGACGAGGCGGCCGAGCCCTATTATCGTCAGGCGCTGGCCATCCGCCAGCGCAGCCTCGGCGAAGCGCATATCGAGACCGCGCACGCCTATAGCGGTCTTGCCGCGAGTCTGCTCCGGCAGGGCAAGGCGGCCGAAGCCGAGGCGGCAGCGGCCAAGGCGGTCGCGATCGTGCGGCGTCTGAACGACCGGACCGCGGCGGGCGGCAACGCCGTCGTCCTGTCGGCGCTCGACCGGCAACAGGTCGACCCCAACCGCGATACCTTCACCACCTATATGAATGCGGCGTTCGGCCTGATGAGCGATACGCCCGACGCGGCCGGACAGTCGCGGCTCCAGGACCTCGCCTTTCAGGCGGCGCAGGATGCGAACAGCTCGGCTTCGGGGCGCGCGGTGCTGCAATCCGCCGCGCGCAGTGCCGCGAAGACGCCGCAAATGGCCGAGGCGGTGCGCCGCGAGCAGGATTTGGCCGCGCGCGCGAACGTCATCGACAAGAATCTGCTCCGCGCGCTCGGCAACCGGAAATCCGTCGAGGCCGCACGGCTGCGCGGCGAACTCGACGGGGTGCAGGCCGAACTCGCCGACATCGGCGCGCTGATCGACAAGAAATATCCGTCGTACCGCCAGCTCGTGTCGCCGCGTCCCGTCGGACTTGCCGAAGCGCAGAAGGCGCTGCGGCCCGGCGAAGCCTTGCTGATGATGACCGAGGCGGCGAACACCTTTCACCTCTTCGTCGTCACCCCCGACGCCGTCGGCTGGAGCCGGCCGGCAGAGGAGATCGACGTCATCCTGAAACAGATTTCCGACCTGCGCTGCGACGTCGACTTCGCGACCTGTTCGGCGGCGCGCAAGGCCGAACTCGACGCGCTGCCGATGACGACGCGCGAGCTCGAGGGGCATCGCCGCTTCGACCTCGACACCGCGCACGCGCTCTACAAGGAGCTGATCGCACCGGTCGAGCCGCTGCTGAAGGACACGCGGCGCCTCTATGTCGCGAGTTCGGGCAAGCTTGGCGATCTGCCGCTCGCTATGCTGTCGTCGACCCCCTTGCCCGAAGGCGCCGACCTGGCCGATCCCGACACGCTTGCCCGCGCGGGCTGGCTTGCCGATCGCTATGCCTTCACCAGCCTGCCGTCGGTCGCGGCGCTGATGCTGCCCGTCGAAGGACGGACCGGCCGCGGCAAGAATTTCCGCGGCTATGGCGCGCCCGTGCTGCTCGGCGGCGACACGGGTTCGCGCGCCGCGGCGGGGATCGGCGTCTTCGACGGGGTGTCGGCCGCGGGCTCGCCGCTCGCCGATCCCGACGCGCTCCGCAAGCTCGCCCCCTTGCCGGGGACGAAGGTCGAACTCGCGGCGATGGCCGAGCTGTTCGGCGCCGCGCCCGCCAGCCTGACGCTCGACCGCGATGCCACCGAGGCGGCGCTGCGCGGCGATCCGGCGCTACCGACGAGCGACATCGTCGCGATCGCCACGCACGGCCTGCTTCCCGATCCCGAGCTGGGTTTCGGCGAGCCGGGGCTGGTGCTCACCCCGCCGGGCGTCGCGAGCGATACCGACGACGGCTTGCTCACCGCGACCGAGGCGGCGCGGCTAACGCTGTCGGCCGACTGGGTGATCCTGTCGGCGTGCAACACCGCGTCGGTCGAAAATTCGGGCGGCGGCGACAGCCTGTCGGCGCTCGCGCGCGGTTTCCTCTACGCGGGCGCCGACGCCCTGCTCGCGAGCCACTGGCGCGTATCGGATCAGGCGACCGCGGTGCTCACGGTCGAAACGCTCACCGCGCGCCGCGCGAACCCCGGAACCTCGCGCGCCGAGGCGCTGCAGATGGGCATGAAGGCGGTGCGCAGCGGCAAGCGCGCCGACGGCTCGGCGGTCGCGGGCTGGAAAGCCGGCTGGGCGCATCCCGCCGCCTGGGCCGCTTTCACCAACATCGCCAACCGCGACGACTAGAGTGAATCGACGATCGGCCCCCGCGGTCTTAAGAACGGCTGTTTTCGGTCCTTTCGGTGCGCGCTTGCCGCCGGGCCAGCCGCCTCCTTATTGCGGCCGGACCGTATCGCAGGACAAATAGACCGGATTGCCGACAAGCAGCAGCTTGCCCTCGGCGCTGCGAACATTGACGGCGGCCCAGCCGCAAGCCTGTTCGGCTTTCAACACCAGTGTCAGCCGGGCATCGTCCGACGCGACCGGTTGACGCGCGCCGGCCGGCCGGCCGTTGAGGATCAGTTCGGCGAACGACCCCGCAGCGTCCGTAACATGCGCCCGGATCGTCGTGGGGCGGCGTCCCGGCAATATCTCCCCCATCGCGGCACGGCGTCCGTCGGCCGCGGCTTCGACTTCCAGGAGCCGCGTGCGCGTTCCCTCGACATCGATGAACACATTGCCGTCGCGGATGCCGTTCAGGATCGCCGGCATCGAGAGCGCGCGCGCATGAACGACCGTTCGCGGCCGGCCCATCGGCGCCGGGCCGGGCGGCGGATTGCCCGGCGCGACGTCGGGATCGTGATTGTCGCTGGCCGCAATGCCGGTCAGCCGGTGCCCTTCGTTCAGCCGCGCATACCAGAAGCCGAGCCCGGCGAAGGGGCCCTCGGTCATCGTGCCGTTGATCGCCTCGATCGCGGCGACCTTGCCATAATCGGTGTCGGGCCAGGTCCAGCCGCAGCCCATGCACTGCTCACCCGATGGGAGGGCGGGATGATTGAGCGACAGGATCGCCCCCGACGCTGCGGCGTCGCGCTGCAAGGCGTCGACATCGGGCACGCCGGCCGTTCCGACGCGAAAATCGACGAAACGGGCTGGGCCGAAAATATTGGCGTGACCGCCGAACGTCGTCACCTCGATACCGGGGATCAGCAGCATCGTGTCGAAATAGGGCTGGAGTTCGCGCAGGCCGCCGAAATGCGCGGTGGTGTTGTGGTCGGTGACCGCAATGAAATCGAGCCCCGCATCGGCGGCGGCGAGGACGGTACGGAACAGCGGACACGGCACTTTTCGGCCGCCGCGGCTTTGGCAGCTGCCGTCGCTGTGTGCATCGTGCATGTGAAGGTCGCCGCGATACCAGCCCGGCGCGGTTTTGATCGGTGGATCGGCGATCGCGGCGCTGGCGCGCGACTGCCCTGCGCGATCGAAGAAGACATTGACCGAATAGGCCGCCCGGCTGTCCTTTCGCGCATTGGGAACGCCCAGCAAAACGCGCCAGCGCCCGGACGGCAGCGCCCCGGCAAGATAGCCGGGCGTTGCATCGCTCGGCGCGATAGTGAAGCGGTCGCGCGTGCCGCCGCTCCAGCCACGGAAACGCGCCGGATCCCAGACCCCCATGTCGACGACCGTCCGGTTCGCCTTGTCATAGGTCAGCGTCACGGTGATCCGTTCGGTGCCCTCGGGCACGTCGAACGGCACTTCGCGATAGGTCTGATGATCGGCGCCGGTGATCTCGCCCGCAACCGTGACGTCCGGCTGCGACGATTCGGCCGCCGCCGCTACGCCGGCGAGCGCCAGCGCAGCGGCAAACAGGGTTGCCCGGGTCCACATCAGAAGCGGAAGTCCACCGCGAAGCGGAAATTGCGGCCGACGATCGGACGTCCGATGAACAACAGGTCGTTGGCCTGTCCGCTGGTGAGCTCGCCCGCGCGCGGATTGCCTTCGGTCAGGCCGATCTCGTTGGTGAGATTGTCGCCATAGGCCCAAAGCGTGATCTGGTCGGTGACGCGGAAGCGGACGCTGGCGTTGAGGACCGTATAGGCCGGCAGCTTCGATATGTTCGCCGCGTCGGCAAAGCGCTTCGTATAATGTTCGACGTCGAGCTGGGCGCGCAGCCGGTCATCGAGCAGCGTCACCGCGGGCGTCGCGCGCAGCGCCATCTTCGGGACGCGGATCAGCTGATTGCCCGTATAGTCGCGCGGCACCAGCGTCTGTTGTCCGTCAACCGTCGTGAGCTCGTCGTAGCGCAGGTTGCGGAAGGTCGGGTCCTGCCAGGTCGCGTTGAGCGTGAAATCGAACCAGGGCGCCGGCCGCACCGTGCCCTCGAACTCGATGCCATAGGCGCGCGTGTCGGTGTAGACCGTTTGCGACACATAGCCGTTGGTGTCGGGGTCGAACCGCGTGTTGCCGATCCCGTAGGAGTTGAAGTCGGTGAGGAAGCCGGTGAGATAAACGCTGGCGAAGCGCGACTGGTATTTGAGGCCCGCTTCCCAAAGGTCGATGCCCTGCGTGCGCGGAACGGCGGTCGCGCTGGTGATGAAGTTGCCGACGCTCGGCAGACGAAAAGCCGAAGTGTAGCGCGCGAAGACCCCGGCGCGCGGCGCGAACTGCCAATCGGCACCGACCGTGTAGCCGACCTTGTCGAATTTCTTGTCGAAGGGCGTGAAGACGCCGTTTCCGGTCAACACATTGTTGTCGGCGAGCGTCGCCGCGTTGCCGAGATCGACCGTGCGGCTGCCCTCTTGCGCGCCGCGGGTCTTGACCGTTTCCCAACGGATACCGGCGTCGAGGCGCAGCGAGGGAAGGATTTGCCATTCGTCCGCGGCGTAAAGCGCGAACGTGTCCTGCGTACCGCTGCCGTTCGCGAATTCGGAGCCGTAGCGGACGACGCCGTTTTCGGTTGCGGCGCCGACGACCTGCCCGGCGCCGTTCAGCGCGACGAGGTCGAGGAGGCGCGAATTGTCCGACACGTCCTGCAGCGTCGATGCCGAATAGCGGCGGAAGGTCTCCTCGATCCGCGCGTAATAGAAGCCGATGGCGAAGTCATGCGTCGTGCCGCCCATGTCGAAACTGTGCGCGAGGCGGAGGTCGTTCAGAAATTCGCTCTCGTCGACGGTGACCGGTCGCGCGGCGTTGATGAAGACGTCGCCATTGCCGTTCTGACCGGTGACGTCGAACGCCTCGCCGGTGTCGCTGTAACGCAGCTGGATGCTCGTCGCACCCGGGAAGGCGGCGAGGAGCGACGCGCTATTCTGGTTGAGAAAGGCGGTCGCGGTGCTGATCGAGGCCGGATAGACGCCGTTGCGCACCGTCAGCGAATCGCGATAGCGCGCGCGGTTGCTGAGCTTCCAGCCCGGCGCGAATTCCCATTCGGCGAGCAGGCTGAACTGGTCGAGATTGACGTCGGTGCCGTCGGCATTGTCGAACTGGACCGGGCCGTCGGCGCTGCGCAGCGTCAGGAACGCGGTCGCGCGGCTCGCCGTCGTGCCATAATGCGGGTTGAAGCCGGGAAGGCCGACGATGTCGCCCTTGCGGTCCTTGGTGAGCGGAATGCCGGTGTAGAAGATCGTGCTGTCGTCGATCCGCTTGTACCCGAGCGTGATCCGGCCATCGCCGAAATCATAGCCCAAGTCGGCGCGCACCTGTCCGCCCTGATTGCCGGTGAAACCGGGATCGCGGACGCCGTCTTCCTTGCGATAATAGCCGCCGACGCCGAAGCTCCACCCATTGCCGAGCGGTGCGCCGACCCAGCCGTCGAAGCGGAAGAGGTCGGCGGTCGGGCCATAGAGGATGCGCGCGACACCGGTCATTTCGTCGGTGGCCTGGCGGGTGATGAAATTGACCGCACCGCCGGGCGCGTTCGAATAGAAGATCGACGACGGGCCGCCGCGGACCACCTCGATGCGTTCGATCGATTCGTCGATGCGAAAGGCCTGGTCGGCGTTGAGATAGCCGAGCGAGGGGTCATGCTGTACCGGCAGGCCGTTTTCGAGCAGGGTGATCGATCCAAAGCCGTCGACCGGAATGCCGCGCGCGCGGACGTTGCCGCTGCCTTCGCCGCCCGATGCCTCGACCCAGAAACCGGGGACCGACTTCAGCGCTTCGGTGACGCTCGAGGGCGCGCGCGAACGCAGCGTGTCATTGTCGATCGAAGTGACCGCATAGCTGGTCTCGATGCGTGTGCGGTCGCCGGCGCCGGCGCGGCCGGTCACGACGATCTCCTCGCCCTGCGATTCGGCCGCGGCGGCGGAGGTGTCATCGGCATCCGACTGCGCCAGCGCGACGCTGCTTGTGCTCGCAAAAAGGACAAATAGGCTGGCGGAGGCAAGACCTCTGATCGTCATTCTGAAACCCCTGGATTGGATTGCCGCCGATTGCGGTCGGCACGTCCGCTAGGCGCGCAGGGTTGCGTTTCGATGGCCGCGATACGACGCGGCCATGACAATCATGATGCACCGACGTGACACGCCGCGGGCAGCGACGGAGATCGGGGCTTCGGCTTGCATAGCCGGCCAGCCTGGAACAGATTCTTTCGCGCTGCCATAATGTTGCGACAAGGTCGTGATGCTCCTGCCCTGCGCAAACCGGGGCGTCGCGTTGGAAAGCTGTCGACAGGTCCATCCATGATCGCTTCGCTCCGGACGATCATCTCGTCGGCGCCCGGCGAGCAAGGCTTGGTCGAGGGCGAAGGCGCGAGAAACTGGGGCCAGCGTTTCAATGCGGGCTTCACCCATCTCCTGCTCGATCCGACGGGCGCGACGGGCAAGGCTTATAACGCAAAGACCACCCCCGACATGCGGGTGATCGATGGCGAGGGACGGATCATCTACGCCGGCGGCATCGATGACAAGCCGACCAGCAAGGTCGAGGATCTGGACGACGCGGAGAATTTCGTGGGCGCGGCGCTCGACGATCATGCCGCGGGGCGGCCGGTGACAACGGCGTTTGCGCAGCCTATGGCTGTTCGATCAAATATGCCGACGGTGCGGAGGCGGCTCCCGCCAAGGGCTGATCGGGGCGGTCAGGCGAAAAAATGGCCGCGCCGCGGATCGAGCCGGGCTTCAGACCGGATCGCTTTGATCGAGAATATCGGACCAATCGCGCGCCGCGTCCCCCAGCGGGACGAGGTGCCGGTAGATGCGCTCGCCGAGCGGCGTCGGGACATATCCGCGCGCCGATCGCGTCACGAATCCGGCTTGCTTCAACTCGCCGAGGCGCTGGTTGAGCACCGAGGGGGAGATCGTCTCGCACCGGTCCTGAAGCTCGCGGAACGTCATCGCCCCGCCTTCGCTGAGCGTCCAGAGCACCCCCATCGCCCAGCGGCGGCCGAGCAGATCGAACAGCGCCATGATCGGCGCCCCGGAGCGCGACCCGCGAACGGGTTGGCCGGGTTTGGGCAGTTTCGCCATGGGTTTCTCCTGAGCGGGCACGGTCCTGTGCGAGTGCGGATGATCGTTGCTCCGCTGGTAGCGCGCTAGCATTTTGATCGCTAGCCCGGCTGCGGAAGAAGCGGTGGCGGTCTTCGGGAATGTCCTTGCTATCGATTCGATAGCGCGCTATGAAATCCGTAGCAACGATTTTGGACATTCGCCATGAAACCTTTTCTCTATTCGGGAACGAAGAATGCCTCGAGCTGGGCGATGCGCGCGTGGCTCGCGCTGCGCGAGGCGGGGATCGACTTTGACGAAGAGGTCGTCGATATCCGGCGGCCGCAACGGTTCGCCAATCTGGAACGGATCGGGGTCTTCTCGCCCCCGGCCATGGTTCCGGTGCTGGTCGTCGATCAAATGGCGATCTTCGATTCGGTCGCGATCATGGAATATGCGAACGAGGTGGCGGACGGGGCGTTGCTCCCCGCCGACCGCGTGGCGCGCGCCCGGGCGCGATCGCTTGTGGCCTGGCAGCATTCGGGGCTGTCGGGCATTTGCGCGCGGATCTCGTTCGAAAGCGCTTTCTATCCGCTCAAGCGTTCGCTGACCGACGCCGAGCGCGCCGAATGCCGACGCCTGTTCGACTGCCTCGATCAGGCGCTCGAGCAGAGCGGCGGGCCTTATCTGTTCGGGGCGCTGAGCCTTGCGGACCTGATGCTCGTGCCGACGGTGGTGCGCCTGGCGCGTCACGACCTCGACTTCGCACGCTGGCCCCTTTCGCGAAATTGGACGACGGCGCTGCTCGAGCGTGCCTCCGTTGCCGAATGGATGCGCGAGGCCGATGCGCTTCCCCATATCTGGTTCGACGACTATCTGGTGCCCGGCGATGCCATCCGGATGGTTCCGGCTGCGGCCTGAGGCGATGGTGCGGGGATCATTGGCCCCAATGAATTCAAGAGGAGGATTGATCGTGGCGACCCGGCATGATTTTACGAGCCGTATCGAGTGGACGGGCAATCGCGGCGACGGAACGCGCAGCTATCGCGGCTACGATCGCAGCTGGAGCGTGACCACGCCGGGCCAGCCCGTCATCCACTGTTCGAACGATCCGCGGCTGGGCGGAAACCCGGCGCTGCCCAATCCCGAGGACATGCTGCTGTCGGCGCTCGCCGCCTGCCACATGCTCTGGTATCTTCATCTGGCCAGCGCGGCGGGGATTGTCGTGCAATGCTATCGGGACACGCCCATCGGAGCGGCCGAAAGCACGCCCGACGGCGCCGGCCGCTTCGTTCGCGCGATCCTCAAACCGCATATCGTCGTCGAGCGGGGCAGCGATCTGGCGCGCGCGGATGCGATCCACCATGAAATCCACAAGGTCTGCTTTATCGCGCGCTCGGTGAATTTCCCCGTGTCCTATGAGGCGAGTTATGCGACCGCCGAATGACGGGCGCGATCCAATCGGCCAAAGCGCGCCAGCCCTGACTTCACTGTCTATTGCGTCGCAGTTGCAATTAGTTTAGGCGGCCCCCGTTCATCGCAGGGATATCCGGGGGCATCATGGTTCGTTCGTTTCGTCCAGTCTTCAAATTCGCGCTGCTCGCCGCCAGCGTCCTTTCGGTTCCGGCCTTTGCGCAGGAAACCGCGCCGGAGCAGGAAGAGGGCGGGGCGAGCGGCCGCAAGGACGATACGATCGTCGTCTATGGCAGCGGCATCGACCGCAATAGTGCCGCCACCGGGCTCGACCTGACGCCGCGCGAGACGCCGCAGTCGATCACGATCATCACGCGCGAGCAGATCGACGACCAGGGGGCGTCGACGGTCGCCGACGTGCTCGAATATACCACCGGGCTTTCGGTGAAGCGCGTCGATCGCGGCCGTAACCTGCTGTCGGCGCGCGGCTTCGACATCACCGCCTTCCAGCTCGACGGCCTGCCCTTTGCGACGGGCAATGTCGGGCTCGAGGAGACCAGCACCGCCATCTATGACCGGGTCGAGGTCGTCCGCGGTGCGACCGGCCTGCTGCAGGGCGCGGGCGAGCCTTCGGCGTCGATCAACATGGTCCGCAAGCGCGCCGACGCCCGCGAGCTGACCGGCGAAGTGAATTTCGAAGCGGGTTCTTGGAATCATGTTTCGGGGCTGATCGACATCGGCGCGCCGCTGACCGCCGACGGATCGGTGCGCGCGCGTTTTGTCGCCGAGGTCTATTCGCAGGATGCCTTTGTCGACCTTGAAAGCAGCAACGGCTTCACCCTTTACGGCACGATCGCTGCCGATCTCGGCCCCGGCACGCGGATCAATGCGGGCGCGAGCTATCAGCGCGACGAGCGCGACGGCGTGATGTGGGCGCAGCTGCCCTATTGGTATGCCGACGGCTCGCGTCCCGACTGGGCGCGTTCGAAGGCCACCGGCGCCGACTGGAACGAATGGGACACCACCGAAAAGGCGGCGTTCGTGTCGCTCGAACAGGATCTGGGCGGCAGCTGGCAATTGCGCGGCGACCTCTCCTATTTCGAACAGGTCGAGGATTCGAAGCTGATCTGGCTGTGGGGCAGCCCCGACCGCGAAACCGGGACGGGAATGGACATATGGCCCTATTGGTATCTTTCCAAGCCCAAGCAATGGAGCGCCAATTTGCAGGTGAAGGGCGATTACCAGCTCTTCGGCCGGCAGCACGAGCTGGTGTTCGGCGCGATGTACAGCCACCAGAAGGGCGGCTGGACCAATCGCGATCCCGACCCCGCGAGCGTCGCCCCGGTTGGCGATTTCCACGCATGGGACGGCAGCTATCCCGAGCCCGTCTGGGGCGAACGCTATCGCATGAGCGGCTTCGGCACGACCGAGCAGACCGCCATCTATGGCGTGACGCGTTTCCAGATCCTCGACCGGCTCAAGCTGATCGCGGGCGGGCGGTTGAGTTCGTGGACGCGCGACGAGGAGGAGGCGCTTTACACGCCCGAACCCTATCGGATCGAGCACAAGGGGGTGTTTACACCCTATGCGGGGTTGATCCTCGACCTAGGTGACTTCCTCTCCGCCTATGCGAGCTATACGAGCATCTTCAACCCGCAGACCGCGCGCGACCGGACCGGCCGCTATCTCGACCCGCTCGAGGGCGACAATTATGAAGCGGGGCTGAAGGCCGACCTGATGGACGGGCGGCTGCGCGCGTCGGCGGCGGTCTTCCGCGTCGAGCAGAGCAATTTCGCCGTTCCAGACATCGATCCCGAAACGGGCGATCCCTATTTCGTGCCCGGCACCACCGACGTCGCCTCGCGCCCCGCCAAGGGCGTGGTGTCGAAGGGCTATGAACTCGAAATGCAGGGCGAGCCGCTTCGGGGCTGGGACATCAGCGTCGGGTGGAGCCATTTCAAGGCGAAGGATCCCGACGGCGTCGACGTGCAGGCGCACCAGCCGCGGCGCGTGTTCCGCATGGCGACCAAATATGAATTCGGCGGCGCGCTGAACGGCTTCAGCCTCGGCGGCTCGCTGCGCTGGGAAAGCCGGCCGCCGCAGACGGCGCCCAATCCCGTGACCGGGCAGGATGAACCGGTTGGGCAAAAGGCCTACGCGCTGGTGAACCTGATGGGCGCTTACGCCCTGACCGAGGCGTGGTCGGTGCAGGTCAATGTCAACAATGTTTTCGACAAGAGCTATTACAACACCAACAGCTGGTTCGGCGGCTTCATCTATGGCGAACCGCGCAATGCACGCGTGACGCTGCGCTACGGGTTTTAAGCGGCATCGAAATCGCGCACGATCGGATAATATAACCTAATAGGTGAAAATATCTTGACATCGTCACGCTGTTATGGCACAAGTGTCACATCATGAAGAATTGCGAGTCGGGCCGGCGGCCTTCCGTTTTGCGGGAGGCCTTCCGGCCCGGATCTTTTTCGGGAGACGGGCGATGGGACGGACAGGTAAGGTGGCGGACGGTTCCGGCAATGCGCGCCCCGGCCGGCGGCAGATGGATGTCTTTCTGGATGCGCTCGCCGAATCCTCGAACGTTGCCGCCTCGGCTCGCAAAGCGGGAATATCGGCGAATGCGATGTACTGCGAGCGGCGGCGCAATCCCGGCTTCGCGGCGCGGTGGCACGCGGCGCTGTGCGAAGGCTTCGCCCGGCTCGAAGCCGAGCTGTTGTCCGAGGCGCTGATTGCACCTTCGGGCAATGTGAAGGATGCGACGCTGAAGTCGCGGGCGCAGAAATATCGGCTCGGGCTTTCGCTGCTGGCGGCGCACCGGGCGGCGGTGCGGGGCGCAAGGTCGCCCGCGGGGGCGGCGCCGAACGCGGGGGCGAAGGCGAAGCTGGTCGCGAAGCTCGATGCCATGCGCGCGCAGGTGGCGGCCGAGCGTGCCAAAGAAGGCCCGCTTTGAAGGATCTTGGCGAACTGCTGGACATGCCGCCGGCCGAATATGCGGCGTGGGTACAGCGGCTTCGGGACGACAAGGCTGCACTGCTGCTGACCGACTGGCCCTGGTGGCGCCGCGGCGATCAATGCCCGCCCGCGGGCGACTGGCATGTGTGGATGCTGCTCGCCGGGCGCGGGTTCGGCAAGACGCGGACCGGTGCCGAATGGATACGCGGCTATGCCGAAACCCATCGGGGGGCGCGGATCGCGCTGGTCGCGGCGTCGCTGCACGAAGGGCGGCAGGTGATGATCGAGGGCGAGAGCGGCCTGCTCGCGATCGCGCCCGACGATGACCGGCCCGATTATGAAAGCAGCCTACGCCGGCTGAGCTGGGCGAACGGGGCGGTGGCGACGCTCTATTCGGCGGCGGAGCCCGAGAGCCTTCGCGGCCCCGAGCATTCGGCCGCCTGGTGCGACGAGATCGCGAAATGGCCGCAGGGCGAGGCGGCGTGGGACAATCTGATGCTGACGATGCGGATCGGCGAAAACCCGCGCGTCGTCGCGACGACGACGCCGCGCGGGGTGCCGCTGGTGCGGCGTTTGATCGACGAGAAGGGCGTCGAAAAGACCGGCGGGAGCACGCGGAACAATCGCCACAACCTGTCGCCGCAATGGCTGGCGACGATGGACCGGCTCTATGGCGGCACGCGGCTCGGGCGACAGGAGCTGGGCGGCGAACTGCTCGAGGATGTCGAGGGCGCGCTGTGGACGCGTGCGCTGGTCGAGCGATGCCGGGTCGAGGCCGATGCGGTCGGCAAATCCGTGCGCGTGGTGATCGGCGTCGACCCGCCGGCGACGGTGAACGGCGATGCGTGCGGGATCGTCGTCGCGGTGCAGCTACGCGACAAGCGGCTGGCGGTGGTCGAGGATGCAAGCGTCGAGAATCCGCCGCCGCATGTGTGGGCGCAGGCGGTCGCCGCGGCCGCGGCGCGCTGGGGCGCCGACCGCGTGGTGGCGGAGAGCAATATGGGGGGCGAGATGGTCGAGAACATATTGCGGCAGGCCGACCTGACGTTGCCGGTGGTGCCGGTGCATGCGAGCCTCGGCAAGGCGCGAAGGGCGGAGCCGGTCGCGATCGCCTATGAGCGCGGGCAGGTGGTGCATGCGGGGGTGTTCGGGAGCCTTGAGGACCAGCTTTGCGGGCTGCAGGTGGGTGGCGGATATGCGGGGCCGGGGCGGTCGCCGGATCGGGCCGATGCGTGCGTTTGGGCGCTGGCGGCTTTGCTGGAGGGGATGAAGAAGGGACGGGAGCCGGGGGTGCGGGTGGTTTGATTGACTCGAGGAACAAAGGGGATACAAAAGCCCAATGTTAATCCTCCAGCAACCTTTGTTGACTTAAATGGCAACAATTATAGAATTGGTCCTGTCTGGAGCGTTGCATCGACTCGACCCCGGCTTAGGCCCGAGGGAGATGGAGGTAAGGCGCATTTTTCTTCTGCCCCGCGCTCGAGATTGGCTGGCTAAGGAGCTTTTGGAAAGCACGTCCAATTGGAATATTGAAGAAAATCCTGTCCAGCAACTTGATGCGCTGGTCTACGAGTTTTGTATCGGAGAGCCCCTAGCGATAGGGCAGCGCTTCAAGGCTTTGCGTCCCGTCGGTAACGGGGTGTGGGAGCTCAAGACAGCAGATTTGCGCCTGTTCGGGTGGTTTGTGCAAAAAGACTGCTTCATTGTCTGTGATTGTGACACCACATTGCGGGTGAAGCAGATGCGTCTGTATCCCGGCTACCGGGATCAGGCGGTGAGATTTAGAGAGCGGCTTGATTTAGATGAGCCGAAATTTATTGCTGGAGATGATCCAAATGACGTCGTTTCAGATTGCTATCAGCCCTAGCAAACGGGCGGCTGGCCGTTTCATTTCAAAGGTCCGGCGAGCATTGCAGCGAGCGCTGGTAGAAGAGCAGGCGACCTCTGGCATCAATCAATCGGCGATTGCTGACGCTATTGGCGTGCACCGGTCGGTCATAAGCCGCGAGTTGAACGGACGACAAGACATAACTTTGGGCCGGGTTGCCGAACTCGCATGGTCGATGGGGCGGGAAATCGATTTCCAGCTTGTGAAACCTGAACAGGAAGCGGGGCTGAACGCTCCGCTCGTAAAACCGGGCGCTCTTTCGACACTTCGCAACCCAACTGCTGTACCACTTTCTATCGGGACGCGAGCTGCCGAGTCTGCAATGGCAATCGCATGATTATCAATCCTCGCTTGCCGACCGGTCATGTGGTCTTTTGTGATGATATTCGCGAGGAAATCGGCGGAAAGCTCACTTATGTGGGCGTTTATAGAAACGCCTTGGTCATTTCTGCTTTAGCGCCGGTGACTCTCCCCCAATTGTGCGCGGCCGTCAGCTTACGTATCGAGCCTCCGGCAGGACCGCTTTCGGTCACCCTTCGTATACTGCGATCGGACAGCGACGAGGCGCTATTTGAAGCGCAGGTCGAACTCGAAGAGCTTATAGCTCCTCTTCATCCATCTCCATTTAGCGACGCGAATTCAGTTCCATTTTTTGAACTATTTTTCCCGGTTCGGATGCCAAGCCTCATCATAAAGCAAGATTGTGCGATCAAGGTTCGCGCCTATATCGGGGACGACGAAATCAGGCTTGGTGCCATCTTGGTAAGCTTCGCCGAGTTGGCGGACGAGGATGCTATCACATCGGCCGACTGAATTTGGCGTCCTAGCGAATATGTCTCCGGCCAGCATCTGCTGGCCGTTCTTTTATACGGAGATCATCATGAACTGGTTTGGCCGCAAGGCCGCGCAGGTGGCTGCGCGGCCCGCTTTGTCGCGTGTCTATGGGAGCTGGAGCGCGCCCGCGCCGCTCAGTTGGGAAGCGCAGGTGCGCGAGGGGTATCTTGCCAATGCGATCGTGCAGCGCGCGGTGCGGCTCGTCGCCGAGGCGGCGGGCAGCGCGCCGGTTTTGGCGAGCGATCCGGCTTTGGCGGCGCTCGTTGCGGGGACCTCCGGCGGGCAGGGGCTGGTCGAGACTTTGGCCTCGCAGCTGCTGCTGCACGGCAATGGCTATGTGCAGATATTGACCGACGGCGCGGGGGCGCCGGCGGAGCTGTTTGCGCTGCGGCCCGAGCGGGTGACGGTCGAGGCGGATAGCCGCGGGTGGCCGGTGGCCTATCGGTATAAGGCTGGTGGGACAGCGGTTGTGCTGCCCGCCGAGGATGGCGCGGGGCGCGTCGCGGTCGTGCATGTGAAAGCACTGCATCCGCTCGACGATCATTATGGCGCGGGGTGCCTCGAGGCGGCGGCGGGGGCGATCGCGGCGCATAATGCGGCGGCGAAGTGGAATGCGGCGCTGCTCGACAATGCGGCGCGGCCTTCGGGGGCGCTGGTGCATGATCCGGGCGACAAGGGGATGCCGCTGTCGGCCGAGCAGGTCGACCGGCTGCGCGAGGAGCTGGCCGAGAGTTTCGCGGGCGGAGCCAATGCCGGGCGGCCGTTGCTGCTCGAAGGCGGATTGAAGTGGCAGACGCTGTCGCTGTCGCCGGCCGAGATGGATTTCCTGGCGCTGAAAGATTCGAGCGCGCGCGAGATTGCGATGGCATTCGGGGTGCCGCCGATGCTGCTCGGGCTGCCGGGCGATGCGACCTATGCCAATTATCGCGAGGCCAATCGTGCGCTGTGGCGGCTGACGGTGTTGCCGCTCTGCGCGAAGATATTGGGGGCGATTTCGCAAGGTTTGAGCGGGTGGTTCGCGGACGCGGAGCTGCGCGTCGATCTGGATAAGGTGCCGGCGCTGGCGGAGGACCGGATGGCGCTGTGGCGCGAGGTGTCGGCGGCGGACTGGTTGAGCGCGGACGAGAAGAAGGCGCTGCTGGGGATGGGTTAGCCAAGAAGAAATTCGCGCAGAGGCGCAGAGGGCGCAGAGATAACGGTTCTGAATCGCGGGGCATTGGTTCCGCCATGGGCGGCGTACTGGATGGGCGGCTTTGCCGCCTTTTTCTTTCTCTGCGTCCTCTGCGCCTCTGCGCGAATTTTCCGCCGCCCAAAGGGAGTTTTCGACATGGATGAGGAAGAGGCGCTGGCGCGGTTGGTCGCGCTGGCGGGGACGAGTGCGGCCGGAGCTTCCGGCGCGCCCGACGCGGCCTTGCTGCGCGCGGTGGTCGAGGAGGCGAGCGAGCTCGGCGCGCGGCGGGCGCTGGCGCGGCTTGGGCTCGCCGACGAAGCGGCGCGCGACGATGTGAGCGATTTGCGCCAGCTGCTCGGCGCGTGGCGCGACGCGAAGAAGAGCGTGTGGGCGGCGGTGGTCGACTGGGCGGTGCGCTGTGTGCTCGCGCTCGTCGTCGTCGGGCTGGCGGTGAAGCTGGGGCTGCCGGGGCTGCTGAAGTGAGAAGCGGAGCGAAACAGGCCCTCCCCCAACCCCTCCCGCAGGCGGGAGGGGGGATCAGGTTCGCGGGCTATGCTTCGGTGTTCGACCGCGTCGATCGCGGGGGCGATGTGGTGCGCGCGGGGGCGTTTGCGGCGAGTCTGAAGGAAGGACGCGCCGTGCCGCTTCTGTGGCAGCACCGGCCGGGGGCGGTGATCGGGACGATCGAGGCGCTGGCGGAGGATGCACGCGGGCTGCGCGTGGTGGCGCGGGTGACGCATCCGACCGCCGCCGCGCTGATCGCGCGCGGGGCGCTGACGGGGCTGAGCTTTGGGTATCGGGTGCGCGGCGCGCGGGGAGAAAATCCGCGCGAGCTGACGGCGCTCGACCTTGCCGAAGTGAGCCTGGTGGCGGCGCCGATGCAGCCGCTCGCGCGGGTGGTCGCGGTGGAGAGCGGATTGTTCCTCCCTGCGCCGAAGGCGTGGGGAGGTGGCAGCCCGCAGGGCTGACGGAGGGGCTTTTGCGCCGACGTCGCAGCCCCTCCACCACCGCTTCGCGGCGGTTCCCCTCCCCACGGCTTCGCCGCCGGGAGGATGATTCTTGGAAGGAGTGAAACGCATGGACGATATGGAAGTGAAGGCCGACGCGCTCGAGGGGGCGTTTGATGCGGTGCTGGCGGCCGAGGCCGTCGATGAGCTGAAGGCCTCGGTGGCGGCGCTGAAGACGCAGGTGGACGCGCAGGCGGTCGCGGCGTCGCGGTTGCCGCTCGATGGGGCGAAGGCGGCGGCCGATCCGGCGCTGGGCGCCTTTGTCGAACGCTATCTGCGGCGCGGGATCGATGCCGGCGTCGAGATGAAGAGCCTGTCGGGGGCGTCGGGCGGCGAGGGCGGTTATGCCGTGCCGCGCGAGATCGACGGCAGCATCGCGGCGACGTTGAAGGCACTGTCGCCGATCCGCAGCATCGCGACGGTCGTGCAGACGGGGACGAGCGGATATCGCAAGCTGGTCGCGACGGGATCGATGGGCGCGGGCTGGGTCGGCGAGACCGCGGCGCGGCCCGAGACCGCGACGCGCAGCTTTGCCGAAATCGCGCCGCCGTCGGGCGAGCTTTATGCCAATCCGGCGGCGAGCCAGGCGATGCTCGACGATGCGATGTTCAACGTCGAGGACTGGCTGGCCGAGCAACTGGGGCGCGAGTTCGCGGTCGCCGAAGGATCGGCTTTCGTGGCCGGCAACGGGACGAACCGGCCGAAGGGTTTCCTGACCTATGCGACGACGAACGAGAGTGACGGCGTTCGCGCGTTCGGCACGCTGCAGCATCTGGCGACGGGGACCGCGGGCGCCTTTCCGGCGTCGAACCCGCAGGACAAGCTGGTCGAACTCGTCCATTCGCTGAGGGCACCCTATCGTCAGGGCGCGTGCTGGGTGATGAATTCGGACACGCTGGCGCGCATCCGCAAGTTCAAGACCAGCGACGGCGCCTTTATCTGGCAGCCGGGGATGGTCGAGGGGCAGGCGGCGACGCTGCTGGGTTATCCGGTGGTCGAGGCCGAGGACATGCCCGATGTCGGCGCGAACAGCCTGTCGATCGCCTTCGGCAATTTCCGCGCCGGTTACCTGATCGCCGACCGAGGCGAGACGCGGATTCTGCGCGATCCGTTCAGCAACAAGCCCTTCGTGCATTTCTATGCAACCAAAAGGGTCGGCGGCGCGATCATCGATTCGCAGGCCATCAAGCTGATGAAGTTCGCCGCCAGCTAAAAGGCTGGTGCGCGAAGGGCGCCCGGCCCGTCCAACCCTTTCGGGGCGGAGCCGGGCGCCAAATGCCGGTTGCCATTCCGTCCATACCAGCCTGCAAATGCCTGCCGCCCGCGCTTCCGGTGCTCACGTACAATAGTACGCTGCGCGCCGGGTCGCGGGCGACAGTCATTTTCGACTCGGTCTGAACGAAATGGCAACCGGCATTTTCTCCATAAATTGCATTGGAAAGGATGGCCCTGCCATGCCGACCCCCTTTTTTGCCGACCTGGTGCGCGAGCTTGCCCAAGAGGGCGGGACCGGACCGCTGACTCCCACGGGCGCGGTGCCGGGTCATCGCCGCTTTGCCGATATCGTTCCCGTGGATATCCCGTTTCATTATGCGATTTCCGGCATCACCCAGACCGCCCAATGGGAAGTCGGCTTCGGCCGGATCGACGGTGGCGGGCGGCTGTTGCGCGATGTGGTCGCAGCGTCGTCGAACGACGGCGAGCATGTCGATTTTTCGCCGGGACTGAAGACGATCGCGCTGACGGTCGGCGCCGGCTGGTTCGCCGACAGCGATGCGGCGCAAGACATGGTCGAAGCCGGGCTGGCGTCATTGACCGGGGCGATTGCCGCCAAGCAGCCGTTGTCGACGACGCATGAGGCGGTCGCGACGGGGGCCATCGACGATATGCTGACGGTGCGGCGAGGCAGCGGGTGGGTGAATATTCCGCTGTCGAGTCTGGCCTTTCGTGGCGACGACGGACGCCATGCGCTGACGGGTCCGCTCGGCGCGCCGAATGGCAGCGCCGCGGCGCCGGCGATCGGCTTTGATACCGATCCCGATTCGGGCCTGTTTCGCGCCGGCGCGGATATATTGGGATTTGCCGCGGGCGGTAGCGAGCGGATGCGGATCGACGGCTCGGGAAATGTCGGCATCGGCTGCACCCCGCTGGGCGTCACGCGGTTGCAGGTCCGGATCGCCAGCGACCGGCGCTTCACGGTGTTCGCGAACGGTATCGACAGCTGTTTTGGCTATATGAACGACGGCGGCAGCTGGGTCGACACCTTGCTGTGCGGCAATCCGTTGCGGCTGGGCGTCGGTGGCAGCGAGCGCGTGCGCCTCGAAGGTTCGGGCGTGTTCCGTCCGGCGGCGGACAACAACCAGACGCTGGGCGCCGCGGCGCAGCGTTGGGCCGTGCTGTACGCCGGCACGGGCACGATCAACACATCGGACGCGCGCGACAAGACATGGCGCGGCGCCGCGACTGCCGCCGAGGTGCGTGCCGCAAAGCGTATCGCCGCCGAACTGGGTTTTTTCCAGTGGCACGACGCGATTGCCGAAAAAGGAGCAGAGGGCGCGCGGCATCATTTCGGTGTTCGTGCGCAGGCGGTGTGGGCGGTTATGGCCGACGAAGGACTGATCGAGCCGATCGCCGAGGGCGGGGCGCCGAGCAGTCGCTATGCCTTTCTATGCCATGACCAATGGGACGAGGAGGCTGACGAAGGCCGCCCCGCGGGCGACCGTTTCGGCATCCGCACCGACCAGCTGGCGCTGTTCCTGATCGCGGCGCAGGACGCGCGCCTCGCGGCGCTGGAGGCCGCGGCATGATCGACGGATCGGCATTGGCCGCGCGCGCGATCGGCGATGTCGCAAGGCGCGATCTCGCGAGCGAGTGGGCCGGGCCCGAGCCGGCGGCGCCGCAGACGGCGCTGCCGCTGGCGCGCGAAGCGCCGCGGCGCGTGACGGTGCGCAGACCCTGACGGGAGGGGGGGAAGACGATGACGATGATGGTGAAGGATCCGGGCACGCGGATCGATTTCGAGTTCGACTGGGGCGCCGCCTATCCGGGCGGCCAGGCGGTCGTGGCGAGCGACTGGTCGGTCGCACCGGCGGAGGAGGGCGGCGTGACCGTGATCGGCGGCGCGCACGACCTGAAGGAGGTGACCGTCACGCTGGCGGGCGGGGTCGCGGGGCGCGTCTATCGCGTCACCAACCGCGTGACGATGAGCGACGGGCAGATCGACGAACGGTCGATGACCTTGCGGGTGGAGGAGCGATGATGGCGGAAAGCCTGTTGCCGGGCGAGGCCCCGGTGAGCCTGAACGAAGCGCGCGGCTGGCTGCGGCTGGGCGCGACGATCGACGATGCGGTGATCGCGGGGCTGGTGCGCGCGGCGACCAATATCTGCGAGGCGTTCATCGGCCAGTGGCTGGTCGTGCGCGCGGGCGAGGAGGAGGCGCCGCTGCCGGCGGATCGCATTCCGCTTGGGGCGCGGCCGGTGGTCGCGATCGACGGCGTGACATTGTTGTCGCCGGACGGCAGCGAACAGCCGCTCGGCGAGGACGCGTATCGCGTCACGATCGCCCGCGACGGCAGCGGCTGCGTCGCCGTGAATGACCCGGGCGATGCGGCGCGGGTGCGCATCGCCTATCGCGCCGGCATGGCCGAGGACGCGAATGGCGTTCCCGAGGCGGTCCGGCAGGGAATCGTGCGGATGACCCAGCATTTGCACGACGCGCGCGACGGCGCGGAGGCAGGGCCGCCCGCGATGATCGCGGCGCTGTGGCAGCCGTGGCGGCGGCTGACGCTGGGAAGCGCGCGATGAGCGGCGCCGAGCAGGCGGTGCGGGCGAAGGCGTTGGCGCTGCTGACGGACGACGTGGAGCTCGCGGGTCTGGTGCACGGCGTGTTCGACGGCGTGCCGCCGCGGGCGAGCGCGCCCTATGTTTCGGTCGGCGGGGCGGAAGGCCGCGACTGGGGCACCAAGGACCGGGCGGGGCGCGAAGTGCAGGTGGCGCTGGTGCTGAATAGCGTCGGCGAGAGCGCCGACGGCGGTGCCGTCGCGCGGATCGAGGCGGCGGCCGGGGGCTTGCGCGGTGCGGCGGATTGCTGGACGATCGTGGGCGCGCGGGTGGTGCGGACGCGGTTTACCTTCACGCGCGATGGCGGCTGGCGCCGTGAGACGATCGTGCGGTGTCGCTGTCTGGCGGGGTAGGCGGAACGGCGGGTTTCGGCCGAAGCGGACGGTAATCCCTGTGGCGAAGCCATGGGGAGGTGGCAGCGCGAAGCGCTGACGGAGGGGCTAATGACGCAGCGTCGTAGCCCCTCCACCGCGCCCTACGGGCGCGGTCCCCCTCCCCATCGCTGCGCGACAGGGAGGATTTTGATGTCCGCTCCCCACCCCAATGCCGACATTCCCCTGCGCTTGGGGAGGCGGCATCGCTTGCGCTGGCGACCTTTGGCTATTCGCCCGGCATCGTATTGGTCGACTTATAGTCCTTGAACTTTTCGGTGAAATTGGCGTGGTAATCCTCGATCTGGAGGTCGGCGTCTTCGGTCGCGACCGCTTCGGAGTCGCCGCTTGCGCGGCCGAGCGCGATCACCGCCTTGCGAAAGGCGTCGCGCTCGGTCCCGCAGTTCGATTTCACCTGCATTTCATACTGGACGTCTTCGACCTTGGCCTCGAGCGCCTTCTTCATGTCGTCGCGCAGGCATTTGGTGAAGGCGACGCGCGTCGTGGCGACGGTCGCGCTCGGCGATTGGGCCATCATGGCCAAAACCAATGTCGTGATCAGCATCCTGCGACTCCCCATTCCGCATGACTATATTTTGAGGAGGTTAGACCATGGCTATCGAAAATGGGAGCGATTTTCTGCTCAAGATCGGCGACGGCGAAGCGCCGCCGACCTATCGTACGGTCGCGGGCCTGCGCACCACCCAGCTGTCGGTGAACGGCGAAGCGGTGAATGTCACGACCAAGGATTCGGGCGGGTGGCGCGAGCTGCTGTCGGGCGCCGGCGTCCGGTCGGTGTCGGTGAGCGCGGCGGGCATTTTCACGGGTTCGGACGCCGAGGTGCGGCTGCGCGGCCATGCCTTGTCGGGGACCATCGACGATTATGAGCTGAGCTTCGAAAGCGGCGAGCGGATGCGCGGGCGTTTCCTTGTCACGCGGCTCGACTATGCCGGCGATTATAATGGCGAGCGCAATTACACGCTGAACCTGGAATCGAGCGGCGCGGTGGTGAGCCTGTGAGCGGAGCCAACGCGCTCCGCGGCGAGGCGGAGTTGACGGTCGGTGGGCGGCGGCTGGTGCTGCGGCCGAGCTTTGCGGCCCTGGTCGCCGCCGAGGCCGAGCTGGGGCCGCTGTTCGGCCTGGTCGAACGGGCGGCCGAGGGGCGGTTGGGGCTGGGCGAGCTGGCGGGGCTGTTCTGGCATTGCGTCAGTGAGCGGCCCGACACGCTGACGCGCGAAGCGATCGGCGAGGCGGTGGTTGCGCAGGGGCTGGCGGCGGTGACGCCGGCGCTGCGGGTGCTGCTGGGGCAGATATTGCAGGGGCGGTGAGGTGGTGGGGAAGCAGGATGCCCACCCCGCTGCGACTAGCGAGCAAGCTCGCAAGTCTCGCTGCCCCTCCCGCTTGCGGGAGGGGAGTGTCGGGTCTGCGGCGGTGGCGCTTGTGGGCCTGATGGCACGCGTCGCGGGATGGCGGCCGGGCGAGTTCTGGGCGGCGACGCCGGCCGATGTTCGCGCGGCGCTGGCCGGGTGGGTCGACCCCGGCGAGGCGGCCTGTCTCGACGGTGCGGCGCTGGCGGCGATGATGGAGAGATTTCCCGATGGATGAGGTGGACGAAATGGTGGTCGCGGTGCGCGCCGATACCGGAGCGTTCCGGCGCGACATCGCGGCAATGCGCGCCGAACTGGGCGGGCCGCTGGTCGTCGAAGCCGACCGGGCGGGGCGTGCGATCGAGCGGGCGCTGTCGCGCGCGATCGTGAGCGGTAAGATGGGGTTCGAGGATATGAAGCGGCTCGCGCTGTCGGTGATGGCCGATATTGCGCGCACGGCGATTTCGAATGGCATAGGCGCGGCGAGCGGCGGATCGGGCGGCGGGGGATTGCTGTCGCTGGGCACGTCGATCGCGATGGCGCTGTTCGGCGCGCCGGGCCGCGCGACGGGCGGCCCGGTGAGCGCGGGGCGCGCCTATCGCGTCGGCGAGCGCGGACCCGAGCTGTTCGTGCCGACCGCGAGCGGACGGATCGAGGCTGCGGGCGGCGGCGTGCGCAACATCGCGATCACGGTGAATGTGCGGGGCGAGGCGGGCAGCGAGCCCCAGCGGCTGGCGCAGACGGGGCGGCAACTGGCGCGCGCGGTGCGGTGCGCGGTGGCGGCGGGCGAGGATTAAACGGTGGGGGCATTCCACAGTCCCTCACCTGATACTGGGTTGGGGTGGGGGCCATCGACCTTGCGCAAGGCCGATGGCCCCCACCCCACTGCACTAGCGAGCAAGCTCGCAAGTTCCGTTGCCCCTCCCCTGAAGGGGAGGGGTTTATACTATAAACTGGAAAGGCTGTTGCGATGGGTTGGGCATTGGTCGCGGCCGCAGCGCCGCATCATCGCAAGGGCTGGCTCAAGCGGTTCGATCCGCGCTTCTGGACGGTCGATTTCGCGCGGCCGATGATGGCGAGCGTGACGAGCGACGCGCCGGGCACGCTGCGCGTCGAGGCGGTCTTTTACCGGAAGCAGGATCTGGCGGGGCTGATCTGGGAGAGCGAGGATCGCTGGGATCATCCGCTGCTCGCCTATGAGACGAAACGCGATTTCCGGCACACGCGGCTGAGCTTCCGCTGGCGGTCGGGCGGGGTGAAGCCGCTCGATGCGCTGCACGGGCCGACGCTGACGATCGAGGGGCGCGACGCCGCGGGCAGCGCTCGCGCCTGGTATGTAAGGCTGTGGAATTATGCCGAGGGGTCGGCGGAGGATGCCGTCGTCACGCTCGATTTCGATGCGCTCGACGGCGGCTTCCTGCTTCCCGGCGAGGCCGATCCGGTGTGGGCGGGCGATATCGACCGGATGTTCATTTCGCTCGTGCCGCCGGACTATGACGACGGCGACGGCGTGCTGCCGGCGCCGGCGCTGGGCTGGGCCGAGATGAGCGAGATTGCCTGCTCGGGCTCGGGATCGGTGCTGGCGATCGGCGATGTCGTGATGCCCGAGCTGGACCCGGAAAAAGGGGGGCTGGGCATCGCGAGCGGCTACGACGACAGCTATCATCTGACCCCGGCGCGGCTGGTGCGGCAGGTCGTGCAGCTCGGCTATCGCGGCGATATCGTCCATTATGTCGGGATGAGCCATTATATGCGGCTCGAGACGGCGGAGGGTGCATTTCGTGCTGGCGTAGCCGACGGCGCGCTCAATGCGCCGTGCGCGGCGTGGCACGCGGGGTTCGCGGCGGCATGCGAAGCGGCGGGGCTGGGGGTGATCTGGTCGCTCTCCTACGAGCTGTTCGACGCCTATTGCCCCGAAGACTGGAAGCAGCGCGCGAGCGACGGGTCGCCGGCGCTGACCGGGTGGGAGCCGCCGTCGACCTTGCTGTCGCCCGCGAATGACGAGGCGATGGGATATTTGCAGGCGGTCGCGCGCGCGTTCGTCGCGATCGGCGCGGCGGCGGGGCTCGACCTGAAATTCCAGGTCGGCGAACCATGGTGGTGGATCGCGGGCGAAGGGCGGATCTGCGCCTATGATGCCGCGACGACGGCGATGCTGGGGAGCGCGAGCGTGCCGATCGCCGATGTACGCGGGGCGCTGGACGCGTCGCAACTGGCGATGCTCGATGCGCTGGGGGCGCTGCTCGCGGCGTCGACGACGGCGCTGGTCGCGGCGGCGCGGGGCGAGGCGGGCGCGGCGGGGCTGGCGAGCCATCTGCTCGTCTATCTGCCGACGGTGCTCGACCCCGCGGCGCCCGCGCTGCGCCGCGCCAATGTGCCGTTAGGGTGGGCGGCGCCGGCTTTCGACGTGCTACAACTGGAGGATTATGATTGGGTGACCGGCGGGCGCGGCGTGGAAACGGCGCGTGCGCGGACGGCGATGACGGTACGGCTCGGCTACCCGGCCCATGAGCAGCATTATTTTTCGGGCTTCGTGCTGTTGCCCGAGCAGCGCGCGCAATGGGCGGCGATCGCCGAGGCGGCCAGCGCGGCGCGGCGCGCGGGGGTGGCGCGCGCCTTTATCTGGGCGCTGCCGCAGGTGGCGCGGGACGGTTTCGTGACGTTCGACGAACAGGTTGGTGACGGGGAGGATGATGTGCAGGCTTTCGATGCGGTGGATTTCCCCCTTGCGATCGGGCGCGAGGCGGTCGTCGCGACCGAATTTTCGACCCAGATCGTGAGCTCGCCGTCGGGACACGAGCAGCGCGCGAGCGAATGGGCCGAGCCGCGGATGCGTTATGATGCGGGGCCGGGAATCCGGTCCGAAACCGATGTGCGCGCGCTGACCGATTTCTTTCGCGCGCGGCGCGGCGCGGCGCGGGGGTTTCGTTTTCGCGATCCCTTCGACGGGAGTTCGGCGGCCGACGGCGGTCCGCCGGCGGCGGGCGATCAGCTGCTCGGTCTGGGCGACGGGGAACGGCGGCAGTTCGCGCTGGTGAAGCGCTATGGCGAAGGCGATGCCGAACAGGTCCGCCCGATCCGGCTGCCGGTCGAAGGGAGCGTGCGCGTCTCGGTCGACGGGATCGAGACGGCGGCGTTCCTGATCACCGACGATGGCGAGGTGTCGCTCGACGCGGCGCCGGGGCCGGGAGTCGCTGTGCGCGCGGGTTTTCTGTTCGACGTGCCGGTGCGCTTTGCCGAAGACCGGCTGGAGGCGAGTCGCGCGACCTTTCTCGCGGGCGAGTTGGCGAGCGTGCCGCTGGTCGAGGTGCGGGCGCCATGGTGATGACGGAAGCGCCCGGCTGGCTGCGCGAGGAATTGGTGACGCTCGCCTGGTGCTGGCGGCTGGCGCGGCGCGACGGCGTCGCGATCGGCTTCACCTCGCACGACCGTGACCTGATGATCGGCGGGCTTGTGCATCGCGCGGCTCCGGGGATGAAACCCTCGGCGATCGAGACGAACGACAGCCTCGACGTCGCGACGCTGGACATCGAGGGCGCGATTGCGAGCGATGCGATCGCCGCGCGCGATCTGGAGGCGGGGCGCTGGGACGGCGCGGAGCTTGAGCTGTTCGTGGCCGACTGGACCGCGCCCGAGGCGGCGCCGGTGACGGTCGCGCGCGGATCATTAGGTGCAATCGAGCAGCGCGGGGCGGCCTTTTCCGCCGAGCTGCAGGGCGTGACGCGGCTGCTCGATCGGCCGGTGTGCCCGGCTACCTCGCCCTCGTGCCGCGCGATGCTCGGCGACCGCGCGTGCCGCGTCGACCTGGCGCCGCGCGCGGATGTCCGGCCCGTGGTGGCGGTCGACGGGCGCGTGGTGACGCTCGACGCGGCGGTGGGCGGCATGGCGTTCGGCAGCGTGTCGTGGATCGAAGGCGCCAATTGCGGCCTGGAAAGTCCGGTGATTTCGGCGGACGGAAAAAGTCTTCACCTCGCCGAGGCGCCAGCGTTCGCACCAGCGGCACCGGTGCGCGTGCGGCTGGTCGAGGGATGCGACAAGCAGCTTGCGACCTGCCGCGACCGTTTTGCCAATGCGATCAATTTTCGCGGCGAGGCGCATCTGCCGGGCAATGATTTGCTGACGCGTTATCCCGGTGGCTGAATACGGCGAGGCCGCCTTTCGCGCGGCCCGCGCGATGGTGGGGGTCCGGTTTCGCCCGCAGGGGAAAGATCCGGCAACGGGGGTGGACTGTGTCGGGCTGGTGTGGGCGGCCTATGCGGCGGCGGGACGGCGGCTGGCGCGGCCGGCTGCTTATCCGCTGCGCGGCTGGGGATTGGAGCGGATCGAGGGCGCGCTCGCGGCTGCGGGCTTCGTCCGCGCCGGCGATGCGGTGCGTCCCGGCGATGTCGCCCTGATCGCGCATCCGGCGCGGCAATATCATCTCGGCCTGATCGGGCGCGAGACTTTCATTCATGCCCATGCGGGGCTGCGCCGGGTGGTCGAGACGCCGCTCGACTTTGGCGTGCGCGGCGCCCGGCGATGGCGCCTTTCATAAGGGGACGGCAATGGCGACGTTGGTGCTGACGGTGGTGGGCGGGATTGTCGGAGGACCGGTGGGTGCCGCGATCGGCGCGGCGGTCGGACAGCAGGTCGACGCACAGATATTCAAGCCCAAGGGGCGCGAGGGACCGCGGCTCGCCGACCTGAAGGTCCAGGCGTCGACCTATGGCCAGCAGATCCCGCAATTGTTCGGGACGATGCGCGTTGCGGGCAGCGTGATCTGGGCGACCGACCTGATCGAGCGGCGGACCAAGCGCGGCGGCGGCAAGGGGCGGCCGTCGACGAGCGAATATAGCTATGCCGTATCGCTGGCGATCGCACTGTCGTCGCGCCCCGTCCGCGCGATCAAGCGCATCTGGGCCGACGGCAATCTGCTGCGCGGGACGAGCGGCAGTTTTCGCGAGCGCTGCACCTTTCGCTGGTATGACGGGAGCGAGGATCAGGAGGCCGATCCGTTGATCGCGTCGGCGCTGGGGATCGCGTCGGCGAGCGCGTTTCGCGGGCTGTCGTACGCGGTCTTCGAGGAACTCGAACTGGGGGCGTTCGGCAACCGGATCCCGTCGCTGACCTTCGAGGTCGAGGCCGATGTGGGGAGTATCGACGTCGGGCTGATCGGCGACGAACTGCTCGGAGACGTGGGGCGCTGCGGCGGCGTGTGGCCCTTTTCGGGCTATGCGGCGTCGGGCGACCGGGCACGCGACGCGCTGGCGCCGCTGTTCGATGCCGACGGAGTGCGGCTGGCGAGCGGGCCCGAGGGTTGGCATTTGGCGCCGGCGACAGGAGCGGGCGACGTGCCGACGCTGAGCGGCTTTTTCGAGGCGCGGCGGAACGACGCCGCTGGCGATTGCGCCGAGCGGCAACGCGCGCCCTTGTCGTCGCTGCCGGGGACGGTCCGCCTGCGCCACTATGAACCGGAGCGCGATTTTCAACTTGGCCAGCAGACGAGCCGGATCGCGGGCGGCGGCGCGCGCGAGGAACGAATCGACCTGCCGGCGGTGCTGCCGGCGTCGTCGGCGCGGGCGCTGGCGCAACGCCTGGCCTCCGCCGCTGCGGACGAGCGCGAGACGGTGATTCGGCACGCCGACCTGGCCGCGCTGGCGCTAACCGTCGGAGAGGTTGTCGCCGGCGCCGACGGGAGCCGCTGGCGACTGGTGGGACGGATAGTGCGCGGGAACGAAATCTCGCTCGAACTGCGACGCCACCAACCGCTGCCCGCCGCCGAGCTTCCGGCAGCGCCAGGCGTTCCGGTCGGCGCTCCCGACTGGCCCGACGCCGCCGGCATGGTTCACCTGTTCGATCTTCCCAACGCGGGTAGCTCCGCCGCCTCGACGCCCAGAATCCTGATCGCCGGGGCCGGTAGCAACGATGGCTGGCGTGGCGCCGATTGCTGGTTTGTCGCGTCGCCCGGGGCCGAACCAGTCTCCGTGGGATCGTTGCGCCCGGCGGCAGCGCTCGGCCTGCTTGCCGCGCCGCTGACGGCGGGGAGCGAAAGCCTGTTTGATCTTGTCGGCACGGTGACGGTCGAACTGGTCAATTCGTCGATGGTGCTCGAATCGGTTGACGAAGCCGCGCTGCTGGCCGGTGCCAACCGGGCCATGGTCGGTGGTGAGCTGCTGCAGTTCGGCCAAGCCGAGATTGTGGGGCCGGGGATATGGCGTTTGACGCGCTTGCTCCGCGGGCGTTCGGGGACCGCGAGCAAGCTGATTCATCCGGTGGGCGAGCCATTTGTCCTGCTCGACGATCCGGCGTTGCTGATGCTGCCCGAGGTGCTTGCCGCAATGACAGCGGGAGGAAGCGCGGCGCTTCAATGGGCGGCGCGGAACGATACTGCGCTCACCGAGATCGAGATAGTGGCGGCCGGACAAGCGTTGGAACCGCTTTCGCCCGTACACGGGCAAGTCCGCCCGGACGGCGCGGGCGGAATCACGATCGGATGGACAAGGCGAAGCCGCGTCGACACCGGCTGGCGCGACCATGTCGACCTGCCGCTGGGCGAAGCCCGGGAAATGTGGCGCGTTTCGATGGTGCCGCCGGTCCCCGGCGTCGGGCCATGGGAACTGGAGACACCGACGCTCAATATCGGCGCCGACGAGTTGGCGGCGCTGGCACCGGGACACGCGATGGAAATTCGTCAAACGGGGGATTTTTCCCAGTCACCGCCGCTTTTCCTGACTTTGACATAAGGACAGATCATGACCGACATGCCGATCACGCCGCGCTTTGGGTTACCGTTACTTGCCGTTGCGCAAGCGCAAAAGGAGGTAACCCACAACGAAGCTCTGACCTTGCTCGACGCGCTCGTTCACGCAACGGTCGAAGCGGGGCCGCTTGCGACACCGCCCGCGAATCCAGTTGCCGGAGAATGCTGGATCGTCGGTGCCGCGCCGGCTGGGGCCTGGGCCGGGCATGCCGATGCAATCGCGATCGGGACGGCGGGCGGATGGCGATTTGCGGCGCCGCGCGAGGGGATGCGCGTCATCCGGATCGTCGATGGAGCGCGGCTCCGATTCGAGGGCGGGACCTGGATTGAGCCGGCAACGGTCGCCGCGCCCGCAGGCGGCTCGGTGGTCGACTCCGAAGCGCGGAGCGCAATCGCAGTGCTGATCACGCAGCTCGTCGCGGAGGGTATCCTGATTTCAGGCTGAATTTCCGTGCGTTGACAGAAAAGGTGCGACTTTTTGGCAACAGATTGACGATTTGTTTCACTTGCACGGAACCAAAGCGGCGAGTAGGACGTCTGCCGAGACGTATATCTCAAATTGAAAGGGGAATTACTATGAGGAAGCTTGCCGTCGCTGTGGCGTTGGCCTCCACCACCCTGACGTCGCCTGCCATGGCGCGCGACGACTCCTGGTATGTTGGTGTTGGTGCCGGCGCAATGCTCGTCGAGGACCTGGACCTCGATATCGGCACCTTCAACAATGCCGGTACGCTCGATCATCGCGCTGGCTACGATGTCGAAGGCACCGTCGGTTATGACTTCGGCGGTTTCCGCGCGGAAGTCGAAGTCGGTTTCCGTGAAGCCGACATCAAGTCGGGCCGTTTCACGAGCCCCGGCATTCCGAGCACCCCTGGTGCCACCGGCCCCAATTTCACCGGCAACACCGATCTGAACGGCGATTCGAACGCGCTCAGCTTCATGGTCAATGGTCTGCTCGACTTCGGTGACGACGACGGCCTTCAGGGCTTTGTCGGCGGCGGCGCCGGTGTCGCCCGCGTTTCGGTCGAACCCGTTTTCGCGGGTCCGTTCCTCGATGATTCTGACACGGGCTTCGCCTGGCAGGCGATCGCGGGCGTCCGCGCTCCGCTCAGCGACAACATCGACGTTGGTCTGAAGTATCGCTTCTTCAACGCCGACAACCTCGATCTGGTCGATCAGGCCGGTCGCGACGTTTCGACGCGTTTCCGTTCGCACTCGATCCTCGGCACGCTGACGTTCAACTTCGGTGGCGCAGAACCGCCGCCGCCGGTCGTGGAATGCGCACCTGGGCCGTACATCGTGTATTTCGACTGGGATCAGTCGAACATCACGCCGGAAGCGGCTTCGACGCTGGACAACGCGATCAGCGCCTACAACCGTGGTTGCACGGGTACGCAGGTCATGCTCGCCGGTCACGCCGACCGTTCGGGTTCGGCCACGTACAACGTCGGCCTGTCGAACCGCCGCAACGACGCGGTTCGCAGCTATCTGACCGCTCGTGGTATCTCGGATGGCTCGATCAGCGCGCAGGGCTTCGGCGAAACCCGCCCGGCCGTTGCGACCGCCGACGGCGTCCGCAACGACCAGAACCGTCGCGTGGAAATCACTTACGGTCCGAACTCGGGCATGTAAGACCGGTTTTCATTCCCGATGGGGACTGGAAGAAAAGAGGGCGGCACCGAAAGGTGTCGCCCTTTCTTCATGCGCGATTTGCGCGGAGAGCTATGGGAAGGCCGCTTGCGATTTTTCTTGCCGATTTGGTATGATGATATACCATCACGTTCTAGGCATGGGATGATCCCAAGTCCTTGAACGGGGTGGGGCGCTCACCGGTTATGGCCCTCATTCCCAAGCGGGAGAGAGACGATGCGCAAACGCAGCATGTTCCATCGCAGCATTTTTCGCGCCGACCCCAATGGTGATCCCGACATCAACACGACGCCGCTGATCGATGTGATGCTGGTAATGCTGGTGATGTTCATCATTACCATTCCGCCGCCGACGCACAGCATCGATGTGACGTTGCCGCTCGATGAGGTCACCGGCAAGATACTCGACCAAAATCGCGTGACGATCGATACAAGCGACGTGATCCGCTGGAACGACGAAGCGATCGACCTCGCCGAGCTGGGGGTTCTGGTAAGGCAGGCGTCGAAGCGTGCAGAGCCGGCGGCGATCCTGCTCGAACCCGATGCACGGGCGCGTTATCTGCGCGTTGACGAAGCAATCGGAGCAATCCGGCGCAATGGCGGGACCAAGCTCGCCTTTCCAGGTATCGAGGGTTACGCCGGGCTGATCTGAGATCCGGCGCGTCCTCGCTCAGGCGACGGGCGCCGTTCCGGGGCGGAGATGGCGCATCATATAGGCGACATAATCGGCCTTGCCGAGCGGGACGCCCATGTGGCGCAGCACGGCATAGGCGGCGACGCGGTGGAAGTAGAATTGCGGCTGCGCCCAGTCGCGGACATAGTCCGCGGCGCTGAGATCGAAGACCATGCCGTTCGGCAGGTCGAAGCTGACCGCCCGCGCCATGTCGTCACCGAGTGCGGTGCGATCGACGCCATCGAGGACCGCCAGCGTCGCGGCGATCTGCTCCTGCATTCCGGCGAAGTCTGTCGCATCGTCGGGAAGCTCCGGCACGGCAATGCCTCCAAGCCGGCTCAGGGGCTGCAAGGCCTGGCTGCAGGTAAAGCGGATCTGCGAGGCGAGCGGGAACATGTCGGGCGCCAGCCGCGCGACCGCGAACTGCAGCTCGCCGATGCCGTTAGCCGTGCCCCACAGGCTTGCTTTCGACAGCTCTCCGGACAGAGCCTTCAGGCCATTTTGGTAGGCCGGTACGGTCAAATCGTAAAGCATCGTCCTTTTCCTCCGATTGTCAGGCCGCGGCGAGATTGTCCTGGAACTGAAGCCGCGCAAGGCGAGCGTAGAGGCCGTCGGCCGCGACGAGTTCATCATGGCGGCCTTCCTCGACGATGCGGCCATCGTCCATCACGATGATGCGGTCGGCGGCGCGCACGGTCGCGAGGCGGTGGGCGATGACGATTGTGGTGCGATCGGCCATCAGCGTTTCGAGCGCGTCCTGCACGAGCTTCTCGGATTCGGCGTCGAGCGCCGAGGTCGCTTCATCGAGCAGCAGCAACGGCGCTCGGCGCAGCAGTGCACGCGCGATTGCGATGCGCTGGCGCTGGCCGCCCGAAAGGCGCGCGCCGCCTTCGCCCATGAAGGTGTCGAGTCCTTGCGGCAATTTGCGGAGGAATTCCTCGGCATTGGCGGCGCGCGCGGCGTCCCACAATTCCTCGTCGCTTGCGGTCCAGTTGCCGTAGCGCAGGTTGTCGCGCGCTGAGGCAGCGAAGATCACCGTTTCCTGTGGCACCATCGCTATGCGCGCGCGGATGTCGGCGGGGTCGGCCTCGGTCAGCGGCACGCCGTCGAGCAGGATCTGCCCCGCATGCGGATCATAGAAACGTTCGGCAAGCTGGAAGAGCGTCGACTTGCCGGCACCCGAGGGGCCGACGATCGCGACCGTCTCGCGCGGGCGGATCGCGAGCGTGAAATCGTGGAGCGCCGGCGCATCGGGACGGGTCGGATAGTGAAATTCGACCGTCGCGAATTCGAGCGTACCCAGTGCCGGCACGGGGAAGGGGAGCGGCTTTGCGGGCGGCGCGATCGTCGCTTCGGCGTTTAGGAGTTCGCTGAGTCGCTCGGCGGCGCCGGCAGCGCGGAGCAGATCGCCATAGACTTCGGTAAGCGCGCCGAACGCTCCCGCGACGAGCCCGCCTGTCAGGACGAAGGCGGCGATGGTGCCGCCCGTAATCGTCCCTTGCGCCACGCCTTCGGCGCCGTACCAGAGCAGGGTCGTGATCGCACCGAAAAGCAGGCCGATGACCGTCGCGGTGATGATCGCGCGCAGACGGATGCGGCGCTTCGCGGTCGCGAAATTGGCTTCGACCGCGGCAGAGAAACGATCAGCCTCGCGCGCTTCCTGACCGAACGCCTGGACGATTTTCATCGCCCCCATCTGTTCGGCGGTGGTCGCGCCGATGTCGGCGACGCGATCCTGACTGGTCCGCGAGACTTTCTGAAGCCGCCGGCCGAGCAGCACGATCGGCAGGATGATCACCGGGATGCCGAGAAGGATGCCCGCGGTGAGTTTCGGCGAGAGGCTGAACAGATAGACGATGCCGCCGACGCCCATCACCATGTTCCGCAACGCGACCGATACGGTTGTCCCGACCACCTGCTCGATGATCGCGGTATCCGACGTCATGCGCGAGGCAATTTCGGACGGGCGGTTTTCTTCGAAGAAGCCGGGCGCGAGGCGCAGCAAGTTGCGCTGCACCGCTTGGCGGATGTCGGCGACGGTACGCTCGCCGAGCCAGCTGACGAAATAGAAGCGCAGCGCGGTAGCCACGGCGAGCGCAACGACGATCGCGTAGAAGAGGCGGAAATGCGGCGCAACGTCACCGCCGCCGGCGATAAAGCCGCTGTCGATCATTTCCTTGAATTGATAAGGGATTGCGAGCGTCGCTAGCGCAGCAACCCCAAGCGCGATCGCGGCGACGATCAGTTGCAGCGGGTAGCGACTGGCGTGTTGCCACACCATGCGCAGACTGCCGAGCTTGCGGCGGGGTTCGGCGGAAGCGTTCGCGGCGGAAAGGTCGGACTGGCTGGCCATCGCACCGGCCCTAGCAGCGGCGGGGACCGGGCTCAACGATACAGAATGATGCTGCGCTTCAGATGCTTTGAAGTCGCGCTGCAAGGAGGAGCGCGGCGATGGCGCCGCGCTCCTCCTCTTTTGTCAGCGATTATCGAGCTGCGCACGCACGGCGCGAAGTCCCGGCTGCGTGATGCGATACGGCGCGCCGCCGTGCGAGGCGATGAAACCGCGGCGCCGTAGCCGGTTGAACAGCGACAGGCCGGTGTTCGCGAGGACGTAGCCGTCGCGGGTGAAGCACAGCGCCTCGACGATATGGCCGGTTTCGTTTCGCCGATGGCGGATCATGCCGCCTTGCGCCAGCACATGGAGCACGCGCTGCTCCGCTTTCGAGATATTCATGGGATATGTCCGGAAATTGCATGCAACAACGGCGCGCCGACGCTGGTCGGCACGTAGCGCACATCCCGTTTTCGCCGGGATGTTAGCGGTTGCCCGCAATCTCAGACATAATCACTCCACCGGCGCATCATGCGCCTTGCCATGCAGATATTCGCAATCGGTGCCCGTCGCAATGGCTTTGACGCATTGCACAATGAGACGGAGCCCCTAGACTGCTCATCAAAGAGCAGGCGCCGAAGAGCGCCGCCGGGCTACGCAAGGAATGATCTGGATATGCTGTATCACGCGTTTGACATGCAGAAGAATTGGCTTGCCGGGGCGAGTGCGCTCGCGACCGCGGGGGCGCAGGTGATGCAGCATCCTGCGAATCCGCTCGGCTATTTCGGCGGAAGCCCCATGTTCGCCTCCGCGCTCGAGGTGTTCGCGCACGCTGCGGCGCCGCGCGGCAAGCCGGGTTTCGAACTCTATGACACCGTCGTCAACGGCGAGACCGTGCGTGTCGCCGAAGCGATCGAGGCACGCAAGCCTTTCGGCCAGCTCAAGCATTTCAAGCATAAGGGCACGAAGGATGCGCCCAAGCTGTTGATCGTCGCCCCTATGTCGGGCCATTATGCGACGCTGCTGCGCGGTACGGTCGAACGGATGCTGCCGGGGCACGATGTGTGGATCACCGACTGGCGCGATGCGCGGAACGTACCGCTGGAGGCGGGCCGGTTCGATCTCGACGATTATGTCGATTATCTGATCTCGTGGCTCGAACATATCGGCCCCGGCGCGCACGTGCTGGCGGTGTGTCAGCCGTCAGTTCCGAGCCTGGCTGCCGCGGCGGTCATGGCGGCGAACGGGCATAAATACCGGCCCAGGACGCTGACGATGATGGGCGGGCCGATCGACACGCGCAAGGCGCCGACCGCGGTGAACGACCATGCGATGACTCGGCCGCACGCCTGGTTCCAGGAAAATGTGATTGCGACCGTGCCGGCCTATTATCCGGGGGCGGGCCGCCGCGTCTATCCGGGCTTTCTGCAACTCGCCGGCTTCATGTCGATGAATCTCGGCAATCATATGATGAGCCATTGGGAGATGTTCAAACATCTGGTCGATGGCGACGGCGAGAGCGCCGACAAGACCAAGGAATTTTACGACGAATATCGCGCGGTGTGCGACATGACGGCCGAATTCTATCTCCAGACGGTCGACATGGTATTCCAGCGCCACCTGCTACCGAAGGGCGAGATGACGCATCGCGGCCAGACGGTCGATATCGGGGCGATCGAGGACATTGCGATCCTCGCGATCGAGGGCGAGCGCGACGATATTTCGGGGATCGGCCAGACCAAAGCGGCGCTGACGCTCGCGAAGGCACTACCCGCGAACCGGAAGAAATATCTGATGGCGAAGGGCGTCGGCCATTACGGCATCTTCAACGGCCGCAAATGGCGCGAGGAGATCGCGCCCGTAGTCGAGAAATGGATCCGGACACACGGCGGTTAACGGTCGGTTGCGGCCTCTTACATCGTCATCCCTGCGAAAGCGGGGACCCAGTGCGCGCGTAGGCTGATCCCGCACTGGGTTCCCGATTTCGCGGGAATGACGAAGGTAGAGAATGGCAGCTCTCCATCCCTAAGCTGCCGTTAAATGCCCGGTCAATGCCAAGGCGAAGTCCGCACGGCCCAATAGACGATATAGAGGAGCCCTGCCCATAGCAGCAGGATGAACGCCATGCCGGCTCGGCTCGACGGGCGCTCGCTTGCGGCCTCGGCGGCGGCGTGCAGTTCGGTCCATAGCGGTGCGGGGATCAGCCGCCGAACCGCGAGCAGGCCGAGCGGGACGATAACGAGATCGTCGAGCCAGCCGAGTAGCGGGATGAAGTCGGGAATGAGATCGATCGGCGACAGCGCATAGGCGGCTACCGCGACTGCGAGGGCGCGCGCGATCAAAGGCACCCGCGGGTCGCGCGCAGCAAGCCAGGCGGCATGCCCCTCGATCGCGAGGCGGTGGCCGAGATCGCCGATGCGCTGGGAAAGGGATTTGCCGGTCATAGCGATCTACACTAGCCTACCTGTATGGCTATCCAACTGAAAAGCGCGCGCGTCGAACGCTGGGCCGTCGCCGGCGAGTTCGTCATCAGCCGCGGCGCCAAGACGCACGTCGACGTCGTCGTCGCCGAAATCGAGGGAAGAGGCGAGATCGGGCGCGGCGAGGGCACGCCCGTCTATTATCTCGGCGAGGATGCGGCGGGTTGCCGCGATCAGATATTGCTCGCTGCGCCGCATATCGGCGATATGGGCGCTGCCGAGGCGCGCGCAGCGGTGCAGGAGCTGATGGCGCCGGGCGCGGCGCGCAACGCGCTCGATTGTGCGCTATGGGATCTGGAAGCGCGGCAACGCGGGCTCCGGCTCTGGCAGCTTGCCGGCTGCGACGGGGCGCCCACTGCGCGCGTCACGGCCTATACGATCTCGCTCGGCACGCCGGGGGCGATGGCCGAACAGGCGGCGACGGCGGCCGCCGACGGCTATCGGCTGCTCAAGATCAAGCTCACCGGCGAAGGCGACCGGCTGCGCGTCGCGGGGGTCCGCAAGGGCGCACCCGAAGCGCGGCTGATCGTCGATGCGAACGAAAGCTGGGGCGAGATCGATATTTTGAGCGAGGCCGAGGCGCTCGCCGACATGGGAGTCGAAATGATCGAGCAGCCCGTGCCGGTGGGCGCCGATGCGCTGCTCGATCCGATTTATGCGCCGCTGCCCTTTATCGCCGACGAAAGCTGCCAGACCGCCGCCGACGTGGCGCGGATCGGGCCTTTCTATGACGGGGTGAACATCAAGCTCGACAAGGCGGGCGGGCTGACCGAAGCGCTCAGGATCGCCGACGCCGCCGACGCGGCGGGACTGTCGATCATGGCCGGGTGCATGCTCTCGACCAGTCTCGCGATCGCGCCGGCCTTCGTGCTGGCGCAGCGCGCGAAATGGGTCGACCTCGACGGTCCCGCATTGCTGGCGCGGGACCGCGAAGGGGGGTTCGAATTTCGCGAGGGGCGGATCGGGCCGCCGGCGATCTGACCCTAGAGCGCGACTTCGGCGTGCTTGCCAAGGTCGCCGTCCCTCATCGTCATTCCGGTCGCGAGCTTGAACATGCCCTTGATTCCGGGATCGGCGGTCCAGATTTCGGCATCGTCGAGATCGAAACGCAGCAGGACGAGCTTGGGATCGTCCTTGCCGCCCGGATACCAGGCCGCGATGCTGTTGTTCCACAATTTGTCGAGCACCGCGCGATTATTTTCGTGCACCAGCGTTCCCGAAATGCAGGCGAACAGGTCGTGACCCTTGGCCGCAAATTGCGCCATGGCCGGTCCGCCGGCCGCCAAGCGATTGTCGGTCGCGGTGAAGAACCAGAAAGCGCTGTTCGCGTCCTTGTCGAGCTGCGCGTTCATCGGGATATGATGTTCGCGTTCGCCGGTCGCGCCGAGCATGACGTAGGGGCTGTCGGCCAAGGCTTTCCAAAACTGCTGTTTGATATCGTCGCTCATCGAAAGGCTCCATTTCTGTCCCCCGATGACCGATCAACGCGGCAGCGGTGCACTTGTTGCCCGGTTCAGCGCCGCCGCGGCTCGGCATAGCTGACGACTTCATATTCGATGCCGTCGGGATCGAAGAAATAGAAGCGGCGGCCGGGTTCGTAATCGCCGTGGTTGAACGGCGTGAGCCCCACCGCCTTCACCCGCATCTCGATCGTGTCGAGATCGTCGACCTGCACCCCGATATGGTTGAGCGGCTCGCCCTTGGGATAGCGCGCATCCGCGTGCTGGCCGTCGGGGCCGGTGTAGAGCGCGATATAGGCGGCGTCGCTGCCGAGGTGGATCGTCCGCCCGCCGTCGCGCGCGGGGCCGCGCCAGCGTTCGTGCCAGCCGAAGATCGCCGACAGGATGCCCGCAGTGCGGTCGGGATCGCTGACGGTCAGATTGACGTGCTCGATGAAGGGATGCGTCACGGGGAACTCCTGATTCGGGTTGACGCAGCGGCTTATGAAAGCTCAAGTGAGGTTTAGATCAAGCGAAAAGCGAGGAGCGCGGATCATGCACCGAACCGATCTGATCGCGATCGGCGAACTCGCCGCGCGCACCGGCGTCGCGGTGTCGGCGATCCGATTTTACGAGGCGAAGGGGCTGATCGAGGCGCTGCGCACCGGCGGCGGACAGCGTCGCTTCCTGCGGGCCGATATCCGCCGCGTCTCCTTCATCCTGATCGCGCAGCAGATGGGGTTGAGCCTCGAGGAGGTCGGCGACGAGCTGGCTCGATTGCCTGCGGGGCGAACGCCCAACGGCGCCGACTGGATGCGGATCAGCACCGGATTGCGCGCGCGGATCGACGCGCAGATCGCGGCGCTGACGCGAACGCGCGGGCTGCTCGACCAGTGCATCGGCTGCGGTTGCCTGTCGCTCAAGAAATGCGGGCTCTACAACCGCGGGGACAAGGCGGCGCAGCGCGGAGCGGGGCCGCGCTATGTGATCGGCGACCGGGCGGGGGAGATTGCCGAGATCGGCTGACGGCATAGGGATGGGGAGGGGAGGTTTCCGATCCTCCCTGTGGCGAAGCCATGGGGAAGGGGGACCGTCCGCGAAGGCGATGGTGGAGGGGTCGCGACGTCGCGCCATTAGCCCCTCCGTCAGCGCTTCGCGCTGCCACCTCCCCATCGCTACGCGACAGGGAGGAGCAAACGGCCGTTACAGGTCGATACCGCCCCTCAGGCTGCGCTTAACGTCTCGATCTCGGGCGCGCCCGCAAGGCAGGGGCCGAGCTTGGCGCCGAGGGTGCGGAAGTGGTCCGAGGCGCGATGCGCTTCCACTGCGGCTTCGTCGTCATAGCATTCCATGACCTTGTAGGCGCCCGCCTCCGCGGTGCGGAACAGCTTGTAATAGCTGTTGCCGGCTTCGTTCGCTCGAACGGCGGCGGCGAGTTCGGCGAATACGCCTTCAAACGCCTCTTCCTTGCCGGGTTGCACGCGCAGGGTTGCGATGATGCCGATGCTGCTCATATCTCTCTCCTCTTGCAATCAGGCTCTGAGATCGGGGTCGACATGCCAGCCGTCCTCGACCTGAATGCCAAAGCTGTTCAATATCATCGATACCTGTGTGTACTGACCGACGGTCATGACGAGGTCCATGCGTCCCTTGTCGCCGAGCGGCGCGAGCGCGGCCCAGGTCGTGTCGGTCACGAAATGATTGGCCGTCAGTTCGTCGGTCGCGTGGAGCATCGCGCGGTCGAGGTCGTTCCAGCCCTCTGCATCGGGACCGGCCTTGATGCGCGCGATCTCGTCCTCGGAAAGGCCGCAGTCGAGGCCGATGCGCTTGTGCTGTGTCCACTCATAACCCGAACGGCAGTTGTAACCGGTGCGCAGGATGACAAGTTCGCGGTCGCGCGGGGTGAGCGCGTTGCGCCGCGACAGGATATAATTGCCCCAGCCGAGGAAGGCGGTGAGCGCCTTTGGCGCATGCGCCAGCGTGCGGAAGATATTGAGAATCTTGCCGCCCCCGACCTTGCCTCCCTGACCATTGGGGCCGGAAGCAAGGAAGGGTTCGAGCGCGGCGCGCTGGTCGGCATCGAGCCGGTCGAGATCGACCGGCTCGATACGCGGAGCGTTTAGTCTCATTTAACGGGCCGCAAATCAGAAGACCTCGAACAGGCCCGCTGCGCCCTGGCCGCCGCCGATGCACATGGTGACGACGGCATATTTGACGCCGCGGCGCTTGCCCTCGATCAGCGCGTGGCCGACGCAGCGCGCGCCGGTCATGCCGAAGGGGTGGCCGATCGAGATCGAGCCGCCGTTGACGTTGAGCAGCTCGTTCGGGATGCCGAGCTTGTCGCGGCAGTAGAGGACCTGCACGGCAAAGGCTTCGTTGAGTTCCCAAAGGCCGATGTCGTCCATCTTGAGCTCGAAGCGTTCGAGCAGCTTGGGGATCGCGAAGACGGGGCCGATGCCCATTTCGTCGGGCTCGGTGCCCGCGACCGCCATGCCGACATAACGGCCGAGCGGCTGGAGGCCGCGCTTTTCGGCGACCTTGGCTTCCATCACGACGCATGCCGACGAGCCGTCGGCGAGCTGGCTAGCGTTGCCCGCGGTGATCGTATGGCCTTCGCCCATCACCGGCTTCAGGCTCGCGAGCCCTTCGAGCGTCGTGTCGGGACGGTTGCACTCGTCCTTGTCGGCGACGACGTCCTTGAAGCTGACTTCCTTCGTTTCCTTGTTCACCACGGCCATGGTGGCGGGGCAGGCGACGATTTCGTCGTCATATTTGCCCGCGGCCTGCGCCGCGGCGGTGCGCTGCTGCGACTGGAGCGAATATTCGTCCTGCGCTTCGCGGCTGATGTTGTAGCGTTTCGCGACGACCTCGGCGGTGCCGATCATCGGCATATAGGTGTCCTTGTGCATCGCGATCAGCTCGGCGTCGGTCTCGATGAACACCTTCCCGCTTCCGCTGACCTTCGAGATCGACTCGATACCGCCGGCGACCGCGATATCCTGACGATCGACGATGATCTGCTTCGCGGCGGTCGCGATAGTCATCAGGCCCGACGAGCACTGGCGGTCGATCGACATGCCGGGGACGGTGACGGGCAGGCCCGAACGCAGCGCGATCAGGCGCGCGACGTTCATCGTCTGCGAACCCTGCTGCATCGCGGCGCCGAAGACGACGTCGTCGATCTCGCCGCCTTCGACCCCGGCGCGCTCGACCGCGGCGCGAACCGCATGCGCGCCCAGCGTCGGGGCGAGCGTGTTGTTGAACGAGCCGCGCGCCGCCTTGGTCAGCGGGGTGCGGGCGGTGGAAACGATAACGGCGTCACGCATGATAGGGGTCCTTCTTTCTGATTCCGGTTGTCTTAACGGGGGAGGTCAGCCGGTATAACTGTGCTTTAAACGAAGAACTGGCTGATCCATTCGGCGATCAGCGCGGGCTTCTCCTCGCCTTCGATCTCGATCGTCACTTCATTGGTCTGCTGCCACTGACCGGGGCGCTTTTCTTCGAGTTCGAGCAGCTTCACATGGCTGCGCACGCGCTTGCCCGAACGGACGGGGGCGAGGAAGCGCACCTTGTTGCCGCCATAGTTGACGCCCATTTTCACGCCCGCGATCTTCGGACCGTCGGTCTTCTGGCCGAGCATCGGGATCAGCGACAGCGTCAGGAAGCCATGCGCGATCGTGCCGCCGAAGGGCGTGAGCTTCGCCTTTTCCTCGTCGATATGGATGAACTGATGATCGCCCGTTGCATCGGCGAACTTGTTGATCATGTCCTGATCGACGAGCACCCATTCGGATGTGCCCAGATGCTCACCGACCCTGGCTTGCAGGTCCTGCGGCGTGATGGTGGCCATATCTCATCCCCTCGAATTGCTGGTTCGGGGCGCGTTCTAGGCCTCTCTTGCCGCATTGCACAAGGGCCAAGCCCCGCAGCCGCGTCGCCGTAGCGTCAGGTCTTGACGGGCTTCGGCGTCTTCATCGTCACGCTCTCGGCATAGGGAAGAATCATCGTGCCGTCGGGCGCCGCAGTGAAGGTGGTCTGGGTCGGATAGGCGAATTCATAGCCCGCGCCCGCCATCGCTTCGAACAGCCGGATCGCGACGTCGGTACGCGCGGCGGTGACGACGTCATAATCGTCGCTGAACACGTCGAAGAGCAGTTCGAAGTCGAGACTCGACGGGCCGAAGGTGACGAAGCTCGAACGGATGAACTCCTGTCCGGCCGTCTTGACCTGTTCTTCGAGCAGCGCGGGCAGGTCGCGCAGCATCGCGGGCGTTGTCTGATAGACCACGCCGATCATGAAGGTCACGCGGCGGCGATGGAGATGCGCGAAATTGGTGATTTCCTTGGCGAGCAGATTGGTGTTCGAAATGACGAGCAGCTCGCCGTTGACCGAGCGCAGCCGCGTGCTCTTGAGCCCGATGCGCTCGACCGTCGCGGTGCTCATGTCATATTTGATCGTCTCGCCGACGCGGAACGGCCGGTCGAAAATGATCGAGAGCGAGGCGAAGAGGTCGGAGAAGATGCCCTGCGCGGCGAGGCCGATCGCGATGCCGCCGATGCCGAGGCCGGCGACCAGCCCGGTGACGTTGACCCCCATATTGTCGAGGATGACGATGCCCGCGATCGCGAACAAAGCGACGCTGATCAGCAGACGGATGATGCCCATCGCGTTCGACAGCGTTTCGTTGTGGCCTTCGGCGGCGCGGCGCTGGATCAGCCCGAGCACGATCTCGCGTACCCAGATCGCGACCTGCAGCACCACTGCGACGGTGAATACCAACTGGATGATCTGCATGATCACCGCGGGCGGCTGCGCATAGCCCGCGACCAGGCGGATCGCGATGATCGCGAGCACGGCCGATTTGGTCTTGTGGATTACGCGCCCGGCGATGTGGGTCAGCGACATGTCGCCCTCGGCCGACTGCGCGTATTTGAGCGCAAAGCGGCGAAGCATCGAGAGGATGAAATAGATGGCGAGACCGGCGCCGATCGCGATGCCGATCTGCAGCCAATGGCCGTTCACCCACGCGACGCTCATGTCCCAATAGCGTTGCAGGTCTTCGATCGGGTTGGTCGCCACGGTCTTTGCGGGCGCAGCTTTGGGAGCGGCAGTCGTCGCGGCGGCGAGCAGGGAGAAAGTCACGTCAGGTCCTCTTGAAATCGGATCAGGCGGATTGGAGTAGCACCGCGGCGGCGGGCGCCTGCTCCAGATAGGTCAAAAATCCGCGTTCGTAACGCGAAAGATAGCGTGTCGCGCGCGGCAGCGTTCCGACGGCCGCCGGGAAGTCCGCGCGCTCCTGCGCCGCCGCGATCATCGCTGGATGAACATAGGCCTTGCGCGCGATCGCGGGAGTGTTGCCGAGGCGGTCTGCAACATATTCGAGCATCGCCTTCAGCGTCGGCGGTTCGGGCGCGTCGTAAAGGAAGGCGAAGGCCTCCACGCTGGCCGACCAGGTACGGAAATGCTTGGCGCTGAACTCATCGCCCATCGCCTCGCGGATATAGGCGTTCACATCGTCCGATCCGACCGCGCAGAGGCTGTCCGCATCCTCATATTGAAAAAGCTTCTGTCCCGGCAGGTCCTGCAGCCGGCGCACCAGCGTCGAAAGGCTGCGGTCGCTGATCGTCACGTCGCGTTTTGCGCCGCCCTTGGCCACATATTGCAGGCGCAACGTCTTGCCTGAAGCCTTCGCATGGCGCTGGCGCAGCGTCGTTGCACCGAAGCTTTTGTTCGCGGTGACATATTGCTCGTTGCCGATGCGCAGCGCGGCGAGGTCGAGCAGGCGCACGACCGCCGCGACGACGCGTTCCGAACACAGCGTCCGGCGGGCGAGATCGTCGGCAAGGCGCGCGCGGAGCAGCGGCAGCGCGTGGCCGAAGGCGGCGCAGCGGTCATATTTGTCGGCCTCGCGCGCCATCCGGAAGTCGGGGTGATAGCGATATTGCTTGCGTCCGCGCGCGTCATAGCCGGTCGCGAGGATATGGCCGTTCGGCGCGGGACAGAACCAAGCGTCCTCATAAGCCGGGGGCAGTGCGATCGCGTTGAGGCGGTCGATTTCGTCGCGGTCGCGGATGATCTTGCCCTTGGCATCGCGGTAGCGCCAGCCGACCCCCGAACGCTCGCGGCCGATGCCGGGCAGGCTGTCGTCGACATGGACAAGGCGGGTTGTGGCCATGCGTCCATAGCGCCTTGCTGCGCCATATGGTTCCGGGATCAGCCCGGGCGCGCCGCCGGATGTCGCGCCGGAACCTGCGCCGGGCGCGCCGTCAGCGGGCGCCATCCCGCCTCCTGCTCGCGGCGGCGCACATAGGTCGACAGCCCCATTTCGAGCGCGAGCATCATGTAGATGAAGGGCTGAAAGGCGATGCCGACGAACAGCGACCCGATCATATAGACGATATGGCCGTGCTGGAGCGCGGTCGCGAGCGGCGCGATCCATTGCTCCTCGGCGCGCCGCGTCTTGAGATAGCGGCGACGGAGTTGCTCCATTCGCAGCAGCCCGACCGCGTGCAGGAACAGCCACAGTGCGAGCCCCGGATAACCCTGTTCGCCGAGCATCTCGAAATAGCTCGAATGATAGGCGCGCGAATGTTCCTCATAAACCGTCGGTTCGTCATTTTGCGGAGTGTCGGGGTCATAGTCGCTCGCCGCTCTTTCGACGCGGACATGGTTCTGGATATAGGCATTGAAGCCGCCGCCGAAGGGATTTTCCTTCGCATATTCCCACGTCCACGCCCATACCGCGACGCGCGTCGATGCCGACTGGTCGGACTTGTGGTCGCGGATCGTTTCCATCCGCTCGGTAAAGCTTTGCGGCAGGAAGGGGACAGCGGCGAGCGCAAGCAATCCCGCACCCGCCATATAAAGGAAACGATGCTTCACCGCGCGCAGCGACAGGATCGCGAGGATGACGAGGCAGACGAGCCCGGTGCGCGCCTGCGTACCGACCGGGAGCAGCGCGCAGGCGAAGACGAGCGCGAAGCAGAAGATCGACACGCGCCAGTCGGGCGGGAAGATCGTGCCATACCTCCGATACCAGAGGATCAGCGGGATGATCGAAATGCCGACCGCCGACATGATCGAGCCTTCGTAAAGGCCGTAATTCTCGTTGAGCAGCAACTGCAGCGAGCCATAGCCGCCGCCGCCCGCCGCGGTCTTGATCCCGCCCGCGATCGCGATCGCCGCCGCTGACAGCAGCATGACGAGAACCAGCGATTCGATGCGCAGCTTGGTCCGGAGCGTGAGCGGCAGGAAGATCGCCCAGACGAGCGCCTTCCACACCCAGCTCCATTTTTCGGCCGCCTCGACCGGGAAATCGGCCTGGATCGTCGTCATCCAGCAATAGAGGAGCAGCGCGATCAGCAGGAGTTGCCGTCCCGACCATCGCACATCCTTCTTGTCGTCGACTGCGAGCCAGCCGACGATCGCCAGCCCGAAGACGATCAGCGAGATCGGGATCGAGTTGATGAGGAAATAGCTGAGGCGTTGCGGCGCGACGATGTCGATATAGCAAAAGCACAGCACAAACAGGAACGGCTTGCGAAAGCCGAGCCCGATGAAGGCAAAGAGAAAGGCGACGAAGGCGATGTCACGCATCGGTGCGCGCGTCCGCTTCGGCACGCTCGGCGTCGCGGCGCTGTTGCCACAGCATGCGCGGGCTCACTTCGCGATCGAGATCGTCGCGATAGAGCAGGCGCCAGAGCGCGATCGCCATCAGCACGTGCGTCAGGCCAATGGAGAAATTGTCGACCATGTTGGCTCCCGCTACGCGATCTGGGTTGACGCCGCGTTAAGGCTTGTATGTCAATGCGCTGGCCTATGACACGCATATTGCACGTCCTCGACCATAGCCTGCCCGCGCACAGCGGCTACACCTTTCGCACCCGCGCGCTGATGAAGGCGCAGCTCGCCAAGGGATGGGAAGTCGCGGGCGTCACCGGCGTGCGCCATCCCGAGCCTGGGCCCGACGGCGAGACGGTCGATGGGCTGACTTTCTATCGCACCGCGCCGATCGCGCCGGCACGCGCGCCGATCCGCGAATGGCGCGAAATCGGTGCGTTGGCGAAACGGGTCGAGGTGCTGGCGAAAGAGTGGAAGCCCGATGTGCTCCACGCCCATTCCCCCGTGCTCGACGGTCTTGCCGCGCTGCGCGTCGGCGAGAAGCTCGGTATCCCCGTCATTTATGAAATCCGCGCCTTTTGGGAGGATGCGGCGGTCGGCAACGGCACGGGGCGCGAAGGCAGCTTGCGCTACCGGCTGACAAAAAGGCTCGAAACCCATGCGGTGAAAGCCGCCGATGCCGTCGCGGTGATCTGCGAAGGCCTGCGCGGCGACCTGATCGCGCGCGGCATCGATCCAGCCAAGATCATCGTATCGCCGAACGGCGTCGACCTCGACCTGTTCGGCGATCCCCCGCCGCGCGACGATGCGCTCGCCGAAACATTGGGCCTGGCCGCGGACGATGTCGTGATCGGCTATATCGGCAGCTTCTACGACTATGAGGGCATCGACGATCTGATAGCGGCGATGCCCGCGCTGGTCGCCGCGCAGCCGAAGGCACGGCTGCTGCTGGTCGGCGGCGGGCCGAAGGAAGCGGCACTGACGGCGCAGGCGGCGGCGTCACCCGTGGCGGCGCAAATCCATTTCGTCGGCCGCGTCCCGCACGGCGAGGTCGAGCGATATTATTCGCTGATCGACATCCTCGCCTATCCGCGCAAGAAGATGCGGCTGACCGATCTCGTCACACCGCTCAAACCGCTCGAGGCGATGGCGCAGGGCAAGCTGGTCGCAGCCTCCGACGTCGGCGGGCACCGCGAGCTGATCGAGGACGGCGCGACGGGAACGCTGTTCGCGCCCGATGACCCGGCCGCGATCGCTGAAGCGCTTGCGGATATGCTGGGCAATCGCGCGATGTGGCCCGAACGCCGGCGAACCGCACGTATTTTTGTCGAAAGCCATCGTAACTGGTCATCAAACATTTTACGTTACGAGCCAGTTTACCAGCGATTGTTGCGCGGCGCCTGAGGGTAACGCGTTTAATGTCAGGACAGGTGGCCCCGCGGGCCGACGGATTTGGGACGATATGGAAGAAACCAGCGAGAATCGGGCCAGGGCTATAGCGACCGCGTTACTGCGCGCGCTCCAGCCCGCGATCCCGGCGGTGATCGGCGCCGCGGCGCTGACCTTCCTGTTCGCCGCGCTGATGCCCTTTTCATGGGTCGCGGCGATCAGCTGGAACCTCTACCTCGACCGCCTTTCGGACCTGTTCGTCCCGCCGATCGGCAATGGCGGACGGCTCGCGCTCGCGCTCGGCATGTCGGCGGTCGCCGCCGCGATCGCCGGTCTCGCCGCGCTGCTGATCGCGCGCCCCGACGCCGCCGGCCTTACCTCGCTGCGCAATGTTTTTCGCCGCAGGTCCGAAGAGGACGACGATGACGAACCCGTTCTGACGCGCCGCCGCGTCGATCTGCATCCCGACGATCCCCCGCGGCCGCCGATCCGCGCAGGCCGCGACCTGCCCGCGGGCGGGCTGGGCGCGGTCGGCACGACGGGCGCCTATGAACCTGCAGAATTCGATCCCTGGCTAGGCGGAGTGACGGTCGAGACGCGCGAAGAAGCCGAAGACGAACTCGTCCTCGCCGATGTTGCTTCCGAAGAGGATTTCGGCGACGACGCGCCCTGGTTGCAGCCCGCGGAGATGACCTCGCCGTCGCCATTGTCCGATCCCGGCGACAAATCGCTCGGCGCGATGGTCGCGCGGTTCGAAGCGGGGCTGGCGCGCCGGCGTCAGGATGCGGTCGCGCAGGCGACGGCCCCGGCGGCGACGGGTGTAGCAGTCGAAGAAGAACCCGAGGTCGACTTCGCGCTCGAAGCCGCGCTCTCCACCTTGCACCGGATGACGCGCCAGTCGGTCGGTTAGGGTCAGGACCCATTAATTCCGCGATTTCGACGTCCCTGCGGGATTTGACCGATTTTGCCCATGGCTTCGTCGAAAAGCCTTGAAATATATTCATATTCCTCCGCCTTGCCTCCTCGCCCTGAGCAAAATCGCTTCAAACCTCGAACGTGGAATTAATGGGTCCTGACCCTAGTCCTCGACCGTCAAGATCTCGATCCGCAAGGCGCGCGGGTCTGTTCCGCATTCGACTACGACATCGGCAACGATATGTCCGGGCAGCATCCATTCGGCCGCGCCGAGTTGGTCCTGCAGCGCGCGCGCCGTCGCGTCTGCCTCTCCTGCCGCTAGCGCACAGGGAAAGATGTGGCGTGCTCCGACGAAGCTCGCGCTCGCCCAAGGGCGGAAGGTCGACGCTCCGGCAGTGAGGCTGGGCGGCAATGCGCGCGTCAGCAGATGACGGAGCCGGCGATGTGGGCAGCCGGGGCGCGGCGGCAGGGCGGGGGACCAGCGCATCATGCTTCGTTCCCCGCGTCGAGGCGCCAGAAGGCACGGGTTCGGCGGTCGCCCAAGGGAGCGACTTGGCCGACGCGGTGGTCGGCGCGCCATTTGTTCATGAAATGTTCCACGCGACCTCTGATCGCGCATCCCGGTTGACGGCCGCTCCGCAGATCGCTGACGAGGCGGGGATCGCGCACCGCGTAGCGACCGAATACGCTCGGCGGCATCGCGGATTCCTTCAGAAAGGCCTCGATCCTCTGCAACAAGCTGCGCTCCATCATGTCCTCCTCGATCACGCTTTCAAAATCGGGCGACTCACCCGATAGGATATTTCCTATCTGAAACTAGATTTCCTACTTGTCTAGGAAAATTCCGTTTGGTAGAGACGAAATAGGAAGGACCAGCCCCGTACGACCCTATGGCCGAATTCGTTCAGGATCCCCGCGCCGCGCTTGATCGCCTTTTGGCCGAAAAAGGTATCGACTATGCACGCTTGTCGCAGGTGATCGGGCGCAACCCCGCCTATATCCAGCAATATATCAAGCGCGGCTCGCCGCGGCGGCTCGCCGAGCAGGACCGCGCCCGCATCGCGGCCTATCTGGGAGTGCCGGAAGCGATGCTCGGCGGGCCGGTGCAGCGCGTCGCGACACCGGCACGCGTGCGCGGGCCCGGGATGATCCTCGTGCCGAAACTGGCGATCGGCGCGTCGGCGGGCGCGGGGGCCAGCGTCGACGGCGAACCGGTCGAGGGCGAGGTCGCCTTCGATCCCAAATGGCTGCGCGACCTCGGCGCCGATCCGCGCGCGCTCAGCATCATTCGCGTCGAAGGCGATTCGATGGCGCCGACGCTCGACGACGGCGACGACATATTGGTCGACGGCGGCGACGCCGCGGCTCGGCTGCGCGACGGCATCTATGTGCTGCGCATGGACGACGTGCTGATGGTGAAGCGTATCGCGCGCGCACCGGGACAGGGCCGCATTTCGGTGATCAGCGACAACCCGCATTATCGCAGCTGGGACGACCTGCCGATGGCGGCGGTTCAGCTCGTCGGCCGCGTCGTGTGGACCGGACGGCGGGTGCGGTAGCGTCTAGCGCGGTGCCGCCATCTCGGCTTCGATCTCATGGTCGAGTATTTCGGCGCGTCGGCATTCTTCCTCATTGCCGTCGCGGCATTTTGCGAGAGCCTTGTCGCGCTGGCGCGACAGCTTGCCGACACGCTCCTCGCGCTTGCGCAACTCGCGGCCGCGGTTGCGGTCGGATTCGTCCTGGCTGGTGGTCGACCAGTCGGCGACCTGGCCGACGGCTTTCACCGGCGCCGTGACGACCGTCTTGACCGCGCTGACGCAGCCAGCGAGCAAGGGCGCCGCCAAAACGGCAACGATCAAAATGCGCATGTTCTTCTCCTCGCCGATCGGGCGCCTCATCGCATAATCGCCGCGATCTGAACAGGATATTGCGATGGAGCGACGGTCGGTTCGGTCCATGTGTCACATCACTGAAATAAATGGTTAATTTGCTATTTACCCTCTCGCTTTAGTCGAGGCGGGCACCGCGTCGCAACTTGAAGAGGATCGAATGAACGCCATCGGACATGCTCTTGAGCCGGCGTCGGGCCACGCGTCCGCGATCGGCGCCGACGCGCATATGTCCGCGGTCATCGACCTGTTTCGCGGCAACCCGCAATTGCGCGCGCTCGCGGTGGTCGATGCGGACGATCGTCCCGTCGGCATCATTCGCGAACAGCGCGTGCGCGAATTGCTGTTCTGCCCCTTCTGGTTTTCGCTGATGCAGAACCCGACGATCGGCGGCTCGATCGCCTCGATGATCGAGCCCTGCCCCACCGCCGACGTCGCGCGCTCGACGACCGACCTTCTGCGGATCGCCGCGCAGTCGGCGGGGCAACAGGAGCTGATCCTTGTCGATGCGGGCCGGTTCGTCGAGACGCTCGACGGCGGTCAGCTCGCCAAGCTTGCGATGCTGCGCGAGGTCGAACTGGCGCAGGAGCGCGCCGCGCGCGCGGCCCATATCGGCGACGCCGGACGGCAGTTCCGGCACGATATCGCCGCGCTCACCGCGAAGCTCTCCGAAACGGCGAAAAAGGTCGAGGCGGTGGCCGGCGCGCTGTCCGAACGCGCGCAGCAGACGGGCCGCGACGCGGTGACCGTGGCGGGAGCGACGGCCCAGACGCTGGCGGGGCTGCAGGATCTTGGCGATCGCGGCCATGCGCTGGCCGCGACCATGACCAGAATCGTCGATGATGGATCGCGGGCGCGGGCGGTTCGCGGCGATGCACATGGCAAGATCAAGCAGGCCAGCGAACGCGCGGCGGCGCTGAAAGCGGCGAGCCAGTCGATCGAGCAGATGCTCGCGCTGATCATCGACATGGCGAGCCGCACCAATATGCTTGCGCTCAATGCCGGGATTGAGGCGGCGCGGGCGGGTGACGCCGGCCGCGGCTTTGCCGTGGTCGCCTCCGAAGTGAAGACGCTCGCCAGCCAGACGCGCGCCGCGGCGGGCGACATTACCCAATATATCGACCGGATCCGCGACATCGTCGCGCAGGTCGCCGCGGGCTTCGACGAGGTCGAGAAGGCGATCGACGCGAACAATGGCTTCTCCGACGCGATCGACCGCGCGGTCGACGGCCAGAGCGCGACGACGCTGACGATCGCGAGCTATGTAGAGCAAGCCGTATTCGCGGGACGCGAGATCGACGCGCGCGTTCGCGAGATCGGCCATGGTGCCACGGCGGTGGGCGATGGCGCGCAGACGCTCGGCCGGCTGTCGGCGGGGCTGACCGAGGCGGCGCAGTCGCTCCACCAGCGTGCCCAGCACTTCGTCGAAGCGGTCGCTGCCGCCTGATTCCGCGCGCTCGGACAAGGGCTTGCCCGATTCCGCAACATTGATAGGATGACCCTGCGCCGGAGGCGTCTACGGCCGCCGGCGGGGAGGAGGGTCATCATGACGAATATCCAAAAGGGTTTGGCCGAATTCATCGGCACATTCTGGCTTGTGTTCGGCGGCTGCGGTAGCGCGGTTCTGGCCGCCGCCTTTCCCGATGTCGGCATCGGATTGCTCGGCGTCGCTCTCGCTTTCGGTTTGACGGTCGTCACCATGGCCTATGCGATCGGCCATATTTCGGGCTGTCACCTCAACCCCGCAGTCACCGTCGGCTTGTGGGCAGGCGGGCGTTTCGACGCGCGCGACATTCCGCTCTATGTCGTAGCGCAGGTGCTCGGCGCGATCGTCGCGGCGTTCCTGCTATTCTATATCGCGAGCGGCAGTCCCGCCTATGATCTCGCGACAAACGGCCTTGCCGCGAACGGCTTCGGCGATGGCTCGCCGGGCGGCTATGACATCTGGTCGGGGCTGCTGATCGAGATCGTGCTGACCGCTTTCTTCCTGTGGATCATCATGGGGTCGACCGATGGCCGCGCGCCCGCGGGCTTCGCGCCGATCGCCATCGGTCTTGCGCTGACGCTGATCCACCTCATCTCGATCCCGGTGACCAACACCTCGGTCAACCCGGCGCGCAGCACCGGCCCCGCGCTCGTCGTCGGAGGCATTGCTCTCCAACAGCTCTGGCTCTTTTGGGTCGCGCCGCTGATCGGCGGCGCTATCGGGGGCTTGCTCTACAAATTGCTCGGGGCCGACAGCTTCCCGAAACCGAATATCGAGGGCGAATAACAATCTTTCCGGCGGGGGCGGCCGCCTCCGCCGGTCCTATTTCAGCAGGTCGATCGCAAAGGCGCGGACCTCGTCGGCCATATCTGGGCGTTCGAGCGCGACGGCCAGATTGGCCTGGATATAACCGGCCTTCGATCCGCAATCGTACCGCGCGCCGTCGAAGGTGACGGCGTGGAAGGGCTGGTTGCCGATCATCGTCGCCATCGCGTCGGTAAGCTGGATTTCGCCCCCGGCGCCTTTTTCCTGTCCTTCGAGCACGCGCATCACTTCGGGCTGGAGGATATAGCGGCCCGAGATGATCAGGTTCGACGGAGCGGCGTCGATCGCGGGTTTCTCGACGAGGCCGCTGACCTCGGTCAGTGACCCGTCGCGCGCGCCGGGCGCGATCACGCCATAGGAAGAGACCTGCTCGCGCGGCACTTCGAGCACCGAGATCAGGTTGCCACCGACCCTGGCATAGGCATCGACCATCTGCCTCATACAGCCAGGCGACCCGTGCATGAATTCGTCGGGCAGAAAGATCGCGAAGGGCTCGTCGCCGACGATGTCGCGCGCGCACCAGATCGCGTGCCCCAGCCCCAACGGCTCCTGCTGACGTACGTAAGCGCAATTGCCGGGGCCGAGCCGGGTGGGTGCGAGGACGGAAAGATCCTTGCCGCGTTCGGACATCGTCTTTTCGAGTTCGAAGGCGACGTCGAAATGATCCTCGATCGCGCTCTTGCCGCGGCCGGTGACGAAGATCATCTGCTCGATCCCCGCCTCGCGCGCCTCGTCGACCGCATATTGGATCAGCGGCCGGTCGACGATCGGCAGCATTTCCTTCGGGATCGCCTTGGTCGCGGGCAGGAAGCGCGTGCCGAGGCCGGCGACGGGAAAGACGGCTTTGCGGATCGGTTTCATGGACGAAGGCCTAGCGGCGAACGCCGGCCAAGGAAAGGCGGCAGGTCGCTCGCCGCGCTATTGCGGCGTGACGATCACGACCACGCGGCGGTTGTCCTGCCGCCCTTCGGGGGTCGCGTTGCTCGACAAGGGCAGGGTTTCGCCGCGGCCGACGACCTGATCGGCGGTCAACCGCATCCCGCCCGCCTGCATCGGTGTCGCGACCGCCTCGGCGCGCGCCTGCGACAGCCAAAGATTATAGGCCGAAGCTCCGGTCGAATCGGTGTGCCCTTCGACCCGCGCGGTCGTGATCCCGACCGAGACGAGCTTGGTGGCGATGTCGGTGATCCGCTTTTGCTGATCGGCCGGGATGCTGCTCTGGTCGGAGGGAAAGAGAAGCCGTTCGGGCATGTTCAATTCCCAGCCGAGCCCGGTATCGACGAATCCCTCCGATTGCAGCGTCGCGATCTGCGCGGCGCTGAAGTCGCTGGCGGTCGGCGTGGTCTGGCATGCTGCCAGCAATGCCGTCAAAAGAGCGATCGCGAAGACGCGGATGGGGTGGGGGAAGGCGTAACTCACGGCGTTTCTCCGCTAATCATCGGGAACGGTTGGCCAATTTGTCGGCATACATTGCGGCGTCGGCGGCGGTAAGCAGCGCGGTCGCGTTATTGCCGCTGTCCGGGAAGGTGGCGACGCCGACGCTGACCGATGCGCGATAGGTCTGTCCCTCGGGCAGGGCGATCGGTTGCGACACACAGGCCCGGATCCGGCCGGCGAGTTCTTCAGCGACCGCGTCGGCGTCGAAGGGATCGATGATGACGACGAATTCGTCGCCGCCGATGCGGGCGGCGAAATCACCCTTGCGCAGCGTTTCCTTGATACAGGCCGACAGCGCGACGAGCACGGCGTCGCCCGCGGCGTGGCCGAAATTGTCGTTGGCCGCCTTGAAATTATCGGCATCGATGAACAGCAGCGCAAAGCGGCCGCCACGACCCTCGGCCGCCTCGATGCGCCGTGCGAGCTGTTCATCGAAGGCGGCGCGGTTCGGCATGGCGGTGAGCGGGTCGTGCGACGCGCGGTGAGCGAGCAGCGCGCGTTCGCTTTCCATATGGCCCTGCCAACCCTGCAGTTCGTCAAGCAGGGCATTGATGTCGCCGCCAAGCCGGTCGAGTTCGGCGATGCCAAGCGGCTGGACCCGCTTGTCGAAGCGGCGATGAAGCCGCACGTCGTGCGCGACGGTGGCAATTTCATTGAGCGGCTTGACGAGCTCATATTCGAACCGCCGCGCGAGAAAGATCGTGCCGAATGCGGTAATGAGCAGACAGGTCAGCCCGGCGAGCAGACCGAGCCGGACATAGTCGACCAGCGTCGAACTGTCGCCCCAGACCTCGATCGTCCCGATCGCCGATCCGTTGCGCTCGACCGTCACCGCGAAGGGGCGGGGGAAGAAGATACGGCTGAGCATGGGGGCCGGATCGGCGGTAGGCGACGTCCACTCGATCACGGGTCGTCCGACATCGTTGAGTACCCGCAACCGCGCTATTCCGGGAATGTGGGTCAGCGGTTCGAGCCCTTCGCGCGCCGCGACCGGATCGTTGAACACCAGCGCCGGCTCGACGCCATAGGCGCCGAGCTGCGCAGCCAGTTCCATGTTGCGGTCGGCATAACCACGCAGCGCCGTCACCCCCGCAAGCAGGATCGTCAGCCCCGACAAGGCGACGGCGAACAGCGTGATGCCGAAATGGAAGCGCGACAGCAGTTTTTGCAGCGTTGTGCGTGCACCGATGCGTGGGGCGGAGCGAGGCAGATCGGATCCGCTCATCACGCGCCTCCCTGCCCGGAACCGATGCGCAACACGCGCGGGTCGATCCGCAGCGGGCCGCGGCCGATCGCGTCGAGATTGACCGAGAAGCTGAGGCTCGCGGCGCGGCTGTTGAGGCAGAACATCGCGCCATAGATGCACGCCGCGTCATCGTCGGTGATCGTCAGAACCGGGCGGCCGCGAACCCATGCGATCAATTGCCGCCGGTCGGCAACCGGCATCCGGCCGAGGAACAATATGTCGCAATCGGGGGTGACGCCGGCCGCAGGGGTCAGACGGACCGAGATCGAACCCCGGCCCGGCGTATCCGGCGCCATGCGCGGCGCGAGGCGCGGCGTCCCGACGACGCACATCTGGCGGTTGGCTGCAGTCGACCCGTCGGGCCAGCGGGCGTAGCTCGCGATGCCGCCGATCATCCGGTTGACCGCCCGCGTCATCCCGCCGGCGCTTTCCTCGACAACCGATTGGCTTGCCGCCTGAACCGACATATGCGGCGTCGTCACCAACGCGCCGATCAATAACAGTGATGCCAGCACCTGGCTGTGCCCCCAGCTGTGTTTCAGGGCCATCCTGCCCCAGCGAAGGCGCGTCCGCTAGTCAAAACAATTGGAAAGTCAATGAAAAGTGACGTCATGCGGCCATATTGCAACAATGGCCGCATATGTCAGGGCGCTTCTACGCCGTTCGCAAGCGCTCGCTGAATCCCTTGCGCAATTTGGCCAGTTTCGGTGGAATGACCGCCATGCAATAGGGGTTGCGCTGTCCTTCGCCTTCCCAATAGGCCTGATGATAATCCTCGGCCGGATACCAGTCGGACGCGCTTTCGACCGTCGTGACGATCGGCGCGGGCCAGTCGGCTGCGGCCCGCGCGATTCCGGCGCGCGCAGCGTCGGCCTGCGCGGCGTCGAGCGGGAAGATCGCGCTGCGATACTGGGTGCCGATGTCGCCCCCTTGGCGGTTGAGCTGCGTCGGATCGTGCGTCGCGAAAAAGACGTCGAGCAGGTCGGCATAGGAAATGACCGAAGGGTCGAAGCCGATGCGGATCGCTTCGGCGTGTCCGGTGTCGCCGCCGCACACCTGCTTGTAGGTCGGGTTCGCGACATGACCTCCGATATAGCCGCTCTCGACACCATCGACGCCTTCGAGCGACTGGAACACGGCTTCGGTGCACCAGAAGCAGCCTCCGGCAAAAATGGCGGTTTCACGGGTCATGATGGCGATCCTTATCGGGGAGGCGGGAATATTTCCCAAATAGGATGTGGATCATCCTATTCCAAGGGCGGCGGCGCGTCGATCAACGGTGGGTACAGTGACCGGCCGAGCATTCGCGCCGCGGCGATGGCGGCGGCTTCGTCTTCGAGCGCGGCGACGCGGTCGCGCCACGAGGGATGGGTGCTCGCCTGGAACAGCGGCCGGCCCTTGCGTTGGCCGAAACGCGACCAGAAGCGCGCCGCTGCGGCAGGGTCGTAGCCCGCGCCGGCGAGCAGCCACACCGACAGACGGTCGGCCTCGATCTCGGTCTGCTTGAACATGCGCGCGTTGCGCCCGAATTGCTTCGCCAGCCCGCGATCGACCCCCGCCGCGTCGAGCCGTGCGCGGTGGCGCAGGATATTGTGCGCCAGTTCGTGCGCGATCGCCGCTGCGAGTTCTTCGTCGTCGGGCGAAAATTCGATGAGTCCCTGGTTGACGAGCACCATGCGTCCGTCGGCGACGGCGCCGGGTTTCTCGTTCGCCTCGACGCGAAAGTCGCTGGCGCATCCGGGTTTGGGCATGACGCTGACCGTGCGCCCCGCGCCGGTGCGAAGCGCCAGCGCGGCATCGGCGGGCAGCGCCGCGAGGTAAGTTTCGATTGCGGTGATCCGCGCAAAGGGGTGATTGCCGCCACCGTCGGGGACGGGCGCTTCGCCAATTCCGGTCACCGATGTACCGACGCCGACCCCCGCCGATGCGGCCGGCGATGCGGGCGCCAGCGCGGCGATGAAGGCATGTGCCCGATCATCGGCGCCATAGACGCCGAGCGCCTCGTCGCGCCGGTCCTCGTCGTAAAGACGCGGGTCGCCCCAGATCCAGCCGAACTGCGGCTGGCGCATCGGGCACCAGGCGGCGTTTTCAGTCGTCAGGCGAAAACCGATCGCCGCCACGCGCGCCTCCGCCGCCGCCAGCGTGGCATAGGGCGATGGCTCGGCGGACGCCGCCATCGACGGCGCGGTTATCGGCAGCATCAGGGCAGTCAGGATTCGTCGGGCGCGGCGCAGCATCGGCCTTCCCCTATCAAGGCGCGCCTGTCGCGACCATGAATTTCACCTTGTGGCGGTGTTCCCGGCCTCTTGCCTATCGTTCGGCAAGCGTCGATAGGGCGGGCGATGACGCAAATCTCCACCTCACCCGCGCCTGATGCGCGCCAACCCCGCCCCGCGGCGCTGGCGCGCTGGCTCTGGGCCGTCGCGCTGCTCGTGATCATCGTGGTCGGCGTCGGCGGCATCACCCGGCTGACCGAATCCGGACTGTCTATCACCGAATGGCGGCCGGTCTCGGGTGTGATCCCGCCGCTGACCGAGGCCGGATGGGTCGAGGAGTTCGAAAAATACAAGCGGATTCCCGAATATCAGGCGATCAACCTCGGCATGACGCTTGAGGGCTTCAAGGCGATCTTCTTCTGGGAATGGCTGCACCGCATCCTCGGGCGGCTGGTCGGCATGGCGCTGCTCGTACCGCTGATCTGGTACGCCTGGCGTCGCGCCATTCCCGCGGGCTATGGCTGGCGCCTGTTCGCGCTTGCGGCACTCGTCGGGCTGCAGGGCGCGATCGGCTGGTGGATGGTGGCTTCGGGCCTCGAATATCGCACCGACGTCAGCCATTTTCGTCTCGCGACACATCTGCTGACCGCGCTGTTCCTGCTCGCCGGGCTCGTCTGGACGGCGCGCGACCTCACCGGGCTGGCGCGCGATCCGGCCAGCCCCCCCGCGCGGCTGACCCGCCCGGCGGTGGCTGTGATCACCATCCTCTTCGTCCAGCTGCTGCTCGGCGCATGGGTCGCGGGACTCAACGCCGGCTATGTTTCCAGCAGCTGGCCGCTGATGAACGATCATTTCATGCCCGAAGGCATCGACTGGACGGGCGGCGCGTGGCTCGCGCTAACCAACGATCCCTTCCTCATTCACTTCCTCCATCGCTGGTGGTCGTGGGTCGCCGCGCTTGCGCTGTTGCTTCTCGCGCGGACGCTGTCGCGGCGCGGTGCGAGGCGCGAAGCCCGACTGCTCGTCGCGGCCGTCGCGGCGCAGATGCTGCTTGGCATCTGGACCGTCGTGTCGGGGGTTTCGATGTGGGTGGCCGTGCTGCACCAAGTCGTCGGCGCCATCCTTGTCGCCGCGGCGGCGGCATCGCTCCACCGACTGGGCCGCGACGGCGCATGATGCTGGCAGGCGCTCTCGGTGCCTTGCTGCTGCTGACGCCCCCATCGCAGGCGGTGGCTGCGCCGGGCGACGCCTCGCCCGCCACAGCCGCGCAAGTCCGGTTCGCGCCGCCGGTGGGTGTGCCGCTGCGCTATCAGGTAACGACGCGCCGTATCGGCCGTGACGGAAAGCTGATCGATTTCGCGCTCGTCTATGTGCTCGAATGGCAGCGGACCGGGCGGGGCTATCGGCTCGACACGGTGCTGCAACGAATCGAATCAGGCGCGCAACCCGACGTGACGCGCATGGTGACGGTTATGCTTGACCCGCTCGTCGGCGAAAACATCGCCTATTTGGTCCCGTCTGACGGCAGCCGCATCGATCTTGTCGATCCTGACCAATTATGGGAGCGGGTGACGACACGGGTGGAGCGGGCGGGTGCCGAAGCGGAGCGAGCCGAAGCCCGGCAACTTGCGCAACTGATCGCCGCGCTGCCCGCCGCCGAACGCGACCGGCTGGCGACCGCCGACATCCGTGCGCTGATCGCGCCCGCGAACGCCGCCATTTCTGCCGCCGCAGTATCCGACGATACGGACGTATCTATCCACACCGACGGCGCCCGGCGCACCATTGCCAGGATCGAACGGGATTCAACCTTGATCGCCGGGAAAGCGCAGTCGCTCGAGATCGACAATTTGTGGACCGTCGATACCGGTACGGGGCTGGTCATGCGTGAGCACCGCCAGAGTTGGATTGCCGGGCCTGATGGCGAGGGCCGCAAGCTGATCGAAGAGCGCGTGCGGGCGCTGGAACCAGTGTCTTGAAGCTTGGGGTATCATAATACCCGTCAGCAAAGCCGCGCTACGCTTGACTTTTCGCTTGTCTGGCGCCATTGGCCCGCTCCGAAGCGCCGCATCGTCCCATGGGATTAGGCGGCGCATTTGTTTCGGGGCGCTCTTGCTCCGGTCCATATCTGTCAAGGAGCGTGCCATGAAGGCGCTGACCAAGACGACCCAGTCGGCGAACGCCGCGACGGTCGAAAAGAAATGGGTGCTGATCGACGCCGAGGGCCTTGTTGTGGGCCGCGTCGCGACGATCATCGCCAACATCCTGCGCGGCAAGCACAAGCCGTCGTTTACCCCGCACGTCGATTGCGGTGACAATGTCATCGTCATCAATGCCGAGAAGGTGGCGTTCACCGGCAAGAAGCTGCAGGACAAGCGTTACTACAAGCACACCGGCTATGCCGGCGGCATCAAGGAAACGAGCCCGGCGAAGATCCTCGAAGGCCGTTTCCCCGAGCGCGTGCTCGAAAAGGCCGTCGAACGCATGATCCCGCGCGGTCCGCTCGGTCGCCAGCAGATGCGCAACCTGCGCATCTTCGCCGGTACCGAACATCCGCACGAAGGGCAGAATCCCGAAGTGATCGACGTCGCGTCGATGAACCGCAAGAACAAGGTGGGTGCATAATGGCTGAGGAACAGACCATGACCGATCTCAAGGACCTCGGCGGCGCCGTCGAAGGCACCGTCGCTCCGGCAACGCCGACCGCGCCGCTCCGCGAAAAGATCGTCGACAAGCAGGGCCGCGCCTATGCGACCGGCCGCCGCAAGGACGCAGTCGCCCGCGTGTGGGTCAAGCCCGGCACGGGCAAGATCACGATCAACGGCCGCGACCAGGAAGTCTATTTTGCACGTCCGACGCTGCGCCTCGTCATCAACCAGCCCTTCGGCCTGACCGAGCGCGTTGGCCAGTATGACGTTGTCGCGACCGTCAAGGGCGGCGGTTTGTCGGGCCAGGCTGGCGCCGTTCTTCACGGCATCGCGCAGGCGCTGACCCGCTTCGAACCGGCGCTGCGCAGCCCGGTGAAGGCGGCCGGCTTCCTGACCCGCGACAGCCGCGCCGTCGAGCGCAAGAAGTACGGTAAGGCGAAGGCCCGCCGCAGCTTCCAGTTCTCGAAGCGCTAAGTTTTTTCCGCCGACGGGTGGAGAAGGAAAGGGCGGTCCGGCAACGGGCCGCCCTTTTTCGTCAGAGCAGATCGAGACTTCCCAGCATCAGCGCCTGCCGCGCGGGGCGCTCGGCCATCACGGCGAACATCTCGTCGCCGCGCGCCGTGCGTTCGACGCTCATCGACGCGAAAACCGCCATGAAATAGCCGCTGAGCGCACCAGCGCGGTAATCGTCCCACAGCGCGACCGCGTCGGGCGCAATGCCGCGCTGTTGGAGTGCTGCTATCCAGCGGTCGAAACCCGGCCGGTCGGCCGCTGCGCGATCGAGCGGGTCGGCGATGCTTGTTCCGATGAGATAGGCAAGATCAGCCGCACCGCTGCCGCGCCCGAGCGTCTGCCAGTCCACAAGCCAGCAACTTTCGCCATCGGGCGCAAAGAGGATGTTGTCGATGCGCAGGTCGCCATGGACGATCGTGCGCGCCGCGGTCTGCCGCCCGAGATAGGCGTCGAGCCGCTCGACGATCCCGGCGCCAAGGTCGAGCACCTCCGGGTCGAGTCGCTCTGCATAGCGTTCGCGAAAGCCGGCATAGAGCTGGGGAAACAGCGCTCGGATCACTTCACCATTGTCGCGCGCCAGCCAGGGAAGCGTGTCGAGTCGCGGGTCGTTCCACAGCAGGGCGTGGAGCCCGGCCGCGGCGTCGATGCACGGGACGAGCCCATCCAGCCCCAGTCCCGCAAGCTGGTCGCCCTGTCGCGCGGGTGCGAGGTCCGACAGGATCAGGACGAAATCGACATCGTTATCCGCGATCTCGGCATGATGGCAAAAGGGTGCGGCGACACCGCTCTCCGCTGCCAGTTCGCGGTACCAGTTGACTTCCTTGACGTAAGTGCCGGTCAGCTTTGCGATATGGCGGCTCGCCTCGTCATGGCTCGGGCATTTGGCCACGACCGTTGACGGCGTGCCGACATCGCCCGTCCAGTCGAGCGTCAGGCGAAAGCTGTCGCACATCTGACCGGTGCCGACCTTGGCGACGGTGAAGCCGCGCAGTGTGTCGGGGTCCTGTCCCAATGTCCCGGCCAGCCACGCGGGCGACATCGCCTCGGGGCAGGTAGGGAAGCTCACCGCACCGGGTCCATCACGCCGGAGAGACCGGTGGGTTCGTGCGGGCCGACGAACAATTGTTCGAGCACGCCGGCGCCGCGATGATTGTTGCCGCCATCGACAAGCTCGGCGGTGACGAGCGCCTGAATGTGCATTGCAAGCGGATTGCCCCAGCCGCGATCGGCTTCCGAAAGACTGTCGTGCGCGACGGCGAGTTCGGCGCCATGGTCGAGGCCGTGGCCCCAGACGGGGTGCGTGTAGCCGAGCCCGCTCATCGCGAAGACGGGTCCGATGGGGGTTAGCGTCAGCGACTGCCCATACCCCAGGTCGGCGGTCATCCGCGCGATCCGCCGCGACCCCGGCTGCCAGTCGGCGCTGAAGGTCGCGGCGTCGAAATGCCGCTCGGTCCCGCCATCGCTGACGATCACGGCACGGCGGTTCCACGGATTGCCCGCACCGTCGTCGTTGCTGTGGAAGAAAAGCGAGCTGTTTTCGAAATTGCACGGCGTCCACAACCAGAAAAATTGACTGAAATTGCCTTCGGGCGGCGGCTGCGGTTCGCTCGCGCCGACGGGGCGGATGCCCCAGCTGCGATCGCGCGTGCCGGTCCAGTCTGGGCCGGCATCGATGCGCTGCCCGTTCACCGACAGCCAGCCCGACCACTGGCCGTTCTGCGTCATGCGCGTATAATCCATGAACAGCCGCGTGCCGTTGCGGCGGATGAAGCGCGGTTCCTCGATCGGGAAATGGCGGCCGGTGAAGCGTAGTTCGCCCGCGAGCGGCCAGTCACCAGGCGCGATCCGCAGCGTGACGATTTCGAGCGGCACGTCGATGTTGAGCGCGATCGGCCCCACCGACAGTTCGAGCCGCTCGCCGCCCGATCGCCGGCTGGCGCGAAGATTATGCTGAACCCCGTCGGCGATGACGCAGAAACTCGCGTCGACGATACCGAGCTGCGGATAAAACCCCATTGCAGCAGCAAAGAAGATCGATCCGTCGGGCGAATAGCCGTTGAAGAAATAGCGGTCGTAAAAATTGCGGTCGGTCCCTGCGAACGCAATCGGCTCGCTGGTCTGATGCAACGGATAATCGTCGCCTTTTGTCAGCATGATCCTCATCCCGTTTTTTCTTGCAACTTAACGGGCCGCCGGGGTGCGTCAATGGGGCGTCGCGTCAATGCACTGGCGGATCGACCGGCGGCACCGCCGCGACGGGGGCTACCGGTTCGCCGGGTTTGCGCGGCGGCAGCGCGTCGGGCGGCACGTCGCCGATCTGCATGTCACAGGTCGGGACATGCTCGAGATTGCGCACGCGGACGTCGATTGAAGCGCCTTCGACGGTCAGGTCGTTGAAACTAGGAGGGGTCGATCGGATCCGCCGCGACAGCGTGCCCGCTCCGATCATGCGGATCGGACCCGCAGCGGTCGTCTTTTTCAGGTCGAAGGCATCGTGAACATGCCCGGTCAGCACAGCCGCCACGCCGCGCTTCGCCAGGGCCGCGAGCGCGCGCTCGCCGCCGCGGGTCAGTGCGCGGCCCTTCGTGCCGGCCTCGACCAGCGGGTGATGGGCGGTGACCAGCACCGTCGTGCCGCGCGGCAGCGTCTCGATGGCAGCGAGCGTCTTTTCGAGCGCCTTGTCGGTCACCCATCCCTTCGACCAGTCGAGCCGCCATTGGGCGCGCGCGGTCGTCTTCAACGGCACCACGGCGACACCGGGAAGGTCGAGTTCACGCTCGACCAGCCGCTCGATCCCGCGAATGCGGCGATATGGGAAGAAGAAGCGTTCGACGGGGTTGAAATAGGGCAGGTCGTGATTGCCGACTTCGACCGTCACCGGCACGTCGAGCGCGCCGATCCAGTCGCAGGCCGCGGCGAATTCGCGGCTGCGCGCGCGCATCGTGAGGTCGCCGGTGATCAACACCGCATCGGGGCCTTCGTGCCGCACGCAATCGGCGAACCAGGCGAGTGCGGCCTGGTCTTCGAGCCCGAAATGCAGGTCGCTGATATGGAAGAGCCGGGTCATGCCGTCGCGACGAAGTCCACCGCGCTCGCGGCGAGCCCGAAGCGCGCGGGAGAGGGCGTTTCGCCGAGCTCGCCGTCATATTCGAGGCTGATCGGCACACCGCTTTCAAGGATGATCGTTTCGCCGCTGATGATTGCCTCGCTCGGCCCGTCGCGAAAATCGCCGCCGAGCCAGGCCAAGCCATGACGCAGCACGTCGGCGGTGCCCTCGGTCAATATGCCGTCGGCGCGGATGCCCTGCGCTGTCGGGGTAAGGATGATCGCCGGATAGGTCCGGCCGTGTCCAGCCACTGCAACCCCCGGGGCGTTGATCATCGCGTCGAGCGCGTCGGGCGCCGACCGGCTTGCTTCGATCAACCCGTCCTGCCGCATCGTTTCGCGCACTTCGGCCCATTGCGTCGCGGGGCCGGCGACGATCGTGATAAAGGCGTCGCCGTCATCGGACCGGATCATGGGGACCGGTTGCCGCCGCGCCTTGCCCTGCAGTGCGTCCGTCAGGATTTCGGTCACTGGCCGGTCGCCGTGCAGTTTCTTCGACAGAAGGTTGAGCGTCCCGCCGGGAAGCGGCAGGATAGCGCCATCCCAGCCTGCGGCCCCGGTCGCCGCAGCGTTGATCGTCCCGTCGCCGGTCCAGACGAGCAGCAGGTCGATGCCTTGCCGGACGAGTTCGCCCGCATCGGGAATCTCGTCGTCGGGCAGCGCAAAGACGGCGACGAGCGGTGCGCCCGCAGCGCGGCAGCTTTCGACGATCTCGGCCAGGACGGCGTCATCATGACTGCCGCTCTGGCTGTTGCAGACAAGAGCCGGGCGGGTGAAGTTTCCTGTCGTCATCGCACTTTCCTACGCGCGAGGGCGGAAAAGGTCGCGTGCCTATCGCGCCGCTGGCTTGTTCGCCGCTCCGCTGCCCTGTAGGGCGCCAAAGATGACGCGCCGGTTTCCAGAGGACAGCGATTGATCAAGATTCTCTTCGTGGTCCTGCTGCTCGTGCTGCTGTTCGGCGGCGGCGCCAAGATGATCGTCGCGGGCGGCGCGAAGTCGCTCAACATGGCGGACCGGCTGCTCGGACAGGGCGACGGCGCGCGGCTTTTGCTCGCCGACCAACCCTATGGCAGCGGACCCCGCCAGTCGCTCGACATCTGGGCTCCCGAAAGCCTCAAGGAGGGCGACCGGTTCCCCGTGGTCGTTTTCTTCTACGGCGGCGGCTGGGACAGCGGCGAGCGCGGCAGCTATGGCTTCGCCGGGCGGGCATTGGCGCGGCAGGGCTTTGTCGTGGTGACCCCCGATTACCGGCTGGTGCCCAAGGCGCATTGGCCCGACTTTATCGAGGACAGCGCGGCGGCGGTCGCGTGGACGCATGAACATATCGCCAAGCTTGGCGGCGATCCCGAGCGGATCGCGCTGATGGGCCATTCGGCGGGGGCCTATAATGCCGTGATGCTCGCGCTCGATCCGGCGTGGCTGCGCGCCGCGAAGAGCGACCCGTCGATCATCCGCGGCGTTGCGGGCCTTGCCGGGCCCTATGATTTCCTGCCGCTCGAAAAGGGCGGCCGCGGTGACAGGGCGATGGGAAAGGTCAAGCCGATCGAGAAGACGCAGCCGATTCACTTCGCCCGCGGCGACGCGCCGCCTTTGTGGCTCGCGACCGGTGATGAGGATGATATAGTGCGCCCGCGCAACAGCCAGAACCTTGCCGCTGCGATCGAACGCGCTGGCGGTTCGGCGACTTTGCGCATCTATCCCGGGATGGGGCATACCGGCATCGTCATGGCGCTCGCCGTGCCGTTCAGGAGCCGCGGGCCGGTGCTCGACGAAGCCACCGATTTCCTGCGCGGCGTGACGGGCCGCCGCATCGCGCCGGCGGCAGAGGCCGCGCAGTGAGCGCGCCGATCCCCGCAATCGTTCTCGCGGGCAGCCGTCCCGGCCCCGACCCGTTGCTTTCGGGAAGCGGCGTGTCGACCAAGGCGCTGCTGTCGATCGCGGGCCGGCCGATGCTCGTCCATGTCGTGGACGCGCTCCGGAACTCGCCGTTCGTCGGGCCGATCACGATCTTGGCCCAGAATAGCGCCGAACTGGCCGCCGAGCCGGACCTTGCGGATTTCGCCGACCTGCATTTCGCCGATTCGGGGCAGGGGATCAGCAGCTCGCTTGCCGCCGCATTGCCGCCAGGCGATGATCCGCTGCTCGTCACCACCGCCGACAATGTTTTGCTCACGCCAACGATGATCGCCGAGTTTCTCCGTGATGCCGAGGAAAGCGATGTTGCAGTGGCGATGGTCGAGCGTGAGGTGCTGCTCGCACGCTATCCGCAGTCGAAGCGCACCTGGCTGAAATTCCGCGGCGGCTGGTGGTCGGGCGCGAACATGTTCCGCCTGCGTGGTCGCCGCGTGCTGCCCTTGCTCGATTTTTGGGGGCGGATCGAGCGCGACCGCAAGAAGGGACTCAAGATCGTCGCCGCTTTCGGCCCCTGGCTGCTGCTCGGCGCGCTGCTTCGCCTGTTCACGATCCAGCAGGGGATCGCGCGCGCCGGGCTGCGTTTTGGGCTCAAAGCACGGGTCGTGCCGATGTCCGAACCCGAGGCGTGCATCGACGCGGACAAGCCGGCCGACATCGAACTGATCGAAGCGATATTTGCCGCGCGGCGGCAAGACGCTATAGGGCGGCCCCTATGAGCATCGACAAAGCCATCATCCTGTCGGCCGGGCAAGGTTCGCGCCTGCTGCCGCTGACGCGCGACATTCCCAAATGCCTGATAGAGTTCAACGGCCGCAGCCTCATCAGCTGGCAGGTCGCGGCGCTCGTCGCGAACGGGATCAAGGACATCGTCGTCGTGACGGGCTTCCGCACCGAGCGCGTCGAGGACCATGCGCTCCAGCTCTATCGCGACACCGGTGCGCGCATCCGTACCCTGTTCAACCCCTTCTTTCAGGTCGCCGACAATCTCGGCACCTGCTGGATCGCGCGCGAGGAGATGGACCGCGACTTCATCATCCTCAACGGCGACACCATCGTCTCGGACCAGATCGTCGCGAAGCTCATCGAAGGCGCGAACGAGCCGATCAACGTCACCGTCGACGTCAAACCCGACTATGACGACGACGACATGAAGGTGAATCGCGACGCCGAGGGGCGCCTGCACCACATCGGCAAAAGGCTGCTGCCCCCCGACACCAATGCGGAGTCGATCGGGATGCTCGCCTTCGTCGGCGACGGCCCCTCGATCTTTCGCAATCAGGTCGACCAGATGATGCGCACCCCCGACGGGGTCGAACGCTGGTATCTGCGTGCGATCGACATCATCGCGAAGGGCAATCGAGTCGGCACCGTGTCGATCGAGGGTCTCGAATGGCAGGAAGTCGACTTCCCGCAGGACGTCGAAGCCGCCGACGCGCTCACCGCGAAATGGGCCGAAGAAGGCCGCTACGCGAAATAGGGTTTGAGCCAGCCGATGAGCGCGGCAATCTGCGTTTCGTCCAGCTTGATCGCTTGTCCGAGGTCGGGTTGCCCGGGCCAGCCCGCGTCCCCCACCGTCAGCCCCGCACCCGAACGTTCGCCGTCATAGCGCGGCAGGACGTGGAAATGGACGTGCGGGTCGACCATCATCAGCATCAGATAGTTGATCTTCGCGTAACCGACCGCGTGGCTCAGCGCGGCCTCGATCGCGGCGGTGGCGGTCTTGAGTTCGGCGTGCGCTTCGGGAGGCAGGTCGCCGAACGCCGTCGCGTTGGACTTTGCCGCCAGCACCAATGCGCCAAGCGTCGGCTGCGCGGGGCGGAGCAGCACGACCCAATGATCATATTCGGCGATCAGCGTCGCGGGGTGGCCGAATTTCTCGATCGTTGCGTTCATGCTGCTTCCATCCAGCTGACGATCGGGCGGCCCGAGCGCTTGACGGCATAGGCCTGCGCCAGCCGCACCGCATGGACGACCAGCGAGATCACCGTCCACCAGGCCAGTGCGATCAGGCCGATGTCGGGGCGCCCGGCCAGCGTTGCGAAAAAGAGGATCGCGAAATTGGGGTTACGCCGCGCGGTGATCAGGCGGAACTGGCTGTCGAACCTTTGCCAGACATGGATGTCCATGCCGAAGTCCTTGATGAACAACCCCTCGATCACGCGCTGGAGGACATAGCCCGCGACGACCGCGATCATCACCCAGGTGAAGGTCTGCGTCGAAAGCGCGAGGCCCCAGGTGCCGAGGCCTACGCCCCAGAAATACCACCAGAAGGGCGGATGGATCAGGTCGACGCCGTGATCGGCGACATTGCCCCATTTCGACGAGGTGATCGTGCAGCGCGCGAGCTTTCCGTCGACGGTGTCGAGCACCATGAAGATGAAGCCCGCGAGCATCCCCGCCCAATAATGGCCGTAAGCGAAGAGATATGTCGCATAGACACAGAGCGCCGCGCCGATCGCGGTGACCATATTCGGGGTCATGCCGATGCTCGCGGCGCCGCGCGTCAGCCATAAAGCGAGCTCGGGCCACAGATATTTGGTCAGCGCGTCGGTGACGCCCTTGTATGCGCCGAAATAGCTTTTCCGTTCGATCGCGCGCCGCGTTTCGGGCGTCAGCCGCTGGATGAAGGGGCAGTCGAGCTTGCGGAGCTGACGGTTGTAGATTTGCGGATTGTCCCGATAGTCGATGACGGTCAGTGCGCCGCGATGCTGCGCGATATCGGCCGGGGTCATGCCGCCGGTCAGATGCGCCATCACGAGGTCGCCGCCGTCCATCACCACCGTTCCGGGCAGCGTCAGAATATGGCGGAGCCACACCGGATCGAAGACATAGTCGAGATTGACGTAAAGCCGTGCCGTCGTCGACGTTTCGGGCAGGCCTTCCGCGCGCGCCAGCCGCCGCAGCCGTTCGGCATTGGTCATGCCCCACAGCGGCGTCGAATTTTCGCCGATCGGGGTCAGCGCGGGCAGAGGGTTGGCGTCGGTCATCCGCCGCTCTTATCCTGCCCGGCGTTCTTTGCAAGAAAGCCGAGGATCGCTTCGGCGCCGCGCCGCGCCGCGCCCGCCGGATTGCCGCCGATCGATTCGGCCAGCCTTTCGCGCTGGGCATCGGCATAAAGCGGATGGCGCGCGGGCGCCCGTTCGAGCGCGCCGGGCAAGTCAGCGAGATCGTCCACGACGTCGCCGAGCGTCCAGAAGAGATAATCGGGATCGCCGGTCCAATCGACCTCATGCGCGTTGAGGAAGACGCACGGGCGCGGCGTGGCGAGAAACTCGTAAACCTGGCTGCTGACATCGCCGAGGTAGATGTCGGTGCCGCTCGTATAGCTCATGTCGAACAGGCGGTCGGACGCGAGGTCGATCAGGATCTCGCCCGGCACCGCCAGCTTCGTTACCGCCGCGCGCTCGGCGTCGCTCGCTTCGGCGAACAGGCGCACATGCGGCGCGACGACGAGATTGTAGCGATCCTGACCCGCGAACCAGGCGATGATGTCACGGCCGAAGCGCTCCCACGACGACAGCTCGCGCTTGAAATGGGGGGCGTAAAGGACCGTCTGCCGGCCATTGGCGAACAATGGCTCGCGCGCCGCCTGCAACCCCGGCATCAGATCGAGCTTCACATAGCCGTTCACCGCATAACGACCCGGCCGGATCGTCCCGGCGTCGAGCATCCGCCGTTCGCTCTTTTCGCCGGCCACGAGCGCAAAATCGAAATATCGGTCGCGCAGATCGAAGGTAATCGCCCGGTCGCCCGCCCCGTGCGGCGTAAAGATCAGCCGCGTCCCCCGCCGCAGGAAATGCCGGATCGACGTGGTCGTGCGCTCGGGCACGACGATCGCATCGAACTGCCGCAGAAAGGGCAGGGCATCGAGCAGCATGGGCAGGCGCGGATTGCGGAAGAACCCCTTGTCGCGGAGCCAGCGGGCCAATCCCTTCTGGCCGAGCAGGGTGACGCTTGGTGCGAAGCCCGGATAGGCAAGCGCGACCTGTTCGACCATCCGCAGATGGTCCGCGCTCGCGACGGCGACGTCGATGGCTTGCCCCGCGGCCGCCATCTCCGCCGCGATGGGCAGCGCATGGAACACATGATGCGGCTCGCCGATGAAGAGGAACAGGATGCGCATCAATGGGGCTCGGCCACCGCGGCGTCCTCGAAATCGGCGGCGCGCCAGCCATGCTTCGCGGCCAGCCGGACATATTTGTCGCCGCGCCCGATCAGCCACGCCTCACCGGCCAGCGCAAAGGTCGGGGCGTCGCTGAGATGGTCCGAATAGGCGCGAATATGCGCCGTGCCGCCCGGGGCGTTCGCGGCAAGCCATTCACTGACGCGCCGCGCCTTTTCTTGGCCGTAACAATTGGACCCGTCCAGCAGGGGCAGCCAGTGGCCCGCATCGTCGCGCCGGTGGCGCGAGGCGACGATGGCGTCGAAGCCGAGTGCCTCGGCGATCGCACCGGCGTAGAATTCGGGGGCGGCTGTGGCCATCAGCAGCCGATAGCCCTCGGCCCGGTCGCGCGCGATGCACGCGGCGGCGCCCGGCGGGACGTCGCGCGGAATGCGCCACGCGGCGAAGGCGGCGGCGAGCGTTTCGGCGCGCGCGGGTGCGATGCTATTGCCCAGCATCAGGCGAATGGCGGCGGGCTTGAACCGGTCGCGCCCGTAAAGGCGCAGCGCATGACCGATCATCAGCGCGGCGAGCGCGGGCAGCAGCAGCACGCGCCAAGGCGCCTCGCGCCACGCCGCCCACAGCAGGAACAGCGTGAAAGTCGGCGTGCGCAGCACGGTCCGGTCGAGATCGTAGATCGCGACGCGGGGGAGGGATGGCGTGCCGGTCATGCGGCTTCCGGTTCGAACAGCCGGAGCTTGCGGCCGGTCTTGCCCAGCGACATGCGATCGGCGAGCGGCAGGGCGAAGCGTAGCGCTGCCCATATCGACGCAGCGGCGATCAGCCCGAGCAGCGGCAGCGAAAGCGCGTCGGGCAAAAGGTCGGCGAGCACCGCGGCGGTGCCGGCTGCGAGGCTGATCGCAAGGCCGCGCAGTGCCACCGCCGGAAATTGGGCGTCGAAGGGGTGAAGCTTTTCGGTGATTGCCAGCTGCACCATCGGGATCGCCGCCATCACGACGAGGCCGAGGGCGGTCGCGAGCGTCACCCCCGTCAGCGGGTCGAGATGGCCGACGATCAGCCAGCCCGCGCCGATCGCGACGGCGACGCCGAAGATGCTGGCGGTGAGCTGGTGCCGAAAGGCGGCGACGACTTGCAGCACCGGTGCCGAAATGCCGAGCACCGCTTCGGCGGCGCGGGCGAAGAGCAGGACCACCAGCGCCGCTTGCGCCGCCTGCGCGCCGTGCCCGAACAGACCGAGCAGCGATGCGCTGCCCGCCGCGAGCACGGCAGCGAGCGGCAGCGCGATCGCGAGGATCAGCCGCGTCGCATAGGCATAGATCTCGGCGACCTGGCGCCGGTCCTCGCGCTCGGCGCTGGCGGCGAGCGGCGCCATCACATAGGTGAAGGCGATGCGGACGAGCTGGACGACGCTCGACAGTTTGCGCGCGATCGTGAACAGGCCCGCGGCCGCGGCGCCCGCCGCACCGGGAAGCAGCATGTTGAGGATCAGCGCCGGGGCGTCGCCGAACAGCCGTGCGATGATGTTCGATGGCAGGATCGAGAGGCCCGCCAAAAAGGTGTTGCGCGCGGTCTCTCCCGCCCACGGCCCGCGCCACAGGTCGGCGAAGCTGTAGTGGCGCGCGAGCAGCCGGATGCTGAGCGCCGCGGTGATGCCAAGCGAACAGAGGTGCGCAATGAACAGCCCCTTGAGGCCGAGGCCGCCCGCGAAGAACAGCCCCGCGAACACCAGCCGCATCACCTGTTCCCACACGATCCGCAGGCGTATCTCGGCACCGAATAGCATGCGTGCGCGCAATGCCGAGGTCGCGATCTCGACAAAGGCCCAGAGCGGCAGCGCCCAGACGAAAATGCGGATCGCGGGGGTGACAAGCTCCCGGTCCTTCGCCGCGACGTTGAGCAACGGCGCGAGGTCGGCGGCGAAGACGGCGACGAGCGCCGCGACGAGGATGCACGGCCCGACGCCGAAGACCATCGCCGTGCGCAGCGCCGCCGCGGCGTCGGCGCCGCTCGCCGATTGCGGGACGGTGCGCTGCATCGCGCTGGTCATACCGAGATCGAAGATATTCTCGAGCAGGTTCACCGCCGCCCACAGCACGGCGTAGAGGCCGTAACCTGCGAGCCCGAACATCAGGACGTAGAGTGGCTGCGCGACGATTTCGACCACCGCGCCGAGCCGGGCCAGCACGGTCGTGCCGAGCCCGCGCGCGACGCTGCGGCTGGTAACGGCGGGCTGGGCGGCGCTTTCGCTCATCATCGCCGCCCTAGCGCCTTGCCCGCGCGCCTGCCAGCGGCTTTCGCGCGTTCACCCCCTTGTCGACTCTGCCAATCGGGTCTAGGCAGCGCGCGATTGCATAGGGAAGACCGCGATATGGCTCAATTTGTCCTGCCCAAGAACAGCCGCCCGCAAAAGACGGGCACGGTCCACAAGGCCGAGGGCGCGACCGCCGTCAAGAAATTCAAAGTCTATCGCTACGATCCCGACAAGGGCCAGAACCCGCATTTCGACACGTTCGAGATCGACACCGACAAATGCGGCCCGATGGTGCTCGACGCGCTGATCAAGATGAAGAGCGAGCAGGATTCGACGCTGACCTTCCGCCGCTCGTGCCGCGAAGGCATCTGCGGCAGCTGTTCGATGAACATGAACGGCAAGAACGGCCTCGCCTGCACGACCGCGATCGAGGATCTGAAGGGCGACATCACGATCACCCCGCTGCCGGCGATGGACGTGATCAAGGATCTCGTCCCCGACTTCACCCATTTCTATGCGCAATATGCGTCGATCGAGCCCTGGCTCAAGACCAAGACCACGACGCCGAGCGGCAAGGAGCGGTTGCAGTCGCCCGAGGAACGCGAAAAGCTCGATGGTCTGTATGAGTGCATCCTTTGCGCCTGCTGTTCGACGAGCTGCCCGAGCTATTGGTGGAACAGCGACAAGTTCCTCGGCCCGGCGATCCTGCTTCAGGCCTATCGCTGGCTCGCCGACAGCCGCGACGAGCTGACCGGCGAACGGCTCGACGAGCTGGAGGATCCCTTCCGCCTTTATCGCTGCCACACGATCATGAACTGCGCCAACGCCTGCCCCAAAGGCCTGAGCCCGGCGCGCGCGATCGCCGAGATCAAGAAGCTGGAAGCCGAGCGGCAGGTCTGATGCGTGGCGCGCTCGCGGCATTCGCTGCGCTGGCGCTCGCTTCCTGTGCATCGACGACCGAACCGCGAAACGTTGCCGAACTGCCCGGCGCGATCGCGCTTGGCGATACGACCTGGCTTGTTCCCGGCCGCTTCGATCCGGAGCGTTCGCCCGACGGCAACAGCGTGATCCTGAAGGGAGCGGCGGGTGCCATCCTCGTCGATACGGGCCGTCACGCGAGCCACGCCGAAACGGTGGAAAAGGCTCTCGACGAACTTGGCCTACCGCTCGCCGCGATCGTCAACACGCACTGGCATCTCGATCATGTCAGCGGCAATCTGGCGCTCAAGGCGGGACGGCGCGATGTGCGCGTCTACGGAACCTCCGCCATCGATGGCGCGCTCGCCGGCTTTCTCGCGGACAGCGCGGCGGCGTCGCGCAAGGCGCTCGCCGAGGGCCGGATTACCGCCGCGGCGGTTCCGGACGTGAAAGGCGATCTGAAGACAATCGGGCGCGGGCGAAAACTGCGCGCCGACATCGTCGTCGACGAGCCGCACGATGCCGTTTTCGCCGGCCGGCCGCTGTCGTTGCGGATCGCGCGCCGTGCGGCGACCGAACGCGATCTATGGATATACGACGCCGATGCCGAACGCGCGATCGTCGGGGACCTCGTTGCGCTGCCCGCCCCCTTTCTCGATACCGCCTGTCCCGAAGGCTGGCTGGAGGCGCTTGGCGACGTCGCGCGGTCGGGCGCCCGGCAGATCGTACCCGGCCACGGTCCGGTCATGGACATGCCCGCCTTTGCGCGTTGGCGCGCCGCCTTTGGCGATTTTATCGCTTGCGCGCGCGGGCGGGGCGCGCTTGAGACCTGTTCGGCCGGATGGGTTGCCGGCGCCGCCGAATGGATCGGCGGCGACAGCATCCGCGCCAAGGCGATGGCCGATTATTATGGCGAACGCGTTCGCGCGGGAAAACTGGACGGATATTGCAGGGCATGAACGACGGGATCGAGGAGCCGAAACGGCGCGAGAATTTCAGCGCCGAACAATTGGCCGACGGCTGGGTCAGCTGGAACCTCAAGGATCAGAGCCGGTTCAACGCCTTCATCGAGCCGCTTTCGGTGCGGGTCGAGCCCCCGACCGACGACGGCCGCCCGCGCGCGCGGGTTCGCATGTTGCCCGAGCGCAAGCACAGCAACCTCGGCGACAATGTCCACGGCGCGGTCAGCCTCGCGCTCGTCGACATCGCGCTGTTCGCCGCGTCGCACCAGTTCGGATCGCTCGATGCCGGCCATTCGGTGACGCTCGACCTGTCGACCCAGTTCGTCGGCGCGGGCCGCGTCGGCGAGCCGCTCGATGCCGTGGTCGAGTTGGTGCGCGAAACCGGCCGGCTGATCTTCCTGCGCGGGCTGGTCGTGCAGGGCGAGGGCGACAGCCATATCGTGCTGAGCTTCGCCGGAACGATCCGCAAGGCGAGCCGCAAGTGACCACCGTCCTTGCGGCTTATGACGCGCTTGTCGCGGCGGGCGAGCTCCGCCCCGATCCCGAGCAGCGCGCGGCTGCGACGCGGCTTAATCAACTCCAGGCCGAACTCGAAGCGGTACCGAAGCGCGGCAGCCTGCTCTGGCGCCTCGCGGGGCGCAAGCCCGATGCGCTGCGCGGCGTCTATCTGTGGGGCGCGGTCGGGCGCGGCAAATCGATGCTGATGGATCTCTTCTACGACCAGCTCGCCATCCAGCGGAAGCGGCGCGTCCATTTCCACGCCTTCATGCTCGATGTTCATGCGCGGATGCGCGAGGTCAGGAAGACCGAGAGCGGCGATCCGATTCCGATCGTCGCCGAGGCGCTTGCCGAAAATACCCGCTGCCTCGCCTTCGACGAGATGGTCGTGAACAACAGCGCCGACGCGATGATCCTCTCGCGCCTGTTCACCGCGCTGATCGATCATGGCGTGACGATGGTGGCGACGTCGAACCGGCCGCCGAAGGATCTCTACAAGGACGGGCTCAATCGCGAGCATTTCCTACCCTTCATCGCGCTCGTCGAGGAACGGCTCGACGTCATGGGGCTGAACGGCCCGACCGACTATCGCCGCGACCGGCTCGGCGACGGCGCGCGCTGGTTCGTTCCGGCGGGCGATGCCGCGAGCGCGGCGCTGTCGGCCGCTTTCTTTCGCCTGACCGACTATCCGCCCGAGGACCGCGCGCATGTGCCGAGCCTCGACCTCGATGTCGGCGGCGGGCGAACGCTGCACGTTCCCAAGGCGCTGAAGGGCGTCGCCGTCTTTTCGTTCAAGCGGCTCTGCGGCGAGGCGCGGGGGGCGGCCGACTATCTTGCCGTCGCGCGCCATTTTCACGCCGTGATCATCGTCGGCATCCCGCGCATGGGCCCCGAGAACCGCAACGAGGCGGCGCGCTTCGTCACGCTGATCGATGCGCTTTACGAATATAAGGTCAAGCTGCTCGCCAGCGCGGCGGCGATGCCCGATCAGCTGTATGTCGCCGGCGACGGGGCTTTCGAGTTCGAGCGCACGGCGAGCCGCCTCGCCGAAATGCAATCGGACGATTACCTCGCGCTAGGCCATGGCCAACAGGATGCCGCCGGCGATCTTCCCCCAGCGTGACGTGTTGGCGGCGACATAGGTGAGGCTGCGGACGTAACGCATTTCGTGCGCGAGATGTCCCGCCGCCTGTTCGGCGGTGCGGCGCATCGTCCGAAGCGGGCGCGGTTCGGGCGGCCTGATTGGCCCCGGTCGCGCCGGTGGCAAGGGCAGGTCGGTAAAGCCCCCGTTTGTCACGCGGCGGTCGGCCGCCACCGCCTGGCACATCGCTTCCATGCGGGCGATCGCCAACCGGTTCGGCACCGCGCGATCGCGGCTCAAGAGTTCGAAGCTATGGCTGAAGGCCGAGAACTGGATCGCTCCGCTCGCCGCCGCATGGTCGAGCGCGTCGCGCATCTCCTCTTCGGACATCGCGCACAATTGCGCCGGGCGAAAGCTGTCGGCGCCGTCCATCAGCCCACTGACCGGCACTTCGCAGACGCCATGGTGCAGGCGCATCCCGATATTGCGGCGGTCGAGCGCGATGTCGCAGCCCTGGCCCGCATAAGCGCCGTTGAAGCTGCTGTCGTAGTCGAAACCCAGCGCGGCGAGCGCGCGGAGCGTATCGTCGTTGGCGCCGAAATTGCCCGCGCGGAAGGCGACCGGATCGGGCGCGCCCCCGCGCATCAGCATGTCCGCCGCCAGCCCGATCAGCTTTTTCTGCGCCCCAAGCGGGAAGTCGCTGATGTTGCGCCCGGTCAGCCGCCCGACCGGACTGAAGCGTGCGAAGGCGAGCCATTCGGTGTGGATATGGAGTTGCACTTCGTGACCGCGCGCGACGATCGGGTCGACGATGTCGCGGACGATCGACGGCCCGTGGACGAGCGCCGGCATCGGGTCGACGAAGAACACGCCCTTGAGGCCGTATCTTTCCAGCATGTCCATCTGGAAATGGATGCCGAAATCGCCGTCGCGGCAGCGGCCGAGGATCGAGCTTTCGAAATTGGCGCGCGCGTCATGGCCCCGTTGATAGAGGCCGGCCGACAATTCGGTGTCGAAGCTGATGATCGCGCGCGTCACCATAGGCGCGTAACAAAGCGGGGATAAGACAGGGTTAATCGGTGCCGGGACGATCCCCTATGCGGACGACGCATTTTTGTTCCATTCTGCCGCGAACCCGTTGCGTCCCCACAATATCACGCGCCAGCCTGTCGCTGAAATCCATTTTTGAAAACACTATTGTTATTGCGAACTATTATCAAAGAAAGGCGGTTTTTCGTCCTTTTGGCGGTTGTTTCGTTAAGGGAATCGGCGTAGGGGCGTCGCCAGTCTTGGGACCGGAGCGGAGCTTTAGCCCGTGCTCCCGCCGGTCTGTGAACCAATTGCCGGGCTTGCCAGGAAGGGAGTGCCGCGCGCCATGGGACGCAAGAAGATCGCTTTGATCGGAGCCGGGAATATCGGCGGAACGCTGGCGCTGCTCGCCGCGCAAAAGGAACTCGGCGACGTCGTGTTGTTCGACGTGGTCGAAGGCGTGCCGCAGGGCAAGGCGCTCGACCTCTCGCAGGTCGGGCCGATCGCGGGCTTCGACGCGAAGATCACCGGCTCGAACGACTATAAGGATATCGCGGGCGCCGACGTCATCATCGTCACCGCCGGTGTCGCCCGCAAGCCGGGCATGAGCCGCGACGACCTGCTCGGGATCAACTTGAAGGTCATGAAGGCCGTTGGCGAAGGCATCAAGGCCAACGCTCCGGACGCCTTCGTCATCTGCATCACCAACCCGCTCGACGCGATGGTCTGGGCGCTGCGCGAATTCTCGGGTCTGCCGCACAATAAGGTCGTCGGCATGGCGGGCGTGCTCGACTCGGCGCGCTTCAGCCACTTCATCGCCGACGAATTCGACGTGTCGGTGAAGGACGTGAACACCTTCGTGCTCGGCGGCCACGGCGACACGATGGTTCCCGTTGTGCGTTACTCGACCGTCAACGGCATCCCCGTTCCCGACCTCGTCAAGATGGGCCTGTCGTCGCAGGACAAGATCGATGCGATCGTCAAGCGCACGCGCGGCGGCGGCGGCGAAATTGTCGCGCTGCTCGGCACCGGTTCGGCTTTCTACGCCCCCGCAGCCTCGGGCATCGCGATGGCCGAAGCCTATCTGGGCGACCAGAAGCGCATCCTGCCGTGCGCCGCCTATGTCGAAGGCCAGTACGGCCTTGACGGGCTCTACGTCGGCGTGCCCGTGCTGATCGGCGCGAACGGCGTCGAGAAGGTCGTCGAGATCGAACTCGACGACGCCGACAAGGCGGGCCTGCAGGTCTCGGTCGACGCGGTCAAGGAGCTGCTCGACGCGTGCAAGGCGCTGGATCCCAGCCTCGCCTGACCCTTTTTGGTCGCGTCCGGCGTTCCGCGCCGGGCGGGCCGGCTCTCCCCGGGAGAATTAGAATATGTCCATCCTTATCGACAAGAATACCAAGGTCATCACGCAAGGGATGACCGGTGCCACCGGCACTTTCCACACCGAACAGGCGCTCGCCTATGGCACGCAGATGGTCGGCGGCGTGACGCCGGGCAAGGGCGGCACGACGCACATCGGCCTGCCGATTTTCAACACCGTCGAAGAAGCGAAGCATGCGACCGGCGCGACTGCGTCGGTCATCTATGTGCCGCCGCCGTTCGCGGCCGACTCGATCCTCGAGGCGATCGATGCCGAGATCGAGCTGATCGTCGCGATCACCGAAGGCATTCCGGTGCTCGACATGGTCAAGGTGAAGCGCGCGCTCTCGGGTTCGAAGTCGCGCCTGATCGGCCCGAACTGCCCCGGCGTCCTGACCCCCGACGAATGCAAGATTGGCATCATGCCCGGCAACATCTTCAAAAAGGGCAGCGTCGGCGTCGTCTCGCGCTCGGGCACTTTGACCTATGAAGCGGTGTTCCAGACCACGAACGTCGGCCTGGGTCAGACGACCGCGGTCGGCATCGGCGGCGACCCGGTCAACGGCACCAACTTCATCGACGTGCTCGAACTCTTCCTCGCCGACGAGGCGACCAAGTCGATTATCATGATCGGCGAAATCGGCGGCGACGCCGAGGAGCAGGCGGCGCAGTTCCTGATCGACGAAGCGAAGCGCGGCCGGAAGAAGCCGATGGCCGGCTTCATCGCGGGCCGCACCGCGCCCCCGGGCCGCCGCATGGGCCACGCCGGCGCGATCGTGTCGGGCGGCAAGGGCGACGCCGAAAGCAAGATCGCGGCGATGGAAGCCGCCGGCATCAAGGTGTCGGCCAGCCCGTCGGAACTCGGCACGACGCTTGCCGAAGTGCTCAAGGAACGCGTCTGAGCCTAGCGGCCCGCCGGCGCCTTTGCCGGCGGGCCTCCGCTCCCCATATGAGAATACCCACCCCTTCCTCCCCGTGGAAAAGCAGATGAACCTCGAACGACAAAGCTTCGACATCGACGAGCCGCAGGCCGGCCCGAGCTGGGCGCCGAAGAACTGGCCCCGGATCGACAGCGACGACCTGACCGCCGCGCTCGACCCGCAGCAGATGCAGGTCGCGGTGAAGGCCGCCGCTGCCAAAGCGGGCGCCTCGCTGCCCGCCGCTGAGGTCGAGCGCGCCGCCGACGATTCGATCCGCGCGATGATGCTGATCCGCACCTATCGCGTGCGCGGCCACCTCGCCGCCACGCTCGATCCGCTGGGGCTCAGCCAGCGTGAGCTGCCGGCGGATCTGACGCCCGAATATCACGGCTTCGTCGGCGCCGATCAGGACCGGCCGGTGTATATCGGCGGAACGTTGGGGCTCGAAAAGGCGACGATCCGCGAGATCGTTGCAATCCTGCGCGCCAATTATTGCGGCCATGTCGGCCTCGAATATATGCACATCTCCGACGTCGAGGAGCGGCGCTTCCTGCAGGACCGGATGGAGGGTGCCGACAAAAGCGTCGAATTCACCCAGGAAGGCAAGCGCGCGATTCTCAACAAGGTGATCGAAGCCGAGGAGTGGGAAAAGTTCCTCGCGCGCAAATATGTCGGCACCAAGCGCTTCGGCCTCGACGGCGGCGAATCGATGATCCCCGCGATGGAATCGATCATCAAATATGGCGGCCAATATGGCGTGAAGGAAATCGTCTATGGTATGGCGCACCGCGGGCGGCTCAACATGCTCGCGAACGTCATGGCCAAACCCTATCAGGTGATCTTCCACGAATTCGCCGGCGGCAGCGCCAACCCCGACGACATCGGCGGTTCGGGCGACGTCAAATATCACCTCGGCACCTCGACCGACCGCGAGTTCGACGGGGTTTCGGTGCATATGTCGCTCGTCCCCAACCCCTCGCACCTCGAGGCGGTCGACCCGGTCGTTCTCGGCAAGGTGCGCGCGCAGCAGGTGGTACGCGACGATCTCGCCGAACATACGCAGGTGCTGCCGGTGCTGATCCACGGCGACGCGGCCTTTGCGGGGCAGGGGATCGTCTGGGAATGCCTCGGCTTCTCGGGCATCCGCGGTTACAATACGGGCGGCTGCATCCATTTCATCGTCAACAACCAGATCGGTTTCACGACCAGCCCGCAGTTCGCGCGCTCGTCGCCCTATCCGTCGGACGTCGCCAAGGGCGTTCAGGCGCCGATCCTGCACGTCAACGGCGACGATCCCGAAGCCGTGACCTTCGCGTGCAAGCTCGCGATCGATTTCCGCCAGCAGTTCAAGCGCGACGTCGTGATCGACATGTGGTGCTATCGCCGCTTCGGCCATAACGAGGGCGACGAGCCGTCGTTCACCCAGCCCCTGATGTACGAGCGCATCCGCAAGCATCCGCCGGTGTCGCAGCTTTGCGCGGCGAAGCTGCAGGACGAAGGCGTGATCGACGCGGGTTGGGCCGACGCGCGCCGCGCCGAATTCACTGCGCGGCTCGAAGGCGATTTCGAGGCGGCGAAGACCTATAAACCGAACAAGGCCGACTGGTTCGCCGGCCGCTGGTCGGGCCTCTATGCGCCGACCGATTCCGAACATGCGCGCCGCAACATCGCGACGGGGGTGTCGGAAAAGCTGTTCGATTCGATCGGCCGCACGCTGACGACGATCCCCGCCGACGTCGAGGTTCACAAGACGCTGCGCCGCGTGATCGACGCGCGCGGTGCGATGTTCGCCGACAAGAAGGACGGCGAAGTGTTCGACTGGGCGACCGCCGAAAGCCTCGCCTTCGGCACGTTGCTGAGCGAAGGCTATCAGGTCCGCCTGTCGGGTCAGGATTCGGGTCGCGGCACCTTCAGCCAGCGTCACGCGGTCTGGGTCGATCAGAGGAGCGAGCGGAAATATGTCCCGCTGACGACCGTGCCGCACGGCCGGTTCGAGGTGCTCGACAGCCCGCTCTCCGAATATGGCGTGCTCGGCTTCGAATATGGCTATGCGATGGCCGATCCGAAGAGCCTCGTGCTCTGGGAAGCGCAGTTCGGCGATTTCGCCAACGGCGCGCAGATCATGATCGATCAGTTCATCGCCGCGGGCGAGGCCAAGTGGCTGCGCGCCAACGGCCTCGTGATGCTGTTGCCGCACGGTTATGAGGGGCAGGGCCCCGAGCATAGCTCGGCGCGCCTCGAACGCTTCCTCCAGCTTTGCGCGGGCGACAATATCCAGGTGTGTAATATTTCGACCCCGTCGAACTATTTCCACGTCCTGCGCCGCCAGATGCTGCGCTCGTTCCGCAAGCCGCTGATCATCATGACGCCCAAGTCGCTGCTCCGTCACAAGCTGGCGGTGTCGCAGCGGTCGGACTTCATCGGCGACGCGCATTTCCGCCGCATCATGTCGGATCGCACGCCGCCCGCCGATGCCGACATCAAACGTGTCGTCCTGTGTTCGGGCAAGGTCGGTTACGACCTGATGGAAGCGCGCGACGCCGCGGGCCTGACCGATACGACGGTGATTCGCATCGAGCAGCTCTATCCCTTCCCGGGCGAGGCGCTGGCGGTTCGCCTGAAGCGGATGCCGAAGCTCGAAGAGGTCGTCTGGGCGCAGGAAGAGCCGCGCAACAACGGCGCGTGGTTCTTCGTGGGCGAACTGATCGAGGAATCGCTCATCGAGGCGGGCCACAAGGGCATGCGCCCGCGTTACGCCGGCCGCGCCGCCGCGGCTTCGCCCGCGACCGGCCTGATGAGCCGTCACCAGACCGAACAGTCCGCGCTCGTCGCCGACGCGCTCGGCCTTTCGGTTCGCGCCGAAATCCGCCGCACCAAGAAAAAAGCCTGAGCCCAAAGCCCAAGTCCCCAAGGAACTGCACCTATGAGCACCGAAGTCAAAGTCCCCACGCTGGGCGAAAGCGTCACCGAAGCGACGATCGGCGAATGGCTGAAGAAGCCCGGCGAGGCGGTCGCGCTCGACGAGCCGATCGCGAGCCTCGAAACCGACAAGGTCGCGGTCGAAGTGCCGTCGCCGGTCGCGGGCGTGATGGGCCAGCAACTCGTCGCGGTCGGCGACACGGTGAACGTCGGCGCCGCGATTGCGACGATTGAGGCGGGCGGTGCTGCCGCTGCCCCGGCGCCAGCCTGCCGCGCCTGCCTGGCCGCGAAGGCCGAAGCCGCCGCGCCGGCGCCCGCCGCGACCAGCTCCGGCCGGCGAAGCGGTCGACACAGTCACGACCATGTCGCCCGCCGTCCGCCGCCTCGTGCTTGAAATACGGCGTCGACCCGACGAAGATCCAGGGCGGCGGCAGATGGCCGTTTGACCAAGGAAGATGTGCTCGCCGCCGCGAGCGCAGCGCCACCGCCGCGCCCGCCCCGCTGCCGCGCCGTCGGCGCCTGCCGCCGCTGCGCCGGGCCGTCAGGAAGAGCGCGTCAAGATGACGCGCATGCGCCAGACGATCGCCAAGCGGCTGAAGTCGGCGCAGGACACCGCGGCGATGCTGACGACGTTCAACGACGTCGACATGTCGGCGGTGATGGCGACGCGCGAAAAATATCGCGACAGCTTCGAAAAGAAGCATGGCGTGCGCCTCGGCTTCATGAGCTTCTTCACCAAGGCGGTTGCGCTCGCCGCGCATGACATTCCCGCGGTCAACGCGCGGATCGACGGCGACGAGATCGTCTATCACAATTATCTCGACGTGTCGGTCGCGGTCAGCGCGCCGAACGGCCTCGTCGTGCCCGTCGTGCGCAACGCCGATGCGATGAGCTTCGCCGACATCGAGAAAGCGATCGCCGACCTCGGCAAGCGCGCCAAGGAGGGCACGCTGACGATGGACGACATGACCGGCGGCACCTTCACCATCTCGAACGGCGGCGTGTTCGGCGGTTTGATGTCGACCCCGATCATCAACCCGCCGCAGTCGGCGGTGCTCGGCCTCCACCGCATCGAGGATCGCCCGGTCGTGCGCGACGGCGAGATCGTGATCCGTCCGATGATGTATATCGCGATGAGCTATGACCACCGCCTGATCGACGGCCGCGAGGCGGTGACCTTCCTCAAGACGATCAAGGAAGCGATCGAGGATCCGACGCGCATCCTGATCGATCTCTAAGTATATTTCTCCCCGTCCCCCCGTGGGGTGAAAGGAATTATAAATGGCTGATTACGACTACGACGTCCTTGTCATCGGTGCCGGCCCCGGCGGTTATGTCGCGGCGATCCGTGCGGCGCAGCTGGGCCTGAAGACCGCGTGCGCCGAAGGGCGCGAAACGCTCGGCGGCACCTGCCTCAACGTCGGCTGCATCCCGTCGAAGGCGATGCTCCACGCGTCCGAATATTTTGAGGCGGCCGCCGGCGGCGCGATGGCGGCGATGGGCATCAAGGTGAAGCCCGAACTCGATCTCGGCACGATGCACGGCCAGCGCAAGGATGCGGTGAAGGGCCTGACCGGCGGCATCGAGTTTCTGTTCAAGAAGAACAAGATCGACTGGCTGAAGGGCTATGCGCAGTTCACGTCGAAAGACACGGTCGAAGTCGCGGGCAAGGCGGTGCGCGCGAAGAATATCATCATCGCGACCGGCTCGTCGGTGACCCCGCTTCCGGGCGTCGAAGTCGACAATGACAAGCAGATCATCGTCGATTCGACCGGCGCGCTCGAACTCGCGAAGGTGCCGGGCCACATGGTCGTCATCGGCGGCGGCGTGATCGGGCTCGAACTCGGCAGCGTGTGGCGTCGCCTCGGCGCGAAGGTCACGGTCGTCGAATTCCTCGACCAGATCCTGCCCGGCATGGACGGCGACGTCCGCAAGGAAGCGAACAAGATCTTCAAGAAGCAGGGCATGGAATTCAAGCTCAAGACCAAGGTCACGTCGGCTGCGGTCAGGGGCAAGAAGGCCGTGCTGACGCTCGAGCCTGCAGCGGGCGGTGACGCCGAAACCCTCGAAGCCGACGTCGTGCTCGTCTCGATCGGCCGCCGTCCGAACACCGACGGGCTGGCGCTCGACAAAGCGGGCCTCGCGGTCAACCAGCGCGGCCAGATCGAGACCGATCATGACTTTAGCACGCAGGTCCCCGGCATCTGGGCGATCGGCGACGTCATCCCCGGCCCGATGCTCGCGCACAAGGCCGAGGACGAAGGCATCGCCTGCGCCGAGAATATCGCCGGGCTGACCGGCATCGTGAACCACGACGTCATCCCGTCGGTCGTCTACACCTGGCCCGAAATCGCCGGCGTCGGCCTGACCGAAGAACAGGCGAAGGAAAGCGCCCAGAGTCCCGAAGGCATCAAGGTCGGCAAGTTCCCGATGCTCGCGAACAGCCGGGCAAAGACCAACCACGAGCCCGACGGTTTCGTGAAGGTCATCGCCGACGCCAAGAGCGACCGCGTGCTTGGCGTGTGGTGCATCGCGAGCGTCGCGGGCACGATGATCGCACAGGCGGCGCAGGCGATGGAATTCGGCGCGACATCCGAAGACATCGCCTACACCTGCCACGCGCATCCGACGCACAGCGAGGCGATCAAGGAAGCCGCGATGGCGGTGACGGGCAAGCCGATCCACATCTGACGCGGATAAATTGGGGGAGAGTATGGTGGCGAAGCACGGGCTCTGGGCAGCGGCTTCGCTGCTCCTCTCCCTCACCGCGACCGGCGCGCGGGCGGCGCCTGATCTCGATGCCGCGAACGCGCGGCTGACCGCGCTGCTCGATAAAAATTATCCGGCGCTCGACGCGCTCTACAAGGATTTGCACCAGCATCCCGAACTCGGGATGCAGGAGGTCCGCACCGCGGGCATCCTCGCAAAGCATCTGCGCAGCGCGGGCTTCACCGTGACCGAAAAGGTCGGCGGTACCGGCGTCGTCGGCGTGCTCAAGAATGGCGAGGGCCCGACGATCCTCGTGCGCGCCGACATGGACGCGCTGCCGATGGAGGAGAAGACCGGGCTCGTATGGGCGAGCAAGGCGCGCGCGACCTATGAGGGCAAGGATGTGCCCGTGATGCACGCGTGCGGGCACGACACGCATGTCGCCTATCTGGTCGGCGTCGCGCAGGCCTTGAGCGCGATGCGCGATAGCTGGGCGGGAACGGTGGTGCTGATCGGCCAGCCCGCCGAAGAACCGCTCAGCGGTGCGCGCGCGATGCTCGACGACGGGCTCTTCACACGCTTCCCGAAGCCCGATTTCGGTTTCGCGGCGCATGTTACCAATCTTTCCGCGGGCGTCGTCGCGATCAAGGCGGGACCGTCCTCGTCGGCTTCGGACAGCTATGCGATCACCTTTCACGGCCGCGGCGGCCATGGCTCGATGCCCGCAGCGACGATCGACCCGATTCCTATCGCCGCGCGCTTCGTCACCGATACGCAGGTGGTGATCAGCCGCGAGAAGGATCCGGCGGCGTTCGGCGTGCTGACGATCGGCGCGATCAACGCCGGCAGCGCCCCCAACATCATCCCCGACAGCGCCGAGGTGAAGGTCAATCTGCGCTCGCAGGCGCCCGAGGTGCGCAAGCTGCTCCAGGACGGCACCGCGCGCGTCGCGAAATCGGCGGCCGCGATGGGCGGCGCGCCCGAGCCGACGATCCGCTACCTCGGCGGCACGGGCATCATGATGAACGACCCGGCGATGGCGAAAGCTGCGGTCGCGGCCCTGACGCCCGCCTTCGGCAAGGGACTGGTCTTCGCCCCCGAAAGCGCGACGCCGATGTCGGGGAGCGAGGATTATTCCGAGTTCGTCGATGCGGGCGTGCCGTCGCTTTTCTTCGGCATCGGCGGCTATGACCCAGCCATACTCGCCGACCTCAAGACGAAGGGCGAACCCGCACCGACGAACCATTCGCCCTTCTTCGCGCCGAAGGCCGAACCTGCGATCCGCAATGCCGTGACCGCGATCATGCTGTCGATCATCGGCGGCGTGCGGCCTACGGCGAAGTAGGGCTTTCAACCCGCCATCATCGTCTGCCACCGGCGCCGCGCGTCGGTGGTCCACACGCCTTCGGTCGACGGGTAGAAATCCGGAAAGACTTTCGCATCGGCGGGCAGGATGACCCACGGTTGTTTGCTGCGCGTGAAGATATGCACATCGGGCGGGTATCGGTCGGGGGCGTCGAGGGTGCCGACGCGGACGAAGGAAGAACGGCGGCCCGCGGTGGGATAATGGCTCCACAGCGCGACCCGGCACGCCGGACAGCGGATGATCTCCTGCCCCTTGCCGCTTTCGGAAGGGGTCATCACATGGTCGAGCGCCCCTTCGGCCTCGATCCGGTCGCTCTCGATCACCGCGTTGATCGCGAAGGCGCTGCCGGTTTCGCGCTGGCACCAGCGGCAGTGACAGCAGTGGACGATCATCGGCGCCGCGGTCATCCGGTAACGAACCGCACCGCAAGTGCATCCGCCTTCCATCGCTGCTTCCTCTCCATTGTGCCGTGATGCGCGCGATGATAGCCCCGCGCGCGATGGATACACAAACGCTCGTTCGCCTGCTCGATCTGGTCGGCATCGGCGTCTTCGCGCTGTCGGGCGCGCTGATGGCGGTGCGGCTCCGCCAGACGCTCGTGACCGCCGCCTTCTTTGCGTTGGTGACGGGCGTCGGCGGGGGCAGCGTGCGCGACCTGTTGATCGGGGCGCCGGTGTTCTGGGTGCAGGACGGCGCGATCGCCGCGGTGTGCATCGCGATCGCGCTGATCGTCTGGCTGACCCCCGAACGCTGGTGGCAGGGGCAATTGCTCGAATGGGCCGACGCGGTCGGGCTCGCCGCCTATGCCGTGTTCGGGACGGCAAAGGCGATGGCATGGGGCGTCCCGCCCGCGCCGGCATTGCTGATGGGCGTCATCACGGGATGCGTCGGCGGCACGATCCGCGATATCCTCGCCGGCGTCCCCTCGATCATCGTCCGGCCCGAAATCTATGTCACCGCGGCGGCGCTCGCGTCGGGGCTGTTCCTGATCCTGCTGTGGCTTGGCGCGGGGACGCCCGTCGCGGCGGTGACCGGGGCCGTCGCGGGTTTCATCCTGCGCGGGGCGGCGATCCGCTGGTCGCTCGCGCTCCCCGCGTACCGCGATCCCAAGGCTTAGGCTTGCCAAATCGCGAATCTGTGGCAGGTTCGCCTTATGAACAATGATGTCAGCATGATCGCCCGCCGGGTGCGGGGCCAGGCCGACGCCTTGCCCGAGCTGTTCGGCCGCTTCGATTTCGACAAGGCGCCCGAACGCTGGGCGCCCGAGGCCGATGCGGTAAGCGAGCTCAGCCGCGTCCGCAGCATCGACCGCGCGGCCTATCTGGACGATTCCGATCTGCTCGGCCGCATCCGCGAATATACGATGCTCGGCGACCGTACGGGCGACGCTTACGCCGCGCTGATGCCGCGCTATGGCTTCCAGCGCACTGTCGCAATGCTCGTCGACGCATGCGACAAGGGGATCGAGGCGGTCGAGGATGCGCCCGCCGAACTGGCCGCGCTGATCCATGAGATGGAGCAGAAGCCCGATTGGCTCGACATGGCGCTGGTCGAGGAGGGCGCCGCCTATGAACGCAACGCGACCGCGAACCTGTCGCCCTTCCTGATCCGCGGCGCCTTCATCGCGACCTTCCTCAACAAATATTCGGCGCTGCCGATGGCGCTCACCGGCACGCTCGGCCATGCGACCGCTGCGCGGCGGGTCAAGGAGACCGCGACCTTCTTTGCGACCACCGCGCTGCCGGGGGCGCTCGACCGCTTCGGTCCGGGGTTCAAGGCGGCGGCGATGGTGCGGCTGATGCACTCGATGGTGCGCGTCAACGTGCTGTCGCGCCCGGGCATGTGGGACGCCGACACCTATGGCATGCCAATCCCGCAGCTCGACCAGATGCCCGCGGGGCTGATCCCCGTCTATTTCCTGTCGCAGGAGGTGCTGGCGAAGGGCCGCACGCGCTTCACGCGGATCGAGCGTGGCCGCGTCGAACTGGCGCGCTATCGCTGCTATCTTTTGGGGCTGCCCGAAGATCTGCTCGCCGACACGCCGCAGGAGATCGTCCGCATCTGGCGCACGCGCAGCGCGACGCTGCGCTACGAATATGACGATCAGGTTTGCGGCGGGCTGCTGCGCGCGACGATGGACGCCGAACTGTCGAAGGATCGCTCGCCCAAGGGACAGGTCAAGCGTCGGCTAGAATATTCGGTCAGCCGCGTCTTCTTCGTGAAGGCGTTTCTGGCCGGCGACGAGACGCGCGCCGCCAACGTCGGCGTGCCGGTACGGCGCCGCGATCACCTGATCTATGGCGCGACGATGCTCGGCATCGCGGGGCGCATGGCCGCCTATCGCGTCGCATCGCGGCTGCCCATCATCCGCCATCTCGCCGACCGCCGCCTCGTCCACCGGATCGAGCGCCAGCTGGCCGAATATGGCCGCGCCGAATTCACCTCCGACGCCGCGCATTACAAACCCGCGACGGCGAGCTAGGCCTTTCCAACCAGAGGATTTGCATGAAGACCGAACAGGCGGCCGTCAACGGCATCAGCATCACCTATGAGGACAAGGGACCGCGCGATGCGCCGGTGATCCTGCTGGTCATGGGGCTTGGCGGTCAGTTGACGCTGTGGCCCGACGAGTTCGTCGATGCGCTCAACGCGCGCGGGTTTCGCACCATCCGATACGACAATCGCGACGTCGGCCTGTCGACGCGTTTCGAGGCGGCAGGTGTGCCGAACCTCAAATGGATGTTCGTGAAGGCCGCCATCGGCCTGCCGGTGCGCCCCGCCTATACGCTCGCCGACATGGCCACCGACGGCATCGGCCTGCTCGATCATCTCGGTATCGATCGCGCGCATGTCGTCGGCGTGTCGATGGGGGGCATGATTTCGCAGCATATCGCGGCGCGCTATCCGCAGCGCGTGCTGTCGCTGACCTCGGTGATGTCGACGACGGGCAACCGCCGCCTGCCGCGCGCGCAGAAGGAGGCGATGCGCGTGCTCGCGAACCGGCCGATGAACGGCGACAAGGAGGCGCTGATCGCCTATTCGGTGGGTGCCGCGCGGGTGATCGGCAGCCCCGGCTATCCATCCGCCGAAGAGCGGCTGCAACGCCGCGTGCGCGCCGATTTCGAACGCGGCTGGTATCCGCAGGGCGTCGCGCGCCAGATGGCGGCGATCGTCGCCGACGGCGACCGGCGTCCGATGCTGAAGGACATCAAGGCGCCGACGCTCGTCATCCACGGCGAGGACGATCCGCTCGTGCCGCTGCCCGGCGGGCGCGATACCGCCGACAATATCGCGGGCGCGCGGCTCAAAACGATCCCCGGCATGGGGCACGACCTGCCGCTCGCGCTGGTCGACACGCTGGCCGACGCGATTGCGGAGCACATCGACGCAACGGCGACCGTCGCGGCGTAACCTCTCCCCCCCATTTATGGGAGGGGTCGGGGGAGGGCATGTCGTTTGGAAGGGTTGCCGAAACAGGCCCTCCCCTAACCCCTCCCGCAAGCGGGAGGGGGATTATTTCAGCAGCAGCGCCAGCGTCGCGAGGAAGCCCTTCGTTTCGGCCTGGCCCGGCCGCGGGACGGCGGGGAGGTAGGCGCGGCAGTCGAGGCACGACGCCTGCACCGACCCCGTTTGCGTCAGCATCGTCAAATCCTGCACCAACCGGCGTTCGGTGAGCTGGCGGTTCATCGCCGCGATGCCGAACCAGCCGCGCGGGAGCGCTGCCGTTTCTTCCTCGGTGCCCGACCAGCTGGCGAGCAGCTTCGAAAATTCGCTCGGCTCGTCCTCGAAATATTTGGCGTGGAAATCGCCGTCGACCTTCGCCAGCTTCGCCGCGGCGGCGAGCGCATCGGGCAGGCCGCCGAACTGGTCGACGAGGCCAATCTGGCGCGCGGTGCCGCCCGCCCAGACGCGGCCTTCGGCGATGGGCAATATCTTGTCGAGCGGCTGCTTGCGGCTCTTGGCGACAAGGCCGGTGAAGCGCGCGTAGATGTCTTCGACGCTCGCCTGCGCCAGCGCGTTGAATTCGTCGTTCACCCCGCCGAAGACGTCGGGCTGGCCCGACAGCGGCGTCGTCGCGATGCCATCGGCGTTGACCCCGATCTTGGCGAGCGCCTGGTCGAAGCTCGGCAGGATGCCGAACACGCCGATCGAACCGGTGATCGTCTCGGGCTCGGCAAAGATGCGGTCGGCGGGGGTCGAGACCCAATAGCCGCCCGACGCCGCGACATTCGCCATCGAGACGACGATCGGCAGCTTCTTCGCCTTGGCCGCGAGCAGCGCCTGGCGGATTTCCTCCGACGCGAGCACCGATCCGCCGGGCGAATCGACGCGCAGCACGATCGCCTTGATGCCGCTGTCGGCGGCGGCGTCGAGGATATGCTGCGCGATGGTTTCGCCGCCCGCGACGCCGCTCGGCGCCTCGCCGTCAACGATCTCGCCGACGACGGGGACGACCGCGATCGCACTGCCCTTTTGTTCGGGCGGATTGGCGGCGACCCAGTTTTCGAGCGGGATCGCATTATATTCCCATGGGCGGCTGTCGTCGGCCGTGCCGCTGATCTCGGCGACGCGGCGGTCGAACGCCATGCGGCTGCCGAGCTTGTCGACCAGGCCCGCGTCGAGCGAGGCTTTGGACAGATCGTTGCCCGCCGCCTTCACCGCGCCCGCGGTGTCGGCGATGAACGCGTCGAGCTTGGCGGCGGGGCGCGCTTTCTTGACGTCGGTCAGCCAGTTTTCCCAGAGGACGCCGGCATAGGCGAGGTTGGCCTCCTTCGCTTCGGGCGACTGATCGCTGCGCAGGAAGGGTTCGACCGCGCTCTTGAAGGTGCCGACGCGATAGATATGCGCGGTGACGCCGAGCCGGTCGATCAGCCCCTTGTAATAGAGACGCGATCCGCCCGGGCCCGCGATCGCGACGCCGCCGATGCCGTCGGCCCAGATTTCGCTCGCGTGCGCGGCGATCTGATAGCTGTCGGTGGTGTAGGCGGTGGCGAAGGCGAGCACGGGCTTTTTCTTTGCGCGCACCTTGTCGATCGCGGCGCCGATTTCGGCAAGCGACACCTGTCCGCCGCCGAGGAAGCGGTCGAGGTCGAGCACGACCGAGGTCACGCGATCGTCGCCGGCGGCGACTTCGAGCGCGTGGACGACGTCGCGGACGCGGACCTCCTTGAGCTGGGCGCCGCCCGAGAGTGCCGCGAACGGGTCGACTTCGGCGGGCTGTTCGCTGACGATCCCGTCGAGCTCGATGACGAGCGCACCCTTGCTGACCGGCAGGCCCGTGTTGGGGCGCCCGGCGAGCAGGCCGAACAGCGCGACGAAGAACAGCAGCAGGAAGATCAGCGCGAGCGCATCCTTGATCCCGACGAGCAGGTGCCAGACCTTGCGCGGGAAGCTGGTCGTGGATTTGCGCTTGTCGTCGCCGGGCAGCGGCCGGCGCACGGGGATGGCCCAGGGGCCGGCGGGATCGTTGGTCGTGTTCGCGGTGCTGTCGGTCATGTGAGCAAACCTAGGGATGCGCCTCGCCCTTGGCAATGTACGCTTCGACGGGCGGGCAATAGGGAGGGGGCGAACGTCGGATCAATCTTTTCATCCGTCATCCCCGCCTTCGCCGGGATGAGGGTCATGGTAAGGATGGGATTTAGGGGTCAAAGCCAGCCCTCGCGGCGGTACCAGCGCACCGTTTCGGCGAGCGCCTCGTCGGTGCCCAGCTCGGGGCGCCACAGCTCGGGGGGCGGGCATTTGCCTTCGGTCGCGACCCAGTCGGGATGCGCGATATAGCGTGCGCGGTCGGGGGTGAGCTTGGCGCGGCCGCGGCGCACGAGCGTGTCGAGCCGCCCGCCGGCCCTGAGCAGCAGCGCGGGGGTCGCGAGCGTCGAAAGACGCTGGCGTCCGACGGCGCGCGCGACGGCGCGGGCAAAGCTGCGATGCGACCAGCCCGTCGGTTTTCCGTCGTCGGGCTCGTAGATCTGGCCGATACCGACGACGCGGTCGGCGGCAAGCACGACGAGCAGGCGCGCGAGTTCGTCAACGTAGATCGCCGACATGCGGCCGCTCGGTACCAGCGCGATGCCGCGCCGCGCCATGCGGAACAGGTCGAGCATCTCGGTATCGCCGGGGCCGAACACCGCGGGCGGGCGGACGATCGTCCAGTCGAGCCCGCTTGCCATGACGACGGCCTCGGCGCGCTCCTTCGACCAGCCATAGTTGGAGAGGCCGGGCTCGCGTGCCGCGAGCGAGGAGACGTGGACGAAGCGCGTGACGCCGGCCTCTCGCGCGGCTTCGACGACGTTGGCGGTCGCGGTCGCATTGCCCGCCTCGAACGCCGCGCGGGTGGGGACGTTGACGACGCCTGCGATGTGCATGAGGGCGTCGGCGCCTTTCGCCATCTCGGCGAGACTGTCGGGCTGGTCGAGCGCGCCCGCGATCCACGTCACGCCGTCGCGCTCGGGCTGCGGGCGGCGGGTGAGGGCGCGGACGTGCCAGCCCGCTTCGACCGCTCGCCGCATCGTCGCACCGCCAACGAAGCCGGTCGCGCCGGTCATTGCGAGGGTGGGTGTCATCTTGCTCCCCTCCCCTTCAGGGAGGGCCGGTGGGGACTCGCAGCTTGCGCAGCCGATGGCCTCACTCCCAACCCCTCCCCTGAAGGGGAGGTCAATGGATCCATCGCAAATGGATTCATCGCAGCGTTCACAATAGCACCATATGGTCGCGGTGGACTACCAGTTGCGCGGCGCATAGCCGAGGCGGCTTCCTGCGCCTCGCGGCTGAGGCCACGATGTTCGCGGCGTCATGCCCGGATATTCGAAAGGCCGCGCGATGAGGCGTCCGTCGGGACCGGCGATGTCGAGAATGTCGCCGCGCGAAGCTGCCGCTGACTGCGGTGATCTGGCGGCGAGCAGGCTCGCGCCGCCTTGCGCGCCTGGCGGCCCGCGTCGATCTCGACCCGCCCTTCGCGGGTGTTCTGCCCGCGAGCCACGCCTTGCGCGCGTTTTGCGCCTTCGGCGGCGAACAAAGTGCCGTGCCTCGGTCGACAGCGGCCGGTCGATCCGGCCTGACGCGATCGCGAGATGCGCCCGGCGTTGGCGATGCGCGCCGCCGCGATTCGATACCATGCCGCCCGATCCCATGCCCGAGGCGGAGCTGGTAATTTTCATCGCCTCGATAGCGGCATCGATGCGACGCGCGCGATATGGTTCGCGCCGAAGGCAGGATTTTTGTCGTAGAGGCCGATGTCGGAGAGCAGATCACGCCGCCCGCCGCCGCGGCTGGGCAACGCGTGGCAAGGCGGTCGTTGTCGCCAGGCGGATTTCTTCACGCGACGCTGTCATTCTGTTGATGATCGCATGACGCCGAGGCTGAGCAGCCGGTCGATGTCGCGGCGGCGTTGGAGGTAGCGGCGGCGATGCTCGAGATCGTCGAGCGTGACGAGCATCTGCGCTGCGGTCAGTCCTTCGGCGCCGAGTACTTCGGCCCAGACCTGGCTCCAGCGCGATCTGTCCGGTCGCGGCGGCCGCCTGCGCATCCTCGAGCGTTCCGCGTCCGCCCTGGCAAGCCCCAGCCGCTGCGCGCCGAGCGCGATCGCGCTGACGACACGACCGCGACCTGCTGTCTGCGCCGTCCGCTCGCCGATATCGGCGGCGATCCCGGCGAGCCAGTCGCGCCGACCGCGCCCGACAGATCGATCGAGCAGCGCCGACTGATCTTACGATCAGACGGGGGCAGGAAAGGGGCGGAACAGGCTCATGCCGCCGCCGATAGGCGATGCGCGCGCCGCCACTGCGAATGTCCCGGCGATCGACGCTGCGAGGTGGGACGGGAAGTTGACGAGTTGACGCCCCTACGCGAGGAGCGAAGGGCTGCGGAGTGCGTGGGAGGGGAGGCGGTGTCATCGGGGCAGGCTAGTCCGGCCCGATTTGTAGGACAGCGTTTTTCGACGGCGAACAGGGCGGTGGGTGGTGAGCGGACATTCCACAATCGTCGCCCCCCGAAGTAGCGGGCCGCTATGGCCTTTACCAGCGGCATTGTGTAAACGACAGCGGCTCCCCTGCTTCGCGGGGCGACGGCCAGGGTCTGGTCGAAAACCCGCCAACCAAGAAAGCCCCGCACGTGGCGGAGCCTTTCCGTCTCCTGGCCCACACAAAAGAATGCCCCTATGCCTTCCTGGGTCGCGGTCGGAAGGCATCTTAGCCCGATGACGGTAACAGCTGTCATGGCACCGTGTAATTGATCCATGTCGGACCAGAATTCATTTGGGGTCGTCCCGCCTTCGGAGGGTCGTGTCGAGAGGCTTGCTGGTTCGGTGGAGCCGGCGGAGCAGGCTCGGGAAGGAGCGAACGTTCCGCGCAGGTGGACGCGCATAGCTCAGGCTTTGCGTTTTCGGTTCCAAGTGGCCCCAATCCCGACCGCGATATTGCCGATACGCCGAATGGCCGCAGCCGGTCCATCGCCCAAAAATGAAGTCCGCCGGCAAGCCGGCGGACTTCAAGAGAGCAAGATGGCCTTGGTTCCACCTTCCTCGGGTCGCGGATCCTTCATCGCCGATTCGCGGCTTCGTTTCGCTACCCACCTGGGTAGGGAGCGGATTTTTTTCATTTTGTCGCATTGCGCTTGCCATCGCGGTTCGGCTCGCCTCAAATGCGGTGGCTGCGTATCTTCTGTGGGGAGAAGTACATGCAGGGCGATCAGCGACCGGCCTTTCCGACCGACCATAATGCGCCGGCCGAATGGGAGGTGCTCAACGCGCTGATCGGCGAAATATACGATTCGGTCCTGCATCCCGAAAGCTGGAACGAGACCCTCGCCCGCATCACCGGCACGCTCTGCCCGCTGAACTGGGACGCGGCTTTCATCCTGTGGGAAAACAGCAACCCGCCGAGCGCGCGTTTCGTCGCCGCGACCGGCCTCGCGGCGGGCATCCAGGAAATCTACACCGCGGTTTACGCCGGCCATCACCCCTGGTCGCGCAAGTTCCAGCGTTACGGCAACGGCAGCGTCGTCGACAGCTTCGACATCATGACGCGCGAGGAATTCTATGAAAGCGAGTTTTTCCGTAACTTCCTGAAACCCTATGGCATCGACCGGCTCGTCGGCGTGCTGCTTGATCGCCGCGATGGCGACCGGCTCGGGCTGATGCTGCCTGGCCCCGGCGACCGCGACGTCGAACGGTTGAAGCGCGGCTTGCGCGTCCTTGCCCCGCATATGCAGCGCGCGATGCGGATCAGCGATCGGATCGCGACGCTCGACCTTGCGGCGGGCGCGGCGCGCGCCGCCGCCGATGCCGCGCCCTTCGCGATCTTCAGCCTCGACGATCAGCTGGGCATCCTCGCGGCGAACGCCCGCGCCGCGCGTTACGAACGCGCGGGGTTCATCCGCACCGCGCAGGATCGTTTTGCCTTCACCCATCCGCCGAGCCAGAAACAGCTGCTCGATCTCGTCAGACGCCCCGATCCCGCCGGCCTCGCCTTTCAGACCGTCGCGCCTTCGGGCAAGGAGTGCCCGGTGCTCGTCGCACGGGTGACGCGGCAGTCGGCGCAGCAACTCGGCGGCGTCCGCCTCGGCGCCTCGCTGATTGTCACGCTGGGCAGCGCGCCGGGCGAAACCCCGGTGCTCGAGATCGACCGCGTCGCGCAATGGTTCGGCCTGACCCCGGCCGAAGCGCGCCTCGCGGTCGCGCTCGCCGCGGGCGAGACGCTGCAGGGCTATGCCGCGCTGCGCGCGGTCAGTCTCAACGCGGTGCGCTTCCTCTTGAAAGGCATTTTTCGCAAGACCGGCGCGGGCAGCCAAGCGCAGCTCGTGGCGCTGCTCGCGCGGCTGCCGGCACCGGGCGAAACCTAGAGCCGCCAGGCGGGACGGCTCAACGGCCGCCGCCGAAGGTATAGCTAAGCGCGATGCCCCCCGACGGCTGGCTGCGCGAACCGAGCTGGCGCGTAACGGGCGAATCGGCGGCGTCGCCGACGAGCCGGTCGTAGCGGCCGTAGACCGCGACCCCCCAATTCTTTCCGACCATGCGGTGATAACCCGCAGTGACGCCGACCGACTGAACGCCGCCGCCCAGGTCATAGGCGGGCAGGCCCGACGTGGCGGCCGCAGCGGGGGTGACGCCGAAATAGGCGCGGTGGTATTTCGAATCGCCGAGCGTGACGCGCGGGCCGATCGAAAAGAGCCAGCCGTCACCCCGCCGCGCGATATAGTCGGCGCTGATTTCGCCGACCCAGCCCTTATGCCCGCTGAGCCCCTTGCGTCCTTCGGCGCGGATGCGGAGCGACGGGGCCAGATAGGCCTGCGCGAAGCCGCCGGCCTCGACCGTGAAGCCGACCTTAGGCAGGTCGGCGCCGATGTCCGACGCCTTGCGCTTGCCGATGAAACCGAAGGCGGGGCCGAAGGCGAAATCGCCCGAATGGACAAGCGGGGAGCCGAAGCTTTCGTCGGGCGCCTCGAACTCGAATGCGCTGTCGCGGGTGCGCGAGACGTCGATATAGGGGCCGACGCTGAACTTGTCCGCGCCCGGCCACGACGGCGAAAGCTGCGGCCCGAGGATGATGCGCGTGCGCTTTTCGGCATTCTCGCTGCCTTCCTGCGCGTTCGCCGGGGCGGCGGCCGCGGCCGCGGCCGCGGCGAGCGCGACGAGCAGCAGCGCGGGAAGCGGGTTGCGTTCGGTCATGCGGAAATCCTTGTTGTTCCGCATGAAATTCCCTGCGGCGGCATTTCGTTCCCCGGGGACAGGGTGCTAAATCGGCGACCAGTCGTCCGGTTCTTCGCTCTCGTCCTCGCCGGGTTCGGGATGGCCGATCGCTTCGAGCAGCTTGTCGAGCACCGCGGGCACGCCCGCGCCGCTGGCGCCCGAGAGCGCCATCACCGGGTGGCCGCTTTCGGCTTCGAGCTCGGCGGACAGCGCGGCGATCAGCTCGTCGTCGAGCGTGTCGGTCTTGTTAAGCGCGACGATCACCGGCTTATCGATCAGGTCGGCGCCATAGGCTTCGAGTTCGTCGCGGACGATGCGGTAGCTCGTCGCCACGTCTTCGTCGTTCGCATCGACGAGGTGGAGGAGGACGCGGCAGCGTTCGATATGGCCGAGGAAGCGGTCGCCGACCCCGGCACCTTCGGCGGCGCCCGCGATCAGCCCCGGGATGTCGGCGACGACGAACTCATGCCCCTTGTGGCTGACGACGCCAAGCTGGGGGCGGAGCGTGGTGAAGGCATAGGCGCCGACCTTGGCCTGCGCGTTGCTCACCGCATTGATGAAGGTCGACTTGCCGGCGTTGGGCAAGCCGACGAGGCCGGCGTCGGCGAGCAGTTTCAGGCGCAGCCACACCCACATTTCCTCGCCCGGCCAGCCGGGTCCGTGCTGGCGCGGCGCGCGGTTGGTCGAGGTCTTGTAGCTCGCATTGCCGCGGCCGCCGTCGCCGCCGCGCAGGAAGTGGATGCGCTCGCCCTCTTTGGTCAAATCGGCGAGCAGGCTGCGCTCCTCGTCGTCGTCGAGGATCTGGGTGCCGATCGGGACCTGGATGACGAGGTCGGGGCCGCCCGCACCGGTGCGGTCGCGGCCGGCACCGGGGGTGCCGCGCTTCGCCTTGAAATGCTGGGTATAGCGAAAGTCGATCAGCGTGTTGAGGCCGGCCACGGCTTCGAAGACGATGTCGCCGCCCTTGCCGCCATTGCCGCCGTCGGGGCCGCCATATTCGATATATTTCTCGCGCCGGAACGACACGGCGCCGGGGCCGCCATCGCCGGACTTGATGAAAATCTTGGCTTGGTCGAGGAAGTGCATGGCGGGGCCTTTAGGCGGAATGGCGCGATTTTACTAGCCGGGCATCCACGAGGGAAGGCGCGCGATACGGATGGCGGCTTTGGGGTGGGGAGCGGACGTTGCGGCAATTTGGCCCCTCCCCTTCAGGGGAGGGGCAACGCAGACTTGGCAGCTTGCTGCCTAGTCGTAGTGGGGTGGGGTCTATCGGCCTTGCGCAAGGCCGATGGACCCCACCCCCAACCCCTCCCCTGAAGGGGAGGGGCTTTCTTCTCTCAATGGCCGCAACCGGTCGGTAGCGGCTATTCATCGCCTCGTTTCAGCTCGCGGGCTTGCCGCCATGTTCGGCCCAGAATTTGGCGATGCGTCCGGTGATGAGTTCGGTCGCGAGCACGCGCGCGGTGTCGCGCGGCAGGCCGAGCGCCTCGGCCATCGGGCCGCCGAGCTGCGCATCGCCCAAGGCCATCAGCACGAGCGCGAGCGTATCCTCGTGCATCAGGCGTTTTTCATGCGCGTCGGGGGCCATGCCGTCGATCAGGCGGTGGATCGCAGCGACGATGGGGTCGAGCGCGTCGTCGTTGCCCGTCGCCGCCATCCAGGTCGCGAGCGCGCCGGCGCCCCCCTCGTTGAAGGCATCGAAGGCGAGGTCGACGATCTCGCGGACATTGCGCTCGCCCGGCGGCGATTCGGCCATTTTCCGGCCGATCGTGTCGCACACGGTTTCGGCCTGATAGGCGGCGAGCGCCTTTTGCAGCCCCGCGGCGCTGCCGAAATGGTGGAGCAGATTGGCGTGGGTGCGGTCGATCCGCGCCGCGACGGCTTTCAGCGTCACCGCCGCCGGCCCCATTTCGACCAATATCTGGCGCGCGGCCTCGAGCGCCGCCGACCGGCTTTCCTCGGGACTCAAACGCTTCTTCACTATTGACATATATGTAAGTAAACCCTATTTTCTGGCCCCGACAACCCTTTTCGACGGTATGAGCCATATGTCCAGCCTTTCCCGGTCGCCGACCCCCGCCGATCTTTCGATCACCCCGCGCGATATGCGCTTCGGCCGCGACGACCGGCAGGGGCGCTGGTGGCTGAACGGCGATCCGATCGCCTCGGCCTTTCACACCGCGCTCTCGGTGACCTTTCCGCGCGGCGAAGCGATGTTCATCGAGGCGGTGAAGGCGCACCGCGACGGCGTCCCCGACAAGCTGGCGCGCGAAATCCGGGCCTTTACCCAGCAGGAGGTGATCCACAGCCGCGAGCATGTCGTCTTTAACAAGAAGGCGGCCGAAGCGGGATATGATCTTTCCGAGCTCGAGGACGACGTCAACCAGGTGCTCGACCTCATCAAGACGCGCCCGCAGATCGTCAACCTGATGGCGACGATCGCGCTCGAACATTATACCGCGATGATGGCGGCGGTGATGCTGCGCGAAGACAAGATGTACGCCGGTGCCGAGCCCGAATGGGCGGCGCTGTGGAAATGGCACGCGATCGAGGAAATCGAGCATAAGGGCGTCGCTTACGACACCTGGCTGCACGCGACGAAGGACTGGAGCCGCTTCAAGCGCTGGCGCGCCAAGTCGCTGATGATGCTCCTCGTCACCACGCGTTTTTGGCCCAAGCGCGTCAAGGGGATGAAGGCGCTGCTCAAACAAGACGGCCTCACCGGCTGGCGCGTCACGGCGCGCATCTGGTGGTATCTGCTCGGCACCCCGGGCGTGCTGCGCAAGAGCTTCTTTCCCTGGCTTTCCTATTTCATGCCGGGTTTCCACCCGTGGAACCACGACGACCGGTCGCTGATCCAGAAATATGAAAGCGACTATGCCGACGCGATCATGCCGGCGCATTCGTCGAAACCCGGGCTGGCTGCGGCGGCAGCCTGACCCGCGAAGGCGGGCACCCGGAGCGGTATTCTCTCTCTCCCCTCTCCGGGAGCCCGCCTTCGCGGCGATAATGTGCCGATCCCCGCTGGACGCCGCGGCGCCCGTCCCATATCGCTGAGCGCGTGGGGAGGGGACCATGCGACCACATCTGACCGCCGCCGAAATCGCGCAGATCGAGCTGCAACTCGCGGGGCTGTCTTCGCTGCTCGAATTCGGCTGCGGCGAAGCCACGCTGGTTGCGGCGCGGCAGGTGCGGCGGATCGTCAGCGTCGATGGCGATCCCGCCCGGCTCGGCCGGATACAGGACGAGGTCGCGCGCGAGGCGGTCGAGTTCACCCCCGTCCATATCGACATCGGGCCGGTCGGCGAGGGGGGCTATCCCGCGGATGAAGGCCGCATCCGCGACTGGCCGCGCTATCACAGCCATATCTGGCGCGGCATGGGCGGCAGCCCCGATGCGGTGTCGATCGCGGGGCGTTTCCGTGTCGCCTGCCTGTTACAGTCGATCATCCACTGCAAGCCCGACTGCGTTTTCCTGTTCCACGATTTCAACGACGGGCCGCATTATCATGCGGTGCTGCGCCATGTGGAGGTGCTGGCGCGGGTCGACGGGCTGGGCGTGTTGCGCGCGAAGCGGCAGGTCGACGGCACCGCGGTGCTGCACGACCTGTTCGATCATTATCTCAACCCCGATTGACCGTTTCGCCGCGCTTCGGCACACCGCGTCCATGGCTTCCGCAACCTTCAGCGCTCCCCCCGTTATCGAAACCGACCGCCTGCGCCTGCGTCCCGGGCGCCTTGCCGACAAGGATGTTCACATCGACATGTGGGCCGACGAACGCGTCACGCGCTTCATCGGCGGCGAACCGCGCGCCCCCGACGTCAGTTGGGGCAAGTTTCTGAGTTCGGCGGGGCTGTGGCCGGTGATGGGATTCGGTTACTGGGTGTTCGCCGACCGCGCGAGCGACGCGCTGATCGGCATGGGGGGGCTCAGCTATTTCTGCCGCGGCATCCCCGAGCTCGAAGGGCGGCCCGAGGCGGGCTGGGCGTTCGACGCCGACCATTGGGGCGCGGGCTATGCGACCGAGGCGATGACCGCCGCGCTAGGCTGGGCCGACGCGAATCTCGATGCGAAGGATGTGCGCTGCATCATCGATCTCGGCAACGAGGCGTCGGAGCGTGTCGCGGCCAAGCTGGGGTTCCGGCGCATCGGCGACAGCGATGCGCTGGGGCATGTGGTGGCGATTTATTTGCGGCCGCGCGGCGGCTAGACCGGCTCGACCAGCAGCACGCCGCCGTCGGCGCTGACCACGCGGACCTTGGTACCTTCGGCCACGTCGGGACCGCGCACCGGCCATTCGCCGTCGCCGACCCTGGCGCGGCCGCGGCCGTCCTCGATCGCTTTCGTTACCGTCAGCACCTCGCCGACGAGGCGGCCGCCGCGCTGGTTGAGGTGCGGGTCGGCCGTGGTGATCGGGTTCGCCTTCAGCCAGCGGCGCCCGCCATAGAGCGCGACGAACGCCAGCGCGGCGAAGATGCCGAGCTGGAGCGGGACGCTGAGCGGGACGACCCAGGCGATGACGCCGGTGACGACCGCGGCGGCGCCGATCCAGATGAGGAAGAAGCCCGGCGCGACGATCTCGGCGGCGGCGAGCAGCACGCCGAGCGAGAGCCATGCCCAATGCGGTTCCATGTTGGTCAGCCAGTCGGGCATGTCAGGCCCCCGTCTTGCGTTCGAGCGCATCCTTGGCGAGTTCGCCGATGCCGCCCAAGGTTCCGATCAGCTGCGTCGCCTCGACCGGGAAGAGGATGGTCTTGCTGTTCGGGCTGGTCGCGAACTGACTCACCGCCTCGACATATTTCTGCGCGATGAAATAGTTGATCGCCTGCGCGTTGCCGCCGGCGATCGCGTCGGACACCATCTGCGTCGCCTTCGCTTCGGCTTCGGCCTCGCGCTCGCGCGCCTCGGCGTCGCGGAAGGCGGCTTCGCGGCGGCCTTCGGCCTCGAGGATCTGGCTCTGCTTCTGGCCCTCGGCGCGCAGGATTTCGGAAGCGCGGCTGCCCTCGGCTTCGAGGATGTTCGCGCGTTTTTCGCGCTCGGCCTTCATCTGCCGCGCCATTGCGTTCGAGATATCGGCGGGCGGGCGGATGTCCTTGATCTCGACGCGGGTGATCTTGACGCCCCACGGGGTGGTCGCATCGTCGACGACGTGCAGCAGCCGCGTGTTGATCTCGTCGCGCTTCGACAGCGTTTCGTCGAGGTCCATCGAGCCCATCACGGTGCGCAGGTTCGTCGTCGTCAGGTTCATGATCGAGAGATAGAGGTCGCTGACCTCATAGGCGGCCTTGGCGGCGTCGAGCACCTGGAAGAAGACGACGCCGTCGACCGCGACCATCGCATTGTCCTTGGTGATGATTTCCTGCCCCGGGATGTCGAGCACCTGCTCCATCATGTTCACTTTCCGACCGACGCGGTCGAAGATCGGCATGATGAAGTTGAGCCCGGGCTGCGCGGTGTGCGTGTAGCGGCCGAAACGTTCGATCGTATAGGCATAGCCCTGCCGCACCGGCGTCAGCGCCCAGATCAGGAACACCAGCGCCAGAACCACCAGTGCGAGTGCGAATTCCATCGATCATCCCCTCTTTGCAAATTGCGTCTCTGCAAACCCGCTTCCTTATTGCGGCAACGGCAGGGTTGCGCCACAGAAAAGCGCATGACCCCAAGCGACTATTCCGCCGACTATCCGCCGCGTTCCTTGCTCTATGTTCCGGGGTCGAATGCGCGCGCGCTCGAAAAGGCGGGCGGCCTTGCCGCCGACATGCTGATCGTCGATCTGGAGGATGCGGTGCCCGCCGATCGCAAGGCCGAAGCGCGCGCCGCGATGCGGGCGGCCGTAACGGCGGGCTTTCCCGGCAAGCGCGTCGCGGTGCGCGTCAATGCGACAGGCAGCGCCGAGCAGGCCGACGACATCGCCGCGCTCGCCGGATTGGCGCTGGATGCCGTCGTGCTACCGAAGGTCGATGCGCCGTCCGATCTCGACCCGCTGTGCGATCTCGGCCTGCCCATCCTCGCAATGATCGAAACGCCCGCGGCGATCTATGCCGCGCGCGATATCGCCGCCGATCCCGCCGTGACCGGTCTGATCGCGGGGCTCAACGATCTGGCGCACGAGCTGAAGCTGCCCGACGGCATGGACCGCGGCGCGATGAGCCATGCGATTCAGGCGATCATACTTGCCGCGCGCGCGGGCGAGGTCTGGGTTTTCGACGGCGTTTATAACGCGATCGACGACGCCGCGGGTTTCGCGGCCGAGGTTGCGGAAGGACGCCGGCTCGGCTTCGATGGCAAGACGCTGATCCACCCGTCGCAGGTCGACCCGTGCAACACCGCCTTCGCGCCGTCGGAGCGCGAGATCGCGGCGGCCGAAGCGCTCGTCGCCGCGGCGACCGGCGGCGCGCAGCGGCACGACGGCCGGATGATCGAGGATATGCACGTCGCGGCGGCTAGAGCATTGCTGGCGCGGGCGGGGCGGTAGGTAACAAGCCCTCTCCTTCAGGGGAGGGCAGCGAGACTTGCCAGCTTGCTGGCTTAGTCGCAGCGGGTGGGGGCCATCGGCCTTGCGCAAGGCCGATGGCCCCCACCCCAACCCAGTGTCAGGTAAACCGTCCCCCGGACGGTTTAGGTCATGCCGGGGGCATGACCGACCTGACACTCCTAAAGGGGAGGGGCTCTTATACCCGCCGTTCGTCGTTCGACGAACCGCCTTGCCGGGATGCTGCGGACATGCGATGCGGCGCGTCCATGAGACATAGCTCCTTCCGCGCCGCGATCGCGGCTGTCGCCCTGCTTTCCTTCGCCCCCGCCGTTTCGGCCGCGCCCGCCAAGGGTGATGCGCCGGTCACCGAGGCCGACCTCGCCGCGCATATCAAGATACTGGCGGACGACGCGTTCGAGGGCCGCGCGCCCGGCACCGAGGGCGAGGATCGCACGATCGCCTATGTCGTCGGTGAATGGGCGAAGGCCGGGCTCGAACCCGTGCCGGGCAGCGCGACGCCGTGGGTCCAGCCCGTGCCCTTCGTCGAGACGCAGGCGCTCGGCGGAACCGCGAAGTTCAAGGTGAACGGCCGCGAGATCGTGCCGGGCGATGACGGCATTATCCTGACCGGCCGCGACGCGTCGGTCGCGCTGGCGGACGTGCCCGCGCTTTTCGTCGGCTATGGCGTCGACGGCGCGGGGCAGGTCAATGCCGACGTCAAGGGCAAGCTCGCGATCATGCTTTTCGACAATGCGCCCTTCGGCGACAAGCTCCCACGCTATCGCGAGCGGCGGCAGATGCTCGCCGACGCGGGGGCGAGCGCGGTGCTCGTGATTTCTACGGGCGCGGTGCCGTGGCCGGCGCTGCGCGAAAGCGTCGGCGGCAAATATGTGCGGCTGGCGAGCGCGAAGCCGGGCGCGCCGGTGAGCGGCTTCCTTTCGCCCGAAGCCGCCGACACGCTGCTCAAGGCGGCGGGACAGGATAGCGCCGCGCTGCGCGAGGCCGCCAAGTCGCCCGATTACAAGGGCGCCGCGCTGCCGGTGACGGCCGACTTTACTGCGCAATCGACCGTCCGCCCCTTTGCCAGCCACAATATCGTCGCCAAGCTGCCGGGCGCGAAGCCCGACGGCAAGGCGGTGCTGTTCCTCGGCCACTGGGATCATCTCGGCATCTGCGAGCCCGAAGGCGCCGCCGACCGCATCTGCAACGGCGCGGTCGACAATGCGAGCGGGATCGCGGTGCTGATCGAGGTCGCCAAGCGGCTGGGCAAGGGCGCGCGGCCCGACCGCGACATTTATTTCATGGCGACGACGGCGGAGGAAAAGGGCCTGCTCGGCGCGCACTGGTTCGCCGATCATCCGGTGGTGCCGCTGGCCGACATCATTGTCGCGCTCAACGTCGACACGATCGCGATTTCGCCGCGCGGCACGCCGGTGGCGACGATCGGGCGCGGCAAGCCCGCCTATGACGCGGTGGTGCGCGAGGCGGCGACCAAGCTCGGCCGCAAGCTCGACGAGGATGGTGAGGCCGATGCCTTCATCCAGCGGCAGGACGGCTGGGCCTTGGGCGCCAAGGGCGTGACGTCGCTGATGGTCGGCGGCAGCTTTTCGGACATGAAGCTGCTCGAAGCGTTTCTGGGCAGCGACTATCACCGCCCGGCGGACGAATTCTCCCACAAGATCCCGCTGGGCGGCGCGGCCGAGGATGCCGATTTGCACGTCGCGCTGGGCCGGGCGTTCGCCGATACCAAGCGGTGGCCGGGCAAGTAGAGGATGTTGGTTTAGAGGTGGAGAGCGGCGGTTGAAAATCCTCCCTGTCGTGTAGCGATGGGGAGGGGGACCGTCGCCGCAGGCGATGGTGGAGGGGCTCAACCTCGCGTCATAGCCCCTCCGTCAGCGCTTCGCGCTGCCACCTCCCCATGCCTGCGGCACAGGGAGGATCTTATGACAACTATCGGTTGAAGCCCGCCGTACTTGTCGCAGGCTTGAAAAGACAGGATCGCCGTTAAATCAAGCCGCCTGCTTCGCGCGATCCGCCATTTCCTGATTGAGCATTTCGGCGAGCAGGAAAGCAAGCTCGAGGCTCTGCCCCGCGTTGAGGCGCGGGTCGCAATGGGTGTGGTAACGGTCGGCCAGATCCATCTGGGTCACGTCCATCGCGCCGCCGGTGCATTCGGTGACGTTCTGGCCGGTCATTTCGATATGGATGCCGCCGCCATGCGTGCCCTCGGCGCGGTGCACCGCGAAGAAGCCGCGCACTTCGGCGAGAATGCGATCGAACGGGCGCGTCTTGTAACCGTTAGGCGTCTTGATGACATTGCCGTGCATCGGGTCGCACGACCAGACGACGGGATGCCCCGATTCCTTCACCGCGCGCACCAGCTTGGGCAGATGCGCCTCGATCTTGTCGTGGCCGTAGCGCGTGATCAGCGTCATGCGCCCCGCGACATGATTGGGGTTCAGCGTGTCGAGCAGGCGCAGCAGCGCATCGGGCTCGAGGCTCGGGCCGCACTTCATCCCGACCGGATTGCCGATGCCGCGCAGATATTCGATGTGCGCCGACCCTTCGAAGCGCGTACGATCGCCGACCCACAGGAAATGGCCCGAGGTGTCATACCAGCCGCCGGTCAGGCTGTCCTGCCGTGTGAGCGCCTGTTCATAGGGAAGCAGCAGCGCCTCGTGGCTGGTGTAGAAGCTGGTCCCCTTGATCTGCGGGACGGTTTCGGGCGTCACGCCGCATGCTTCCATGAAAGCGAGCGCTTCGGAAATGCGCGCGGCGGTTTCCTGATATTTCTTCGCCCACGGGCTGCGGTCCATGAAGTCGTGCGTCCAGGCGTTGACCTGGTGCAAATTCGCATAGCCGCCGTTCGCGAAGGCGCGCAGCAGGTTGAGCGTCGCCGCCGACTGGTTGTACGCCTTGACCATGCGCTGCGGGTCGGGCTCGCGGCCCGCGGCGTCGAAGGCGATGTCGTTGATGTTGTCCCCGCGATAGCTCGGCAGCGACACGCCATCGATCTCTTCCATGTCGGCCGAGCGCGGCTTGGCGAACTGGCCCGCCATGCGGCCGAGCTTCACCACGGGCATCTTCGAGGCGAAGGTAAGCACGACCGCCATCTGGAGGAGGACGCGGAAGGTGTCGCGGATATTGTTCGGATGAAATTCGGCAAAGCTTTCGGCGCAGTCGCCGCCCTGAAGCAGAAAGGCTTTGCCTTCCGCCACGCGCGCGAGTTCGCTTGTCAGTTCGCGCGCTTCGCCCGCGAAGACGAGCGGCGGATAATTTGCGAGTTCGCGTTCGGCCGCCGCGAGCGCATCGGCGTCGCGATAGGTGGGAAGCTGGCGGGCCTCGTGCGAGCGCCAGCTATGCGGTTGCCAATTTTTCGTCATCTGCCTGTCTTTTCGCGTTCGAATCGAGCGCCACATGGCGCCTATGACGCGCCGAAGCAATGTTTCCGGCACGACCAAAGTCGAAAATTAGCATTATCGTGACATTTGCGCACCTATGCTTTTCTTCAGGGCCAGGAACTGATAGTTTATTACGGACCTTGATGCGGCGATGGGCGCGCGTATCCAAGGTTTTTGGCTATCGGTAACGTCAACCACCCAATGACCGAGGCCCCAATGCGGGGCGGGGTCGGGATGCGAGCGATTGGCTGTGACGAATTTCGATTCCGCGTGGTTCCTCTATGGGGCGCTCTTCCTCCTTTTGGCGACGAGCTTCGTCGTGCGCATCGACTATGCGCGCGTCGGCCTTGCCGCCGCGGCTTTCGTCGCGCTGCCGCTGACACTCTTTCGCGGGTCGGACCTCGGCTACAGCCTGCTCGTGCTCGCGATATTGGCGGTCAATATCGGCATATTGGCGCGCCTGTGGCTGCGCGGAACGAATATCAGCTTTTCGGCCGAGGAAGAGGCGCTGAGGCGCGAGCATTTCACGGGGCTGGGCGCGGGGGCGGCGCGCGATCTGATCGACCAGGGGCACTGGATCTCGGCGAAGCGCGGCGAAGTGCTGATCCGCGAGAATCAGGCGGCGCCGAGCCTCTTCTATCTGGCCGAGGGACAGGCGGCGGTGCTGCGCGACGGCGTCGAGGTCGGGAAATTGTCGGGCGGCGCGCTGATCGGCGAAGCGACCGCGCTCGACGGCGCCCATGCGACAGGCACGGTTGTGCTCGGCAGCAACGCGCGGCTGTGGTTCGTACCCGCGGCGGCGCTGCGCGCCTATCTCGCCGCCAATCCGGCGATCGCGGGCGCGCTCCACGAGGGCTTCGCCCGCGCGCTTCGCGGCAAACTCGCCAGCGCGAACACGCGCATCGCGGACCCGCCCCCGATTTCTTGAGCGCGTCCGCTTCGCGGCCTCGAATCTGCAATCCGTGCCTGCTAGGTTTTGACCCATGACGATGATTCTTTATGGCATTTCGAACTGCGACACGGTGAAGAAGGCGCGGCGCTGGCTCGACGAGCAGGGCGTCGCCTATCGTTTTCACGATGTCCGCAAGGACGGGCTCGACGCGGCGCGGCTGCAGGGCTGGATCGACGCGCTCGGATGGGAAAAGCTGCTCAACAAGGCGGGAACGACCTTTCGCAAGCTGCCCGAGGAGCAGAAACAGGGGCTCGATGCCGCCGCGGCGAAGGCGTTGATGCTCGAGCAACCGGCAATGATCCGGCGGCCGGTCGTCGAAGCCGGTGACGACATGAGCGTCGGCTTTTCGGCTGCGGACTGGCAGGCGCGGTTTGGCGCATGATCCGGCCGCTCATGGCCGTGGCGGCGCTGATGCTGTCCACGGGCTGCACGGCTGACGTCGTGACCGCGCAGCCGACCCTCGACGGACAGCCGCCGATCGTGATCGCGCATCGCGGCGCATCGGGCGAGCGGCCCGAGCATACGCTCGCGAGCTACCGGCTCGCGATCGAGCAGGGCGCCGACTTCATCGAGCCCGACCTCGTGCTGACCAAGGACGGCGTGCTCGTCGCGCGGCACGAAAATGAGATCTCGGAGACCACCGACGTCGCCGCCCATCCCGAGTTCGCGGACCGCAAGACCGAGAAGACGATCGACGGACAAAAGGTCGAGGGCTGGTTCACCGAGGATTTCACCCTCGCCGAATTAAAGACGCTGCGCGCGCGTGAGCGGCTGCCCAAGCTGCGCAGCACTGAATATGACGGGCGGTTCGAAATCCCCACCTTCGAAGAAATCCTCACGCTGCTCGCCGAGGTCAACAAGGATCGCGACCGGCTCGTCGGCGTCTATCCCGAAACCAAGCACCCGAGCTATTTCGTCGCGATCGGCTTGCCGCACGAGGCGCCTCTGCTCGCGATGCTGGGTCGCTTCGGCTATCGCGGCCGCACGGCGCCGGTGTTCATCCAGAGTTTCGAGGTCGGCAATCTGATCGACCTGCGCGCGAAGAGCGACCTGCCGCTGATCCAGTTGATGGACGTCGAGGGCGGGCCCGCCGATCGGCCCGGCACCAGCTATGCCGCCATGGCGTCGCCGTCGGGGCTGAAAATGGTTGCGGCCTATGCCGACGGCATCGGTCCGAACAAGGCGATGGTGATCCCGCGCGCCACGCTCGGCCGGCTCGGCAAGCCGACCGCGCTGGTGCGCGATGCGCACGCCGCGGGGCTGAGGGTGCATCCCTGGACGTTTCGCCGCGAAAATTACTTCCTGCCGCTCGGCGACAAGGCCAGTATCAATCCATCGGGCCATGGCGATTTGGCGGGCGAGATCGACGCCTATCTCGCCGCGGGCGTCGACGGGCTATTCAGCGACAACCCGCGCGAGGCGGTGGTCGCAGTTGAAAAAGGAGTTTCGCGATGACCGAACGCGCGCTGGGCCAAAGCGGCCTGTCGATCCGCCCTTTCGTGCTTGGCGGCAACGTCTTCGGCATGACGGCGGATCGCGAGGCGAGCTTCGCCGTTCTCGACCGCTTCGTCGAGCATGGCGGCGGGATGATCGACACCGCCGACGTCTATTCGGCGTGGGTCCCGGGGCACAAGGGCGGCGAGTCCGAAAGCATGATGGGCGCGTGGCTGAAGGAAAGCGGCGCGCGCGACAAGGTCCTGATCGCGACCAAGGTCGGCATGATGCCCGGCGGCCTCAAGCCCGACCGCATCCGCGAAGCCGTGCAAGGGTCGCTCGACCGGCTCGGCACCGACGTCATCGACCTTTATTTCGCACACAAGGACGACCCCGACGTGCCGCTCGACGAAGTACTCGGCGCCTTTGCCGAGCTGGTCGACGCGGGCATCGTGCGCGCGATCGGCGCATCCAACTATTCGGCGGAACGGTTGGCGGAGGCGTTGCGCTTGGCCGACGACAAGGGTCTGCCACGTTTCACCGCGATGCAGCCCGAACTCAACCTGCTCGACCGAACGCAATATGAGGGGCCCTTGCAGCAGCTTTGCATCGACGAGGGGCTGGGCGTCGTCACCTATTTCAGCCTCGCCTCGGGCTATCTGTCGGGCAAATATCGTGAGCCCGGCGACCTCGGCAAGAGTCCGCGCGGGGCCCGGGTCAAACCCTATCTCGAAGGAAGAGGCCCGGCGGTGCTCGCGGTGATGGACGCCATCGCCGCCGAGACCGGCGCGACGCTGTCGCAGATTGCGCTGGCGTGGGTCGCCGCGCAGCCGGGCGTGACGGCGCCGATCGCGAGCGCGACAACGGTGGCGCAGCTCGACGAGCTCATAGGCAGCGTTGCTCTGAAACTCAGCGAAGATCATCTGGCGGCGCTGAGCGCGGCCTGACGCGCCCTCGCTGCGCTGCAACAAAAACGGGCTTTCGCGCTTTCGCGCCGCTCTTTTAGCGGCTAAACCCTCGCGCCATGTCCACGCTCCCCAAAACGCTCACCCTCGACACATCGACGAGCCGCGCCAATCCGACGCCGCAGCCGATGAAGCGCCTGACGGTGCCGCGTATCCGTCAGCGCAAGGGCGGCGAGCCGCTCGTGATGCTCACTGCCTATACCGTCCGCATGGCGCAGCTGCTCGATCCGCATTGCGACATGCTGCTCGTCGGCGATTCGCTCGCGCAGGTGATTTATGGCCTGCCGCACACGGTCGGTGTGACGATGGACATGATGGCGCTGCACGGCGCCGCCGTGGTACGCGGAAGCTATCATGCCGCGGTGATCGTCGACATGCCGTTCGGCAGCTATGAGGGGAGCCCCGAGCAGGCGTTCGACAATGCCGCGCGGCTGCTCAAGGAAACCGGCGCCGCGGCGGTGAAGGTCGAGGGCGGCAAGGTGCTGGCCCCGACGATCGAATTCCTGACCCAGCGCGGCATCCCGGTGATGGGCCATGTCGGGCTGACGCCGCAGGCGGTCAACATCCTCGGCGGCTATGGCGTGCGCGGCAAAAGCGAGGAGGAAGCGCGCTCGATCGTCGAAGACGCCGTTGCTGTCGCGCAGGCCGGCGCCTTTTCGATCGTTATCGAAGGGGTGCTCGAATCGATCGCGATCGAGATCACCAACAAGGTCGATTGCCCGACGATCGGGATCGGCGCTTCGGCGCAGTGCGACGGCCAGGTTCTCGTCACCGACGACATGCTCGGCATGTTCGAACGCGTCCCGAAATTCGTGAAGCGTTTCGGGAATATGGCGGGCGTCGTCGAGGCTGCGGTCAAGGACTATGCCGACGAAGTCAGGTCCCGTTCATTCCCGACCGAGGATCAGACCTACGCAGGTTGATGGCGCAGGTTGATGGCGCAGGCTGATGGTGCTGGCCGACGGCGCGGCGACGACCCAAAGTGAAACGCTTGGCCTTTCCCCGCGCCATCGCTAAGGAAGCGGGCCGGCCCAGCGCCGCTATTGAGTTATGGAGGTTTGATTGGCCCTGAGCCCGACGAATGACGCTGCGCTGTTGCAGGAAGTCGACGAAGCCGTCCGCAAGGACCGGCTCGACACGATCATGCAGCGTTACGGCCGGTGGATCATCGGCGGCGTGGTCGCCGCGCTGCTGGCGTTCGGGGGCTATCTCTTCTGGGATCACCGGCAGGATGCCGCGCGCGGCGAGCAGGCCGAGGAATTGATCGCGGCGTTCGAAAAGCTCGGTACCAACCAGCCGCGCGCCGCGACCGCCGAATTGCAGAAGATCGCGGTGGAGGGCGACCCCGCCTATCGCGCGGTCGCGCAGATGCAGGAAGCGAACATCAAGGCGCAGGCCGGCGACCTCAAGGCCGCCGCCGCGCTGATGGCCAAGGTCGCCGCCGACACCAAGCTCGATCAGGCGCTGCGCGACCTCGCACTGATCCGTCAGACCGCTTTCGAATATGACACGCTGAAGCCCGAGACGGTGATCGCGCGAATGAAGCCGATGGTCGATGCCAAGGATCCGGCGTCGAGCTGGTTCGCGAGCGCCGCCGAACTGTCGGCCACCGCGCATTATCAGCTGGGCCAGTTCGACCAGGCCGGCGCGCTCTATGGCCGCATCGCCAAATCGCCCGACGTGACGCGGTCGCTGCAATCGCGTTCGGTGCAGATGGCGGGCATGCTCGGTGTCGATGCGGTTACCGACAGGGCGGCGGAAAGTGCCGCCGCCGAAAAGAAAGGCGATGCTGCGCCCAAGGCAGCGGCCGCCAGCAAGACTGAGAAAGCCAATTAATATGCGGCCAGATATTATGCGCAGCGCGCGTTACGGACTTTATGCGACGCTGCTGGCGCTGCCGCTTGCGGCGTGCGGCGTGTTCAAGGGCGACGGTCCGGCGAAGACCCCGACGGTCGGCGAGCGCGTGTCGATTCTGTCGAACGACAACAGCATCAAGGTCGATCCGGCCACCGCCGCGATGGCGGTCGTGCTGCCCGAGCCCGCGGTGAATGCGGCCTGGGCGCAGTCGGGCGGCAATGCCTCGAAATCGATGGGGCATCCGGCGCTGGGCGCGACGCGCGCGAAGCTGTGGGAAGCGAGCATCGCGGGAAGCACCAACAAACAGCGTCTCGCCTCGTCGCCGGTGATCGCCGACAACCGGCTGTTCGTCGTCGATACCGATGCCGTCGTTTCGGCCTTTGCCGCCGATACCGGCGCGAAGCTGTGGAGCGCGGCGATCGGCAGCACTGGCAAGGATTTCAAGGATTCGCTGTTCGGCGGCGGCGCGGCGGTCGACGGCAATGTCGTCTATGCGACGAGCGGCGTCGGCGACGTCGCGGCGCTCAACGCCGCCGACGGTTCGGTGATCTGGAAGGTGAAGCCAACCGGCCCGCTGCGCGGCGCGCCGACGATTGCCTTTGGCGGCGTCTATGTGATCAGCCAGGACAACCAGATTTACGCGCTCAACGCCGCCAATGGCGCGGTGCAGTGGCAGGCGACGGCATCGACCGAGGCCGGCAGCGTGTTCGGCGCGGCGTCGCCCGCCGCGGGGCAGGGGACGATCGTCGCCGGCTTCTCGTCGGGCGAAGTGCAGGCCTATCGTTACGAGAATGGCCGCGACCTGTGGGAAGACGCGCTCGCGCGCACCTCGATGGCGCTGTCGGTGTCGACGCTCACCGACGTCGATGCCGATCCGGTCATCGACCGCGGTCATGTCTTCGCGCTCGGCCAGGGCGGTCGCATGGCGAGCTATGAACTCGTCACCGGCCAGCGCAGCTGGGAAATCTCGATCGCGGGTATTTCGACCCCCTATGTGGTCGGCGAATGGGTCTATGCGATGACCGACGACGGCAAGCTGCTCTGCGTCGCGCGTTCGTCGGGCAAGGTCCGCTGGCTGCAGCAGCTCGCGCGTTTCCGCGTCGAAACCGAAAAGAAGAAGAAGGACCCGATCCGCTGGACGGGACCGATCCTGGCCGGCGGGCGGCTGATCGCGGTCAACAGCGAAGGGACGCTGGCCGAATATTCGCCCACCGATGGCTCGCTGCTCGGATCGACCGAATTCGATTCGTCGCTGTCGCAGTCGCCGGTCGTCGCGAACAACATCTTGTACGTCCTTGCGGACGACGGGACGATCACGGCCTGGCGCTGATAGAAACATCGCGCGGTTATTTATTCCGTATCCCCGAGCGAAGACGAGGGGCTATGCCGAGCGAAGTCGAGGCAGCAACGACGCAGGTTCTCGCTTCGCTCGAACGAGCCCCTCGTCTTCGCTCGGGGATACGGACCTGTTATCGCTTTATGCTTTGAAATGAGGACTGCCTGATGTCGCGACACGCGACGATCGCCATTGTCGGCCGGCCCAATGTCGGCAAATCGACGCTGTTCAACCGGCTCGTCGGCAAGCGTCTGGCGCTGGTCGACGACCAGCCGGGGGTGACGCGCGACCGGCGCGAGGGCGACGGCAAGCTGCTCGGGCTCGAATTCCGCATCGTCGACACCGCGGGCTTTGAGGATCAGGACGCGGCGACGCTACCCGGCCGGATGCGCGTCCAGACCGAAAAGGCGGTGCGCGAGGCCGATGCCGCGCTTTTCATGATCGACGGCCGCGCGGGCGTGACCCCGCTCGACGAGGAAATCGCGCGCTGGCTGCGCAGCGAGGACACGCCGATCATCCTTCTCGTCAACAAGGCGGAGGGGAAACAGGGCGAAAACGGCCTGATGGAGAGCTATTCGCTTGGCTTCGACAATCCGATCGCATTGAGCGCCGAACATGGCGAAGGCGTGGTCGATCTGTTTGATGCGCTCCGCCCGATCGTCGAGGGATATGGCGCCGAAGGGGCCGAAACCCTTCCGCTGGCGGACGGCGAAGAGGATGAGGACGCGCCGCTGGGCCCGATGAAGCTGGCGATCGTCGGCCGTCCGAATGCGGGCAAGTCGACGCTGATCAACCGCATGATCGGCGAAGACCGGCTGATTACGGGCCCCGAGGCCGGGATCACGCGCGATTCGATTCGCGTCGACTGGCAATGGGAAAAGGACGGCGAGGTCCACGAGATCCAGCTGTTCGACACCGCCGGCATGCGCAAGCGCGCGAAGGTCGTCGACAAGCTGGAGAAATTGTCGGTCGCCGATGCGCTGCACGCGGTCGATTTCGCCGAGGTGGTCGTGCTGTTGCTCGATGCGACGAAAGGGCTCGAGGCGCAGGATTTGCGCATCGCCGACAAGGTGCTGCAGGAAGGGCGCGCGCTGATCGTCGCGCTCAACAAATGGGATATCGCCGAAGACCCCTCGGCACTGTTCAACGGCGTCCGCACCGCGCTCGACGACGGGCTCAGCCAGGTCAAGGGCGTGCCCGTGCTCAGCATTTCGGGCGCGACGGGGAAGGGCATCGACACGCTGGTGCGCGTCGCGTTCGAGCAGCGCGAGATCTGGACGAACAGGGTATCGACCGCGCGGCTCAACCGCTGGTTCGAGGGCGCCGTCACGGCGAACCCGCCGCCGGCGCCGGGCGGCAAGCGGATCAAGCTGCGCTATATCACGCAGGCGCGGACGCGCCCGCCGACGTTCGTCGTGTTCGGCTCGCGCACCGACGCGCTGCCGGGAAGCTATGAACGCTATCTGGTCAACGGGATGCGCAAGGAGCTTGGGTTCCAGGGTGTGCCGGTGCGGCTCAACTTCCGCAATTCGCGCAATCCCTATGACGAGTGACGCATCGCCGGTGACGGTCGATGCGCGCGGGATGCGCTGCCCCTGGCCCGCACTGCGCCTCGCCCGCGCGATGCGCGACGCGCACGACGTGCTGCTGATCGCCGACGATCCGCAGGCGGGACGCGAAGTCGCCGCTTTGGCCGATGAACATGGCTGGCTGATCGAAGGCGATGCGGCTTCGGCCGACGCGGGGCGCTGGCGCGTGCGGCGCGGTTGATCCAAAACGGGGCGGCTTTGGCCGCGCGCGCGCCGTCATTGTAACGTCTTTTTTACCCAAATTGGGCATGGAACGGCCGGGACCACGGCCGAATATGAACACCAAGGGACGGAACATTGGACGAAATTCTGGTCGATTGGGATGAGTTCCGCGCGACGCGCACCCAGTTGGGCGCCGCTTTCGTACGGATTCTCGGCTATTTTCGTGAGGACGGCACCAAATCGGTCGCCGCCATCGAAGAGGCGATGCGCGCCCGCGACGCGCGCGGCCTTGTCATGCCCGCGCACACGCTGAAGAGCGAAGCGCGCCAGTTCGGCGGCGAGAAGCTCGGCGCGCTGGCCGAGGATATCGAGATGTTCGCGCGGGCCTGCGTCGAAAGCCAGACCAGTCCCGACGAATATCTGCCGCGCGTCGTCGACCTGCGCCGGCTGTTCGAAGAAACGCTGGCCGCGCTCGAGCGCGAAGCCAATCCGCTCGTCCAGCGCCGCCCGGCGGGCTTCGGCCGCGCCGTGAATTACTGATTCTGGCGGCACCGGCCCGCTCCCCCACCCGGCCTTCCCAACAATAGTAGCCTATGGGAGGCCCTTCGACGCCACGCGTCGTCTTCGGGCGGTGGGGGAGCGGGCCGGTGCCGCTTCCGGCGTCAGCCGGAGTGTATCTTCTTCATCGGCTGAACGCGCCATCGCGACAGGCTGCGCCACAGCCATTCGAGCGGCCCATATTGATAGCGTTCGAGCCATGGCTTCGACCACAGCAGCATCGCGGCCCACATGCCGAAGCAGAAAAGATAGAGCGGCAGACGGCCGAAGCTGCCGAAGAGGCCCAGCCCATAGCCGTAGAAGATCGTCGTCATGACGATCGAGGTGACGAGATAGTTGGTGAAGGCCATGCGCCCCGTCGCGGCGAAACGCGCGCGTACGGCGGCACTCGCCCGGGTCTGGATCAGCAGCATGATCAGCGCCGCCCAGCCGACGGTCATCAGCGTATCGAACGGAACCGACAGCGCGATCGTCGATCCGAAGATCGCCACCGCGTCATATCCCGCGTTCATCTGGTAAAGGGCAAGGCCCGCCAGCGGCGGAACGCCGACAAGAAAACAGATCAGCGCCCATTTGCGGTAGCGGGCGGCCTCCCATTCGCCGGTCAGCATGCGCGACTTGAACAGCGCCATGCCGATCAGCATCAGGCCGATCGTTTCCCAAGCGAACATGACGAGGAAAAAGAGCGGGTCGCCGGCCATCTCCCCCGTGCGGTGCGCGACGATGCCCGCATAGCTGCCGAGATAAAGCGCCATTTCCTTCGCATAGGCCGGGGTCGACGGACCCATGTCGGCGTTCATCTGAACGAGTGCCTCGCGCATTCCCGCCGCGGCCTCGGGCGGCAGGCTGCCTGCCTGCGCCATGGAGAGCATCGACCACAGGCTGGCGGGCAGGCCGATGCCGATCAGGAAGAAGGGGACCGACCAGAGCAGCAGCGCCTTCACCGAAAGATTGCGGAACAGGAAGAGCAGCAGCCCGCACATCGCATAGAGGAAGAGGATGTCGCCGAACCAGATCAGGTAGAAGTGGATGAGGCCGAAGATCGCGAGCCAGAACATGCGCGAATAATGCGCGCCCGCGGCGCTGCGGCCAGCCGCGGCGGCGCTGTCGATCACGAGCAGCGTGCTCGCCCCGAACAGCATCGAAAACATGCCGCGCATCTTCGAATCGATGAAGACGAAGTTGAAGAACCAGGTCGCAACATCGGCGCCGCCGGGCGGCCCGCCGGCGGCGGGGTTCGCATAGGCCGGAAAGGGCAGGGCGAAGGCGACGATATTCATCGCCAATATGCCCATCACCGCAACGCCGCGAATGGCGTCGAGGCTTTCGTAACGCGTTGCCGCCCCCTGTGCTTCCATGCCCCATTCCCCTTCGGCCGAGGGCCGACAGGTATCGCGCGGGGTGAAGAGCGTCGAGCGGTTTATTGACGTCGCCGGGCGGCGTTAAACCATTATTGACATCTATGTCAGTAATGCTATTCCAGCAGCATCACCTGATTCGAGCGAGAGCCGCCATGATCCCCACCATCTTCTCCCACCCCGACCGCCAGCCGCAGAAGTTCCGTCCGTTCAAGGCGTTCCAGCACTTCCGCAAGCTGATCAGGGACAAGGAAGATACCGAGCAGGTCTTCCACATCTTCGAAAATCTGCCGCGCAAGGGCTTCATGGACGATGCGCGCGCCTTTGTGACAAGCGATTTCGGCCGGAAGCTGATGGAACGCGAACCCTATCTGCCCGACCTGCTTGACGATCATGGCTGGATCGACGCGCTGCCCGAGGGCAGCGTCGGCCACGCCTATGTCACTTTCATGCGCCGCGAGGGACTGTCGGCCGCGGGCCTCGTCGCCGAGAGCGACAAGATGGGGCGCCCGCAATATGACGATCAGGTGCAATGGTATTCGAACCGCCTGCGCGACACGCACGACCTGTTCCACATCCTCACCGGCTATGGCCGCGACGCGCTCGGCGAACAGTGCGTGCTCGGCTTCACCTATGGCCAGACGGGCAATTACGGCAATTTCTTCATCGCCTATGCCGGCGGTTACGAAGTGAAGCGCAGCGTCAAGAGCAACGCCCCGGTGTTCGGCGCGATCCGCCAGGGCCAGCGCCACGGTCAGGCGGCAAAGGCGATCATCGAACAAGATATCCGCGCGCTGCTCGCCGAGCCGCTCGAAGCTGCGCGCGCGCGTCTCGGCATCGCCAAGCCGACGCTCTATGAGGAGGCGCACCGCGCGTACCGCAACCGCGGTATCGATCCCTATAACTTCCTCGCGGCGCAGGCCGCGGCGGCTTGATCCAGATCCTCCCCTTGGCGAAGCCATGGGGAGGGGGACCGCCCGCGAAGCGGGTGGGTGGAGGGGTTTTACCTTTCGGTACAGCGCCGCACGATGCTGTCCGCGACTGCGGTTGGATCGGCGAGGACATCCTTTGCGGGGATACGCAGCATTCTTATCCCTTGCGATTCGAGCCATTCGGCGCGGGCCTCATCGCGCTCCGGTCGATCGCTCATGTCGTGAGCAACACCATCGATCTCGATCCCGAGTCTCAATTCCAGCACGTAGAAATCGAGAACATATCGCCCGGTCGGGTGCTGGCGCCTGAACTTGATATAGCCGGGTTGCTTCCTCAGGATCTGCTATAGCAGCACTTCGGGCAGCGACATCTTGCGGCGTAACCGTCGGGCGCTCTTGTAGGCGTGATTGCTTGCCGGCACGCTTTGACCCCTCCACCACGCCCTTCGGGCGCGGTCCCCCTTCCCAACGCTTCGCGAAGGGGAGGATTGTGTCAATTGTTCGGCGGGGCGAATTGCACCATTGCGGAGCGATCGGTGCTATAGCTTCGCGATCAGCGCCTGTGCCGCCGCCGGATTGCGGACCTTCGCGCCGGCGATGAAGAAGATATAGACGTCGCGGTCGCCCTTGGCCCATTCGCGCGCCTGCTTTGCCCATTTGTCGAGCGCCCGATCGTCGTAACCCGTTTCGACGTCGTCCTGACTGCGCTGGAGCCGGGCATAGGTGAAGTCGGCGGTCTGTTCGTCGATGCAGGGGAATTCGTCGCTGTCGGCGAAGACGATCGCCATGTTTCGTTCGCGAGCCAAGTCGATGAAGGCCGGATCGCGGAAGCTTTCATGGCGCACCTCGATCGCGTGACGCAGCGGAAGGCCGTCCTGCGTGTCGGGCAGCAGGTCGAGGAAGCCCGCGAAATCGTCGCGGTCGAATTTCTTGGTCGCCATGAATTGCCAGTGGATCGGGCCGAGCCGGTCGCCGAGCTTGGTCAGCCCCTGCGTCAGGAATTTCTCGATCGAGGCGGCGCCTTCCTTCAGCACCTTGCGGTTGGTGGTGAAGCGTGACGCCTTGACGCTGAATTTGAAGCCGTCGGGGACGGCTTCGGCCCAATTGGCGAAGGTTTCGGGTTTCTGGCTGCCGTAATAGGTGCCGTTGATCTCGATGCCCGTCAGGTGTTGCCCGGCGTATTCGAGCTCGCGTTTTTGCGGGAGGCCGGCGGGGTAGAAGGGGCCGCGCCACGGTTCGAAGGTCCAGCCTCCGACGCCGATATGGATGCTCATGACTTCAACACCTCCGTCATCCCGGCGAAGGCCGGGATATCATCGTCGCGTTACACCGCACCGGCGAGATTCCGGCCTTCGCCGGAATGACGAGGTGGGTTGTTAAGCCAGCGCCGCGTCGGCTCCCATCAGGTTCGGGAAGAAGCCCTCATGCGCTTCGCGGAGTTCCGCCAGCGTCACCTGATGGTCGCTCTCGGGCAGTTCGAAGACGATGCGGTCCTTGATGGTGCGGCCGACCGGATCGACCGGCACGTCGGCGCGGCCCGCGGCGTCGAGGAAGTCGGCGAGGCAGGTGTCGCAGACGGTGACGAGATAGAGGCCCTGATCCTCGCCGAAGAAGCTTTCGGCCACGCCGAACGGCTGTTCTTCGCTGACCAGAACGCCGATGTTCGACTTGAGCGCCATTTCGGCGAGCGTCACCGCCATGCCGCCGTCGGAAACGTCGTGGCAGGCGGTGATCCAGCCAGCGTTGATCGCGCCGCGGATGAAGTCGCCGGTGCGCTTTTCGGCCTTGAGGTCGACCGGCGGGGGCGGGCCTTCTTCGCGGCCATGGATTTCGCGCAGCCAAACCGACTGGCCGAGGTGCCCGGCGCGTTCGCCGACCGCGAGGACGATGTCGCCGGTGCGCTTGAAGCCGATGCCGACCGCTTTGGCGAGGTCGTCGATCACGCCGACGCCGCCGATCGCGGGGGTGGGCAGGATCGCGCTGCCGCCGCCGGTCGCCTTGCTTTCGTTGTAGAGGCTGACGTTGCCCGACACGATCGGATAGTCGAGCGCGCGGCACGCCTGCGCCATGCCGTCGAGGCAGCCGGTGATCTGCCCCATGATTTCTGGACGCTGCGGATTGGCGAAGTTCAGGCAGTTGGTGATCGCGAGCGGGGTCGCGCCGACCGCGCTGATGTTGCGCCACGTCTCGGCGACCGCCTGCTTACCGCCCTCGACCGGGTCGGCGTAGCAATAGCGCGGGGTGCAGTCGGTCGACATCGCGAGCGCGCGGTCGGTGCCGTGGATGCGGACGAGCGCGGCGTCGCCCCCGGTCTGCACCGTGTCGGCGCCGACCTGGCTGTCATATTGTTCCCAGATCCAGCGGCGGCTGGCGATATCGGGGGTGCCCATCAGCGTCTTGAGGTCGGCGGCGACGTCCTTCGTCTCGGGGATGTCGGTCAGCTCGGCCTGCTTCGGCGTCGGAACGTGCGGCCGGTCGTAGAGCGGCGCGTCGTCGGCGAGCGGCGCGAGCGGGATGTCGCAGACGATCTCGCCATGATGTTCGAGCACCATACGGCCGGTGTCGGTGACGGTGCCGATCACGGCGAAGTCGAGTTCCCATTTGTGGAAGATCGCTTTCGCAAATTCTTCCTTGCCGGGCTTCAGGACCATCAGCATGCGTTCCTGCGATTCCGACAGCATCATCTCGTACGCCGTCATGCCGGTTTCGCGCTGCGGCACATCGTCCATCTTGAGGTGGAGGCCGACGCCGCCCTTCGACGCCATCTCGACCGACGACGAGGTGAGGCCCGCGGCGCCCATGTCCTGAATCGCGACGATCGCATCCGACGCCATCAGCTCAAGACACGCCTCGATCAGCAGCTTTTCGGTGAAGGGGTCGCCGACCTGTACGGTCGGGCGCTTTTCCTCGGCATCCTCGCCGAAGTCGGCGCTGGCCATGGTGGCGCCATGGATGCCGTCGCGGCCGGTCTTCGAGCCGACATAGACGATCGGATTGCCGACGCCCGATGCGGCCGAATAGAAGATCTTGTCATGTTCGGCGACGCCGACGGTCATCGCGTTGACGAGGATATTGCCGTCATAGGCCTTGTGGAAATTGACCTCGCCGCCGACGGTGGGGACGCCGACGCAATTGCCGTAACCGCCGATGCCGTGGACGACGCCCGAGATGAGATGCTTCATCTTCGGATGGTCGGGGCGGCCGAAACGTAGCGCGTTGAGATTGGCGACGGGGCGCGCGCCCATCGTGAAGACGTCGCGGAGGATGCCGCCGACCCCGGTCGCCGCACCCTGATAGGGTTCGATGTACGACGGGTGGTTGTGGCTCTCCATCTTGAAGATCGCGGCGAGCTTCTTGCCGTCCGGGCCTTCGCCGATGTCGATGACGCCGGCATTTTCGCCGGGACCGCAGATCACCCATGGGGCTTCGGTGGGCAGTTTCTTCAAATGGAGGCGCGAGCTTTTGTAGCTGCAATGCTCCGACCACATGACCGAGAAGATGCCGAGTTCGACGAGGTTCGGCTCGCGCCCGAGCGCGGTGAGGACCCGCTCATATTCTTCGGGCGAGAGGCCGTGTTCGGCGACGATCTCGGGAGTGATGACGGAGGCGGGCGCGGCTGCTGTCTGAGTCATGGCGCGCCTTTAGCCGCGCGCGGGCAAAACGAACAGACCCCATGATGCGAAAACATCATGGGGTCTGCGTCGGAGAGATCGGTCAGCGCGAGGCGAGGGTGGCGGGCTCGTTCTTGAGCGGTTCGACGTCGCGGAGCGCGAAGCTCACCTGCTGCGAGCCGACGGTGCCGCGGACGCGACGGGCGCCGACGCGGAGCGTGAACGGCTTGCCGGTGCGTTCCTCGAAGCCGCTGATCACGCGGGTGTCGCCCACCTTGGTGACGGTATAGCTGTAGGTCGAGCCTTCATGCTCGAAACGCTTGACCGCTTCGTCCTTGGCGAGCGCGGCGGTGGGTGCCAGCGCGATCAGGCCGAGGGCGGGGAGAATGAATTTTTTCATGGTGCAAGTCCTTGTCGGTTGAACAAAACTTGCCTTCGAGCCCCTCTCTTCTTGTGCGGTGCAACATGGCGGGCGAGGCGCGCGCCAGCAATTGCAAAAAACAGAAGCGTGATTGCGCTGAAGCGAAGGGGTCAGCGGGTAAGGCGCCGCCGGCCCGCTCCCGCCCAAGCCGCGGTACCGGCAAGCAGAGCATAAGCGAAGAGCATCGTCGCCGGGATGGCGGGCGAATAGACCGGCTCCTTCGGGCCGAACCAGTCGGTCGCCTGCGCAAAGGCGAGAAGTCCGGCGAGAATCCACAGCCGGCGATTGCCCGCGGAGGCTTCGGTGCTGCGGGCATAATAGAGGAAGGCGCCACCGATCAGCAGTATTTCCAGCGGCATCGCGACCATCGGATGATTCCAGAGTCCGAGGCCCAGCTTCGGCGGTGCACCATAGAGTGTCAGGTCGGGGATATGGACGAGAAGGTCGATCAACCAGTGCGAGACGACCACCAGCGCGGCGCCGATCGCAGCCTCGCGCCGCTTCGTGGCGAATTGGACCAGAAGGCCGAAGGCGACCGCCCATATCAGCGTGCCGAGCAGGCTGTGCGTATAGGGCATGTGGTGGAGGTCCATCGGGTTCATCGCGGCGATGCCGGGGACGATACGCATCGCTTCGATTCCCGGGATCAGCAGCAGCGCGAAGCCGATGTCGACAAGCTGCGCCGCGACGAACAGCGTTCCGAGCCCCGCCGCTCGTGGGCGGGCCGCGGCGACGAGCGCCGGGGCGAAATGGCCGATGAACATGGCGCGACGCTATAGGGCAAAATCACCACGTCAAGCTTGACCACATGGGGGCGAAGGGGCCAAAGCAGGGGCCATGACGGATACCCCCGACCCCGCTGTCGCTCCCGACATCGCCTCGCTGTCGTTCGAAGCCGCGATGGGCGAGCTCGAAACGATCGTGCGGCGGCTCGAAAGCGGCGACGTCAGCCTTGAGGAATCGGTCACGCTTTACGAGCGCGGCCATGCGCTGCGCGGCCATTGCGAAGCGCGGCTGGCGGCGGCGCAGGCGCGGATCGAGCAGGTCAGCCTGGGCGCCGATGGCCGGCCCACGGGAACCACCCCCTTCGGCGAAGGCTGATCCCCATGGCGCTTGCGGACGACCAGCTTTCGCGGGGCACGCAATTGCTGCTGTCGACCCAGGCCGAGGTCGTGGCGGGGATCGACCGGTTATTCGACCAGTTGCTGCCCGTGCCCGCCGATCCGCGCGGACCGCTCTATGAAGCGATGCGCCATGCAGCGATCGCGGGCGGCAAAAGGCTGCGGCCGCTACTCGTCCGCGCGGCGGGCGATCTTTTCCATGTCGATCGCGCGCTGACCTTGCGCGTCGGTGCGGCGGTCGAGGCGATGCACGTCTATTCGCTGATCCACGACGACCTGCCGTGCATGGACGACGACGACATGCGCCGCGGCAAGCCGACGGTGCACAAGGCGTTCGACGAGGCGACCGCGGTGCTTGCGGGCGATTCGCTCCACGCCCTCGCCTTCGAATGGCTGTGCGACCCGGTGACGAGCGCCGACCCCTTCGTGCGCGGCGAGCTGTGCTGCGAACTCGCGCGTGCCGCCGGGCCGGCGGGCATGGCGGGCGGGCAGATGATGGATCTCGCCGCCGAAACGTCGAACTTCGACCTGCCAACGGTGACGCGGCTCCAGCAATTGAAGACCGGCGCGCTGATCGCCTTTTCGGTCGAGGCGGGGGCGATCCTCGCGCGGATTCCTGCCGAGGGCCGTCGGCCGCTGCGCGGCTATGCGCGCGACATCGGACTCGCCTTCCAGATCGCCGACGACATCATGGACGTCGAGGGCGACGAGGCGCTCGCGGGCAAGGCGCTGCACAAGGACGAAGCGGCGGGCAAGGCGACCTTCGTGACGCTGATGGGGCTGGAGCGCGCGCGCGAACAGGCGACGTTGCTCGTCGATCAGGCGATCCAGCACCTCGCCGGCTTCGGCGAAGAGGCGGCGCTGCTGCGTGCGATCGCGCGCTATGTCGTGGAAAGGGACCGTTGATGCGGGTGGGGGTTTATCCGGGCACGTTCGATCCGATCACGCTCGGCCATATGGACATCATCCGCCGCGGCGCGAAGCTGGTCGACCGGCTGGTCATCGGGGTGACGACGAACATCACCAAATCGCCGATGTTCGACGATGACGAACGCATCGCGATGGTGAAAGCCGAGGTCGCGGCAATCGAGGGCGATATCCGCGTCGTCGGTTTCAACTCGCTGCTGATGGATTTTGCGACGCGCGAGGGTGCGAGCGTGATCGTGCGCGGGCTGCGCGCGGTCGCCGATTTCGAATATGAATATCAGATGGCGGGGATGAACCAGCAACTCAACGACCGGATCGAGACGATATTCCTGATGGCCGACGTCGGCTTGCAGCCGATCGCGTCGCGGCTCGTGAAAGAAATTGCGATCTTCGGCGGCGACATCCATAAATTCGTGACCCCCGCGGTGCGCGAGGCGGTTACCACGCGCATCGCCGAACGCGGCCTTCGCCAGGGCGAAGGGTGATACCATCCATTGAGCGTTCAGCTTTTTCCAGCTAGGGCGCGCCGGACGGGGCGCAATTCCGGAATGTTACACAAAGGCCGATCCAGCATGAAATCTTCCTTCCGCCCTTTGGTTTTGACGGCGATGGCGTTCGGTCTCGCGACGGCCGCCGTAGCGCAGGAAGCGCCGCCCGCACCCTCGCCGAACCCCGAAGGAAGCCAGCCGGTGCCGCCGGTGGAAACACCCGCTCCGGCGCCGGCCGAAACGCCCGCCCCCGCGTCCGAGGCGGCCGACGGGACGCCGGCGGCCGAAGCGCCCGCGGTCCCCGCAATGCCGCCCGAGCAATATATGGGCGTCCCCGAATATATGCTCAACCTCGACCTCTCGACGGGCGGGCGCGTGGTGATCCAGCTTTACCCCAACGTCGCGCCGAACCATGTCGAGCGCATCAAGCAGCTTGCGCGCGCGGGCTTTTACGACGGGATCAAGTTCCACCGCGTGATCGACGGATTCATGGCGCAGACGGGCGACCCGACCGCGACCGGGCAGGGCGGCTCGCAGCTTCCCGACCTCAAGGCCGAATTCAACCCGACCCCGCATTTGCGCGGTACCCTGTCGATGGCGCGCGCGCAGAGCGAGGACAGCGCGAACAGTCAGTTCTTCATCATGCTCCAGCCGCGCTTCTCGCTCGACCGCCGCTACACCGCCTTCGGCCGCGTCGTGTCCGGGATGCAATATATCGATGCGATTCATAAGGGCGAGCCGCCCGAAGTGATGTCGCGCATGGTCCAGGTTTCGGTCGCTGCCGACAACAAGCCGATGCCGCCGGCATCGATGCTGACCGAGACTGTGCCCGCGCCGGCCGTGGTGCCCACCGTGACGGCTGACGAGCTCAACGCCCCGATCAGCCAGTAATCCCGGGGAGGCGCGCGAACCATCATGCGCGTCGACGCCTTCGATTTCGAACTGCCCAGTGAGCGCATCGCGCTGCGCCCCGCACGCCCGCGCGATGCGGCGCGCATGCTCGTCGTCGATGGCGGGGACATCAGGGATGCCGGGGTGCGCGACCTGCCGGCGTGGCTTCGCCCCGGCGACTGCCTCGTCTTCAACGATACGCGCGTGATCCCTGCCCAGCTCGAGGGGCGTAGAGGCGACGCGAAAATCGGCGCCACGCTGCACAAGCGGATCGACCTCCGCCGCTGGCAGGCGTTCGTGCGCAACGCCAAGCGCCTGCGCGTGGGCGAGAGTGTCGATTTCGGATCGGGAGTCGAAGCGGTCGCCGAGGAAAGGCTGGCCGACGGCAGCTTCGTCCTTGCCTTCGCCGGCGACGAGCCGGTCGAGCTGCTGCTTGAACGTGCGGGCACGATGCCGCTGCCCCCCTATATCGCGGGCAAGCGCGCGACCGATGCCGACGACCGCAGCGACTATCAGACGATGTTCGCGCGCGAGGATGGCGCGGTCGCAGCGCCCACCGCCGCACTGCACTTCACACCGAAGCTGCTTGAAGCACTCGCGGCCGCCGGGATCGCGACCGAGACGCTGACCTTGCACGTCGGCGCGGGTACCTTCCTGCCGGTCAAGGCCGACGACACCGACGATCATGTCATGCACGCCGAATGGGGACGGATCGACGTCGACACCGCCGCGCGGCTGAACGCGGTGCGTGCGAAGGGCGGCCGCGTGATCGCGGTCGGCACCACCAGCCTGCGCCTGCTCGAAAGCGCGGCGCAGGATGACGGCACGATCGCACCCTTCGCGGGCGACACCGCGATCTTCATCACCCCGGGCTATCGCTTCAAGGCGATCGACGGGCTGATGACCAATTTCCACCTGCCGCGCTCGACCTTGTTCATGCTGGTCAGCGCGCTGATGGGATTGGACATAATGCAGGCGGCCTATGCGCACGCCATTGCACATGACTATCGTTTCTACAGCTATGGCGACGCGAGCCTGTTGCTGCCGCGTCAGAGCGACCGGTCCGCATAAACGGCCATCGCCTCGGCAATAAACTCCGGACATCCCGGCAATTCCGCATCGTCATAGGTACCCCGGAATTCCGGGTTCTCGACATAATGGCGTCCGAGGCCCTTGAATGCCGCGGCGTCGGGTGACCAGCTGTGCGAGACCCAGCGATAATGGCGGTCGGTCACCGCCTGCACCGCGTCGGACGCGGGATCGACGCCCTCGCGGAACAGGCGCTGGAAATCGGCGCGGATCGCCTCCATTTCCGCCTGAATCGCGGCCACCTGATCCTTGCTGAACGTCCGTGCCTTTGCCTGGGCGGCTGCGACAGCATCCTCGCCCCAAAATTCCTCGGCCTCGCGCTGCCAGCGGTCGCGCGTTTCGGGAGCGATGCCGGCGTAATAGTCGTTGTCGTTCATGTCCTCGTCCTTTTCCAATGATGCGATCGTGCGATCGATGGTGCGGATGAGGGTCCGGTAATGGCCGATCCGGCCTTCGAGCGCCGCGCGATGCTCATGCAGTGCGGCCAGCGGGTCGAAGGCCGGATCGTCGAGCACGGCGGCGATCTCTGCCAGCGGCAGGCCGAGCTCGCGGTAAAAGAGGATCTGCTGCAGCCGCAGCAATTCCTCCCTGCCGTAGTAGCGATAGCCGTTGGTGCCGACATGGCCGGGCTTCAGCAGGCCGATGGCATCATAATGATGCAGCGTCCTGACGCTGGTACCCGCTGCCTTCGCCACTTGCCGAACCGTCCGCATTCACCGTCTCCTCATCGCGGGACGGACCTATCGGGGATGACGCAGCGTGAGGGTCAAGCCTTTTTGCGCGCGCCTAATATTCGATCGTGATCCGGACCTTGCCGGGCTCTACGCCGGCCAGCATGGCAATTGCTTCGCGGCTCGTCTCGATCAGTTCATGCAGCCGGTTCGTCGTCACCGACGGTTCGGTCGAAGCGGCGGCGGGCGCTCCGGCAAGAAGCTCGCGTTCGGATACGCCAAACACGTCGGCGAGCGCGATCAGATTGCTGCGGCGCGGCATCGTCTTGCCGCTTTCCCATGCCCAGATGCTCGGCTTGCTGAAGCCCGTCCGGTTCGACAGCTCGACGCGGCTGAGACCGCGTTCCTGCCGCAACCGAAGCAGCCGGTCGGCCAGCAACTCGCTGTCCGCCGCGACGGTGGCGGGATCGACGTCCTGCGGAAGTGGATTGCGGAGCTGCGCGGCGCTGAGCGCGGCGCGCGAGATCGGCCGGTCGAAACGGCAACCGGCGAGCGCCTCGCTGCGCCACACGATGGTCGCCGTGCAGTCGGGCGTTTCAGGCAAACTCACCGCGATCCGCTGGCCAATCTCGAGATCGGAGGTGGTTTCGATCAGCATGCCGGTGGCCGACAAATTGTGAATGATGACGGTGGCGCCCTCATCGCCATCGAGCGACCCCGAGGTTTCCAGCCGCATGTGCATGCGCGCGGCGCCGCGCGCTCCGTCGGCGGCGTCCTTTTCCTGTTCGATCATCGCGTGAATGGGCATGGGCCAGCCCTATGCGGGGCAATCGGTTGTGGAGTGGTTAAGGGTGGGGGCACACTGTGGAGCCATGCGCTCGGGGATATGGCTCAGCAAGATCGATCCGCTGCACGCGAGCCGAAGCGTGCGCCGATTGCGACCGGTCAAGCGCCGTCTTTCCGCGGATTTCCGGCGATTTTCGATTTGCCGATCTGCTAAAAGTTAACCTATATCGAAATATTAAGTTAAGATTTTATAGCGCCTTGTCCCGATTTTGGACGCTGCTAGGCTCGGGATCGCTGGCGCGCGGGTGCAATTAACCCTCGACAGCCGCCAAAATTCAGTATTTCCTTAGAAATTGAAGGGCATCGACATCCGGCCGATTTTCCATCGGCCCAATTTTATGGGTGTGAACCTAACTTAACCTCTGTATTAAGTTTTTCTTAACGGAAGGGGGGTGAGTCGGGTCGTGACTCTCCTGGGCATCGGGGGATGCCTCAAGGTCATCCGCAGTGCGGGACCGGAAACCGTTTGGTTTTTGGGGGATTGAGTCATGAGGTTCATGCTCTTTGCGCTCGCCGCGGCGGCTGTCGTCGTGCCTGCGAACGCGAAAGAAATCCAGAACGTCCGATCGCTCGACATCGCGGTCAGCGGCGCCATCCGCCAGCATTGCGCGATGGGCAGCATCCAGGACATGGATTTCGGCAATCTGGAACGCCGCGGCCTCGGCATCGAAACGCGCGTCGCGTTCGATTGCAACGTCCCCTTCACGATGACGATCAAGGGCGCTCGCGGTGGCCTGACCCACACGACGATGCCGAACGGACAGGGCCCGTACAGCGGTGTCCTTCCCTATAATCTGGCCGTCGAAATGCCGGTGCGACTGCCGTCGCAGCAGGTGGTGAGCCGGTCCTTCAACAGCCGTCAGCTTTTGGCGGGCGGCGTCATTTCCAGCAACGGAGGCATCGCCACCGACGGTATGCGCCTGGCGGTCGAACTCGGCGAGCCTTCGGGCGAAGCCGGGCTGCTCGCCGGCGAATATTCGGAGACGATCACGATCACCGTTTCCCCGATTTAGCGAATTCGTCCGCGGGCGAACCGCGGACGGTAGCCGGAAGAGTAGGCACCGCTGCTCTCCCGGTCTCCGACCAGACCGGTGCAGGTATTAGGCCGCGATCGGCAAATGCGCCGGGGCGGTATAATAGAGGGAAGAAGATTATGAAGAAGATCCTTAGCGGCACCGTCGCCGCCATCGCGCTTATCGCGACGCCGGCCGTCGCGCAGACCAGCGAACTTCACTATGCGGGTGGCGTGGTTTCGCCGCTGACCAACCCGTCGGGTTTCGGCGGCGCGATCGCCGCTGGTTTGAACGAAATCGGCATTCTGGCCGGCGTCGGCACGCGCTACACTGCTTTCGCTGACGCTCCGAGCGACAGCGAAACCGCGACCCCGACGGTCAACGTCGTGTTCACGCTGAGCGGCACCGTCAACCGCGACTGCTCGTTCTATGCCGGCAACAACTCGAACGCCCGCAACATCGACTTCGGTGTCATCGGCGTTCGCACCGGCAACAACGAGAACGTCAATTCGGCGTTCGAAATGGTCGGCCCGGCTGTTGCCGCGATCGACACGCTGACCGCTGGTTGCAACACCAACAATGTCGTCGAAATCAACAAGAACGACATCCGTGGTCTCGTGAACGCGAACCCGGGCGGTTATGACACCGACGAGTTCCAGGCGAACATTCCGTACGCAGTGACCGCTTCGTGGACCGGCGTTGCGCTGAACGCGCAGACCACCGGCACGCCGCAGTCGCTCAACGTTCCGACCACCGGCAACGCTGGCCAGAAGCAGCAGGGCGCCTGGCGTTCGAACATGGACATCGACATTGTCGCTCCGGCCGTGACGAACAAGGGCCTGGTCGCTGGTTCGTATACCGGCACGACCACGCTGACGCTTCGCGCTCTCTAAGCGTAGCTGAACAGGGAAAGGGGAAAGAGCGATCTTTCCCCTTTCTTTATGGTTTGATGCGATTATGTCCGCGGATCGGGACAGGGGGATGGGGATCATGACCGCTTTGGCGACGATGAGGCGTCATGCGCGCGCGCTGTTGGCTGCGTTTGCGGCGCTGGCATTGATTGTCACCCCGGCGCTGGCGATGCGCGTGTCGCCGATGGTCGTCGAAATGGAATCGCGCGGCACCAACGCGGTGGCGCGGATCGAAGTCCAGAACATCAACCCCGGCAATCTGGCGTTCCAGACGCGCGTTTTCCGAATGGAAATCGACAAGGACGGGAATATCGTCGAAACCCCCGCCGACCAGGATTTCCTGGTTTTTCCGCCGCAGGGCGTGCTGCCGGCCGGCGGCCGTCAGGTCGTCCGCCTGCAATGGGTCGGCGGCGCGGAATTGGCGGCATCGCAGGCCTATTATGTTTCGGTCGAGCAATTGCCGGTCGCCTTCGAACCCGGCGCTGCCGACGCGATCGGGGCACAGGTGCAGGTGCTCTACAACATGCGCGCGCTGGTGGTCGTGGCGCCCCCCGGGGCGAAACCCGACGTGAAGGCGACCACGGTCAAGCAGGTGATGTATCAGCCCCCCGCGCCGCCGGGATCGAAGGAACTGCCGCCGATGCAGGACGGGGTGGAAATCACCCTGCGCAACGACGGCCGCCGCCATGCGATGATGTCCAATTTCGGCTGGCAGCTCGAAGGCACGGACACCGACGGCAAATGGCTACGCGTCGACATCTCGCCCGAAGAACTCAATCAGGCGGTCGGTACCGGCTATGTGCCCGCCCAGGGTGAGCGCGTCTTCCGCGTCCCCGTTCCCGGTTTCGGCCCCGGCCCGATCAAGCTTTCGTTCAAACAGTGAAAGCCCGATTGACCCTGTGCTCGGTTGCGCTGTCGGCGCTGTGCGCAAGCACCGCCGCTGCGCAGGTGTCGATCCCCTTGCCGCAGGGCCCGCGGCCTTCGCCGCCCGCGCAAGACCCGGGCGCGCCCACGACCATTCCGTTGCCGGGCGCGCCGATCCCGCCGATCCCGACCCCGACACCGGTGATGCCTCAGCTTCCGATCGGGGCTCATGGTCGTCCGGATATCAATCCCTACGACCGCGACATCGAAATGACGGTGCCGCTGACATTCCAGAGCAGCAGCCTGGGCGATATCCCGATGCTGCTCACCGCCGACGACCGCTTTCTGCTCGAATCGGCGACCTTTCTGCGATTGATGCAGCCGGTGCTGAACGAAGAGGCGCATGCGGAGCTGTCCTCGCACCTCGTATCGCTGCCCAATTTCGGCCCCGACGATCTCGGCAAGACCGGGGTTCAGCTGACGTACGACCCCAGCACGTTGGCGGTGGTCGTGGTCGAGGTGTCGGCCGAACGGCGCGCGATCAAGGATATTTTCGCGCCGCCGCGCGAAGATGCGAACGATGTGACGTTGCAGCCCGCGGGGTTTTCGGCGTTCCTGAACCTCAGCGCGATCCAGAGCTATTTGTGGGAGGGCGACCAGGCCGATCCGCCGACGATCAACTTCGACGGAGCCGTGCGGCTCGGCCGCTTCGTTTTCGAGGGCGACGCGCAGCTGGGGCAACAGTTCGGCGTGAGCGGGGACAGCTATAAATTCACGCGCAACTATGCGCGCCTCGTCTATGACGAGCCCGAGGATTTCCGGCGCTGGTATCTCGGCGATCTCGACCCCGAAATTCGCGGCCAGCAATCCTTCGTCGAAATGGGCGGGATCGGCGTGCTGCGCCAGCGCCGCCGCTTCAACAGTTTCCGCTCGGCGATCCTGCAGGCCAATCGCCAGCTTGTGCTGCAACGCGAATCGACCGTCCGTTTCATGCGCAACGGATCGCTCTATCGCGAGGTCCGGCTGCAGCCCGGCCGTTACGATTTCAGTTCGCTGCCGCTGATCGCGGGCAGCAACGATGTCGATATTCAGGTCACCGACAACAGCGGCGCGGTGCAGAACCTGTCGTATCAGCAATATCTCGACCCGATCGATCTCGATCCCGGCGATTATGAATATGGCGCCTTTTTCGGTCCGACCAGCCGGACGTTCGGCGGCGCGCCCGACTATCGCGGGCCCGTGGCTTTTTCCGGATTCTTTCGGAAGGCCTTTTTCAATCGCCCGGCGATCGGCGTCGGTCTTCAGGCGAGCAAGGATGTCCAGACGCTGACAGGGCAGACCCAGTTCGTCCTTCCCAACGGCGGCCGCCTGCTGCTCGATGCCGGCGGCAGCAATTCGAAAACGGCCGGAACGGGTTTCGCCGGCGGGGTCAGCTACGAACATTTCATCGATCGCGACGGACTGTCCGACAGTTTCACGCTGCGCGCCGATTATCTGTCGCCCCGCTTTGCCAATCTGGGCAACATCGACGGGATCAACACGACCTCGGCAACGGTGACCGGACAATATTCGCGGCAGCTTTCCATGCGCCTGACTGCGACGGCATCGGCCTCCTATCTCAAGGGGCGCGGCGACGTCGGCGACAGCTATCGCGTCGCGGCGACGGGCTTTTATCGGATCGACCGGCGCTGGACGATCCGCGCGGGCGTCGATTACGCCAAATTCCCGTCGGCCTTCTCGCGCGGGAACGGGGTCAGTTTCAACGTCGGCGTCGTGTTCCAGCCCGACTATCGCCGCCGGGCCGAGGCACGGTACGAGAGCCGCGACAATCTCGGCGAGCTTTCCTACAACCAGAGCGGTCTGAACCAACTCAACAGCGTCGGCTTTGGCGGGGTCGTCACGCGCGACGACAACAGCGCACGCGCTCTCGGCTATGCGACCTATTCCGCCAATCGTTTCGATGCGTCGATCAGCCACGCGACGTTCGGGCCCAATCTGTCGGACGTCGCCGACCTCAATGTCACGACGGTTCGTGTCGGCACTTCGCTTGCCTTTGCCGACGGGAGCTTCGGCATCGGGCGGCGGATCAACGACAGTTTCATGCTGCTGTCGCCGCACAAGAACCTTGGCAAGCGCAGCGTGGTCGCGGGCCAGTCGCTGGCCGAGAATAATTATATCAGCAAGAGCGGCCCGCTTGGCGCGGCGGTCAACAACTTCCTCGGTTCCTACGCCACCCAGTCGGTACAATATGACGTCGAGGATCCGCCGACGGGTTATGACACCGGTCCGGGCGTGTTCCGCGTCCACCCGCCGTACAAGAGCGGCTATGCGGCGCGTATCGGAACCGACGCGTTCGCGAGCGCGATGGGCACGTTGATCCTTGCCCCCGACAAGCCGGTGTCGCTGATCGGCGGGCGTGTGACGATGCTCGATGTCAAGGACGGCGAAAGCCCCAAGCCAATCCCCTTCTTCACCAATTCGATCGGACGCTTCGCGATTACCAACCTGCTGCCCGGCCGCCGTTATCTTGTCGAAACCTATGGCCCCAATGGTACAATCGACCGGAGCTTCGAATTCACGGTTCCGGCGGACACCGATGGCCTGTTGAACCTCGGTACGGTTCGTCCCGGTACGAAAAATTAGGAGGCACTATGCTGCGCCCAATCCTGTTCCTCGCTGCGACAGCGCTGACGATGCCACTCCATGCGCAAGCACCGACGCCGGGCGCCGCTGTTCCCGGTGCCGAATGTCTTGTTCGGATCAACGCGACGCCGCAAAGCTGGTTGATTCAGGGATATGACCCGTTTGACGGAGCCATTCCCGAGGGGACGTTCGGGATCACTTTCGTAAATGAGGGCACGGGCGAATGTCGTTTCTCGCCGGTGTTCGAACTCGTCCAGCCGCCGTTCGGCCTGTCGAAGGGCAGCGGAAAGCGGATCGGCTACGCGCTGCTCAACCTGACCGATACGCAGGATGTGACGCCGCGCGCGGGGCGGACGCAGCGCAATCCGTCGCAACGGATGCTGACGCTGGGGGCCAGCGGGTCGCGCACCTTGTTGTACAAGCTCGTCGCCGACGCCGACGATGTGAAGGATTCGGGTATTTTTACCCAGGATGTGACGATCGAGGCGCAGGACGACAGCTTCCGTTCGCTTGGCGGCGCCCAGCTCGTCCTCGGCATCAATGTCCTGCCCTCTGCGCGGATCGGCCTTGCCGGCGCCTACACGATGAGCGACGGACATGCGGTGGTCGACCTTGGCGAACTGCGCCCCGGCGTTGCGCCGGTGCCGCTCCAGCTTCGCGTCTCCAGCACCGGTTCCTATGACCTCAACGTCACCTCGGCCAATTCGGGCCGTCTGCGGCTCGGTTCGAGTGACTGGTATGTGCCGTACAGCCTTGCGATTGGCGGCAACTCGGTCAATCTGACGGGGGTGCGCACGATATCCGGGCAGGCGAATGGCGGGCTGCGCCGCGAAGCGTTGCCGATCCAGTTCCTGATCGGCGATACCTCGGATCGGCGCGCCGGGGTGTATAGCGATGTCATCTCGATCTCGGTGACCGCGCGCTGACGCGGCCTGCTTCGCACGGCCTCCATTGTCAATTTTCTGACGCCCCTTAACTGAATGTTAGATTCGCGAGCCTAGATAATCATCCAAAGCTTCGGCCAACCGGCGGAAAGGTTACGGATGATCAGGAAAGTCTCGCTCGGCCTTGCGAGTGTCGTGCTCGTTGCGGCGCCGACGACCGCCATGGCGGCGTCGTTCGGTTTCAACCTCCGCCTGACGGTCGCGGTGCAGTGCAACGTGCAGCATCAGGCGACGGGTTTCGGCGTCGTCAGCGGCGACGCCGTGTCGCTCGGAACCTTCCGCGAATATTGCAACGCGCCGGCCGGCTATGATCTGGTGATCAATTACGCGCCGGGCTCGCTGGAAGGCACCCGGATCATCGCGGGAAGCGACGAGATCATTCTCAACGGTTCGGGCCAGGCCGTGCTCAGCCGCGCGACGGGGCCGCGGGTCAGGGAGCGGCCGATCGCGGCGATCCCCGGCGAACAGGGTTTCGACACCGATCGTTTCGAATTGCGGATCATTCCGACCTGACGCCGGTGCGTCCCGAATTATCGAAGCTATTACGCGAGCCTGGTCGCCGCGCTGCCGGCTAGATCTCGATAGTCAGCTTGATATTGTCGGGTGCGACGCCTGCGGCCTTCGCAATCTGCTCCTTTGCCCGGGCGACCAGATCGCGCAGGCTTTTGGTCTCTTCCAGCCCGAGAAGCTCGTGAATTTCGACGCCGAGCTCATTCGCCAGCACTTCCACCCGACCGGCCTTGGGCCGGGCCTTGTCGAGTTCCCACGCCGAGATTGACGGTTCGCTGACGCCCAGCCGCGCGGCAAGCTGCCCCTGCGTCAAACCCTTTGCGGTGCGCAACCGCAGCAGGCGGGTTCCAAAACTCTCGCCGGACGATGCCGGCCGATTTTCGGCCGCATCAGGTTCGGATTCGACGGTAACGCTGCGGAGTTGCGCGGCGCTCAGCGTCGCAGGCGAAATCGGCATTTCGAACTGGCATCCGGCAAGGCGGCCGCTGGTCCAGATGACCTTCGTCGCCATTTTGCCGCTGTGCGGCAAATTGACCTCGATCACCTCGCCGATTTCCAGTTGCGCGCCGCTTTCGACCAGCATTCCCGTCGCCGAAATATTATGGACCAGCGCCTCGATCTCGGCGCCCGTCGCCTTCGACCCGTGCAGCGGCAGTCGCAGTTGCCGGCGGGCTGCCCGGCCCTTGCCCGCGGATCGCGGAACTTCGTTCAGATAGACGGTCATTGCCATGGGCAATCCATCGCGAGACCGATATTAACATTTGGCTTCGCAGGAAGGTTAACGGGACGGATTGCGCGAAAGTCACCGGGGCGCGAGAGGAAGGTGCGATCACCCTCAAATTCCTTCGATGTTTCGCTTTGGGGCAGACCCTGGGATATTTACTCTATCGCAATCTGTTGCCGCGCATAGCGGCGGGGCAGTGGGGATCAGATAAAGAGTTTGTTGGATGGACGTGCCATCGCGGATCGATTCCGGCGACCGGGGACAGGAGGATACCGACGAAGCCCAGCGAGGCTTTTTCGGTAAGCTCGGCTCCCGCATCGGCAAACAGCGCGGCGAGGCCGCAGCGAATCTGCACACGCACGACGCGCTCCTGCTGCTCCGCAATTACGAAGAAAGCGGCCAGGGCTGGTTCTGGTCGACCGATGCCAAGGGGCGGCTGACCTATATCACCGATTCGGTGGCGCGGTTGATGGGACGAACCGGCGGCGCGCTGTTCGGCACCGCCTTCACCGATCTGTTCCTTCCCGTCGACAGCCAGGGCGAACGCCAGCGCACCTTGCCCTTCCTGCTGACCAAACAGTCGAAATTCCATGAACTGCCGCTGCGCAGCGCGTTCGAAGGCGACGATCGCTGGTGGGCGATCTCGGGCCGGCCGCAGTTCGACGCTGGGGGCAAATTCACGGGTTATCGGGGAAGCGGCACCGACATCACCGAACAGCGCCGCTCGGCCGAAGACGCGTCGCGGCTCGCGCTCTATGACTCGCTGACGGGTCTCGCCAACCGCTTCAACATCTCGAAAAAGCTCGACGCCACCCTGGCCGCGTTCGCGCAGCAGCAACGCTCGTGCGCGATCATGCTGATCGACCTCGACCGGTTCAAGCAGGTCAACGACACACTCGGCCATCCGGCGGGCGACGCGCTGCTGAAACAGGTCGCCGAAAGACTGCTCAAGATCGTCGGCGACCGCGAAATGGTCAGCCGGCTTGGCGGCGACGAATTCCAGATCATCCTCCCCGATATCGAGGATCGCGGCAAATTGGGCGAGCTGGCGACCGACATCATCGCCAGCCTGTCGCAGCCCTATTCGGTCGAGGGCAGCCGCTGCATCATCGGCGCCTCGGTCGGCGTCGCGATCGCGCCCTTCGACGGACAGGGCAGCGACGACCTCGTCCGCAACGCCGATCTCGCGCTTTATGCGGCAAAGGGCAACGGGCGCGGCCGTTTCGCTTTCTATTCGAGCGACTTGCATCAGGCGGCCGAACAGCGCCGTGTGCTCGAAGAGGATCTGCGAGACGCGTTGGCGCGCGGCGAAATGGAGCTGTGCTACCAGCCCGTCGTCCAGTCGAAGTCGAACATGGTGACGGGGGTCGAGGCGCTCATTCGCTGGACGCATCCCGAACGCGGGCCGATCTCGCCCGCGCTGTTCATCCCGATCGCCGAGGAAGCCAATATGATCTGGCAACTCGGCGGATGGGTGCTGCGCAAGGCCTGCGAGGACGCATCGCGCTGGCCCGGAGAGATGCGCGTCGCGGTCAATGTGTCGCCGATCCAGTTCGCGAACCCCGACCTGCCGAAAGTCGTCGCGGGCGCCCTTGCCGCGACGGGGCTTGCGCCCGACCGCCTCGAGCTCGAGATCACCGAAAGCGTCTTTCTGGGCGATTCGGCTGAGACGAACCGGATGTTCAAGGCGCTGAAGGAACTCGGCGTCCGCCTCGCGCTCGACGATTTCGGCACCGGCTATTCTTCGCTCGGCTATCTGCAATCGGCGCCGTTCGACAAGATCAAGATCGACCAGAGCTTCGTGCGCGACGCCACCGTGCCCGGATCGCGCAATGGCGCGATCATCGCCGCGATCGTCGCGCTGGCCGAGGCGCTCGAGATGGAAACGACCGCCGAGGGGATCGAATCGCTCGACCAGCTCGACCTGATCCGGGGGCTCCACGTCAGCCATGTTCAGGGCTATATCTATAGCAAGCCCGTGCCGCAGGCCGAACTGATGGAGCATGCCGAGGCGGGATCGTGGATGATCAAGCCGTCGGGTCCGGCGCGCCAGCGCAACGACCGTGTCTCGCTGTTCCGCAAGGTCGCCGCGATTCACGACAATCACCGCTACGCCGTCGTTATCCGCAACCTGTCGACCACCGGCGCCTTGATCGAGGGCATATTGGACGTGCCGGTCGGTACGCGCTTCGTGATCGATTTCGGCGAGGGACAACTCGTCACCGCGACCGTCCGCCGCTCCGCAAAGCATCAGCAGGGCATCGAATTCGAACAGACAATGGTCAGCGACGGCAATGGCGGGCTGTGCACGCGCCACCGCGTCTCGCCTTATCTGATCGCCGCGGCGGCGCAGCAGACGAGCGGACTGGCGCTGCCCACCTTCACGACGACGGGCGACTGGAAAGCGGCCTGACGGGAACCGGTCGCAGTCTGCCCCGTTTTGTCTTCGACCCAGATGGACGGAGACATATATGACCGAGACCAAGATCTTCGCGCGGCTGAAGGCCGATCACGACCGCCATCGCGAACTGCTCGACCGCATCGACGCGACGCATGGCGACAGCGACGAGCGGCGCGAGCTGTTCGAGGCCTTCCGCGTCGAAGTGACCGCGCATGCCGCGTCCGAGGAAATGTCGCTCTATGCCACGATGCTCGCGAACCCCGACCTGCGCGACGAAGCGCAGCACAGCGTCGCCGAACATAAGGAGATCGAGGATTTCCTGACCGAATTATACGAGATGGATTTTTCGTCGAGCGGCTGGCTGACGCGCTTCCGCACGATGAAGGACCGCTATCTCCACCATATCGACGAGGAAGAGGAGGACATGTTCCCGGCGGCCGAAAAGGAGCTTTCGGACGAGCGGAAGAAGGAGTTGATCCGGATTTTCGAGAAGGAGAAGCCGAAGGAAAAGGCGAAGGCGGCCGCCGAAGAGCCGTCGAGCGAAGAGGTGCGGGAGTAGAGCGGCGGGCAAAATCTGATGCGGACTTTATTTTCCCTCTATCTTCGCCGGGATGACGATATTGGAGCAGGGCGGATCCCTCGACTTTTAACGATTCCCCCGCCATAGGCGCGCGCCATGGCCGACAGATTCGCTTTTCAGATCAGCGCGACCGACGGCGCCGCGCGCGCCGGTGTGATCGCCATGCAGCGCGGCGAGATTCGCACGCCCGCCTTCATGCCCGTCGGCACCGCGGCGACGGTGAAGGCGATGCGCCCCGCCGAGGTCCGTGCCACCGGCGCCGACATCATCCTCGGCAACACCTATCATTTGATGCTGCGCCCGACCGCCGAACGCATGGCGCGGCTCGGGGGCCTCCACAAATTCATGGGCTGGGACCGGCCGATCCTGACCGACAGCGGCGGCTATCAGGTGATGAGCCTCTCCGCCCTCACCAAGCAGAGCGAGGAGGGCGTCGCGTTCAAGAGCCACCTCGACGGCTCGCGCCACATGCTCAGCCCCGAACGCTCGATGGAAATCCAGCGCCTGCTCGGCAGCGACATCGTGATGGCGTTCGACGAATGCCCGCCCAGCGGCGTCGATAGGAAGCGCGCCGAGGCGAGCATGGAACGCTCGATGCGCTGGGCGGCGCGCAGCCGCGCGGGCTTCGACGCGGGCGAAGAGCATGCCGCGCGTTCGGCGCTGTTCGGCATCCAGCAGGGATCGCTCGACGAAAAGCTGCGCGCGCGCTCGGCGGCGGCGCTGACCGGCATCGGCTTCGACGGCTATGCGATCGGCGGGCTCGCGGTGGGCGAGGGGCAGGAGGCGATGTTCGGCGTGCTCGACTATGCGCCGAGCCAGCTTCCCGCCGACAAGCCGCGCTATCTGATGGGGGTCGGCAAGCCCGACGATCTTGTGGGCGCGGTCGCGCGCGGGGTCGACATGTTCGATTGCGTGCTGCCAACACGCTCGGGACGCAACGGGCAGGCGTTCACCCGGGACGGCCCGATCAACATCCGCAACGCGAAATTCGCCGAGGATCAGGCGCCGCTCGACGCCGATTGTCATTGCCCCGTCTGCACGACGTGGTCGCGCGCCTATCTGCACCACCTCGTCCGTTCGGGCGAGATGCTCGGCGCGATGCTGATGACGCAGCATAATCTGCATTATTATCAGGATTTGATGCAGGGCATGCGCGATGCGATCGCCGCAGGGACGTTCGCGGCGTTCCAGCAGGGCTTCGAGGCGCGCTACCGGCGCTGAAAATCAATCGAGCTTGCTCAGCAAATCCAGCAAGTTTTGGGGGATCGACTCATCGACGGTCGATTCATAGGCGCGGCGCAGGGCGCCATTAACGTCCTGCCCCTTGGCGGAAGGTTTTTTGCCCGCGTCCTTTCCGGAGGCTTCGCTGCGTTGCGAACCGGTTTTAGACGACATTATCGAAGCATCCGCTGAACATGGGCCTTTTGCTAACCGCGCATACACCAAAGAGCAATGGCGCGTTTGTTCCTTCGCCATGAAACTATTTTAGCGGTAAATCGTTCCCAAAGGTTGAAATATATCGGATGGTGGCGGGGAGGCACGGGGGTTTGTCCCTTTTCCGGACGCGTCCGCCCCGGTTTTTAGGACTATCAGGAGGTAAAATATGTCATTGGGTCAGTCGGTTGCGCCGCATCTTCCCTATCTGCGGCGTTATGGCCGGTCCATTTCCGGAAGCCAACAGAACGGCGATGCGCTGGTCGCCCGGCTGCTCGAAACGCTGGTCGCCGATCCGGGCGCGATCGATGCCGGCGCCGACCTGCGCATCCAGCTTTACCGGATGGTGCACGACAATTTCGGGTTGATGGCCGAACAGGCGGCTGCGAACGACGCCGGCGCGCTCACCGACATCGCGATCGCCGACGCGCGGCTCCGCCGCATTCCCTCGCTGGCGCGGCAGGCGCTGCTGCTCACCGCGGTCGAGGGTTTCAGCGCCGAGGACACGGGGCGCATCATCGGCCGCGATGCCGAAGCGGTGCGGTCGCTGATCGCCGAAGCGACCGACGAGATCGATCGCCAGACGCGCGCGCGCATCCTGATCATCGAGGACGAACCGATCATCGCGATGGATATCGAAATGATCGTCCGCGACCTCGGCCATGACGTGGTCGCCGTCGCGACGACGCACCGCGAGGCGGTCGACGAGGCGCAGAAGCACCAGCCCGGCCTCGTGCTCGCCGACATCCAGCTCGCCGACAACAGCTCGGGGATCGAGGCGGTGCAGGAGATCCTGACCGACCTCAAAGTGCCGGTTATCTTCGTCACCGCCTTTCCCGAACGCCTGCTCACCGGCGATCGGCCCGAACCCGCCTTCCTGCTCACCAAGCCGTATCAGCCCGCGACGCTGCGCGCGGCGATCTCGCAGGTGCTGTTCTTCGACGAAAGCACGATCCCGGCCTGAATATCGGGCGAGGGGTTGATACCGCAGGGGTGGCGGGCGATAGCGACGGTCGATGATCGCACCAGACGCTTTCGCGCGCCAGTCCGCGCTTGACCGGCTCGCAGCCAACGCGCCTTTCCTCGCACGGCTCGCCGAGCTCAACCCCGATGATGTGACGCGCTTCCTCGCGGACGGAACCGACGCGGCGCTCGCCGACGTCGCGCCGCCGCCGGCGGGCGACGACGACATCATGCGCGCGCTGCGGCAATGGCGCGGACGGATGGCGCTGCTGCTCGCGCTCGGCGATCTGTCGGGCGAGCATGATGTCGCGACGACGACGCGGCTCTTGTCCGAATTCGCCGATGCGGCATGCGATGCCGCGCTCGCGGCCGCCTTTGCCGAGCGCGTACCGGACGAAGAGCCGCGCGGGCTGGCGGTGATCGCACTCGGCAAACTCGGCAGCCACGAACTCAATTATTCGTCGGACATCGACCCGATCCTGATCTTCGACCCCGAAACGCTGCCGCGCCGTTCGCGCGACGACCCCGACGAGGCGGCGGTGCGGATCGCACGGCGCATGGTCGAGATTTTGTCGGCGCGCACCGCCGACGGCCATGTGCTGCGCGTCGACCTGCGCCTGCGTCCGCATCCCGAGGTGACGCCGATCGTGCTGCCCGAAAGCGCAGCGATCTCCTATTATGAATCCGAAGCGCTGGCGTGGGAGCAGGCGGCGTTTATCCGCAGCCGCGCCTCGGCCGGCGACCGCACGCTCGGCGAGGATTTCCTTGCGGCGATCCAGCCCTTCATCTGGCGCCGCAGCCTCGATTTCCGGCAGCTCAAGGAAATCGGCGCGATGAGCGACCGGATCCGCGACCATTTCGCGCAGGGGCAGGCGTTCGGCCCGGGCTTCGACGTGAAGCGCGGGCGCGGCGGCATCCGCGAGATCGAATTTTTTGCGCAGGTCCACCAGCTCATCTACGGCGGGCGCGACCCGTCGCTGCGCGTGCCGGCGACGGTCGATGCGCTCGCCGCGCTCGCGGCGGCGGGGCGGATCGAGCCCGATGTCGCGGACCGATTGTCAGATCATTATGCGACGCTTCGCCGTATCGAGCATCGGCTGCAGATGATCGAGGACCAGCAGACGCACAGCCTGCCGACGCAAGCGGCGGCGCTCGATTGTGTCGCGCGGCTCGATGGCGAGACCGGCGGCGCGGCGCTGCTCGCGGCGCTCGAGCCCGTCGTCGCCGACGTCGGTAACTGTTACGACCGCCTCGTAGCCGAGCGCGCGGCGACGACGGGGCTTCCCCGCGACGAGGGCGGCCTGGCGGCGGAGCTGGCGGCGGCCGGGTTCGATCCGCCCGACGCTGCGCTGCGCACGATCGCCGAATGGCGCGGCGGCAAGCTGCGCGCGCTGCGCAGCCCGGCGGCGCAGGCTGCGCTCGAGACGGTGCTGCCCGAGCTGGTCAAGGCGCTAGGTGCAGCGCCCGATCCGCAAGCGACGCTGCTACGTTTCGACAAGCTCGTCGGCGGGCTGCCGAGCGCGGTGGGCTTCTTTCACCTGCTCGCGGCGCAGCCCGAACTCGCCCGGATCGCGACGCGCACCCTGTCGCTCGCCCCGACGCTGGCCGACGCGCTTGGCGCGCGGGTTGAGCTGATCGAGGGGTTGATCGACAAGCGCGCCTTCGAGGCGCCGGCGACGAAGGGCGACCTGCTCGGCGAATGGGCACCGGGGTTGGCCGAGCTCGACTATGAGCGGCTGCTCGACCGGGTGCGCGACCGCGTCGGTGAGCGGCGCTTCGCTTATGGCGTGCAGCTGATCGCCGGGGCGAGCGACCCGCTCGCCATCGCGTGCGGCTATTCCGAACTTGCCGAATCCGCGTTGCAGGTGCTCGCCGATGCGACGGTCGCCGAATTCGTTGCGGCGCATGGCCGCATCGCCGACAGCGAGCTTGTCGTCCTCGCGCTCGGACGGCTCGGGGGCAGGGCGCTGACGCACGCGTCGGACCTCGACCTCATCTATCTCTTCACCGGCGACCATCTCGCCGAATCGGACGGGCCGCGTCCGCTGGGCGCGACCACCTATTACAACCGCCTAGCGCAGCGCCTGACTGCGGCGATGTCGGTGCCGACCGCCGCCGGAAAGCTTTACGACGTCGACACGCGCCTCCGGCCGCAGGGCGCGCAGGGGCCGCTCGTCGTGACACTCGACAGCTTCGAACGCTATCAGCGCGAGGAGGCGTGGACGTGGGAGCATATGGCGCTGCTCCGCGCGCGGCCCGTCTATGGTTCGGACCCGGCGAAGCGCGAGGTCCAGGGCATAATCGATACGTTGCTCGCGATCCCGCGCGATCCGGCGAAGCTGGCGGCCGACGCCGCCGAAATGCGCGACAAGATCGCCGCGCACAAGCCGGCCAAGGGCGCGCTCGATATCAAGGGCGGGCCGGGCGGGCTCTTCGACCTCGAATTCGCAATGCAGGTGACCCAGCTTGTGAGCGGCCAGTGCCACGATCCGAATATCGCGGCAGCGCTCGCGTGCATGAAGGCGGCGGGGCTTGTGCCGCTCGAGGTAATCGACGCGCACGGCCTGCTCGCGCGCATGCTCGTCATGTTGCGCCTCACGGCGCCCGAAGGCGAGCCGCCGACGGCGGCGGCGCGGCAGTTGGTGGCAAGCCAGTGCGGCGAGCCCGGCTGGCCGCAACTGCTTGCCGCGCACGATCTGGCGCGGCAGGAGATCGCGAACTGGTGGGCCTCGATTCGGCCCGTCGCCCCGGCACAGCAGGAGATTTGAGACATGAACGCACCCGCGATCGGCGACCCGATTCCCGATGTGAAGCTTCTCGATGCCGACGGCGCGGCGATCGACCTTGCCGCGATGAAGGGCGCGCCGCTCGTCGTCTATTTCTATCCCAAGGCCGACACCCCCGGCTGCACGACCGAGGCGCAGGATTTCACCCGCCTCGCGCCCGAATTCGCGCATCTGGGCGCACAGGTGCTGGCGATATCGCGCGATGCGCCGGCGAAGCTCTGCAAGTTCCGCGATAAATATGGCCTGACCGTCCGCCTCGCGTCGGACGAGGATGGCGCGGTGTGCGAAGCCTTCGGGACCTGGGTGGAAAAGCAGAATTACGGCCGCACCTACATGGGGATCGAACGGTCTACTTTCCTCTTCGGCCGCGACGGCAAGCTGGCGAAAGAGTGGCGCAAGGTGCGCGTCAAGGGCCATGCCGACGCCGTGCTGGAGGCCGCCGAGGCGCTTTGATGCCGACGCTGGGCGAAGCCGCGCGCGCGGTGCTGCTGACCGCGGATCCGCACGACAAGCGCCGCGCGGCGCGGGGTCTGGCGCGGGCTTGGCGGCGCGGCGAGATCGAACATCGCTGCGACACGGCGATGCCCGATCAGCCGGCGTGGCCCGCCGAACTCGAACTGCGCGCACCGAACCAGATGCCCAAGCGCGGCAAGGGCGGGTCGGAGCGCGGCCGCATCGCGCTGCTCCATGCGCTCGCGCATATCGAATTCGTCGCGATCGACCTCGCGGTCGATCTGGTGGGACGCTTTGGCGGCGAGTTCCCCCGCGCTTTCGTCGATGACTGGATCGGCGTCGCGGCCGACGAGGCAATGCACTTCGCGCTGCTCGACCGGCGGCTGCGCCAGCTCGGCAGCCATTATGGCGCGCTTCCGGCGCACGCCGGATTGTGGGAAGCGGCGCAGGCGACCGCCGACGATGCGCTCGCCCGCCTCGCGATCGTACCGATGGTGCTCGAAGCGCGCGGGCTCGACGTCACTCCGGCGACGGTCGACCGCTTCCGAAGCGTGGGCGACGAGGCGTCCGCGAAGATTTTATCGCGTATTTACAAGGACGAAATTCGCCATGTGAGCGCCGGCACAGTCTGGTTCCGGCAAAAGTGCGACGAAATGGGATTCAACGCCGTCGAAACGTGGCACAGCCTAGTAAAATCGCGCTTTCGCGGCAGTTTGAAGCCGCCGTTCAACGACTCGGCGCGCGAGCGTGCCGGTTTAACGCAAGAATTCTACGCCGTTATTGCTTCGTAAGGATTGGAACAGCACACAGGCTTCCGCGGGGGATGAGCAATCATCCAAACCAAGAAAAACCGGCGCCAAGGCCTATTTCCGGGCTTTGGCGACATGGCAAATGCGGGGTCGTTGTTTTGACTAACACTCTTCTGGCGCAGAAGTTGCACCAAGTCGCAATAATTTGCGCGGCAGCATGTTTCGGATTGGCCACCCCGGCCGTCCACGCCGCCGAAACCAGCGCCGACGCTGGCATTGTCGCTCCCGACGAACCCGATGACGACAGCTTCGACGCTGGCGTTCCCTCGGCGAGCGAAGACAGCGAAGCCCGCGCGATCTTTCAGGCGTGGAAGCGCCTCGACACCGGCCTGACCGCTTCGATCGGCGTTGCGATCCCGTCGCGCCGCCCGATCGACCAGATGTCGCTTTCGTCGTCCTATGGCATGCGCGTCCACCCCGTCACCGGCCGGGTCGCGCGCCACAACGGCATCGACATTCCGGCGCCGCGCGGCACCCCGATCTATGCGACCGCCGACGGCATCGTCGGCCGCGCCCAGCGCCTTGGCGGCTATGGCAATTATGTCGAAGTCGAACATGGCAACGCGATCCAGACGCGTTACGGCCATATGTCCTCCTACATCGTGCGCTCCGGGCAGCAGGTGAAGAAGGGCGACATCCTCGGTTACGTCGGTTCGACCGGCCGTTCGACCGGCAACCACCTCCATTATGAAGTCCGCATCGAAGGCGCACCGGTCAATCCGATGCCGTTCGTCCGTTCGGACCAGATGGCGATCGCCGCGATCACGGGCAAGAATGTCGCGATGGGCGGTCCCGAATAAGAGCTTTCCTGGGTCGGAGAGGAAGGGGCGCCAGGCGGGTCACCGTCGAGGCGCCCTTTTTATTTGGGGATAAGGCTCCTATCTAGCGATCATGGCTACGCAGCTTTCCGATATCACCCTTTCGCCCGCCGCTGCGGCGCGCGTCCGTTGGATCGCCGACCGCAAGGGCGAGGCCGAGGCCGCGCTGCGTCTCGCGGTCGACGGCGGGGGCTGCTCGGGCTTCACCTATCGCTTCGGCCTTGCCGAAGAAATCGACGCCGACGACATCGTCACCGAAACCGACGGGGTGAAGCTGGTCGTCGATCCCGTGAGCATCGACCTGGTGCGCGGCTGCGTCGTCGATTTCGTCGATTCGCTCGGCGGATCGTCGTTCAAGGTCGAAAATCCCAACGCCGCCGCAGGCTGCGGTTGCGGCTCCAGCTTCTCGATCTGACGCCTTTCACAGCGGCGTGCTTGCTGGCATAGCAAGCCGATGAAAATCGCGACCTTTAACATCAACGGGATCAAGGCCCGTTTGCCGCGCCTTGTCGAATGGCTCGAAGAAACGCAGCCCGATATCGCCTGCCTGCAGGAACTGAAATCGAGCGACGAGACGATGCCGACGAAGGAAATCGAGGCGGCGGGCTACGGCTTTCTCTATCACGGGCAAAAGGGCTTCAACGGCGTCGCGATCCTCGCCAAGGGCACACAGCCGGTCGAGGTGCAGCGCGGCCTTGCCGGCGAGGCCGAAGACGAGCAATCGCGCTACCTCGAAGCCGATGTCCACGGCCTGCGCGTCGGGTGCATCTATCTGCCCAACGGCAATCCGCAACCGGGGCCGAAATTCGATTACAAGCTGCGCTGGATGGCGCGGCTGCGCGAGCGGGCGAAGTTTCTGCTCGCTTCCGAAATCCCGACGATCCTCACCGGCGACTATAATGTCATCCCGCACGACGACGATGTGTGGGACCCGCGCGCGATGGCGACCGACGCGCTGATGCAGCCCGATTCGCGCGACGCCTGGTTCCGCCTGCTCGGCGACGGCTGGACCGACGCAATCCGCAGCCGCCATCCGGCGGGCGGCGTCTGGACCTTCTGGGATTATCAGGCGGGCGGCTGGCAGCGCGACCATGGCTTCCGCATCGATCATCTGCTCTTGAGCCCCGCGCTTGCCGACCGGCTTGTCGACGCGGGCGTCGACAAGGACCATCGTGGCCGCGAGAAGGCGAGCGACCATGCGCCGACCTGGGCGGTGCTTTCTTAACGCGCAGCCGAGATAACGGCTGTCATCACGCGTCAGGGTAAAGCGTCGACATCACCCGCTTGGGGTCGAGCGCATAATGATGCGCGACCGCGCCCGCGATCACGCGCTCCAAGCTGCGCGTCGGCTTGAGGTCGCGGCCCTCATATCGCGCAGCGGCAGCGAGCCCCGGCCAGTCGGCCGATACCTTGCCGCCCGCCGCCAATCCGCCGCCGAGCAGCATCGCGGTCGACGCGGTGCCATGATCGGTGCCGCCGGTGCCATTGACCTCGACCGTGCGGCCGAATTCGGTCGCGACGATGACGAGCGTGTCGTTCCACGCGGGACCGAGCCCCGTCTGCAGCGCGCCGATCAGCTGGTCGAGCCCGCGCAATTGCGCCGCGAGACGATTTCGCTGGCCGCTGTGCGTGTCCCAGCCGCCGGTTTCGACCATCATCACGCGCGCACCGTCTGCGGGGAGCATCAGCGACGCCGCGAGCTTGCCGAGTTCGGCGCCGTTGCGGCCGTTGTTGCCGCCGATGTCGCTCGCGAGTTCCTGCGTCTTCACCGCGCTGTCCCACAGCGGGTGGAGCAGCGGGTCGTCGGCATATAGCGCGGTCAGCCGCGCGATCAGGTCGGCGTCGGCCTGCGGCAGGCGGCTCGGAGCATAGGTGCCGACCTGCACCGACCCGCGCAGCGCGAGCGGGACTGCGGGGGCAATGGCGATCGCGTCGCGCTCGGCGGCGGGCAGCAAAGTGAGCAGCCGTCCGACCCAGCCGTCGTCGCGGCCATAGGGGCGCGACCCTCCGCCCTCGAGCATATTCTGTCCGTCGAAATGCGACCGGTCGCGATAGGCCGTCGCGACGGCATGCGCGAAATGCGCTTGCTTGCCGGTGTAAAGGCTCGCGGTCTGCGCGAGCGACGGGTGCAATGTGAACATGCCGTCGAGCTTCGCGCCGCCCGCCGTTTCGTCGGTCATCGCGCGGCGCGCGGCGGCGAAGGCGGGATCGCCGGTGGGGGCAACGGTTGCGAGCCCGTCGGCGGCGCCGCGCTGGATCACAAAGACAAGCCGCTTCGGCGTGCCCGCCGCGGCATAGGCGAAGCCGGGCAGCGCGCCCGCGGCGGCAACGGTGATTCCCGACAGGAGGATCGAGCGGCGTGAGAGGATCATCGTCTATCTCCGCAAAAAGGCCGGGCTGGCGAACAGCATCGCGAGCCCCTGTCCGGGGCTGTCGGCGCGGGCGATGGCTTGGGCGGTATCCGGGGCGAGGGCGTCGGCGAGGACGAGGGGAGCGAGCTGGCGCGCGTCGGCGCGGTCGCCGATCCGGCCCGCGATGCGGCTCGCCAGTTCGACGCGCTGCATCAAGGCGGCCGATCCGGCCCAGGTGGCGACCGTGTCGTCATAGCCTTTGGGCGATCCGGGGCGCCACACCGGCTGGCCGAGCTGGGTGAACATCGCGGCGATATTCTGGCGCTCGCCGAGCCCCGGTGTTTTCAGGGCGCGCAGCATCGACACTGTCCAGTCCCATGGCGATTTGAACATCGTCGATTCGGCCGCCCAGGGCTCGGGCGAAGCGACGAGGGTGCGATAAAGCGAGGGCAGGTCGCCGCCGGTTTTTTCGAAATCGTCGGCCAGCCGCTCGACGAGCGCCGCGGGCGGTTCGTCGCCGGTAAAGTGCCTTGCGAGCTTGGTCGAAACATGGCGCGCCGTCGCGGGATGAACGGCGAGGTCGCGCAGCACCGCTTCGGCCTGTTTCGCGCCGGGCTGGTCATAGCGTTTGCCGAGGATCGTGAGCGCCCCCGGCTGATGGAGCCGGTCGACGAAGACCGTCGCGCCCGCTTGCGCGTCGGCGGGCATCAGCCGCTGTCCCGCGCCGCGGCCGAGCCCGGCGACCGTCAGGCCGGTGAGCGCCTTGGCGAAGTTCGTCACATCGGCCTGCGTATAGCCGGCGCGCACGCCGAGCGTGTGCAGCTCCATGATCTCGCGCGCCAGATTCTCGTTGAGCCCCGGCGCCTGCCGCCTGCCGCGATTGCGTACCCGCGTTGCAAAGGCACTGTCGGGGCCGAAGCTTTGTGCCTGATCGAGAAAGAGCAGCATCGCGGGGTGGTGGACCGCGGCGGTCAAGAGGTCGGAAAATTTGCCCATGACATGCGGGCGGATCGCTTCATTCTCGTAATTGCCGGCGAAGCCGACGACGGTCTGTTTGTCCGCCGAGATCGCGAAATGATTGGACCAGAAATGGACGAGACGTTCGGCGAAGGGGGTTTGCGTGGCGACTGCGGCGGCGAGGCGCGCGCTCGCGGCTTCGCCATAATGGCGGCGGAATCCCGCGCGCGACATGCGGCGCATCGCCTCAACCGCACTGCCGTCGTCGTCGCGCATTTCTGCATTCTTCGCTTCGCGGCGCATCGCCTGCCGCTCGCCCTGATATTCGGCATAGGCGGTCGCGATCGCCTCGCGCCCCGCCAGCTCCGCGATCGCCGCGGGGGCGGGATCATAGTCGCCGATCTGGCGGATCAGCCAGTCTTTCGGGTCTTCGATGGCCGGATCGTCGAAGCGGCGGCCGAGCCCGAAGCGATTGGTGGCAAGATACTGGACTGCCATGACAAACCTTTCCGTGGCTTCAAACGCACGATGGCCGCCATTTGTCGCAAAGCTATCCCAGCGATCAGAGCATTTTGTCGTAGATCTGATACACCCGGTTGACCTTGGCCTCGATCGCCTCGGCGACCGCGTTCATCCCCTGATTGTCGTCGAGCACCCAGCCGATGTCGCCGCGCTCGGTGCCATAGTCGACCACCGCGTCGCGGCGGATATATTCGATCATCATGAAGGCCAGCGTGCTCGCCATGCGGCTGTTCTGCAATTTCTTGGCGACGCCCATCAACGGCACGCGCAGGATGCGGCTCTTGGGCTTGCGCAGCCACCAGAGCAGCCGCGCCCAGTTGAAGGGCAGCAACGAGCCGTCCATGTCGATCAAGAGCTGGTTGATGTTCGGCAGCACGATCATGAAAGCGACCGGTTCGCCGTCGACTTCGGCGACGCGGATCAGGTCCTCGAACACGATATCCTTGAGCTTCTTGCCGACATAGGCGATCTCGCTGTCGGTCAGTGGCACGAAACCCCAATTGTCCGACCATGCGTCGTTGAGCAGCCCCATGATCAGCTTCGCTTCGGCATCGAAACGGCGCTTGTCGACCTTGCGGATGCGGATCCGCGCATTCTTCTCGCCCGCCGCGACGATGCGGTTGACGATCGGCGGGAAGCCGTCGCCTATCGCGACATCATAATTCAGAAGCTGCTTCACCGGCCGATAGCCGGTGCCCTCGATCCACCCGCGATAGAGCGGGCTATTATGCCCCATCATCACCGTCGGCGGGTTGTCGAACCCCTCGATCAGCAGCCCGGGCTCGTCCCAGATCGAAATCGACAGCGGCCCGAGCGCGCGCGTCATGCCTTGCCCGCGCAGCCAATCCTCGCCCGCGGCGATCAGCGCATGCGCACTTTCCTCATCCTCGGCTTCGAGCAGCCCCCAGTTGCCGGTGCCGGGCCCCATGCCCTGTTCGGCAGGCTGGGCGAGCGCGAGTTCGTCGATATGCGCCGAGATGCGGCCGATCGTGCGGCCGTCCCGCCGCGCGAGGAAAAATTGGGCCTTGCCATGTTCGAACCACGGATTCTTGCCCGGCGTGAGCAGGCCGTAAACCTCGCCCTTCAGCGGCGGCACCCACGCCGGATCGCCGCGGTTGAGGCGAAAGGCGAGCTCGACGAACTCGCGCAAATCATTCTTGTCCTTGACCGGATGAATGGTGATCGGGCCGTGCGAATGTCCGCTCATGGGTGGTTTCCTGAAAAGCCGAGCCTATATTTGTGGCGAGGCATTAGGGCATAGATGGGGCGCTGGCGACCCGCTTTCGGCCATTTTGCTGCCACGAAAATATGATGAAGAGCCGCCTATGTTAGCGATGAACACCCTTGTCGACCGCTTGTCGGCGCCTGCCGCGGCGACGACCCCGAAGTCCGCGATCGCCGACGATATGGCGATGATCCGCGCGGCGTCGGAGCTGACGCGCGATCTCGTGCAGCCTTCGGCGCGCATTTATTGGACCGATTTTCTCGCTTCGACCTTCATCGGTTATGCGGGCATCGCGGCCGCGATCCTTGCGCCTTCGATCGCGTGGATGCTCGTCGCGGCGGTGATCGCGGTCGTTGCACTCTATCGCGCGGGGAGCTTCATTCACGAGCTGACGCATATCCGCAAGAATGCGCTGCCCGGTTTCCGCCTCGCGTGGAATATCCTCGTCGGCGTGCCGCTGCTCATCCCCTCCTTCATGTATGAGGGGATACACAGCCTGCACCACAACCGCACCAAATATGGCACGGTCGAGGATCCCGAATATCTGCCGCTCGCACTGATGAAGCCTTGGACGGTGCCGCTGTTTGTCGTCGCTGCGGCCTTTGCGCCGCTCGCGCTCGTCTTCCGCTATGGCGTGCTCACCCCGCTCTCGTTCCTGATCCCGCCGCTGCGCCGGATCGTCGTCGAACGCTATTCGGGGATGATCATCAACCCGCTGTTCCGCCGCAAGCCGTCCGAGGGCGAATTCCGCCGCCAGTGGGCGTGGCAGGAAGGCGGCGCCTGGGCGTGGTCGAGCCTGCTGATCGCCGCGGGCGTCTTCGGCTGGGTGCCGCTGCGCGCGCTGATCATCTTCGGCGCGATTGCGTCGGCGACTTTGGTGCTCAACCAGATCCGCACGCTCGTCGCGCATCTCTGGGAAAATGACGGCGAAGTGCTGACGGTGACCGGCCAGTTCCTTGACAGCGTCAACGTGCCGCCGCCGGGTCTGCTCCCCGAATTGTGGGCGCCGGTCGGACTGCGCTACCACGCGCTGCACCACCTGTTGCCGGGCGTTCCCTATCATTCGCTCGCCGAGGCGCACCGCCGCCTGAAGGACGCGTTGCCGTCGGACTCGCAATATCATGGCGCGAATTACGACAGCCTGCCGAAGCTGGTGATGAATCTGGTTGCGGGTTCGGCACGGGGCGCGGCGGTCTGAAGTTGCTGGAATGATTTTTTGGCTGCCGGAGGATTTCTCCCGCAAATCGGATCAATCGCGGGAATCTCGGCGCGCCGCCCACAGTCGTAACGCCCTGAGCATGTGGAAGATCAGATAGCCAAGCCATATCGTTCCGGGCGCGAGCAGTAGGGCGAGGATCATGATGCGATACGGATTCGCCAAGCCCACGCTGATGTCGAGGGCCGCAAATATCGTGCAGCCGACAAGGAATGGCCAGAGCATCGTGAGCTTGTCGGGGCCGAACGGTTCCCCTTCGTACATCTCGCCCAAAATCTTGGCTCGATAGTTCGCGAACGACTTCATGGGTTCGAGCCCGCTATTCCTCGGTCCGGATCAAAATCATCTCGCCGATCAGCGCGAACAGGATGAATGGCCCCCACGCCGCGAGGAAGGGCGAGTAAGCGCCGAGATCGCCCATCGCGAGCGCGAAATTGTCGGCGACGAAATAGGCGAAGCCGAGCCCCATGCCGATGATCGCGCGCACGAACAGCTTGCCCGAGCGCGCGAGGCCGAACGCCGCGACCGCGCCCAATAGCGGCATCAAGATCGCCGACAGCGGCCCCGAAATCTTGTGCCAGAGCACGCCCTTCAGCGCGTCGACGGGGCGCCCCGCGGCCTCGAGGTCATCGATCGCCGATTTGAGCTTGAGGAAGGGCAATTCGTCGCCGTCGACCTGCGCCAGCGTGAACTGGTCGGGGCGCACATTTTTCGCGGCAACGATCGTGCCCAACGGTTCGACGGTGCCCGAGCGGCGGATGAAGCGCCGCGCGTTCGTCAGTTCCCAGCCGCCACCCGCGACCGCGCGCGCGCTGTCGGCCGACAGCATCGACGACAGCACGCCGCCGGTGCGCTCATAGATGGTGACATAGCCGAGGGTGATTGCCGGGCCGCTGGTATCGACCGTTGTCGCGTTGATCAGGTCGTCGCCGTCGCGAACCCAGATATTGGTTCTTATGCCGCTGTCCTTCGGCACTTTTTTATATTCGACCTTCTGCCAGGCGCTGAGCGCGGCGGTCGAGCGCGTGACGATGCGTTCGTTGAAGGCGAAACTGATCCCCGCGACGAGCAGCGCGGCGAGGAACAGCGGCGCGAGCACCTGATGCGCCGACATGCCCGACGCCTTCATCGCGATGACCTCGCTGTTCTGGTTGAGCGTCACCATCGTCAATATCGTACCGAGCAGCACTGAAAAGGGCAGGAAGGTCTCGATGATCTGCGGCAGCCGCATCCCGACATAGCGCCACACGTCGGCATCGCTGTTGCCGGCGACGCCAAGGATTTTGCCGCTTTCGCCGAGCAGGTCGAGCGTCTGGAGGATCAGCACGAGCGCGAAGAGGATCGAAAAGGAGCGGACGAGGAACAGGCGGCCGACATAGATCGCCATCGTGCGCGACGGGAAAAAATGAAGCTGGTGCATCAGGTAAGCCGGGCCTTGTCGCGCTGGAACATGCTGAGCAATCCGCGGATCTTCTGCGCCGCCTTGGCGGCGACGCGTTCGAGCGCGCCGATCGGCTGGCCGCCGGGAACGTGCGCGATCGTGTAATACATCCAGATGGCGAGGGCGGCAAAGAGGAGATAGGGGACCCAGAGCGCGATCAGCGGGTCGATCGTCCCGCGCGCGCCCAGATCCTCGGCATATTGGTTGATCTTGTGCTGGGTGACGAGCAGCACGATCGACAGGAAGACGCCGAGCGACGAGGTCGATCGTTTCGGGGGCACCGCGAGCGCGACGGCGATCAGCGGGATCAGGAACATCGACATCACCTCGACGATGCGGAAGTGGAAATTCGCTCGCGATTCAAGCCGCGTCTGTTCGGGCTGGCTGCTGTCCTTGCCCGCGACGAACAGTTCGGGGATCGTCATCTCGCGGTCGGCGCCGCCGCGCAGGCGGAACGCCTCGATCTTGGGGAGCGGGATCGGCAGATCGTGATTGTCGAAGGTCAGCACGCGCGGCACCGAGAATTTGGGCGATTCATGGATCAGCACGCCCTGCGACAAGCGCAGGATGATCGTGTTGGGGTCGTCGGTCGCGAGGAACTGCCCGCGCGCCGCGGTCGCCGACACGCGCTGCCCGTCGCGCTGGTCGCCGCGTACGAAGATGCCGCGCAGGGACCGCCCGTCGTTATAGCTTTCCTCGATGCGCAGCGTCATGCGGTCGCCCAATTTGGTGAATTCGCCGACCTTGATCGACGCCCCGAGCGCGCCCGAACGCAATTCGAACTGCAACCCTTCATAGGCATAACGCGCGACGGGCTGGATGAAGCCGACGATCGCCAGATTGAGCGCCGCGAGCGCGATCGCATAGGCGAATGGAATACGCATCAGGCGCCCGAAACTCATGCCGACGCCCTTGAGCACGTCGAGCTCGCTCGACGTCGCAAGCCTGCGGAAAGCAAGGAGAATCCCGAGCATCAGGCCGATCGGGATGCCGAGCGAGAGATATTCGGGAATGAGGTTGGCGAGCATCCGCCACACGACGCTGACCGGGCCGCCCTCGGTCGCGACGAAGTCGAAGAGGCGCAGCATTTTTTCGAGCACGAGCAGCATCGCCGACAGGACGAGCGTGCCGAGCATCGGGAAAAAGATGAGCCGCGCGATGTAGCGGTCGATGGCAGGAAGCTTATTCAATCTTTCGTCGCCCCATCACCATGATTTGGCCGCAGTTGTTTCCGATATGCCGATTCAAGGGCGACAGGGACCCACGTCGGCGCGCGCTTAGCGTGTGCGGATGTGGCTATAGCCTCTGGAGGTTTTGAGGTCATGTCGAAATTTCTATCCGCGCTGCTTGGCGTTTCCGTGCTGGCTGTCGCCGCGACGGCGCAGGCGGAAGGCCGGGTCATCTCGAACGATCTGTCGCAGTGCAAAAGCGGCCCGTCGACGCTGGTCCGGATCAGCGGTGTCAAGGCGTCGACCGGCAAGATTCGCGTACAAAGCTATCGCGGCACGGCCGCCGACTGGCTCGAGAAGGGCCGTTGGCTCGCGCGCATCGAGGTGCCGGCGCGTGCCGGATCGATGACCGTCTGCGTTCCGCTGCCCGAAGCGGGCGTGTATGGCATCGCGGTGCGTCATGACGTCAACGGCAATGGCAAGACCGATATCTCGCGCGATGGCGGCGGGATGTCGAACAATCCCAGCATCAACATCTTCAACCTCGGCAAGCCGAGCTACAAGAAGACCGCCTTTTCGGTCGGCGATGCGCCCAAAACGATCTCCATCTCGATGAAATATATGTAAAGACATGGCCAGCGTCGCGCTCCTTTCGAATCCACGTTCGACGGGCAACCGTGCCCTGTTGCCGCGGGTTCGCGAATATTGCGCGGCGCACCCCGATATCTTTCATTACGAGGTCGAGGACGTCGACCAGATCGGCGAAGCGATCCGCACGATGGCGATGGTCAGCCCGCGCATTGTCGTCATCAACGGCGGCGACGGCACGGTGCAGGCGGCGCTGACCGAATTGTATTCGGGCGGCCATTTCGGCGGCTCGCCGCCGCCGGTCGCGGTGCTCCCGAACGGCAAGACCAATTTGATCGCGCTCGACCTCGGCGCCGAGGGCGATCCGATCAAGGCATTGCAGCGCGTCGTCGATCTGGTCGGGAGCGGCCGGCTCGAGGATCATGTGATCGAACGCCAGCTCATCTCGCTCGACAGCGGCGACGAATCGCGCCCGGTGCTCGGCATGTTTCTCGGCGGCGCCTACCTCGCCGACGTGATGCTCTATTGCCGCAACCGCATCTATCCGCTCGGTCTGCCCAACGGGATTTCGCATTTCCTCGCGGCGATGCTCGCGCTGTTCGCGATCATCTTCGGGGTCGGCGGCGGGCGCCTGCCGCCCAAGCCCGAGCCGATGACGGTGTCGCTGATCCGCCAGGGCGAGTTCAAGGGCAAATTCTCGCTGCTCATCGTGACGACGCTCGAGAAACTGCTGCTCAGCATCCGCACCAGCGAAGCCTATGGCACGAACGGCAATATGAAGCTGCTCGCGACCGACAGCAGCGTCGGCGCGCTGTTTCGCATGCTCGGCGCGACCTGGCGTGGGACGCTGGGGCAAAAGCAGCTCGAAGGCGTGCATTTCCAGCAGGGCGACGAGATTCGTATCGAGGGCGAACGGTCGAACGTCATCCTCGACGGCGAAATCTTTCAGGCGAAGAACGGCATGCCGATCATCCTGACCTCGACGCAGCCGGTTCCCTTCCTGCGCCTCGCCGCCTGAGCGCAGTCGTTCGGCGATGGCTGAGCCAAACCTCCCATCCGCATCCCCGAGCGAAGACGAGGGGCTCGTTCGAGCGAAGCGAGAAGCTGGGCGCCGCAGCCTCGACTGCGCTCGGCATAGCCCCTCGTCTTCGCTCGGGGATGCGGGAAGGTTGGCGCATTTGGTCCGCGAAGAACTCGGACGCCCCGTCGATCCGCGCGTCACCGCGATGGCGACAGCGATCGCGGCCGACTATCCGGGCAGCGCGCGCGCGGTGCTCTTTTACGGCAGTTGCCTCCGCGAGAGCGAACTCGACGGGCTGATGCTCGATTTCTACCTGATCGTCTCCGACTATGGCGACGCCTATTCCAAAGGCTGGATGGCGGCCGCGAACCGGCTGATCCCGCCCAATGTCTTTCCATTTCAGCACGGCGGCCTGATCGCCAAATATGCGGTCCTGAGCGAAGGCGATTTCGACCGGCTGAACGGCGCCGAAACGCGCAACGTGTCGGTGTGGGCGCGTTTCGCCCAGCCGTCGCGGCTCGTCTGGGCGGTGGACGACACCGCGGCGAGCCGCGCGGTCGCCGCGGTAGCGCGCGCCGCGCCGACCCTGCTCGCGGCGGCGGGCCGGCTCGACGGCGAAGCGCCGCTCGACTGGTGGCGCCGCGCTTTTTCGCTCACCTATTCGGTCGAGCTGCGCGCCGAGCGGGCGGGTCGCGCGCAGTCGGTCGTCGATGCCGACGCGGAACGTTATGAGCGGTTCAGCGCGCCCGCGATCGCGGCGATCCCGGCGGAGGCGCGCGCCGGGGGGTGGGCGCGCCGGCGGCTGGAGGGCAAGCTGCTCAGCGTTGCGCGGCTTGCGAAGGCCAGCCTGACCTATGCCGGCGGGATCGATTATCTGGCGTGGAAGATCAACCGCCACGCTGGAACGAAGATCGAGATCAAGCCCTGGCAGCGCCGCTGGCCGCTCGTCGCCGCGCTGACGCTGGTGCCGCGGTTGATCCGCGGCGGCGCGATACGTTAGAGCTGCATCGTTGAATCTGATCCGCATCCCCGAGCGAAGACGAGGGGCTATGCCGAGCGAAGTCGAGGCAGCGTCACTACGCGGGGTTCTCGCTTCGCTCGAACGAGCCCCTAGTCTTCGCTCGGGGATGCGGATGACGAAGGTTGTGCGCCAGTGAATCTAGCGTGCGAATAATCTAACTCGCCAGCCGCTGGCCGTCGGGCCGCGTTTCGCCGCTCCGCCGGATCGCGCGGTCGAGCGCGCTGAGCGTGAAGGGCTTGCGCAGCACGTCATGGTCGCCAAAGGCGGCGTCCTCGCTCGCATCGCCGGCATAGCCGGTGACGAACAGCACCGACAGTTCGGGCCAGCGCTGTTTCAGCTGCGCGACCATTTCGGGGCCGGTGAGTTCGGGCATCAACACGTCGGACAGGATCAGGTCGAACCCGCCGCGGCCTTCGGCCAGCCGCCCTTCGACCAAGGCCTCGGCCTCCAGCGGATTGCCGCATGCGACCACATTATGGCCGAGTTCGCTGACCGCGTCGACCGTCGCGGCCAGGACGCGCGCGTCGTCCTCGACCACCAGGATGCTGAGTGCGTCGGCGGGCGCCGCGGGGGCTTCGGTATCGCCGGGTACCACTTCGTCCGCGTCGCTGGTCGGCGGCTGGGCGACGGGCAGCAGCATCGCGACGCTCGTGCCTTCGCCCTCGGTCGACGAAATCTGCACCTCGCCGCCCGATTGACGGCAGAAGGCGAAGACCTGGCTCATGCCGAGGCCGGTTCCCTGGCCCGCGGGCTTGGTGGTGTAGAAGGGGTCGAAGACGCGTTCGAGCACCTCGGGCGACATGCCGCAGCCGGTGTCGATCACCTGCACCGCGAGCGCCGCTGCCTTCACCTCGCCGTCGCCCAGCGTGCGGATCGTCAGCGATCCGTGGCCATCCATCGCGTCGCGCGCGTTGACCGCGAGGTTGAGCAGGGCATTTTCGAACTGCTGCCGGTCGACCCAGCAGGCGAGGTCGCCGGCCTGAAGGTCGAGCGTGAGCGCGATCCGGTCGCCGATCGTGCGCTCGATCAGCTGCGCAAAGCTCGCGATACACTCGTCGACCGGGGTCATTTCGGGGCGCGCGGGCTCCGAGCGGGCGAAGGTCAGCAGGCGCCGCGTCAGGTCGGCGGCGCGATTGGCGCCGTCGAGCGCGTTGGTAAGGTGACGCTGCGCCTTGTCCGGCGTATCGGGAAGCCAGCGCTGCGCCAGTTCGAGCCCGCCGACGACGACCGCGAGCATATTGTTGAAATCATGCGCGATGCCGCCGGTCAGCTGGCCGACGGCTTCCATTTTCTGTGCCTGGCGGAGCTGCGCCTCCGCCGCTTCGCGGTCGGTCATCTCGCTGCGCAGCGCGGCGTTTGCCTCAGCGAGTTCGGCGGTCCGCTCCTCGACCGCCGCCTCGAGCTGCGCGGCACGGTCGCTTTCGACCAGCTGCTCGCGCCGTGCGAGGCGCCGTTCGCCCTCGGCGCGGATCAGCGAGAAGGTCGCGCCGATCGCGATGACCGCCGCGGCAGCGCCGAGCAGCGAAAAGAGCAGGATAGCCTGGTTGAGACTGGCGCGGTCGGCCGCCGCCAACCGGTTGCGCTCGCGCAGCAGCGCGCGTTCGTTGGCGATGATTTCGCTGAGCAGATTGTCGATCCGCGCCAGCCCGTCGCCTTGGCCGGCGGCGTAAAATTTGGAAATCGCGGCGACGGTCTGGTTGTAGTTGGCGCTGAGCGCTGCGTCGCCCAGCTGTTCGCCGCGGCTGTCCATCTCGCGCGCCAGCTGCTCGACGAGCACGATCTGTTTGGGATTGTCGCGCACATTGCGCTTCAGCCGCGTCATGAACTGGCGCGCGCGGCCCCATTGATATTCATAGATGCGCCCGTCCTCTTTCTGCAGCCCGACCGCGAAGCGGCCGAGCGCCGCCTCCGCCCGCGCGATCGCGGCGTCGACCGAGCGCGTCTGCGAAATGACCTCCATGCTCTGCGTCTGCCAGCCGAGCGAGCGGTCGTAATTGTCGTTGGCGCGCGCGAGCAGCAGCACGAGCGCCCCGACCACACCGGTCAGGATCGCACCGAGGACGATCATTGACCAGAAGCGAATACGCTCCCGCCGGCCGTCATTTTCGCTGTCGATATCCCGCTCGAACACGCGCATCTCTTACCGGACAAGCGGTGCGCCGCAAAGCACCGAAGGTCGCGCGGCTTCAATTCGCCGCGAAAAGGAATCCGCTGGTCGGCGTGAGCGCTCGGTTCAGCCGATAATCTGCGCGCGCTTTCCCGCGCGTTCGAAGCGGCCGAGGATTTCGCCGACCTGCTCGCTACTATGCTCGGCGCACAGCGAACAGCGCAGCAGCGTCATACCCGCGGGCGTCGCCGGCGGACGCGCGAGGTTCACATAGAGCCCTTCTTCCAGCAGCGCTTCCCACATCATCGCACCCCTTTCGAGGTCGGGCATGATCACCGCGATGATCGCCGACTGCGGCTCGTCGGTGCCGAGCTGGAAGCCCAGATCCTTGAGCCCCTGGTGGAGCATCTTCGAATTTTCCCACAGATGCGCGCGCTTGTTCGACCCGTGCATCAGCTTGCGGATACTCGTCGCGGCGGTCGCGACGACGCTCGGCGGCAGCGAGGCGGTGAACACATAAGGACGGCAGACGAGCCGCATGATCTCGAACTTCGGATGGTTCGAGACGCAGAAGCCGCCGACGGTGCCGACGCTCTTGCTGAACGTGCCGATGATGAAGTCGACATCGTCGATCACGCCCTGCGCCTCGGCGACGCCGCGGCCGTGCTCGCCGATGAAGCCCATCGAATGCGCTTCGTCGACCAGCACCATCGCGCCATTTTCCTTGGCGACGCGGACCATTTCCTTGAGCGGCGCGACGTCGCCCAGCATCGAATAGACGCCCTCGAGCACGACGAGCTTGCCGGCCTCGGCGGGCAGGCGCTTCAGCCGCTTTTCGAGCGCTTCGATGTCGTTGTGGCGAAAGGCGACGATTTCGGCGTCGCCCATCTTGCACCCGTCATAGATCGACGCGTGGCTGTCGATGTCGAGGATGACATAATCGCCCTTGCCCGCGATCGTCGAAATGATGCCGAGGTTCGCCTGATAGCCGGTCGAAAACACCATGGCATGATCCATGGCGTAAAATTCCTTGAGCGCGTCCTCGCACTCCTTGTGCCCCTGATAGGTGCCGTTGAGCACGCGGCTCCCGGTCGTGCCGCTGCCGAATTTGTCGAGCGCGTCCTTGCCCGCGGCGATGACATCCTCGTCGAAGGTCATGCCCATATAATTATAGGTGCCGAGCAGGATCGTCTCGCGCCCGTTGCAGATCGCGACGGTCGGCGAGATCACCTTTTCCATCACCAGGCTGAACGGATCGGTGACGCCGGTCGCGAGCAATGCCTCGCGCTGCTGGATCAGCGGGTCGAATTTGGAGAAGAGGTCGGTCATCGCGGTGGTCAGCCCTGCAGCTTCTCGACCGCGGCGACGAGCTGGCCGACATTTTCGATCTCGGCCTGCATGTTCATGCTGATGATGATGTCGAACGTGTCCTCGACCTCGGCGACGAAATCCATCACGGTCAGGCTGTCCCATTCGAGGTCGCCGGCAAAGGTCGTCGCGTCGCTCAGTTCGACGCCCTTCTTGTTGAAAGGGGCGATCAGGCCGTAAATCTGGTCCTTGATGGCGGTGCTCATATACTGTGTCCTATAGCGGAATAAAGTTGCGCGCGGGCATGCCGCGAAGCCTCCCGATTGGCAAGCGAATGCGGCGGGAACAGGGCAGCATCTTGCCGCTCGCGGGACTTCATGCCATCCCTGTCGCGGGTCGCCAGCAGGGGCAGCTTGGCATGGATAGCGCAGAATCAGAGGTGTCGCGGGACCCGCCGGCGGTCTCCTTTCCGGCGAACGCGGTGCATCTCGTCCGCACGAACCAGCAGCTGACGATGCAATTGTCGCAGATGGCGGATCAAAAGGCGTCGATTCTGATGGGTGCGACCTTCGTCGTCTTCACCCTCGCGATCGGACAGGCGCGGTCGGGCGGCGGCGCGCTCGCGATGCCGCTCGCCATCCTCGCGACCTTTTCCTTCCTCTCGGCGCTGCTCGCGGTGTCGGCCGTGCTCCCGCGCGTCGGCAAGGGCCCGCCGGTCGTCTACAAAGACGGTAAGGATCACAGCAACATTCTCTTCTTCGGCCGCTTTGCCCAGATGGACGAGGATGAATTCATCGCCGAGGTGAAGAACCGGCTGCGCAGCGAGGAGGATCTGTACGAAACGATGCTGCGCGACACCTATCAGAACGGCGTCGTCCTCGCGCGGCGCAAATATCGCTATCTCGCTTATGCTTATCGGCTGTTCGTGGTGGGGCTGACTTTGACCTTCGTGGCGTTTGGGGTCGAAATGGCGGGGCTTTGGAGCGAATGAACCCATTGATCCTCCCTGTCGCGAAGCGATGGGGAGGGGGACCACTCGCGTAGCGAGTGGTGGAGGGGCCGCGTTAAAGCCCCTCTGTCAGCGCTTCGCGCTGCCACCTCCCCATTGGCTTCGCCACAGGGAGGAGCAAATCGGGCAGCGCTGTTGCCATTCTGCCACCCCCGCCGACAAATCATCCGCCGCCGTCTCGCCGCACTTGAACGGTAACATTCGCGCGCCTATCCGGGCCGGCTATGCTGCAGCGGGCTACCCCTCTGACCGCGGAAACACCGCAGAGTCTTCGCGCCGAATTCCGCGCGACGCTGGCGCTCGCCGTGCCGCTGGCGGCGGCGAATCTGTTGCAGATGCTCGTCCACGCGATCGACGTCATTTTTGTGGCGCGGCTCGGCGACGCGGCACTCGCCGCCTCGTCGCTCGGGGTGGCGATCTTCGGCCTGCTGCTGTGGACGGGATCGGGACTTGTCGGCGCCTCGGCGCCGCTGATTGCCGCCGAACTCGGGCGCCGCAAACATGCGGTGCGCGAGGTGCGGCGGACGGTGCGCATGGCGCTTTGGCTCAGCGCGCTGGTGTCGATCCTATTCATGGGTATTTGCGCCGCGGGCGGGCCGATCATGATCGCGACCGGGCAGCCGCCCGAAACCTCGGCGCGCGCCGCGGGCTTCCTGCTGATCCTGATGTGGGGCATGTTCCCGATGATCGCGGCGGCGGTGCTGCGCATCTTCGTCTCGGCGCTCGGCCGGCCGACCATTGCCGCGGCGATCACTTTCGGCGCGCTCTTCGTCAACGCGCTCGGCAATTGGGTGCTCGTGTTCGGCCATCTCGGCATGCCCGCGCTCGGCCTCCACGGTTCGGCGATTTCGAGCGTCATGACGAGCGTGCTGATGCTGCTCGCCTATATCATCGTCATCCAGACCGACCGTCGCCTGCGGCGCTATCGTCTGTTCGGAAACTGGTGGCGGTCCGAATGGACGCGCTTTTTCGATATGCTGCGCATCGGCACTCCGATCAGCCTGACCATTCTCGCCGAGGCGGGGCTGTTCACCGGCGCCGCCTTCCTGATGGGCCGGATCGGCGAGACCGAACTCGCCGGGCACACGATCGCGCTTCAGGTCGCGGCGCTCGCCTTCCAGATTCCCTTTGGCGTCGCGCAGGCGGCGACGATCCGCGTCGGCCTCTTCTATGGCGCGCGCGACCACAATGGTATCGCGCACGCGGGGCAGGCGTCGCTGATACTCGGGATCGGCTTCATGGCGGTCACCGCGCTGATCATGTGGCTTTTCCCGTCGCTCGTGCTGTCGATCTATGTCGACGTCGATGCCGCGCGCAACGCCGCGCTCGTCGGCTTCGCGATGCAGTTCCTCGTCGTCGCGGCCGCCTTCCAGCTCTTCGACGGTGCGCAGGCGGTGGCCGCGGGGGTGCTCCGGGGATTGCAGGACACGCGAACGCCGATGATCATCGCGATCTGCGGTTACTGGATCGCGGGTTACGGCACCGCCATCTATCTCGGCTTCTGGACCCCGCTCGCCGGAGTCGGGGTGTGGATCGGCCTCGCCGTCGGGCTCGTCGTGGTCTCGGCGGTGCTGCTCCTGCGCTGGCGAATGCGCGGCCGTCTCGGTCTCCTCCCGGTCTGACGCAAAAATCTTGCGGCGGCGCTTGACGCTCCCCTGACTCCCACCCATATCCCCGCCTGTTAGCACTCGCGTCCTGTGAGTGCTAAGCGACATCCATTGCACTATTGGAGGGATATCCATGCAATTTCGTCCGCTGCACGACCGCGTGCTCGTCCGCCGTATCGAAGCCGAAGAAAAGACGGCCGGCGGCATCATCATCCCCGACACCGCCAAGGAAAAGCCGCAGGAAGGCGAAGTCGTCTCGGTCGGTTCGGGCACCCGCGCCGACGACGGCAAGGTCACTCCGCTCGACGTCAAGGCCGGCGACCGCATCCTGTTCGGCAAATGGTCGGGCACCGAAGTCAAGGTCGACGGCGAAGAGCTGCTGATCATGAAGGAATCGGACATCCTCGGCGTCATCGCCTGAGTCCCTGTTCTTCCCCTATTTCATTCCATTTGAAGGAGCATCCACATGGCTGCCAAGGACGTTAAATTTTCGCGCGACGCGCGCGAGCGCATCCTGAAGGGCGTCGACATCCTCGCCGACGCCGTCAAGGTCACGCTGGGCCCCAAGGGCCGCAATGTCGTGATCGACAAGAGCTTCGGCGCGCCTCGCATCACGAAGGACGGCGTCAGCGTCGCCAAGGAAATCGAACTCAAGGACAAGTTCGAGAATATGGGCGCGCAGATGCTGCGCGAAGTCGCCTCGAAAGCGAATGACAAGGCCGGCGACGGCACCACCACCGCGACCGTTCTCGCCCAGGCGATCGTTCGCGAAGGCATGAAGTCGGTTGCCGCCGGCATGAACCCGATGGACCTGAAGCGCGGTATCGACCTCGCGGTCGGCAAGGTCGTCGCTGACCTCGCCGCGCGCTCGACCCCGGTCGCCGGCACCTCGGAAATCGCGCAGGTCGGCATTATCTCGGCCAATGGCGACACCGAAGTCGGCGAGAAGATCGCCGAAGCGATGGAAAAGGTCGGCAAGGAAGGCGTGATCACCGTCGAGGAAGCCAAGGGCCTCGAGTTTGAACTCGACGTCGTCGAAGGCATGCAGTTCGACCGCGGCTATCTGTCGCCCTATTTCATCACCAACCCCGAAAAGATGATCGTCGAGCTCGCCGATCCGTACATCCTGATCTTCGAAAAGAAGCTGTCGAACCTCCAGTCGATGCTTCCGATCCTCGAAGCGGTTGTGCAGTCGGGCCGTCCGCTGCTGATCATCGCCGAGGACATCGAAGGCGAAGCGCTCGCGACCCTCGTCGTGAACCGTCTGCGCGGCGGCCTGAAGGTCGCGGCCGTCAAGGCGCCGGGCTTCGGCGATCGCCGCAAGGCGATGCTGCAGGACATCGCGATCCTGACCGCCGGTGAAATGATCAGCGAAGACCTGGGCATCAAGCTCGAGTCGGTCACGCTGAACATGCTCGGCCAGGCGAAGCGCGTCACGATCGACAAGGACAACACCACCATCGTCGATGGGGCTGGCGACCATGATGCGATCAAGGGCCGCGTCGAACAGATCCGCGCGCAGATCGAAACCACGACCAGCGACTATGACCGTGAAAAGCTGCAGGAACGTCTGGCGAAGCTCGCCGGCGGTGTTGCTGTGATCAAGGTCGGCGGCGCGACCGAAGTCGAGGTGAAGGAACGCAAGGACCGCGTCGACGACGCGCTGCACGCGACCCGCGCCGCGGTCGAAGAAGGCATCGTCCCCGGTGGCGGTACGGCGCTGCTGTACGCGACCAAGGCTCTCGACGGCCTGAAGGGCGCCAACGACGATCAGACCCGCGGCATCGACATCGTCCGCAAGGCGATCGAAGCGCCGCTGCGCCAGATCGCGGCCAACGCCGGCCACGACGGTGCGGTTGTCGCCGGCAACCTGCTGCGCGAAAATAACCAGGATCAGGGCTTCAACGCCGCGACCGACGTTTACGAAAACCTGAAGGCCGCCGGCGTCATCGACCCGACCAAGGTCGTGCGCACCGCGCTTCAGGACGCCGCGTCGGTGTCGGGCCTGCTGATCACCACCGAAGCCGCGGTCAGCGAGCTGCCCGAAGACAAGCCGGCGATGCCGATGGGCGGCGGCGGCATGGGCGGCATGGGTGGCATGGACTTTTAAAGTCCGTACCGTTCGGCGCTCAGCCAACGAAAAACGGGGCCGGGGGAGCGATCCTCCGGCCCTTTTTCTTTGCGCTTTTCCTGTCTTCGTCACCCAGACGAAGATGGATTAGCGAAATAGGGTAGGCGGGACATTGCCAGTTCAGCCTGAGCGACATAGCTAAGCGGTGATGATGCTTGTCTTTGCCCTCGCCCTGCTCGCGGAACCGCAGGCCGCGGCGTCGCCCGCATTGCCGCCGGTCGAGCGTTGCAGCTACCAAATCGTCGAGACCTTCCCGCACGACATATCCTCCTTCACGCAGGGACTCTTCTGGCACGAAGGGCATCTCTATGAATCCACCGGTCAGTACGGCCAGTCGCGCGTCGCGCGGCTCGACCTCGAGACGGGCAAGGCGCTCGCCCAGACGCAACTTTCCTCGGACCAGTTCGGCGAGGGGATCACGCGCTGGGGCGACCAGATCATCGGTGTCACATGGCGGGGCGGCGTCGGCAACCGCTGGTCGATCGAAGATCTGAAACCTGTCGGCGCCTTCAAATATTCAGGCGAGGGCTGGGGGCTGACGATGGTCGGAGACAGCCTCGTCCTCAGCGATGGCACGCCGGCGCTCCGCTTCTTCGACCCCGCCACGATGGAGGAGAGGAGACGCGTGACCGTTCGTTTCGCCGGCCGGCCGGTCGCGATGCTCAACGAACTCGAAACGATCGACGGGCAGGTGTGGGCGAACGTCTGGATGACCGATTTCATCGTCCGAATCGATCCCGCGACCGGTAATGTCGCCTCGCTCGTCGACCTCACGACGCTCAAGGCCGATGCTGGTGTGACCGGTACCGACAGCGTGCTCAACGGAATTGCGTGGGACGACGAGGGGAAGCGCCTGTTCGTGACGGGCAAGAACTGGCCCAAGCTCTACGAGATCGCACTCGCCGACTGTCGCTAGGCGCGCAGCGCTGCCTCCATCCGCGCCGCCGCCGCATCATAGACGTGTGCCTTCAGCCCGACGGTAACCCCTTCGGGTGCGCGCTCGGGATGACCGCCGGCAAAGGGTGGGGCAGGGTCATATTCGATCGCGAGCTGGATCGCTTGCGCCACGGCATCGCCTTTCAGCCGCGCGATCAGCGTCAGCGCGAAATCGAGCCCCGAGGTCACGCCGCCGCTGGTCACGACTTTGCCGTCCTCGACGACCCGGGCGTTTTCATGGCGCGCTCCGACGAGCGGCAGCAGATGCGTGTAACCCCAGTGCGTCGTCGCGCGCTTGCCCGCGAGCAATCCGGCACGGCCGAGCAGGAAGGCGCCGGTGCACACGCTCGTCACCCACGCGGCGCCCGCCGCCTGCCGCGCGATGAAGTCGATCGTCGCCGCATCGTTCAGCGCCTCGGTCACGCCGTGCCCGCCGGGAATGCAGAGGATGTCGGCTTGCGGCGCGCCCGCAAAATCATGCGTGGGCAGGATAGCGAAACCGCTGTCGGTCGCGATGGGGTCGAGCCGTGCCGCCGCCGCCGCCAGCACCGCGCCGGGCATCCGGGACAGCGCCTGCGCGGGCGCGGTGAAGTCAAGCTGGGTGATGCCCGGAAAGAGCAGGAAGACGATGGTGGTCGTGTCGGTCATGCGGATGGTCCTTCGCTGGCGTGGATCACCCAGGCGCGCGGCTCGCATCGGTCCCGCTCCCCGATGGAACTCCATCTTCAGCGCCAGTCGCGGGACGGCATCAGCCTAACCCTCGCCGCGCGGCGAGGAAAGATTATTCGGCGGCGTCCTTTGCCGGCGCGCCTGCTGGCGGCCCGCTGTCGCGGCTTTCGAGCATCTCGGCGGCATCGTCGAGCGCCTTGGCTTCGCTGACGGTCACGCCGCCGGGGCCCGGCTCGTTGTCGGTGCGGCTGCATCCCGTCACGAGCAGGCCGAGCAGGGCGGCGGCGGCGGGCACGAGGTTTCGCATCATTCGTTTTCCACAAAAAAAGGGCTCCACCCGTCCGGATGGAGCCCCTCCTTAGCAGCCCAAGGGCGTGCCGACGACTTATTGCTTGTCGTTGGCTTCGGCCTTCTTGGTTTCCTCGGCGATCTTGTCGCCGGCCTTGTCGGCGGCCTCGCCGGCGGCGTTCACCGTGCCTTCGACGGCATTGCCGGCGTTGTGGGCGGCGCCTTCGACGGCGGCGCCGGCATCGGCGGCGGCATCGGCGGTCGCGTCGGCGGCGTCGGCGGCGCCTTCGGCCATTGCGTCGCCGGCGGCGGCGGCATCGTCAGCCATGGAATCGGCGGTTTCACCGGCGGCGTCCTGCGTCTTTTCCGAGCAGGCGGCGAGGCTGAAGGCCGCGGCGGCCATCGAGGCGATGATGATCTTGCGCATGGGTATTCCTTTCGAATGCAATGACCGGGTGGCCGGCCATGGGAAGAGAGTTAACCGGCGATCAGGGGCTTGGCAACCGCGCTGCGACGCCTGTCCCGAAAAGGAAAGGGGCCGCCGGCAAGCCGTCGACCCCTTCCTGTTTCTTCGGCCCCGAAGAGGCCGGAAAGAAGCTTACTTCTTGGCTTCTTCCATCGCGCCCTTGGCGGCGTCGGCGGCTTCTTGGGCAGCGCCGGCAGCTTCGGCCGCCTTGTCGGTGGCGGTGGCGGCGTCGCCGGCAGCGGCGGCATCGCCAGCAGCGTCGGCGGCGGCACCGGCTTCGCCAGCGGCGGCGGCGGTCGCGTCGGCAGCGCCTTCGGCAGCTTCCATCGCGCCGTCAGCAGCGCCTTCGACGGTCGCGGCTGCGTCTTCGGTCGTGGCGGCCGTGTCGTCGGCAGCCTTTTCGGCGCAAGCAGCGAGGCCCATCGAAGCGGCGAGGACGAGCGACAGAGTGATCGATTTCTTCATGTGGGAATACCCCTCTCAAATTTGGACTGATCGACCGGCACAGGAACTGATCGATCCCGAACATTGCCAATCGCGCGCAGAATTACCCACTCGCCAAATGGCGTGCAACCGTCCTTTTGGCGATTGACCCCGCTGTTGCGTCGCAATGCCGCGACGACCGCGGCGCGCACCGCGGAAAATCGTGGCACGGCGCTTGGTTGACCAGATATAAAGAAAGCTTTATATGTCCTTTGGTGAGTGAGCTTATCGACATTTTCCGCGCTCTCGCGGATCCGACGCGACTGCGAGTCGTCGCGCTGCTGCGCGAGATGGAGCTTGCGATCGGCGAACTCGCGATCGTTCTCGACCAGAGCCAGCCGCGCGTATCGCGCCATGTCCGTATCCTTGTCGAGGCTGGAATCGTCGAGCGGCGGCGCGAGGGAAGCTGGGTTTTCCTGCGCATCGCCGGCGAAGGGCCGGTCGCCGAGATTATCGGTCAGGCGGAGAAATGGCCTTTCTCCGCGCGCGAAACGCGCGTCATCGCGCATGATGCTCGGCGGCTGGCGGCGGTGCGCGACGAGCGTGTCGCGGCGGCCGAACGCTATTTCGCCGAGCATGCCGCCGAATGGGACGCGATCCGATCGCGCCATATCGCCGAGAGCGAAGTCGAAGCCGCAATGCTGGCGATGATGCACAACCGCCGCCTCGGCCATTTGCTCGACATCGGCACCGGCACCGGCCGGATGGCCGAGATTTTCGCACCGACCGCGCGCCGGATCACCGCGCTCGACCGCAGCCCCGAAATGCTGCGCATTGCGCGCACGAAGCTCGAGCGGCAGCCGGTGCCCGTCGATCTGTTGCAGGGCGATTTCCTCGACCTGCCGGTCGCCGACGCCAGCATCGACAGCATCGTCATCCATCAGGCGCTCCATTTCGCGCACGAGCCCGACCGCGTGATCGCCGAGGCGAGCCGCGTGCTGCGCGGCGGCGGTCACCTTCTCGTCGTCGATTTCGCGCCGCACGAGGATGAGGAACTGCGGGCGCTCGCCGCGCATGCCCGCCTCGGATTCTCGGATGCGCAGATCCGCGGCTGGTTCGCCTCGGCGGGCTTGCTGCTCGAAACCACCCAGACGCTCGAAGGCGGGGAGCTGGCCGTGAAGCTGTGGCTCGGCCGCCGTCGCAGCGACGAAGATCAACCCCCCGTCAGCGAAGGCGGGCAAAGTAAAAGGCTTGCGGCATGACGTCGAACTTGAACTCGCTGGCGGAGGCGCGCCGCGCCGCGGCGTCGCCGCTCTTCGCCAATCTCGACGGCGATATCGGCGTCAGCTTCGAATTTTTCCCGCCCAAGACCGAGAAGATGGAAGCGCAGCTGTGGGATACGTTCCGCACGCTCGAGCCGCTGGCGCCCAGCTTCGTATCGGTCACCTATGGTGCGGGCGGATCGACGCGCGAACGCACCCACTCGACCGTCGCGCGCATTGCTGCCGAAAGCCGCGTGCCGCCCGCGGCGCACCTGACCTGCGTGGAGGCCTCGCGCGCCGAGATCGACGAGGTCGCGCAGGCCTATTGGGAAGCGGGCGTGCGCCATATCGTCGCGCTGCGCGGCGACGTCCCGGGTGGCGAGCCCTATCGGGCGCACCCGCAAGGCTATGTCAATGCGATCGAACTGGTCGCGGGGCTGAAGGCGGTCGCGCCCTTCGAGATTTCAGTGGCAGCTTATCCCGAGGTGCATCCCGATGCCGATTGCCCGCAGTCCGACCTCGACAATCTGAAGCGCAAGCTCGACGCCGGCGCAACGCGCGCGATCACGCAGTTCTTTTTCTCGCCCGACAGCTTCCTGCGCTTTCGCGATGCGGCGGCGGCAGCGGGCATCGACGCGCCGATCATTCCCGGCATCCTTCCGGTGTCGAACGTGTCGCAGACGCGGCGCATGGCCGACATGTGCGGCACCGCGATCCCCGCGTGGATGGTGTCGTTGTTCGAGGGGCTCGACGATCATCCCGCCGCGCGCCAGCTCGTCGCGGCGACGATCGCCGCCGAAATGTGCCGCCGCCTCTACGCGGGCGGCGTGCGCGATTTCCACTTCTACACCCTCAACCGCGCCGAGCTCAGCTATGCCATCTGCCATCTGCTGGGGCTGCGGCCGGTTTCGACCGCAAAGGATCAGGCAGCATGAGCAGCGCACGCGAAGCCCTCACCGCGGCGGCAAGGGAGCGCATCCTCCTGACCGACGGCGGCTGGGGCACCCAGATCCAGCTCCGTAAGCTCGACGAAGCCGACTATGCCGGCACGCTCGGTCTGACGCACGATCAGAAGGGCAACAACGACATTCTCGCGCTGACGCGCCCCGACGTCGTCACCGCGATCGGCGAGGCCTATCTGGCGGCGGGGTCGGACATCGTGTCGACCAACACCTTCAGCGCGAACCGGATCAGTCAGGCCGATTATGGTGCCGAGACGCTCGTCGCGGACATCAACATCGAAAGCGCGCGGCTGGGCCGCGAGACGGCAGTGAAATATGAAGCGCTCGACGGCCGCCGCCGCTTCGTCGCGGGCGCGGTCGGGCCGACGAACAAGACGCTGTCGCTGTCGCCCGACGTCAACAACCCGGGCTATCGCGAGATCGACTTCGACGAGCTGAAAGACGTCTATCTCGACCAGGTCGTCGCGCTTGCCGAAGGCGGCGCCGATTTCATCCTGATCGAGACGATCTTCGACACATTGAACGCCAAGGCGGGGATCGCCGCGACGCTCGAAGCCGAAGCCAAGGTCGGACGCGAGCTGCCGCTGATGATTTCGATGACGCTCACCGACCTGTCAGGACGCAACCTGTCGGGACACACGGTCGAGGCTTTCTGGTATGCCGTGCGCCATGCGAAGCCGCTGACGATCGGGCTCAACTGCTCGTTCGGCGCGTCACAGCTCCGCCCGCATGTGAAAGTGCTGTCCGATCTCGCCGACGCGCTCGTGATGGTCTATCCCAACGCCGGGCTTCCCAACGAACTCGGCGAATATGACGAGATGCCTGAAACAACCGCGGAGCTGGTGCGCGAATGGGCCGAGCATGGGCAGGTCAACATTCTGGGCGGCTGTTGCGGGTCGACGCCGGCACATATCGCGGCGATGGCGAAAGCGATCGCGGGTCTCGCGCCGCGACATATTCCCGACGTTCCGGTGCGCACGCGGCTTGCGGGGCTGGAGCCGTTCACGATGGCGGCGTAATTCCCCTCCCGCTTGCGGGAGGGGTTAGGGAAGGGCCTGTTCCTTTCTACCGCCGCCCGAGATTGAACGGACCCTCCCCCGACCCCTCCCGCAAGCGGGAGGGGAGCAAGATGAGCAAGATGACTGAAACCAACGCCTCCTCAACTTTCGTCAATATCGGCGAGCGCACCAACGTCACGGGTTCCGCGGCGTTCAAGAAACTGATCCTCGCCGATGATTATACGGCGGCGGTCGAAGTCGCGCGCCAGCAGGTCGAGAATGGCGCGCAGGTCATCGACGTCAACATGGACGAGGGTCTGCTCGACGCCGAATATGCGATGACGACCTTTTTGAAGCTCATCGCCGCCGAGCCCGACATTGCGCGCATTCCGGTGATGATCGACAGCTCGAAATGGGATGTGATCGAGGCGGGGCTGAAGTGCGTCCCCGGCAAACCGATCGTCAACTCGATCAGCATGAAGGAAGGCGAGGAACAGTTCCTCGATCATGCGAAGAAGTGCATGGCCTATGGCGCCGCGGTCGTCGTGATGGCGTTCGACGAGGTCGGGCAGGCCGACACCAAGGACCGCAAGATCGAGATTTGCGAGCGCGCCTACAAGCTGCTCATGACCATCGGCTTCCCGCCCGAAGATATCATCTTCGACCCCAATATCTTCGCGGTCGCGACGGGGCTCGAAGAGCATGACAATTATGCCGTCGACTTCATCGAGGCGGTGAAGGAAATCCGCGTCCGCTGCCCGCACGCGCATTTCTCGGGCGGGCTGTCGAACCTCTCCTTCGGCTTCCGCGGCAACGAGACGGTGCGCCGCGCGATGCACAGCGTATTCCTTTACTATGCGATCCCCGCCGGGCTCGACATGGCGATCGTCAACGCCGGGCAGCTCGACGTTTATGATACGATCGACCCCGAACTCAGGACCGCATGCGAGGATGTCATCCTCAACCGCAAGGTGGACGGTGAAGAGCTGAGCCCGACCGAGCGGCTGATCGCGCTCGCCGAACGTTACAAGGGAACGAACGCCGCGCAGGAAAAGGCGGCCGAGGAATGGCGCGGCTGGGCGGTCGAAAAGCGGCTCGAACATGCGCTGGTCAAGGGCATCGACGCCTATATCGTCGACGACACCGAGGAAATGCGCCTCGCGATGCCGCGCCCGATCGAGGTGATCGAAGGCCCGCTGATGGACGGGATGAACGTCGTCGGCGACCTGTTCGGATCGGGCAAGATGTTCCTGCCGCAGGTCGTCAAATCGGCGCGCGTGATGAAAAAGGCGGTCGCGCATCTGCTGCCCTTCATCGAGGCTTCGAAGGAACCCGGCGCGAAGGGCAAGGGCAAGGTCGTGATGGCAACCGTCAAGGGCGACGTCCACGACATCGGCAAGAATATCGTCGGCGTCGTGCTCCAGTGCAACGGCTTCGAGATCGTCGACCTCGGCGTGATGGTGCCCTGGTCGAAGATCCTCGATGCGGCGAACGAGAATGACGCCGACATGATCGGCCTTTCGGGCCTCATCACTCCCTCGCTCGACGAGATGGTGACGGTCGCCGAGGAAATGCAGCGCGCAGGCATGACAATGCCGCTGCTGATCGGCGGCGCGACGACATCGAAGGTGCATACCGCGCTGCGCATCGACCCGGCGTACAAGGGCCCGGTGCTCCACGTCCTCGACGCGAGCCGCGCGGTCGGCGTCGCCACCGCGCTGGTCAGCGACACTGGGCGCGACGCCTATGTGCAGGGTTATAAGGACGATTATGAGCATGTCCGCGATGTGCGCGCGGGCAAGGGGCAGAGCGTGTTGCATACGCTCGAAGAGGCGCGTGCCAATTATTACGACGCCTATCTCAGCGACAAGCCGGCGCCGCCGTTGCAGCCCGGGCTGCACCGTTTCGACGACTGGTCGCTCGAAGATCTGCGCGAATGTTTCGACTGGACGCCCTTCTTCCGCGCGTGGGAGCTGCACGGGACCTATCCGTCGATCCTCGACGACGAGGTGGTCGGCGAGACCGCGCGGGCGCTCAAGGCCGACGCCGACGCGATGCTCGACAAGCTGATTGCCGAGAAATGGCTGACCGCGCGCGGCGTCTGCGCCTTCTGGCCGTGCGCACGCGACGGCGACAGCGTCACAATCCACCTCGCCGAAGAGGAACGGCATGTGACGCTCCCCTTCCTGCGCCAGCAGATCAAGAAGAGCCGCGACCGCGCGAACATGTGCCTCGCCGACTTCATCGATCCGGCGGGCGACTGGATGGGCGGCTTCGCGGTCGGCATCCACGGTATCGAGCCGCATTCGGAGCGTTTCCGCGCCGACAAGGACGATTATTCGGACATCCTGCTGAAGGCGCTCGCCGACCGCTTCGCCGAGGCGTTCGCCGAGCGGCTGCACCAGCATGTCCGCACCACGCTGTGGGGCTATGCGCCGGGCGAGCAGCTGACTAACGAAGCGCTGATCAAGGAAGAATATCGGGGCATCCGCCCGGCCCCCGGCTATCCCGCCTGCCCCGATCACAGCCTGAAGCCGATCCTGTTCGACCTGCTCGCCGCGGGCGAGAATGCCGGGTTGGTGCTCACCGAAAGCTTCGCGATGCTGCCCACCGCGGCGGTCAGCGGCTTCTATTTCGGTCACCCCGAAAGCCAGTATTTTGGCGTCGCACGGATCGGCAGCGATCAGCTTGAGGATTATGCGCAGCGGCGCGGCGTCGACATCGAAACCGCGACGCGCTGGCTGCGGCCGAACCTGGATTGATTTCGGCGCGACGGTTAATGGGCGTGTCCGCACTTGTCCGAAAGCGAGACAGGTACGGGGTTAACCAGCTTCACCAACGACTTGCGTCGCTAAAATCGCTATGCGCGGTCCATGTTCAGATCGATCCTTCGCCGGCCGCTGCTGCCGCTGCTCGCCCTGCCGCTGCTTTTCGCGTCCGCGCCGCTGCCGGCGCAGACGGGCGGCGCGCCCTACAGCATCGACGGCCGCGGTTTCGGGCGGCTGCAGGACGCGGTCGATGCGATCGGCGAGGGTGAAGGGACGATCCGTATCGCCCCCGGCTATCACCGCGATTGCGCGGTGCAGACCGCGGGGCGCATCGCCTTCGTCGCCGCCGAGCCGGGCCGGGCGATCTTCGACGGCGTGACCTGCGAAGGCAAGGCAGCGCTCGTGCTGCGCGGCGATGGCGCGCGCATCGACGGCATCGTCTTTCAGAATATGCGCGTTCCCGACGGAAATGGCGCGGGCATCCGGCTCGAAACCAGCGATCTCGACATTGTGAACGCGATGTTCCGCGACAGCGAACAGGGCATCCTGACCGCCGACGATCCCGACGCGACGCTGACGATCGACCGTTCGACCTTTTCGCGCCTCGGCCGCTGCGACCGGGGTTTGAGCTGCGCGCACAGCGTCTATACCGGCATCTACGGCCGCGTCGCCGTCACCCGCACGCGCTTTGAAAAAGGCAGCGGCGGCCATTATCTCAAGACACGCGCGGTGCGGGTCGACATCGACGACAACAGCTTCGACGATACTCAGGGGAAGGCGACCAATTATATGATCGACCTGCCCTCGGGTTCGATCGGGCGGATTTCGAACAATCTGTTCGTGCAGGGGCGCGACAAGGAAAATTATTCGGCCTTCATCGCCGTCGCGGCCGAGGAGCGCAAGAATCCGTCGCGTGGGCTCGTCATCGAGGGCAATCGCGCGAGCCTGCCCGCGGGCATCGATCGCCGGTCGGTATTCGTCGCCGACTGGAGCGGCGAGGCGCTGGCGATCGGGGCGAACGAGCTCGGCGCTGGCCTGACGAGGTTCGAGAAAAGGTAAGGGCCCTCCGAACCCGCTGGATGCGAGCGGGGAAGGGGGTTAAGCCTCGCCGCGCGTTTCGATGAGCGAGGCGGCGAGCGCCTCGGCCGGCGTCTTGCCGCCCCACAGCACGAACTGGAACACCGGATAGAAGCGCTCGCATTCGTCGATCGCGCTTTCGATCAGCGTTTCGGTCAGGTCGAGCGACAGCGCCGCATCGGCGCCGACGAGCATGCCGTGGCGGAAGAGAATCGTGCCGCTGTTCGACCACAGCTCGAAATGGCCGAGCCAGAGCTGCTCGTTGATCATCGCGAGCGCCTCGTGCGCCACTGCGCGCTTGTCCTCGACAACGCGAATGTCGGGAAAGGCGAGGAGCTGGATCACCCCGTCGTCGGGCCGCCACACCGCGCGCAGCTCATAGGCCGTCCAGCTGCCCTGCGCGGTCGCGACGATCTCGTCCTCACCGACCATCTCGTGCGGCCAGTCGTGCGCGGCGAAATAGGACGCCAGCATCTCCATGGGCGCCGCGTCCTGGCCGTCATCGTCGTCGTAGATATCGTCACTCATGCGCGTCGCCCTAGCCGTTCTTGCGTGAAGTAGCGAGTCTGCAGGTCTCACCACCAAACCGTCATCTTGGCGAATGCCCGATCTCGACGGTGCAGCCGAACGCGAGGTCGAGACCCCGGCTTTCGCCGGGGTGACGATCATTTCTTGGGGGCGGCCTTCGGTTTCGCCGCGGGCTTGGCAGCGGGTTTCGTTGCGGCCGGCTTTACTGCGGCTTTCGGGGCAGCGGCCGGCTTCGCGACGTCTTCAAGCTTGTCGAGGCGCGCCTTCAGCGCTTCGGCTTCGGCGCGCGCGGTGGCGGCCATCTGTTTCACCGCCTCGAATTCTTCGCGGCTGACGAAATCCATGCGGCCGACGAATTCCTTCGCGCGGTCGCGCATCGCGGCTTCGGCTTCGCGGCCGGCGCCCGCGACGGTCCCGGCAATGCCGTTCACCATCTTGGCGAGGTCGTCGAAAAAGCGGTTTTCGCTCTGCATGTCTGATATTCCTTCGTCGGGGTGGTCCCCCAGTTGTCCCTTGCGCCTTCACCTTATCTGGGTGCTGGCGGCGGCGGGGACAAGGGTTTCGGCGTCGGGATTGCGCTGATCGATCTGGAAATTCAGGATCGCGGCAAAGCTGAGCCAGATCATATAGGGCACGAGCAGCCATGCCGCGGCCTTGCGGATCGGCGCAAAGGCAAAGGCGGTCGCGACCGTCACCATCAGGATGAAGATGATGAGGTAAAGCGCGGTCGTCACCTGATGCTGGCCGAAGAAAAGCGGCGACCAGGCGAAATTGGCGATCAGCTGGACGAAGAAAAGCAGCAACGCGAAACCGCGCCCCTTGGCGCCGCGCGCATGGAGGATCATCGCGAGCGACAGGCCGAGGCAGATATAAAGGATCGGCCATACGGTGCCGAACACCCAGCCCGGCGGTGTGATCAAGGGCAGGTCGAGCGCGGCGAACCAGCGATTGCCGTAACCGCTGTTCGAGAGCAGGCCCATCAGGCTGCCGATCAGCACGATCGCCGGCACGGTGACGAGCGCCCAACGCAGGTAGGACATGCGAAGCTGGCCCTGTGTCGCGATTTCGGTCATGTCCGCAATATCCCCCAAATGCGAATCCGTTGCATTTGTGTCGCGATTGTGCGGCGTAGCGTCAAGCGGCTCGATTCACCGCTGCAATCAGAAATTCGACATTGCCCTCGGGCCCAGTGATCGGGCTTTCAACGAGGTCGGCGACGTCCCAGCCTTCGCTTTGCAGCCAATCTCGCACCTCGGCGCAAACGCGGGCATGCACCTCGGCATCACGCACCACCCCTTTTTTGCCGACTTCGCGACGCTCGGCCTCGAATTGCGGCTTGATCAGCGCGACCATGCGGGCACCGGGTTTCGCGAAGCTCATGGGCACCGGCAGCACCTTCGACAGCGCGATGAAGCTCGCGTCACAAACGATCAGGTCGACGGGTTCGGGGATATGGCCGGCGGTCAGGATGCGCGCGCTCGTTTGTTCGTGGACAATGACGCGCGGGTCCTGCCGGAGTTTCCATGCGAGCTGGTTGGTGCCCGAATCGATTGCATAGACGCGCGCCGCGCCGCGGCTGAGCAACACGTCGGTGAACCCGCCGGTCGACGATCCGACATCGATCGCAACCGCGCCGCTCACGTCCCAGCCCAGATGCCTAAGCGCATGGTCGAGCTTGATCCCGCCACGCGACACCCATGGGTGATCGCGGCCCTTGACGCTGATCTCGGCATCGTCGGCGATCTGCTGTCCCGCCTTGTCGATCTTGCGGTCGCCGACGAAGGCAAGCCCGGCAAGGATCAGTGCCTGCGCGCGCGTCCGGCTTTCGGCCAGCCCACGGTCGACGAGCAACTGGTCGGCGCGCTGCTTCGCCATCAGCCGCCCGCCTTGTCGGTGAGCAGACCCGGGGTCAGGATCTGCGGCAGGATTTCGGGCTTGGCGGTGCCCGGCGCATACCAGAGGTAGAGTGGCACGCTGTTGCGGCCATGCTCGGCGAGCGTGCGCGTGATGACCGGATCGCCATTGGTCCAGTCGCCGACGAGCGTGACGACGCTGGCCTTGTCGAAGGCTTTCTGCACCGCCTCGCGCTCGATCGCGCCGGCTTCGTTCGCCTTGCACGACAGGCACCAGTCGGCGGTGAAATAGACGAAGACGGGCTTGCCGGTGGCACGCGCCTTGGTGAGCGCATCGGGGGAGAAGGTCGAGCCCGCGCCCTCAATGCTGCGCTCCGCCTCGGCAACCTCGGTCACCGTTCCTGCAAGGCTGACGACGAGGAGCAGGCCCGACGCGATCAACAGCCACGACCGCCGGTCGCCGCGCTGGATCGCGCCGTATTGCGTCAGAAGGACAAGTGCCATCGCGACCGCGAGGCTGGGCCACAGAAGCTGCTCGCCGCTGCCGAGTTGGCGCCACAGCAGCCATGCCAGCGCGAGCGTGGTGAGGCCCATCGGCAGTGCCATCCATTTGCGGAACCGGTCCATCCACGGGCCCGGCTTGGGCAGGCGGCGCCGCAAGGCGGGGACGAAACCGATCGCGAGGAAGGGCAGGGCGAGCCCCAGCCCCAACCCGCCGAAGATCGGCAGCGCCGCCCATGCCGGCAGCACCAAAGTCGCGCCGAGCGCAGCACCGAGCAGCGGCCCGCTGCACGGGGTGGCGACGAAGGCCGCGAGCGCGCCGGTCCAGAAGCCGCCCGCCGCGCCGCCCTTTTCAGCAAGCGCTTGCCCGCCGCCGAACGATGGCAGTTCATAATATCCGAGCAGGTTGAGCGTGATTGCCAGCGCGAGAATCAGCAGCGCGAGCACGCTCACCGGATGCTGCAACTGAAAGGCCCAGCCGACCTGCTCGCCCGCCGCCCGGAGCGCGAGCAACGCGCCGCCGAGAAGCAGCGCGGTGACGACCGCGCCGCCGGTGTAGGCGAGCGCTTCGACCTTGGCGGCCTTCGCATCGCCACCCGACCGCGCAAGGCTGAGCGCCTTGAGGCTGAGGATCGGGAAGACGCAGGGCATCAGGTTGAGGATCAGCCCGCCGAGGATAGCGCCGCCGAGCGCGGTCCAGAACAGCGTCCCGTCGATCGCGCCCGTCGGTCCCGCAATCGCTTCGCCGGCCGCGGGCACCGTGCCGGGTTCGAGCTTGAGCGACAGGCCGCGCCCGCCGCCCAGCTTCAGCAGCGCCGAAACCGGCCCGGCCTTCTCGCCCTTGGCGCGCGTCTCGACGATGATCTGATCGCCATTGCGGCTGAACTTCTGGGGCGCGGCATAATCGACCACATCTTGCGTCTCGACGAACAGGTGTGGTGCGTCGATCTGGGTGCTGGCGGGCAGCGGAATGGCGAAGCGCACCGTCTCGCCGCGCCGTTCCCATGCGCCGTGCCGGTCGAGCGGCTGCGGGAGCAGCGCGCGCCAGCCGTCGAAGCGGGTGCGCGACGCGTCGGGGACCGCTCCGTCGCCCGCCTTCAGCGCGACCGAGATCACCGCCCTTTCGGGCACGCACACCTTGTCGGTGCAGGCCAGCCAGTTGGCGATTCCCGACAGCGTCAGGTCGGCGCCGGGCGCGATGCCTTTGTCGACCTGCACCTCGGCGAGCAGCGCATAGGGATGCTCATAGACATGGTTCATCATGCCGAAGAGGATCAGCGCATCGGGAACGGGATAGCGGAAGGGGGCGATCGTCACCCCCTCGGGCGCGTTCCATTCGACCGACAGGCCGAAGCCCGCGTCGCCGCCATTGACCCAATAGCCGTGCCACGTCTTGTCGGGCGCCATGGTTAGCGCCAGCGTCGTCGTGCCGCCGGGCGCAGGGGTGGCCGATTCGGCAACGAGTTTGGGATGGATATGCGTCGATTGCGCGTGCGCGGGGCTGAACGCGGCGAGCGCCAGCGCCAGCAGCAGCGTACGCGCTATGCGTGTCACAAAAGCCTCACTCAGCAAATTCATGGCCCGTCCGCAGCTGTTGGTCGTTCGAAGGCTTGCCATATAGGCGGCTTTCGTCGAGAGGACAGCCCGCGCTGACACCCCTTGGTTGGAGAAGCAGTCCGTGACGCTGAAATATCTGTCCGCTGCCCTTGCCACCGCGCTTTGTCTCGCCGCGGGAACCGGCCTCGCGCAGGATTCGGCGCCGCCGGTGCAGAAGGTTACGGCCGCGACGCCTGCCCCGAAGCTGGTGGTGATGGTCGCGGTCGACCAGTTCTCGGCCGACCTTTTTGCCGAATATCGCGGCCGCTTCACCGGCGGTCTCGCGCGGCTCGCGTCGGGTGTCGTCTTTCCGTCGGGCTATCAGGCGCATGGCGCGACCGAAACCTGCCCCGGCCATTCGACGATCCTGACCGGCAACCACCCGGCGCACACGGGCATCGTCGCCAATAATTATTTCGACCCGTCGGTCGCGCGCGCGGACAAGCGCGTCTATTGCGCCGAGGACGAGAGTGTCGCCGGCACGACGTCGAAGGGCGGCGAATATGCGCCGTCGGTGAATCATCTGCTCGTCCCGACGCTCGGCGACCTGATGAAGGCGCGCGACCCGAAGGCGCAGGTCGTCTCGGTATCGGGTAAGGACCGCGCGGCGATCATGATGGGCGGACGCCGGGCCGACGAGTTGATGTGGCTCGTGCCCACCGGCCTCACCAGCTATCGCGGCACCACGCTGTCGCCGACCGCGCAGCAGGCGAGCGCCGCGATCGCCGCGGCGATCGGTCAGGCGCGTCCGGCACTGACGCTGCCCGCCGAATGCGCGCCGCACGACATCGCGATCCCGCTCGACAAGGGCGGTTCGGTCGGCACCGGCCGGATGGCGCGCGACGCGGGCGACTTCCGCCGCTTCATGGCGTCGCCCGAAGCGGACGGCGCCGTGCTCGCGACCGCCGCGGCGCTGCGTCAGGTGCGCAAGATGGGCGAGGGGGACAGCACCGACCTCCTGATCGTCGGCCTTTCGGCGACCGATTATGTCGGCCACGGCACGGGTACCGAAGGCAGCGAAATGTGCCTCCAGATGGCGGGGCTCGACCGCGAGCTCGGCGACTTCTTGGCGCGGCTCGATGCGACGGGCATCGACTATGCGGTCGCACTCACCGCCGACCATGGCGGCCACGACCTGCCCGAACGCAACCGCCAGAACGCCTGGCCCGATGCGCAGCGCGTCGACAAGGCGCTCGATCCCGAGGCGATGGGGAAAGCCGTCGCCGAAAAGCTCGGCCTGCCGCAGCCCATTCTTTACGGTGATGGCGGCGACTATTATCTCGCGAAGACGCTGACCGCGGCGCAGCGCAAGGCCGTGCTTGCCGAACTGCTTCCGCGCCTCCGCGCGCATCCGCAGATCGAGGCGGTGGTGACGCGCGAGGAACTCGAAGCGCATCCGATCTCGAAGCGCGCGCCCGATACCTGGACGCTGATGGACAAGCTGCGCGCCTCCTATCATCCGCAGCGGTCGGGCGATTTCATCATCGCGTTGAAGCCCCGCGTCACCCCGATCCCCGAAGCCGGCGTCGGCTATGTCGCGACGCACGGCTCGGTGTGGGATTACGACCGCCGCGTACCGATCCTTTTCTGGCGCAAGGGGCTGGCCGGCTTCGAACAGCCCAATGCGGTGATGACGGTCGATATCATGCCGACGCTGGCCTCGCTGATTGGCTTGACGGTGGATGCAAACAAGATCGACGGCCGCTGCCTCGACCTGATCTCGGGTCCAGAAAGCAGTTGCCGGTAACTAAGAAGAACCAGGGACCATGACGAATAATTTGAAGAATTTTGCCGGCCGGATGCTGCTCGTGGGGTGCGGCAATATGGCGGGCGCGATGCTGGATCGCTGGCTGAAGGCGGGGCTTGATCCCGCTACGGTCGCGATCGTCGATCCGTTCGCGGCGCCGCGCGAGGGGATCGCGCAATTCGCATCGCTCGCCGAATGGCTGGGCGCGGGCGGAGCCGCCGAATGGGTCATGCTCGGCATGAAGCCGCAGCAACTCGGCGAAGTCGCGAACGAGCTTGCCGAGGTCGTGACGGGCGAAACCCATCTGCTGTCGATCCTCGCGGGGGTTTCGCTCTCCGACCTCGCGGCACGTTTTCCCGCCGCGCGGGCGCAGGTCCGCATTCTGCCCAACCTCGCCGCGCGCATCGGCGCCGGGGTCTCGGCGGTCGCGAGCCACGGCAACGCCGACGAGACGACGATCGGCAGCCTTCTCGACCCGCTCGGCACGGTCGTCCCGCTCGCCGACGATTCGACGATGGACCTCGTCACCGCCTTCACCGGCAGCGGCCCGGCGTTCGTTTTTCGCCTGATCGAATCCTACGCAGCCGCCGGAGAGCGCCTCGGCCTGTCGTCCGAAGACGCGTTGAAGCTCGCGACCGCAACCTTCGGCGGCGCGACCGCGCTGCTCGCCGACAGCGGCGAAAAGCCCGGTGCATTGATCGCGCAGGTCGCAAGCAAGGGCGGAACCACGCAGGCGGGGCTTGACGTGCTCGACAGCGACGGCCAGCTCGCTGCGTTGCTGACGGGCGTCTTGCGCGCGGCGCGCGACCGCGGGCGCGAACTGGCGGACATTGCGCGCGGCGAGGGATAGACTCTGTGGCTCCGGCTGACGCTGTGGGCAGCTGCCGTGGCGATCCTCCCTGTCGCGCAGCGATGGGGAGGTGGCAGCGCGAAGCGCTGACGGAGGGGCCGCGAGCGAAGCGAGCGCGCTGCGCGCGTGGCCCCTCCACCCCTCCCCACGGCTCCGCCGCAGGGAGGATCATTATGTCCGTAATCGCTCGAAACCGGACATTCACCACCCTTCCGGATCCAAAATAAGCGAGCCGCGGCGCGGGCCGAAAAGATCGCTTTCCTACATTATCCGGCTGTGCCAGCCTTTGGACCGGCTCTTTGGATCGTTGATTGTCACCCGGCAGCAGGGGTTCCGCGTCGCTTTCTTAAAGCGACAAAGGAGACAGTCGCGGCGCGTTCACGCATATCCTTTGTCGCCTTAGAGCCACAAAGGACACAATCCGGTGCGCGCATGCGGGGCTTTTGTGGCTTTAAGGCCTGACCCGCCGGCGCAGCGTCGCCGCTCGGCGGGCGTCTCGCGGCAATCTCGATCCCTCAATCACCTCAGGACAGATTCTAGCCGGCGTCCTTCCCCAGCTCTGCGATCCGGCGGCGTTCGCGCGCCGGGACGAGCGCTTCGCTCACCTGCCAGAAGCCGGTCACCGCCTGCTGCCCTGCATGGGTATAGGCGCGGCTCATCGTATCGCGCAGCGCCGCGAATATCTCGCGTTCGGCCGCGCGGCCGGCGTCGGTGAGCCGCAGCTCCTTGGCGCGCCGATCACGGTTGCCGGGCCGCGTCGTCAGATAGTCGCGCGCTTCGAGCTCCTTTACCACCCGCCCCAGCGACTGCTTGGTGATGCCGAGCAGCGCGAGCAGATCCGAAATCGTCAGCCCCGGCTGGCGCGCGATGAAATAGAGCGCGCGGTAATGCGCGCGTCCCAGCGCCTTTTCGGCGAGCCGCGCGTCGATTGCGTGCCAGAGCGAAGCATGGGCGAAAAAGAGGAACTCGATGCCGCGACGCACCTCCTCCTCGCGCAAGAAAAGGGCAGAGGCGGCGGGGACTTGTGAAAGAAAATTTTCATCCGGCATAGTCGCTACCGTTGCGCGCCGGGCCGCTCTTTGGCAAGAGGCGCGCTCCTGAAACCAGCCAACCAAAGGTGTTTTCGCATGTCCGCTCCCGTCTTCACCCATCTGCCGCATCCCGATCCGGCGGCGGACGATGTACGGGCGGCGGCGATTGCGGACCCGCTTTTCGGGCGCGTCTTCACCGATCATATGGTGTCGATCCGCTATACCGAGGGGAAGGGTTGGCACGACGCGCAGGTGATGCCGCGCGGGCCGCTAACGCTCGATCCCGCGACCGCAGTGCTCCATTATGCGCAGGAAATCTTCGAGGGGCTGAAAGCCTATCGTCTCGACGACGGGTCGATGGCCTTGTTCCGCGTCGAGGCCAATGCCGCGCGCTTCAACGCGAGCGCGCGCCGCATGGCGATGGCCGAACTCCCCGAGGAATTGTTCATCGCGGCGGTGAAGGAGGCCGTGGCGGCCGACGCCAGATGGTTCCCGCCCGTCGACGGCGGCGCGCTCTATCTCCGCCCCTTCATGTTCGCGAGCGAGGTGTTTCTGGGGGTCAAGCCGGCCTCCGAATATCAGTTCCTCGTCATCACCTCGCCAGTCGGAAATTATTTCAAATCGGGCGCCCCCGCGATCTCGCTCTGGGTGTCGGAGGATTATACCCGCGCCGCGCCCGGCGGTACCGGTGCCGCCAAATGCGGCGGCAATTATGCCTCCAGCCTGGTCGCGCAGCGCGAGGCGATCGCCAAGGGGCACGACCAGGTCGTCTTCCTCGACGCCGCCGAGCATCGCTGGATCGAGGAACTCGGCGGCATGAACATGTTCTTCGTCTTCGACGACGGCAGCATCGTCACGCCGCCGCTGACCGGCACGATCCTTCCCGGCATCACGCGCGACGCGATCATCACGCTGGCGAAGGACGCGGGCCTGACGGTGCGCGAGGAACCCTATGCGATTGACCAGTGGCAGGCCGATGCGGAGAGCGGCAAGCTCACCGAAAGCTTCGCCTGCGGTACCGCCGCGGTGGTCACCCCGGTGGGCAAGGTGACGCGCGGAGAGGCGAGCTTCACGATCGGCGCGGGCGGCCCGGGACAGGTCACCGAAATGCTGAAGAGCAAGCTCGTCGACATCCAGCGCGGCCGCGCCGCCGACCCGCACGGCTGGGTCACGCGGCTCTGATCCGACCCGCCTTGCATTAGGTCGCGACGCGCTATAGAGCGCGCGTCGCACCGGCCGTTGGGGCGTAGCCAAGCGGTAAGGCAGCGGTTTTTGGTACCGCCATGCGCAGGTTCGAATCCTGCCGCCCCAGCCAGCCGGTGAATTGCAGGTCGGGTGGCGCGTCAGTCGTCGATTTCAGGTCCACGCCCGCGCAGAAGGCTCGCCCGGCTCCGCGCAGCACGATCACGCGGCAATCATCGTCGTCGCGCTTTTGCCGGAAATAGGAGGTCAGCGCATCGACCATACGCGGATCGATGGCGTTGAGCCTGTCGGGGCGCTCAAGCGTCAATATATCGAGCGTGCCCGAGCGGTGTATCTGCAACCCTTCATGCTGGCGGACGGATTGCGCGCGTGTCTTGTCGTTCATGCCGCCCCCTGTCCGCAGGGCGAGTCGGCAATTCGCAACGCTCGTTGTGCCGCGTGCAAGGGCGGAGCGTTCATAGAAACGCCGAGCCGATCCGATGATCGCGAGCGTGGCTTTGGGCGATGCGCCTGCCTCGACTCGCTCGCCAAAGCGTTACCCTGAATCATCGCGCAACCGGATTGTCAGATATGATTTATCGCATTATACCGTTATCCAAGCGCCTCGGTCCAATGACGCGCTACAAAGATGGGAAACGGATGATGAGCAAGGCGTCTAAAGCTGTCGTGTCGGTGTCATTGTTGCCACTCGTGGCGGGCCTGATGATTTCCGACGCAGCCGCGTCGGAAGGGCAATCGCGTACTTCCGAACCGATTTCCGGCAATGTGATCGTATCTGCGACCCAAGGAAATACCGATCCGCAGCCCGCCGGATCGGACGCGGAAATCGTGGTGACAGGAACGATTCGTCGGAGCCTTGAGGCGGCGGCCGAGATCAAGCGCGATTCAGTCCAGGTCGTGGATTCGATCGTGGCCGAGGAAATCGGTAAATTCCCCGACCCGACGACCGCCGCGGCGCTGCAGCGCGTGCCGGGCGTGCAGGTGACGGTGGGCGCGAACAACGAGATCACGGGCGTCGTGATCCGCGGGCTGGGCGACATCCTGACCACCCTCGACGGCCGCGAGTTCTTTTCCACCACCGGCAGAACCTTTTCGTTTCAGGACCTTCCCGCCGAAGCCTTGTTGCGGGTCGACGTCATCAAATCCGCGACGGCCGACCTCATCGAGGGCGGGATTGCAGGGAACACCGACCTTCAGTTGAACAAGCCGTTCAAGTTTCGCGACCCGACGATCGTCGTCACCGCCCGCGGGAACTACGCCACCAACGTTGAAAAGCTCAATCCGCAGTTCGGGCTCCTCGCTACCAACCGCTGGGACACCGGCATTGGCGAGATCGGTGCACTGTTGAACGTCTCGTGGAGCCGCACCGACTATAACCGGCCTTATCTCTATGCTCCCGTCCGCCGTTCTACTGCTACGGCGCCGTTCAACTTGCCGGGCTATGCGTCGCAGAACGTCGCGGGCGGGCTCAATGAATATGGCTATTTCGAACGTCCGCAGGCGAATGCGGCGATCCAGTGGCAGGCAACGCCCGAACTCGAAATCTATTTCGACGGACTTTACGCGGGCTATCGCGCGAAGCAGCAGTCGGCCTTTGTCGAGGCCCAGCTGTTCAGCCCGGGCACGACGATCTCGAACCCCGTTACGAACGACAATTGCTTCCGCGCTCGCGTGAACGCAGCCGGATTCAACCCGACGACGGCCCAGATCGAAGCGGGAGAGTTCACGCTGCAAGAGCTTTGCGAGCTCGACAGCGCGACCTATGGCAACGCCACCTCATTCGTCAGCACCCAGGCGCGCGATCAGAAGACCGACAATTACCTCTTCGGCGGCGGTTTCATCTTCGAGAAGGGGCCGGGCCGCGTAAAGTTCGACCTCGCCTATCAGGAATCGACCTTCATCAATGAAGTGGTGATCGTCGATGTCGGCAAGCGGCTGGCGGAAGTCGTGGTCGAAAGCAACGCCGGCATCGGGGCGCAGTATGAGTTCACCGGTAACCCGCTGAACGATCCCTCGGATTTCAGGCTCCGGAACGGACTGAACCAGAATTTCACTCGCGCGGACGGGTCGCTGTTCCAGGTACGAATGGACGCCGAGTTCGAGGTCGGGGGCTTGCTCGACCAGCTCCAGCTGGGCCTCCGCTTCGCCGATCGCGGTGCCACGTCAAATCAGGCGCTAGTCAACCGCGCCGCACCCGGCGGCGATTCGGCTACGCTGCTCAGTTCACTGGATTTGCCGTCCGACTTCCTCATCGAGGTCCCTGGCATTCCGCGGCTGAACGGCGGAGCTCCGCGTTTGTCGCCCAACCCCGATTATCTGCGAACGGCCGAGGGCCGCGATCGGCTGCGCGAGATTTACGGCGTCGCATTGGGCGATCCTGTTTACCAGCCGGAGCGGCGCTTCGACGCAAAGGAACGGACCTTCGCCGGCTATATTCAGGCGAAATATGAAGTCGAGCTTGGCGGACCGCTCGTCCTCGACGGGGTCATCGGCGTGCGGCCGACGCTGACGGACCGGCAGATCGAAGGCGCTGGCGTGGTCAGCGGCGTGGTCACTCCGGTTCGTGCGAAGACGTCGGATATCGATATACTTCCCAATGCCAGCGCGCGTATTCAGTTCGGCGGCGGCCTGCAGGCCAGAGCGACCTATTCGAAAACGATCCGCCGCCCCGATTTCGGCTCGCTCAATCCCGGTTTGAGCTACATTGTGGCGACCAATCCGAACGTTCAGAATTCGGGATCGGCGGGCAATCCGGAACTGCGTCCGCAAAAATCGGAAAGCTTCGACGCGACGCTCGAATATTATTGGAAGAGCGGTTTCGTCGCCGTGGCTGGCTATTATCGCGACATCACCGATCGCGTCATCAGCGCCCCGTCGCTCGAATTCATCGACGGCATCGGATATAATATCACGCGTCCCCGCAACGTCGGCGAAGCGAAGCTCAAGGGCGTCGAAGTCAGCGGTCAGACCTTCTTCGATTTCCTGCCCGGTGCTCTGTCCGGCTTCGGCGTGTCGGGCAACTTCACCTATGCCGATTCCGAAGTCGGCGGCGACGACCGGCTTGCCGGCCTGCCGCTTCAGGGCGTCAGCAAATATAATTTCAACGCTGGCCTGTTCTACGACAAATTCGGTTTGTCGGCGCGTCTCGTCTACACCTATCGGTCGAGCTATTATGACGGCGACACGACCGGGCTCAATCTGGTGCGGCCGATCACGGACGCGGAACTGGCCGCCGGTGTGACCCCGACCAATCTGAACTACGTCCGTCCGGGCGGGCGTCTCGATTTCGGGATCGGCTATGAGCTGAACGAGAATCTGCGGGTCGACGTCGGCGGCACCAATATTCTGGGCAATAAATATCGCAGCTACTTCAACCCGACCGGGTTCAACCGCGATATCCGGTGGGACGACACCATCTACACCGCCGGGATCCGGGCGCGCTTCTAAAGGCGCATGCTCCGAGGGGAACGGTAGTCCTTAAGGCGCTTGCACCATTCGCAACATTTCATTTTCAGTGCGGTGCCGCCGCTCATGAATCGCCAGCCTTCGTCATCCTGGTCCGATCGCCTTCTACGCCACGACAGCGACTGACAGCTTCTCCATCTTCCTGACGGGAAGCTGGCAGTCGGCCGTCGGCCACGCTCTATCAAACCCGAGAAGACAGGTGATGCGGGCGAAGAGGTTGCGCCTGCACGGCGAGTAAGATAGCCCCGCACGCCCGGCTTGGTCATGTGGATCGCCATTACCTGCTATTTGTAAGGACTTGGAGCCACCTTTGACGACATTTCCCGATCAAATATGTCGGTTGCGACCCGCCCTTCATGCGGCCGCAATTACCCGATTTTTATTCCCCTATCCTGTTCGCGCAACCCCGCCGCTAATGATGGAAAAACATCCATTCGGGCTCTGTCGGACCTATTGCAGCCCTATTGCGAGCCCGTAATGAGCGACGGAGGACTCGTCCAGCTGTTCGGCGAATTGCGTCCGGCGCTGGCGCGCTATCTGCTGGCGCGCGGCGCATCGGCCGACGAGGCGGAGGACATCCTCCAGGACGTCCATATGAAGCTGCTGGCGGATGATGTCGGGCCGGTATCGCAGGCCCGCGCCTATCTCTATCGCATGACCAACAATCATTTCCTCATGCAGCGCCGCACCGCGGGCCGTCGGGTCCGCCGCGAGGAGGATTGGGTTCAAGTCAACGGTGGGCGCGACGGCGAGGCCGATGAGCGGCCGTCGGTCGAGAGCGAACTCATCGCGAGGGAACATCTCGCGATCCTGCAGCGCGTGCTCGACGATCTGCCCGAGCGCAGCCGGATCATCTTTCGCCGCTTCCGGATCGATGGCGAACCTCAGCGCCGGATAGCGGACGAATTGGGAATCAGCGTGAGCGCCGTCGAGAAACACCTGGCGCGGGCCTATGAAGCGATTGCTTCGGCGCGGCTTCGATGGAATGAGGATCGTCCCGACCGTCGGCATCTCACAGGTGAAAGAAACCGCCATGCCACGTGAGTCACAGGACAGCATCCGCGCGCGCGCGATCGAGTGGCACATCAGGCTGCGCGACGGCGACGATGCAGCGTGGGAGGCATTCGCCGAGTGGCTCGCCGAAGATGCGCGCCATGCCGAGGCTTATGATGCGGTCGAAGCGGCCGATCAGGAAATCGATTCCCTGTTGCCGCACGTCGTCATCCGCGAAGCCGCGAACGACCTCGACGCGCCGGCCGAGCCGCCGACGCGGCGCCGCTGGCGGCTTGGCCTGATCGGCGGATCGGTCGCGGCCTCGGTCGCCGCGGCGGTCGTGCTGTTTTCGGGTCCCGCGCCCAGCCGCTACGACGTCGTGACGGCGCCCGGCGAGCGGCGGGTTGTGGCGCTCGACGCGGCGACCGAAGTCACGCTCAACGGCGCAACGCGGATGACCTTCGACCGCAACGACCCGCGGTTCGCTTCGCTCGCGTCGGGCGAGGCGCTGTTTCGGGTCCGGCACGACGTGCGAAACCCCTTCCGGCTCGAAGTGGGCGCCAATATCGTCGAGGATGCGGGAACGGTCTTCAACGTCGTGCACGAGCGGGACGAGGTCCGCGTCGCGGTCGCGGAAGGGAAGATCGTCTATAATCCGGGCGTGCGCGCGGTATCGCTCGATGCGGGCCAGAGCCTCGTCGATCGCGGCGGCGCGGCGCGCGTCAAGGTGAGCGACGTCCCGGTCGCGGCGGTCGGATCGTGGAAGAGAGGATCGCTCGTCTATGCGGGCGCGCCGCTGTCGCGCGTCGCCGACGAGCTCGGCCGCGCGCTCGGGGTGCGCATCGCCGCTGCACCGTCGATTGCCGACCGGCCGTTTTCGGGGACGATCGCCCTCGACGGCAGCGGCGTGGGTCAGCTCAGACGGCTGAGTCCGGCGCTGAACGTCGTGGTCGAAGAGGGGCCGGACGGATGGATCATGAGGCCGACCGTTAGTGCCGCGCCATAGGTGGGCGGCGACGACGGTCGCCCTGTTCTGCCTCGCGGCCACCGACCCCGCCCATGCGCGATCGTTCGACATCGCACCGGGTCCGCTTGGCGAGGTGGCTGCGCGGATCGGCGCGCAGGCGGGGATCACCATCGCGATCACCGATCCCGATATCGCGGCGCGCCGGTCGCCGGGGGTGCGGGGCGAATATCCGGTTCGCGTGGCGCTCGACCGGGCCTTGCGGGGCACCGGCGCGAAAGCGATATTTTACGATCGGGCGACCGTGCGCATCGTCCGCAGCCGCGCGGAGCGAAAGCGGCCGCTGCGGCCGAAACCGGCGCCGCGAAAGGCGCCCGCGGTACAAATCGACCCGACCGATATCGTCGTCACCGCGAGCAAGCAGAATATGGCGCTCGACCATTTTCCGGGTTCGGCGAAAATCGTCGGGCTCGATTCCGATTGGATGGCGCGTAGCGCGCCCGGCGGAACCGCGGCCATCACCGCCGTGCTGCCGACGCTCAACGCCACGAACCTCGGCCGGGGGCGCAACAAAATCTATGTGCGCGGGATCGCCGACAGCAGTTTCAACGGCCCGACACAGGCGACGGTGGGGCAGTATCTCGGCGATGTCCGCCTTTCCTACAACGCCCCCGATCCCGACCTCAATCTTTACGACCTCGATCGCGTCGAGGTCCTCGCGGGGCCGCAAGGGACGCTATACGGCGCCGGTTCGATCGGCGGGATCGTGCGGCTGGTGCCCAACGGACCCGACAGCGGCTCGGCTTATGCGAGCGCGTCGGCCGGGATCAGCGCGACCCGCTTCGGCGGGGTTGGCGGCGATATCGCCGCGATGGTCAACCTGCCGCTGGCAGAGGGGCGAATGGGGCTGCGCGCCGTCGTCTATGGCGCGCGCGAGGCCGGTTATATCGACGACCCGGGCCGAAACCGGCGCGATATCAATGACGGCCATCATTTTGGCCAGCGGCTGATCTGGCGCATCGACGATGTCGCGGGTTGGACCGTCGACGTCGGCGGGGTCCATCAGCGCATCCGCGCCGATGACGGACAATATCTGCTGCGCGGCGCGCCGCCGCTCGAACGTCGCAACAGCCTGTCGCAGCCGTTCCGGAACGACTATCGCCTCGTCTATGTCACCGCGCGGCGACCGATGGGCAGGGGCGAGCTTGTCTCGACGGCCTCGGTCGCCCGGCAGGACCTCTCGACGGTGTTCGACGCGACCGGGCCCGATCCCACGGCGGTGCCGCGGCGCTTCGAAGAACAGAATGACATAACCTTCTGGTCGCATGAAACGCGGCTTTCGGGTGGCGGTGCGAAAACACCTTGGGTCGCGGGCTTCGCGGCGATCCATAATGTCAGCCGTGTGTCGCGGTGGCTCGGGTCGCCCGAGGCGCCCGCGCAGATCGCGGGGGTCCGCAACCGGCAACTGGAGTTCTCGCTCTTTGGGCAGGCGACGCTTCCGGTCGCGCGTGCGCTGCACCTGACGATGGGTGGGCGCCTCTCCGTCGGGCGCGGCGCGGGGCGGCTGGTCGGCGAGGGGGCCGACGGACCCGAGGAAGCATCGAAGCGGCGGGCACAGTTCGCGTCGACCGTCGCGCTCGACTGGCGCTTCAGCCGGTCCTTGTCGATCTATGCCCATTATCAGGAAGGTTTCCGGGCCGGCGGCTTCGCGGTGGCGCCCGCCGGATCGGCTACGGACAGTCAGGAATTTCTGCACGACGAACTGGGGCAGGTCGAACTGGGCGTCCGGTGGCGGGACAAGGATCGCGACCGCTTGTCGCTTCGCGCCGCCCTGTTCGCGGTCGACTGGAACAATGTCCAGGCCGATCTCGTCGACGAGGCAGGCCTGCCCTATACGGCGAACATCGGCAACGGCAGGATATATGGGCTCGACGGCGAAATACAGTGGCGCGCGACGCCTTCGCTGACCTTGACCGCGGCGGCATTCCTCAACCAGAGCTTTCTTTACGACGTCCCGCCCGAATTCGGAGAGCCGAACAAGAACACGCTTCCCAATATCCCCGATGACGGATTGCGGCTCGGGCTGGAATGGCGCAGGCAACTGGCGCGGAAGGTCGGCCTGACAGTCAATGCGTCGTTTCGCGGTTTCGGCAAGTCGAACCTGGGCGTCGGGCCCCTGCTCGACGTCTCGCAAGGCAATTACGGGGTCGTCGGTATCGGCGCGCGGCTCGCCTTTCCCCGTTTCGGCCTGTCGCTCGACATTGCGAACCTGGGCGACACGCGCGCGAACACCTTCGCATTCGGCAATCCTTTCGAACTGGCGGGCCGGAACCAGATAACCCCCGTGCGCCCGCGCACGATCCGACTGGGGATCGACGCCCGCTTCTGACTTCCTGGGCAAGAACGACGGGCTTTTCCGCCCATTTGCTTTCCGGCGCAGTCCTCAGCAAATTTTTGGTGAGGAGCGACTTCCCCCTCGGCGTCTCAGGGGGGAAGGAGACGCCGCCGATGGCCGACGAACTGACGCCGCTGGAAAAACAAGTGATTGCGCTATCCCTCCGCGATCCGCGTTCCAGCTTGATGCCGCGCAGCAATATCTTTCTGTGGCTTTTCGGGCATCGCGCGACGTCGCTTCCGCTCGCCAATCCCCGGCTCGAGGCGCTGCGGCGCTATGCGATCCTGCGCCGGACCTCGAAGCAGGCCCTTCCCCAAGACGAATGCGATCGCCTTTGCCGCGCGGGGTACGATTCCCGGCAGAAGGAAGCGATCGACCGGCTGGTCGCGCCGCACCACATGCAAAACCATTTTCGCGTCCGCGCCGGCGACTTTGTCCGGCGTCGTGCGAAAGACCGGGCGCCGGGCCTCCTCCCCCCAACCACGATCCCGGCGTCCGGTCCCTCCCGGTCCCTTACTCCCCCCAGCATAGCGAAGGAAAATATGCTCAACTTCTCCACTCCCCGAATGCGTTCGCCCCTCATGCTCGCGATGCTGCCGCTCGCGATGGCGCCCGCCGCCGTGCAGGCGCAGCCGCAACGGCCGCTCCAGGGACCGTCGGACGCCCCCGATAGTAGTGGCGATCACATCGTCGTCGGTGTCGGCGGACTCTATGCGCCAGCCTATCAGGGCGCGGACGATTACAGGTTCCAGCCGCTGCCCATGGTCGACGTGAAATGGGGCCGTTTCTTCGTCAATCTTCAGGACGGTATCGGAGCCAATCTCTTCGATTCCGAGCATGTGACGGTTGGCGCAGGGCTCACTCCGGTCGGCGGCTACCGGGCGAAGGATGCGCCGGATGGCATCGGCAAGCTGTCGCTGGGCCTCGGTGGGCGCGGTTTCGTGAAGCTGCGGCAAGGCGGCTTCGAAGCGACGCTCGGAGCGACCAAGGTCATCACCGGCAACACCGAAGGCGTTATTGCGGATGCGAGCCTCGCCTATCGCGTCACGGCGAGCGACAAGCTGATGTTGATCCCGTCGATCGGCACCACCTGGGGGAACCGAAAGCACAACAATCGCTATTTCGGGGTGACCGCAGAGCAATCCGCCGCATCGGGGCTCCCGCAATATCGCGCGGGCAGCGGGCTTGTCGACGCGAAGGCCGAACTCGCAGTCGTCTACCGCCTGACCGATCGCGTCAGTTTGATGACAGTGGGTAAGCGTGGTTGAAGGCCGCAGTTACGCGGCTGAGCGATCATGCTGGGGCCGCCAGTTCAGGGCATGAAACCGTCCCGGCGGGACGGTACAGCCTGAAGCGTCTTCTCGATGACATCGGCAATATAGGCGGCCTGCGGCTCGACGCCCATTGAGCAGCGTCTCGATGACGGAGTAGATGGCGGCGGCGCGTTCGCCGGCCTTCGATCCGGCGAACAGCCATTCTTGCGCCCGATCGCGATCATCGGAATTATGGCGCGCTCAGCGTGTTGTCGATCTCCGCCATGCCTCGTCGATGTAGCGGGTCCAGCGCGTCAGCGCTTACGACCATAGGCGAGCGCCTTTACCATCATGACTTGGGCGATAGGCGGCGCAGGGCGTCTCGACGACGCCAGGCCCAAGTACTCAGTGCAGCCTTGCCGAGCGCGAGCATCGGCTTTCAACGTGTCGTCGGTGTGGGCTTGTGACCTTCAGTCCTTCCTCGCGGATGCGCTCACGATAAGGATCCGAGCAGATGCGCGGCCTGGCCCGCCCAGCCGGCGAGGGTTGAACGATCGTCATCGGTACCCCTGCGCCGCCATCATCTCTGCCTGGCGATAGAGAGGGGGGTGATCGAACTTGTGGACGACGACATGGGCGAGCGTCGCGAAGCTGGCCTTGCCGTGCTATGGCCTTCACCAGCGCCAGTGCCTGGACAATCCTGTCGCAGGCGCGGCAGCTGCTCACCAGGCCGCACGTTGCGGATGGCGCGCCACTGGACCGGGGCAATATCGAGCTGCTCATCACTGTCGTCGTCGCAGCGGGCGCAGCGCGCCGCCACAATCAGGACAGGTGCAGTTGCCGGCCTCAGGCTCGATCCGCCACGTTCAGCGCGCAGATGATCAGGCAGCGCGCCGGCGAGGTCATGGTGACGCCCTGTGTCGGCGGTGCGGCTGTCCGCATTTCCTCGGCTTCGCCTTCGGCTCCTCGAGGGCAGGCTCCAGCTGCTCGATCTGCAGCGCGGAAAGGCTGCTCGAAGGACTGGCCGAGGTCATGCAGCGAAGCGCAAGCTGGTGGCGGTATCGATCAGCGTATCCTTGCCGCGAGCGGCTTCGAGGCTCGGCGATCCGAGCGTCTTTGTCGATGCAGGAAGAGGCTGCCGACACCCCGGATACCTAGCAAACAGGCGCGTGCCAGCGAAACCCTAATAATCCGCCGCGCACACCCTGCGAGCAGGGCGCGGTGCGTTCAGGACGCCGCCAGTCGATGCCTTCGAAACGCTTATCGAAAGCTGCGCCGGTGGGAATGACCTTGCCCGCCTTGGTGATCGGCTGAACGAATCAGCCGCGGTCCATGCGCTGAGAACAGTACAGGCCCCTGGCCATCAATACCAGAGCAGCTTGACCAGATCGCCGCGCGCCGCGAACAACGAACAACGCGCCCAGTACGGACTCTTCTCCAGCACCTGCGCCCAGCACGCGAGGCCATCAGACGCATATCGGTGGCGCCGCGGGCGTAGATACGTGTCGTCGTGGTGGTAACGGGATCATCCGGGCAGGACGGACATCGCGAGCCAGTGCGCCGGCATCGACCGCCGCGACCGTGAAGCCTTACCCCCGACGGGGCTCGATCCCGATCTGGCCGGTTCCCATCATCGGCGGTCATTTGGACGCCATCGGCAAAATGATGGAGGCGCAGTGCCGCTTCAATCCATCCAGATCGCCCGCCGGCGCGCGTCGGCGCCAATGACCGAGCTATCCGCTACCGATCATGCCCGCTTGCAGGTCACCGATCGAGCCATCGAGCCGAACGCCTCGCGCAGAATGGACAGCTTCTGGTCCGCTGACCGCCTGGCGCCCGGCAACCTGCGCGATCTGACTACTCATATATTACTCATATGACCACTCACGAGTACTCGCTCCCGCCACCTCGATATCCTCGCTCATCACCGCTCACGCAGGCGGCAATCAGCCGCGCAGCAGCTTCCTGCAAAGGCGGCCTTCAGGGCAGTTACGACAGTGGGAGGCGTGTCCTCATTGCTTGGCGATGCGAAGGACAGCCCGATCGTCTATCACAAGACGCGTCCTTATGGGATCTTTGCGATCACCTACCGTTTCTGACCCTACAACCATGAAGCCGGGATGCGCGACGACCGCGGACTATCGCCTCTTTGTCCTCGGAGTAATCGGCGATCGCGCCGGTGGTGTGCCCCCGCTCCTTCGCGATATTGCGCAGCGAAGCGGGGCATGGCCATCACCCTGATTTCCGGGGGCGCAGCAGTTCGCGGCTTGTTGTCACGCGAAATTGGCAGCTCGTTCCTGCCGGTTCGGTTCACTTCGTCCTGAACCGGATTCCGACGCGGAATTGGCGGCCGAGAAGATCCGAATAGGTGCTGTTCGCAGCCAAACCGGTTTCAGGTAGCAGCAGCGGATCGGCATCGAACAAATTGGTCACGTTGAAGAAGAGTTCGGCCTGCGATCCACTCTGCATCCGGACCTTCTGTGTCAGATTGAGATCGACGTAGAAGGTGCCCTTGACGTGGTTGTTGTCATAGGTCGGCGCCTGGCTGGTCGAGGTCGGGCAGCCGCTCGTGCATTCGATGGCGTTTGCCAGATATTTGCCCGAACTGACGCCTCGACCGGTGATCGTGCCTGAGAAAGCCGGATTTTCATAGATGAGGCTGCCGCGAAAGATCCATTTCGGCGTTGCCGACTGGCTGCCGTTCGCGCCGACGGTATTGACCGGGGTTACCCCGGCAATGCCGGTGTCTGACAGATTCTCGATATAGCGCGTCGCGTTACCCCGCAGCGTGATGCTGCTTTCTCCGCCGACCGGCAGGCGGTAGGCCGCGTCGAAGTCGATGCCGCGCACCAGCTTGCTGACGAAATTGAAGGGCTGACTGCGGATCAGCAGATAGGGGACGCGCGGCGGCCCCGGTTGTTCGCGTGCCGGATCCTCGGTGATCGCGTCGCAATATTCCTGTCGTCCTTCGTCGCAGCGGTTGACGATTTCCTGTGCGGAGATCGTATCGATCGCATCCTCCAGATCGATGCGGAAATAATCGACCGATGCGCTGAAGCCGGGCAGGAAACGCGGCGTGACCACCGCGCCGATATTCCACGAATCGGCCTTTTCCGGTTTCAGGTCCGGATTGCCCGTCGTCAGGCCCGAATAGGGGAAGAATTGCGGGCCGCTGGTCGGGTCGCCCTGAACGAACGCCGGGTTGCGCACCGAATCGCTGTTGGCGGTGCCTGCCTGGAACAGTTCGTTGAGGTTGGGGGCGCGAATGTCGCGCGATCGCGTGACGCGGAAGCGGATATCCTCGATCGGCGCCCAGGTTGCGCCAAGCTTCCACGTGGTAACATAGCCCGAGGTCGAATAGTCTGTCGCGCGGACAGCTCCGTTGAATTCGAGGCCAAGGCCCAGCGGGACCACGGTCTCGAGATAGGCTTCCTTCACATTATAGCTGCCCTTGAACGGCAGATAGTTGCCGACCGACCATCGGTTCGACGTCGTCCCGTCGGCGTTGCGGGCGGGCTGAAATTCCTCCGGCACGCTGCCGCGAATCTTCTCTTCGCGATATTCGCCGCCGATCGCGATGCTCACGTCGCCCGCCCATGTCGCGAACGGCGTCAGCGACAGGTTCGCACCGGCGACATATTGCTCCATCACCTGCTTGCGATAGGGATCGCCGAGCACATAGTCGATCGCCGCCGGGTCGGCGACGCCGATACCCAGACGGTTGAGCGGCACGCAGTTCGGATCGTTGTTGTTGGCGTCCGCATCGACGTTGATCAGGCACTGGATCGAACCGGTCGCATAGCCGCCGGAATTTCCTGCCGGCGCGAAGGCGGCGTTTGACGCGTCTCGCATCCGGCCCACATTCATGATGTTGCGGAGCTGCTCGCGCAGGTCCGACCGGCTATATTGGCCATAAACGTCCCAGCGCGCCGCTTTGCCGAACGCGTCGAACTCGCCCTCGGCGCCGATGACATAGCGCTGGACCTCGCGCTGGTTGTTGATGCCGCGGAACGGCAGGTCGGCCGCGGTGGTCGTGATGCTGATGCTGTTGACGCCCGCGAGGCGCGCGGCACCCAGCGTTTGCAGCGCAAAGGCGTTGCAGGTCGTGGGGACGGGGACGACCGTGCAACCGACCGTGCCGAGCGTCGCCGACCCGAGGTTGGGACCCGCGTTAAAGAAGACTTCCTGCCGGTTGTACGAGCCTTCGGCGAAGATTTCGACGCCGTAGGCGATTTCGTAGCTCAGGCGGCCAAAGACGCCCCAGCGGTCGTCCTTGGGGTTCAGGCCGATGCGGCGGCCCGAATCGTTGAGCCGCCAGTCGCCGCCGACGGTGCGCGTCACCGCGGAACCGCTGTTCAGCGCGGGCGAGTTGAACGAGCCATAGTTGAACTGATTGACCTCCCCGTTCCGCCCGAAATAGAGGCCGCGCAGCGCATTGTTGTTGCCCGCCGAACCCGTGATGAAGCCGCCGGGCGCCTGATTGGTCTGGCCGGCATTCTCGCGGAAGGTGATAAACGCCGGTTGGCCATTGGTCGCGGTATAGGCGGGGTTTGCGAAGGCCAGATAGCCGCGGTGGTTCCACGGCCGGTCGTTCGGATCGATCTCGTAAATGCCGTCCTGATGCGCGATCTCGGCGTTGAAGACGGCATGGCCGCGGCCTTCGGCGAACGACAGGCCGCCCGCCACGCTGCCCGAATAGTTGAACCCGTCGCCCTTGTCGGTGAGGCCGATGTCCCCGGTGATGCGGAGACCTTCCAGCTTTTTGTTGAGGACGAAATTGACGACGCCGGTGACCGCGTCGGAACCATAGGCCGACGATGCGCCCCCGGTCACGACCTCGACCCGATCGACCAGCGCCTGCGGGATGGTGTTGATGTCGACCCAGCCGAAAATCGTGGAACCGACCGAACGACGGCCGTCGACGAGAACGAGCACGCGGCTTTCGCCGAGGTTGCGCATGTTGAGCGCGTTGATGCCCGCCGAGCCGTTCGAAATATTGAGGCGCGAGTTGGCGGGCCGCGTCGAACCGGCGAGTTGTGGAAGCTGGTTGACGAAATCGGCTATATTGTTCGACGGCGAGGTGTTTTGGATGTCCTGTTGCGACAGAACGACCAGCGGGGTCGGGGCTTGGAAGCCGTCGCGTGCGACGCGCGAACCGGTGACGATGATCTGGTCGGACAGCGCCGCTTCGGTGCTGTCGGCAGCGGAGGCTTCCTCCTGCGCCAGTGCCGGTGCGGCCTGCACCAGCGCCAGTGCGGTCATCGCCGCCCCGAAACGGCCCAGCGGCCCACGAACATGTTCCATATCACGCATATCAGCAGTCCCCTGTTGCCCGAGCCGCACGCCCCAAGGCGCGTTCCGGCCTGTCGCCGGCTCGGCTTGCCTAATGTCCCACCTGACCATCTGGCGGATGCCCTGCTCCGCCCTTCTTATTCATGATAAGCGCCGTACCCTACCCGCGGCCGCCACGCACAAGGCTAGCCCAGGTCGGTTTGGTGACGGTGAGGTTACAGGGTGCTTTCGGCAGGTCAACAACTACCCTAATAACTTGAATATATGGATATATAACCTCAAGGAATAATACTGTGGCAGCCCTTGCGGGAATATCTGATAGCTTGCAGTTATAGGACGTGACCCGCTTGTTATGGCCGCGCCGCGGAGAGGTGCGATAGGGTCGGCGTTGGTTGTGCTTTTTCGATGTTGGAGGGCTCCTGTTGATCCAGCGCCGTGCGTTCCTGCTGGCTTCCGCCGCCTTTGTCGCGATGCCGGCAAGCCTGATGGCAAAACCCAAGGTGACGGGAGGCATGGGCACAGCGCGGTCCGTCCGGCTGGCGGGCGCGCGGGCACCGATCGAGGTGATCGAAGACGAACTGGGCGTGCCGCACGTCCGCGCCGCGTCGTTGCACGACGCCTTTTTTGGGCAGGGCTATCTCGTCGCGCGCGACCGGCTCTTCCAGATCGATATGGATCACCGCCGCGACATGGGGCGAATGGCCGAAGCTTTCGGCCCACGATTTATCGCGGCGGACAAAGCGGCGCGACTTTTCCTTTATCGCGGCGACATCGACGCCGAACTTGCGGCGCTGCCGTCCGACGTCCTCGAATGCGCGCGCGGCTATGTTGCCGGCGTCAACGCCCGCATCGACGAACTCGCAGCCGATCCGGCGCAATTGCCGCTGGAATATGGCATCCTCGGAATCAGTCCGCTGCGCTGGGATGTGCGCGATCTCGTGCGGGATCGCGGCATCAGCATGGGCGACGCCGACGACGAGGTGCGCCGCGCACAGCTTCAGGCGCGCGGCCTGCTCGACGCCGACCAGCTGATGATGCCGCTGCGCCCCGCCTGGTCCTTCACCATCCCCGAAGGGCTCGACGTCGCGGCGGTGAGCGAAACCGATCTGGGTATCCTCGACCCTGCCAACCGGCCTGCGAGCTTCGCCCCGATCCAGGAAACGCGGCTCGACCCCGCCGAGCGCAATGCCGAGCGCTTCGCGCTCGGCAGCAACGCATGGACCGTCGCACCGTCGCGCAGCGCGACCGGACGACCGATCCTCGCCAACGACCCGCACCTCGGTATCGGCGGGTCGAGCCCGCGGCACATGGTCCACCTGACCGCGCCGGGGCTCGACGTCATCGGCGCGGGGGCGCCGGGACTGCCCGGGATCATGCAGGGCCATACCGACCGCTTCGCCTTCGGCCGCACCAATTTCCACATCGATCAGACCGACCTCTTCATCCTCCGCACCAAAAAGGACGATCCCGGCCGCTATTGGCACAAGGGCGAATGGAAAGCGTTCGAGACGGTCGAGGAGGAGATTGCCGTCAAGGGTGCGCCGGCCGAGCGCGTGATCCTGCGCTATGCGGACGGCCGCCCGGTCGTGTCCGAGGATGCGGCACGCGAGCGCGCGGTTGCCCTGGCGACCGTCGCCATGCTGCCAGGTGCAAACATGCGATTTGCGATCATCGCGATCAACCTGTCAAAGGACTGGGCGTCGCTCCGCAAGGCGTTCAAGCTGCACGTTTCCCCGACCAATTTCCATTATGCGGATGTCGACGGCAACACCGGCTGGCAGACAATCGGTTTTGTACCGCGCCGGCCGCGGCACGACGGGTTGTTTCCGGCGCCCGGCGACGGGTCGTTCGACTGGACGGGCATCCTGCCCGTCGAGGATATGCCGCACGTCTATAACCCGCGCGAAGGCTGGTTCGCGTCGGCGAACCAGATGAACCTGCCGGCCGATTATCCCTATCGCGAACGGATCATCAGCTTCAGCTGGAGCGACCCCTTTCGCTACGATCGTTGCGCCGAGGTCTTGCGTGCCCAGCCGAAACACCGGATCGAGGACAGCATCGCGCTTCAGCACGATGTCCAATCGCTTCCCGCGCGCGCACTCGTCAAACTGCTTCCGGCCGCGCCGTCGCCCGAAGCCGCCGGCGCCGCGGCGCTCCTCCGCCGCTGGAATTGCGGCATCGAGGCCGACAGCGCCGCGACCCTGCTCTATGAAATGGTCATGGCATCGCTGTCGACGGCCTTTTACGAACGGGTCGTTCCTGCGGCTGCGCGCGACCTGATCCCCTCGGTCAACCTGTCCGAAATGTTGCGCATCCTCGGCGCACCCGACAAGCGCCTCGGCGACGATCCCGTGGCGGCGCGCGATGCGATGATCGATGGCGCACTGGCGGCGGGCTGGAAGCGCGCGGTCGAACTGGCCGGCCCCGATCCCGCGGGCTGGCGCTGGGGCGACCTCCACCGCGTGACGATCGCCCATCCGCTGGCGTCGTCGAACCCGGCGATCGCGGCGGCCTTCCCGAAGATCGAGGGCGGCCGCTCGGGCGGCGACTGGAATACGCCGATGGCGCGCGGTTTCAACGCCAAACGCGGCTTCGACGTCTCGCACGGCGCCAGCTATCTCTTCGTCGCCGACGTCGGCGCTTGGGACAATAGCCGCTTTCTGTTGCTCCCCGGCCAGTCGGCCGATCCGCGCTCGCCGCGCTATCGCGATTTCTATCCGAAGTGGATCGCGGGCGAGATGCAGCCCTTATGGTTCAGCAAGGGGGCGGTCGAACGGCACGCCGCCGCGCGGCTGATCCTGACCCTAAAGCGCCTCGGCGATAGCGACTAGCGCGCGGTCGACCGCAGCGGTCGCCTCGCCATCGGTGTCCTCGGGCATGTCGTTCGCCAGCGCCGAGAAGATGAGCGTCGCGCCGCTGCGCGTCACGAGATAGCCCGACAGCGCGCGCGACGCGTTGAGCGAGCCGGTCTTCGCGAACAATTTTCCTTCAAGGACCGTGCCCTTGAACCGGTTTTGCAGTGTCCCGTCGCGCCCCGCGACCGGCAGCGTCTCGCGCCACGCCGCGCCCCATGGCTGGCGTGCGATCCAGCCGAGCAGACCGACCGCGGCGCGCGGGCTGAGGCGGTTGTAGCTCGACATGCCCGACCCGTCGGCAAAGTGATAGCCTGCCTCGGACACGCCCGCCCCGGTCATGACCCTTTGCATCACCGCCTGCCCGTCGGCGATCGAGCCGCTGCCCGCGTGCCGCGCGACGCGCCGCAGCATCAGCTCGGAGTGGAGATTCTGGCTTTCCTTGTTGATCCGCACCATATTTTCGGCGAGCGACGGCGCGGGCAATTCGGCGAGCATGGCGGGTTCGGGGGGGCGCGTGGCCGGTGCGCCCTTGCGATTCTCGGGATCGTCGGCGGCGGTCAGCGGCCGGTGACGCACCGCAATATCGCCATCGACGCGCACCCCGCGCGCGCGCAGCAGTTCGCGAAAGCGCCACGCCGTATAATGGGCGGGATCGTCGATCCCATAGCGGAGCGCCATCGGCGCGACATCGGCGCCGACGGTGCCGGTCAAGCGGAGGGTGCGGCTGTTCGGCATGCGATCGGCCTCAATCGCCTCTTCCTTGCCCGCGACGGTAATGACGCGATTCTCGATCTCGTAATAGCCGGACGTCTGTATGCCCGGCGCCGCGCCGATCGCACCCGGCGCCAGCTTCACCATCAGCTCATTGTCGTCGAGCGTCAGCGCCGATATGCCGGTGCCGTAACGCGACGGGATATTGTTCCAGCTCATCCCCGGGCTCCAACGCTCGTCGGGGAACCAGCTGTCGTCGCCGACGATGTTGCCGACATGACGCGTCTTCGCCGCGACCGCGTCGGCGAGCGTTTGCAGGCAATCGGTCTTGCAATCGTCGGCGCTCGACAGCATCGCGTCGCCGCGCCCGTGCAGCACGACGTCGACCTTGCCGTCGGCGCCGGTTTCAAGCCGCACGCCCGTGCCCTTTGCGTTGCTCTGGAGCGAAGGCAGCTCGGCATAGGCGATCGCGGTCGTGAACATCTTGGTGTTCGATGCCGGGATGAAGCGCTGATCGGGCGCGATCGACACCAGCACCTCGCCGTCGAGCGTCGTCACGAGCACACCGAAGCGCGAACCCGCCGGTCCCTCGGCCAGCTTCTGCTCGACAGTCGCCAGCAGCGGCGCAGGCACCGGGCTCGTGGCCGTCTGCGCCCGCGTTGCGACCGACGAAAAGGACAGCGCGAGTGCCGCGGCGAGAGCGAGCTTGTTGATCGGTGCGTTCATGATTTCGTCTGTTCGTCCCATGCAGTGATGACCCGATCGCCCACGGCGGGGCGCAGGATCGCAATGTCGCTATCGGCGTGGCGGGTCGGATGGACCCGGTTGGTGAGCAAGGTCCAGGCGAGGCCGCGTTCGAAATCGACCCAGAGGCCGGTGCCGGTGAATCCGGTATGGCCGATCGTCTCCGCGGAACAGGCATCGCCGCCATGCCATCCGGCGAAGGCGCGTTCCCAGCCACAGGTACGATGGCGATCGCCCGCCGTACGGATTTCGGCCATCATCGCTTCCGGCAGGATTTCACCGGCCATCAAAGCGCGCGCGAAGCCGAGGACGCCGTCGATGGTGCCGAACAGCCCCGCGTGGCCCGGCGCGCCGCCGAGCGCGAAGGCGTTTTCGTCATGCACCTCGCCCTTCATCACGCGCCCGCGCCAGCTGCAATCTTCGGTTGCGACCGCCGGGCCGGGCGGCGGGCCGAAGCCGAGTCCCGCGCCGAGCGGCCAGTCCGACAGCGGCGCGCCGGTCAGGCGTTCGATCGCGATGCCGAGCAGGATAAAATTGATGTCCGAATAGACCGGCGTTCCATGTCGCCACTCGCGCTGAAGGACGAAGGCGCGCAGCCGCGCCGGATCGTCGCCATAGGTATAGATCGGCTCGACCGCGGGCAGGAAGCTGCGGTGCATCAGGCAATCGCGAAAGGTCAGCTTGCGCTCGGCCGCGCCCGCGATGTCATATTGGCGCAGATCGGGGATGGCGTCGGTCAACGGCCGGTCGAGCTCGAGACGACCTTGCTCGGCGAGCGTCAGGATCATCGTCGTTGTCGCGATCACCTTGCTGAGCGAGGCGAGGTCGAACCAATGCTCGCGCGTCAGTGTCTCGCGCGCGGGGACGAGCGCTGCCATGCCCTCCAGCCGGACCGCACTTTCGCCGTCGGCACCGACCACGCCGACCGCTGCGCAGGGAATGCGCCCGCTTTCGACCGCTTCGCGCGCGGAGGCGAAGGCCGCCTCGCAAACAGCTCCGACCGTCACGCCGGTATCCGCCCTTTCACGCGGGCGACAACGGGCAACAGGAAGATCGCCGCAAAGCTCAGCGCGCCGGACAGCAGGAAGAAACCGTCATAGCCGATCTGCGTCTGCATCGACCCCGATGCCCCCGCGAGCAGGCGCGGCAACAGGAAAGCAAAGCCTGAGAGCAGCGCATATTGCGCGCCCGGATAGGTGGGGCTCACCAGCATAGAGAGATAGACGACGAAGACCGCACCCGCGAAGCCGTTGCCGAATTGGTCGACCGCGACCGAGGTGTAGAGGACGAGAGCCGACGGGTCGGCGTGCCACAGCCAGACATAGACCCAGTTGCCGACGGCGGCGGTCACCGCACCGATACCGAGAGTCCAGCCGAGCGACAGCCGCGTCGACAGAAGGCCGCCGAGCGCGACGCCTGCCATGCTCGCCGACAGCGCGACCACGCCGTCGGCGACGCCGATCTGGTGCAGGCTATAGCCCTTCGCGTTCCACAGGGGATGCGACAGCGTCAGCGTCAGCACGTCGCCCATGCGGTAGAGTGAAACGAAGGCGAGCATTGCGAGCACCGCATAGCCGTAGCGCCAGAACAGCTCGACATAGGGCGCGGCGAAGGCGGGCAGGGTGGCTGCTGTGCCGGCGGAAAGGCGATTGATCCGCGGCAGCGCCATTGCCAGCGCCGCAAAGGGAAGCAGCGCCACCGCCAGCACGAAAGGCGTTACATTGGTCTTCGCCGACAGCCCCATGCCCGCGGCAACCGAGAGCAGAATCCAGCCGGCGGCCGCGGCAATCAGTGCGGCGGTGAGCAGGATGAGCAGGCTGGCGCCGATCCCGCTCGCCAGCGCCGGGGCGCGGCCGCCCGTGCCTTCGCGTTCGGGGCGCATCGCTGCGAGAATCGGAAAAGGCGCAAACGCCGCGATTGCGATGACCAGATAGGCGATCGTCCAGTCGGCCCACGCCGCGACCAGAATCGCGCCGCTCCCCGCCGCGACCATCGCGCTGCGATAACCCCACAGATTGGCGGCGACGATCGGCGCCTGCTCGGTCTGCGTCGGCGCAAGCTCGATCCGCCAGCCGTCGGCTGCGACCTCGAGCGTTGTCGTCCAGAAGGCGAGCAGGATCGCGAACAGCGCGGTAAGCGGCAGGCTCTTGTCGCTCGAGGTAAAGGCCATCGCGACCATCGACAGGAAAATGCCGAGCTGCGACAGCATGATCCACCCGCGCCGCCGCCCCCAAAAGCGCGCAAAGCCGGGTATGTCATAGCGCTCGATCAATGGCGCCCAGGCGAATTTGAAGGTCGGCAGCAACGCGATCCACGCGAAAAAGCCGATGATCACGATGTCGACCCCGTGCCGCGCGAGACGCAACGTCAGCACCGCATTGAACATGTAAAAAGGCAGCCCCGCCGAGAAACCGAGCAATAGATAAAGGCCGAGCAGGCGCCTTGCCGACGGTTTGGCGGGCGTATCACGAGCGAGCGCCGGCGCGTCGACGCCAAGCACCGCGGCCGCTGCATTCGCCTCAATCGCCGATACAGTCACGCGCCGGCACCCGGCCCGGCGGCCCCCTGGCCCTCTGACGCCGCGATTCCGCGGTGGAATGAACCTCTCATCGACCCTTTTTTGCCCCGATCTGTTTGTTCCGTCCCGAGCGTGCGATCCTTCCGCGAGCGGAGCCCGCCCGTCAAGTTCGGCGTTTCTCGTTGGCCCCGCGACGCGCCCGCAGGTTCAATGCGCTGGCCGGTTGACGGGCTATTGCGGAACGTTGGAGCCGCCGGGCGGTTTGCTTAATATGTGACATGGCAACGGAGGCCTTTAATGAACAAGATTTACTGGATGACCGTCGCGATTTCCGCCGTGCTGGCCGGTTGCGACGCCCCTGAAACTTCGACGCAGGCGCCCGACCCGACGGTATCGAAAGAAGGAGCGGCCGGGGCCGGCGGCGATGGAACGACGGTAGAAAGTGCCGCGGCGATCCTGCGGACCGCCGGGGGCGAGCCTGCCGGACAGGCGACCGCAACAATGGTCGACGGGCGCGTCAAGTTGGCGCTTCAGGTCGAAGGGTTGCCGCCGGGTCGGCACGGGGCCCATGTGCATATGACGGGTAAATGCGACGCTCCCAAATTCGAGAGCGCCGGAGGTCATTGGAACCCTACCGGTGCGAAGCATGGACTGGAAGACCCGGCAGGGCAACATGCCGGCGACATGCCCAATCTGGTCGTCGGCGAAGACGGGCGCGGCACGCTTTCGTACGAGTTGCAAGGCGCGACCTTCGAAGGTCTGCTCGACAGCGATGGCTCGGCCATGGTGATCCACGCGTCCGTCGACGATCAGAAGACCGATCCGTCGGGCAATAGCGGCGACCGTATCGCTTGCGGTATATTCGAGACTGGCTGACGGCGCGGCGGTCTTGCTCGCAAGCGAATTGCCGCTGATCGTCAATGGTCGTCCGTCGGGGAATCCAACCTGCGCCAGCCTCGCTATGGCATGTTAACCAACTGATGTTACAGTCCGCCTGATTGGCCGGGAAGGGGCGGATGAATATTCTGTTGGCCGCATTTCGGCACAAGCAATTGAGACTGCAGTTCCGGGCATCGCCCGAGCATGTCGTCAATATTTATGAACGACCCGGCGAGTTTCTGGCGCCGGCGGAGCTCGACCGGCTGGTCGCGCAATGCCGCACCGTCGTGCGCGCATGCCTGGCGGGACAGGATCTCGATTACGGCCTTTTCGATCCCCGGACCGACGCCTGGTCGCGCTGCGTTATCACCTTGGTATGTCGCAGCGCCGACGGAGCGCCGGTCGCCTTCAACGCGATGCCCCAGCTCGCGGTCAAACGCGCCGGGCGCGACGAGCATGTCCTGCACCTCGGCCTCGTCATGGTCGATCCTTCGGAACGTAGCGGCGGCCTGTCGTGGATACTCTATGGCCTCACCTGCTTTGCCCTGTTCTTACGCGGCGGACTTCGACCGCTGTGGGTCAGCAGCGTGACGCAGGTGCCGGCGGTCGTCGGCATGGTCGCCGAAACCTTCAGCAATGTGTTCCCCGCTCAGGACGCAACGCGGCAAAGCTTCGCACATCGCCATCTGGCGCATCAGATCATGAAACGGCACCGCGCCGCTTTCGGTGTCGGCGACGACGCCGGGTTCGATCCCGACCGGCAGATCATCACCGACGCCTATACCGGCGGTTCGGACAATCTGAAGAAGAGCTTCGATGTCGCGGCGAAGCATCGGGCCGAACGCTATAACGAATATTGCCTGCGCGAGCTCGATTATGGCCGTGGCGACGATGTTTTGCAGATCGGCGCCATCGATCTCGGCGCCGGACAGCGCTTCCTGTCGCGCAGTGTGCCGCGCAGCGCCTTGCCGCAGCTTGCCGTGCAAGCGCTGGTGCTTGCCACCGGTGCCGTCGTCGCCCCGCTGATCCAATGGCTCGATGCGAGCACGCATTTAGGACGTTTGAGGCCCGCCCGATGAGCGATTTTGACTATGGCGAGATGACCACGCGAAATCGCGGTTTCGTGACCCGGGCCGAGCAGGAAAGGCTGCGCGACGCGCGCGTGTTCATCCCCGGTGTCGGCGGCATGGGCGGCGCTGCTTTCATGGCACTCGTCCGCGCGGGAGTCGGCAGCTTTATCATCGCGGATATCGATGTCTTCGAGGTGTCGAACCTCAACCGCCAGCTTTTCAGCCGCGCCGACACCATCGGCCGCCCGAAAGTCGAGGCGGCGCGCGATCTGGCGCTGGAAATCAACCCCGGCCTCGATATAGAGGTGCTGAACGGTACGTGGGTCGATGAACTCGACCGGATACTGCCGTCGGTGGCGGTCGCGATCAATGGCACCGACGATGCCGCGGCGGGGGCACAGCTTTACCGCAAGGCGCGCGAACATCGCCGGGCGCTGATCGACGCCTATGCGTCGCCACTGCCGTCGGTCACCGTCGTGCGGCCCGACGATCCGCGGATCGAGGACCGGCTCGGCTATCCGACGCGTGGCGTCGCCTGGACCGATATCGACCGCGAAATGGCGGTCGAATGCCTGATGCTCGAAATAGAATATGTGCTGACGCACAGCAGCAGTCACAAATATGTCGACCTCGATGTTGCAGCGGAAGTCGCACAGGGCAAACGCTCGCGCTTTTCTTTCTCGACGATGGTCACGATGGCCGGGACGATGATGGCCGAAGAGGCGGTGCGCGTCATCCTGGGCCGCCCGGGAGGGGTCGATTATCGGGGCTATTTCTTCAACACCCATGCGGGAAAGGTCGAGCGACCGCTGCCGGCGCCGATCGCCGCGGTCAAGCGCGCCCTGGTGCGGCGCTTCATGAAAAAACTGATGGCGTGACCCTGTCGCCCGCGATCCTGTTGACGCTCATCGCGCTCGCTGCAGTGCTTGTCGCGCGGCGGGGGATCGCGGCGGCTGCGCGGCGTTCGCCCGTCGCGGCGCGGCTGCGGCTGGTGTACGGGCTGGTCGGGACGCTCCTCTTGCTGCGACTGGTATACGCCGCGTGGATGGTGCCGCCGGTCGCCTCGCTCGTGATGATCGCCGCCGCGTGGCTGCCTGTCGCCATGCTCCGCCTCGCCGAAGAGCTCGTTCGTCGCCACGCACCACGCGCCGTCAAACTGGCTGCGCTCGTCGGAGCGATCGGCTTCTCGGTTCTTGCGGTCACCTTCGGGCTGGTGTGGAGCGGCGCCGCGATCGCGGCGCTCGCCGCTTTCCAGATGTTGGCGATGATCGCCGTGATCGTCATGCTGATGCGCGGTCGCGGCGAGCTTTCGTTGTCGGAGCGGCGCGCCGCCGATCTTTTCGTTATCGCGCTGCTGCTCGCAATGCCGCTCGTCCTGACCGATTTTCAGCGACTGTTTCCCCATCTCTCGGTTCGCGGCGGTGCGTTTGCGGTGCTGATCCTGATCCTCGCGACGTCGCGGCTCGTGGCGGCCGAGGGGCGACCGCGGCAGCTGTTCGGTGATCTGCTCCTCGCGCTCGGCGGGGGCGGCATCGTCGCGCTGGCGCTGTTGGCGCCGCCGGGCCTCGGGATCGAAATGCTACCGATCGTCGCCTGCGCGACTGCGGGCGCGGCGTTGTTGCTGCTGATCGAGCGTTTCGGCCTGGACGATGATGCACGAGTTGGTCTCGTTTCGACGCTGGTGGGGGTCGAGCATCGCCGCAGTGCGATGCTTGCGGCACACCCACTGCTCGATCGCGGCGTGCTGGTCGAAGGCGATGCCTTGTCGGACTATCCGCCAGCGGTCATCGAACAGCTTGCCGAACATCGCCTGATCAACGGCGGGCTCGTGCCTGACGACCCCGCACTCGCGGATGCCGCCGCCGACCTGCTCGGCCATTATGCCGCAAGCCACCTGATCCGCCTGTCGCAACGGCCGCCGCGTTTTCTCGCCGTTTCTGCCGGCGGCCTATCCGAAGCCGCGCTCGACGAAGAACTCGAACTCGCGGCAAGGTTGCTGGAGGGCGCGGCATGACGATCGAGCTTCGTTCGGGCGATGCACAGGCCTTTTTCGACGCGCCTTTCAACGCCTATGATGACGCGCTTGGCTATGTTTCGCCGATGAAGGGCGACATTTTCCGCATGCTCGAAACGGCGAAGAACCCGTTGTGGACTGCCGGAAATCCGTTCGCATTCTGGACGGCGCATCGCGACGGGCGTCCGATAGGGCGGATCGTCGCGCATGTGCATGGCCAGTCGAATGCGGCACATGGGTGGAAACGCGCGCAATTCGGCTTCTTCGACTGCGCCGACGACGCCGAAGCCGCGGCCGCGCTGCTGGGCGCGGCGCAGGATTTTGCGCGAAGGCACGGCCTTTCCGAACTGGTCGGCAACTTCAATCTTACGGCCATGCAACAATGCGGGGTGATGACCGGCGGCTTCTCGCGGCGCGGATATACCGACATGGTCGTCGGGCCGCCGCATCTGCCCCGGCTGCTGATAGCGAACGGGTTCGAACCCTTTTTTCCGATGACGACTTTCGAGCTCGACCTCGAACGCGCCGCATCGCCGTCGGAGGAGCCCGTCGCAAGCGGGGCCTACAGCTTTGCCCCGATCGAGCGGCGCAGTTTCCCGGAGCGCATGGAGGATGCGCGGGCGGTGCTCAACGACGGGTTCGCGCAGAATCCGATGTTCGTGCCGTTGACGGAGGAAGAGTTCGCGTTCCAGGCGGGCGAAATGAGCGCAATTCTCGACCCGCGCCTGTCGTCGGTGCTGATGGAGGATGGCCGACCGGTGGGCACGATCATCTGCATCCCCGACCTCAACGGCTTTCTGCGCGCGACCCGTTCGCGCATCGGGCCGCTCACGCTATGGCATTTCCTGCGATTCCGTTTCCGCCGCCGCCGCGCGGTCATCATCTTCTATTCGATCGTGCGCGATCGGCACGGTCGCGGCTTGATGGGCGCGATGCTCGCGCGCACGATCCGCCAGCTGCGCGCCGCTCATTACAGGCAGCTGGGCATCACCTGGATCGCCGACGAAAATGCTGCAAGCCTGCGCCAGATGGAGAAGTTGGGCGCAGAACCTCTTCACCAGCTGCACCTGTTCCGAAAGACGCTCGGATGACCAAAGCGATATTGCGACGGCTGGTCGAAGACGCGATCACGGCACCGAGTGTCCACAATGTCCAACCCGCGCGTTGGCGGATCGAGGACAATTCGCTGTTGCTCGCCGAAGATCTGTCGCGCCGGCTGGCGGTCGGCGATCCGACCGGCAACGATGCCGCCATCAGTCTGGGCGCCGCCGCTGAAGCGTTGCGAATCGCAGCCTCGCGCGAGGGTTGGCATGTTGTCGAGGAACGGAGGGGCCTTCCGGACCTTGGCGCCGGGCTGCGGGCCATCGCGCGATACCGGTTCGATCGCGGCGCTGACGTCGACCCGTTGGCCGGATGGCTCGGTAAACGGGCATCCTGGCGCGGAAATTTTCTCGTCCCGACCGAGGCCGATCGGGCGGCGGTCCAGCAGTTCGCAGGCGCCGATGCGACCATCGTCACGGCACCCGACGCGCTTGCCCTGCTCGGGCGGGAATTCGACGCCGCCAGCTATGGTTTCATGCGCGACGGCGCCTTTCGCGGCGAGCTGCTTGGCTGGATGCGGCTGCGGCGGCGTCATCCCTGTTGGGCGCGCGACGGGTTGAATGCCGAAGCGATGGCATTGTCGCCGGTCGAGGCGATCGGCGCGAATTTGGTGCTGGGGCCGCTTTTCAGTCCGCTCGATCGCCTGCGCGTTGCACCAGCGCTGCTGGCAGAGGGCGCCAAGGTGGCGGCGGCGGCGGCGGTCATCTTGTTTCACCGTCCCGTCGTCGAAGCGCCTTTCGAAAGCGGCCGGCATTTTCTCCGCCTGTGGCTCGGCATCGAGCGGGCAGGGATGGGTGCGGCGGTGCTCGCCGCGCTGGCCGATGATCCGCGGGCGGCGTCGCATGTCGCTTCAACCCATGGCATCGCCGCCGGACAGCGGCTGGTCAGCGCCTTTCGCGTCGGCCGGCGTGCGGGACCCGGCTTTGCCCGGGCCCGTCTGCCGATCGACGCTGTCCTGTTCTAGAGTCGCTTCAGAAATTCGATGAGCGCTTGCCGGTCGGCAGCCGTCAGCCCGGCTCCGAACAGGTGTCCGCCATTGCCGCGCCCGGGCTGCGTGGTGTCGGTCCACTGCGGTGTCGAAAAGGGGCGGTAACCGTCGGGATATGCGCCGGCGGGTCCCAGACGGAGTCCGACGCTTTCGAAATCGAGCGCATGCCCTCCGACGAGGAAACGCGCCTGACGCTGCGTCGGGTCGAGCAGCGCGCCAAGGCTCGTGACCGAGCCATTATGCAAATAGGGTGCGGAGGACCAGAGACCGGCCAGCGGCGGCGCCGCATATCCCCGCCCCGCCTTCACGGCGATCAGCTTGCGATATCCGGTATTGCCGACAGCCTTCCGGAGCTCGGCATCGAACAGGCGCGCGCGCAGCGGGTCGGTTCCGACATCGCCGATCCAGTTCGGGAAGCGCACGAGTTGCGGTGCCGCGCTTTCGTTCATGGCGTAATCTCCGTGACACGCGGCGCATTGCGCCCGGTAAACCGCCGCGCCGCGCCGTGCCGCCCCATGATCGATTGCCCCGGGAAAGGGCTGCGGTCGATAGGTTCGCAGCCAAGCGAAAACGGCTTCGGCATCCCCGATTCTTTGCTGCGCCCGGTCGGGATGGACCCCCATGCTCGGAACCGTGAAGAAACTGGTGATCGCGGCCAGCTCGCGCAGTCGTTCGGCGGTCAGGTCGGCCTCGACGGTCGCGCCCGGCTTTACGCCGGGCAGCGCATAGGCCCCGTCGGCGAGCAGCGCGCTGCGCCACTCCCGGCGGCCTAGCTCGGGCACCGAAACAATTCCGTCATCGCCCGGCCCGCCTTCGGCAAGCGGCGCACCAAGCGCGTGTTTGAGCGCTGCTACGCCATTGGTGCTGCCCGGCGATCCGTTGGGAAAGGGCAAAGGTCGCGGTTGACCCTCCAGTGCGGCAAGCCGTCGCTTCGCGAGCGGGATGACCAGCCAGCGCAGGCTCTGCCGCTCGCGCCATCCCATTTCGGGGTAGAGCGTTGCGGCGGTGGTCAGCAACTCTTCGGACCCGATGTGTCGGCGCGTCGCGTCGAATATCGCCTGCGTATAGGCCTCAAGGTCGATCGAGCTGTTGGGCGTGCCCAGCCACGCCCGGTCGGGCCGGGGGCCGCCTGTTTCATCATAGGTCACGCCGGCATGGCAGGCCGCGCACCCAAGGTTGGCGACTTCCACCCTGGTGCCGCCGATCGGCGCGATGGCGCCGTGCGTGATGCCCAGCGGCATCTCACCCCCGCGCGGGCGAAGGTCCGCGGGAAGGTTCGCGATCGTTGCTGGATAGAGGAACCCGAAGCGCTTCAAGATGCTGCGCGCCGTTGCCCGGTCGATGGCGGCAGACGGATTCCGGCGGCGTTCGTCAAGCACCAACGCAGCGGCTGCAAGCCGCCAGGGAATGGCACTGGAGTCGAGCGATTCCATCGAGATGCCACCGAAACCCGCGCCCAGGAAAGCCGCTGCGCCACGTGCATCTGCCGAGGCACCTTCCGATAGGACCGGGCGGGAATCGGCTTCGATTTGCGGTTTGGAGGTCAGCCACAGCAACGCAGCTGCCAGAAGGAGCGAGATAAGAATTCGCACGATCCAGCGCCGCGTCGAGGTTGTGCGTAAGCTCTGTTGCCTCATTGCCATGACGCATGATTCCCGAAACGGTGCTGAAGGCAACCTGGAAATATCGGCGTCGGAGCGGTTCTATTTGGCCAGGCGTTGCCCGGGCTCGCCTGCGCCGCGCCCCGCGATCAGAAAATTCCGAGGAATTTCTTGCGCTGTTCCTTCCGGCCCTCGGAATTCTGCTTGCCGTCCTCCGACTTGGCGGTCGTTCCCTTGCCGACGTCGTCGCGCGGCTTGCCCTTGGCTGTCCGCTGCGCCTTGGCGGTCGCGCCCGCAAGGACGGGGCCGCATTGGGCAGCCTTGGCATCGCCCGGGTCGATGAAGGGCGCGATCGCGGCGACGGGGCTCGCCAGAATACCGAGCCCGAGCCCGGCGCCCGCGCGCCCCACCAGTTCGTCGCTGATCGGATCGATTTTGGGCGCCGCGAAATAGCCGCCGACGCTAACCGGCGACTGGCCCGAAAAAAGGCTGAAGGTCTTGCCGTCGGCGCGAACCGCCATATCGATCGCCTCGCTGCGGAACGAAAAGCCGCCGCGGCCGAGCATTACATTCTTTTTCGTGTCGATGAGGATCGGATCGGCGGCAGCGACGCCGCCGCGCACGGTGAAGGCGATGACGCCGCAATTGATATCGACCGGTTTCTTCAGCTTTTCCTGGAACATCTTCTGAACGAACGTGCCGATATCGAGTTCGGCGAGCTGGATGTTGCGCGTCCAGAAGGTGCCCCGCGGCATGACGAACGCGATGCGGCCATTCGACGTGGCAAGCGATTCGCGCACGCTGTCGCCAAAGCCCGCCATCCGCACCCGCCCGCTGACCGTTCCCGTCGTCCCTGATTCTTCGGTGCCGAAGTGGGCGAGGAGGGCGCCGAGTTTGGTGGGGGACAGGCGGATGTCATATTCGGTGCGCACGACCGCGGGGCGGCTGTCGATCGAAATGTCGCTTTTGACCGTGCCGCCCGCGACGGCGAAATTGAAAGGCTTGAGCTCCATCAACCCGTTCTTCAGCGCGAGGGTGAGATCGACATCGCTGATCGGAAAGCTTTCGGCGCGGACTCTCGTGACGCGGTAGCGCACGTCGGCATCGAAGCGCTTGATCGCCTCGACACGGAGCGGTGCGTCGGGAAGGATACGCGGACGGCCCTGTTCGGTCCGCACCGTGCCGGAGGTTCCCATCCTGTCGAGGCGTTCGGGGTCGTAGCCGACAAACGGCCCCGCATCGATGATATTGAGCGAGCGGGTGACGAGATCGGCCTTGAGATAGACGCGGCCCTTGGGCTGGCTGACCGCAAGGTTTCCGGCAAGGTCGCTGTCGCCGAACATGCCTTTCAGCCCCGTGAGCTTCCAGACTTCACCCTCATAGGTGAGGGCGGAACGCAGGCGGTAGGCACGGGTGTCGGGAATGGCGACGCCCAGAAAATCGAAGATACGCGAAAGATTGCCGCCGCGCGCACTAAGATCGAGCTCGGCACCCTCGATGTCGGTCGGGCCGCGCAGCGTGCCGGATATATCGAGCGTGTTACCAAGACCTTCGGCGTGCAGCGTGAGCGCATTCTTCCCTCCCGCGATCGTCTCGTTCGGCGAGGCGAGGCTGCCCGACAGGCTAAAGGGCTGGGAGCGCATCGTCCCCCGGCCCCCGAAACGGATCGCGTCTTCGATCCGCGTGTTCCTCGATGTCACCGTCTCGAAGCCGATGTCGGCGAACAGCCGCAGCCCCGGGTCGCGATAGGACAGGCCGCTGTTCGCGATCGCGGCGCGGCGGATCACGGGGAGGTCGAGCGGCTGGGGCGGACGATCGGGGTCGCCGAAGGTCCAGCTGTTATGCCTGTTTCCGGCATCCCATTCGAGAGCGACTCTGGCGCCGTCGAAATTGGCGAAGCGGACGATGCGTCTCCCGAAGATCAGCGGGATCGTAGCGATCCGCATATCGATCGTTCGGGCAACGAAAAACTGCTTCTCACGCGCCCAGACGGGGTTCGCGATGCGGATGTCTTCGGCGTAGAACTTGATGTCGAAAGGCGCGAAATAGAGCTGGAAATCGCCGCCCACATCGACCTGCCTTTCAAGCTGCGACGTTGCGAAGCGCTCGAACGGGCTCTTGAGAAACCGGCCTTTGGTGACGAAGAGTATCAGCCAGATCGCAAATAGCGTCAGCAGAAGGACCGCGGCCGTGCGGACAATGATGCGGACCGGGCGCGGGCGCTTCTCAAGCCAGGCCGGAGTCCAGCTTTTCCGTGCCCAGTGCCGGGGATGGTCGAACCATCGCGGCGAGCTCGATGTGGCCGCGGAGGCCATTTGACCCGTGCGCATTTCCATGAGGCACCAATCCGCCGCTCGGCGCATCGTTCCGCCGATCGCGCGCCGAACCGAGCGCCGGCCCGGCTGTGCGGAGGATCGGATTTTGCGGCAGACGGGGCTCGATCTGCGTGCGAGGCGGTCAGTCGTCGGTCGCGATCAGCGTGAAGGGCGCCCAGGCGGCGGGGTGCGCCCAGTCGCTGGTCCAGCCTTCGACCGCCGATCCGTCGTCGCGTTTGCCGGTGCGGATCGCCCGCATCGCGGACTGGAGCGCCGCCGCTTTACCGCCGGCCGGGTTTCGACGCGCGTTTACAAGCGTTTCGACGGTAAGCGCGGCGGTGACCTTGTCGCCGACCCGCCAGCGGCTCGCGAGGAGCGCGTCGGCGCCGGCATGGAGGAAAGAACGCGCCAGCCCGGACAATGCGTCGCCGCCGCCGGGGCCTTCGGTCGTGCCCGTGTTGCATGCCGACAGGATGACCCACTCGGCCGACAGGTCCAGCCCCGCGGCTTCGGCCGCGGTCAAAATACCGTCGTCGGCGTAAGTCGCGCGCCCCGGCGGGGTGAAGATCAGCCCCGGCTCGGCAAAGCCTTCGATTTCGCCGGGAAGGACGCCATGCGTGGCAAAGGCGACGATACGCGCATCGCGCAGCCGGTCGTTTGTGCGGACGGCCGTCTCGGTCGCCTCCGCGCCGAGATGGATCGCCGTCGCGTCGGCGCCGAGCGCCTGTGCCATCGCGTTCAGTTCGACCTCGGTCCCGGGAAGCGACGGAAGCGCGCGCAACCGTGCGGGATCCGCGAGCGCGGGACCGGCAGGGCCCGCCTGCGGCGACAGTCCGGCGGTCGCCGCACGCTTGCCCCCGGCTTCGGCCAGCACCGGGGCGCCATAGCCGATGAGTGGCAGCGCACCGCGCTTCTCCGGCCGCTGCCGGCCGATCCGCAGCGATTCGACCGACGGCAGGTTGACGACCGCGAACCGGTCAGCGAGCCATGGGGTCGCCGCGAGCGCCGCGTCGGTGTCTTCGCCTTGGGGTTCGGCGGTGATGAAAGCCGCGAAGGGCAGGTCGGCGAGTGGCCCCGACGTCGTCACATAAAGCGTCTTCACATCCTTGAGCAGCGCTTCGTGCGGCTGGACGAGGAAGCGATACAGGTCCCAGGCATAGCGGCGATCGAATAGCGGCGAAGCCGTCCAGATGCCCGAGCAGGTCTTCGGATCGACCTCGCAGCGGAACGCCTCGATCGTGCCGCGCAGGTAGGATTGCATCCGCGGTACGGCGTTCCAGCCGGCCGCTTCGGCGGTGACGACGAAGGTGAAATCGTAAAGCTCGCCCTCGGTGACGAGGAGCAGCGCTTCGCCGGGGCGTAGGCGGCGGCGCACTTCCTCCTCGCTCAACGACTGCGGAACCGCGAGCCGCGCATAATCGGGATAGGCGCGGCGCAATCTTTCTTCGATCGCGCCGAGCTCGCGCCCGAGCAAGTCGATTCGGTCTCTTGTGATCGCGGCGGTATCGGTGGCGCCGATCATCGCCTTGCCGAGACTCTGGTTGAGGTCGCGAATGTCCTGCGCCAGATCCTGCTGGCGCCGCACCAGCCGGGCCAGCGGTGTGTCGCCGAGCGCTTCGCGCACGACGATTCCGGCGAGCGCACGGGTCGCGGCGCTCGATGTCGAATCCTGCGCGATGCGAAAGGCTTCGGCGCGAAGCTTCGCCTCCTCGCCGCGGACTGCGGTCGCGTGATTGGCATAAAGGGTGAGCGCCAGTGCGAAAACGCTCGCGCCCGAACGGTCGGACCCGTCGTTGTCGCTCAGCGCCGCTGCCGTCGCGCGTTCGCCTGCAGTCGCGCCCGACACGTCGGCCGCCGACAGCACGCGCGTTCGCTCGCCGCGCGCTCGCGCGACCGCTTCGCGCATCAGGTCGACATATTCGTCCGATGCGGGGTCCTGCCGCGCGATCGACCGCGCCAGCGCCGTCGATGCGATCGCGATATAGGGATGGCCGGGGTCGAGCGTGTCGAGCGCGAGCGCCAGTGCGCGGCGCTGATAGGCGATCGCGTCATCATGCCTGCCTTCTTTCGCGAGGATCGCGCCCATCCGCCCGAGGTCGGCGATGCCCTCCTCGTGATTGCGTTCGGGCAAGACCGACCGCCGCGCGATGACGCGCGTCTGCAGCGCGCCCGCCTCGTCATATTTGCCCTCCTTGGTCAGCAGGCCGACGAGGTTGCCGAGCGAGCGGAGCGTGTCGGGGTTGGCGGTGCCAAGGTGGCGTTCGCGGATCGCGATCGCCTGGCGCAACCGCACCTCGGCCTCGAGCGCCTTGTCCTGCCGGTCGAGGTTGCTCGACAGGAGCGCGAGCGTGCGGGCGGTGTCGAGACCGCCACGCCCCCTGGTACGCACGAGGAGGTCGAGGTTGCGGCGATAGATCGCCTCGGCGCCCGCGACGTCGCCCATTTCCTCGAGATTCAGCGCAAAGCCGTTATATTCCTCGAGGACGAAAGGATCCTCGTCGCCGAGCGTCGCTTTCGCATGGTCGATCGCCTTCTGCATCGCTGCCGAGGCTTCGGGGCGGCGGCGCTGTCCAGCGAGGATTTCGCCGAGCGTGCCCCACGCCGCCGACAGCGAGCGTGTTTCGCCGTCCAGCGGCTCGACCAGTTCGATTGCGCGGCGCGCATGGGCCTCGGCCCTGTCATATTCGCCCCGCGCCGAAAGGACGAGCGCCAGACGCCGCAGCGCGGCCGAATGCGCCTTGGGCTCGCCGAGCCGTTCGCGGATCGCGAGGGCATCGCGCATCAGCTTTTCGGCGGTGTCGGCGCGCCCGGTAAGGTAGAGGATGTTGGCGAGCAGCTCCTTGTCGGTCGCCGCGGCGGCCGAGCGGGCGCCTTCCGCGCGACCGTTCATGCGCGCCCGGACCACGGTCTCGGCCCGGACGAACATGCCGCGGTCGATGAGCTGGCGGATATCCGCCTCGGTCTCGGCCGGCAGCGCCGCGACATGTTCGTCCGGGGCGGCGGTCGCCGCGCGTGCGTCGGCTTCGCGGCGGAGCATCGTGGCAAGCTGGTAGAGCGACGCTCGCGTATCGGCATGGTCGCGTCCGAGCGTCCGCGCCTGAATCGCATAGGCCTCTTCGGCGGTTCTCGTCGCTTCGTCGACCTCGCCTTGCCGTGCCAGAAGGAGCGAGAGGAGATAGAGTTCGCGGGCGGTTTCCGTGCTGTCCGGCGCCGTCGTTTCCGCAGCCGCCGCGACCTTGCGGCGCTGGGCCGTGGTGCGCTCGCGATAGGCCGACAGCGCCGCTTCGGCGTCGGCGCGCAGCGATTGCAGTGCGGCGATCACCTCGTCGCCTTCGCCGGGCATCCGGCGGCCGGCCGCGATTCCCCTTTCATAGGCGCCGATTGCGTCGGGCAACCGATCGCGAGCTTCGAGGATGCGTCCCAGATTGCCCCAGGCTGCCACCAGCCGGTCGTCGGCCGGGCCGGGCGCGGCGAGCAGGTCGATCGCGCGCCGCGCCGCCGCTTCGGCTTCGACATGGCGACGGCGCTCGAGGAGGACGGACGCCAGGCGGTTGAGGCTTCGGCCGGTAAGCCGGTCGTCGCCGAGCCGCTCGCGCGTCCGCACCGCCGCACGGATCAGCGGTTCGGCCTCTTCGGCGCGCTTGGTCATCGTCAGCAGGAAGGCCAGCGTTTCACCATCGCCCGCCGCCGCTGCTGTGGCCATCGTCCCTGCCGCTTCATGCGCCCTCAGCCGGCCGCGCAGGATCGTCTCGGCTTCGGGATATTTGCGGGCCTCGATCAGCGACAGGACCGCGCTGTCGCCCGCCGGTGCCGTCTGCGCGGTCAGCGCCCGGAGCGGCCCCGCCTGCGCCATCATCGTGATGCAGGCCAACCAGCAAAGGCAGTGGACGACGCGAAGCAAGAAATTCCCCAATTGCACCGTCGATCGAAAGCGGTTCGTTGGGCTGAAACAGCCCGGTGCCGTATTGGTTCCTCGTGCTTCAGCAGGCCCCGTCGAGAACAGGTCCCGCGAAGCGGCTCCCGACGGTAATTCCATGGGACGCCGTGAACGCGGTCGTGCGGCTTCCGGCGCCCCCGAAGCCGCCATCCCGCTTATACCCCCGGGGTTAGAACGCCTTGCGCCACTCCAGCTCGACATAGCGGCCGAGCGAGTCGGTATAGCCCGGCTGATAATTCAGCGGCACGACGCCGCTCGCGTCGGTCACCTTGCGCTGCGCGTCGAACAGATTGTTGACCGACAGGCGCAGACGCGATCCTTTCAGGAAGGGCAGGTCGTCGGTCAGCTTCGGCATCTGGTTGAAATCGGCGAAGAAACGCAGGTTGAAGGTCGCGAGATCGTGGAATTTGAGGTCGCCGTTGGCGCCGCCCACAATGCTGCTGCCGCTGTCATATTTCGCGCTGACCCGGGTGCCGAAGCCCTTGTAGAAAAGGCCGCCGTCGAGTTCGACAAGATGGCGATTGGTGCCGCCGCCGCTCCCCGTCGCCGATCCGTTCAACAGGTCCAGTTCGGGGACGCCCGGGCCAATCAATATTTTGTCGGTCAGCTTGACCGTGTGGTACAGCGACACCTGCCAGCGCCCGCCCTGCTGCTGCCGTCCGCCGAACATGCCGCCACGCCCGCCGCCGCGACCGCGAAAACCGCCGCCACCCCCGCGACGACGCTCGCCCGCTTCCGCCGGGGGGCGCTGTCCTTCGGCGGGAGGCGATGCCGCCTCGCCGCCCTCGCGCGGCGGCGGCGTGCCTGCGTCGCTTGAAGGCGGCGGCCCGCCGGCACCCGAACGGCCGCCAAAGCGCCCGCGGCCGCCGCCCGCTTCGCTCTGGCCGAAGCTCTTGCCGAAATTGAAGCCCCAACGAATCTGCGAGTTGGTCGCGCGCTCGAAATTGACCGGACGCTGGTCGATCGCGAGCAGGGTCCCGTTGTCGTCGCGGATCACGCGATCGGGAAAGGCCGCCTCGATCTCGGGAGTCAGCAACGGGAAACCATTCGCCGTGTCGTTGCTTCGGTTGCGGTTGTAGTTGATCGAGAAGCGCAACCCTTCGACCATCGGCAGCTCCCAGTTCAGCCCGACCTTGAGGTCGCGCCGCTGCTCGGCGAGCAGGAACGGGTTGCCGCCGGTGATCGTGGTGATCAGCACTGTCTGGCCGGTCCGAAAGTCGTAATAGGTCACGCCTTCGGTTTCGAGCGGCGCCGCGCCGAGCTGGGTCATGCTGGGCGCCGCTTCGTCGCTCGCGTAGCTGGCGAGCAACGACAGATTGTCGGTGACGCCCCAGTTCAGCGTCGCGCCCCAGCTCGTCAGCGCCGAAAAGTCGCTCGGGCGCTCGGCTTGGGCGTTGAGGGTGAGCGACAGGCGGCCGATGTTGCCGATATCATATTCGGGATCGAGCAGCGGGACGGTCAGCGAGCCGAAGACGCTCGGCGTATCGCGCGCGAGCTCGGTCGTCGTGATGTCGACGCCGCGTTCGGTCCGGCTGTCGAAGCGCTGACCGCTGTAGCCGCCGGTGATCGAAGCGCGGATCGGGCCCGCCCAGCCGTCGACGACGCTGCCCGAAATATTGGCGTTGGTGCCGAAGCTCTGCTGGCTGCTGTCGAACCGGTCGCGCGCGCCGCTGTCCTGCTCGGTGAAGGTGCGTTGATCGGCATCGGCATAATTGCCCGTTACCGACCAGCGCCAGTCGCCCAGCATGCCGTTGACGCTCGCCGAACTGGTCCAGTTCTGCGAACGGCTGTCGCGGCGGCGGGGATCGTCGGGGTTGCCGTTCCGCGGGCCGAGCAGCGACAGGCTGTCGGTCTGGTCGAAGCGAAGGCTGACCGACGCCTCGGTCACCTTGTCGATGTTGCGCACCAGCGTGCCGTCGATGACATATTCGTCGCTCGCGGGGGCCAGACTGCGCGCCGGCGCGCCCGCGGCAAGGACGGGATCGTCGTAAACGAGATCGCGTTCGCTTTCGCGCAGCATCGTCTGATGCTCCCAGCTCGCGTTGAGGTTCAGCCGGCCGTTGTCGCCGATCGCGATGAAGGCGGGTTCGAGCTCGTTCTTGAACTGCCCGCCCTGCGTCGGGATGCCCGCTTCCGCTTCGACCGAAATCTGACGGAAATCGGGCTTGAGCACGAAATTGACCACGCGCTCGGTCGCGGCATAGCCATATTCGAGCGCGACCTCCTCGGGGAAAATCTCGACCTTCGCGATTGCTTCGGGGGGGATGTTGCGCACCGCGCCGAACCCCGAAATGCGTCGCCCGTTGACGAGGATGACGGGCCGTCCGCCGCGCCCGCGGCCCGAGCGCGTCTGCGGCTCGAGTGCGTCGAGCAGTTCCTCGATCGACGAGGCGCCATAGCTGGCGATCGCCGCCTCATCGAGTTCGGCCTCGGCCTTGATGTCGGTGGCAAGCTGGCCTGCGAGGCGCGGCGCCGTGACGATGATCTCGTCCTCGCTATATTCCTCCTCTTCGGATTGATTGTCGGCGGACGCCGGAGGGGCGGCCTCGGCGGGCTGCTCGGCCACCGCCGATGCCGCGGCGGGCCCGATCGGCGCCGCTGCCATCGCCGGCAGCGCGAGCGAAGCCCCGGCCGCGAGAAGCGCGGCGCGCGCAGAAATAGGCAGGCGGATATTATTCATGGGGGGAGAGCCTTTGTTCTTTTCTGTCGTGGTTTTTTCTTGGCATGAGGGGGCTTAACGCCTCCTGACACCGAAATTTGTCCGGCGTTCACTTATGTCGCGCAATTGTCGCAACAATGTGTCGAGGTCATGCTTGTTCGACGGGCGCACCATATCGACCGCTGGACAGCATGGCCCCATGCCCTTATCGGCCAGCCATGCCGACTCCCGACTCTTCCGCCGCCCCTGAATCCATCCTGATCATCGACTTCGGGTCGCAGGTCACCCAGTTGATCGCCCGCCGCGTCCGCGAAGCCGGCGTCTATAGCGAGATCGTCCCGTTCAGCGCCGCCGAGGCCGCGCTCGAACGGATGCAGCCCAAGGGCGTGATCCTCTCGGGCTCGCCCGCTTCGGTCCCCGCGAGCGGAAGCCCACGTGCGCCGCAATCGGTGTTCGACAGCGGCCTTCCCATCCTCGGCATCTGCTACGGCCAGCAAGTGATGAGCCAGCAGCTCGGCGGACAGGTCGAACCCGGCGGCGCCGACGGCGAACGCGATGGCGAATTCGGCCGCGCCTTTCTGACCGTCACCGAACCCTGCGTGTTGTTCGACGGATTGTGGGAAGTCGGCGAGCGCCATCAGGTGTGGATGAGCCACGGCGACCGCGTGACGAAATTCGCCCCCGGCTTCCGCATCGTCGCGATCAGCGATGGCGCACCCTTCGCGCTCATCGCCGATGACGAGCGCCGTTATTACGGCACGCAGTTCCACCCCGAGGTCGTCCACACCCCCGATGGCGCCAAGCTGATCGCGAACTTCGTCCGCCACGTCTGCGGCTGCAGCGGCGACTGGACGATGGCCGAGTTCCGCGCGACCAAGATCGCCGAAATCCGCGCGCAGGTCGGCGACCAGCGCGTGCTCTGCGGCCTGTCGGGCGGCGTCGACAGCGCGGTCGCCGCAGTGCTGATCCACGAGGCGATCGGCGAACAGCTCACCTGCGTCTTCGTCGACCATGGCCTCTTGCGCATGAACGAGCGCGAACAGGTCGAGCGGCTGTTCCGCGACCATTACAACATCCCGCTCGTCGTGGTCGACGCCGAGGAGCGGTTCATGGCGGGCCTATCGGGCGTCACCGACCCCGAAAAGAAGCGCAAGTTCATCGGCGCCGAATTCATCAACGTGTTCGAGGAGGAAGCGAAGAAGATCGGCGGCGCCGATTTCCTTGCGCAGGGAACGCTCTATCCCGACGTCATCGAGAGCGTCAGCTTCACCGGCGGGCCGAGCGTGACGATCAAGAGCCACCACAATGTCGGCGGTCTGCCCGAGCGGATGAATATGAAGCTCGTCGAACCGCTGCGCGAATTGTTCAAGGACGAGGTGCGGCTGCTCGGCAAGGAACTCGGCCTTCCCGACATCTTCGTCGGCCGTCACCCCTTCCCGGGCCCGGGCCTCGCGATCCGCATCCCCGGCGAAGTATCGAAGGACCGCTGCGATATCCTGCGCAAGGCCGATGCGGTCTATCTGGAGGAAATCCGCAATGCCGGCCTTTACGACGCGATCTGGCAGGCATTCGCGGTGCTGCTTCCCGTCAAGACCGTCGGCGTGATGGGCGACGGGCGCACCTACGATCATGTCTGCGCGCTCCGCGCCGTCACCTCGACCGACGGAATGACCGCCGATATCTATCCCTTCGATGCGAGCTTCCTCAGCCGCTGCGCCACGCGGATCATCAACGAGGTGCAGGGCATAAACCGCGTCGTCTATGACTATACGTCGAAGCCGCCGGGCACGATCGAGTGGGAGTAGCGGCCTCGTCCTTGGCGCTCACCGCGCCCGGATAAACGCCCGCACATCCTCAGCCAATTTATGCCGGTCCTCGTCGCGGATATACATCATGTGGCCGGCGTCATAATAAGTGTAAGTGATGCGATCCTGCGGAATGCCGGTGCGCGACAGCGCATATTCGGCGGCGAAAAAGGGCGTCGCGAAATCATAATAACCCTGCGCGACGAGCACGCGCAGTCCTGAATTCTCGCGCAGCGCCTGCCCGATATAGGGCGCGACGTTGAGATAGGCGTTGGTGTCGCGGCCGCCGAGACGCCAGTCCCACTGGCCGCCGATCCGGCCGATCGACTGATATTCGCGGTCGGTCTTGAAGCCCAGCCCGTCGCGGCTCCAGCTGTTGATTGCCGCGGTATAGCTCGCGTCGATGCCATAGAAGCTGGGATCGTTGTCGGGGCTTTCGCCGGCGCTGTCATAATCCTTGCCCGTATAGCGGCTGTCGAGGCGGCCGACGGTGAGGCCGCGGTCGCGCAGCAATTCCTTGTAGAAACGGCTCGGCGTGACGCGCAGATCGGCGCTTTCGAGATAGATTTCCGAAAGGCCGGTGAAGCGCGACAGCTCGCGGCGAATCTGCGCGCGCTCCTCGCCTTGCAGTTTCTGGCCCTTGAGCAGCGCCGAGGCGTAGGGGCCGATGGCCCATTGCCGCGCTTCCTCGGCAAAGGCTTCGGGCGAGGCGGCGGTCGCCTTGCCGTGATAGAGCGCGGTGACCGCCATCGAGGGCAGGTTGGTGATCGGCGACAGCTCGTTACCCGGCGTGTCGGCGCCCGCCGCGAAATCGAGCACGGTCGAGATCAAGATGATGCCGTTGAGCGCGACGTCGTTGTACGTCTCGTTCATCAGCTGGTTGGCGACCGCGGCCGAGCGCGTCGTGCCATAGCTTTCGCCGCCCAGATATTTGGGGCTGTTCCAGCGGCCGTTGTCGTTCAGCCAGCGGCGGATCACCTCGGCGACGAGCTTGGCGTCCTGCGTGACGCCGTAATAATCCTCGGGATCGGCCTTGCCGATCAGGTGCGAAAAGCCCGTGCCCGGCGGGTCGATGAAGACGACGTCGGTTACATCGAGGAGCGCGTCAGGATTGTCGACGATCGGATAGGGCGGCGCGCCGTCGTCGGTGCCGTCGCCCGGGATCGCGACGCGCTTCGGCCCAAACGCCCCCATCATCAACCAGACGGTGCCCGATCCTGGGCCGCCGTTGAAGAGGAAAGTCACCGGCCGGCTCGGGTCGCGTGGTTCCTTGACATAGGCGGTGGTGACGACCGCGACTTCGGGGACGCCATCCTTGTTTTTGATGATCGTCTCGCCGATCGTCGCGGCGTAATTGATGCGCTGGCCGCCGAAGGTGCCCGACAGCTTGGTCGTGCGGACCTGCGGTTCGTAATCGGCGGCGGGCTTTTCGGCCTTCGCCTTCTCGTCGGCCTTGTCCTCGGCATGGAGCGCGGCGGGTGCGGCGAAGGCAAGCGCCAAGGCGATGAGCGAAAGACCCGATTTCATTGATATTTCTCCCCGTCTGCGCGCGGGACCCTAAGCAGCCTAAGGGAAGGCGGCAAGGTTACTTGTCGGTTACAAACGGGGTTTCGTCGAAGGTATCAGGCGGCCTTCTTCGGCTGCACCGACAATTCGAGGCCGAGGGCATCGAGCACAGCCATCAGCGTTTCCAGCGTTGGATTACCATTTTCCGACAGAGCATTGTAAAGCGCTTGTCGGCCAAGCCCGGTCTTGCGGGCTATTTCGCTCATGCCCTTTGAGCGGGCAACATCACCCAGCGCGCTGGCGATATGTTTGGGATCATTGCCTTCCATCGCCGCTTCGAGATAATAGAGGATATGCTCCTCGGTCGTGAGGTGGGTTGCTGCGTCAAATGGGCGAAGCTCCGTCACGGCCTTCAATCTCTTCCTTCAACCGCTTGGCGCGGGCGACGTCATTATCCTGACTGCGCTTGTCACCGCCGCATAGCAGAATGACAAGCTCTTTACCGCGCCGGAAGAAATAAACCCGATAGCCCGGCCCGTAATCGATCCGCATTTCAAAGACGCCGCCTTTGACGGACTTATGGTCTCCGAAATTGCCGTTCGACGCGCGTTTCAGGCGATCGGCGATTTTCGCTATCGCTCGAGTCGCGCAATGAGCCGAACCAACGGGCGAATTCAGTTGTTTCCGCTAGTTGGTAAGTTTGTCCTTCATAGAGGACATGTGGGTGATTGTCAATTGGATCGGACACGAGCAACTCCTAAACGGTTAGAAGTTCCTCACGATAGTCACCACATCGAATGAGAAGAGTCCGTTTTGGTGGCTACCGCCCCCACTTCGTCTTGCTCGACTTCCCGAACCGTCCCTTGCGCGTCCCGGGCTTGCCCTCGTTCGAGCGGCCGACCCGCGGCGCCACTTGCTCATCCGGCGGCAGTCCCAGCTCGTCGGCCTCCAGCTTGCGGATTTCGTCGCGGAGGCGGCCGGCTTCCTCGAATTCGAGATCGGCCGCCGCATCGCGCATCTTCTTTTCGAGCTCGGCGATATAGGCGCGCAGATTGTGCCCGACCATGTGCGCGGGCTTGTCGTCGCCGATGTCGATCGTCACCTGATCCTTCGACGCGACATGCGCGATGATGTCGCCGATGTTGCGCTTGATCGTCTGCGGCGTGATGCCATGCTCGGCGTTATAGGCTTCCTGCTTTTCGCGGCGGCGGTCGGTTTCGCGCATCGCGCGTTCCATGCTGCCGGTGATGCGGTCGGCGTAGAGAATGACGCGGCCGTCGACGTTGCGTGCGGCGCGGCCGATCGTCTGGACGAGGCTGGTCTCGCTGCGCAGAAAGCCTTCCTTGTCGGCGTCGAGGATCGCGACGAGCCCGCATTCGGGAATGTCGAGCCCTTCGCGCAGCAGGTTGATCCCGACGAGCACGTCGAACACGCCGAGCCGGAGGTCGCGGATGATCTCGATGCGCTCGAGCGTCTCGACGTCCGAGTGCATGTAGCGGACCTTGAGGCCGGCTTCGTGGAGGAATTCGGTCAGATCCTCGGCCATGCGCTTGGTCAGCGTCGTCACCAGCGTGCGGTATCCCGCTGCGGCGGTCTTTTTCGCTTCGGCGATCAGGTCGTCGACCTGTTCCTCGACCGGCTTGATCTCGACCGGCGGGTCGATGAGGCCGGTGGGGCGGATCACCTGTTCGGCGAAGACGCCCTGGGTGCGGTCCATCTCCCACGTCCCCGGCGTCGCCGAGACGCTGACCGTCTGCGGTCGCATCAAATCCCATTCGGCAAAACGCAGCGGCCGGTTGTCGATGCAACTCGGCAGGCGGAAGCCATATTCGGCGAGGGTGATCTTGCGGCGATGGTCGCCCTTCGACATCGCGCCGATCTGCGGGATCGTTTGATGGCTCTCGTCGACGAAAAGCAAAGCATTGTCGGGCAGATATTCGAACAGCGTCGGCGGCGGCTCGCCGGGGAGGCGGCCGGTGAGGAAGCGGCTGTAATTCTCGATCCCCGCGCAGCTGCCCGTTGCGGCGATCATCTCGAGGTCGAAATTGGTGCGCTGTTCGAGCCGCTGCGCCTCGAGCAGCCGGCCTTCGGCTTCGAGTTCCTTGAGCCGCTCGGCGAGTTCGTGGCGGATCGCCTCGGTCGCCTGCTTGAGCGTCGGGCCGGGGGTGACATAGTGGCTGTTGGCATAGACGCGGACGTAATTGAGGTTCGCGATCTTCTTGCCCGTCAGCGGGTCGAACTCGGTGATCTCCTCGATCTCGTCGCCGAAGAAGCTGACGCGCCACGCCATATCCTCATAGTGCGAAGGGAAGATTTCGAGGCTGTCGCCGCGCACGCGGAAATTGCCGCGCGCGAAGGCCTGATCGTTGCGCTTGTACTGGAGCGCGACGAGCTTGCGGATGATCTCGCGGCTGTCGGCGACCTGGCCTTTCTTGAGGTCGAAGATCATCGCCGAGTAGGTCTCGACCGAGCCGATGCCGTAGAGGCACGACACCGACGCGACGATGATCACATCGTCGCGTTCGAGGAGCGCGCGCGTCGCCGAATGGCGCATGCGGTCGATCGCTTCGTTTACCGAGCTTTCCTTCTCGATATAGGTGTCCGACCGCGGGACATAGGCCTCGGGCTGGTAATAGTCGTAATAGCTGACGAAATATTCGACCGCATTGTTCGGGAAAAAGCTCTTGAACTCGCCATAGAGCTGCGCCGCGAGGATCTTGTTCGGCGCGAGGATGAGGGCGGGGCGTTGCAACTCGTCGATGACCTTTGCCATTGTGAAGGTTTTGCCCGATCCGGTGACGCCGAGCAGCACCTGATCGCGCTCGCCCGCGAGCGCGGTCGCGACCAGTTCCTTGATCGCGGTCGGCTGGTCGCCCGCGGGTTCATAGTCGCTGACCAGTTCGAACCGTTTGCCGCCTTCGACCTTTTCGGGGCGGGCGGGGCGATGCGGAACATAGCCTTCGGCGGTGTCGATTTCGTCGAGCGAGGTGCGAATCTGGATTGCCATCGCTGCCAATATGGTATCGATTGCGCCCAACGACAAACATAATGGCTCGCAACCAAATGGCCGCATCTGGGTTCGCCCATTTGCTCAACAGGAGGATGATTTATGAAGAAAATTCTGACGGTAGCGGCCATCGGCGCTCTGATCGCCGTGGCGGGTTGCAGCGGCGGCAAAACCGAAAACGAAAATGCCGGCGGCACGGTAAAGCGCGAGGCAGGCAACTGGAAGACCGACGTCAAGCTGGTCAAGTTCGAAGTTCCCGGCCTGCCGGCCGAAGCGAAGGACGCGATGTCCAAGCAGTTCGCAGCGGCGAGCGGCATGGATCAATGCTTCACGCAGGAACAGGTCGACAAGGAAGACATTGCGGCCGAACTCGCCAAGGGGCCGAACGGCGGCGGCGAATGCACCTGGTCCAAGAAGGAGGTCGCCGGCGGAAAGATCGACGTTGCGGGCACCTGCACCGCCAATGGCCAGACGGTCGACATGGCGATGGCCGGGACGATGGAAGCCAAGAAGACCGACGTCACGATCACGACCAAGGGCAAGGTTCCGACCGGCGGCGACATGGAAATGGTCATGCAGATGACCAGCACGCATACGGGCCCGTGCAAGGCAGCGACGACGACTTGAATCTTCGCGTCTATTTCGACGAACGATGGGGGCGCCGGTGGAAACCGGCGCCTTCTTCAATTCAAGCTGCCTCAAAACCAAGGCGGTCTCACGCCCGGCCGCCGGCTGACGCAGGGCGGCAGATGTCCTGTCCGGGTCGGCAAGCGTCGAGGGAGGGAAGATCGACTTGCCGGGCGACAGAACAGGTGGGGCTGTCGGGTCGCCCGGCGAAGTCTTGAAATGAAGCCTGAGGGGGATCGAAAGGTGCCAGGGACCAGCTCGCACCATTCGCCTTTTGGCTCCACACCGCGCCATCACAGGGATGCCGCGACGTCGGAAAGGATGCCAGAGTTTCGCCTGTGCGGCAGTTACAAGGGGTCACATGCCGCAATGTTGCCATTTGATAACCAATCCTTATCCCGTTTTCGCGCTTTTCCTTGCGGATTGGCGGGACGATTTTCTTCTGATATGACTCAAGGTTGCCGTGTTACCGTTACGTCAAAGTAACAACGGGTGGCCGCGCTGGCTGATTGGCGTATCTACCGCACCGCCCGTCGGGGGTATTTGAGGGTAGCATGGATCAGGCGAAAGCGAACGAGACACAGGATCCGGTAGAGGTCGACCGGATCATCGCCGAAGAGCTCGAGAAGCTGCTCGATTCCCCCCTGTTCACGCGTTCGCCCGTGCTGTCGCGGCTGCTGCAATTTCTTGTCGAACATCGCCTGCGCGGCGGGCGCAGCTCGCCCAAGGCCTATGCGATCGCGACCGAGGCGCTGGGGCGCAGCGAAGATTTCGATCCCGCCGTCGACAGCTATCCGCGCGTCATGGTCGGGCGGCTGCGCAGCCTGCTCGACCGCTATTATGCCGACACCCCCTGGGTGCATCGCCTGCGCGTACCGCAAGGCAGCTATGAGGTGGTCGTCCAATATCGTTCGGCGCCGCCGTCGTCGCGATCGGCTGACGGCGCGGCGGATGAAGATGACGTCAAGGCTGCAACGCTCCGACCAGCGGCCGCTCGCTCGGCCGCGTCCGGGCGCGTGTCTCGCGCTCGCGGTTACCGGTTCGGTCGATGGATCGTCGTGCTCATTCTGTTCGCGCTTGCGCTTTTCACCTTGTGGACGCTCCGCGAAGGCCCCGGCCGGCTCTTTGCCGGCGATCCGGTGCCCGTTCCATTGCTCGAAGTCAGCCCGCCGATGGCGGGGAATCTGCCCCAGTCGCGGGCGCTGGCGCGCGCGCTCGACGGCAAGCTGCGCGACGGGCTGCGGCGTTTCGATCTGATCGACCTGCTGAGTTCGAAAGCGCCGGGCGGCGCGGCGGCGCGAACGGGGGACTATCGTCTCGATACCTCGCTGGTTCGCACGGTCGAAGGCGACACCGATGTCACGCTCGTCCTCAACCGCGTCGCCGACCAGCGCGCGATCTGGTCGCAGCAGATGCGCCTGACCAGCGACGAAACCCCCGAATTCACCGCGATCGAACCGCTGATTGCCCAGCTTGCCGGCGACTATGGCGTGATCGTGCGCGACCAGGTTCAGCGCCAGCCCGACAATTTCGCGGCGGGCTTTCCCTGCCTCGCGCAATTCAACCGGATGCGCCAGATGCGCAGTGCGGCGTCGGCGAAGCGGGTCGACGCCTGCTTGCGCGCGACGATCGAGGCGACACCGCGCGATCCGGTCGCGCTCACCGCGCTGTCGCTCGTGCGCTATGGTGACTGGCAGCCGCAGCGGTTGACGCCGGCGGGCCGCGAAGCCTTGGGCGAAGCGCGCGCGCTTGCGCTGCGCTCCTATGAAAGCAGCCCCAATTCGGCGGCGGGCCTGTTCGCGATGGCGCGCGCCAATTTCTATTCGGGCAATTGCGCCGGCGGCAACGCGATGGGCGACGCGGCGCTCGCGCTCAATCCCTATGATGCCGACATGTCGGGCTTCCTCGGCTTGTTCAAGCTCGCCTGCGGGCAAGCGGAGGAGGGCGAGGCGCTGCTCCGGCGGTCGTTGCAGCTCGACGCCTCCTATCCCGGGGTTCCCGCAGTCACGCTGGCCTTTGTCCTGTCGCAGCGCGGCGAGCAGGCGGAAGCACAGCGGATCCTCGACCAAATGCCGTCGCCCAGCAATATGGAGCCGCAATATATGATGGTGCGCGCGGTCGTGCTCGCGCGGCAGGGCGATCTGGCCGCGGCGCGCGCGCAGTGGAAGCGCCTGCTCGCCTATACGCGCCAGCCCGCGGACGCGGCGCCCGAAACCGTGCTCGGCCGCTTCATGATCACCCCGGCGGTAATCCAGGCCGCCTCGGCGGCGCTCCGCGATTCGGGCGTCGTCGCCGCCAAAGCGGCGCCGTAAGCGACGCTTGACCGCCTACTTGACCGCAGGGTTGATGCCGCGCACGGTGGTGCCATGTTGTCCGCCTTTGCTCTGCTGGCCCTCGCCGCACCGCCGCCGCCGGCGGCGGTCGCGGTGCATTTCAACCGCGACGGAAAGGTCGAAACGCGCGTCGCGGACGGCCTCGCCGATCGCGCGGGCGGCAGGCCGGTCGGCCCCGACGATCCCGTGCGTATCGCGTCGGTTTCGAAACTGGTCGTGGCATTGGGCGTGTTGCGGCTCGTGGAGGCGGGGCGTCTCGACCTCGACCGCGATGTATCGGACTATCTCGGCTGGCGGCTGCGGCACCCTGCCTATCCGGACCGGCCGATCAGCCTCGCGCAGCTGCTGGGGCACCGTTCGGGGCTGAACGACGACACCGATTATGCGCTGCCGCTCGACGCCGATCTCGAAACCGCACTTCGCGATCCCGCGGCGTGGGACAAGGCGCGCGCGCCGGGCGGCGACTTCGCCTACGCCAATTTCAACTATCCGGTCGTCGCGGCGGCGATCGAAGCGGCGACCGGCGAGCGGTTCGACGCGGCGATGGCGCGGCTGGTTTTTCGTCCGCTCGGCCTCGACGCCTGTTTCAACTGGCCGGCGTGCAGCGACGCCGCTGTCGCGCGTGCCGTCGTGCTGCACGATGCTGACGGCAATGTGGTGCGCGACGACCTGAAAGGGCAGCGCCCGGCCTGTCCCGTCGTGCCCGCGACTGACGGCAGCTGCGACGTCGCGAGCTATCGGCTCGGCCGCCACGGTGCGGGGTTCAGCCCGCAGGGCGGACTGCGCATTTCTGCCAACGGGCTCGCACGCATCGGGGTGATGCTGCTGCGCCGGGGGGGCGGTTTCCTGAAAGCCAAAAGCCTTGCCCGGCTGGAGGCGATGGCGCCCGTCCGGCCGACGAGCGGCGAGGGGACGGGCGGTTTTTTCTGCGAATATGGCATGGCCATGCACAGCACCGGCGGCCCGGCGCTGCGCGATCCGGCCTGCCACGACGACCTGTTCGGCGATGGACGGCTGCGGCTCGGGCATTCGGGTGACGCTTATGGATTGCGCTCGGGGCTGTGGTTCGACCTTGAAGGCGGTGAGGGCATTGCCTATTTCGTCACGCAGGTGCCGGAGGGGCAGAAAGGGATACGGTCGGCCTATAGCGCTGCGGAGGAAAGGCTGGTCGACGCGGCGCTTCGCCGCGCGGCCAATGCCAGCCCCCTTGCCAGCCCCGCCCACCGGCACTAGGGCAATTTTCAACATTCACGAACAGGTCAGAAAAAAGGAACTGTGCATGAGCGATTCGGCCGAAAAGGTTAAAAAGATCGTCGTCGAACATCTGGGCGTCGAAGCCGACAAGGTCACCGAGGAAGCGAGCTTCATCGACGATCTGGGCGCCGACAGCCTCGACATCGTCGAACTGGTGATGGCGTTCGAAGAAGAATTTGGCGTCGAAATCCCCGACGACGCGGCGGAAAAGATCGCCACCGTCAAGGACGCGATCGACTATATCGAAGCGAACAAGGGCTAAGTCCTTGCTGTCCGGCGTGGCCGGACGCGGCGGCGACGCCGCCAACGCGTTTCCGGCTTCCCGGTCCCGAGCGCTCGCGCGCAGTGGCCGGGAAGCTTTTTTTATGGACATGCGTCTTCAAGGATGACGCGGCACCCTGCGGGGGCAGGGGTCGATGAAAGGAATGATTATGCGCCGGGTTGTGGTGACGGGTCTGGGTTTGGTGACGCCGCTGGGCGGCGATGTCGAAACCAGCTGGAAGAATCTGATCGCGGGCAAATCGGGCGCCGGCACGATCACCCATTTCGACGCGTCGGACCAGAAATGCACGATCGCCTGCGAGGTCAAGGGTCCCGACCATGAATATGGCTTCGACCCCGGCAAGCGCGTCGATCACAAGGTGCAGCGGCAGGTCGATCCCTTCATCATCTTTGGCATCGACGCCGCGGGCCAGGCGCTCGAGGACGCGGGCCTGACCGACATGACCGAGGAGCAGAAGGTGCGCGCCGGCTGTTCGATCGGTTCGGGCATCGGGGGCCTGCCGGGCATCGAGAGCGAAAGCCTGCTGCTCGCCGAAAAGGGGCCGGGCCGCGTTTCGCCGCACTTCGTTCATGGCCGCCTGATCAACCTGATCTCGGGCCAGGTCAGCATCAAATATGGCCTCAAGGGTCCGAACCACGCGGTGGTGACCGCCTGCTCGACCGGCGCGCATTCGATCGGCGACGCCGCGCGGATGATCCGCGACGATGACGCCGACATCATGCTCGCGGGCGGCGCCGAGGCGACGATCTGCCCGATCGGCATCGCGGGCTTCGCGCAGGCGCGTGCGCTCAACATGAGCTATAACGACCGCCCTGAACAGGCGAGCCGCCCCTATGACAAGGACCGCGACGGTTTCGTGATGGGCGAGGGCGCGGGCGTCGTCGTGCTCGAGGAATATGAACATGCCAAGGCGCGCGGCGCGAAAATCTACGCCGAAGTCGTGGGTTATGGTTTGTCGGGCGACGCCTATCACGTCACCGCGCCCGATCCCGAAATGGACGGCGCCTTCCGCTCGATGAGCGCGGCGCTGAAAAAGGCGGGCATGACCCCCGCCGACATCGACTATATCAATGCGCACGGCACCTCGACGATGGCCGACACGATCGAACTGGGTGCGGTGAAGCGCCTGTTCGGCGACGCGATGGCCAATGTCTCGATGAGTTCGACCAAATCGGCGATCGGCCACCTGCTCGGCGGCGCGGGCGCGGTCGAGACGATCTTCTGCATCCTCGCGATCCGCGACCAGATCGTGCCGCCGACGCTCAACCTCGACAATCCCGACGAGGGCACCGAGGGCGCCGATCTGGTCCCGAAGGTCGCGAAGAAGCGCAAGGTGAAGGCCGCGCTCAACAACAGCTTCGGCTTCGGCGGCACCAACGCCAGCCTGATCGTCAAGGCGGTCGACTGATCCTGATCCTCCCTGTCGCGCAGCGATGGGGAGGGGGACCGCTCGCGAAGCGAGTGGTGGAGGGGCAGCGACGGTTGCGCCATTGGCCCCTCCGTCAGCGCTTCGCGCTGCCACCTCCCCATGGCTACGCCACAGGGAGGATCGAAACCCTCTTTCCTACATTATCCCGCCATGCTTTACCCTCGGAACGACCTGCCGGGACCACCGGCTTAAAACCACAAAGGACACAATCAGGCCCTGCACACGCGGGTCTTTTGTGGCTTTAAGCGTGGCTATATGACTGACGGGAGAATGGCGTGCATCCGTTCCGCTGGTTGACGATCGCGATCTTCGCGCTGGCGCTCGCCGCTTGTTCGCCCGGCGCGCCGAAGGATGCCGAGGTCGTGATCCCTGAGGGCGCGAGCATCGCGAAGGCGGGCGAGATTCTCGAGGACGCCGGGCTCGTCTCGGCGTCGAGCTTTTGCAATCAGGCGCGCTTCTTCGGCTCGGACGAGCCGATCAAACCCGGCGAGTATAAAATCGAAAAGGGGATGGATGCGGGCGACATCCTTGCGCTGTTCCAATCGGGCAAGACGATCCAGCGGCTGGTGATGATCCCCGAAGGCATGCCCTCGATCATGGTGTGGGAACGGCTGATGGCCGAGCCGCGTCTCAAGGGCGAAATTCCCGTGCCCGCCGAAGGCAGCATATTGCCCGACAGCTATGCCTTCACGACCGGCGAGACCCGCGCCGCGGTCGTGAAGCGGATGCAGGCGGCGATGGACAAGGCGTTTGGCGAACTTTGGGCGAAGCGCACGCCGCGCGCCGCGGTCAAGAACCGCAACGAAACGATAACGCTCGCGTCGATCGTCGAGAAGGAAACCGCCGTCGCCGCCGAGCGCCGCACCGTCGCGGGTGTCTATACCAACCGCCTCGGCGTCGGGATGCGGCTTCAGGCCGATCCGACGATCATCTATCCGGTCACCAAGGGCAAGCCGCTCGGCCGCCGCATCCTGCGCTCCGAAATCCAGGCGGTGAACGGCTACAACACCTACAGCATGGCCGGGCTGCCCAAAGGGCCGATCGCGAACCCGGGCAAGGCGTCGATCGCCGCCGTGCTCGACCCGCAAGCGAACGACTATCTCTTCTTCGTCGCGCAGGGCGACGGCAGCCATGTGTTTGCACGGACGCTGTCCGAGCATAATGCCAATGTCCAGAAATGGTATGCGCTCCGCCGCGAGCGGGGGGAGATGGAGTAAATATTCGTCGCCCCCGCGGAGGCGGGGGCCGCTGTCAGCGTAGCATGACCCCGACGGCGCCCCCGCCTTCGCGGGGCGACAGGAGAGTGCATATGACCGCCAAACTCTTCATCCACGGCGTTCCCGACAGCCCGGCGATCTGGCGGCCCTTGCTCGCCGCGCTCGAGCTTGGCGACACGCCCGTCGCGGTCCCCGCGCTGCCAGGCTTCACCGCACCGCTGCCCGAGAGCTTTGCCGCGACCAAGGAGGCCTATGCCGATTGGGCGATTGGTCAGGCCGAGACATTGGTCGCCGCGCACGGCCCGATCGACATCGTCGGCCACGATTGGGGCGCGCTGATCGCCCAGCGCGTTGCGATGCTGCGCCCCGACCTGATCCGCAGCTGGGCGATCTCGAACGCGGTGATCGAGCCCGACTATCGCGGCCACCGCATCGCGCGCATCTGGAACACGCCGATCCTCGGCGAAATCTTCATGGCGCTGAGCAGGGCCGACAAGCTCGCCGACGGCCTCGCGGCACAGGGCATGCCCGCCGACATCGCGCGCGAAGAGGCCGAGCAGTGGAAGAGCAGGGACAAGCGCCGCGCGATCCTCAAACTCTATCGTTCGGCGAAGGGGTTGAGCTTTGCGCACGACTGGGCGCTGGACATCCCGAAATTGCCCGTGAACGGTACGCTGATCTGGGGCGCGGGCGATCCCTATGTCGAGCTGTCGGTTGCCCGGCGCTACACCGCGAACACGGGCACGCCGCTGACGGTGATCGAAGGGGCGGGGCACTGGGCGATCGCCGAACGCCCGGCCGAAGTTGCTGCGGCGCTCCGCGTCTTCTGGAACGGGCTGTAGAACCCGCATAATTTTATTTCATCGGTTTGCACGATTATTGTGACGCAATAAATCGATTGGAGCGCGGATCCGATCCGGCGAAGTGGACATATCGAGAAGGGCGTCCTGTGGACGATGGCAAACCTCCCCGAAATTGCCCCGCCCATCCCTCTCAAGCAGATGGCCCGGACCTCCCCCACCAGCCGGACCATGGCGCCGTGCCCATCATCGCGACCGCGACGATGGGTGCAGCGGATCGCCTTTTCGACGCGCTGCGCGCGCTGCGCATTTCCGCCGAACACCAATCATCGCCGCGCATATCACGCTCTTTCTTGGCTGCCGCCGTGCCTCGACGAACTCGAGCGCCTGTTCGCCGGATCGCCGCCGACGCGCCTGCCCGCCGCGACGCTGCGCGAAGTCTATTCGCTGGGCGGGGCGTCTTCCATCAGTACGAATTGCTCGCGCGCGTATCGCCGACCATTTCCGCGGGCATGCTGACCGCACAGGACCGAAATTGCCGCGGCTCCCACATCACCGTGCAGAACAAAATTCGCCGCGGCCAAGGCGCCGCGCGCTGCCTCGCAAGCGCTGGCGTGTGATTTCCGTCCGCGCGCGCTTACGATCCACCGGACTCGCGGCCATCACTACCGCGGCAGCCCGTGGGAATGCACCTTCGCGCGCAGTTTTCCGGACCGCGCAGATGATGGCGCGACGAGGCCTGCCTATGGGCGCGGCTCACCCGATACTGACGACCTTACGAGGGCGGAAGCGCTCAGCAGGTTAGAGCAGCGGAATCATAATCCGCGTGTCAGGGGTTCAAGTCCCTCCTCCGCTGCAAGACCCCAAATTCCACAAAGTCCGTGTCGTCGATGCGATAATCACCTCAACCAAATCAAATATTTCTGGCGTCCTCTGCGGGCCGTTCGGGTCCATCCACGCGTCCGTCTGGAATCCGCCTGCAGCGATTTGATTCAGGGCCAGACGAGACATTTTTTGCCTGTCCACGAAACAGGCGGCGAGATACCCCGGATGGCTCTCAGACCTCGAAATCAAATATGCGGCGCGCCGCGCGACTATAAACTCTTCGATGGCGAGGGCTGTGCGCTCGTCCGCCCCGGCGGATCGAAGCCTCAGCGCCTCAAATACGCCTTCATTAGCGGAAAAAGACTGGCACTCAGCCTCGGCAAATATCCGCGGTTTCGGCGGCTGCCGCGCGGCAGACGCACTACGCCAAGGCGTTGCTCGCCAAGGGCATCGATCCCAGCAGGGAAAAAAAGGCCAAAGCGGCTTCGGGCACCGCTCGAACTTTCGGAAGCCGGTCGCGCAGGCATGGCGCCGAATCGATGTGGAACGGTACCGCCGCCGGGTCATAGCCGCACTGGGCGCGATCTTTCCGGCGCTTAACGAAGCGCGATATCAAATCGATCACCGCCGGAAGTCCACTCGAGTCGTACGTCTCGTCAGGCGCGCGGTGCGCTGGATATCAGCGCCGCGTGAAGCGAGGCATCAGGCGGAGTGTTTCGGTTCGCGATCGCAAGCGGCTGGGCGACGACCGATCCGTGATCAGCCTCGAACGTGCGCTCAAACTGCAAGCCTAGAGTAAAGGCGCCATGGCGAAGGTTTCGCTCGCCGAGCTGCCCGGACTTGTGGGCACGATCCCAGGAATTATGGCGGCGAGGCGGATGGTCGTCGACGCGAAACCGCGCGATCGCCATGCCTGTTCGCACTGTAACTTAGGTCCGAGACAAGCAGAGCGCGTTTTCCGAGTGGGACGAGTTTGAGGATCTTGAGGGGCGAGATCCTCTCTGGCAGCTCGCGAACGGATGAAGATGGGCACGAAGCATCTGGTACCGCTCTCCTCCCCAGGTTGTCGAGATATTGCTGCCGCCGAAGTGCGTCGAACGATCGCTTCGTCTTCCCCGGCGAAGCCGAACAAGCCGTTCAGCCAATACGATGATCTACGCCTGCTACCGCATGGGCTACCTCGGCAAGCAGACCATCCATGATTTTCGGCGAGAACCAGATCGACCTGGGGCCAGCAAAGCCGAATGCTATCGTCCCGACTTGGATCGAGATGGCGCTTGCCCATGAGAAGTAAGGGACAGGGGAGTTCAGATTACTACAACAGCGCTCTTTATCTCACCGCGAGGCGGATGCTTCAGGATTGGGCCGACAGATTACTGGACGGCCCCGCATTGCTCAGGCGCGCGAAAAAAAATGTGTCAAGCGCGGCTGCAATGCCCATATTGCAGGCCAAGGGAGCCGGAGCGACAGGACGATATCTTCCTCCAGTGGCGAACAGCTGCCGCACTGGCATCCACGTACCGGATGCTCTTCCTAGCTGCGGCGGGAAACCACAAAGAACGCAGGCCGCTCGGCCGCGCTGCAGGCTGGGGAATGCTCGATGGGCGGTGGTTGACCGGGCGGTCCGGATCGCGAGGTGCCGCCCATCGGTCTTCAAACGGGCATTGCCTATCTTCGGACGGGGTCCGCCCGCCTCATGATCTCAGAGCGTCTTCTCGGGCCGGAAGGACGGCGCGATCGTGTATGAAGAGTGTATCGACCGTGGGGTTGATCAGTCCACCATCGCTGTAAAATTTGTCCGAGCGAAATGACGGTTGCGCGTGTCAAAGTAGCTTTATTGCGCGACAAAAGCGCGATCTGGTGCTGGACGATGCTTTGTACGTAGAGCCTGTAATGCCGATCCCAGGAAAGTTGCCGCGTCGACAGGATCACAACAACTGGAAGCCTGATGCGAAGAGCCGACCGTTAGCGATATAGACTTGGCCATTTTGCCGCTCGCTGACATATGCCGACCGAATCCCGGTACGCGGGTCGACGAGGCGAAAGCTGATCGAAAAGATTCGAGACCGCGCCGCAATATTGGGACATGCCCTGGGACCGGATCGACTGGCTCTACAAAAGGATGGTGTTCGCGCGCAGGGCATCCGCTGCTGGCCAGTGCGCGGGAGGGGACGACGGCCTGTGGACCGGCGTGCAAAGGACCCGTTAGCAGGGTGATCTGGCGTAAAAGGACCCCTCGACTGATGGTTTAAGCAGCCGGCTGGATAATCAGGCGGCGAGATCGGGATATTGGTTTTGGAGACGGTGGTTCCGGATTCGGCGCGGTATGCCGGTGGTAAGGCGATCAGACGTCGCGCGGGATTTGCATGTGTCGCGGTGATCCGCAAGGCGATCCAGAGCGCCGGAAGGCACATTCGACTATCAGCGCAGTTTCAGCCGCGCCGTCGGTCGTTTCAGGATCGGCCGATACGCTGCTGGAAGGGAATGAGGTACGTAGCGCAGCGACTGCGGATGACGCGGATCCATGACCTGCTGGTGCGCGAAGGTTTGAAACCTACGTGCGATGCGCCGCTACACACGGCGCGCGGAAAACCCTTCGGCGCGCAAGGATGCCGGCGATGGGTATCTGCCTTCATCCCGCTGACGTTCAAGCCGGGCGAGGCCACCGCAGTTCGACTGGAGCCATGAGGATGTAGAGATCATGGCACACCGATGCGAAGTGAAGGTGCGCACCTGCATTTGTGCGCATCGCGAGCGGTCTATGTCGAGCCTATCCACGCGAGCCGGAGATGCTGTTCGACGCGCATGCGCGCGGCTTGCCTTCTTCGGCGGCGTGCAGGGCGCGGCATCTACAGTCGCTATAAGACAGCGGTGACCAGCGTGATACCGGCAGAACAGGTCTTCAACCGGCGGTTCCCTGATCATGACCGCCCAGTATGATCGAGCCGTGCCTGCTCCGCCTGCGGCGGATGGGAGAAGGGCAGGTCGAGCAGGTGCGAACTTGATCCAGGCCGCTTCTTCGCTTGGCGGTTGCGGTTCGCCAGCCTCGAGAGGCAATGGCTGGCTGGAGCCGAGTGTCGGCGCTGGGCGGAACGGCAGGCGCATCCTGAGCCAGGGCAGAAGCTAACCGTGGCGCGCAGGCTGGAGATCGGGTGATCGGCACTGCAACCGATGCAGGGCCGTTCGACGGCTTCAACGAGCGAGCATGCCGTGACGACTCTAAAATCTTCGACCGCAGCCGCCTCCAGTTCTCTCGACGATGGCGCGGCGCACGGTGCAGGTCCGTGCCTATGCCGACCACATCATCATGCGCTGCGGCGAGAGGTTGTCGCCGAGCATCACTCGCTACTTCGGGCGTAACCGCACGATTTGACCCTGGCATTATCTGCCGGTGCTGGCCCGCGCAAACCCAGCGCGCTACAGGGTGGTGCGCCCTTCCAGGACTAGGATCTGCCGCCGGCACTGGCTCGCCACGCCGCAAGCTGGGGAACGGCTGACGATGCCGACGCCGGTTCGTCCGTGTGCTGTCGTATGCTGACCGATAAGCGCACTGGATCCGGTCAAACGGCCGTGCGCGAAAGCACTGGCGACCGGCACGGCAGGCGACATCCCGATCCTCAATATCCTGGCGCGCCGCCGCAAACCGCCGCGCCCACCACGATCATCACCTCCGAGGATAGCGCGCTACGCCATCGCCGATCGCCGACTGCGCCCCGTTACGACCAGCTGAGGGACCTTCGATGCGGCATGACATGATCGGGCAGTGCGCGGGCTTGAACCAGGGCATAGCGGGCGCGTTCGACGATGCGATCACCGCAGCCTTCAGCGCCAGCGCACCACGATAAAGTCTGACCGACCTTCTGCGGGCGGAGCGACGCATCACCATGCCGCGATCGATCCATTACGCACCGGATGGCAGCCCGCCAAAAGCTACCGGTCGTGAAGGATATCGATGCGTTCGGTTCGAGCACACCGATCGGCGAGGGCTGGTGCGTTCATTTACAGCGCGTTTCATCCTGCCACACGGCGCAATATCGTCTGGTGGGGCGGCACGGGCGCGGCAAGACCCTACAGCCCATCGCTATCGCCCGCCAATGTCGTTCGCTCGGGTGCCCAGGCCGCTACTTCAACGCACCGTCGATCTGGTGACCCGCCTCTGAGGAAGAGGGCCGGGATCGGCAGGCGATGCACTTTCGCCGCCCAGCTCGCCACCTCGATCTCGTGGTGCTGGATGAGCTGGGCTATCACCATTCGCCCACTCCGGGCGGCCAGTTACTCGATCGCGTGACCCATCATTGCGTATCGTCAGACCAGCAATGACAGCTGGCGCTGAAACCGCAGCCACCCCATGAGCACTCCGATTAAAAGATGCCTTTGCGCTGCGCGCGCGCCTCCGATCGAAACCGCCCTCCCGCCGCGCGCAGCTTCCAGAGGCGCGTGTCGATCAACTGCGCCATCTTGAAAAGGGGTCCGCACCGCGCGCCGATAGGGGTTACGTTTGCACGCCGATTGACAGACTGACCTCCAGTCCTTGGGCGCTCCGTGCCGCCTGATCTATGATCGCTTGCGAGGCGGCCGGGTCGATGACCCGATATTGGCGCGCCATCCCGATTCTCCCGGGCGTTCGAATGAGGTGCCGCCTCCTGACGCACTGCCCGACCTTGCGCCGGCAGAGCTTCGCCCGATGGATGCGAGGTGGCTGACGGGATTTACCTATTGGGGGCCCGTCTCGCCCTACGAGATATTCCGGGGCTGGACACCTGAATGCCGGAAACTCTTTCCGGATTATCCCAAGGATCTGCGCGTCGTCACCGACGACAGCTCGCTCGTCCATTTTCCCTGGACCCCAAAACGGTCAAGCGAAAGGGGCTCGATGGCCGGAACGCGGTGGCGATCGTCGATGCCACCGAATGGTCGGGGACCTCGATAACGCTGCACAGAGCGATCGAGAAGACTCATGATCGCTGGATGTTGCGCGCCAGCTTCAGCGACCTGGCGCTCCACCGAAGCCGGAAATATGTCGACCTCTACACGCTCCCCGACATGGTCGCGGCGGTTTCGCTCATTCTTGCCGTTGACGCTGAACGTATGTTCCGGCGAGCCAATGAAGCCGGAATGCAGTCCAATGTGACGATAAGGATTTCCGCAGAGGGCCTCCGCGAAGATATGCGGGAGCATTTCGCCCAGAGGATCGCTGACATGCTCGCGCGCCGCGTCGTTGCTATAGAACCGGCGGGAAATGCGGCATCCGTGCAGGTTGAATTGACATAGGTCATCCGTGGGCGGCCATGGCCTGGCTCTCGTCCGATGCGGGCTTGTTCAAACCGCGGCGGTTGCTGTCATGATCTGCCGAGCGTCAGCGGTGAAAGCCCCGAGCTCGATTGTGTCGTTCGCGCTTCGGAGCGCCAGATGAAGCTCTTCGTTGGCAACTGCCGGGGCAATGCCGCGAAAGTCGAAGCGCCTGAGCACATTGTCGCCGAATTGCCGCGCCGCGAGGTCGAGGAGCAAGGTTGCGGTTAGCGGGCCGTGGACGACGAGACCGGGATAGCCTTCTTCCCGGGTCGCATAGGGCACATCATAATGAATGCGATGGCTATTGAAGGTCAGAGCCGAATAGCGGAACAGCAGCGATTCCGATGGTTGCAGCATCCGGTGAGCATCCCATGCAGTAGGATCGAAGCGATCGGCGCGGCGGGGCGCCTGTGCCGGAGGCGCACCCGTCGGTGACGGTTCGCGAAAGACGATCGACTGGATCTCGCGCACGCACAGCGTGCCATCGGCGCGGGTTTCGTGCGCGATCTCGGCAAAGACCAGCTTCCCGGTTTCTCCTTGCTTTTCGATGATAGACGCGACGCGAGAGGTTCTTCTGACTTTTTGGTCCGGCCGCAGCGCGGCGATGAATTCGACCTTGCTTGCGGCCCACATGCGGCGGGGCAGGGGGACCGGCGGCAGGAAGCTCGATGCACTGTCGTCGCGCACCGGATGCCCGTCGATCCCGAGCGCAGCGGTCGGCGCGTCGGGCAGGCAGAGGCACCAGTGATAGGCTTGCGGCACGCTGCCGTCCGGGGGTGTGCTTCGATCGAATGTTGCGAGCCAGCGTGCGACCGCGGACTTGTCGACCCGGTCCTGGCGCGTTTCTTCGCGGCCGATCCACGCATCCCATTCGCTCATCAATTGCGCCCTCCGGTCTGCCCGGGCACGATGGCCTGCGCTTCGTCATTCACGCCGGCTTTCTCGAGCTGCTCCCCCGATGCCGCGGTGATCGAGACCGGCACGTCGCTCAATTGCTGCTCGCGCTTTTGCGCCGTGACGACGATCTCGGCGATCCCGCGTTCCGCAGATGTATCGCTGGTGTCACTCGCGCTCGCATCCTGCGCGATGGCCATTTGCGGCATGGCCGCCAAAAGCGCCGCGCTTGCCAGCAATATCGACCTGTTAGGCGAACCTTTTTTCATCATCGATCTCCCCAAGGCACATTTCGTGCGTGCTATGTTTTCGCCCCGGGCTTGTTCTCGGACCGAACCTTGTCGGGTCGCAGCCGGTCGCACGGAGTCGGGCATGCTTATGGCGCAGCTGCTTCGGTGTTTCTGTCACCCTTGCTGGTACAGAATTGCCCAAAGGGAGGAACTGCATCTGGTGGCCGATCGGCGTTCGCCGACACCGCGAGCAACTAACCCGCGCGCCGCCGTTGAGGCCTGCTCATGGCTAGAAGAGCGGGGTTTTTGGCCATCTTCGGCTCGTGCGAAGGCGCAGTCACTGTTTGAGGGGACAGCGCGACGGCCCAGGGTCGTCTATTGGAACGGACAACAAATAAAGAAACAAAAATCGACCGAGGGAGGAGACCTAAAGTGAAAGCACAATTCAAAGCGTCTGTGGCCGCCGTGGCGCTGGCTGGCGCGCCCATCGCGGTTTTCGTGCCGGCTTATGCTCAAGGTACAAGTGGCGATGTCGCGCCGGCTCAGGAGCGGACCGAGGGCGGAGCGCCCGAAACGGTCGGGATCGGCGAAATTGTTGTCACTGCGCAGAAGCGCGAGCAACGCCTGAACGATGTGGGACTGTCGGTGTCCGTAGCCTCCGGCGAGCAGATCCAGAACGCCGGCATAACCGATGCTGCCGATCTTGGGGCTATCGTGCCAGGCTTCACCGCGTCGACCAGCGTCTTCGGGCCACCGGTCTTCTCTCTCCGCGGCGTCAACTTCAACTCGTTCCAAGCGTCTGCACCGCCGACCGTAAGCACCTACGTCGATGAGGCGGCGCTTCCCTATCCGATCATGGGCCAGGGACTCTTCCTCGATATCGAGCGGGTGGAAGTGCTAAAGGGGCCGCAGGGAACCCTGTTTGGCCAGAACGCGACAGGCGGGTCGATCAACGTAATCGCAGCGAAGCCGACCGCTGACCTGTCGGCGGGTTTCCGCCTCGATGCCAACCATTGGGGTGAAGTCAATGCTGAGGGCTTCGTCAGCGGCCCCCTGTCTGACACGCTTCGGGGGCGATTGGCGGTGCAAACCAGCCAAGGCGGCGGTTGGCAGCGCGGCTATTTTCTCAATGATCAGAAAAATGGCAGCCAGAACAAGTTGGCTGGACGGCTGCTGCTCGACTGGACGCCAACCGAACGACTGACGATTTCCGTCAACCTCAACGCGTCGCGCGACCGTAGCGAACAGCAGCAGGCGCAGGCGTTTCTTATTCTGCCGGCCGTTCCGGCTGGAGCTCCTCCGGCGTTCCTCGATTATGCAAACAACCTGCCGGACGATGCGCGCGATGCCGACTTTGACCAAGGGTTCGATACGCGGGCCGATAGCCACACCTATCAAGCTGTGCTTCGCGGCGACTATGAATTGACTGACGAACTGTCTCTGACGTCGATCACCAACTATGTCGAGACGCGCTTTCGCTCGCCGCACGATCAGGATGGCACCGCCGTCAACACGCAACAGGGACTTGCGTTTGCCGACATCCAATCGATCAATCATGAAATCCGGTTGAGCGGCGCTTTCCCCTCGGCGGGAGTCAACTTTGTTATCGGTGGCAGCTACGGCGATGACGACATTACCGAAGGCGTGTTCAACAATTATGCCGCTTATTCGGGGTTTCCGCCGAATTCTCCCGCCGAATGGCGCTATGACCTGACGCAAAAGGCAAAAGCGGTTTTCGGCAGCATCGATGTCGAAGTGACTCCCGGCCTGACCCTAACGGCCGGCGCCCGATACACCGATACCGAGCAATCGATATTCGGTTGTACGTTCGATCGCGGCGGGACGCCCGGCATTCGCGGAATTCCCCAGTTTATCGTGAGCGGGATCAATCCAGCCCTAGCGGCCGCCTATGTTAGCGGGGGTTGCATCACCATCGACGATTCCGGGCCGAATCCGACTTTCCTGCCAGTGTTCGCCGACCAAACGCAAAAAGAAAACAACCTCGCTTGGCGCGGAGCGGTCAATTACAAGCCCAGCGACGATGTGCTGCTCTATGCTTCGGTCAGTCGGGGTTTCAAGGCTGGCACTTACCCGGTCATCGTCAATCTCTTCGATTCGGCTATTCAGCCGGTGGGGCAGGAAAAGCTGACGTCCTATGAAGTCGGCACAAAGTTGACCTTGGCCGACAATCGAGTCCAACTGAACATGGCGGCGTTCCACTATGATTACGTCGACAAGCAGTTTTTCACGTTCCTTCCTGTCCTCGGTGGAGCGCTTGTTACGGCAACTTTGGTCAACATCCCCAAGTCGACGGTGGATGGTCTCGAGTTTGATGTAACGGCGGAGCCGGTCGAAGGGCTGCGCATCACTGGTGGCGCCACTTATATCAAGACCGAGGTCAAGGATTATGTGAACGTCGACTTCGCGGGACGTCCGTTGATCGCGTCGGGGCGGGAATTCAACTATGCGCCGCCGTGGTCAGCCAATCTCGACGCGGAATACAGCGTTCCGAGCAGCGGCTCGATCCGTCCCTTTATCGGTGGATCGGTGACCTATCGCGCCCGGACTTTCGCTGATCTTGGCGAAGCTGCCTATTCGAGGTTACCCGCCTATACCCTGTTCGACGCCCGCATTGGCATCGAATCGGACGATGGATGGCGCCTCGCACTTTATGGGCGCAACCTCACCAACGAATATTACTGGAACTCGGTGGCGTCCGCCGGCGATGGGGCCGTGCGGTTTGCCGGAGAACCGCGAACCTTTGGCGCGAACTTGAGCTATCGCTTCTGACCGCGGGGCGAGGGTGGTTCGTGGATCACCCTCGCTAGGATCTCTCGAGTTCGGCAGCGTCATTGATGGAACGCCATGCGCTCTTGCGGCGCATCTTCCGAGCAGGGGGAACAGGCATGACAGCCACTGTCGAATTCGAGCTTGAAGGGCTGATCGAGAACTTCGACGTTCACGACGAGCGTCTGAAGGATCATTTCTACGAAACGCTGGAGGCGATGCGGCGACGCGGTCCCGTCCACCGGTCGGAGGCCCACGGCGGCTACTGGGTCGTGGTCGGGCATCGCGAAGTGACGCAGGTAGCGCGCGACTGGCGCCATTTTTCCAGTGCTGGTGGTGTCGTTCTGGCGGGTACGAAGCCCCAGAAATATGTGCCCGTTGAGTATGATCCACCGCAGCACCAGTCGTTCAGGCGGCTGCTCAATCCCCACTTCAGCAAGGCGGCTGCGGCCACTTTCGAGCCGCAGCTTGCCGTGTTCGCTGACAAGCTCATCGACGCATTCATCGCCAACGGTTCCGCCGACCTCACCGAAGCTTACGCGAAACCGCTCGCCGCCCACTTCTTCTTCGACCTTTTCTTTGGGCTCTCCCCCGACGAAGCCGCGCAATGCGAGCGGGCAACAAATCAGGCGATGTTCTCCTCCTCTGTCGAGGATCAGATCGAGGGCTTCAGCCAGCTCGAAAGATATGTGCGGTACTTGGTCGTTCGCCGTCGCGAACTGCCATCCGATGGCGGCTTTATCGACTCGGTCCGAACGGGCGAGGTTGACGGTCGCCCGGTCACCGAGGAAGAACTGATTGGCATCATCCAGCTCATGATCGTGGGCGGCGACGATACTGCGGTTCACACGATTGGAAACGTGCTGCTCGAACTGGGCCGGCACCACGATATCCGCGATCGCCTCGCCGCCGATGTCTCGCTGATGCCCTCGGTTCTCGAGGAGACGATCCGCCATATGCCGCCTGCGGTCTCAATCATGCGAACGGTGACGGAAGATATCGAACTTGGCGGGCAGCAACTGCAGGTCGGCGACCGCGTCATCCTGATGTGGTCCTCGGCCAATCGGGACGAGACCGTATTCGATGACCCAGCCGAGTTTCAGGTCGGCCGCGACAATATCAGGCAACATATTGCCTTTGGCGGAGGCGTCCACAAATGCATCGGCGAGTGGTTCGCGCGCATGATCGTCAGCGTTGCCGTCGAACGCCTGCTACGAAGATTGCCGGACTTGGTCGTGCCGCCGGATGCCCACATCGACTACAGAATGGGTCAGTCGCGCGGTCCGGCGACGGTGCCGGTCACCTTCACGGCGAGCTGATGGAACGGATGATGAGCATGGCGGGGGCAAGGACCCGCTGCATTGCGGATTGAAGCAAATGGGGTCGGTCTGTGGCCTCATCTCTTGAAAGGCTGATAGATTGGTCATGAGCGGAAACGGGTTGGCAGGAAGAGTGGCGATCGTCACGGGCGGCGCAAGCGGCATTGGCGCCTCGGCCGCCCGCCTGTTCGCCGCGGCTGGCGCGGCCGTTGTCCTCGCAGACATAAATCGGACCGACGGCGCGCAAGTTGCCGATGAAATTGGGGCAGGCGCTCTCTTCGTGCAGCACGACGTGCGGCTCGCCAGCGACTGGGACGCGCTTTTCGAAAAGGCGGAACACAAGTTCGGCCCCGTCTCCATTTTGATCAATAACGCGGGAATCGCAGTCGCGCCTGTTTCGCTCGAGGATGTGAGCGAAGCCGACTATCGCCACATGATCGAAGTCAACCAGATATCCTGCTTCCTCGGCATGCGCGCGGCGGTGCCCTCGATGCGGAGAGCGGGCGGCGGCGCGATCGTCAACGTGTCGTCCGTTGCCGGTCTCAAGGCGGAACGTGGGGCAATTGCCTACACCGCCAGCAAATTTGCCGTGACCGGAATGACCAAGGTCGCTGCTCTCGATCTGGCGAAGGATGGAATCCGCGTGAACTCGGTTCATCCAGGCCTTGTCGAAACGCCGATGGTGCGTCCCGCGGAAGGCGCCGAGGCGTTCGATGCCATCATGCAGTTCGCCGCCGGCCTTCCGATCCCGAGGCTCGGGCAGCCCGAAGATATCGCCAATCTCATCCTGTTTCTGGCGTCGGATTCGGCCAGTTTTCTGACCGGCGGCGCCTATCTGGCCGACGGAGGATGGACACTTTGAATGGAGAATAAGACTGTCGAGCCTCGCCTTTCGGGGAAGGTCGCGATCGTGACCGGAAGCGCCCAGGGTATCGGAGAGGCAGCGGTGCGGCGCCTCGCCCACGAAGGCGCGCGCGTGATGTGCCTCGACATCAACCGCAGGGTCGAGAAGGTCGCCGCGAGGATCGGTGAAGCAGCCCACGCGGCCGTGACCGATGTCTCCGACATGTCGGCCCTCGCGGCCGCCGTCGACGAAACCGTCCGCCGATGGGGACGGATCGACATTTTGGTGAACAATGCCGGCATCGACGGCGTTCCCGCGATACTCGAAGAGGGCGACCCGGCGGATTTCGATCATGTGTTAAGCGTCAATCTTCGTGCCTCCTGGGCGACGATGAAATTTGCCTTGCCCCACATGGTGGCCAACAGCGGCGGGGCAATCGTCAATGTCGCTTCCGTCGCCGCCCTGGTCGGCTTCGAGACGCTGTCGATCTACGCGGCATCGAAAGCGGCCCTGCTTGGGCTCACGCGCACCGCAGCACTCGAATATGGAGGGCGCGGCATACGGATCAACGCTCTTTGCCCGGGCGGTGTCATGACCCCGCTCGCGCGGTCGTTCATGGAAGAAGGCAGCGCTGAAGCGTGGGCGGAACTTCACGCGCTCAAGCGTTTCGCCGAACCCGAGGAGATCGCGAGCGTGATCGCCTTCCTCGCAAGCGACGAGGCGTCGTTCATCACCGGCGCGGTCATTCCCGTCGATGGCGGAATGACAGCCCGCTGAATTTCGAGTTTGAAGAAGTGAAGAGGAAAGCCGATGCCCATTGTTAGCGCCAGCAGAGTCATCGATGCACCGGTGGTCGACGTCTGGGACGCCATTCGCGACTTCGGTTCGCATTCGCGATGGATCGAACATCATCCGGCAATTTCGCTTGAGGGCGGCAACGGGCTGACGATTGGGGTCAAACGCCGGGTAACATATCGGGACGGGTCGTTCTTCGACGAGATATTGACCGCCATGGATGACCGCAAATGGCTCCAGGAATATGACGTGGTCGGCGACCTTCCCCTTCCGGTCTACAATGTGATCGGTGCCATGCAGCTTTACGCGATCAGATCGGGCGCGGGCACATTTGTCGAGCGACGCCTTAGCTATGACACCCCGTTATCCGAGGAGGAGGCAGTCGCATTCGCGCAAAGCCGGGTCGACCTTCTCGCGGCCAGCCTCGATCTTCTTGCCGACCTTTTCAAATAGCACCGGCGCCGGCCGAGCGACTTAACGGGAGGACCCTCTTGCTCATACCGAATTCACCACACGATCTGTCGCCGGACTTGCTGACCACTGTCCTGCAAACTGTCGAACCCGCCGCGTGGGTGACCGCAGTCGCGATCGTAAAGTCGCACGAATATGGCGACGGCGACGTGTCGACTTCGGCGCGCGCGACGGCGCAGCTTAGCTATTCCGAGGACTCGCCCGCCGGGCTGCCGCGCGACGTGATCCTCAAATTGTCGTTCGACCCGCGAAAGGAAGGCACCGACGCTTGGTACTGCCAGCTCGACGGGCTGTTCGCGAACGAGGTCAATTTCTACAACCGCATCCGGCCCGAGCTCGATATCGAGGCGCCGCGCTCCCTCGGCGGACATTTCGATCCCGCGACGAAACGCTATGTGCTGATCATGGAGGACGTGACGCGGCGCGGAGCGATTTTCCCGAGCAATCTCGAGGCGGTCGGCGTTGCCAATGTACGCCGCATACTCGACGTCGTGGCCGCACTCCATTCGCGCTATTGGGAGAGCGATCGTTTTTCCGGCGATCTCTCGTGGATGGAAACCCATCTGAAGGGCGGCGTCGAAGATCATATGCAAAGCGTGATTCCCGAGCAGGGCATCAGCAGCCAGCTGGAGCTTCACAAGTTCAAACGCGAAATTCTCGAACGGCTTGAGACAACCGAGCGCGAATTGTTCGGCGCGATGTGCGCCAACAAAAAGCATCAGGCGATGCTGCCCCAGACGCTGCTTCATGGGGATCTCCATATCGGCAACACATACCGGATGCCTGACGGAAGCGTCGGACTGCACGACTGGCAATTATGCGTTCGTGGCTTTGCGCTGCACGACGTCACATACATCATCAACACCGCGCTCTCGATCGAGGAGCGGCGCAGCAGCGAACGGTCGCTGCTCGACTATTATCGCGAAAAGCTGATCGAATTTGGCGTCGTTAACCCGCCCGACCGCGATATGCTCTGGCTCGAGCACCGCCGCGCATCGCTCTGGACGCTGTACATCGGTTGGTTGACCTGCCCTCCCGAAAGTTATGGCTGGGAGACCATGGCCGTCGCCTTACTGCGGGTATCGACGGCTGTGGAGGATCATGGAACGCTGGCGCTCGTGCGCGAAACGGCGCCTGCGTGACCCGTTCGCGAAGAGCCGCGCGGTGAGCGACGCGCGCACGGCTGTGGTGGTCGGCGCGAACGGCGGCATGGGCGCCGCGGTTACTCGCGCCTTGCTGCAGCAAGGCTATCATGTCGCCGCAACGGTCTCCCGGCCGGATACGCTGGACGCGTTTCTGGCCGCTTTCCCGGCCTGTTCGCATGCTGTGCCGCTCGACCTTTCGGACGCCGGTGCCGTCAAGGCGCAGCTCACGGGACTGGTCGAGAATTTGCCGCGCCTGGACGCCGTCGTCGTTTGCGCGGCGGTCGCGCCATTCGCTCCGGCGGAAACGACGGATTTCGATGTCTTTCGCCAGACCGTCGAGATCAACTGCCTTTCCAATCTTGCGGTCTATCAGAGCTGTCTACCGGCATTGCGGCGGTCAGCGGGGCGTCTGCTGCTTACCGGCTCCTGGTCAGGCAAGGTCGCAACACCGATGATGGCGAGCTATGTCGCGTCCAAGTTCGCGCTAGAAGGACTTGTCGATGTCCTCCGGCAGGAGGCGTCGGCCTGGGGAGTGCAAGTTGTTCTCATCCAGCCGGGTGCGCTCGACACGCAGATGATGCGGCGCAGCCAGGCGTCGCTCGCGGCGACGATCGCATCGCTTCCTGAAAGCGAGACAGCGCTTTACGGCAAGCTCTACCGGCAGATGAAGTATCGCGCCGACGAGGGTATCGCGAACGCGAATTTTACCGCTCCCGAGGCTGTCGCCGCCACAGTGTGCCAAGCGCTTGAAGCGACGTATCCAGCGACACGCTATCCCGTCGGTGCCGACGCCATATACATGTGCGACATGGCGGCCACTCGCTCGGACCGCGAAATCGACGACTTCATTCTCGACATGTACCGCTCAGCACCACTCGACGGCATTGTGGAGAAATCCGAACTGTCAGCAACCGAGTAGCGAGAAGAGCGCATGCCATCCAAGCCTTATATTGCGATTGCCGATGCGGATCGGGTCGCGTCGGCCGCCCGGGAGGCGGCGCAGGCGGCCGGCGTCGCGGTGACGATCTGCGTGGTCGATGATGCAGGGCATTTGCTGCGCCTCGAACGGCTCGATGGCGCGCCGCTGGTATCGCTCCGCGTCGCCGAAGGAAAGGCACGCACCGCGGTTGAGATGAAGATGCCGACCTCGTTGGCCGAACAGGCAGCGACGGGCATGCCGTCGATCGTGGCTATCGCAGATATTTACCCTTTTCGTGGGGGCATCCCCCTCTTCGAAGGCGATTTCTGCGTCGGCGCAGTCGGGATATCGGGCGGTTCGCCCGACCAGGACGAAGCTATCGCCGTAGCGTCGGCATGCGTCTGGACGCCGGCTGGATAAGGCTATGTCCCGGCCTTCGGTGACAGGCGAAACCGTTCGACTTTGCTAGACCGTCTTCAGAACCCGGGCGCCGGACGGCGGATTCGGGCAGAAAAGGAGCAGGAAAATGGCGACTGTCGAGGCCGGACTCGGAAGCTACTCGGACCCGGAGGTGCAGCGCTGCCCCTTTCCGTTCCTGACCCGGCTGCTTGAAGAAGCGCCGGTATACCGCGATCCCGGCACCGGCATGTTCATCGTCAGCCGCTATGACGACATCAACTACGTCAACAGCCATCCAGAGATTTTTTCGAGCCGCACGCCGATCATGATCAACCGGGAAACGTCGGTCTCGGAAGAGGTCCGCCGGCGTTACGCCGAGCGCGGCTGGCCCGAAGAACATGTTCTCGCCTTCGCCGATCCGCCGGAACACGGTCTTCACCGCGCACTCGTCGATAAAGTCTTTACACCGAGCTATGTCAAGAAGCTCGAACCGGTGGCGCTCGCGATCGTCGATGGGCTCATCGACGGTTTCATCGAAACAGGCGAAACCGATCTGGCGTCGGGATTTGCAGTCCACCTGCCGATGTACATCATCTCGGACCAGCTTGGTGTTGCCCGGGAAGATTATGAGCAGTTCAAGCTCTGGTCGACGGCGTGGGTCGATCGGAACGATCCCAATTGTCCGCCGGACCGCGAGCTGATGCTGACGGACCGCATGATCGATATGCAAAATTACCTCGCGGCGCGTGCTCGCGAATATGAAGTTGATCCTCAGGACAATATGCTGAGCCGGCTAGTGCATGCCGAGGTCGAAGGTGAGCGCCTGACCATGGGACAGCTGCTCATGGTCGCTCAACTGATCCTGGTCGCGGGAAATGAAACTACCACAACTGGCATTACGACGGCGACCTACATGATTCTCAAAGACCAGGCGCTGCTCGACCGGGTCCTCGCCGATCCCGCGCTTATTCCCATCGTGGTCGAGGAGATGCTTCGTGCGCACGCGCCGGTCCCGCATCAATATCGTTTCACGACCCAGGATACCGAACTCGCCGGCGTGGCCATTCCGGCGGGGACCGTGGTGCAGATAAGCTATCTCGCCGGCAACTACGACACAGCCAAATGGGAATGCCCCGAGCGCATCGATATCGACCGGAAGGGTGTGCGCAACCATCTCGCATTCGGCCGCGGCATTCATTTTTGCGTCGGCAACCAGCTGGCACGAATGGAAATGCGCGTCGCGATCACACGCCTTCTGGAAAGGCTGAAGGATTTGCGCCTCTCGGACCATCATCCCGAGCCCCGCTTCATGGAACATTTTCAGATCCACGCGCTGGAGAGCCTGCACGTCAGCTTTACGCCTGGCTCGCAGATCGCTGGTTAGATGACGGCAGCCGAAAAACGGATCGGCGTCGGCCTCATTGGGCTGAGCGCAGAGGGAGGTTGGGCGGCGACGGCGCATGTGCCGGCGCTCCGCGCAATGGCCGAACGTTACGCTATAACCGGACTGGCAGCCTCGAGCGATACGGCCGCAGCGGCCGCCGCCGCCGTGCACGGGGTCGCATTTGCTACCGGCGATGCGGCCTTGCTGGCAGCGCACCCCGATGTCGATCTTGTCGTCGTTGCGGTCAAGGTGCCGCGCCATCGCGAACTGGTTTCCTGTGCGATCGATGCAGGCAAGTCCGTCTACTGCGAGTGGCCGCTCGGCCGGAGTGTCACGGAAGCCGGGGGCATGGCAGACGCGGCCGGCGCAAAGGGCGTCTCGGCCTTCGCGGGATTACAGGCCCGGTCGGCGCCGGCGCTGCGTTATCTCCGCGATCTCGTCGCCGACGGCTTTGTCGGCGATTTGCTCTCGACCAGTGTCATCGGAGCGGGCGGATTTCCGTGGGGGGGCATGGCGACCGCCCGCACGGCCTATGTCACCGACGCTGAAACCGGCGCGACCATGTTGACCATTCCCTTCGGCCATATGGTCGACGCGTTCGGCTGGATTGTGGGCAGCTTCGATCGACTGGACGCTACGCTGGCGACCCGCCATCGCGATGTGAAGTTGACCGATGAGGATCGGACGGTCGCTGCCGACGCGCCCGACCATATTGCCGTGAGTGGCACGCTCGAAGGCGGGGCCGTCGCATCGCTTCACTATCGCGGCGGAGACTGGCCCAGCGGGGGCTTCCGCTGGGAAATGAATGGCGCGGACGGTACCCTGCTGGTCGAAGGCAGAAGCGGGCATCTTCAATATGGTCATATACGGATCCGCGGTGCACGCGGATCGAGGCCGCTCACCGATCTACCGGTACCGGGGCAATATCGGCGCGTTTCGACCGATGCGGACGGTTATGCCGACGCGGTCGCGCACGCCTATCGGGCGGTGCACGACGACCTGACCGGGGGCGGCTCCACCGCCCCGACATTTCGCGACGCTATCGAAACTCATCGGGTGCTTGACCGCATCGAGCGATCTGCGGCGCGATCCCTGGAGAGGACATCATAATGACCTTGGAAGAAATGCAGGAAAAGCTGACCTATTTGATGGATCGGCAGGAAATCCTCGATGTCGTAGCGCGATACTGTCGAGGCGTTGACCGGCTCGATCGCGCCATGGTCATGTCGGCCTACCATCCCGACGCCGTCGACGATCATTCGATGTTTGTCGGCACGGCCGATGAGTTCTGGACCTGGGTCCAGAATATGCACTCAACCCATCATAGTTCCACTCAACACATGATCGGTAATCATCTGGCCGAGATCGATGGCGACGTCGCTCATTGCGAAACCTATCTTTCCTATTCCGGCATCAACAAGACCGGGGCGCCCTTCAGCGCCATCGGCGGCCGCTACATCGACCGCATGGAGAAGCGGAATGGCAAATGGGGTATCGTCGCACGTCAATATATCGTCGACTGGGTGGCCCCCTCGATCAACACCGTCGAGGGTTCGCAAACGCCCGAAGGCGGCGCGAATTATGATTGCCTCGTACCGTTCGAATTCCAGGTTGCCGAGACCGCTCCGCAGCCGAGCCGCGATGCCCGTGACCCGTCCTATAGTCGTCCGCTGGAAATAGATCCCGAGCGCGTTGCAGGCTACAAGCGGCTCCGCGACGGCGCGGCTGAAGTGACGAGGTCCTGATGCCAGAAACGGATCGGCACGAAGGCGTTCTCGCCGGGATTCGAGTGCTCGAAATCGGTCACTTCGTGGCTGCACCATTCTGCACCCGTCTACTCGGCGATCTTGGGGCAGAAGTGATCAAGATCGAGCCGCTGGGCGGCGATCCGGTCCGCCAATGGGGCGCGCAGGTCGACGGGCGCTCGCTCTGGTGGTCGGTGCACGGCCGCAACAAGCATAGCATCGCGCTCGACCTCAAGACCGAAGCTGGACGGGCAGTCGCGATCGATCTCGCCGCCGAGTGTGATGTCGTTGTCGAGAATTTCCGGCCCGGCCAGCTCGAGAAGATGGGGCTGTCGCCCGACATTTTGCGCAAGCGCCGTCCGGGGCTGATCGTCGCGCATGTTTCGGGCTACGGCCAGACGGGACCGGGTCGCGACCAAGCCGCTTTCGGCGTGATCGGAGAGGCAATCGGCGGAATTCGTCACCTCACCAACCATGCGCCAGATACCTATGATTTGCCGCCGGTACGTGTCGGTGTAAGCGTCGGCGATTCGCTCGCGGGCCTGTACGCGGCATTCGGGATCGTCGCGGCGCTTTGGCGCCAGGCGCGCTTCGGGGAGAATCCCCAGTATCAGACGGTCGATGTCGCACTGACCGAAAGCGTGCTCAGTCTCATGGAAGCCATGCTTCCCGAATATGGCGCACTGGGTAAGGTCAAGCAGCCGACTGGCGGCGCGATTGCAACGGCGGCACCGTCGAACGCCTATCCCACGGCGGACGGCGAATGGATATTGATCGCCGCCAATTCCGAACCCCTTTTTGCGAAGTTGCTTCTGTTGATAGGCCGGCAAGACCTGGGGAATGATGAGCGGTTTGAAGGCAATGGGCAGCGGGTGCGTCACGCAGCCGCCCTCGATCTGATCATTTCGGATTGGACGCGTTCGCTGACGGCAGCGGACCTCAGCGAACGGCTCGCCGCCGCCGATATACCCGCGTCAAAGGTCTTTACCGCTGCAGACATCGCGCAAGACGCGCAATATCGCGCCCGAGGCATGGTGCGAGATGTCGATGACCCGTTGTTGGGCCGAACGCTGCATCCAGGCATCGTTCCACACTTTCCGGGCGCCCCGGGAAGCATTCGCCGTACTGGGCCCGCGATCGGCGCCGATGGCGAAAATCTTGCCCGCCAATTGCTCGGATATGACGACGGTCGGATTGCCGCACTTAAACGAACCGGAGTCCTGGGTTGATGTCGAATATTATCGAAATTGTCGAGGTCGGTCCCCGGGACGGGTTCCAGTCGATCGGGCCGCTGATTCCGACGAAACGGAAGCTCGAGCTGGTCGACATGCTCTACGACGCCGGTGTCCGCCGCATGGAAGCGACCGCGTTTGTTAGCACCAGCGCGGTGCCGCAGCTCGCAGATGCGGGAGAACTGCTCAACCATATTGCCGACAAGCCTGGCCTCGATGCCCAAGTTCTGGTGCCGAGCCTCCGGCACGCCGAGCGCGCGCTAGAAGCTGGTGCCCGGCATCTCGCATTCGTGCTTTCGGTGTCGGAAAAGCATAATCGAGGGAATGTGCGCCGTTCGCCTGCCGAGTCCGTCCAGGAGTTCAGCGAACTGGTCGAGCTTGTTCCGATCGGGACGCGTCTCCGGCTCAACATGGCTACGGCATTCGACTGTCCCTTCGACGGCCCGGTGCCGGCCGAGGCGACACTGGCACTGCTCGAACCGCTCGTCGCGCTGGCGCCGAAGGCTGAATTTTGCCTGTGTGATACGACCGGGCGCGTCACGCCCGACCGGGTTGCAAGCCTGTTCGCCACCGCCAAGGCAATAAATCCGGAGGCACCGCGATGGGCCTTCCACGGCCATGACACTTACGGACAAGGCGTATCGAACGCTGTTGCCGCCTGGAACGCCGGGATTTCCGTGATCGATTCGTCTTTTGCCGGCTTGGGGGGCTGTCCCTTCGCGCCGGGCGCGACGGGCAACGTCGCGACCGAGGACCTTGTGTGGACATTCACCGAGATGGGGCTGTCCACCGGCATCGACCTGCCGCGTCTCATCGAGGCAGCGCGGGAGGCGGCCGAGCTACCGGGCGCAAGCTTTGGGGGGCGCGTTCGCGATGCACTTCTTGCTCGCACACGGACTGCGGCATGAGCCAGGGCCCTCGCACCTTGTTCCAGAAAATCTGGGACGCCCATGCCATCGCCGAAATGGATGACGGGAGCTGGCTGCTTCATATCGACCGACACCTCGTTAACGAGGTGACGAGCCCGCAAGCCTTCGAGGGGCTGCGCGCGGCGGGACGGAAAGTTCGCAGCCCCGAGCTGACGATTGCCGTTGCCGATCACAATGTTCCGACCAAGAACAGGCACCTGCCGATCGCCGACAGGGACAGCCGCATCCAGGTCCAGACGCTCGAGCGCAATGTCGCGGAGTTCGACGTCCCTTACATTCCGCTGCAAAGCGAAGCTCAGGGCATTGTCCATGTCGTGGGGCCTGAGCTCGGCCTGACGCTTCCCGGCATGACGATCGTTTGCGGCGACAGCCACACGTCGACCCATGGCGCGTTCGGCGCACTGGCATTTGGCATCGGGACGTCGGAAGTGGAGCATGTGCTGGCGACCCAGACACTCCGCCAGAAGCCGGCGAAGACGCTGCGCGTTCATGTCGAGAATGAACTCCCGGCAGGAACCTCGGCGAAGGATCTCATTCTACACATCATTGGCCAACTCGGTACCGCCGGCGCCACTGGACATGTTATCGAATATTGCGGCGCGGCAGTCGAGGCGCTCGATATGGCGGGGCGAATGACGCTGTGCAACATGTCGATTGAAGCGGGTGCGCGGGCGGGAATGATCGCCCCGGACGAAAAGACCTTTGCCTGGCTGCGCGGGCGGGCCGGCGTCCCGTCCGGCGACGCGTTCAACCTGGCGAGCGAACGCTGGCGAACCTTGGCTTCCGACCCTGGCGCTGCGTTCGATAAGCAACATCGAATCGATGCGAACGACATCGCCCCGATGGTCACCTGGGGCACCAGCCCGGAAGCGGTGGTGCGCATCGATGGAGTCGTTCCGACAACCGACGAAACGCCTATCGGCAAGCGCGAGCAAACATCCGCGATGCTCGAATATATGGCGTTGAAGCCAGGCCAGAAACTCTGCGACCTTCCGATCGATGTCGTGTTCATCGGCAGTTGCACCAACGGGCGGATCGAGGATTTGCGGAGCGCCGCCCAAATCGTAAAGGGGCGCCACGTTGCCGACGGCGTTCGCGCATTGGTGGTGCCGGGCTCGGGCCGCGTCAAGCAGCAGGCCGAGGAGGAGGGGCTCGCCGATATATTTCGCGCGGCCGGTTTCGAGTGGCGCGACGCCGGGTGCTCGATGTGCCTTGGCATGAACCCCGACCAGCTCAGCCCTGGCGAACGCTGCGCCTCTACCTCGAACCGCAATTTTGAGGGACGGCAGGGACGTGGCGGGCGCACGCACTTAATGTCGCCCGCGATGGCCGCGGCCGCGGCTGTCGCGGGGGCAATCGTCGATGCCCGGGATTATTGTTGATGCGCAGCTTCACTAAACTCGATGCCGTCGCCGCGCCGCTGCTGATCGACAACATCGATACCGACAAGATCCTGCCTGGCGAATATTTGAAGACTGTCAGCCGTAGCGGGCTTGGTCAGGCGCTTTTTGCGCGAATGCGCTATCATGAAGACGGAAGTGAAATCGCCGACTTCATCCTCAATCGTAATCCCTGGCGCGAAGCCGAGATTCTCGTCGTCGGAGACAATTTCGGTTGCGGATCGAGCCGCGAGCATGCGCCTTGGGCCCTGCTCGATTTTGGCATCACCTGCATCATCGCCCGCAGTTTCGCCGACATTTTCTATAACAATTGCTTCAAGAACGGCATTCTGCCGATTCGGCTCGAAGCCGACTTTCATGGGCGTCTGGTAAGTGCCGTCGGCGATCTGGAGACCGCGCGGCTGCGTGTCGATCTCACAACGCAGCAGATAGTCGGCTCGGACGGGACAATCGCCCGATTCGATGTCGAGGCCGGGGCAAAGGTCGCCTTGCTGGAAGGGCGCGACGAAATATCGGAATCTCTACTCCATCGAGAAAAGATCGATGCGTGGAAGCGCGACAATCTCGAAAGAACCCCTCCGGTCGTCCTTTCCAACCGGTGAAGCGTCCGCGTCCCGCACGCAGGGGACAGCGGAGCCCCGCTCTTTTCGTTAATGTTCGACAATTCCCTTCGATGAGGTGTTCAAATGGATAGTCCCGCTCCGATCTTGGCCGCCGTTCCGACGGTAAAGCTGACCCCGTTGATGCTCAATCACGCGGCATGGGTGACGCATGACGTTGAAGCGACAGCGGACTTTTACATGAACGTCATGGGCATGGATCTCGCGAGCACGGTTATCGACGATACGGTGCCTTCGACGGGCGATGCTTTCCCTTATTTTCACATCTTTTTCCGCATGAAGGATGGGTCGACGATTGCCTTTTTCGAGGCGCCCGGCCTTCCCCAGCGCCCGCCAGTTACCCATCCGGCCTATGAAATTTTCGATCATATCGCCCTTCAGGCAGAAACGCGCGAAGAAGTGGACACTTGGCGGGATTGGCTGGTGGGGCAGGGAATCGAAGTCGTTGGTCCGACCGACCATGGCGGTCTGATCTACAGCATCTATTTTCGCGACCCCAACGGCCTGCGTCTCGAAATCACCTATCCAACAGATCCGGACTGGAACCGGCATACCGATCAGGCGCTGAAGGACCTCACGATGTGGAATGAGGGCAAGAATCGCGCCCGCGCAACGGGGCGCGACCTGATGGAAGCCATGACAGAACTGATCGTGCAGCGCCGGGAGCGCGAGTGATCTGACATCGATACGCGCGGGCCAATGCCTGCACCCTTAGCTGGTGTGGGTCCGCCCGGCTGAACAGCGTCAGGGGATTAGGCCGCCTTATAGTCGGGAAGCACTTTTTCCAGCTTCGGAACCTGCCGGGTCGCGCGATCCTGCCACTTGCTCCACAATTCGAGATACCACAGCAGCAGATCGCGCTGCGTCGCGATATTGAGGCGATTGTAGGCGCGCTTGCGATACGTCATCGCTGTTTCGTCGCATATGTTGAGTTCAAGCGAGATGCCGAGCGACGACATGCCGTAAATGATCCGGCTGCAAACTTCGGCCTCGCGGCGAGGAAGCGCCGCGCACTCGCGGATGCACGCCTCGATTTCCTCGAGCGACGTTAGCGCCACCGAGACGTTGGGGCCGTTCCAGGTCATGCTGATATGCTTGGCAAGCAGAGCAAAAATCGTACCCGCTATCGACTTGACGGCTTCAATGTCCGTCGTCGTGAACCGACCCACGTTCGAAGACCGCAGGACACTCAGCCCGACGATGTCGTCACCCCAGCGCGAACAGATGAGCAACCGGTCCTGAATGTCCGTCTCGCCATAGACGATTTCACGCAGGGCATCGTCAGAGAGATGCCCGATATCGGTCCGGACGAATGCCGACGTGTCCGACTCCAGTCGATGCTGCGCCTCGGTCATGGTCGGATCTTGGCGCCACAGGCCTTCCTTGAGATAGACGCCGACCTGCCGGTGCGCCGTGTCCGAGCCATCGAGACTTGCCGCCGTCACTTCGAACAGATTGTCTGCCGTCAGGTTGAAAACGGTCGCATGCTCGGCGCCGCACGTAGCGTGCAGAAGGCTTAGCAGCTCAATACCAAAGCGCTTTTCCCCAATCGACATGATGAGCGCGGGGAAATTCGCCGCGAGCTTTTCAAGGGCTGGTTCGGGAAGGGCTGTCCAAAAACTCACGTCACTCTCCTAGGAGCCGCGCGACCTTATTCTCGCTCCGTCCCGCATCACGGGGACATGGCGGTGGGCGATCTCCTGCTACAGCCTACACCTCGAACAAAATGGCGACAAGCGAAACGCGACGCGCCCGCCAAGCAGGAACGCATTGGGATGACGGATGAACACGAACTCCAGTTTGACTGGGTGCATCTCCATTATGACGAACGGCAAAGCTTTACGGAGACTTACGGGTTTGCCGGTAACCAGGGCGCCGTCAATCTCGAGGGGATTTTGATCCGACCCAAGAACATCGCGAGCGACACGCTGCAGATTTATATGCATCCGGCCTCGACGCTGCAGCTGCTGCCCGTTCCGCGCGAAGCCGCGCGCCGCGGCGCCCATGTGCTATGTGCCGCGAGCCGCTACGCGCGCAACGACACCGCCTGCATCCTGGAAAAGGTCCTTCTCGATCTGGGCGCCTATATCCGGCACGCCAAAATGATTTTGGGCTATCGCCACGTCGTTCTTGTCGGCTGGAGCGGCGGCGGTTCGCTTTCTCTCTTTTACCAATCGCAGGCCGAGAAACCGACCATTACGCATACGCCGGCGGGGGACGACGTCGATTTGACGCGCGCAGGCCTTATCCCGGCCGACGCCGTCATATTCCAAGCGGCTCACAGCTCCCGTGCGCGACTGCTGCTCGACATCATCGATCCGTCGGTCCTCGACGAAACCGATCCCGACCGGCGCGACCGAAGTCTCGACATTTACAGCGGAACCCTCGTACCGCCCTATTCGCCCGAATTCATCGCCCGCTACCGGACGGCTCAGTTGGAGCGCGTCAGGCGAATTACTGCCTGGGTCAAGGAGATGATCGAGCAACTCTCGACAAATGGCGGGGCGGAACTTGAGCGTGGGTTCGTCACACACCGAACACTTGCCGATCCCCGTTTTCTCGATCCCGCCCTCGATCCTAATGATCGTCCCATCGGACGCTGTTATCTCGGTGACCCCGAAACAGTGAATAGCGGCCCGGTCGGGCTCGCGCGCTTCTCGACCCTTCGGGCGTGGCTGTCGCAATGGTCCATCGACGACACCAATGGCGAGGGAGTGGCGTGCGCCGCGCGGATTAGCGCGCCGCTTCTGTTCATCGAAAATAGCGCGGACGACGCGGTCCCGGCCTATCACTGCAAGTCGGTCTTCGACGCCGCAACGACGGCCGACAAGACCTACGAGGTGATCGAAGGGGCGACGCATTATTACGTCGGCCAGCCCGATTTGCTCGGGCATGTCACGCGGCTGTCCGAGACGTGGCTGGGCGATCGGGGGCTAAGAGGCCGCTGAGTCCGGCAGCCGTTCCACGATTTTTGAGATCATATTCGGCGAAGATCAGAAGAGGAGAAAATGATGACGGGACGCTTCGAGGGAAGGACCGTGCTGATCACGGGCGCGGGCAGCGGCATTGGACAGGAAACGTCGTTGGCATTTGCTGAAACGGGAGCCGTAGTCATCGGCCTCGACCGGTCCGAGGAAGGGCTTGCGGCAACCTCCGCCCTGCTATCGTCGACGGGCGCGCGCTTCGAAGCACTGGTTGCCGATGTGGGTGACGAAGGGTCAGTGGCTGCCGCTTTCGAGCGTGCGGCCGTCATAACCGGTCGAATAGATTGCGCTTTCAACAACGCGGGCATCACGCAATCCTCGAAGCTCGCCGCCGACATCGGGCACGAAGAATGGGAGCGTGTCATGCGTATCAATGTCACCGGCGTATGGCTCTGCATGCGCGCGGAGATAGGCTTGATGCTGAAGCAGGGCGGCGGATCGATCGTCAACACTGCCTCCTTTCTCAGTTTGCACAGCATGGCAATGCAGACCGCATATGTCGCCAGCAAGCATGCGGTCCTTGGCCTGACGCGGAATGCGGCCATCGAATATGCTGCCGAGAATATCCGCATCAATGCCGTCGCTCCGGGCGGCATTCCGACCGGCATGATGGCGCAAAGCCTCGCTGACGTCGACGAAGCGGGCCGCGAGGCGGCACGCAAGGCTATCGGCGACATGCACCCGATGAAGCGTCTCGGCACTCCCCGCGAGATAGCGCAGGCGGTCCTGTTCCTCAGCTCCGCCGAAGCGGCGTTCGTGACCGGAGCATGTCTTTCGGTCGATGGCGGTTGGGCGGCTCTGTGAGCGCTTTTCGGTGTTTTCGGAGCAGTCCCCGGCATCGGTGACATACGTCTGGCGAACAATCCTCTATTTCAAAGGCGAGGATGCCGGCGTGTGACCTGGACCCCAGAAAGAGGTCGCTTTCGCGCCGCAAAGGAGAATGAACCGATGGATGCAAATCCGCTGATCCCTGAATCGCGCTGCCCCGTATCGCGGGTAAGGATCGACAGTCTCGACGACATGCAAAAGGTTCTCCGCTCGAAAGCAGTGGAGGAAAACGCCGATGTGTCGGCGGACAATTACATCTGCCCCAACGCGCTCGCCGAGATCAACGTACGCGAATTCCAAGCCGGCAATCTCGCGATGATCAACGGCGATCTTCATCGCCAGCGTCGCCGTCTGCTAAACGCACTCGTCCGTCCCGAGGAGCTTGTCCGCTTCCGTGAGGACATCATCCTTCCGTCGGTCGAGCGTTGGATGGACCGGTCGGTCAAGAAGAACGAAGACGGCCTTTATGGCTGTGACCTGGCCTCGGTGGTCGAACTGATCTTCCTTGAGTTCGCGGCGAAAATTATCGGAATCCAGGGTGTCGAGTCCGAAGAGGGCATGGCGCGACTGCGCGCTTGCGCCCTTCCGATCTTCGGGGGACTGAGCGCGTCGCACTTCGAGGATCGGGAAGGCGTGACGCGCGCCGGCGTTGAAGCAAAGAAAGTCTTTGTCGAGGAATTTTTTCGCCCTTCGCTTGCCTTTGTCAAGAAGCAGTTGGAGCGGCTCGATGCGGGCGAGATCGGCGAGGAGGAGGTGCCGCTCAACCTCCTGCGCATGATCGCGACCGAAGCCCATGAAAGCTACCACGACGAGAGCGTCGCGGTAAACGAAGCGATCCTGTTCTTTGTCGCGACGACCGGTACGAGCGCGCAAGCCGTTCTCGCGACGATCGAATATCTGTCAGACTGGTTTGAAGCGCATCCGGAAGACCGGGCGCGCATCGAGGACATGGAATTCATCAGCCAGGCGCTCCAGGAAACATTGCGCCTTCGCGCACCTTTCGTTCCCTATCTGACCCGGTTGGCGGTTGAGGACCTCGAAGTCGGCGGCGTGACGCTGAAGGCCGGGGACGAAGTTCATGCCTGGGTCGCACGCGCCGGCCGCGACGAGGCCGTGTTCGGCGCGAATGCCAATGATTTCGATCCCGATCGCGGCGTCCCCGAGGGCATTAGCCGTTACGGGCTCGCCTTCGCAACAGGTCCGCACCAGTGCCTTGGCCTTCGCGCCGTCCTCGGCAACGACGGGAAGAGCGGTAGCCATTTGCGGATGGTGCAAGGCCTGTTCCGCGCCGGCATCCGGCGCGATCCCAAGTGCGAGGCGCAGGTGCTCGAAATGCGCAATCTTGAAGATCCGCGGGATCGCATCCCGACTTACATCACTTTTCCGGTCGTGCTCGACAAATGGAGTGCAAGTTCATGAACAAGGTTGAGGTCATCAGGATCGGCGATCTCGCGCCGGGCGAGATGCAGAAGGTAGAGATCGACGGGCGCGCGCTGTGCATTGCTCATATCGAAGGCCATGGGTTCCGGGCGATTGACGACCGCTGCACGCATGAGGATGAGTCGCTGAGCGAAGGCTGGATTTGCGGCGACAGCGTCGAATGTCCGGCGCACAGCTCGCGCTTCAGCTTTTTGACCGGCGAAGTAACGGGCGTCCCGGCCTGGGTGCCGATCAAGGTCTATGACGTCCATGTCGAGGGCGAGGCTGTCTTTGTCGATCTCGATAGTGCCGAAGCGCGTGCAGCGTGATGAACTCGATCATCCTCCTCACTCATATGGAGGCGCCGAGGTGCTGACCGAACAGGCATGGAACGGCTCTACCGAAGCGGGGTCCGACGACCTTGACTGGCGCTCGCCGGGGACGGGCTCCGGCTCGACGGCAGGAAGCGGAATGGCAGTCGATGCGATAACGGTCTTTTTCGCTACTGAAACGGGCGCGAGCGAGGAAATTGCCAATGCGGTGCGCGATGGCGCGGTGGCGCGGGGCCTCACGGCAAAGGCCGTTGACCTTGCGGACACGGACATCGCCAACCTTGCGGACATCGATCACGCGATCTTCGTTGTCAGCACGACCGGCGAGGGCGACGCACCCTACGCCGCGGAGAATTTTTTCACGCAGGTGGAAAGCGCCGCTGCGCCGCGCCTCGACCATCTTCGGTACGCCATCGCTGCCCTGGGCGATTCGACCTACGCGCAATTCTGCGCGGCTGGCCGGCGCCTCGACGAGAGCCTCGCGCGTCTCGGCGCAGCGCGGCTGCTCGATCGCATCGATTGCGATATCGACTATGACGAGCCCGCAGCCGCTTGGCGAGAGTCGGCGCTCGATCTCTTGGCGGGCCCTTCGACGGAAGCGATCCTGCCTGCACCGTTGCCCGGTCCCGCTCAGGCGCGGCTGACCAAGTACGGCGCTGTCGAGGCGACTGTGATCGAGAATCGGCTTCTTGTCGGCTCCGGCTCGACGAAAGCAACGCGGCACCTCGCGCTCGCATTTGCCGATGCCGAGACCGTCTACGCGCCAGGCGATGCGCTTGGTATCATCGTCGCGAATGATGCCGAGGTCGTCGCGGCGCTTCTGGCCGTCACGGCGCTCGACCCCCAGACCACGGTCGAGTTGGCGGGGGTGCCGCTTGCGCTATCCGAAGCGCTGCGCGATTATTGCGAAGTCACGACCGTCACTCCTCGCTTCCTCGAATATTGGGCCGCCTTGACCTCTTCGGTCGAGCTCGCGTCATTGCTCACGGACGAGCGCGCCGCCGAACGCAGAGCCTTTCTTCGCGATCACCATATTGTCGATATCGTCAGGCAGAATCCCGTGACCGGTCTTGAGGCGCAAGGTTTCGTCCAAAGCCTGCGACCCCTGCAACCGCGGCTCTATTCCATCGCCTCGAGCATGCGCGCGGCGGGACGCGAGGCCCATCTCGCGATCGCTCCCGTCGCCTATTCGCTGCGAGGCGAGGCACGTCAGGGCGTCGCAACCGGCATGCTGTGCGACCGCACACCTCTGGGCACGCGCCTCAGCGTCTATGTTCAACCCAATTCGCACTTCCGGCTTCCCGCGGACGATGTGCCGATCATCATGATCGGTGCCGGCACAGGCGTGGCGCCCTATCGTGCATTTCTGCAGGAACGTACCCCGGCATCGGGTCCGGCCTGGCTGATTTTCGGCGAACGCAATCGAGCCACGGACTTTCTTTACGAAGCCGATTTTCGCGCGTTCGAAAATTCGGGCTCGTTGACCCGGTTGGACACCGCTTTTTCCCGCGACGGCGAGGCCAAAGTCTATGTCCAGCACCGGATCGCCGAACATGCGACCGAACTGGGTCGCTGGGTCACGCGCGGGGCTCATATCTATGTCTGCGGCGATGCCGCAGACATGGCGCCAGCCGTTCACAGCGCGTTGCTTCGCGCGCTCGAAGAAGGCTTGAACATGAGCGCCGACGCGGCGGAAATCTACGTCGCCGCCATGCAGCGCGAGGGGCGGTACCAGCGCGATGTCTACTGATTTCTCGCCCGAAGTACGAATTTCTACGCAGGCTCGTGCCGCGCCCGCAGCCTTGTCATAGTCTGGCATTCAGGAGAATGAATATGTCTGTCCAATCCACAACCAAGGTTACGCCGAACACGCCGTTCGGGGTCACGGTCGATATCGACCTGCACGATGAAAAGAATGATGCCGAGGTGGCAGCGCTTTTCAAGGAACATGGTTTCCTCGTGTTTCGCGAGCAGGAACTGACCCAAGAACAGCAAAAGCGGGTGATGGCGAAGCTCGGCCCGGTGCTCGAAGACTTTACTACTGTCGGCTATGTATCGAACACGCGCACGGATGGGATCCTCGGTGATTCCGAAGTCTCGTTTCATCTCGACTTCCTGTACACGCCGATTCCGCTGCTCGGCATCTCCCTCCACGGCATCGAGGTGCCTTATGAGGAGACGTGGACCCGCTTTGCGAGTGGGCGCCTTGCGCTCGAAGCACTTTCGCCCGCGACGCGCGAGCGGTTGCGCGGACTCAAGGGGCTGAACCTGTTCTCGGCCAGCGAGGAAGGTCTGACGGGGCGCCAGCGGATCGAAGGCTATCCCGATGATGCGCCGCGCGCCGAGCATGAGATCATCCATACCGATCCGATTACGGGCATGGAGGTGCTTTTCGCAACGCAGCAGAATACCGCGCTCATTCTTGGTCTCAACGAGGCCGAAAGCGAAGACTTGATCGCCGAATTGCACGCCCATCTCTACTCGGACTCGAATATCTACGAACACCGCTGGCGGAACGGGGACGTCGTGATTTGGGCGAACCAGGCCTATCACCACGCACGTGGCGGGCTGGTTCCCGGCAAGACGCGCACGCTCCAGCGGGTATGCATCACCGAGGCACCGGCCGAGATGTATCGCCCGCCGATCCCTGACGATCGTCTGCCCGCCCACATGCGCAAGTGATCGCCCCGGCTCAAATATTGGAACAGATGGGAGTATCGCAGTGAAGGTCATGGACTGGAGCGGTCGCGTGGCGTTGGTCACCGGCGCCGGCAGCGGCATCGGAAGGGCAACCGCGCAGGGCTTTGCAGAGCTCGGTGCGCGCGTCGCGGTCGTCGACCGTGACGAAGACGCCGGACGCGCGACCCTCGATGCGATCGGCGCAGCGGGCGGCGAAGCGATCTATATCGCGGCGGACGTGACGGAAGAAGAGTCGGTCGCGGCTGCCGTCGCCGAAACCGTGCGGCGGTTCGGCCGCCTCGACGCTGCACACAACAATGCCGGTATTTCGCCCGACACTGGCACCACTGTCGATTGCACGCGCGAGCTTTGGGATCAAATCTTCGCCGTTAATGTGACCGGCGTCTGGCTGTGCATGAAGTATGAGATAGAGGCGATGCGCGCATCGGGCGGCGGCGCCATCGTCAACACCGGATCGGTGTCATCGCTACGCGCAGCGCCCCAGCTTCCCGCCTACGTCGCAAGCAAGCATGCCCTGATCGGGCTGACCAAGGTCACCGCGCTCGAATATGCGGCGCAGAATATTCGGGTGAATATCGTGTGCCCCGGCGTCATCGAGACGCCGATGCTGATGAAGAAAGCCGCCGAAGGCTTCTTCAGCGTCGACGACTATGTCCAGTCGTCCGTTCCGATGGCCCGGGCGGGTCAGCCGGAAGAGATTGCTTCGGCCGTTATCTGGGCATGTTCGGATTCGGCCTCCTACCTCACGGGCGCCACGCTGTCGGTCGACGGCGGGATGGTGATTGCCTGAACGACGATTTTCGACCCTTTAGACATTCAACGGAGATGATGTGATGACTGACCGCCCCGACTATTTCGATAAATATGAAACTCTGAAGTTCGAGCGTTCCGACGACGGCGTACTTGTCGTGACCTGGCACAGCGACGGCGGCCCGGTTCTCTACGGCGCGAAGCATCATTCCGAATGGGCGCCTGCTTTCACGGACATTGGCGGCGATCGCGGCAACCGCGTCGTCGTGTTTACCGGCACCGGTGACGTGTTCATCGATCGGCACGGCGAATGGGGGGCTCCGATCAAGACACCCAGCAACTTCGACGTGCCAGCCTGGGGCGAGAAGATGATGTTCCGCCGCCTGTTCGAAATCGAAGCGCCGGTGATTTGCGCCTGCAACGGCCCCGCGCTGATCCATGGCGAGCTGATGGTACTCGGCGATATCAATCTCGCCTCGACGAAGGCGGTCTATGCCGACGAGGGCCATTTTACCGCGGGCGAAGTCCCGGGCGACGGCGTCCACATCCTTTGGCAGGAACTCCTCGGAACCAATCGCGGGAAATATTTCCTGCTGACCGGTCAGCATATCGACGCCCAGGAAGCCCTCCGCCTCGGCGTCGTCAACGAGGTGCTCGAACCCGACCAGCTCATGCCCCGCGCGCTGGAGCTCGCGCATCAGATGGCAACCTATGACGACCTGACCTTGCGCTACACACGTCAATGCTTCGTCGATCGCTGGAAGCAGCTTTTCAACGATCAGGTCGGCGTCGGGTACGGCATGGCCCTTCAGGCGCTTTCGCACATGGATCGCGGTTGGATGGTCTGGGACAAGAGCAACGAAGGCCAGGAAGGCTATCGCGCGCTGCAACGCCTATATCCCAAAGACCAGGCCGATGCTGGCGCTGGCCGGCAGCAAGACGCAGCCTGAAGATGGGACGGGCCGGCCGCTCAAACACGCGCGGTCGGCTCACTCCATAATGAGCAAAAGGAGCGAATTTTGACGAGAGATACAAAGAACAGGGATTTCGAGACAATTCTCGTCGAAACGCCGCATCCCGGGGTAACCCGGATCATGCTCAATCGACCCGAGAGCCGCAATGCCCAGAACGCCGCTATGCTCTATGAACTCAACACGGCGTTCGACGATGCTGCGCGCGACGATGACGTAAAGGTCATCATTCTTGGCGCGCGCGGACCGCATTTCTCTTCGGGGCACGATCTTCGCGTCGAGGATTTCGTTGCCGAAATGGCACCTTGGGACCCCGTCGGAACGTGGTGCGGGTTCAACTGCGCCGGGGCCGAAGGCCGCATGGGCATCGAAAAGGAAATGTTCCTCGGCCTCAGCGAGAGGTGGCGCAACATTCCCAAGGTCACGATCGCGCAGGTGCAAGGCAAGGCCGTCTCCGGCGGACTCATGCTGATCTGGCCGTGCGACCTCATTGTCGCCGGTGAGGACGCATTGTTCGCCGACAATACGGCATCGATCGGTGTCGCAGGCGCCGAGTTTTTCAATCATCCGTGGGAAGTCGGCGTTCGCAAAGCGAAGGAGATGCTGTTCACAAGTGATTTCCTCGACGCCCGCGACGCGCACCGTCTTGGCATGGTCAACCATGTCGTGCCGAACGAGACGCTCGAAAGCTTCACGCTCGAGATGGCGCAGCGGATCGCGAAAAAACCGTCGTTCGTGCTCAAGCTGCTCAAAGAAGCCGTGAACGGCGCGCAGGACGCGCAGGGCCGCATTTCGGCGATGAACACAAGTTTTGCCCTTCATCAGCTCAGCCATTCGCATAACGAGCAACTCTATGGCTTGCCAATCGACCCCAGCGGCATTCCCGGTGCGCTGAAAGGAAAGGCTGCCTGGGGCAAGCCTTCGGAAGAGCCCAAATGAGCATGTCGATCGAAGGACGCGGCTCCAAATGGCTCTGATCCCGCTCGCCGACATCCCGCGGCGCGGCGCCGCGCGGCATGGCAAGAGTGCCTGGGCGATTCGCCATGGCGACGACATTGTCACATGGGGCGAACTTGCCGACCGCGCAACGCGGCGCGCCCACGCGCTGCGCGCATCGGGCGTAACGCAAGGCGATCTTGTGACGCTCGCACTGCCGAATGGCTCTGATTTTTACGAAGTGATGTTTGCCTTATGGACGATCGGTGCGACCCCGCACGTCGTCTCCTACCGCCTGCCGCTTGCCGAATTGCGAGCAATCGTCGCAGTGGCGAATCCCAAGATGGTCATCGCCGCCGATCCCGCACTTCGGAAAGGCCTTGCGGCCGCTCCAGCTGATTTCGGCCGCGATCACGCGGATACAGCGGTGATCGAGCCGGTTATTGCGCCGCGCTGGAAAGCCATGTCGTCGGGCGGCTCAACGGGCCAGCCGAAGATCATCGTCGCGCCGGGTCTGAACGCCCTTGATCCGGACCGCAAGCCGCCACTGCGATTTCCTGCGGCGGGACCGATCCTCGCTACGGGTCCTGTCTACCACAATATGCCGGTGACGACGAATATCCAGGCACTGTTCGAAGGGCATTCCATTGTCGGCATGTCACGCTTCGATCCCGAGGAAGCGTTGCGTCTTATCGATCGTTTCGCGATCCAATGGACCAGTTTCGTGCCGACGATGATGATGCGCATTTGGCGCCTGCCCGACGGGGTTCGTGCGAATTATGACGTCTCGTCGCTCGAAACCGTATGGCATTGGGCCGCGCCGATGCCGCCCGAGCTGAAGCAGGCATGGATCGACTGGCTGGGGCCGGAGAAGATCTGGGAGCTCTACGGCGGCACCGAAGGTATTGTTACGACGATCCTGAACGGCGTCGAATGGCTGGCGCATCGTGGCTCGGTCGGCCGCCCGCACCTCGACAAGATACGCATCGTCGATGACGGGGGCCGCGATCTCCCCGCGGGCGAGGTCGGTGAAATCTTTGCGCTTCCGGCTGGTGGACGTGGTTCGACCTATGCCTATATCGGTGCCGAAACGCGGAGCACCCCGGACGGTTACGAGACGCTCGGCGATTTCGGCTGGCTTGATGAAGACGGATTTCTCTACATCGCCGACCGACGTACCGACATGATCGTGTCGGGCGGCGCCAACATCTTCCCCGCCGAAGTCGAAAGTGCACTGATGGCGCATCCGGGGATTGAGGGCGCCGTGGTTATCGGCCTGCCCGACGAAGATTTCGGCGCTTCGGTGCACGCGATCGTTCAACCTACCGATGGTTGGCGCGGCAAGCTCGATCAGGACATGTTGGTAACTTTTCTTCGCGATCGACTGGTGGCCTATAAGCTGCCTCGCAGCTTCGAATTCGTCGACGGGCAATTGCGCGATGATGCCGGCAAGGTCCGGCGCCAGCAGTTGCGCGAGCAAAGGATCGCGATGCGCGAGGCCGCCGCCCCGATCCACGCCTCGTCGGTTTGATGGACTATTTATAGCCGGCGCCGGCAGCGCGCGCGAGCGCCTACGGGAGATTGATATGGACGGCAGCGAAGCCTTTGAGGCGGATTATATCATCGTCGGCGGCGGAAGCGCCGGGGCCGTCATCGCCAATCGCCTCAGCGAAGATGGCGCGTCGCAGGTCCTGCTGATCGAGGCGGGCGGTGAGGCACGTGCCCTCCTCGTGCAGGTTCCGGCCGGGGTCGTGCAGTTGATCGGCAATCCCAAGTTCGATTGGCTGTACGAGCAGCAGCCGGATCCCACGATTGGAAACCGGGCGTTCGCCTGGTCAGCGGGCAAGGCGCTTGGCGGCGGGAGTTCGATCAATGGGATGGTTTATGTGCGAGGCACGCGCCGCGACTATGATCGCTGGGAGCAGGCCGGTGCATCCGGTTGGGGATTTACGGACGTTTTCCCGTATTTCCTGCGCTCTGAAAGCTGGACCGGCGAAGCGAACCAGGCGCACGGCACCCATGGCCCTCAGTCGGTTTCGCCGATGCGGCCCGGATTTCATCCCCTCACGCACATATTTCTCGAAGCGTGCAATCAGATGGGGATCGCGACGCTCGGAGAATATCAGGATGGCCGGATGGAAGGCGTATTTCTGACCCACGGATCGCAGAGGGACGGGTGGCGATGCAGCACGGAGAAGGCGTATCTGCGCCCAGCGCGTACGCGTTCCAATCTCCAGATCATCACCGCGGCGGAAGTCGATCGCGTTGATTTTGAAGGGAAGCGAGCAACCGGCGTGACGTTCCGCCGGGACGGCAAAATGCACTCCGCGCGCGCGCGCCGCGAAGTCATTATTTCGGCGGGGGCGATGGGTTCGCCCGCTCTGTTGATGCGCTCGGGGATCGGCCCGAGCGCGGTGCTCGCGGAACATGGGATCGAAGTGCTAATCGACGCGGCGGGCGTCGGCGCCAATCTCCAGGAGCATCCAGGCGTCGGCCAGAATAAATATGTCAACCGGCCGACGATGAACAGCCGAATGCGACCGGTCGATATCATCGGTTACCTGCTCCGTTATGCGTGGAACAGGACGGGAGCGCTGTCGGCCCCCGCCGTTCCGGCGATGGGGCTGGTAAAAACGCGTGCCGACCTCGACGAGCCCAACATCCAGTTTCATTTCATGCCGCTGGGCTATGATATGGACCCCAACGCGACGTCCTGGGATGCCAAGGGCCTGCCTAGAGAACAGATCATCACGCTTTATGCGTCGGTCTGCCATCCGAAATCCCGCGGGCAAGTCCTGCTCGACGCGAATCTTCGCCCCAGGATCGTCCACCAGCTTTTTGGAGACGAGCGCGACCTCGCGACGCTTGTCGATGGCTGCAAGCTGATCGACGAACTTTACCGGACACCGGCCATGCGGTCTTTGGTGACGGCCAACCGCGTCCCGAACCCGATGCCGTCGACCGATGCAGAGTGGGCGGACTTCGTCCGCGCGAAAGCCGCGCTTGGCTATCATGCGGTGGGCACGTGTCGCATGGGGATCGACGACGGCGCGGTCCTCGATCCACAGCTCCGTGTCCGGGGAATAAGTGGCCTGCGCGTCGCCGATGCGTCGGTCATGCCGACGCTTCCCAGTACCAATACAAACGCGACCGCCATCATGATCGGGGAAAAAGCAGCGGATATCATTGCCGGGCGCGCGCCGCCGGCGATCCCTGCCGCAGCCAAGGCGTAAAGTTCAATTTGGAGAGCACAGTCATGCTAGTACGAAGAGACGACGATGGGATGGTCGCGACACTGACGCTCGACAGCCCTGACACGGGCAATGCCATCAGTGTCGCAATGGCGGAGCAACTGGCCTTGAGGGCAAGCGAGGTTGCCAGCGACCCTACCGTTCGGTCCGTGCTCCTAACTGCGAACGGACGCTTTTTCTGTGTGGGTGGCGACGTGATGGCCATCGGGGCCGCCGGCGAGAGCGTCGGCGTATTGCTCGGTAGCATCACGACGCCGCTCCATGCCGCGATCGCAACCTTTCTGCACATGGAAAAGCCCCTCGTCGTCGCTGTCAACGGGCCGGTTGCGGGCGGGGGGCTGGGTCTCGCGTTGGTCGGAGATATCGTCCTCACCGCAATGTCGGCGCACTTTTCCATGGCTTATACCGGGATCGGTTTTTCGCCCGACGGTGCCTCGACTTGGCTTTTGCCCAGATTAATCGGTCTCAGGCGCAGTCAGGAGCTGGCCCTGCTCAACCGCCGCTTATCGAGCGACGAGGCCGTGTCGATCGGGCTGGTAACACGCGTGGTTCCAGACGCGGAACTACCGTTGGAAAGCCGCTCCGTCGCGGCGACGCTGGCAAACGGCCCAGTCGGCGCGCACGCAGCCATTCGCCGGCTGCTCCTGTCCAGCGGCGAACTTTCTCCCGAGGATCAGATGGAGGCCGAAGCGCGCAACGTGGGCTTGCAAGCCGCAGGGTCGGAAGGCCGGGAAGGCGTCGCTGCCTTTACCCAAAAGCGCAAGCCAGACTTCTCCGCGGCCGGGCGTGCATGATGAGGAATAGCCAATGAGCTATCTGGCCGGTCGCCGCGCGCTGGTGACCGGCGCGGCAGACGGGATCGGCCGTGCCATCGCCGAGCGCTTCGCGGATGAAGGAGCCCGCGTCATCGTCGTCGATATCGATGCGCCGCGCCTCGAGACGGCCTTTGCCGGGCGTAATGAAATCGTGGTGCGCGCCCTGGATGTCGCAACGCCGGAGGCGGCAAGCAAGCTTGCTTGTATGGCCGAAAGCGAGCTTGGCGGGCTCGACATTCTTGTCAACAACGCCGGAATTCCGGGTGAACTCGCCATGCTCCACGAGACGACGGATGCCAGCTGGTCGCGCATATTCGCGGTCAATGTCGACGCGGTTTTTCGCCTTACGCGCGAATGCGTACCCCTGCTGCGCGGCAGCCGGTTCGGGCGCATCATAACGACGGGATCAGTGTGCGCCGAATTCGGCCTTCGTCTCCAAGGCGCTTATGTTGCGTCGAAGCATGCGGTGGCGGGTCTCATGAAGGGCTTCGCGATCGAACTCGGTCCCGATGGCGTGACCGCCAATTGCATTCATCCGGCAAACACCGTCACCGGCATCACACGCGACTGGTTCGCGGCGCCGCATACTGCCGAAGGGAAGGCCTATCTCGATATCGCGACGGTCCTTGGGCGGTACAGCGCGCCTGCGGACCTTGCCGCTGCCGCTCTTTTCCTCGCGTCCGACGGCGGTGCATATGTCACGGGGCAGGCGATCACCGTCGACGGTGGAATGACGTGCCGGCTTCCGTCCTTATCGCATGCCGAGCGGTACGAGGACGGCCGGTGATGACAGACATTCGATTCAATCGACCGTGAATTGAGCTTCGGTCTTGGCGCGGAGTTCGTCGAGTGTCACCGACGGCGCCATATCGATGAGCCGAAAGAGCGTCTCGCCCCGATCGGACCGCTCGAATGCGGCAAGATCGGTGATGATCATGTCGACCACGTCGGCTCCGGTCAGCGGTAGACTGCATGAGCCCCGAAACTTGGGCTCGCCGTTTTTGGAGACATGGTCCATGAGAACGATGATGCGCGGCACGCCGGCAACAAGATCCATTGCGCCGCCCATGCCCTTCACCATCTTGCCGGGAATCGTCCAGTTCGCAAGGTCGCCATTCTCCGCTACCTCGAGCGCTCCGAGGATCGACAGGTCGACATGACCCCCGCGGATCATCGCGAAGCTCTCCGCCGAGTTGACGAAGGCGGAACCCGGCAGTGCGGTCACCGTCTGCTTGCCCGCGTTGATCAGATCCGCATCGACTTCATGCTCGAAGGGGAAGGGGCCGACGCCGAGCATGCCGTTCTCCGACTGGAAGGTGACTTCGAGCCCCGCCTTGAGAAAATTGGGTACGAGCGTCGGTACGCCGATCCCCAGATTTACATAATCGCCATCTTTCAACTGACGCGCGGCGCGCGCGGCGATGTCGTTGCGGGTCCATGACATTATACCAGCTCCGTCCGGGTCGTTCGCTGCTCGATCGGTTTTTCGTAATGCTCGCCCGCAAAAAGCCGGTCGATGTAAATGCCCGGCGTATGCACCTGATCCGGGTCGATTTCTCCCGCTGGCACGATCAATTCAACTTCTGCCAGAGTGATCGTAGCGGCAGTCGCCGCGATCGGATTGAAGTTACGCGCGGTTTTGCGAAACAGGAGATTGCCTTTGGTATCGGCTTTCCAGGCTTTCACGATCGCGAGGTCCGCGAAAAGGCCCGTTTCCATAATATATCTTTGGCCATGAAAGATGCGCTCTTCTTTCCCTTCTGCCACCTGCGTTCCGACCCCCGTCTTGGTGTAGAAGGCGGGTATTCCGGCGCCCCCCGCGCGTATGCGCTCGGCGAGCGTACCTTGCGGATTGAACTCGAGCTCCAGTTCGCCAGCAAGATACTGACGCGCGAACTCCTTATTTTCGCCGACATAGGAACTGATCATTTTGCGGATCTGGCGGGTGTGCAGCAGCAATCCCAGGCCGAAGTCGTCGACACCGGCGTTATTGGAGATCACCGTGAGGTCGCGCACTTTCGCATCCCTTATGGCGAGAATGAGCTTTTCGGGGATACCGCAAAGCCCAAACCCGCCCGCAACGATGGTCATGCCGTCGAAAAGCAGACCCTCGATGGCGGCGGCCGCGTCGTTTACGATCGTGGGCAAAATCCTGTCCTTTGTTCCGAGAGGCGCGCCCGGCGGGCCCCGCGCAGGCAATCGGGGGCGGTGCTAGGCGTTCTTCGCGACCGCCGCAGTCCCTGCCGAACGGGACGATCATCGCTTAGTTTGGGGTGCAAACGGGTTGCGCCGCGTCGGTCCCCCGCGACGGGGATAGTGCCGCGCCGGACGATCGCTACAATCGAAGCATCTGTCAGTGAGAGGATAGGCACAAAATGACCCTCGAAACTCCCGAGCGCATCCAGTCCATGTGGGAGACCGCGACCGTCAATATGCGTGAACGCCGTTTCCCCGAGAACTTTCCGGCGTTTCCCGATATCCCGGCCGCGCGCTATACGAGCGATGAATTCTATGATCTGGAGAAGAAGTTTCTCTGGCCGAGGACTTGGCTGTTTGTCGGCCTCGCGAGCGAATTCGCTGAACCCGGAACCTATCGCACCTATATGCTTAACGAATCCCCCGTGGTGGTCGTGCGCGGCAAGGATGAAGTCCTTCGTGCCTTTCACAACACGTGCCAGCATCGCGGCTCGATGCTGATGAAGCAGCCGGAGGGCAAGGAGCGCGCGTTGCGGTGCGCTTATCATTGCTGGACCTATGATCTCGACGGCAAGCTCCTTTTCGTCCCCGACGAGCATTATTTTGCGGGCATGGACAAATCCGAGCGCGGATTGAAACCGATCCGCTGCGAGCAACTCGGAAGCCTGGTCTTCGTCAACTTCGACACGTCGGCTGTGCCACTGCTCGAATATCTTGCGGAGATTCCCGCTCTATGGGCCGACCTGCCGCTCGACGATCTACGGCTCCACAAGCGGTTCAGCTTCGAGGTCGATTGCAACTGGAAGTGTGTGCAAGACAATTTTGCGGAAAATTATCACGCGAAATATGTTCATGAGAATACGATCGACAAGGTGATCGATTCCAAGACGTCGGCATTGCAGATGATCCGCGGCGGCCACAGCGCTATCGTGATCAAATCGCGCGGCGAGCTGACCAGCGGCATGGGCGCGGCCTTTTTCAAGTCAGATACCGACAGCGAAGAGCAGCGCGCCGCCAAGCTCGCCGAAATCTCGCGCAGCGGCCAACGAAGCTACAATGTGTTCCCCAACGCGACCTTTCCGCTCGCCGAATATCTGTTTCCAATCGTCATGGTGTGGCCAATCGGCGTCGGGCGAAGCCGGGTCGAGGTGTCTTTCGTCAAGACCGGGGCGTCTGAAACGAACGAGCAGCTCGACAAGGATACGCTGACCTTTTTCGAAGCCTTCATTGGGGAGGATCTCGAAGCGCTGGCCGGAATGCATCAAGCGCTGTCGCACGGAGGGATCGATTCGATCCCGTTGTGTTGGTCGGAGCAGTTCCTCTACCATCATGAGCAAGAGATCGACGTCGTGATTGGCCGTGAAAATATTCCTGCCGCGCTGGCCGTCGTCCCGGTTGATTTGCCTTATGCTCAGATGGAGGAGCCGAGCTAAGTTGCCATAGGGCAAGAGGTTAAGCCGGGCGGCCGAAACAAATGTTGCGGTTGGCGTATGTCGGATCATGCGCTGCCTACTTCCATGCAGGCGCTCGGTAATCCTGAAATGACTTTGGGATTGTCACTCGGCTTTGTTGACCGCTTAAGGGGGGGATCCGCTAGCCCCACGGAATGGCATAGGGAGACGGAAAACGTGCGGTACGACGTATTGATCGTCGGCGGCGGGCATGGTGGCGCACAGGTGGCGATCATGCTGCGCACGCAGAAGTTCACCGGAAGCATCGCGATCGTCGGCGACGAGCCCGAGCTTCCGTACGAGCGCCCGCCGCTGTCCAAGGAATATTTCGCGGGCGAAAAGGAATTCGAACGCATCCAGCTGCGCCCCGCGAAATATTGGGACGAGCGCGAGGTCACGATGCTGCTCGGCAAGCGCGTCGTTTCGGTCGATCCGGTCGCGCATAGCGTCACGACCGAAAGCGGCGAGACGATTGGCTATGGCAAGCTCGTCTGGGCGACCGGCGGAGCCCCGCGCATGCTGCCGATCTCCGGCGGCGACCTGCCCGGCGTGCAGGGCGTGCGCACGCGCGCCGACGCCGATGCGATGAAGGCGGCGTCGGAGACCGCGGGTCAGATCGTCGTGATCGGTGGCGGCTACATCGGGCTCGAAGCCGCGGCGGTGCTCCGCAAGGCGGGCAAGAAGGTGGTGCTGCTCGAAGCGCTCGACCGTGTACTTGCACGCGTTGCGGGGGCCGAACTGTCGCGCTTCTATGAAAAGGAGCATCGCGATCATGGCGTCGACCTGCGGCTCGTCGTCAATGTCGAGGCGATCGAGGGCGATACGCATGTTACCGGCGTGCGGCTGGCCGACGGCGAGGTCATTCCCGCCGATCTGGTGATCGTCGGCATCGGCATCGTGCCCGCGACGCAGCCGCTGATCGCGGCAGGCGCCGAGGGCGGCAACGGCGTGCTCGTCGACCGGCACTGCAAGACGAGCCTGCCCGACATCTATGCGATCGGCGATTGCGCCGCGCACGAGAATGGCTTTGCCGAAGGCGCGGTGATCCGGCTGGAATCGGTGCAGAATGCGAACGACCAGGCGAATGTCGTCGCCAAGGGCATCGTCGGCGACGAGGCGCCCTATCATGCGATCCCGTGGTTCTGGTCGAACCAATATGACCTGAAGCTTCAGACCGCGGGCCTGTCGACGGGACATGACCAGGCCGTTTTGCGCGGTGATGTGGCCAGCCGGAGTTTCTCGATCGTCTATCTGAAGGCGGGACGGGTGATCGCCATCGACTGCGTGAATGCGACCAAGGATTATGTCCAGGGCCGCATGATCGTCACCGCCGGACTGAAGGCGACGGTGGAGCAACTTGCCGACACCGAGAGGCCGCTCAAGGAATTGCTCCCCACCTGAACGGCGGTACCCGGCCCGAAAATCTTCCCGGTAGCCCCTCAGAGGCTCCTGCCGACCAGTTCGCGCATGATCTCGCTCGTACCACCGTAAATTCGGCGGACGCGTGCATCGCGCCAGATACGCGCGATCGGATACTCGTTCATATAGCCCGACCCGCCATGCAGTTGGAGGGCGGCATCGCATGCCTCCCATTGCATTTCGGTGTGCCAATATTTGCTCGCGGCGGCTTCATCGGCGGTCAACGCGCCGGCGACATGTCGGGCGATGGCCCAGTCGAGATGCGCCCAGCCGACCTGCAGCTTGGCCTTGATGTCGGCGAGAACGAACCGCGTGTTCTGGAAATCGATCACATTCTTCCCGAACGCCTTACGCTCGCGGGTGAAAGCGACCGCTTCGTCGAAGGCGCGCTGCGCCGCCGCTTGCGCGGTGATCGAGATCGTCAGCCTTTCCTGCGGAAGGTCGCTCACCAAGTGGAGGAAGCCGCCATTCTCGCGGCCAAGCAGGTTTGACGCGGGAACACGGACGTCGTTGAAGAATAGTTCGGACGTGTCGGCCATCCATTGACCAACCTTGTCGAGGTTGCGCCCGCGCGCAAAGCCCGGAAGATCGGCTTCGACAAGGAGGAGCGATGTTCCCTTGGCTCCGGCGTCGGGATCGGTCTTGCAGACCGTGATGATTAGGTCCGCATTCTGACCGTTCGTGATGAAGGTCTTGGCGCCGTTGATGAGATAGTCCGAGCCATCGAGACGCGCCGTCGTGCGAACGCCCTGGAGATCGGATCCGGCTCCGGGTTCGGTCATCGCGATCGCCACGATTGTCTCGCCCGATAGCATGCGGGGCAGAATATGCGCCTTCTGCTCCTCGCTCCCGTAATGGAGGATATAGGGCATAGTGATGTCGGTCTGGAGCGTGATCGAGTCCGCCATCATCGCGTAGGTGAGTTCCTCGTTGATGATCGCGTTGAAAGTGAAGTCGAGACCGAGGCCGCCATAGGCCTCGGGCATTGTCGGGCAAAGCAGCCCGGCTTCGCCGCACTTCAGCCAGAAGTCGCGGGCGACTTTGCCGGCCTCCTCGAACTCCTGGAGCCGCGGCGAAAACTCGCGATCGATGAACTTGCGCACTGTTGCACGAAAGGCGCGGTGTTCCTCGCCGAACAGGCTGCTGCCGTCACGTTCGAGCATATCTCTCTCCTCTCTCCTGACGCCCCGCTTAGGGAAGCGATTGACAAAGGTAAACCAGTTTATCTATTTGGAGCTATTCGTGCGGTGGAGCCGCACAGGATGGGAGAGACCGATGAAAATCCTCGTCCCCGTAAAGCGGGTGCTCGATTATAACGTCAAGCCGCGGGTGAAGTCCGACGGCACCGGCGTTGACCTGGCCAATGTCAAAATGTCGATGAACCCGTTCGACGAGATCGGTGTCGAAGAAGCGATCCGCCTGAAGGAAAAGGGCGTCGCGACCGAGGTCATCGCGATTTCCGTCGGCCCAGTAAAGGCGCAGGAAACGCTGCGCACTGCGCTCGCGATGGGCGCCGACCGCGCGATCCTGGTGCAGACCGACGACGAAGTCGAACCGCTCGCGCTCGCGAAGATCTTCAAGGCGATTGCCGACGCCGAAGGCCCGGGCCTCGTGATCCTCGGCAAGCAGGCGATCGACGGCGACAACAACCAGACCGGCCAGATGCTCGCAGCGCTGACCGGCTGGGCGCAGGGTACCTTCGCCAGCGCGGTCAATGTCGAAGGCGATCATGTCAGCGTGACCCGCGAAGTCGATGGCGGCCTCGAGACGGTGAAGCTCAAGCTCCCCGCGATCGTGACGACTGACCTGCGCCTGAACGAGCCGCGCTATGCGTCGCTGCCGAACATCATGAAGGCGAAGTCGAAGCCGCTCGATACCAAGACCCCGGCCGATTACGGCGTCGATACCGCGCCGCGCGTCAAGACGGTCAAGGTTTCGGAACCGCCCGTCCGCTCGGCGGGTGTCAAGGTCGCCGATGTCGATGATCTGGTCGCCAAGCTGAAGGCGATCGGCGTCCACAGCTGAGCCTGAACGGAATAGAGGGAAGTTTGCTATGAAAACTCTGGTTTGGGTCGAACATGATGGCTCGTCGGTCAAGGACGCCACGCTTGCGGTCGTGACCGCTGCATCGAAGCTGGGCGAGGTTCATCTGCTCGTCGCCGGTTCGGGCGTCGATGCGGTCGCCAAGGAAGCCGCGCAGATCGCGGGCGTCGGCAAGGTGCATGTCGCCGATAACGCCGCCTTCGGTCATAATCTGCCCGAAAATGTCGCGCCGCTGATCGCCGAGTTGATGGCCTCGCACGATGCGTTCCTCGCGCCCGCGACGACGACCGGCAAGAATATCGCGCCGCGCGTCGCCGCGCTGCTCGACGTGATGCAGATTTCGGAAATCCTGTCGGTCGAGGGTCCGAAGACCTTCACCCGTCCGATCTACGCCGGCAACGCGATTGCGACTGTCGAATCGTCGGATGCCAAGCTGGTCCTGACTGTGCGCGGCACCGCGTTCGACAAGGCCGCGACCTCGGGCGGTTCGGGTACGGTCGAAGCGGTGGGTTCGGGCAGCGATGCCGGCATCTCGAGCTTCGTCGGCGCCGAAATCGCCAAGCAGGACCGCCCTGAACTCACTTCGGCGAAGATCATCGTGTCGGGTGGCCGTGCGCTCGGTTCGAGCGAGAAATATGAAGAAGTCATCGTGCCGCTCGCCGACAAGCTCGGCGCCGCGCTCGGCGCGTCGCGCGCCGCGGTCGACGCGGGCTATGTCCCCAACGACTATCAGGTCGGCCAGACCGGCAAGATCGTCGCGCCGCAGGTCTATTTCGCGATCGGCATCTCGGGCGCTATCCAGCATCTCGCCGGTATGAAGGATTCGAAGACCATCGTCGCGATCAACAAGGACGAGGACGCCCCGATCTTCCAGGTCGCCGACTTCGGCCTCGTTGCCGATCTGTTCAACGCGGTGCCAGAGCTCACGGCCAAGATTTAGAGGCTGAAGAATGGGCTCCGGAACTGTCGCTCGCTGTCGCGCGATCGTTGACATACCAAGCGCACGGTATGTAAATGAGATCATCAGAGATCGAGGGGTGAGGGCAAAATGAAGCTGGTTCGGTTCGACGCTGGTGCTGGCGCGCGCGCAGGCGTGGTGGTCGGCAATACCGTCGTAGATCTGGAGCCGCTTGGTTTCCTCGATCTCTTGTCGGTGGTGCGGGAGGGCGTGGGGGCGCTGGCTCGCATCACCGACCTTGCCGCGTCCGCGGCGTCGGTTCCGCTGCCATCGGTCCGGCTTCTCGCGCCGATCGAACGACCCGGCAAATATCTCGCGATCGGCATGAATTATCGCAAGCATGTCGAGGAGGGCGCGAAACTTGGCATTGCCGAGCCCAAGAAGCAGCTCTGGTTCAACAAGCAGACGACGTCGATCACCGGCCCTTTTGATGGCATTGTGAAGCCCGACGTGTCGGACCAGGTCGATTATGAAGCAGAGCTTGGCGTCGTGATCGGCAAGGCCACGAAGCATGTGTCCGCCGCCGATGCGCGGTCTTATATTTTCGGCTATTTTGTCGCCAACGACATCTCGACGCGCGACTGGCAATTCCACTCGCAGACGATGACGATGGGCAAATCCTTCGACACCCACGGCCCGATCGGTCCGTGGATCGTGACCGCCGACGAGATTTCCGACCCGCACGACTTGCCCATCCGCTGCTTCGTGAACGGCGAGGAGCGCCAGTCATCGAATACCCGCATGATGCTCCACAATATCGATGAGCAGATCGAATATCTCTCGACCGCCTTCACGCTCGAACCCGGCGATCTCATTGCGACCGGCACGCCCGAAGGGGTCGGGATCGCCAAGGATCCGCCCGTCTTCCTGAAGGTCGGCGACGTCGTGCGCTGCGAGATCGATGGCGTCGGCGCGATCGAAAATCCGGTGGTCGCCGAAGCCCGCTAGGCCTTCTGCCTCGGCCAGGTGGCGTCGACCATCTTGCGCCATCGTTCGATCGTCGGGCCGAGATAGGCGTCGACATCGTCGAACAGCGTGCGGATCCCGAGCCCGGTGGTGAGCGCCGCGCTCATGCGCACAATCTCTTCGGCGTCACCGGTCGACCACCCATTTTCCGATAGGATGCCGACCCAGCGGCGATAGACGCCGAGGCGGTAGCGCGGCACGATTTCGCGTATGCCGCCCTTGAGCTCGGGATCCTTCGATGCGTTGATCGTGATGTCGAGCGAGACCCAGAAATCATCGTTGAAGAAATAGAGCCGGAAATCGTCGAGCATCAGATCGATCGGGTCTTCACCCTTGGCGAGGCCCGCCTCGATGATATCTTCGGTCTTGGCCGAGGCGCGCGCGAAGGCATATTCGACGGTCGCCAGCGTCAGGCCATGCTTGGTCTCGAAATGATGGAGGAGGGCGCCCTGGCTGACGCCCGCCTGTTCGGCGACCGCGGCGGTTCGCAGTCCCGAAAAGCCGCGCGCGGCAATCACCTCGAACGTCGCATGCGCGACCCGCTCGCGCATTTCCTCCGAGCGTTCGCCCTGCGAGCGCCGTGGACGCTTCACGCTGCCGTGAGGAACGGGATCACCACCTCGACGAACCGATCCTTCTTCTCGATCTGTGTCCAATGCCCGCATTCCCCAAACACATGCAGCTCCGAATGGGGCAGCAATGCCGAGAAACGATAGGCCACGTCAACGGGAACGATCACATCTTCGCGGCCATGGATGATGAGGGCAGGGGCTTCGATCTTGCGGATATCCTCTTCACGCGTCGCCAGCCGGTCGAGCTTCGCCTGCCGCGGCTCAGGGAAAAGGCGCGAAAAGGCCTCGTGCGAGCCCGGGCGAATGCTCGCATTGTGGCGCGAGAGCACGATCGCGTCGGTGACGAGGCCCGGATTATAGGCGAAGGTTTCCATAAGCTTGCGCATATTCGCCTCGGAAGGCTCATAGCCCCAGACGTCGAGCAGGCCTTTCGACATTTCGAACTTGAGGCCCGCCGCGCCCATCAACGCGAAGCGGCGGACACGCTCGGGGTGGCGGGCGGCGACGGCGAGGCTCAAGGCGCCGCCATAGCTGTTGCCGATGAAGCTCGCCTGTTCGATGCCGAGTGCGTCGAGGAAGCCGACGATATGATCGACCCAGAAGTCGAGCGTGAAGTCGGTCACCTCTTCGGGCACTTCGGTGTAGCCGAAACCGACCATGTCGGGGGCGAGAACATGAAAATGCTCGCTGAGTGCCGGGATGACGCCGTTCCAGTTGGCGAAGGCGGTCACGCCGGGTCCGGAACCATGAATGAGGACGAGCGCCGGAAGCGACGGATCTCCGGCTTCGATATAATTGGTGCGAATGCCGTTCGCGACGATCGACTGGCCGATTTCGGGGTTGGTCATGCTGTATTGTCCCTGAGTTGGAGCGCGAACGCTCAGAGCATCGTGGTGCCGCCATTGACGCTGACGATCTGGCCGGTCACAAAACCGGCCTCGTCGCGCGCCAGATAGGCGACCATGCTGGCGACTTCTTCCTCGGTACCGGCGCGGCCCATCGGGATCACGCTCACCACCTTTGCGATAAGATCGGGATTGTTCTTCTCGATCTCGCGATATTGCGGGGTCACGACCGCGCAGGGCGCGACGGTGTTGACGGTGATGCCGTCCTTCGCGAACTCGCGGGCGAGCCCGGTAGTCATGCCGTGCATGCCGCCCTTCGCCGCATTGTAACCGGCATGGTCGAAGAGTCCGTTGCGGACGCTGTCGGCGCCGATGTTGATCACGCGCCCCCAGCCAGCCGCCTTCATGTGCGGCAATGCATGCCAACAGCACCAGATCGCGGTCCAGAGATTGCGGTCGATCGTCGCGCGGAGCGTATCGGGCGTATGCTCGAGAAAGGGCCGGAGGATACCGCCCCCGGCATTGTTCACGAGGATTGCGGGTGCGCCGAGCGTCTCGACGGTTTTGACGATAAGCTGTTTGGCCGTCTTTTCGTTGGAAAGGTCGCCCCAGAAGGCGCCGCCCCTCTCGCCCGCGGCTTCGCGCGCGGCGCTCTCGTCGAGGTCGGCGAACATGACGCGCGCGCCGTCGGCCTCGAGGCGCCGCGCAATCGCGAGCCCGATGCCGCGCCCGGCGCCGGTGACGATCGCAACCCGGCCTTCATGAAGGGACTCACGCATGGGCGAGGATCGCGCCGCCCTTGCCGAAGCGCGGGTCGGGAATGCTGCCCCAGGTGTCGAGCACCTCGGGTTTCGCTTCGAGTTCGCGCGGCGGCCGCGCGCCCTCTTCTGCAAACTCCTCCATGCCGAAGCTATATTCGGTGGTCATGCCGTCGGGATCGAGGAAATAGAGGAAGATGCTGCCCGATGGTTCGTGGCGGCCGGGGCCGAAGACGATCGGCACCTCGGCCTTCTTCATCCGGTTGATCGCGCGCCCGACGTCGTCGATGTCCGAGACCATGAAATTGACGTGATTATAGCCGTCCGACGGGCCGGTCAGGATCGCGAAGCTGTGATGATATTTGTTGGGGAAGGCGCGCAGGAAGGCGATCTTCCCCGGCACATGGTCCGAAATCAGGAAGTTGAGCTTGCCGACGAGCGAGCCTTCTACCGTGGCGAAGTCGGCGACGTTGAGCACGACATGGCCGAGACGCGCGATCGCGGTGTGACCGGCCTCGAAATCATCCTGCAGTTCGGGCTCGACGTGAAACTCGAAATGCAGCCCGCAGCCGGGCTCCCTGAAGCGGAGTGCCGCCCCGACCTTCAGCTCGCCCGCTTCCTCGGAAGTCAGCCATTCGGGCGCGAAGCCCTCGTCGTCGAGATAGGTATAGGCGCGATCGAGATCGGCCTGGCTTTCGAGTTCGAACGCCGCGCGCGCGAGGCCCGGCGTATCGCCCTCGCGCAGCACGAGGTTTTGCGGCAGCTCGCTGCAGCGAAGAAAGGCGGTATCGCCGTCGCGGCGGTCGACGGTGAGGCCGACGAGATCGCGGTAGAAGCCGAGCGATTGTTCGAGGTCGGAGACGTCGAGCGCGACGTAGGACAGGCGCCGGTAGCGGAAGGGTGCGGTCATATCGTCATCCTAGAGCAAGATGCTGATGCGGGCGTGCGGCCGGAGCGCGTCCGTATCGAGTACGCATTTCTTCTCGGCGATGCGCAGTGCGCTGTCGATCTCGACGAGCTTGTACGCATAATGACCGACAAAGATATCGGTGTTCCCATCCTTCGACCGCCAGACCGCGAAGGAGGCGGTCGCCTCGATCGTGTCGCCGTTCGCCGATGCCCGGACATTGCTGACGAGGTGGCGGGTCTTCGATCGCGGGAACTCGCTGTGAGCGCCTTTCTTCTCGAGACGCACGACGCGCTCATGAATGCGGGTCCGGTCGTCGAAAATGTAGAAAAGCGACTTGCTCGGGTCGGCGAAGTCGCCATCGACGTCGGTCGGGGGCACGAGATAACTCGCCTCATCGGCGAAGAGCGCTTCCCATTCGTTGAGCTGCCACCGGTCGAGCAGGTCGGCCTCGTGGAAGAGGAAGCTCTGCACGCGGTGCTGGAGGAGCATCGCGTCGATCTCGGCCTCGCGGGTCATGCGCCATGCTCCTGGATGCGGCGATCCCACTCGTTCCAGAAGCAGCGCATCTGGAGCTCGTCGTCATAGGCCGACCCGCCTTCGCGCAGCATGCCGCGCGAGATATCATTATATTGCGCCTCGCGTGCCGCCTGGTAGCCGGTCTGGCACTTCTCGATCGCCTCGACGTCGTCGGGGGTGGCAAAACCGCCGGGTCCGAGGAACTCGGTGAAGTTGAACAGGCGGAATTTGCGCAGCCACTCGGACTCCTCGGCAGGAGCGAGCGCCCAGGCATTGACCTCCATATAGTCGGGCGCGGTCGGCCAAAAGGTGCGCACCGTGATCGCCATCACGTCGTTGATGACGAGATTGGGGAAGATGATCATGTTGCGGCTCTGCTTCGCGATCCGCTCGGCGCGCTCCTGCCCGAGGCGCGCGGTCAGATCCTGCTGGATCGCCTCGATCTCGCGTTTGCCTTCCTCGCCCCAGAGCGGGATCCAGTTGGCGATCGGCCGCCCCCAGGGCGCGAAATACTCGATGACCGCGTGGCCGTTGCCGAGGTCGTGCCCGAACCCGGCGAGGCGCGTGTCGTGCGTCGAGCCGTTCGCGTTCTTGAGATATTCGAGATAGGTCGAGTGGGTGCTCGCGGCATGATAGCCGTCGACGCTGTTCTCGGCGAGCAGCTTCCAGTTGCCGCGGATTGAATATTCCTGCGTCCCGCCGACGATCGTCATGCCCTTTGACGATTGCTCGGAGACGAGCTTCAGATAGTCGCCGGCGCCTGCGAGATAGGTCGCGAGGTCTTCGCCGTCGGCAGCGAAGCTCACGAAGAAAAAGTCGCCGAAGCGGTCGAAGCGGGGCGCGTGGCTGAGCTGCTTGCCCGGGTCGTCCTTATAGTCGGCGGGATAGCCGGCATGCCCGGGCACGACCATCAGCCGACCTGTATTGGCGAACACCCAGCCATGATACATGCACTGGAAGGCGGGCGACGAGCCCTTGCGCTCGCGGCATACGACCGCGCCGCGATGCGGGCAGACGTTGATCAGCGCATGATATTGATCATCCTTGTCGCGGGTGAAGAGCATCGGGCGGCCGGCGACCTTGCGCGTCACGTAGTCGCCCGGGTTCGGAAGCTCGGACGCATGGCCGAGATAGAGCCAGCATTTATCGAAAATGGCGCGGCATTCGCGCTCGAACACGCCCGGATCGACAAAGGCGCGGCGCGGAACGCGGTAGATTCCGCGTGTTTCGTCGACAACCGGCCGCAGGCTCTGTTCCATTCCTCATCCCTTTCGAGCTCTTGGGCTCTTTACAAACCGTGCACTTGGTATGTAACATGAGTCGCAATTAGTCAATCGGTGAACAAACGCCGCAGACGGGAAGAGGGACGATGCCGAGCCATCACGACACCGCCGCGCGGCTGCGCGAAGCCTATGCAGGCGGCGCTGTCCCGCCGCTGCGCGATGCGCTCGATCCGGCCGACGCCGACGGCGCCTATGCGGTGCAGACGATCAACACGCGCTATTGGGAAGCGCAGGGGCGCCGCATCGTCGGCCGCAAGGCGGGACTGACCGCGGAGGCGGTGCAAGCACAGCTCGGCGTAGACCAGCCCGATTTCGGGGTGCTGTTCGACGATATGCGCATCGCCGACGGCGGCACGCTCGATCCCGCGAAGACGCTGCAGCCGAAAGCCGAAGCCGAGATTGCCTTCGTACTGGGTGCCGACCTGCCGGACCCGGCAACGACCGTGGAGCAGGTCGCCGCGGCCGTCGCGAGCGTGCATGCTGCGATCGAGATCGTCGACAGCCGCATCGCCGACTGGAAGATCAGCTTTGCCGATACGGTGGCGGACAATGGCTCCTCGGCTTTCTTCGTACTGGCTGATCAAGGATTGCCGCTCGCCGGGCTCGACCTTGAGGGCGCGGCGATGGAAATGGATGTCGGCGGCAAGACCGCCTCGACCGGGGTGGGCGCCGCGGCGCTCGGCAACCCGCTGAACGCCGCTGCGTGGCTGGCGCAGACATTGGCCGGGAGAGGCGAGCCGCTGAAAGCGGGCGATATATTGCTCGCCGGCGCGCTCGGGCCGATGGTCGCGCTCACGTCCGGTGATCATGTCGAAGCGCGCATTGCCGGGATCGGCAGCTGCAGCTTCACCTACCGGGCCTGATGTGATGGCGAAAACCAAGGTCGCCATCATCGGCTCGGGCAATATCGGCACCGACCTGATGATCAAGATCATGCGCCTGTCCGACGTTTTGGAGATGGGAGCCTTCGTCGGGATCGATCCCGAGAGCGACGGGCTGAAGCGCGCCGAGCGCCTGGGGGTACCGATCACCGCCGACGGGCTCGAAGGGCTGGTCGCAATGCCGGCTTTTGCGGATATCGAAATCGTGTTCGATGCGACCTCGGCGGGCGCGCACAAACGGCACAGCGAGCGGCTGATCGCCCATGGCAAGCGCGTTGTCGACCTGACCCCGGCGGCGATCGGTCCCTATGTGATTCCGCCGGTCAACGGCGATGCGCATCTTGCCGCGCCGAACGTCAATATGGTGACCTGCGGCGGGCAGGCGACGATCCCGATCGTCGCGGCGGTGAATCGCGTGGCGAAAGTCCATTATGGCGAGATCGTCGCCTCGATTGCCTCGAAAAGCGCGGGTCCGGGTACCCGGGCCAATATCGACGAATTTACCGAAACGACCAGCCAGGCAATCGTCGATGTCGGCGGCGCGACGCGCGGCAAGGCGATCATCGTCCTCAACCCCGCCGAGCCGCCGCTGATCATGCGCGATACCGTCTACTGCCTGTGCGACGATGGTGACCGCGCGGCGATCGCCGCGAGCATCGAGGCGATGGTGGCGGAGGTTCAGGCCTATGTCCCGGGCTATCGATTGAAGCAGGCGGTGCAGTTCGAGAGCATCGGCAGCAACGCGCCGCTGCGCATCCCCGAAATGGGCGGAAGCTTTACCGGCCTCAAGGTCAGCGTCTTCCTCGAGGTCGAGGGCGCGGCGCACTATCTGCCGGCTTATGCCGGCAATCTCGACATCATGACTTCGGCGGCCTTGCGTACCGCCGAGCGGATTGCGGCGCAGATGCATGCGGAGGCTGCGGCATGACCTTCGATCCCGCCACGACCAAGCTCTACATTCAGGACGTCACGCTGCGCGACGGCATGCACGCGATCCGCCACCAATATGGCCTCGACCATGTGAAGGCGATCGCGCGCGCCCTCGACCGCGCCAAGGTCGACGCGATCGAGGTCGCTCACGGCGACGGCTTGCAGGGCTCGAGCTTCAACTATGGTTTTGGCGCCCACACCGATTGGGAGTGGATCGGCGCGGTGGCCGAGGTGCTCGAACATAGCGTGCTGACGACCTTGCTGTTGCCCGGCATCGGCACCGTTCACGATCTGAAGCGCGCTTATGATCTGGGCGTCCGCTCGGTGCGGATCGCGACCCATTGCACCGAGGCCGATGTGTCGAAGCAGCATATCGAGGCAGCGCGGACCCTCGGCATGGACGTCTCGGGCTTCCTGATGATGAGCCATATGTCCGAGCCCGACGCGCTCGCGAGCCAAGCGCTCCTCATGGAAAGCTACGGCGCGCACTGCGTCTATGTCACCGACAGCGGCGGCGCGATGACGATGGCCCAATATGCCGCGCGGCTCGCGGCCTATGACCGGGTACTCAGGCCCGAGACGCAGCGCGGCGTCCACGCGCACCACAATCTTTCGCTCGGCGTCGCCAACAGTATCGTCGCGGTGCAAGGCGGCGCGGTCCGCGTCGACGCGTCGCTCGCGGGCATGGGGGCAGGCGCGGGCAATGCGCCGCTCGAAGTCTTCATCGCCGCCGCCGACGTCCATGGCTGGAACCATGGCTGCGATCTTTATGCGCTGATGGACGCCGCCGAGGATCTCGTCCGCCCGCTGCAGGATCGGCCGGTCCGCGTCGACCGCGAGACGCTGACGCTTGGTTATGCGGGGGTCTATTCGTCGTTTCTACGCCATGCGGAAAAGGCGGCTGCCGACCACGGCCTCGATACCCGCGCGATCCTTGTCGAACTCGGCCGCCGCAAGATGGTCGGGGGGCAGGAAGACATGATCGTCGATGTCGCACTCGACATGGTCCGGACCAGCAAATGACGGTACCGGCCGGCCTCGACGCGCAGGTCCGGCTCGCTGCCCGGGCGCTCGCTTCGGCTGGGCTCGTCCATGCTTTCGGTCATTGCAGCGCTCGCGTCGACGAGGGCAGCTTTCTCGTCTGCGCGCCGCTCCCGATGGGGCGTATCACGGACGAGCCGGGTACGGTCGTGCCGCTCGATGGGCCGCTGCCCGACGGCGTTCTCGGCGAGGTGCGCATCCACCGGGAAATCTATCGGCGTCGCCCCGAGGTGGGTGGTGTTTGCCGGATCATGCCGCCCGCGCTGATGGCGCTCTCGGTGGCGGGCCTTGTTCCCGTCCCGCGTCACGGCATCGGCGCCTATTTCGGACGGCTCCCGCTCTGGAACGATCCGCGACTGCTGCGCGACGACGCGGCGGCGGCAGCGCTCGCGGACAGGCTTGGGGATGCGCCCGCGCTCGTCATGCGCGGCAATGGCGCGGTCGTCGCCGGCGCAGACCTGCCGCAGGCGGTGACCCTCGGCTGGTTCCTCGAGGATGCGGCGCGTGTCGAGCAGTCGGTCCGCAGCATGGGTCTCGACGAAGAGGTGGCACGGCTTTCGCCCGAGGAGATCGACGCGCGGCAAATCTGGTCGGGCGGCGTCGTCGAGCGGATGTGGCACCATCTGACAGGAGAGGCGCTGTGACCTACGCGTCGGTCTATGCCGCGAGCATCGGCGATCCTGCGGCTTTCTGGATGGAAGCGGCAAAGGCGATAGACTGGGAGCAGGCGCCGACACGGGCAGCGGACGCGCAGGACGACGGCATCTGGACCTGGTTCCCCGACGGGCGCCTCAACACCTGTCATAATGCGGTAGACCGGCATGTCGCGGCGGGCCGCGGCGACCGGATCGCGCTCATTCACGATAGCGCGATGACGGGTAAGGTTACGCGGTACAGCTACGCCGACCTTCAGCGCGAGGTCGCTCGCGTCGCGGGAATGATCGCGGCCGAGGGCGTCGCGCCCGGCGATCGCGTCATCATCTATATGCCGATGGTGCCCGAGGCGGTGTTCGCGATGCTGGCCTGCGCGCGCATCGGCGCGGTTCACTCGGTGGTGTTCGGCGGCTTCGCCTCGAACGAGCTCGCCAAGCGCATCGACGACGCCCAGCCTCGCCTCGTGCTCACCGCATCGTGCGGGCTCGAGCCTGGCCGGATCGTCGCTTACAAGCCGCTGCTCGACGCGGCGATCGATCTCGCCGCGCACAAGGTGCCGCGCACGATCGTCCTTCAACGCCCCGAGCTTGCCGCCTCGCTTGTCGCGGGGCGCGATCTCGACTGGGCGGACGCGGTGGCAGGCGCCGAACCGGCGGGCTGCGTTGCGGTGCCCTCCGATCATCCGCTCTATATTCTCTATACTTCGGGAACGACCGGCATCGCCAAGGGCGTCGTCCACGACAATGGCGGACATGCGGTCGCCATGGCGTGGTCGGTTCCCAATATTTACGGCGTCGGCCGCGACGAGACCTTTTGGGCGGGCTCCGACATCGGCTGGGCCGTCGGCCACAGCTATATCGTCTATGGCCCGCTCATCCACGGCTGCACCAGCGTGATGTATGAGGGCAAACCCGTTGGAACACCCGATGCGGGTGCCTTCTGGCGTGTGATCCGCGACCATGACGTCGATGTTTTCTTCACCGCCCCGACCGCGATCCGTGCGGTGAAGCGCGACGATCCCGAAGGGCGGTTGCTGACCGAGAAGGGAACCGGCCGCTTGCGCGCGCTCTTCCTCGCGGGCGAACGCGCCGACCCCGATACGCTCGGCTGGGCCGAGGCGATGCTCGGCGTGCCTGTCATCGACCATTGGTGGCAAACCGAGCTCGGCTGGCCCGCGCTTGGAACCTGTATCGGCCTCGGCGACACGCGCACGCGCCATGGAAGCGCGGGCCATCCCATTCCAGGCTATGGTTTCGAAATCCTCGATGCCGAGGACAACTGCCTCCCGACGGGCGAGGTCGGCGACATCGTCCTCAGGCTGCCGCTCCCGCCCGGCTGCTTTCCGACGCTCTGGCAGCGCCATGCCCATTTCCAGGACGCCTATCTCAGCCAGCATCGGGGCTATTATACGACCGGCGATGCGGGACTGGTCGACGAAGACGGCTTCGTCCACGTCATGAGCCGGATCGACGATATCATCAATGTCGCGGGCCACCGCCTCTCGACCGGCTCGATCGAGCAGATTGTCGCCGCGCATCCCGCGGTTGCCGAATGCGCGGTGATCGGGGCCAACGACGCCATCAAGGGAATGGTTCCCCTTGGCTTCGTCGTCCTCAAGGCCGGCGTGAAGGCGGCCGACGCGCTGGTCGCGCGCGAAGTGGTGGCGCGGGTTCGCGACGAGCTTGGCCCCGTGGCGGCGTTCAAATCGGTCCATGTCGTGAAGGCGCTGCCCAAGACGCGCTCGGGCAAGACGCTGCGTGCAACGATCCGTGCAATTGCCAATGGCGAGACCGTCGCCGTGCCCGCCACGATCGAGGATCCGGCCGCCCTCGACCACATTTACCAATCGGTCGCCAAAACTTCCATGTTGGAAGGATAACCTTGACTCAGAAAATATAAACTGGTTTACATAGATTCGATAATCAATGCCGACAGCAACAGACTGCGGCCAACTTGGGAGGGTTGATCATGAAGGCGACTGCACTCAGAATCCTTTTGTCCGGAGCGGCCCTGATGGCGCCGCTGCACGCCGCCATGGCACAGGATGCCGCGGCGCCCGAAGCGCCTGCCGCACAGGAAGATGCCTACTCCGGCGAGATCCTGGTCACGGCCCAGCGCCGCGAGGAACGGGTTCAGGATATCCCGGTCGCGATTACCGCATTTGGCGGCCAGCAGGTAGAAAAGCTCGGAATTCTCAGCCTTGAGAACATCGCCCCGCGCGTTCCGTCTTTCTATTTTGGGTCTTTCGGCGCGGCACGGCCGCAGCTTTATATTCGCGGCATCGGTACGCGCTCCTTCGATCCCGGCTCGGAAAGCTCGGTCGGCGTGTTCATCGACGACGTCTATGCCGGCCGCGCTTCGGGGTCGTTCGGCTCGCTTCGCGATATCGAACGCATCGAGGTCCTGCGCGGTCCGCAGGGCACACTTTATGGCCGCAACACGATTGCGGGTGCAATAAACGTGATTACCAAAGGCCCGACGGATCACTTCACGGGCGAAGCCGAAGCGGGCATCAGCAACTTCGACGGCTACAGCCTGTTCGGCGCCGTGGGCGGCCCGATCGCGAGCGACAAGCTGATGTTCCGCGTCGCCGGCTGGAAGGCCGAGCGCGATGGCTATCAGACGAACCTCACGACCGGGAACAAGTTCCAGGGCATCGACAATTGGGGCGGCCGCGCCCGCCTGAAGTTCGCGCCGAGCGACGAGTTCACGATCGATCTCACCGCGGAACTGTCGCGCGACGGCGACAAGGCCGCCTTTGCAGGTTTCAACCGCGGCAGCGGTCCGGCGCGTTCGCTGGCCGGTGTCACGACCCCCGCCAATCCCTTTGCCGTCTTCCTCGGACGGGCAGGGCGAACGCCGATCGCCTACACCGGCGGCAATGAGGGCTATTGGTCGTTCGATCCCTATCTCGATCGCAAGACCGAAAGCTATATCGGACGCGTGGAATATGACGCGGGCTTTGCGACGATCACCTCGATCAGCGCGCTCAAGAAGCTCCGCATCTCCGACGGCCGCGACCTCGAGGGTTCCTCGCTGGACGTGATCAACCAGCTCAGCAACGAGCGCTCGAGGCAGTTCACACAGGAAATCCGCATCACGTCGGATCCGAGCGGACCGGCCTCGTTCGATGGCGCGCTCGACTGGATTATCGGCGCCTTCTACTATCGCGATCGCAGCTCGCGGCGCGACGAATTCCGTCTGGGCAACGATAGCGTCGTCGCGGGAATTCCGCTTCCCAGCCCGCCCAACCCGGCGGGGACTCCCGGCGGGCCGCAGGTCAGCACCGCGATCTCGGATTATGAGATCGACAGCTATGCCATCTTCGGACAGGCGACGATCCATCTCGGCGACAAGTTCGAGGTGACGCTCGGCGGCCGCTACACGCGCGACGAAAAGCGTGCGGTGCAACAGGGGCTCAATACCCGTCCCGGCGTGCCGCTCATCGCGGTGCCGTTCGCGGTCGACAACAGTGCAACCTATGAAAGCTTCGATCCGCGCGTCGTCGCGACCTACAAGTTCAGCCCCGACGCCAGCATCTATGCGAGCTTCTCGACCGGCTTCAAGAGCGGCGGCTTCCAATATGTGCCTTTCTCCGCGGCGCAGGCGAATGTCCTGTTCCAGCCCGAGGACATCACGACCTATGAAGTCGGCTTCAAGTCCGAGTGGCTCGATCGTCGCCTTCGCTTCAACGTCGCGGCCTTTCACTACGACTATAAGGACCTGCAGGTCTCGCGCATCGTCGACCTTGGCGGCGGTGCGGCGGCGAGCCTGATCAGCAATGCCGCAGCGTCGAAGATCTATGGCGCCGACGTCGAACTGCTGCTTCGTCCGAGCGACAATTTCGACCTCAGCGTGACCTATGGGTATCTCGACGCCAAATATGATTCCTACTTCACCAACGCGGCAGGCGTCCCGCCGACCGCGGCGACCGATTTCTCGGGCAGGGCGCTGGTGCGTGCGCCCAAGCACAGCATCAATGTCGGCGGCGAATGGCGCATTCCGATCGGCGACGACAGCGGCCTGACCTTGCGTGCCGACTATGCGATGCTCGCCAAATTCTATCACGAACCCGGCGAGGCCGATCCCATTTACGGCGGCGCTGTCAGCCTTTCGAAGGAACCGTCCTACGGCCTGCTCGACCTTCGAGCCGCCTATGAGATCGGCGACTTCCGGATCACCGCCTATGTGACCAACGTAACGAAGAAGGACTATCGCCGCACGGTTCTCGCGCTTGGTTCGACCCTAAGCGACTTTCCGGGCGAGCCTCGCATCTACGGCCTCAAGGTCGGTTATCGCTTCTGATCTCCTCCGGTCGCTCCGCCAGGGCTGGCGGGCGGCGGACTCGGGGACCGGAGGGTGTCGGCAACGCGGCATCTTCCGGTCCCCTTTTTGCGTATGACGATAACTTATTGTGGGCGCCCGCTTGACCGGGGAGCATGATCTAGTAAACATACTTACAAATAAGTGATCATGGGAGAGTGGCATGGCGTTCGAGCGCTTGACGCTTACAGTCGAAGACGGGCTGGCCCGTCTGGAATTCAACAATGCGGTGCGGGGCAACCCGATCGACGAGGTTTTTTGTGCGGAAACCTGCGAGGCTGCGACCCAGTTGTCGGTCGATCCGTCGGTGCGGTGCGTCCTCGTCACCGCGCTCGGCGACGCCTTCGGCTATGGGGGCGACATCACCAGCTTCGTCAACGATCTCGACTCCCTGCCCGCGAACATCAAACGCTGGACGACGACGCTCCACAGCGGGATAGCGCGGCTCCAGCGCATGGATGCGCCGATCGTCGCGGCGGTGCACGGCGTTTGTGCAGGCGGCATGTCGGCTTTCGTCGCCGGCGCCGACATCCTGATCGCGGCCGAGGATGCGAAGTTCGTCGCCGCCTATCCCGGGATCGGCTTCTCGTGCGACGCGGGATCGTCGATCATGTATGCGCGGCGGATGGGCGCTGCGCGCGCGCGCCGGTTCCTCCTGCTGAACGAAAGTCTCGGCGCCGAAGCCGCGCTCGCATGCGGCCTTGCCGACGAGGTCCATTCGAAGGATGCGTTTCGCGCGCGGGCCGAAGAGGTTGCCCGGCAACTGGCTGCGGGGCCGACCAAGGCGTTCGGAGAAATCCGCCGCCTCATGCTCTCGGTCTTCGATCAGCCGCTCGAAACGCAGCTCGAACTCGAAGCCCAGGCGCTCAGCCGGTCGTCGGGGACGCGCGATGCCGCAGGCGCGATCAAGGCGTTCACCGAGCGCCGCCGACCTGAATTCGGAGGGATGTGATATGTGGCTCTTTCCGGAAATCCGCAGTCTTGGCCAATATCCCGAATATTGGGCGCGCCATGACCCTTCGCGCGCGGCACTCCGCACGGCGGCGCGGGTCGTCGATTTCGCCGAGTTCGATCGCGCCTGTGCGCGTGTCGCCAACTATCTCTCGGACGGGATCGCGCGTCCGGGTGAGCTGGTCGGCTTCATGGGCAAGAACAGCTTCGACTTCTATTTCGCGCTCTTCGGCTGTGCGCGCACCCGCGCCGGCCTCGTCATCTTCAACTGGCGCCTCGCGCCCGCCGAGCTCGCCGCGCAGATCGCCGACAGCGAGGTCCGTCATGCGATCGTCGAACGCGAGCAGGCGGAGCTCTGGCAGGCGGCGTGCGCCCACCTCAGCACGCCCCCGCAGGCGATCTGGATCGATGAGCAGGAGACGCTGGAAAAGCGCGTCGCAGCCTGTTCGGAGAAGCCCGTCGCCAAGCGCCCGCACCTCGAAGACACCGCGTTCCAGCTCTACACCTCGGGAACGACGGGCAGTGCGAAGGGCGTGATGCTCTCGCACGGCGGCACCAACATGATGCGCCTCTCGGAGCATCTCGAGCCGACCTACAAGTGGCAGGCGGGCGACAGCTTCGTCAACGGCTTGCCCAACTTCCACCTCCTGCACATCGGCATCATGCTGCAATGCCTCTACAATGGCGTCGCGATTGATATCGTCCGGCAGTTCGACCCCGCCGCGATGCTGGCGACGATCGACCGGATGAAGCCGACGCTGCTGACGCTGACGCCGACGATGCTGCAGATGCTTCTCGATCATCCCGATGCGGCAAAGACCGATTTCTCCTCGATCCGGCTGACCCTTTATGCGGGCTCGCCGATCAGCCTCGGTCTCATCAAGCGCGCGATCGCGTCCATGCCCGGCGAGTTCATGCAATTTTACGGCTCGACCGAGGCGGGAGGGGCGACCTCGATCCTCCGTCCCGACGAGCATGACCTCGAGCATGAAGAAAAGCTCAAGAGCTGCGGCCGCCCGCTACCGCTGATCGAATTCCGCATCGTTGACGGCGAAGGTGCCGATGTCCCGGACGGCAAACCCGGCGAACTCCTGATCCGCCAGCCCTCGATCACGACCGGCTACTGGCGTCAGCCCGACCTCACCCAGCAGGTTCTCGAAAACGGTTGGTACCGCTCGGGCGACATCGCCCGGCGCGACGAGGAGGGGCTCTACTATATCGTCGACCGCGCCAAGGACATGATCGTCTCTGGCGGCGAAAATATCTATTCGGCCGAAATCGAAAATGTCCTCTCGACCCATCCCGCGGTCGCCGGCGTCGCCGTCATCGGCGTGCCCGACGCGCAGTGGGGGGAATGCGTCAAGGCGATCGTGATCGTGCGCGAGGGACATACGGCCGACGAAGCCTTGCTGGTCGAGCATTGCCGCGGGCTGCTGGCCGGCTACAAGGTGCCCAAGAGCGTCGATTTCGTCGAGGCTTTCCCGCTCGTCCCGTCGGGCAAGGTGTCCAAGAAGGACCTTCGGGCGCCCTATTGGGATGGGCAACAGCGCAGCGTCGCATGAGCGGCGATCCGCTGCTCGTCGAACGCCACGGTGCCGTGGCGCTGCTTACCTTCAACCGCCCCGACAAGCTCAACGCGCTCACGTCGGCGCTCCGCCGCGCCTTTCTTGCCGCCCTTTCGGACCTCGCGGACGACGACGGGGTGCGCGCGGTGGTCTTGACGGGCGCAGGGCGCGCCTTTTCGGCGGGCCTCGACCTCGGCGAGATCGCCGCGTCGGGGGCCAGCGTCGAAGCCAATGTCGGCGCCGAGAATATGGTCGATGCAATCTCCGCCTTCTCGAAACCGATCATCGGCGCGATCAACGGTATCGCGGTGACAGGGGGCTTCGAGATCGCCCTGGCGCTCGACATCCTGCTCGTCGCCGAGGAAGCCTCCTTCATCGACAGCCATCTGCGTGTCGGGATCACACCGGGATGGGGTCTGTCGCAGCGACTGGCACGGGCCGTCGGGCTGTCTCGCGCCAACGAGCTGTCGCTTTCGGCGCGCCCGCTCGGCGCGGAAGAAGCTGTCGCCTGGGGACTTGCCAACCACGTCTATCCACCCGCCGACCTGGTGCCCGCTGCGCTTTCCCTCGCGCAGCAGATCGCCTCGCACGAACCTGGCGGCGTCCGGGCCATGAAGGCGCTGATCCGGTCCGGGTTCGAGGCGACGCTCGAGGCGGGCCTCCGCATGGAAGATACCGCGGCGCGCGTAGCCAATCTCGCTGTCGCGCCCGAGGCCGTCGCGGCGGGCTTTACGCGGGCCCGCGCGCAGTAGAGCGCGGGCGGATCAGGAAAGTAGACGGCCGCCGTCGACCACGGCGACCTGGCCGGTCGTGAAGCCGGCGCGCATGAAATAAAGATAGGCCTCGGCCGCCTCGACCGGAAAACCCATGCGGGGGAGCGGCTGGGATTTCGTCATCGCGCCGCGCGCATCCTCGGGGACCTTCGCCCACATCTCCGTTGCGATCAGACCCGGCGTTACCGCATTGACCCGCACGGGGGCCAGGTCGACGGCAAGCCCGCGCGTGAGATGTTCGACCGCGCCGGCAATCGCGGTCGACATCGTCGAACCCTTTGTCGGCCGGTGGGCGTAAAGTCCTGCGGTGAGCGTGATCGAGGCCTCGGGCGACAGTTTCGGAAGCGCGTGCTTCACCGCGAGCAACGGACCCCAGAAACGGGTTCCCATGGCGGTCTGCGCGGCGGAAATGTCGAAGTCGGGACCGATCGCGAGCCCGCGCGGCAAGCGGTCGCCGGCACTATGCACGAGATGGTCGATGTCTTCGAGCCCGGCGAAGAAGGCGGCAAGACTCGCCTCGTCCGTCGTGTCGACGACGCCGCCGCTCGCCTGAAGCCCGAGCCGCGCGAGCGCATCTTCGATCCTTGCGGCGCTCGACGAACCGATATGGACCTTGGCGCCCGCGGCCAGCGCGGACTCGGCGACGGCAAAGCCGATGCCCGAGCTTCCGCCGATGATGACGATGTGACGGCCTTCGAGCATGTCGTGCCTTTCCTTCAGAGCAGGATGATCCTCTTGCCCTTGTTTTCGCCGCGATACAGTCCGGCGAGCGCGTCGGGGCACGCCTCGATACCCGAGAGGATATCTTCTTCATAGGCGAGCTGGCCGGTGCGCACCCATTCGGCAAGCTGCGCGACGCTCGCTTCATAGCGGTCCATATGATCGAAGATGACAAAGCCTTCCATGCGCGCGCGCTTGACGAGCAGGTGCCGTTCGACGCGCGGACCTTCGGGCCAGGGGTCCCAGCGATCGATGGCAGCCGTGCCGCAAACGACGACGCGGGCGCGGAGCGCCAGATGCGCCAGCACCGCGTCGCTGATTGCGCCCGCGGTATTGTCGAAATAGATATCGATGTCCTCGGGGCAGGTGCGGGCAAGCGCAGCGCGAAGGTCGCCCGCCTTATAGTCGATAGCGGCATCATAGCCGAAACGCTCGAGACAGAGCTTCACCTTGTCGGGACCGCCCGCAATGCCGACGGTGCGGCAACCGAGGAGCTTGCCGATCTGTCCGACCGCCGACCCGACTGCTCCGGCTGCGGTCGAGACGAGCAATGTCTCATCGGGCTGCGGCTTGCCGATGCCGGTGAGCGCGAGGTGCGCGGTCACGCCGTTGATCCCCAATATGCCGAGGCTTAGCGACAGCGGAAGATCGGTCTCGGCGATCTTGCGAACGACGGCGCTCGCGGGCGCGACCGCCTCTTCCTGCCAGCCGAACCAGCCGGTGACCGCGTCGCCAACCGCATAGCCGGGGTGACGCGTTTCGGTGACCATGCCTGCAGTGAGAGCACGCATCACCGAGCCGATGGCCACCGGTTCGGCATAATTGCCCTTATCGGCGATCCAGCCGCGCATCGCGGGCTCCACCGACAGGAAGTGATTGCGGACCCGGATCTCACCCTCGCCGAGCTTCTGGTGCGGCGCCTCGACGATCTCGAAATTCTTCGCTTGCGCGATACCTTCGGGGCGGCAGACGAGGAGGCATTGGCGGTTCATTGGGCAAGTCCCATGCTGCGGCGCGCAGCGGAATAATCGTCGGCGAGCCAGTCGAGCCATTCGCCCGCAGGTCCGGCCGACTTGATCGCGCCGATCCCTTGCCCCGCGCTCCAGATATCGCGCCACGCCTTGCTGTTCGCGCCGCCATTGTTGATGTTGATCGCCCCGCCACTTGTCGCGGGCACGAGATTGTCGGGGTCGAGGCCGTTTTCGACGAGCGAAGGCTTGAGGAAACTCGCCTTCACGCCGGTGAAGCAGCTCGTGACGAGCACATCCTTCGCGCTGCCTTCGACGAGCATGGTTTTGAATTCAGGCTGGGTGTTGGCTTCGCTCGAGGCGAGGAAGGGGGACCCGATATAGGCGAGGTCGGCGCCCATCGCTTCGGCGGCAAGGACGCCGCGGCCGTTCGCGATACAGCCGGCGAGCAGGAGCAGCCCGTCCCACCATTCGCGGATTTCGCCGACGAGCGCGAAGGGCGACTGGTCGCCGGTGTGTCCGCCGGCGCCGGCGGCCACCGCAATGATCCCGTCGACCCCCATCTCGGCGCATTTCTGAGCGTGGCGGTTGCGGATCACGTCCTGGAAGACGAGGCTGCCGTTGGCCTGGAGCTCGCGCACGAGCCCCGGGTCGGCGGCGAGTGCCAGCACGACGATCGGCACCTTGTGCTTCAGGACCACATCGAGATCGGGGGCGAGACGTTCGTTGCTCTTGTGGGCGACGAGATTGACGCACCAGGGCTGCCTACCGACGCTTGACGCGATGCGCGCCAGGTCCTTGTCGAGCGCTTCGGTGCTGCGTGGATTGAGCGCGGGCATGGCACCGATAATCCCCGCATTGCACTGCGCGATGACGAGATCGGCCGTCGAGGCGATGAACATCGGTCCCGCCATGACCGGGAGGCGGAGACCGGCCTTGAGGCGGGCGGCCAGTGTGGGGTCTGTCATTCGCCGCTCCTCCAGGCGATCCGTCCCTCGTCGAGGACGAGCCGGCCCTCCACATGCGCGCGGAAGGCGGCGCCGTCGGCGTCGAGCCAGATGCTGAACGTGAGCGTGTCGCCGGGCAGGACGATGCCCGAAAAGCGGCAGGAGAGGGCGCGCAAGTCGGCGGGATTTCGGTCGAGGGCGCGCGAGACGGCGGCGCCGGCGACGGCGTAGCTGCCGAGACCGTGCATGATCGGGCGCTCGAAGCCCGCGGATTTCGCGAAGGCCGGGTCGATATGGAGCGGGTTCCAGTCGCCCGAGAGGCGGTAGATGAGTGCGGCGCGGGGCGAGAGACGGGCGCTGGCCTCCGCGTCCGGTGCGGTATCTGGAATGACAGATGTCGTGGGTGGCGGCGGCGAACCGCCGAAGCCGCCGTTGCCGCGCAGCAGCAGCGTCTGGCGGAGCGTGCAATAAAGGCCGCCATCCGCCGCATCGGCGATCTGGCGCTCGAGCTCGAGCACCGCTCCGCGGCCCTCGCCGCGGTCGGCGAGCCCGACGACGCGAGCGGTACCGACGACCTCTGCCGACGCGGGCAGCAGCGCGTGAAATTCGGCCGACTGCGCGCTGTGGACGAGGCGGCGGAAATCAACGCCGAAAGCCGCGTCGCGGATCCACATGCCGGGCGAGCAGAGGGTGACCGCGAAGGTGGGCAGGACCGACAGCCGCGTCTCGTCGAGAAAGGCGAGGTCGCCCTCGTCGAGCGGGTCGCCGCCGAGCCCGACGCCGAGCGCGTAGAGGATGGCGTCGCGCGCGGTGTAGCTTTGCCGCGCTTCGCCGAAATCATGGGCGAGAATGCGGTCCGGCCGAAACGTCATGGCTCAGACCGGTTCCCAGGTGAAGACGTCGGCCGAGCGGTGGAGCGGGTAGAAGTCGTTCGCGAACTGGTCGAACACGCGCTCGGCGACCGTTTCGGGGGTCCAGCCATCGGCGGTATGCGCGGTGCGGATCGGGCGCGGCTGCGAGAAGAGGAATATCTCGTTGTTGCGCACCGCGAAAATCTGTCCCGTCACCTTGGCGCCGGCATCGGCGGTGAGCGCGACGACGAAGGGCGCAATCTTGTCGGCCTCGAGCTTCTTGAGGCCGTCGACGCGCTTCTGCTGCTCGGGCGTATCGGTCGGGATCGAGTCGATCATGCGCGTCCAGGCGAAGGGCGCGATCGCGTTCGAGCGCACGCCGAAGCGCTGCATGTCGAGCGCGATCGATTTCGAGAGGCCGACGATGCCGAGCTTGGCCGCGGCGTAATTGGCCTGGCCGAAATTGCCGATGAGCCCGCTCGTCGAGGTCATATGGACATAGGCGCCCGATGCCTGCTCCTTGAAGAAGGGGGCGGCGGCGCGGCTGGTGTTGAAGCTGCCCTTGAGGTGGACGGCGAGCACCGCGTCGAAATCGTCGGGGCCCATTTTGTGGAAATAGACGTCGCGCAGATTGCCGGCATTGTTCACCACCGCGTCGATGCGGCCGAACCCGTCGACCGCGGCTTTCACCATCGCGCAGGCGCCGTCCCAGTCGGCGACGCTGTCATGGTTGGCAATCGCCTTGCCGCCCATCGCGGCGATCTCGGCGACGACCTGCTCGGCGGGCGAGCCTTCGTCGCCGCCTTCGCCGGTCAGCGACACGCCGAGGTCGTTGACCACCACCGCGGCGCCGGCCTTCGCCATCTCGAGCGCGATGCCGCGGCCGACGCCGCGTCCCGCGCCGGTGACCAGCACGGCTTTTCCGTCCATCATTCCCATGGTCTTGTCCTCAATAGCTTTTGGGGAGATCGAGCACCTTCTCGGCGATGAAGCTCATGATCAGCTGCTCGGTGATCGGGGCGAGGCGGGTCAGCGCGCTTTCGCGGTAGAGCCGCTCGACATGATATTCCTTGGCATAACCGAAGCCGCCATGCGTCGCGACCGCCTGCCAGGCCGCGTCGTGACAGGCGCGCGCGGCGAGGAACTTCGCGCTGTTCGCCTCGGCGCCGCACGGGAGGCCGCTGTCGTAGAGGCGCGCGGCCTTCTCGACCATCAGCCAGGCGCATTCCAGATACATCCATTTCTCGGCGAGCGGGTGCTGGATGCCCTGGTTCTGGCCGATGGGCCGGTCGAAGACGATGCGCTCCTTGGCATATTGGGTCGCGCGCCGCAGCGCGTCGCGCCCGATGCCGATCGCCTCGGCGCCGATCAGCACGCGCTCGGGATTGAGGCTGTGGAGGATATAGGAGAAGCCCTTGCCCTCTTCGCCGATCCGGTCCTCTTCGGGAATGAACAGGCCGTCGATGAAGATCGCGTTCGAATCCACGGCCTTGCGGCCCATCTTGGGGATGAGATGGACGTCGATCTTGCTCCGGTCGAGGTCGGTGTAGAAGATGGTGATGCCGTCGGTCGGCCGCGCGCAATCCTCGAACTTGGTCGTGCGCGTGAGCAGCATGATCTTGTTCGCGACCTGGGCGGTCGAGGTCCACACCTTCTGGCCATGGACGACATAGCCGCCCGGCACCTTCTCGGCGAAGGTCTTGATGCGCGTCGTGTTGAGCCCGGCGTCGGGCTCGGTGAAGCCGAAGCAGCACTGGTCCTCGCCGGCGACGAGCCGCGGCACCCAGCGCGCCTTCTGCTCGGGCGTACCCTTCACGACGATCGGGTGCGGGCCGAAGAGATTGATGTGGATCGTCGACGCGGCGGCGAAACCGCCGCCCGAGGCCGCCACCTCGTTCATCATCGCCATCGCCTCGGTGACCCCGAGGCCCGAGCCGCCGAACTCCTCGGGCATGGTGATGCCGAGCCAGCCGCCGTCGGCCATGGCGCGGTGGAAATCCTTCGGAAACTCGCCTGTATTGTCTCGGTCGAGCCAATATTCGTCATCGAACGGCGCACAGACGGCGCGGACGCCTTCGCGGATCGCGGCGAGATCCTCTTCGGTCGGGAGCGGGCGGGTGGCAGTCATGTGCGTCTCTCCGTGGTCAGGCGCTGGCAAGCGTGCGGCGCGCAGCCTTCAAATGGGGAATATCGACCATCTTGCCGTCGATACCGAGCGTGCCGGCGTCGGGGTTCGCGGCAAAGGCATCGACGATCTTCTGCGCCTCGGCGATCTCTTCGTCCGAGGGACTGAAGCAGCGGTTGATGATCGCGACCTGGTCGGGATGGATCGCGATGCGGCCGGTGAAGCCGTCGCGCCGCGCGCGGCGGCAATCGGTCTCGAGGCCTTCGGGGTTACGGAAATCGGCGTAGAGCGTGTCGACGGGCGCGACGCCGGCCGATGCGGACGCATAAAGGCAGAGCGAACGGGCGAGCCGATAGGGATCGGTCCAGTGCCCATCCTCTTCCTTGTTGCCCGTCGCACCGATCGCGGCGGCAAGATCCTCGGCGCCCCAGGTCAGCGCCACGAGGCGCGGATGCGGCGGCGTATAGCTGCCAAGATTGAACATGGCGAGCGGGGTCTCGGTCGCAACGACGGCGATCTTGACGCTGCCTTGCGTCATGCCGGCCTTTGCCTCGAGGCGGTCGAGCTCTTCGCCGATGCGCGCGATGTCGGCCGCCCCATTGGCCTTCGGGATCAGCAGGCCGTCGAGCCCGGGCTTCACCACCGCGGCGAGATCGTCGAAGGTCATGCCGGTGTCGAAGGGATTGACGCGCACGAAGAAGGACCAGTCGCGCTGGCTGCGATCGTCGAGCAGCGCCGCGACCTGCGCGCGCGCGGCTTCCTTCATGCTCGGCGCGACGCTGTCCTCGAGGTCGAGGATGAGGACGTCTGCACCGATGCCGCTTGCCTTGGCGAATTTCTTCTCGCTGTCGCCGGGCACGAAGAGGAGCGAGCGCAGCCTCATGCGGGGCTCCGCATCATCAGTGCGCCGCGCAGCGTGCGGCAGACGATCTCGTCCTTCTGGTTGAGCCCCAGATGCTCGAAGGTGACGATGCCCTGCGTCGGGCGCGACTTGCTATCCCTGAGCTCGATCACCGTGGTGCGCGCGCGGATCGTGTCGCCGGCGAAGACGGGCTTGGGGAAGGTCGTCTCGCTCATCCCGAGGTTGGCGATCGTCGTGCCGAGCGTCGTGTCCTGGACCGTCACCCCGATGACGAGGCCGAGTGTGAAAATCGAGTTCATCAGCGGCTTGCCGAACTCGGTCGTCGCGGCATAGGCGTGATCGATATGGATCGCCGCCGGATTATAGGTGAGCGAGCTGAACAGGATATTGTCCATGTCGGTCACCGTGCGCCTGATCTCGTGATCGAAGACCTGGCCGACGCTGAACTGCTCGAAATAAAGTCCCGCCATAATATCTCTCCCTAGTCGAGGCGGCCGAGGATCGAGACCGCCGCGACGCTGTTGAACGGCGCGCCGCCAAGATTGTGCGTCAGTCCGAAATCGGCCCGCGACAGCTGCCGGTCGCCGGCGCGCTCCTTGAGCTGGTTATAAACCTCATAGGCCATCCGGAGCCCCGAGGCGCCGACCGGATGGCCGAAGCATTTGAGCCCTCCGTCGGTCTGGCAGGGGATCGCGCCGCCGCGGTCATATTTGCCGTCAAGGATGTCGAACACCGCGCGGCCCGGATCGGAGAGACCGAGATCCTCCATCGTGACCAGCTCGGTCACCGAGAAACAGTCATGCACCTCGGTCATCGAAATCTCGGCGCGCGGGTCCTTGATTCCGGCCTCGGCATAAGCGCGCCTGGCGGCGACCTGGGTGTTGCGCACCGAGGCGCCGTCCCACTCGCCATATCCCATCTCCCAGCCGTTGCTGGCCGACAACTGGATGGCCTTTACGACGACGGGGTTCGCGATGCCGAGGCTCTTTGCGATCTCGGGCGTGGTCACGATCGCGCAGGCCGCGCCGTCCGACACGCCGCAGCAATCGAAGAGTCCGAGCGGGTCGGCGATCATCGGGGCTTTGAGGATCGTGTCCATCCCGACTGTCTTGCGCAGATGCGCCTTGCCGTGGAGCGCGCCATTCTGGTGGCTCTTCCAGCTCACATGCGCCATCGCCTGCTTGAGATCGCCGCCATCGAGGCTGTGCGCGGCGCTATAGGCGCCCGCAAGCTGCGCGAAGGTGCCGGGCGCCGAACCATAGGGCATCCAGAGGTCGTTCGCGAGGCCCTTGGTTCGCAAGGGAAGGCCGCCATAGCCCGTGTCCTTCAATTTCTCGACGCCGAGGGCGAGTCCGAAATCGATCGCGCCCGAGGCGACGGCATAGACCGCGGCGCGCAGCGCCTCGGTGCCGGTCGCGCACATATTCTCGACGCGGCTTACCGGGATCGTCTCGAGACGGAGCGCGTGGGCGAGCGGGAGCGCACTGTTGCCGACATTGATGTCGTCGAGCGCATTGCCCATCCACGCGGCCTCGATCTGGCTGCGCTCGATGCCGGCGTCGCCAATCGCTTCCTCGAATGCCTCGATCATCAGATCGTCGGCGCCGCGGTCCCAGCGCTCGCCGAACACCGAACAGCCCATGCCGATGATCGCGACCTTGTCCTTGATACCCGTCGCCATCGCTCAGGCCTCCATCTGCGGCCGCTTCGCGGGCGCGCCTTTCCAGAAATAGGTCCGCATGCCGCGACGCTTGTCTACAGACTTGATGCGAAGCCGCATGCCGAGCGGGTCGCCGACCTTGAAGCCGGCGGGCCCGGCGTCGGTCAGTTCCATCAGGATGCGCGCGCCATTGTCGAACTGCACGAGGCCGAACCAGAAGGGCGGGTCGGGCGTGTAGTTGAGGCGGTCGGCGGTGACCGAGGCGACCGTCGCGGCGAGATCGGCGAGCCGGACATCCTCGAGGGCTTCGCGTCCCTCGGCGCCGGGGCGCACGGGGATCGCGGTCTTGGGGAATTGCACATTGCCCTTGGCGTCGCGCCCGCCGATGAAGCCGAGCGTGTCGCGGCCGTAGCGTTCGAGCACCGTCGCCTGCGCCTTTTGCTCGAATTCGGAGCGGACCCCGAAGTCGAGATCGAGCGCCCCCGAAAGCGAGAGGAAGCGCACATAGTCGGCGCTCGCCTCGCCAAGACCGAGCGCGGCACGCGCTTCCGCGGCGCCGGGGACTTTCGCATCGACACGGAATATGAGGGCATCGCAGCCGCTGCCGAAGCCAGCGAGCAGGACATGGTCGCCCGGGCGCGCGGCATCGAAGGCGAGAGCGAGCGCGAAGAGCGCATGCGCCGCGCCGAGATCTCCGGTCTGTTCGGCGAGCGTCGCGGCATCATTGGGCGCGGTGATGCCGGTCCGGCGCGCGATATCCTTCCACATGCCCGAGAGTGGCTCATGGACCGCGGCCCATTTGATGTCGCCGGGTGCAATACCAGCCCTCGTGCACGCCGCGAGGATGGCGGGAGCAATGATCGTCCCGCCCGCGATATCGCGTATGAACCGCTCCTCGCTCGCATAGGCGGTCTCATGTCCGCGCGCGGCATAGCTGTCGAGAAGGTCATGCGCCTCCGACGCCCAGCCGACCAGCTTCGCCGCCCCGTTGGTCCCGGTGCGCACGGCGCTGCCGCCGTCGCCATAGGCAAGGTGCGACGGGCTGCCGGCCTTGGCCGGGCGGCGTTCGCCCGCGGCGATCAGCGCATCGTCGGCGCCGAGCAATGCATCGAGCAGCGCGGCGACCGCGCAGCGGCGGCTGCCAGCGACGTCGAGGGTTCGCGTGCTGCGGGGAAGCGCAAGCGCGTCGACGAGCAGACTCGCATGGGCCCGGTCGATGAAGGGGGCCGACGTCGAGGCGAAGCAAACGCGTGCCGGCGGCGACTCGACGATGGCGCGACTCGCTTCGGCGGCGAGCGTGAACGCATCCTCGTCCCAGCCCGCGACGGTGCGATAGCCCGCCTGGCGTCCGCCCAGGCCGAAATGTCTCAGCGATTTGGCAGCCTGCGCCCGGTCTAGGCGCAAGAGCGGCAGATAGCCGCCGACAGCCACAATCGACCCCGGTTCATGGGTCACCTTTTGCTACCTCCCGCCATAGGTTCAGTTGTTTCCTGCAACCATCCTTGACAGCAATTTTGGAAGTTGTAAACTGGCTTACGAAATTCGGGTGACCCCAAGTCGCTCGCCAGGACCATAAACGGGGAAGAGGCTCACCATGGATATATTCCGGCCCGACGTGCTCGCGGGCAAATCGATTCTCGTGACCGGTGGCGGATCGGGGCTGGGCCTAGAAATCTCTAAGGCGCTGGCGGCCAAGGGGGCTACCGTCCATATCTGCGGCCGCCGCGCGAACGTGCTTGAGGAGGCGGCCGCCGAAATCGCGAAAGGCGCGGCAGGAAAGGTACATTGGCATACTTGTGACATCCGCGACGCCGATCAGGTCGACGCGATGGTGGAAGCGATGTGGAAGGTGGGACCGGTCACGAGTCTCGTCAACAACGCTGCCGCCAATTTCATCGCTCCGACCAAGGGTCTGAGCCCGCGCGGCTTTCGCGCCATCACCTCGACGGTGATGGACGGCAGCTTCCATGTCACGCTGGCGCTCGGCAAGCGCTGGATCGATGAAGGCATCAAGGGCTCGGTCGTCAGCAACCTCGTCACCTGGGTCTGGACGGGCTCGGCCTTCGTCGTTCCCTCGGCGATGGCGAAGACCGCACTCCACGCAATGACGATGTCACTTGCGGTCGAATGGGGCCCCTATGGCATTCGCCTCAATGCGACGGCCCCCGGGCCGTTCCCGACCGAGAGCGCCTGGGAAAAGCTCAACCCGATCCCCGATGCGAAATCCTCCGCGACGAGCGACGAGACGGTACCGCTCCGGCGCTACGGCGCGATGCCCGAACTCCAGAACCTCATCACCTTCCTGCTCTCGGACGGCTGCGACTATCTCACCGGCCAGACGATCGCGATCGACGGCGGCCAGCATCTCGCGGGACCCGGAACCTTCGCGGATCTGACCGGCATGACCGACGCCCAGTGGCAGACGGCGCGCGAGGCGATCGAGCAATCGACGCAGCGCGACAAGGCCAATCGGGCAGGCTGACGAACAAGAAAAACAGGGGCCTCGGCTATGATCGAACGCAATATCTTCAGCGAAGAACATGAAATGTGGCGCGAGAGCGTTCGCAAGTTCGTGGAAAAGGAAATCGTCCCCCATCATGAGCGGTGGGAGAAGGAGGGCATCGTCCCGCGTGAGCTCTGGCTGAAGGCCGGCGAGGCGGGCATGCTATGCTGCACCGTGCCCGAGGAATATGGCGGCCTCGGCCTCGACTATCTGTTCGATGCTGTCGTCTATGAAGAATTGTGGCGCGTCGGGGCGAGCGGGCCGGGCTTTCTGATCCATACCGATCTTGTGGCGACCTATATCCTGTCCTTCGGAAGCGAAGAGCAGAAACGCCACTGGCTGCCCAAGATGGTCCGGGGCGAGGCGATCGGCTCGCTCGGCATGACCGAGCCTCACGCGGGGAGCGACCTCAAGGCGGTGCGCACACAGGCGGTGCGCGACGGCGACGAGTTTGTGATCAACGGCCAGAAGGTCTTCATCTCGAACGGTCAGCTTTGCGACGTCATCGTGCTCGCGACCAAGACCGACAGCCAGGCCGGCGCGCATGGCGTGACGCTCTTCCTCGTCGATGCGGCGACGCCCGGGTTCAACCGCGGCCAGAATCTCGAGAAGCTCGGCATGAAGGCGCAAGACACGTCCGAGCTCTTCTTCGACAATATGCGCATTCCCGAGGGCGCGATGCTCGGCGGCGAGGGCGAGGGCTTCAAGCTCATGATGACCAAGCTGCCGCAGGAGCGCCTTGCACAGGCGATCCGCTCCGCAACGGTCACCGAAGTGATGCTCGAATGGACCGTCGACTATACCGCCGAGCGCCAGGCGTTCGGCCAGTCGATCGGCGATTTCCAGAACACCCAGTTCGTTCTTGCCGATTTGAAGGCGCGTTCGGTGATGGCGCGCGTCTTCACCGATAAGTGCATCTCGCTGTTTATGGAGGGCAAGCTCGATCCTGTCGACGCCGCGATGGCGAAGATGGTGACCTCCGAGCTTCATTGCGAGGCCGCGGACAAGTGCCTCCAGCTGTTCGGCGGCTGGGGCTATATGTGGGAATATCCGATCTGCCGGGCCTATGCCGATGCGCGCATCGTCAAGATCGCGGGCGGCTCGATCGAGATCATGAAGACGATCATCGCGCGCGAGATGTTCAAGGGCAAGCTTCAGAAGAACCGGGGCTGACCGGATTATGGCACGCGGTCCAAAAGATTCCGAAACAGTTCCTTTTGAAAATCTATCAATCGGGGCTAGCGGTGGCGGTGCAAACCAACACCAAGGATCTGCTGTGACCAAAGACCTCAACACCGGACTTCGCTTCGGCTTTCTCATTCACGACGTGTCGCGCCTGCGCCGCGTCGTGGTGGACCGTGCGCTCAAGCCGCTCGGCATCACCCGCTCGCAATGGTGGGTGCTCGCCTTCCTGTCGCGCCGCGACGGCATGACCCAGACCGCGCTCGCGGCGGACCTCGACCTCACCAAGGTCGCGATCGGCGGCTTGCTCGACCGCATGGAAGCGGCAGGGTTCGTCGAACGCCGCGCCGATGCGAGCGATGGCCGCGCGCGCCGCGTCTATCTCACCCGCGCCGGCAGCAAGATGGTGATCACCATCCGAGAGAATGTGGAGCAGATCGAGCTCCAGATCCTCGAAAATGTGTCGGAGGATGCGCTGAATCAGGCCGCCGCGACGCTTCTGACCATCAAGGAGACGCTCCTCGAACTCGCCGGAAGCGAGGCCGAGGCGCTGGGCTCCGATCCAGAATTTATGACTTAGCAATCAGGAGAGATATGGTGTTGGGTTTGCAGGGTAAGGTAGCGATCGTCACAGGCGGCGGTCAGGGTATCGGCAGGGCGCTTTCGCTCCGTCTCGCAGCCGAGGGCTGTAAGGTCGCGATCTTCGATCTCAAGCCCGAAGCGGGCGAGGAAACCGCGGGAATCGCGGGCGAGGGGGCGGTCATCAAGACCTATGCGCTCGACGTCAGCGACCAGGACGCGGTGAACGCCGCAGTCGAGGCGGTCGAGACCGATCTCGGTCCCATATGGGCGCTGGTCAATAACGCCGGCTGGGACAAGCCGTCGCCGTTTCTCGCGACCGACAAGACGCTCTGGGACAAGATCATTGCGATCAACCTCTACGGGCCGCTCTTCACCCATGCCGCTGTCGCACCGCGTATGGTCGCGCGTGGCGGCGGCCGGATCATCAATATCGCCTCGGACGCGGCGCGCGTCGGCACCAGCAACGAAGCAGTCTATTCGGCCTGCAAGGGCGGGCTGATCAGCTTCACTAAGTCGGTCGCGCGCGAGCTCGCCTCGAAGGGCGTGCTGCTCAACGTCGTCTGTCCGGGCCCGACCAACACGCCGATGATGGCGAGCGTGCTCGGCGAGGGTGAACAGGCGGTCAAGTGGAAGGACGCGATGGTTCGCGGCATTCCGCTGAAGCGCATGGGCGAACCCGAGGATTATGCGGGCATCGTCGCATTCCTCGCCTCCGACGACGCGGGCTTCATCACCGGCCAGACCTTCTCGGTCGCCGGTGGCATGAACATGATCTGACAAGATCATGTCCGAAGCGCCGCCTCCCGGCTATGCGCTCGTCGATCTAGGCAAAGGGTATAGCGCAAGGTTCGGACCGGTCTTCATCGACCGCTCCGGCCAGCGCATGGCCTTTCGCGTCGGCGAGCAGCATCTCAACCCCGTCGACACCTGCCATGGCGGGGCGCTCGCGACCTTTTCGGACGCGATGATCGTCGCGGTCTGGCCGGGCTGCGAGTCCGGCGCCGCGCACACGCCGACGATCACGCTCAGCGTCGACTACTTCGCGCCCGCGCCGTCCGGCGCGCTCGTCGAAGGGCAAATCGAGCTCGTGAACCAGACCCGCACGATGCTGTTCGTCCAGTCGCTGCTCACCGTCGAGGGACGCAGGATCGGACGCGCATCGGCGATTTACCGCAAACCCGAACCTTCAGGAGAGATAAGATGATCGACCCCAACACTTTCGAAGACGTGATTTACGAGGTCCGCGGCCGCGCCGCCTGGATCATCATCAACCGCCCGAAGCTCTACAATGCGTTCCGCGCTCAGACGATCGAGGAACTCATCGCCTCCTTCAAGCTTGCGGCGGACGACAAGGGCGTCTCGTCGGTCGTGCTGACGGGGGCCGGCGACAAGGCCTTCTGCACCGGCGGCGACCAAAGCGCCAAGGACGGCCAATATGACGGCCGCGGCATCGTCGGCCTGCCCATCGACGAACTCCAGTCGATCATCCGTGACATTCCCAAGCCCGTGATCGCGCGCATCAACGGCTTCGCAATTGGTGGCGGCCATGTCTTCGCGACGCTGTGCGACCTCTCGATCATGGCCGACACCGCGAAGCTCGGCCAGGTCGGCCCTAAGGTCGGTTCGGTCGACGCGGGCTGGGGCACGGCCTTCCTCGCGCGGCATGTCGGCGACAAGAAGGCTCGTGAAATCTGGTATCTGAACCTCCAGTATAGCGGGCAGGAGGCGCTCGAAATGGGTCTCGTCAACAGGGTCGTGCCCGCTGACGAGCTTGACGCCGCCGTCAACGAATGGACCGACATCATCGCGCAGCGCTCGCCTACCGCATTGGCGCTCGCCAAGCGCAGCTTCAACGCCGACAGCGATAATATCCGCGGCATTAGCCAGTTTGGCCTGAACGCGGTCAAGCTGTTCTATGACACCGAGGAATCGAAGGAAGGCATGCGCGCCTTCCAGGAGAAGCGGGCGCCCGACTTCCACAAATATGTGAAATAGGGCGGACGAGCGACCGACATGGCTCCCGTACCCTTCGATCCCGCCGATATTGCCGAGCTGTTGCCGGCCGGCGGGCGCGTGCTGGTGACGGGAGCCTCGGGCGAATCTGTGCTCCTTGCCGAGGCGGTGATGGCAGCGGGCGAGGCGATCGGCGCGATGACCTTCACTGGCATCTTCGTGCCGGGGCTCAATCGCCATAGCTATCTTGCGAGCGCTACGGCGCGCGTCGAGACCTTCTTCGTGACCCCGCCGCTCAAGAAGGATCTGGGCGGGCGCGTCGAACAGCTGCCGCTTTGCTACAGCGACATCCGCCGTCGGCTCCGCAATATCGAGATCGACGCGCTGATCTGCATGGTGACGCCGCCCGACGGTGAGGGCCTCTGCAGCTTCGGCCCTGCGGTTGACTTCGCGGCCGAACTCTGGCCGCATATCCCGATCCGGATCGCGCACATCAATCCCGCGATGCCGCGAACGCGCGGCGACAGCGGCATCCCTTTCAGCGCGCTCACCGCCTATGTCGAGCAGGCGGCGGGATTCGACGGCGAACCCGACGGCACGGCCGATCCCATCGCCGAGGCGATTGCTGGCCATGTCGCACCCTGGATCACCGATGGCGCCACGCTTCAGACCGGGGTCGGCAATGTGCCGGGCGCCATCTTGCGCGCGCTCACCGGTCGGCGGAACCTGCGTATCCACAGCGGGCTCGTCGGCGACGAGGTTGTCGATCTTCTCGAGGCGGGCGCGCTGGCATCGGGGCAGGCGGTCACCGCGGGTGTCGCGATCGGCTCTCGCCGGCTCTACCGTGCGATCGAAGGGACGGAATTCGCCTTTCTTCCCGCCGCGGTCACGCACGACCGCGCGATCATCGCGGGCATTCCCAATTTCGTCGCGATCAATTCGGCGCTCGAGGTCGATCTTCTCGGCCAGGTCTTCTCCGAATTCGGGCCGCGCGGGCTGATATCGGGTCCGGGCGGAGCGCCCGATTTCACGGCGGGCGCGCGGCAGGGCGGGGGGCTTCGCGTCATCGCGCTGCCGGCCGCCGCCGATGGCGGAGCCATCAGCCGCATCGCGCTTCCCGGCGCCTCGTCGGGCCCAGTCACGCTCGGCCGCATGGACAGCGACATCATCGCTACCGAGTTCGGCGCCGCCGATATCCGGGGGCTATCCTACGACGAGCGCGCCGAAGCGCTCGTCGCCATCGCCGCCCCGCAGCACCGCGAGGCGCTGACCGCCGGTTGGCGCGCCTATGCGGCGAAACTTTGAAAAGGACGAAATATGAGCAAGGTCATCATCAGCTGCGCGATCACCGGATCGATCCACACCCCGTCGATGTCGCCGCATTTGCCGGTGACGGCGGAGGAGATCGCGGCAAGCGCGCTCGCCGCCGCCGAGGCGGGCGCCGCGATCGTCCACCTCCACGCGCGCAATCCCGAAGACGGGCGCCCCGACCAGAGCCCCGAGGCTTTCGAGCCCTTCCTCAAGGTCATCAAGCAATCGTCGAATGTCGTGGTGAACCTCACGACCGGCGGCTCGCCCTATATGCCGGTCGAAGAGCGGGTACAGCCCGCCGCGGTCTGGAAGCCCGAAGTCGCAAGCCTCAACATGGGGTCGATGAACTTCGGGCTGTTCCCGATGCTGAAGCGCTACAAGGAGTTCAAGCATGAGTGGGAGCCCGCCATGCTCGAAGGAAGCCACGATCTCGTCTTTCGCAACAGCTTCAAGGACATCCGCTACGCGCTCGAAACGCTGAACGCGACCGGCGCGCGCTACGAGTTCGAATGCTACGATACGAGCCATCTCCATAATCTCCATTATTTCTGGACCGAGGGCCTCGTCCAAGCGCCGCTGTTCATCCAGACCTGCTTCGGGCTCCTTGGCGGCATCGGCCCGCACCCCGAAGAAGTGCTGCACATGAAGCGCACCGCCGACCGCCTGTTCGGCGACAATTATCGCTGGTCGGTGCTCGGCGCCGGTGCGTCGCAAATGAAGATCGCGGCGCAGGCAGCCGCGCTTGGCGGCCATGTCCGCGTTGGCCTCGAGGACAATCTCTGGCTCGACAAGGGTGTGCTCGCCCCGAGCAATGCCGCGCAGGTGACGCGTGTGCGCAAGATCATCGAAGGCCTTGGACTGGAAGTGGCGACGCCGGACGATGCACGGGAGATTCTCTCGCTCAAGGGCGGCGACAAGGTCGGCTTCTGACGATGCGCACCCTCGCCGACGTTCCCGCAGCCTTTCCGCCCGATCGCCTCGCGATCGTGCACGGCGCGGCGCGCTGGACCTGGGGCGATCTCGACCGGCGTTCGGCGCAGTGGTGCGCGTGGCTGGTCTCGCGCGGAGTGACGGCCGACGATCTCGTCGCCTTCGCGCTGCCCAATGGTCCCGACTTCATCGCGCTCGCGTTCGGCATCTATCGCGCGGGCGCCACCCCGGCGCCGATATCCTGGAAGATCACGGCGCATGAGCGCACAGCGATCATCGCCGTCATGCAGCCCCGCCTCGTCGTGGGCGGGGAGGAGGGGCCTGCGCCGGGCGATCCGCAGGGCGAAGCTTCGAGGCATGTCGCGGCATCGTGGAAGGCTTGTACGAGCGGCGGCAGCACGGGCGTGCCGAAGGTCATCGTCGACGGGAGAAGCGCAGGCTTTCCCGAGGGGACCGACTTCATCGGAATTCCGGCGAACAGCTGCGTGCTGGTACCGGGGCCGCTCTATCATAACGCGCCCTTCAGCGCGGCGGTCTTCGCCCTCTGGAAGGGCTCGGCGATCGTCACGATGGACAGGTTCGATGCCATGGCGGCGCTGGGGCTGATCGACGACGAGGGCGCGACCTGGGCGCTGATGGTCCCGACGATGATGCACCGGATCATGGCGCTCACGCCGACGGCGCGCGCCTGTCACGACCTCTCGCGCTGGGCGATGGTGGTCCACACGGCGGCCCCGATGGCGCCCTGGCTCAAGCAGGCCTGGATCGAATGGTGCGGGCGCGATCATATCTGGGAAGTCTATGGCGCCACCGAGGGTCTGGTGCGCTGCTGGATCGGCGGGCGCGAATGGCTTGAGCGCCCGGGTTCGGTCGGGCGTCCGATCGGCGGCGGGCGCCTCCGGATCCTGCGCGAGAACGGGCAGGAGTGCGAGGCCGGGGAGGAGGGCGAAGTGTTCGCCATGCCCCCCGGGGGGCCGGGCTCGACCTATCGCTATATCGGCGCCGAACGGCGGGCCACGTCCGATGGGTGGGAATCGGTCGGCGATATCGGCCGGCTCGATGCCGATGGCTATCTCTACCTTGCCGACCGGCGCACCGACCTCATCATCTCGGGCGGCGTCAACGTCTGGCCGGCCGAAGTCGAGGCGGCGATCCTCCGACACCCGGCGGTCCGCTCCTGCGCCGTCGTCGGCATTCCGCACCCCGATCTCGGTCAGGCCGTTCATGCCGTTGTCGAAGCCGATACCGGCGCGCTCAGCCTCGCCGAGCTTGGCCAGTTCCTCAATCCCTGGCTTGCGCGCGAAAAGCATCCGCGCAGCCTCGAAATCCGGGCCCAGCCCGTGCGCGACGACGCCGGCAAGGTCCGTAAGGGCCAGCTTGCGCCCGCCTCCTGACCGAAGGACATATGATGACCAATCCGCCACCCGCCATGGAACAGTTCCGGCTCGAATTTCAGGACAATGGCCTCGTCCATCTTGTCTTCGACGCGCCGGGACGGACGATGAACGTCTTCTCGAACGCCGCGATCCATGAGCTCAAGGCCTTTGCGGCCTGGCTCGGTACGAGCGATGTCCTCGGCGTACTTGTCCGGTCGGGCAAGGACAATGCCTTTTGCGCAGGGGCCGATCTCACCGAACTCGGCGTTGCATATGACATGATCGTCGCGGCGCCGGCGCGCGAACGCTTCACCATCGCCTTCGACCATTTCTTCCCGCTGAGCGCTGCCCTCCGCGCGCTTGAAACCGCCGGCAAGCCGGTGGCCTCGGCGATTGCCGGACTCGCGCTTGGCGGCGGCTGCGAGCTTTCGCTCGCGACGCATTACCGTGTTCTCGCCGACAGCCCGCGTGCTGCGCTTGGCCTCCCGGAATCGCTCGTCGGTCTGCTTCCCGGCGCGGGGGGGACGCAGCGGCTCCCGCGCCTCGTCGGCGTCCAGGCCGCCCTGCCGATCCTGCTCGAGGGCGCCCGCCTCGCTGGACAGGCGGCGCTTGATGCAGGCCTTGTCCATGCGCTCGTCCCCGAAGGGGAGGAAGTTGCAGCCGCCGAGGCCTGGCTTCTCTCGCGGCCCGAGGCGGCCCAACCCTGGGACCAGGAGGATTGGCTCGACTCCGCTCCGGCTTCGGTGTCGGCTCAGATCGATCCGGTGCGCGCCCGCGTGATGGCGGAGACCGAGGGCTATTATCCGGCGCCGATCGCGATCCTCGACTGTATCGAGTTCGGTCTCCCGCAATGCTTCGATGGCGCGATCCGCAGCGAAATGGCGATCTTCGCGCATCTCATCCAGCGCCCCGAACCGCGGAACATGATCCAGACGCTCTTCCTCGGGAAGACCGACTATGATCGGCACGCCCGCAAGGAGACGCTTCCGGCCTTCATTGCCGATGTCGTAGCGGCCTTGCAGCCCTTGAAAGGCCGCTTAGGTGACGTGGCTGCGCGCGAGAGCGCCGCCGAAGCCATTGCACCCTTTGCGGACGGACGCGCCGACGAGGATCTGCGGATGGCCGACTATGCGGTGGTCAGCCAGCTTGGCTATCCGGCCTATTTGGGCGGTCCGTTCGCCTCGCGCCGCGCTGCGTCGACATGACCGGTGACGTCGTCGAAATGGATGTAGCGCATCAGGCTCTTGAGGCGGAGAAGCGCGAAGAAGTCGACCATGTGGCGGATGCCGGCATGGAAGATCCGCGCGGCCTCGGCGTCGTCCATTCGTCCCTCGGTCGCATCGATGAACCGCTGCGATTCCTCGCGGGCGACCATGTCGGCGGGCTTGGCGTAGAAATCGACGACGGTCGGAGGAAACCCGTTTTCCTCGGTATAGCCCTCGGCGCGCATCAACTGCCAGATCGTGACGATGCGGCTGTCCATGATGCTGAGGGCAGGGCCTTTGGGCGTGTCGAGGATCTCGACGATCCCGAGACCCTGAAAGACCTTCGCGTCATGCTCGGCATAGGGCCAGGCCGCGGTCAGCGTTTCAAGCAGGACCTCGCCGTCCATGCCGACGCGCGCGGCGACCAGCGCCTCGAGGTTGCGGAAGGCCGCGGCATCGACCCGGCCTTCGCTGTTCTGCCCGCGTAGCGCTTCCTTGATCTGGGGCAGGGTGAGGCCGTCGTCGCGCTGAAGCTTGCGAACCGCGAGCACGGCCTGGACATGCGCCTCGCCATAGTCGGCGACATTGGGTGCCGGGCGCTCCGGCTCCGGGAGGAGCCCGTGCCGAAAGTAAACCCGGATCGTCTCCCGGTGGACCCCAGTCCTTTTTTCGAGATCGCGCATCTTCACGCGCCCCGAATAAGCCTTCCCTTGCGCCGAGGGCAACGCAAAAAATCGCTCATAAGTCGTCAAATGATAAAGTGCTTTATCGTAATGCGTATATATGTTACGCATTGAGTCGGAGAGAGGAGTTCCGACGATGGACTATACGCGTTATTATGTACCCGTGCTCGTGCAGCTCGCCGCTTATGCGGGGTTCGCGCTCGGCGGAAACTGGGTTTTCATCGGCATCGCCTCGCTCCCGCTTCTCGGCCTGATCGACTCGGTTCTCGCCAATGATATGCGCCCGCGCGAAATGAAGCGTGGCCTGATGGCGGACCTTCCGGTGTGGCTCGCGACGATCCTCGCCGTCGGTCTCTATTTCATGGCGGCCTTCTGGGTCCGCTCGGCCGAAGCGATCACGCCCTGGCAATATGCCGGTGCGATCCTCTCGCTTGCCTGGATGAGCGTTGTCCCGCTGGTACCGGCCTCGCACGAACTCTATCATCAGCGCGGCAAGCTGCGCCGGTTCATCGGAACCTATTCGCAGGTCTGCTATCTCGACTGCACCCGCGAGATCGCGCATGTGACCGGTCACCACCTCGACGTCGCGACCGAACATGACGGCGATACCGCTCGGCGCGGGGTCTCGCTTTACGCGTTCACAGGGAATGCCGTCATTCAGAGCACGCGCGATGCGTGGCGGATGGAAAGCGACAGCCTCGAAAAGCAGGGCTATGGACGCTGGTCGATCCGCCACCGCATCTGGAAGGCGCTTCTCGCGCAGCTCGTCATGCAGAGCCTCGTTTTCCTGATCGGCGGCTGGACGGCTGTTGCGGTGGTGCTCGCGGGTATGGTCGGCGCACGCTTCTGGGTCGAAAGTTTCAACTATTTCCAGCATTACGGGCTCATCCGCATCGAAGGCGGCGCAATCGCCCGCCGTCATGTCTGGAACCATCTGAAGCCCTTGTCGCGCGTGATGGGCTTCGAAATCACCAACCATGCCGACCACCACACCGACAGTTTCGCGGCCTTCCACGAACTGCGTCCCGACCGCCAATGGATCCCGATGCCGAGCGTCTTCGTCTGCTTCTTCTCGGCGCTCATCCCGCCCGTCTGGCATAATATGGTGATCAAGCCGGCGCTGAAGAGGTGGGACAATGAACTGGCGACGCCTGAGGAACGCGAGCTTGCGAGGGCGCAAAACCGCGCCGCGGGCTGGCCCGACTGGTTCGACGAAAAGCCTGCAGGCGCCTGGGCCGCCAGCTGATGGCCGCGCGCCACCTGCTCTATATCCTGATCGCGGTCGCCTCGGCGGCCGCGGCCTGGTTTCACGGGATCGCGTGGGTGAGGGAGGGCGGCAATCTGCTGCTCCTGCCGACCTTCTTTCTCGATGCCTATCGCAGCGGCAGCGCCGCCGCCTTTCTCACCATCGACATATTGGCGGCCTGGGCGGTCTTCATGATCTGGGTCGTGCCCGATGCGGTGCGGATCGGGCTTGGTGCGCGCAAGGGCTGGCTCTATTTCGGCCTGTCCTTCATCGGGACCTGCTTCGCCTTCCCGCTCTATCTGGTCGCGCGCGAACGCCATCTCGCGAAAGCCGGCACGGCCGGCTGAGCGCGGCGAGCGGACGGGGCGCCGCGCGGCGGCGCCCCGGGGCTCATCCCATCACATAGATTGATTTGGTGCGCTGGTAGCCGGCGAGCGTTTCGGGGCCGAACTCGCTGCCCATGCCGCTCGCCTTGATCCCGCCGAACGGCGAGCCGAGCGACGGCATATAGCCGTTGACCCCGATCGTTCCGCTCTCGACCTTCCGGGCAACGGAGATGCCGCGTGCCTGGTCCTGGCTCCACACCGAGCCACCGAGCCCGAATTGCGAGGCGTTTGCGATCCGCACGGCATCGGCCTCGTCGGTGTAGCGGATGATCGAAAGGACGGGACCGAAGATCTCTTCCTGCGCGATCACCGCATTTTCGTCGACATCGGCAAACACGGTGGGTTCGACGAACCACCCGCTGTTGTGGCCCTTGGGTCGGCCGCCGCCGGCAACGAGCCGGGCTTCGTCGCGGCCCTTGGCGATATAGGATTCGACCCGGTCGCGGTGCGCCGCGGACGCCATCGGTCCCACATGCGTCGCCGGATCGAGCGCGTCGCCGACCGTGAAGCTCGACACGGTCCCCGCCACCGCTTCGACGATCTCGTCATAGCGCCGGTCGGGGACGAGAAGGCGTGTGCCATTGTAGCAGGCCTGTCCGTTGTTCAGCATGCTGACCATCGGAATGGCCGGCAGGAAGGCTGCGAGATCGACATCCTCGAGAAGCAGTGCGGCGGACTTGCCGCCGAGTTCGAGGGTGACCGGGCGGAGGAGCTGGCCGCATTGCGCCGCGATCGCGCGCCCCGCGCCGGTCGAGCCGGTGAAGGCGACCTTGTCGACCCCGGGATGCGAGACGAGATAGGCGCCGACCTCGCGGTCGGCCGCGACGATGTTGATGACGCCGGCGGGCACGCCGGCGGCCAGCGCGGCCTCGGCGACGAGATAGCTATCGAGAACCGTACCGGGCGAGGGCTTGATCACCAGCGTGCAGCCGGTGAGCATCGCGGGCGCGATCTTGCTGAAAGCGAGCGTTACGGGGAAGTTCCACGGCACCACTGCCGCAACGACGCCGACCGGCGCGCGCTCGACAAGCGTTTCCTGGCCCATTTGCGAAGGGCGGCTTTCACTGAGCATGATGCCGTCGGCGAGGCTGGCATAATATTGGAGAACGCCCGCCGGGAATTGCGCCTCGAGCATGTTGGCGAGAGTCACCGGCATGCCGTTCTGCAGGCTCACAGCCTCGGCGATCGCACTGCCGCGCGCGACGAGTTCCGCCATGAAGCGCAGCATGATCTCGGCGCGGTCGGCGGGCTTCATCCTTGGCCAGGGCGAATGGTCGAAGGCGTGCCTGGCCGCCGCGACTGCGGCATCGATGTCGGCTTCGCTGCCTTCGGGTACGGTCGCGACCTGTTCTCCGGTCGAGGCGTTCTGGATGCGAAAGGTCCGGTCCGACGCGGGCTTGACCCACTGGTTGCCGATGAAAAAACTGCTGCGATCGAGGCTCATCCCATTCTCCCGTGAGTCATGCGCCGGTGCTGGCGTCTGTAAATTTGTCGTAGTGAATATCGGGCAGGCCGATGCCTGCTTCGCTGAACGCGTGGATCCCCGCGTCGATCATCGGCGGTGGTCCGCACATATAGCCCTGCGCGCCCGGTCCGAGACGCTCGAGCGCCTGCGCCACATAGGCGGTGACGAAGCCGTGCCGATATTGGGGGTTCTGCTCTTCGGAGAGGATCGGCCAATAGTCGAAACTCGCAGTCCAGCCGCTGCGGATCGCAGCGATCGCTTCGGCGGCGTAGAGATCGCGCGCGCCGCGGCCGCCGAACAGGAGAATGCAGTCCCGGCGGACGCGGCGGTTTGCCGCATCCTGAAGGAGGCTCAGCAGTGGCGCGAGCCCCGAGCCGCCCGCGATGCAGAGGATCGGGCCCTTGCCCTCGCGCAGCCAGAAATTGCCGTGCGGTCCATCGATCTCGAGCGTTTCGCTCGCGAGGGTGCCGCCGAACAGACGATCGGTGAACTGGCCGCCCGGAACGTGGCGGACGAAGAAGCCGGGCTCGAGGGTGCCGCCCGGAGCCGGGGCGTCGGCAAAGCTGTACGACCGGTGGATCGCGCCGTCGCCCCAGTGAATATTGGCATATTGCCCGGCCTTATAGTGTATCGGTTTATCAACTTTGAGAGCGACCCGCTTGATGTCGTGCGTGAGCTCGCTGGCACCGGTGAAGGCGGCCGGCTGACGGATGATTTCCTCCGAGGCGCTCCCCCCGATTTCGACGTCGAGCACGAGGTCGGACCTGGGCAGTGCCTGGCACGCCAATATATAGCCCGCATCGAGCTCCTCGCGGCTCAGCGTATAGCCAAAGGGCGTGATTGCCTCGACTTTCCCGGAGATCAGGCGGCTGCGGCACGACCCGCAGGTCCCCACCGTACAGTCGTGGGGATAGGCGATTCCCTCGGCGAGCGCGCGTTCGAGAATCGTCGCCCCCGAACCGACCTCGAACCGGTCGCCCGACGACTCGATTTCGACGGTGCGAGCGGGCGCCTTCCCAAAAAGCTTGGATAACAGCGACATTCGGCATCTCTCTCAAAATTCGTAAAGTGGTTGACATGTTTGTGGCACAGATTATTTTGCGTATCAAGGTCACGCAATAAATTGCGGACATGATCGCACCGGATCTCCCCGTCCGAGTGCCAAAGGGAGAGCGATAGTGAAGAGCCTTATGTCCGCGAGCGTGCTCGCCGTTGCGATCGCCAGCCTGTCGACGCCCGCTTCTGCGCAGGAAGCGCCGGCGGACGAAACGGGCACCACCCAGGATCAGGTCGGCCTCAGCGACATCATCGTGACCGCGACCAAGCGGTCCGAGAATCTGCAGGATGTGCCCGTCGCGGTCTCGGCCATCTCGTCCGAATCGCTCCAGAACAAGGGCGTGTTCGAGACGAGCGATCTCAACAACACGATGCCGAACTTCCAGGTGTCCTCGCCGTACGGCCAGCAGCAGCCGAACTTCTCGGTGCGCGGCGTCGGTGTCGGCACCGAGTTCAACGCCAATGCGGCATCGCCGGTCGGCGTCTATGTCGACGAAGTCTATCAGGCATTCCGCTCGAGCCATGGCCAGCAGCTCTACGATCTCAACCAGATCGAAGTCGTGCGCGGCCCGCAGGGCACCCTCTATGGCCGCAACACCACGGGCGGCGCGGTGAACTTCATTACCAAGGCACCGCAGCTCGAAGGGCAGGAGGGCTATTTCACCGCCGGCTACGGCAATTACAACCGCATCAACCTCGAAGGCGCGATCGAAGTCACGCCGTCGCCCGACAAATTCGGTATTCGCCTCGCCGCTACCTATGTGGACGCCGATTCCTATATCAAGAACCGGCTGCCCGAAGGCCCGAGCACGGCGGCTGGCGGCGGCGCGTCGGGCCTGAACTTCAACACCGGCCGGAGCCCCGGCGGCACGCAGAGCTACGGCCTTCGCCTGTCGATGCGCTGGAAGCCCGTCGACACCGTCGACCTGAAGCTCAAGGTCTATGCAGCCGAAGCCGAGGGCGGCACTGAAAGCCCGATCCCGACCGGCTCGTCGCGCAACAGCGACGTGATCAGCTACACCAATCCCAACTTCCTGCTCGGCGGGCTGTTCTCGGCGCTTGCCCCGGCGGGTCTGCTGCCGACGAGTTACAGCCAGTCGGGCCGCGGCCTCGGGATCAATGAAGTCGAACTCGACTCGGTCGGCGTCGCGACCTCGCGGGCCCGCGGCGTGGTCTTCGATGCCCGCATCGATCTCACCGATAATCTGAAGCTCATCTCGGTGAGCGGCTATGACGACGGTCTCTATGCCCAGTCGTCGACCGACTGCGACGGCACGCCGCTGCGCCTCTGTGCGATCGGCTACCGGTCGAAGTTCAGCGCGTTCAACCAGGACGTCCGTCTCGACTTCGATGGCGGGCCGTTCAAGGCGATCGTCGGTGCCTTCTACGGCAAGGACAAGGTGACGGGGGACAACACCCCCGACTTCTTCAACTTCCTGCGCGATGTGCGCGCCGCGGTCGGACTTCCGGCGAGCTATTTCAACCCGGGCGGCGCGTTCAATGGGACCGCGCTTTCGGCAGGCTCGCTCCCGACCGGCATCTATGCGACCCAGCATTTCGTCCAGAAGCGCACCTCCTACGCGGCCTATGGCGAGGCGAGCTACGAGCTGACGCCGACCCTCAAGTTCACTGCGGGCCTGCGCTATACGAAGGACAAGAACCGGTTCCTCGACGGTGTCACCACCTATTATGACGACACCGGCACGGCGCGCCTCATCACGGTGTCGGACTTCCAGCAGGGCGGGGCCTTCGCTCCCTATTTCCTCCAGGACGTGCGTGACGAAGCCGGCAATGTGGTCATTCCGTCTTTCCAGGGTCTCGGCATTCCGCTTCCGGGCGGCCTCGAGAACCAGGGTTCGGCGGGACGTGTGACCGGACGCGCGATCGTCGACTGGAAGCCCGTCGACGATGTCATGGTCTATGCGAGCTACAGCCGCGGCTACCGCTCGGGCACCTTCAACGGCCTGGCCTATGGCAGTGCCAACCAGGTATATTTCGTGAAGCCCGAGCAGGTCGACGCGTTCGAAGGCGGGATCAAGTCGCGCTTCTGGGACAATCGCGCCCAGTTCAACGTCTCGGCCTTCTACTATAAATATAAGGGCCAGCAGGGACAGGTCGTCGACGCGTCGGCCACCGCGAACCTTATTTCGCTCGACGGGACGCTGAAGGGGCTCGAGGTCGAAGCGATCGTCGAGCCGGTCAACGGCTTCACGCTGAGCGCCTCCTTCGGTCTGCTGGACTCGAGCTACAAGGGCGGCGATTGCCCGGCTGATCCCTCGACCATTCCGAACTTCCCGGCCCAGCTCGGCAGCTGCGTCGTGTCGTCGGGCGGTCCGGTCAGCGTCGGGGGTAATCCTTTCCCCTATGCCGCGAAGCAGTCGGCCTCCTTTGCCGCCGATTGGGACGTCATCGACGACGGCGACAACAAGCTGACGCTGCACGGCGACGTCAACTACACCGGCCAGTTCTACTTCGACTCGTTCAAGGATTACAGCCGCGGACCGTTGCCTGCCGTGGCATCGGGCAAGTTCGGCGACGGCAATGGCAAATATTGGGTCGCCAATGCCCGCGCGACCTATACGATGGGCAATTATTCGCTCTCGGTCTGGGGCAAGAATCTGACGAACAAGCTCTACTACCCGTTCGGCATCAGCCTCGAGAATCTGTTCGGCACCGGATACCGGGTCCGTGCACAGCCCCGCACTTACGGCGTCGAGGCCACATTGCGCTTCTAACGAAAAAGGGGGTGTCGCGGCCCTGACACCCTCCCGTCAGGGCCGCGGCGCAATTACCGACTAGATATCAAAAACGGAATGGAGAGAGATGATGTTAGAGAGCAATGTCTGGGTCGAACCGGATATGGACGTCGATGCCGTTCACGATGGTCGCCATGTGCTCCCCGACGTCGCCATGGGACGCGAGTCCATTCCCTATATCGTTGTGCTTCCCGAGCATCAGATCGCCTTCTTCACCTATACCTGGGTGTCGAAGGACAGCGTCGCCGGCGCGGCGCTCGCGGTCTTCGGCCCGGGCGTCGGCGGCGATCCGATCCAGCAGCGGCTCGCCGACAGGCCGGTGCCCGCGGACATGGGCTTCGACGATTGGCGCATCGAGGGTTTCGAGATGCAGCAGGATCTGAAGTTCGGCTCGGCGCATGTTCGCTGGGAGACGCCCGAAGCCACCGTCGACTATGAGTTTACCGCAACCCATCCGCCCTACGCCTATGCATCCGACCCGCGCGGCTGCCCGGCCTATTGCGCCACCGACCGGATCGAGCAGGCGGGCCGCGTCAAGGGCACGCTGCGGATCGGCGACCGCGTGATCGAGTTCGACGCGACGGGACACCGCGACCATAGCTGGGGCACGCGCGACTGGGTGCCGTTCCAGCAATATGAGTGGTTCGTCGGGCAGGTCGGCGACGAGATTTCGGTGCATTTCTGGCGCTTCAATGCGCTCGGCAAGGAAAATGTCCGCGGCTATGTCTTCAAGGACGGCAAGGCCTCACGCGTTTCCACTGTTGCCGTCGACGTGACCTACGACGACCAATATTGGCAGACCGGCTATACCGCTGAGATCGTCGACGAGGCGGGCCGGACGACGAGCGTCAGGACCGAGGTCTTCGGATGCTACACGCTGAAACCCGTTCCCAATTGCAGCCTCAACGAAAGCGGCGGCCGGTCCTTCATCGACGGCAAGGAAGGGGTCGGCTGGATGGAATGCTGCTGGCCCACCGATTATCTGGAGCATATTCGTGCAAACGGACCTTATTGAGCGCCCCGTCGTGCGGAACGACATGGAAGCCGTCCATCGGCACATCATCGATCGCCGCAGCGCGAACCGGACCCTGCCGCCCTACCGCGCGGCGCTGACCGAAGAGATCGTCGAGATCCTCTCGAGCTTTTTTGCGAAAGAGCGACCCGGCGCGGCCGTCTCGGGCGTTCGCCGCGTCGGCGGAGGGGCCTCGAAGGAGCAATTCTTCTTCACGCTATCCGAGGGCGGTGCGGAGGAGAAGTTCCTGCTTCGTATGGACCCGCGCTCGGCGATCACCGAGACGGACCGCGAGCGCGAGTTCGTTCTGATCGGTGCGATGCGGGGACGGGTTCCCGTTCCCGAACCGGTGTGGATCGACAATGACGCGAAGCATTTCCCGCAGTCGGCCGCGATCCTGCGCGTCGTCTCGGGCGTCACCAAGCCGAGCGATGCCGGGGTCAAGGTGTCCGGCCTCGGCACGTGGCTCGGCCCCGATCTTCGCGAGAAGATCAAGGACCAGTTTCTCGACCATCTCGTCGAGATCCACCGCTACGACTATCGCGCCAATCCGCTCCCCGGGTTCGAGATCCCCGAGGCGGATGCCAAGCAGGCCGCGCGCTGGGCCTATAATTACTGGCGCGAATTGTGGGAAGTCGACGAGGGCGAACCCAGGCCCATCATGTCGCTCGCGACCCAATGGCTCGCGGACAATATGCCCGACACCGCCGAGCTCGTGATGCTGCACGGCGACTACCGGACCGGCAATTATCTCTTCGACGAGGCAAGCGGCGAAATCACCGCGCTCCTCGATTGGGAGCTGGCCCGGATCGGGGATTATCACGAGGATCTCGGCTGGGTGCTGATGGAGATTTTCGGTAGCTTCGACGGTGAGGGGGTCTTTCGGGCCAGCGACCTGTTCGAGCGCGAGGAGTTCATCACCGAATATGAGCGGCGTTCGGGCCGGACGGTCAACCGCGAGACGCTCCACTATTACGACGTGATGTCGAGCTGGAAGTGCAACGTCATCGTCGCCGCCAACGGCCTGGCTGCGGCGCGGTCGCAGCATAATCACCAGGATGTGCTGCTCACCTTCCTGGGCGCTGCGGCGCCGATGTTCGCCAATGATCTCGTCCGCTTGCTGAGCAAAGGAGCCGGAGAATGACACCGACGACCGACGAGCGCCTCGCAAGCGTCATCCGTTCGCTGACCGAGGTGGTCCTGCCGCATCTTCCGGCGGACGCGTCGCTGGCGCAGGAGCAGGTCCAGCTCGCCATCGGCCATCTGCAGATCCTCCGTCTCCAGTTCGATTCCGTCCTCGGGTTCGAGGCGGAGGAACTTGCGGACACCGAGGCGCTCGCTTCGGAGCTCGCTGCGGCGATCGATGGCGGGCGTGATACGTCGGCTGCGGTGGCCGCCCTGAAGGCGGCCATTGGAGCCGTAAATGCCGATGTCCGCGGGTCGCTGACGGGTCTCAACCGCGCGATCGAACGCGTGGTACAGGCCGTTTCGGCGGACGGTGCGGAGGGAGCGAAGGCGCGGCTTTCCGAAATCATCCTGCGCCGCGAAGGCAATCGCGTCGAGAAGGATCGCCGCTGGTTCCTGCCTTACGGTTTCGACACGATGGACGCGGCGGCATGATCCGCCCGGAGGACGCAGAGTTTCATTTCTCTCAGGGCTCGCACTGGCAGTGGGTCGAGACCATAGCGCTCCCGTTTTGCGTTCCCGAGGCGAACATCAATGTCATCGTCTATGTGGTCACGCGGCCGATGCTCGGCGTGTGCATGGCCGATGTGACGATCATCGACCGGATTACCGATCTTTGGGAAGAGCAGGCCTATGTCGACAATCAGCAGCATATGCCGTGCCCCGCGAAGCTCAGCGACTTCAGCTTACCGAACGGTCTGACCGTGCGGGCCGTCGACCCGGTCAACCATTATCAGGTCGAGTATCAGGGGATCGACGATACCTGGTTCAAGCTCGACTATCATGCGCTGCACACCGCCTATGACATCAACGACCCGGCCATGGATCCGCTCGCGGCGAAGCGAAACGGTCCCGCGTGGGACAGCAGCTGGTCGGGCCATTATGAAATGACCTACCGCATTACAGGCGAACTTTGCGTTCGCGGCCAGCGCATGGCGGTTGACTGCGTCGAGACTGGAGACCGTAGCTGGGGGCCGCGGCCCGAGCGCGAAAATGGTGCCGTCATCTGGTGGCATGTGAGCTTCGGCGAGGCGCTGACCTGCCATATGTTCGTCCAGCACGACATCGCGAAGACCAACGAATTCGGGGCGCTCATCAGCGGATATATACTCGAGGACGGTGAGCTGTCGGGACTTGTCGAGGCCAAAGGCCGCAACGAGTATCGGCGCGTGATGCCAATGGGCGGCGAGGTCAGCGTGACCGACGCGCGCGGAAAGACGTTCGATTTCACCTTTTCGACCGTCAATGGCTGCTACTGGGCGCCTTATCCGTCGAACACCTATCTGCAGGCCTCCATGCGCGCCGCGCACAAGGGCCTCGTCGGCACGGGCGTGCAGCAGCTCGGCCTCAGTCGCGCCTATCTCACGCGTCACCGCGACGCGATCCGCCAACGCTACTGACTTCGGAGAATATCCATGAAAGCTACCGCAGCGATCGTTCGCGCCGTCGGGGGTGACTTCTCGATCGAGGACATCGAAGTCGCCGAGCCGCGGGGCGCGGAGGTACGCGTGCGCATCGTCGGCGTCGGCATGTGCCACACCGACCTCGTCGCGCGCGATGGCTTTCCCGTGCCGATGCCGATCGTGCTGGGCCATGAGGGCGCCGGGGTCGTCGAAAGCGTCGGCCCCGAGGTCACCGATCTGGCGCCGGGCGATCATGTGGTGCTGAGCTTCGATAGCTGCGCGGCCTGCCCGACCTGCGACGAGGGACTTCCCGCCTATTGCCATCAGTTCCTCGGCAAGAATTTCGCCGGGGTGCGTCTCGAGGACGGCACGTCGCCGCTCAGTCAGGCAGGCGATGTGATTCACGGCAATTTCTTCGGCCAGTCGTCATTCGGCGCCTACGCCGTCGCGCACCGGCGCAACACGGTGAAGGTCGATCCGGCACTGCCGCTCGAAATCCTGGGCCCGCTCGGGTGCGGCATCATGACCGGCGCCGGCTCGGCGGTCATCTCGCTCGGCATCCGGCCGGGCCAGTCGCTGGCGATCTTCGGGGGCGGCGCGGTCGGTTTGTCGGCTTTGTTGGGTGCGCTGGCAGTGGGTGCAGGCCCGGTGATTGTCGTCGAGCCCAATACCGAGCGCAGGGCGCTCGCGCTGGAGCTCGGCGCAGCGCATGTCATCGACCCGGCGGCGACTGAAGACGTCCTCGCCGCGGTCAAGGAACTGTCGGGCGGCGGCGTCAATCACGCGCTCGACACGACGGGAATACCGGCGGTCGTCGCCGTCGCGGTCGAGACGACGGTGGCGCATGGCACGGTTGGTCTCGTCGCGGTTCCGCCGCCCGAGGCGATGCTGCCCGCCAATATGATGTCGATGCTCGTTCGCGGCACGACGATCAAATATATTACCGAGGGCGACGCCGATCCGCAGGAATTCATCCCGCGCATGATCGGCTGGTACCGGGACGGCAAATTTCCGTTCGATCGCCTGATCCGCAAATTTCCCTTCGCGGAGATCAACGCAGCGGCGCACGCGTCGGAAGACGGTTCCGCGATCAAACCCGTCCTCATATTGTGAAGCTGCCGGGCCGCGTGCCGACGAGATCATGACCGGCGTCTCGAATTTTCGCGATTTTGGCGGCATGGCGACCGTCGCGTCGCGCCATGTCCGGCGGCGGCTGCTCTATCGCTCCGGCCAGACCGGACCGCTCGGCGACATGCCCTTCGACGAACTGTCGGGCCTGAACTTCTCGGTCGTCGCGGATCTCCGGTTCCCGGACGAGGCTGTCGCGGCCCCGATGCCGTGGCCGGCGGCGAACGCCGGAAAGGTCCTCGCGATCGGCGGCGCGATAAAGGGCGGCACGGCCCCGCATCACGCCTTCATGAGCACCCGGTTCAAGACGGTTGACGAGGTTCGGGCACGCTATCTGGATTTTTACAGCGGGTTGCCCTCCGACCCGCGCTACATGTCGCTGATAGGCCGGACGCTGACGGCTGCCGCCGACGCCGAGGGGCCCGTCCTGATCCACTGTTCGGCCGGGAAGGACCGCACAGGGATCGTTTGCGGCCTGATCCTCGCGCTGCTCAATGTCCCGATGGATGCCATCGTCGAGGACTATATGATCTCCGCCGCACCCGAGGCGACACGGGCGTTGCGCCCCGAAATCCTGCGTCGGATCGAAGCGCATGGCATCGCCCAGCCCGACGAGGATATCCTCGAGGCGATGCTGACCGTCGAGCCCGACTATCTGCTCGCGAGCTTCGCCGCCATCGCGCGCGAATTCGGATCGCTGGCCGCCTATCTCGATGCAATCGGGGCAGCGCCGCCGCTCGCGAACCGCCTGCGCAGGCGTCTCCTCCAATAGGGTCTCACCGGCCAGCACGGCTGGCGGCGCGAGCGTTCCGCCTTGTTGATAAACCTGTTGAGCCGCTGTTCTCGCTGAGCGCGAGATTGTGACATTTCGACCGGCAGGGCGAAGTCCTCAGGAAATTCGAAGATATACTCGGTCGGAGACCTGGTCCGGCACGGCGCTTGACGTTCACGTAAGCGGCATATAGTAACCCTGTTTACATAAAATATCTGCTAAAACGGGAGCGGAGAGACCATGGGTTCGAACGCAAGCGTAGCGCCGCGCACAGCCGACGCATCGACGCCATCTGGCGGCGGTGCAGGGGCCGCGCTGATCGTTGGAGGGTCGTCCGGCGTGGGATTGGCGACCGCGCACCGCCTTGTCGCGCAGGGCATTACCAGGATCGCGATCGCCGCCCGATCGGTCGAGCGCGGCGAAGCCGCTGCCGCAAGTCTTTCGTCCGCCACGGTCGAGGCGCGCTTCTTCGCCTGCGACGCGAACGATCCCGCGGAAGCGGTCCGTCTCGTCGATGAGGTTGAGGCCGCTTTCGGCGCCATCGACCTCCTCGTCGTCTCCACCGCGGCCGCCGTGCTGCCGCGCCTCCTTGGCGACATCGAGCCCGCCGAGATCGCGCGCACCCTCGTCGATCAGGCGGCGGCACCGATGGTCATGAGCCGGGCGGTCCTGCCCGGAATGCGGGCGCGTGGTTCAGGGTCGATTGTCGTCGTTGCGTCGGATGCGGCCAAGTCGGCAACGCCGGGCGAAACCGTTATCGGGGCTGCGATGGCCGCGATCACCATGTTCGCGCGGGCCATGGCGATGGAGGTCAAGCGCGACGGTATCCGCGTCAACGTCGTGACGCCCTCGCTGATCAGCGGCACGCCGATCTACGACCGGCTGATGGAGGACGAGTTCAGCGCCCGCCTGTTCGGCAAGGCGGCGAAGCTCGCCTCGCTCGGCGTCGCCGATGCCGACGATGTCGCGGCAACGATCGCTTTCCTCTGTTCGCCCGATGCAGCGCGCATCACGGGCCAGGCGATCAGCGTCAACGGAGGCATTTCGGCGGCCTGATCCGCACAGCGGACCGGCCTGGACAGACGATCGGGAGAGACAGGGTGAGCAGCGAGAGTGCGGCAGGAGCGGTGATGCGGCGGGCCTTGCCGTCGGCGATGGCGGTCGAGGCACTTGAAGCCGGGCCCTGGCGCGATTTGCTTCCGTGCTGGACGCTCGCCGGCGCGATCGAGGAGGCTGCGAGCCGATTCCCCGACAAGGCCGCGATCGTGCAGCTCGACGACGATGCCATGGGGTCGCCGCGTCTCAGCTTTGCCGAATATCGCGACCGGATCTTCCGGGCCGCCAATCTCTTTCGCCGCGGCCGAGGCGACGCCGAGCCCGTCGTCGCCGTGATCATGCCCTTCCTGCCCGAGGCGTTCGTCGCCATGTGGGCCGGCGGGATCGCGGGGCGCTATGTTCCGATCAACCCGTTCCTCGATGTCGAGCATGTCGCCGCCATCCTGAATGCGGCCAAGGCCGATATTCTCGTCTCCGTGCCGCCGGAACGGGGACGCGGGGTGTGGGAGCGGCTGGATGCGTTGCTCGAACGCGTGCCCTCGATCGCACAGGTCTGGCTGGCGGGGGCCGACGCGTCCGATGCCCGATGCTTCGAGGCGGCGCTTGGCCGCGAGGACAGCGCGCTCGGCTTCGTGCCCGCAACCGACCCTGCCGGCGTGTGCGCCTATCTTCATACCGGCGGCACGACCGGGAGCCCGAAGCTCGTTCGCCACACCCATGAAGGCCAGCTCTTCCAGGGCTGGCTCTGCGGCATGGCGATGGGACCCGAGGAAGATGTCATCTTCGGTCATGCCATGCCCAATTTCCACGTCGGCGGAGCGATCGCTTCGGGGACGCGCGGGATCGTCTATGGCCAGACCATCGTCACCCTGACCGCGGACGGCTTCCGCAATCCGGCGGTGATGCCGCGCTTCTGGGACATTGTGCGGCGCGAGGGGATCACCGCGATTGTCACGGCGCCGACGACGGCAGCGGGCCTTGCCGACGCCGAGGGCGACGGGCCCGCGTCGCTTGTGCGCTATACCACGGGCGGCGGGCCGCTCCCGCTCGAGGTGGCGCGCGCCTTCGACCGGCGCTTCGGCATCCAGCTGAAGGAGGTCTGGGGCGGCACCGAATTTCACGGCATCCTGAGCTTTCACTATGACGGGGGCGTGCCGCCGCGGCTCGGTTCGTGCGGGCGCGTGGTGCCCTATCACCGGGTGATCTCGGCGGTGCTCGACGGCAATCGCTTCGTTCGCGAAGCCGCGGCCGACGAGCGCGGGGTGCTGATCGCGGCGGGTCCGACGCTGATCCCGGGCTATGTCGATCCCGCCGCCGACAAGAGCTTCTTCGTCGAGGGCGGTCCCGATGGGCTCGTCTGGGCGACGACGGGCGATATCGGAATGGTCGACGAGGATCATTATGTGTGGATCTACGGGCGCGAGAAGGACGTCATCATTCGCGGCGGCCACAATATCGATTCCGCGGCGATCGACGAAATTCTCGCGCAGCATCCGGCGGTGCTGCACGCGGCGGCGATCGGGCGGCCCTGTCCCTCGAAGGGCGAGCTTCCGATCGCCTATGTCGAGCTCAAGCCGGGGGCGCGCGTCGCCGAGGGCGAGCTGGCGGCGCACGCGCGTGCGAAGATCCAGGAGCGCGCCGCGGTCCCGGTCGACATCATCCTGCTCGAGGCCCTGCCGATGACCGCCGTCGGCAAGGTCTCGAAACCGCACCTGCGCATCATGGCGATGGAAGCGGTGGGACGCGCCGCATGCCCGGGACGGGATGTCGCCGTCGAGGAGAAGGGCGGCAAGCTCACGCTCGTCGTCACCGCCGAGGATGTGGCCGACCGCGCGCGGATAGAACGTATTCTCGCCCCTTACACTTTTACGACGCGTGTCGATCTCACCGGAGCTTTCGCATGACCTTTCGCAGCCCGCGCACCCAGCTACGCACCCACAGCGTCGAGAACCAGCCGCCGCCGCTCGAAGGCGCGAACGCCTTCCTCGGCGACCCGGCACTCTGCGAAGCGGTGGCGCGCGAGGGCGGGGCCTGGGCGGCCGAGGATCTCGCGGCGCTCGGCGCCAAGGTCTTCGACCCCGAATGGGTGCACAAGGCGGTGACGGCGAACCGCTATACCCCCGAGCTCAAGCGCTTCGACCGCTTCGGTCAGCGCGTCGACACCGTCGAATTCCACCCGGCGTGGCACGATCTGATGGGGCTCGCTTATGAACATGAGGTGCATGCGCTTCCCTGGCGCACGAAGGAGAGCGGCGGCCATGTCGCGCGCGGCGCGGCCTCGATGCTCTTCGCGCAGCTCGAATGCGGCGTCCTCTGCCCGACCGCGATCACCTATGGCGTCGTGCCCATGATGTGGCAGCAGCCCGATCTCGCCGAGCAATGGGAGCCGCTCATGGTCTCCAAAGACTATGATCCGCGCCCCATCCCGCACGGCGAGAAGAGCGGCATCTCGATCGCCTTCACCGCGACCGAGAAGCAGGGCGGATCGGATATCCGCCGCAACATGACCGAGGCGAAGCCGGCGGGCCAGCCGGGGCCGGGCCGCGAATATATCCTCACCGGGCACAAATGGTTCTGCTCCGCGGCCGGCGCCGACATCATCTTCGTCGTCGCGCAGACCGAGAAGGGGCCAGGCTGTTTTCTCGTGCCGCGCTGGCTTCCCGACGGCACCCGCAACCCGATCTCGCTCGAGCGGCTGAAGGACAAGCTCGGCAACAAGTCGAACGCCTCGACCGAACTCGAGTTCGAGGGCACGCATGGCTGGCTCGTGGGCGAGGAAGGGCGGGGCATTCCCGTGGTGATGGAGTTCATGCTCCACACCCGTTTCGACGTGTCGCTGGTGCCTGCCGGGATCATGCGGCTCGGCCTCGCCCATGCGACGCACCACGCGCGCAATCGCTCGGCCTTCCAGCGCCGGCTCATCGACCAGCCGCTGATGCGCAACGTCCTCGCCGATCTCACGGTCGAGAGCGAAGCGGCGACCGCGATGGTCTTCCGCATCGCGCGGGCCTTCGACGCGTCGCGCAGCGACGAGGGCGAGCGCGTCTTCGGCCGGCTCGCGGTCGCGCTGTCCAAATATTGGCTCAACAAGCGGGTCGTGCCCTTCATCCATGAGGCGATGGAGGTGCATGGCGGCGCCGGCTATATCGAGGAATCGGTAATCCCCCGCTATTATCGCGAGGCCCCGCTCAACGGCATCTGGGAAGGGGCGGGCAATGTGATCAGCCTCGATGTCCAGCGTGCGCTCCGCAAGGAACCCGAGGCCGCCAATCTCTTCTTCGACGAGCTCGCGACCGCCAAGGGCGGCAATCGCCATCTCGATGCCGCGGCGGCCGAGCTCGACAGCCTCATCCGCGGCGAGCCCCTCGCCGACGCGAGCGCCCGCTACCTTGCCGAGCGCATGGCGCTTTCGCTGCAGGCCGCAGCGCTTGTGCGGCATTCGCCTGCCGCCGTGGCCGATGCCTTTTGCGCCACGCGTCTCGGCGGCGCGGGCGGCGCGGCGTTCGGAACCTTGCCGGCGGGCGCGGACCAGGATGCGATCCTCGAGCGGAGTTTCGTCGCGGGCTGATCGGGTCAGCGGGCTTCGGCATCGAGCGCGCGCACCCGCGCGAGCTCGCTGCCGGAAAAGTGGCGCTGGCGGAGCGCATCCTGCGCTTGCCGATAGGCCGCATTGCCCTGGCCGCCATGGTCCGCGCGAAGCCGTTGATCTTCGCGGCGATAGGCAGCGAGGCGCTGCTCCCATCTGGCGCGCGCGCCGTCGAGCTCCGCGAGCCGCTCGGCCGCCGCCGCGCCATATTCCGACCGGCGCATAGCGGCGATATCCGCGTCCGACCCGCCCGCGGCGCGCAGCGCCTCCACCTTGAGGTGCAGCGCCGTGGGTGCCGCGGACAGCGTGCGGGCACTCCGTATCCCGGGCGGCAGCTCGGCGTCGATCGCGGCCAGCGCGCGCTCCCGCTCGTCCTGCGTCATCGCCGCATTGCGAAGGATGGTCATGCGCCGCAACTCGATGTCGGCGAGGTCGCCGTCGTCGCCGTAAAAGGCCTTGGCAAGATCGGGGCCGAGCATCATGGTCTGCAGGCCTCGCATCGCTGCGACCCTGGCGCCGAGATCGGCGGGCGCCGCAGTCCCGGTGGCAAGGGCGGCGCGCGCCGCGCTGCGGTAGGCGATATAACGGTCGAGGACGGCGGCGATCTCGGCGACCGCGCTGTCGGCAAGCCCGCCGTTGATCGCGTGAAGGAGGATGCGCCCGTGCAGCACCTCCTCGCTCTCTTCGCCGCCCGCGCTCAAGAAATAATCGAAGACGCGCAGTGCATTGCGGTCGGGCACGAAATGGCCGCGCCCGTCGATCGTGAACCCTCCGTCGACCGCGGTTCCGGCGAGCGAGGAGGGCAGTGGTGCGCGGGCGGCGGCCGGTATGGCGAGGCCGGCTCTCGTGCCGGGCCCGATGCCGCTCGCGGGAAGCGTCACGAGCGGGGAGGCTTCGCTCCCGTCACCCCTTCCGTTCGCCATGATCTGCCAGGCTGCGATGGCGGCGAGCAGCAGCCCGCCGCCCGCCGCGATCATCAGCGCCCGGCCGTGAGGCCGGACGCTGCCATTCGCTCCCGTCACAGGCCCGCCGTCTTCAGCCGGTTCGCATGGTTGCGATAGAGGGTGCGCGGATCGACCTCGAGGACCGAGGTCAGTCCGAAGAGATTATTGACCTCGTCGAGATGGTTCATCCGGTAATTGTCGCGGATGACCGTGCCGAAATGGCTCGCGCATCGCTCGACTAGCCCGTCGTTCGGCTCGTCGTAAAAGAGGCTGAGCGCGACCATCGCGGGGTCGCTCGGGTCATACATGTTGGTGAAGGGCGCATCGCCCGACCAGCTATAGTTGCGGATCTGGCCGGCGGAGGTCTGGGTCACCGCTTGCCCCTGGCCGCAGGGCGTCGTCGGCATACCGGCGGGGAAGCTCGCATTGAAAGCCGCGATCCCGGCCGGCGAGAAATTCTTGAGAACCGCCTCGACGCTGACCGGATCGGGACTGCCGCCGAGCGAACTCCAGACCATGCTCACGAAGTCGCTGAAGGCATTGGCGGCCGGCGTCGGAATGAGCTGGCCGTTGATGTCGAAGGTGATGAGATCCGATCCCTTGTGCGGCGAGCCGACGGTGGTGAGCGAGGCGACGAGATCGGGCCGCACCGCCGCGACATAGCGAATGTCGAGACCGCCCTGGCTGTGGCCGATCAGGTTAAACTTCAGCGTGGGCTTGCCCTTGATCGCGCGAATGTCGTCGAGCTGCGCGATCAGGGACTCGCCGCGAACGACCGAGCTGTTGAACGGGCTCACCTGCGTCACATAGACCTCGGCGCCGGTCGATCGCAGATTCTCGGGGATGCCGTTCCAATAGGGGAGGACGCCCCCCAGTTCGTTGAACCCCGCGAGTCCATGCTCGAGGACGATCGGAAATTTGGTTCGCGTGAAGTCGCAGTTCGACCAGCAGATATCCCACGCCATCGCCGGCGTGGCGGCCAGCGCGGCAGCGACGACCGCCGCCGCCTTCAAGAGCGTCCTGATAAGCCTCCTCATGTTCCGTCTCCCAGCTGTTTTTCCTTGTGGATCGATCGGCGGGCTTGGCTGCGGGCGTCAGCGCTTCTCCTCGGACAGAAGCAGTGAAAGCCAGCGCCAGAGGTCATCGGCGACCTCGGCCCGGTTGGTCTCGTTGAGCATTTCGTGGCGGCCGCCCTCGTAGAGACGGCTCTCGACGGTCTTGCCCGCCGCCCGGTAGCGTTCGATCAGTGGCGTCACGCCGCCGAGAACACAGTGAAGCGGATCCCTGTCGCCCGAGAAAATATAGATGGGAAGATCGTCCGGGATGGCGGCGAGCGAGCCGGGATCTGCGAGGCGCGGTCCCGCGGCCGCGAGCGAGGCGAAGCTCGCCTCGGTGAGGCCGAAGCCGCAGAGCGGATCGGCGAGATAAAGGTCGACCTCGGCCTCGTCGCGGCTCAGCCAGTCGAACGGCGTGCGCGCCGGCTCGAACGGGGAATTCAGCGCCGCGATCAGTCCCGCCGGGTCGCCGCCCGCCGGAATATGGTCGACCGCGACCGAGCCCGAGAGAATGAGCCCGTCCAGCCGGTCGCCATGATCGATGGCCAGTGCCTGTGCGATCATCGAGCCCATCGAATGGCCGAGAAGAATGAGGGGCAGGCCGGGCGCTGCGGCGCGCGCCCATTCGACGAGTGCGAGAAGGTCCGCCTCGACACCGTCGAAGCCGCCCTCGCCATAGTCGCCGAGGCTGCCGGCCGCGAGGGCATCCTCGCCATGGCCGCGATGGTCGATCGCCACGACGTCGACGCCGCGGCGAAGGATCGCCTCGAGCGGGGCCTTGTACCGGCCTGCATGCTCGCCCATCCCGTGCGCGACCACCATGATCGCGCGGATCGGCGCGCCCGATGACCAGCGCCGCGCGAGCGGAGCGTGGCCGCCCCGCGCGCGGAGCCGGAAATATTCCTCCGCGATCGGTGCGCCCGTCACCGGAAGCGGGCCGTCAGTTCGACCCCGAAGCGGCGCGGATAGGGAACGGTCGAGAATTTGGTGAGCGTCGAGGGATCGATCTGGATGCCGGTCGACTTGCGGTTGTCGGTGAGGTTCTTGGCATAAGCGGCGATCTCGAAGCGGCCCGACGGCTCGACGAAGGCAATGCGCGCGCCGAGGTCCCAGAAGGCGGGGACGCGGAAATCGGCGCTGTTCGTTGCCGAAAAATATTGCCGGGTGACGTTGGTGGCATCGAAATGGAAGCTCAGCGAGCCCTCGGCGCCGACGGGTACGCGGTAGTCGGCCGCGAGGTTGAGCGTGCGGTGCGGTGCCTCGATCAGTTCGTTGCCCGAAAGATCGACGCCGTTGAGCAGCAACTCCTTATATTCGCTGTCGAGGAGGCCGAGCCCGGCGGTGAAGCTCAGGCCCTCGGCGGGGCGAAGCGCGGCCTCGATCTCGATGCCCTTGATCTCGGAGCGGCCCGCGTTGACGAGCTGCTGCGTACCGATGCCGACGACGTTGATGAACTGCTGGTTGCGGAACTTGTAGAGGAAGGCCGAGGCATTGAAGGTCAGCATGCGATCGAACAATTGCGATTTCAGGCCGACTTCCCAGCTGTCGAGCTTTTCGGGATTGGCGACGTTGAGGTCGGCGGGGTTGGTGAGCGCCCCGCCGTTGATCGCGCTGCTGCGGTATCCGCGCGCGAACTGGCCGTAGAGCATGATGTCGTCGGCAGGCTTCAGCCGGACGCCGATACGCCCGGTCGGCTCGCCGTCGCGGTAGCTTTTGTCGGCCTGGATCGGGATGATCGGCGCGACCTGGAAATTGGTGAGCCGGCCCTTGTCCCATGTGTAGCGAAGGCCGCCGTAGACGGCGAGGGCGTCGGACAGGTCGAAGGTCCCGTCGGCATAGACGGCGTAGGAGCGGCGCGCCTGCTCATAGCTCTGGGTCAGCACCGGGAAGACCGGCGGGCCGCCGAAGAGAAGATAGGTCGTCTCGATGTCGATATCGTCGCGCTGGTGATAGAGGCCGACGATCGCGTTGAACGGGCCGCTGCCATTGGTCGAGAGGCGGAGATCCTGGCTATATTCCTCGGTTTTCGATCCGAAATCGATGTGAAGCAGCGGGGCGATCGTGCCGTCGCCATCGACGAGGTTGAGGAAGCGGCCCCCGATGTAGGAGCTGATCGAGGTCAGCGTGACGCCGCCCAGATCCTTGTTCATCGTAAGGATCGCGCCGCGGCCGCGCACTTCGATCACGCCGGAGCGGTCGGTCGCGACTTGGTGACGGGTGAGGGGCGTGCCGTCGAACGGATTGAGGCGGGGGTTGAGGCCGAAGGCATTGGTGCCGCCCGGGCCGAGGCCCTCGTTGATCGCGCCGATCGCGCGCGCGTCATTCTGGACCGCGAAGAGCCGCAGGGTCGCGTCGAAGCCGCTGTCGTCCTTATAGCCGATCGTGAGGCGGCCGGCCTTGCGGTCGATGTTCGAGAGGTCGCGCCCCGCGGGGTTCACATTCTCGATATAGCCGTCCGAATGCGCGACGTTGAAGGCGAAGCGCACCGACAATTTGTCTTCGATCAGCGGCGCTTCGCCGGCGCCCTTGATCTCGGCGTAACCATATTCGCCATAACCGACGCTGATCTCGCCCTCGTTGCGGAAGGTGGGTGCGCGCGAGATGAAGTTGATCGCGCCCGCCGTCGTATTCTTGCCGAACAGCGTGCCCTGCGGGCCGCGCAGCACTTCGACGCGCTCGATGTCGAAGATCTGGGCGCCGCCGAGGAAGGAGGAGCCGACATAGACTTCGTCGTAGAAGACGCCGGTCGGCGAGATCGCGTTGAGGTTGAACTCGGGGGTCGAGATGCCGCGGATCGCGAACTTCGGCTGGCTCTCGTCGCCGAGCACCGAGACGCGAAGATTGGGGGTCTGACGGGCGATCTCGGTGCCGCTGTCGATCCCCGCGGCTTCGAGCTGCGCGCTGCCGAGGGCGGTAACCGAGACCGGCACGTCCTGGAGGCGCTGCTCGCGCTTCTGCGCGGTGACGATGATGGTACCGTCGTCGGGAGAGGCGGCACCGTTGCTGTCGCTCTGCGCCCATGCGGCGGCGGGGGTGAAAGCGGCGCTCGCGCACAAGGCCATGAGCGCGCGGCGGCGCAGTTTCCGAAATTCCATCCTGACCTCTCCCGAACCTGCGGTCGCTGATGCGACTCGCCGTGCGCAGCCTGACGCTGCCCCGGCTATATTATGCAGTTTCTGTAAGATTCCAAGTTGGAAGTTTCAAGGTGGTAAATTGGTTTCCTGTCCAAAGGCTTCTTCGAGGAAGGCGAGTCCCGCAGCGAGCTTGGCCTGATCCATATGTCCGACCCGGCCGGTGAGGAATTTCGTTGCCGAAGCGATCATCGTGCTTACGAACTCGCGCCCGTTCGGGGTCAGCCGCAGCAGCTTCTCGCGTCCCGACCCCGGACTCTCGATGATCTCGATCATCTCGTGCGGGGGGCTGGCCGTGTCGCGGATGATCTTGGTGACGTTTGGCGGGCTCATTTCGAACCAGGTGCCGAGCGTCGCCTCGATGTCCTTGCGCGGCATCCAGCCATCGCTGCCCGCCTCGGAATGAATGAGCCAGAGAAGGGCAGCCTGCTTCCGGCCGAGCTGGCCCTGGCCCATCGCCTGCTCCATCTCCATGCCGAACCGGTAGTGGACGGGGTAGAAATAGCCGAGCACGCGTTCGGCAAACGCGTCCGGTCCGGCGCGCCGCGCGCGCTTCCTTCCTTTTTCACTCTCTTCCATTGACGCATCGTCCCCTTCGCCCGCTACCTTGCACGATGCGGCGGGGACGGCGCAAGTATGAGACCGGATCGTCGGCTAGCTTCGCGGCTTCAGCATCGCCGCCATCGCTGCGGCGACTGCGGGGTCGCGCGCGAGGCGCACGACATGCGCTTCCTCGAGTGCGAGCTGCGCGGGCAGGTCGTTGCCGCGCGCCGCGCGGGTAAGCGCCTTGATGGCCGCATAGGCCCCGCCAGGTCCCGCTGCAAAGGCCCGCGCGGCCGCCTCGGCGGCTGCAGGCAGGGCCTCGTCCTCGACAACCTCGTCGATCAGGCCAAGCGAATGGGCCTCGCCGGCGCCAAGAAAGCGCGCGGTCATCAGGAGAGCGCCTGCCTGGCGCGGCCCGAGGGCCTGCGTCAGGAACCAGCTGACGCCCGCATCGGCGCTGAGGCCCAGCCGGGCATATCCCGTCGAAAAGCGCGCGGACCGGCCCGCGACGACGAGGTCGGCGGCGAGCGCGAGTCCGAAGCCGGCGCCGATTGCCGAACCCTGTACGGCGGCCACAACGGGTTTGGGCAGGCGGTAGAGCCGCTCCAGCATCGCGTGAAAACCGGTCGCCATCTCCTGCAGCTCGTCCGCGACGCGGTCGAGCTTGCCGGCGAAATGCCTGAGATCGGCCCCGGCGCAGAAATTGGCGCCCGAGCCCGCGATCAGGACCGCGCGAACGTCGGGATCCTCGGCTTCGGCCACCGCGCCCATGAGGTCGGCGATGAGGCCCGGGGTGACGGCATTGCCGTTTGCCGGCCGGTCGAGGCTGATCCGGAGCAGCCCCGCCTCATATTCGGTGACGACGCTCTCGCTATCGGCCTTGCTGGTCATGACTGGCTTTCCTTCAGATAGGCGGCGCGGAGCGCGGTCTTGTAGAGCTTGCCGTTGGGCTGGCGGGGCAGTTCGGGCGAGAGGTCGACCGAGCGGGGCACTTTGATCCGCGAAAGATGCGCGCGGCAATAGGCGATGATCGCGTCCTGGAAGGCCGCTTCGTCGTCGGGCCAGAGCCTTGGCTGGATGACAGCCTTCACCTCCTGCCCGAAATCCTCGTTGGGGATGCCGAACACCGCAGCATCGTCGACCTCGGGGTGCATGACGAGCAATTGTTCGATCTCGGCCGGATAGACATTGACCCCTCCGGTGATGATCATGAAATCCTTGCGGTCGGCAAGATAGAGATAACCCTCCTCATCGAGCCAGCCCATGTCGCCGAGCGTCACCCAGCCGCGGTCATTATAGGCGCGCGCGGTCTTTGCCGGGTCCTTGTGATATTCCATCGCGGGTCCGTTGGCGAAATAGATATGGCCGATCTCGCGCGCCGGCAGCGCCTTGCCATCGCCGTCCAGAATATGGAGGTCGCCAAAGACCGAGCGGCCGACCGATCCCGGGCGGGCGAGGGCCTCGGCGCTGTCGATCGACGTATAGCCGACCGCCTCGGACCCTGCGTAAAACTCCCAGACGATCGGGCCCCACCAGTCGATCATCTGCTGCTTGAGTTCCGGCGGGCAGGGCGCGGCCGCATGGATCGCGACGCGGTGGCTCGACAGGTCGTAGCGCGCCTTTGTCTCGTCTGGCAGCCGAACCATGCGGTGGAGCATCGTCGGGACCCACTGGCTGTGGGTTACGCCGAAGCGGTCGATGGCCGCGAGCGCGCCCTCGGCATCGAAGCCTTCCATGATGATGTTCGTGCCGCCGGCGCGGTGGACCGCCATCGAATATTTGGTCGGCGAGCCGTGATAGAGCGGGGCGGGGGTCAGATAGCGCGTCGCGGCGTCGAAGCCATAGAGCTGGGTCAGAAGCGAGGCGAGGGGGTTCGGTTCGTCGCGCTTGGCACCGCCGCGCGGCTTGATGCCTTTCGGCCGCCCGGTCGTGCCCGACGAATAGAGCATGTCGGCGCCGACGGCATCGGTCGGCCCGACCGCGAGTTCGGCCTCGCTCTCGATCAGGGTGCGCAAGGATGATGTTCCTCCCGCTCCCGTCCCGGTGAGAATCCAGTGCGCGACCTGCGGCAGCCCCGGTTTGATTTCGGCGATCAGACCCTCATGGGCAGGGGAGGCGATGACGATCCGCGAACCGCTGTCCTCGACCAGATAGGCCACTTCGCTTGCTGTCAGGCGCGTGCTGACGGGCGTGAAATAGAGCCCCGCATACCAGGCGCCCCATGCCACCGGGTGGTACATGATCTCGTTGTCGATCATCATGGCGAGATGATCGCCCGGTCCGAACCCGAGCCTCCGCAGCAGCCCGGCGACCTTGCGGGCGAGACTGTCGAGCTCGCCATAGGTCATCGTCTCGCCGGTCGCGGCCATGATCGTTGCGGCGCGGTCCGGCGCGCTCTGCGCTACCACTTGCGGGTTCACAACGGGGCTCCCGCGAGCGCGGAGGCACAGTTCGATGCCGTCATATCTCTCTCCCGATTCTTGTCGATTCTCCCGCATTATGCGCGGCGCGGCAGATTATGCAAATTTTGAACACTTGCGATATTGAACAATCTTGCATAGGAGACGGCCCAACAGCAAAAGACGGATCGGGGAGAAGATTTTGGCCAGCCATGCAATCGATATGGCGCCGTGGAGCACGGCGCTGTCGCCCGAGCATCAGCAGATCTTCGACGAAGCCGACCGTTGTGCCCGCTCGGAGCTGAGGCCGCTCGCGGCCCGGATGGACGATGAGGAATGGTGGCCCGACGCGATGTTTCGGTCGCTCGGCAAGCTTGGCTATTTCGGGATCAGCGTGCCTGCCGAGCTAGGCGGAACCGGCGCCGACATCTTTACCACCGGCCTCGTTGCCCAGGCTTTCGCCCGCTCGAACCACGCCTTTGCGCTCGCCTGGGTGGTCCACGAAAATCTCTGTCTCGGCAACGTCTATGCCAATGCCAGCGACGAGCAGCGTGCGCGCTTCCTGCCGAAGCTGCTCAGCGGCGAGTGGATCGGGGCGCTGGGGCTCACTGAGCCGGGTGCCGGATCCGACGCGCTCGGCTCGATGCGCACGAGCGCGCGGCGCGATGGCGACGATTATGTCCTGAACGGCGGCAAGATCTACATCACCAACGGGCCCGTCGCCGACGCGGTCCTTGTCTACGCCAAGACCGACATGGCGGCGGGTCCCAAGGGCATATCGGCCTTCGTCGTCGAAACCGACACCCCGGGGTTCAAGGTCGCGCAGAAACTGACGAAGATGGGATTTCGCGGCAGCCAGACCGCCGAGCTCGTCTTCGAAGAGTGCCGCGTTCCCGCCGCCAACCGGCTGCGCGGGGAAAATCAGGGGGTCGCGGTGGTGATGAGCGGGCTCGACCTCGAGCGCGCGATCATCTCGCCGATCATGCTCGGCATCTGCGAGCGCGCGCTGGAACTCACGATCGAACATGCCAAGACGCGCGAACAGTTCGGCCAGCCGATCGCGGGTTTCCAGATGATCCAGGCCAAGCTCGCCGACATGTTCGTCTGGATCGAGACGATGCGCAGCTTCACCTATCAGGTTCTCGCCGAATGTACGGCCATCGCGCACGGCGAGGGCGGGCGCGGACGCATCCATGCGCTCACCGCCGCGTCGGTGATGTATGCCGCGGAAACCGCCAACCGCGTTCTCAACGAGGCGGTGCAGATCCATGGCGGCACCGGCTATATCTGGGAGAGCGAGATCAACCGGCTCTTCCGTTCGATCAAGCTGATGGAGATCGGCGCCGGAACGACCGAAGTGCGCAAGCTCATCATCGCGGCCGATCTTCTCAAATGAGCGGCGTCGCGCGCACTGCGGCGACCCGGCTCGCGCGCGAGCCGCATGCGCTCGCACCCGATCTCTTCGCCGGCCGGACGGTGCTGGTCTCGGGCGGCGGGAGCGGCATCGGCATGGCGATCGCCTGGCTCTTCGGCCGGCTTGGCGCGCACGTCGCGATCTGTGGGCGCTCGGCCGAGCGGCTGGAACAGGCGGCCGCCGACATGACGGCGCACGGGATCGACCTCCTCTGGATGCCGACCGATATCCGCGACGAAGAGGCGGTAGCGCGGTTGTTCGATGCCGTCACCGGCCGTTTCGGATCGCTCGATGCTCTCGTCAACAACGCCGGCGGGCAATATCCGCAGGCCGCCGCGGACATCGTTCCCAAGGGTTGGCGCGCGGTCGTCGAAACCAACCTGACCGGCAGCTGGCTCATGATGCAGGCCGCCGCGACGCACTGGATCGGCGCGGGCCGACCGGGGTCGATCGTCAACATCGTCGCGTCGAACGAACGCGGCATGCCCGGCATCATTCACAGCAGCGCTGCGCGCGCGGGGGTGATCAACGCGAGCAAGACGGCGGCAGTCGAATGGGCGCCCAACGCGATCCGCGTCAATTGCATCGCCCCCGGTCTCATCGAGACGCCGGGTCTCGACGTCTATCCGGACGAAGCCCGTGCCGGTTTTGCGAACGCCAATCCCCAGCGCCGGTCGGGTGACCCTTGGGAGGTCGCGCAGGCGGTGGCCTTTCTTTCAAGCCCGGCTGCGTCGTTCGTGACCGGGGCAACGCTGGTCATCGACGGTGGCGGTGCGCTTTCGGGCGAACTTTGGACCCATCGTCCCAGCCCCTATGATCGAGGAACAACGGAACAGTGAATGTGTCGGGTAAGAAGGCGCTCGTCGTGGGCGCATCGAGCGGGATCAATCTCGCGATCGCGAAGCGGCTCGGCGAGCAGGGCGCGCGCCTTGTGGTCGCGAGCCGGACGCCCGAGCGCATCGCGACGGCAGCGGAGGGGCTTCGCGCCGAGGGTCTCGACGCGATCGGCATCGCGGGCGACGTGCGCGACGCGGCCGCGATGGAGGATGTCGCCGGGCAGGCGGCGCGCCACCTCGGCGGAATCGATATCGTCGTCTCGGGCGCCGCGGGAAATTTCTTCGCGTCCGCCGAGGAGATGTCCGCCAACGGCTTTCGGACCGTCGTCGAGATAGATCTCATCGGCACCTTCAACGTCTTCAAGGCCGCGTTTGCGCATCTTACGCGGCCGGGCGCCTCGCTCGTCGCCGTGTCGGCGCCGCAGGCGCAGCGCGCAATGCGCAACCAGGCGCATGCCTGCGCCGCCAAGGCGGGCGTCGATATGCTCACCAAATGCCTCGCGCTCGAATGGGGCGCTCATGGTATTCGGGTGAACGGTGTCTCGCCGGGCCCGATTGCCGATACCGAAGGGCTGGCACGGCTGACGGGCGAGGGCGATCTCGCCGATCGCGTGCAGGCGGCGCTCGCGCTTCCCTATTTCGGCCGCGGCAGCGACGTCGGCGATGCCGTCGCCTTTTTGTGCAGCGATGCCGCGAGATATGTGACCGGGACGATCCTCGACTGCGACGGCGGCATGCGCCTCGGCGATCTGCCCGTCCCGTCCGGCTCGAGGTGACGCCATGACCTATCCTCTCGATAGCGTGCTCGTGGCCAACCGCGGCGAGATCGCGGCGCGCATCCTGCGAACCGTGAAGGCGAAAGGGCTGCGTGCGCTCCTGGTCGCGCACGCTGTCGACGGACGGACTCCGGCCATGGCGCTGGCCGACGAGACGATGATGATCGAAGGCGACACTCCCGTCGCGGCCTTTCTCGACGGTGATGCGATCATCGCCGCGGCCAAGGCGATGGGCGCCGGCGCAATCCATCCGGGCTATGGATTTCTTTCCGAAAATGCCGCCTTCGCGCGCGCGGTCGAGGCAGCGGGGATCGTCTGGATCGGCCCAGCGCCCGAGACGATCGATCTCATGGGCGACAAGATCTCGGCCCGCCGCTTCGTTGCGGAGCGCGGCTTTCCCGTCGCGCCGTCGGTCATCGAGGAAGACGACCCCGGCAATTTTGCGGCGCATGCGCGCGCGGTCGGCGCGCCGCTCCTGATCAAGCCTTCGGCGGGCGGGGGCGGAAAGGGCATGCGCATCGTGCGCGATCTCGATACGCTCGAAGAGGAGATCGCGACCGCCCGGTCGGAAGGCGAGCGCTATTTCGGCGACGGGCGCCTGTTCATCGAGCGCTATGTCGAAAATCCCCGTCATATCGAAGTGCAGGTCCTCGGCGACGGCAAGGGCGGCGCGCTCCATCTTTTCGAGCGCGAATGCTCGCTGCAGCGCCGGTTTCAGAAAATCGTCGAGGAGGCTCCCTCGCCGGCGCTGGACGAAACCGAGCGCCAGCGCATCTGCGAGGCAGCGGCCGGCATCGCCCGCGCCTGCGACTATCGCGGCGCGGGGACGGTCGAGTTCATCTATGGCGGCGGCGGCGAATTCTATTTTCTCGAGATGAACACCCGGCTCCAGGTCGAGCATCCGGTCACCGAGATGATCACCGGCGTCGATCTCGTCGAACAGCAGCTCGCGATCGCCGCCGGTGCTCCGCTGCCGGTGGGGCAGGATGGTCTCTTGCGTGAAGGCCATGCGATCGAGGTGCGTATCTATGCCGAGGACCCGGCGGCGGGGTTCACGCCGACCACGGGACCGGTGCTTCGCCTTGTGCCGCCCGCCGGCGCCCGCTTCGATGCCGGCCTGGTCGAAGGCGAACGGGTGCATGCCGCCTTCGACCCGATGATCGCAAAACTCATCGTCCATGGCGCCGACCGCGCGGCAGCGCTCGCCGCGATGGACAGCGCGCTCGCGCGCCTCACCCTCCTCGGGGTGACCACCAACATCAACTATCTCCGCCGCCTGCTCGCCGATCCCGATGTCGCGGCGGGGCGCATGCATACCGGGCTCATCGCGGAGAAAGCCGGGCTGGCCGCCGAGCCGCCGCCGAGCGCCGAGACGCTGGACGCGCTTTGCGCGCTCGCGGCGCTTGCCGTTCCCGACGTCGCGGCAGCGCTCGAGGCGGTCCCGGAGATGCACGCTGCGATGGGGAGGTGGCGGAACTGATGCAGGGATATTTGCGCATCGGCGACATGGTCGCCCCGCTTTCGCTGGCGAAGGGGCCGAGGCTTGCCGATGGCCGTCTCGTTTCGCTGGGGGCGGACGGGCTCGACGTTGGCGGCGATCGCTGGCCCGTCGCCTATGCGCGCGACGGTGACCGGCTTTGGGTCCATCTTGGCGGCCAAATCCATGAGCTTGTCTGGGTCGACCCCGTCGCCTTTCATGAAGCGGCTGGCGCCGCCGGCGCCAACAATATCGTGGCGGCGCCCATGCCGGGCCTCGTTGTGCGTCTTATCGCATCCGAGGGGCAGGAGGTTTGCGAGGGGGATCCCTTGCTCGTGATCGAAAGCATGAAACTCGAGACGACCCTTCGTGCCCCGGCGGACGGCGCGCTCGCGCTCCATGTCGCGGCCGGACAGGGGTTCGATCGCGGCGCGCCGCTCGCCACCATCACGCCGAAGGACTGACATATGCGGCGCATCATCAGCAGGATTTCGACGGCCTCGGCCGACTTTGCGGCCAATGCCGCGCACCACCGCGCCATTGCGGCCGACCTCGCCGAACGGCAGCGCAGCGCGCGCGAGGACCGGCCGGAACGCGATCGCGAGCGGCTCGCGCGGCAGGGGAAGATGGGGCTTCGCGAGCGGCTTGCGGCGCTGCTCGACCCCGGCACGCCCTTCCTCGAGCTCTCCACCCTGGCCGCGGGCCGCGCTTATGGGGGCGAGGTGCCGGGCGCAGGTCAGCTGACCGGGATCGGCATCGTCGGCGGCCGCGAGGTGATGATCCGTGCCGACGATCCCGCGGTGAAGGGCGGCGCCTGGTATCCGCACTCGGTGAAGAAGATCGTCCGCGCGCTCGACATCGCGATCGAGAACCGGCTTCCCGTCGTCCATCTGTGCGACAGCGCGGGCGGGTTCCTGCCGCTCCAGGCCGATTTCTTCCCCGACCGCTATCATGCCGGACGCATCTTCCGGAACCAGTCGATCCTCTCGAAGCTCGCGGTGCCGCAAGTCGCCATCGTGATGGGGCATTGCACGGCGGGCGGCGCCTATATCCCAGCGCTCAGCGATTATTCGGTGATCGTGCGCGGCACCGGCGCGGTCTTTCTCGGCGGGCCGCCGCTCGTCAAGGCGGCGACCGGCGAGGTGGTGAGCGTCGACGAGCTCGGCGGCGCCGACATGCACACCAGCGTCTCGGGGGTCGCCGATTATCCCGCGGCGTCCGAAGCCCATGCGATCGCGCTCGCGCGCGAGGTCCTCGCCTCGCTCGCGCCGCGGCCGAAGACGCGGATCGACGAAGCGGCCGCCGAGCCCCCGGCCTATGACCCCGAGGAGCTCTACGGTATCCTGCCGCGCGACCCGCGCACCCAGTTCGACATGCGCGAGGTGATCGCGCGGATCGCCGACGGCAGCCGCTTCCATGAATATCAGCCCGCCTTCGGCACGACGCTCGTCTGCGGCTTCGCGCGCATCTGGGGCTACAAGGTCGGCATCCTCGCCAACAATGGCGTGCTCTTCTCCGAAAGCGCGCTCAAGGGGACGCACTTCATCCAGCTTTGCGACAAGGACCGCACCCCGCTGCTTTTCCTCCAGAATATCACCGGCTTCATGGTCGGGCGCGACTATGAGCGCGGCGGCATCACCAAGGATGGCGCCAAGATGATCATGGCGGTCTCGGGGGCGAGGGTGCCCAAGTTCACGGTGAACGCCAATGCGAGCTACGGGGCGGGGACCTACGGGATGGCGGGCAGGGCGTTCGACAGCCGCTTCCTCTTCTCCTGGCCGCATGCGCAGGTCGGGGTGATGGGCGCCGAACAAGCGGCGAATGTGCTCACCGAGGTCAAGATGCGCCAGCTTGCGCGCGAGGAGCGCACGCTCGGAGACGCCGAGGCGGCGGCGATCCGCGAGCCGATCCTTGCCGACTATGCCGACAAGGCGAGCGCCTGGCATGCGACGTCCGAGCTGTGGGACGACGGCATCCTCGATCCGGTCGCGACGCGCAACGCGCTCGGCATCGCGATATCGGCGGCGCTGAATGCGCCGATCGACGATCCGGCGCATTATGGCGTCTTCAGAATGTAGTCAGTCGGTGCCTTCGGGTGCCGGCGGCGCATCGCTGCTGAGCGGCTGGAAAGCGAGCTTGAAGAACTGGATGCCGCGATCGAGCTGCGTCTGGTCGATATGCTCGAGATGACGCCCCAGATAGTCGATCGACTGGCGGATGGACTCGTCGAGAAAGGCGCGGCCCTTGGGCGTCAGGCAGACGAGCTTCTCGCGCCCCGAAGTCGGGTTCTCGATCTGCTTCACAAGCTCGAGCGGCGGCCGGGTCAGTTCGCGCAGCAGGTTGGACACGCTCGAATTGCTGATTTCGAACCAGGCCGAGAGCCGCTCCTCGATCAGCTTGCGGCGCAGCCACCCATCCTTGTCGCCGCGCGAATGGATCAGCCAGAGGATCGTGCCCTGCTTTCGCGAGATGCGGCCCTGGCCCATCACCGTCTCGACGTCGATCCCGATCCGGTAGTGCATCGGATAGTAGAAAGACAAAAGATCCCCGAGGCTTGAACGCCATTGGTCGTCGCCGCGGGGCCCGCCTGCCGGCGCCGCGCCGGCGCGGCCGGCGCTGTCCTGTCCCGATTTGTCCTGCTTTGCCATCACACCCTCTCAAGGGGGTGACTGTGCCATGAAGCGCAAAGTTTCAACAGTGAAATAATTTGATTGTTCAATTCTTGCATTATTTTGATTCTGCAGTTAGCACCATCCCGAGGCGGGCCAGCGAACGGTCGGCCCGACACGAGGCCGGCCAACGACGCCGGCGGGAAGGGAGAGATAATGCAACAGGCGATCCGGGGCGCAGGCGCGTCCATCCTGATAGTGGCGCTGCTCGGCGCCGCGCCCGCAATGGCGCAGGACAGCGAAACCGAAACCGGCGATACCGGCAATATCATCGCGCCGGGCGAGATCATCGTCACCGCGCAGAAGCGCTCGCAGCGGCTCCAGGACGTGCCCGTCTCGATCTCGGCCTTCTCGAGCGAGCAGCTCGAAGGCAGCGGCATCATCAACCTGACCCAGATCGCGCCGCGCGTTCCCGGCTTCTACGGCGGCAGCGCCGGCGCGACCCGGCCGCAGCTCTATATCCGCGGCATCGGCAGCCGCCAGTTCGACGCGGGCTCCGAGGCGTCGGTCGGCGTGTTCGTCGACGAGGTCTATCTCGGGCGCACCGCGGGCACGCTCGGCGCGCTCCGCGATATCGAGCGCATCGAGGTGCTGAAGGGGCCGCAGGGCACGCTCTATGGCCGCAACACCATCGGCGGCGCGATCAACGTCATCACCAAGGGGCCGACCGACAGCTTCGCGGCCGAAGCCGAGGCGGGCTTCGGCAATTTCGATGCCTATAATGTCTTCGCCGCGGTCTCGGGACCGCTCCTCGGCGACACGGTCAAGGGGCGCATCGCCGGTTGGCGAACCTTTTCCGAAGGCTATATGAAGAATCCGCAGACCGGCAACCATGCCCAGGGCATCGACAATTATGGCGGGCGGCTGCGTCTCGATTTCGAGCCGAGCGCAGACATTCACATCAGCCTGATCGGCGAGCTGCTGCGCGACGACGGCTACTCCTTCTCGGGCAAGAGCGAGGGCACGATCGTCAATCCGAACGCGGTCTTCTTCGCGCGCGCCGGCGTGGTCCCGGTCAAGTCGCCCGGCCGCTACACCGAGCGCACCGACCGCGACAATCTGCTCGATCGCAATGTCGAGACCTTCAGCGGCAAGATCGATTGGGATCTCGGCCTCGGCACGCTCACCTCGATCACCGCCTATCGGCACAACCGCGCGATCGACGACCGTGATTTCGACAACACCTCGCTCGACGTCATTCAGCAGGTGAGCGACGAGCGGAGCAAGCAGTTCACACAGGAAATCCGCTTCGCGTCCGATCCGAGCGGGCCCTTGTCCTTCGGCGGGGCGGTCGACTGGATCGTCGGCGGCTTTTATTATGACGACCGCAGCACGCGCGTCGACACCTTCAATTTCGGCGCCGACAGCGTCAAGTTCGCGCTGACCGGCGCGCGCCAGACCGACGTCGCGGCGACGCGCTACCAGACCAAGAGCCTCGCCGCCTTCGCGCAGGCGACGGTGCATATCACGGGCACGCTCGATCTGACGCTGGGCGGGCGCTACACCGAGGACGACAAGGACGCGGTGTCGAGCGGCACGACCACCGCGCCAGGCATCCCGCTGGTCGCCGCCAATTTCACGACCGCGCAGGGCGGCAAGTTCAGTTCGTTCGATCCGCGCGTGACCTTGTCCTATCAGCCGACGCGCGACCTCAATTTCTACGCCAGCTACAATCAGGGCTTCAAGTCGGGGGGCTTCCAATATGTGCCTTTCTCCGCCGCGCAGGCGAATGTCGTGTTCGAGCCCGAGAGCCTCGATGCCTATGAAGTGGGCTTCAAGACCCAGCTTCTCGATCGCCGCCTGACCTTCAACGGCTCGGCCTATTATTACGACTATAAGGATCTCCAGGTGCTGCGCGTCGTCGCGGTTCCGGGCGGCGGCGCGGCCACCTTGATCACCAATGCCGCTACGAGCGAGATCAAGGGCTTCGAGCTCGAACTTGTCGCGCGGCCTTCGGACCGTTTCGAGGCCAATCTGAGCTACGCCTATACCGACGCCAAATATAAGAGCTTCCCGTTCAACGCGACGACCGACTTTTCCGACACGCGGCTCGTGCGGGCGCCGGTGCACTCGGTCAATGCCGGGGCGCAGTGGACGATCCCGTTCGGCGGCGACAACTCGCTCCAGCTGCGCGCCGACTATGCCTTGCTCAGCCAGTTCTTTTTCGAGCCGGGCGAAGGCAATGCGATCTACGGGACGACGACGCCGCTCGCGGTCCAGCCGAGCTACGGCCTGCTCGACCTGCGCGCGACCGCCCGGATCGGAGACTTCCGGGTGAGCGCCTTCGTGATGAATGCGACCGACAAATATTATCGGCGCACCGTGCTCGCGCTGCCGGGGCAGCTCGTCGGCTACCCCGGCGCTCCGCGCACTTACGGGCTGACGGTCGGCTGGTCGATGTGATCGACGGCTGGAGAGCGACCCGCCGGTGGCGGGTCGCTCCCGGCGGAGCCGCGGCGCGGATTCGTCGCCCCGGATCCCTGTAGGACAAAGCTTTCCCTTACCCCGTCATTAGGGCTTGCAACGGCCCCGGATTTCATCGCAAAGACTGATTTAGTAAATCAGTTAACATGTGAGGATGGTGTGATGGGGCCGCTGGCGGGATGCCGTGTTGTCGAGATGGCGGGTATTGGTCCCGCGCCCTTTTGCGGTATGCTGCTCGCCGATCTCGGCGCCGAGGTGATCCGTATCGACCGCACCGGCAAATCGGGTCTCGGGGTCGATTTTCCGACCCGTTACGATCTTCTCGGACGCTCGAAGCGCTCGATCGCGATCGATCTGCAGAACCCGTCAGGCCTCGGCGTCGCGCGGGCGCTGATCGGGCGCGCCGACATGCTCATCGAAGGCTTCCGTCCCGGCGTGATGGAGAGGCTCGGGCTCGGCCCCGAGAGCTTCGAGGCCGAAAATCCGGCGCTGGTCTATGGCCGGATGACCGGGTGGGGACAGGATGGCCCACTTGCGCCGAGCGCCGGCCATGACATCAACTATATCGCGATCACGGGGGCGCTCGACGCGATCGGCCGCGAAGGCGCGCCGCCGACGATCCCGCTCAATCTCGTCGGGGATTTCGGGGGCGGCTCCCTCTACCTCGTGATCGGCCTGCTGGCGGCCCTGACAAGCGCGCGGGCGAGCGGGAAAGGGCAGGTCGTCGACGGCGCGATCGTCGATGGCGTCAACCATCTGCTGACCATGCAATATGCCTTCTCCCAGATGGGGGCCTGGGGCGGCGGGCGCGGCACCAACCTCATCGACGGCGGCGCCCCCTTTTACGACACCTATGAAACCGCCGACGGCCGCCGTGTCGCGATCGGCCCGGTCGAACCGAAATTCTTCGCTATCCTTGTCGATAAGATGGGATTGGCCGGAGCGGACCTCCCTTCGCAGAACGACCGCAAGGCCTGGCCCGAGCTTCGGCTCCGCCTCGCCGACGCCTTCCGTACAAGAACCCAGGCCGAATGGTGCGACCTGCTCGAGGGAAGCGATGCCTGCTTCGCGCCCGTTCTGACGCTCGCAGAAGCGCGCGAGCATCCGCATAACCGCGCGCGCGGCGCGATCGTCGATGTGGACGGTGTCGCGCAGCCCGCGCCCGCGCCACGTTTCCTCGGAACGCCCGCGGGGCCCCCGCGCCCGCCGGTCGCGCCCGGGACCGACACCGACGCGATCCTGCACGACTGGGGCGTCGCCGAAAGCGAACGCGACGCCTGCCGCGCCGGCGGCGCCTTCGGCTGAGCGGCACGATGGCGGGCGTGTCCGGCCTCGACCGGACGCTCACTGAACCAGCGTCACCGTCGAGTGCCTCGGCGTGTCGGACTATCGCCCATTTCACGGGAAAAGCGGCTGGCGGTCTAATGAGGCCAGTTCATTACAAAGCGGTCGACAGGGTCCGGGGCGCGCGTCATAGGTAGGGGATGACGAGTTTACAGCCTGCCAGGGCGCCGCGCGCGCCGCGCCGCGGTCCCGCCAACCGCCTCCCGCCCGAGCGGCGCATCGCCGAAATCATCGCCGCTGCGCGCGCGCTTCTCGCGGAACGCGGCTACGAGAATTGCGTGATCAGCGATATCGCCGAGCGCGCCGGGGTCGTTGAGGGGACCATCTACCGCTATTTCGAGAACAAGCGCGATCTCTTCATCAAGGTCGCTGAAAGCTGGTTCGAGGAACTGCTCGGGCAGCAGGAGGACGTTGCCCATGTCGCCGGTACGCAGGAGCGGCTCCGCCGCACGATCCGCCGCGCGCTCTCGATCATCCGCCACGAGCCCGCGCTGACGCGCTTCGTGCTGATGGAACTAAGGCCCGACCCCGATTACAAGAATCTTCGGCTTTACCGGCTGAACCGCGCCTTCGTGTCGGGGGTGATGCAGGTCCTCAAGGAAGCCCATGCGAAGGGCGAGATCGACGGGGCGCTATCGCTTCCGCTGCTGCGCGACATGATCTTCGGCGCGATCGAGCACCAGACCTGGGCCTTCTTGCGCGAGGAAGGGGATTTCTCGGTCGACGAGACCACCGACGGCATCACGGCGGTGGTGTTCCGCGGCATGCAGCCGGTGTCGGTCGGCGCGGCCGGCGCCGACGATATGGCGGCGCGCATGGAACGGATGGAAGCGGCGATCGCGCGGATCGAGGCGCGCTAGGCGCCGGCAGTTCCCCAACTGCCGGCGCCGGCGGCGGTCCGTCAGAAATTGAACCTGATTTCGCCGCCGATCACGCGTCCGCGTCCGAGCGGCGAAAAGGTCGGCAAGGGACGCGGGCCCGCCGGACCGTCGCCGCCGAACGCGGGGGTGTCGGGCAGGACGGCGTCATTGCCATAGGTCGTCTCGTTGGTGAGGTTCTTGCCATAGACGCTGAACGTCACCGACCCATCGTCGAGCGTGTAGCTCAGATTGGCGTCGACGAGGTCGACCGCCTTGTAGAAGCCGAGATTGTTGTCGGTGTGGAACGCCGGGTCGCGGTGGTTGAACGACACGCGCGCCGAGACGACCCCCGTGCTCATCGGAATATCGAGCGTGGCGCTCGCACCATAGGTCCAGGGCGACTGGCGCGGCAGCTTCAGCGAGAAGTCGGTCGCGTTGATCACGCCGTCGCCGTTGAGGTCGACGAGGAGCGACGTATATTTGCCGTCGGTATAGCCGACCTGACCCGAGAGCACGAAATTGTCGACGGGCGAGAATTGCACCTCGCCCTCGAAGCCGCGCACGCGCGCGGTGCCGACATTCTGGATCAGCTGCGCGATGCCGACGCCGACGACCGGCACCTGCACTTCGCGCTGGATATTTTTGATCGTGTTCTGGAACACCGCAAGGCTGACGCGGCCGCCCGGGATGCGCTGCTTCACGCCGAACTCATAGGCGTCCTGCGATTCCGAATCGAACGGTCCCGGAGGCGCTCCGAGCAGCGTGTTGCGGAAGTTGTAGCCGCCGCTGCGGAAACCCTTGGCGAAATAGCCATAGACCTGCGTCCGGTTGCTCGGCTGCCACTGGAGGCCGATCTTGGGGGAGAGATCGTTCCAGCTCTTCTCGCTGAGGAAGTCGGCAACGATCGTGCGGGCCGGGTAATTGGCGCCGCCCGCGCGCACGGTCGCGATCTCGACCTCCTTCTTCTCCCAGGTGTAGCGAAGCCCGAGGTTGAGGGTCAGCGTATCGACAAACTCCCAGTCGACCGCGCCGAAGGCACCGAAGGTCTGGAAGGTGCCGATGCCGCCGCCCGCGCGGCGGACCGCGCCGCCGGCCAGCGTACGGTCCTCGAGATAGGTGAGGTCCTGCGTGAAATAATAGACGCCGATGGTCGGCTTGAGGCGCCCGAAGGTTCCCGCGTAGCGGAGCTCGTTGCTGAACTGCTCCTGGTCGGTGAAGGTGCCGATGTTGAACTGCACCGTATTCACGCCGTCGAGGTCCGACAGCGTGTCGCCCTTGAAGCGGCGCCAGCCGGCGATGTTCGTGATCGTGCCTTCGTCGCCGAAGCCGACGTCGACGTTGATCTCGCCGGTGAGCGAGTCCCATTTGTTGTGGAAGAAGCCGCGGTCGTTGACGAGGAAGTCGTGGGAGTCGCGCGAATAGAGCGCATGGTTCTGCGTTGCCGGACCATCGCCGTTCGCCTCGCCATGCTCATAGCGCAGCAGGACCTCGACATTGTCCGAGGGCGTGAAGCGAAGCATCGGGCGGACGATGAACTGCCGGTCCTTCCCGAACTCGCTATTGTCGAAGAGGTTCGTGAACCAGCCATTGTCATAGCTGTAATAGGCGGCGATCTTCGCCTGCAGCTTGCCTTCGATGATCGGCCCCGAGACCGAGGCATCGGCGACGACGCGCAGGCCCGTCTCGACCGCGATGCGGCCGCGCATGTCGAATTCGTCGGTGGGCTTGCGGGTGCGCACGAGGATCGCGCCGCCGGTCACGTTGCGGCCGAACAATACGCCCTGCGGACCGCGCAGCACTTCGACCGCCTCGAGATCGAAATTGTCGAAGACCTGGCCCGCGTTGATGCCCTGGTAGACGCCGTCGACGAAAAGGCCGACGGTCGGATCGATCGAAGGGATCGAGCTGTTCACGCCGATGCCGCGGATCGAGAAGTTCGCATAGCCCTTCGACGTGCCATTATCGTCGAGCGCGACGTTCGGCATCGTGAAGCCGAGGCTGCCGATGTCGCGGAAGTTGATCGCCTGCAGCTGCTCTTCGCCATAGGCCGAGATCGCGACGGGGACGGTCTGGAGATTGTCCGAGCGTTTGAGCGCGGTCACGACGATGTCTTCGGACTCGAGAGCGGCCGCGGCACCGCGCGCCGTCGTCGCCGCCTCGGACTGGGTCTCGCCGCTGTCGGTGCCGCTCTCCTGAGCGAGCGCCGCCGGCGTCCACAAAGCGGCCGCCGCCGCGGTGCTGCAAACCAACCATGCCTTGAAGCCGTGCCGCATTTTCTCTCCCCTAGCTAACCGCTCTGCGGCGGTGAATTGAATTCATTAAGGAGATTGTTGCCGAGCGGAAAAAAAGTCAAGTAGTTTATCTCTTTGCCGAACGGCTTGCTTTCTAGGGGATTCTATGCAAATTTGCCCGGAGATTTGCTGTTGAAATTAAACTCATTAACGAGTGCGCAACGGCAAGATGATGGTCCGCACCACACGATTCGGGAGAGTGAAATGGGTTCGACGGGACGGGAAAGCCGGGGCTGGGTTGCCGGAGCCGGGCCGGGCTCGCCCTTCATGCGCGGCCGGATCGAGGGAATCGCCGATGTCGAAGCCATCGAGTCGGTGCCCGCGCGGTCGGTCCTTGCCGGCGAGACCGTCTATGATTGCCTCGCCGCGGCAGCCAGCATTGACCCCGCCAAGACCGCGATCGTCGCGCTCGCGCCCGGCGGCTCGGGCGATGTCGATGCGACATTGACCTATGGCGACTATCTTCGCCAGTCGACCGCGGCGGCCAATTTGTTTCACCATCTTGCCGGCGATCGGCGAAGCGTCGTCGCCCTGATGCTTCCCATCGTCCCCGAGGCGCTCGTCGCCGCCTGGGGCGCGACCGCGGCTGGCGTCGTCAACCCGATCAACCCGCACCTCGAGCCCGCGCTCGTCATCTCGATCCTGAAGGCCGTTGGCGCCACCGCGCTCGTGACCACGACCGCGCACGGTCCGAGCGCCGCCGACCATCTCGCCGACATCGTCGCGGCGGTGCCGGGGCTCGATCATGTCTTCCTTGTCGGCGGCGACGATCCCGCGTCCGACTTTTCCGGCGCAATCGAGAGTCGAAACGGCGACGCGCTCGATTTCGAGCCCGAAGGGAAATGGGACTCGGAGGCCATGTATCTGCCCACCGGCGGCACCACCGCCGTTCCCAAGCTCGCGCGCCTCACCCAAGGCGGAATGGCCTTGAGCGGCTGGATCGCGGGCGCGGTGATGGGGGCCGAGGAAGATGAGGTCATCGGGCTTGGCATGCCGCTGTTCCACGTCGGCGGCATGCTCATGCTTGCGCTGCGCGCTGCGGTACTCGGTCAGACGGTGGTCCTGCTCAGTCCCGCGGGCTTTCGCGACCGCGGGGTCGTCGGCAACTTCTGGCCGATCGTCAAGACACACGGGATCACGTCGCTCATCGCGACGCCGACCACGGCGGCCGCGCTTCATGCGAGCCCGGGCGCCGACCATGAAGGCCATCCGATCCGGACGTTCAGTTCGGGCGGCAGCACCATCCCGCTCGAACTTGGGCGCGCCTTTCCCGAGCGCTTCGGGATCGAGCTGCGCGAAGTCTGGGGCGCGACCGAATTTCACGGCTTTCTTGGTTGCATGCCGAACGCCATGCCCCCGCTCATCGGTTCGGTCGGCGTGCGCACGCCCTGGCACGACATCAAGGCGGTCGAGGTCGACGAGCATAATCGCTTCGTGCGCGAAATGGCGCCCGGCGAGCAGGGGGTCATCATCGGCTCGGGTCCGTGCCTTGCGCTCGGATATGTCGATGCCGCTGCCGACCGGCAATTCTTTGTCGAGAGCGGCCCGGGCGGCCGCGCATGGGGCTCTTCGGGCGATCTCGGCCGTGTCGGCGCGGACCAGTTCGTGTGGATCGACGGCCGCGCCAAGGATGTGATCATCCGCGGCGGCCATAATATCGACCCCGCGCTGATCGAGGAGGCGCTGGTGCGGCGCCCCGACATTCTCCTCGCCGCCGCGGTCGGGCTTCCCGACCGCGAGAAGGGCGAGCTCCCGCTCGCGTTCGTCGAGGCCGCGCCCGGCGCCGTCGTCGACGAAGCCGAGCTGGTCCAATATTGCCGGACCGCCATCCCCGAGCGCGCCGCATGCCCCGTTGCCGTTGTCGTGCTGCCGGGCCTGCCGCTCACGCCCGTCGGCAAGATCTTCAAGCCGGCGCTGCGCGAACTTGCGATCCGCCGCGCGGTCGGCGCGGCGCTCGGTGCGCATTATGACGGCGAGATAGTGGGCATAGAGATCGTCACCGGCAAGGCGCGGCCCGACGTCGTCGTGCGCATCGCCGAGGCCGACGCGGCGCTGCGCGCGCGGCTGTCCGCCGTGCTCCAGGGCTTCGCCTTTTCGGCGCGTGTCGAACCCGCTGCGGCGGAGGCGCGGGCGGAAGCCGTCACTTGACGCTTCACCACAGCTTCTGCCGGCTCTGCCTCAACGGCTGTGCGCTGAAGGTCGAAGTCGAGGACGGCGTTGCCGTCAAGGTGGGCGGCGACAAGGACAATCCCGTCTACCGCGGCTTTACCTGCGTGAAGGGACGCGAGCAGGGCAGGCTGCTCGCCGATCCGCGCCGGCTGCGCCACAGCCTTCGCCGCAAGCCCGATGGGAGTTTCGAGCCGATCGCGTCGCGCGACGCGATCGGCGAAATCGCCGCGCGCCTCGAGGCGATCGCCGCGCGGCACGGCCGGGAAGCGATCGCCGGCTATCTTGGTACTTATTTCGCGGCGTCGGCCGCGACCATGCCTTTCTTCGGCGGCTTCATGGCCGCGCTCGGCAGCCCCATGGCCTTCAGTCCCGGCACGATCGACAAGCCGGGCAAGAAAATCGCGCAGGCGCTGCACGGCGACTGGGACGCGCCCGCGATCGGGTTCGACGATCCGGAGGTGATTTTCCTGATCGGGTCGAACCCGCTGATCAGCTTCACGGGCTTTCCTTATGGCAATCCCGGCAAATGGCTGAACGAGCGCCTTGACGCGGGCGCGCGCCTCATCGTTCTCGACCCGCGGCGCAGCGATGTCGCGAAGCGCGCGCATATCCATCTGCAGGCGAAAGCGGGCGAGGATGTCGCGATCATCGCCGCGATGATCCGGATCGTCATCGCGGAGAATCTGTTCGACCGGGCGTTCGTCGCGCGGCACGCGCAGGGGCTGGACGAGCTCACCGAAGCGGTGTCCGCATTCGACGTCGCCTCTGTCGCCGCGCGCGCCGGGATCGACCCCGATGCGCTCGTCGCGGCGGCACGGATCCTCGGCGGTACGCGGCGCGGCTATATCATGGCAGGCACCGGTCCCAATATGTCGGGACGCGGAACCCTGATCGAATATCTGCTCCTCAATCTTCACACCCTGTGCGGATATTGGCTGCGCGCGGGCGACCGTGTGCGTCATCCGGGCGCTCTCGCTGCGCCGGTTCCCGCCCGCGCGCAGGTGCGGCCCTTTGGCCCGGCCTATGCGTTCGGCCCCGATCTCGGCGTGCGCGCGCTCGGCAATACGGCGGCGGGCATGCCGACCGCCGCCTTGCCCGACCTCATTCTCGGCGAAGGCAAGATGCCGGTCCGCGCGCTCATCAGTTGCGGCGGCAACCCGGTCGGCGCCTGGCCCGACCAGGCAAAGACGCTGCGTGCGATGGACGCGCTTGACCTGCTCGTCCAGATCGATCCCTGGATGTCGGCCACCGCGCGGGTCGCGGACTTCGTCATCGCGCCGCGGATCTGGCTTGAGGTGCCCGGGACGTCGCAGGTACTCGACTGGCTGACACGCAACGGCACCGGCTACGGCCAGTCCGATCCTTATGCCCAATATTCGCCCGCACTGCTCGATCCGCCGCCGGGCTCGGACGTCGTCGAGGAATGGGAATTCTTCTACGAGCTCGCGCGCGCGATGGGGCTCAGCCTCTCGGTGGCGCCGGGACTGGCGGGCATGCCGGCGCGCCCGGTCGACATGGACGCGAAGCCGAGCACCGACGCGGTGCTGGCGCAGCTCTGCGAAGGCTCGCGCGTCGCGCTCGACGAGGTTCGCAAATTTGAGAGCGGCGCCATCTTCCCGGGCGATCCCGTCTTCGTCGGCGAAGGCGAGGGCGAGCAACACCGCTTCGATCTCGCGGCACCCGACATGATCGCCGACCTGAAAGCGGACGCTGCCTCTGGCGCGAAGCCGGCGCGCGGGTTTAGCCTGCTGTGCCGCCGCATGATGCATGTTTACAACAGCAGCTTCGTTGGCGCGCTGCCGCCTTCGGCACGGCCTTATAACCCGGTCTTTCTCCACCCCGGCGACATGTCGGAGCTGGGGATCGAGGAAGGCGAGAGCGTCGATGTCATATCCGATCGCGGCGCTATCGCGGGGATCGCGCATGCCGACGAGGCGTTGCGGCCGGGGTCGGTGTCGATGAGCTTCGGCTTTGGTGCGCTGCCCGAACAGGACGGCGACTATCGCGAGCTTGGCAGCAACACGACGCGCCTCATCTCGAACGACGAGATATGGGACCGCTATTCGGGCCAGCCGCTGATGTCGAACGTGCCGGTCGACGTCGTGCGCCGGACGGACAAGTCGGACCAGCCCGGATAAAAAGGCGGGACGCCGGCACTTTCGCCGACGCCCCGGATGGGAGCTTGTCAGTTCAGCCGCCGGCTCAGAAGTTGCGGCGCCGAACGTCGATCGTCTCGAGCATCGCCTCGAGGCGGCTCATCAAAATCTCGTCCTTGTAGAAGGAGGCATCGGCGACATCGCCTTCGAGGACCATCGTCTGGATGCCGCGCGCCTGCGCCATCTTCGCCATCACCATCTGTCCGTTCGAGGCGGAGCGGCAGGTTCGGGTGGCGTGGAAGACGACCCCGTCGATGCCATAGGTTTCGCAGTCGCGAAGCAGGAGTTCGCCGAGCGTCTTGGTGCTGTGGTTGAACGGGCAGAGAAGATAATGCTGCGCCATGCCGAGGATGGGATCATCCTCGTCGATCAGGTGCGGCTCGTTCCAGAAGCTGCTGTGCGTATAGCGTCCGCAGATGACCGCGGCATCATGGTCGGCGAACTGGTTGGCGAGCCAGCCGACCTTGTTCCAGTTCATGATGCCGTCGAAGGCGAGGCGATAGCGCTCGCCCGGCAGTGCTGCGACGCCGTCGATCACGCGCTGCTCGATCTCGGCCTTCACCCCGGCGAAATAGTCGACGAGGTCCTGGTTCCCGGGGAGGAAATTGATCGGCGCGATGCTGGCGACCCAGTCCCAGAACACCGCCGGTGTCGGCGTCGCCTTGCACAGCGCGAGCGCGTCGAGCCGGAGCTGCGCCGCCTTTTTGATATAGTGCATGGACTCGCGAAGGGCGTCCCAGTCGAACGGGCGTCCGGTGTGAAACTCGAGGAATTCGATGAGCTTGTGGATCTGCGCCGCCACATAGCGCGACGCCTCCATCCATTCCTCGCCGCGCAGATAGCCGGCGTCCGCCTTGTTGCCCCAGAGAAGCGGGTAGGAGACCTTGAAGAAGGGCAGCTCCTTGTTGAACAGGCGGTACGAAATCTCGTCCCACTGCTGGCCGGTGCTGCAGCCCGCATAGGCATTCACGAAGAGATCGGGCGGCGGCAGCTTGCTCGCCAATACCTCCTGGCTCGGAATATCGGGTACATCGGCGCCATCGCCCGCATTCACATATTTGGCGGCTTCCTTCTGCGTCAGCACCGCGCATCCGAGCGTCGTGCGCGCATAGGAGCAAAGCTCCTGATTATAGCCATATTCCTCGCCCATCCGCTGCGCCGGACCTTCGAGATGCATGGCGGCCAGGCGCGCGCCGAAAGCCTCGCCATGGCACCATTCGATCCCTGCGGCCTGGAAAATGGGATTGAGCGCCGCGCCATTATACCAGACGACGGTCGCACCGCGCTCGCGCGCGGAAAAGAGCCGGTCCCAATAATCCTTCACCATCTTGCCGCCGCTTCGCGTGCTGACGAGACGATTGGCGGGCGCACCCGTTTGCGGGATCACCAGCTTCGGCTGAGCGTTTTGCTTTATCAGCGACATCAGATCATTCCTTCGGGTTCGAGCCGGTCAGGCCAGGACGGGCTGCAATTTTCTGAGGCGTATCGTCTCTAGGAGCGCCTCGACCCGGGTCCGCAGCATCTCGAGCGCCAGGCCCTCATGCTCGGTCTCGATGAGCAGGTGCGGGATTTCGCTGCGCATCAGCTCTTTGCGCAGCTCGGGATAGTAGAGCATGTGCGGCTCGCAGAATTTCGCGAGCAGGATGATCACGCCCTCGGCGCCGCTCGCATGGACCGAGCGGGCGAGATACTCCTCCCAATCGACGGTCATTTGCGAGCGCGTCGAGCAGGGGACATGGGTGTTGCGATCGAAATACCAGCGCGTGAGCGCTGCGATCGGGTCGCCGTCGGCCGGAACGTCGGTCGCGATGAAGCGAAACCCCGTGAAGAGATCGTCGTCGACGATGACCGTGCCGCAATCCTCGATCATGTCGAGAAGCTCGGGCCGCGGCGCATGGCAGAAATGGCCCGAGAGATGCAGTTTCACGAGGTTGGCCGGTGCCGGCAGGCCGGTCTCGAGCAAGGGCAAGAGCGCATCGAGACGTTCGTTATGCGCTCCGACCTCCATGATCATGCTCGATTTCACCAAGATCTGCATCTGGCGGCCGGTGAGCGCGATCTTACCCGAGCGCCGCAGCGCATAGATCTGCCGCAGCATGTCGCGATTGCGGTTGTAGGCCGCAATGCTGGCCGCGATCTCGTCGTCAGAAAGGGCGGCATCGCAATATTCCGCGAGCGCCCCGCGCAGGTCCTCGACCCGCTTCCGGATCTCGGCGGGCGTCCACCCCTCGTCCATCGAGGCCGTATATTGCGCGAGGAAGACCGGTTTGTCGGGTATCTCGAAGCGCAGCGCGTCGGCGGCGCCGAGCAGCGCGACGCAATGATCGACGAGATAGAAGGCGTCGTAGACGTCGAACTTCCGGGTTGCTGCCTGGTCGACGATGCTGCGCGTGTAGCCGCAGTAGAATTCATAGAGCAGGCTGCGCCCAAGCGTGATCGGCGCCTCGTCTTCCTGGACGACGAGCGGAAGCGCGCCCGCGGCGTGGACAAGCTCGGACGGGAAATTCATCGGGAAGACCCCGATCACCTTTCGCCCGGTTTCCTGTTTCCACGCGGCGGCATAGCCATGCGGGTCGCTGGCAACTCCGGCGAGCTCGCCGAGGATGAGATTGATTTTGTCTGCGCCGTTCATTTTCTTCTCCGGGCGACGGAGTTGCAGTCCCGTTCGCCATGGTCCGACGTCGGACCCGATTGATAAGGAGGCATCATGCCGCCGATATGCCTCCGTTGATGCTGATCGCCTGACCCGTGAGCCGCGCCGACTGGGGCCCGCCGAGGAAGACGACCATGTCGGCAAGGTCCTCGGGGACGGCGACACCGAGATGCGCCATCGCGGCCGCCTTCTCGAACAGCTTCGCGCTGAAGCCGCCGCCGGTGACGAGATCGGCCGTCGGGGTTCCTGCGATGAGCGAAGGCGTGAGGACGTTCACGCGAATTCCGTCGCGCTTCGCTTCCATCGCGAGCGTGCGGGAGAACATGACGATCGCGGCCATGCCGGCGCCGGCGATCGTTTCGCCGGGCGTCGCCGTCTTCGCCGCGTCCGACGCCATGTTGATGATCGAGCCGCTCTTCTGCTCGCGCATCCATGGGAGCACCACGCGCGTCAGGTAGATGGGGGGAAGCACGAGCCGATCGAAAATGCCCGATATGTCCTCGATCGGCGTCCGCATCAGAAGGTCGGGCGCATAATTGCTCGCGGTGGAATTGAGGAGAATGTCGATAGAGCCGAGCTTCGCGCGCGCGGCCTCTGCGGCGCGCGTGATGTCGGCGATGTCGCAAGCATCGGCGCTGATGAACGATACCGAGGCGCTCGGGACTGCCGCCAGCACCGAGGTGACCGCCTGCGCGCCGCGTTCCGGGTTGCGGCCGAGCAGGACGATGCCCCGCACGCCTTCGCGCGCGAAGCCGATCGCCGAGGCGAGTCCCACGCCCGACGTGCCGCCGGCAATCAATACGCCGCATTCTGAAAAGGGCTTTGCGCCCGCTCTCTCGTCCATTTCCTGCTTCCGTCCTCTCCCGACTCATTGTTGAGTAAAACTCATTAGGCGTCAATGGGGGAATTATACCGGCCGTCCTTTCGTGGGCGGAGCGCTGGCGAATTGAACGGAATTGAAGGAAAAGTGGGACAAATTTTTCGCTCGTTGGCGTGCTCGCGAGACAGGAGTCGGAACCGCCAGCGGCCTGTTTCGTCCCACCAGGCTCGCGCATGCGTCTGCCGAACTTGCCAGTTGATGAATTTCATTTATTAATGCTATAGGCTATATGTCCCGGTCGCCCCAACCATGCGCCTGTCCGCAATGCAGCGGTGCCCTGGCGCGGCGCATTGACTGACAGGCCCGGTGCGAATTCGAACGGCGGATCACTGCGGACGGTCCAATGCCCGCTGTCTGATTGGAGAGGTAAGGTAATGAACGCTTTTGTGATGGGGATCGATTTCGGATCGACGACCGCCAAGACGGTCATTCTCGACCTCGACGGCGGCATCGTCGCCTCGAACGTCGCTCATATGGGCGCGGTCAGTGGGCAGGGGGTCGTGGCATCCGTTGCCGATGCGTTGAGTGACGCCGGGCTGACCCAGGCCGACATGGTCCGGACCGTGAGCACCGGCTACGGCCGGCGCATGCTCGACATCGCGGAAAAGAACTACACCGAGATCACCTGTCACGCCCGCGGTGCGGTTGCGATGGTACCCGAGGCGCGTCTCGTTATCGATATCGGCGGCCAGGACAGCAAAGTCATCGCCGTCGACGCCAATGGTCTCGTGGTCCAGTTTGCGATGAACGATCGGTGCGCGGCCGGCACGGGCAAGTTTCTTGAAGTGCTGGCCCGCGCCATGGAGATCGAGCTCGACGCGATGGGCGGTGTCGCGCTCGAGGCGGAGCAAGAGCTCAAGATCTCGAGCATGTGCGCGACATTCGCCGAAACCGAGGTCATCTCGTTGCTCGCCGAAGGTCATGGCAAGCCCGACGTCCTCGCCGCAGTCCACGCCTCCATCGCCAACCGAACGCTGGGCCTCGTCAGTCGCGTCGGCAAGGTCGGACCTGTCGCGATGACTGGCGGCGTTGCCCGGAACCCGGCTGCGGTCCACCATATCGAGAAGGTTCTCGGCATGCCGCTCCTCTTGCCCGAGAGGCCGCAGATCGCGGGCGCATTGGGCGCTGCGTTGCTGGCGCTCGACGATTACCGGGCCTCTCTCGGGCGGTCCGCCCGGCCTGAAAACGATGACGATCTGGAGAGCCGGATCGGCATTCCCGGGAGCTGCGCCCCGGCATGCAAGGGCAACCCGGCGGCAGCGGCCGCTGCCGCGCAATCCACGCACTAGCGACAAGCCGCGGCGGTATCTGTCCCAACCGCAGCTACCAGCCGCAAAGAGCCAGTTCCAAGCGTCGCGGCTTGGCCGCGCCCAAGCTCGCTACATTCCATTGCCGCGGTCCGGCGAGAGGGAGAGAGGGGAGGGGGCTTCGCGGCAGGTTCCGAGCCGGGAGAGAGTCTCGCGGCGGCCTGCCACGGAGATGGCACATGGCCCGAACGCAACCGAAAATCACCCTCAGTCCCTCGCGCGACATACCCTTCGACAGGCTAATCCTGTCGGCGGCCAATGTCCGGCGCGTGCGGCCGGACGAGGGAATTGCGAACCTTGCTGACGACATTGCGCGGCGCGGTTTGCTCCACAATCTGAACGTGCGTCCGATCCTCGACGCCGAGGGTCAGGAAACCGGCGACTATGAAGTTCCGGCCGGCGGCAGGCGCTATCGCGCGCTCCAACTGCTCGTCAAGTCGTGGCGGCTTGCCAAGGATGCGCCCATCCCATGCCGCGTCCGCGCCGCGGATGACGCCATTCTCGCCGAGGACGACAGTCTCGCTGAAAACGCGCAACGCGTGAACCTTCATCCACTGGACCAGTTCAGGGGGATGCAGGCCCTTGTCGATAAGGAGCAGGCGATCGAGGACATCGCGGCGCATTTCTTCGTCACACCTGCGGTCGTCCGCCAGCGACTGAAACTCGCATCGGTGTCGCCGACGCTCCTCGACATCTATGGCGAAGACCGTATGTCGCTCGAGTTGCTGATGGCCTTCACCGTCGCGGGCGACGAAGAGCGGCAGCTTCAGGTCTGGGAAATGATCGCCGATGCGCACGATCCCTCACCTTCCTGGGTGCGCCGGAAGCTTACCGAGAACAGCGTCCGCGTGTCCGACAAGCGCGTCCGCTTCGTCGGCCTCGATGCCTATGTCGAGGCGGGGGGCAGCGTGGTGCGCGACCTGTTCGAAACGGATCATGGCGGGTGGCTGACCGATGTCGGCCTGCTCGACCGGCTCGTCGCCGCGAAGCTCGAGGCTGAGGCGCTGCGGATCGGGGGCGAAGGCTGGAAGTGGGTCGATGCGGCCGAGGAGCATGTCTTCAATCCCGGACGCGGGATGCGGCTGCTCGCGGGCGACGAAGTCGCGATGACCGAGGAGGAGGAGAAGCGCGTGGCGGCGCTCGAAGCCGAGGGCGAGGCGCTCAGCGACGAATGGAGCGACGCGGACGATGTACCCGACGAGGTTCATGCCCGGCTCGAGGCGATCGACGCCGAGATCAGCTGGCTGGGCGATCGGCCGGTCATCTACGATCCCGTCGAAGTCGCGATCGCCGGCGCCTTCGTCTCGATCGATCCCGAAGGCCGGCTGCGCGTCGAGCGCGGATTTGTCAAACCCGAAGACGAGCCTGAGGCGGAGCCGGCGGATGGCGAGGAAGCTGGCGATGACGCGGCGGGTGCCGACGATGGTGCCGGCAAGCGCGCGAACACGGCGGCCACGGCGCCCGGTCAAGCTGCGACCGAACCCGAAGAGGAGGAAAGCGGGCTGAAGCCGCTGCCTGATCGTCTGGTGTCGGATCTCACGGCGTGGCGGACGCTCGCGCTTCAGGATGCGTTCGCGCAGAGCCCCGACACGGCCTATGTCGCCGTGCTTCATGCATTCGTGCTGTCCTGTTTCTACGGATACAGCCGCGAAAGCTGCCTGCAGACGTCGGTCCAGTCGGTCGGCTTCTCCAACGCCCCGGCGGGTCTGCGTGATTGCGCCCCGGGACAGGCGATCGCAGCGCGGATCGACGAATGGCGGGCGCGGCTCCCCAAGAGCGACAAGGATGTCTGGGACTGGCTGCTCGAACTCGGCGACGAGGACCGCGCGAGCCTCTTCGCGCATTGTGCGTCGCTGTCGGTCAATGCGCAGGCCGAGATCGTAAGGGGCTATGACGGCCGCGTCTCGGCGCACGGCATCGCACGCCGCCTCGCGCACAGCCACATCCTCGCGCGCGCCGTGGGGCTGGACGTCGTCGAGGCCGGGTGGCGCCCGACCGCCGATGGCTATCTCAACAGCGTTCCGAAGCCGCGGATCCTTGCCGACGTCACCGAGGCGCGCGGCGAGAATTTCGCCGGGATGATCGACCATCTGAAGAAAGGCGACATGGCACGCGAGGCCGAGCGCTTGCTCGAAGATGCGGGATGGCTGCCCGAGCCGCTCCGGACCCCCATGCTGGAACTGTCGGCACTTGCGGACGGTGGGGCCGAAGCGGCGAGCGTGCCGGCCAACGACGATGGCGACGCCGAGCTGCCCGCCTTTCTCGCCGAGGAAGGAGGTGACGAAGCCGGCGATCCGGACGCTATCGCTGCCGAATAATTCCCGTCCGCGCCTTGCGCGAACTTGACCTGTGACTTCGAAAGCCCGGCCGCGAATGCCGGGCTTTCGCTTTTTCTGGAGAATGAAAATGCGAAATTCTGCTTTTCTCGCCGTGCCGGCGTCGTCGGCCTCGACCAAGGGAGGCGATCATGGCTGACCGCGTCTCGGTAACTTTCACCCTCGGCGGCACCCTGTCGCCCGAATCCTATCTCGAGCTCGTCGCGGTCATCGCCGCCGAGGGCCTTTCGATCGAATGGGACGGGGAGGCCTTCGAGCCGTCACACCGGACGGTGGGCGAACCGCTCGAGCTTTTCGCGAACGAGGTCGCGTGGGGCAAGGTCGAGGCGCTCGAAACCTTTTGCCACGACCATGGTCTTCCGTACCGCTTCTGGGCCGGCGGCTTCTTGGCCGAATGGAGTGCCGAGCGGATCGTATTCCGTGGCGAAGGCGCACCCGACAGCTTCATCGTCGATGAAGCCGACCGGGTCCTGATTGACCGGCATGAAGTCGGGCGGCGTGGAAGCGTTGATGCAGCTCTCGCCTACTTCGACGAGGCCGAGTTCATCGTGCCGCCGCTTGTCGTCGAGGGTGATCCGGAGATTGGCGTCGCAGCCACTGCGCAGGAGGTGGCGCATGGCTGATTATCAATCACCAACGATCGTGCGCCCGGACATTCCCCGCAGCGCGATGACCTTGCTCGAGCATCGGCTGCTGATCGGAATGTTCAGCCACGAAGGCGCCGAGGACGCGGTCTATTTCTTCGCGGAGGAGTATGTGAACGACCTGCTCCATCTCGACCTTCCCGAGGTGCATCGACTGCTTGGGGATGATCCTTTCCCGGACAGCTACGCCGTGACGGTGGTTCGCGATCACTTGCGCAAACTCGATCCTGCCGAAGGCGAGCTTGCCCTCGATATGTCGGTGATTGGCTATGAAGGCATTTTCCAGGACATCGTGAAACGCTGCGAGGGCCTCGACGATATCGAAGTCGTAGCGGCTTGGACCTGCACCAAGATGCGGCCCGATGGCTTTGGCGGGATGGCGACGCTGATCACCGCCGATGCGATCGAGACCATGTCGACCGCTTCCTTCCTCGACGACGCGCGGCACCGGCTGAAGGCGGGAGGGCAGGCCGCCGCCTGACCCACCGGACACACCACTCTGGCCCGGCCACAGCGCCGGGCCTTTTTCGTTTCAGGAGATTGTCATGGCCGAGATTATCGAGACGACCGTCTACAGCCTCGCGGAATTGTCGGAGGCAGCGAAGGAGAGGGCACGGGACTGGTATCGGCAGGGCGCTTTCGATGACGACTGGTACTGGGCGGTCTATGCCGACTTCGAGCAGATCTGCGAGATCCTCGGTATCGCCCTCGCGAGCGTGCCGGTGCGCCTTCATGGCGGGGGCACAAGGCGAACACCCTGCATCTGGTTCTCGGGCTTCGCGAGCCAGGGCGACGGAGCCTGCTTCGAGGGCGACTATAGCTATGCGCGCGGAAGCGCATCTGCCGTCCGCGCATATGCGCCGAAAGACGAGGAACTGCATCGGATCGCAGATGCGCTATTGACCATTCAGTGGAGCAATTTCTTCCAGCTCGGTGCGCGGATCACGCACCGCGGCCGATATTATCATGAGTATAGCATGGAGATCGGCGTCGAACGGGACAGTCCCGTTTATCAGGCGATGACATCGACCGCCGAGGACGATGTCGCCGAAGCGCTCCGCGACCTTGCCCGCTGGCTCTACGGGAAGCTCGAGGACGAATATGACTATCTGACATCCGACGAGACCGTTGACGAGGCGATCGCCGCCAATGGCTACAGCTTCACCGAGGATGGAGAAAGGTTCGGTTAGAGGAGAGGCTGGCCGGAAGGGGGTGAGCCACCGGGTCCGAGAGAGAGCGGCCGCTGCCTCGCTCCTTTCCTGCTCTCCCGAGGATCTTCCGACATGCAGAATTTGCCCTCTCGCGCGGCGTCCGCCGTCGCGTGCCCTGTCTCGCAAGCGTCATCGGCAGCAGCCGCGTCACGGTTGCTCTCGGCCGGTGGGGCCATCCTGCCGCTCCTCGAAGCGGGGCGGCCCTTCGATACGGCCGCGCTGCGCGCGGCGATGACCGGGGCCTTCGGTGCGAGCGATGCCGAGGGTGGGTGGGACTGGAAGGCGGCCTATGATGCCTGTGAGGTCGCGCAAATCCTTCTGCTGCGCCGCTATGGCGCCACGCCCGCGGTCCGCAAGCTGACGCCGATCGCGCAGCTGGCCATGTGGCAGCGGCTTGCGGGCCGCATCCCGACGCACACGCGGCGCTCGCTCGAAAGCCAGGCGATGCAGCAGTTCTCGACGCCGCTTCCTCTCGCATTCGTCGCCGCCCGTGCCGCCTCGATACAGCCCGGCGACCTGGTTCTCGAACCATCCGCAGGGACAGGGATGCTCGCCATCCACGCCGAGCTTGCCGGAGCGCGCCTTGCGCTCAACGAGCTGGCAGGGCCGCGCGCGGATCTTCTGAGCCTTCTATTCGCCGGCAGCCCCGCGACCCGGCATGATGGTGCATCGATCGACGATCGCCTCGATCCTGCCGTGCGCCCCAATGTGGTTCTGATGAATCCGCCCTTTTCGGCGGTGGCCAACGTTGAACGAACCATGCGCGACGCAGCCCTCCGGCACATCGGCTCGGCGTTGGCGCGCCTCGCGGACGGGGGCCGGCTGGTCGCGATCGTCGGCGCCAATTGCGCGCCCGACGCTCCAGCCTGGCGCGATGCCTTCGTGCGCCTCCAGGCCCAGGGCACGATCCTCTTCTCGGCGGCGATTGCTGGGCAGGTCTATGCCAAGCACGGCACGACGACGAGCACGCGACTCCTCGTGATCGACAAGATGGCTGCAACCGATCCTGCGCATATCGCGCCTTCGGTTGGCGAGGCGCCCGACCTCGCGACCCTGCTTCAGTGGGTCCGGGCCCAATTGCCGTCCCGCGCGGTGCTCCCGCCACTCCAGCCAACCGCGCCGATGCGGCCCGCGGAGCGCGCCACCCCGACGACGCGCGCCGGTGGGCCGAACGACAGGCGGGCACGGCGGCCTTCATCCGCGGGTCCGATCCAGGCGCCCGAGCTTGTCTATGAGACGTGCGACTGGCAGGCGCCCGAGGGGCAGCTCGCCGAGGCGATCTATGAGCCCTATTCGCTCCAATCGCTCGCGATCGCCGGCGCGAGGCCGCACCCGACCGCGCTCGTGCAGTCGGCCGCGATGGCCTCGGTCGCACCGCCGAAGCCGTGTTATCGGCCCCATTTTCCCGAGCAGCTGATTGCCGACGGCATATTGTCGGACGCGCAGCTCGAATCTATCATCTATGCTGGCGAGGCCCATATGGGCCATCTCTCGGGTGCGTGGACGGTCGACGAGACGGCAGACGTCGTGACCGCCGCGAGCGAGGACAATGATCAGGCTGTCCGCTTTCGCCGCGGATGGTTCCTCGGCGATGGCACCGGCGCGGGCAAGGGCCGCCAGGTTGCGGGCATCATCCTCGACAACTGGTTGAAAGGCCGGCGCCGTGCCGTCTGGCTGTCAGTTTCGGATCGGCTGCTCGAAGACGCACAGCGTGACTGGTCTGCGCTCGGGCAGGAGCGCCTGCTCGTCACGCCGCTGTCGCGTTTCCGCCAGGGCAGTCCGATCAAGCTCGCCGAAGGCGTGCTCTTCACCACTTATGCGACGCTGCGCAGTCAGGCGCGCGAAAGCAAGGCGAGCCGGGTCGACCAGATCGTCGAATGGCTGGGCGCCGACTTCGACGGCGTGATCATCTTCGACGAAGCGCATGCGATGGCCAATGCCGCGGGCGGCAAGGGGGTTCGCGGCGAACAGAAGCCGTCGCAGCAGGGACGTGCCGGGCTTCGGCTTCAGCACGCGCTCCCAGATGCCCGCATCGTCTATGTGTCCGCGACCGGCGCGACGACCGTCCAGAACCTGGCTTATGCACAGCGCCTCGGCCTCTGGGGCGGCACCGACTTTCCCTTCGCGTCGCGCAGCGAATTTGTCGCGGCGATCGAGGATGGCGGAGTCGCGGCCATGGAGGTGCTGGCGCGCGATTTGAAGGCGCTCGGCCTCTACGCGGCGCGCTCGCTCTCGTTCGACGGCGTCGAATATGAACTGCTTGAGCATGCGCTGACCGTCGAGCAACGGCGCATCTACGACAGCTATGCCGGCGCCTTCCAGGTCATCCACAACAATCTCGCTGCCGCGATGGAGGCAGCGGGCGTGAAGAGCAGCCTGCACGGGACCCTCAATGCCCAGGCGAAATCGGCGGCGCGTTCGGCGTTCGAGAGCACCAAGCAGCGCTTCTTCAATCATCTCATCACCGCGATGCAGACGCCGAGCACGATCGCGAGCATTGCGCGCGACATCGATGCGGGCCATGCGGCGGTGGTCCAGATCGTCTCGACCGGCGAAGCGCTGCAGGAGCGCCGGCTTGCCGATATCCCCACCGAGGAATGGGACGATGTGTCGGTCGACATCACGCCGCGCGAATATGTCCTCGACTATCTCTCGCACAGTTTTCCGGTCCAGCTCTACGAGCCCTGCACCGACAGCGAGGGCAATCTCTCGTCGCGCCCGGTCTTCGACGGCGAAGGCAATCCGATCGTGAACCGCGAGGCAGCCCGCCACCGCGATGCGATGATCGAGAAGCTTGCTTCACTCCCGCCGGTGCCGGGCGCGCTCGACCAGATCGTCCAGCATTTCGGGGCCGATGCGGTCGCCGAGGTTACCGGGCGCTCGCGCCGGATCGTTCCGGTCAATGGGGACGACGGGTCGGTGCGCTTCGCGGTGCAGAACCGGCCCGGCAGTGCCAATCTCGGCGAGACCCACGCCTTCATGGACGACGAGAAGCGCATCCTCGTCTTCTCGGAAGCGGGCGGGACGGGGCGCTCCTACCACGCCGATCTCGGGGTGAAGAACCAGCGCCGCCGCATTCACTATCTGCTCGAGCCAGGCTGGAAGGCGGATACCGCGATCCAGGGTTTCGGGCGCACCAATCGCACGAACCAGAAGCAGCCGCCGCTATTCCGTCCCGTTTCGACCGATGTGAAGGCGCAGAAGCGCTTTATCTCGACAATCGCACGGCGCCTCGACACCTTGGGCGCGATCACGCGCGGCCAGCGGCAGACCGGCGGGCAGAATATGTTCCGCCCGCAGGATAATCTGGAATCGCATTATGCGCGCGACGCGCTGCGCCAGCTCTATCAGCTGCTTGCCGACGGCAAGGTCGAGGGCTGCTCGCTGCTTGCTTTCGAAGCGGCGACGGGGCTGTCCCTCCTCGACGATGGCGGGCTTCGGGACGAGCTGCCTCCGATCACCACTTTCCTCAATCGGATGCTCGCGCTGACCATCGATCTCCAGACCATCCTCTTCGAAATCTTCGAAGGGCTGCTCGCGAGCCGGATTGAAGGCGCGATCGCGTCGGGCACCTACGAGACGGGCCTCGAGACCCTGCGCGCCGAGAGCTTCACGGTGACCGCGCGCGAGACGATCTATTCGCATCCCGGCACCGGCGCGCTGACGCAGTTGCTTACGATCGAGCGCAAGGACCGCGTCGCGCCGCTCTCGCTCGAGGACGCGATGGGCATCGTCTCGGGCTGGGGCGGCGAGCTTGTCGTCAACGCGCGCTCGGGTCGCGCCGCCGTCAAGGTTCGGGCCCGCAGCCTCGTCGACGACGAAGGCGTCGTCCATCGGCGCGTCGGTCTGCAGCGGCCGCTCGAGAAGACGAACATGCTCGCCGAGGACTATGACCAGTCGCACTGGCGGCCGGTCGACGCCGAAGCCTTTGGCAAGGTCTGGAGCTCCGAGCTCGCCGATCTTCCCGAATATGAGATGTCGACGCTGCATATCGTCGCCGGACTGCTGCTCCCGATCTGGAAACGGCTGCCGAAGGAATCGGCCCGGATATACCGCCTCCAGACAAGTGCCGGCGAGCGGATCATCGGGCGCAAGGTCACTCCGGCCTGGGCCGCGAGCGTGACCGGCGAAGCGCCTGCGCGCCTTGCCGTGCCCGATGCATGGCGGATGCTGGAGGCCGGGGACATCACGCTGGGCCTCGCGGAAGGCCAGTCGCTGCGGCGCGTCCGGGCGATGAACGATTGGCGGATCGAACTGTCGGGGTTCAACGATCTTGGCGTCGAGAGGCTGAAAGCAATGGGCTTGATCTCCGAGATCGTCTCGTGGAAACTGAAGCTCTACCTGCCGGCAGGGGCTGCTGGCGCCGATGTGTTTGCTGCGCTCCTCGATCGGTTTCCGATTGAGAGGGTGCAGGATCGCAAGGCCGCCTGAAGGAGCCCCAGCATGTCCAGTCCCGCCGCTGATGTTGCGCGCCGTCTTGGTGAAAATGCCGAGGCGGTGTGTCGCCGCTATCTTTCGAACGGACGCCGCGAGGGCCATTATTGGCTGGTGGGCGATGTCCATAATGCGCCCGGTCGCAGCCTCTACGTCCGCCTTTCCGATCATAGCGACGGGCGCGGTGCGGCGGGGAAATGGACCGACGCTGCAAGCGGGGATCATGGTGACCTGCTCGACGTCATCGCCGCAGCGTGCGGTCATACGGCCTTCCGCGAGACGCTCGAGGAAGCGCGGCAATTCCTGAGTTTGCCGCCGCCGCCCGAAATGCCCCGAAACCCGGCGCCGCCGAAGGCGCCGAGCGGAACGCCCGAGGCGGCGCGCCGGCTGTGGGCCGCATCGAAGCCGGTCTTGGGCAGTCTCGGTGCAGACTATCTGGCAGGGCGGTCTATCGTCACCGTCTCGGCGAGCGATCCGCTGCGCTATCATCGTCACTGCTTCTACCGGCCGTCGGAAGATGACGTACCCGGCGGACGGCCGGCGTGGCCCGCGATGATCGCGGCCGTCACCGACCTGGGCGGGGCGATCACCGGGGTCCATCGCACCTGGCTCGATCCCGAAACAAAGGACAAGGCGCCCGTCGCCTATCCCCGAAGAGCCATGGGCAACTTGCTCGGCCATGGCGTCCGCTTCGGGCCCGCCGCTCGCGTGATGGCCGCCGGCGAGGGCATCGAGACGATCCTCTCGCTGCGCGAGGCCGTTCCCGCCTTGTCGATGATCGCCGGCCTTTCGGGTGCCCATCTCGCGGCGCTTGTATTTCCGGCGGGACTGAAACGGCTCTATGTCGCGCGCGACGACGATCCGGCCGGAGGGGCTGCGCTCTCCACTCTTTCCGAACGGGCCGAACAGGCCGGTATCGAACTGCTGCCGCTCGAGCCCGAATATGGTGATTTCAACGACGACCTGGTTATCCGCGGTCGCAGCGTACTCGCCGGGGCCCTTCGCACGCAGTTCGCCGCGGCCGATCGCCTGAAATATCTCTGACGACCGGGCGTTGCCGGGAGGCGGGAAGGGACGGCATGCGATGCTGGCGCCGTGCATACGTCCGTGTGGCGCGCCCCGGCCTTCGCGAGAGGGCGACTGCGGCAGGCGAGGCGGGGGCGCAATGGCGGCCAGGCGGCTATTTTCCGCCGGGGCCTGCGGCCCCTTTGCATCGCGAGGCAAAATAGCCTTCGTCCGCCATCCTCCGCTGCGCTCCGGTCGCGGCGCGCCGCGATGCGCCTCCGCCTCGCCTACCGCGAGCCGTCGCCACGAAGGCCGCGCGGGGCGCGGCTGCGACAGACGGAGACAGACGATGCATGATGCTAATGGACCTGCCCATGACCGTCCGGACGAGCCCGGGACGACCGCTTATCTTCTCCAGGAGATGCAACTTTTCGGCCATCGTCCGTTCGAGGATGAGCCCGATCCGCGCCCGCTTCCCGATGCCCGGCTCGCCGGCGGCGCGGTCGCCGATATGTTCGACGGTCTCGCAGGCTGTCTTGCCGAGACCCGCATCGAGCCCGATCTCGAGGACCTGCTGTGGAATGTCGTCAATATCTTCCACCGCGCCGGCGAACGCGTCGAACGGCAGCTCGACGATAATGAGCAGCTCCAGCGCCGGCTTCAGCGCGAACAGGACGGCAGCGAGATCCGCTCGGTCGAACTTGAGCGGGCGACGCGTGAGGGCATCTCGCTGATCGAGCGGCGCGACGCGATGGAGTTTTTCCGCGAGGCCGCCGCCGATCAGTTTCGCCTGTTGCTGCGCAAAGCCTGGTCACCGCGTACCGGATCGCGCGTGCAGCATCGCACGATGACAGCATCGCTGATCGACAGCCGCGACTTCCTCGATACGCGGCTTCGCGAAAAGGCAGCCGCGTTGCTTCCCGAGGGAACGCGGATCGCCTTTACCGGCGGCGGCGGCTGCGGCGATCACGTCGCGATTTGGGATGCGCTCGATAGGGCCCGGGCGCGACACAAAGATATGATCCTTCTTCACGGCGCCACCCCGACCGGCGCTGAACGCGCGGCCGCTTGCTGGGCCGACAGTCGCGGTGTCGCGCAGGTCGCCTTCCGGCCCGACTGGAATCGTCACGGGAAGGCGGCGCCGTTCAAGCGCAACGACCGGATGCTCGAGGCCCTTCCCGTCGGCGTCATCATCTTTCCCGGCACCGGTATCCAGGACAATCTTGCCGATAAGGCCTCGAAGATGGGCATTCCGCTGTGGGATTTTCGCCGCTGACGCGGATCATCTTCTGACGGTGGAGCCAACATGGACGTCTCGCAGGATAATTTGACAACATGTTGCCAAAATGGCAACCGTGATCGATGACGGAAAACCAACGATCGGCCGGCACCGACATGGTCCGCTTTCGAGCGCTGACGCAGGCAAGCTTTCGCCTTGCCAACCTTCTGACTCTCGAGCGCGACAGGTTGGCGTCCGAATTCGGCCTGACCAGCGCACGTTGGCAGTTGCTCGAAACGCTCTGCGACCAAGGCGCCAACAGTTCGGCGGCACAGCTCGCGCGTGAGCTCCAGATTTCGCGTCAGGGGGTTCAACGAATGTTGAATGAACTGGCTGCGCGCAAGCTGGTACGGCAGACGCCAGATCCACAAGACAGTCGGGCGCTTCTCGTCGAGATAACGGCCGAGGGCGAGGCGGTTCTTCGCGATATTGGCGCACGGACGCCAGAGCTGCGCGATCGGGTGGCTCGCCAATATGGACCGGACATCTCTGCGTTCGTTGAGCAGGCATCTGGGCTGGGCGCGGCGGAGGCAGCTCTTGCGGCACCCGATGCTGCGGCCAGTCCGGCAAATGAGGAGCGTGAGGTTGCGCTCTGGCCTACGGGAATGTCGCCAGCCGGCGGGCACCGCATGTTCGAGGCAATCGCGGGAAAGATTCTCGAACAGATCCGCAGCGGACAGCTGGAGACCGGTGATAGGCTACCGCCCGAGCGCGAACTTGCGGCGCATATCGGCGTCGGGCGATCGGCTGTGCGGGAGGCCTTGCGGAGCCTCGAAGTGGCGGGTGTTCTCAGCGTAAGGCGCGGAACGGGCGGTGGGGCCTTCGTGCGCGAGAGCGGCTCCGACGGGATCGAGGCATCGATCCGCTCGATGCTCATCCTCGGCCGGTTGCCGCTTGAGGCCCTCCTCGACGTGCGAGCCAGCCTCCTTGCCCAGTGCGCGCGGATCGGCGCCCAGCGCGGCACGGCCGATGATTTTGTACGCCTCGATCTCGCCATTGACGAGCTTGAAACGCGGGTCAATTCATCGGCCGACCATCTCAAGGCTATCGGCCCGGCCACCGAATTCTACCGCCTCGCGGCTCGGTCGACGCACAATCCCTTGATGGTTCTCCTCGTCGATGCGATCGCCAATCTCGTAGCCGAAATGCTGACCTCGCTCCGCCACCGGCCCCGCAAGGACTCGGTGACCGCACGCCGGGAGATGATTGCTGCGATGCGCGAAGGCCGGGCAGACGATGCCGCTCGGGTCATCCGACTGCATTCGCAGGACACGAATCAACTGCTGCTGCGCTACAAAAAGACCATGCATTACTAGCGCTTCGGACCGCGATTCGCCTCACGATGGCTCGCAACCCGTTTAATGACCTCGACCGAAAGACGCGCGCTCCGCCTCTAAGGTATTGAACGGGCTCGCCTATCTCGTTGGATGCTCAAAAGTCGTAAACCACTTGACTAATATCGACATCATGATACCTCAAGGTCATACCAAAAAAACATCTTTGGGTAGGGGATAGTGATGAGGGACAGCCTATTGCGAGGGGCGGCGATCGCCGCCCTGTGTCACACGTCTGCGGTTTTTGCGCAGGAGAGCCAGTCGCCGCCTTCCGACGAGATCGTGGTAACGGCGAACAAGCGTGAACAGAATCTCAATGACGTGGGTGCGACGATCACCGCTTTGAGCGGCGATCAACTTGCCGAGCGGCGCATCACCTCGCTCGAGGACATCGCCTCGACGGTACCCGGCCTTAGCTTTGCTGCGAGTACGGCCAACACGCCGATCTACACTCTCCGCGGTATCGGCTTCAACGAAAGCTCGCTTGGCGTCTATCCTGCGGTGAGCGTCTATATCGACCAGGCGCCGTTACCCTTTCCGGCGCTGGCCAGCCATTCGGCCTATGACCTTGATCGTATTGAGGTGCTGAAGGGACCGCAGGGAACGCTGTTTGGGCAGAATTCGACTGGCGGCGCGATCAACTATATCGCTGCGCGGCCGACCGACAGGTTCGAGGCCGGGGGCGATATCAGCTTCGGTCGCTTCAACGCGATCGACGGAACCGCCTTCGTCAGCGGTCCGATCGCGGAAGGCTTGCGAGCGCGGCTTTCGGTGACCGGCGCCAATTCCGACGGCTGGCAGTACAGCATCACGCGGCCCGGTGACCGGAACGGCGCCACGAGCTACGTCGCCGGACGGCTTCTTTTGGATGCCGATATTTCCGATACCTTCAAACTGTCGCTCAACCTCAACGGTTGGCGCGACAAGTCCGAGCCGCAAGCGCAGCAACTGATCGCGATCCGCACTGTGGGACCTGCGGGCGCCGCGGCCAATTTTCTCGCCGCCAGTTCGGTGTTCGTGCCGGATCGCGCGCGCGCGGCGGACTGGAGCACCTTGGTAACGGACCCCGCGACGGGCACGGTCAATCCCGATGGCTCGCTCGTACCTGGAACAGCGCGGCCGACCGTCTTCGATCCGCGGTCGAACAAGCGGTTCCTCCAGGCGGCCCTTCGCGCCGATCTTGAACTTGGCGCAGATGTCACGCTGACGGCTCTGACCTCCTATATCGATTATGATCAGGACCAGCGCACCGACGGCGATGGGAACACATTGGTCACCTTCGATCTCCAGAAGGGCAATGGCACGATCACATCCTTCAATCAGGAACTGCGACTTGCCAACGGGGCGACCGGGACATTCCGCTGGCTGGTCGGTGCAAACTATGAGGACAGCCGCACCTTTGAAAATCAGCTCCTGCGCTATTTTCACAACAGCAATTACAATCCGGCGCTCTTCTATATCAACGCCTCGGAGGTCACCAACCGGCAGGATATCCGCAACTACGCCTTTTTCGGCAGCGTTGAATATGACCTCTCGGCGCAATTCACGCTTAAAGCTGCGGCGCGCTACACCAATTCGCGCATCGACGACGTGAATTGCGGATCGACAATTCCGGGCGGCAATGTGGACAAGATCTTCGGCACAACGTCGCCGAGCGCCTGCTATACCTTCACCCAGGCCTTTACCAACGGCCCGCCCATCGTTCAGCGTCTTTCGGAAGATAATATATCGTGGCGTGCCGGCATCGATTATCGGGCCAGCGACGATGTCCTTGTCTATGCAAATGTCTCGCGCGGGTACAAGGCCGGCAGCTTTCCAAGTCTCGCGGCGGCTTCCTATATTTCACTTCAGCCCGTGGTTCAGGAAGAAGTAACCGCCTATGAAGCCGGCCTGAAGGCCACGCTTGCCGATCGGGCCGTACAATTCAATGCCGCCGGCTTCTACTATGATTATCGCGACAAGCAGATTCGCGGAAAACTGATCGAAACACCCGATATTTTCGGGACCCTCGACACGCTCGCGAATGTGCCAAAGTCGCGCATCTACGGATTTGAGACCGACGTCACCCTACGCCCGGTGCCAGGACTGACGATCGGCGGCGGCGTTACCTACCTCAACTCGCGGGTGCAGCAAGGGCCGCCGGCGCCCTACAACTATAATGTGTTGGGCCTGCCGGACAGCTTCGTCGGGGACGATCTGCCATTTACGCCAAAATGGTCGGGCGTGCTCAACCTCGATTATCGCCTGAACGGCGATGGCTCGGGAGGCCCCTTTGCCGGCTTGACCCTTAATGCCCGGTCCGCCTCGGACTCGGCGCTGGGCGGCAGTCGGCTGGTCTTTCCCGCGGGTCCGACGACCGTTGTGCGGCCCGGCGTTACCTATGTGTTTCGCAACGATGGCTACGCAACCGTCGATGCGCGGCTCGGATATGAGGGGTCCGACGGTGCTTGGCGCGTCATGGTCTGGGGCAAGAATATCCTGAACGAATATTATTGGACTGCGGTGATTCCCTCGGGGGACTCGGCTGGCCGGTTTGCCGGTAAGCCGGCGACTTACGGCGTCACATTATCCTTCAAGACCCGCTGAAGGCGGTACGGCAGGGATGCGGGGATCACCCAAGCTCTCCAGGATGGGTCCGCCCGCTCCCTGCCGGATAAAGAAAAGGCATCATCGATGAATTACCCGAAGAATTTTGACCCTGAAGGCTATTGTCCGGCGAACGAGCATCCCGATTGGAATCAGAGCTTCTATTTCAATTTTTACGACCCCGCGGCGCAAACCGGAGGATTTATTCGCGTCGGAATCCTCGAGAACCGGAAGGAGGCCAATCTCTGGTTCATCTTCTTTCGCGACGGGCGGCCGCTCTTCACGCGGCTCAACATGAATCTGCCCTACACGCGCGAGCGCCTTACGGGGGGGCTCACGATCGCGGACGTAACCCTTCGATCGATCGATCCGCTTCGCAAGGCCGAAGTCTTGTTCGACAACGACCAGTTCAAGGTCGCGCTCGAATGGGATGCGATCCTGCCGATGACCGACAGCATCGAACTGACGGGGGGCGGCGGCGACGATGGATTTGCGAAGGAAATGTCGCACTATCATCCCGAGGGAACCTGCCGCGTGACGGGCTCCATCACGCTCCGCGACGGCGAGCGGATCCCGATCGACGCGAAGGGCTTTCGCGATCTCTCGGTCGGACCCCGAAACTGGGACTATATGCGCCATTACCGCCTGGCGTGGCCCATCTTCGATAACGGCCTCTCGATCGTGGCCGTTCACGGCTTTTCGACGACCGGCAAGGACGCCTGGATGCGAATGGTCGGCAAGGACGGCCGGTGGCTGGCGGTCACTGACGTTCGCGAGCGGATCGAGTTCGAAGACGATGATATCACGATGCGCACAGGCGAGTGGCAGGTTACCGATGCAGACGGGGACACGCATGAATTCACCAGCCGGCGCATTTTTCGCTGGACCTTCCCCTTCGATACCTTCGTGGTAACCGAGCATATGATGGAATATCGTCTTGCGGACGGCACACTCGGCTACGGCCTCGGCGAGTGCGGCTTCCGCCTTCCGTGGGCCGGAAACAACGAGAATATATGATGTTGCTGCCTGTCGATAAAAGTTGCCCCCCGCCGCAGTGGATCGAGGCCGTGCGCGCGAAATTTCCGACCGAGCGCGAATGGGACCGCATCCTGACGGGTAAGCAGGAACGCCGGAGCGGGCCGGGCTATGCGCCGCTCGCCGTCGGCGACATTCTCGAGGCGCTTCAATCCTTCTTGCGGCACGAAATCGAAGGCGAATTTTCGCTTAGTGATGCGGGATGGCTGGCCGGCGGCGCCTCGAAGCTCCAGATCGCTTTCACCCTCGGATGGGACAAGCCAGGCGAGGGCAGGACCAGCGAACGGCTGGTCCTGCGCATGGAGCCTCCCGAATCGGCGGTCGAGACGAGCCGGCGCCGTGAGTTTGAGCTTCTCCGCGCCATGCAGGGCGTCCTGCCCGTTCCCGCCGCCTATTGGGCGGACCCGGACGCGCGCCACATGCAGTATCCCGCGCTTATCTGCGGTTTCGTGAACGGGGTGACCAAGCCGAGCGGCATCACAAGCTCGGTGACAGGCATCGGGATCAATTTCGGGCCGCATTTCCGTGCAGGTTTGGGCAGGGCGGTTGTTCGAGACATGGCGCGAATGCACCGGTGGGACTGGACCAAAGGCGATTTGCCATCATTCGACCGGCCCAGCCCGGGAACCGAGGCCGTCGAGTGGAATCTCAACCATTGGGCAAGGGTCTGGGAAGAGGATTGCAACGAGGATGTCCCGTTCGTCACGGAACTCGCCCACTGGCTGAAAAGAAATATGCCCGCGATTGACCGCATCTCGCTCACGCATAACGACTTTCGTTCGGGCAATTTTCTCTTCGACGAGAAGAGCGGAGAAATTACGGCTTGGCTCGACTGGGAGCTCGCCCATCTCGGCGACCGGCATCAGGAGCTCGGCTTTTTCGCCGTCGAAAATATGGGCCACCTGAGCGAAGACGGCCGCACCCATCTCGCCCACGGCCTCATGCCGATCGAGGAAATGCTCGAGACCTATGAACGTGAGAGCGGTTTGCCGGTCGACCGTCGAAAGGTCGACTATTACAGAGTCTTCTTCTGCTACCGCGCGGCCGTGATCATTCTCGGCACCTGCATTCGCGCCGCTGCCGGAGGCAAGACGCACCAGGATCTCACGGTCGCCTGGCTTTCCGCTTTCGCCTATCGGAACCTCGACGAGGCCCGCGAAATCCTCGGGAGGATCGGATAATGGAACTCCGCCCTGAATTTCTCATGCCGATCATCGCCAAGACGCTGCGCGACGTAGTCCTTCCCGCCCTGGACGAGAACCAGCAGGTTGCGGCTGAGCAGCTCAAGTTGGCGATCGGCTTTCTTGACATCATGGGACTGCGCGAGCCGCTGCAGTCGAAGTTCGACGAAGACGAGCACCGCCGGCACGCCGCCCTCGCTGGTGAGTTGCGGGCGCTTATCTCCGAGGCGAAGGTGAGTCTGCCGGCGTCGGCGTTCGCCGAACCGGTTGGGGACGAGGCGTCGCTCGTGACGCGTACCCGTTCGTTGCGCCGCGAAATCGCGATATTGATCGAAGCGGGTCACACGTCCGGAATCGAATCGCTTTCGCAGGCCGTTCACGACCGGGTCCTGGCCTTTGCAAGCGTGCAACTCAAACGCGAACGCGCATGGGTCGAGCCAATGGGCTTCGAGGGCGGCGCGGCGAAGCTTACGCCTGTCGAAGAGCAATTGCAGAGCCGCTAAGCCCTTCTCCTTCGCCGGCTATCTGTCGCGCTCTGCGAATATCCCGTTTCCGAGGCCGATATTGGCCATGAGAAAAATGGTTATCGACGTACCTCGGCGCGAACCTTAGGGGCTGGCGCACCTGCAGACGAATGACGAGATTGCCTCAGTCTGGTTCTATCTCTCGAATATATTTGAAATATATGGGTTTGGCCCGCAATTTCGGATTCTCCCAGGATCGCCTTGACCAGCGGCGATCGGCCGTTGCCGGTCGGCCAGCCTTGTAAGAGGGCATGGCTGCCGGCACTGACGAGGGGCGAGCGGACCGGACGGGTCGGAAACGCCGGTCGGCGCGCCATGGGTCGCAATGCCAACGATTGACGCTGCGCATGCCTTTGCGCTCGACGTCTCACGAGTGAGGGATAGGGAAGGCCTCGCGGATCTCTTGCAGGAAGCATGCGCGCGAATGGGCTGCTCCTGGTTCGCGCTCAGCCATCATATCGACTTCCTGGCAGCTCCGGACCGGGGCGTCCGCGTCCACAATTACCCGGAAGAATGGGCGCTTTGGTTTGACGAACAACGGCTCGGCGTCACCGACCCCGTCCACCGCGAAAGCCAGCGCAGCATGTCGGGTTTTCTTTGGCACAATATGAAGACTGAGCGACCCGAGGACGACATGATACTCGCCGAGGCGCGCCGGCACGGCATCGGCGACGGGCTCACGGTGCCCGCCCATCTTCCGGGCCATGCGCATGGCTCCGTTTCGTTCGCATGGAAACCGGGCGCCGTTGCGAGCGCCGACGCGCTGCAATTCGCGCGGATGATTGGCGGACCCGCCTTCGATGCGGCGCGCCTGATCGCCTATCCCGATCTAGCGCATATTGGCCCTCGTCTAACCCGCCGGCAGCGCGAGGCGTTGATCTGGTCGGCAAAGGGCGAGTCGGTCCGGAGGATCGGTCTGAGGCTCGGCCTTAGTCCGGACACGGTGCGCGAGCATCTTCGCAACGCGCGGCAGCGCTACGAGGCGAACGGCGGCATCACGCTGACGGTTCGGGCGCTCTACGACGGAGACATCAGCTTCGAGGACATCGCCAAGCGTTGAGAATAATCGGCGACACCCCCCTATCATGCTATGGTGTGGGGGCGAAAAGCCCTTCAATTGGAACGCCTCTTTTCAAACGGAGGCAAATCCATGCTGCTGATAGTCGATTCCACCAACCGGGCGCTTGAGCATAAGGCGATGCGCACGATGTTCGAGACGCGCAAACGCGTCTTCATCGATCTTCTGAAATGGGATATTCCCGCACTTGCTGATCGCTTCGAGCTCGACCATTTCGACGATACCGAAGCGACCTATCTCATCGTGACCGATACGGAAGGCGAGCATCTCGCTTCGGCGCGGCTGCTCCTCACCACCCGGCCTGCGCTTCTCGACAGCCTGTTTCCGGGGCTTGTTGCCGGTGAGGTTCCGCAGGGCGCGGACGTCCTCGAAATCACCCGATTCTGCCTGTCGCCCGGCATCGGCGCACAGCAGCGGCGGATCGCGCGCGATGCGCTGGTCGTCGGGCTCGCCGAGTTCGCGCTCGCTAACGACATTCGCACCTATACCGGCGTCGCTGAGCTTCCCTGGTTCCGCCAGATTCAGACCTTCGGCTGGGAATGTCGCTTGCTCGGCGAACCCGCCCTTCACCGCGGGCAGGCGCTCGTTGCGCTTCGTATCGACATCGACACCTCGACCGTCGCGAAGCTCGCCGACGCCGGAATCGTCGGCAACGCAGCGGCGGCCTCGACCGCCTGCGCAGCGTGAGGAGGGGGTGATGATGATCAATCCCGCCGCGCTCGACGCCTCCGCTCCCCGTTCCGCGTCCGGCCACGAGTTGATGGATCAGGGCTATACCATCCTCCGGGGCGCGGTTTCGCCGTCGCTGATCGGGCATGTCGCCGACGACCTCGGGCCACGATATGCCGCAACGCCCTTTTGCGAGGGCGGTTTCTACGGCGGGCGCACGAAGCGCTTCGGGCGTTTGCTGATCCGATCGCCGCACATGGCCGATCTTGTCATGAACTCGGCGATCCTCGATCTCGCCCAACTGGCGCTCGGCAACTGGTGCGAGCGAATCCAGCTCAATCTTGCCCAGGCGATCGAGTTGCACCCAGGCGCGCTAGCGCAGTTCCCGCACAGGGATCAGGATATGTGGGCGGGGGCGCTTGGCGAGGTCGAGTATCTCGTCAACGTCATGTGGCCGCTTACCGCGTTCACCGAGGAAAATGGGGCGACGCTGATCTGGCCGAGGAGCCACGGGGTCGAAGCCCTGGTCGAAGATCCGAAGGAGGAGGCGGTCGTCGCGACCGCCGAGCCCGGCGATGCGATCGTCTTCTTGGGGTCGACGCTGCACGGCGCCGGCGAGAACAGGAGCGGCAGCGTTCGCCGCGGGATTATCGTCAGCTACTGTCTCGGCTGGCTCAAGCCCTATGAAAACCAGTGGCTGGCCTATCCGCCCGAAATCGCGAGGGACTTCTCGCCGGATCTCGCGGCGCTCGCGGGCTATGCTCAGCACCGTCCCAATCTCGGCAATTTCGAGGGGCAATGTCCATCGGTGCTCTTTGGCGGCTATCCCGAGGAACCGTTGGCGGCGATCGACGCGCTGCGGCCCGATCAAGCCGTGCTGCTCGCGGACCATGTCGCTGGCCAGCGCAGGAGCGGTAAGGGGGCGCTGGCAGCATGAGCCCGGGCGCCACGATGGAGCGGGTCTATATCGACCTCAAGGTGCGCATCATGACCGGCGCCTATCCGCCAGGCACTCGGCTTGACCCTCGGCAATTGGCGCGCGCGATGGACGCGAGCGCGACCCCGGTGCGCGATGCGCTCCACCGTCTGTCCGGAGAACGTATCGTCGATAGCTGGCACCAGGAAGGGTTTCGACAGCCCTTGCTGACGGAGGCAGACCTTGTCGATCTTTACGAATGGGGCGGCATGCTCCTCGCACTCGCGCTGAAGGGCAGGCAGCCTTCGCCTAACCTCCGGGCCGGACTTAGCGAACTGCAAAAGATCGAGCCTTATCCCGAAGCGGTCGATTCGCTGTTTGGGGTCATCGCGGTCGGGGCTTCAAATCGCGAACTTCGCTACGCCATCGTGAACTTCGTCGAGCGAAGTAGGGCTTTTCGCTCCGCGGAGCTTCGTATCGACCCTGCATCGCGCGTCACGCTGGCCGCGATGGAGGAGGATTACAGGTTCGGTCGCTGGACAGCTTTGCGCAGCAAAATCACGACCTTCCATCGCCGGCGCACTCGGCAAGCCGGGCGCATCGCGGCGGCGGTGAGGCCCCGCAGCGACCCGCTACGATAACATTCGGGCTATAGCAAAACTATAAAATTCCTATTCCAAATCAGAGGCGTAGCTTTGACCTTGCCGCAATTCCGCGGCATCAACCAAGGAGGGTCCCATGGACCGCAATGACATCGTCGAAGACGGCATCGAAGAACTGGGCGTCGCGAGCGCCGAAACGCTCGGCCAGATCCCCCGTCGGCCGGAAGCCGATGGCGTCCAGTTCGGACTGGGCGGCGGCATTTCCGCCGAATGACGGACCGGAGGGCGCGCCGCGCCAGCGCCGCGCCCTCTTTGGCCGATGGACTATCATCTCCTGCCTCATGTCAGCTTCGGGTTTGTGGACGATCGCGCCGTTGCGCTCGATCTGCGCACCGATCGCTATTTCATGATCGCGGCCGCGGAGACCTCGGCGCTTCGCTCGGCCGGTATCGAGGGCACGGGACTGGTCGACGGAGTGGGTATTGGCGCCTTGGTGAGGCGCCGTCTCATCGGGACAGGCACCGGGCCTGCGATCGCACCAGTCGTTGCCGAACCGCTCTCCCGATCGGCGCTTGAAGTGGAAGCCAACGGCCGTCGGATCGGTTGGCCTGAAATTGCCTTTGTTCGTGCGCAAGCGAGCCTTTGCTTGCGCTTTCTCGGGCTGCAGAAGACGCTCGCGCGATGGCAGCGCCTGCGCCTGCGCTATCAGAACCGGAAGCCTCCGAACGATGTCGAGCAGGCCGCGTTGCAATACGCGCAGGGCTTCGCCGACGGTCGGCTCCTCCTGCCGGCCAAGACCTTGTGCGTACCCGACAGCCTTACCCTGGCCTGCATTCTTTGGCGCCGCGGAATCGATGCTGATGTCTATTTCGGGGTCCGGCTCGCGCCCTTCCTCGCGCATGCCTGGGTGCAGCGCGGCGACATGCTTCTGTCTGACACGCTCAACACGGTTGGCGAATATACGCCGGTGTTCCGTCTGTGACGCTCGCGATCGCCTTCTTTCAGTTCGATGGTCCGACGCCGACTCTTCCCGGCGGCATCGTCGAACTTGCGCGGATCGGGCCAGCGCGGATCATCGGCAAGGAAACCACGATCCTGTCGAACTCGGGCCGGGCGATACTCGTCGGTCATGCATTTCACCGCGAGACATATGCACCATGCCCCGTTCTTGACGCCGACGCGGCCGATAAGATCGTCGAAAGCGAGGGCGCCTGGGCGATCCGGAACTTGTGGGGCAACTATATCCTGGCTTGGGTAGACGCCGAAGAGCAGGTATTCATCCTTCGCGCGCCGCTGACGGGACCGGCCATTTTCTGCGCAAGCAAGGTGGGCTCTGGCGCTCCCGTTACTGCGCACTGCGCCTTTACAGACCTTGGCTTGGCCCGCGCTCTCGGTTTTGCGCTCGACCGCCCCGACGCGGGAGCGATCGACGCCTATCTGCGTTACCCGCTGCTTCGCGCACCGCGCGCCGGCATCGAAGGCGTGGCCGAAATCCTGCCCGGCGAAATAGCGAGGCTTGATCGTCCGGGTCGCCGGCCTGCGAGCTGGCTTCCCTGGGACTATGCGACCGAGCCCCCGGTCCGCGCCGATCCCGCCGAACTCGCCGGCATCGTCCGGAACTGCGTTCGCGCCTGGAGCGGCCGCTTTGCGCGCATCCAGCTCGAGCTCTCCGGCGGGATCGACAGCAGCATCGTCGCTGTCTGCCTTGCCGATCGCACCGACCCCTGGCGGGCGCTCACGATGGTCACCGCTGAACCCGATGGCGACGAGCGGCCTTATGCCCGAGCCGTTACCGATGGGATAGGGGCGCCGCTAGCCGAGCTGATGCTATCGCCAGAGCCGGCGGATCCGATCCCCGCGGCCGCGGCGCTGCGCGTGCGGCCGGGCGGCTTCGGGCTGATCGCCCCGACCGACCTCGCACTTCTTGCCTCGGCGCGTGAGTTCGGCGCCGACGCCATATTCTCCGGGACGGCAGGCGATGGAGCGTTCGGCTACCAGACCTCGATCGCGCCGGCGCTCGATGCCTTTCACTATCGGGGCCTGCGGGCGGCCTATGGCGCCGCGCGCGACCAGGCGCGCATCATGGATGACAATATCTGGAGTGCGCTTCGCCACGGATTACGCGGCTATATTCGCGGAATCCGGCTTTGGCCGGTCGACGAGCATCTGCTGTCGCGGCGCCACGCTTCGCCAAGGCCCGGCCATCCCTGGTTCGACGATGCCAAATGTTTTCCGCCGGGCATCCGGCGCTATGGCCTCGGGATATTGCCGATCCAGCCATTCCTCGACGGATATGGCCGATCGCAGCATCTGCCGAAGATCGCCCCGCTGCTCGCGCAGCCGCTCATCGAATACGGCCTTGGCGTGCCGAGCTGGCAGTGGGGCGAGGGGGGCGTCAATAGGGCCCTCGCGCGCGAGGCGTTTCGCGCCGAGCTGCCCGAGATTGTCCTGAACAGACGAAGCAAGGGCCGGATCCTGTCGATGTTCCTGCCCGCCTTCGAGCAGAACCGGAGCCGATTGGCCGGTCATTTGCTGAATGGCTGGCTGGCGGGCGCAGGGCTGCTCGATGTCGATGCGATCGGAGCAAAACTGTCTGGACGCGAGCGGGCCGACACGACGGATATGCTGCGCATTCTACAATTTGCGGACATCGAGGGATGGGCCAGATCGGTTGCCGGCGATGGAGGGTTCGCGAGGTGATCATCACGCTGCCAGGATGAAGGCGATCGGCCAAAGACCGTGCCGGGCGCGCGCCGGGGAACGGCGCCCGGCACGAACCTAGCGCACGGGAGCTTGCAAGGACTGCCCCGCGCGAAGACGGTGCCAGCGGACATATTGTGCCCGCTTGGCGGGATCGGGATCCACGTCACCCTTCATCCAGTATCGATACCAATCGAGGTTGCGTTCATAGACGGCGCGCTTGTGGACCGGCTGATATTTGATGTGAATCTCGTCGGCGAAGGCGAACAGTTCGGCGGGTTTGCCCGCGAGCCTCAGCTTCGTGTTGAGCTCAACAAGATTGCGAACCTCGGACTCGGGTGCCTGCATCAGGAGCGGCGTGTCGATCACCTTGGCATCTGCGGCCGGCGACAGGATGTGCCAGCGTTCGGGGTCGGTGTCGGGATCGCCGGCCTGCCAGAATTGCCGGAACGTCTCCTCGAAACCGCGGCCAGGGAGGGCGTTCGACCAATAATAATGTGCCCCGACTTGCCCCGACGAGATCGTCGCGGCCGCGAAGCGCTTGCTCTTGCGGATGGCCCAGAGAGCCACGCTCGATCCGAAGCTGAGCCCGCCGATCCCGACCTTCGCGCGATCGATATGCTGGCGGGCCGCAAGGTCTTCGATAGCCTCGTCGATCGCTTTCAGGGCCAGCTCATATCCAGCTTCCATCGGCGCGCCTTCGGCCGGTTGCCTGGCATTGATGCACAGCACCGCAATCCCATTCTCGACGAGCGGGAGCATCGGAATCTCGTCGCCGACCCCGCCTTTGAGGAATCCGGCGCAGCGATAATATTGGATCACGAGCGGCAAGGGACCTTTGGCCTTGGCCGGTCGAAGCAAAACCCCGTCATGCCCATTCGTCCAGCGCATTGGGATCGCAACTGCCTCAATGCGTGCCCTGAGGTCTGCGTTGGGATCTGCGATGGTCTGGCGCCGTCCGTCGGAGAAGGCGATACGGACGAGACGCGGCGGTGCAATGGGGGCGGCTTCCGCACAGATAAGCGCAGCGCGCGCGATGGCACAGCGTGGTTGCCAGATCGGCGTGCGTTCGGCGCCATCGGTCGTCGTGAGGAAGCGCGCGGCACGATCGCCGATGCGCCACAGCCATATCTTTTCGCGCGCGCCGGCTTCGCTCTCGAACAGGATGAGCATGTCGTGGCCCGGGCGCACGGCGATCGCCGCGAGTTTCGGCGACCGGCAAACCGCTGCCCGGCATTGAATCTGACTGCCATCGGCGCGCGTAACCGTCAGGTGGCGCGCGCCGTCATTCGCATCGATCGATGCCGTCCCGCCGTCTTCGAGGATAATCGTCCGGTCTTGCCCGGCACGGGCTGGAACAGGCACTTCAGGAGCGGCCGCTGCCCCGACGCCACCAAGGTCGACGACGGTCTCCTTCTTTGGCGCATCCCAAAGGATGCGCGCCCGGTCGAACCAATTGCGGTTCCATCGCTGCGATATGCGGCGACCGTCTTCGATCTTGCCGCCGGCAACTGCCTGGCCGAGATCCACCCCGTCGTCGACGAGAACGCCTTCCTCATAGGCGTCCTTCTCCGCGGCCGCGACCTCGGCGCGCGTAGCCCCCGTCGAGTAACGCAGCGTCCTTCCGTCGGGTGATAGGCCGAAGTCTATGATGTCGGCGGGATCGACGATCTCGCGTTGGAGGCCGGTGTCCGCGCGCCAGTGCCAGATCGCGACTGCGCCCTCGGCGAGCGCAAGGAAGCGAAAGCCACGGGAATCTGGGTCCCAGACCGGCGTCTGCTCGGCTACCGATCCCGCGCCGTCATGCCGGACGGCGCCGGCGCTCCCCGCATGAACCGGCGTCCCGCCTCCGACCTCGGCCACATACCAGTCGAGGCGCGTATCATTGGCGCTGACCGAAGGGCGCGACACGCGGAAGACCACGCGCTCGCCATCGGGCGACAGGCTCGGGCCCATGATGTCGGCGACTTCAGTGAGGTCGCGGGCAGTGATGGGTGCGCGGGTTTGATCTGGCGCCCCCGCCGCAGGCACTGCCGACACGAGCAGCGATGCGAGCATCACCATCCGATGATCGCCTGGAGCGCGAAGCTGCGCCCGATCGCGCTGGCCTGCTCGGGGTCGTAGCCGATGGTGACGCCCGTCGAGCGGAACTGCGCATAGGGAGGATCCTTGTCGAACAGATTGTTCACGCTGAAGGCGAGGCGGAACGAGCGCCCGTCCTTCGCCGCGGACCGGTCTCCGATACGGACGCCAAGCTGCAGGTCGACCGTCGTCCAGCTCTTGACGCGTTCGGCGGGCGTCACCCCGAGATTGCGATAGCTCGCGACGTGATTGACCGCGACCCCGCCGTCGAAATCGCCGAGTACCAGTCCTGCGCGACCGCGCAGGCGAAGCTTGACCGGCGCGCCGAGCGTGCCCGCGACATTGTTGCGTGGTGCTGTATCGGTGATCCGGTTGTCGATCGTAAACAGCCGCGTGCCGCCGATCGACAGGTTGATGCTGCCGTCTGCGAGGGGCTCCGTATAGGCCAGATCGAAATCAACCCCCTGTACCGTCGAGCGCGAAAGGTTCCGCGTTCGCGCGTCCACGATCGCCATCACCTCGCCTTGGCCGATCCCGATCGGGTTGGAGAAGCTCGGGTCGGCGAAGTAGGACGCGACGACCGCCGGATCCGGAGTGTCGTCGATCAGTCCGCCATAGATATCGCGGCGGACGAGGAATTGTTGGAGGAAGCTGGTCGCCGTGGCGATGCGGTCGCGATAGCGGATATCGAACCAGGTGAGGTTGAGCTTCACGCCGGGCAGGAAGCGAGGTTCGAAATCGAGACCGGCCGTCCAGCTCGTCGCCTTCTCGGGCCCGAGGTCGGGGCGATATCCGAGGAGCAGGAGAACCGCCGTCTGACCGGTCGGCGAGGATGGATCGTTCAGCCGGAACGTCTGATAGAGCGCGTTCGCGGTCCCGACGAGCTCGTCGAAGAAGGGGGCTCGGAACGATCGTCCGTAGGAGGCGCGAAGCGCAAGACCCGGTAGCGGCTCCCAGCGTGCGCCGAACTTCGGATTGGCGGTGTCGCCGACGTCCGAATAATCCTCATATCGGCCTGCCGCCGAGATGTTGAGCGAGCCCGGGAAGCTGTCGCCCGCATCGAAGACCGGGATTGCAAGTTCGCCATAGACAGCTTTCACGATCCTTTTGTCGGGCAGACCGTCGATTCCGAAGCTGAGCGGCCCGTCGGTGACGAGGTCGAAGCTTTGCAGATAGTCGAGGCTGTCGCGGCGATATTCCGCGCCGATCGCCAGTTTTACATCCCCAGCAGGCAAGGCGAAGAGCGTGCCGTCGGCGCGCAGGGCCGCGTTCCAGTTCTTGTAACGCGTGCGGACCGTGATGCTGCCCCGCAGGCTGTCGATCAGCGCCGGGTCGTTGACCGCGCCGTCACCGAAGAGGTTGATCGCCTGTGCCGGATCGCTTGCGGCGACCGCGCGGGCGAGACGGAGCAGGTGGACGATATTGACCCCGTCATAGCCCTCGCGTTGCTGCCCGTAGCCTCCCGACAGCTCGACATTCCAGCTGCCGATATCGGCGCGCGCGCCGAAGCTGGTGTTGAGCGCCTTGACGGTGCCGCGGACACCCTCGGGACCGAAGTCTGCGGTCGGATCATAATAGACCATGATCTCTTCGCCGGTGCCGATCGGGTCGACATAATAAGGATTGTCGGGCGTCACGAACTGCTGCGACACGCCGATCACTCGTCGCCGTGCTTCGAAGTCGCGCTTGCCATATAGGCCGCGCGCGAACAGGCTGATATGGTCGCCGAGTTGCTGCTCGCCGCTCGCGTAGAAGCTGATGCTCTCCTGCTTCGGAAGGATGTCGACGTTGCGCCGTGCATCGCCGCGCCGGAAATCGCTGCTCGGGATGAGTTGCGCAGGCGTGAGCGCGGTGCCATCCTGGCCACGCGGAATCAGGAAGCGTTGGCCGTTGGCCGCGACGATGGTGGCGGGGTTGCTGAAGTTGGACCGGAGGTCGGGCCCGCCGAAGGGCCGCAGATCCTCGGTCGCGAAGGCCCGCTCTTCCGATCCGAGATGGCCGCGCCGATAATATTCGCCGGCGACAACGAGGTGACCGGTCGCCCAGCCGGTGCCGACGATCTGACCGAGCTGATACTCGCCATAGTCGCCATCGGCGGTGCCGACCCGGAGCCGGGTCTCGGCCCCGTCGAAGCGGCCACGAAGGCGGACATTGACGACGCCGGCGACAGCGTCCGACCCATAGATTGCCGAGGCGCCGTCGGTGAGGATTTCGAGACGATCGACCGCGAGCGAGGGCAGCATCGAGATGTCGGCGAACGCACCCGAAGCGCCGCCGAGCGCGGGGCGCGCGCCGTCGATCAGGGTCAGTGTCGATCCGGTCCCTAGGCCGCGAAGGTTGATGCCGGTGCCATAGCCGATATTGCTCGCCGCGTTGCCACGCGCCGAGGTCCCGACATTCGCTTCGGCTGGACCGCCCGAGAAATTCTGCGGAATCGTCTGGATGAAGTCGGCAAGCGTCGTCCTGCCGCTGCGATCGAGCGCGTCGCGGTCGACGGCGATGAGCGGCGATCCGGCAGGCCCGCTCCCCCGGATGCGCGAGCCGGTAACGATAATTGCTTCGTTCGAAGAAGCCTCAGTCGAGCTGGGCTCCTCCGCATCTCCGTTTCCCGCCCGCAAAACCAGGGTGCCGTCGACGAGTTCGACGCTGAGGCCGGTTCCCGCGAGCATGCGGGTAAGTGCCACGTCGCTCGACATCAGCCCGCGTACCGCTTTCGAACGACGACCCTGTACCAACTCAGCCGCGTAGATAATCTGCCGGCCCGAAACATCGCTATATTTGCGCAGCGCGTCGCCGAGCGGCTGTGCCGCGATGTCGAAGCTTCGCTGCTCGGTCTGCGCGTGCGCGGGTGCCGAAATCAGCGCGCCCGTCGCGCAGCCCGCCGCCAACACTGCGGCCAATAGTGTCTTTTGCATTCTTCCCTCCCAGCGGCCTGCATGGCCGTCTGAGGGGGCAAGACGTGGAGGGGGAAATTTCCCCTAGTTTTTTATTTTCGCTTTCAGCAGATAGCTGTCGCCGCGATCCTCCACATCGAGATCGAGGGCGGCCGCGAGCTTGCGGGCGAGCGATCCTGCATCGGCGACGTCGAACCGTCCACTCACCAGCCGGTTGCCGCTAGCGACATCGGCAATCTCGATCTTCGCCGCGTTGACGCGATTTGCGCGATCGATGACAGCGCCTAGCGGAAGATTGTCGGCGACGAGAAGGCTGGGCGGTTCCGGACTTCCAGCGGGTGGCGCCATGGCGACCGGTGCGGAGCTTGCCGCCGGCTCGATGAGCTTCGGTCCATCGGTTGCGATTGTGGCGCGCTGGCCGGGACGGAGAAGGAGGGGCGCGCGAGGCATCGCGGTGGAACGAATCTCCACCGATCCTTCGACGAGGTGGATGACCGGCTCGCGGCCCCGGAGGTCGACCTCGAATATCGTTCCGAGCGCGGTCGTTTCGCTTCCGGCTGCTTCGACCCGGAAGGGGCGGGTGGCATCATGCGCGACGGTGAATCGGGCGCGTCCCCCGGTCAGAATGACGCGTCGCTCGCCGGGGCTGAATTTGGGATCAATTTTCGCGCCATCCATCAGGGCGACGCGGGTCCCATCTTCGAGCACCATCTCGCCGGTCGAAGTCTCGGCGACGATCGGCTCGCTGCTGCGATTGCCGAGGAATATCCATGCGAAGCCGAGCGAGAGGGCGAGGACCAGCGCGGCGGCAAGCGCCCATCCGGCGGATGAGCGCGCGCGCGTGGCGGATGCTGCGCGGTGCGCGGCGAGATGCTCGGGCGCGACGCCGCCCACTAGCAGCCAATTGTCTTCGGCTCGGGCGTAGGCGGCGGCATTTTCGGCCTCGGCGCGCCAGGCCTCGAAATCTGCCGTGTCGGCATCAGCGTCGGGCGCGCGCATACGCGCGAACCAATACGCGGCCTCGGTATCGGGGTCGCTCACTTATGGTCGGCCCGTGCCTTGCGGATCGCGATCATCGCCTGTGCGATATGCCACTCGACGCCCTTCACTGTGATTCCTTTCGCATCAGCGATCTCCTCATAGCTCAGGCCATCGAAGCGATGCATTATGAAGATGGAACCAGTTTGGGGCTTTAATCGGGCAATGGCCCGCTCGACGCGGCGCAGCGCCTCGCGGGCTTCGAGCGCGGCGTGGGGGTCGGGGCCTGCGATGTCGTCATCCTCGAAGCTGTGATGGTGCGCCTGCAGCCGCACATCGTCGGTGCGCGCGCGATCGGTGAGAAGATTGCGAGCGGTTCGCACGAGATAGGCGCCTGGCTGTGCGATCAGGGCGCGGGTGAAACTGTCCTTGGCCGCGAGCCGGCGAAAACACTCCTGGACGAGATCGCCGACATCCTGACGAGGTGCGCGACGGCGGAGATAGCGGGTGAGCTCGCCTCGATGCTCGGCATAGAGCGCCTCCATTCCGCTGGCGCCGCCGAAGCCCGTCCAGTCGGCCGGCGGCAAAGCCTCGCTGCTGCCGAGACCCGGCCCGCGCTTCTTCTCGTCGTCGAAATCCATCCCCGATCGCCTTCCGGTCGGGCGGAGGCAGCGTGCCAAAGCCGGGCGGTAAGAACATATTCGGAAATATGTGCCGCCGCCTTTGGCCCGAGGGCTTGGACATACGCAACGGCCACCCGGCAAGGATGGGAATTTCACAAGGCTTTCCGAACGAGCTTCTTACAACTCGGCATCGCGCGCCTGCTTGCCCGATGCCACTCCAGCATAGCCGGACGTAACGTCAGGGCAAGCCTGCGGCGAGGAGATTGAACCAAATCGATTCAATTTAGCGATGGTCGCACGCGCAGAGATGAGGAAAGGTGGGAGTGAATGGCGCGATGTGCGCCTCAGGACAACGAACGGCACATTAATGTTGGACTTGTTTACTCCGCGGTTGGGGAAAGAAAGACTCCATGAGAGCTATCGCCTCATCTCGGCCAATCCTGACTACACAAACGTCCAGCCCATAATTCAAGGTTGGGCGACCGGCCTGCTGGAGCGACGGGGAGAGAGCCAGAAGTTCATCAAGGAATTTCAGACGACGTTTAATTCCTCGATGTGGGAACTCTATCTGAACCGGGCACTGATCGATTTGGGATGCCGTGTCGATTTTTCGAAGTCTGCGCCGGACTTCTTTGTCCGAGGTCCCGGAAACTACGAGTTCAACATAGAGGCTGTCGTTTCAGACCGGCCTCAGGCCTTGAAGCAGCGCGAGGCTCCTGGCGAGCAAGATTTCAAAACCCGTGGCGCGCTGAAACTTGCTGGGAAGATCAGGGACAAGCTGGACCTTTACCGAGGAGCCAAGGGAAAGAAGCACCCATATTCTTCGATGAGCCATGTGCGTGGCCGCCCATTTGTCATTGCAATCGCGCCCTTCGATAGTGACCTTTCCCTCACCCAGAACAATGAACTCATCAACATGGTTCTATTTGGCTTGGCGCCGCCGGCGCTAGAGGGGCCCGCGCAAGGAATGCAGGACAAGATTACCTCTCTCGCGAAGCCTTCGGGTGCGCGGGTCGAAATGGGCATCTTCACGAACGATACCTCCAAAGAGATCAGCGCCGTCTTCTTCTCCACTGTCGGAACTTTTGGAAAGGCAGTCGTCGAGAGCGAAATTGAAAGGCTCGTACGGAGCACTCGTTATAGGTCGATCGATAAATATCGAATTCCGCCCGGTTCGGAACTTTGGCGGGCAGGGACGCACCGGTTTCAGCGCGGCGCGCTGGACTACCTCCTCACGTATCGGCAGGAGGACGAGTGTAAGATTGCGGGTGCAGATTTCCTAATCCAGCACTCCTCGTTGCATCGCGAAACCCATTTGGATGGGCTTCAGGTCTACTTCAATCCGTATGCAGAAATACCATTTGATTCCAAATTCCCATGGCCCGCTGAAGTCGCTCTTAACTACTACGACATCGAAAGCGGTGAGCACATTCAAGCACATCCTGACGGCGCGCTCGTTTCACGGCAGGTTTATGAACTAACCCCGGAAAACATCCGGCTTCTGCTCGGCAGCTACGGCTTTCGATGATTGCAGCCTTCCTCGCGAGCGTTCGGGACCGATCCTATATCCGCATCCTTGACTCTGCGCGCTCTCGCGAACTTGATTGCAAGCCACTCCACGGACCGCGACCATTCGGAACGGGCCGGCTGATGAACGCCCGCAACCCGGGACGCAACGGTGCCGCGGTCCTTTTTCCCCGGTCGCTCGCGCGACCTCCTCGCGGCCGCTTCGCTCCAAAAAGGGGCCGCAGCACCGTCCTTCGCTGACGCTTCGGCCCTGCGGGTGCGCAGCGGTCTGCGGCCGTTCCTTTGGCGCCGGCGCCCCGGAATGGTCTCGGGCCCTGCAGGAGCATCATCATGGCGGCAATCGGTCTTGTCAGCGGAACAATGGAGAAGGGCTACGTCGGCCAGCTCACAACCATCACGATCCGCGTTCCCATCGAAATCCGTCGCAATCCCTCCAAGAACGGCGACGTGCAACCCGACTATCGCGTCTGGTCCGACGGGGTAGAATGTGGTGCCGGCTGGCTTCGTCGGAGCGAAGCGTCGGGCAAGCTCTATGTCTCGCTCACCCTAGAGGCGCCGGAGTTCGGGCCGCGGCGCATCTACGCGAACCTCGGCCGCGCAGCGGGTCAAGATAATCCGGATGTCTACGCGCTGCTATGGAATCCCGCCGACTGACCAAGATTGCGGGGTTCATCCGCGCCCGGTTCAATCTTCGGGTGCAAGGGACTCCGCACCTTGATAGGGTGACACGCAATGCGCAGCAGCCTCGATCATCTTCCACCCCACAAGCAGCGTGAGCTCGAGCGGATCGTCCAGATCATCTTCGAAGAGTTCGAGGATACGCTCGGGCTGGCCACGCAGGACTGGAAGCGCAAGGGGCGGATTTCCAAGATCATTCTCTACGGTAGCTACGCCCGCGGCGGCTGGGTCGACGAGCCACACACAGCGAAGGGTTACCAGTCGGACTATGATCTCTTGATCGTCGTCAACGACGATCGGCTGACCGATCGCGTGGAATATTGGTCGAAGCTCGACGACCGGCTGATCCGTGAGCTGTCGGTGACGAAGACGTTGCGTACGCCGGTGAATTTCATCGTGCACAGCCTTGGCGAGGTAAATGCGGGGCTGTCGCAAGGGCGCTATTTCTTCATGGACGTCGCCCGCGACGGGATCGCGATCTACCAGGCGGTTGATGATGAGTTGCCCGAGCCGCAGCCGAAAACGCCGCATGCCGCGCTTGAGATGGCCCAGGAATATTTCGATGAGTGGTTCCCAAGCGCAGGCGAGTTCGCTGATGACTTTCGCTCAAATCTCGAGAGAGGGCGAGTAAAAAAGGCCGCGTTCGAGCTCCATCAGGCAGCCGAACGATATTACCATTGCGCGCTTTTGGTCTGCAGCTTCTACACTCCGCATGTCCATAATTTGGCATTCCTGCGAACGCAGGCCGAGCGGCTTGAAGAGCGACTTGCCGAGGTTTGGCCGCGAGAGACCAAAGCGGACCGGTCGCGTTTCGAAAAGCTCAAGGAAGCATACATCAAGGCGCGCTACTCCAAGCATTACCGGATATCCGAAGAGGAGCTTGTTTGGCTCGGGTCTCGAGTGGAAATGCTTGCAGAACTAGTCGAGGTCGTTTGTGCCGAGCGAATTCGCGCGCTAGAAGAAACCGCGCGGGCCGCCAGCTAATTCCATCCCAAAGCTTCAAGTGCGGTCGAAAAGCGAAGTTGAAGCGCCTCGCCGTAGGATCGATCAACTGCCGTGGCGTGCGCAATCAAGCCGCCTACGTGTCGGACCATGCCCCAAATCGATGCAAAATGACGCGAAGCAGCGTGCTCCGCCAAACCGAATATCTCGATTCCTCGAACATGGGACTCTAGCCTGTTGCGGTATTCCCGCGACAGCCGCACCTCGTCGCCATCTACAAGAAGCCCAAGCACGAGCTTGCGCGCGCCTGGCGGCGCAATAACGATCTTCTTGCGATGCAGAATATGGCCGAAGGAATGGAACCCGCGATTCACGTCGTGGACGAGGTTGCGCACTTCACGCCGAGTAATTTGGGAACCGGTCGAAAAGACGACATCGTCGGAATATCGGGTGTATACAAGACCGCGCTCTCGAGCCAGCTTAGCCAGAAGGTCATCCATGGGCGCACTGACCAAGTTTGATAGCATCGGGCTGGTCGGAGCGCCCTGAGGCAGATGACCCAAGCGGTCGTCGCTATAAGCCTCGATTTCTGCCGGGCCGTGGACACGGTGCGACCGCCACCTTCGTGGAATTTGCGCATATGGTGAATGCACTCGAGTGCATATTCTAGCCAGCTCGAAGGCAACAAGCGGTTGATAGCCGCACGAGCGAAAAACCCAATAGACGCGGTCTTCGGAGATGCTCTCAAAAAAGTCGTGAATGTCAAATTTGAACAGCCAGTGCGCGCCAACGTGGCGATTGGCGCATTTCAATGGCGATGCTCCAGGCGCATAAGCCATGCAGCTTGAATGAACAGGGCGGTTTGCGAGGATGTTTCGTGAGATCCAGCGCTGCACGCCCAAGAGCTGCGGCTCGGGAGCAGCTATCAAACGTCCGCCGCCCGCTTTCTTACGAATGGTGAACGGGTTATAGCCATCCTCCGAGCGTGAAATGATCTTCCTCAAGTACCTGTAGTCGGCACCTGTGACATGAGCGAGATGTCGCAGTGTCAAGATCGCCGGAACGCCTCGTTGTTCCGCTTGCTCAGCTTGGCTAAGGGCTCGTTCTACAGTCTGCTGAGATAGACCCCTCTCGAGTGCCGACGCGCGATACTGGTGGGGCGAGGCACTAATCATCTACTTTGGTCACCCCCGTGACGACGAGAAGCGAGACGGCTTGAGACCCCGAAAGAGGAAGTCTTGCTTCTCGCCGGCGCGAATGGCGGCTGATTTTACCAGCCGAGTGCGACGCACCCGGCCGCCGGTTCACCGGATGGACGCCGGCGGTTACCCGCCGGCAACGCTAGCTGTTAACGCCCCGCCCGCAACTGCCGTGGATAGTAGGGTACATCACTTCCGTTCAATAGGAAATCGTCTCCAGGTAGCATTACTTTTTTTGCGTGCTGAATTTCGGCGCGACCGCGATCAGTCAGATGAAGGCTTCTGTCGATCAGGCGAAGTGTGGTGCAGAGATCGGTTGCCCGGCGTACCTCAGGCAGAGACAGGCCCGTTAATTGCGCAACAAAATGCCGATCACGGGGGCGGCGGGCAATTGCGGCAAGCACCAGCATCGCGTTCTGTGTGTCTCGGGAGGGCAACTGGCTCCAATCTATCAGTGACAGCCTTGGCTGTCGTAACTGACGCACGGCGGATAAGCGTTGCCGGTCGACATCGGGCATACCGAATAGCATGCGAACGTCGTCAGGAATGCCCTTATCGAGGAAAAAAGGAGACCATTTGGTGCTTCCCGCGCGAAACATCTGCCATAATATTACTGGCAGATTGTTGGGTGCGCTGTGCGAGAAAGCCAGTAGGGCGCCAGAATTGCCGTAACCAAGGGGCGCGCATTGGATCGCTGACGAGGCATACTTCTCGCAAAGGTTTTTGACGCCTTTGACACGGTCTTCGTCCCAAGTGCGCGTCGCGATCGTCGGGCAAACCTTGTACAAATGGACTCGGTCTTGCCCGAACGTTCGTTGTAGAGCGCGCAGCGCGTGCGGCGTCGCGGCGTAACAAGCCACGTGATATTCAATCCGGTGATACGACAGCCAACTACGCAACGTGGGGTGCGCTTTGAACCCCCGATAAAAGCTTTTGATTCGATCTCCCGAGCCCGAATAATCATCTACTAACAATACTGTACGGCATCGCGCTCCACGCATGTTTTTCAGGCTTGGTGCACCGACGAACGGTTGATTGGCACCAGCGGCGCGTCGAACACCGTTGAGCATCGCTGCAACAATCGCTTCGCTACCTGGAAATGATTGCGACAGTAAGAGCCGAGCGGGGGCGTCTCGGCCGTGCTGGAAATACCGTTGCCCAGGAGCAAGCTCCCGCACCGGGACCAATGCGATAGGATTGGGTAGCTCATCAACGAGCGATTCGATCAGCTTCGACAAGCCAATCTGTAGCGAGTCCTGTCCGACTAGGCCGCGTTGACAAAAGACTTCAACCATAGGCGCACGGCAGCGAGGTTGAGGAAGCTCTCGAAGGACAGGATGGTCTTGTCGTAACGGGTGGCGATGCGTCGCTGCTGCTTGAGTTTGCCGAACATGCGTTCGATGCGGTTGCGATCCTTGTAGCGCCGATAGTCAGGATGTTCGGGGGCCTTGCGGTTCGAGCGCGGCGGGATGATCGGCAGGATGCCCTGGATCAAGAGGCTTTCGCGGAAGCGATCACCGTCATAGCCTTTGTCGGCGAGCAGCGCCTTGGGCTTGGCGACCGGGATTTTCATCAGCGGTTCGGCGGCGGCGTAATCCGATGCTTCACCGCCGGTCAGGAGGAAGCCGAGAGGGCGTCCCTGATTGTCCGAGCGGGCGTGGACCTTGCACGTAAAGCCGCCGCGTGATCGACCAAAAGCGTTCGCAGCATCCCCCCTTTTCCGCCCACTGCCGAGACATGGCCGCGAACCGTGGTACTGTCGATCATGTGCTGCCAGTCGTCGGTGAGCCCCAGATCGACCAGCGTTTGCAGCAGGCCATCCCAAACCCCTTGTTCGGCCCAGCGCCGGAACCGGACATAGACCGAGTTCCACTTGCCATAGCGCTCGTGCATGTCCCGCCAGGGACAGCCGACCCGCAAAACATGCAGCATCCCGTTCAGGAACCGTCGGTTGTCGCCCGCCGGACGCGCCCAGCGTCCCCGCTCAGATGGCAACAGCGGTCCGATCAGCGCCCATTCCCCGTCCGACAAATCCCCGCGACCCATGGCTGCTCCCCAAAAAACAGCTCTGAATCAGAACTAGACCCGTTTGGGAATCCCTTTTGTCAACACGGCCTAGCTCGAGGCTGTCGAGCAACATTGCAGCGCTCTCGCGTTCGGCGAGTTCGAAATTTGTAAGCCAGGTCTGGCCACGTGGCGTGTCACTTAGGAGCAAAAAGAACCTCTCGCGTTCGTCAGGTGCAGCAGGACGACCGGTCTCACCTAATATTGCTCCCTGCTATGCCGATCAATTGGTCTCAGAACGAGGGGTGCAGATAACGGCCCGCGAGTTGGTTCTCCGGGCGCGCAAGGTGAGCGCGGCATTTGATGAGCGCGCACTGACCTCGCAGGCTCGGTCAGGGGTCGCGCTGATGTGGGGCCGCGCGGCACACTCGGCTCGCTGTCCTTGCGGGGCGGCGGCTAGGCACTGGCGCGCATCGCACGCCACCCCGCTACGGGCTCGCCAAGAGTGCGTTAATTCTTGTTGCCCTTCGGGCGGTACTTGCGTTGTTTCTGATCTCGCCCGAGTATCCGGGGTTTATGTAGTGGGGGCGGCATGCAGATTTCGAAACTGGAAATCAGCAACTTTCGCGGGATCCGCGACGGTTGCGTCCATTTTGCCGAACATACGGTTTTGGTGGGTCCCAATAATTGCGGGAAAACGACCGTCATCGAAGCGCTTGCGCTGCTATTTGGTCGCGAGCGAATGGTCCGTCAGCTCACCGAGCACGACTTTCACGGAAGCGATCCAGCCGCCGCGGATCGAATAAGGCTGGTCGCGACGATCACCGGCTTTGATGACGATGACCCGGCGCATCATCTGGATTGGTTTCGTGACGATCGTGGCGTCGTCAAATGGTATGATGCGGCAACAGGAAATGTGCGGCCCACCAGGGACCATCCGGGCTGGCGTCTCGCATGCCAGGTCGCATTCTCGGCGCGCTTTCATCGGCCGGGCCTCGAGGTCGAAACCATCCGCTATTTCTATGACGATGAAGCAATGGGCGATGTTTTCGTCGAGGAAAGTGCGATCCTCTTCCCGGCCCGGCTTGTTCGCGAAATGGGCTTCTTTCTCGTTCCGGCAAGCCGGACTTGGGACCGGACCATATCTTTCGGGTCGGAACTTTTTCGCAAAGTGGTGGCAGCCGGGGGCGGCCAGCCCTCCGAATCGGTGCTCAGCGAACGCGACCGGCTCCGCGCGCCTGCCGACCGGCTCGAGCAGGACGAACGGCTTGCGCCAATTGTCGGCCGCCTAGACGATGAGCTTCGTGGCTTCTTTCGCAGTGCCCCGACGCTCCATCTCCGGGTCACGGCGACGGACAGCGAAGGCCTCCTAGACGCGGTGATGCCGCACTATGCACATAATGGCGCGCCGCTGGCTCTGCCCGCCAAGCGCCACGGTAGTGGCCTGCTGTCTCTTCAGCATCTGCTGCTGCTTCTTCAGTTCGGCCGCCTCCGCGATGAGGCGGGGGAGGGGTTTTGGATGGCTCTCGAAGAGCCGGAACTTCACGTTCCCCCAGCATTGCAGCGTCGTCTCGTCCGGCGCATTCAGGCCCTATCGAGCCAGACCTTTGTTTCGACACACTCGCCAATGGTGGCTTCGATGGCCGACCCTTGCGGCGTTTGCATACTTCGAAACGACGACGGCGCGCTCTCCTCCGCGCCGCTCCTTGCTTCCGCCTTGCCGGCGAACACGCCCAACAGCATACGCAAATTGTTCCAGGTCAACCGGGTCGAGACGATCGGCGCGATTATGCACGACCATGTGCTCGTTCCCGAAGGGCGCACCGACTTCGAATGGCTGGCGCTGCTCGTACGGAGCGTCGACCTGAAGCAAGGTTGGAACGACAATCAGGAATGCGGTTTTGATTCGCTCGTTGGCGTGATCCCGACCCATGATGGCGCGGTAAGCGCGACCACGAACGCCATCGCAGGACTTCATCCGCGTGTCGTTGCTCTGGTGGACGGCGACGATGAAGGCGTAGGCTATGCGAATGCCCTTGCCGCCGCCGGCGCGCCGAATTCAGGCATCATTCTGCGTTGGAATAATGGGGCGACGCTCGAGGATGCGATCGGCTGGATCGTTGAAGCCGATGCCGCGCCATGCCTCGCTGCGATGCAGCTCGATTCCGCACCCGCCAACGTAGCCGATCTGGTCGGACGGCTTAAATCCGAAAATCGGGCGGCCGGCGGCCTCAAAAAGGACAGCTCGGCCTATGAGGAGATTGCGGATGCAATTGGAGCGACCGATGCCTGTCGTTCGCGGGCGCGCGACTTGCTGAACGCTATCGCCGCCACAGTTTCGGGAGAGGTGACGCCGCGCTTCGTTGCCGACCCGGAGGCTCCGTCGATCAAGGTGTTCCAGCCTTGACGGTTCGCGCCGTTCAGGGCGGCGCCGGGTGCGGCAAGACGCACCGCCTGATGGCGATGCTTGCGGACACGCTGAATGCCCATCCGCTCGGAGAGGGACAGCGGGTTCTAGCGCTTACCTTTATGCATGGTGCTCGGCGGCGCCTCGCCGATCGCTTGCGGGGCGTCGCTGGACTGGGCGGACAAGTCGAATGTACGACGATCGATAGCTTCGCATGGCGCATCGCAAGGCGTTGGCGCGGGCTCGCCAGCGCCTTGGACTTACCGCCCCTGACGGAAGAGCAGTTCAATGCCGTGTGCAACGCTGCTGGTATATTGCTCGAGCAGCCCGTGGTTGCGAACTGGGTCGCATCGAGCTTTCCAATCATTTTGATCGACGAAGGCCAGGACCTTGGACCTCAGCGGATGCGAATGCTTGTCGCCTTATCGCAACAAGTCGAATTGCTCGCTGCTGCGGACGAATTTCAATGCCTTGACCAGACATTGAGACCCAATCCGTTCGTGACTTGGCTCGACGATGCCTGCGAGCCCGAAGCACTTCATCATGTCCATCGGACGAACCGCGCGGGATTGCTTACGGCTGCAACAGCTATTCGCAATGGCGAAGCACCTGTGAATGGCCACGGGTTTAAAATCTTGACCGGCTCCGGCGATCCGCTGGCGGCTACCATGCTCGCGAATGCCATTGCCTGGCGACAGGGCGGCGATGTCGCCGTCATCACTCCGGCCGTTCAAGGCGGCTATGCGCAGCGTGCGGTGACGCGCGTTGGACAGGGAGCGATTGGACAGCAGGGTAATGGTCCTTTCGCTATCCGTTGGGAAGGAACTGACCTGGATATGGCCGGAACCATCATCGCTGCACTCGACTTGCCGGACATCGCTGACGCCGCCGCCACGCTGCAGGCCCTGCGCGCATTGCCGTCATCGGGGCCGGCACGCGCGGCCCTTTTTTGGGCCAAGAGGCAGGTCGATGCTCTCGGACGCGCCGAGTTCGCTCGGGCGGACATCGAGCGCGTCATCGCGCGAAGTGTGACTTTCCAGCGCCAGCATGGTCGTACCGACGCTCGAGATTTTCTCGCTATGACTGTGCAGCAGGCCAAAAACAGGGAATTTGACGGCGTCGTCGTCTTCTGGCCCTATCAGGTCGGCGGCGATGCGGAGCAGAAACGCCGCCTGCTTTACAATGCCGTCACGCGGGCCCGGCGATGGTGCAACGTTATCGTCCAGTCTCAGAATATTCTAGCCTCGCCACCTTTCGCATATCCTTGACTCGCTTTCGTCATACCTGGATGGGCAATCGAGTTCGGGGACGTCAGGTCTCGAAGTTCTTTTTTTCGTAGACCGTGCCGATCGTCTCGCCGTCCCAGACATAGCAGAGATGCCGTTCCTGCCGGCAGTTCGCGAGCAGGCGCGGCCGGAAGGCGGCGGCGCATTCGCCGCCTTCGTGGCGGACGCTGCGGTAGCGGATGCCATCGGACCCGGCCTCGCGCACCTCGGCCGCGAAACCTTGTGAATGGGCGTAGTTGTCGGGGTCGTACAGGTGAGCGTGGCTGTCCTTGTGGCCGCGGATGTCGTGGAGGTCGGCGGTGAGATCGGCGGCGTAGACGCGCATGTCGATCTCCTGCGCGGGCTCGTCGGTTGCTGCGAGAAAATTGATGCGGTGATGTTTGGTCTCGGCGATCGCGGTCTCGATGGTCAGCCCGGCGTAGAAAACGCCGAAGCTGCCGTCCGTAAAGCGGCTGCCTTCGGTGTTGAGATGGGTGAAGGCCGCCATGATCGGTGTCGTGCCCGGCCCGGCGACGCGGTCTTCGGGCGGCACGAGCGAAAGATCGCCCGCCTCGTCGCGGAGACGGTCGTTGGTCATCGCCTCGATCAGGAACACCGCCTCGAGGTCGGCCGGATCGGCGACCTTGTCGAACAGGCCGACGGGCGGGAAGCGGCTCGGGATGATGCGATAGCAGGGCGCCCAGCTCGTGGCGGTAACGGGGATGTCCAAGGGATCAGCCGCGCTGGCCGTCGATATATTGGCGAACGACATAGAGATCGGCGACATTGCCCGACGCCATGCGGTCGATCGCGGGTTTGCCGCCGAAGAGGCTCGCCCTGTTCGGTTTGCGCACCCATTCGTCGGCGGTCTTGGGCACGAGGATCTGGAGACCCTTGTAGATGCCCATCACATAGGAAATGCGTTCGAGCGCGTCCTTGCTGAGCGCCGCGACATCGCCGCGCTTCCAGTTGTGAAAGGTCGAGCGGCTGTCGAGGCCGAGGAGACGCATCTGTTCAACCTCGCTGAGATCCCATGCCTCGGCGATGTTGAAGAATGTGCGGAGCGCAGGCCCCGTCAGCTCCTTGCGATCCAGTGATTTTGCCGCCATCGCCATAATGGCCTCCTTCGAAGCCCTATATGTTCCTTAAATGGACTAATATCAAGTTTAGTTCCGAAAAGAAACGTCGTTCCGAGTTCGCTCAGCGACGGAGCGTCACGGCGACGGGGCAGTGGTCCGAATAATGCTTCTGGCCAGACGCATAGAGTGTCTCGGAGAAGCCGCTGAGATCGGCGGCCGCGCGCTTGTCGAGCACGATATGGTCGATGAAGCTGTCGTAGCGCGGGTCGCAGCCGGGCGCCTTGCCTTCATCGGCCAGATGGAGATCGGCATTGGCGGGCTCCGCATCGTCGATATCCTGCGAGACGGCGTCGCCGGGAAGGGCGAGGCGACGGTTCCAGTCGCCCAGCACCACGAACCGGTCGGGGCCGCGTGCGGCCGCATCGATCCAGGCTTCGAGCGCCGGGATCTGATCGAGCAACACCGGGCAGGCCTTGGCCTCGCTCCCGGCGAAGCAGCCCGATTTGAGATGGATGCCGAGCAGGCGGATCGCCGCCTTGCCCTTCGGCCGCAGGGTGATGTCGACGCCCGAGCGGAGCTGGGGATTGCCGAGCATCAACGTGGTGACATCGGGGTGGCGCTCGAAGTCGATGCCCTTGCGGACGGCGAACCCGACCGCCTGGCGGATGACCTGCGCTTCGGGATGCTTGCCGCCGCAGGTGCCGCTCGGGGCGCCCGCCCGCTCTTCCATCACGATCGTATAGCGCGCTGGATCGAAGACACGGATTGCCGCGGTTACATTCTCGGCCTCCTGGAAGGCGATGACATCGGCGTCGAGGCCGTCGGAGATCCGCCGCATGGCGGCATAATCCTCGGGCGCGCGAGGCTCGCATCCCGTGCCGTCCTTCTCGGCGAGGAATTCGACGTTCCAGCTCGATATTCTGAGCGTAGCGGTGGAAGGCGGCGAAAGGCCGGTGCCACCGTTCGACTGGACACAGGCAGCTAAGAATATAAGCGGAGCGAGCAATGCGAGGCGTAAAAACATCTTATATCTCTGCACTGTCCTCGATCCCGCATCAATTCCCACTGACGACGTCGTCACCGTCTTGTGGCTTCCGATCGGCCCCGATCGGATATGAGATCATGCTGCCATAGCGAGAGGCAATGGCGATTTTCAACCATCGTCGCGAGCGCTCCAATCGGTCATGAACCGATGGACCCAGCGCGTCAGGCGGCCTGTATTGTTATCGGCCGCGACGTCGCGCCCATCGGGCAACATTGCCATCTCAAGCTTAACGGTCGTCAGCACGAGATTTTCGCCATCGCGGGCAACTAGGGTCGTTTCGATGAGTGCCTGGAAAAATTTCTCCGGATCACGGTCTTCGCTCTTCAGAAATTCGATCAATTCGCGATCGCGGGTGTTGATGTCTTCTCTGCAGAGCTGCCGGATCACGACCGCCTGAATAGGGTCGAGCTCGACCGGCTGCCATGGCCGGTGTTCCGGGCCCGCAGCAAGATCTGCCGGCTTTGCCTGCAGCACTTCATATTGCCAGCCCCACTTTTCAGGCTCGGCAATCTTATGGGGCTTTGCACTGATGAGCAGCGAGAGCTTTTCGATCTCAAGATCGTCGCCGAACAATTCTGGAGTTGGGCTGAGATAAGAAATACGCGTCCAAAGATGCTCCAGGATGAACAGGGTCGGATTCACGTGCGAACTGGCCATGATCGGCCACCATCCGTTCGGTGAGACGGGAGAGCAATAGGGATGGCCGCTGAGCTTCACCAAAGCTGCACCGTCTGTCACGATCAGGTTCGGCAGCGACGCCGGGCCATGCCCATGTTGTTGAAGTCGGTCCGCAAGAAATTGCTCAAACCCGCGCCGTAGCCCGGACTCGGTTGCGTATCCGCCGTAGCCGAGCATGATCCGAACAGGCGCGATCTGATCGAACATGATACTATGCCAGATTAAATGCTTCGCGCGGTCCATCTTCGCCCATTCAGCGGGGAGCAACTCGCCGACACACTCTGCGTAGCGGCGCATCGAGGCCTCCAAGCTGAAATTTGCCGGGCCGCTTGCGCCTCTCAGCCAGGAGCTTGTTACGGCGGCAACCCCCCTTAGCTGGTCATAGGCGTCGGCGAGTTCGCCTCCGAACAGCTTCTTTTTCACCTCAATCACGGCAAGTACATCTCGGACGTTCCATTCGAACATGCCGTCGACGTATGGAACCGGCGTCCCTGCGCCCCGCACAAGCATACAATCGATTTCGCCGCTCCGCGCCCCAAACCCGTCGATTGCGAAACCGCGCACGATCCTGAGGTCAAGGTGGGACGGAATTGCCACTTCGAGCAACTGGCGCGTTAGCCCTTCGTACATCGCCCCAATTGTTGGCGGATGTGTGATATCGCTTGCGTCGAGTTGCTCCGCCTCCGCGGACCGTAATGCTTCAAGAAGGTCGCCCAAGGATCGGATCATCGGCAGATGATGGCATATGCATTCGAGGCGGCGCCATATTTATCTTGTCGATTGGCCACTCTGCGGCCAGCGCCTGCGGCAGATAGGGTGCTTTCTAGCGCAGACTTCGCAATGTAACCGACCACCGCGGCTCGTCCATCGCGGCGATGCTATGTTCCCAGTCGTTACGGACCTCGCCGTCCATATGATAGATCGACCGCGCGGCGAGCTCGGCGCTCGCGCGCTCGAAGCCGGAGCTATTGCGTCGGCGGAAGCGCATGGTGGCGGGGGCGCCCAGCGAAATGCCGATGACATGCTCGAAGACCGGCCGGTCCTTGTGCCAGCCGATGCCGGCTCCGATGCCATATTGGATGAGGAGAGCCTGTTCGAGCGCTTGCGTATCGATGCCGGCGAACCGGGCGGCGCGGGCGCGAATATCGTCGAGCCAGTCCGGGAGCGGGTCGCCGGGCGCGAAGCGGCCCGTCTGGAAATCATAGGTCCAGCCGAACGACCGGGTCAGCCTCTTGCCTTCCCATTGCTGGAACTGGAAGGGGGTGAGCTGGGCAGCTTCGATGCGCTCGATCAGCGCAGCTTCTTCGGTTTCCGTAACGACATTGTCGCGGTAGGCGAGGCCGGGAAGCAGGGGAGGGGCGAAGAGGTCCGGTTGCGCGCCGCGCCGCGCCGCGGCGCCCCGGCTCACAGCGGCAGCGCGGCTTGCGCCCGCAGCGGCTCGACAAAGAGCGTGTGGCGCGGGGGCTCCTCGAACAATGTCTCGTTCGGCAGCGTGCCGTCGAGCCAGTGCATGACATCGCGGCGATGGACGATGACGCCGTGCCGCGATTGATAGGGGATCACGTCGGCACCCGCCGGGATGGTGAGAATGCGGTACGAGAGCGGCCAGTCGGCGAGCGGGGGATCCCAGATGGCGGCGAGGTAGAAGAAATTGCCGCTGTCGAGCGTCACCCGGTAGCGGTGATCGCCGGTTCCCATGCGAAACTCGGACGCAGGAATCAGGCAGCGGCGCTTGGGGAAGGCGCGGCCTTCGGAGCGGACGAAACGATAGTTGATGCCGTCCGAGAAGCGCGGATCGCTTCCCCAGACCGCCTCGACCATCTCGACTTCATTTTCATCCTCGGGATTGCGCCTTATGAGCGCACGGCGTCCACCGTCCGGGGCATCGGGATCGAAAGGGGTTGGCGCCATACCCATATGTGGAACATAATGGGAACGATGATGAGTCGCAAGGGCAAGGGGATGCTCGCGAATGTGCAATGATTACAGGCTGGAAGTCGACATCGCCTCGATCGCTGAGGATTTCGACGACCTCCAGATCAAGATCAAGATGCCCGAGGGCGCGCCGAACGTGCCGGCGCGCGAGGATGTGCGAATCACCGACATGGCGCCGATCGTGAAAGCGAGCGACGGCGCCGCGATCGGCGAGCTCGTCAACCGGCGCTGGAGCTGGCCGGGGCAGGGTGGCAAGCCGGTCTACAATGTCCGGTCCGAGGGCCGCGACCTCGGCGCGCAGCGTTGCCTCGTTCTGTGCGACGGCTTTTACGAATTCACCGATCCCACGGATCCGGCGCAGAAGCGCCTCGATAAATGGCTCTTCACGATGAAGGATCATCGCTGGTTCTGCATGGCGGGCATCTGGCGCGATGCCCATGTCGGCGAATCCTTCAGCCTGCTGACGATGGACGCAGGCCCCGATATCGCACCCTATCATCATCGCCAGATCATCCCGCTCGCGCGGGAGCAGTGGGCCGCCTGGCTCGATCCGCGCGTGCCCGCCGCGGATATATTGAAATGGCTCCCCGAAGGTAGCCTCGAAGTGACCCAGGTTTATGGCAAGCCGCCGGCGCAGGGAGCGCTTGCGCTATGAACGAGATCGATGGGCTCGAGCGCTTTGTCGCCGCGCAGGAGCAGATTTATCCGCGTGCGCTCGCCGAGATCGGCCGCGGTGCGAAAAGTTCGCACTGGATGTGGTTCGTCTTTCCGCAAGTCGCCGGACTTGGGCGAAGTGCGATGGCGCAGCGGTTCGCGATCTCGGGTCTTGAAGAGGCGCGGGCCTATCTGAAGCACCCACTTCTTGGGCCGCGCTATGTCGAGTGCGTTTCGGCGCTTCAGGATTTGATCGGTCATGATCCGGTCGCGGTCTTCGGCGAGGTCGACGCCGTGAAACTTTGCTCGTCGTTGACGCTGTTCGAAGCAGCCGATCCCAGGCCACTGTTCGGAGCGGCGCTCGACCGCTGGTTCGCGGGTGTGCGAGACCAACGCACGCTTGAGCGTCTCGAGCGGGCATTGCTAGGCACCAAAAGCGCATGACGATCGAACTTCAAGTCGCCCTGATCGGCCTTGGCGGCGCGCTCATCGGCGGCCTGCTGTCGGTCGTCTCGACTTGGCTTATTCAGCGCAGCGAGCGGAAGAAGTATCGGCGTGATCGCTCGTGGGAACTTCGCCGGGAGGCCTATACGACCATCGTAGGCAGCCTCGAGCGCGGGCGCGCAATCCTTCAAGTTATTGACGAGGGATACCGCGAGGACCCGCATGGATATGACGAAGGCGACCATGTGAGGCGCGCTAGCCGGGAGATGAGCGAGCATTTGCAGGCGGCGCGGTTCGCCTATCATGCGCAGCGTCTCTTGCTGTCCCCTCGCTTCATTGCGCGTTTCGAACAATATCTGAAAGACATGCGCGACACGGACGGTCCCGGACTTGCTCCACCCGAGCAAGCCGCCGACGCCGCGGCCGTCGTTGCACGCGCCGTTCCCGATCTCGAGGCGATCGCGCTCGAGGAACTCGGGCTGGCCTTCTGACTTCGGGAGCGAGAACGCTATGCCGCAGCCTTTATCCGAGGTTTCGCCAGATGGTCAGCTGACCTTTGCGGCAGGCGTGCTGCGAACGTCTCCGTTCGCGACCGACGTCGCTTATGTGATAGCGCTTTGGGCCCATACCGATGGCGATATCGCGTCGATCCTGAGCCGCATGCTGAAGGCCGACATTGCGGTCGGAACGGCGATGTATCTGTCGCTGGTCAATTCGGGCGGGCAGAAGAGCGCCCTCAAGGCGGCCGCGCGCGAGGCGCTCCCTGCCTGGCAGGAAATCTTGTTGCGAGCGATTACCTCGGTGGTTGAGCCCTGGCGTGAGACTCGCAATCATTTTGCGCATCGGGTCTGGGGACATTGCAGCGAACTGGCCGATGCGATCCTGCTGACGCATCCTAAGATCATCGTCCATCACAATATCAGCCGCAGGCAGCGGGTTATCGAGCTTCCCGACGGCCGCGGCGTGATCCGGCCGATGCCGATCGATGATACCCAAATCTTGGTCTATCGGAAGGTGGATTTCGAGGAAGCGATCGCCGAGGCGGAGCGGGCGCGCGATCTCTACCGGCTGTTCTACGCTATTCTCTCCGGTCCGAGCATCGCCGGTCCCCGCGAACAGTTGCTTCAGGACCCCGCCGTGCGCGCCAAGGCGCGCCAGATGGCTGAATCGGCGAGTGAGGAGGTCTGGTCCGAACTTGGTTTTGGTCCCGATGACCGGCGGCGCGAGCGGGTTGATTGACCGGACGGCGCAAGCGCTCGATTTCCAGCCTCTAGCCCTTCGCTTTCGGCTCGAGGATCAACGTCCTTCCGTCCACCCGCCATGACTGGAGCCGTGACAGGAAGTTCATGCCCAGAACGTCGGTATTCCCCATTCCCGGTGAGACGACGATCTTGAACTTCGTCGCTTCGATACCGCCGACCTTGAGGCTTTCCACAGTGCCGGCATCGGCGCGGACTGTCCCGTTCGCCGTCTGCATGAGCAGCGGAAACAGCGTCGTATCGGTCTTTACCCCGGCCTCGGAGGCCGTCGTGGACGATAGAGCAGTGATAGTCGCGCCGCTGTCGACAAGCATGCGCCGCTTCGTGCCGTTCAGTTCGACGTCTGCCCAGAAATGGCCGTCGCGGGCCATCGGGATGCGCACCTCCTTGCCGACGACCTGCTGGCTGTCGAGGCCGAGGCTCGCGGTGATCCGCGATAGATTGGGATCGAATGGCGCCTGCTGGAGGACCAGATAGATGCCGAAGGCGAGGAGCGCGAACGAGAAAAGCCCGCGGATGACGCGGCCCACATAGGGGATTTTGAACAGGATGACGAGAATCAGCGCGGCCCCGATCGCGTAGATCGCAAGCTGGTTTCCCGAAATATGGGGGGTGAGGTCGGTAGGGGTCGGCATAAAATAGCCCCGCTTTACAGGCATGAAGGTGTCGCGGCGCTGAATGATCCACAGCCGCCTGCCGCAGGTCGCTTGACGGGCGTTCCGCTAGGGTGGAACATATAGGGAACATTTGAGTCGAACCCGATATGACCGCACCGCCTTTATCGCAGCCCCGGCCGAGCGCCGGGGAGCTTCAAGCGCTTCGCGACGCGGTGGCGCGCGTCGCGTCGGAGCGCGGGCCGGTGCTGCCCTTTGGCGTCGGGCCGCTCGATCATCTGCTCGCGGGCGGCGGGCTCGACGGTGCGGGCCTCCATGAAGTCGCGGCGGCATCGGCAAGCTGGAGCGACGATGCGGCCGCCACCCTGTTCGCAGCCGGGATCGCCGCGCGCTTCGCGGCGCCGGGCCTGTCGGCGCTATGGGCGCTCACGCGCTTCGATCTTTATGCGCCCGGTCTCGAACAGGCGGGGCTCGGGCCCGATCGCATCCTCTATGCGCAGGGCAGCAATGACCGCGAACTTCTCGCCATGTGCGAGGACGCGCTACGCGACGGCGCGCTGGCCTGCGTCGTCGCCGAGGTCAAAGCGGCCGACCAGACCGCGACGCGCCGGCTGCAGCTCGCAGCCTCCGAAGGCAAGACGCCGATGCTGCTCTACCGGCGCTACCGGCGCTACGGCCAATGCCCGCTCACCGATCTCTCACTGGCGTGCACGCGCTGGCGGGTCGGGAGCCTCGCATCGGCGCCGCTCGCGACGCCGGGCGTCGGGCGCGGGCGCTGGTCGATCGAGCTTGTGCGCCAGCGCGGCGGGCCGCCTTTCTCCCTCGAACTGGAGGCGTGCGATGACCAGGGTCGCCTCGCTCTTCCTGCCGCAACTCGCGATCGAGCGATTGCGGCGGGCGGCGCCGATCTCGCGCTCGGCCACGCCGCCTGAGCCCGCGCGGCTCGCGCCGCGCTTCCCCGAACCCGTCGACGACAATCCCGGTGCCTGTTCGGTACCGCGGGGCGGCGGCTGGCGACCCGGCGCGCGCTGGGCCCAGGACACGTCGGCGCATGCACGGCCCGACCGCGCCGCGATCGACGCGCTGCCCGCGCACCAGCGGCCGCCGATGCGCGAGCTTGGGCGGCGGAGCGAGGCTGCGGCGCCGGTCTTTCGCATGGCGCGCAGCGACGATGGAAGCGCCCCGGCGGGCTTGCCTCCGGTTCCGGTCCTTTGGGGGGCGCGGCCGACGATCCTCGTCGCGCGCACCGGGCAGCGCGACCTCGTCACCGCCGCGTGCCCGATCGCGCTCGAACTCGGTCTCGCGCCGGGCATGGCAGCGGCGCATGCGCGCGCGCTCGTGACCGATCTCGATATATATGATGCGGCGCCCGACGCGGATGCCGCGTGGCTGGACCGGCTGGCGCTGCATGCGGTGCGCCACTGGACGCCGACCGCCGCCGTGTCGGGCTCCGACGGGCTCTGGCTCGATCTCACCGGCACCACCCATCTCTTCGGCGGCGAGGCGCGCTTTGCATCGCGGCTCCTATCCTTTCTGCGCCGCCTTGGCTTCACCGCGCGTGTCGCGATTGCCGGGACCCCCGGCGCCGCGCACGCGCTCGCGCGTTTCGGCGGCGCGGCCACCCTGGTCTTGCCGGAAGGGGAGGAGGGGGAGGCGCTTGCGGGGCTGCCGCTTCGCGCGCTCCGGCTCGCGCCGGAGGCGCTTGTCTCGGCGGCGCGTTTCGGGATCGAGCGGATCGCCGACCTTTATCCGATGCCCCGCGGGCCGCTGGCGCGGCGTCTTGGACGCGGCGCGGTCGAGCGGCTCGACCAGGCGCGCGGGCATCTGCCCGAGCCGATCGTCCCGGTCGTGCCGTTCGAGACGCCCGTCGCGGCCCGGCGGCTGCTCGAGCCGATCGCGACCGCCGAGGCGATCGAGCAGGTCATATCCGATCTGGTCGGCGACCTTGTCGCCGAACTCGAACGGCGCGGACTCGGTGTGCGAACGGCGATCCTGAGCTGCGAGCGCGTCGATGCGCGCGAGCAGCGCGTCGCGTTCGGGACGGCGCGGGCGACGCGCGATGCAAAGCATCTCGTGCGGCTTTTCCGGCTCCGCATCGACCGCATTGAGCCGGGGCTGGGGATCGAGGCGATGACGCTCGCCGCGCCGCAGGTCGAAGCCTTGGCGCCTGAGACGATCGGGTCGCCGCTCGATAGCGGAGAGCGCACGCCCGACATCGCGCCGCTCGTCGACCAGCTCGCTGGACGTGCCGGCGAGGCGGCTCTCTTTCGCCTCGCGGCGATCGAAAGCGACGTGCCCGAACGCGCGATCGGCCGCGCCGGGCCGCTCGCCAAGCCTGCCGGCTGGCCGGCCTGGGCGCGTCCGGTGCGGATGCTCGGGCGACCCGAGGCCTTGTCGGGCGTCGTCGCGCTGCTGCCCGATCATCCGCCGCGCCGTTTCGCGTGGCGCGGGCGGAGCTACCGCGTCGTCGCGGGCGACGGGCCCGAGCGCATCCATGGCGAATGGTGGCGGCGGGCCGGCGAGATGTGGGCGGTACGCGACTATTTCCGGGTCGAGGCGGAGAGCGGCGAGCGCTTCTGGCTCTTCCGGCGCGGCGATGCGCAGGAGGATAATACCGGGGATTTGAGCTGGTACATGCACGGCGTGTTCGGATGACGACCTATGTCGAACTCCAGACGACCAGCCATTTCTCCTTCCTGCGGGGGGCGTCGGCGCCCGAGGAGCTGTTCGCAGCGGCGGCGTTGCTCGGTCATTCGGCGCTCGGCCTCTGCGATCGCGGTAGCGTCGCCGGAATGGTCCGCGGCCTCTCGGGGCAGGAGGCGACCGGTGTCCGGCTGATCCCCGGATCGCGCGTCGATCTGCGCGATGGCCGGTCGCTCTTGCTCTACCCGAAGGATCGCGCCGCCTGGTCCCGGCTGACCCGATTGCTGTCGCTCGGCAAGGCGCGCGGCGGCAAGGGCAATTGCTGGCTCGACTGGCCCGATGTCGCAGCCTGGGCCGAAGGGCTGGTAGCGGTTCTTCTGCCCGACGCGGCCGACGAGCGGACGCGCCTCGATCTTGGCGAGCTCCGCGAGGTCTTCGGAGTCGATGCCTATCTGGCGCTGTCGCTCCGGCGGCGGCCCGGCGACTTCGCGCGGCTGCGCGCGCTCGACGCCCTGGCGCGCGATGGCGGGGTGCGGAGCGTTGCCTGCGGCGACATTCTCTATCATGCAGCCGAGCGCCGCCCGCTGCAGGATGTACTGACCGCGATCCGCGAGAAAACCACCGTCGATGCGCTCGGCTTCCGGCGCGAGCGCTTCATGGATCGCGCTCTGAAGTCGCCCGCCGAAATGGAACGACGCTTCGCGCTCTTTCCCGACGCGATCCAGGCGACGGCGGATATCGCCGCGGCCTGCCGCTTCGACCTCGCCGAGATCCGCTACCAATATCCTTATGAGGAAGTGATGGCGGGGCGGAGCGCCCAGGAGGCGCTCGCCGCGCTCACCGAGGAAGGCGCGGTTCGCATGTTTCCGGGCGGCGTACCGCCGGCCTACCGGAAACAGATCGATCATGAGCTCCGCCTCATCGGCGAGCTCGGTTACGCGCCCTATTTCCTGACCGTCAATTCGATCGTCGCCGAGAGCCGGCGGCGCGGCATCCTGTGCCAAGGGCGCGGCTCGGCGGCGAACAGCTGCGTCTGCTTCCTGCTCGGCGTGACCTCGATCGATCCGATCAGGCACGAGCTGCTCTTCGAGCGCTTCGTGTCGGGCGAGCGCAAGGAGCCGCCCGATATCGACGTCGACTTCGAGCATGAGCGGCGCGAGGAAATCATCCAGTGGATATACGAGACCTACGGCCGCCATCGCTCGGCGCTGACCGCCGTGGTCACGCGCTACCGGACGCGCGGCGCCGTGGCCGAGGTGGGGAAGGCGCTCGGGCTGCCGCGCGACCTCACCAAGATGCTCACCGGCCTCGTCTGGGGCTGGTCGGTCGACGGCATTCCCGACGAACAGATCGCCAGCCTCAATCTGAATGCCGACGATCACCGGCTCAGATTGACTCTCGATCTCGCGCGCCAACTGATTGGAACCCCGCGCCATTTGTCGCAGCATCCGGGCGGTTTCGTGCTGACCGAAGAGCGGCTCGACGACCTCGTGCCGATCGAGCCCGCGCGCATGGAAGACCGGCAGATCATCGAATGGGACAAGGACGATATCGACGTCCTCAAGTTCATGAAGGTCGACGTGTTGGGGCTCGGCATGCTCGGCTGCATGAACCGCGCGTTCAACCTGCTGCGCGAGCATAAGGGCATCGATGTCGGCATGGCCGACCTGCAGGACGACGATCCTGCCGTCTATGGCATGATCCAGAAGGCCGACACGCTGGGCGTCTTCCAGATCGAGAGCCGCGCGCAAATGTCGATGCTGCCGCGCATCAAGCCCAAATGCTTCTACGACCTGGTGATCGAGGTCGCGATCGTCCGCCCCGGCCCGATCCAGGGCGACATGGTCCATCCCTATCTTCGCCGCCGCGAGGGCAAGGAGAAGCCCGAATATCCGAAGCCCGAGCTTCGCGCGGTGCTCGAGAAGACGCTCGGCGTCCCGCTCTTCCAGGAGCAGGCGATGAAGGTCGCGATCGTCGGCGCGGGCTTCACCCCGGCCGAGGCCGATCAATTGCGGAGGGCCATGGCGACCTTCAAATTGACCGGCGGCGTATCGCATTTCTACGACAAGCTCGTCGGCGGCATGGTCGAGCGCGGTTATCCGAAGGACTTCGCCGAGCGCACTTTCAAGCAGATCGAAGGGTTCGGAAGCTACGGCTTTCCCGAGAGCCATGCGGCCTCGTTCGCGAAGATCGCTTACGCATCCTGCTGGATGAAGCATCACCATCCCGACGTCTTCTCCGCGGCGCTACTCAACGCGCAGCCGATGGGCTTCTATGCGCCTGCTCAGATCGTCCGCGATGCGCGGAACCATGGCGTCGAGGTACGCCCCGTCTCGATCAACGACAGCCATTGGGATTGCACGCTGGAGGAGAGTGGAGGGCACTATCTCGCGGTGCGCCTCGGCTTTCGCCAGGTGCGCTCGCTCGCCAATATCCATGGCGCTGCGATCGTCGGGGCGAGGGGGGATTTGCCCTACGACTGCGTCGAGGATGTTTGGCGGCGCGCGGGCGTCCCGCGCGCCGCGATCGAACGGATCGCCGAGGCCGACGGCTTTGCCTGCCTGTCCGAGGACAGGCGGCAGGGCCTCTGGAAGGTGCGGGGGCTGGGCGAAGCGCCGCTGCCGCTCTTCGCGGCGGCGGATGCCCGCGAGGCCTGCTTCTCGCCCGAGGGGCTCGAACCCGCGACCGCGCTCCGGCCGATGACCGAGGGGCGCGAGGTGGTGGAGGATTATCGCACGCTGCAGCTATCGCTGCGCGCGCATCCGCTGAGTTTTCTGCGCGACGAGCTTGATGCCATGGGGATCGTCCGCTGCGCGGACCTCCCGCATATTCGCGACGGGCGGAATATCGAGGTCGCGGGCGTCATCCTTGTCCGCCAGCGCCCCGGCTCGGCCAAAGGGGTGCTCTTCGTGACGATCGAGGACGAAACGGGCATCGCGAACGGCATCCTCTGGCCCGATCGTTTCGATATCTATCGGAGGTCTGTCATGTCGGCGTCGATGATCGCGATGCGCGGACGGCTGCAGAAGGAAGGCGAGGTCATCCACATCATCTGCGACCGGATCATCGACCATGACGCGATGCTGCGCACGATCGCGCAGGGCGATGTATCGATAGCGCCGGGGCGGGGGGACGGCGCGCGCAATGGGGGAGGGCCGGACTCGCGCGATGCGCCGCTGCGGATCCGAAGCCATGACTTTCACTAGCATCGCCCCGCCCGGATTCCTGTGGGTGCGATCTGGTGCACCGTCATGCTACAATGGAATGCCGCCGCTATCGCTCGAATGAAAAGGGGATGACGATGTTCAGATGCAAGCAAATGCCGCTCGCCGAATGGTCGGCGCTGCAGGCCGGTTACGACCAGCTTTTCACGACGGTCTTTCATGGCGATCAGGGCATGGCCCTGTTCATCGAGAGTGATGGCGTCGGCGAACTCGATACGCTTCTGATCCCCGCGCACAATGCCGCCGCGGTCGAAGCCCTCTCGCCGGGCGGTTGGGCCGATTGTCCCGATGCAACCGATCGTCATTGGGCACTTCTGGTCGGCAATGCCGATGCCTGGGACACGCTCGGGCTGCCGCAACCGTGATCGAGCGCCCACGGTAGCATCATGGACAGATGGGACTGGGCCTGCGCGGTGGCCGTCGAGCGGCAATATGGTGCGAAGGCAGCAAACCATATCGCGGAGCGGATCGGCGCGCTCGCACTGCAAGGCGATACGGACGGCGTCGCACGCTGGCGTTCGATCGCCGCCTGCTTCGAGCATTTGCGGGCGTCGGCGCGCCCCGCGGCAAACCACTGAGGAACTGCGAATGCCGCATTTCGAACTCGATCTCGATCAGGACGGCTCCGCGCGGGCAATCTACAAGGATGGCGAACTGATCGAGGGTGCCATCAGCCTGGAATCGCCGAACAGCATCGTTCAGACGTATTTCGCCTCGGCGATCCGGAACATCGATGCGATGACGGTGGGGGACGATCCCGACGGCGACCGCGCACGCGACAACCGGCATTTCGGTCTTCAAAGCTTCCTGATGAGCCTCGTCGGCACCGAGGCCTTTCTCAATATCTATTTTCACCAGCTTGGAAATCTTCAGGGTCTGCCCGACGTCATCGACCTTGCGACGAGCGACAAGCCGATCGAGCACAAACTCAGCCATTTGCCGCGCCGCGCCTTTGGCAGCCCGCTCCCCAATTCAAAGAAGCTCTGCGCGAAGATGCGCGAGCTATACGATCTGAGGTCCAACATGGTGCATCCGAAGTGGACACCGTCCTCGATCGCCTTCGACGGCATGATGTATGCGGGGTTTGTCGATAATCAGCAGAAGCTGTTCGAAAACAGGGAATTCTGCCGAGAAACACTCCGCTGGTGCCTGCTTGTGATCGCGCGCATCGGCGTCCACTCTGGCTCCACGCGGTGGGATTTCGTTTATAACTGGTCGATAATCCACGAGACCAACGAAAGCCTCTCGAACTATCTCGGAATTCCTGCCGACGGCATCTGACCTACTGGACGGGAGACAGGCATCGGAAGAAGACGCGCTCGGTCTTGGGGTCGAAATCGGCCGCGAAGCCGGCATCTGTCCAGGCGCGCTGATGCGGTCCGCACTCGGCGTCATTGGTCCACCAATGGCCTTCTCCTGCCCCTCGCGGCAACACGCCGCGGATGATTCCCTCGATCTGGTCGAGGGTAAGCTCGAGACCTTCGGCCGAATTGCGGCTCCGCCACCGGCGGAGGAACGCCCCGAGCGGATCATATTTACCCATGCTGCCTCTTGGCCTTTCGTTGGTGCGGGCGGCCCGTTACCGCACCTTGGGCCGGAAACCACCCCTTTTTGTCGCCTGGCTGCGGGTCTCGGCTCGCCTTGGCCGTCAACCCCCTGCGGGGTTCGCCCTCGCGCGGGGCTCGGTGACGGCGGCTCGCGGCCCCTTCGGTTGGCGCCATCGGGGATGGTCCCCGAGCAACCCAAGGAGACTTCAAATGGCAAGCATCGCAAATCTCACCGTCAAGGACGACGGCAGCCTCGAGGGCAATCTCGCGACCCTCATGGTCACCGCCCCGATCGCGATCGTCCCGAACGGCCGCAAGGTGAAGGACAGCGAGCCCGACTATCGCGTCATCAGCCGCAAGAATGGCTTCGAGCTCGGCGCCGGCTGGGTGAAGACCTCGCAGACCACCGGCGCCGAATATATCTCGGTGTCGCTGTCGGCCCCCGAACTCGGCCAGATCTTCTGCAACGTCGCAAACGCGCCGGGCGACGATCCGTCGAAGAAGGTGCTGATCTGGAACCCGCCGAGCTGAAACGCGAACCCGGCCCCTCCCCGGAGGGGCCGGGCGATTTCAGCGATCGGGCACGAGCCGGCGCCGCTCCCCCATCAGCCAGTCGAACTTCTGATGGGCATCGGCGGGCGGAAGCCGGCCATCCGCGACGAGGAGCGGGATCGCCGCGCTGCGCGCGGCGGCGGGCGACAGGCGCTCGTTCATCATCAGCCGATAGTGGACGAGATCGACGTCCAGTGCCTCGTTCCGGTGCCGGAGGAAATCGTTCACCGCAGAAATCCATTCGCCATTCTCGCGGACCAGCGCGCAAATCTCGTCCTTGCCAACCTCGTGCCGGGCGTGGGGCAGAGGCTCGCCAACGAGCGAGCGAATGTCCGCAAGGCTCATGCAGCGATGATCCGCCTCGGGGATCAGGCTCACGGCGTCGGAGACAATCTGGCGGCAATCCTGGCAGATCGATGCGTAGCGCTCGCTTCCCAGCACGGGCCGATCCTCATTGCCGTCGTATCGGAAGCGGCGCGACAGGGGATCACTCTCCTCCTCATAAGCCTCCAGCTGTCTTACGTCGGCCGTCCAGGCACCGCTGTTCGCCTTGCGCAGGATTTCGAACTTGCTCCGCTCGCAGACTTCGCAGCGCCAGTCGGCGCCGGCATTGCGCCAGGGCGCGGAGAGCTTCACCTTTTCGGCATCGAGCGCGGCGAACTCCTTGGCGGTCGGAGGCGGACCGACCTTTCGCCGTTTCGTCTTGCCCGAAGCCTTTCCGTGCGTCGAAATCGAACGCGCCCGAATGGCATCCTCAAGTCCATAGGGCCGATCGTTGAGAGCCGACTGATCGACCGCGAGGCGGAAGAACAGCTCGCTGTTGTTTGTGCGCGGGATGCTCCAGCGATCCTGTTCGCGGTCGTGAAGCCCGCGCATGATGCGGTCCGCCATCATTTCCGCAAACTCGATGCGTTGCTCGATGTCGGCCTTCGCCTCACGCCACAGCATCTCGCCAATATCGACCTCGATGTCGTGTGGCGCATTGGGCGCCGGCACGATGAAGGCCGCGATCTCGCTTGGGCTGAAGCTGAAATAGGAGGGAACCTCCCGGCCGAGCTGCGCCTTCATCGCGCCGTCGGCGGCATTGCAGTCGTTGCAGACGAGCAGCCTCGCGAAGCGCTCCACGAGCGGGAACGTCGTCGCAAATGCCCGGCGCCTGATGACGCCCGTATCGCCGGGCGCGGCGGCGAGTATCTCCTTGCCGATCACTCTCTTGAGATGGTCGCACAGATGATCATGATGTTCATCGAGCTGGCAAAGCAGGACATTGTTGTCGGTGAGCCGGGCGATCTCGAACTTCGGCCGTTTGCAGACCGGGCATTCCCATCCCGTCCACGTCTGCGACCAGGCGTCGCCCAGCTCAAGCTTGTCGGTCCCGAACCGTTCGAGAAGCCAGAGCGTTAGGCTGCTCCAGCGCCCATCGCGTGATCCGGTCAGGTTATGGTGCTGCATCTCCTCGTCGGACATGGCGGCAAAATCGGGCAGACGAACGGTCACGGTCTTCATCGGCGCAAGATGATATCAGTTGGCCGAGTTCCGCAATGGAGAACCGCGCTCGCATCGCTTGGGGCGTTAGTCGCCGAGCAACAGCCCGACGAAGTGCGCATCGGACCAGCCACTCTTCCGGCCCGCGGCGAGCGCCATGATGTCGAGCTTCGCCTGCCGGACGATCGTCAGCTGCCTCGACGGGATGACATAGAGGCGCTGGTCGCCGGCGCCTGCCGCCACCACCATGTCGGAGGGCAGCGTGCCCGCATGCTGGGTGATGTCGGTCGAGCGTGTGACGGCGTCGCTGGCCGGGCTGGCGCGCGGCAACCACCAGGTCAGGCCATAGGCCGGATTGGCCTCGCTGCCCTTGAACAGCTCGGCGAGCGCGGCCGCATCGACGAGCGCCTTTCCGTCCTGCGTCCCGCCGCGCCGCACGAACTCGCCAATCTTCGCCCACTCGGTGGCCGCGAGCAAGAGACCCTGCGGCATCAGCGGTGCCCCGTCGGGGCCGCTGCGCCAATCGCCGACGGTCACCCCGATCGGGGCCAGGATGCGCCGCTCGATATAGCGGCGCGGATCGCCGTCTTCGCCCTTGGCGACGAGCTTGCGGCGCATGATCTCGCCGAAGATCTGCATCGGGGCCGGGCCATATTGAAACTTGCTGCCCGGGGTCGCGGCAAGCGGCAGCTTCACCGAATCGAGATAGGATTGCGGTCTGCCGACCGCAGAGGCTTGGCCGCTCGTCATCGACAGGAGCTGGCGCAGCGTGATCTTGGCCTTCGCGGGATCGCTTTTCCATTCGGACAGCGTGTCTGCCGCCGCCTCGTCGAGTGTCAGCAGTCCATCCTGAACCGCGGCAGCGGCCATCAGCCCCACGAGACTCTTCGTCCCCGACCAAAGCTCCTGCGGCGTGCTTGTGTCGGCGCTGGAGCAGCGGATCTTGCCATTCTCGAGAACCAGCACCGCGACGCCCGCATGCGCATCGGAATAAGCGAGCGCCGCAGCGCAGCCGGGAAGCGGGGAAGGTTCGGCGGCGGGGGCAGGGGCCGCCGCTACCGCGGCGGCAAGAAGGAGGATGGTTCGCTTCAAAATCCGGCTCCCGTTTCTCGTGCTTGTCTTTGCTGATATTATCGATAATAATTTCAATCGCAATCATCGATTGCTCGTGTGGGCTGCCCGACTAGGATGCACCGCGAGCAGGACAAGCCGAACGGAGAGAAATGGCCGCGACGAAGATGGAGGACGGCGACGCGCCGACCCAGGACCGCGTGATCGCGCGCTTGCTGACCGACGATATCGTCGAATGGCGCATTCCGCCGGGGACATGGCTGCGCGAGCGCGAGATCGCGGCGCGGTTCGATGTGAGCCATGCGCCGGTGCGCGAGGCGTTCCGCCACCTCGCGCGGATCGGGCTGGTCAAGGTCGTGCCGTGGCGCGGGACCTATGTGATCGACATCGACGAGCATGCGGCGAACGAAGTCTATGAGCTCTGGAAGGCGCTGTTCGGTGTCGTCTGCCGTCTTGCCGCGGCGGAAATGACCCAGCGTGACGGGCGCGAACTCATGCACCGGCTCGTCGAATATAAGGACGTGACGCAGCGCACCGAGGATACGTTCGAGCATATCAAGGTCTCGAACCGGATCGGCCGTTTCATCGCCAAGCGCAGTAATGCGCCGCTTGCCCTCGAGCTTCTCGACCGCGTCGCGCTGCTCGCGCGCTGGCAGCATAATGTCTACACCGACAGCTATATCGAGACGCACGGCAATGAGGCGGGACGGCGCTCGGCGGTGCTTTATGAAGAGCTGTGCCGCCATATCGTTGCCCGAGACGGTGATGCCGCCGACGCGGCCGCGCGCGACCTGATCGGGGTGACGCAGGAGAGCTTCGGGCGCGCGCTCGAGGAGTATAAAGCCCGCCATGCCAAGCCCAAGCCCGGGCGCCGCAAGGCGAAAGCGACATGACGCGCCCGGTCACCGATCGCCGGACCCTGCTGAAGGTGGGGCTCGCGGCGCCGCTCGCGCTCCAGGCGAGCGCTGCCGGAGCGGCCGAGAGCAAGGAAATCGCGATGTTCGGGCCCGAGCGACTCCTTGCCGATCTCAAGACCTACGCCGAGGCCGGCAACAAGCAGTCGGGCGGCGCGGGCGACCGCGCGACGGCCGACTGGACCGCGAAGCGGCTCGCCGCCGCCGGCTTCGCCGTCGAGCGGCAGGTGTTTGATGTTCCCTGGTTCGAGGCTTCGCGGTGCGAGCTCGCACTCGGCGATCTGAAGATCGCGCTCGTGGCGCAGCCGCTGGCCACCGAAACCGGCGCGGCGGGGCTGGAGGCGCCGCTGCGGCTGGCTGAAACAGCCGAGCGCCTCGACGGCGCGATCGCCGTCGTGCGGCTCCCGCATCGCCGCTGGTCGAGCCTTGTCGACCGGGCGGTTCGCGACCCGCTCGCCGACGCCCTGTCGCGCGGCGCGAGCGCGGTCATCCTCGTGACGACCGGCCCGTCGGGCGAAGCGCTCCTTCTCAACACGCCGGCCGATCGGCCGATATCCGACAGGCCGCTGGCCCTGTTGGCGCCGCGTCTCGCGGCGCCGGTGATCGAGGCGGCGCGGCATGGCAGGCCGGCGCGACTCACGCTTCTCGGCAGCGGGGGGACGCGCAAGGCGGAGAATGTGATCGGCCGCCGCCTTCGGCCCGGCCGCCCCTGGCTCGTCGTCTCGACGCCGCGCTCGGGCTGGACCGACTGCGCGGGCGAACGAGGGCCGGGTATCGCGATCTGGCTGGCGCTCGCCGACTGGATGCCGCGCGTCTATGCCGAGCATAATCTGCTCTTCGTCTGCAACAGCGGCCATGAATATGAGAATCTCGGCGCCAGCCACATCGTCGAGGCGATCGGGCCGCCGCCCGCCGAGACCGATTTCTGGCTGCATCTCGGCGCCAATGTGGCGACGCGCGACTATCAGGAAATGCCCGGCCGCCTCCTGCCGCTGCCGAGCGCCGATCCGTTCCGCTTCCTCATGACATCGCACGAATATGTCGAGCGGGCGCGCGAAATCTTCAAAGGCCAGCCGGGCGCGGAGATGGCCTATCCGTCGTCCGAAGGGACGGCGGGCGAGCTCTCCGAAGTGATCAGGGCGGGCTATACGCGCCACGCCGGCATCTTCGGCGCACACCGGCATCATCATGCCGCGACCGACATATTATCGACCGTCGCCGCTGAGCCGCTTGCCGCTACGGCGCGCGGCTTTCGCGACCTGTTGAGCGCGATCGTTCCCACTCACCGCTGATTGGCTCGCCGGACGCTTCGCGTTTTTCCGGCTTGACTCGTGCGTCCCAATGCACAAAATTATCGATAATAATTGCAATAAGACGATGGGGAGAGACTTATGGGACGCAAGGCGCATCTTCTATTCTGCACGGCTGCCGTCTGGGTCGCCGCCGCAGCCGCGCCCGCCTTCGCCCAGGAGGAAACTCCCGAGGCTCTCCCGGCCGATACGGCGGCGGAGGCGGGCGATGACGGCGCGATCGTCGTAACCGCGCGTCGCCGCGAGGAGCGGCTAGCGGATGTGCCCACCGCGGCGTCGGTCATCGACATCACCGCGCTGAACGATCGCGGCGGCGCGACGGGCAGCGGCGAACTGCTCGCCGATCAGCCGAGCGTCCGGTTCAACAACCTGAGCTCGTCGATCACGTCGGAAATCTCGATCCGTGCTTCGTCGACCGCGCGTGCGACCAACGGCGACCCGAGCGTCGGTCTCTATCGCAACGGTGCCTATATTGCCGGCGGCCCCGTCGGCGGACGCAACTTCACCCGTCTCGACATGCTCGATATCGGCCGAGTCGAGGTGCTGCGCGGAACGCAGGGCGCCCTTTATGGCCGCAATGCGGTCGGCGGGGCGATCAACATCATCTCGGCCGAGCCGGTCTTCGATCTCGGGGGCTGGGCGAGCGCGCGCTACGGCTTCGAGAATAACAGCCTGCAGCTTCAGGGCGCGGTCAATGTGCCGCTCGGGGACGGGATCGCGATGCGTATCAGCGGCGATCTCGTCGAGCAGGACAAGGGCTTCTTCTACAACCCGGACAATGACGTCTACTTCGACCAGCAGAAGGGGCATGGACTTCGCGGCCAGATCCGCCTCAAGCGCGGGCCGGTCGACGCGGTCATCATGGCCGAGACGCAGCGGCTGACGACGCCCGCGATCCATTATCAGATCTTCATTCCCGCGGGCACGCCGGGGTTCCCGGGCGGCTACATCCAGGACCGATTCCGCTATCCTTGGAGCACCGCGCCGCGCGCTTCGCAGGATGTCGACGGGCTGCAGGCGATTGTTCGCGTCGATCTCGGCGGCGCCGATCTCACCTCGACGACCTCGTTCCGCAAGCGCCACTCCGAATATGATCTCGACAATGACGCGGTGAGCCCGGCTGAACTCGCGCGTGCCCGCGCGGCGGGCGAGATCGGCGCGCTGACGCCGCTCGACCCGAGCGGCGCCTCCTACGTGGTCGATACGACCGACAATTTCTCGCAAGATATCCATGTCAGCGGCTCGGCCGACCGGTTGACCTGGCTCGTCGGCGCCGAAATGCTCCTGCTCGACAGTGATTTCTCGGTAACGACGACGCGGACCCCGACGCTCGCCAATCCCTCACCGGGGAACATTGCGCCCGCGCGGCTCCATTTCGAAAGCTATGCGGCCTATGGCTCGCTCGGGTTCGACCTGACCGACAGCCTCAATATCACGGGCGAGCTGCGTTACACGCGCGACAGCCGCAGCATCACGGCGCGGCTCTACGATCTCGGCACGGGGCTCCCCACCGGCGGCGCCGCACGCGTCATCGACGACAGCATCAACGCCGACAATCTCTCTTACAACGCCACGCTCTCGTACAAGCTCACGCCCGATATCCTCGCTTATGCGAAGGTCGGCAGCAGCTATCGCGCCGGCGGCTTCAACACCCGCCTTTCCGACCCGCGCGCGCCGAGCCCGGTCCAGGTCCTTTTCGGTAACGAGAACAGCACCAGCTACGAGGCCGGCTTCAAGGGCAGCCCGGTGCGCCGTGGCTATTTCGCGATCGCGGGCTATTATACCGAGCTCGAAGACCTGATCGCGCAGGTCGACGATGGCTGCGCGCTCACCAACGCCGCGTGCCCGGTCGCCGCCGTCGCCTATCTCACCAATGCCGGCGACGCGAAGAGCTGGGGCATCGAGGCTGAGTATAGCCAGGGCTTCGATCTTGGCGAAGGCAACGGGCGTCTCGCCATCAGCGGCTCGCGCCAGGGCGGCAAGGTCAAGAGCGGCCGTTACGACGGCCTCGATCTCGCGCAGGTTCCCGACTGGCTGGCCTCGGCCAACCTCAACCTTCGCCTGCCGGTCACGAATGATGTCGCGCTCACCAGCAATGTGCTGGTGAGCGGGCAGTGGGGCGGCAAGCAGGAACTGACCGCGACCTCGGTCGATCTCGATGACTATGTCCTCGTCAACCTGCGTGTCGGCGTCGAGGTGGGCAACCTCAGCATCAGCGCCTTCGCCAACAACCTCTTCGACAAGGTCTATTTCGTTGCGCAGGCGCCGACGATCAATCGCTACAGCCAGCCTCGCGTGGTCGGGGTCGAGGGGCGCATCTCATTCTAGTTCCGGCCGCGAAGACGCGGCCCCTCCGTTTCGACGACGTGCAACGAAGCTTGGAGAGAGAAGATGCCTCAACGAAAGAGACTGATGGGAATTGCCGCCGGTTCGGTGCTGGCTGCTGCTGCGGCGTTCGCCGCGCAAGCGAATTTCGATGGCGGCAACGGCGGGGAAGGGCGCTATCTGGTGCAGCTGCCGCCCGCCGCAGCGCCGGCAAAGGCGTCTGGATCCGCACCGGCGGTCGCGGCCCCGGCCAGCCTTACGACGATCGTCGGCGGATACAGCTACGACTGGACCGCCCTGCAGGCCGCGATCGATGCCGATACCGAAGTGCCGAACGGCTATTTCATCGTCGGAAACGCGACCGACCCGGACTATCTCTTCGCCTATGAAAAGGGGAGCTTCGGCATCGACCGGGTGACCCCGCTCGCCTCCGCATCGAAATGGTTCGCCGGGGCGCTCGGCATGCGGATGGCGCAGGCGGGGATCGTCACGCTCGAAGATCCGATGCGGCCGCCGCTCGCCTTCTGGACGACCACCGGCACCAAGAAGGACGTGAAGCTCAAGCATACGCTGTCGATGACATCGGGCTTCAACGCGAGCCCGCTGGTCGGCGGGTGCCAGCTGCTTCCCGCGATGACGCTCTACAATTGCGCAAAGAGCATTCACGACCTTCGCTATGACAGCTTGCGGCCCGGCAACGCCCCGGGCGCGCAATATAGCTACGGCCCGCACGGCATTCAGGTCGCAGCGGCGTATCTGGAGGCAAAGGACACCAGCATCCAGCCCGGAACGTCGCCCGCGCGTGAGCGCAACTTCCACGAATTGTTCGCGCAGCATGTGACGACCCCGCTCGGGATGACGAGCACGACCTGGTACGATCCTTCGGGCAGCGCCCCGACCAACCCGTGGGTGGCCGGCGGCGCCTTTTCGACGCCGCGCGACTATGCAAAGCTGCTGCGCGCGTTCCTCGGGGGCAGCTTCATCACCGATATGACGACCTTTACGCAGCAGCGCACGGCAGGGCTGCCGCGCGTCTTCGTGCCCGCTGGCGCGGTGAACTGGGAATATGCCCTCGGTTCCTTCGTCGAATGCGATACGCCTGCCGCATGCGCGACATCGAAGATCAATTCGTCGCCGGGCGCCTATGGCTGGACCGGATGGATCGATCGCGACACCGGCTATTACGCGCTGGTTGCAACCCAGATCGCGACCGGCGGAGACCGCAAGGGCGTCGAACTGGAACAGGTCATGCAGGATCTGATCGAAGACGCGATCGCGAACCGCACTCCGGTGCCCTGACAACCTCCGAAGGGGCGCACCTATCCGGCGCGGCGGTCCTCACCGCCGCGTCGCTTTTTGTCCGGATCGAGACAGGGCGGTAGCGGCAAGGCGCTAGGCCCGGCGCGGGACCATCCCCGCTCTCGAATGCCGCTATTCCCTTGAACGAGGCCTGGCCTCCTACAGTCAACCCCGGCGGGGTCCCTGCGCAAGCTTGGGCCGCGGCTGCGCCGCGGTGACTGCGGCCTGTCCCCGTCCGGCGGGGCGACTGTCGAGCGGGAATGGTCCCGCTCCCGCAGGAGCCTCGATATGCCGCTTTCCACTGCCCAATCGCTCGGCTGGAACCTCGCCCGCACGATGATGACGGTCATCGTCCTCATTGAAACCAGCGCTGGTTTCTCGGTCATGCCCCTCGACGAATTCGACGGCGACCCCGCCTGCATCGTCTGCGAATATGACCCCTTCAACCGCTGATCGCAGAAATTTCGCCCCAAGGTGGTTCCACTTCCGGTTCCACCTTCGGGGCATTTCTGCTATGTTTTCCAGGCAGATTGCGCTGTGGTGGTGGTGGAGAGCGCGTCCGAAGGGAGGACGCTTGTGACCTTTATGATCATCCTCGGCGGGATCGCCGGTCTCTCTCTCATCGTGCTGATGTTCCGGCTCGCGGCGATTGCGCTGCCGCTCTACGCCGGTATCGGCGCCGGTCTCTGGATGCTCGATCGCGGCTTTGGATATGACGCGTCGATCGTCTCAGGATTGCTTCTAGGGGTTCTGATCCTCCTTGCCGGACGGTTTCTCTGTGCGGCACTGCCCCCGCTGTGGAGGGGCCTCGTGGCGCTGCTCTTTGCCCTTCCGGCAGGTTTTGCCGGATATCAGGCTGCAAAAGGCTTGGGCGGGCTCGCCTTGAGCGACGGCGCAGTCCTCGAGTGCCTCGCGATCACAGGCGCGCTGATCACGGCAGCGGCCGCCTGGCGAAGTCTCGGGACGCCGCAGGGCAGTCGGCCCGAAGCCGGCGTCCCGCTCGGCGCCACCTCCTGAGAATGAAACCGCGTCGGGTTCGCCCGGCTTTCGACGATCCGTCACCGCTGATGTCCTTGTCGGCAGCGCCGCACCGGCCCGGCCTCTTCGATTTGCGCGATCTGCCGGCAAGCCGCTGACGCTGCGCCGCTAGCCGCAACGGCTGGTCCGGAACTTTCTTCCCCCGGCGTGCCGCCGTTCCTCGCGAAACAAGAAACTCTCGGTCCCGCCGTCCTCCGCTTCGCTCCGGGCCCAAAGGCTGCGGCGCGGCGCCTTGCCGGCCGCCGATGCGCATCGAGGCCGCGCTGGTGCGGCCGCGAGATGCAGAAAAGGACTTCAACATGAGCAAAATCGGCAGCTTCAAACTGGTCTCGGGTGAATATCGCGGCCAGATCATCACTCTCTCGGTGCAGGCCAAGTCGGTCCGCATCGTTCCGGAGAAGAATGCCAGCGGCAATGCTCCGAGCCACCGCGTGTTCGTCGGCGACGTCGAGGTCGGTGCGGCCTGGGAGAAAACGAGCCAGGACAAACGGCCCTATCTCTCGGTCAAGCTCGACGACCCGAGCTTCGTCGCACCGATCTTCGCCCAGCTCTTCTCGGGCGAAGAGGGGGAGCATGACCTGGTCTGGACCCGCCAGCCGCGCCGCGGCGACAATTGATCCAGCCGCACATCGCCCGGCCGCTGGCCGGGCGATGTTACATCCAAATTGAGGGCTTTAGCGTGCGGGATTGAGACAATTTTGCGTTAAGCTTGTCCCTTGCGCGCCGGTAACCATGTCGCGGCCAGTGACAGAAACCGGCTGAAATTCCGCGGTTTATTCTCCTCAAACGGGTCGGAGGTGCGAGTGGATCAGGCAGCTGGGTGGCAGTCGCCATATTTTCCGAAGATATTCGAACTATATGATCGCGCGGACTTCGCGCAGGAATTCCTGCGACGAAGTCCCGCCTATCGCGGCGCCTTCGCCGCCGCCGCAGCGGCGCGCGGCGGCGACCGGGTTCGGCTCCTGCGGCGGCTCGCCAGCCGCTGGGGGTTGGTCTTTCGCCTTCGATCCTGATCTCTCGGCTGCGGCTGCGCCCGCCCTGTGGCGGCCGCAGGCCTGCGCCTTCGTCACAATCGCACGGCCAGCGCCCAAGGGCTTCGCCGCGCTGCGTCTCGCCGAGATTTTCGACGGCCTCGAAGTTGCCGCCGAGCTGCTTTCCTATCGCGACTGGCACGTCGTGCTACTCGCCGGGGGGCGCCGCTATCGCCTCCTGATCCGCCGCTGCCGGTCGAACGAACAGCTCGCGTTTCTGACCCCTGCCGATGCGCAGACCGCCCTTCGCGCCTCGATGATCATGGCGCTGCACCGCGAACTGCTTGACCTGGGTGCGGTCCGCCCGCCGCCTGACGGCGTGCCGGGCCCCACAGAGCGGTGGCGGCTTATCCAGTGGCTGCGCCTCCTCGACGCGATGGACGAAGGCGCGCCAGCCCGCGAGATCGCAGCGACGCTGCTGCTCGCGGAGGCCCGCGAATATTCTGCATCCGAATGGGATGCCTCGAGCGAGCGCCGCCGCATCGCGCGTTGGCAGCGCGCTGCCATCGCGATGCGCGACGGCGGCTTCAGCGCGCTGCTGCGCGCCGCCTGATCGGGACATTCCGAACCCCGGCGCTTTGTCCGTTCCGAACCGGGCCCCCGCTTTTCCATTGTCGTCTCCTCGCTGCCGCAGCCCGCCATGGCCTTCGGCACATGCCAGGAGCTCTCCCGTGCCCGACAATGTCGCACCCGTCGTCCCGCGTTATCTCAAGACCCCCGACGCTGCCGTCCACCTCGGCCTCTCGCCGAAGACCCTCGAGAAGCATCGCTGCTACGGAACGGGGCCGCGCTACCACAAGCTAGGCGGGCGCATCGTCTATGCGATCACCGACCTCGACGCCTGGGCCGACATCGGCCGCAAGACCTCGACCTCGGATCCGGGCAACGGCTGCATCCATCCCGCGCGCCCGGTGCGCCGCTGATGTGCGCGCTTGCCGCTGCGCGGCCACGCGATCTGGTTGCGTCCGACGCCGCCGCTGCGGTCGGCGCTCCGTCGGCGGCCAGCGGCCTGACCGACGTCGAGCTGACTTGGATCGAGCGCCGCCTCGAGCGATGGATACGCTTCGGCCGCGTTGCGGCCGACCGCATTGTCGATCGCCGCACGCGCGTCGTCTCCTTCCGTCCCGTCGCCGTCTTCGCGTTCGTGCGCTGGAGTTCGAACGACTTCGGCACGGTCCATTCGAGCATCGCCATCCTCTCGGCCGCTGCGCCGCGATTGCCCTATTCCACCTATCCCTTCGTCCGACCCGGCGGCGAGCTGCTGCTCCGGATCGACGGCTGGCCGAAGGTCGAGAAGGTTCTGAAGGCAATCGACGCGATCGAGGCCGCCGGCGTCGATCCCTGCGATGTCGCGCCCGATCATTGGCGCCACATCGGAAGCCAGCTTGCCGCCGGATTGCCGTTTCGTCCTTATGGGATCGATCGGCACGCTGCGTGGCTCCGCCGCAGGGCGATCGAATCATGAGGCGGCGCTGGCTCCGGGCGACGGTCATTTCGGGCGGGCTCTTCGCGGGCCTGTTCGGTGCCGTCGCTGCGCTCGCGCCGCAGCCGCGGCTCATCTGGAATGCGAGCGCGAGCATGCCGCTCGGCTTCTACCGCGTCGAGGTCGGCCGCCGCCCGGTCGCCGGGGATATGGTTGTCGCCGAGCCGGCGAGCGACGTCGCCGCGCTGCTTGCCGCGCGCAGCTATTTGCCGCGCGGCGTGCCGCTCCTGAAGCGCGCCGCCGCGACCGAAGGATCGCTCGTGTGCCGAAGCGGTGCCTTCGTGACCGTCGACGGTGCCGGCGTGGCGCGCGCTCGCGCGCACGACCGGCTCGGCCGTCCGCTACCGGAGTGGCTCGGTTGCCGCCGTCTTCAGCGCGGCGAAGTCTTCCTCCTCGGCGATGCACCCGACAGCTTCGACGGCCGCTACTTCGGCCCGCTGCCCGCCCTCGCTGTGATCGGCACCGCGCATCCACTGCTCACGCGCGATGCGCCGGGCGCGCCGCTGCGCTGGCGCCCGAACCCCCAATCCCCCGCTTCAACCTCGGAAGAAAAGGAACCCACCCCATGATTATCGGAAACTTCCAATCTGCGGACGACGGCTTCGCAGGGCATATCCGCACCCTCCTTCTCGACGCGATGATCGCGATCGTTCCGGCGCAGCCGTCCGACGCCGAGAATGCTCCGGCATGGCGCGTCCTGCTCGTCGAGGCCGACAATGGCATCGAGATCGGCGCGGGATGGGAGCGGCGCGGCGAGCGCGCCGGCTCCTACATCGCGCTGCAGATCGACGACCCGGCGCTCGGCGCGCCGATCCGCGCGAACCTGCTGCGCTCGACGCAGAATGAGGATGAATATCATCTGCTCTGGTCGCGGCCTGCGCCGCGCGACAAGGCTTGAGCGGTGACGCGTCCGGCTCGCTCGGCGCGCTTCCGCGCCGCGCGCATCGCCGCCGCGCTGCTGTTCCTCGCGGCGCTTGGTGGTGCCGCGGGGGATGCGTTCGCGGCGCCGGCTTCGCCGGGCGCGTCGCACCCCTATGCGGCCCACGTCGCCGAGGCCTCGCTTCGCTTCGGCATACCCGAGGAGTGGATCTGGCGCGTGATGCATATCGAAAGCCGCGGCAATGCCCGCGCTGTTTCGCCTGCGGGCGCGATGGGGGCGATGCAGATCATGCCCGCGACCTGGGCGATGCTGACCGCACGCCATGGTCTCGGTACGAATCCCTTCGACGTGCGCGCGAACATCCTCGGCGGTGCAGCCTATCTGCGCGCGATGTGGGATCGCTATCGCGATATCCGCTTGATGCTCGCGGCCTATAATGCGGGACCCGGCCGCGCCGACGCCTATGCGGCGGGACGGCGCGGATTGCCCGCCGAGACTATCGCCTATGTCGCAGCGATCGCGCCCGCGATCGGCGCATCGAGCATCGCTCCGCTCGCTCCCGCACCGACCGCAAGCGCGCCCGCCTGGCGCAGCGCTTCGCTCTTCGCGGGGCAGGCCAATGGCAGTGTGCCGGGCAGCTCCGCTGCACCGGCGCTGCAAGACGAGCGCGCGTCGGCGGCAGCTTCGCCGCCGGCCGCGCGTCAGCTCTCGCCCCTGTTCGTCCCGCTTTCCGGGAGCGACCAATGAGCTTCTGCCGTCCCGGTCTCGTGGATCGTCCGGACATGATTTTCCTGGGATGGCTGCTCTACTTGGGGTGGTGGAAGGGAGGGCAAGATAAAAGACCTGCCAGCTTGCTGGCGGTATGTGGTTGGATTACCGACGTTTTTGCGTATGGCACCGCCCTCGCTCAGCCATATGCGGCGCGACTTTCCTGCTTTCTCTCAACAACTTGCCGTCTGGCATCGCTGCCATGAGCGGCGACGACATGGATTTTCGCGTTCGGCCCGGAAAGGGAAGGGACGCTGGGGCGGGTTCGGGTCAGAGGGGCAAGCGGCTTGCCGCGCAGGTCAAGCGCGCGGCCGCCCGGTCGGGGTTCACGCGATCGCGTCCCGGCCGCACGGGAGGCGGCGGGACCGGGCGCCATGGCCGCGGCCGCCACGCGCTCGCGGCCATGCGGCGCGGCCCCGCCCAGCGCCGCGTCACCGTCATGGCCCGCATCGTTCGTCACAAGGGAGCGCAGTTTCGCGCGGCGCCTCTCGGGCGGCACATTGCCTATCTCGAGCGCGACGGCGTCACGCGCGACGGGCACGACGCCTCGATGTTCGATGCCGGCGGGGATGCTGCCGACAGGGGTTCCTTCGCGGAGCGCTGCGCCGACGACCGGCATCATTTCCGGCTGATCGTCAGTCCGGAGGACGCCGCCGAGGTCGACGATCTCAGGCGCTTCACCCGCGATCTCATGAAACAGATGGAGCGCGATCTCGATACGCCCCTCGACTGGGTCGCGGTCGACCATTGGAATACCGACAATCCCCACATCCATATCCTCGTCCGCGGCGTCGCCGAGGACGGATCCGATCTGGTGGTCGACCGGACCTATGTCGCCGAAGGGATCCGCGGCAGGGCGTCCGAGATCCTGACGCTCGAACTTGGTCCGCGCGCCGAGTTGGAGATCGACAAGGCGCAGGCGCGCGAGGTCGACGCCGACCGCTGGACCGGGCTCGATGCGGAGCTTGTCGCGCGCGGCCGCGAGACGGGTGTCACCGACCTCAGACCGGACCGCGGCGATACGGGAGCCGACCGCCATCTGCGCGGCCGCGCGGCGCGGCTCGAAGCGATGGGGCTGGCGTCGAAGCTCGGCCCGGGCTTGTTCGTGATCGATCCCGAAGCTGAGACAACGCTTCGTCAACTCAGCGAGCGCGGCGACATCATCAAGACGATGCACCGCGAGATGCGGGCGCAGGGATTGCGGTTCGATGCCTCCGCGCTCGCGATCCATGATGGAGAGGGCGATGGTCCGATCGTCGGGCGGCTGGTAGCGCGCGGCCTCGACGACGAGCTCGCGGGATCCGCCTTCGCGATCGTCGATGGCGTCGACGGCCGCGCGCATCATCTTCGCTTCGACGATCTTGAATGGACCGGGGACGCCGCCGCCGGTGCGATCGTCGAGCTTCGCAGCTGGGAAGGTCGTGATGGAGCGCGGCGACTGTCGCTCGCACTTCGTTCGGACCTCCCGCTCGCCGACCAGATCTCGGCGCGCGGCGCGACCTGGCTCGATCGGCAGCTGCTCGCGCGCGAGCCGGTCGCCGGTTCGGGCTTCGGGCTCGAACTTCAGGATGCGATGAAAGCGCGCGCCGCCTTCCTCGAGGGCGAGGGGCTTGCGCGGCGGCAGGGCGGCCGATGGAATCTCGAGCCCGGGCTGATCGAAACGCTGCGCCGCCGCGACCTTGAGGCGGCCGGCGCGGCGATCGCCGCGCGCACCGGCCTCGCCCATCGCCCATCGGCGCCCGGCGAGCGCTTGGCCGGCATCTACCGCGAGCGAGTCATGCTCGCCTCCGGCCGCTTTGCGATGATCGATGACGGCCTCGGCTTCCAGCTCGTTCCCTGGCGACCCGCTCTCGACCGGCATCTCGGCAAGCAGGTCATCGGCACTATCACCGGGGCCGGCGGGATCGACTGGGCCCTCGGCCGCGGCCGCGGGATCGGTATCTGAGAAAAGGATGGAGATATGAACGACCGCATTCTTTGGGGACAGATCGTCATCGTCCTCACCATCGTGACCGCCGCAGTCTGGGCGGCGACCCAATGGACGGCTGCCGCGCTCGGCTTTCAGACCGCGCTCGGCGCGCCATGGTTCCGCGTCGACGGTTATCCCGTTTATCCGCCTCCCGCCTTCTTCTGGTGGTGGTTCGCCTATGACGCTTATGCGCCGCCGATCTTCTATCGCGGCGCGGCCATCGCCGCGTCAGGCGGTTTCCTTTCGATTATCGTGGCGATAGCCATGTCGGTGTGGCGCGCTCGCGAGCGGCGCCGCGCCGAGACCTATGGCTCGGCGCGCTGGGCGAATGAGCGCGAAATCCGCAAGGCGGGCATGCTCGGGCCGGATGGTGTGATCCTTGGCCGCTTCGCCAAACAATATCTGCGGCACGACGGCGCCGAGCATGTGCTCTGCTTCGCACCGACGCGGTCGGGCAAGGGCGTTGGTCTCGTCGTGCCCACTTTGCTGAGCTGGCCGGGAAGCTGCATCGTCCATGACATCAAGGGCGAAAATTGGCAGCTCACCGCCGGCTTTCGGGCCCTCCACGGCCGCGTGCTGCTCTTCGATCCGACCAACGCGAAATCGGCAGCCTATAATCCGCTGCTCGAAGTGCGGCGCGGCGAATGGGAAGTGCGCGACGTGCAGAATGTGGCCGACGTGCTCGTCGACCCAGAGGGGTCACTCGAAAAGCGAAACCACTGGGAGAAGACCAGCCACGCGCTGCTCGTCGGCGCCATCCTCCATGTCCTTTACGCCGAGGAGGAGAAGACGCTCTCGGGCGTCGCGGCCTTTTTGTCCGATCCGCGCCGACCGATCGAGGCGACGCTCTACAGGATGAAGCAGGCGAAGCATCTGGGTGATCGCGTCCATCCCGTCGTCGCGGCGGCCGCGCAGGAACTCTTAAACAAGAGCGAGAATGAGCGATCCGGGGTCTTGTCGACCGCCATGTCCTTTCTCGGGCTCTACCGCGATCCGGTTATCGCCAGGGTCACGGGCAGCTCGCAGTGGCGGATCGCCGATTTGATGGAGGCTGATACCCCGGTGTCGCTCTATCTCGTCGTGCCGCCCGGCGACATCAGCCGGACGAAGCCGCTGATCCGCCTGATCCTGAACCAGATCGGGCGGCGCCTGACCGAGGAGCTCAATCCGGCTGCGCGACCGCGGCGGCTGCTTCTGATGCTCGACGAGTTCCCGGCGCTCGGGCGGCTCGACTTCTTCGAAAGCGCGCTCGCCTTCATGGCTGGCTACGGGATCAAGGCCTTCCTCATCGCGCAGTCGTTGAACCAGATCGAGAAGGCCTATGGACTTAACAATGCCATTCTCGACAATTGCCACGTCCGGGTTAGTTTTGCGACGAACGACGAGCGGACCGCCAAACGCATATCGGATGCGCTGGGTACGGCCACCGAACAGCGCGCGATGAAGAATTATGCCGGGCATCGCCTTTCGCCCTGGCTCGGTCATCTGATGGTGTCGCGCACGGAAACCGCGCGCGCTCTGCTTACCCCGGGGGAGGTCATGCAGCTTCCGCCGGACGACGAGATCGTGATGGCTTCCGGGCTGCCACCGATCCGCGGCCAGAAGGCGCGCTACTATGCCGATGCTCGGTTTGCGCGCCGCATCCTGCCACCGCCGACGGTTGATCACAGCGGTCCTGACCGACCCGACGACTGGACGGGCCGCGAGCAATCCGTCGCGCCGCCCGATCCCGCTGCAGGTGCCGAGGCTAACGAAGATGCAGCAAATGGCGGCATCCGGCAGGAACCGGAACTGCCCGTGCACGAAGATATCGCGCCGCCCCCTCCGCCGGTGAACGGCGAGTTCGATTTCCGGGACGAGGACAGCCAGGCCGATGCCGCGCGCCTGCGGGCGGCGGCCGACCGCCGCATGGCTCGCAATGCCCGGACCGCGTCGCTCGATCCCGGCGACGGGATCGACCTGTGACCGGGCATGTCAAACAGACCTTCAGGCTCGATGCCGAGCTCGTCCGGCTGATGAGCGAACGCGCGCAGCAACGACGGCTGACGCGCACCGAGATCGTCGAAGCCGCCTTGGCCTCGCTGCTAACACCCGACCATGACGAACGGCTCGAGGCGATGGTGACGAGGCGGCTCGACCGGATGACACGTCAACTCGACCGCATCGAATGGCAAAGCGAGCTCGTGAGTGAAACCTTGGCGCTGCTCGTCCGGCACTGGCTGACGAACAGTCCGCCGCTGCCCGATGCCGCCTTGTCCGCGGCCCAAGCGGTCGGCAAGCGGCGCTGGGAGGCGTTCGTTGCCGCGCTCGCGCGGCGGATGGAGGGCGGGCCGAAACTGGCAACCGAGCTCTCACGCGATCTTGGGGATCATTCCGATCCTCCCTCGAAATAGGCGCGCAGCCTGTGGAAGACTTCGGGCTCCAGTTTGATGATGCTCCGACGGCCATCGAACGGATCGGCGACCCGGCGCAGGATGCCCGCGTCGCACAGCTTCTGGGCGAGACGCAACGCGCTGCTCATCGGTATCGTGGGTGTGACGCAAAGCGAGCTGATCGAGAGATCCTTGCCCTTGCACTCATGGATGAAGAGATCGACGAGCATTTCCCAGGCGGGGTCGCCAAACAGCTCGGATGATCCGATCAGCTGCTGCCGGAGAAGGCGTCGATGAACAAGCGTCTCCGCATTGGCCAGCGCCACGGAGGTATCGGGCGCCGATCGCGGCGGAGGGGGCGAGCGGAATGTGAAAAGCGAGGGCGATGGAGCCTTTCCAGCGATCGCGTCCCGGCTCAGGATATGATGGGTGTAGGCGGCCGTCACGATGATATGATCCACGATCTCGACATCGAGCGAGCGCCCGATCGCTTCGAGGCGCCTGGTGGCCGAGATATCTTCCTCGCTCGGCGAGGGATCGCCGCTCGGATGGTTGTGGACCAATATAAGGCCCGCCGCATTATGCTCGAGAGCGCGCCTGAAGATCGTTCGCGGGAAGATCGCGAGCTGGCTTAGCGTGCCATTCTGCAGCCGTTCGTCCGCGATCAGGCGCCGGGCGCTATCGAGAAAGAGAATGCGCAAGGTCTCATCGGCGAGCGATCCCATCGACGCGATCAGATAGCGTCGCAGTTCCGGGCTGAACGGGTCGATTGCGATACCGCGAAGATCGCCCGCCATGGTCTCAAGCGCGGCATCGCGCGCGCCGATTATCAGCGAAACGACCGGCGAAACGTCCCCAAGGACGCGGCCAAGCGCTTCGGGCGCTGCCGCCCAGATCCGGCCGATGCTCTGGAATTCCTCGAGAAGCTTTGCGGCTATCCGCTCGCAATTTGCCGGTTCAACGGCAGCGACGAGCCGCGCCAGGACGGATCGTTGCCGTTCCGCTTGAGCCGCATTTGATGCCGCCAAGTTGCGACAATCAGCAGGGGCGGGACCAGCCAGGAGGAGCTCACCTGCATGATCAGGTAGGCTGCGGGATGCAGCGCAAAGTCGAAGTAGCGGCTGAGATGGGCGAGAAGCGGGAGAATATGGAGCGCGGCTGCAATCATCGGCCAGAACCGATAGGCTATCAACGCCAGGAACATCGTCGAACTCGCCCCGAAGAGATCTATCGCCAGATGTCCGACGTCGAGGCTCGCATATTCTGGCGGGACGAGCAGGTGGAGCGCCTGATCCGATGCGATCATCGTCGCTGCAATCAGGGCCATCGCCCGCTCTGGCCCGCCGCCCTTCCGGAGGGCATAACCGATTGCTACGAGCATGAGGATGAGGAATGCTGCGATGCGCATTCTCTTCTTTTTTCACGCTCATGGCTCTCGGTCAAACGAGCTTAGGCCACCGCGGCGAGCGGTACGACATTGGCGCCCGCGGTCTTCGGACATTCGTGAAGATCATAGCCCGCGGTTTCCCGTCCGATTTCGACGAGATCGCCATGGACGCGGTGGATGTCGCCGCTGAGGTCGACGAGAGCGAGCTGTGCAGTCGCAAGCCGGCGGATGGTGGCGTGACCCTTGACGACAGGAACGCCCGGAGTGTCGCGCCGAGCAGCAACGACGCTGCTCATGAGAGTGGAAATGGTGATCAGCGTATCATCGACGCTGGTCTCGGCAGCTGCGACGTCCTGCTGGAGACGCGCGGTGGTGGGTGCGATTTCGTTGGACATGACTTCTCCTGTTCCGGAGGCGGCATCCGCTCCGGCCTTGTTCGGCGACAATGGAAGGGGGTCAGCGAGTAAGCAGCTCGGTAAGCGTCTGCCCGATAGACAGCCCGCCAAGTCCGATCAGGACGATGGCGCCGACGAGCGTCAACGTGATCCCGATGCGGGCTGCCGAACTATGGTCGGGCCTCAACAAATCCCCGAACGGAGAGCGATTGCTCGATTGCCTGCCCAGCACTTCGGAACTGTCGTGCAATTCCATCAGGTTGGGCGGGCTTCCGTCTGGGAACTCGGATCGCACCAACGCCGGGCTCGGAGGAATACCCACCGCATCGTATGTCATTCGGTCGTATGTTTGCTTGAGCCGGCGGTAGATCACCGCAGTCTCGTTCCGGTCGGCCGCACCGAGGACATCGCGTGCCGTCGTGAGCCGCTGGTCGACGGTATGCTTGGAGATATCGAGCAGCCGAGCAATCTCCTTCGAGGTCTTATGTTCGATCAGCATGTCGAGGCACGCGCGCTGCTTATCTGTCAGCCGGTTCCATCGATCTTCATCGTCAGGTGGGTGCGACCCCGAATCATCCATGGTCCCACTCTGGTCACAAAGTCGCCGAGCGCAAGCATCAAGGGGGTGAGTCGCGGTGAGTTCGTTCCGAATTGAAGACGAACGACTTTGCCGGAGCCTGTCTTTCTTTGCTGTTGTTTGACGCGCGCAAATCCTTGTTGAAGCCCGACCTTTTATGCGTCTCTTACTCATCCCCGTCGAGCCGGGCGCCGTTGCCCGGACGCAGGAACGGGGTCTTCCATGGGCGCGGAACCGATACGGCTGGAGGCGCATGGGCGCGGAGCGAGGATGCTCCGGACCGCCCTCGGCGGCGCCATCGCGGAGTGGCTGGCCGACCCGACCGTCATCGAGATCATGCTCAATCCCGACGGCCGCCTTTGGGTCGATCGGCTTGGGGTCGGGATTACCGATAGCGGCATTCTCCTCTCGGCAGCCGACGGGGAGCGGATCATTCGCCTGGTGGCGCACCATGTCGGCGCCGAGGTTCACACCGGCGCTCCGCGCGTGTCGGCGGAACTGCCCGACGGCGGCGAGCGCTTCGAGGGCCTGCTCCCTCCCGTCGTTGCGGCACCCACCTTTGCGATCCGCAAGCCCGCGGTCGCGGTGTTCACCCTCGGCGATTACGTCGCCTCGGGCATCATGGATATGGTGGCCGCGGAGGCGCTGCGGCGCGCGGTGGCCGACCGCCAGAACATTCTCGTCGCGGGCGGTACGGGCACCGGAAAAACCACGCTTGCCAACGCCCTGCTGGCCGAAGTTGCGAAGACCTCGGACCGCGTCGTCCTTATCGAAGACACCCGCGAACTCCAGTGTGCGGCGCCCAACCTCGTTGCGATGCGGACGAAGGACGGGGTGGCTTCGCTTTCGGATCTCGTTCGCTCGTCGCTGCGTCTGCGGCCCGACCGCATTCCGATCGGCGAGGTGCGCGGCGCCGAGGCCCTCGATCTCCTGAAGGCCTGGGGCACCGGGCATCCCGGCGGCATAGGAACAATCCATGCCGGCAGCGCGATCGGCGCGCTGCGCCGGATGGAGCAGCTCATTCAGGAAGCGGTGATCACTGTACCCCGCGCGCTGCTCGCCGAAACCATCAACCTCGTCGCCGTGCTCGTCCGCGATGGCGCCGGACGCCGGCTTTCCGAACTCGCCCGCGTCGACGGGCTCGATCCCGCGACCGGCGAGTACCGCCTCAAATCGCTCATCCCCCCTGAAGGAGTGCCAGCATGAACAAGAAGGATACCAAGCGCCGTTTGCTTAGCGGGACAACGCTCGACCGCTTCGGTGCTGCGGCTGTTACCGCCGCCGGTCTCATCTACACGGCACCCGCCCGCGCCGGCGGTTCGTCGATGCCATGGGAAGCACCGCTACAGTCGATCCTCGAGAGCATCGAGGGGCCCGTCGCCAAGATCGTCGCGGTGATTATCATCATCGTGACCGGGCTGAGCCTCGCATTCGGCGACACCTCGGGCGGCTTCCGCCGTCTGGTGCAGATCGTGTTCGGGCTGTCGATCGCCTTCGCGGCCTCGAGCTTTTTCCTGTCCTTCTTTTCCTTTGGCGGCGGAGCGCTCGTCTGATGAGCCGGGAAGGGGAGGTGCCGGGCTTCTTCGCGCCGGTCCACCGCGCGCTGGCCGAGCCCATCCTGCTCGGCGGCGCGCCGCGCAGCCTCGCGATCGTCAACGGTACGCTCGCGGGCGCGATCGGTCTCGGGCTCCGGCTCTGGATCGCCGGCCTCGCGATCTGGGCGATAGGCCATGCGCTATCGGTCTGGGCCGCGCGCCGCGACCCCCAGTTCGTCGACGTCGCCCGGCGTCACATCAAATATCCCGTCTGGATGCGGCCATGATGAATCTCGCCGAATATCGCTCCAAATCTGCCTGCCTCGCCGACTTTCTCCCCTGGGTCGCGCTCGTGGGCGAGGGCGTGGTGCTGAACAAGGACGGATCGCTGCAGCGCACGGCGCGCTTCCGCGGTCCCGATCTCGAAAGCGCCACGCCCGCCGAACTCGTCGCCGTCACCGCCCGGCTGAACAATGCACTGCGCAGGCTCGGATCTGGCTGGGCGGTGTTCGTCGAGGCGCAGCGCGTGCCCTCGAACGCTTATCCCGTCTCGGAATTCCCGGACACGGCCTCCGCGCTCGTCGACATGGAACGGCGAGAGCAGTTCCGGGAAGAGGGAGCGCATTTCGAGAGCGGCTACTTCCTGACCCTCCTGTGGATGCCGCCGGCCGAGGACGCCTCGCGCGCCGAAGCCTGGCTCTATGAAGGGATGGCGCGGAGCGGCGTCGATCCGAAGGAGCATCTGAAGAGCTTCATCGACCGGTCGAACCGCGTCCTTCACCTCGTCGAGGGTTTCATGCCCGAGGCCGACTGGCTGGATGACGGCGAGACTCTGACCTATTTGCACAGCACCGTATCGACCAAGCGTCAGCGCGTGCGCGTTCCCGAGACACCCGTCTATCTCGACGCGCTCCTCACCGATCAGCCGCTTGCGGGCGGCCTCGAGCCGCGGCTCGGCCAATCGCATCTGCGGACGCTCACGATTACCGGCTTCCCCACCGCGACCTGGCCGGGCCTGCTCGACGAACTGAACCGGCTCGCCTTCGCCTATCGCTGGTCGACGCGCGCGATCATGCTCGACAAGACCGACGCCGCGAAGCTGCTGACGAAGATCCGCCGGCAATGGTTCGCGAAGCGCAAGTCGATCGCCGCGATCCTCAAGGAAGTGATGACCAACGAGCAGTCGGTGCTCATGGATTCGGATGCCTCGAACAAGGCGGCCGACGCCGATATGGCTCTGCAGGAGCTCGGCGCCGATCATTCGGGCATCGCCTATGTGACCGCGACGGTGACGGTGTGGGATACCGATCCGGCGCTCGCGGCCGAGAAGCTGCGCCTCGTCGAGAAGGTGATCCATGGCCGCGACTTCACCTGCACGATCGAAGGCATGAACGCGATCGAGGCCTGGCTCGGCAGCCTTCCCGGTCACGTTTACGCCAATGTCCGCCAGCCTCCGATTTCCACGCTTAATCTCGCCCACCTGATCCCTCTCTCAGCAGTGTGGGCGGGGGCGGAACGGGACGAGCATTTCGGTGACGCCCCCTTGCTTTACGGCAAGACCGAAGGTTCGACCCCGTTCCGCCTTACCCTTCATGTCGGCGACGTCGGGCACTGCCTCGTCGTGGGGCCGACCGGCGCCGGCAAGTCGGTGCTGCTCGCGGCGATGGCTATGCAATTCCGGCGATATCGCGGGGCGCAAATCTTCGCCTTCGACTTCGGCGGCTCGATCCGCGCGGCCTGTCTTGCGATGGGCGGCGACTGGCAGGATCTCGGCGGCGCGCTTCATGATGCCGAAGGCGGTGTTGCGCTCCAGCCGCTGGCGCGGATCGACGAGGCAGCCGAACGCAGCTGGGCGGCCGAATGGCTTGCGGCATTGCTGGGCGGCGAAGGGATCGCGATCGACCCCGCGGCCAAGGACCATCTCTGGTCGTCGCTCACTTCGCTCGCGACAGCGCCAATGTCCGAGCGCACGCTGACCGGCCTCGCGGTGCTGCTGCAGTCGCAGCCGCTGAAACAGGCACTCGCGCCCTATTGCATCGGCGGACCGTGGGGGCGGCTTCTCGATGCCGACGAAGAACAGCTCGGCAAGGCACGCGTGCAGGTCTTCGAGACCGAAGGGCTCGTCGGAGCGGCGTCGGCCAGCGCGGTCCTCTCCTATCTCTTCCACCGGATCGCCGGGCGGCTCGACGGCTCGCCGACCCTCATCATCATCGATGAGGGCTGGCTGGTCCTCGATCAGCCCGCTTTCGCTGCCCAACTCCGCGAATGGCTGAAGACGCTACGAAAGAAGAATGCCAGCGTGGTGTTCGCGACGCAGAGCCTTGCCGACATCGAGACGTCGAGCATCGCGCCGGCGATCATCGAGAGCTGCCCGACGCGCATCTTCCTCCCGAACGAGCGCGCCGCCGAGCCGCGGATTGCCCGCATCTACGAACGCTTCGGTCTCAACGAGCGCCAGATCGAGATACTGAGCCGGGCGACCCCCAAGCGCGACTATTATTGCCAGTCGCGCCGCGGCAATCGCCTCTTCGACCTCGGGCTCGGCGACGTCGCACTCGCCTTCACGGCGGCCTCTTCGAAGACCGACCAGACGCGCATCGGCGAGATTTTCGCCGCGCATGGCGCCGCCGGCTTTGCCGCCGCCTGGCTCTCTCACCGCAAGCTCGAATGGGCGGCCGAGCTGCTCCCCCCCCATTGCCGCCCCCAATGAGGAGTCTCCCCGATGAAGAAGAAACTTGCCCGCACGATGGTCGCTGCGGCGCTCGCTGCCGTGACAGTATCCGGCCCCATGCTGGCGATGCGGGCGCAGGCCCAGGTCGGCGGCATCGTCCACGATCCCCGCAATTTCTCGCAGAATATCCTGACTGCCGCGCGCACGCTCGAGCAGATCAACAACCAGATCAAGCAGCTCCAGAACCAGGCGGCTTCGCTGCTCAACGAGGCGCGGAACCTCCAGAGCCTGCCCGTTTCGACGCTCGGCGAACTACAGGCGCAGGTCGACCAGACGCGCCAGCTGCTGAGCGAGGCCGAAGGCATTGCCTATGACGTGACCGACATCCGCAAGGGCTTCGAGCAGCGGTACAAGGGTGGTGCGCTGACCGGCTCGGCCGCCGAGATGGTCGCCAATGCCGAGGCGCGCTGGAAAGACAGCGTCGGCGCGTTCGAGGATGCGATGAAGGTGCAGGCCGGCATCGTCTCGAACATGGGCGGTACGCGCACGTCCATCTCGACAATCGTCGGGGCAAGCCAGTCGGCGACCGGGGCGCTGCAGGCGGCGCAGGCGGGCAACCAGCTGCTCGCCATCCAGTCGCAGCAGATTTCCGACCTCGCAGCGGTGATGAGCGCGCAGGGGCGGGCGGAGATGCTGGGCGCGGCGCGCGCGGCGGCCGCCGAGGCCGAGGGCCGCGAACGCTTCCGCCGTTTCCGCAAAGGCAATTGAGATGGGCCGGGCGGGCGGCTTGGTGATGGGGGCAATCGTCCTGGGTCTTGCGCTGGCCCTTGCCCTCATCGCGGCGCTCGATCCGCCCGCGCCCGGTGCGTCCGCTCCCCAGATCTCCGGAGCGGACGCACCCCCCGATTATGGCGACACGCTGCGCCGCTGCCGCACCGTCACCGAAGCCGACCCCGAGTGCGAGGCCGCCTGGGAGACCAAAAGGCGCCACTTCTTCCGGACCGAAAAGAGCAAGCCATGAACGACACCGGCGTCATCGACAATTTTCTGGGCGTCTTCTCGACCTATATCGACAGCGGCTTCGGTCTGCTCGGCGGCGAGGTCGGCTTTCTTTCCTCGACGTTGATCGTCATCGACGTGACGATCGCCGCGCTCTTCTGGGCATGGGGCACCGATGAGGATGTGCTGCAACGGCTCGTCAAAAAGACGATCTACGTCGGCGTCTTTGCCTTCATCATCGGTAATTTTCAGGCGCTTGCGACCATTCTTTTGGAAAGCTTCGCAGGTCTCGGCCTGAAGGCGAGCGGCGGAGCGATGGCCATCGGCGACTTCATGCGCCCCGGCATGGTCGCAGCCACCGGGCTCGACGCCGCCGAACCGCTACTAGACGCGACCGCCGACCTCGTCGGGCCGGTCGGGCTCTTCACCAATTTCGTCCAGATCCTGATCCTGCTGATAGCCTGGGTGATCGTCGTCATTGCCTTCTTCATCCTCGCGGTGCAGATTTTCGTGACGATCCTGGAGTTCAAGCTGGTCACCCTTGCGGGGTTCGTCCTGCTGCCCTTCGCCTTCTTCAACCGGACCGCCTTCATGGCCGAGCGCGTGCTCGGGCATGTCATTTCCTCAGGCATCAAGCTGCTGGTGCTCGCGGTCATCACCGGCATCGGAACCACGCTCTTCCAGCGCTTCATGGATGCGGGACTCGGCACCGAGCCCGACATCCGCGAAGTCATGGCGATCGCGCTCGGCGCGCTGACGCTGCTCGGTCTCGGCATTTTTGGTCCCAGCGTGGCGAACGGCATCGTTGCCGGCGGCCCGCAGCTCGGCGCCGGCGCCGCCGCCGGTACGACCCTCGCGGCGGGAGCGACGCTCGCCGCCGGCGCGGCGGGTGCGACACTTGCCGCCGGCGCGGCAAGCAGTGCCCTTGGCCGGACTGCGCTCGGTGCCTCGCGCACCGCTGGCGGCGCATCGGCCTCTTATGCGCGCGGGGCGGCCGGAAAGAGCGGGATGCGCGCTTTCGGCGCGGGCCTCGCGAATGTGGCGCGCGAAGCGGCGAGTGGCGCCGGATCTCCGCTGCGCCGCGCCGCGGCGCGGCTCCGGTCAAGCTATGCCGAGGGGCAGGGCGGTTCGCCCTCGCAGGCGGCGCAAGGTTCCGCGCCCGCCGGTCCGCCGGCATGGGCCGCTGCGATGAAACGGCGTCAGGCCGTCACGTCGGGCGCGACCATCGCTTCGCAGACACTGAAGGCCGGCGACAGCCATGGGGCCGGCTCCGCTCCCGACATCAGCCAGAAGGAATGACGCGATGTTTCGACGACCGACCAACCATTATGGCAAATCGCCCGAGCCCGTGACGCCATATCAGCGCGCAGGCCAGGTCTGGGACGACCGGCTCGGTTCCGCTCGCGTCCAGGCGAGGAACTGGCGGCTCGCTTTCTTCGGCACGCTCTTCCTGTCGGGCGGGCTCGCCGCCGCCGTGGTCTGGCAGGCGTCACGCGGTACGATCACGCCCTGGATCGTCGAGGTCGACAAGCTTGGCGAGGCGCGCTCGGTTGCGCCAGCCGACGGCGAGTTCGCGCCGACCGATCCGCAGATCGCCTTCCACCTCGCGCGCTTCATCGAGCATGTCCGCTCGATTCCCGCCGATCCCGTCGTTCTGCGCAGGGATTGGCTGAGCGCCTATGACTTTGCGACGACGAGCGGGGCGCAGGCACTCAATGATTACGCCCGCACCAACGACCCGTTCGCCGAGATCGGCAAGCGCCAGGTCGCGGTCGATGTATCGAGCGTGATCCGGGCGTCCAAGGACAGCTTCCGCATTGCCTGGACCGAGCGCCGCTATCAGGACGGCAGCCTCCTCGAAACCTCGCGCTGGTCCGCGATCGTTACGGTCACGATCCAGCCGCCCCGAACCGCCGACGCGCTGCGGACAAACCCGCTCGGCGTCTTTGTGTCCAGTCTGAATTGGTCGAAGGAGCTCAGCCAGTGATCCGCTTTCCCCTTTTGCTGGGCGCCCTCGCGCTCGGCCTTCCCGCGCACGCCGCGCCCGGCGATCCCAAGGTCCAGGTCGGCCGCGCCAATGACGCCGCCCGCGTCCAGCCCGAGCGTGCGACCTTCCAGGGCGCGATCCAGAAATATGCCTGGGCCGATGGCGCGCTGTTCCAGATCTACACGGCGCCGGGCCAGGTCACCGACATCGCGCTGCAGGAAGGCGAGGAGCTTGTCGGCCCCGGACCGGTTGCCGCAGGCGACACGGTGCGCTGGATCATCGGCGACACGCTGAGCGGCGCCGGCGTATCGCGCCGCGTCCACATCCTCGTGAAGCCAACGCGGCCCGATATCATGACGAACCTCGTCATCAACACCAGCCGTAGAACCTATCACATCGAGCTCAGGGCAACGCCGTCGACCTATATGGCGGGCGTGTCCTGGTCCTATCCGCAGGACGAGCTGATCGCGCTCCGCGCCGCGGAGACCGAACGCGAAAGGCTTGCCCCCGTGGCCGGCGGGATCGATTTCGCCGCCCTGAACTTTGCCTACCGGATTTCAGGCGACAAGGTCGCGTGGCGGCCGCAGCGCGTCTTCGACGATGGCCGCCAGCTTTTCGTCGAATTCGGAGCAAATGTCGCGACCGCGGAGATGCCGCCGCTCTTCATTCTGGGCGACAAGGGCGCAGCCGAACTCGTCAACTACCGCGTCCAGGGCCGCTTCATGATTGTCGACCGCCTCTTCGAGCGCGCCGAGCTTCGTCTCGGCAGCGGGCGGGCCGCGAACTCGGTTCGCATCGAGCGCGATGCGCCCCGCCGCCGGAGCGGCAAGTGAACGCGCCGGACCGGGAAGGCGAGGGGGCGCCTGTCGAGGCGGAGCTCTGTCCGGCAGCGGTGGCCCCCGCCAGCCCCGACGGCTTCCGGCTCGAAGGCGAGCTGCCGCGGGTCATGCGTCTGTCGCGCAAGACCCTCGCCCTTGCGGGCGGGGCGGCGGGCCTCGCGATCGGCGGCGCTTTGCTTTGGGCGTTGCGGACACCCGATCCGAGGCCCGCGCAGGAACTTTACGAGGTAACCAACCCCAATCGGGCGGAAACGATCACCAGCGGCCCAGCTGACTATGGTTCGGTGCCGAAACTGGGGCCGCCGCTTCCCGGCGATCTCGGGCGGCCGATCGTGGCGGCGCAGAATGCCGGCGAAACCGTGCCCGTGCCCGGCATGGCGCAGCCGCCGGTCGATCCCCGGGTCGCGGCGGCCGAACAGGCGCGGCAGCGCGCCTTGCAGGAACGCGAGGCGGCGCAGGGGAGCCGGCTGTTCCTTGGCGGAAGCGGCGGGGCGCCGCTGCGCGAGGCTGCGGCCGAGATCGCCGCGACGCCGGCTTCCGCCGAAGCGGCGGAGGAGAAGCCGACGATCGCCTCGGCGCGGCGACAATTCATGGCGGGCGGCGGCCGGCCTCCGATCGAGAGCAGCGAGCCGATCGTAGCACCGAGCTCTCCCTTCATCTTGCAGGCAGGCGCTGTTATTCCGGCTGCGCTCATCACGGGCATACGCTCCGACCTGCCCGGTCAGATCAGCGCTCAGGTCACGCAGAATGTTTTCGATAGCCCTACGGGCCGCATTCTCCTGATCCCGCAAGGCGCGCGCCTCGTTGGCGAGTATGACAGCGAGGTCGTCGCCGGGCAGAGTCGCGTGCTTCTTGCATGGGACAGGCTCATCCTTCCCGGTGGCCGGTCGATCCGGCTCGACCGCCAGCCCGGTGCCGATGCGTCCGGCATGGCGGGCCTCGAAGACAAGGTCGACAATCATTGGGGCCGGATGCTCCGCGCTGCGCTGATCTCCTCGCTCCTCGGCGTCGGCACCGAATTGGTGTCGAGCGGCGACAGCGACCTCGTGCGCGCTTTGCGCGCGGGGGTGCAGGACGGGACGAACGAGGCGGGAAGGCGGGTCGTCGAGCGAGAACTGTCCGTTCCGGCGACCCTCACAGTGCGCCCGGGCTTTGCGTTCCGCGTCATCGTCACGCGCGATTTGATCCTCGAGCCGATCGACATCGGGGCGGCGCGATGACGAAGCTCCGCCTCGGTCCGATCCCCGAAGACAAACCGGTGAAGCTCACGCTCGAGATATCGGGCGCGCTCGCGCGCGACCTTGCAGATTATGCCGAGGTCCACGCCAAACTGACAGGGCTCGCATCGGCGCTGACGCCGGAGAAGCTCATCCCGCCGATGATCGAACGCTTCATTGCCGGCGACCGCGAGTTCAGCAAGCAGCGGCGAAGGACGTAGCGATGCACCGTCGCGGAAGCGGAGCAAGTTTGACGCCCGGCGACGCCCGGTCGCCGATTGAACCGATCAGCGTTCGCATTCCTGACGCCAGCCGCATGACCGGTCTGGGGCGCTCGACCATATATGAGCTGATCGCCTCGGGGGACATCGAGGCTGCAAAAGTCGGGCGCGCGACCGTCATCATGGTGGACAGTATCCGCCGCTTTCTCACAGCAAATCGAATGCAGCATCGCCCGCGCGGAACGACGGCATCGGAGACATCGCGGGAAGCGAACTGACAAAAACGGTCTGTCGTATTCCGCAAACTACTCGTCGAATGGGGGCTAAAACTGGGGCGGTTTTCGAGCGGTCGTCAAAATAAATCGTGTGAAAACAGATAATTAATACCTTGATATGGGTCCCTCCTCCGCTACCAGAGAATCTTCCATTATCAGATTTGATGAACGACTTGGGGCGCACTTCAGCAGCCTCTGCGTTGATAAAAGCTTGATTTCAGGAATTGCCGGCTTCCGGTTCCATCGTCGGCAAAGATGCGGTTCGGGACTGCTGTTAGGTGCCGCCGTCATGAACGCTCCTTGCCCGCGCGCAGCGGCTGGTTGCTCGTCGTGACCGGCCATGTACGGGTCGAGCGGACCGCTGGCGCAGCGCCCGCGCTCGCCCATTGACCTTGGCCGCGAAGGCGTTCAGCCCCGGTTGTGGTGGCAATGCCAAGGTGCCTCAGGAGAAGATCATGACCCGCTCGCCCCTGTTTTTCTTCGCGCCCGTCGTGGGCGCCGGCATCCTCCTCGCGGCATCCGCATGCAGCGAGAGCGAGTCCGAAGACAATCGGGTCGCTGCCGCTGCGCCGCGCAAATGCCCGGGCATTGCCGACACGCCGGTCAAGCTTGCCGGCGGCACCTTCGAAATGGGCGAGGACGACGTCTATGCCGAGGAAGGCCCCGTGCGGAAGACGACGGTCGCGGGCTTCTGGATCGATCCGCATGAAGTGACGAACCGCCAGTTCGCCGCGTTCGTGAAGGCGACCGGCTATGTCACCGTCGCCGAAAAGCCCGTCGATCCGAAGCAGTTTCAGGTGCCCGTCGAGCAGATTCCGGCCGATATGCTGAAGGCCGGGTCGGCAGTGTTCACCCCGCCCGACTTTCCGTCGAACAACTATGCCGACTGGTGGAAATATGTTCCGGGGGCCAACTGGAAAAAGCCCTATGGTCCGACCGGTGCCGACCAGGTCGCCAACGAACCCGTCGTGCACTTGGCGTGGGACGATATGGTCGCTTATGCCAAATGGGCGGGCGGGCGGATTCCGACCGAGGCCGAATGGGAATATGCGGCGAGCGCCGGGCAGCGGTCGAAAAACGTCCAGCCTGAAGAAGCGAACAGCTGGCAGGGCGCCTTCCCGAACTACAATGCGACAAGCGACGGCTTCAAGGGCGTGTCGCCGGTCGGCTGCTACAAGCCCAATGCCAACGGGCTCTACGACATGGTCGGCAACGTCTGGGAAGTGACGTCGGACTTTTTCAAGCCGGGTCATAACCCGGACGAGACGGACAATCCCAGGGGCCCAAGCGAAAACAACGCCTATGACCCGCTGAACCCAGGCATGCCGTCGCGCACCGTCAAGGGTGGCAGCTATCTTTGCGCCCCCAATTATTGCCAGCGTTATCGCCCGGCCTCGCGGCAGGGCCGTGATCCCGGGCTCGGCACGAGCAACGTCGGCTTCCGCCTCGTCTACGATCAGGCGCCGGGGGGCTGATGCTGGGCCGTCGCGCTTTCATCGGCAGCGCCGCTGGCGCGGAGTGCGTCGCGACCATCGCGCGCGCCGCCTAAACCGAGACGCTTGACGCGATCATGCGCAGGCGGGGTTTACGCCTTGGCACCGCGGCGTCGTTCTGCGCGCACCCGCCCATGTAGGGGGTGCCGGGGCTTTCTCTCCCCGCCTCTGGCCAAGCTACTGAAGATACGCCACAAACGGCGATGATGGTGCGGTCGAGAAGACTCGAACTTCCACGGCCTTTCGGCCACAACGACCTCAACGTTGCGCGTCTACCAGTTCCGCCACGACCGCACATCATGATGGTCCGGATCGGGTCCGGCACCAGGTAGGAGCGGGCGCCTAGCAAAGCTTTGAGGGGGATGCAAGCGAGCTTCGCCGCTTTTATTTTCGCGCGCGCCGGCAAACGCAGGCCGCGACGGCTGCCGTTGTCATCGAACGGACTCGAAAGAGTCATGCAACTGTCACGGCTCTGGCGTCAGACCGTCATCGAATCACCCTAGTGGCGGCGTCACCGGGGGCGAGTCAGCAATTCTTCTTCTCGCCCGCGGCGTGTTTTTCATCAGGGGCGCTGCTCGACCGATTGGGGGCGCACACCGGGACGGAGATTTTCATGGCGGCTTTCGCACGCATTCGTTTGGTCATGCTCAGCGGCGTGGCCTGTTCCATTCTTGCGGCGTGCGGCGCCGATGGCGTTGCGTCGCCGGGCGAAGGCGTGATCGTGATTCCCGCGCCGACCCCGACGCCCACTCCGACCCCGACCCCGACGCCCACGCCGACCGGCGTGACCCCGGCCGACGCCTGTCCGAGCATCGCCGGTGCCGACCAGCTGACCGACCTCGGCACAATCGCCGGTAACGAAGGCACCTGGCGCAACTGCGGCTTCCCCGCGCGCTTCAATTCGACGACGGCGATCCCGAAGGTGGACGGCGTCATCTATTCGCTGCCCGGCCGCGTTGACGTCGGCACCGATCAGGGCGCCGCTAGCACCAACACTGCCGTCACGCTGACGATCGATCCGGGCGTTACCATCTTCGGTTCGACGGGCGTTTCGTACCTTGTCGTCAACCGCGGCAACCGGATCGACGCCGTCGGCACCCCGACGCAGCCGATCGTCTTTACCGGCCGTGGCAACGTCGTCGGTTCGGCGGGCGACAACACCTCGCAGCTCTGGGGCGGGGTCGTACTGCTCGGCCGCGCGCCGGTCACCGACTGCCTCGCACCGGGCGCCGCCGAAGGTACCGTCGATTGCGAACGCGATACCGAGGGTACGTCGAACGCACTATACGGCGGCGCGCAGCCGGCAGACAATTCGGGCCGCATGTCCTATGTCCAAATCCGCTATTCGGGCTTCATCCTCAGCGCCGACAAGGAACTGCAGGGCCTGACCCCGTCGGGCGTCGGTTCGGGCACCCAGTTCGATCACATCCAGATCCACAACAGCTCGGACGACGGCATGGAAGTTTTCGGCGGCCGCCCGAACTTCAAGCATATGATCGTCACCGGGGCCGAAGATGACGCCTTCGACACCGACGTCGGTTACAAGGGCAATATCCAATATGCGATTGCGATCGGCCGGGCCGGCGGGACGGTTGGCGACTCGATGATGGAAATCGACTCGGACGGCAACGAACAGGCGGTGCCGCGTCAGAATGTGACGATCTCGAACTTCACCTTCATCCACCGTAACGCGAACAACAGCAATGCGGCCGCCATCCGCATCCGCGGCGGTGCCGACTACACCTTCGCGAACGGCCTGCTGACGACCGATACGTCGTGCTTCCGCATCGACAGCACGTCGACGACGCAGACGACGGGTGCCGACGAACAGGGGCCGCCGCGCTTCTTCTCGGTCTCGGCGAAGTGCAGCGCCGCCCGCCCGTTCCGCGGCGGCGGCAGCCCGGCCGTGACGGACGCCGAAGTCCAGGCGATCTTCACCGCCGGGACGAACAACCGCTTCGACTACACGCCCAGCCTGACCAGCCTGTTCGTCAATGGCGCCACCGAAACGGGTTTCGCGGCGTTCGACGCCAAGACGATCGCGTCCTTCTTTGACACCACGGCCTATGTCGGCGCGGTCCGCGACGCGAACGACACCTGGTACCAGGGCTGGACCTGCAACTCGGCGACGGCGGACTTCGGTACGTCGAGCGGCAGCTGCAGCGCCATCCCGACGACCTGATCGCTCGCGATCCAAACGGGGAGCGGGCACGCCTGACGGGCTGGCCCGCTCCCTTCCTGCATATACCTTGGGGATTTTCACCATGACCAAGCGGCCGATCTTCGCCAGCCTGCTTCTCCTTAGTTCCGCGCTCGTTGCGCCGGCCGCGCTCGCGCAGGACGCCAGCGCCGAACCCGCTGCCGATGCGCCGCCCGCTGCCGATGAAGCGGTTGCCGACGACACGGCGGCGCCCGAAGAAGAAGCGGATGTTTCGATTCCCGGCGGCGCCGATCAGGAAATCGTCGTCACCGGCCGCTATACCCCCAATATCGTCCGTGCGACGCCCGAAGTCGTGTCGTCGCTTTCGTCGGCCGACATCGCGCGCACCGGCGAAGGCGATATTTCGGGCTCGCTGCAGCGCGTGACCGGCCTGTCGGTCGTCGGCGGCGGTTTCGTCTATGTCCGCGGCCTCGGCGACCGCTATTCGCTCGCGCTGCTCAACGGATCGCCGCTGCCCAGCCCCGAACCGTTGAAGCGCGTCGTTCCGCTCGACATCTTCCCGACCAACGTCATCGACTCGACGCTCGTGCAAAAGAGCTTCTCGGTGAACTTCCCCGGCGAATTCGGCGGCGGCGTGATCAACCTCACGACCAAGGCCACCCCGCGCGAGACCTTCCTCACCTTCTCGGGCGGCATCGGCTGGGACAGCGAGACGACCAACGAACTCGGCTATACCTATTATGGCAGCGACACCGACTGGACGGGATTCGACGACGGCACGCGCGACGTTCCGCCGCTGCTGAGCGCTGCGCTGAAGAGCGGCAAGCCGATCCTCGCAGGCGCCGATTTCTCGCAGGACCAGCTCGAAGCGATCCAGATGGAGCTGGTGAACGCCGAAACCACGCTGCTGCAACAGAACAACCATATCCCGGTGAATTGGTCGGCGGGCATCACCGGCGGCACGACGATCCAGCTTCCCGATGGCGAACTCGGGATCATCGCGACCGCCGGGATCAGCAACAAATGGCGCACGCGCGACACGCTCCAGCAGACCTCGGTCAACGACGACCTCTCGGGCGACCCGCAGACGAGCTATAACCGCGTCATCACCGACAATCGTGTCGTGGTGAACGGGCTGCTCGGCTTCGGGCTCGAACTTGGCGATCACAAGATCCGCTGGACCAACCTCTATATCCGCGACACGTTGAAGCAGGCGCGCCTCGCGCTCGGTACCGACGCCAACCAGTCGGACCGCGACATCATGAAGCAGGACACGGCCTGGTACGAGCGCCAGCTGATCAATACGCAGCTGGTCGGCGAATTCAAATTCGACCGGCTGAAGCTCGACCTGCGCGGCGCCTACACCAATTCGCAGCGCGAGGCGCCCTATGAGCGCGGCTTCACCTATGTCCGCACCAACCAGCCGGGCGACCCGGTGGGCGACAAGTTCGTTAACGACCTCGGCGGCAACCGCGGCGACGCGACGATCGCCTTTTCGGACCTCAACGAGGATCTGTGGTCGGGCGGCGTCGATCTGTCGTACGAACTGGCGCCGCGGATCACCGCCACGGTCGGTTATGCCTATACCGACACGCACCGCATTTCGGAACGCCGCACCTTCCAGTTCCGCGCGTCGAACCTGCCGATCGAGGTGCAGCAGCTGCGCCCCGACTATCTGCTCTCCGACGCGACGATTCAGCTGTACGACATCTCGCTGCTCGAAACTTCGGCGCAGGACGGCACGGCGGCCTTCGATGCGAAGCTGACCACCCATGCAGGCTATGCGCAGGTGCAGGCCGAGCTGACGGCGGGCGTCAATGTCAACGCCGGCGTGCGCTATGAAGAGGCGAAGCAGACCGTTGTCCCGATCGACCTGTTCGGCACCGGATCGTCGGCGATCGTCGAAACAAACCTCGACAATGATTACTGGCTCCCGGGCGTCACGCTGACCTGGGAAGTCGCGCCCGATATGCAGCTGCGCCTCAACGGATCGAAAACGATTGCCCGCCCGCAGTTCCGCGAACTGGTGGCACAGGTCTATCAGGATCCCGAATCGAACCGTCTGTTCCGTGGTAACCCTTCGCTGACCGACAGCGAGCTGTGGAATGCCGAAGCCCGTTATGAATGGTATTTTGACAAGGATCAGCGCCTGACGGTCGCCGGCTTCTACAAGTCGATCGACAATCCGATCGAAACCTATACCTCGATTTCGGACTCGTCGGTGAACAGCAGCTACGCCAACGCGCCGAAGGCGACCCTTTATGGCGCCGAGCTTGAAGTGCAGAAATATCTTCCGCTCGACACGCTATCGGATTCGCCCTTCTGGCAAAGCCGCCGCCTCGTGCTGATCGGCAACTACACCTACACCAAATCGGAGATCAAGGTCGGCGATGGCGACACGACCGTCATCAACGGCGTGGTGCAGAATGCGGAGAACTTCTTCTTCGACGGGGCGCCGCTGACCGGCCAGTCGGACCATCTGGTCAATTTCCAGATCGGGCTCGAAGATCAGGACCGGCTCTCGCAGCAGACCCTGCTCCTGACCTACGCCAGCCCGCGCGTGACCAGCCGCGGCCCGTCGGGCCAGCCCGACCTCAAGGAAAAGCCCGGCATCCAGCTCGACTTCGTCGCGCGGCAGGGAATCAATCTCCTGAACAAGGAAATCGAACTGAAGTTCGAGGCGCGCAACCTCACGGGGCGCAAATATCAGGAAGTCCAGACCTCGGGCGACAACAAGATCTTTTTCAACCGCTACAAGCTGGGCCGCACCTTCTCGCTCAGCGCTTCGATCAAGTTTTGACCCAACTGACGCCCTCCCCTTCAGGGGAGGGCAGCGAGACTTGCCAGCTTGCTGGCTTAGTCGCAGCGGGTGGGGGCCATCGGCCTTGCGCAAGGCCGATGGCCCCCACCCCAACCCAGTGTCAGGTAAACCGTCCCCCGGACGGTTTAGGTCATGCCGGGGGCATGACCGACCTGACACTCCTAAAGGGGAGAGGCTTATGCGAAGCGCCCCACCGCACCGGACTCGCCCGGCTGACAAAAAACTGTAATCTTGCCGTCAACTGATTGTCACCAATCGCCCCTAGGCGATTCGCGAGATGCTCTTTCGGTTGGGGGACAGATAACCACATGGCAACGCTGATGTCCGGATCGGCCGTTCGGCTGCCGCGCGCGCTGCCCTCGTGGCTCCGCGTTCGCAAGCGGACCCCGCGCGAAATCTGGCCGCACCTGCTCGTCGGCCTGCTCGGCGCGCTCCTGATCTGGCAAGGCGTCCGCCTGCTCTGGACATTGCTCACGCCGCTCTCGCCGCTCGGCGCGTGGCAGCCGCAGACCGCCGTCATCGCATCGCCCGCCGAACGGCGTTCGCTCTTCACTAGCCTCGATCCCTTTTTCCGCGGCAATGTTCAGGGTCCCGCCACCGCGACCGTGACCTCGGCCGGGCTCACGCTGTTCGGGATCAACCTCAACGAAGCGACGGGCGGCGGGTCGGCGATCATCGCGGGCGAGGACGGGGTGCAGACGAGCTATGCCGTCGGCGACGAGATCGCGCCGGGGCTGAAGCTTGCCGGCGTCGCGTTCGACCATGTGCTGCTCGATCGCGGCGGCGCGCGCGAAAGCCTGTTTCTCGACCAGAGCGGTGAGGCGCCCGTCGCCAGTCCGGGAACGGCGCTCCCCGCGCCGACGCCCGAAATCGGCGCGGCGCCGTCGGCCACCAGCGGCGAAATGACCCCCGCAGCGATCAAGGCGGGCGTCGCCTTTGCGCCGCGCGCCGAAGAGGGTAGCATCACCGGCATCGTCGTCCAGCCGCAGGGCGACGGCGCCACCTTCCGCGCCGCGGGTCTGCGCCCCGGCGACGTCATCCGCTCGGTCGGCGGCCGCCCGATCACCTCGGCGAGCGACGTCGCGGCGCTTGCCAATCAACTTGCCCCGGGCGCGCGTATCGCGCTTGAGGTCGAACGCGGCGCCAGCGTCGTTCCCGTCGCCATCTTCCTTTCGAAGCAATAGGTTCTATGCGTCTTAAACTCTCGCTCATGCTTGCCGCCGCGCTCGTTTCCGCCACACCGGCGCCTGCGGTCGCCCAATATACGCTGAACGTGCGCGACGCTGATATTCGCGCCTTCATCCAGGATGCGGCGCGGATCACCGGACGCACCTTCGTGATCGACGGGCGCGTCAACGGCAAGGTGTCGGTGGTCACCGACCGGCCGCTGTCGCGCAGCGAATATTTCGAGATTTTCCTCGCAACCCTCCGTTCGAACGGCCTCGTCGCGGTGCCGGGGCCGAACGGCAGCTATCGCATCCAGCCGATCGACGGCGCGGCATCGCAGCCCGGCCGCATCGGCAGCGCGCGCGCGGCGCAGAACCAGTTCGTCACCGAAATCATCCGCCTCAGGCATATCGACGCCGTCGCGGCGGTCGAAACGCTGCGCCCGCTCGTCAGCCCGCAGGGCTCGCTCACCGCGAACCGCAACGCCAACAGCCTCGTCGTGGCCGACTTCGCCGACAATATCCGCCGCATCCGGTCGCTCGCCGCCAGCATCGACCGCGACAGTTCGACCAGCCAGATCGTCACGCTCAAGAACGCCGGGGCACGCGAAATCGCTGCCGCGCTCGCCGCGCTGGTGCCCGCGGCGGGGGAGGGCGCGCGCGCGCCGGTCGCGATCGTGCCGATCGACAGCAGCAATGCGATCGCGCTCAGGGGCGATCAGGCGCTCGTCGCGCGCTTCGTCGCGATGGCGAATGATCTCGATGCCAAGGCTGCGGGCGGCACCGAACTGCGCGTCTATTGGCTCGAACATGCCAATGCCGAGACATTGCTCCCGACGCTCCAGCAGCTGATCGGCGGCGGCAGCGACCCCGCGCAAAAGGCGGGCCTGCCGCCCGCGTCCGCCTCGACCTCGACTTCTTCCTCGAATGGCGGCAGCGCACCCGCGCCCGCCGCCGCACCCGCCGCGACCTCGACCGGCGCGGGCGGCAGCGGCAGCATCTCGACTCGCGGTCCCGCGATCGTCACGCGCTACGAGGGCGCGAACGCGATCATCGTCGCGGCGAACAGCGAAGTGCAGCGGATGCTCGGCGAGCTGATCCGCCAGCTCGACAGCCGGCGGCAACAGGTGCTCGTCGAGGCGATCGTGGTCGAGATCGGCGACGACGCGGCCAAGAAGCTGGGCGTCCAGTTCCTGCTCGGCGGCAAGAATATCCCGTTCGTTGCGACGAGCTACAGCAATGCGTCGCCCAATATCCTGACGCTCGGCGGCGCCTATGCCTCGACGCAGATCAGCGAGGAAACGACGACCACCGACGGTACGACCGTGGTGACCACGACGTCGAGCGCGCTCGGCGACGCGTTTCAGGAGGCCGCGGCGGCGCAGCTGCTTCAGGCCACGGGCGGCTTCGCTGGCTTTGCGGGCGACATCGGCAAGAACACGATCTTCGGCGCGATCATCAACGCGGTGAAATCGGACACGACGTCGAACCTGCTCGCGACCCCGCATATCGTCACGCTCGACAATCAGGCGGCGAAATTCCTCGTCGGGCAGGAAGTGCCGATCACGACGGGCGAGGCGCTCAGCGACAATTTCGACGAAGCCTTCCGCACCGTCCAGCGCGAAGAGGTCGGCATCAAGCTCGACGTGACGCCGCAGGTCAACGGCGCGGGCGAGGTCAAGCTGTTCCTCCGCCAGGAAGTGTCGAGCGTCGCGGGGCCGGTGTCGTCGCGCAACAGCGACCTCATCATCAACAAGCGCGCGTTCGAAACCGTGCTGACCGTCGACGACGGCGAAATCCTCGCGATCGGGGGGCTGCTCAACGACGACGAGCGCAAGACGATCGAGCGGATTCCGCTCCTCAGCGATATTCCGCTGATCGGCGAACTGTTCAAGTCGCGCAGCCGGACGCGGTCAAAGACCAACCTGATGGTCTTCATCCGCCCGACCATCCTCAAGAGCCGCGAAGACAATGCCGCGCTCACCGCGCGCCGCTACGGCTATATCCGCGACTTCCAGCTCCAGCGGAATCCCGATGTCGAACCCGCGATCGACACGCTGGTGCGTGACTATATGGGCACGACGCCGCCGTCGCCGCCGACGCCGGCCGACGTGACGGTCGGCCCGGTCAACCTCCCCGAACTGCGCCGCCCCGACGGCAGCGTGATCACGACCGATGTTCCGCCCTCGACGTCCGAGGCGCCCGCCCCGCCTGCCGGAGACTATCCGTGACCGACATCGAACCGGCGGCGCCTTCCCCGGCGCCGGTTGATATTCCCTACGGTTTCGCGCGCACGCATGGCGTCGTCATCGCGCCGGGCGAAAACGGCGTGTGGCTCGCGACGCTGCGTGAGGGCAGCGATCCCGCGGTGCTGATCGAGGTCAAACGCTATCTCGCGCAGCCGCTCCGCGTCGCGACCGCCGATGCCGCCGATTTCGACCGGCTGCTCTCCGACCATTATGCCGTCGACAGCTCGGCCGCCGCGATGGCGGGCTCGCTCGACGGCAGCGACCTCGACCTCGGCATCCCCAGCGCGGAGGATCTGCTCGACAGCGCCGACGACGCCCCGGCGATCCGCCTGATCAACGCGATCATCGCCGAAGCGGTGCGGCAGGGGGTCAGCGACATCCACATCGAGCCCTATGAAAGCGGGCTTGTCGTGCGGATGCGCGCCGACGGCGTGCTGCGCGAGCATCTCCGCATGCCGCCGCATGTCGCCCCCGTCGTCGTCAGCCGCATCAAGGTGATGGCGCGCCTCGACATTGCCGAACGCCGCGTGCCGCAGGACGGCCGCATCGGGCTGACGCTCGCGGGGAAAGCGGTCGACGTCCGCGTCTCGACCTTGCCGAGCCGCGCGGGCGAGCGGGTCGTGATGCGTATTCTCGACAAGGACACGGCGGGGATCGACTTCGACGTGCTCGGTCTGTCGGGCGCCGCCGATCAGATATTGCGCGAGGCGCTCGCCGAACCCAATGGCATCATCCTCGTCACCGGCCCGACGGGCTCGGGCAAGACGACGACGCTCTACGCCGCCTTGAAGCAACTCAACGACGGCCAGCGCAATATCCTGACCGTCGAAGATCCGGTCGAATATGCCGTCGACGGGGTCGGACAAACGCAGGTAAACAGCAAGGTCGGGCTCGACTTCGCCGCGGGTCTGCGCGCGATCCTGCGCCAGGATCCCGATGTCGTGATGGTCGGCGAAATCCGCGACCGCGAAACCGCCGACATCGCGGTGCAAGCCTCGCTCACAGGCCACCTCGTCCTCTCGACGGTCCACACCAATGATGCGGTCGGCGCAATAACGCGACTTAAAGATTTGAAAGTAGAGCCTTTTCTTCTGGCTTCGACTCTCCGGGCCGTTCTTGCGCAGCGACTTGTGCGCAAACTTTGTGAAAATTGCCGCGAACCCGTCCAGGCCGACAACAGCGTCGCCGCGATGCTCGGCCTCGACATCGGAACCGTCATCTGGCGCCCCAAAGGCTGCGAGGCGTGCGGCGGCACCGGCTTCAAGGGGCGCATCGGCGTGTTCGAGGCGATCAAGGTCGACGAGACGGTGCGCCGCTATATCTACGCCGGCGGCGACGAGGCGATGATCGCCAAGCACGCCTTCCTCAAATCGCCGACGCTCGCCTCGGCGGCGCGGTCGATGGTCGCGAAGGGGCTGACGACCGCAGAAGAGGCGATCCGCATCGCGCGGCGCGAGGATGTCGATGCCTGATTATCGCTATGTGGCGATCGATCCCCAAGGCCGCGAGCGCAAGGGACGGCTGACCGCCGCGAACGACGAGGCCGCGCGCGCCGATCTGGTGCGGCGGAAATTCCACATCGTTGCGGTCGAAGCCGCCGGAGCGAAACCCGCCGGTCGCTCGCTGCTCGCGTTCCGCAAGACCAAACTGTCAGCCAAGGAACTGGCGCTTTTTACCCGCCAGCTCGCGACGCTCGCCGAGGTCGCGCCGCTCGAAGAGGCGCTGCGCACATTGACGCGTCAGAGCGAGGCCGAAAGCGCGCGCGCGATTATCGGCGACGTCCACGCCGGCCTGCTCGAAGGCCGCCGCCTCGCCGACGCGATGGGTCGCCAGCCCGGCAGCTTTCCGCCGCTCTATCGCGCAATGGTCGCAGCGGGCGAAACGACCGGCAGCCTCACCACGATCCTCGCGCGCCTCGCCGACCTGCTCGAACGCCAGGCCGAAGTGCGCGGCAAGCTGATCGCCGCGCTCGCCTATCCGATCGTGCTCGCGATCGTCGCGATCGGGGTCGTCGCGGCGCTGATGATCTTCGTCGTCCCGCGCGTCGTCGAACAGTTCACCGACACCGGCCAGCAGCTGCCTTTCCTGACCCGCGCGGTGATCGCGATCTCCAGCTTCGCCGCCAATTGGTGGTGGCTGATCGCGCTGCTCATCGTCGCTGCCGCGTTCGGCTGGGCCGCCGCGCTGCGCCGTCCGGCGTTCAAGGCCGCGGTCGATGCCCGCCTTCTCCGCCTGCCGCTCTTGGGGCGCCTCCTCCGCGACCTCTACGCGGCGCGCTTCGCGCGGACGCTGTCGACGATGGTGTCGAGCCGCCTGCCGCTTGTCGAAGGGCTGAAACTGACCGTGCCGACGATCCGCAACGCCGCGCTCGCCGGCGCGACCGCCAACATCGTCGATCAGGTGCGCGCCGGCGGCGGCCTCTCGGCCGCGCTCCGCGACGCCGGGGTGTTCCCACCGCTGCTCGTCTATATGACCGCGAGCGGCGAAAGCGCCGGGCGGCTCGAGGTGATGCTCGAACGCGCGGCCGATTATCTCGAGCGCGAATTCGACCGTTTTACGGCCGCGTCGATGGCGCTTCTCGAACCTGTCATAATTGTCGTTATGGGGTCGTGCGTGGCCCTGATCATCCTCGCCATTCTGCTGCCGATCCTTCAGTTGCAGAATCTAGCCGGACTATGAAAATGTCGCTGATGAAGCTATTCCTTCACCTGATGCTCGATACGTCCTTTTCGGATCGGGGCCGCTCCCCCGTTCACCGCCGCCGCAAGAAGGACGAGCGCGGCTTCACGCTGACCGAATTGATGGTCGTCATCTTCATCATCGGGCTGCTCGCGACCGTGGTGATGATCAACGTCCTCCCGAGCCAGGACCGGGCGATGGTGACCAAGGCGAAGGCCGATATCGCGACGCTCGAAAATGCGCTCGAACAATATCGGCTCGACAATCTGGTCTATCCGGCTTCTACCGACGGGCTGAACGCGCTTGTCACCGCACCTCCTGCGCTGGCCCAGCCCGAACGCTATCGCCGCGGCGGCTATATCAAGAAACTGCCCGCCGATCCGTGGGGGCGCCCCTATAATTATCAGGCGCCGGGGCCGAACGGAAAGGCGTTCGACGTCTGGTCGCTCGGTGCCGATGGCGCCCCCGGCGGGACCGACGACAATGCGGATATTCGCAGCGACGCCTGAGGCGCGTCCGCGTCAGGTCTGGGCCGCGTTCGGAGTCCCGCGCCTCCGAACGCCCTCCGCGGGGGTGCGATCAAGTGCCGATGATCGCGGCTTCACTCTCGTCGAACTGATGGTCGTGCTCGCGATTATGGCGCTCGCCGCGACCGCGGTTGTGCTCACCATTCCGGGCGAGGAACGCACGGTGCGCAGCGAGGCCGACCGGCTTGCGGCGCGGCTTGCCGCCGCGCGGGATGTCGCGGTGATCGAGGGGCGCAGCGTCGCGGTCAATTTCGCGCCCTCGGGCTATGGGTTCGAACGGCGGGTCGCCGGCGAATGGCAAGTGCTGCCGGGCCGTGCTTTCGAACAGCGAAACTGGCCCGGCGACGTCCGCTTTGCGGCGGGGGACGGACGCGGCGCGGCGCGCCTGCTCTTCGACCGGGTCGGCACCAGCCCGACCCCGCAGGCCATTGTGCTTGCCGGGGGCGATGCGCGCGAGGTCGTGCGCGTCTCTGCTACCGGGGAGGTCAGCCGTGGCCGGTGAGCATGAAAGCGGGTTCACCCTGCTCGAAATGCTCGTCGCGCTCAGCGTCATCAGCATCGCCGCGCTCGCGCTCGTCCGCCTCGACGCCTATGCGGTCCGCACCGCCGGCGACCTCGACGAAAGCACGATGGCGGGCGTCGTCGCGCAGAACCGCGCGGTCGAGCTGTGGACCGACCCCGCGCCGCCGACAATCGGCAACAGCGCGATCGGCGTTTCCAACGCCGGGCGCAACTGGCGCGTCGAACAGCGCGTTGCGAGGACCGCCGACGACGCGCTGCTCCGCATCGACCTGCTCGTGCGATCCGAAAGCGGGCGCGGGCAGGCGGCGCTGACGATCATCCGGCCATCGCGATGAAAGGCGAACGCGGCTTCACCCTCGTCGAGATGCTCGTCGCGCTTTCCATTTTCGCGGCGATCGCGGCGATGGGCGTCGGCCTCCTGCGCAGCAGCGTCGACACCCAAGACGCAGTGCAGGAACGGCTGAAGGCGATGGGCGGCATCAACCGGCTCCGCGCCGTGATGGCGAACGATCTGGCGCAGGCGGTCCAACGCTCGACGCGCGGTCCGGCGGGTGAAGCCATTCCTGCTTTCATCGGGTCGTCGAACGGCTTTGCCTTCGTCCATGGCGGCGCCGGCTCTCTCGACGGCAGCTCGCGTCCGAACGTCGAACGTGTCGGTTATGCGCTCGTCGGGGGCGAGTGGCGCCGCGCGACGCAGCCGATGCTCGACGGAACCCCGCTGGGCGAAGGCGACCGGCTCGTGGGAGAGGTTGCGGCGGTTGTCGTGCGTTATCGCGACGAACGCGGCAATTGGAACGAAAACTGGACGTCGGAGCCGGGCGACCGGCTGCCGCGCGCGGTGGAGGTGCGACTGACGCGCACGGGACGCGAAACGCTGACGATGTCGTTCCTGACCGCTCCGACGTTGCCGCCACCCACTATCGGGACGCCGGCGTCATGAAGCGCCATGCCAAAGGTGAACGCGGCGCTGCGCTGCTCAGCGTGCTGCTGCTCGTCGCGGTGATGGCGGTCATCGCCGCGACGGCGCTCGACCGCCTCACACTCGCTACGCGCATCGCGGGCAGCGCCGCGACGGTCGATCAAGGACGCGCCTATGCCTTCGCCGCCGAACAGATCGCGCTGCGCCGGGTCGCCGATCTTGTCGGGCGCGACCCGGCCAAACTGACGCTGGCGGGCAATTGGCTGGGGCGCGATTTCACGCTGCCGCTGCCCGGCGGCGAAGGACGGGCGAAGCTGACCGACGCGAACAATTGCTTCAACCTCAACAGCCTGGTCGCCGAAACGGTGCCGGGACGGTTCAGTCAGCGATCGGGCGCGATGCGTCAGTTTGGCCAATTGATGACGCTGCTCGGGATCGAAAACGGAGAGGCGCAGGCGATTGCGGGCGCAGCGGCCGACTGGATCGACAGCGACAGCAACGAAGGCCGGCTGGGTGCCGAGGATAATGTCTATCGATCGATGCAGGGCGCCTATCTGCCCGCCAACCGCAAGATGGCCGATGTCAGCGAATTGCGCGCGGTGCGCGGGGTCACCTCGAAGATCTATGCGCGGCTCAAGCCCTGGATCTGCGTGCTGCCGGTGACCGATCCGGTAAAGCTGAACGTCAATACGCTTGCGCCCGAACAGGCGCCGCTGGTCGCGATGCTGCTGCCCGGCGAGATCGGTATCGCCGACGCACGGACGGCGCTGGCGGCGCGCCCCGCGGGCGGCTATGGCAGCAGCGTGCGATTCTGGGAGGCGAGTGTGTTCGACGGCCGCAAGCCTCCGAGTGATGTTGCCGAACAGGCGGGCGTGACCAGCCGCTGGCTCGCGCTGACGACGAACGTGACGATGGGGGACGGTTTCTTGACCGCAGTTTCGCTGATCGATGCCAATGGCGGGGCGCCGTCTGCCGGAATGACGCCGCCGGTGATCGTGCGCCGCGATTGGGGCGAGGCGGACTAGGGCATGAATCCGCATACGGCACCGTCGAGGTTTGAAGCGATTTTGTTCAGGGCAAGGAAGCGAGACGCAGGCATATGAGTATATTCCAAGGCTCGCTGACGCAGCCATGGACAAAATCGGTCAAATCCCGGAGGGACGCCGAAATGGCTTCGATCTCGTCTCCGCGCGGCCTTGCAGACGGAACCACCGTCCGCTGCGGCCACGCGAAGCCGATATCTTCGCCATTTCGGCGCCTCGACGGCGCCGTATGCGGATTCATGCCCTAAATGTCGCGCACGCTGGTTTTATGGCTGCCCCCGGTGGCGGCGCTCGGCGAGGAAGGCGCGCCGCACCCCGCATGGCTGCGCATCGATGATGGCGTGATCGTCGATTCGGGACAGGACGACGGCTGGGTTGGCGCGTGGGAGAAGCCGCAGGATGATGGCGCCGACGACCGGCTGGTCGCGCTGGCGCCCGCCGCCGACGTGCCGCTGCGCTGGCTCCATTATCCCGACGCCGCGCCCGCGCAAGCTGCCGCCGCGGCGCGGATCGATGCGCTGAAGGACAGCCTGGGCGATGCCGCATCGCTGCATGTCGTCACGGGCCATCCGGCGGGCGCGGGACAGGCCGTCCCGGTAGCGGTCACGACCCATGCCGCCATGGCCGGGTGGACCGAATGGCTGAAGGCCCGCGATCTGTCGCCCGTCGCCGTCATCCCCGCCGCCGCCGCGGTGCCGCCGCCCGAGCCCGATATGCTGTGGACCGCAGAGGTCGGCGGCGAGCAGATCGTGCGCAGCGCCGACCGCGCCTATCGCTCGGATCCCGAGCTCGACGCGCTGATTGCGGGTAGCCATGACATCGCCCCGCTCGATCCCGACCGGATGCGCGAAGCGCTGTTGCTAACGCTCGCCGCGCCGCCGCTCGACCTGCTCAGCGGCGGATGGAAGCCCAAGCGAAGCTGGGCCGTCGATCCGGCGCTGCTGCGGATAGCGAAATATTTGCTGATCGCGCTCGTCGTCGTGAGCCTGCTCATTCCCGTCGTCCATGCGGTGCGGCTCGTTTCCGACACCGGCCGCGCCGACGAGACGGTCGTGGCGATGGCGAAAAAGGGCGGGGTTACGGCGAGCGACGCCACTGCGGCGGAGGCGGAACTCGACCGCCGCCTCGCGGCGGCCGGCGGCGGACCGCTGGCTTTCTCGGTTCCGGCCTCGGCGCTTTACGATGCGATGGGCGATGCGCCCGGCGTGTCGCTCAAGACGCTGTCGCACCGCACCGACGGGACGTTGACGACGACGCTCGCCGCGCCGCGCGTCGAGGATATCAACCAGGTGCTGCTCGCGCTGCAGGCGCGCGGTTATCGCATCACCGCGCAGCCGATGGCGGGCAGCGACGGCCAGCAGATGGCCAATGTGACGATCCGGGCGGTGCCATGACCGACAAGCTCAAAAATTGGTGGAACGGGCTTTCGCTGCGCGAACGCTGGCTTGTCGGCGTTGCGGGCGTATTGGCGCTTGGCGTGTTGATCTGGGGCCTCGCCCGTCCCGCGGTTGCGGGGTTCATCGATCTCGAAAGCCAGCATCGCGCCGCGATCGAGCGCGAGGGACGGGTCAAGGCCAAGGTGCAATTGCTCGGCCGGACCCCCGCGAAATCGGGTGCGGCGGCGGCAGAGGCGCAAGCGATCGACCAATATCTTGCACAATCGGCGGGTGAGATCGGGCTGACGCTTGACCGCAACGAGGCGCGGGGCGCCGGGCAGGCGACGATCGCCATCGCGACCGCCAAGACGCCGGTGCTGATCGACTGGCTCGCTTCGCTCGAAGCGCAGGGCTTCGTCGTCGATCAAATGACGATCACCCCCGCCGCCGACGGCACCGTCGGGCTGACGGCCGAACTCCGGAAGGGCGGGCGATGACCGCGCGCAGAGGATGGATCGTCGCCGGGGCGGTGCTTGCGCTGCTGCTCCTTATCGCGACCTTCCCGATGCGGCTCGCGCTGGCCTGGTCGGGCGCGACTGAGGCGGGGGTTGCGGCGCGCGACGTTCGCGGCTCGGTCTGGTCGGGCGAACTCGTCGAAGCGCGGTTCGGAGCCTTGCCGCTCGGAACCGTGCGCGCGAGCCTTTCGCCGCTCGCGCTTCTCGGCGGGAATGTCGAACTGGCTTTCGCGCGCACCGATGACAGATTGGGGGCGCTCGCCGGGCGCCTTTATGGCAGCGATCCGCGCGGCGTGTCCGACGTGAGCGGCACGACGTCGATGGCGGGCGGGCTGGGCGCGGTCCCGGTGGACAGGATCAGTTTCGAAGGCGCGACGGTGCGTTTCGACGATACGGGCAAATGCGTCGTCGCCGGCGGCCGGATCCGGCTCGTGGTCAGCGCGCCCATCGCCGGCCTCGATCTGTCGCGCGGCCTGTCGGGTTCGCTCAGCTGCGTGAACGGGCGCGCGCAGGCCGCGCTTGCCAGCCAGTCAGGCATGGAAAGGCTGACGCTGTCGTTCGACGGCAGCGGCGCCTATCGCGCGCAATTCGCGATCAATGTCGACCGCGACCCGGCGATGGCGGCGGCGCTCGCCGCGCTCGGGTTCAAGGCGGGCGCGGGCGGGTTCGTGCTGGCGACCACGGGCCGCTTCTGACGTGACTTTATTGGATGCCTTGCCCTTCGGCATGGGCATCGCCTTTGCTGCGCTGGCCGGGCTGATCCTCGGCAGCTTCATCGCAACGCTGGTGTTGCGCTGGCCGGCGGGCCGATCGGTGCTGGGGCGATCGCAGTGCGACGCGTGCGGACGGCCGCTCGGTGGGCTCGATCTCGTTCCGTTGCTCTCGGCTCTCGCCGCGCGCGGGCGCTGCCGGACCTGCAGCGCGCCGATCGATCGCTTTCATTCGCGTGTCGAGGCGGGGGCGGCGCTGATCGGCGCAGTCGCGCTCGCCCTGATGCCCGGGACCACCGGCTGGCTATGGGCGCTTTTCGGCTGGCTCCTTCTGCCGCTCGCATTGCTCGATGCACGGCACTTCTGGTTACCCGACCGGCTTAACGCGCTGCTGGCGGTCGCGGGATTGCTATTGGCGGGTCCCTTGTTCGAAGCAGCCCTGCTCGACCGATGGATCGGCGCCGTTGCGGGTGGAATTGTGCTTGCGTTTCTGGCTTGGGCTTATCGACGGACGCGCGGCGCAGAGGGTATGGGCGGCGGCGATCCCAAACTCGTCGCGGCGATTGGCTGCTGGACGGGGTGGCAGGCCTTGCCGCTGCTGCTGCTGCTCGCCAGCGCCGGGGGGATCGGCTGGGCTATCTTGGCCCAGCGAAAAGGGGACCCGTCGCTAGCAGAGCGACCGGTCCCCTTCGGTGTTTTCCTGTGCATCGCGGCGTTCGCCGCGGTGCCCGTCTGGCGCTGGCTTACTGGCCGATAACCACAGTCACCGCGCGGCGATTCTTGGCATAGGCTGCTTCGGTCGAACCGAGTTCGGCCGGACGTTCCTTGCCATAGCTGATGACGTTGATGCGGCTCGGGTCGATGCCGAGCGATGCCAGATAATTTTTCGCGGCGTTGGCGCGGCGTTCGCCAAGCGCGATGTTATAATCGCGGGTGCCGCGTTCGTCGGCATGGCCTTCGAGCGTGACGCGAACGGCGGGATTGCGCTGCAGCCACTGCGCTTGGCTTTGCAGCGTCGCCTGATCCTGTGCGTCGACATTATACTGGTCGTAATCGAAGAAGACGCGGTCGCCTTCGAGGCCCACGCTGGCGAGGAAATCTTCCTGCGATCCCGGGATCACGCCGGTGCCGGTTCCGGCGCCGGGGTCGGTTCCGGTGCCTTCGGGGGCGGGTGGCAGCGTGTCAGGGGCCTTTTTCGCGCAGGCGCCAACAGCAAGCATGGTGATCGCCGCGATCATCGCGGTGCTTTTCCGTATCGTCATGTTTTCTGTCCTCTTGTTGTTGTTGGTAAAATCATTCTGCGGGCAAAAAGAACCGGCTGGACGCGATATTTGAACCCGAGCCGGGCGTTTTGGTTCCGCGCCGCTCAAGGCAGGACGGGACCCCAGCTCGGATCCGATCCGTCCTGCGGCGTCGGCAGGCGGCGCAGGTTCACGCCGGTCAGGTCGACCTGCCACAGGCTCGATTTGCCTTCGCGCCCGCGCGTCGTGCGGAAGAACTGGATGACGCGGCCGTTCGGCGACCAGGTCGGCGCCTCGTCCTGCCAGCTGTTCGTCAGCATGCGCACTCCGCCGCCCGACGGGGTCATCACGCCGATACGAAACTCGCCGCCGCCCATGCGGGTAAAGGCGATCAGGTCGCCGCGTGGCGACCATTCGGGGGTCGCGGCGCGGCCGCCGCCAAAGCTGATCCGCTGCTGGTTCGACCCGTCGATGTTCATCGTATAGATTTGCTGGCCGCCCGACCGGTCGCTTTCGAACACGATCTTCCGCCCATCGGGCGAGAAACTGCCGCCGACGTCGATGCCCGGCGTGTTCGTCAACCGCACCGGCGTGCCGCCATTGGCCGAAATGCGATAGATGTCGGTGTTGCCGTTCACGGCCATCGAATAGAGAATCTGCGTGCCGTCGGGCGACCAGCGCGGCGCGAAGGTCGCGTTCGAGCTTTCGGTCACCAGTTTCTGCGACCCCGACGCGACGTCGTAGATGAAAACGCGGACGCGGTTGTTCAAATAGCTGACGTAAACGATCTTTTTGTAATCGGGCGAGAAGCGCGGGCTGATGGCGAGCGCCTGACCGTTGGTGATGAAGCGGTGGTTGCCGCCGTCCGAATCCATGATCGCCAGCCGCTTGATGCGATTTCCCTTGGGGCCGCTCTCGGCGATATAGGCGACGCGGCTGTCGAAGAAGGGCGCTTCGCCCGACAGGCGCGAATAGATAGCGTCGGCGCATTTGTGCGCCGCGCGCCGCCAGTCGGCGGGCTGAATCTCGAACCCCTTGCGCACCAGCTCGCTGCCGAGCGCCGTGTCGTAAAGATAGCAGCCGACGATCAGGCTGCCGTTCGATCCGGCGTCGACGAAGCCGTGAACGACATTTTCGGCGCCGCGCGTCTGCCATTCGGCGAAGCGCGGCGCCTGCACCTCGGCGCGGGTGATCGCGGGGACCCCGTTCGGACCGATCGGTTCGTAAAGGCCGCTGCGTTCGAGGTCGGCGGCGATGACTTCGGCGATCTGGCGGCCGAGGCTGTCGGTGCGCAGCCCCGCGACGGTCTGGACCGACGCGGTGGCGAGCGGCGGGATGCCGATGACCGTGCGTTCCTGCGACAATGTGCCCTCGATCGTCTCGCGCGGTGTGGTCGTCGGCGTAACCGCGGGGGGCGTCGGGGCGGTTTGTGCGAACACCGGGGCGGTGGTCAGCAGCAGTGCGAGCGAAAGACTGATCGGACGGAGAAGCATTTCTCTTACCTCTTGATGAAATCGAGCGTGTAATTCTGCCAGAAGCTGTAATTGTCCTCGGGCAGGTCGAAGGGAGCGGCGAGTTCCACCGCGCGTTTTGCGCATTCCTGATGGCGCTGGATCTGGAATTTATTGCTGTCGGTCTCGCCCGACGTGGTGACGCTGGTGAAGCCGGCAAGCGCGCCCGATTGGGTCAGGCGAAACTTCACGACGGTCTTGAGCTGGTCGACGTCGACCCCCGAAACGCGGCAACCGTTCCAGCGCGGGAGGACCGCCGACTTGATGCTGACGTCGATCGAGCGGCGAACCTCGGCCGCGGTCGCCGCAGCGGGCGCGCCCTTGCTCGAAGGCGATTTGGGCTGTGATTTGGAAAGGCCTTCGGCAATGCCGTCGAGCCGGCCCGTCGGGCGCGCGGGGCGATCCTTTGCGGGTGGTGCCTTGGGCGCGGCCTTGGGCTGCGCCTTTTTCGCGGCGGGGCGCTGCTTGGGCGGTGCCTGTTTCGGGCGGGCGACCTGCTTGGGCGTCGGGGCCGGCGTGGGCCGCACGACGGGGTCGGGGAGCGGCGGGACCGGAACCGGCTCGGGCGCGGCGATGTCGACATCATCCTCTTCGCCCAGCCGCGCGGGGGGCGGCGTCTCGCTGATCACCGGCGCGGTCGATTGCACGGCGGTTTCGGCGATCAGATCGACCTCCATCGGCGGATTGTCGAAGCGCCGGTCGCCCGCGGTCCACTGAACCGAAAGCAGGCCGACGATCAGGACATGCGCCGCCACCGCGATGGCAAAGCCGCGTCCTTCCTTCCCCCTCACTGCCCGGTGTTCGGCCATCGTCCTAACCTAGGTCCCGGTTTCTGAACCGTCGGTGACCGCCGCCGGGGCGGCCGGTTCGGCGTTGGCGCCGGTGGTAACCAGCGAAATCCGCGTCAGGCCGGCGCGGTTGAGCTCGCCCATCACGCGCATCACGCGGCCATAATCGAGCCCCTTGTCGGCGCGCAGCATGATCTGGCGGGGCCGGTCCTGGCCCTCATTCTCGCGCGCGATCGCGTCGAGCCGCGCGGGCAGTTCGGCCTCGGGCACCACCTCTTCGCCGATATAGAGCGTATCGTCGGCGCCGACCGATAGCTGGATCGGTTCCTGATCCTCGGTCTCGACGGGCTTGGCCCGGCTTTCGGGCAAATCGATAGGCACGGCCGAGGCGAGGAGCGGGGCCGTGATCATGAAGATGATCAAGAGCACCAGCATCACGTCGACGAGCGGGGTGACGTTGATTTCGGCCATCGGCGCGCGGCGGTTGCCGCGGCCGCGTCGCCCTCCGACGCCGCCCGAGGGTCCGGACATCGCCATCAGGCTTCGACCTCCAGTTCGCGGCTGAACGTCGCATGCAATCCGTCGGCGAAGCGGCCGAGCCGCGATTCGAGGCGGTTCAGCCGCTGCGAAAAGGCGTTATAGGCGATGACCGCGGGAATCGCCGCGAACAGCCCGATCGCGGTCGCGAACAAGGCTTCGGCAATACCGGGGGCCACGACGGCGAGGCTGCTGTTATTTTCCGCCGCGATCGCGGTGAAGCTACGCATGATGCCCCAAACGGTGCCGAACAGGCCGACGAAGGGCGCGACCGCACCGATCGTCGCCAGCGTCCCGATCTTTTCGGCAAGGCGGTCGACTTCGCCCGCGACCGCGCTGTTCATCGCGATGCCGAGGCGTTCGCGCGTGCCATCACGATCGATAGTCTTGCCCTTGGTCGACCGGCGCCACTCGTTGATCCCCGCCGACAGCACCTTCGCGCTCGGCAGGTCCTCATCGCTGTTCTTGTCGAAGAATTTGTCGATATTGTCGGCGCGCCAGAAATCGCGCTCGAAGCGTTCCGACGCGCTCATCAGCTTGCCGACCCCGCGGCCGTGGGTGAAGATCACCGCCCAGACATAGATCGACGCGAGCAGCAGGCCGATCATCACCGCCTTCACGATGATGTCGGCTTGCAGGAACAGCGCGACGGGGGACAAAGTCGCCGCGTCGGCGGCCAGCGAGATATTGTCTAGCAAGGGAAAGTCTCTCCATTCATGATGGCGGTAAATCGGTCGGCCCACCCCGCGGGCTGGCGGCGCGGCCGGCCCCCGGGCGACAGAAAGGCAGCGGTGACCTGCCCGTCGGTCAATGTCTCGCCGCTTAACGTGTCAGTTCCGCGAAGGATGCGCTGCGCGATTATCACGCTGGCGCCGCGCACGGCTTCGACAGTGCTGACGACAAGCAAATCGTCGTCGAGCTTGGCGGGGCTACGGTATTTGATAGCGAGATCGGTGACCGCCCAAGCGCCTTCACCCCCCTCCATCGCCGCGCGCTGGTCGATGCCGGCAAGGCGCAGCATGTCGGACCGTGCGCGCTCCATATAGCGCAGATAATTGGCGTGATAGACGATGCCCGACAGGTCGGTGTCCTCGAAATAGACGCGCGCCCGATAATGATGTTCGGACCCTGCAAAGGCGCCGGGAACAAAGGGGGGCGGGGCGTCTACCATCGTCCCGACCGATAGCGTCGCAACGACTCGTCGCAAAGCCCTCATAAACGATTCGTCGCAGATCGGGAGCGGTTGGCGGAATGAAATCCGCAGAAAACCGTCTATTTCGCCTGATCGAAGAGTCCGTCCTGCGATCCCGCGGGCGGATTGAGCCCCAGATGCTTCCACGCGCTCGCATTGAGCATCCGTCCGCGCGCGGTGCGTGCGATGAGTCCGGCCTGCAGCAGATAGGGTTCGATCACATCCTCGATCGTGTCACGCGGCTCACTGAGGCCCGCCGCCAGCGTCTCCACCCCGACCGGACCACCGCGATAGATATCGGCGATCATGGTGAGATATCGCCGGTCCATCGCATCGAGCCCGAGCGCGTCGACTTCGAGCCGGTTGAGCGCCGCATCGGCGGCTCCCGCGTCGACCACCGCGTGGCCCGCAACGGTCGCGAAATCGCGCACGCGGCGGAGCAGACGTCCCGCGATCCGCGGCGTCCCGCGCGACCGCTTCGCGATCTCGAGCGCACCGTCGGACGCGATCGGCAGTGCAAGCAGGCGCGCGGCGCGCGAAATCACCTGTTCGAGTTCGGCGTGGGTGTAGAAATTGAGCCGCACCGGAATGCCGAAGCGGTCGCGCAGCGGCGTCGTCAGCAGGCCCTGCCGCGTTGTCGCGCCGACGAGGGTGAATTTGGGCAGGTCGATACGGACGCTGCGCGCCGACGGCCCTTCGCCGATCATGATGTCGAGCGCGCGGTCCTCCATCGCCGGATAGAGAATTTCCTCGACCGCGGGCGACAGCCGGTGGATCTCGTCGATGAACAGGACGTCGCCGTCCTCGAGATTGGTGAGCAGCGCGGCGAGATCGCCGGCCTTCGCGATCACGGGGCCGCTGGTCGAGCGGAAACCGACGCCGAGTTCCTTGGCGACGATCTGCGCCAGCGTCGTCTTGCCAAGCCCCGGCGGGCCATAAAAGAGCACATGGTCGAGGGCATCCGCCCGCGCCTTCGCCGCTTCGATGAAGATACGCAGATTCTCGCGTGCCGCGGCTTGGCCGACGAATTCGGCGAGCGACTTCGGCCGCAGCGCGGCGTCGGCATCCTCGGGGGTGCGGATGGGGGTGGTGAGGGCCGGCTCAGTCATAACGCTCTATTGCCTCGCCGAGGATACAAACCCAAGGTTCCTGACGATCCTCATAGACTGAAAATTGCGGCTCGAAGTCATGGCCGGGTTCGAAATTGCCGATCGGCACGGCATAGCTGTCGAGCTCCGGGTGATTGAGGAACCACAGTGTGGAGCCGCAATTGCCGCAAAAATAGAAGTCCGCGAGCGTGCCGCTCCCGCCCGGATGTTGGTAGAGCTTCGCGTCGCCTTCGGTGCGAACCTGATCGGCGGGGAAGCGCGCCTGTGCGGCAAAGGCGCTGCCGCTCCGCGCCTTGCAATTGCGACAGTGGCAGACCGAGACGCGGATCGGTTCGCCGGCGCAGACGATACGGAGCTGTCCGCAGCGGCAGGAGGCGTTACGAACGCGCTCGGTCACTTGGCCGCCTTTTTGAGTGCCGCGCGCACCAGCGCGTCGAGGCTTGCGCCCGCGCCCAATTCCTCGCTCGCTGCTGCGACCGCCGCGCTCGCCTCGCCGGGCTTGAAGCCGAGGCCGGTGAGGGCGGCGACGGCATCGCCGAGCGGGCCGGCGGTCGCCGCGAGGGAGGGGCCGGTGCCGGCAATTCCGCCCAATGCTCCCGCCTTGTCTTTCAGTTCATGCGTGATGCGCTGCGCCAGTTTCGGGCCGACGCCGTTGGCGCGCGCGATCATCGCGCTGTCGCCGCTCGCGAGCGCGCGCTGGAGGTCGCCGATCTCGAGCGCCGAGAGGATCGCGAGCGCGACCTTGGCGCCGACGCCCTGGACGCTGGTGAGCAGGCGGAACCAGTCGCGTTCCTCGGCCTTCGCGAAGCCGAGCAGGCGCAGGAAATCCTCGCCGACGAGCATTTCGGTGTGGATGACGACCTCGCCGCCGACCGGGCCGAGCGCGTCGAGCGTGCGCGCCGACGCCTCGACCAGATAGCCGATGCCGCCGACGTCGATCACCGCATGGCCAGCGCCGCTGGAATCGAGCCGTCCGGTGAGTTTCGCGATCATGCGCTCCTGCCTAGCGCGGGGAGAACGAAAAGGGAATCATTATCGCTCCGTCGAACGATCGGGGCTCGTCGCGTGTTCGAGAGATGGACAGCCCGAAAGGATCGAAAATGAGCTACGCCCGCTTTGGCGCCATGATCGCAATATCCACGGTCGTTATGTTCGGCCTCATGTACCTGAACAGCTATGCGCTCGATCATCAATATTTCAGCCAGACGCGAATGTGGATGGCGCTATTGATGGGCGCCACCATGGCAATCGTCATGATCGGCTTCATGTGGCGCATGTATCGGGGCCGCCGCGTCAAGATCGCCATCGTGACCGCGTCGCTGCTGATCGGCGCCGGATCGCTGTGGCTGGTGCGGAGTCAGCAGACGGTCGGCGACGTCGCCTATATGAAGGCGATGATCCCGCATCATTCGATCGCGATCCTGACGAGCAGCCGTGCGCAGATTCGCGATCCGCGGGTTCGCGAGCTAGCCGACGAGATCATAGCGGCCCAGGTGCGCGAGATTGGCGAAATGAAGGCGCTGATCGCCGATATCGAGGCGCATCCAGTTCCGGACAATGCGCGCGAACGGCCGCTGGTAGCCTTGGAGCCCTAGCGCCCGCGGTGGTTCGCGTGGCAGATCGCGACGGCGAGCGCATCGGCAGCATCGGTCCCTGCGACTTTCGCGCCGGGGAGCAGGACGCGCAGCATCGCCTGCACTTGCTCCTTCGCCGCGCCGCCGGTGCCGACGATCGCCTTTTTGACGAGCCGCGGCGCATATTCGGTGACGGTCAGCCCGCCGCGCGCGCAGCCGAGCAGGACGACGCCGCGCGCGTGGGCGAGCTTCAGCGTCGATTGCGGATTGTCGTTGACGAACACTTCCTCGACCGCGGCGCACGCCGGCGCATGGTCGGCGATCACTGCCGCGAGCGCGGTGTCGAGATGAGCGAGGCGGTCGGGCAGGGGCGCCTTGGCGTCGGTCTTCACCTGTCCGTTGGCGATATGGCTGATCCGGTTGCCCTCGACGCGGATGATGCCCCAACCGGTGCAGCTGAGCGACGGGTCGAGGCCCAGAATGATCCCCGGGTCAGAACCAGCCGTCGAAAGGGCCATTGAGCGTTTCGTTCAGCTGCTCGCGCAGCGCCGCCGGCGCGCGGTCGCGGGCGGCGTCGGCCATCGCCGACGCGTCGGTGCCATTGCCGCAATCGAGCCGCCCGAGCGCCTTGCCGCCGTCGGGGCCGGCGACGATCGCGATGCCCGAATAGCTGTGGCCGGGGTTGACGGCCGCCTGGCCGTTGGCGCCCTCGAACACGATATAATGCGTATCGCCGCGGGTGAAGCGGATGTGGCTTTGATGCCCGCCCTGCTGTCCGGTGACGAAACCCAGACGGACGTTCGACCAGTCGGGCCTGCTCGCAATTTCCATCTCGGTCTTCGCCGTGCTGCCAAAGCGGTAGGTCACGCGGTCGCTGCCGCCGCAGACGCTGCCGATCTTCTTGCCGAAGCGGCACGAATAGAGTGGTTCCTCGCCTGTCTTGCAAAGCCCCGCCGCGGCGGGTGCAGTCATCGCCGCCGGGGCGGACCCGGCAACGAGGACCGCGATCAATGCGGTTGCGGCGAAGCGCCCGATCACCCGAGCTTCTCCATCACTGCGTCGGGGATTTCGTAATTGCCCCACACGGTCTGGACGTCGTCGTCGTCGTCGAGCGTGTCGATCAGCTTGAACAGGGTCTGCGCGACGCTCTCGTCGGCGACCTCGCTCTTCAGCGTCGGGCGCCAAGCGAGCTTCACGCCTTCGGCTTCGCCGAGCTTGCCCTCGAGCGCCTTTGCGACTTCGTGCAGGCTGTCGACGCTCGTCCAGATGTCGTGGCCGTCCTCCGACGATTCGACATCGTCGGCGCCCGCGTCGAGCGCGGCTTCGAACACCGTGTCGGCGTCGCCGGCGCCGGCGCCATAGCTGATCATGCCGAGGCGGTCGAAGCCGTGGCTGACGCTGCCCGAAGTGCCAAGGTTACCGCCATTCTTGCTGAACGCGGTGCGGACGTTGGTCGCGGTGCGGTTGCGATTGTCGGTCAGCGCCTCGACAATCAGCGACACGCCGCCGGGGCCATAGCCTTCGTAGCGGATTTCTTCGTAATTATCGCCGTCATTACCTGCGGCCTTGTCGATCGCGCGCTGGATATTGTCCTTGGGCATCGACTGCGCCTTGGCGGCGTTCACCGCCGCCCGAAGACGCGCATTTGCGTCGGGGTCTGGCAGGCCCATCTTCGCCGCGACGGTGATTTCGCGGCTGAGCTTCGAAAAGAGGCTGCTGCGCTTTTTATCCTGTGCACCCTTCCGGTGCATGATGTTCTTGAATTTACTATGGCCGGCCATGGCTCTCTTCTTTTTGGCTGGGAGGAACTGGAAGCGCGCTTACATCAGGACCGAACGTCAAAGCAACCGCTGCCACCACCCGACATCGCGCCAGCTACCCATTTTCCAACCGACCTCGCGGTAGATTCCGACCGGTGTGAAGCCCATTGCTTCGTGCAAGCCGATGCTGGCGTCATTCGGCAGGGCAATTCCGGCAAAGACTGCATGGACATTGCGATCCTTGAGCATTGGAAACAGCGCCTCGTAAAGCCGCCGTCCAATTCCCGTGCGGGCGAAAGCCGCATCGAGGTAAATCGCGACATCGGCCGAGGTCGCATAGGCTTCTCGCGTGCGGTGCGGCGATCCATAGGCATAGCCCGCAATTTGGCCTTCGACCTCCGCAACCAGCCAGCCATGGCTTGCCCCGTAATCTTCTATCCGGCGCGCCATTTCAATCGCTCCGGGCGGATCGCATTCGAAACTGACCCAATTGTCGATGACATAGGGCGCATAAATCTCGGCACAGCGCGCGGCATCGGCTGGGGTGGCTGGGCGAATGTCAGCGCTCACTCCAGCGTGACCGCCGTTCCCGAAGCGCTGACCATCAGCATCGAACCATTCTGGCCGAGCACCTCATAGTCGAGGTCGACGCCGATCACTGCATTGCCGCCGAGGCGCGCGGCCTCGGCTTCCATCTCGGCGATTGCCTCTTTGCGGGCGCGGGCGAGGACATCCTCATATTTTCCCGAGCGGCCGCCGACGATGTCGGTGATTGACGCGAACAGGTCGCGGAACAGGTTGGCGCCGACGATCACCTCGCCGGTGACGATGCCCAGATATTCGCTGACCGGGCGGCCCTCGACATTGTTCGTGGTGGTGCTGAACATCGTCACTCTCCTGTTGGTTGCGTCGGCGTCAGTCGATTCCGAGCGCCGATTTATAAACGTCGAGAATCGCTTCCATTTCCTTGCGGTCGTGCACCGGCAATTTGCGCAGACGCACGATCTGGCGCATGATCTTCGGATCGTAACCCTGCGATTTCGCTTCGTTATAGGTGTCGCGGATGTCGTCGGCGATGCCCTTTTTCTCTTCTTCCAGACGCTCGATGCGCTCGATGAAAAGGCGCAGTTGTTCGTCGGACACGGTGGCTTCGCTCATTTTATACTCCGCTGGATTGGATGGATTGGAGGCGAGAATCGCCTCGGCGCGTCCCTAGCGAGGTCAGGGATTCTTCGCCATGCTTTCTTCCATCCGCGCGAGCTGTTCGGGCGTGGCGGCGACGTGGTAGCGTGATTTCCATGTCGCGGTCGGCATGCCGTGGATGATCGCGCGGCCCGCTTCTTTGTCCATATTCCCCGCCTCCGCGATCCAGTCGCCGAGGCAGTTGCGGCAAAAACCCGCGAGCCCCATCAAATCTATGTTCGCGGCATCGCTGCGGTACTGAAGCAAGCGCACGAGGCGGCGGAATGCGGCCGCTGCAACCGCGTCGTCAAGCTCGTCGAGCGCATCGCCGCCGGTCGTCTGATCTTCGATACAGGACATGGTTCCTCCGCTGGGTGATTGAATAGCTATACGGTTGTTGCCTAGACAGCATCAAGGCGGCATTGCCCTAGCGTCCTATAATCATCGGAGCATTTGTGGTTCAGAGCTTTACCCCCCGCCAGCGCAAGGTTCGCATCCTGGCGACCCTCGGTCCCGCCAGCGCCAATGCCGAGATGATCGCCGAACTGCACCGCGCGGGGGCGGACGCCTTTCGCGTCAATATGAGCCACGGCGATCATGCCGGCCATGCAAAAGTGATTGCCGCGATCCGCGCGCTCGAAAAGGAAACCGGCCGCCCGACGACGATCCTCGTCGATCTGCAGGGGCCGAAGCTGCGCGTCGGGACGTTCAAGGACGGCCCCGCCGAGCTGGTTAAGGGCAAGGCCTTCGTGCTCGACGCCGACAAGACGCCGGGCGACGCGACGCGCGTCCACTTGCCGCATCCCGAATTGTTCGCGGCGGCCGAACCCGATACGCGCCTGCTGATCGACGATGGCAAGCTGGTGCTTCGCGTGAAGAGCGTGGCGCCGGGCCGCATCGAAACGATCGTCGAAGTCGGCGGCAAGATTTCGGACCGTAAGGGGGTCAATGTTCCCGACGTCGTCGTCCCGCTCGCTGCCCTCACCGAAAAGGACCGCAAGGACCTGGCCTTCGCGCTCGAACAGCATGTCGACTGGATAGCGCTGTCGTTCGTCCAGCGGCCCGAGGATGTCGCCGAGGCGCGGCGGCTGATCGGCGGCAAGGCGGCGTTGCTCGTCAAGTTCGAAAAACCGTCGGGCGTGCAGCGGATCGAGGAAATCCTCGAGCTCGCCGACGCAGCGATGGTCGCGCGCGGCGATCTGGGTGTCGAACTGCCGCCCGAAGCGGTGCCGCCACTGCAAAAGAAGATCGTCGCGACCGCGCGCCGCATGGGCAAGCCGGTCGTCGTCGCGACGCAGATGCTCGAATCAATGATCGTTTCGCCGTCGCCGACGCGCGCGGAAGTGAGCGATGTCGCCACAGCGGTGTATGATGGCGCCGACGCGATCATGCTGTCGGCCGAGACCGCAGCGGGCGCCTGGCCGGTCGAAGCCGTCACCATGATGGATTCGATCGCGCGCTCGGTCGAAAGCGACCCCGATTATTATCGCCGCCTGCATTTCACCGAGACGGTGCCCGACGCGACGACCGCCGATGCGCTCGCCGAAGCGGCGGGCAGCATCATCACGACGATCGCCGCTGATGCGATCATCTGCTTCACCGCGTCGGGATCGACCGCGCGCCGCGTCGCGCGCGAGCGGCCGGGCGCGCCGCTGCTGGTGCTGACGCCGAAGCGCGAGGCGGCGCGGCGGATGGGGTTGCTGTGGGGCGCGCATGCGGTGCCGACGAAGGACATCGGCAGCTTCGAGGAGATGATCGCCAAGGGCAAGCGCATGGCGCTGCGCCACGGCATCTGCAAGGCGGGCGCGAAGCTCGTCATGATGGCGGGCGTTCCGTTCGGTACGCCGGGGTCGACCAACGTGCTCCACGTTGCAACTTTGACCGGCGACGAACTGCGCGGATATAGCTGACGAATAGTTCCTCCCTGCCGCGAAGCGGTGGGGAGGGGAACCGTTCGCGAAGCGAATGGTGGAGGGGCCGTGACGTCGCGCCATAAGCCTCTCCGTCAGCCCTTCGGGCACCTCCCCATGGCTTCGCCACAGGGAGGATCGCTCTGCCATAGTCGATTCAAATCGGCACAAAAGTTACCGGCTGATTCACAAAATTTTCGGCGTGATTCAGAACGGGACGTTTAAAAATGGTAAATGGACTTTGCACCATTGACGCCGCGCGGCATAGTTGGTGCAAGTAGCGCGTCGGACCCGCGTCGGGGGGCTCCGCATCGCAAGTCCGGAGGTTTTTTCCGCGTGTCCGCACCGTTCCGTTTTCCGCGCTTTTTTGTCACCAGCCCGGCGCCTTGTCCCTATCTGGCGGGCAAGACCGAGCGCAAGGTGTTCACCGAACTCAGCGGCAACAATGCGAACGAGCTGAACGACGCGCTCGGCCGGATCGGGTTCCGCCGCAGCCAGTCGGTCGCCTATCGTCCAAGCTGCGCCGACTGTTCGGCGTGCGTCTCGGTGCGCGTCTGCGCGGCCGAATTTGCACCGAGCAGTTCGCAGAAGCGCAACCTGCGCCGCAACGGCGATCTGGTCGCCACGGCGTGCAAGCCGTGGGCGACCGAAGAACAATATGCGCTGCTCCGCTCCTATCTCGCCTCGCGTCATCCCGATGGTGGCATGGCCGACATGGACGAGCAGGATTTCGCCGACATGGTCGAGCAGACCCCGGTCGATAGCTATATGATCGAATATCGCGAGCCGGCGGCGGACGGCGGCAAGGGCCGCCTCGTCGGTTGCTGCCTGACCGACCGGCAGGGCGACGGGCTGTCGATGATCTACAGCTTTTTCGACGCGCACCATCCGATGCGTGAGGGGCTCGGCACCTATATCATCGCCGACCATGTCCAGCGCGCGGCGCGCGCCGGGCTGCCCTATGTCTATCTCGGTTACTGGATCGAGGGGTCGGCGCGCATGGCGTATAAGGCGCGCTTCCGTCCGCTCGAAAAGCTCGGGCCCGATGGGTGGTCGCGGGTCGAAGAAACGCAGTCCGACCGCATCGCGGCGATGTTCGAACTCGCCTGAGCCACTCTCCTTGTCGAGATAGTTGAGAATGGCTCGCAACTGCCGATTCTGGCGGCCGGGCGGTTGACCTTTTCCCGCTTTCAAGGGCATAGCTCGTCGCGAGGACGATAAGTCCGGGTCGCATCCGTGGTTAGCGTCGCTTAGGGGTTAAGCGATTGGGGGGAATGGGATGCCCGTGTATGCGTTCACCGGTATCTTGATCATTCGCCCTTGGCGAGAGGATGTTTCCGCATGAGCGAGGCTGTCAAGGTCGCGATCATCGGCTCGGGGCCCGCAGGCCTCAGCGCCGCGTCGCGCGCGGGGCAGCTCGGGATGAGCCATATCCTGCTCGAAAAGACCGATCACCTCTCCGACACCATCTTCAAATATCAGAAAGGCAAGCGCGTGCTCGCGACCCCCGAGCGGCTCGACCTGCGTTCGGACTGCCGCTTCGCCGAAGGCGCGCGCGAATATATCCTCGGCAATTGGGACGAGGACGCCGCGAACAACAAGGTGCAGGTCGCCTATCACGCCGAGGTCGCCGAAGTGAGCGGCGAGAAGGGCGCCTTCGCGATCAAGACGACGAAGGGCGACGTCTATACGGCAGAAAATATCGTGCTGGCGATCGGCACGCAGGGCAATCCGAACCGGATGCGCTGCGAAGGCGCCGACCTGCCGCACATCATCTATCAGGTCGACGATCCCGAGGATTTCAAGGACAGGCATATCACCGTCGTCGGGTCGGGCGACGCGGGGATCGAAAATGCGCTCGGCGTTGCCGAGGAAGCGCTCGAAAACACTGTCACGATCCTCAACCGCTCGAAGGATTTCGCGCGCGCCAAGGCGAAGAATGTCGCCGACATGATGGAGGCGGGCGAAAACGGGCTGATGAGCATCCGCACCGAGACGCAGCCGAAGAAGGTCGAGCCCGGTTTCCTGACGCTCGAGACGCCCGACGGCGACGAGACGATCCCGTGCGACGTGATCGTTGCGCGGCTGGGGTCGGTCGCGCCGCGCGGCTTCGTGGAATCGATGGGGATCGAGTTCACCGGGCCCGACCGCGAAGCCTTTCCGAAGCTGTCGCCGATCTTTGAATCCACGGTGCCCGGCATTTTCGTGATCGGCGCGCTCGCGGGTTATCCGCTGATCAAGCATTGCATGAACCAGGGCTATGACGTCGTCGAGTTCATCAACGGCAATAGCGACCTGACCCCGGCGGACGAGAAGGATCTGGCGGCGATCTTCGAGGGCCTGCCGAAAAAGAAATCGGTCAGCGAGTGGCTCGAATATCTGCGCACGCGCGTCAGCATCTTCGCCGACGTGTCGCCGCTGCAGATGCGTGAATTCATGCTCGATTCGAAGGTCGCCTTTTACCGCAAGGGCGACGTCGTGTTCGAAAAAGGGGAACCCGGCTCGTCGCTGTTCGCGATCGCCGACGGCTTCGTCGAGGTCGAGGTCGGGCCAGGCGTCACCGTGCCGATCGAGCAGGGATCGATATTCGGCGAGGTCGGGCTGATCTCGGGCCGCAAACGCGGCGCGACGATCCGGGCGGGTGCTGACGGCATCTTCGTCGAGGTGTCGCGCACCGCGGCGCTGAAGCTGATGGCGTCGGTTCCGGGGGCGAAGCGCGCGATCAATCGTATCTCGCTCGAACGCCAGCTGCTCCAGATCTTCAAGGGCGGGCTGACCGTCGACGATCTGGGCCCCGTCGTCGACACCGCCGAAGTCGAGCGCGTTCCCGCGGGCAAAATCGTGCTGACCGAGGGCGAGCAGGGCGACGACGTCTATGTAATCCGTTCGGGGTCGATGGTGGTCGAGAAGGATATCGGCGGGAAGCCGATCTTCCTCCGCTATCTTCCGGCAGGCAGCTTCTTCGGCGAAATGGGCGTGCTGAGCGGAGCGCCGCGCAATGCCACGGTCAAGGCCGCGGTCGGCGCAGAGCTGATCAAGCTCACCGGTGAAAGCTTCCGCAAGATGCTCGCCGCGCGGCCGCAGGTGCGCGAGGCGACCGAGGCGGCGGTCGCCGAACGCGCGCAGATGAACAGCTTCATCGAATCGCGCAAGGCGAGCTATTCGAGCGCGGTGGACCTTTATTCGGACACCGCGAGCTTCATCATGAAGGAAGGGCTCGGCGAGGCGACCGACGCGCTCTTGATCGACGAGAATCTGTGCGTCGGCTGCGACAATTGCGAAAAGGCGTGCGCCGACAGCCACGAAGGCCTGTCGCGGCTCGACCGCGAGGCGGGCAAGACCTTTGCGCATCTGCACGTGCCGACGAGCTGCCGCCACTGCGAGCATCCGCACTGCATGGCCGACTGCCCGCCGAACGTGATCCACCGCGGCCCCGACGGCGAGGTGTTCATGGAGCCGGGCTGCATCGGCTGCGGCAATTGCATGCGCAACTGCCCCTATGGCGTGATCCGCATGGAGGCGGCACCGCCGCAGAAGCCGAGCCTGCTGCGCTGGCTGCTCACCGGCTTCGGTCCCGGACCGGGCGAACCGTCGCCCAAATGGACGAAGAAGCAATTGGGCGACGAGAAGCCGAAGAAGATCGCGGTCAAATGCGACATGTGCAAGGGCATCGCCGGCGGCCCTGCCTGCGTGCGCGCCTGCCCGACCGGCGCCGCGATCCGCGTTTCGCCCGAGGAATTCCTGTCGATCGCGCGGCTCGACGAGGACACCGACTGATGGCTTCGCTTTTCCAGCGACGCCGGTCGAAGGCAACGCAGGTCGAGCGCGTCCGCGAGCGGCGCCACGAGGGCTTCCTGCGCTATGCGGGCTTCCGCTGGGCGAAGATTTCGGGCGGGCTGTGCCTGCTGATCATCGTGAGTTACGCGCTGATCGACGTGACGCCGCGGCATAATGGCGGCAGCTGGTACGGCTATACGCTCGGCACGATCGGCGCGGCGCTGATCCTCTGGCTCACCGCACTCGGCTATCGCAAGCGCAAGATGACGCGCGACCACTGGTCGCTGAAGGCGTGGACCTCGGCGCATGTCTATCTGGGTTTGAGCCTGATCATCATCGGCACCTGGCACACCGGCTTCCAGCTCGGCTGGAACGTCCACACGCTCGCCTGGGCATTGATGATGCTCGTGATCCTGTCGGGGCTTTACGGCGTCATCGTCTATGCGACGTTGCCGCAGGCGCTGTCGAACAATCGCGAGCAGATGACGCAGATGCAGATGCTCGAGGCGATCCGTGCCTTCGACCGCCAACTCCACAGCGCCGCGCAGCCGCTGACCCCCGAGGATACCGCGCCGGTCCTCGCGGCGCTGGACGAGGATCCGTTCGCGGGCGGCATCGCCGCGCGGCTTTCGGGCCGCTATCCGAACTGCGCCACCGCGGCCGCCTATCGGGCCCTGTCGGCGTCGCGCAGCAGCGACGCCGAAGCGCGCACGAAGGTGGTCGGGTTGCTGTCGCAGAAAGAGGCCGCGCTCGCCCGGCTGCGCGAGCATCTGCGCATCCGCGCGTTGCTCGAAATCTGGCTCTATGTGCATGTGCCGCTGACCTTCGCGCTGATCGCGGCGCTGTCGGCGCACATCGTCAGCGTCTTCTTCTATTGGTGAGGCGCGGACGATGAGCTTCATCCTGCGCCGCATCGCGACGACCAAGACGGGCAAGCAGATCATCCGCGACCAGCCGCTGCCGGGCGACGCGATCACGCTCGGCCGCGACGCCGGCAACATAATCCATATCGCCGACCTTGCCGTGAACGCGCACCATGCGACGATCGGCAGCAGCGACGGGCGCCACGTGCGGGTGCAAGCGCTCGAGGGGCTGGGCTTCGACTTCAACGGCCGCACCGTCGATGCCGCCGACATCGACAGCGCCGCGGGGGCCGAGCTGCGCTTCGGCGGGCACCGGCTGACGATCGCGCGCGAGGAGGAGAAGATCATCCTGCTCGTCGAGCGGATCGACGAGCTGTCGCAATCGTCGAAGGACGTCGACGAGGCGAAGGCCTTTTCGCTCGCGGGGACGATGCCCGGCAAGCGCATGGGGGCTTGGGTTTTCGGGCTGCTGATGCTGCTCGCCTTCCTGATCGGGCCGATCTGGGCGTGGTACAGCTACAGACAAGTGAACGAGCGTCCCGACGGCTATCATGCCGACAGCGCCTGGCTGTCGGGCCCGCTGTCGAGCGCGCATGCGAGTCTGAAGAACGACTGCCAGTCGTGCCATGTCGAGCCCTTCGTCGCGGTGACCGACAAGGCGTGCGTCGGCTGCCACACGGGCGAGCACAAGGCGATGAGCATGGCGCATGCGAACGCGCCGACCGCGATGCTGCTCGCCGCGCGCCACCCGCCCGGCGTGGGCGAGCGCATCCTCGCTGGCTTTGCCAAGACCTTCAACAAGCCGCAGGGGCGCTGCGTCGATTGCCATACCGAGCATGAGGGCGCGGGGCCGATGGCGGCGACGCCGCAGAAATTCTGCGCCGATTGCCACGACGGCATGTCGGCGCGGCTCAAGAGTGCCGGGCATCCGACGACGCTCGCCGACGCCAGTGATTTCGGGACGAGCCATCCCGAATTCCGTCCGCTCGTCCGTCCTGTGGCGGGCGGCAAGCCGGTGCGCACAACGCTAGCGAAGGGGGTCGTCGATTACAACGGTCTCAAATTCCCGCACGACATGCACCTTCAGGCGACCGGCGGCGTGGCGCGCATGGCCGCGAGCTTCCGCGGCCACTATGATTTCGGCAAGAAGCTCGAATGCGAAAATTGCCACCGCGTCGAGGCCGATGGGGTTCGCGTGAAGCCAGTCGAGATGAAACGCGACTGCGCGATGTGCCACAGCCTTGCTTTCGAGACCGTGGGAGGGGTGACGCGGACGTTGCGGCATGGCGATCCCGATCAGGTCGCCGCTGACCTCACCGCCTATTACCGGTCGGCGCCGCCGGCGCGGCCGCTCCAGCTCGGCGGGATGCAGCGGCGACGGCCGGGCGCCTATGCCGAGGGACAGGTCTACAACATCTATTTCAACGAAGTCGCGGTGCGGCCCTCGCGCGCGCAGGATGCGGTGCGCGCCGTCTTTTCAAAGGGCGGTGCCTGTTACGACTGTCACACGATCTTCGAACCGCGGGCGGGCAACAGCTGGCGCGTCGCGGCGGTCGACCAGACGCCGCGCTATATGCAAAAGGGCTGGTTCGACCATGACGCGCACAAGGAAACCGCATGCGCCGATTGCCACGTCGCGGCGCCCGCGTCGAAGGCATCGACCGACCTGCTCGTGCCCGGCATCCGGCAATGCCGCGACTGCCATGTCGGCGAATCGGGGGCGCGGCTGGTGAAGGTCGAAACCGCGACCGAATCGCCCTGCGCGATGTGCCACGAATATCATTCGGACGGCGGCAAGCCGTGGATGCCGGCGCGCCAGCGGAAGAAAAATGTCGCGGCAATCACAAATAAACGTCTTGGCGCTACCTATGGTGTGAGCATGATCACAGGAACCGGGGGGCGGGGCCTTTACGAAGTGACATGGCGCAGACCTTCCTTGCACGGGGCAAGGCGGGGCGGATAGGGTTTTGGGTCGCCGGACCAGACCGGCGAAAGCAGGGGGCGGATATGCTGATCGCGCAGATCACAGATATCCATATCGGGTTCGATCCGGACAATCCGGCCGAATATAACCGCAAGCGCCTCGACGAGGTGCTCGACGTGCTCATCGAGGGACCGAACCGGCCCGATCTGCTGCTCGCCACTGGCGATATCACCGACCGCGGCGACGACGACAGCTACCGCCGCCTTGTCACCGCCTTTTCGCGCTGTCCCTTCCCGGTCTGGCCGAGCGTCGGCAATCATGACCTGCGCGACAATTTCCATGCGCGCTTTCCGGGGTTCGACGACGGCGGCGGGTTTGTACAATACACGATCGAGCTTCCCGAGCTGCGGCTGGTGACGATCGATACGCTTGAGGAGGGACGCCACGGCGGCGCCTTCTGCGAACAGCGCGCGGCATGGCTCGACGCCGAACTGGCAAAGGATAGGGGCAAGCCGACCTATATCGTCATGCACCACCCGCCCGTCGAAAGCGGGATCGAATGGATGAACACCCACCCCGACGAGCCGTGGGTCGCGACCTTCACCGATGTCGTTCGCCGTCACCCGCAGGTTCGTGGCCTCATCTGCGGGCATCTTCACCGCTCGGTGACCGTCGCGTGGGAGGGACGCACGATCGCGATCTGCTCGTCGACCGCGCCGCAGGTCTCGCTCGACCTTCGGCCGATCGACGAGAACAAGCCCGACGACCGCCCGATGATCGTCGCCGAGGACCCCGCCTATGCACTCCACCGCTGGAACGGACGCGAACTGGTCAGTTTCTATGACCACGCTGGGGCGCACACGATGCTCGCCAAATATGACGAGCGGTTGCAGCCGCTGGTGCGCGAGCTGAAAGCCGAGCGGCCGGGTCAGTAACCCAGCGTCAGGTCGACGCGCGGCTCGACGGCTTCGCCCTTTTTCCAGCGACCCAGATTTTCGAGGAAGCGCTGCGCCGAGCGGACGAACATCTTGTCCTGCGCGCGGCCCGACAGGTGCATGGTGATGTGCGCGTTGTCGAGGCTCCACAGCGGGTCGTCGGCGGGCAGCGGTTCGGGCGTGGTGACGTCGAGGAAAGCCGACGCGATCTGCTGGCTATCGAGCGCCGCGACGAGCGCGCCCTGATCGACGACGCTCCCGCGCGCGATGTTGATCAGCGTTGCGGTGGGCTTCATCGCGGCGAGTTCGGCGGCGCCGATCATGCCGTCGGTTTCGGGGGTCGCGGGAACCGCAAGGATCACCCAGTCGAAATCGCCGAGCCTTGCGCGCCACTGGTCGGGAGTGAGCGTGTTCGGGCCGGGCGAACGGCGAACCACGGTGACGTCGACCGCAAACGCCTTTAACCGCTCCTCGATCAACTTGCCGATCGCGCCATAGCCGAGAAGCAGCGCCTTCGAGCCGAACAGTTCGACCTTGCCCGGCGAATCGATCAGCCATTCGCGGCGTTCCTGCGCGCGGACAACGTCACGGTAGCCCTTGGCGACGGTGAGCATCCCCATCACGACGTATTCGGCGATAGTGATCGCGTTGATTCCCGCGCCGTTTGTTACCACGGTGCCGCGCTCGGCGAGCAGATCGAGCGGCATGCCGTCGACGCCGGCGTAGATCGAATTCAGCCATTTAAGGTTCGTCGCCGCGGTGATGACAGCCGCCATATCCTTCTTGTCGTACATGTCGAACCAGCCGATTTCGGCGTGCGGCGCGAGCTCGAGCGCCTCTTCCTTCGACTGGAAGAAACGCGGTTCGACCCAGTCGGGCAGGCGGTTCTCGACGAGCGGGCGGATCAAGCCGGACAGGACGGTGACGGTTTTCGACATTTTGCCTCTCTTCGGTTCTATTCTGCAACCGATCATGGCGAGGGAGAGGCTAGTTGTCGAGCCGCCACTCCCAGCCGAGCGGGTCGCCGTCCATCACCTCGACTCCCGCAGCGCCGAGCTCGTCGCGGAGCGCGTCGGAGGCGACGAAATCCTTGGCCGCGCGCGCATCTTTGCGGCGCGCGAGGATCGCTTCGATTTCGTCTTCGGCGATGGTCGCCGCCTTTGGCTGGACGCGCAGGTCGGCGCGATCGATCGTCAGCAGGTCGAGGCCGAGCACCGCGTCCATCGCGGCGAGCGTCGCGCGCTTTTGGCCCGCGTCGATCTTTTTCATCGCCGCCGTTTCTTCGAGCAGGGTCAGCGCCACGGGCGTGTTGAGGTCGTCCGACATCGCCGCGTCGAACCTGGCGAGCAGGTCGGCGAGGCGGCGGTCGGTCACGTCGATCGCTTCTGCCTCGCGGACCGGTGCCGCGGCCATCACCAACCGCTTCAATCGCGTCAGCGCGGCACCGAGCCCCTCCCAGCTGAACTCCAGCTCGCTGCGATAATGCGCCTGCAGGCACATCAGGCGATAGGCGAGTGGGTGGTAGCCCTTGTCGATGAGGAGCTGGACGCGCAGGAACTCGCCGCTCGACTTCGACATCTTGCCCGAGCGTTCGACGAGGAAATTATTGTGCATCCACAGCCTCGCGCCGCTCGCGTCGCTGCAGCTGTGCGCCTGATTCTGCGCGATCTCGTTCGGGTGGTGGATCTCGCGGTGGTCGATGCCGCCGGTGTGGATGTCGAACGGAAAGCCGAGCAAGGCCTCCGACATCACCGAGCATTCGAGGTGCCAGCCCGGCGCGCCGCGGCCCCACGGCGAATCCCATTCCATCTGGCGCTTTTCGCCCGGCGGCGTCCTGCGCCAGATCGCGAAATCGGCGGGCGCGCGCTTGCCGTCGACGGGGTCGATGCGGCTTTCGCCCTCATCGGTTCCGTGACGCGCGAGGCGGCCATAGTCGCTGACTGTGGTCGTGTCGAAATAAAGGCCGCCGTCGAGTTCGTAGCAATGCCTGTCGGCAATCGCCTTTGCGAACTCGATCATCTGCGGGACATAGTCGGTCGCGATCGACCAGTGCGCGGGCTGGCGGATATTGAGCGCCTTCACGTCGGCCCAATAGGCTTCGGTATAATGACGCGCGATGTCCCAGATCGATTGGGCTTTCTCGGCCGCGGCCTTTTCCAGCTTGTCCTCGCCCGCATCGGCATCGTCGGTCAGATGGCCGACGTCGGTGATGTTGATGACATGGGTGAGCTTGTAACCCTTGTACGACAGCGTGCGGCCGAGCGTGTCGGCGAAGACATAGGCGCGCATATTGCCGATATGCGGATAATTATAGACCGTCGGACCGCAGCTGTAGACGCGCGCTTCGCCGGGGTGGACGGGCTCGAAGATTTCGAGGCTGCGCGTCAGGCTGTTGAACAGCTTGAGCGGAAGGGCCGGGGCGTCGGTCATGCCGCCGCCCATGCCTCGCTCCGATGCGATCCGTCAACCGAAACGCTTGCTACTCTGCGGGCGGCGTCCACAGATCGTCGTTGCCCGCGCCGGTGACCGGGTCGTCGAGCAGCGGCGCGCCGGTCAGCGGGTCGACCTCGCGTATCGTGATCAGGGGCTGCGGGAGCGTATTGCCTTCGCCTGCGCTGTCCTCGTCGCCATCGATCTCCTCGATGACATCTTGCACCGGAAAATTGCTGTCGACGTCGAACACGACGGTGGCGCAAACGGTGGGGCTGGAGATGAGACAGCCGTTGACGGTCGACCGCGGATCATAGCTGCCGGCGACCGGCGTCGCGCCGGCGATGGTCAGGAGCTGGAGCGTGTCGAGGCCGGTGACCTGACCGTTCGGGCCCAATTGCACGCCATTGATCACGATGCGCGACGGCCCTTCGGTGACGACATCGAGCCCGCCGGCGCCGAAGGTTAGCCCGCGGCGCTCGACGAAATCGGTGCCGGCGCCGCTGTTCTGCACATAAAAGCCGCCGACGACTTGAGCACGGATGCCGCGTGCGAAGAGCGCGCCTTCGTCGAGCAGGATGCCGTCATTCTGTGCGAGCCGCGTGTTGATCGCGCTGGTCGAGGTCGCCGCGCCGACATCGGCGATCGCTTCGGCGGTGGCGACGATGATGTCGTCGGACACCAGGTTGAGCCGCCCTGCCGGATCGGCGCCGTTGACGAGCCGCACGCTGCCCTGCCCGAGGATTACCTCGAGTGCGTCGCCCGCGACGAGATTGAGCGTATTGGCGTCGGTGAGCCCGGTCAGTTCGACACTGCCGACCACGCGCATCTTGCCCGGAGTGCGGATCGTCAGCGCGCCGTTCGCGCCGAGGTTAGATCCCGCCGCGCCGCCCGCCATGGTGAACGTGTCCACGATAACGTCGGGCGCCGCCGCCGATCCGACCGAGGTTCCGCCCGCGGCCTGCACCGCGGGCGCGACGATTTCGATCTGGCTGCCGTAGAGGCGGGTCAGCTCGTCGGTGTCGATATGATAGCCCGCGACGCTGGTGCCCGATGCGCCGCCGACGAAGGTCTGGTTGTCGCTGCTGTTGTTCGCGACCGACAATTGCTGCGTGACGCCCGCGGTGCCGACGCGGCCCGCCGAGCCGATCGTGATATTCCCCGAGGCAAGCGCGATCGACTGGCCGGTGACGACGCCGGTGATGCCGAGTGAGGCGAGCGCGCTGGCGTCGAGGCTGCCCGCGACGGTGACGGTGTCGAGATTGAGGAAGCCGCCCGAATTGGCGAGGATCGCATTGGCCGCGTCGAGCGTGCCGATGCTCATGCTTTCGCCTTGCGTGCCGAGATCGGCCGTGCCCGCGATGGTGCCGTTCGCAACCGACAGGTCGCCGTTCGCGCGGACATAGGCGTCGCCGCCGTCGGTGGTGAGCGTTGCGAAGACCATATCGCCGCCGCCTTCGATACGGATCGCATCGGCGCTGGCGTCGATCGGGCCCGCGGCGAGCAGGCTGCCGATCCGGATATCGCCGCCGCTGCTGTCGAGGCTGGCTGCACCGAGTATATTGGCTTCCTGCACGTCGATGCCGGTCGTGCCGGTCAGCGCGACATTCTGGCCCTCGACCGCGGTGAGGCCGATGGCGGTGTCCGCCGTGAGCGCGACGTCGCCGAGCGCGCGAACGCCGCCGCCCGCAACGCCCGCCGCCGAATTGACCACCACATCGCCGTCCGCGTCCAGCGTCGGAACGGCATTGCCGCCGGGGTCGGTCAGCGCGGCGAGGGTGACATCCTGCGCGTTGATCGTGGCGTTGCGGCCCGCGGCGACCACGCCCGAGAGGTTGGCAAGGCCCGCCGCATCGACGACGACGTCGCTGAAGGAATCGATGTCCGAAAGCGTCGTTGCGCCGCCCTGTGTGCGGATGCTGCTGTCGCCGCCGGTCGTACCGAGGCCGAGGGTGGTCGCGCCGTTGACCGCGATTTCGTTCGCGGCGTCGAGCAATATATCGTCGCCCGCCGAGAGCGCCGCGGCGTCGATCGCGCCGTTTGCCGAGGTGATCGCGATGTCGGCACCGCTTCCATCGCCGACGCCGATGGTGAAGATCGGGCTGCCCGATCCGGACGACAAGTCCAGAACATGCGTGTCGGCGCCCGCGCCGGTCGCGCTGACATTGACCGCGTCGATGTTCCCGGGTGCGCGGACGGTGAGGTCGTCGCCCACGCTGACGTCGGTCAGGCTGGCGGTCGTCCCGGCGACGATGAGCATGTCCTCGCCCGCACTGCCGCCATCGATCGATGCGCCGTCGCCGGCGCTGACGCCGAACATGCGCGCCGCCGAACTGTCGGTCAGTGCAGCGTCGCCCGCGGCGATGACGAACAGATTGCCTTCCGTGGCGAGACCGTTGCCATCGACATAGCCGCCGTTCGCCTGCGCCGACGCATCGATGTTGCTGTCCGAATTGAGAAAGATGTCGCCGCCGGCGACGAAGCTGCCCGAAAGATCGTCGGCCGCGAAGATCGAGATCGTGCCGGCGACGTCGGCGCTGTTCACCGAAACCAAGCCGCCGGTGCCGAAGGCGAAGAAGGAGGCGTCGCCGGTCACTGCGCCGGTCAGTGCGATGCTGTTCGCGAGCAGGTTGATATCGCCGCCCGCCGCGATCGAGCCGCCGCTGATCCCCTCCGCTCCCGGAGCCGTCCCATTGGCCGAAAGGCCGACGGTCAGGCCCGCATCGATCGTATTGAAGGCGATCGATTGCCCCGAGACTTGCACGAAACCACCGGCGCTTGAATTGCCGAGATCGACCGCGCCCGGCGCGACGATGCTGATGTCGCCCCCTGTGATGATCGAATTGAGCCCCGTAGCGAAGCTCGCGGCGTTCGCGCTGAAATCATTCGCCGCTTCGGCATGTTCGACGGTCGTCGCGCCGGTGCTGGTCAGTATGATGTCGCCGCCGGCGAGGGCGTCGACGCCGATCGTCCCGTCGGTGGTCAGCGACAGCGCGCCGTCGGCGGCGATCAGGCTGCCCGGCGCGCCGCTGATGCTCGTTGCCGCGGTGGCGGTCAGGCCTCCGCTCGCGCGCAGCGTCGGACCGTCGCCTTCGCGCGCATCGTGGCGGATGTCGATCTGGTCGCCCGCGTCGATGGCAAGGGCGCCGTTGACCCCGAACCGGCCGCTTGACTGGGCATGGAAGCCGATCGAACCGTCGGTGGTCAGCGTGACGTCTCCCTGGCTGGCGATGGTACCGCCGGTCGGCGCAACGAAGATGCCCGCGAGCGCGGTGTCGGTGTCGTTATTGGTCGGCGCAGCGATCCCGAGGGCCTCGGCGGCAAGGCCAGCAAAGTTGATATTTCCGCCCGCGCGCAATTCGATGCGCCCCGCAAAATCGCCGTTCGCCGCGATGCTCGTCGGGCCGAGGTCGATCTGGCCGGGTCCCGATGCGCCGACGGCCGTTTCGATCACGACGCGACCGCCCGTGGTCTGTCCCGAAATGCCAAGCGCGCCGTCCACGCCGCCACCCTGGCCGATGCCGCCGCTGCCGCCCTCGCCCGAAAGGCCGCTCGAGGTGATATCGACCGCTTCGCCGTTCGAGGTGATTGCCCCGCCGGTCGCGATCAAACGGACGGTCCCGCCGGTTCCCGCGCCGCCGTCGCCGCCATTCCCCGACTGATTTCCCTCACCGAAACTGCTGTTGCTGCCGAGGCCGCCTGCGCCGCCGCTTCCGCTGCTCGATAGTGAGACGGCATCGCCGCCGCTGTCGAGGCCAAGCGCGACAGTCCCGCCTTCGTTCGCCGCAATCTCGATCGCGCCGCCTTGCCCATTGCCGCCGTCGCCGCCGTCGGGGGCGACCGCCGGGAAGGAGCTGAAACCCAGCCCGCCCGCGCCGCCGTTGCCGCCGATGCCGCCGGACACGAGGTTGCTCTGCACCGCGGTCAGGCTCGCTCCCGCGCCTTCTGCTGCAATGCGCGAGGTGCCGCCGGTGCCGTTTCCGCCGCTGCCGCCCGCCCCGTCGGCACCGTCGGCGCCATTGCCGCCTGTGCCGGTCGAATCGATGATGACCGCGAGGTCGCCCGCCTCGAAGCCGGTGGCGATCGCCTGCGCCGTGCCGCCGACGCCGTCGCCGCCATTGCCGCCGACATTGTGATCGCCGCCTGCGCCGCCGGAGCCGAACGCGACGCTGCTCGCCGCGCCGACGCCGTCGATCGCGGTTTCGAGCGCGATCGTCGCGGTGCCGCCGCGACCCGTGCCGCCGGTGCCGCCGACACCGATGCCGGTCGAGGGAGCGCCGCTACTCGAGAAAAAGCTGTCGCCGCCGTCGCCGCCGATACCGGACGCGTCGGCGATCACGCTGCTCGCGGTCGTCGTGCCGCCACGGATATTCACCGTCGCCTCGCCGCCGATGCCCTCGCCCGCGTTGCCCGCGTCGCCCACTATCCCATTGAAGAAGCTGTCGAACTGTCCGCCGTCGCCGCCCGAGCCGAGCGCATTCGCCTGGATGACGCTGACATCGACGACCGCCGTGCCGCCGACGCTGATCGTTGCCGCGCCGCCGCGCCCCACGCCGCCGTCGCCGCTCGCGACAATGTTGAGCGGGTCGGAGTCATCGCCTGCAAAGCCGATGCCGCCTTCGCCACTGGCCGAGGCGGTGATGTCGGCCGCGGTGATCGTTCCGCCCGACAGGTCGATCGCCGCGATGCCGCCGACGCCGGTTCCCGACACGCCTTGCGCCGTACCGCCGACGCCGTCGGCCGCGATGCTGATGTCGCTGACCGAAACATTGCCGCCCGTCTGGGTGAAGGTCGCGGCGCCGCCGGTTCCGGTTCCGCTGCCCGCGCCGGCGCCGTTCGCCAAGAGGTTCAGGACGCCGCCGGTGAGGGTGCCGCCGGCGACTTCCACCGTCATCGTCCCGCCCTGGCCGTTGCCGGCGGGCGCTTCGACGCCCGGCGGTGTTTCGCTCTCGGCCTGGGTCTGGCCGCCGGCCGCTGCGAACAGATCGCCCGTGTCGATGCGGCTGCTGTCCGACGCGTCGGCTTCGACGCGGATCAGGATTGCGCCGCCGGTGCCGGTCGGGTTGGCCGCGCCGGAGGTCGCCGCGCCGCCCGACGTGCCATCGGCAAAGAGATTGGCGCCCACGCCGAGGTCGATCGTGCCGGCGTCGGCGATCAGCTGGATAGTGCCGCCGGTGGCGGCCGTGCCCGCCGCGCTGACGCCCGAGCGTGCGTTGGCGTTGAAGCTGTTGGTCGCGTCGAGCGTCGAGACGAATTGCCCGCCATTTTGCGCGACGATGTCGATCGTGCCGCCTTGCGCCGTGCCGCCCGTGCCGGTCACACTGGCCGTGTTGCCGCTGACGTCGACGTCATAGACCTCAGCCTGGATCGTGCCGCCGTCGGCGAGAAAATCGACATTGCCGCCGACGCCGTCACCGGCGCTCTGGCGGGTCGTGTCGGACATGCTGCCGCCCATCGCCTGTGCGGTGAGGCGGTTGCCGGTGGTGATCGTCCCCCCGGCAGTCGCGCCCACCGCAATATTGCCGCCCGTGCCCGCTCCGAAATTTTCGCCGGCAGGGTTGAACGGAAAGGGATTCATGCCGACGGCGAAAAGGTTGATGAAGCCGCTGCTGTCGATCGTGGACCCGTTCGTCGCGGTCAATGTCACATCGTTCGCGCGCGCGTTGCCCGACTGTCCGGTCGTGCCGCTGGGGGTGGTGGCGGTTCCGGCAGCCGCGGACGCGTCGAGCACGATTTGAGTGAATTGCGCTGTGACGCCGCCTTCGACGATCAAGCTGGCCGAGCCCCCCAGCGCGTCGCCGCCGGTCGTATTTTCGCTTCCGGCGGCGTTGCCACCATCCCCGATGCCGAAGGCGCCGAGATTGCCGAGCGACACGACCGAGGTTGCGTCGGCGTTGATCAGTATTTCGGCCGTGCCGCCCGTCCCGTTGCCGCCATTCTGGGTCTGGAAGCTGCCAAAACTCCCGCCGCCTTCACCCGTCGCGTCGACAAAGCTTTGCGTTGCCGAGAGGAACGATCCCGCGCCCGACACCGCGATGCGCGCGGTGCCGCCGGTGCCCTCGCCCGACTGGGTCAGGCCGAAACCGCCGAACCCGCTCGCGTCGAGCGAAAGCAGCGTTGCCGGTCCGACGCTGCCGCCGCCCGCGACCGTCAGGCTGGCGGTGCCGCCGGTCCCACTGCCGTTGACGGCGGGGGCGGTGCTGAAGCTGTTATCCCCGCTTCCGACCGCGTTGATGAAGATATTGCCGGCGGTCAACGAGCTGCCCGCATTGCTGACCGAAATGCCGGCGCTGCCGCCGCGTCCGTTCCCGCTTGAGCCGCCCGCGTCGAGGTCGCCGAAGCCATTGGCTTCGACCGTGACCCCTTGGGCGCTTACGCTGCCGCCGGTGATCGTCAGGCTGGCGGTGCCGCCCTGCGCATCGCCGGTCAGCGCGTCGGGCGTGCCCGATGCCGAGATGGTGAGCGCGGCGGGCGTCGAGAGCGTCCCTCCGGTGACGTTTACCGCGGCGTTGCCCGGCGTGCCGCCACGGCCGCCCGACTGGACCGTGAGGCTTCCCGTCGCGCCGCCAGACTGATTGGCGCCGATCGAAACCGTCGCGCTGGCGTCGCCGATGAAAGTCCCGCTGCCTTCGACGAAGAACTGACCTTCCGATGACAGCGGCGGGGGCGATGCGGGCAATTGCTGCGCCGGGCCGGCGGCAAAGGCGCCGCTGGCGTGCGCGTCCGTGTTGCTTCGGAACAGCGTATCGCTGGCGGTGATGTTCGCGGCGGTTGCGTTGGCGGGCGCTGCGGCGATTTCGCCGCCGACGATGTTGTAGCCTGCCGACAGACGCACCGCACCGTCGGGATCGACCTGCGCCGACAGCGCGTCGTCATAGCCGATCGCGCCGCTGACGAGCATCGTCACTGCGTCATTCTTGGGAATGGAGACCATGTAGATGCGGCTCTGGTTGCCATTGGTGTCGAGATGCGCGGGACCGGTGGTCGTGCCGGTGTGGGTGATCGCGTTGCCGCCTTCTGCGCCCACGGTGACGTCGATGTCGAAGAGGCCGCCGTTGATGCGGATATTCGCCTGTTCTGCAGCGACATAGGCGGCCGATCCGTCAACGCGGACGGTGCCCGCCTGCACGACCCGCGGCGCGACCAGCGCGACATAGGAGCTGCCGGGACTGCCGAGGATATTGGCGTTGATCGTGCCGTCGACGGTGATCGCCGACGTACTGCCCGGCGCGCCGTTGAAGCGGATCGAGCCGTCCGCGCCGAACAGGCCGCCGGTAGTGACGATGTCGTTCGTCGTGAGCAGCAGGCTGCCGACGTTGACCACGCCGCTCGCGCCGATCAGGATGCCGCCGGCGTTGTAGAACCAGATATTGCCGCCGCGTGGGCCGGTGGTCGATCCGACATAGCTGTTCACGGTGCCATTGAGTGCGATCTGGCGGCTCAGCGATCCGCTGCCGCCGTTCACGAAGCGGTTGAGGACGGTATAGTCGCCGGTGCCGACGAAATTCATATTCTCGCCAGCGGGCAGAAAATCGATCGCGCCGCCGGTCGGCGCGGTGTCGGTCGGCACCCAGTTGATGATGCTCTCCGTACCGCCGACATTCACCGTCGTCGTGTTGGTCGCGCCATCGTTGCCGATCGAGCCGGTGCCCGATACGAAGCTGCCCGAACCGGCGACTTGCGCTGGAGCCGGGCCCCCATAGGCAAGCGCAGCGATACCGGCCGCGATCGCGCAACTGGCCAGCAGGCGCTGCTTGCCTTTGTGGACGGGCGATACAGTGGCGGTGGCACGCATGGCAGTCGTCCTCGAAGCAAAGGTCATGGATAGGGTCCGTACTCAATTACAGCGGCGTCGAGGCGCCCAAATGGCGAACAGCTCGGGTCGAAAGACGCGCCGCGAGGGCTGGTTGTCCTTGCAAGCGGCTTTCGGTCCGAGATGGAAGCCATTTGGACGTCCCGAAGGGATTTGATCAAAATGGCCCATTGCTTCGTCAAGAAGTCTCGAAATATCGACATATGCCTTCGCCTTCTCTCCTCGCACTGGGCCATTTTGCTTCAAACCTCGACGCCGCTGTAATTGAGTGCGGATCCTAACGCGCCCCCACGCCGAATTGGGTGGTCAGCGACACGAGCAGTCGCGGATCGGGTTTTTCGGTGAGGAAACCGCCGCGGTTGAGCGGCACCGCCAGCGTGACGTCGAGCCGGCCGAGGTTGCCATACGCGACACGCACACCGCCGCCCGCCGAATAGAGTTTTTGCGGATCGAGTCCGTCGAAGGCGGTATCCTTGTTCCACACCCAGGCGGCGTCGAAAAAGACGAAGGGCTGAAAGGCGAAGGCGTTCGTATTGGCGGGAACGAACGAGCCATAGCGCGCTTCGAGCGCCACCGCGACGCCGCTGTCGCCGATCACCGTGCCGGGATCGAAGCCGCGTCCGACAGTGAAGTTGCCGCCCGAAAATTCCTCATAGGCAAGCAGCGGATCGTTCGCCCATTGCGCGCGCGGCGCTGCCGACAGCGTGAACAGCTTTGCCGGCCGCCATTCGGCGAGGGCGTTGGCGCGCACCAGAAAGGCGTCGGGCTTGCCCTCGACGCGCGTCAGCGGCACCGCGCCGGGCAGGAAGCAGGCTGTGCCGCCCGGGCCGCAATCGTCGCTGGCGCCGAGGAAGGAGGCGCCCTGCCGCGCCTCGAGCGAGGTGGCGAGCGACCAGCGCGGTTCGGCGGGATTATATCCGCCGCGCCCTGCGATCGAGGCGGGGTCGATCCAGCTCGCGTCGGCGCGCAGGTTGAACACGCGCAGCCGGTCCTCGTTGATCGGCACCCCGGTCAGGCCGATGTCCTGATCGATGATGTCGAGCCCGCCGCCTACGCTCAAGCGCCGCGCCTGCGTCAGGATGAGCGGATAGGAGCCGAACAGGCTGACGATCTGGGTGTTCGACTTGATCGGCAGGCCGGTAAGGTCGGGGCGCGTCCAAGCATAGGTATAGCTGGCGCCGAGGCGCAGCCCTTCGCCGCCGACGCGGAACTCGTGCGACGCCTGCACCACCTTCTGCTCGTCGAGATCGGGGGTCGCATAGAAGCTGACCGTGGTGAGATCGCCCATGCCGGTCAGGCCGGCAAAGCGCGCGCGCGCATTGCCGCCCCAGCGGCCGACGTCGCGCGACCCGAAATTCTGCGCATTGAAGTCGAAGGTGACGGGTGTGCGCGTGACGGTCACTTCGCCGACGACTTCGCCGGGAATCGTGCCGGGGCGCAGCGTCAGCCGCGCGTCCATGCCCGGGATGTCGCGCGCGAGCAGCAGATAGCGTTCTGCGTCGGCGATATTGAACACCGGCGCATCGTCGAGCCGCGAGAGATAGCGTTGCAGCAGCTTCTCGTTGGCGCCCGCATCGCCGCGCACCTCGACGCGCGTCATTCGCGCGGACAATATGTCGAGCCGGACGATGCCGTCGCCGATCGTCTGCGGCGGCACGCGGACCGCGGCGAGATAGCCTTGCGACCGCAGGATCGTTGCAGCGCGGTCGCGAATCTCGCACACCGCGGAAATCGGTAGCTCCTGTCCGACGCGATCGGACCAGCTCGGCGCGAGCAGGGCGTTGTCGATGCCTTCGACGCTCGAAAATTCGACCCCGCGGAGCGTGAAGCGGATCTGGGCGAATTCGGGACTGGCGAGCGGGCAGGGCGCGCGTTCGATGCCGTCGTCGATCGCGACGATCTGCTCGCCGGGCTGGATGGCGGAGGGCAGCGCCGGGCGCTGGATTTCTTCGCGCGTCGGGATTTGCGGCGTCGCCTGCGCCCACAGGGTCGCGGGCAGGGCTGCAGCGATCAATCCTGCCGAGCCCGCGAGCGCCCTGCGGAGCGCCGCGTATTTCGGCCTCGCGGCCGCATGAAATCCCACATCCCCCGACACGGCCATCACCACCCCTTGCGTTCCGGCGCACCGATCGCGGTGCACCAATTTCATCGGCCAGCCGGCAAACCCGGCGGAGCCAATTGCGACCCAAGGAAGGTTCCGCCACGCGACAGGCGGTATTTCCCGGGAATAATATCAGACGGATAGGGCGCGTTCAATCGCGGCCTATCCCTCTACTCAACCCGCCTCCGCTTCCGACATCGTATCGACGAGGCGGTTGAGCTGCGGTGTGCAACCCTTGCTCATCAGCATGTCGACCGACCCCTCGACCGTGTCGGGGGCGTTTTCGACAGCGGCGAAACGCACCGTAACCGGCTGCGCCAGCCCGCCGCCCGAGAGGCGATAGTCGGCGCCATATTGCACCGGCAGGACGTCGGTCGGCCATTTGCGGAAATTGGCGCCGTCGACGATCGCGACGGTCGTCTTCTTGCCGCCGCTTTCGATCTCAAGCGCGGTATCGCCTTGCATATTGGGGCGCCACAGCATCAGCAACGCGGGATCAATGACGCAAAAGGTCCCGCCCTCGCGATAGTCGAGCAGCCAGAGATTGGGCGCGCGATGCTCGGCGGGGATCGGGTCGTTGGGGCCGCGCGAAAATCCGCCGCGCGACCGCATTGTCGGCCCCTTGGCGAGCATCCGGCTGACATTGCCGCCTAGCGACTGGCTCGCCTGCACCGTGCCGGTGGCGGCAAAGGTGCCGGGGCCGGACAGCGTGCGCGTCTTGCCCGACTGCATCAGCACGATCCTGTCGCCAGCGACGAGGGTGAGCTTGTCAGTCGGCTTGAGCCGCGCCCCGGTCGGATATTTGGCTGCCGACGGGCCGGTCGAGCGGACGACCATCGATTGCGCCGCGGCGGCGGTGACGATCGTCATGGCGGCGACGGCGGCAACGGCGGTCAGGCCGAAGCGGCGCATCGGAAAGTCAGGAAAGGACATAGCTTTCTCCATTTTCGGTCTCGTTCAGGCGTTCGATCAGGAACAGGATGGATGCGTCCTGGGCGAATTCCGCGGCCAATGCTGTGGCGGTGGTCACATGGGTGTTTTTATCGCCCGCCGCGTGCGCGGCGACAAGCGCGGCGATCTGCGCGCGCCGTTCCGGGACAAGATCGGGGCGCGGGGTGAGCACGTCGACCGGCTGCGCCCGCCCGCGCAGCGTGACGCGGCCCATCGGGACGAGGTCGTCGCGGCCCGAGCGCGCGGCGGCTTCGGCCGAGATCAGCACGCCGGTCTTCAGGCTCTTGTTCGCCGCTTCGAGCCGCGAGGCGGTGTTCATGCTGTCGCCGAGCGCGGTATATTGAATGCGCCCCTCGCCGCCGAAATTGCCGACGATCGCGTCGCCGACGTGCAGGCCGACGCGCGTCATGCCGATGGGGGGCACGTCGTCGGCGGCCAGATCGGTGCGGAATTTCTCGCCCGCTTCGAACATCGCGAGCGCCGCGGCGGCCGCGCGCTCGCCGTCGTCGGGACGGCTGAGCGGCGCGCCCCAGAAGGCGACGACGGCGTCGCCGACGAACTTGTCGATCGTTCCCCCATGGTCGAGCACGATGTCGGAGAGGCGGTCGAGATATTCGTTGAGCAAGCGTGCGACTGTTTCCGGCGTCACCGCATGACTGAGCTTGGTGAAGCCTTCGAGGTCTGTGAAGACGCAGAAGATGTTGCGCCGCTCGCCGTGCAGCGAAAGCTGGTCGGGGTCACGCAAGATCTGCGCCGCGACGTCGGCGGGCAGATATTTGCCGAGCGCCGACTGGGCGAAAGCGCGCTGGCGCGATCCGATCGTACGCGCCGCTGTGCCTACCGCGGCATAGCCGAATAGCCAGCCGACCGCCCAGCCGAAGGTCGGCAGCGTCGTCGTGTCGATGCCGCGCGCGTGCAGCCAGAACGGGAAGGCGACGAAGAAGGCCATCTGTCCGAGGAAGGCGAGCGCGACCCAGCGCGCGCGCAGGTCGATCAGGCTGGTGAGCCCTCCCGCGATGACGATCAGGACCGCTAGCGCCCAGAGCGCCGGGACCGGGATCGGGCGCGGCCAAGCGCCATCGAGCTGCTGCGCGAGCATATGCGCGTGCACTTCGAGCCCGATCATCGTTTCATGCTGGCCGGTGATTGCATCGGGAAAGCGGCTCAAGGGCGTGTTGAACTGGTCATTGTCGATGATGTCGCCGCCGATCAGCACATAGCGGTCCTTCACCAGCTCGGCGAAACCGGCGCGCATGTCGGCATCCATCGGCATCGCGAAGGTGTCGATCGGGATGTTGGCGAAAACGGGTTCCTCCTGACCCGCGGCGGCGCGCGCGGGAACGAGAAAGCGGATGCCGCCCTGAAAATCGGCATAGGCGGGATCGACCGGGGCCAGTGCGTTCGCCATCAACGGCGGCAGATTCGCCGGCCGGTGCGGCCATTCGCGGATCACATCATCGCCGTCGGTGCGGAACAGGACGCTCGTCGGCCGGGTCTTCGTGGTCGTGACGTCGGCGATGAAGGCTTCGAGGAACTTCTGCTGCTCATAGAAGATGGTGTTCGGATTGCTCGCCTGTTCGGCATAGGCGAGCCATGTCGGCGTCCGCATCGAACGGAGCTGCGCCTTCAACACATCGTCGTCGGGGCGCGGCGAATCGAAGGCGATATCGATGCCGATCGCTTTCGCGCCCATCAGGTCGAGATTGCCGAGCGCGTTCGCGAGCAGGGTGCGGTCGAGCGGCGAGCGAATGCCGGTGTTGAACAGGGTCTCGTCATTATAGGTGACGAGGGTGATGCGACTGTCCTGTTCGACCTTGGGCGCCATCAGCGTCGCGCGCGCGTCATAGAGCGCGCGTTCGGCAGCGTTGATCAGCGGCATCTGCCAGCTGAAGCGCGCGATCAGGATCGCGGCGAGCAGGAAGACGATCGTCGCCGCCATCCGCGACGGGCCGAGCTGCATGACCAGCCGGCGCACGCGCTTGCCGAGCGGCACCGCGGTGCGCTGGCCGTCCGGCGCAGACGGGTCCGCGGGGAGGATGATGGTTTCGGGCGCGTTCATCGGATCAGCGGGCGGCGCGGACGGCGCTCTCCCCCTGTCGGGCGGCGGTCGTGCCATTGTGGAGCAGCGCCTGGCTGCCGTCGCCGATGATCGCGAAGCCGGCCCAATAATAAGGGTGCGAGGTCTGCTGGTCATCCATCAGCTGCATCTGCGTCGACCACAGCGCATCGGCGACGCTGGTTCCCTCGTCGGCCGCGAACAGGCCGCCAATCAGCCGCTTGGTCGCGTCGAAATCGTCGGGCGCGGGCCAATGGCTGGCGATCACCGAGCGGCCGCCGGCGCCGATGAAGCTGCGCACCAGACCGTCGAGCGCGTTGCCGCCGCCCGAAAGCCCCGTCTCGCGCGTCGCCGCGACGCTCGCCGCGCCGGCGGTATCGCAGGCCGACAGAATGACGAGGTCGGCGTCGATCCGGAGGTCGAAGATTTCCTGGAAGGTGAGGAGGCCGTCCGAATCGGCGCCGTCGAACGAGGTGACCAGCGCCGGGCGCGCGGGGCAAGCGGGGCGCGGCGCGGTGACAAGGCCGTGCGTCGCGAAATGGATGATGCGATAGTCGGCGAGGTCGGCGCGGTTCTTGACCGCCGTGTCGGTGAAGGCGCCTCCCGTGAGCAGGGTTCCGGCGGCGCGGCCCACGGCGTCGCGCGCGGTGACCAGTTCGTCGGCCGAGATCGGGCGGCCCCATTGCGCGGCGTCCCACAGGCAGCCGGCGTCGACGCTGCCGCCCGCCGCGCCGCGGGTGCCGAGCGAAGGCAAGCGGCCCTCGACGGGCAGATTCTCGCCGAGCCCGAAATATTGACGGCTCGCCTTCGACGGCGGCGCTTGCCGCGCGTTGCGGAAACCGAGCGTCGATACCGCCGTGCTCGGGCGGCTCGTGCGGCCGAGCCAAGCGATCTGGCGCATGTCGAACGGGTCGGCGTCGGGGTCGAGCAACCGTCGTTCATAATCGGCGAGCCCGGTGTCGGCGGTGATGAGCAGATTGATCGGCAGCCGCAGCATCGCGCCGTCGGGTTCGAAGATCAGGTGCGGTACCGCCGGCAGCTTTGCAGCGACGGGACCGAAGAGCTGGCCGTAAAGCTTGTACGAGGTCGCCGCATCGAAAGGATAAGTGACGCGGCGGCCATTTTCGACGATCGAGATGGTCGATCGGATCGTGTCGACCGCCCCTTCGAGATCCGACGCGCCGATGGCCGATTTCCAGAGCTGCGCGCCGCCCGGTTCGATCAGCATCGCATAAACGCCCTCGCCGACGACGAGCATCTTCAGATAGGCTTCGTCCGGCCGCAGCACCTGTTGCAATTCGGCGAGGTCGAGCTTGCCCGACGCGACGACGCGATATTGCGGAAACGCCGCCAGCTGGACGAGGGTTTCGGACTGCTGGAACGCCAGATTGTCGAGCTGCGTCCTGATGTCGGCGCGCAGCGCACCCACTTCGGGCGTTTCGGGAAGCTGAGCGAGGCGGGCGTCCTCGATCCGTGCGCGCTCGATGTCGCGGTTCAGCGTCGTCGCCTGGCGGAAAAGCCGCGCGCCGTCGTCGCTGCCGCTCGACAATTCGCGTGCCAGCACCGCCTGCGTATCGGCGACGCCGGGGCGGATCTGGAGCTGGCTGGCGACGAAGAATTCGCCGACCACGGCCGGATCGGTCTCCGCGCGGTTCGCCAGCAGCCGGTAATAGGGCGCCATGACATTCGCCATGCCCGCGGTCGAACGCTGCGAACTCGCAAGCGCGGTGACGACCTCGCGATAGATTCCTATCGCCTTGTCGTCCTGCGCGTGGCGGGTGAGGAAGGCGGCATAGCGCGCACGCGCCGAGGCGAGCGCGGTGGTTTCGGGATATTCGACCGCGAGCAGATCGACCGATTGGGTGAAACGCGCGTCGGCGCTGCCGATGTCGCCGATCGCTTCCTCGGCCAAGGCGAGCTCGCCGAGCATTTGCGAACGCAGCCGGATGATCGAGGTCACGCGGCCCTGACGCACGGCAAGCGCGTCACCGAGTCCCTTCAGTTGCGCGGTCTTCGCCGCCGCGGCATTGCCGCGGAGCCGTTCGACGGTGCCGAGCAAATGGACCGCCTGCGCGTCGATGATCTGCGCGCGCTCGATCGGGGTCAGCCGCTCGCGATCGTTCGCCTGACGGATGACGCGGGCATTGTCGCCGCTGTTGACGCCGGCGACGATTTCCGGAGTCAGCGTTACCGCATCGCCCGCGACCGTCACGCCGGTGGTCAGCGGCGCGATTGGCGCCTGGAGCAGCGTCGCTGCGCGATCATAATCGCGCTGGTTGAGCGCGTTGATCGCGCGGAAATTTCGGCGGAGGCGGAGCTGAACCGGGTCGCCGGTCGGGATCGCCTCGACCTCGGTGAACAGGCGCTCGGCTTCGGCGAATTCGCCAAGGTTCGAGCGTTGCAGCGCGCGGTTCAGCGTGAATTCGGTAGGGTCGATGCCGGCCGCTGCCTGCTCGCCCTCCGCCCGGCGCGACAGTGCCTCGAAAAATTCGGCGGCCTCGGCATAGTCGCCGCTATGGTTGCGGCGATATCCCTCAGCGAGCGCCTTGTCGATGTCGATCGTCCCCGCGAGCGTGCGCGCGAAGCCGTCATTGTCGCCGACCGAGATCGTCGCAACCTTGATCACGCCGGGTGCGACCCGGCGCTGGCGCACCGATTCGAGCGCGATCCTGAGTGCGTCGTCATAGGCGGCGAAGCCTTCGACGCTATAGCTTGTGTCGCCGTCGGTTTCGACCCGCGTCGTCCAGGCGACGTCGCTGTTCGCGACCTTGCACGCGCCATCGGCGGCGCAGACGATCGTGCCCGCACGGGCGCGTTCGATCCGCGTGCGCGCCTTATCGGCGCCGGCGCGCAGCACGCGCACCGTGCCGACGGGCTGGCTGGCATCGCGGCAGATGATCGTCCAGGCGCGGTCGAACATGCCCTCGATCACGCGGTCCTGGACGGTGGCCTGCACTTCGCACAGCGAGCCGCCCTGTTCGCCGATCGAAAAACTGTCGCGGAGCGTCGGATCGCCTTCCTGTGCCCGCGCGGTTCCCGGCGCGGTCAAGGCCAGCGCAGCCAGAACCGGCGCGAAATGCGAACGTCGAGCGGCCATTACCAATCCCCCAAACACAAGCGCGAAGGCGCCGTGCCGACGCGATGCCGGCAAGGCGCAGTCTTCATTGCTGCGGTACGACCCATTCCCTTGGGACCAAACCCTAAACCCTTCGTAAGCGAAAGGGAAGTGATCTGCCGCACAGGCCGCTTGCGCCGCCGGGGTGGCCGACCTATTTGCAAAGGGAGATTCATTCGCACGAGGACAAGATGAGCGCATTCGACGATCGGGAACGGGCTTTCGAAACGAAATTCGCACGCGACCAGGAGGTGCAGTTCCGGATCACCGCGCGGCGCAACCGCCTGCTCGGCGAATGGGCGGCCGAGCGCATGGGGCTGACGCCCGAGGAAACCGACGCCTATGCCAAGGCGGTGGTGCAGGCCGATTTCGAGGAAGCGGGCGACGAGGATGTGATCCGCAAGCTCGCGGGCGACCTGACCGCGGCGAGCATCGAGATCAGCGATGCCGAGATTCGCGAAGCGCTGAACCAGAAAACCGCCGAGGCGCGGCGCCAGTTCATCGACAGCCAGAATTGAGGACGACTGCGGGATGGCGATGCGCCAGGATGATTTGCGGACGATGATCGCGGCGGCGTTTCCGGACGCCGAGGTGACGATCACCGACCTCGCCGGCGACGGCGACCATTATGCCGCGCATGTGGTCAGCGAGGAATTTCGCGGGTTGAGCCGGGTCGCGCAGCACAAGGCGGTCTATGCCGCGCTCGGCGGGCGCATGGGCGGCGAACTTCACGCCTTGCAATTGACCACCGCCGTCCCTTCATAGGGGCCAGATGATTTGCGGGCGCGATGGCGCGCCCGACCGGAGACCGACAATGACCGACCCCACCACCCACGACCGCATTACGAAGCTGGTCGCCGACAACCCCGTGCTGCTCTTCATGAAGGGCACGCCGCTCTTTCCCCAGTGCGGTTTTTCCTCGCGCGCGATCGCTATGCTCGACCGGCTCGGCGTCGAATATGAAACCGTCGACGTGCTGCAGGACATGGAGGTCCGCCAGGGCATCAAGGAATTTTCGGACTGGCCGACGATCCCACAACTCTATGTGAAGGGCGAGTTCGTCGGCGGCAGCGACATCATGATGGAAATGTGGGAAGCTGGCGAACTGCACACGCTGATGGACGGGATTCCCACGCGCGCCGAATAACGGGGCGTTTCTGGAGAACAAAAAGCCCGCCGGAGCTTCGGGTCCGGCGGGCTTTTTTGTCGGCTTTGGGGTGGTGAGTTGCCGTTTCAGTTCCGTCATCCCGGCGAAGGGTGTTCAGAGGGCACGTGATTCTGAAACACGATCTCACCCTAACGGTTTATCGCACCGGCGAGATCGTGTCCGGGGTCACGTGCCTACGGATACCCTTCACCGGGATAACGATGGAAAGAATTTCGTATTCCGGCCGAAAGCAGCACATTTTACGCCGCCTCGGCATCCTCATAGGCTTGCGCCTCGGCGGCGATCAGCAGGTCGGCGAGCATCCAATAGGCCTCGCCCCATGCCGCGAGCACCTCGTCGGTCGCGGCCTCTTCGCCCAGCACGTCGCGGATCGCGGGCAGCAGGGCATTGGCGACATGCGGATAATGTTCGGGCCGGACGCCGGTCTCGATATGGCGGCTCACCATGCGCGAGACCGCAGGACCGAGGTACTGGAGCTTGTCGATATTCTTCGCATAAGCGAGGATCGCCGCGGCGAGGCGTTTCGGCTGTTCGCCACTCGTCTGCGCGGCGCGGTCGAACATCGCTTCGATCTCCGCGTTCTCGAACAGCCGGGCGTACATGGCTGTCGTGATCGCAAGACCGTGCTTTTCGAGCGCGGGGGCGGTCGATTTGACGATCGCCATGGCGTGGGCGGACGCGGTGCGCATAGGGTTTTCCTTTTAGTTGAAGAGGGGAGAAGGGCTTCAGGCTGCCCCGCGACCGGGGTCGTCGAGGCGGAAGAAGAGCGCAAGCTGGAGGCTTTCGGCGATGCGCGCGGCCTTGGCTTGCAGGGCTGCGGCGGCGGCGTGCGGCATCAGCTCGTCGGTCGTCGCGGTCCAGATCGCGAGCCAACGGTCGAACATCGCCGGGATGATGCGCGCCTTGTGCTTCAGATGCTCGGCGACCGGGTTGCCTTTGTAGCGGCCCGTCGCCAGCATCACCGACGACCAGAAGGCGACGAGCTTTTCGAGGTGCGCGGGCCAGTCTTGGACCGCGTCATTGAAAAGCGGGCCGATCTCGGCGTCGGTGCGCACGCGGTCGTAGAAGGCTGGAATCAGGCGCGCGAGCGCGGCTTCGTCGATCTGATCGTCGTGGTTCACGACTCGCTCCAATCATGTATCTGATGCGCATGTATTCCGGACATTTGAAACATGCAACAAAAATACATATTATGTGATCGGAGCCGATTTGAAGGATTGCGATGCGCCTGACGCGCTACACCGATTATGCGATGCGCGTGCTCCTCTATGTGGGGGCGCAGGATGAGGCGCGGCTGAGCCCGATCTCCGAGATCGCGCGCGCCTATGGCATTTCGCAGAACCATCTGATGAAGGTGGTCAACGATCTGGTGAACGCGGGCTATCTCGAAAGCGTGCGCGGGCGTTTCGGGGGCATCCGGCTTGCCAGACCCGCGGCCGAGATCAATGTCGGTGCCGTCGTGCGCCATACCGAGGAGGGCTTCGACCTCGTCGATTGCGGCAGTTGTATCATCGCCCCCGCATGCGGATTGACGGGCGCGCTCGCCGAGGCGCTCGCGGCGTTCATGACGGTGCTCGACGGCTACAGTCTCGCCGACCTGCTTTCCAAGCGCGCGAATCTGACGGCGTTGTTCGGCGTGCCGGAAATTTCGAAGGGCTGAAAAAAAGCTTCCGGGGGGCGGGGCCTTTCGGCCCATCCGCCCCCGTCTGCATCAGGAACAGTGGGGTTTCCCGGGTGGGGCGGGGGGCATCGGGGACCAGACCGTATGCGCTCGCGCAGGCGGAACACTCGGGAACAAATGATAATATACAAGTGCCGTGCCAGTTTCCGGTCCTCGCGGATTCCGGCGCAAGACGCTGGTTAGCGATTTCTTACCGATGACGAACGGTGTCAAAAATTCCGACAGATGTGATCCTCCCTGTGCCGAAGGCATGGGGAGGGGGACCGCCGGCGTAGCGGGTGGTGGAGGGGCTGCGCCATGGCCCCTCCGTCAGCGCTCCGCGCTACCACCTCCCCATCGCTGCGCGACAGGGAGGATCAACAAGCGTTCCGCTTCGTTCAGCAAGCGTTCAGCCCTTTGACTACATTTGTAGTCGCATCAGATCGACGGGTGCCAATGGGAGGGGTCCGCATGGCAGAACGAGCAAGCGAGTCGGAGATGCAGGTGCTGTCGGCGCTGTGGGACAAGGCCCCGCAGACCGCCGCCGACCTGACCCGGCGTATCGGCACCATCAACGGCTGGACGCAGGCGACGGTCAAGACGCTGCTCGCGCGGCTGGTCCAGAAGGGCGCGGTGACGGCCGAGGCCGACGGCCGACGCTATCTCTATAGTCCCGCGATCGAACGCGCCGACGCCGTGGGCGAGGAATCGCAGCGTTTCGTCGACCGCCTGTTCGGCGGCCGCGTCAGCCCGCTGATTGCGCATCTCGCCGACCGCGAGGCGCTCTCCGATACCGACATCGCCGAGATCGAGGCGCTCTTGAAGAAGCTGAAGTCGTGAGCGCCGCGGTGCTGCTGGGCGCGTGGGCCGACACGCTGATCACCACGGCGGTTCTTGTTCTGCTGGTCCTGATCGTCCGCAAGCCCTTTGCGCGGCATTTCGGCCCGCGGCTGACCTATGCCTTATGGGCGGTGCCGGCCCTGCGGCTGGTGCTGCCGCCGCTGCCTTTCGCCGACCCGGTGATCGTGATGCCCGCGCCCGTGGTTGAGGCGGTAGAGATGGCGCCGGTCGGCTTACCGGTCGCCGCGCCCGCAGCGGTCGCCGAGCCCTTCTGGTCGCTCGCCGAACTGACCCCGCCCCTCTTCGCCATTTGGGCGGCCGGAGTGGCCGCCGTGCTGGCTGCGGCGATGGTGTCGCACCGCCGATTTCGGAGCGAGGTTCTGAACGATGCCGTCGAGCTGGAGCCCATCGGGGCCATCCGGCTGGTGATGTCCAATGCGGTCGACGGCCCAGTCGCCTTTGGCCTGTGGCAGCGTTATGTCGCGGTGCCGCACGATTTCTTCGCGCGCTATGTCGCCGAGGAGCGCGCGCTGGCGATCGACCATGAACTGTCGCACCATCGCCACGGCGACCTTTGGGCAAACAGCGCGGCGCTCGTGCTGCTCGCGACCCAATGGTTCAACCCCTTCGCCTGGCGCGCGATCCGCGCCTTTCGCTTCGACCAGGAGGCCGCGTGCGACGCGCGCGTCCTGAGCATGGTCGATCGGGAGGAGGCCGATCGGGAGGGCCGCGACCGGACCGCGAGCTATGCGACCGCGATCGTCAAGGCGGCGGTCGGCCCGCGCCTGTCGCTCGCCGCACCGATGGCGGTGCACGACAATCTGCAGGAGAGGCTGACGATGTTGACGCGGCAGGATATTTCGAAGAAGCGCGGCCTTGTCGGACGGCTGCTCGTCGGCGGCGCGACGCTGGCGGTGCTCGCGACGACCGCGACGCTCGTTCCGGCGGGGATCGTCGTGGCGAAGGCGCAGACGGCTGATGTCCCGGCGCCGCCCGCTCCGCCCGAAGCGCCGCTGCCGCCCGAAGCCCTCGAGGCGCCGGGGGTCATGGTCTTCACCGAGCATCGCGACGATGTCACGACCGACGAGAGCGGCAAAAAACGCGAAGTGCATCGCATCGTGATCCGCGAGGATGGCGCAAAGGCGCCCGCCGCCATGTCCGCCCGCATCGATGGCAAGGACGAGGCGCGGCGTATCGAAATCCGCACCCCCGGCAGCCTGTCGCGCGACGATGTGCTCGCGACGCTCAAGGAGCAGGGCATCTCGGGCAAGCGCGCCGAAGCGATCGCCGACAGGCTGGAAGCGAAACGCAAGGAGCGGATCCGCACCGTCATGGCGCCGATGCCCCCGATGCCGCCCCTGCCGCCGATGCCGCGTGTCGCTTGGTCGATGGACGGCAAGACGATGATCATGGGCAAATGCGGCGACGGCACGAAGGCGGCGCCGCTCGTCAAGCAGGAAGAGACGGACGGCAACAAGCACAGCAGCGTCCATATGTTCTCCTGCGGCGACACGGCGGAGAGTGGGGCAGCACGGCTGTCGGCGCTCAAGAAGGCGCGCGACAGCTTCGCCCAGGCCAAATGGGCGCACACCATGTCGGAGGAGATGCGCGCCAAGGTCGCCGCCGATCTCGAAAAGGCGATGGCCGATATGGAGAAATCGGGCCACTGAGCCCGACCAGCTTCGACGCCGGCCTTTGCTCCCCGGTGGGGCCGGCGGCAGGGGCGGGGAAGGGAGCGGCCCATGTCGCTCCCTTTTTCGCGTCCCGATTTTTGGCCTTCGTCCCTTTTCCTTCGCGGCGTGCGATGCCACATGGGCGGCATGAGCGACGAAAAGCCATGGCCCGACAGCATCCGCGCCGGCGAGTGCGAACAGCATGAGCCGCTGGTGCGCCGCGTGCTCGCGCCGAACCCCTCACCCTATACCTTCACCGGCACCCAGACGTGGATCGTCGGCGCGGGCAGCGATGTGGCGGTGATCGATCCGGGTCCGACCGGGTCGGGGCTGAGCATCGGCGATCCCGCCGACATCAACGGCGCGGGGCATGTCGATGCCATCCTGCGCGCGGTGGAAGGCCAGCGCGTCGCGGCGATCCTCTGCACGCACACCCACCGCGACCATTCGCCTGCCGCCGCGCCGCTCAAGGAAGCGACCGGCGCGCCGATCATCGGCTGCGCGCCGCTGGCGCTCAACGACGATGGCCCGCGCGCCGATTCGGCCTTCGACGCCGATTATGCGCCCGACCGCATCCTGACCGACGGCGAGCGGATTTCGGGCGACGGCTGGACGATCGAGGCGGTCGCGACACCGGGGCACACCTCGAACCACCTCTGTTTCGCGCTCGTCGAAACGGGGGCGCTGTTCACCGGCGATCATGTGATGGCCTGGTCGACCAGCGTGGTCAGTCCGCCCGACGGCGACATGGCGGCCTATATGGCGAGCCTGTCGAAACTCTATGATCGCAGCGACTGCGTCTATTACCCCGCACACGGTCCCGCGGTGACCAGGCCGCGGCAACTGGTGCGCGGGATGCTCGGCCATCGCAAGCAGCGCGAGCGGCAGATATTGCGGGAACTCGAAAAGGGCACAAGCGTCATCCCCGAGATGGTCAAACATATGTACAAGGGGCTCGACCCGCGGCTGACCGGGGCCGCCGGCCGATCGGTGCTCGCGCATCTGATCGATCTTGAAAATCGAGGCCGCGTCGCGCGCGATGCCGAAAGCTGGAGGCTGGTGGCGTGAGCAAAGGCCCGTTCCGCGCCGCTCTGGTCGCGATCCTCGCGCTCGCGCTGTTCTTCGGCTGGCGCGCCTGGCAGGACTGGCAGCGCGGCTATGATCCCGAAACCGTCGTCGCTGCGAGCCTCCAGGGATTGCAGGAACAGAATGTGCTGGTGCCCTTCACCGCGCGCTATGTCGCGGTGGTGACCTCAACGCAGAGCCGGCTCGGGCTGAGCGCGAAGAAGACACTGATCATGCCGGGCACCGTCCGCTACGAACTCGACCTCGGTAAGCTGAAACAGTCGGACCTCGACTGGGATGCGGCGACCAATGCGCTGACCGTCACGCTGCCGCCGCTGCGGCTGGCGGGGCCGGAGATCGATATCGATGCGATCAGCGAGTTTCGCGACGGTGAAATCCTGCTGACGCTGACCGACGCCGAACAGACGCTCGACGCCGCCAATCGCAAGCGCGCGCAGGAAGAGCTGATCAAGCAGGCAAAGGGCGCGACGCCGATGCGCCTCGCGCAGGGCGCTGCGCGCGCCGCGGTCGAGCAGAGCTTCGCGATGCCGCTGAAGGCCGCGGGCATCGACGCGAAGGTGACCGCGCGCTTCGCCAACGCATCGGCTGGGTAAAAACCGGGCTTTTCGCGCTTTTGCCGCTACGCTATTCTTCTGTCGGATCGGGCAGGGGGAATGGGCATGGCTACAACGGCAGGCGGCGCCGCGCGCGTCGAGCTTTTCTGGCATCGCATGGCGATCGGCCTCGCGATCTTCATCGTCTTCGGTTTTCTGCAATTCGCGCTGCGAGGCTTCGTCGATCCGGTCGCGGCGCCCTTTTGGGTGCATATCCACGGCGTGGCGATGCTGGCGTGGCTGGCGTTGCTGATCGCGCAGCCGACATTCGTTTCGCGCGACAATCTGGCGCGGCACCGGCAACTCGGGCGGATCGGCGGGCTGCTCGCGATCTTCATCACCTGCCTCGGCATCTTCACCGGCGTCGCGTCACTCGTCCTGAACCGTTTCCCGCCCTTTTTCACGCCGCCCTATTTCCTCGCGCTGACCGTGACCGAGTCGCTGGTTTTCGGCGCGATGGTCGCGTGGGCGCTCCGGCGGCGGCGTGCGACCGACTGGCACCGGCGGCTGATGATCGGCGCGACGATCGTGATCCTCGAACCCGCGCTGGGGCGGCTCCTTCCGATACCGATTATGGGACCATGGGCGGAGCCCACCGTCGCGCTGTGCCAGATCGCGGTCGTCGCGATCGTTGCAGCCTATGACCGCCGGACGCGCGGCGCGGTGCATCCGGCGACATGGGCGATCGGCGCGGTTGTCATCGCAACGCGCATCGCCATATCGCTGCTGTCGATGACGCCTCCCGTCATCGCACTCGCGGAGCGTCTGGCTGGCTCATAGCCGAATTGCCCTGCCGCGGGTCGCGGTGTAGGGGGGCACCAAGGCTAAGCCATATAAGGAAACGCCATGACTGCTCCCATCCGCGAGAATCTCTCGGGCCTCGACCTGCGCGCCGAAATCGAACGCCTCCGCAAGGAACGCAATGCCGTCATCCTCGCGCATTATTATCAGAAGCCCGAGATTCAGGATCTCGCCGATTTCGTCGGCGACTCGCTCGAGCTGTCCCGCAAGGCGGCCGAAACCGACGCCGATGTCATCGCCTTTTGCGGCGTCAAGTTCATGGCCGAGACCGCGAAGATATTGAGCCCAGAAAAGATCGTGGTCCTGCCCGACATGGACGCGGGATGCAGCCTTGAGGACAGCTGCCCGCCCGAACAGTTCAAACGCTTCCGCGAAGCGCATCCCGATCACATCGCGCTGACCTATATCAACTGCTCGGCGGCGGTGAAGGCCTTGAGCGACATCATCGTCACCTCGTCGAGCGCCGAGACGATCATCAGCCAGATTCCGGAAAGCCAGAAGATCATTTTTGGCCCCGACCGCCACCTCGGCGGCTATCTCAACCGCAAGTTCGGGCGCGATATGCTGCTGTGGCCGGGGGTGTGCATCGTCCACGAGGCGTTCAGCGAGACCGAGCTGCTGAAACTGAAGGCGCAGCATCCGGGCGCCCCCGTCGCCGCGCACCCCGAATGCCCGCCGCATATCGTCGATCACGCCGATTATGTCGGGTCGACCAGCGGCATCCTGCAGTTCGCGAAGAGCTTTCCCGGCGACACGCTGATCGTCGCGACCGAGCCGCACATCATCCACCAGATGGAGCTCGCGCTGCCCGAGAAGAATTTCATCGGCGCGCCGGGCGCCGACGGCAACTGCAACTGCAATATCTGCCCCTATATGGCGCTCAACACGATGGAAAAGCTCTACCTCGCGCTGCGCGACCTCAAGCCGCGGATCGAGATGGACGAGGATCTTCGCCTCGCCGCGCGCAAGAGCCTCGACCGGATGCTCGAAATGGCATCGGGAACGGTAGGCAAGGGCGACCTCGGCAAGCGCTAGCCCGCTGCATTATTGCATTCCTGAAAAATGATATAAGTTCCGGCTCCTAAGACGCGAGTCTCGCCCCCCGTGCGAGCGTCTGACGGCGAACCCTTGCGTCTGGCAGGAGGATAATCGCATGGCAGAAGATTGGCTGGCGGATGTCAGGAAATATGTCGCGGACGCCGACAAGACGGTGGTGTCGACGATCGTCAAATATCTGGGGATCGCGCTTCGGAACCGCGATTCCTCGCTGGTTTCCTTCAGCGACAAAAAAGAAACCGACCGCGTTCGCGAGAATTTCCTTAAGAAGAAGCTCGGGTTGACCGACGACGATGCGACGCTCGATGCCGCGATCGCCGGTGTCGGCGAGCGGATGAAGGAAGACCGGACGAAGAACCGCGTCACCGTCTATTATCTCCTCGCGCAGCATTTCGGCCTGCTGAGCGTCTTCGGCGGCGTCGCGGGTGCTGCCGGCGCGGCTGCCGGACTGGCTGCTGCAGGTACGACGGGCGGCGCGGACAAGGACGAGGAGGAAGCCGCGCCGGTGGCGCCGCTCGCTGCGGCCGTCCCCCCACCTTCCGCGACGGCCGCACCCGTTGCACCCGCGACGCCACCGCCGCCGCCCTCGACGACTCCCCAAGCCGCCTATTCGAGTGGCGGCGGCGACGACAAAGCCGGTGGCGGCATGGGCTGGCTCGGCTGGCTCCTGCTCGCACTGGTCCTGGCAGCGCTGCTTTTCTTCGGACTGCGTTATTGTTCGAAACAGGAAGCCGCGGTGGCGCCGGCGACCGACGAAGCTGCTGTCAGCGAAACGGTTGCACCCGCCGACAGCGAAGCGACACCGACCACCACCGCCGCCATTCCGGAAGGCGCGGGCGTTGTCGCCGCGGATCGCGAAGGCAAGCCGATGCTGACGGTCTATTTCGATACCGGGAAGTCCGAGGTGTCGAACGATCTGTCCACCGCGGCAGCGGCGGTAAAAACCTATCTCGACGCCAACCCCGCCGCAATGCTGGCCGTGTCGGGCTATAACGATCCGACAGGCAACGCGGCCGCCAACGCCGAACTGTCGAAGAACCGTGCGCAGAGCGTAAAGGCGGCGCTCGAGAAGCTCGGCTTCGCCGCCGAAAGGGTCGTGCTTGAAAAGCCGGCCGAGACGACCACCTCCGGCGCGGACAATTCGGCGGCGCGCCGTGTCGAGGTGACCGTGAAGGGCTGATTTGTCGCCCGGACAGACATGAGGGGCTGGCCCAGCCGGGGTCCGCCCTCTTTTTATCTGGCGCGAGTCGCGAGTCGTGCCGTTGCCCGCGAACCGAGTCGATGCCGCGACAGGCTCTAAAAATGCTGCAACCTTGTTGCAAAATTGCTGCAACGAATCCGCTTGTTGCTAATGCCGGACTTATCCACAAGCACGGGGTGTTTCTGGCGCCTTTTCGTGCATTTTTTGTTGGCGGCCCGAACGCTTCATGTCAGCTTCAAATCATCGGACGACAGATACGTCGGACCATCGGGACATCAAGGGTAGTTGCAAGACTAGCCGGAAGAGAACGAACGGACCGACGAGGAAATCGATCGATAGCCCGATCACGGAACGTAGCGATTCCCACGAGTTGATACGAACCCGATCGGGTACGGGAAATGCAGTCCATCGCTTGGACAGCGACCGCTTCGGCGGACGCAAGAAGAGATGATGAAGGGCTTTCCAGGTGCGGCCGGCCCCCGAAAGGGGGCCGACCAAACCGTCGCCGGATTGCTCCGGCGTGCGCCGCGACGCATCGTTTTGCGGGCCGCTGATCGCAAGAGAAGCGGACCGGGATGAAGCGAAACGGAGCCAGCAGGGCAAAACCGGATAGTGGGGGTTGGCAGCGATGCCGGCCCCCATTTCGTTTGCGCGGGCTGAATGGGTACCGCAGCGCGCGTCATCTGATCCGCGTCCCCGAGTGAAGACGAGGGGGGCTATGCGAGCGAAGTCGAGGCAGAGGGCGCTGGTTCTCGCTTCGCTCGAACGAGCCCCCCCTCGTCTTCACTCGGGGACGCGGATGATTCAGATTTCGCGCAATTGGCTCTAGGCGCGCTCCACCCGAGATTATTTTCGCGACTGTGGCTTTCGTCACACCAGCGTCAAATGCGGCTGCTTACTGTCATGTTGCGACCCGGAGACGTTCCTGATCAGGAATCGATCCCCCTTTTCCCGGCCGCGCCCGGACGGGCCGGCCGGGAACCTTTCGGTCCCCGACCGCATTATCCCGATATCGCTGAAGCGATGTCCGGGCACGACCGGACGTTCCGATAATCGCCGGCCGTCGGCGCATGCCCGGCCGGTTCAGGGAAGGGAAAATCATGGGTTTGATCATCACATTGATCGTCGGCGGCATCATCGGCTGGCTGGCAAGCATCGTCATGCGTACCGATGCGCAGCAGGGCATCATCCTGAACGTCGTCGTCGGTATCGTCGGCGCGTTCCTCGGCAATTTTCTCGGCAGCTTTTTCGGCATGGGCGCCAGCCTCGACACCTTCAGTCCGGTCGGCTTGCTCTGGGCCTTTATCGGTGCGGTGGTGCTCCTGGGGATCATCAACCTGATCCGGCGCGGCAGCGTTCGCTGATCGGCATGGCGGCCGCGTTGTGTCGCCGCCATTCCGCTAGGCGATTTCAGATATTTGGGTTACCAATGAGGGGCCTGCAGGGTCAGGCGCCAACACGATCGTAGGGGTGATCTTATGACTTGGATTATTGCAATCATCATGGGCGGTATCATCGGCTGGCTTGCCAGCATCGTGATGCGTACCGACGCCCAGCAGGGCATTTTCCTCAACATCATCGTCGGCTGCATCGGGTCGATCCTCGGCCGCTTCCTGTTCGGCAGCTTCCTCGGCGGCGGCCATCTGCGCGGCGACGCCTTCGATCCGATGACCTTGCTTACCGCTTTTATCGGCGCCGTGATTCTGCTCGGGATCGTCAACCTCGTGCGCCGCGGTCGCGTACGCTGACCGTCGAACGACGATAGCCGGTCCCGGCGGGGCCGGCGCAAAGAAAAAGGGCGGCCGCCGCAAGGCGGGTCGCCCTTTTCTATGCCCGCAACCACTGGAATTCGCGTGACAAAGCGTCTATGGCGCGCGATCCGGGGCGCAGGGGGGATGGCGAAGTTTCGCCTCTTGCCAGTGGTGATTTAATTAGGTAATACACCTCGCAGAGGATTGATCCTGTTGTGCGGGATCGGGGAGGGCAGGCGCATCCGCGCCTTCCGCGTCACGATGCCGCGCATGGCAGGGAGGGTTTTGGGCGTGAACTACGAGCGGAAAGTGGATTCGATGGACAGCCTGGCGGGCACGCAAAGCTTTTATGAGGACGCCGACGACAGCCGGCGCAAGCGGATGCGGCTGATCGTCGCGCTGGTGCTGATCGCGCTCGCGCTCGGCGCGGCCTATTACGCCTTCACCAGCAGTAAGGGCGCGGCCGATGCCGAGGGAGCGGCGGGTTCCGCGGCGGTTCCGAACGTCACTGTGGTCATTCCGGGCCGTGTGTCGGTAGAGGCGGCGATTGCCGCCAACGGCACGATCGCGGCGCGCCGCGAAATGCCCGTGGGCGTCGCGGGCGAGGGCGGGGAGGTCGTTCGCGTCCTCGTCGAGCCCGGCCAGTGGGTCGGCGCCGGGCAGACGCTGGCGGTGATTGACCGTTCGGTGCAGACGCAGCAGGCGGCGAGCCTCGCGGCGTCGATCCGCGTAGCGCAGGCCGACGCCGAGCTGGCGCAAGCCGAACTCGAGCGCGCGCAGGCGCTGGTGGGCCGCGGCTTCATCTCGAAGGCCGATATGGATCGCAAGCGTGCGACCCGCGACGCCGCCAATGCGCGCGTGCGCGTCGCGCAAGCGCAATATGCCGAAGCGACAGCGCGCAACGACCGGCTCAACATCGTCGCGCCCGCCGCCGGGCTTGTGCTGACGCGGCAGGTCGAACTGGGCCAGATCGTCGGCGCGGGCAGTGGGGTGCTTTTCCGCATGGCGCGTGGCGGCGAGATGGAAATGCTCGCGCAGATGGCCGAGGCCGACCTCGCGCGCGTCAAGGTGGGCACACGCGCGACCGTCACGCCGGTCGGCACCGACGTTCAGATTGCCGGGCAGGTGTGGCAGGTATCGCCGGTCGTCAATATGGATACGCGCCAGGGCATGGTTCGCATCGCGGTTCCCTATTCATCGGTGCTGCGTCCGGGAGGATTCGCCGACGCGCGGCTCGTGTCGGGCACGGCGGAAGCGCCGCTGCTCCCCGAAAGCGCCGTACAGAGCGGTGCCGAAGGCAATTTCGTGCTGATCGTCGGCAAAGACGACAAGATCGAGCGCAAGCCGGTCAAAGTCGGCGCGGTCAGCGATGCCGGCGTATCGATCGCGTCGGGTATCACGGGCAACGAACGGGTCGTGACGCTCGCCGGCGCCTTCCTCAACGTCGGCGACAAGGTGAAGCCGGTACTGCAGAAGTCGTCGCAATAATCCGGTCATCGGTATCGCATTCGCACAAGGGCGTCTGAGTCATGAGTTTCCGCAACATTTCCGCTTGGTGCATTCGCAATCCGGTGCCGCCGATCGTCCTGTTCGTGCTGCTGTTGCTCGCGGGGCTCGTCAGCTTCAACCGGATGGACGTCAACGACAATCCTGACGTCGAATTTCCCGCGGTGCAGGTGATCGTCAGCCAGCCCGGCGCGGCGCCGACCGAGCTCGAGACGCAGGTCACCCAGCGCGTCGAGGCGGCGGTTCGCGGCGTGAGCGGCGTCGACGAAATGTCGTCCTACGTCAGCGAGGGCAGCAGCCGAACGATGGTGCAATTTGCCATCGGTACACCGATCGACCGCGCCTATAATGATGTCAACCAGGCCGTGCAGCAGATCCGCAGCGACCTGCCCGACGGCATCCTCGAGCCGCAAGTCGTGCGCGTCGATATCGCCGGCGGCCCGATCACCTATTTCGCGGTCGAGGCGACCGACATGACGCTGGAGCAGCTGTCGTGGTTCGTCGACAATACGGTCGCGAAGGAACTGCTCTCGATTCCGGGAATGAGCCAGGTCCGCCGCTCGGGCGGTGTCGATCGCGAGATTCGCGTGATCCTCGATCCCGCGCGCATGCAGAGTTATGGCCTGACCGCGAGCCAGGTGAACCAGCAGCTGCGGCAGGTCAATGTCAACGCCGCGGGCGGGCGCACCGAGATTGCGGGCTCCGAACAGGCGGTGCGCGTGCTCGGGAATGCGGGCAGCGCGTATCAGCTGGGCGAAACGCGCATTTCGATCGGCGATGGCCGCACGATCCGCCTCGCCGATGTCGCCAAGGTCACCGATGGTTATGCCGAGCAGCGCAACCTTGCGAAAATCGCGGGACGCCAGGTGCTCAGTTTCTCGATCGAGAAGGCGAAGGGCGCGTCGGACGTCACGATCCACGACGAGACGATGAAGAAGCTCGAAGAGATCAAGAAGAACAATCCCAAGGTCGATTTCAAGATCCTGTTCACGCGCACCGAATATACCAAGGAGCAATATCGCAGCTCGATGGCTGCGATGATCGAAGGCGCGGTGCTTGCGGTTGTCGTGGTCTTCCTGTTCCTGCGCGACTGGCGCGCGACGCTGATCAGTGCGCTCGCGATCCCGTTGTCGGCGATCCCGACCTTCTGGTTCATGGAGATGATGGGCTTTTCTCTGAACGGCCTGTCGCTGCTCGCGCTGAGTTTGGTCGCGGGGGTGCTCGTCGACGACGCGATCGTGGAGATCGAGAATATCGTCCGGCACATGCGCATGGGCAAGACGGCTTATCAGGCTTCGATCGATGCCGCCGACGAGATCGGCCTTGCGGTCGTCGCGACGACGATGTCGATCGTCGCGGTGTTCCTGCCCGTTGCGTTGATGCCCGGCGTGTCGGGGCAGTTCTTTATCCAGTTCGGCATGACCGTCGTCTTCGCGGTGCTGATGAGCCTTGCTGTTGCGCGCATGATCACGCCGATGATCGCGGCCTATTTCCTGTCGGCGCAGGGCGAACAGAGCCATGCCGAAGGGCCGTGGATCGACCGTTACGAACGGGTGCTCGGTTTCACGCTCGACAGCGCGAAGCAAAAGGTCGTGAAGGCACGGTACGAGGCGTTCCCGACCCGGCTGATCTTTTTCCTGGTGCCGTTCATTGTTGCGGGCGTCGCCGTGCTGGCACTGACGTTCCAATATTTCCAGCCGGTGCCCGCGGGTCAGGATGCGCCCAATCCGGCGCTGCATTTCCTGCTGATGACGCCGCTGTCGGCGATCATGGCTTTCCTGCTGACGAGCCTGCTGATGATCTTGGGCGGGGCGCTGGCCTATGCCGCGGGTATGCGGCGTTTCGCCTTCACCAACTGGGCAAAATTCATGCTTCAGCGCGCCTATGCGCGGCTGTTCGACCATCGCGTGTGGATCGTGGGCATCGGCATCCTCGCCTTTGCGTCGAGCATCGGGCTGTTCATGATCCTGCCGCAGCAGTTCCAGCCGACCACGAACAGCGATTACAGCCAGATCCGCTATGAATTGCCGCCCGGCTCGACGCTTTCACAGAGCGAGACGATCGCGGACCAGATCAACGCCATCCTGCGCGACGACCCGGTGGTCGAGAATGCCTTTTACGACGTCAATGTCGGCGGCGGGAATGCGTTCCTGACGCTGAAGAAGGATCGGCCGGTCACCAGCGTCGAATGGGAACGCGGCCTGCAGCCCAAGATGGCGGCGATCCCCGACGCGCGCGTGTCGTTCCAGAGTCAGTCGGGCGGTTTTTCGGGCCGCGACATCACTTTCATCGTCGGCGGCGACGATCCGGTGGCGCTCGAACGCCATGCGCGCAAGATCGTCGATGAGATGAGCAAGCTCAAGGAATTGCGGGCGGTTCGGGTCGAGGGTGATATTCCGCGCCCCGAAATCATCGTCAACCCGCGCATGGACCTCGCCGCCGAACTCGGCGTGACGACCGCGGCGCTCAGCCAGACGATCCGCATCGCGACGCTCGGCGACATCGACCAGAATGCGGCGAAATTCTCGCTGTCCGATCGTCAGATCCCGATCCGCGTGCTCCTGTCCGAAGATTCGCGCCGCAGCCTTGCGACGATCGAGAATCTACCGGTTCCGACGTCGCGCGGGACGACGGTTCCGCTGAAGGCGGTCGCCGAGATCGGCTTCGGTGCCGGGCCGACCGAGCTGCGCCGCTACAACCAGACGCGGCGCATCGTGATCGGCGCCGACCTCGCGCCGGGGCTGGTGACGGGCGATGCGCAGAAAAAGATCGACGCGCTGCCGTCGATCAAGAACATGCCGCAGGGAATTCGCAAGGTCATCCAGGGCGATGCCAAATGGCAGGCCGAGATGCTGCAGAACTTCATGATCGCGGTCGTGTCGGGCTTGATGCTGGTGTTCGCAACGCTGGTGCTGCTCTACCGCCGTTTCCTGTCGCCGCTGGTCAATATGTCGTCGCTGCTGCTGGCGCCGCTGGGCGGCCTGCTCGGCCTGCTGATCACGGGCATGGAAGTGTCGATGCCGGTGTTCATCGGGCTGCTGATGCTGCTCGGCATCGTCGCGAAGAACTCGATCCTGCTCGTCGATTTCGCGATCGAGGAAATGGACAAGGGCATCGGCAAGACCGCGGCGTTGATGGATGCCGGCCGCAAGCGTGCGCAGCCGATCGTGATGACCACGGTCGCGATGGTCGCGGGCATGATCCCCACGGCGATATCGCTGTCGGGTGACGGCGCGTGGCGCGCGCCGATGGGCGTGGTCGTGATCGGCGGGCTGATCCTGTCGACGCTGCTGACGCTGTTGATCGTGCCGGCCGGTTTCAGCCTGGCCGACAGCATCGAAAAGCGCCTGGGCCGCTTCTTCTCGACTAACCTGCTAACCTACAAGCCGGGCGACGACACGCGGCCGCATGCGGCGCCCGCGCCAGATCCGGCGGAGTGATGAACGGCAACCGGCGCGGCGACCGACCGCGCCGGTTGCAACCTTTGCCCTGTTTCGCCATTTGGTTCGCATGACCGACATCGCTTCCAGCCGGCCGATGGGCGTCGCCATCGCGGCGAAAGGCTCCAATATCCGCGTCGTCGCGACCGGCATGCTGATCGTGATGGCGCTCGTCTTCATCGGCGCGAAATATTTTCAGGATGTACATCCCGCGGTCGGCTTCGTCCGCGCCTTTGCCGAAGCGGCGATGGTCGGGGGGCTCGCCGACTGGTTCGCGGTCACGGCATTGTTCCGCCATCCGATGGGTCTGCCGATCCCGCATACGGCGATCATCCCGCGCAACAAGAACCGCATCGGCGATACGCTCGCGCGCTTCCTGCTCACCAATTTCCTGCTGCCGCGCCTGATCGCGCGCAAGATGCAGACGGTCGACGTCGCGGGTGCGGTCGGCAAATTCCTGTCCGAGCCGGGCGAGGGCGGCGGGCGGCTGCGCCTCGGCGCGTCACGGATCATCGCCGACGGGCTCGGTGCGCTCGACCAGCAAAGGCTCGGCGGCATGGTCAAATCGGCGATCGCCGATCGCCTGCGCGAACTCGACGTCGCGCCACTGCTGGGACAGGCGTTGCAGGCCGCGCTCGCCGAGGGGCGGCATCAACCCCTATTGGATGCGATGGTCAAATGGGGATCGAAGACGCTCGAACTTAACGAGCATCTGATTCACCAGATGGTCCACGACAATAGCAACGCGATCGTGCGCTTCACTGGGCTCGACGAGAGCATCTCGAACCGCATCGTCGCCGGCCTGTCGAAACTGCTGAGCGAAATGGCGGTCGACGAGACGCACCCGCTGCGTATCCGCGTCGAGGAAGGGCTCGCCAAGATGGCGCTCGACCTCCAGCACGACCCCGAGGTGAAGGCGAAGGTCGCCAAGGTCCGCGACGAATTGCTCGAGAACAAGGCGGTAAAACGCTGGCTCGATGGCCTGTGGGAGCAGGGGCGAAGCGCGCTGCTCAAGGCGGCGCGCAACCCTGACACGATGCTTGCGGGCCGGATCGGCGAACTCGTCACGCAATTCGGCGCGATGCTAGGTGAGGATGCGGGCATCAAGCGCACGCTCAATCGCTATGCACGCCGCGCTGTCGTCGGTATCGTCGACAGCTATGGCGAAACCGCGCTCAAGCTGGTGTCCGACACGATTCGCGGCTGGGATGCCAAGACGATCACCGACCGGCTGGAAAATGCGGTCGGCGACGACCTCCAATATATCCGCATCAACGGCACGCTCGTCGGCGGATTGGTGGGCGTGCTGATCCATACGGTCGATGTTTTGATTTGAGATGGATCGGCCAATCCCGTTTGTGCTGAGTTTGTCGAAGCACCGTCCTTCTTCTTGCGATGCTGAAGGGAAGAACGGCGCTTCGACAAGCTCAGGGCGAACGGGTTAGGGGAGGCAGGCCGCCAGACCCTCACGAAACGTTGGGTAGCGCGGCGTCCAGCCAAGCAAGCGTTTCGCTTTGCCGTTCGCGACGCGGCGGTTCTCGGCATAGAAGGCACGCGCGGCGGGCGACAGGCCGGCTTCTTCGAGCGACTGCAGTTGCGGCAATGGCGCGCCCAGCATCGCGCAGCCCCATTCGACGAGCCGGTTCTGGGGACAGGGTTCGTCATCGGCGAGGTTGTAGATTCCCGCCGGGCCCCGGAATGAGGCGATCACGCCGCCTGCGATATCGTCGATATGGATGCGGCTGAAAACCTGATCGGGCAGGTCGATGCGGTGCGCTCGCCCCTCGCGGATGCGATCGAGGATCGAACGGCCGGGACCGTAGATGCCGGGGAGGCGAAAGACGCTCACCTCGCTGCGCAGCGTTGACCAAGCCGCATCCGCGGCGTTTCGATCGGCGCGGCGGCCCTTGACCGGGGCGCTCTCGTCGACCCACGCGCCGCGCGTATCGCCATAGACGCCGGTCGAGGAAAGATAGCCCGTCCAGGCGGCCGGAGCGAGCGCGATGGCCTCGCCATAGCGCGCGAGCACCGGGTCGCGACCTTCGGCCGGCGGAACCGACGAGAGGATATGCGTCGCGCCGCGCAATGCCTTGTGCACCGCGCGCTCGTCGTCGAAGGCGATGCCGCCCGCGCGCCCGTCGCGCGTCGTTCCCTCGACCTCCCACCCGCGCGCGCGCAGCCGTCCGGCAAGATGGCTCGCGGCATAACCCATTCCGAAAATCAGCATCTGTGCCATCGCGCGCCTTATTGCGCGTCGGCGGCGTCCTGCCTAGATCGATTGGATGACCGACCTCTCTTCCACGCCCGCCGTCCCCGTCACCATCCATCGCGGCGATTATCGCCCGCCCGAATGGCAGGTTCCGGACATCGCGCTCGATTTCGCGCTGGGGCTCGACGAAACGAAGGTCGCCGCGGTGCTGTCGGTCGTGCGTCATGCCGATGTGCCCGCGCCGCTCGTGCTGCGCGGTGACGGGCTGACCCCCGCCGCGGTGCGCGTCGACGGCGAGAGCTGGAACGACTGGCACATGGACGGCAGTGACCTGATCGTCGATCTGGGCGAGCGGATCGCGGCGACCGTTGAAATCGAGACATTGATCAACCCGGCGGCGAACACCCAGTTGATGGGCCTCTATGCCTCGAACGGCATGCTTTGCACGCAATGCGAGGCCGAGGGTTTTCGCCGCATCACCTTCCATCCCGACCGGCCCGACGTGCTGAGCCGCTACAAGGTGCGGATGGAAGGCGACAAGGCGGCGTTCCCGATCCTGCTGTCGAACGGTAATTGCATCGAGCGGGGAGAGGGTGAAGGCAGTACGCACTGGGCATTGTGGGAAGATCCGTGGCCGAAGCCCTCCTATCTCTTCGCGCTCGTCGCGGGCGATCTCGTCGTCAACAAGGACAGCTTCACGACGATGTCGGGGCGGAGGGTCGAACTCGGCATCTGGGTGCGTGAGGGCGACCTCGATCGCACCGGCCACGCGATGGAGGCGCTCAAGAACAGCATGAAATGGGACGAGGAGGTCTATGGCCGCGAATATGACCTCGACCTGTTCAACATCGTCGCAGTCGGCGATTTCAATATGGGGGCGATGGAGAATAAGGGGCTCAACATCTTCAACACGCGCTATATTCTGGCCGACCCCGACACCGCGACCGACCTCGATTATGACGGGGTCGAAGGCGTCGTCGCGCACGAATATTTCCACAATTGGTCGGGCAACCGCGTCACCTGCCGCGACTGGTTCCAATTGTCGCTGAAGGAAGGCTTCACCGTCTTTCGCGACCAGAATTTCTCGGCCGACATGGGATCGCCGCCGGTCAAGCGGATTGAGGACGTCCGTCTGCTCCGCGCGGCGCAATTCCCCGAGGATGCGGGGCCGCTCGCGCATCCGATCCGTCCCGATAGCTATCAGGAAATCAGCAACTTCTACACCGCCACCGTCTATAACAAGGGCGCCGAGATTATCCGGATGATGCACACGATGGTCGGCGCCGAACGCTTCCGCAAGGGCACCGACCTCTATTTCGAGCGCCACGACGGCGAGGCGGCGACGTGCGAGGATTTCGTCCGCGCGATCGAGGATGGCGCAAAGGTCGATCTAGCCCAATTTCGCCTGTGGTACGGGCAGGCGGGTACGCCGCGGATCACCGCGCGGATCGAAACCGACGCGGCGAGCGGCGATTATACGCTCCATCTGGCCCAGGCCGTGCCGCCGACGCCGGGGCAGCCCGACAAGGCGCCGATGCTGATCCCGCTGCGTATCAAGGTTCATGATCCGGGCGGCGGCCACGGGGAAGAGGCGGAGCAGCTCGTGCTGCTCGACCGCGCTGAAATGACGGTGTCGCTGGGGCGCTATCGCAGCCGGCCGATGCTTTCGATCAACCGCGGTTTTTCGGCGCCGGTGATCGTCGATTTCGCGCGTGAAGACGGCGAGCTCGCATGGCTCGCCGCGCACGACGACGATCCGTTCGCGCGCTACGAGGCGTTGCAGCAACTGATGCTCGATACGCTCGTCGCCGCGGTGTCGGGCAAGGGCGGCGCCAGCGGCGCGGTGATCGAAGCCGTGGCGCAGACGCTGGCGGGCCGCGCCGACGACCCCGCCTTCGTCGCCGAGGCGGTGCTGCTTCCCAGCGAAGCCTTTATCGGCGACCAGATGGTGACGGTCGACCCCGATGCGATCCGCCGCGAACGGCTGGCGTTGCAGGCTGCGATCGGTGCCGCGCTCGAAGCCGAATGGCGGTCCGTCCTCGTCGGTGATGCGCCCGCGGCGACCGACCTGTCGCGCGACGCGAAGGGCGGCCGCCGCCTGCGCGGCGTGGCGCTCGCCTATCTCGCCGCGGCAGGTCTCGGCGATGCGTCGGCGCTGGCTTTTCGCATCTTCTCCGGCGCCGACGGAATGACCGAGCGGCAGGCGGCGCTCGCGACGCTCGCGCATGGCGACAGCGAAGAGCGGGTAGCGGCGCTCGACATCTTCTATCAGCGTTATCGCGACAATCCGCTCGTGCTCGACAAATGGTTCCAGGTGCAGGCCTGGTCGCTGCGCCCTGATACCGTCGATGCGGTGAAGGAACTCGCGCAGCATCCCGATTTCACGCTGGGGAATCCCAATCGCGTGCGTTCACTCTATGGCGCGCTGACGGGCAATCAGGCGGCGTTCCATCAGGCCGACGGGACGGGCTACCGGCTGATCGCCGACCTCGTCATCGCGCTCGATCCGAAGAACCCGCAGACCGCGGCCAGGATGATCCCGCCGCTCGGCCGCTGGAAACGGTTCGACGAGGGTCGGCAGGCGCTGATGCGCGCCGAGCTCGAGCGCATCCTCGCGCAGCCCGGCCTGTCGCGCGACGTGACAGAGCAGGCGTCGAAGAGTCTCGCTGGCTGATCATGCGGTTAGGCGGGGGCGAAGAGCTTCGTCCCCGCGACGCCGATGACGATCAGCGCCATGAAGCCAAGCTGTACGGCGCTCACCTTCTCGCCGAACAGGATGATCCCGCCGATAACGACGCCGATCGCGCCGAGTCCGGTCCAGATCGCATAGGCAGTCCCGGCTGAAATACCGCGCATCGCAAACGCGAGCAGCGCCATGTTGAGGAAACTCAGCGAAACGGGAACGATCGAAGCTTGCCAGCTGCCGATCGTCGCCGCCCATTTCAGGCTGAGCGCCCAGATGATTTCGGTGACAACGGCGATCGCGAGGATGACCCACGCCATGGCATGGTCCTTTCAAGTCTGCGGGCTCGAAAGGACGGGCGCAGCCGGAAACCCGAAAGAGGCTGCACGCAGCGGCAGCAACCTGCCGTGGCCGCGCCTCTAGGCGCGCCGTGCGGCAAAGGCAAGCGGTGCATGCTCAGCCCTTGGCCAGCCAGGCGAGGAGCTCGGCGTTCAACCGTTCGACATGCGTCAGCGGCAAGCCGTGTGGCGCGCCCTCGTAGATGCTGAGCGTCGCATTTGGGAGGAGCGCGACGGTTGCCGTTGCGGTCAACGCGAGCGGCGCCGAGGCGTCGCGGTCGCCGTGGACGACAAGCGTCGGGACGTTGATCTTTCGTACATCGGCGCGAAAGTCGGTGGTGAAATTCGCTCGCGCGAGCTGGGCTGCGCCGAGCAGCGAGGTCGACATCATCATATTCTGGCCCCATGCCACCATCGCGGGCGAGGTCTCGGGGGTGAAGAAGGGTTTGGTGTTGGCGGCGATCCACGCGGGGAAGTCGCGCGCAAGCAGGTCGGCGCCCGCTGCAAGTGTGGCCGGATCGATGCCATCGGGATTGTCGGGACGCTTCACCAGGCAAGGGGTGATGGTGCCGACGAGCACGATGCGCGCGACGCCGCGGCCGCCGTGCCGGGCGAAATAGCGCGCGACCTCGGTGCCGCCCATCGAATGCGCTACGATGGTTACGCCGTCGAGCTTGAGCCCGTCGATCACCGCCGCCAGATCGTCGGCGAGCGTGTCATGGTCATAGCCGCGCCCCGGGTCGGCCGAGCGGCCGTGCCCGCGCCGGTCATAGGCGATCGCGCGACGGCCTTTGCGCGCGAGCGCGAGCATCTGATAACCCCAGAAATCGGACGGCAGCGCCCACCCCGAGAGGAACAATACGGGCTGGCCCGCACCCCAGTCGCGGACGAACAACGACGTTCCATCCTTTGCGGCGACGAAGCTCTCGGCGGGCCGTTTTGCGTCCGGGGCTGCGGCAAGGGCGCGCGTCGGCGCCAAAAAGGCGCCCGCCGCGGCTATGCCTGCCAATGTCATGATTTCGCGTCTCTGCATCCGTCCCTCCTGTCGATGTGATGGAGCGACGATAGGGCGATGCCGGCGGCTAAGCGATTACCTCAGGGGTAATCGAAACAGATACGGCGGACGGAAGGATTTCTATCCGCCGAGCCATCCCGCGACATCGACCGCGACCTTGTTCGCGGCGCGGGTCAGCGCTTCGCCGACGGCCTTCGCCTCGACCTTGCCGCTGATCGGCTCGCGCGCCTCGAAGCGGCGCTGGGTGACCGTCTTGCCGCCCGCGGCGACGAGCATCGCCTGATAGGCGACGACCACCTCGTTCGAACGCGCATCGACGCCGAATTCCATGAGCTGTCCCGCGAGCTGTTCGCCCGGCGCGGTCAGATATTGTCCCTCGTCGAGCACGACGCGCGAGGTGCGCGCGGCGACGGTTTCGGACACCAGCCGCTGGAACAGGCGCGACGGCGCCTCGACCCATTGCGCATCCTTCACATAGGTCACGCTCGCATCATCCTGTTGCACCGGGATGCGCGTCGTGCGCAGCTTCTGGGGTGCGGTCGGGATCAGGATGGTCAGCGTCGCCGCCTCGGCAGCGGTGCGCGCGGCGCCCGCCTGCGGCTCGGCCTCGGGATCGAGCGTCAGCAGGAAGGGGGGCGTCTTGCCGCCGAGCCCGATGCAGCCCGACAGCGTCGCGGCCGCGACAGCGGCAATGAGCGGGGCGCGAAATCTACGCATCATGGGCATCCTCATTCCTTGTAATCGGGCAGCTTGCTGCCGCCGAGCAGCGCGCCGGCGCCCTGCTGGTCGAGTTTGTCGGTCAGGCTCGACAGCGAAGCGGAAGTGCGGCGCAGGTCGCGGATCAGCGCGTTGGTTTCGGGGATCGTCGTTTCGCTGAACGTCTTGAGACCGGGCCGCGCATCGGCGATCGCCCCTTCGAGCGTCTTCATCGATTCGTTCGCCGACGCAAGCGTGTCGCGCAGGTTGCGCATCGCCGGGTCGACGTTGCGGTCGATCGTCCCCTGCGTCGCGGCGGCGAGGCTGCCGATCTGTTCGGCCGCCTGGCCCGCCTGCTGGACCGCGATGCGCGTGTCGGCGAGCGCGCGTTCGAGTGCGGGGCCGTTGCGCGCGAGCGTCGCGGTGGTCGCTTCGATATTGTTCAATATATTGGCGAAGCTTTCCTGATTCTTGTCGTTCGCGAGTTCCGCGAGACGCTCGCTGAGCGTCGACAGGCGCTGGAGCAGTTGCGGCGCGGTGTTGAGCAGTTCGCCGAGCCCGCCGACGCGCGTCGGGATCACCGGCTTGCCGGCGGGGCCCTTGTCGGTGATTGGCGGCGCGCCCTTGACCGCGCCGTCGAGCGAGATCTGCGACACGCCCGTAAAGCCGACGCCTTCAAGCGCGGCGGTCGTACCCTGGAGCACCGGCACCCCTTCGTTCACCTCGATGCGGACGCGGACGAACTGCGGATCGTCGGGCCAGAGCGCGATCTCGCGCACCTGTCCCGACGGCACGCCGGAGAATTGCACCTGCGCGCCCTTGTTCAGCCCGTCGACCGACTGTTTGAAAAATATGTCATATTCGCGTTTCGTGCCGCCGCTGTCATTGGCGAGCCAGACGACGAACACCGCGAGCGCCGCAGTGAAAAGGAGGACGAAGGCGCCGACGAGGACGTTGTTCGAGCGTGTTTCCATCAGCTGTTCCTATCGCGCGCGCGCGGTTTGGTTCCCGCCCGCTGCAGCACGGCCGCGCGGCCCGTTGAAATAATCCTGTATCCACGGATGTTCGGTGGCAAGCAGTTCGGGAATGGTCCCCACCGCGATCACCTTCTTTTCCGCGAGCACCGCCACGCGGTCGCAAGTGGCGTAAAGCGTGTCGAGATCGTGCGTGATGAGGAAGACGGTGAGGCCCATCGTATCGGCGAGTTCGCGGATCAGCTCGTCGAACTTGGCGGCACCGATCGGGTCGAGGCCGGCGGTCGGCTCGTCGAGGAAGAGCAGCGCCGGGTCGAGCGCGAGCGCGCGCGCGAGCCCCGCGCGCTTGACCATCCCGCCCGACAGCTCGGCTGGATATTTGGGTCCGGCATCGGGCGGCAGGCCGACCATCTCGACCTTGTAGGCGGCGATTTCGTCGAGCAGATTCTTGTCGAGCCGCGGATAATATTCGCGCAGGGGAACCTGGATATTTTCCGCGACGCTCAGCGTCGAAAACAGCGCACCGCCCTGGAACATCACGCCCCAGCGCCGCCGCAGGTCGCGCGATTCCTCTTCGTCGGCGATCGTGTCGAGCGTCTTGCCATAGACTTCGATTTCGCCCGCGGCCGGCGTTTGCAGCCCGATGATCGAGCGCATCAGCACCGACTTGCCGGTGCCCGATCCGCCGACGACGCCGAGAATCTCGCCCGAGCGCACGTCGAGATCGAGCCCGTCGTGGATCACCGCGTCGCCGAACTGGTTCTTGAGCCCGCGGATACAGATGGCGCGCTCGAACTTCTCGGGCCGCACGGCGTCGGCGGCGGCCAGCTCCTCGCGGATTTCGATATCGGTCTCTTCGGCCATCAATTCCATCCCAGCGACGAGAAGAAGACGGCGAACATCGCGTCGAGGACGATGACGAGGAAGATCGCGGCGACAACTGCGGAGGTCGTCCGCTGCCCGACCTCTTCGGCGTTCTGGCGCACCTGCATACCTTCATAGCATCCGGTAACGCCGATCAGGACGCCGAACACCGGCGCCTTGATCAGCATGATCCAGAAATCGGTCATCGGGATGATTTCGCGCAGACGCTGGATATAGGTGAGCGGCGGGATGTCGAGCCCGACCCAGCAGAAAAGGCCGCCGCCCGCGATCGCGCAGAGGCTGGCGTAAAAGCCGAGCAAGGGCATGGTGATCGTCGACGCCGCGACGCGCGGCAGCACGATCGCTTCCATCGGCGAGACCCCGATGGTGCGCATCGCATCGACCTCTTCGGTCAGCTTCATTGTGCCGATCTGTGCGGCAAAGGCCGAGCCCGAGCGGCCGGCGACCATGATCGCGGTCATCAACAGGCCGAGTTCGCGGATCGAGGCGCGGCCGACGAGATTGATCGTGAACACCTCGAGCCCGAATTGTTCGAGCTGTACCGCGCCCTGCTGCGCGATGACGATGCCGATCAGGAAACTCATCAGGCCGATGATCGGCAGCGCGTCGACGCCGACGGTCTGGAAGCGCGTGACGATCGCGTTCCAGCGCAGACGGCGGCGCGCGCGAATCTGATTGAAAAGGGCGACGATCATCGCGCCGAAAAAGCCGATGATGCCGAGCAGTTCGTGCCAGATCGCGACGCTCGCGGTGCCGACCTGTTCGAGCATCCGCATCCACGCCGGGCGGCGGTCGCGGTGGACGCGATATTCGCTCTTGTCGCTGGCGAGGGCGTCGAGCAGGCGCTTTACCTCGGCGCTCGCGCCGACGACCTGAGACCCATGTTCCTTGGCGGTGCGCGTCACGATCCACGCGCCGACCGTATCGATCCGGTCGATCGCCGACAGGTCCAGCGTCGCGATCGCACCGAGCGCGTCGAGCCGCGCGGGCACGTCGCCCAGACGGGCGAGCGTCAGTCGGCCTGTGAAGCGGACTTCGGCGCCGTCAGCTCCATCGCTATGTTCGAAATCCGCCCTGGCCACCATCGTACGGGCGACATTGTATTATTTGACCCATAACGGCAAGCAAATCCATGGTGTAGCTTACGATGTCTTGGCGGTGCCAAGTCGCCCGACTAAGGAACGGGGATGGACGATCCGCTTGTCACCGCCATTCCCGATTATGCCCACCGCGTCGCCGTGTACGACATGGACCGGACGATAACGCGTTCAGGGACTTACAGCGGGTTCCTCATCCATGTTGCGCGGCGGCGGCAGCAATGGCGGCTCTTGCTCCTGCCACTCGTCGGCCTGGCGGGCGCGGCCTGGTCGCTGCGCCTGATCGACCGGTCGCGGCTGAAGGCGATCAACCTCCGGCTGCTGGTGGGAAAGCGTTTTCGCCGCGCCGAGATCGCGCCGCTTGCCGAAAGCTATGCCGACAAGGTGGTGGCGAGGGGATTACACCCCGCGGCGCTCGACCAGATCGCCGCCGACCGCGAGGCGGGATACCGGCTGCTGCTCGCGACGGCGTCCTTCCATCTCTATGTCGACGCGATCGCGCGGCGGCTGGGGATCGACGACGTGCTCGCGACGCGGCTCGACGAGCCCGACGGCGCCGACCACATCCACGCGCGCCTTGCCGGCGAAAATTGCTATGGCGATGCAAAATTCGCCCGCATTTCCGACTGGCTCGCCGCGAATGACATCACGCGCGAGGCGGCGCATGTGCGCGCCTATTCGGATCATGTCTCGGACCACCCAATGCTGTATTTTGCCGACGAGGCGGTCGCCACGACGCCGTCGCGTAGGCTCAAACTGCTCGCGCCGAAAATGGGCTGGCAGGTGGTCGACTGGCGCGCGCGGCGCGGTCTTTAGACCGCGTCGAGCGCCTGCGCGAAGTCGGCGATCAGGTCGTCGGCATCCTCGATCCCGATCGACACGCGCACGAGATTGTCGGTGATGCCCAGCGCTTTCTTGCGCTCGTCGGGGACCGACAGGTGGGTCATCGCCGCAGGATGGCTCGCGAGTGTCTCGGTGCCGCCGAGGCTGACCGCGAGCTTCGCGATCTTGAGCGCGTCGAGGAAGCGGAAGCTTTCGGCCTCGCCGCCCTCGATGAAGAGCGAGAAGGTCGATCCGGCGCCGGTGCAGTGGCGGTCGTAGATGTCTTTCTGACGCGGATCGGTGATGAAGCCCAGATAGCCCAGCCCTTCGACCTTGGGATGGTCGCGGAGGAAGGTGCAGACCTTCAGCGCGTTCTCGCCCGCGCGGCTCATTCTGAGTTCGAGCGTTTCGAGGCTGCGCAGCAGCATCCATGCGGTGTTGGGATCGCAGATCGTGCCGATCGTGTTGCGCATCGGGCGGATCGCGTTGATCAGCGCCTGATCGCCCGATACGCCGCCGGCGACGAGGTCCGAGTGGCCGCCGGCATATTTGGTGAGGCTGTAGACGACGAGTTCGGCCCCTTGTTTCAGCGGCTTTTGCCACAGCGGGCCGAGGAAAGTATTGTCGATCGCGATCGCGGGTTTCGCCTCGCCGGGGAAGGCGGCGTCGCGCGCCGCGCGGACGGCTTCGACATCGACGAGCGCGTTGGTCGGGTTCGCCGGGCTTTCGAGATAGACGAGCGCGACCTTGCCGCCCTTTTCGTCGGCCAGCGTCTTGGCCCGGGCGAGGATCGCGTCGATTTCCTCGCGCGTCGCGCCGGCCGGGAAGTCGACGAAGCTGACGCCGAAGCGCGACAGGATACGCGCGATCAGCGTTTCGGTCGCGGCATAGAGCGGGCCCGAATGGACGATCACGTCATTCTGGCCGACGAGCGCGAGGAGCAGGGTGGCGATCGCCGACATGCCGCTCGAAAAGACGAGGCTGTCGTCGGCGCCGTCCCAGACCGCGAGGCGATCCTCGAGGATTTCCTGGTTCGGGCCGTTGAAACGCGAATAGACGAGGCCGTCGGCGGGCCCTTCGCGCTTGCCGGTGATATGCTCGAAAAAGCGCTTGCCCGCCGCCGCGCTTTCGAAGGCGAAGGTCGAGGTCAGGAAGATCGGCGGCTTCAGCGAACCTTCGGACAGCACCGGGTCGTAGCCGAGTCCCATCATCAGCGTTGCGGGGCTGAGGTCCTTGTCGCCGATCTTCTTGCTGTTCGTCTTGGGTTTGCCGCGCATGGCCATGGGATGCTCCTTGAATCGGGCGGCCCTTATAGCGCGCCAAGTTTCGTTTGAAACTATATTGCGCGGGTCACCCGATCATGGCGATGGCCCAGATCACCCCGATCAGCAACGGAACGCCGATGATGTCGAGCGCAAGCCCCGCCTTCAATATGCGCGGCAGCGCGATATGCCCCGTCGCCCAGGCGAGTGCATTGGGGCCGGTTCCCGACGGCAGCATGAAGCCCCAGCTCGCGGCCATCGCAACGGGAAGCGCGAGCAATATGGGGTCGACCCCCGTCGCGGCGATCAGCGCCGCTAGCACGGGCATGATCCCGCTCGCGGTCGCGACATTGCTCGCGAATTCGGTGATCAGGATGGTCAGCGCGACGATCGTCGCGGCGAGCAGGATCGTCGGCACGCTGCCGAGCGGCGCGAGCACCGCGCCGAGCCAGGCGGCAAGGCCGCTCGCGGTGATCGCGGCGGCGAGCGCGAGGCCGCCGCCGAACATCATGATGACGCCCCACGGCGCGCGGTCGGCCTCTTTCCACAGGAGGAGCGGGCGGCCGGTGCCGTCGGGAAGAATGAAGAGCAGCAGGCTGCCCGCGACGGCGATCGTGCCGTCGGTGAGCGCGCCGTCGGGCAGCATCGGTTCGAGCCAGGGCTGCGCGATCCATGCGATAAGGACGAGAAGGAAGATCGGGACGACGCGGCGCTCGGCGGTCGACCAGATCGCCTGATTGCCGAGCGCGGTCGCCGCGGCGGTGCCGTCGAAGGGATGCTCGGCGAGCCGCTGGACGCGCGTGAGGGTCCACATCGCGATCGGGACCGACAGCAAAACGATCGGCACGCCATAGATTGCCCAGTCGAGGAAGGAGATGCGCAGGTCGAGCGCCTTTTCGATCAGCCCCGCGGCGATCGCGTTGGTCGGGCTGCCGACAAGCGTTCCGAGTCCGCCGAGCGAGGCGGCAAAGGCGATGCCCATCATCACCGCGCCCGCAAAGCCGTCGGTCTCGCCGTCCTGCACCCCGCCCGCGCGCACGACCGCGAGCGCGATCGGGATCATGATGAGCGTCGTCGAGGTGTTCGAGATGAACATGCTGAGCAGTGCGGTCGCCGCCATGAAGGCGAAGAGCAGGCCCGATGCCGTCGGCGAAGCGCGCTTGAGCAGCGCGAGCGCGAGGCGCCGGTGCAGCCCGACGCGCTCGATCGCGAGCGCGAGGAAGGCGCCGCCGAGGATCAGGAACAGGATCGGCGAATAATATTCCTTCGCGATGGCATTGGCGTCCATCACGCCGAAGGCGGGCACGGTGAGGAAGGGGAGGAGCGCGGTGACGGTGAGCGGCAGCGCCTCGGTCATCCACCAGATCGCCATCAGCACGGTCAGCGCCGCGACGCGCCAAGCGGTCATTTCCATTCCGGCGGGGGCCGGGAGCAGAAGCATGATGCAGAAGACGACGAAGCCGCCGATCAAGCCCAACCAGCGCGTGCGCGTCATCCTTCCCCCTCTTCCGTCCCTGTCACCCCGTCATCCCGGCGAAGGCCGGGATCTCGCCGGTGCGTCATGTTGCGACCACGAGCTCCCGGCCTCCGCCGGGATGACGGGGTGAGTGTGTGCTACCTCAGTCCGATCACCGACAATTGACGGCCATAGCTGTTTTCGCCTTTGTGGCACGCGCGACGATAGCTGAAATAATCCTGGGGCAAGGCATAGGTGTCCTGCCCGCCGATGGCAATTCGCGTGACGCCCGCCGCGGCGAGCCGCGCAGCGACATAGGCGGCGATGTCGAACATCGCGTGGCCGGGCTTGCCCGCGGCGAAGAAGCGTTCGTTCGCGGGATCGTCGCCGACGAAGCGCTGCACGAAGCCATCGTCGACCTCGTAGGAGGCGCGGCCGATGCAGGGGCCGATCGCGGCGGCGATATGGGTGCGGCGAGCACCGAGGCCTTCCATCGCGTCCAGCGTCGCGTCGGTGATTCCGGCGAGCGCGCCTTTCCAACCCGCGTGCGCCGCGCCGACGACGCCGGCGTCGCGGTCGGCGAAGAGGACGGGGACGCAGTCCGCGGTCAATATGCCGAGCAGGATGCCGGAGGTACGCGTGACATGAGCGTCGGCTTCGGGGCGTGCGGCGAGATCGTTGCTCTCATCGACGATCACGCAGCGATTGCCATGGACCTGATAGAGGCCGGTGAGCGTCGCATCGGGCAGCGCGGCATCGGCGACGCGTTGCCGGTTTTCGGCGATCAGCGCCGGATCGTCGCCCGACCCGAGTCCGCAGTTGAGCGAGGCGAGCTCGCCAGCGGACACGCCGCCGCGGCGGCCGAAGAAACCGTGCGCGATGCCGTCCAGCGTGGGTGCGGTAACGAAAGGCGCGGTCACAGGTCGAGCCGGAAGATGCGGTCCTCGTCGACATGATTGCCGACGCGAAAGGCGTTGCGGCCGACGTCGACGAAACCGTAGCGACGGTAAAAGGCCTGCGCGCGCGGATTTTCCGTGAAGACCGAAAGATAGAGGATCGACGCGCGCGCGCGGGCCCATTCGATGCCCCAGTCCATCAGCGCCACGGCGATGCCGGTGCCCTTTGCGGCTTCTCCGACATAGAGCTGGTGGAGTTCGGTCGCATCTTCGCCCGGCTGGCCTTCGGGAAGGTCGAAATCGATCGGGCCCATTTTTATGAAGCCGGCGATCGCGCCAGCGTCGTCATGGGCCAGGGCAATCGCCCAGCCGGGATCGGCGATCTGGTCGCGGATGCGTTCGGGCGGGTTCCAGCCGGCGAGGAAGGCCGCAAGATCGGCGGGGTCGTAGATATGCCCGAAGGTGTGGGTGAAGGCCGTGCTCGCGAACAGGGTCAGCTCGCCGACGTCCTCGTCGCGGGCCAGGGTGATGGTCGTCATGCCGGTTCCTCGATCGCCCCGAACCCTTGGGGTCGCGGCCAGCCGGGGGCGGTGGCGGCCATGACCTTGAACAATTCGCCCATCGCTTGCGGCTCGACGAGCCGGTCGCGCTGCGCCTTCAGTTCTTCGGCGCGGTCGGGTGCCGCACTCGCGAGCGCGTGCAACCGCGCGTCGATGCCCATCGCCTGCAGCCATGCGCCCTGGCCGACGGGGCCGGTCACCACGACTCCGCCGCGCCGCGCCGCGTGCGCGAGCGGCGTGAAATCGACATGGGCGGTGAGGTCGACCTCGCCGGGGTCGGAAAAGGGATCGGCGAATCGATGCGCCTTCACCGCCTGCAGCGTGTCGCCTGCGGCGGGCCCCCGATAGCCATAGTCGATCACCAGCATCGCGCCGCCGTGACGCGCGAGCCGAAAGGCGCAGCCCTGCATGATCGCGGCCGATGCGGGGGCGGTTTCGACGATATCCCCTTCGCCACGGCCGCGCAGCGCCACCGGGATATGATCGTCGGCAGGGGCGGCACCGGGCACCGCCGTAAATTTGCCGTCGACCCTCTCGACCATGCGCTCGCGCCAGCCGTCGACGGCGCGGACATATTGATGCACTGGCAGCGCGTCGAAAAATTCATTGGCGACGATGACGATCGCGTCTTCGCCCGGCAGGTCGGCGATGCCGCCGTGGTGCGTCGCCGCCGGCAGGCGCGCCGACTGCGCGGCGCGCAGCGCCGGGCTCGTCTCGACGAGATGGACGCCCTGCGGCGTGCAGCCGAAACGTGCCATCGCGCGCAGCGCATCGGCGGCAAGCGTGCCGCGCCCGGGGCCGAGTTCGGCATAGCGAAACGCCGGGCTGCCCGCGCGCGACCACAGGTCGGCGATCCAGATACCGACCATCTCGCCGAACATCTGGCTGATTTCGGGCGCCGTCGTGAAATCGCCCGCGGCGCCGAGCGGGTCGCGCGTCGCATAATAATGCGCGTTTGCGGCCGCCATATAGTCGGCAACGGTCATTGCTCGCGCCGCCGCGATGTCGCCGATCAGCTGCTCGGGGTTCGGCGGCCCGTCACGCAACGCTGTCGAGTCCGGCGACCGGTTCGACGCGCTGGCGGCGCCCCTTCGCGGTCGCGACGAGCCATGCGCCGGCGAGAAGCATCGGGATGGTCAGCGTCTGCCCCATCGTCAGCCCCCACGACAAGGTGCCGAGCTGGACGTCGGGCTCGCGCACGAACTCGACCGCGAAACGGCTGAGGCCATAGATGATCGCCGCCATGCCGAACAGAAAGCCGGGCTTGTAGCGCGCATCGGTGCGCCAGAAGAAGAAAGCGAGGACGGCCATCATCACGATCCCTTCGAGGCCCGCTTCGTAAAGCTGGCTTGGGTGGCGCGGGTCCATCGTGCCGCTGCCCGGAAAGATGATCGCCCACGGCACGGTCGTCGCGCGGCCCCACAGCTCGCCGTTCACGAAATTGGCGAGGCGGCCGAAGAAGAGGCCGAAGGGGACGACGCAGGCGATATAGTCGCAAAAGCGCAGGAAGCTGAGATTTTCTCTCTTCGTCACATACCAGATCGCGACCAGCACGCCGATCACGCCGCCGTGGAGCGACATGCCGCCGTCCCACAATTTGAAGATTTCGAGGGGCTTCTGGATATAGTTGCCGAGGTTGTAGAAGAGCACATAGCCGAGCCGGCCGCCGAGGATGATCCCGAGCATCGCATAGAAGATCATGTCATCGGCATGGCGCCGCGCCATCGGCGCGCCGGGCTGCGCGATCAGCTTCAACAGATACCAGTAACCGACGAAAATACCGGCGAGATAAGCGAGCGCATACCAGCGGATGGGGAGGCCGAAGACGCTGAACGCGATCTCGCTGTTCGGTCCCATCAAATCCTGAAAGTTAAGATATTGCGTTGCTTCGGCTAAGGTTGCAAAAAGAAACATATCGTCGCGCTGTCCTTCCCCAGGAGAGGCCTCCCCATAAGGGGTAAGGCGAGCGAGACCAAGAGGAGAGATACACGATGCCATCTGCGCTCGATTTGCGCCTGGAAGCCGCCTATAATCTGATCACCGGTCCGGGCGGGCCGATCCAGGTCGGATCCGTCGAACGCTTTGGCCGCGAGCTGCCCGTCATCGCCAATGCGCCGACGAATCTGGCCGACTATGTCGCCTTTTTTTGTGCGCAGCATGGCGACGCGACCTTTCTGGTCGAGGGCGACGAACGACTGAGCTTCAAACAGGTCTATGCCGCCGCGCGCAAGGTCGCCGCGGCGCTCGTCGAAGGGCATGGCGTCGAGCGGGGCGACCGCGTCGGCATCGCGATGCGCAACGCCAATGCCTGGTGCGTCTCCTACCTCGGCGTGTTGATGGCGGGCGGCTGCGCGACGCTGCTCAACGGCTGGTGGCAGGGCGGTGAGCTCGCCGCGGGCATCGAGGATGCCGAAGCGAAGCTGGTCATCGCCGACGTCCAGCGCGCGGCGCGGCTTGCGGAGCCGGGCGTCAGCCATGGCGCAAAGGTCATCACGCTCGATCTTTCAAAGCCGATCGACGAAGCGATCGCCCCGATCACGAGCGCGGGCGGCGCCGGGACGGCATTGCCCGCTCTCACCGGCGACGATCTGGCGACGATCCTCTTCACCTCCGGTTCGACCGGCCAGTCGAAGGGCGCCTATTCGCGCCATCATGCGGTGGTGCAGGCGATCTTCAACTATGTGACGCAAACCGCGAGCATCGTCCATCTGCTCACGCAGGACGGGCTGATGTCGGACATCCAGCCCGCGACGCTGATCTGCACCCCGCTGTTTCACGTCACCGCGGAAATTCCGGTGTTCCTTCAGAGCATCGCGATCGGGCGCAAGCTCGTTCTGATGCCCAAGTGGAATGCGGACGAGGCGATGCGGCTCATCCAGGACGAGAAGGTCAATTATTTCGTCGGCGTTCCGCTGATGAGCTATGAGATTCTCGTCAGCCCGAACCGCAAGAACTACGATTTGTCGACGTGCAAGAGCTACGCCGGCGGCGGCGCGCCGCGTCCGCCCGAACATGTGCGGCGTCTTGCGTCGGAGATGGGTGAAGCGAAACCGCTGCTCGGTTACGGCCTGACCGAAACCAATGCGGTCGGCTGCGGCATCATCAACGAGAATTATGTCGACAAGCCGCTGTCGACGGGACCGGCGTCGAAGCCGCTCGTCGATCTTGCGATCCTCGACGACAATGGCGAACCGGTGCCGCAGGGGGGCGTGGGCGAGGTCTGCATCCGGTCGGTCGCCAATTTCGAGGGCTATTGGAACAATGAGGCGGCGACGAAGGCGGCCTTCTTCGACAATGGCTATTTCCGTTCGGGCGACCTCGGCTATCTCGACGAGGACGGCTATCTGTTCATCGTCGATCGCAAGAAAGACATCATCATTCGCGGCGGCGAGAATATCAGCTGTCAGGAAGTCGAGGCGGCGATTTACGAGCATCCCGAGGCGAACGAATGCGCGGTGTTCGGGCTTCCCGACGAGCGGCTCGGCGAATGTGTCGGCGCGGTGGTGTGGATGAAGCCGGGCAGCAGCGTGACCGCCGACGATCTGGTCGCCTTTCTCAGCGCGCGCCTCGCGCCGTACAAGGTGCCGTGCAAGATCTGGATGTCGAACGACGCGCTACCCAAGCTCGGCAGCGAAAAGATCGACAAGGTGAGCTTGCGCAACCATTATCGCGGCGAATATGCGGCGGAGGTCGTCGCGTAACCGATTGAAGGACAGGAGCGAACCGGGACCATGGCCAAGGCTGAAACTCCCGTCGCTCCCGAAAAGCCGGAGCCGGTGCGCGTCTATCGCCACCGGCTGCCGACGCGCATCTGGCATTGGGTCAATGCGGTCACCCTGCTCGTCCTTCTGATGAGCGGGCTGATGATCTTCAATGCGCACCCGCGCCTCTATTGGGGCGAATATGGCGCCAATTTCGATCGGGCCTGGCTGGTGATCGGCTCGACCGCCGACGCGGGATATTTGCGGGTCGGCGACTGGAAGATCGACACGACGGGCGTGCTCGGCCGATGGACCGACGCGCAAGGGACGACAAAGACCTGGGCTTTTCCGGGCTGGGCGACGATCCCGACGAGCTACAGCCTCGCCGACGGGCGGCGCTGGCACCTGCTATTCGCGTGGCTACTCTCGGTCGGGCTCGCGCTCTATATGCTCTGGACGCTTCTCGGCGGACATCTGCGCAAGGACCTGCACGTCCGCCGCGCCGAATGGTCGCCGCGCCATATCTGGCACGATGTGAAGGAGCATGCGCGGCTTCGTTTTCCGAAAGGCGAAGCCGCGGCGCGCTACGGCATCCTGCAAAAGCTCAGCTATATCGGCGTCATCTTCATCGCGCTGCCGCTGATGATCGCGACGGGGCTCACCATGTCGCCCGGTATGAACGCGGCGTGGCCGTGGTTGCTCGATATCTTCGGCGGGCGCCAGTCGGCGCGCTCGATCCACTTCATCACCGCCTGGGCGCTCGTAGCCTTTTTTATCGTCCACATTGCGATGGTGCTGCTCGCAGGGCCGGTCAACGAGCTTCGCTCGATGGTCACCGGCTGGTTCCGCCTGCCGCCGGCGAAGGACGGGCGCGCATGAGCGACATCATCCTCCCGCGCCGCCAGTTGATCGCCCGCGCCGGCGGAATGGTCGCCGCGGCGGGGACGCTGCCGCTGCTCGCGGGCTGCGACGCGATCAACGACGCGCCCGCCGTGCGCAAGATCCTGGCGATGGGCGAGGAGATGAACCGCGCGAGCCAGCGCGCGCTGATCGACCGCGACGCGCTCGCGCGCGAATTCGGCCGCGCCGACCTGTCGCCCTTTTTCCGGCCGAACGGCACGCGCCTCCCCGCCGGGGCGGTTTATGCCGCACATGCCGCGAACGCTTTCGTGGACTGGCGCGTCAAGGTCTCGGGCCTCGTCGCGCGCCCGCTGTCGCTGTCGATGGCCGACATTCGCGCGATGCCGCAGCGCACGCAGATCACGCGCCACGACTGCGTCGAGGGGTGGAGCGCGATCGGGCAGTGGACGGGTGTGCAGCTTCACCGGATTCTCGATGCGGCGGGCGTGCGGGACGGCGCGCGCTATATCGTATTCCGCTGTGCCGATCGGATTGGCGACGCGCTCTATTATGAAAGCTGCGACATGATCGACGCGCGCCATCCGCAGACGATCCTTGCCTGGGCGCTCAATGATGCCGTGCTGCCGATCGCCAACGGCGCCCCGCTGCGCCTGCGCATCGAGCGCCAGTTGGGTTACAAGCACGCCAAATATGTCAACGCGATCGAAGCGGTCGCGAGTCTCGATGCTATCGGCGCGGGCAAGGGCGGTTATTGGGAGGACCGCGTCGATTATGAATGGTATGCCGGAATTTGACCTGGACCCCCTCGCGGTGCAAATATTCGGCGCATAACATATGTCGATTCTGAGTCCGTTTCTCTCCCGGATCATTCGTCACGGACGGCTGACCGTCGTCATGCCCGATGGCGCGCGCGAGGAATATGGCCAGCCGGCCGAGGGCTTTTCCAACGTCACGATCCGCTTCACCAGCCGGAGGGGGATGCGCCGCATCCTCCTCGATCCGCGCCTCGGCGCGGCCGAAGCGTTCATGGATGGCGAGATGGAACTGGTGGAGGGCGACATCATGGAGTTCGTCGCGCTCGTTCGCTCGAACACGCCGTGGGACCGCGGCGCGAAGCTGCACGACAAGACGTGGCTGGGCCGGCGCGCCGAATGGGTAAAAACGCGGATTGGCTCGATAAACCGCCAGCGCCGCTCGCGCGCGAACGTCAAGCATCATTACGACATCGGCAACAATCTCTACCGCCTCTTCCTCGACGAGGACATGCAATATAGCTGCGCCTATTGGTCGCGGCCGGACATGACGCTGGAAGAGGCGCAGGCCGCGAAAAAGGCGCATATCGCCGCCAAGCTTGCGCTCGCGCCGGGGCAGCGGGTGCTCGATATCGGCTGCGGCTGGGGCGGGATGGCGATCACGCTCGCCAAGCTCGAACGGGTCGATGTGCTCGGGATCACGCTATCGGAAGAGCAACTCGCGCTCGCGCGCCAGCGCGCGGCGGCGGCCGGCGTCGCCGACCGGGTGACGTTTGAATTGATCGACTATCGCGACCTCGCCGCGCGCGAGGAGGGCGGGTTCGACCGCATCGTGTCGGTCGGCATGTTCGAGCATGTCGGCGCACTCAATTTCGAGACTTTCTTTCGCGCCGCGGCCAATTTGATGACCGCCGACGGGGTGATGCTGCTCCACACGATCGGGCGCTTCGGAGGGCCGGGATCGACCGACGCCTTCACGCGCAAATATATCTTCCCCGGCGGTTATATTCCGGCATTGAGCGAGACGCTGGCGGCGAGCGAAAAGAGCCGGCTGATCGCGACCGACATCGAGACGCTACGGCTCCATTACGCGCTGACCCTGCGCCAATGGTATGCGCGGACGCTCGCGCATGAAGACGAGATCGTCCGGATGATGGGCGTTCGCTTCTTTCGCATGTGGTGCTTCTATCTCGCCGGCGCGACATCGGCGTTCGAGAGCGGCGGGATGGGCAATTACCAGATCCAGTTCGCGCGCAGCCGCCACGCGCTACCGCTGACCCGCGATTATATGGGCGAGGCGGAGCGAGGCTATGCCGGATAGCGTTCGTTCATGACATCCCAGCTCAGCGCCACGAGCTGTTCGAGAACCGCCAAATCCACATCGGCGAGCTTGTTGATGTAGAGGCAGGATTTGCCCGTCTTGTGCTTGCCGAGCTTTGCGAACAGCGCGTCGGCTTCGGGCTGGCGGTCGCAATAATGGCCCATCAGATAGAGCGTCATCGCGGCCTTGCGGGGTGAGAAGCCGGCGCGGCACATCGTCCCCGAATGGCCGCTGTCATAGACATAGTCGTAGCTGCCATAGCCGATGATCGACGGACCCCACATCCTGGGCGGCAGGCCGGTGACGCGGCGGTGGATCGCATCGACGATGGCCGCTTCCTCGCGGCGCCTCGCGTCGGGCACCGCGGCGATGAAATCGGCGACCGAAACCTCGGTCGCCCTGGTCTTGATTTCGGCTTTGGCCATGGCGCTTCTCCCGGGCGTGACGATAGCTTGCGCGCGACGGGGCGCCAAGCCGGTTGCACCTTGGACGGCGGACTGCTAGCCGCGCCCGCGTCTTCCCTCGCCAAAGGTGCATCATGTCCGAGTCCTTCAAGCGCGTCGTCCTCGCCTATTCGGGCGGCCTCGATACCAGCGTCATCCTGAAGTGGCTGCAGGTCACCTATGGCTGCGAGGTGGTGACCTTCACCGCCGACCTCGGGCAGGGCGAGGAACTCGAACCCGCGCGTGCCAAGGCCGAACTGATGGGGATCAAGCCCGAGCACATCTATATCGACGATCTGCGCGAGGAATTCGTCCGCGATTTCGTCTTCCCGATGATGCGCGCCAACGCTCGCTATGAAGGCGATTATCTGCTCGGTACCTCGATCGCGCGCCCGCTGATTTCGAAGCGCCTCGTCGAGATCGCGAAGGAAACCGGCGCCGATGCGGTCGCGCACGGCGCGACGGGCAAGGGCAATGATCAGGTGCGGTTCGAACTCAGCGCCTATGCGCTCAACCCCGACATCAAGGTGATCGCGCCGTGGCGCGAATGGGATCTGACCAGCCGCACCGCGCTGATCGACTTCGCCGAGAAGAACCAGATCCCGGTGCCCAAGGACAAGCGCGGCGAAAGCCCCTTCTCGACCGACGCGAATCTCCTCCACACCTCGTCCGAAGGCAAGGTGCTCGAGGATCCGTGGGAAGAGACGCCCGACTATGTCTATTCGCGCACGGTCAATCCCGAGGACGCGCCCGACACGCCTGAATATATCACGATCGATTTCGAGAAGGGTGACGGCGCCGCGCTGAACGGTCAGGCGATGTCGCCCGCGACGCTGCTCGCGGCATTGAACGACCTTGGCCGCAAGCATGGCATCGGCCGCCTCGATCTCGTCGAGAACCGCTTCGTCGGCATGAAGTCGCGCGGCATGTACGAGACGCCCGGCGGCGAAATCTATGCGCGCGCGCATCGCGGAATTGAAAGCATCACGCTCGACCGCGGCGCTGCGCACCTCAAGGACGAGCTGATGCCGAAATATGCCGAACTCATCTACAACGGCTTCTGGTTCGCGCCCGAGCGCGAGATGCTGCAGGCCGCGATCGACCACAGCCAGACGAACGTCACCGGCACCGTCCGCCTCAAGCTCTACAAGGGCAATGCGAGCGTCGTCGGCCGCAAGTCGCCGTTCAGCCTCTACAGCGAACGCCATGTGACCTTCGAGGACGATGCCGGCGCCTATGACCAGAAGGATGCGGCGGGCTTCATCAAACTCAACGCCTTGCGCTTGAAACTGCTCGCGAAACAGGGTCAATAAGGCGGCCGGGAACGGGCCCGGCTGCGACAGGAGCCTTGGTCCATGTTCTCCCTTTTGCTGGCGGCCGCCAGCCTGACGCCTGCGTTCAACGATGCCTCCTATGCCGACCTCGGCTATGTGGAGCGCGCCGCGGGCGATTGCACCGCGCGATTCGGCGGGGGTTCGATCGAGATCCGGCAGGCCTTCAACGATGCCGATCGTACGATGATCAACGTCGCGGTGGTGACGGGCAAGCCGACGCGCGCGCTTCCCGTCGGGACGCAGCTGTGGGCAAAGGCGAGCTATGGCCCCGCGTGGCGCGCAGTGGTGATCGAATCGACGCCGGAGCGGCTGGGTTTCGTGGCGCATAATCGCTTCGTCGGCGACTTGTTCACCGAGGATTCGCTGTCCATCGCGCTCCACGAGCGGCTCGATGCGGGCGCGATAGGTGATGCCGTGCTCGTCGATGTGGGATCGGACGTTTCGGGCTTCCGCGAAAAGCTCGCTTCGGCTTTCGACTGCGCGGATTCGCTCGGCATTTGACGCCAACGAAGCGCCGCGAAAATGAGGGGTTAGCAAGCGGCGCGCACCTGCGCTAAGGCGCGAGACATGACCGCGACCCGATTTTTCTCCGACAATGCCGCAACCGTCCATCCGGTAGTGATGGAAGCGATGGCCACCGCGAATCGGGTCGATACGGCCTATGACGGCGACGCGCTCAGTCAGTCGCTCGACGCGGCTTTTTCGGAGCTTTTCGAGACGGATTGCGAGGTCGTGTGGATCCCGACGGGGACCGCGGCGAACAGCATCATCCTCGCGCATTTCGTGCGGCCGTGGCAGGGCATTCTCTGCTACGAGGAAGCGCATATCGAGGTCGACGAATGCGGCGCGCCGACCTTCTATTCGGGCGGCGCGAAGCTGATGCCGCTACCGGGGCGCGGCGCGAAGATCGACGCCGCCGCGCTGAAAGCGCGGATCGCGGGAATCCGGCAGGACGTGCATCAGGTCCAACCGGCGGCGGTCAGCATCACCAACGCGACCGAATATGGGCTGGCCTGGCGCGCCGACGAGATCGGAGAGATCAGCGCGATCGCGAAGGGCAAGGGGCTGAAGCTCCACATGGACGGCGCGCGCTTCGCCAATGCCGTCGCCTTTCTCGGCTGCGCGCCCGCCGACGTCACATGGCGCGCCGGAGTCGATGCGCTGTCGTTCGGCTTCACCAAAAATGGCGCGATGATGGCTGAAGCGATCGTCTTTTTCGGCGGCAGCGGCGGCGCCGGAGTGCGCGAGCTCAAGAAGCGCGGCGGGCATCTGCTCAGCAAGGGGCGCTTCGTCGCGGCGCAGATTCGCGCGATGCTGAAGGACGATCTGTGGCTGGCCAACGCGCGCGCCGCCAATGCCGGCGCGGCGAAGCTGGCGGCGGCGTGCGGCAGCCGGCTGATGTATCCGGTCGAGGCGAACGAGCTGTTTGTGCGGATGACCGCCGAAGAGGCAGCGAAACTGCGCGGGGCCGGGTTCGACTTCTACGACTGGGGCGAAGGCGCGGCGCGCCTCGTCGTCAGCTGGGATCAGGACGCCGAAGCCGTCGCGCCGCTGGCGGCGGCGATCGGCGCGCTATGAGCGGCGAGCAGCCGACGCTGCTCAGCCCGCGCGTCCTACTGCCCTTTGCGCTGGTCACGCTGATCTGGGGGTCGACGTGGATCGTCATCAAGGGACAGCTCGGCGTCGTTCCGCCGAGCTGGTCGGTGACCTATCGTTTCGCCGTTGCGGCGATCGCGATGTTCGTCTTTGCCGCGATGCGGCGCGAGCCGATATGGATCGGCCCCCGCGCGATGGCCTTTGCCGCAGTGCTCGGTGCCGCGCAGTTCGCACTGAACTTCAACTTCGTCTATCGCGCCGAACAGCACATAGCCTCGGGCCTTGTCGCGGTGCTCTTCGCGTTGCTGATCGTGCCCAACACCTTGCTCGGGCGCGCCTTTCTGAAGACGCCGCTCGAAGGACGCTTCCTGGCAGGGGCGGGGATCGCAATCGTCGGGGTCGGACTGATGATCCTCCACGAATATCGCGCCGCAACCGTCGGGGCAGGCGAAGTGCTGCTCGGCACCGCGCTGACGCTAGCGGGCGTGATGAGCGCCTCCACCGCCAATGTCATGCAGGGGACAGCCTTCGCGCGCGCGCAGTCGATGGTGGTGATGATCGCCTGGGCGATGCTGTTCGGCGCACTCGCCGACGGCAGCTATGCGTGGATCACCACGGGCCCGCCGGTAATCGAGTCCACGCCCGTCTATCTTGGCGGCGTGCTCTATCTCGGCATCATCGCGAGCGCGGTGACCTTTCCGCTCTATTTCAACGTCATACGCGCGGTTGGGCCGGGGCAGGCGGCCTGGTCGAGCGTGCTGATCCCGATCATCGCGATGGGTTTTTCGACCGTATTCGAAAATTATCATTGGGCGGCGCTGTCGATCACCGGCGGCATCGTCGCTTTGATCGGGCTGGTGATCGCGGTCGCGAAGCGGCCCGAGCGGCCGTCGGTCAGCGGAAACACGGTGTCGATGCCGGTGCAGCAAGAAGACCGGTTGCCATAACTGTATTGCCGTAATAATACGGTGATATGAAGATGTTTGCCAGCACGTTGTTGCTCCTCGCCGCGCTTCCGGGCGCACCGGCTTTCGCGCAAGCCGCTTGCCAGCCCGGCACCTATGCGGCCCCCGATGGCGATTTCGTGGTACTTGCGAAGCTCCCGTCGATCCCGGCGCCAGGGCTGCGCTATCTGTTCCGCGATGGGCGGCGTGGCGCGACGTCGGACCCGGATGCGCCACTGGCTTGCGATGCCGGTCAGGTGAATGTGAAAGGCGCGGCTTGGCAACCGGTCGCGTTCCGCGAGACGCCGGCGAGTTTCGACAGCGTCGGCACGAAGATGACGGGCATGCTCATCGAGCCGCCGGGCGCGGACCCCACGCGTCCGCTCCTCGTGATGGTGCACGGGTCCGAACGCTCGTCGCCGATCGGCGGCATCTATGGCTATGCGATGGCGGCGCAGCGGATTTCGGTATTCGTCTACGACAAGCGCGGGACGGGCGGTTCCGATGGCGAATATACGCAGAATTTCGAACTGCTCGCTGCCGATGCGGCGCATGCGCTCGAAAAGGCGCGGGAGATGGCGGCGGGCCGGTTCGGTCGCGCGGGCTTTTTCGGCGGCAGCCAGGGCGGCTGGGTGGCCCCGCTCGCGGCGACATTGACCAAGGCCGACTATGTGACCGTCGGCTTCGGCCTCGTCGCCTCGCCGATCGAGGAAGATCGCGAGCAGATGGTCTCCGAAGTGCGCGCGGTGGGGCTGGGCAAGGATGCCGAGGCGCTGGTCAACCGCTTGTCGCAGGCTACCGCGGGGTTGCTGCTGTCGGATTTCGACACCGGCTACGAAGCGCTCGATGCCGTGCGACGCGAGATGGCGGACCAACCATGGGCGGCGAAGATCGAGGGCGAGTATAGCGGGGCGATTGCGCGCATGCCGAACGAGGAGCTGAAGCGGATCGGGCGGGCGCGCTTCGACAACCTCGAACTGATCTGGGACTATGACGCGGTTGCGGCGCTACGGAAACTCGATACGCCTTTGCTGTGGGTGCTTGCGGGCGAAGACCGCGAGGCGCCGATCGAAACGACGCGCGGCGCGCTGCTCGGGCTTGCGAGAGAAGGCAAGCCCTTCGACGTCTACCTCTTTCCCCGCACTGATCACGGCATGTTCGAGTTCACGACTGCCGCCGACGGCTCGCGCCGTATAACGCGCATCACCGACGGCTATCTCAAATTGCTCGGCGACTGGATCAAGGGCAGCGCAAGCGGCAAATATGGCCGCGCGGAGAGACTTACCCTGCGCTGATCCGCTCGATGTCGGCGCCGACGGCCTGGAGCTTCTCTTCGAGCCGCTCGTAACCGCGGTCGAGGTGATAGACGCGGTTGACCTCGGTTTGCCCCTCGGCAGCAAGGCCCGCGATGATCAGGCTCATCGATGCGCGCAGGTCGGTCGCCATCACCGGCGCGCCGACCAGATGGTCGACCCCGCGGACGATCGCGGTCCGGCCCTTGACCTGAATGTCGCAACCCATGCGCGCCAGTTCGGGGACGTGCATATAGCGGTTTTCGAAGATCGTCTCGGTGAACAGCGACGCGCCCTTGCCGAGCGTCGCCATCGCCATGAACTGGGCCTGCATGTCGGTTGCGAAGCCCGGGTAGGGCGCCGTCGAGAGCGTGACGGGTTCGGCGCGGCCCGACATGGCGACACGGATGCCGGCCTTGGTCGGCTCGACCGTCGCGCCGGCTTCGCGCAGCGCGGCGAGCGTCGCGTCCATTTCATCGACCTTGGCGCCGACCAGCTCGACATCGCCCTCGGTGATGACCGCGGCGCAGGCATAGCTGCCCGCCTCGATGCGGTCGGCCATGACGCGATAGGTTGCGCCGTGCAGCCGGTCGACACCCTCGATCGTCAGCGTTTCGGTGCCGATGCCGTCGATATGCGCGCCCATCGCGACGAGGCAGTTGCACAGGTCGACGATCTCGGGCTCGCGCGCCGCATTTTCGAGCACGCAGCTGCCTTTGGCGAGCACCGCCGCCATGACGGCGTTTTCGGTCGCGCCGACCGAGACGACGGGGAAGGTGAACTTGCCGCCGGGGAGGCGTCCGCCACCGGGCGCGCTCGCCTTCACATAGCCCGACGCAAGTTCGATCTCGGCGCCGAAGGCCTCGAGGGCTTTCAGGTGGAGGTCGATCGGGCGGTTGCCGATCGCGCAGCCGCCGGGAAGCGACACGGTCGCCTCGCCCGCGCGCGCGAGCAGCGGTCCGAGCACGAGGATCGACGCGCGCATCTTGCGCACGATGTCATAGGGCGCAACGGTCGAGGTGAGGGTGGTCGTGCGCGCGGTCATCACGCGGCCGAAATCTTCGGGTCGCGATCCCTCGATCGTCGTCGAGCAGCCGAGCTGGTTCAAGAGGTGGCCGAATCCGTCGACGTCGGCGAGCCGCGGCAGGTTGCGAAGCGTCAGCGGCTCGTCGGTGAGCAGCGCGCAGGGCAGCAGGGTGAGCGCCGCATTCTTGGCACCGGAGATGGGGATACGGCCCTTGAGTCGCTGGCCGCCGCGAATGACGATCTGATCCATCGGCTGTCTTTAGCGCATGCGCCGGGCCGCGCAAGCGGACTGGCCATGCCGGCGATGGCGGCCGGCGGTGGGCGCCGCCAAGGATGGTTAAGTTGCCGTATGAGCGAATAGCTTTCGTCGTGGCTTTCCCATCGAAAATGTGAAACTATTCTTGCCCATATCGGGCCTCGACAATCGCAGCGTTTACGTAAAACGACTTTTCACAGGGGAGAAGGTCATGCGGAATAATGTCGTCACGGTCGTGATTACGGCCACCTTGATTGCCAGCCAACTTGCTGTGCCCGCGATGCCGCAGGCCACGACCTTGCCCTATCCGCCACCCGGCGGCCCGCAGATCCAGCCGCCGCGCCCCGGCTATGGCGATGGCTATGCCGGAACCATCCGCTGCGAATCGCGGAACAACCGGCTTCAGCGCTGTAACGTCCGCACGAACAATCGCGTCGAATTGATGCGCGTCATCGGCGGGCGCTGTTCGAAAGGGCGCGACTGGGGCTTTACCGCGACGCAGATCTGGGTGTCGGGCGGGTGCCGCGCCGAGTTCCGCTATGGCTATGCCAATAATGGCGGCAATCCGGTGCCGTTGCCGCAGCCGGTCGACGATTATGCGGGGACGATCCGCTGCGAGTCGCGCAGCAACCGCTATCAGCAGTGCAATGTCGCGACGAACGACCGCGTCGAACTGGTGCGCCGGATCGGCGGGCGCTGCAACGCCGGGCGGCAATGGGGCTATACCTCGAGCTATGTCTGGGTGAACAACGGATGCCGCGCCGACTTCGGCTATGGCTATCGCAACCTCCGGCCGCCCGAAAAGGACAAGGATAAGGGGCCGAGCACCGGGCTGATCATCGGCGGCATCGTCGTCGCGGGCGGGCTGCTTGCCCTGCTCGCGAGCCAGAGCAAGAAGAAAAAGGCCGAAGCCGGCGAGCCGGTGCAGGACGGCACGCCAACGCCGACCTATCCGGCGGGGCCTCCGGCGACATTGAGCGCCAATCTTTCAGCGCTGCCGAGCGCGGCGCGGCCTTCGGTGCAAAACTGCATGAACGATGCGGCGCGCCAGATCGGGGTGACCGGCGGCACGCGGCTGTCGTACGACCGGCTCGTCCACCTCGAGCAGGGCAACGGCGGATGGCGCATCCGTGCGGCGATGACCGCAACCTATCCCGATGGCGCCAAGCAAATCGAAATGTATTGCCGCGCGACGCCGACGCAGATCATCCAGCTCGACTTCAGTTAAGGGGAATCCTTCGTCTGGAGACGCGTCGGCGCGAACGCGTCGGTTGCCGGCGGTTTTGGAGTGGTGAGCGGACATTTCAGTTCCGTCATCCCGGCGAAGGGTGTTCAGAGGCACGTGACTCTGAAACACGATCTCACCCTAACGGTTTATCGCACCGGCGAGATCCCGGCCCTCGCCGGGATGACAATGGAAAGAATGTCGTATTCCGGTCGGAAGGCAGTCGCTTATATCCTCCTCCCGATTGCATCTTTCGGCCAAGCCGTGAATGAGAGAGCCGGCGTGGCGTGAGCGGAACGGAATGATGAACGACGGTGGCCCGTTCGCGGCGCTTTGGAAACGGGCTTATCCACTGCTGACGGTCACCGCGCTGTTCTGGGCGGGCAATTCGATCGTCGGACGCGCGGCGCGCGACCTCGTGCCGCCCGCCGCCCTGTCTTTCTGGCGCTGGACCTTCGCGCTCTTGCTGCTGCTGCCGCTCGCCTGGCCGCATTTGCGGCGCGACTGGCCGGTGCTGCGCGCGAACTGGCCGATCGTCGCGCTGCTCGGCGCGCTCGCGATCGGTTCGTTCAACATCCTGCTTTACACGGGCTTGCAGAGCACCACCGCGCTCAATTCGATGCTGATCCAGTCGGCCCAGCCCGCGCTTGTGCTGATCGCCGGAGCGCTGGTGATGGGCGATCGCACCAGCCTGCGGCAGGTTGCGGGAGTGCTGATCTCGCTCGCCGGCGTGCTCGCGATCATCGCGCGCGGCGATCCTGCGATGCTATGGGGCCTCCGGCTCAATATCGGGGACGCGATCATCAGCGTGGCGGTGCTGATCTGGGCGCTCTACTCGGTGCTGCTCCGCCGCCGCCCTGTGGTGCATCCGCTAAGCTTTCTCGCGGCATCGATGGTCGTCGGCATCGCGGTGATCGCGCCTGTCTACGCGCACGAACTCTGGTCGGGGCGGCTGATCGTTCCGGCGGCGGGGAGTGCGCTCGCGATCGCCTATGTCTCGATCTTCCCGTCCTTTCTCGCCTATCTCTTCTTCAATCGCGGGGTCGAACTGATCGGCTCGGCGGCGACGGGGCAATATATGAATGTCATGCCGCTGATTGGCGCGGGACTCGCGATGCTGTTCCTCGGCGAGGCGCTGCACCTGTTCCATGTCGCCGGGCTGGCGCTGATCGTCGCCGGAATCCTCGTCGCCGGGCGCCCGCCGCCCGCGGCGCAGGCCTAAGCCTCGATCTGGCCGAGTGCTTCCTCGACCTGCGCCAGCCGGTCCTTGCCGAAGAACATCTCGCCGCCGACGAAAAAGGTCGGGATGCCGAACACGCCGCGCGCGACCGCGGCTTCGGTGTTGGCGGCCAGCCTTGCCTTGATCGCGGGCTCCTGCGTGCGCGCGAGGAGGGCGGGGCCGTCGAAGCCGTTCGCCGAGAGGAAGGGTGCGATCACCTCCGGATCGTCCATCTTGAGGCCTTCCTCCCACATCGCGCGGTTAACCGCGTCGACATAATCGTCAAGATTGCCTTCGTCCTCGGCGACGATCGCGCCGCGCATGACGGTCAGCGTGTTGACGGGAAAATGCGGATTGATGCGGAATCTGACGAGGCCGTGCTTCGCGATGAAGCGGCGCATTTCGAGATTCTCATATGCGAGCTTCGCGGGCGCGTCGGCATATTGGATCATCGGCGCCTTGTTGCCCGTCGCCTTGAAGATGCCGCCCAAAAGACAGGGGGCGATGACGAGATCGGCGCCCGTGCGGTCGAGCAGGTCGGGAAGCGCCTTCATCGAGAGATAGGCGTTGGGGCTGCCGAAGTCGAAGATGAGTTCGAGCGTTTTGGTCACCATTTTTCTCCCCAGGGGCGAAGATCGAGTTCGTGCGTCCAAGCGCTTTTGGGCTGCCTGTGGAGCATCACATAATTGGCGGCGATGGCTGCGGGATTGAGGATCAGATCCCGTGCTTTCGCGTTGTCGAAATCGGGATGGCGCCCTTTGATGAATTCGGTGTCGATCGCGCCGTCGATGATCGTGTGCGCAACGTGGATGCCCTGCGGGCCGAGTTCGCGCGCCATCGACTGCGCAAGCATGCGGAGCGCGCCCTTGGCACCCGAAAAGGCGGAGAAACCCGATCCGCCGCGCAGGGACGCGGTCGCGCCGGTGAAGATGATCGTACCGCGGCCCCGCGGCGCCATGCGCCTCGCCGCCTCGCGGCCCATCAGGAAGCCGCCGAGGCATGCCATTTCCCAGACCTTGGTGTAGACGCGCACCGTCGTGTCGACGATCGGGAAATTCACATTCGCGCCGATGTTGAACACCGCGACCTCGACCGGGCCGACCTCGGCCTCGACCTGATCGAACAGCGCAATCATCGCTTCTTCCACGCGCGCGTCGGCGGGGAAGGCGCGCGCCTGATGCCCGTCGTCGCGGATCTGCTGCGCGAGGGCTTCCAGCTGCTCGGCGTTGCGTTCGCGGCGGTTGACGCAGGCGGTGAGGCCCGCGGCGGCAAAGGCGCGGGCGATCGCGCCGCCGGTGGCGTCTCCGGCTCCGATGATGACGGCTGCGGGGTTGGGCATCAGCGACTCTCCTGTTGCGCCACATCGTAACTATGATAATCATAGTAACAAGGATTAAATTTAATCGTCATTCCCGCGAACGCGGGAACCCAGCGAACCAGCGCCGGAACTGGGTTCCCGCATTCGCGGGAATGACGAGGAAGGGGAAGTGCTGGAACAATGCCCAAACGCGCGGATTTGTCGGATACGTTCTGCCCCGTCGGCCGCTCGGCCGAATTGCTCGGCGACCGCGCGGTGCTCCTGATCCTGCGCGACCTGTTCTTCGGGCGGCGGCGGTTCGAGGAGATCGCGGCGAACACCGGGCTCGGTCCGCAGATCGTATCGGCGCGGCTCAAGCTGCTGGTCGAGCAAGGGGTGATCGAACGCCGCGCCTATCGAGAGCGGCCGCCGCGCTACGAATATCGCCTGACCGCGAAGGGCAAGGATCTGTTCGACGTCCTCTACGCGATGCGCAACTGGGCCGAACGCTGGGCCTATGAAGAGGGTGAGACGGGGGGAGGGCCGGCCATGCGCTATACCCATCGCGCTTGCGGTGCCGACGTCGGCACATCGACCGTCTGTCCGGGGTGCGGCGAGCCGCTGCGCTATGGCGATCTGAAAGGGGAGCCGTCGCTGGCGCTCAAAGCCGAACAGGCCGCAAAATCGGGCTGATCAGGCCTTTTCCAGCGTGCATTGCAGCGGATGCTGGTTCTGCCTCGCGGCGTCCATCACCTGGTTTACCTTGGTCTCGGCGACTTCGTAGCTGAACACGCCGCACACGCCGACGCCCTGCTGGTGGACGTGCAGCATCACCTGCGTCGCCTGCTCGATATCCATGTTGAAGAAACGCTGGAGCACCATCACGACGAATTCCATCGGCGTGTAATCGTCGTTGAGCAGCAGCACCTTGTACATCGAGGGCTTTTTCGCCTTGGCGCGGGTGCGCGTCGCGATACCAACGCCGGGGCTGCCGGGCGAGCCGTCGTCCTTGTCCGCCATGGCGCGGACATTCTTTGACTCCGCCATGGCGCGGACCGGCTGGATGGTCGAAACTGGAAACATCATCGCAGGAATATCGCAAGCCGCGGCCGAAGCGCAAGGGGCGCGGTCGCGGATTTTAACCTCTTGTTCGCCAGCGGGCAGAACCAAAACAAGAACCGCCCGCTTCCGGGGAAGCGAGCGGCCTTGGGGTGTCGGCGCAGGCGGGGAGAGGGAGGGGAGTCGCCCGCGCCAACGATGGAAGAGAGGGCGCTTAGGCGGCCTTCATCTTCGAAGTGATGACCGAAACGCGGTTCGAGATCGGCGCGAAGCTGTCGTTCGTCAGCTTGACGACGAGTTCGCTGGTCTTCGAGGTCTGCGCGACAGCGGCGTCGAACGCCTTCTTGCTGTTCTCGGCATAGAGCTTGAAGAAGTCGGCCGGGGTCTTGACGGCGGTATAGCCCTTCAGCGCGGCGGTCGTGTCTTCGAAGCTCTTGCGAGCGAAGGTGACGCCTTCCTGGCCGAGCGTTTCGATGCCCTTGGCAGCGATCTTGCCCGATTCGACGAGGGCTTCGATGTTCGCCTTGTTGAATTCGACGGCTTCTTCGGCGAGCTTGCTCGACTTGGCCATGGCTTCCTTCGCCTTCTCGTTGAAGTCGGCGGTCAGGGTTTCGGCGCGGGTCTTCGCTTCTTCGGCGAACTTCTTGACGGTGTCGTTCATGGTCTTCAGTCCTTTGGTGGCGAGAGCGGCCGGCTTCGGCGCGGCTTTCGCGGGCTTGGGGGCAATGGTCTTCGCAGCCGCCTTCTTGGGGGCGACCTTCTTGGCTGCCGGCTTTGCGGCTTTCTTTTGGACCGGCTTGGCCTTCGCCGCGACAGTCTTGGTTTTCACGGGCGCCGCCGCTTTCGCCGCGGATGCAGCTTCGGCGGGAGCGGTAGGAGCGGCCACCGGCTTGGCGGCGGTTTCCAGCGTCGCGGCTTCGAAAGCCTTTTCGGCACTATCCATCTTGGTAGCCATCGGGACAACTCCTTTATGTTGCACTGCACAATATAGGAGTGGATCGGCGATTTCAAGAAAAAATTTGTGCAGCGCACAAAAATGCTGCACCGTCGGCCAGAGCGCCGATATATTCGCCAGATATTACCGCTGTTTGACGTAGCGGCCGGGGGCGTCCTCGATCGGCTTTTTCTTGCCTTTACCGGGGATGCGCGCGCCCTTGGCGGCGCTTTTTTCATCATCCTGCTGCGCGATCCAGCCGATCCAGTGCGGCCACCAACTGCCCTTGGTCTCGGACGCGCTCGCAACAAAATCGTCGAGCGACGCGGCCCCGTTGTCGCCGGTCCAATATTGATATTTGCCCGCCGCGGGCGGGTTGACCACGCCGGCGATGTGGCCCGAACCCGCGAGCACGAAGGTCTTGGCCCCCGAGAGATGGTCCATCAGCCGCCAGACGCTCGCGAGCGGCGCGATATGATCCTCGCGGCCCGCCTGGATATAGGCGGGGGTCTCGATCTTCTTGAGGTCGATCGGCGTGCCCATCACCTCCAGGCTGTTCGGGATCACCAAACGATTGTCGCGATAGAGGTCGACCAGATATTGCCGGTGCCACTTCGCGGGCAGGTTGGTGACGTCGCCGTTCCAGTAGAGAAGGTCGAAAGGCGGATAGTCGTTGCCGAGCAGATAATTGCTCACGACATAATTCCAGATAAGATCGCGGCCGCGCAGACTGTTGAAGGTCGCCGCCATATAGCGCCCGTCGAGGAACCCCCCCGCTGACAGCTGCTGGAGGAGGGTCAGATAGCCTTCATCGACGAACATTTTGAGGTCGCCCGCCAGTTCGAAATCGACCTGCGCAGTAAAGAAGGTCACCGACCGGACCTTGTCGGCCTCGCCGCGCGCAGCGAGCATCGCCAGCGTCGCGGCGAGCGTGGTGCCCGCGACGCAATAGCCGATCGTGTGGACGTGCGGCACGTCGAGAAGCTCGCGCACCGTATCGATGGCATCGACCTGCGCCGCGATATAATCGTCCCACACGACCTCGCTCATCGAAGCGTCGGCCGACTTCCACGATACCATGAAGACCGAAAGGCCTTGTTCGACCGCCCAAGCTACGAAGCTTTTCGCGGGATTGAGGTCGAGAATGTAGAAGCGGTTGATCCACGGCGGGAAGATGACGAGCGGGACGGTGAAAACCTCCTTCGTCGTCGGGCTGTACTGGATCAGCTGATAGAGATCGGTTTCGTGGACCACCTTGCCCGGCGTGGTCGCGATATTCACCCCGACTTCGAACGCGTCGGGGTCGACGTGGGAGAGTTGCCCGCGCGACAGGTCGGCGAGCATATTCTTCAACCCCTTGAGCAGGCTTTCGCCGCGCGTCTCGACCGCGCGTCTGATCACTTCGGGATTGGTGATCGCAAGGTTCGAGGGCGACAGCGCGTCGGTCATATTCTTCGCGGCGAATTCCATCTTCGCGCGCGCATGCTCGTCGAGCCCCTGCATGGTGCGGGTGGTCGTGAGCAATTGTTCGGCGAGCAGGCCGTAGGTTTGGCGGATCAGCGCGAAGACCGGGTTGGCGGTCCAGTCGGGATCGGCGAAACGCTTGTCTTTCGGCGCATCGGCGTCCGGCGCGAACGACGGCTGGATCGTCGCGAGCGAAGTCCAGAAGGCCACGCCCTGTTCCCACAGCTTCGACGATTGTTCGGCCCACAGCTGGGTGGTCGGATTTTGCAGCCAGCTCGCGGGGTCGAACATACCCGCCGCGGCGCTGTTGCCCTGGTTGGCCTGACCCAGCGCATATTCGAGCATCATCTGCTGCGCGCGGCCCATGACACTGGCCCAATGCTGCAGGTCATCGGGTGATGGCATGAAGGGATTCGGCGTCTCGGTCGTGTCGTCCTTACCCGTATCGTTCATGCTCGTTCCTGCTGGTCAGTGCGGATATAATGCCTATAACAAGCCGCGATGCGGCTGGCGAGATTGCCGCGCGCGTCAATCAGGTTCTGACCTTCCCGTAACGCAAAGGAGTTGTTCTAGTTTCCCATGTCCGAAGATGAATTCTATCGCATCAAGCGCCTGCCGCCCTACGTCATCGCTGAAGTGAATGCGATGCGTGCGGCCGCCCGCGCCGCGGGAGAGGACATCATCGACCTGGGTATGGGCAACCCCGACCTGCCGCCGCCCGCGCATGTGATCGAAAAGCTGTGCGAAGTCGCGATGAAGCCCGACGCGCACGGCTATTCGCAGTCGAAGGGCATTCCGGGCCTCCGCCGCGCGCAGGCCAATTATTACGGGCGCCGCTTCAACGTCGAGCTCGATCCCGAAAGTGAAGTCGTCGTGACGATGGGGTCGAAGGAGGGGCTTGCGAGCCTCGCGACCGCAATCACCGGCCCCGGCGACGTCGTGCTCGCGCCGAACCCCAGCTATCCGATTCACACCTTCGGCTTCATCATCGCCGGCGCGACGATCCGCAGCGTTCCGACGACGCCCGACGAGAATTACTGGCGCGCGCTCGACCGCGCGATGGCCTTCACCGTACCGCGCCCGTCGATCCTGGTGGTCAACTATCCGTCGAACCCGACCGCCGAAGCGGTCGACCTCGCCTTCTATGAGCGGCTCGTCGCCTGGGCGAAGGAGAATAAGGTGTGGATCCTGTCCGACCTCGCCTATTCCGAGCTTTATTACGACGGCAATCCGACGCCTTCGATCCTGCAGGTACCGGGCGCGAAGGATGTCGCGATCGAGTTCACCTCGATGTCGAAAACCTATTCGATGGCGGGCTGGCGCATGGGTTTTGCGGTCGGCAACAAAAAGCTGATCGCCGCGATGACACGGGTCAAATCCTATCTCGATTACGGCGCCTTCACCCCGATCCAGGCCGCGGCCTGCGCCGCGCTTAATGGTCCGCAGGACATCGTCGCCAAAAACCGCGAGCTTTACCAGAAGCGCCGCGACGTGATGGTCGAAAGCTTCGCGCGCGCCGGCTGGGACATTCCGAGCCCGCCCGCGTCGATGTTCGCCTGGGCGCCGCTGCCGCCCGCGCTCAAGGAAATGGGCAGCCTCGAATTCTCGAAGCAGCTTCTGACCCATGCCAAGGTCGCGGTCGCGCCGGGCGTCGGCTATGGCGAGGACGGCGAGGGTTATGTTCGCATCGCGATGGTCGAGAATGAACAGCGCATCCGGCAGGCGGCGCGCAACATCCGCAAATTCCTCGCCATGCACGGGGTCAACACGCCGTCGGTCGCAGCCGGGGGATGATGGACCTCGACGCCGGCGCGATTGCGCAGACGATCCAACTGTCGGTCACGCCGGTGTTCCTGCTGGTCGCGACCGGCAGCCTGCTCAACGTCATCGCGGGGCGGCTGGCGCGCGTCGTCGATCGCTCGCGCAACCTGATGGAACGCTGGGCCGACACCGAAGGCGTCGAGCATGAACGCATCGTCGCCGAACTGCGCATCGCCGACCGGCGGATGGGGATCATCAACAATTCGATCCTCTCTGCCGTGGCGTGCGGCATCGTCGTCTGCCTGCTCGTCGCTTTGCTGTTCACCCAGGCCTTTACCGGAATCAATCTTGGAGTCGCGGCGTCATGGGCCTTTGCGGCAGCGATGCTGTTGCTGCTCGTCTCGCTGATCCTTTTTCTCGTCGAGGTCCGTCTCGCGGTGCGTGCGATCCATGTCCCGATGGAATTGCTCGAGCTGGAGGGCAGGGATCGGAAGCGGCGGCGCGACCGACACTGACCGGCCGAAAAATTTTTCCATGCGCCGCGCGGCGGGCGCCGTAACGGCAATTGCGAACGGCCTTCCCGGCGCACCGCAAGGGCGTTGACACCGGTCCCTCCGGTCTGCTCCGATGGCGGCGGGAGAGATAGATGACTGACAAAGCCGCTCCGGCCCCGGGTATCGCTTCGCCGTCAGCCACCAGCGTTTCCGCGCAGACGCGGACGATGCTGTGGATCCTGCTGATCGTCTATATCTTCAATTTCCTCGACCGGCAGATCGTCAACATCCTCGCCGAACCGATCAAGGCCGACCTCGGCCTTTCGGATACCCAGCTTGGCCTGCTTGCAGGCCCGGCCTTCGCCGTTTTTTATGCGCTGCTCGGCATCCCGATCGCGCGCTATGCCGACCGGGAGGGGACGAACCGCGTCCGGCTGATCGCCCTCGCGCTCGCCATCTGGTCGGCGATGACCGCGGTGTGCGGGCTCGCGCAGAATTTCGTGCAATTGCTCCTCGCGCGCATCGGTGTCGGCGTGGGGGAGGCTGGGTGCACGCCCGCCGCGCATTCGCTGATTTCGGATAGTGTGGTGCCCGAAAAACGCTCGTCGGCGATCGCCTTTTACGGGCTCGGCGTGCCGATCGGCTCGTTGCTCGGACTGATTCTCGGCGGTATCGTCAACGATCTATACGGCTGGCGCATCGCGCTGATGCTCGTCGGGGCGCCCGGTATGCTCCTCGCGCTGGTAGTGCTGTTCGTGATGCGCGAACCGCGGCATCACCGGCCCGTCGAAACGACGGCGACCGCTGCGCCCGCACAGCTTCCCGCGCGCCAGGCGATGCGCGAAATCTTTTCGTCGCGCGCGTTTCTCTACATATTGATCGCGGCGTCCGTCACCGCCTTTCTCGGCTATGGCAAGGCGCTGTGGACGATCAGCTTCTTCATCCGCAGCCACGGCCTGTCGACGACCGAAGCGGGACTCTCGATGGCAGTGGTGTTGGGGCTGGCAGGGGTATTCGGCACCTGGCTCGGCGGCAAATGCGCCGACATTTTCGGCAAGCGCGACAAGCGACATATCCTGACCTTGCCTGCTTATGGCATGGCCGTCGGCGCCCCGATCCTCTTTCTCGGCTATCAAATGGACGACTGGCGCGTCGCAGTAGCGCTGCTTATCGTCCCGACCATCCTCAATTCGGCCTATTATGGTCCTGCGTATGCCTGCGTACAGGGACTGGTGCGGCCGCAGGCGCGCGCGGTCGCGGCGTCGATCATGCTGTTCGGTCAGAATCTGATCGGGCTGGGCTTTGGCCCGTTCCTCTTCGGCGTGCTGTCGGACGCGCTCGCGCCCGCTTATGGCGAAGAAAGTGTGCGCTACGTTCTTTATGGCGCGGCGTGGCTCGGCCTCATCCCCGCCTTCTTCTTCTGGCGCGCCAGCCTGCGGCTCGGCCGCGAACTCAAGTCTGGCTAGAGCAGGCTTAGTAGGGCGGATCGACCTTCGCGCGCTGCGCCTTGGCGGCGTCTATCCACCAATTGAGGTCGTCGGCGAAGCGCGGGAAGCTCTTTTGAAGCCGCGCGCCGTCGTCGCCCGTCGGATTGCCCTCGGCGTCGAACGCGCCGCCGATCCGCCCGACCGGCAGGATCGACGAGGTGACCGCCATTCCCATCTCACCGAGCGTGTCGCGCCAGCCCATCATCGCGCGCACCCCCGACCATGGGCCCGCCGAATAACAGGCGATCGCGGCGGGGCGCCAGAACCATTCCTCGAGAAAATGATCGGTCAGATTCTTGAGCCCCGGCTGCGGCCCCCAATTATATTCGCCGGTGACGAACAGGAAACCGTCGGCGGCGCGGATCTTCCCCGCAAGTTCCTCCATCGCCGCAGGCGCCTCGCCCTTCGGATATTCCTTGTACATGCGGTCGAGCATCGGGAGGTCGACCGCTTTCGCGTCGATCAGTTCGGCGCTGTCGCCGCGCGCATCGATGGCATCGACGAGCCAGCGCGCGAGCTTGATACCCTGCCGGTCGCGGCGATAGCTGCCGTAGAAAACGAGGATATGGCGCGGCATGGGGTCACCTTGAAAGGAATGGCTGTCACCGACATACGCGTCCAGTTGCCCGATGTCAGCCCGGAACGCGGCCGATGAGCGTGCCCTTCGTGCCCGACCGGTCGAACGCGAAATCGATCTGCGGCCATCTCTTCTGCCAGCGCCGCGCGACGAGACGCTCGCCCGGCCGGGCGGCGTCATCGAGCAGGATCGTCGCTCCGTCGGCAAGGCGGGGGAACAGCGATTCGGCCGCCCCGCGTACCAGCGGATGCAAGGCCCATGGCGGGCCGTCGATCACGAGCAGGCCGATGTCCGCCGGCAGGTCGGCGAGTTGATACCACAGGCCCGGCCAGTCGCCGGGCGGCGGTCCGAGCGGCGCGTGGCGAAGGTCGGCGGAAACCCCCTGACCGGCAAGCCAGTGCGCGGTGGCGGTGACAAATTCCTGATGCTGGTCGTAACTGACGAGCCGCCCGCCGCCGAACATCGACAGCGCCTTCGCAATGACAAGGCTGCTCGCCCCGCAGCCGAGCTCGACCACGACCGCCGGGCGCAATGCCTCAATCGCGTCGACGATATGCGTCAGAAAGCGCGTGTCGGCTTTCCAGCTGCCGAGATGTGGCAGCGCATCGTCGGGAAGGTCGAGCCGGCGTAGCAGCGCGGCTTTCTCGGCCTTTCGTCCGCCCCACAATGATCGCAGCAGCCAGGGCCACTGGATGGCGCCGAAGGCGATGACTTCCAGCCGCTCGCGCGCCGGGCGCGGCAGGGCGTCGTAGATATCGGGACGCGCGAGGAGGTGCGTCGTTTCGCGGCTGGTCATCCACAGCCAACTAGGCACGGCGGATGGCAGTTCAGTGACGGCGGGCCCGATTGCGTCCGGCCGCCGCGTCCGTGCGACGACCGGCGCTTTCGGCTCAGTCGCTGAACGGATCGCGAATCAGGATCGTGTCCTCGCGTTCGGGGCTCGTCGACACCAGCGCGATCGGGGTTTCGATCAGTTCCTGCACGCGCTGGATATATTTGATCGCCTGTGCGGGCAGATCGGCATAGCTGCGCGCGCCCGCGGTCGATTCGTGCCAGCCGTCCATTTCCTCGTAGATCGGCTCGACCTCGGCCTGGTCGGCCGAGTGCGCCGGGAAATAGTCGAGGATCTTGCCGCGGAGGCGATAACCGGTGCAGATGCGGATCGTGTCGAAACCGTCGAGCACGTCCAATTTGGTGAGCGCGACGCCGGTGACACCCGACACCGCGCAGCTCTGGCGCACGAGCACAGCATCGAACCAGCCGCAGCGGCGCTTGCGCCCGGTGACGGTGCCGAATTCATGCCCGCGCTCGCCGAGCCGCTGGCCGATCTCGTCCTCGAGCTCGGTCGGGAAGGGGCCGCTGCCGACGCGCGTCGTATAGGCCTTGGCGATGCCGAGCACGAAGCCGACCGCCGAGGGGCCGAGGCCCGAACCCGACGCCGCAGTGCCGCTCACCGTGTTCGAGCTGGTGACGAAGGGATAGGTGCCATGGTCGATGTCGAGCAGCACGCCCTGCGCGCCCTCGAACAGGATGCGTGCGCCGGCCTTGCGGACCTTTTTCAGGCGCTTCCAGACGGGCTGCGCATATTCGAGCACATAGTCGGCGATCTCGCGAAGGTCGGCGACCAACCGCTCGCGGTCGATGGGCGGCTCGCCGAAGCCGGCGCGGAGCGCGTCGTGGTGCGCGGTCAGGCGGTCGAGCTGCGGTTCGAGCTTGTCGAGATGCGCAAGGTCGCACACGCGGATCGCGCGGCGGCCGACCTTGTCCTCATAGGCGGGGCCGATGCCGCGGCCGGTGGTGCCGATCTTGCCCGCACCCGCGGCGGTCTCGCGCAGCGCATCGAGGTCGCGGTGGAAGGGCAGGATCAGCGCGCAATTGTCGGCGATCGCGAAATTCTCGGCGTTGATCTCGACGCCCTGACCGCGCAGCTTGGCGATCTCGTCGCGCAGTGCCCACGGGTCGAGCACGACGCCGTTGCCGATGATCGACAGTGTGCCCGTCACGATGCCCGAAGGCAGCAGCGACAACTTGTAAACCTGCTCGCCGACGACAAGCGTATGGCCGGCGTTGTGACCGCCTTGGAAGCGGACCACGGCATCGGCACGGCTGGCGAGCCAGTCGACGATCTTGCCCTTGCCCTCGTCGCCCCATTGCGACCCGATGACGGTAACATTTGCCATGATGCTGTCCTGCTGATTGGCGCCTTTCGGCCCGGCGCGGCCTTAGCGGATTTGGCCGGAGAGGCAAGGGATGGTGGCAAGTTTTTGCGACAAATCCGGGCGAGAAGCGCATGCGCCGGGATAGCGGAGAGCGACGATGAACAAGCAAAAATGGATCGGGTATATAACGGTTGCCGCATTTGCGGTTGCGAGTGTCTCGGTGCCTGGCCCCTTCGCCGATGCCCGCGAACGGCTGCGCGACCGGATCGATGCACGCCTTGCCGAGCGCATGGGCGCCGATGAAGGCCCGAAGGCGCCGGGCAGCGAGACGATTTCCTATGGGACCGCCGCCCTTCAACGGCTCGATATCTGGCGCGCAAAGGGGACGAAAGGGCCGGCGCCGCTGATCGTCTTTGTCCACGGCGGTGGGTGGAAGCGCGGCAGCAAGGACAATGCGACGGGGCGTTTCAAGGCCGAGCATTTTCCCCAGCAAGGCTATGCCTTCGCATCGATCGACTACCGGCTCGTCCCCGCTGCGACGGTCGAGCAGCAGGCGGCCGATGTCGCTGCGGCGGTGAAGGCACTGGTCGATCGCGCGAACATGCTCGGCATCGACCGGCGGCGCATCGTGCTGATGGGGCATAGCGCCGGCGCGCATCTCGTCGCGCTGGTCGGCACCGACGAACGCTATCTGCAGGGCGCGGGCCTGTCCTTTGCCGACATATCGGGCGTGATTCCGATCGACGGGGCGGCCTATGATGTGGCGGCGCAGATGAAAGATGGTCCGCCGATCATGAAGAAGACCTATGTGCAGGCGTTCGGGACCGATCCCGCGCGGCAAATGGCCCTGTCACCGACGCAGCAGGCGGCCGCGCCCAATGCGCCGGACTTCCTGCTGCTCTATGTGCAGCGTCCCGATGGCGTGCGGCAGGCCAAAGCCTTGGGCGCGGTTCTTGAAACCGGGGGCAGCCGCGTCGAGCACGGCAGTTTTCCGGGCGAGGGGTTGCAGGGGCATGCCGAAATCAACCGGCGGTTGGGCGATCCGTCCTATGCGCCCACCGCAGCGGTCGACGTCTGGCTGAAACGGCTGTTCGCGCGCTGATCGCTGCGATAGGGAGGGGAGATGACAAACCCAGACGCCCCCTATCACGCCCATATCTATTATGACCCCGCCGAGCGCCCCGCTGCGGCGGCGCTGCACGACGATTTCGGGCGCGACCCGGCGATCCTGTTCGTGGGAGCGATGACCGACCGTCCGGTCGGTCCGCATCCGATCGCGCAATATGAGGTGCATTTTCTGGCGCGGTCGCAGGACGCCGTTATCGCGGCGATCGAGCCGACAGGGCTGCGCGCGCTGGTCCATCCGCTGACCGACGACGACCTCGCCGACCATACCAGCCTTGCGCACTGGATCGGCGAGCCGATCGACCTCGACGTCACCGTGCTCGACCCGCCGGGGTTCAATCAGGGCATGGCGCGCTTCGGCGGGGCGGACTTTTAAACTTCCACGGGTCCGTCGCGGCCAAGGATGAAACCGCAGCCGAGCGCGCGGGCGTCGTCGCTCTCCGACAGCGCGGCGACCGTCTGCCAGTCGTCGGCGCGCAGGCTTGCGGCGAGCGCCGGGTCGTGGCCGAGCGGCAGAAAAATGCGGCGCTCGGCCATGTTTTCGGCGCCGAGCCCTGCGTCGATCAGCGGATCGGGATAGAGCGAAAAGCCCACCGCCGATTCTTCCTGCTCGCCGACGGGAATCGAATAGCCGCCACCGCGGCCGACCGCGTCGCCCTGTCCGGGCACAAAAATCTGGAAGCCGAACCAGCTCTGATAGGCGAAACCGTGGCGCTCGGTCGGATCGAGCGTCAGCGTGACACGGTCGCGGATCGGCGCGGCGATCGCTTCGAGCGCGTCGATGCGGGCGGTGAGAACGCCGGTGGTGTCGAAGGCGCGGAGGTCGGCAATCGCCTGATCGAACGGGCCGGTCGCGCGGAGCAGCGGCAGATAGGCGGTTGCGCCGATCCGCGTCAGTGCGCCGGCGTCCTTGGCGTCGAGTTCGTCGCGCAGTTGCTGGATATCGGCTTCGACGGGAAGCGGCCCGCCCGCGAGCAGGTCGACGACGTCGGGCAGGGTGAAATCGATCGTGACGGGGCCGATGCCTGCGGCGTCGAGCGCGTCGATCGCGACCGTCACGATCTCGCGTGCGGCGGCGACGCTATCGCTGCCGATCAACTCGGCGCCGACCTGCAACATCTCGCGCGCCGGGCGGAGCTGGCTGGCGCGCAGTTTGACGACCTGTCCCGCGTAGCAAAGGCGCAGCGGGCGCGGCGCGCCGGCGAGGAGCGAAGTCGCGATGCGGCCAACCTGCCGCGTAATGTCGGGGCGTAGCGCCAGCGTGCGCTGCGACACCGGGTCGGTGAAACGCAGCAGGTCGCGGGTTGAGCGCTCATCGTCGCCGCCGAGCGTTTCGCGAAACTCCGCGAGCGGCGGCGATACGCGGCCATAGCCGTGCGCGCGCATCGCATCGACGAGCGCGCGCGTGACGCGCGAGGCGGCCTCGGCCTGCGCGGGCAGGCGATCGCGGAGGCCTTCGGGCAGCAGGGCAGGGCCCTTGGTCATCGAATGCGGCCTTAGGCGGGTGGAGGAGGGATTCAATATTTCTCCCCTCCCGCTTGCGGGGGGGGGCGGGGAGGGTCTGTTCTCAGGACGCCTGCCCCTCGACATGCCTCCTCAACCCCTCCCGCAAGCTGGAGGGGACTTGGCGGCTTAAAACTCAAACCCTTCACCGTCTTCACACCGGGCAACTGGCACAGCTGCCACAGCAAAGGCTCGGGCATCGGCGAGTCGAGGCTGAGCAGCAGCACGGCTTCACCGCCCGCGGCGCGGCGGCCGAGATGGAAGGTGCCGATGTTGAGTCCCGCTTCGCCGAGCGCGGTGCCGATGCGGCCGATGAAGCCCGGGGCATCCTCGTTGACGATATAGAGCATATGGCCGTCGAGGTCGGCCTCGACCTTGATGCCGAACATTTCGACGAGGCGCGGGTCGCCGTTGCTGAACAAGGTGCCCGCGACCGAGCGGTCGCCGGCCTCGGTCGCGACGGTGACGCGGACGAGCGTGTGATAGTCGCCGTCGCGGTCGTGGCGGACCTCGCGCACATCGAGACCGCGTTCGCGGGCGAGGTGCGGGGCGTTGACCATGTTCACGCTGTCCGAATAACGGCGCATCAGGCCGGTGAGCACCGCGGCGGTGATCGGCTTGAGGTTCAGTTCGGCGGCGGCGCCCTCAACCTCGATCGAGATTGTGGTGAGATTGTCGTGCGCGAGCTGGCCGACCAGGCTGCCGAGCTTTTCGGCGAGGCTCATATAGGGGCGCAGCTTCGGCGCTTCCTCGGCCGAGAGGCTGGGGACGTTGAGCGCGTTGGTGATGCCGCCGGTGAGCAGATAATCGCTGATCTGCTCGGCAACCTGGATCGCGACATTGACCTGCGCTTCGTCGGTCGAGGCGCCAAGGTGCGGGGTGCAGATGAAGTTCGGCGTACCGAACAGCGGATGGTCGGCCGCGGGCGGCTCGGTCTGGAACACGTCGAGCGCGGCGCCCGCGACATGGCCCGATTCGAGCGCTTCCTTCAGCGCCGCTTCGTCGATCAGCCCGCCGCGCGCGCAGTTGATGATGCGCACGCCCTTCTTCGCCTTGGCGATATTCTCGGCCGACAGGATGTTGCGCGTCTGGTCGGTCAGCGGCGTGTGCAGCGTGATGAAATCTGCCTTGGCGAGCAGGGTATCGAGATCGGCCTTTTCGACGCCGAGCTCGATCGCGCGCTCGGGGGTCAGGAAGGGGTCGAAGGCGACGACCTTCATGCGCAGCCCCAGCGCGCGCTCGGCGACGATGCTGCCGATATTGCCGCACCCGATCAGGCCGAGCGTCTTCGAAGTGAGCTCGACGCCCATGAAGTCGTTCTTCGGCCATTTGCCCGCCTGCGTTCCCGTGTTGGCTTCGGGAATCTGGCGCGCGAGGGCGAACATCATCGCGATCGCATGTTCGGCGGTGGTGATGCTGTTGCCGAAGGGGGTGTTCATCACGATGACGCCCTTCTTCGACGCCTCCGGAATGTCGACATTGTCGACGCCGATCCCGGCGCGGCCGACCACCTTCAGGTTCGTCGCGGCGGCGAGGACGTCGGCGGTGACCTTGGTGGCCGAGCGGATCGCGAGGCCGTCATAATCGCCGATCATCGCGATCAGCTCGTCCTTGGTCTTGCCGGTGATGACGTCGACATCGATGCCGCGTTCCTTGAAGATCGCTTCGGCTTTGGGGTCCATTTTGTCGGAAATCAGAACTTTGGGAGTGGTCATTTTGATGATCCTTCAACTTCGTCATCCCCGCGAAAGCGGGGACCCAGTTCCAGCGTAGGTGGTGACAGCACTGGGTTCCCGCTTTCGCGGGAATGACGATGGAAATTATTTGCGAAGTTCGGCGTAGGCCCAGTCGAGCCACGGGCCGAGGGCTTCCACATCGGCGGTGTCAACGGTCGCGCCGCACCAGATGCGAAGGCCCGGAGGTGCATCGCGATAACCCGCGATGTCATAGGCCGCGCCTTCCTTTTCGAGCAGGCCAGCGAATTTCTTGATGAAATCCGCATCGGCACCGGTGACCGACAGGCAGACCGAGGTCTTCGACCGGCTGGCGGGATCGGCGGCGAGGTGGCTCAGCCACTCGCGTTCCTCGACGATCTTGTCGAGCGCGGCGGCGTTGGCGTCGCTGCGCGCTTTCAGTCCGTCGAGACCACCCAAGGACTTCGCCCATTCGAGCGCGAAGATCGCGTCCTCGACCGCGAGCATCGACGGGGTGTTGATCGTTTCGCCCTTGAACACGCCCTCGGCGAGCGCGCCCTTCGACATGAGGCGGAACACCTTCGGCAGCGGCCAGGCGGGGGTGTGGGTTTCGAGCCGTTCGACCGCGCGGGGACCGAGGATCAGCACGCCATGGCCGCCTTCGCCGCCGAGCACTTTCTGCCAGCTGAAGGTCGCGACGTCGATCTTGTCCCACGGCAGGTCGTAGGCGAACACGGCGCTGGTCGCGTCGGCGAAGCTCAGGCCCTGCCGATCATCAGCGATCCAGTCGCCGTTCGGGACGCGGACGCCCGAGGTCGTGCCGTTCCAGGTGAAGAGAACGTCGTTCGACCAGTCGACCTGCGTCAGATCGGGAAGCTCGCCGTAATCGGCGCGAATGATCGTCGGGTCGAGCTTGAGCTGCTTCGCAGCATCGGTGACCCAGCCTTCGCCGAAGCTCTCCCATGCGAGCGTCGTGACGGGTTTGGCGCCGAGCATCGTCCACATCGCCATTTCGAAGGCGCCGGTGTCGGAGCCTGGAACGATGCCGATGCGGTGCGTGTCGGGAAGCTGGAGCATCTCGCGCATCAGGTCGATGCAATATTGGAGACGCGTCTTGCCGATCTTCGCACGATGCGAGCGGCCGAGCGATTCGGTAGCTAGTTTTTCGGGGGACCAGACCGGCGGCTTGGCGCAGGGTCCGGAAGAAAAATAGGGGCGCGTCGGGCGCACCTGTGGCGTCGTCACTTCACTCATCATAGTCTCTCCTTGCAGAGAGCTCGCGCGGCGTTGGGACCGCGTGGCCCGGCGCCGCGTTTAGGGTCGGGGACGCAACTGTCAAACAAATTGCACGGACCGCGCGAAATTTTCGACGAGTGGAGAAAAAGGTATACAGCTTGTTAACCATTTCGTCGGTATTTTGACGGCCATGCCGATCCCGACGTTCCTGAAGCCCCGGATCCTGATCGCCGCTACCGCGGCACTCGCGCTTTCCGCCTGTTTCGGAACGCCCGAGGCGATGAAGAACAGCGGCGGGAAACGGACGTCGGCGAGCAAGCCGAGCCGACCGCAGCCCGTCGGCACACCCTCTTTCACCAGCGCCGAAGCGCAGCAATGCGCCTTCGACCTCAAGCAGGCCGGCGTGCGCTTCACGCCGCTCCCCAACCAGGATCACGGCGGGGGATGTACCTCGATCGATTCGGTGAAACTGCTCGACGTCGGCGTACCGGTGTCGGGGCTCGGCGCGATGACCTGTCCGCTCGCAAAGAATTTCGCCGCCTGGGCGCAATATGCGGTGAAGCCCGCGGCGCGGAAATTTTTCGGCACCGAGGTTGTGAAGATCGAGACCTTTGGCACCTATAGTTGCCGCAACATCTATGGCGGGCGTTCGGGCCGGCTGTCGCAGCACGCCTATTCGAACGCGATCGACGTGTCGGGTTTCATCCTCGCCGACGGACGCCGCATCATGCTCGACGGCGGCTGGGACGGCGACAAGCCGTCGCAAGACTTCCTCCGCGCGCTCCATAAATCGGGCTGCCGCCGTTTCGGCACCGTGCTCGGTCCCGATTACAATGCGGCGCACTATAATCATTTCCACTTCGATATGAGCGGCAACGGCTACTGCCGCTGAAGCCCGTCTGTCTTGGCAAAGTCACGCGGACCGGCTAGCCGTCCGCCAATGGCAGAAGATAAACAACCCCATCGTTCGCGTTTTCACAAAGCCAAGGACGACGCGCAGTTCGCCGAACAGGCGACCACCACCCCGCAGACGGCGCACCCCGCCTATAAACTGGCGTTTCAGGACACGGATTTCCTGCTGCGCGAAGATTTGCGCCCCGTCCGCTTTCAACTCGAACTGCTCAAGCCCGAATTGCTGCTCGACGAGGCCGGGATCGAATCGACGCTCGTCGTCTATGGTTCGGCGCGCATCCCCGAACCGTCGCAGGCCGACGGGCTCGAAGCTGCGGCGACCGATGACGCGCAGCGCAACATCGCGCGCCGGTTGAAGGCGAAAGCCAAATATTATGACGAGGCGCGCGCGCTCGCGCGGCTGGCCAGCCAATATCCGTGCGACGACAAGGGCTGCCGCCATTTCGTCGTCTGCTCGGGCGGCGGGCCGTCGATCATGGAAGCCGCGAACCGCGGCGCCGACGATGAGGGTCGCGATTCGATCGGGCTCAATATCGTGCTGCCGCACGAACAGGCGCCGAACCGCTTCGTGACGCCATCGCTCAGTTTTCAGTTCCACTATTTCGCGCTCAGGAAGATGCACTTCCTGCTTCGCGCGCGCGCGGTCTGCGTCTTTCCCGGCGGCTTTGGCACGTTCGACGAGATGTTCGAATTGTTGACGCTGATCCAGACGGGCAAGATCAAGCCGATCCCGATCGTGCTGTTCGGCAAGGAGTTCTGGCAGCGCGTCGTCAATTTCGACGCGCTGGTCGAAGAGGGCGTGGTCAGCGCGCGCGACCTCGACCTCTTCCAGTTCGTCGAGACGGCGGACGAGGCGTGGAAGATCATCACGGATTTCTACGCGAACATCGAGGAGCGTTGATCGGAAAATCCTCACTGTCGCGAAGCGATGGGGAGGGGGACCGCCCCGCGAAGCGGATGGTGGAGGGGCCGCAACGTCGCGCCAAAACCCCTCCGTCAGCGCTTCGCGCTGCCACCTCCCCATCGCTGCGCGACAGGGAGGAGATGGGTTATTTCTGTTCTTCCAGAAACAGGATCAGCGCCTTGCGATCTGCGGGGTCGATCACCCCGGCGAAGGCCATGCGCGTGCCCGGGACGTCCTTCATCGGCGCCTTCAGATAGGCGTCAAGCGCGGCTTCGTCCCAGACGCCGCCCTTCGCCTTCATCGCGCCCGAATAGGAAAAATCGGGCTTCGCCGCGACGGGGGCGCCGACGATGCCGTGCAGATTGGGGCCGATGCCGTTGGCCCCGCCCTTTTCGACTGTGTGGCACGCGACGCAGCGCCGGAAGACCTGTTCACCCATCGCTGCGGTCGGCGCGACGGCAGGGACCTCGACCGCCGCTTCGCCGCTCGCGGCTGCGTCGTCGGCAGGGGGTTCGCTCTTGCCGCAGCCGGCGAGCGCGAGTGCGCCCGCCAGCAGCACGGGCGCGAGCCGCATTATTTCTTGGCTTCGGACGGGGCGGGGGCTGCGGCGTCCGCAGCCGGAGCAGCGGCGCCTTCCTCGGCCGTGGGGGCCGCGGCAGCGGTCGCTTCGCCTTCCGCCGGAGCGGCGCCCGCTTCTTCCGCCGCGGGTGCGGCTTCGGCGGCGGGCAGCGGCAGGTTCGAACCCTGGCTGTTCAAATAGACGATCAGGTTCGCGCGATCTTCGGGGCTGCTGAGCCCCGCGAACGACATCTTGGTGCCCGGCGCATATTTGCGGGGGCTCTTGAGCCATTCGTCCATGCCGGCGAAGTCCCAGTTACCCGGCACGCCCTTCAGCGCCGCCGAATAGTCGAAGCCCGGAACATGGCCGTGCGGCTTGCCGAGCGCGCCCCACAGGTTGGGGCCGATGCCATTGGCGCCGCCCTGGTTGATCGTGTGGCACGCGGCGCACTTTGCGAAGACGGCCTCGCCCTTGGCCGGGTCGGCAGCGGCGAGCAGGTTAGGAAGCGGCACGGCCGATTCGCCGCCACCGGCGCCGGCTTCGGCGTCTTCGATCGGATAACCGGGCTTTTCGGGGGCGTGGTTGGCGAACAGCATCTGCGACCCGATCGTCAGGCCCAGTGCGCAAATGCCGGCGAACAGCACCCAGCCGGCAATAGTATTGTTGCGATCGTCCATGCTCTAGCAGCCCCGTTAGCTGGCGCCCGCTAGCCGGGCGCATCTTTGATTTTGAGGCTCCCTTAAAGGGGCGGCGACGGCGGCGCAAGGGGATGAAATCGCCCGACGAGCCGAAGGCCGAAGGTCCGGTTGCGCGCGGCGGGCGGGACGGCTATGCGCCGCGGCTCCACCCTGGGAAGGCAATCGATGGGCAGCTATTCGGCTTCGGCGCAGCATCTGGTCGACGAAATGCGGGCGGTGGCGCTCGCCGAGCCCGGACGCGGACTGGCTTTCCAGGGCGCGCCCGGCGCGAACAGCGACCTCGCCGCGCGCGAATATGACCCGAATTCGCTGCCGATGCCCTGCTATGCGTTCGAGGACGCGATCGACGCCGTGCGCGAAGGCCGCGTCGACCGCGCGATCATTCCGATCGAGAACAGCCTGCACGGCCGCGTCGCCGACATCCATTTCCTGCTCCCCGAATCGGGCCTGTCGATCGTCGGCGAGCATTTCCTGCCGATCCGTTATGGCCTGATGAGCCGCGACCTGGGGCCGGTGACGCGCGCGATGAGCCACGAACAGGCGCTCGGGCAATGCCGCCACTGGCTGCGCGCCAACAATATCGCGCCCGTCGCGCACAGCGACACCGCGGGGGCGGCGGCGTGGGTCGCCGACAGCGACGAGGTCGGCCTCGCGGCGCTGGCGCCGCCGCACGCGGCCGAACTTTATGGTCTGACGCTGCATGGAACGGGCATGGAGGATGCCGACCACAACACGACGCGCTTCGTCGTGCTCGCGCGCGAACCGCTCGCCGATTTCGCGGCGATTGCCGGGCCGCTGATGACGACCTTCATGTTCGAGGTGAAGAATATCCCCGCGGCGCTCTACAAGGCGCTCGGCGGCTTTGCGACCAACGGCGTCAACATGACCAAGCTCGAAAGCTATCAAACCGGCGACAGTTTCGCGGCGACCAAATTCTATGCCGACATCGTCGGCGCTCCCGGCGACGAGCGGATCGACCGCGCGCTCGAGGAGCTCGATTTCCAGACCAAGTCGCTACGCCTGCTCGGCACCTATGCGCAGGCGCGGACGCGTCCATGATGTGGGCGGCACCGGCGGCGGAGCATTCGCGCCGTTGCCGAGGTCTGGACGATGAACAGCGTGACGAGGATGCTCGAGACGACGATCGCGAACAGGTCGAAGGCGGAGAAATTGGTGCCTTTTATGTCGGCCCCGCCGATGATCGGCATCGAAATGGTCATCGCCATCAGCATCAGCCGCAGCTCGGTCGGCCCGCCCGCCATGTAGGACAGGCGGAATTCCCCGAGGATCTTCGCCGAAATGAAGGTGTGGATCGAGAGCAGGAAATAGCCGATTACCCCCATCAAGGCGACGTCGAGCCGCATATAGGGGCTCATGCCGATCGCGCTGATCATCAGCAGCGTTGCGATCGCGTCGACGCTGTGATCGACGAAATAGCCGTAATTGGGGCGTTCGATGCCGCGCCAGCGAGCAAGGCTGCCGTCGAGCGAATCGCCGAACCAGTTGACGATATAGCCGGCGAGCGACAGGCCGAGCCATTCGCTGTCGAACCAGCTGAGCAGATAGCCCGCCGCGACGAGCACCGCGCCGGCGAACCCAAGCGTGGTCAGCTGGTCGGGCGTGACCCAAGCGGGCAGGCGCGCGCACAGCCAATTGAGAAGGCGGCGCTCACTGCGCGCGAGGATATTCTGCTGGATGCGGACCGGCGCCTTGGCGACGGGTTCGAACTTGCTCATGGGGACCCTTTGTTCCGGCCGTCACAAAAGTGCCGGTCGTATGTCATCGATCCGTCATAGAGACAAAGTTGTGCGGGCGAAAGGGTGGCGCGGTCGGTGCGACGTGCCTTCGCGCCGGTCAGTCGCGCCAGGGGCCGATTTCGCCGACCTCGCCGATCGTGCGGTAACGGACCGCATCATCGACCCACGCCACCTCCCACATCGGCGCGGGTCGCGCCCATTCGCCGATCACGAACAGCGGCAGCCGGTTTGCCTTCACGAAGGCGAGGTCGTCGGTGGTCGGGCCGGGAACGACCGTTTCGGACCGCTGATGCAAGCGGACGACGGCAAGCGTGCCGGCGGGCGGCGCGGGGAGCGACTGGCGCACCGGAAAACCCATGCTCCCCGCCACGACCGGATAGCCCTTGTCGTCGCGGCGGATCAGCAGCACCTTGTCGGCGTTCGCATAGGGCCCCTCGACCGGCCGCCCGGCGACCTTGCGTCCCGCGATTGCGGCGAATTCGCGCAGGTCGGTGTCGGCGATGGGTGACGGCGCTGAGACGGCGGTCTCCGGCGGCACGGCCGCGGGCTCGGCAGCGAGCGCCGCGACGAACAGCAGCGCGGCGATCAATGCGCTTCGCCCCAGCTCTTGCCCGTGCCGACCTCGACCTCCAGCGGGACCGACAGCTTGATCGCCGGTTCGGCGGCGCCCGACATCACCGCACGGATGACCTCGCTCGCCGCCGCGGCCTTGTCTTCGGGCGCTTCGAACACGAGTTCGTCGTGAACCTGGAGGAGCATCTTGACGTCGGAAAGCCCGGCGTCCGCCAATGCTTTCGGCATCCGCGCCATCGCGCGCTTGATCAGGTCGGCGCTCGTGCCCTGGATCGGCGCGTTGATCGCGGCGCGTTCGCTGCCCGCGCGCTCGTTCTGGTTCGCCGCCTTGATGCGCGGGAACCAGGTTTTGCGCCCGAATAAAGTCTCGGTATAGCCCTTGGCGCGCGCATTCTCGAGCGTGTCGGTGATATAGTCCGAAATGCCTGGGAAACGCTCGAAATAGCGCGCGATCAGCGCCTGCGCCTCGTCGGGCGTCACTTCGAGCCGGCCCGCAAGGCCCCAGCGCGAAATGCCGTAGAGGATCGAGAAATTGACCGTCTTCGCCTTGCCGCGCGTGTCGCGATTCACCTCTCCGAACAATTCGATCGCGGTCGCGGCGTGGATGTCCTGCCCCTGCGCAAAGGCGGTCTTGAGCTCGGGCACGTCGGCCATATGCGCGGCGAGACGCAGTTCGATCTGGCTATAGTCGGCGGCGATCAGCACATGACCCGGCGCCGCGATGAAGGCGTCGCGGATCTGGCGGCCGGTTTCGGTGCGGATCGGGATGTTCTGGAGGTTGGGGTCGGTCGACGACAGGCGCCCGGTCTGCGCGCCGACGAGGCTGTAGCTGGTGTGGACGCGGCCGGTCGTCGCGTTGATCTGCTGCTGCAGCGCGTCGGTGTAGGTCGACTTGAGCTTCGCAAGCTGGCGCCACTCCAATATCTTGCGCGCGATCGGCACGCCGTCGCGTTCGAGCCGTTCGAGCTCGCTCTGGTCGGTCGACCAGTCGCCCGACTTGCCCTTGCGTCCGCCTTTCAGGCCCATCTTGTCGAACAATATTTCGCCGAGCTGCTTGGGGCTGCCGATCGCAAAGGGCTGTCCGGCGAGTCCGTGAATCTCGCCCTCCATGCGCAGCATGTCGTTCGCGAACTCGCCCGACAGGCGCGCGAGATAGTCGCGGTCGACCATGATGCCGGCGCGTTCCATGCCCTCGACGACGGCGGCCAATGGCCGATCGACCATTTCATAGACGCGCGTGCCGCCCTCGACCGGCAGGCGGAGCTTGAGCAGCTTCCACAGCCGCCACGCGACCTCGGCATCCTCAGCCGCATATTGCGTTGCGCGGTCGAGCGGCACTTCGGCGAAGCTGATCTGCGACTTACCGGTCCCGCACACGTCCTTGAACGACAGGCAGACGTGATCGAGATGCAGCTTCGACAATTCGTCGAGCCCGTGCTGATGCTTGCCCGCGTCGAGCGCGAAGCTCATCACCAGCGTGTCGTCATAGGGCGCGACGGTGATGCCGTGCTGGGCGAGCACGCCGATGTCATATTTCAGGTTATGGCCGACCTTCAGCACCGCTTCATCGGAAAAAAGCGCATGCAGCCGGCCGATCGCATCGGCGAGCGGTACCTGCTCGGGGCGTTCGGCGAACATGTCGGTTCCGCCATGGCCGAGCGGGATGTAGCAGGCGCGCCCGGGACCGGTCGACAGGCTGACCCCGACGAGATCGCCCGTCACGCTGTCGAGCGTCGCGGTTTCGGTATCGATCGCAACGACATGCGCGGCGCGCGCTGCCTCGATCCAGCGGTCTAGCGCCTCGATCGTCGTTACCGTTTCGTACAGCGCGCGGTCGATCGGCGGCATGGCGGGAAGGGTAGGGGTCGAGGGGGCCGCGGCGGGCGCCGCCGTCGCGGCGCTCGCGCGCGGCAGGGTCGGCGGACCGCCCGGCGTGCCACCGAGGTCGAGCTTGGCCGAAAGCGAGCGGAAGCCATGCTCGTCGAGGAAGCTTTTGAGCGGCAGCGGCGGGATCGCGCCGAGCTTCAGTGCGTCGAGCGGGTCGGGCAGCGGGCAATCGCGCTTCAGGTCGACGAGGATGCGCGACAATTCGGCCATGGCGCGATGCTCGATCAGATTGTCGCGCAGCTTCGACGCCTTCATGCCCACGGCACCGTCGAGCGCGGCGGTCAAATTGCCATATTCCTGAATCAGCTTGGTCGCGGTCTTCGGGCCGACGCCGCGCACGCCGGGGACATTGTCGACGCTGTCGCCCATCAGCGCGAGCACGTCGCCGACAAGATCGGGAGTGACGCCGAACTTCTCGTTCACCGCTTCCATGCCCATGCGGACGTTCTTCATCGTGTCGAGCATGTCGACATGCGGGCCGCCCTCGGGCTCGCGGATCAGCTGCATCAGATCCTTGTCGCTGCTGACGATGGTGACGTCCCACCCTTCGCGCACCGCCGCCTCGGCATAGGAGGCGATCAGGTCGTCGGCCTCGAAGCCCTCCATCTCGATGCACGGCAGCGAAAAGGCGCGCGTCGCGTCGCGGATCAGCGGGAATTGCGGGCGCAGATCCTCGGGCGGCTCGGGACGGTTCGCCTTATACTGGTCGTAAATCTCGTTGCGGAACGACTGGCTGCTATGGTCGAGGATGACCGCGAGGTGCGTCGGCCCGTCGGCGTCGTGCAGATCCTTCGCGAGCTTCCACAGCATCGTCGTATAGCCATAGACCGCGCCGACGGGCACGCCCTTGGGGTTCGTAAGCGGCGGCAGGCGGTGATAGGCGCGGAAGATGTAGCTGGAGCCATCGACCAGATAGAGATGATTCTTCTCGGACATGGCGCGGGGTGTAGCAGCGGCGGCGCGGACGGCCTAGCGCGATGTTCCCGCTTTCTTCTTCTCAATCGCGCGGGCGCGGCGGCAGGTCGAAATGCAGGACCTCTTCGCGGGTGCCGAGCTTGGTGTAGAGCGCGATCGCGGGCGGATCGACATAATCGGCCTGGACGAAGACCGCCCACGCGCCGGTCTCGGCGGCGATATGCTGGAGTTCGGCGATCAGCGCGGTGGCTATGCCGCGGCGGCGGTGCGCTTCGTCGACCGCGAGATCGTAAAGATAGATTTCGCTGCGCGCCGCCTCGAGCTTGGGAAGATCATAGGCTGTAAGGCCACCGACGATGATGCCGTCGTGCTCGGCCACCAGCACGATGACGCCATCGCGGCCGAGCTGGCGTGCGAGCCAGGCGTCGTCGGGCCGGTCGGCGCGGTAGGTCACGGGATCCTCGAAGGCGGCGGCATAGACGGTGTTGAGCGCGCGCACCGCGGCGATGTCGCCCGCTCCCAGCCGGCGGACGATCATTGGGCGATGGCCTCCGCGACGGCCGGTGCAGGCGCGACCGAATCCCACCAGTCGCCGAGCGCGTCGATCAGCGGGACGAGCCGCTCGCCGTCCACCGTCAGATCATATTCGACGCGCCGCGGATAGCCTTCGAATTCGGTGCGCCGGACGATCCCCGCATCCTCGAGCTTGCGAAGCTCGAGGGTCAGCATCTTGTGCGAAATCGTGGGATTGTCGCGGCGCAAGTCGCTGAACCGTTTCGTCCCGTCGCTGAGATAGTAGATCAGCAGCGTCGGCCAGCGGCCGCTCAATAACTGCATCACTTCCTCGATCGGACAACGCGAAACCAGATCCTTCATCATCGTCCCCATGGTTACAAAAAGGTGCGTAATTTACGCGGGCTCCCGGCGCACTATATCTCGAACCGCTGCGCAGCTCCCCCTTCAAGAAGACGATGGAGCAATATATTGGAACCGATCCTTATCTATGGCTTCCCGCTGGGAAGTTCCATGGGGCTTGTCGCGGCCCTCGAATGGCTGGGCAAACCTTATCGCCTGTGCCGCGTCGACATGCTCGGCGAAATGCGCGAGCCCGCCTATGCCCGCATCAACGCGCGGCACGAAACGCCCGCGCTGATCACCGATCAGGGCCGGGTGCTGACCGAAACGATGGCGATCGCGCATTGGCTCGCCGCGCGCGACGACGAACGGCGGATCAGCCCCGACCCGCTGTCGCCCGAGGGCGACCGGATGCGGCAGACCATGGCGTTCATCAACACCGGCTTCACCGGCGCCTTCACCCCGCTGTGGGTCGCGCTCGAAATGGACCCCCCGCGCCCGGCGCTGCAGGCATCATTGCGCGAATTTGGCAAGGAGGCCGTGATCGAACGCCACGACAAGCTCGAAGCAATGGTCGGCGAGGGCCCTTATCTGGTCGGTGACCGGCCGACGCTCGCCGACGCGCTGTTCGTCGGGATCGCGCGCTGGCTCGAGTTCCACGAGGTGGCAGAGCCCGTGCGTTGGCCGAAGCTGGCGGCGCTGCGCGCGCGATTGGAGGCCGATCCGGCGGTCCTCTATGCGACCGCGCTCGAAACCGGCGAAAGCGCGGTCGGCAGCGGCGTCTGTCTCGGCCATGTGCCGCTCGCCGAGGTCATCGAGCGTTACGGTGCCTGATCGGGCGGGTGTGCGGCGCATCGCCGCCGCGCACCGTTTCCCCGCGCGCGCCATTGTGAGCGCGCGTCGGCTTTGGTAGCCTGCGGTCATGGACAGGATCGAAACCCAGGCCTCGGGCGGCTGCCAGTGCGGCACGGTGCGCTATCATGTCACCGCCGTGCTCGACACGTCGCATATCTGCCATTGCCGCATGTGCCAGAAGGCGGCGGGCAATTTCTTCATCGCGCTGATCGGTGTGCCGCGCGATGCGATCACATGGACGCGCGGCGCGCCGACATGGTTCAAAAGCTCCGACAAGGCCGCGCGCGGATTCTGCCGGACATGCGGGACGCCGCTTGCCTATGATTATTTCGACAGCAAGCACATCAACCTGACGACCGGATCGTTCGATGATCCGTCGCAATTCCCGCCGCGCGTGCAGTTCGGCCTCGAAGGCCAGCTATCGCTGTTCGAAAGCCTGCCGATCAAGGGGGAGGGGACGACCGAAGAGACAATGAGCGACCTCGTCGGCGCGATCAAGGCGAGCAACCACCAGCACCCCGACCATGACACCGAGGCCTGGCCGGACAGGTAAAGCCGGTTCCAACACTGATCCGTCATCCCGGCGAAGGCCGGGATCTCACCGTCGCTTGGCATGGCGAGGTCGAGATCCCGGCCTTCGCCGGGATGACGAGATAGTGAGGTAGGTGCTTCGCCCTCTACGACGCTAGGCGCCCGCGCGGATCAGGTGGTCGAAGGCCGAGAGCGATGCCTTCGAGCCTTCGCCCATTGCGATGACGATCTGCTTGTAGGGCACGGTCGTCACATCGCCCGCGGCGAAGATGCCGGGCTGGCTCGTCGCGCCGCGCGCGTCGACCTCGATCTCGCCGCGGTCGCTCAATGCCACCGCATCGCCGAGCCATTCGGTGTTCGGGATCAGGCCGATCTGGACGAAAATGCCTTCAAGCTCGACGAGATGCTCCTCGTCCCTGTTGCGGTCGCGATAGCGCAGGCCGACGACCTTCTCGCCGTTGCCGAGCACTTCGGTGGTGAGCGCCGAGGTGATGACCGTGACATTGGGCAGGCTGCGCAGCTTGGTCTGCAGCACCGCATCGGCGCGAAGCTGGCTGTCGAACTCGATCAGCGTCACATGCGCGACGAGCCCCGCAAGGTCGATCGCCGCCTCGACGCCCGAATTGCCGCCGCCGATCACCGCGACGCGCTTGCCCTTGAACAGCGGCCCGTCGCAGTGCGGACAATAGGCGACGCCTTTGTTACGATATTCGGCCTCGCCGGGGACGCCCATCTGGCGCCAGCGCGCGCCGGTCGACAGGATTACCGTCTTGCCCTTGACGCTCGCGCCGCTCTTGAGCTTCACTTCGTGCAGGCCGTTCGCGCCGCCAGGGATCAGCTCGGCCGCCTCCTGCACGTTCATGACATCGACCTCATAATCTTTCACATGCGCTTCCAGTTGCGCCGCGAGCTTCGGGCCCTCGGTGTGCTGGACCGAGACGAAATTCTCGATCCCCAGCGTGTCGAGCACCTGCCCGCCGAAGCGTTCGGCGACGATGCCGGTGCGGATGCCCTTGCGCGCCGCATAAATCGCCGCCGCGGCGCCGCCGGGGCCGCCGCCGACGACGAGCACGTCGAACGGCTCCTTCGCGGCGATCTTTTCGGCCGCGCGCGCCACCGCGCCGGTGTCGAGCTTCGCGACGATCTGCGCGAGGTCCATTCTGCCCTGCCCGAAGGGTTCGCCGTTCAAGAAGACGGCGGGCACCGCCATCACCTGACGCCGCTCGACCTCGTCCTGGAACAGCGCGCCGTCGATCGCGGTGTGGCGGATATTCGGACCCAGCGCCGCCATGATGTTCAGCGCTTGCACGACGTCGGGGCAATTCTGGCACGAAAGCGAGAAGAAGGTTTCGAAGACGAAATCGCCCTCAAGTGCGCGCACCGCGTCGAGCAGCTCGGCATCTTCTTTCGGCGGGTGCCCGCCGACGTGGAGTAGCGCGAGGATCAGCGAGGTGAATTCATGCCCCATCGGCAGCCCCGCGAACACTGCTTCGGCGCGGCCTTCGTCGCCGCGGATCGCGAAGGACGGGCGCCGCGCATCGTCGCCATCGAAACGCGCCGTGACGAGGTCCGACTGCGCCGCGACTTCCTCGACCAGCGCGCGCATCTCGGCCGACTTGGGCGAGGCGTCGAGGCTTGCGACCAGCTCGATCGGGCGGCGGAGGTTGCCGAGATAGGTTTTGAGCTGGGCGGTCGTATTGGCGTCGAGCATCGGCATGGGGAGAGCCTTTCGGACAGGAGCAAGGGTTCGCCGCGGGGGACGGCGTCAAAAATCTTGTTCTTTTTGAGCAAAGACCGGGCGAGCGCCGCCCGCCCGGTCCTCGCAAATCGGCTTAGATCTTGCCGACGAGTTCGATCGAGGGCGCGAGCGTTTCGGCGCCCTCTTCCCACTTCGCCGGGCAGACCTGGCCGGGGTTGGCGCGGACATAGACCGCGGCCTTGATCTTGCGAACGAGTTCCTCGGCGTTGCGGCCGACGCCTTCGCTGGTGATTTCCATCACCTGGATCACTCCGTCGGGGTCGACGACGAAGGTTGCGCGGTCGGCGAGGCCCGAATCTTCACGCAGCACGCCGAAATTGTTGGCGAGGACGTGGTTCTGGTCGCCCAGCATGTGATAGTTGATCTTGCCGATCGCCGGCGAGCTGTCGTGCCAGGCCTTGTGGCTGAAATGCGTGTCGGTCGACACGGCATAGACTTCGACGCCAAGGCCTTTCAGCGTTTCATACTGGTCGGCAAGGTCTTCGAGCTCGGTCGGGCAGACGAAGGTGAAGTCGGCCGGATAGAAGAAGAAAACCGCCCACTTGCCCGCGACATCGGCGTCCGACACGGGGACGAACTTGCCCTGATGGTACGAGGTGGCGTTGAACGGCTTGATCGAGCTTCCGATGATACCCATGGGAGAGTGTTTCCTTTGTTTGCTGCACTGCAAAATGATTTGCAGGGCGCCAGCTATAAGGACCGGCGCGCGCACTCAACCCCAATTTTCCGGGCACACTTATCGGTGAAATCGATCAAAGCGCATCGTTCGCGCAAAACCGCGATCAGCGGCAGATATCCTTCGCGCCGGCGAGTAAATCGATCACTTCGGCATCGAAATCGTCGGGCACGCCCGGCGTGATCTTGCGAAAACGGCGCGCGCAATAGGCGGCGCGCGGGCCGAGGTCGGGCACGTCACGAAACTTCAGCGCGGTGCCGGACGTCCCGCCGACAAGGTCGGGCATGTCGGTCCACACCGTGCGCACCGTAAAGACGGCGCCCGGGCGAACCTCGGGCGGGTAACGCTCATGCCGGCTGATGCACAGCGCCAGGTCATCCACTCGCCAATCGTCCGTCATAATCAACCTCATGGTTGTTACGCAGCGTTGGACGAAGGCTATCACATAAGCGTCGCGGTGCGAAGCGCCTGATCGCGCGCGATGATGGGCGCGACGGCGAGCCCCGCGATCCCCTCGCTTGGCGTGAGGCCGAAGACATGGCGAAACACGCGCGACAGATGCGCGGTGTCGGCAAAACCGGCATCCATCGCGGCGGTACGGACGAGCGCGCCGCCCGCCATCTGCTGCGTCGCATGTTGCAGCGCCGACCACAGCTTGAACTCGCGAAAACCCTGTCCTGTCGACCGGCGGAAGGTGCGCAGCGCCTGCGTCCGTTCCATGCCGAGCCGCTGCGCCAACTCGTCCTGCGACATCCGCCACATCGGGTCGCCGTGGATCGCGCGAACCACCGCCGCCATGTCGGGGGGCAATGCCCGCTCGCGGGGCGGTGCGAGGCGGTCGCGCAACTCGGCGACCGCCGAGGCATCGCCGTCCAGCGCCTCACGCGCGACGCGTGCCAATGCGCCTTCGAGCGGTACAGCGAGCGGTGCGTCAAAGGGAAAGGCCAGCCCATTGAGGTAAAGGACGTCGGCGCCGCGCTCCGCGAGCGCGACGCCGTGGACGATGCCCGGCCGGACGAGCAGCAAATCGCCCTCGACCCAAAGGCCGCCGCGTTCGAGCCGGAGCGGCCCCGACCGGCCGGCGAGCACCGCCGTCACCAGATTGGCATGCGGCGCGAGCGCGCGCGTCCCCACCGGAAAACAGCTGGTGAGGAAAGGCGCCACCGGGTCAGGCATGGCGGCGATTATTCACCCGCCGGGGTCGGCGCGCAAGCATGGCGCTGACGCCATCTAGCGCACGATTCCCGCCCGCTCGAAGGCCGACTCCATCTGCGCGATATCGGGGTAGACATGCTTGCTCGCGACCTCGCCCTCGGCGTTGACCATGATCACGTCGAGCATGCCGACGTGGGCGACAAAGGCGGTGCCGCCCGGCATCGCGAGCGTCAGGACCATCGTCCAGTCGAAGGTCCAGTAATCGCGGCCGAAGATTCTTTTGCCCATCAGCATCGAGAAATCATAGGTCGCGAACAGATGCCCGCAATGTTCGCGCAGCGCCTCGCGTCCCTCGACCGGGGGCGATCCGTCGTGGAGCCGGAAAATGGTGTCGGCGGAGTGCAGCGACGCGATCAGGTCGGCGTCCTTCGTTTCCCAGCCGACATGATATCGGTCGAACAGTGCCTCGGTCGGCAGCGTGCGTTCCAGCTCGGCAATCGCGTTCATCGTCTTTCTCCTATGTCCGTCGCGATCCATTCTAATCCCGGGCCGGCCCGACTCGTTGAACAAACGTGCATTGCGCGGCGGCGCAATATCGGCTGTGGAGGCGCTTCAGATTCGGAGCTGCCCCCATGACCCCCACCGCAAAGATCCTTCTCCTCGGCTCGGGCGAACTCGGCCGCGAATTCGCGATTTCGGCGAAGCGCCTCGGTTGCCATGTCGTCGCGTGCGACAGCTACGCCGCAGCTCCCGCGATGCAGGTCGCCGACGAGTATGAGGTTTTTTCGATGCTCGACGGCGATGCGCTCCGCGCCGCGATCGAAAAGCACAAGCCCGATCATATCGTCCCCGAGGTCGAGGCGATCCGCACCGAGATTCTCGCCGAAGTCGAGGCCGAAGGCTTCCACGTCGTTCCCTCGGCGCGTGCGGCGCAGCTCACGATGAACCGCGACGCGATCCGCGATCTTGCGGCGAGCGAGCTCAAGCTCACCACCTCGACCTTCGAATATGCCGAAACGCGTGAGGAATTGCAGGCTGCGGCCGAGCGCATCGGCTTCCCGCTCGTCGTCAAACCCGTAATGTCCTCGTCGGGCAAGGGGCAGAGCATGGTGAAGGATGCCGCCGGGGTCGATGCGGCGTGGGACTATGCCGCCGCCGGGATGCGCGGCGACCGGCTGCGCGTGATCGCCGAGGCGTTCATCGATTTCGATTACGAAATCACGCTGCTCACCGTGCGGCACAAGGACGGCGTCGCCTTCTGCCCGCCGATCGGCCACCGGCAGGAACGCGGCGATTATCGCGAAAGCTGGCAGCCCGCGGCGATGTCGGACGCGGCGCTGGCGAGCGCGCAGGATATGGCGACCAAGGTGGTCGATGCGCTCGGCGGCCACGGCATCTTCGGGGTCGAATTTTTCGTGAAGGGCGACGCGGTGATCTTCTCCGAGCTCAGCCCGCGCCCGCACGACACGGGCATGGTGACGCTGATCTCGCAATCGCTCTCCGAATTCGACCTCCACGCGCGCGCGATTCTCGGCCTGCCGATCCGCGCGATCGCGGTTCCCGACGCGAGCGCCAGCGCCGTGCTCCTCGCCGACCGCGACGCGTCCGATTTCGCGATCACGGGGCTCGCCGACGCATTGACGCCACCGAATGCTGCAACCTCGGTCGATGTCCGCATCTTCGGCAAGCCGGTCACGCGACCCTGGCGCCGGATGGGCGTGGCGCTTGCCAAAGTGGCCGGCGGCACGGCCGGCGACGCGCGCGCCGCTGCCGTTGCCGCGGCGGAGAAATTGGCGATCGACTACCGCTAGCAAACGTCGGCTCGCCGTGTCCGTTGCACGGCCGGGCAATATCGCATTTGGTGTGCCGCGGCGCGATGCGGCACGGGCCATTCTTGTTCGACAGGAGTGTTTCATGCCCAAATTCTTCGGCCCTATCGCCGCGCTGTGCCTTGCGAGCGCGATCCCGATCGCCGCTCCCGCCGCGCAGGCGCAAGAGGCGGCGCCCGCCGCGTCGCTCGTCGCCGGCGCCAAAGTCTATGACCAGAATGGCGAAGAAGTCGGCCAGATCGCCAAAGTGTCGGGAGACAGGGTTGCGGTTTCGATCGACGGCAATGGACTGGTGGTCCCGAAGAAAGCCTTTGTGAAGGGCGCCAAGGGCCCGGCGCTCAAAGCACCCAAAGCGAAGATCGTCGCGGTGCTGAAGCAGGCCGAGGCCGATGCGGCGGCGGTCGACGGCGTGTTGAAGCCGGGCGCCGAAGTGCGGAGCGCCGATGGGGCCGCGGTGCTCGGCAAGGTCACGGCGATGGCGCCGCAGGGCGCGGTGCTGGCGACCAGCGAAGGCAATATCACCATGCCGCGCGCCGCCTTTTTCATGTCGAAGAAGGGATTGGCGGTGAAGGTCAATGAAGATCAGTTTCTGGCGGGGGTCAAGGCGGCGCGCGCGCAGAAGGAAGGTGGTTGATCAGCTTCCGTTTGGAAGGGGAATGCGATGGCACTCGAAGAGGAGCTTTACGACATCGAGCAAGGATTCTGGCTCGACGGGAAAGAGCATTTCCTGAACCATGTCGATGCCCGGTGTCTGCTCGCCTTTCCGCAAGCGGGAGAGATGCACGGCATGCATTCGCGCGAGGAGGTGGCGGCAACCGCCACCAACGCCAACCGTTGGCGTGACCTGAGGATGGGAAATCGCCTGTTTCTGAACAGTGGCGACGATTTTGCGATCATCAGCTACCGCGCGGATGTGACGCGTGCCGATGGTGAGCCCTATGCCGCGCTTATCAGTTCAGCCTATGTGCGGCGTCCCGATGGCTGGAAACTGGCATTGCATCAGCATTCGCCGATCTGAACCGGGAGCTCGCCAAAGCCCGGTCCCAAGCCCTGCTAAAGCAGCTCGAACACATCGTAGCGGACGGCTCCGCCGACGCTTGCACCCAGCCCGACCGCGACGATGTCGTTGAGCCAGGAATAGCGCTCATCGCCGGTTTCGAACATCGGGGTCGTGCGGAAATAAATTTCCTTGCGCTCGGCCGCCGTTTGCGGGCCGCCGCCTCGGGCATGCCGATGCGCCACCGACAGCGGCCGCAGCACGCCGCGATAGGAGACATAGATCAGCGCCCCGTCGTGCGTTTCGAAGGTGATCCGCGCGTCGAGGCGCAGCGTGTCCTTGTCGTCGATCGTCGCCCAGTCGCCGCCGCTCGGCATGACGCGGCCGCGCAGCCGTTCCCCCTCGACTTCGCCGCCGGTCAGCGCGGCGATCATGCGGCGGCCGAAATGCGCGGTCCCGATCTGCTGCTGCGGTTCGGTGAAAGCGGCGCGATAGGAGCAGAGGTAGCGGAATTCGGGCTGGTCCATCATCAATCCTTTCGTTGAACGGGGAGGGGGCGGCGGGGGAGGTCTCCCCGCCGCGCCGCGGATCAGATCTTGAATGCCATGGTGACGCCATAGGTTCGCGGCGGCGCATAGGGCGTCAGTATCTGGCGGTATGGGCCGAAATAGGTGACATAGGTCGGAACCAGCTCGTCGGTGAGGTTCTTGCCCCACAGTGAAAGCTCCCACCGTTCGTCGGGGCCCGCGATCGACAGGCGCGCGTCGAGGTTCTCGTGGCTCGGCCACAATTGTTGCGGGATGTTCGACGCTTCGAAAAAGGCGTCGTCGACCCAGCTGTAGTCGACCCGGAGCTTTGCCGACAAATCGCCGATCGGCGCCTCATATTGCCCGCCGATATTGAACTTGTTCTTCGGCGATCGGGGCAGGCGATTGCCCGTATAGGCTTGGCCGGGGATCGAATATTCGGTGAACTTCGCGTCGAGCCAGGCGTAGCTGCCGTCGAGTTGGAAGCCTTCGAACGGGCGCGCGAGCACTTCGACCTCGGCGCCCTTGATTTTCGCCTTCGCCGCGTTGCTGACGACGACGCAGCAGAGCGGGACGAGCTGCGACACCTGAAGATCCGAATAATCGGTCTGGAACAAAGCGACATTGAACCGCAGTCGCCGGTCGAACCATTCGGTCTTGGCACCGACCTCGTAACCCCAGGCGAATTCGGGGTCATAGGGGGTCGATGCGCCCTCCGCGGTGCCCGAAAGGCCCTGGAACCCCCCGCTCTTGTAACCGCGCGCCGCCGACGCATAGAGCAGCACGTCGTCGGTCGCTTTCCAGTTCAGCGCGAACCGCGGGGTGAAGGCTTTCCATTTCTGGCTCGCGGTGACGTCATAGCCGGCCGGCGTGCCGAGCGGCGGCGGCACGCCGGGACCGTCGTCGCCCTTGTAGCCCGCGAACCGGCCGCTCTTTTTCTCCCAGGTCATTCGCGCGCCCAAAGTGGCGGTCAGCGACGGGACGATCTCGTAGTCGAGCTGGCCGAAGATCGCGAAGCTGCGCGCGTTGACCGACTGCGGAAATATGCCGATGCCGCTGATCGCGGGCGTTGCGAAATCCTGGATCTGTCCCTGAATGCGGTCGGTGTCCTCCTTCAGGTAATATAGGCCCGTCTGACCGTTCAGCCGGCCGTCGAACGCATCGAACGCCAGCCGCAATTCCTGGCTGAACTGCTTGTTGTCTTCGTCGCCGAAATCGGTCGATTCGATCTGGTTCGGCGGGTTGACCGGATTGCTGAAAAAGGGCGTTTCGAACTGAAAATCGACCTTGCGGAGCGCGGTCAGCGAGGTGAGCGTGCCGAAGGGCAGGTCGAGGTTGATCTCGGCCGAATAGGACTGGATCGTCCGCTTGATCATGCCGTCGATATAGGCGTTCACCACGCGCGGATCGGGGTTGATGCCGACGCAGTGGACGCCGCCGTTGAAACTGGCGTCGCAATTATTGTGACGCGGATTGCCCTTCTGATCCTGCCGCGAGACGTCGGCGCGAAGTATGATATCGAGCGTGTCGGTCGGCGCCAGCCGCAAGGCGAGGCGTCCCGTCGTCAGATTGAGGTCATTGACGTCGTTCCCCGTCGTCTCGTTAAATTCGAAACCGTCGCGCTGTTTATGCGACAGTCCCGCCGACAGATAGATTTTATCGGTGAGCGCCATATTGCCGCGCGCGACGACGCCGACACGGTCGTAATTGCCGTACGTACCCTCGAAATGGAAGCTGTTGTCGGCCGATGGCTTGCGGCTGACGAACTGGATCAGCCCGCCGATGGCGTTTTTGCCGAACAATGTGCCTTGCGGACCGCGGAGCACCTCGACGCGTTCGAGGTCGAGGGCGTCGAGGTCGGGCGTGCTGCCGCGACCCGCATAGACGCCGTCGACGAAGACGACGACCGACGGGTCGCCGCCGGCGTTCTGGCTGATGCCCGGCGCGCTGCCGATGCCGCGCATCGCGAAATTCGTGTTGATGGGATCGACCGCGCTCGCGGCCAATCCGGGCGTACGGAGCGCGATGTCGGCCACGGTCTCGATATTGTTCGCGCGAAGCTGTTCCGAACCGAAGGCGGTGACCGATACCGGGACGTCCTGCAGCTTCTGCTCCTGCCGCTGGGCGGTGACGATGATATCGCCGTCGGCGCTCTCTTCGCTATCCTGTGCCGCGGCGATGGCGGGCATCGTCAGCAGGGCAATCCCTGCCAACAGCCGTGACGACGGGTTCAGTATTTTTCTGGCCATGAATCGCTCTCCCATTTGTTCAGGTTTGTTTTTTCGTTGTCGTGTTTGTGCGTTCCTGCTTGACTGTCTGCGCAAAATACTTAGTTAGCTAAGTATCTACTTCATATCGCAGCATGCCCCGCGGTGCAAGAGGGTGGCTGCGAACGGAGCGAAAGCCGGGAGAGGATATGGCGAGCGAGCGCGCGAGCGGCGATGCGGCCGGGCAGGCGAGTGCAGGGGAACGGGAACCGCCGCCCTGGCCGCGGCCGGCCTATAGCTGGTATGTCGTCGCGATATTGCTGCTGGCCTATACGCTGTCGTTTGTCGACCGGATGATCCTCAGCCTCCTGGTCGCACCGATCCGCGCGGCGCTCGATATCTCGGACACGCAGGTCAGCCTGCTGATCGGACTGGCCTTCGCGCTTTTCTATACGCTGCTCGGCTTGCCGCTCGCATGGATCGCCGACCGCTATAACCGCCGGAACCTCATCGTTGCGGGCATCGCGGTGTGGAGCGTGATGACCGCCGGCTGCGGCTTTGCGGGAAGCTATGCGTCGCTCTTCGCCGCGCGCATGGGCGTCGGCGTGGGCGAAGCGACGCTATCGCCCGCCGCTTATTCGATGCTCAGCGACTATTTTCCGCGCGACCGGCTGGCGCGCGCGATGGCGGTCTACTCGATCGGCGTGCCGCTGGGTTCGGGCGTGGCGATGATCCTCGGCTCCTTCGTGGTTCAGGCGGTGCTGGCCGCGCCGACGGTCGATGTCCCCTTCTACGGTCCGATGGATGCGTGGCGGTTGATCTTCGTCTGGGTGGCGGCGCCGGGAATATTGGTCGCGCTGCTCATGCTGACCGTGCGCGAACCTCTTCGTCGCGGGCGAGCGGCGGCTGCAATGATGCCGGATGCGTCGGCCGCCGGCGCGCCCGGTCTTGTCGCGCACATCGGCGGACAGCGGGCGGCGCTCGGCGCGCTGTTCGGCGGCATGTCGCTGATCGGCCTCGTCATGTATGGCGCGATCGCGTGGATACCGACCTTCTTCGCGCGCAGTTACGGCATGGAGGTGGCGCAAGCGGGCCTGTGGTTCGGCGTCATCATGGCGGTCGGCGGCGCCCTCGGGTTGATTGCGGGCGGCGCGCTCGCCGACCGGTTGTTCGCCAAGGGGGTGGGTGATGCGCATTTGCGCGTGATGCGCCTGTCGATCCTGCTCGGCGGCCCGCCCCTGGCAGCGATGGCGTTGATGCCCGATCCGGCGCTCGCGTTCGCGATGCTGGCGTTGGCCTTCCCGTGTCTGACGATGCACGGCGTGGGCGGCGTCGCCCTGCAGCTGATCACGCCGAACGAATATCGCGCGCGGATGACCGCGCTCTATTTCTTCGTCGTCAATCTGGTCGGCCTCGGCTTCGGTCCGATGCTGATGGCACTGCTCACCGACAATATTTTCCGGGACGAATCCGCACTGCGCTATTCGATCGCCATCGTCACGGCGGTCGCCTTGCCGCTCGCCGCAATCATCTTGACATGGGGCTTCAAGGGCTATGCGCGCGAACTGGCCCGGAGCTGACGCCTGTTTTCGCAAAATCATATGCAAACACTATGCGAGGGCTGATTTCACTCTCTCGAATTCAAACGCGCGCCTGAACTAATTGATGCTCCGCAGACGGCCCGTCACCTTTGTGGCGGGCGCTTTGCTGGAGCAAATCATGCAGGATATTCTCTGGATCGGCATCATCCTCGCGCTTCTGGCGGCAAGCCTCGGCTATGCGCGCCTTTGCGACGACGCGTGAGGTGACGCCATGACTCTCGACCTATGGCTCGCGGGCGCCACCGCGATCGGCCTTCTCGTCTATCTCGTCGCCGTGCTCGCACGGCCCGAACGCTTTTAGAGGGGGCGTGCCATGACCTTTCAGGGATGGCTTCTCATCATCGTCTTCGTGGGCCTTTTGCTCGCGATCACCAAGCCGATGGGCCGCTGGCTCTTCGCGCTCTATGACGGCCAGCGAACCCCGCTCCACCGCCTGCTGGGGCCGGTCGAGGCGGGCTTCTACCGCCTGGCGGGCATCGACCCGAACGAGGAGCAGGGGTGGCGCCGCTACGCGGTCCATATGCTGATCTTCAATTTCGCATTGCTGCTCTTCACCTATGCGGTGCTGCGCTTGCAGGGCGTGCTGCCGCTCAATCCGCTCGGTTATGAGGCAGTCGGCGCCGATGGCGCGTTCAACACCGCGATCAGCTTTACGACCAACACCAACTGGCAATGGTATGCGGGCGAGGCGACGCTGTCGAACCTCAGTCAGATGCTCGGGCTGACGATCCAGAATTTCCTGTCGGCGGCGACGGGCATCGCGCTCGCCTTTGCCTTCTTTCGCGGGTTCGCGCGGCGCAGCGCCGCGACGCTCGGCAATTTCTGGGCCGATGTCACGCGCGTGACGCTCTACCTGCTGCTGCCGATCTGTATCGTCTATGCGATCTTCCTGGTCGCGAACGGCGTACCGCAAACGCTCGCGGGTTCGGTCGAGGTGTCGACGCTCGAGGGCGTCAAGCAGACGCTCGCGCTCGGCCCCGTTGCGTCGCACGAAGCGATCAAGATGCTCGGCACGAACGGCGGCGGCTTCTTCAACGCCAACTCGGCGCATCCGTTCGAAAATCCGAACGCGGTCACGAACCTCGTCCAGATGCTTTCGATCTTCGCGATCGGTTTCGGCCTGACCTGGACCTTTGGCAGGGCGGTCGGCAACCAGCGTCAGGGCTGGGCGATCCTCGCCGCGATGCTCGTCATCTTCCTCGCGGGCGTCAGCGTCGTCTATTGGCAGGAAGCGGCGGGCAACCCCGTGCTCCACCAGCTCGGCGTCGCCGGCGGCAATATGGAGGGCAAGGAAGTCCGCTTCGGCATCGCCGCTTCGTCGCTGTTCGCCGCCGTCACCACCGCGGCCTCGTGCGGCGCGGTCAACGCGATGCACGACAGCTTCACCGCATTGGGCGGCATGATCCCGCTGTTCAACATGCAGCTTGGCGAAGTCGTCATCGGCGGCGTCGGCGCGGGCATCTATGGCTTCCTGCTCTTCGCGATCCTCGCGGTGTTCGTCGCGGGGCTGATGGTCGGGCGCACCCCCGAATATGTCGGCAAGAAAATCGAGGCGCGCGAGGTCAAGCTCGCGGTGCTTGCGATCGCGGTGCTGCCGCTGATCATTCTCGGCGGCACGGCGATCGCGTCGGTCACCGAGGCGGGCCTGGCGGGGCCGCTCAACAAAGGGCCACACGGCTTTTCGGAAATCCTCTATGGTTTCACGAGCGCGGTCGCGAACAACGGGTCGGCCTTTGCGGGCCTGACCGCGGGCGCGCCCTTCTACAACGGGATGCTCGGCGCCGCGATGTGGCTCGGCCGCTTCTTCATCATCATTCCCATGCTGGCGATCGCGGGCAGTCTGGCGGCGAAGAAATATACGCCGGCAACGGCGGGCAGCTTCCCGACCACCGGCCCGCTGTGGACGGGTCTGCTCGTCGGCATCGTGCTGATCGTCGGCGGCCTGACTTTCCTTCCCGGCCTCGCGCTCGGTCCGATCGCCGATCATCTCGCGATGATCCGCGGCCAGCTTTTCTAAGGATTAACGCATATGGCTCGGTCTGAAACCAGGTCGCTGTTCACGGCGGATCTGATCGTCCCGGCGATCGGCGATGCCTTTCGCAAACTCCATCCCCGGGAACTGATCCGCAACCCGGTGATGTTCACGACAGCGGTGATCGCCGCGCTGCTGACCGTCCTGCTTATGGTCGGGCAGGACGGTCTTGCGACCGGCTTCAAGCTCCAGCTCGTCATCTGGCTGTGGCTGACGGTGCTGTTCGGCACCTTTGCCGAGGCGCTCGCCGAGGGCCGCGGCAAGGCGCAGGCGGCATCGCTGCGCGCCACCAAGGCCGAACTGACCGCCAAGCGCCTGAAGGGCGAAGGCAAGGCGTATGAAAGCGTGCCGGCAAGCGCACTGCGGGTCGGCGAAATCGTGCTCGTCGAAACCGGCGACCTCATTCCGTCCGACGGTGAGGTGATCGCCGGCGTCGCGTCGGTCAACGAAGCGGCAATCACCGGCGAAAGCGCGCCGGTGATCCGCGAGGCGGGCGGTGACCGCAGCGCCGTGACGGCGGGCACGCGCGTCATCTCGGACGAAATTCGCGTGCGCGTGACCGTGGGACCGGGGCAGGGCTTTCTCGACCGCATGATCGCGCTCGTCGAAGGCGCCGAGCGGCAGAAGACGCCGAACGAAATCGCGCTGACGCTGCTGCTCGTCGGACTCACGATCATCTTCCTGATCGCGGTCGGTACCATCCCGGGCTTTGCGAGCTATGCAGGCGGCAGCATCCCCGTCGCGATCCTCGCGGCGCTGCTCATCACGCTGATCCCGACGACGATCGCGGCGCTGCTCTCGGCGATCGGCATCGCGGGCATGGACCGTCTCGTCCGCTTCAACGTCCTCGCCAAGTCGGGCCGCGCGGTCGAGGCGGCGGGCGACGTCGATGTGCTGCTGCTCGACAAGACCGGCACGATCACCGTCGGCGACCGGCAGGCGACCGAATTCCGGGCCGTCGGCGGTCACTCGGCGGCTGAGCTCGCCGAGGCGGCGCTGCTTGCGAGCCTCGCCGATGAAACGCCCGAGGGGCGCTCGATCGTCGTGCTGGCGCGCGAGAAATTTGACCGGACGGCGGACCTGCCGGCGGGCGCCGAGATCATCGCCTTCACCGCGCAGACCCGCATCTCGGGCATCCGGATCGGCGACAGCGTGATCCAGAAGGGCGCGGTCGACTCGATCCTGCGCGCCAACCCGGGCGCGGGCACGACCACCGCGGCGACCGAGCTTCGCCGCGTCACCGACGAGATCGCGCGCGCCGGCGGCACGCCGCTCGCGGTCGCGAAGGACGGCGAACTGCTCGGCGCGATCTTCCTCAAGGACATCGTCAAGGCAGGCATCCGCGAGCGTTTCGGCGAATTGCGCGCGATGGGCATCCGCACGGTGATGATCACCGGCGACAATCCGCTCACCGCTTCGGCGATCGCCGCCGAGGCGGGGGTCGACGATTTCCTCGCGCAGGCGACGCCCGAGGACAAGCTCGAACTGATCCGAAAGGAGCAGGAGGGCGGGCGGCTCGTCGCGATGTGCGGCGACGGCACCAACGACGCGCCCGCGCTCGCGCAGGCCGACGTCGGCGTTGCGATGAACACCGGCACGCAGGCGGCGCGCGAGGCGGGCAATATGGTCGACCTCGACAGCGATCCGACCAAGTTGATCGAAGTGGTCGGGCTCGGCAAGCAGCTGTTGATGACGCGCGGCGCGCTCACGACCTTCTCGGTCGCCAACGATGTCGCCAAATATTTCGCGATCATCCCGGCGATGTTCGTCGCGCTCTATCCGGGGCTCGGCGTGCTCAACATCATGGGGCTCGCGACGCCCGAAAGCGCGATTCTGTCGGCGATCATCTTCAACGCGCTGATCATCCCGCTGCTCGTGCCGCTGGCGCTCAGGGGCGTGACCTATCGTCCGATGGGTGCGGGGCCGCTGCTCGCGCGCAACCTTGCCATCTACGGGCTCGGCGGCCTCGCCGCGCCCTTCGTCGGCATCAAGCTCATCGACCTCGCCGTCGGCGGCCTGGGTCTGGTCTGAGGAGACCGAAATGAACAAGGATTTTATCAGCGCGCTGCGTCCGGCGCTTGTGATGACGCCGCTCTTCGCGGCGCTACTCGGCATCGCCTATCCGCTGGCCATCACCGGCATCGGGCAGGCGCTCTTCCCGAGCCAGGCCAACGGCAGCCTGGTGCGTGAGAATGGCAAGGTCATCGGGTCCGAACTCGCCGGACAGGCCTTTGCCTCCGAACGCTATTTCAGCACCCGCCCGTCGGCGGCGGGCGACGGCTATGACGGGCTTGCCTCGTCGGGTTCGAACCTCGGGCCGACGTCAGAATTGCTCGCCGATCGCGTGGCGGGCGATGTCGCAAGGCTTTCCGGAACCTCGCCGGGCCAACCCGTTCCTGCCGACCTGGTGACGACCTCCGCTTCGGGGCTCGACCCCCATATCAGCCCCGAAGCGGCTTTTTTCCAGGTCGACCGGGTGGCCGATGTCCGCGGCCTTGATCGGGCGGCCGTTCGAAGGCTTGTCGACCAGAGCGTGGAACAACCGCTGCTCGGCTTTCTCGGTGAACCGCGCATCAATGTGTTCAAGCTCAATCGACGACTCGATGCCTTTAAGGCTAAATCCTCCCCGTGATCGAAACCGACCGACCATCACCCGAGGCCTTTCTGCGTCAGGCGGCGCAGGAAGGCCGCGGCCGTCTCAAGGTCTTCCTCGGCGCCGCACCTGGCGTGGGCAAGACGTGGGAGATGCTGACCGGCGGCAGGCAGAAGCGCGAGGCCGGGGTCGACGTCGTGATCGGTGTGGTCGAAACGCATGGTCGCCGGGAAACCGGAGCGCTTGTCGAAGGGCAGGAAATCATTCCGCGTCGCGAGGTCGATCACCAAGGGCACAGCCTTCGCGAGATGGATATCGACGCGATCCTCGAACGGCGGCCGCAACTGGTCCTGGTCGACGAGCTTGCGCACACGAATGCTCCGGGCAGCCGGCACCCGAAACGCTATCAGGATGTCGAGGAATTGCTCGACGCCGGGATCGACGTCTATTCGACGCTCAACATCCAGCATGTCGAGAGCCTCAACGACGTCGTCGCTTCGTTCACGCGCGTCCGCGTGCGCGAGACGGTGCCCGACTCGATCCTCGAAAATGCCGAGATCGAGGTTGTCGACATCCCGCCCGACGAGCTGATCGAACGGCTGCGCGAGGGGAAAGTCTATATTCCGCAGGAAGCCACGCGCGCTCTTACGCACTTCTTTTCCAAATCGAATCTGACGGCACTGCGCGAACTCGCGCTTCGCCGCGCCGCACAAGCGGTCGATGCGCAGATGCTCGACCATGTGCGCAGCCATGCGCTGGCGGGCAGCTTCGCGGTCGGCGAGCGGATCGTCGTCGCGGTGAGCGAGCTTCCGGTCGCGACCGAACTTGTCCGCGCGGGGAAAAGGCTCGCCGATGCGCTGAAAGCGCCATGGAGCGCAGTCCATATCGAGACGCGGCGCAGCCACAGCATGTCCGACGAGGACCGCCGACAGCTCGCCGACACGCTTGCGCTCGCCTCGCGGCTCGGTGCCTCCACCGCGACCGTTCCCGCGGCCAGCGTGGTCGAAGGCCTGCATGCCTTCGCGCGCGATGCACGCGCGACCCAGATCGTCATCGGCAAATCGGCACGTTCCTGGTGGTTCGAGATGCGTCACGGCTCGGTCGTCGACCAGCTCGTGCGGACGATCGACGATGTGGCGGTGCACGTCCTGCCGGGCGAGCCCGACGCGCGCACGGCGCGACGTAGCGGAATCGGCGCGGCGGGGCGGTGGGGCGAGCCGGCGGATTATCTGTGGTCGTTGGCGATGGTCGCGGCGATAACCGCGCTCGGCCGCCTGCTCCGCGCCGCGCTCGATCTCGGCAATATCGCGCTGCTCTATCTGATCCCGGTGATGTTCGCCGCGGCGAGCTTCGGTCTGCGCGCCGGGCTGTTCGCGGGGCTCGCATCGAGCCTTGCCTATAATTTCTTCTTCCTGCCGCCGACCGGCACGCTCACCGTCAATAATCCCGAAAATGTCGTCAGCATATTGGTGTTGCTCGGCGTTGCCGTGGTCACCAGCCAGTTCGCCGCACGCGTGCGCGCCCAGGCCGATCTGGCGCAGTCGAGCGCGCGCCAGAATGCGGCGCTTGCCAGCTTTTCGCGCCAGCTCACTATCGCGCCCGATCAGGACGCGCTGATGCACGCGATCTGCGCCGAGGTCGGCCGGCTGCTCGACGTCCGTGCTGTGCTTCTCCTGCCTTCGCCCGACGGGCCGATGCTGCGCGCCGCGGTGCCGCCCGAGGACCGGCTCGAGCAGATCGAGCGCGCCGCGGCGCAATGGGCGATCGACAACGACCAGCCGGCCGGGCGCGGGTCGTCGACGCTAACCGCATCGGACTGGCTGTTCCATCCGCTTCGCACGACGCGCGGTGTGCTCGGCGTGCTCGGCCTGACCCGCGACGATGCCCGCGAACCCGTCCGCTCGGATCAGGTGCCGCTCCTGATGAGCTTGCTCGACCAGGCGTCGATCGCGCTCGACCGCATGGAACTCGAGGAAGCGTCGCTGCGAGCGCGGCAGATCGACGAGCGCGACCGGCTACGATCGGCGCTGCTCTCGTCGGTCAGCCACGACCTTCGAACGCCGCTGACGACGATCCTGTCGGCGGCGCAGGAGATGCAGCGCCAGCCCTCGCCGGGCCTCGCCGAAACGATCGAGGCTGAGGCGCGGCGGCTCAACCGCTTCGTCTCGAACCTCCTCGACATGGTGCGCGTCGAGGCGGGCGCGCTGCCGATGAAGGTCGAGGCGACCGACCTGTTCGATGCCGCCGCGAGCGCCGCGCACGACGCGCGCGCCTCGCTTGCCGGGCACGAGGTGAAGGTCGACATTCCATCCAATGTCCCGCTTGTCCGCGTCGATCCCGTGCTTCTGCACCATTGCCTTATCAATCTGCTCGACAATGCCGGGCGCTATGCCGATCCCGGCACGCCGATCCTCATCCGGGGCCAGCGGACGTCCGATGCGATCCTTCTTTCGGTCATCGACGAAGGCCCGGGCATCGCACCGGGGAACGAAAAGCGGGTGTTCGAGACCTTCACCCGGCTCGAGGGCAGCGACCGGGCGAAGCACGGCACGGGCCTCGGGCTCGCGATCGTCAAGGGCTTTGCCGAAGCGATGGGGCTCGCCGTCGAGGCGGGCAATAACGCGCAGCCGCACGGCGCCCGCTTCACGATCCAGATACCCGAGGCGCTGATCATCGCGCCGATGAGCGACAAGGAAATTCCATGAAAGTGCGTCACAAGGTCCTGGTCGTCGACGATGAGCTCCACATCCGGCGCCTCATCCACGCGGCGCTGGCTAGGAACGACTATGCGATCGTCGAGGCCGAGACCGCGCGCGGGGCACTGGAGCAGCTTCGCGCCGAGCGTCCCGACATCACCTTGCTCGATCTCGGGCTTCCCGATCGCGACGGGCTCGAACTGGTGCCGCTGTTCAAGCAGCAATCCGACACGACGCTGATCGTCGTGTCGGCGCGCGATGCGACCGATCAAAAGGTCGCCGCGCTCGATCTGGGCGCCGACGATTATCTCACCAAACCCTTCGATACCGACGAGCTGCTTGCGCGGGTCCGCGTTGCGCTGCGCAATCGCCTGACCCGCGACGGGGGCATGCTGGCGCTTGCCGTCGAGGATGTGACGATCGACCTCGTGGCGCGCACCGTGACGAAGGCGGGGAGGGAGGTTCATCTGACTCCGAAGGAATATGGCGTGCTCGCCCAGCTCGCGAAATTCCCGGGGCGGGTGATCACGCACAAACAGATCATGGCGGAGGTCTGGCCGCACGAGCATGAACATCATGTCGAATATCTGAGGGTGCTCGTGCGAACGCTGCGCCAGAAGCTCGAAACCGATCCGCAGCAACCGCGGATCATCAGCAACGAGCTTGGTATCGGGTATCGGCTGCGGCTCGGCAACGACGCGTTGGCGGAGGGTGGCGAACCGCCGCGCTGAAACATATGCAAACACTATGAGAGACGCTGCCGATCGCTCTCGAAATCAAATGTCGCGCCCACCTATCTTCGTCCGATGATGCAGGACGAGATCGAGGCGCAGCCGGGCGCGAGTGAACGGCGATTCCGTGACCGGGTGGTCGACTGGCTGGGCGCGCAGGGTGCGCTCTTGCTGACGGTCTATATGTGTGCGGCCGTGGCGGCGGTCGCATTCCTGCTGGACGCCGCGCGCTAGATTCTGACCGGATCGCCAATCCTATGCGATCTCAACGCCTATCCGCTTTTCCCGATCTCGATTTCCTATGCGGCCGTGCGTAATTGAGCGGCCTCCCGATGGAGGATCGAATGACGAAATGGCATGAAAGCGCCGCCGCCAATTTCGGCCTGCGCGCCGCAGGTCTCGCGCTGCTCGCCGTGGCCTGGCTGGTGGCGGTCAGACTCCACCAAATGTCCCATACGATTTCGCCGCGCGACGCGACCCCGCTGGTCATGTTGCTCTCGGCGATCCTCTTTCTCTGCGCGAGCGCGGGCGGCGCGTTGCTGTTTGTCGGACCCGGTCTTTGGGAAACCGTCGAGATTTCGGAGCGGTGGCGGCGTTTGCCCCCGCCCGGGTACAAAGCTGCCGAAGTTTTCGACGCTATCCCTCCCCGCGCTGCATCGCGCCCGGAGGACGGTGCATCGAGCCTTACAGTCGCATTTTAACCCCCGGTCGGTCCGACCCCGCTTGATGGGTCAATCCTCGTCGCCCAGCTCGCTCGGCGTCGGTGCAACATAATCGGTGCGCCGATATTCGCGGCCGCGCTTCACGGTCATCTCGATCCGTTCGATATTGTCGATGTCGGCCACCGGGTCGGCGGTCAGCACGACGAAGTTTGCGAGCTTGCCGGGCTCGATCGATCCCATATCCTCGTCCTGCCCGGCCGCCCGCGCGCCGACCAGCGTCGCCGAATGGATGGCGGCGAGCGGCGGCATGCCGACATCGTCCGTCAGATAGCGCAGCTCGGCATGCACCTCGGGCCAAGAGTTGCTCGCGGGGTTGACGAAGTCGGTGCCGGTCGCGATCGGAATGCCGGCGCGCCACGCCTGCTGCGTCAGGCGGATCGTTCGCGCGCCGCTGCACCGCAGCGGCTTCGCTTTTGGGTCGGCCTTGCGCGCCGCCTCGAACTTCACGAAGAGGCTGCCCGTCGCATCGAGGATCGTGCCCTGCTTCGCCATCGCCCTGTAAAGGCGCCCGACGACGGGGTCGTCGCCCGTCGGCGCGAGGCGCGTCTCGTCGACCGGCGTGCGATCCTCATAGGCCGCGAGCATCCGCGGCTGCGCCTCATAGCCCAGATAGCAGACATGGCTGACGACGTCGGCCCCAGCCGCGATGACCTCGGCGGGACGGGCGGGGAAGACCGCGCTGTGCGCCCAGATCATCATCTTCTGGCGGTGCGCCTCGGCGGTGATCGCCGCGACGCGCTCGGCGGGAAGGTCGGCATAGATTTTGATCGCCGTCGCCGACGTGCCGCGGGCCAGCGTCACCGCGGTGCGCAGATCGGTGTCCGCATCGATCGCCTGCATCCACGGCGCGGTTCCCGGCGCAAAGCCGCGGCTGACCGACAGGACGCGCGGGTCGGCGAAAAAGGGCGGGCCCGCCATCAGCGCGGCATAATAGATGTCGGGCGCGGCGATCTCGCCCACGAGCGAAGCGCGCGCCAGATCGCCCACCGCGCGCAGATCGTCGGCCATGTCGCGCACCGCGGTGACGCCGCCGTAAAGCTGGCGGCGCAGGATCGCCTCGGCGCGTTTCCGGTTGGGCGGCGTCGCGAGATGGACGTGGCTGTCGATCAACCCCGGAATGACGAAGCGCCCGGACAGGTCGACCCGCCGGGCCGCCCCGGCCCGCGACGCCAGCACATCATGCGCGCCGATCGCCACGATGCGCTCGCCCTCGACCAATATGTCCTGATCGGCGTGCGCCGCGTCGCCGGTGCCGTCGATGACCGTCGCGCCCGTATAGAGCGTGGCTTGCGGCGCGTCGGCGGCCGCCGCCGGGGATAGCGCGAGGCCGAGCGAGGCAAGCGCGGTGAGCAGGGTGAGGCGGCGGGAGCGGGGCATTGTCATGCGCAAGGCGCTAGCCGGGCGGTTTCGCGTCTGCAATCGCCGAAGCGAGGTCTCCCCGCCATCGACCCGGTGCCGTCGGGTAGCGATTGCGCCGACGCAAGCGGTGGGTACAAGTGGCGCATTCGACAGGAGAATTTTCATGCGTTTCGCAATTGCCCTGATGCTGATGCCGCTATTGCCGCTAGCCGTTCTTCCCGCCCCCGCGATGGCCGAGACGACGCCAGCGGCGACGCAGGACGAAGCGCTGCTCCGCTTTCTCGACGACGCTTTCGACGCGCGGATCGCGCTTCAGCCCGAAAGCCAGACGCAGCTCGGGCTCAAGAGCGATTACGACCGTCTCGACGATTATACCGACGCCGCCGCGGTGCGCGAACAGGAACTGCTCGAACGACAGCTGAAGGAAATGCGCGCGCGCTTTCGGCCCGAACAATTGGGACCGAGCGCGCGCGTCAGCTACCGACTGTTCGAATATGACGTCGAGCGCCGCCGTGCGTCCTTCCGGTTCCGCAAGCTTCGTTTTCCGGTAACGACCAACGGCAGCCCGGCGGGCGATATCCCGGTGCTGCTGATCAACAATCACAAGATCGATACGGTCGCCGACGCCGAGGCCTATATCGCGCGTCTGCGCGATACCGACCGCGTGATGGGCGAGGTCGCGGCGACGATGCGCGAGCAGGCAGCCGCCGGGGCGGTGCCCAACAAGGTCAATTTCGCGCCCGCGCGCGCCGATGCGAAGAAAATCCTCGTCGGCGCTCCGTTTGGCGACGGAGCGGATTCGACCTTGCTCGGCGATTTCCGCAAAAAAGTCGGCGCGCTCGATGCCCCCGATGCGGTCAAGGCGAAGCTGATCGCCGATGCGACCGCGGCGCTGACCGGGCCGTTCAAACACGGCTATGAGGTGCTGATCGCCGCGATCGACGAGATCGAGCCCAAATCGAAGGGCAACTTCGGCGTGTGGAGCCTCCCCGACGGCGAGGCCTATTATGCCGACCGGCTCAAGAATTCGACGACCACCGACCTGACCGCCGAGCAGATTCACGAACTGGGGTTGAAGCAGGTCGCGGCGATCCGCGAAGAGATGGAAGCCATCAAGCGCGAGGTCGGTTTTAAGGGCACGCTCGAACAATTTTTCGACCATATCCGCACCGATCCGAAGCTCAAATATCCGAACACCAAGGACGGCCGCGAAACCTATTTGACCGATGCGCGCGCGGTGATCGCCGCGGCGATGGCGGCGGCACCGCGCTATTTCAGCGTGCTGCCGAAGGCCGCGCTCGAAGTGCGCGCGGTCGAGAAGTGGCGCGAGGCGACCGCGTCGACCGCCTTTTATAATCCGCCCTCGGCAGACGGGTCGCGGCCCGGCATCTATTACGTCAACCTCGTCGACATGAACCAGACGCAAAAGGTTCAGGTCGCGGCGATCGCCGCGCACGAGGGCGCGCCGGGCCATCATTTCCAGATCGCGCGGCAGCAGGAACTGGCCGGCATCCCCAAGTTCCGCAAGTTCGGCGGCTATGGCGCCTATATCGAGGGGTGGGGGCTCTATTCCGAGCGGCTCGCGAACGAAATGGGCGTCTACAAGACCCCCTACGACCGGTTCGGCATGTTGTCGCTGCAGGTCTGGCGCGCGATCCGGCTGGTGCTCGACACCGGCATCCATTCGAAGCGGTGGACGCGTGAACAGGCGATCGCCTATTTCCGCGCGAACAGCTCGGTTTCCGACACCGATATCGCGCGCGAAGTCGACCGCTATTTCAACTGGCCGGGGCAGGCGACCAGCTACATGGTCGGACAGCTGAAGATCGCCGAACTGCGCGAGCGCGCCGAACGCGAACTCGGTGCGCGCTTCGACATTCGCGAATTTCACGAAGCGGTGCTCGGCGAAGGCGCGCTGCCGCTGAGCATCCTCGAAGAACAGGTCGCCGCTTATATCGCGTCGAAGCGCTGAGACCCGGTGGCGTTCGATTGACAGGACGCCGCCGCTCGGCTTTATCGAAAATCGAATTATTAAAGCGGCTACGCTTTATAGCATGAATCTGTTTGGCGGGGGGCGCCGGGCATTCGAACCAGCTTGGAGGACAGTCCTGCAATGAGCCTCAATCTTCCGGGTCGCGACCGCCGCCAATCGGCCACGAGCGGCCCAGAGGCGCGCGACGCGCGGCTGACGCTCAGCCTGTCGGGCACCAACCTCGAGCGCGCGGGCGACTATAATCAGCGGATCGTGCTCCAGGCGATCCGCCTGACCGAAGAGACGACGCGCAGCGACCTCGCGCGGGTGACCGGCCTCACGCCGCCGACGATCGTGAACATCACAAAGCGACTGATCGATCTCGGCCTCGTCAAACCGGCGGGCCGCCTGCAGGGCAAGCGTGGTCAGCCCGCGATGCGGATCGTCATCGATCCCGACGGCGCCTTTGCGATCGGGCTCAACATCGACCGCGACCATATCACGCTGGTGACGCTCGATCTTGCCGGCAAGATCCGCAGCCGCCACACGCGCGAGATCGCGTTCGCGCTGCCTGAAACGGTCGTCGACCATGTGCGCGAAATATTGCCCGGTCTGCTCGAGGAGGGCGGGGTCGACCGGGCGCGCATCCTCGGCGTCGGGGTGGCGCTTCCCGACGACCTTGGCCGCATCGCGCTACCGCACCGACCAAAGGAATATGACGCGTGGGACGGGATCGACCTCGGCGCGCTCCTCGGCGAGGTGCTTCCCTGGCCGCTCCATGCCGACAATGACGCCGCTTCGGCAGCACTCGGCGAAGTGCATCTCGGCAATGGCATCGCGCTGCCGAGCTTCTTCTACCTGCTGATCAGCGCCGGCCTCGGCGGGGGGCTCGTCATCGACCGCAGCTATGTCCGCGGCGCCGACTCGCGGTCGGGAGAGATTTGGGCGATGCCCGATCCCGAACGCGGCGACGGCGCGAATGTGCAGGACACGGTTTCGCTGTCGGCGCTTTACGCGCGGCTCGAAGCCGCCGGACATGGCATCGAGGCGCCCGATGCGCTGCTCGACAGTTCGTCCGATGCCGAGGCGGTGATCCTGAAATGGCTCGACGATGCCGCCGACGCGCTCATCCAGCCGCTGATCGCGGTCAATTGCCTGATCAATCCCGCCGCCATCCTGATCGGCGGGCGGCTCCCGGGCAAATTGGTCGACGGCCTCGTCGAGCGGCTCAATGCGCGGATGACGGGGCTCCAGCTTCCGGCGGTGGCGCCGGTGCGGCGCGCGGGCGCGGCCGACGACGCCTCGGCGATCGGCGCCGCGATCATCCCCTTCCTCGACCATATCCTGCCGTCGGAATCGATCCTGATGCAGGCGGGGCGCTGACGCTAATCGAGCCGTTGCGCCATGTCGTCGAGGTCGACGCCTTTGGTTTCGGGAAAGACCGCCGCGACGACGACGAACTGAACGACCATCGCGGCGGCGAAGATGACGAAGGGTGCGCCGGGCGACCAGGCGACGAGCACCGGAAATATCCCGGCGATCAGTGCGTTCATCAACCAGTGCGTGCTCGCACCGAGCGCGCTGCCGCGCGCGCGCACCGGCGTCGGGAAAATCTCCGAAATATAGACCCAGATGACCGCACCCTGGCTGGTTGCGAAAAAGGCGATGAACCCGACCAGCGCGGGCAGCATCAGTGCATTGTCCAAAGCGCCGAACAGCACCCCGGCTGCGGCGGCGAGACACAGCGTCATTCCCGCCGCGCCCGCGAGCAGCAGCGTCTTGCGCCCGAGGCGGTCGATCAGCGCCATGCCGGCGAGCGTGAAGACCAGATTGGCGATGCCGATCATCACGGCCTGCCGGTCGGGCGATAGCGACCCCGCGCGCGCGAAAATATCGTTCAGATAATAGAGGACCGCGTTGATGCCCGCGAGCTGGTTGAACATCGCGATCAGGATGGCGAGCATCATCGGCCGCCGGTGCCGGTGCCACGACAATTTCTCGCCCGGCGGATCGCGTTCGAGCGCCTCTTCGATCCGGTCGAGTTCGGTGGTCGGCCCGCCGATGCGGGCCATGGCCATGTTCGCATCTTCACGGCGTCCCTTGGCGATCAGCCAGCGCGGGCTGTTGGGAATCGCGAAGAGCAGGATGAAGAAGAGCAGGGCGGGGGCGGCGGTCACGCCCAGTTTCCAGCGCCACGCCGCGTCGCCGTCGATCAGCCCCGCGATCGTCGCATTGCTGAGATAGGCGACGAGGATGCCGGTGACGATCATCAATTGGAACAGGCCGACGAGAAAGCCGCGGTGCCGCGGCGGCGCGATCTCGGCGATATAGACGGGCGCCAGCACCGACGAGCCGCCGATCGCGAGCCCGCATATGAAACGGAAGACGAGAAACGCCGTCCAGCTGGGCGCGAGCGCGCAGCCGAGCCCTGCGACGAAATAGAGGATAGCGAGCACGCGCAGGCTGTCGCGGCTGCCGAAGGCGTCGCCGGGCTTGCCTGCAAACAGGGCGCCGACCAATGTTCCCCAGAGCGCGGCGGACACGGTGACGCCGAGCGTTTCGGGGGTGAGGGCGAAGAGGCGGGTGAGGTCGCCGGTCACGCCCGCGATGACCGCCGTATCGAATCCGAAGAGGAGCCCGGCGAGCGCCGCCGTCCCGATCGCAGCGGCCAGGACGCCTCGGCGCGCGCGGGGCTGCGCGTCAGCGCCGGAAAAGGCTGCGCTCTCGGGCGTATCCGTCATTTTTCTCTCCCGCAGGATCGACGTCAGCGCCGTCCTCTTTCGCTTGGACATGCCACAAACATCCTCTCGATCAAATAAATTAATTTTCATTATTATCTTGACGCCGAGGGCGTGGGCGGGGCAGGCTGTGAAAAATCGGCCGCCGGAATGCCTTCGGGTGGCGGCGCTCCCGACCCGGAAAGGCGGGCGGGGCAATGAAGGAGGGGATTGGTGCCAGCGACCTTGCTTGCGACTCACCGGGTGGAAAAGCCCTGGGGGCGCCGCGAATTGCAGGCTCCGTTCGGGGCGTCGCCGGCGGGCGGCGAACCCGTGGGCGAGATATGGTTCCAGGCGCCCGGCGACGCGGCGCCCGACCTGCTGATCAAATATCTGTTCACCAGCGAAAAACTGTCGGTGCAGGTCCACCCCGACGACGCGCAGGCGCATGCCCGCGGATTGCCGCGCGGCAAGGACGAATGCTGGCTGATCCTCGGCGCCGAGCCCGGCGCGACCATCGCGCTCGGGACCAAGGCGCCCGTCGACCGGGCCGAACTGCGCTCGGCCGCGCTCGACGGCAGCATAGAGCAGTTGCTCGACTGGAAGCCGGTCAAGGCGGGCGATTTCTTCTATGTCCCCTCGGGCACGGTCCATGCGATCGGCGCGGGGCTGACGCTGATCGAAGTGCAGCAGAACAGCGAGACGACCTATCGGCTCTACGATTACGGTCGTCCGCGCGAACTGCACCTCGACGACGGCGTCGCGGTCGCCGACCCGCGACCCTATGCAGCCTATCCGTCGCCGGGCCGCATCGCGGACGACCGCACTATCCTCGTCGATGGTCCGAAGTTCGTGCTCGAACGGTTCGCCGGCGGGGCGCGGACGATCGCGCTCCCCGATGGCGTCACCGCATGGTTGATCCCGGTGGCCGGAAACGGGCTCGCCGACGGCCTCGCTTTCGAAGCGGGCGCGTGCCTTGCGCTCACCGGCACCACGCAGATCGCGGCCGATGCGGGTGCCGACCTGCTGCTGGCCTATCCAGGAGAGGGGCGCCTGCCATGACTGCCCCAGCGGGCTGCAAAGCGCGCCTCAGCGGCACGCAATCAACGATAATTTTTCATGGAAGAGGGGCGCAATGAAAAAGGAAAAGGGTTCGAACCGGCTGCAACCCCGGCTGCGAAGGGCGGCGATCGCGCTGGCGTCCTCGGCCGCGATGCTGGCCTTTTCGTCCGCGACGGCGCAGTCGCCGGTCGATCTCGCCAACCCGCTCGTCGGCACCGCGCCGCTCGACGATCCGGCGGTGATCGGCAATGCCCCGCCGCCGGGCGAGCCCGTCTATTCGGGGCAGACCTCGCCGGGCGCGCGCCTGCCGCACGGCTCCGTCGAGGCAGCGCCGGTCAACAATAATATCGAGCTGCTCTATCCGAACGGCGTCCCCGTTCCCTATTATTACGCCAACCCGACGATGATCGGCTTCACCGGCGGCGGCGGCTCGACATACGGCGGCGGCGCCGAGCCGATCATCATGCCGGTCGTGGGCGACTGGTCGCCGCCGCCCGCCTACAGCCAGTCCTGGTATGACAAGTCGCGCGAAAAGGCGTCGCCGGGCTATTATTCGGTCTATCTCGACACCTTCCGCACCCAGGTGGAGCTCACCGCGACGCGCTGGGCGAGCGTGATGCGCTTCACTTTCCCGCAGAGCGACCGATCGAACGTCATCGTCAACCTGCCGCGCCACGGCGGGGCGGTCGAGGTCGTCGGCGACCGCATCGTACGCGGGATATCGAAAGACGGGCACAGCGCCGACGGTGCCTATTTCGTCGCCGAATTCTCGAAGCCTTTCGCCGCGCTCGGCACCTTCCGCAAATCGCCCGGCGACAATATCGGCTGGGGCATCGGCACCAGCGACGTGCAGCCCGGCGCGCGCGACATCGCTGGCAGTTACGCGGGCGGCTATGTGACCTTCAAAACGAAGGCCGGCGAGCAGGTGCTGATGAAGATCGCGCACGGCACCAGCTATGAACAGGCGGCCGAGCGGCTCGCCGCCGAAGTGCCGGGCTGGGATTTCGACGGCGTTCACAAGGCGGCGCGGGACACCTGGGCGCAGCTCTTGAACCGCGTCCGCGTGACGGGCGGCACCGACAAGCAGCGCAAGCTCTTTTACTCGACGCTCTTCCAATCCTTCGCCTCGCCGCGCCTGATCGCGCAGAAGGGCGAGAAATTCGCCGACACCAACGGCAAGGTCCAGACCGCGTCGCACGACCGTTACGGCCCGGTTCCCTTCTGGGATACGGGGCGCAACCAGATCGTGCTGCTCGAACTGATGGAGCCCGAGGCTGTCAAGAATATCATGGCCTCCGAACTCGCGATGGCGCGCGAGAAGGGCTATATGAACACCTCGTTCCACGGCGACAATGCGGTGTTCCTCTTCCTCGGCGCGTGGGAGCGCGGCATCGAATTCGATTATGAAGCCGCCTATGAATATCTGCGCAAGAATGCGACCGACCCGAAGGGGCCGCGCGGCTATCTTGCCGAATATATGAAGCAGGGCTGGATTTCGGACATCGTGCCCGACCATAATCCCAGCCCGCCCTATGCCGGCGGCAAGGCGGGCGCCGACAAGACGCTCGAATATGCTTGGGACGATTATGCGCTCGCGCTCTACGCGAAGAAGCTCGGCAAGGATGCCGACTACCGGATGTTCCTGAAGCGCGCGAGCAATTACGCCAATGTCTTCGACAAATCGATCGGGTTCATGCGCGGGCGCACCGCCGACGGCAAATGGATCGCACCCTTCGATCCGCAGGAGCCCTATTATAACTTCATGATGAAGGAGGCATCGGGCTGGTCGACTTTGTGGCTCGTCCCGCACGATGTGCAGGGATTGGTCGGCCTGCTCGGCGGCCGCGACGCGTTCAACGCCAAGCTCGACGAATTTTTCACCAAACCCTATAATCCGACGGGCATCTGTCGCGACTGCACGGGCGTCATCGGTCAATATGTCCACGGCAATCAGCCCGACCAGCAGGCCCCCTATTATTACAATTGGAGCGGGCAGCCGTGGAAGACCCAGGCGCTCGTCCGCAAAATCCTCGAAAAAACCTACGCCAGCGACGCCGCGGGTTACGGTTATCCGGGGATGGACGATCAGGGCGCGACCTCGTCCTGGTATGCGCTATCGGCGCTCGGCTTCTATCCGGTCGATCCGTCGAGCCAGGATTATATCATCGGCAGCCCGCTGTTCGACGACGCCAGCCTCGACATGGGCAATGGCAAGACGCTGCGGATCGTCGCGAAGAATAATTCGGACACGAACGTCTACATCCAGTCGGCGACGCTCGACGGCAAGCCGTGGAACAAGCCGTGGTTTCGCCACGACGACGTCAAGGACGGCGCGACCTTCGTCTTCACCATGGGGCCCAAACCCAACAAGACGTGGGGCGCCGCGCCCGGCGCCGCCCCTCCTTCGATGTCTCGAAAACGTTGATTTAACGAGCCCCTCGCCCCCGTGTCCTCCGCGGGGGCGCGAGCCCGGGATCCGCCTTCCCCCTTGGGTCCCGGGCTCCCCTCTTCAACAGGAGATACCATGCGCAGCCTTCTGATCACCGCATCCCTTCTCGCCCTCGCGCCGCTCGCGGCACAGGCCCAAACCGCTGTACCCCCCGCCGCACCCGCGGACGATGCGGTCTACACCGGCGAGCTGATGACGCGCTGGGGCAAGGAGGTGACGCCCGAAAACGCATGGCGCCTCTACCCGCGCCCGCAGATGGTGCGCGAGCGCTGGGTCAACCTCAACGGCCTGTGGGATTATGCGATCGCCCCCAAGGCGGCCGACCGGCCGGCGGCGATGGACGGCAAGATCCTCGTGCCCTTTCCGGTCGAATCGAAGCTGTCGCGCGTCGCGCGCCGGGTCACCCCCGACGACCGCGTCTGGTATCGCCGCAGCTTCACCGTCCCCGCCGGCTGGCGCGGCCAGAATGTCATGCTCAACTTCGGCGCGGTCGATTATGAGACGACGGTGCGTGTCAACGGCGCGGTCGTCGGCTCGCACAAAGGCGGCTTCGACGCCTTCGGCTTCGACATCACCCCCTATCTGAAGGACGGCGCGAACGAGCTCGTCGTCGAGGTTCTCGACCCGACGAGCGCGGGCATCCAGCCGCGCGGCAAGCAGATTCTCGACCCCGCGGGCATCTGGTATACCGCGGTCAGCGGAATCTGGCAGACGGTGTGGCTCGAACCGGTGCCGAAGCTCCATATCGCCGACGTGCGCGCGATGCCCGACATCGACCGCGGCACCGTCGACGTCGCAGTGGCATTGAGCGGCTGGGCGAACGATACCGACGCGGTGCGGCTGACCGCGAGCGCGGGAGGCAAGACGATCGCCTCGACGATCATCCGCGCCAACCGGCAGGCGACGCTGGCGATCCCGAACGCGCATCTCTGGTCGCCCGACGATCCCCATCTCTATGACCTCAAGGCCGAGTTGGTGACGATCGCCGATCCCTATGCCGGCGAAAAGGAGCGCGATCGCAAGGCCTATGACTCGCGCTTCACCGACCATGAAAGCCGCGTCTATGCAAAGGCGCAGGTTCAGGGCGCGCCGCGCGACAGCGTCGCCGCCTATTTCGCGATGCGCAAAGTGTCGATCGGGCCCGGTCGTGTCGCGGGGCAGCCCGCGATCCTGCTCAACAACAAGCCGCTGTTCCAGCACGGCACGCTCGATCAGGGCTGGTGGCCCGACGGACTTTATACGCCGCCGTCGGAGGAGGCGATGAAGAGCGACATCGTCTTCTTGAAGAAGGCGGGGTTCAATATGCTGAGGAAGCATATCAAGGTCGAACCCGCGCGCTATTATCACGACGCCGACCGGCTCGGCATGCTGATCTGGCAGGATATGCCCTCGGGCGGCGGCGAGGACCAGTATCTTGCCGGCACCAGCCAGTATCAGGCGATCTTCCCGTCGGAGACGCTCGCCGAGCAACAGAAGCAATTGTCCGAGATGGTCGGCGAACTCAGCGCCTTTCCGTCGATCGTGACCTGGGTCGTCAATAACGAGGGGTGGGGCCAATATGATTCGGAAACGCTCGCGCGCTTCGTGAAGGGGCTCGATCCCTCGCGGCTGGTCAACGCCAATTCGGGCTGGGTCGACGTCGCGCCGGGCGTATCGGAAATGCTCGACATCCACACTTATGAGGATGTGCCGAGGACGCCGCCGCTCCAGACGAACCGCGCGATCGTGCTTGGCGAATATGGCGGGGTGGGTTTCCCGGTGCCGGGGCATATCTGGAAACCGGGCAAGGACAATTGGAGCTATCAGGTCGCGAAAGACGAGAAGGAATATCTCGTCCGCTTCCGCCGCAAGATGGAAGGCGTGATCCGGCAGGCGAAGGAGAATGGGCTGAGCGCCTCGGTCTACACCCAGACCACCGACGTCGAGGACGAGATCAACGGCCTTTTGACCTATGACCGCGCGGTGCCCAAGGCGCCGGCGGAGGCGCTGGCAAAGATCGCCGCGCCGCTGTGGACGACTCCGGCGCCCGACTGACGGGCGGGGAACGAAACGCGAGACGCATTCGCCATCCCGGGCCGGGGATGGCGGATGTCGAGTCGTGCGGCAACCTATCTGACCGCAAGAAACCACGAAAAACTGCGGATTTTGGCTGGGTCGGCAACGATTCATCGTGTCCCGCCACCGGCTTGAAAAATTTATTTTGACAAATTGTTTTTTATATTCTGATAGAGGCTCAACGGGTCGAACGATCCGCGGCTCGGTGACCTTGAGGGCGCCGGATAACAAGCGGGGGCGAACAGCCCCTCGAACAGGGAGGTCGATGTGATGAAGGCAGGACAAATCCATTCAGCGAAGACGAATCGGCGCGCGGCGCTGATGCGCGAGCTGATGCTGAGTGCGGGCGCGATGGCCGCATTATGTGGTGCGGGGCAGGCGCATGCACAGGTAGCCCCCGAAGCGCCGCCCGCGGACGACGCGGCCGCGGAGGCCCCGGGCGACGCGATCGTCGTTACCGGCTATCGCCAGTCGATCGAACAGAGCCTCGAGCAGAAGCGCGAAGCCAATTCGCTGATCGAAGTCATCACCGCCGAGGATATCGGCAAATTCCCTGACAAGAATGTCGCCGATGCGCTGCAGCGCGTCCCCGGCGTGATCATCACCCGCGACGGCGGGGAGGGCAGCCGCGTCAGCATCCGCGGTCTCCAGTCGGACCTGACGCTCACGCTGCTCAACGGCAATTTCATCGCCGGCGCCGACAGCGGCGATCCGTCGCGCTCGTTCAACTATGTCCTGCTGCCGTCGAACTTCATCGCCAGCACCGAAGTCTATAAATCGGCCGAAGCGCGGCTCGAGGAAGGCGGCGTCGGCGGTACGGTGATCCTCAACACCCGCCGTCCGTTCGACCTCCCGGCCTGGTCGGGCTTCGTCTCGGCCGAAGGCACCTATTCGGACACGACCAAGAAATTCGACCCGCAGATCGCCGGCCAGATTTCGTGGAAGGACCCCGAAGAACGGCTCGGCTTCCTCGTCGGCGCGACCTATCAGGAACGCTCGAACCGCGAACTGCGCGGCTCGACCGAAACCTGGCGCTGGTGGAGCGATCGCGATGACGACGGCAACATCCTGACCCCGGCGACCGACGTCAACGGCAATCCGTTCGAAAATGACGACGCGATCTCCTATTGGCCGGGCGAGGGCGTGACCGCGCAGGACGGCACGCATTATTCGGGTCATTGGGCGCCGCAGTCCGTCAACGCCGAAGTCTTCTCGCAGCATCGCAAGCGCCTCGGCATCCAGGCGACCGCGCAGATGCGGCCGTTCGACAATCTGACCGTCACCGCCAATTATTTCCGCTTCGACTACAGCAGCAATTTCCAGAGCAATGTGCTGAAGATCCCCGAATGGGGTTACGGCAACTTCTTCACCGGCCCGACTTTCGACGAGAGCGGCACGATCTTCCAGTCGGCCAATTTCCAGGTGCCCGCGGCGGGAACCGGCTGTCTTGTCAATACGCCGCCCTGCACGATGGAAACGCCGCAGATCGCGGGGACTTACAGTCGCGAAAAGCAGGTTTCGAACACGTTCGAGACCGAGGTCGCGTGGAACACCGATAATTTCGACGCGGTCGCGAAGTTCGGCAAGACGCGCGCGATCGGCGGCCCGTCGATGCGCTTCGGCGTCGCCGCCAAACCGCGCCTGACGGTGACGGGCGAGGAGCAGAACGGCAACTTTCTGAGCTTTTGGGATTTCACCGGCGGCAACCTCAACATGGAATTCTCGCCCGAGCTGCAGGAGAATATCAAAAACGGCATCGCCCAGATCGACGTCGGCTCGACCGGATCGGGCTTCACCAACAGCGCGATTTCGCAGCGTTATGCCCAGCTCGACCTCGTCCGCCGTTTCGACAGCTTTTTGAGCGCCTTCCGCGTCGGCGGCAAATGGCGCGAGATGAGCATTCACCGCGAAACCGGCCGCAACGAATGGTATGCCGATCCGGCGACCAAGCGGCGCTATCAGGACACGCCCGAAGGCGCGGTCGCGCGGCCCGAATATTTCTATGACAATCCGATCGGCAACATCGCCGGCGGGTTCGACGCGAACCTGTTCCCGGGCATCAATTTCGAAAATTATCTCGACTATATCAACGACACCTATGGGCCGTCGGTGCGCGTGCCCGAGCCGAACAACACCTACGACCTGAAGGAAAAGGTGTTCGCCGGCTATGTGCAGGCCGATTTCGAAAGCGGCCCGCTGCGCGGCAATATCGGCCTGCGCGTCGCGCACACCAAACAGTCGGGCGTGACCTCGGACCGCCTGCAATATCTCAATGACTATTGCGTCGACGGCCCCGGCGGCCCGTTCGATCCCGATGTGCCGCTCGGCCCCGACGGCAATTGCCAGGTGCGGCCGCTCGACGAGCGCGAGGAGATCGTCAACACGCGGATCGATCAGTCGAAGAGCTACACCGACTGGCTCCCCAGCTTGAACGTCGTCTATGAAGTCGTGCCCGACGTCGTCGTCCGCGGCGCGGTCGCCAAGGTGATCTCGCGTCCGTCGTTCAACGATCTGGGGTCGCAGCGTTCGCTGACCTATCGTTCGGCAGCCTACGCTTTCGACCGCGGCCAGTTCGGCGAATTCGAAGGCTGGTCGGGCAGCGGCGGCAACGCCGATCTCCAGCCCTTCTCGGCATGGCAGTACGACCTTGGCGTCGAATGGTATTTCGACCGCGGCTCGGTGCTCGGCGTCGGCCTGTTCCGCAAGGACGTGTCCGACTTCGTCGTCCCGCTCGTGCTCGACGTGACGCGCGAAGTGAATGGCGAACAGGTGCTGATCCAGCCCTATTCGACCGTCGCCAACGGCTCGAACGCCCGGTCGCAGGGTGTCGAAGTCTATGCCCAGCATACGCTCGACTTCGGTCTCGGCGCGCAGGTGAACTTCACCTATAACGACACGTCGGTCGCCGATATCACGCTCGATGGCGAGACGGTCGGCAAGTCGGCGCTCGTCGGCAGCGCGAAGACGCAGGTCAACGCTTCGGTCTTCTATGAAACCGACAAATTCCTGGTTCGCGCCTCGTACAACCGCCGCGGCGAAGTCGTCGGCGGGCTCGCCTCGGGCCTCAACGTCTACACCGACCCCTATGAACAGGTCGACATCAACGCGTCGTACGAGCTGATGGACGGCCTGATGCTCACCGCCTCGGTCATCAACCTGACCAAGTCGGAAGAGCGTCAGCACCTCGGCAACGACACCAAGGCGCGCTTCGTCCGCAGCAACTATTTCGGCCGCCGCGCTTATGTCGGCGTTTCGTACAAGTTCTGATGGGGCGCATAGCCCAGCTCTCCCCCTCGGGTGGCTCCGCAAGGAGCCACCCGCCTCTTTCGGGGCGAGCTGGAAAATGCTTCGGTGGTTCGTAACGGGAAAATAGGGGAGGGCCGCCAAGTGCGTGTCGGGTTGAAATCGCTGCTTCTGGGCATGGCACTGCTGACGGGCGGTCCAGCCGCGGCGGAGAATCCGATCGTTCCGGGCTGGTATGCCGACCCCGAAATCCGCATCTTCGGCGACCGCTACTGGATCTATCCCACCTATTCGGACCATGGCGAGACACCCGATCTGTCCGAGCATTTCAACGAGCAGCAGAAAAAGCTGCGCGAACAGAAGACGGTCCGGCCCTCCTATCATTTCCAGACCTTCTTCAACGTCTTTTCATCGCCCGATCTCGTTCACTGGACGAAGCATGACCATGCGCTCGACGTCGAGAATGTGGCGTGGGCCGCCTATGCCGTGTGGGCGCCCTCGGCGATCGAGAAGGACGGCAAATATTATCTCTTCTTCGGCGCCAACGACATCCAGTCGGACGATCAGCTCGGCGGCATCGGCGTCGCGGTCAGCGACCGGCCCGAAGGACCGTTCAAGGACGCGATCGGCAAGCCGCTGATCGATGCCTTCCACAATGGCGCGCAGCCGATCGACCAGTTCGTCTTCCGCGACGACGACGGGCAGCATTATCTCTATTATGGCGGCTGGAAGCATTGCAACGTCGTCCGGCTGGGCGACGACCTGACCTCGATCGTCCCCTTCTCCGACGGCACGACCTTCAAGGAAATCACGCCCCCCGGCTATGTCGAGGGCTCGTTCATGGTGAAGCGGAAGGGCGTCTATTATCTGATGTGGTCGGAAGGCGGCTGGACCGGTCCCGACTATTCGGTCGCCTATGCGATGGGTCCGTCGCCGACCGGGCCGTTCAAGCCGATGGGCAAGATTCTTCAGCAGGATTTCAAGATCGCGCGCGGCGCGGGCCATCATTCGGTGGTCAATGTGCCCGGCACCGACGACTGGTACATCGCCTATCACCGCCGCCCGCTCGATGAGGATTCGGGCGAGCGGCGCCAGCTCGCGATCGACCGCATGATCTTCAACGCCGACGGCACGATCGCGACGGTAAAAATGACGAACGAGGGCGTCGCAGCGCGCCCGCTGCCGGCCCGAACGGCGAACAGGGGAGAGACGAAGTGAAGACGATCCGCAAGATGATGCTGGGTGCCGCTGCGAGCGCGCTGCTCCTCACCAGCGTCGGAACGCCAGCAGCACTCGCGCAATCGGCCGCGAACCAGACCGCGCTCGTCGATTACGTCAACCCGCTGATGGGCACCGATTCGAGCTATCGCCTGTCCTACGGCAACACCTATCCCGCGGTCGCGGTGCCCTTCGGTATGAACAGCTGGACCCCCGTGACCGGCGAGCCCGGCAGCGGCTGGGGCTATACCTATGACGGCGAAAAGATCAGCGGCATCAAGCAGACGCACCAGCCGAGCCCGTGGATGAACGACTATGCCGCCTTCGCGCTGATGGCGGAAACCGGCCCGGTGAAGGTCAAGCAGCAGGAACGCGGCAGCTGGTTCAGCCACAAGGCCGAGGTCGCGCGCCCCTATTCGTACAAGGTCTACCTCGCCGACTATGACGTGACCGCAGAGGTCGCCCCGACCGAACGTGCGGCGCAATTCCGCTTCACCTTCCCCGAAAGCGACGATGCGCATATCCTGCTCGACGGGCTCGCAGGCGGCTCGATGGTCAAGGTCGACGTCAAGAACCGCCGCATCACCGGCTATGTCCGCAACAATCACGGCGGCGTGCCCGACAATTTCCACAATTATTTCGTCGCCGAATTCGACCGCGACTTCGCGCTTGCACGCACCTGGGCGGGCGAAAATGCCCCGACGAACGAACTCGCCCGCGAAGCCGACCATGTCGGCGCGGTGCTCAGCTTCAAGACGAAGAAGGGCGACAAGGTCCACGTCCGCGTCGCCTCCTCCTTCATCAGCCCCGAACAGGCGCTCCGCAACCTGCGCACGGAAATCGGCAACGACAGCTTCGACGCGACCAAGGCGAAGGCGAAGGCGGCGTGGGAGAAGGAGCTTTCGCGCATCCGCGTCACCGATCCCGACGCCGAAAAGATCCGCACCTTCTATTCGGCGCTCTACCGGATGCTGCAATTCCCGCGCATTTTCTATGAAAAGGACGCGAACGGGAAGATCGTCCACTACAGCCCCTATGACGGCAAGGTGCACGACGGCTACATGTTCACCGACAACGGTTTTTGGGACACCTGGCGCGCGGTATTCCCCTTCTTCGCGCTGATGTATCCCGAACGCGACAGCCAGTTCATGCAGGGGCTGGTCAACACTTACAAACAAGGCGGCTGGCTGCCCGAATGGGCGAGCCCCGGTTATCGCAACGTGATGATCGGGTCGAACTCGGCGAATTTGATCGCCGACGCCTATTACAACGGCGTGCGCGGCTTCGACGTCGAGACGCTCTATGAAGCGATGATCAAGAATGCGACGACGAGCGAGGGCCGGCCGAAGGACAAGGCGGGCAAGGTGATCGCCGCGGTTGGACGCGAGGGCGCGGAATATTACAACCGCTTGGGCTATGTCCCCTATGACGTCGGCATCAACGAGAATGCCGCGCGCACGCTCGAATATGCCACCGCCGATTTCTCGATCGCGCAGCTCGCCAAGCTGCTCGGCAAGGATGCCGATGCGAAGAAATATACCGAACGCGCGCTTAACTACCGCAAGCTCTATGACAAGGAGAGCGGCTGGATCCGCGGCCGCAACCAGGACGGGTCATGGTCGACGCCGTTCAATCCTTACAAGTGGGGCGACGCCTTCACCGAGGGTAACGCGCTCCACTACAGCTGGGCGGTGATGCAGGACGTCCAGGGGCTTATGAACCTGATGGGCGGGCGGCAGAAATTCGTCGAGCGGCTCGACGCGATCTTCACCACCCCGCCGATCTTCGACGAAAGCTATTATGGGCAGGTGATCCACGAGATCCGCGAGATGCAGATCGTCGACATGGGCCAATATGCCCATGGCAACCAGCCCATCCAGCACATGCCCTATCTCTATAATTGGGCGGGTGCGCCGTGGAAGACGCAGCATCATGTGCGCGACATCATGGCGAAACTCTATTCGTCGGCGCCCGACGGCTATCCGGGCGACGAGGATAATGGCCAGACCTCGGCCTGGTATGTCTTCTCGGCGCTTGGCTTCTATCCGGTTGCCTCGGCGACGGGCGAATATGCGATCGGCAGCCCGCTGTTCCAGAAGGCCGAGCTGACGATGCCCAATGGCAAGACGCTGACGATCAACGCGAAGAACAACAGCGACGCGAACATCTATCTTCAGTCGGTGGCGCTCGGCGGCAAGCCGCAAACCAAGACCTATTTCACCCACCGCGCGCTGTCGCAGGGCGGCACGGTCGACTTCGTGATGGGTGCGCAGCCGAACAAGCAATGGGGCACCGCCCCTGCCGATGCGCCCTTCTCGATCAGCGCGCCTTCCAACTGAATTCGGAGATGAACATGACCCCCAATCGCCGCGAGATCATGGCCGGCGCCGGCGCATTGGCGCTCGCCGCCGCGATGCCCGTCGCCGCGCGCGCCGCGACCGGCAGCTTCGCGAGCAAGCGCCCCGCGCCCGGCGAACGCGCCTTCACCAGCCCCGCGATCGAGGCCGAGATCTCGCGCGTGAAGGCGAAGATCGCCGACCCCGAACTCGCCTGGCTGTTCGAAAATTGCTATCCGAACACGCTCGACACGACGGTCCAGACGGGCACGCTCGACGGCCGCCCCGACACCTTCGTCATCACCGGCGATATCGAGGCGATGTGGCTGCGCGACAGTTCGGCGCAGGTGCAGCCCTATATCCATCTCGTCGCGAAGGACGCGAAGCTCAAGCGATTGTTCCAGGGGCTGATCCAGCGGCAGGCGCGCTGCATCCTGATCGACCCCTATGCCAACGCCTTCGACAAGGACCCGAACGCGCCGTCGAAGCTCGAATGGTCGCACACCGACAAGACCGAGATGAAGCCCGGCGTCGCCGAGCGGAAATGGGAAATCGACTCGCTCTGCTACGCGATGCGCCTCAGCCACGAATATTGGACGCGCACGAAGGACAAGGCACCGTTCGACGACACATGGTCGCGTGCGATGAAGCTCGCGGTCGCGACCTTCCGCGAACAGCAGCGCAAGGACGGGCCCGGACCATATAAATTCCAGCGCCCCGCGCTCCAGCCGTCGGACAGTCTGATGCTCGGCGGCTATGGCCGGCCGACGAAGAAGATCGGCTTGATCCATTCGATGTTCCGCCCGTCGGACGATGCGTGCCTCTATCCCTTCCTGATCCCGTCGAACCTGTTCGCGGTATCGGTGCTGCGCAAGGTCGCGGCCGTCCACCGCGAAGCGCGCGGCGACAATGCGGCCGCGACCGCGGCCGAGACGCTCGCCGCCGAGGTCGAGGCGGCGCTGAAAGCCCATGCGCTGATCGACGATGGCAAGGGCGGTCAGGTCTGGGCCTATGAGATCGACGGCTTCGGCAACTGGGTGTTCATGGACGACGCCAATGTGCCGAGCCTGTCGGGCCTGCCGCTGATCGACGTCGTCGACCGCAACGATCCGCTTTTCCGTCGCACCGCCGAACTCGCCTGGTCCGAACGCAACCCCTATTTCTTCAAGGGCACGGCGGCCGAGGGGATCGGCGGGCCGCACATCGGGCTCGACATGATCTGGCCGATGTCGATCATCACCCGCGCGATGAACGCCGACGACGATGCGACGATCCTGCAATGCCTGCGCTGGCTCAAGACGACGCACGGCGGCACCGGCTTCATGCACGAAAGCTTCCACAAGGATGATCCCAAGAATTTCACGCGCAGCTGGTTCGCGTGGGCGAACGCGCTGTTCGGTCAGCTGATCGTCGAAGTCGCCGACAAGCGCCCCGCGCTGCTTGCGCGGCCGCTGTGAAGATTACGCCACCCTCACCCTTTCGCGCCTGCGGCGCTCTTTCCCTCGCCCGGTGGGAGAGGGAGGGAGGCGCGAAGCGCCGGAAGGGTGAGGGCGATACCAACCTCAAAAGCTTAAAGGCCAATTGATGATCACGACCAGCCGCCGCCAGCTTCTCGCCACGACGGGCCTGCTCGCGCTCGGCGGAGCAATCCCAGCCGGCTGCTCGCGCGTCGCGGGCGGGGGCGAGGCGCTCGCCGTGGGCAAACCCAACCTCTTCATCGGGACCGGCGGCCACGGCCACACCTTTCCCGGCGCATCGCTGCCGTTCGGGATGGCGCAACTCAGCCCCGATACGAACACCCATGGCTGGGATGCCTGTTCGGGCTATCACCAGAAAGACGGCTCGATCATGGGGTTCAGCCACACGCACCTCTCGGGCACCGGCATCGGCGACATGCTCGACGTCCTCGTCGTGCCGACGCGGCGCGAATTGAAGCTCGAGCCGGGCACGATCGAGAAACCCGGCGAGGGCTTTCGCCAGCGTTATTCGGACGAACATGCCGAGCCCGGCTATTACCGCGTCAAGCTCGAAACCGGCGTGCTCGCCGAGCTGACCGTCACCGAACGTTGCGGGCTCCACCGCTATCATTTCGGGCAGGGGGCGGGCCATATCCTGATCGATTTCGCGCATGCGATCGAGGATGATTGGGACAAGGGCATCGTCGTCGAAAACGCCTCGCTCGATCTGGGCGAGGATGGCATGCTCACCGGCAGCCGGCAGGTCAATCGCTGGGCCAAGGGCCGCCACATCCATTTCGCGATGCGGATGTCGCGGAGGCCCGACCGCGTCCAATTCTTCGGCGACGACGGCAAGCCCGCCCCCGACGGGGCGAAGTCGATCAAGGGCAACAAGCTCAAGGTCGCCTTCTTCTTCGACGATGCCGGTGGTCCACCGATCATGATCAAGACCGGCCTTTCGGCGGTCGACGTAAAGGGCGCGCGCGATGCGTTGGAACAGGAGGCGCCCGCCTGGGATTTCGATGGCGCGGTGAAGGCCGCGCGCGGCACCTGGACGAAGGCGCTCGGCGGCGTCCGCGTGTCGGGCGGCACCGAGGCACAGCGCGTCATCATGGCGAGCGCGCTTTATCACGCGCAGCTCGCGCCGACGCTCTTCACCGATCGCGACGGCCGCTATGTCGGGCTCGACCGGCAGGTGCATCAGGCCGCGAAGGGCGAAGAGGCGTTCAGCACCTATTCGCTGTGGGACACCTATCGCGCGCTCCATCCGCTCTTGACGCTGATCGATCCCGATCGCGCCGCGCTCCTGACCCGCGACATCTGCCGTCAGACGGCGCAAAGCCCCGCGGGCCCGCTCGTCTGGCCGCTCCAAGGGGTCGAGACCGCGTGCATGATCGGCTGGCATGGCGTGTCGGTGCTCGCCGAGGCGCAGGCGAAAGGAATCAAGGCGGACTATGCCGCCGCCTGGCCGAATATCCGCCGCCGCGCCTTCGACCGCGATTACAAGGATATCGACAGCACGCTGGGCCGCGGCTTCTACTACGATCTCGGCTACATTCCCTGCGACGAGGTGTGGGAGTCGGTCAGCCGGACGCAGGAATATGCTTACGACGACTGGGCGATGGCGCATCTCGCCGATGCAGTCGGCGCTAAGGAAGACGCCGTAGCGCTGCGCAAGCGCGCGCAGAACTACCGCGGCGTCATCGACCCCGAAACGCGTTTCGCGCGCCCGCGCTTCAAGGACGGAAGCTGGTGGCAGGATTATGATCCCGTCCAGATCGGCCATAACGTCAAGAAATGGCGCGATTATACCGAGGCGAACGGCTGGCAGGCGACCTTCCTCAACCAGCACGACATCTACGGCCTGATCGAGCATTTCGGCGGCGACGCGGCGTTCGAGAAACAGCTCGACGCGCTGTTCAACGCGCCCTCGACCCTGCCCGACAATGCGCCGCCCGACATCTCGGGGCTCGTCGGCCAATATGCGCACGGCAACGAACCCAATCACCACGTCGCCTATATGTACGCCTATTGCGGCGCGCCCGCGAAGGCGCAGGCGATGGTCCGGCGGCTCTTGACCGAAATGTACAAGAACGACCCCGACGGCGTGATCGGCAACGACGATTGCGGCCAGATGAGCGCCTGGTTCATTCTCTCGGCGCTCGGCCTCTACCCGGTCGATCCGGTGAGCGCGGTCTATGTCTTCGGCTCGCCCTTGTTCGACGTCGCCGAGGTCACCGTGGGCGCGGGCAAGACGCTGACCGTCCGCGCCGAGGGCAATGGCCCCGACCGCCCCTATGTGCAGTCGGTCACCTGGAACGGCCAGCCGTGGAGCAAGAACTGGATCGCGCATTCCGACCTGATCGGCGGCGGCGAACTCGTCTTCGAAATGGGCGCCAAACCCTCGGCGTTCGGGACCGCGAAAGCCGACCGCCCGCCGTCCTTCGGCTCCACTCCGGCGTGATTCCGACAAAGACAATTGATAGCGAAAAGAAAATGATAAGAACGGAATGTCTCGTGAAATCTCTCCAGATCCCGCCACGTTCGGCCTTGCGCTGCAGCGCGGCGCCCGCCACAAGCCTGAGCGATCGGGCGAAGGGGTGGCGCTGATGGATGGTCCAGTAGCAGACCGCGGCGAAGTGCGCCTGTTCGCCGGCATCGAGCTGGGCGGCACCAAATGTATCTGCACGCTCGCCGCGGGACCGGGCGAGATCCGCGACCAGCGCACGATCGCGACGACCGTGCCGTCGGAAACGCTGCCCGCGATTCTGGCGGTGCTCGACGGCTGGGCGCGGGCGCCCGGTTTTTGCAGTATCGGTGTCGCGTCCTTTGGTCCGATCCGGGTCGATCCCGTAAAGGCCGACTATGGCCGCGTCGGCGCCACGAACAAGCCCGATTGGGAAGGCGCCGACCTGCTCGGTCCGTTGAAGTCGGCCTTTCCCGTTCCGATCGGTTTCGACACCGACGTCAATGGCGCCGCGCTCGCCGAAATTCGCTGGGGCAGCGGGCGCGGCCTCGACGATTTCGCCTATGTCACCGTCGGCACCGGGGTCGGCGTCGGGCTGGTCGTCCACGGCAAGCCGACGCGCGGTTTCAGCCACAGCGAGATCGGCCATATTCTCGTCCCGCGCCTCGCGGGCGACGAGGTGCCGAGCGTCTGCCGCTTTCATGACGATTGCGTCGAAGGCCTCGCTTCCGGCACCGCATTGAAGGCCCGGCTGGGCGGCCGGTCGCTGGCCGACGTCGCGGCGGACGATCCCGTCTGGGAACCGATCGTGCACACGCTGGCATCGATGGTCCATTCGCTCGCCTGCACGACCGGACCGATGCGCGTCGCGATGGGCGGCGGCGTGCTCGCCGGCCAGCCGCAACTGCTCCCGCGGATCAACGCGCGGCTCGAGGCGAGCCTCGCGGGCTATATGCAGATCCCCGGCGGTGGCGCCTATGTCATCGCGCCCGAACTCGGGACGATGGCAGGGCCGCTCGGCGCGATCGCGCTCGCGATGGACGCGGTGGGGGTTGCGGCGTGAGCAGGGCGGGCGCCGCGCCGTTGGACAGGGCGGTGCCTTCGCGGCACAAGGGCGCGATGAAACGCCTGACCGCCGCCGCCGCGCTGCTCGCCCTTATGCCGATCCAGTCCTTCGCCGAGCAGCCGGCGCCCGATCCGCTCGCCTTCGTCGATCCGATGATCGGCACCGGCCCCGAAGGCCACACCTTCCCCGGCGCGACGGCGCCCTTCGGCATGGTCCAGCTGTCGCCCGACACCGACGCGACGTGCCAGATCCGCGACTGCTACGATCATGCCGCGGGCTACAGCTACCACGACCCGACGATCCAGGGTTTCAGCCACACGCATTTTTCGGGCGCGGGCCATTCGGACCTCGGCGACATCCTCGTCATGCCGCAGGTTGGAGAGGTGAAGCTGGATCCCGGCGATCCCAAACAACCCGGCTCGGGCTATCGCCAGCGCTTCAGCCACGACACCGAAAGGGCGAGCCCCGGCTATTATGCCGTGACCCTTGCTGATTCCGGCATCCGCGCCGAACTCACCGCGGGGACGCGCGTCGGCGTCCATCGCTACAGCTTCCCCACGGGCAAGCAGGCACATCTGCTCCTCGATCTCCGCTCGTCGCTCTATGACTATCCCGGCAAGATCCTCTGGTCGGGCCTCCACCTTCGCTCCGACGGCACGCTCACCGGCTTTCGCGAGACGCGCGGCTGGGCGCCGGGGCGCAAGCTCTTCTTCGCGATGCGCTTCTCCGCGCCGCTCAAGGACCACGCCTTCCTCGATCGCGACGAGAAAATTCCGTACAAGGGTTTCCATCCCCCCGGCCGCGGCAGCGACGCGCTCGCCGAAAAGCTCGGCAAGGCGCTCGAAGCCCGCCTCGATTTCGGCGCGCTAACCGGCCCGCTCGAAGTCCGCGTCGCGCTCTCGGGCGTCGACGAAGCGGGCGCGGTCGCCAACCTCGATGCCGCCGAAAAAGAAGCTGGGGGTGCCGACTTCGATACCGTCCGTGCGCGCACCGAAGGCGAATGGCGCAAGGCTTTGGGCGCGCTTCAGATCGAAGCGCCTGCGCCGATGCGTACCAATCTCTACACCGCGCTCTACCACAGCCTGCTGGCGCCGAGCGTGTGGAGCGACGTCGACGGGCGCTATCGCGGCCCCGACGACCAGATCCACACCGCGAAGGATTTCACCTTCCGCTCGACCTTTTCGCTCTGGGACACCTTCCGCGCGCAGCATCCGCTGCTGACGCTGGTCGCGCCTGATCAAACCAACAGCGACATCGTCAAATCGCTTGTCGCGAGCCGCAAGGCCAGCCCGCACGGCATCCTCCCCGTCTGGCAGTTCCACGGCCGCGAAACCTGGACGATGATCGGCTATCACGCGGTTCCGGTGATCGCCGACGCCTATCTGAAGGGCGTGGGCGATTTCGACGCCGACGAGGCATTGGACGCAATGGTCGCGAGTGCCGACTATGCCCCCTATGGCGGGCTCGGCGACTATATGAAGCTCGGATATGTCGCGATCGACCGCGAGCCCGAAGCGGCATCGAAAACCGTCGAATATGCCTATGACGACTGGACGATCGCACGCATGGCGGAGAAGATGGGCCGCAAGGACATCGCCAACCGCTTCTACAAGCGCGCCGGCTATTGGCGGAACAGCTTCGATGCCAAGACCGGCTGGCTGCGCGCGCGCAAGGCCGACGGAAGCTTCCGCACTCCGTTCGATCCCACCGCGATCAACTATGGCTCGGACTATACCGAGGGCAACGCCTGGCAGTACAGCTGGTTCGTCCCGCAGGATCAGGCCGCGCTCTTCCGCATTCTCGGCGGCGATGCCAAGACGATCGCCAAGCTCGACGCGATGTTCGACTATGACATTTCGAAGCTCGACTATAGCCATGCCGAGGATATCGCCGGGCTGATCGGCCAATATATCCACGGCAACGAGCCGAGCCACCATGTCGCCTATCTCTACGCTTTTGCCGGCGCGCCTTGGCGGACGCAGGAGCGGCTGAAACAGATCGTCGACAGCCAGTATAAGCCCACCCCCGACGGCCTGTCGGGCAACGACGACCTCGGCCAGATGTCGGCGTGGCTCGTGTTCACGAGCCTCGGCTTCTACCCCGTCGCGCCGGGGTCGAACCAATATGTGATCGGGCGCCCCTTCGTCGATCGCGCGGTGCTGGGCCTGCCCGACGGCAAGCGTTTCACCGTCGAGACGGTCGGGCTGTCCGACGCCAATCCCTATGTCGGGAAGGTCGAACTCAACGGCAAGCCGCTGACGCGAAGCTGGATTTCGGACGCCGAAATCCGCAGCGGCGGCACGCTCCGTTTCATAATGCAGGCGAAGCCCGATGCCGAATGGGGCAAGGCAGTAGCGGCGCGTCCCTATTCGCTATCGACCGCCCGCCGTACGCCCTGACGTCATCGGCAGACCCCGCGCCCTTTGCTGAATCGTCATCCCGGCGAAGGCCGGGATCTCGCCGGTGCGTCAAGTTGCGAGGGTGCTGTTGATCCGGGACTATGTGCCGGCCGAGGATCGCGAGTATATCGTCAAGTCCGGCGAAGGGCGCTGACCGGACCTTTATCCCCCGCCCGCTACGCTCGGCAGCCGCGACGGGGGATGAGGTTCGTTGTGCACAAGAAGAACATTAAGAGAACAAAGAGGCTTCGTCAACCCCGTATCTCCCTTTTCCCCGTGGCCCTGCCCGTTGACGTAAACGTCAATCGCGACCAATGCGTAGCAAACGAAGGAAGGGAAGATGATGGCCGAGCAACCGAAGTTCGATCTGACGGGGCGTGTCGCGCTGGTGACCGGGGCGTCGTCGGGGCTCGGCGCGGGCTTTGCGAAGGCGCTCGCCGCTGCGGGGGCGAAGGTCGTGCTCGCCGCGCGCCGCGCCGACAAGCTCGCCGAACAGGTCGCCGCGATCGAAGCGGCGGGCGGGCAGGCGATCGCCGTCAGCATGGACGTCACCGACGAGGCATCGACCAAGGCCGCCTATGATGCCGCCGAGGCCGCGTTCGGCACGGTCGATACGATTGTCGCCAACGCCGGCGTCGCGACCGAAAAGATGGCGATGGGGCTCTCGGTCGAAGACGTCGACTTCCTGCTCGCCGCCAACGTCCGCGGCGTATTCCTGACCGCGACCGAAGGCGCGAAGCGGCTCGACAAGGCGGGCAGCCGCGAAAAGCAGCACGGCCGCATCGTCCTGATCGGCTCGATCACCGCCGAAAAGGTCTTTCCCGCGACCTCGGTCTATGGTGCGACCAAGGCGGCGGTGCGCCATCTGGGTAAGGCGCTCGCGCGCGAATGGGCGCGGCGCGGGATCAGCGTCAATGTGATCCAGCCGGGCTATTTCGAATCCGAAATGACCGCCGAACTGTTCGACAGCGACACTGGCGCGGCGATGGTGAAGAGCTTCCCGCGCCAGCGGATGCGCCCGCCGAGCGACCTCCACGCGCCGCTGCTCCTGCTCTGTTCCGACGCCGCGCTCGGCATCACGGGCAGCGTGATCACCATCGACGACGGACAGACCTTATGAGCGAGCTTTTGATCGAACGTCGCGGCGCGGTCGAGATCGCGACGCTCAACCGGCCCGAGCGCCTCAACGCGCTGAACGAGGGGCTGGTCGACGAACTCAATGCCTATTTCGGCGGGCTCGCCGAGCGCCCCGACGTCCGCGTCGTCATATTGCGCGGCGCCGGACGCGGCTTCTGCGCCGGGCTCGACATTCAGGAGGACCGTTCGTCCGACGAGACGCCGGTGCTGCGCACGCTGCGCACCCAGACGAGCATCGGCAACATCTATCGCAAGATGCGCGCCTGTCCGCAGCCGATCGTCTCGCTTGGCCACGGCGCGGCGTGCGGCGGCGGGCTGTCGCTGCTGCTCGCGTCCGACGTGCGCTATGCGGCGCCGTCGTTCCGCTGCAACGCCGCCTATATCCGCATTGGCCTCGGCGGCTGCGACATGGCGTCGAGCTATTTCCTGCCGCGGCTCGTCGGGGCGAGCCTCGCGTCCGAGATGATTCTCACCGGCCGCTTCATCGACGCCGAACGTGCGCTGCGCGCGGGCCTTGTCAGCGAGATCGTCGATAAGGAAGCGTTGCTCGACCGCGGCCTCGCGCTCGCCGACGAGATGCTCGCGACCTCGCCTTATGGTCTCCGTCTCTCGAAACAGGCGCTCAATCTCAACATCGACGCGCCCGGCCTCGAGGCCGCGATGGCGATCGAGGACCGGCAGCAGGTCATCCTTTCGGCGACCGAGGATCATCGCGAGGCGCTCGCCGCTTTCCTTGAAAAGCGCGCTCCCGACTATAGCGAGCGTTAGGGTCCGTATCCTGCATCGGCCATTGACTCGGCAATATATTGACATAGTAAGTGCCATATCCCGAGGGGGTGGGAGTGATGGCAGTACGCTGGAGGACCACTAGGCTGGGTCGCATAGGCGGGTCCCGGCGTGCTGCCATCATCGCCATCGCCGCCCTGATCGGCGCTTTTCCCGTGGAGGCGCAGCCCGAAAAGCCTACGCCGGGCCGTCCGAACATCGTTATCCTGCTCGCCGACGACTGGGGCTTTTCGGACGTCGGCTCCTTCGGCGCCGAATTCGCGACCCCCAATATCGACGCGCTCGCTTATGCCGGGATGCGCTTCTCGAATTTCCATGTCGCGGGGTCCTGCTCGCCGTCGCGCGCCATGCTGCAGACGGGGGTGATGAACCACCGAAACGGCCTCGGCAACATGCCCGAGACGATCCCCGACGAACATCGCGGCAAGCCCGGTTACGACACGGTGATGAATCACCGCGTCGTGACGATCGGTGAGCTTTTGAAGGCGGCGGGCTATCGCACCTACCTTACCGGCAAATGGCATCTCGGCAGCGACGGCACGCGGCTGCCGCACGCGCGGGGCTACGACCGCGCCTTCAGCTTGGCCGACGCGGGCGCCGACAATTTCGAACAGCGTCCGATCGAGGGCATGTACGACAAGGCGAACTGGACCGAGAACGGCAAACCAGCGACTCTACCGAGCGATTATTATTCGTCGCGCTTCGTCGTCCAGCGGATGATCGATTATATCGAGGAGGGGCGCGCGAGCGGCAAACCCTTCCTTGCCTCGATCAACTTCCTCGCCAACCATATTCCGGTGCAGGCGCCCGACAGCGACATCGCGCGCTATTCGGCGATGTATCGCGACGGCTGGACCGCACTCCGCGAAGCGCGCGCGAAACGCGCGGCGGCGCTCGGCATCGTGCCTTCGGGTGTGCCGATGGTCACCATGCCGACGACGCCCGACTGGAAGAAGTTGGGCGACGAAGAGCGCGCCGCAGCGGTGCGCGTGATGCAGGCCTATGCCGGCATGGCGACCGCGATGGACCGTGAGGTTGGTCGCCTCGTCGCGCACCTCAAGGCGGCCGGCGACTATCACAATACGATCTTCGTATTCCTCTCGGACAATGGCGCCGAGCCGACCAATCCGTTCAATAGCCTGCGTAACCGGCTGTTCCTAGGCATGCAATATGACCTGTCGACCGCGAACATCGGGCGGCGCGGCAGTTTCTCGGCGATCGGTCCCGGCTGGGCGAGCGCCGCGGCGTCGCCGCTGTCGGGCTACAAGTTCAGCGCGACCGAAGGCGGGCTGCGCGTCCCGCTGATCATCGCCTGGCCCGGCCATGCCGATATTCGTGCGGGCGGGATCAGCGACGGGCTGGCGCATGTCACCGACATCTTGCCGACGCTGACCGAGCTTGCCGGCGTGTCCGGCCATGGCGGGAACTGGCGGGGCAGGGCGGTCGAGCCTGTGACGGGTCGCAGCCTCGTTCCGGTGCTGAAGGGCGGCACGGGAAGCGTCCACGGCGACGCGCCGCTCGGCTATGAACTGTCGGGCAATGCGGCGCTGTTCCGCGGCGATTACAAGCTGGTGCGCAATCTGCCGCCCACCGGCGACGGCGAGTGGCGGCTTTTCAACCTCAAGACCGATCCCGGCGAGACGCGCGACCTCGCCGCCGCCCAGCCCGATCGCTTCAAGACGATGATGGCCGATTATCGCGCTTATGCGAAGGCGAACGGCGTGCTCGACATGCCCGCGGGCTATACCGCCGACGAACAGATCAACCGTTATGCCTTCGAACAGCAGGGCAAGCCGCGCCTGATCCGCTTCGGCCTGTGGGTGGGCGCGTTCGCCCTCCTGCTATCGGGTCTGATCTGGGGTCTGCGCCGCCGGCGCCGCGCACGCAGATAGGCATTCAGTCGGCGGCGATCGCCGCCATCTGCGCCTCGACCATCCGCCCCATCACCGTGCCCGCTTCCTCGGCCGACAGGCTCTGGTCGTGGCGCAGCGTGCGCCAGCTGTGAAAGGACAGCGCGGCGCACAGCGCTTCGACGCCGATCCGGTCGGCGCGCACGGCGGCCGGCAACAGGCGCAGGATCAACTCGCGCTCGATCATCACGACGCGGCTATATTGTCCCATCAGGAAGGGCGACTGATAGCGTTTGATATTGGCGGCGAGGCGGAAGGGCAGCGTCGTTTCGAACACCCGCACGCGGCGGCCGACAAGCTCGCGGATATTGTCGCGCCACGGCTGGTCGGGATAGGGCGCCATCACCACCGGCATCACCTCTTCGGTGATCGTCGCGGTAATCTCGGCATAAAGCGCGTCCATATCGTCGAAATGGCGAAACACGGTGCGCAGCCCAATGCCCGCTTCCTCGGCGACGCGCGCCGCGCTCGGCGACAGGTCGCCCCCGACGATCAGCTCCATCATCGCCTCGACGATGCGCCGATGGCTCGACCGCCCGCGTTCGCGGCGCCCGTCGACCCGCGGCGATGCGACCTGTTGCGCGCTCGATTTTCCCAGCCCTGTCGCCATGGCACCCCTGCTGGCCCGACTTGGCGCCGGGGTCAAACGATCTTGCGTCCCGGCCAATATAGTGACACATATAGTGTCAATTGTTTTTGCGGCAATTTGACACGCGATATGGGTGAAGATGATGAAGAAGAGATGGGCGGCCCTCTCCGCATTATTGCTCGCCGGCGCCGGCGGATATTGGGCGTATGAGGCGAATAAATATCGCATCCCCGGCATCCTCCAGGACTGGAACGATCCGGTGCAGCCGAACCGCGCGGTCGCCTGGCAGCAAGGACCGGCCCAGGCGCCGGAGGGCCAGCGCCCGCCGAACATCATACTGATCGTCGCCGACGACCTCGGCTATAACGACATCAGCCTCAACGGCGGCGGGGTGGCGGGGGTCGTCAAGACACCCAACATCGACGCGCTCGCACGCGAAGGCGTCGATTTCACCACCGCCTATGCCGCGAACGCGACCTGCTCGCCGTCGCGCGCCGCGATGATGACGGGGCGCTATCCAACGCGCTTCGGCTTCGAATATACGGCGGTGCCGGTCGAGTTCGCCGAGAACCTCGCGCACGGCGAAGGCGTCGGGCCGCACCGCGCGATCTTCCACGACGAACTGATCACCCCCGACATTCCCGCCTATCCCGACATGGGCGTCCCGGCGAACGAAGTGACCATCGCCGAGGCGGTGAAGGCGGCGGGCTATCACACGCTCCACATCGGCAAATGGCATCTCGGCGAAGCGCCGCAGCTGCAGCCGCAGCGCCAAGGCTTCGACGAAAGCCTCGCGATCCTCGCGGGCGCCGCGATGTTCCTGCCCGAGGATGATCCGGACAGCGTCAACGCCAAGCTGTCGTGGGACCCGATCGACCGCTTCATCTGGGCGAACCTCCGCCACGCGGTCACCTTCAACGGCAGCAAGCGCTTTCATCCGAAGGGGCACATGACCGACTATTTCGCCGATGAGGCGATCGAGGCGATTGAGGCGAATAAGAACCGGCCCTTCTTCCTATATCTCGCCTTCAACGCGCCGCATACGCCGCTCCAGGCGACCAAAGCCGATTACGGCCGGCTGCCGCAGATCAAGGATCACAAGACGCGCGTTTACGGCGCGATGATCGCGCAGCTCGACCGCCGCATTGGCGACGTGATGGCAAAGCTCAAAGAGACGAGGATCGACGACAATACGCTCGTCATCTTCACCAGCGACAATGGTGGCGCCTGGTATAATGGCATGCCCGACCTGAACGCGCCGTTCCGCGGCTGGAAGGCGACCTTCTTCGAAGGCGGAATCCGGACGCCGCTGTTCATGCGCTGGCCAGCGGCGATCACGGCGGGCACGCAGCGGACCGATGTCACGGGCCATCTCGACATTTTCGCGACGATCGCCGCGGCCGCCAGCGCAAACCTGCCGCAGGATCGGACGATCGACAGCGAAAATATCCTCGCCGGCCCCGCGAAGCGCCCCGCGATGTTCTGGCGTTCGGGCGACTATCGCGCCGTGCGCGCGGGCGACTGGAAATTGCAGGTGACGAAGCGACCCGACAAGGCGCGCCTCTACAATCTCGCGACCGACCCGACCGAACGCCACGATCTCGCCGCGCGCGATCCGCGGCGCGTCGCCGAACTCAGCGCGATGATCGAGGCGCAGAACAAGGGCATGGCCAAGCCGATCTGGCCGGGGCTGGTCGAAGGGCCGGTGCGGATCGACGTGCCGCTCGACGCGCCGTGGAAGGACGGACAGGACTATATTTACTGGACCAATTGAGGTCCGCCGCGCCGAGGTAATTGGCGGCGCGCATCCTTTGTGGCAGGTCGGGGACATTCCTCCCCTCGCGCACTGGAGACATCATGCGAGCCCTGCTGCTTTCGATCGCCTTGCTTACACCGTCGGTTTCCGTCCTCGCGCAGAGCGCCGTCGTCGACACCCATGTTCACCTGCACAAGGGCGCGGCGTCGCTCGCCGAATATCGGGCGCAGCTGAAAGCCGCCGGCCAGTCGGTCGACGCCTTCGGCGCGATGTGGTTCGGCGGTCCCAATCAGGCGCTTGCGGGCAATCCCGCCGACATAGCCCAGCGCAACGACGCGCTGATCGCGCTCGCCGCGAAGAACCCCGACATGATCCCCATTACGACCGTCCACCCCTATGACGGCGACGCCGCGCTCGCCGAAGTCGACCGCGTCGCCGCGCGCGGCGTCCGCCTGCTCAAGATCCACCCGCACACCCAGAAATTCGACGCCGCCGACCCGCGCGTGCTGACGCTCGTCAAGCATGCGGGGGATAAGGGGCTGATCGTCGTCATGGACAATGCCAGCATCGTCCCCAGCGACAATGAGAAACTCTTCAACCTCGCGCTTGCGGCGCCGAAGACGAAGTTCATTTTCGGCCATATGGGGGGGCTCGGCTTCCGTTTCTGGAATATCCTCGCGCTCGCGCGCACCGCCGAAAATCTCTTCGCCGACAATATCTATTTCGACATTTCGGCGAGCGTGATCCTCGCGGCGGACTCGCCGATCGAGGAGGAATATGTCTGGACGATCCGCAACGTCGGGGTCGACCATGTGCTGCTTGCTTCGGATTTCCCGCAAATTTCGCTGCCCAAGACGCTCGAGGCCTTCGCGAAGCTCGACCTGACCGACGAGGAGCGCGCGCAAATCCGTTCGGGCAACGCGCGCAAGCTGCTCGGGCTCTGACCGATGGCGGTCCATCTTCCCGCGCCCGCTCCTGTGGATATCGCCGGGCACGGGGTCGCGCCCATCGCCTGGGGCATGTGGCGCTTCGCCGGCGTCGACCTCGCCATCGCCCGCGCGCGTATCGACGCGGCGTTCGAGGCGGGTGTGACGCTGTTCGACACCGCCGACATCTATGGCTTCGACGCGCCCGGCGGCTTCGGATCGGCCGAAACCCTACTCGGCGAGGTCTTCGCCGACGCTCCCGGATTGCGCGACGCGATGGTTCTCGCGACGAAGGGCGGGATCATCCCGGGCGTGCCCTATGACAGCAGCGCGCCCTATATGGCGTCGGCGATCGATGCTTCGCTCCGCCGCCTGCGTACCGACCGGGTCGAGCTGTGGCAGATCCACCGCCCCGACCTGCTCGCCCACCCGCAGGAGGTCGCCCGCGCACTCGAAGAGGCGCACCGCGCTGGAAAGATCGGGGCAATCGGCGTCTCCAACTTCACGCCCGCGCAGACATCGGCGCTCGCTCGCTTCCTTCCCGTCCCGCTGGTCAGCCACCAGAGCGAATTTTCGCCGCTTCACCTCGCCCCGCTCTTCGATGGCCTTTTCGACCAGTCGATGGAGCAGGGCATGGCCTTCCTCGCCTGGTCGCCGCTTGGCGGCGGCCGCCTTGGCGATCCGGCGGACGAACGCGGGCAGGCGGTCGCCGCGCTGCTCGACGCGAAAGCCGCTGAACATGGCGTCTCGCGCGCTGCGGCGACCTATAGCTGGGTGATGGCGCACCCCGCGCGTCCGATCCCGATCGTCGGCACGCAGAAGGTCGAACGGATCAGGGAAATTCCGCAGGCGTTCATCCCGCGCTGGACGCGCGCCGAATGGTATGCGGTGCTGCAAATCGCGATGGGAGAGCGACTCCCATAAGGGCTACGCCTGACGGTTTGCCGGACCCGCAATGATGAGATTTTTGAAAGAGATGCCCCGCCTCCACATCGAGACGTAGGAGAGCGGGAGGCGGGGCGAGCGCGCTTAAGCAGGGTGCAGCTTACAGGTCAATGAACGAAGCGGCGATGGCGGGGCGATCGGCGCGTCTTGTTTGCTTGCCGCGCGGTGATATGCCTTCGGATCATGGAACGCACCGCCTCCTGTCACTGCGGCAAGCTCGTCCTCATCTGCACCGGCGATCCGGCGAAGGTATCGCTCTGCCATTGCTTCGATTGCCAGCGGCGAACCGGATCGCTCTTCAGCGTCGCGGCCTTTTTTCCCCGCGAGCGTGTGACATTGCCCGTCGCGGGCGCCAAGGCTTTCAAGCGCCCGTCGGCCAGCGGCCGCGACGTATCCTTCCATTTTTGCCCCGACTGCGGATCGTCGCTGTGGTGGGAGCCCGACCGGCTTCCGCACCTGATCGGCGTCGCGGCGGGGGCGTTTGCCGATCCTGACTTTCCGATGCCCGAACAGGCCGTATGGGCCGAGCAGCGCCACGCGTGGCTCGATCTGCCGCTGATCGAGCATCTGCGCAACCCCGACCCTAAAGCCGCCGGCCGAGGCTGATGCGGTCCTCGACCGCATATCCCAGCGCGCGATAGAATTGGACGACCGCCTCGTTCGCCGCGCGGACCTGCAGGTTGATCTTTTCGCATCCCAGCGCGTGCAGCGCCCGTTCGGCTTCGCGGACGAGTGCCGTTCCCACGCCGCCGCGCTTGCACGCTCGCCGCACCGCCACCGAATAGAGCCAGCCGCGATGCCCGTCGTAACCCGCCATCACCGATCCGATCACCGCGCCTCCGTCGAGCGCGACGAAAAACAGGTCAGGCTGGAAAGCGAGCTTGGCGGGGATCGCGACGTCGGCGCGGTTCCACGGCGGATCGTTCGGAAACGCCTCTTCCCAAAGCGTTTTCACCTCGTCGAAGTCGGATGCCGCATAGCGCCGGATTTCCATCGCTAGCTTGCCCAGACCTGCCCATAGAGCATCGCCATCTCTTCGGCATCGGGCACGCGCGGGTTGTTCGCGGGCGATCCCGACGCTGCCGCCTGCGCGCACATCGTCGGGACCAGTCCCTCCCAGCGCGCCGCGTCGATCCCCCACGTCGCCGGCCCCGGCACCTCGAGCTCGCGGTTCAATGCCGCGAGTTCATCGAGCAGCCGCGCCACCGCCGATTGGTGGCCCTCGGCCTCATCGGCGACCCCCATCGCCCGCGCGCAGTCGGCATAGCGGGTGAGCGCCGCGGGCGCCGACCACGCCGTCACCGCCGGCAGCAGCATCGCGTTCGACAGCCCGTGCGGGACATGGAAATGCGCACCGATCGGCCGGCTCATCCCGTGGACCAGCGCGACCGAGCTGTTCGAGAAAGCGATCCCCGCCTGCGTCGCGCCCAGCATCATCGCCTCGCGCGCCGCCGCATCCATCGGGTCGGCACATACGCGGCGCAAATTGGGTGCGATCGCGCGCATCGCGAGCAGCGCCATGCCGTCGCTGAACGGGTTCGCGCGCTTCGACACATAGGCCTCGATCGCATGCGTCAGCGAATCGATCCCCGTATCGGCGGTCAGCCGCTTGGGCTTCGTAAAGGTCAGCTCATAATCGACCAGCGCCGCGACGGGCAGATAAGCGAGCCCCGGGCACAGCATCTTCTCGTCGGTCGCCTCGTCGGTGATGATCGTGAAGCGCGTCGCCTCCGACCCCGTGCCCGCGGTCGTCGGGATCGCGATCACCGGCAGCCCCGGCGTGTCCTGAACATGCGGCGCTTTATAGTCGGCCATCGCCCCGCCGTGGAGGCCGAGCAGCGCGATCGCCTTCGCGCTGTCGAGCGGGCTGCCGCCGCCGAAGCCGACGACGCAGTCATGCTCGCCCTTCATCAGGAACGCGACCCCGGCATCGATCGACGCCACCGTCGGGTCGGGCACAGTCTCGGCGAACGCGCGCGCGGCGATCCCCGCCGCCGCCAGCCCGTCGGTCAATTCGGCGACGCGCCCGCTGCTGACGAGATAGGCGTCGGTCACGATCAGCGGCCGCGAGAGGCCCAGACTCGCGAGCACTTCGGGCAGCTGTTTCGACGCGCCGCCGCCGATGCGGAGGATGCGGGGCAGGGCAATGCTGGCGACACTCAACGGACCATCTCCTTGGCGATCTGACGGCGCGCGTCAGGCGCCGCAGGATTCGCGCACAATCAGATGCGTCGGCAAATAATCAAGATATTGTTCGGCCTGCGGATCCATGACCTGCGATACCAGCCGGCGGCCCGCCTCCAGCGTATCCTGCTGGATCGTCGTCAGCGCGGGGGTGCTGAGCCGCGCGAGCAGCATGTCGTCATAGCCGACGACCGACACGTGCGCGAAGCGGTGCTGCGCCAGCCGACGCACGATGCCTGTCTCGCGCGCCTCCTGCAGCCCGCGCATGGCTGAACCCGCGCGCCTCGATCGCAGCCCGGCGCCGCATTCCCCGCTCGACGGCTTGCCGCGCATCGCGGCGTGCGGGGCGCCCGCGCCCGCCGACTTCGCCGCGCTCGTCGCGTCTGAAACGCCTGTCGTCGTCAAGGGGTTGTTCGACGACTGGGTCGCGCTGGCGGCCGGGCGCCATTCGCCCGGCCGCCTCAACGCCTATCTGGCGGGCATGGACCGCGGGGTGCCCGTGCCGGTGATGGAGGCGCCCGCGCGGGCGCGCGGCCGCTTCGCCTATCGCACCGACCTGCGCGAATTCACCTTTACCAAGCGGCAGGCGCCGCTGCGGGATACGCTGGCGCGGATCGAAGGATTGATCGGACGCGAAGATGTCCCGACGCTCGCGATCCAGATGCTGCCGCTCGCCGGCGCGCTGCCCGATTTCGTCCGCCAGAACCCGATGCCGCTGTTGCCCGCCGATGTCGGGCCCAAGCTGTGGCTCGGCGGCGCGGTAAAGACCCAGACGCACAACGACCGCGACCATAATCTCGCCTGCGTGATCGCGGGACGGCGGCGCTTCCTCCCGTTCCCGCCCGATCAGGTCGCGAACCTCTATATCGGGCCGCTCGATAATCCGCCGCCGCTGTCGCTCGTCGATCCGGAGAACCCCGATTTCGACAGTTTCCCGCGGTTTCGCGATGCGCTCGCCGCCGCGCGCGTCGCGACGCTCGATCCCGGCGATGCGATCTTCATTCCCCGCTACTGGTGGCACCATGTCGCCTCGCTCGATCCCTATAATGCGATGGTCAATTATTGGGTGGGGCGATGCGGCAACGGGCGTCGAAAAGCCGAACAATGTCTTCCTCGCGGCGCTGCTCGCGCTCCGGGATCTGCCGCCCGGGGAACGCGCTTACTGGCGCGCAATGTTCGACACCCATGTGTTCGGCGATCCCGAACTGTCCGCGGTGCATATCCCGGAGGCGCTTCGCGGCGCGCTCGGCGCGATGCGCTCGCCGCCGCGCGCGGCGTTGCGGCGGCAGTTGACGGCGGCTTTCCGGACATAACGACCTTCCCCCAGCATGAGAGACACTATGATCCTGAAGACGCTTCCCCTGTTCGGCCTCTCGATGCTCGCAATGGCTTCGCCCGCCGCGGCGCGCGAATGTGCGCAATCCCCCGGCAAGATACTCGAGCTGTGCGTTTCGGTCGAAAATGGCGAGGCGCGCTATCAAGTGACGCGCGGCGACGTGACGGTCATCGCGCCGTCGCGCCTCGGGCTGCGCTTCGCGGGCGAGGCCGATCCCCGCTTCGCGGCAATCGCCGATGCGGAGCGAAGCGCGGTCGATACGACGTGGGAACAGCCGTGGGGCGAACAGCGCCTGATCCGCGACAATCACAACCAGCTGTCGGTAACGCTCGCGGGCGATACGCCGCTCAACCGGGCGGTCGGCGTGACCTTCCGCCTCTTCGACGATGGCTTCGGTTTCCGTTATGATTATCGCGCGATCCCCGCCGGGCAGTCGGTGTCGGTGGTCGCCGACCACAGCCAGTTCCGCACCGTCGGGGCGTATCAGGCCTGGTGGTATGAAGGGTTGGGGCAGGAACGCGACGAATATCTCTATAAACAGACCGACGCGCGGCGCGTCACGCTCGCCGAAACCCCGCTGACGCTGAAGGGCGACAACGGACTCTATCTCAGCTTCCACGAAGCCGCGCTCGTAGACTTCCCCTCGATGCTGCTTCGGGGCGACGGCGCGGGCACCTATAATGCGTGGCTGATGCCATGGCCCGACGGCATACTTGCGAAAAAACGGGGCCGTTCACGACACCGTGGCGCACCGTGCTCGTCGGCGAAACGCCCGGCGCGCTCGCCGACAGCCGGATCACGCTCAACCTCAATGAGCCGAGCAAGGTTCCGGGCATCGGCCAATGGTTCAAGCCCGGCAAATATGTCGGCATCTGGTGGGAAATGCACCTAGAGAAATCGACCTGGGGCAGCGGCCCCAAACATGGCGCGAACACCGCCAACGTGAAGCGACACATAGACTTCGCTGCCAAATACGGCTTCGAGGGCGTGCTCGTCGAGGGATGGAACGAGGGCTGGGACGGTGACTGGATCGCCAATGGCGACAAGTTCAGTTTCACTCGCGCCTATCCCGATTTCGATTTGGCGGAGATCATGCGCTACGGCAAGGCGAAGGGGGTCAAGCTGATCGGCCAATCGACGCTCGCGACCCAGCTCGCCGAATATGTCGTCATCTATTCGCCGATCCAGATGGCCGCCGACCTCCCCGAAAATTACGAGGCGCGCCCCGACGCCTTCCGGTTCAGCCGCGACGTCCCTGCCGACTGGGAGCAGTCGAGGACGCTGCAGGGCGCTATCGGCGACGAAGAGACGCGCGAATTGCGGCAGCCGCTGGCTTTCCTCGCGCCGGGCGCGCGGTACGAGGCGCAAATCTACGCCGACGGCCCCGCCGCCGACTATCGCAGCAACCCGGGCGCGCTGACGATCGAGAAACGCATGGTCACCAGCGGCGACACGCTGACATTGCGCCTCGCGCCCGGCGGCGGCACGGCCATCCGGTTCCGCCGCGTGGACTAGGGTCGCCGGGACGATCGGCGAATGCCGCTCTTACTGAAGCTGGCAGATGTCGAGGATGTTCATGTCGTCATAGTCCTGGTTTTCGCCGGCCATGACCCAGATGAACGCGTAGGCGCTGGTCCCCACGCCCATGTGGATCGACCAGGGCGGAGAGATCACCGCCTCGCCGTCCGTCATGACGATATGGCGGGTGGCGTCGGCCTGGCCCATGAAGTGCATCACCCGGTCCTGCTCGGGATCGTCGAGATCGAAGTAGAAATAGATCTCGCTCCGGCGTTCGTGCACATGCGGCGGCATCGTGTTCCACACGCTTCCCGGCTTGAGGATCGTCAGGCCCATCGCCAGCTGCGCGCTGTCGCACACGCCGGGGATGACGAGCTGGTGAATCGTCCGGTCGTTGGCCGTCTCCAGGCTGCCGCGCGCGAGCATCTTGGCGTCGGCGAGCGGCAGCTTGCGTGTATCGAAGGCGCGATGCGCGGGGGACGAGGCGAGATAGAAGCGCGCGCCGTTACCGGAGAAGCGGACGTCTTTCGCGCCCATTGTGACATACAGGCTGTCCTTCGCGCCGAGCACGAACAGCTCACCATCGACGGTCACGGTTCCTTCGATCCGACCGACATTGACGATGCCGAGTTCGCGCCGCTCAAGGAACGGGTGGCCGGCTGCCGACGCCGGCTCCGATTGGTCGGGTAGTTTGACGCTTCCGCTATCGACCAGCACGCCGCCGATTACGAGCCGGTCGGCATGCGTATAGTTGAGCACGCACTGGTTGGGACGGAACAGATTCTGGATGAGATAGCGATCGCGCAGCTCGTCATTGGACGCGCCCACCATCATGTCGGGATGGGTGGCATAATAGGTTCGATCGAACATGGTTGCTCCAAGAAGGACCGGACCGGCGCGAGCCCGCTCCGATTCAAAAGGGCCGCGTGCAGTCGTCAGAGGGGATGCGCTGACGACTGCACGGGCAGGGGGGAGGGCTATTTCGTTTTCCGGAAGACGGGGGGCGTGAACGCGCCGTTCGTCGCGACGTCCCACACTTCGATGCGCGCCCATTTGCGGCCGCTGAGATCGAGGCGCTTCTCGATCGTGCGGCTTCCGAAAGGGGCGGCGCCGGTGAGGTCGATGCGCTCGCGATAGACCTTGCTGCCGTCGCCGCTGACGATCTCGGCGAAGGCGGGCGGGAAGGTCCATTCGATCTTCGCACGCACCGTCGTATTCCGCCCAAAGGCGGCTTCCCCGCCGCTCTTCGCGCCGTCGATCGTGAATTCGGGGATCAGTACCTCGCCGGTGGTGGTGAAGAAGCGCCCCCCGCGCAGCGCGTCGAGCACGCTCTGCCAGCCATCGGAATAGCGCGGCAGCGGCCCGTCGAGGCGGAGATAGTTGATGTTCATATGCGCATAGAGCTCGCTCTCGTCGGAGAGCTGGAACACATCGACCTCGCCGGGGGTGAACTTGCGTTCGGACGGCTTCGCCGCCCAATTGTTCATGTCGTCGAGCGTGTCGAGCACGCGCCAGCCGAGGCGCGGCTGCGAATAGTCCACCGGCATATTCTTCCACGCCCCGCCGAGGAAGCGGTCGCTCTTGAAGAAGGGCGTGTCCTTGTGTTTGTCGGGGAAGCCGAGCGAGCCCTTGATCCGCGGGTGCGCGGTCCACATCAGGCCCTTCTCGTCCTGCATCAGCTTCAGGACATCCTCCTGCGAGCCGACATGATAGATTTTTCCGAGCTTGGGATCATTTTCGACGAAGGGCTGCCCTTCCTTGCGGTCGAGCGTCCAATAGACCGGCTTCGGGAAGAAGCTGATCCAGTGCCCGCCGAGATGAACGTTGGGCTCCTCGCCCGGGAGCAGCAACAGCTTGTCGTCCGACAGCCGCGCGGTCTCCGCGTGCATCGTCTTGAGCAAAGTCAGCCGGTCGCCGGCGCGATCGAGCGCCTCGCGGCCGAGGTGAAGCTCGGCGAGGTGGACGATCTCGACGTTCATGTTCTTGAAGCGTTTGACGAACTCGGGCGCCTCGAGCCCGTCGGGCACTGCCGTCGATTGCTGGAAGCGCTGCGTGTTCAGATAGGCTTCGGTGTGCTCGACATGATAGTGGCTGGTGAAGGTGCGGTGCCCCTCGAGCGCCTTGAAGCGATCGCCGCGGGTATAGGCGAGCGCAGCCTTGGTGACGCTGGCCGCATCGCCGCTGTCAGGCAGCAGGAACACGCCCATGTCCTGCATCGTGCCCGGCGGTGCGTTGACCCACGGCACATAGCGCCGGTCGCCCTCGAGCGTCTGGCGCACGCCGAAGCTCGTGCGGCCGTCGAGGTTGCGATAGTCGTTGCCGTACCAGGCCGAATTGTCGTTGTTGGCATAATCGAGCGGGTAGTAGAATTGGTGCGGCGGCGGGACGATGCCGAGCGATCCGCCGGTGGGCCCTTCCGCGACGATCATCCGTGCGCGCACCTTGGGCGAGACTGCGGGTCCCCGCGAAGCATCGCCTTCCTTGCGCACGATCGTATCGCTGGTGTCGGTGAAGGCGATCGAGCGCCACGGCAAGGCGGCCGAGGATGCGACGCCGAGACCGGCATCGAAGGTGTAGGCGGTGGCCTCGCGCGCGGTCGACATCACCATCGCGGCGCGGACAAGCCGTGAGCCGGGGTAGATGGTGAATTCATAGGTGCCTGAGAAGGGCCCGGCAGCGGCGCCGCCGACTATCACCCTGGTATTGCCGCCCTCCGCCCGCACGCTGATGTCGCTGCGCGCCAGCGTGAGCGGGAAGCTTTCGAACGGGCGCTTGCGGGGGTTGTCGAAAAAGATCGTCCAGCCCTGCTTGAGGTCGCGCGTGCCGACGGTGACCACGCCGGCGGGATCGACGCCGCCGAGGACCGGTTTGCCGGCGATCGAGACCGCCTCGATCAGCGGCTTGCCCGGGTCGAGTGACAGGATGAGCTGCGAGCGCTCATCCTGCGCCGATGGCCAGTCGATCGTCACCTTATCCCGCGTTCGCGTGGCGCGGACGCCGCCGGGCAATGCCTTGCCGGGCTGGTTGAGAACCGTGGCCGCCGTCTGCGCGTGCGCCGCGCCCGCGAGGGCGAAGCTGCCGGCGGTCAAAGCCGTCGCCAACCCGAGCGCCGCGAACATCCGTTTTCTGTTCAAGTCATCCTCCTTTTTGTTCCGGCATTCACGTTCAGGCTCAGAAGTTGAAGCGGACCCCGAGCGAATAGGTCGTGTCGTCGTTCCGCACTTCGCGAACGAAATCCTCACGCGATTCGAAGTTGCGCGTCTTCTGGCCCGTGATGTTGGTGCCGGCGAGGCTGACCGTGATGCCCGGCGCCACGTCGTAGTTCAGGCCGAAGTCGAGCCGCCCCGCAGCGCGGATGCCGTTGAGCCCTACCGGGATCGAAACCGGCCGCAGCGAGAGGCCGTTGGTGATGTCGCCGTCGAAATATCGCGAGCGATAGGTGTAAATCATCCGCGCCGAAATGCCGTATTTCTCGTAGATCAGGCCGATGTTGTAATTATATTTGGAGACCCCGAGCAGCGGCAGGCCCTGAAGCCGGTCGCCGGGGGTTGTCACCTCGCTGTCGATGACGGTGAAATTTCCCATTATGCCCGCACCGTCGAGTCCTTCCGGAAGGAAATCGAGGAACAGCTGGCCGCCGACTTCGACGCCCTTGATCTTGGCCGAACCCAGATTGCGGGGGGTCGAGATCACATATTGCAGGCCGTCGATCGTCCGCACCTCGGTCCCGTTGATGATCCGGTCCGTGATGTCGCGATAAAAGGCGACCGCCGAGACATAGTTGCTGCGGCCGAAATAATATTCGAGCGACGCATCGAAGCTGTCGGCCTTTTGCGGGCGGAGGTCGGGGTTGCCGCCCGATCCCGAATTCTGGATCGTGTTGACGTAGGATACGACATAGCTGAGGCCCGGATTGAGCTGGCCGAAGCTGGGCCGCGACAGCGTTTTCGAGTAATTGAAGCGCGACTGGAGCCCGCCGCCGAACCGGATGCGGGCGCTGGCGTTGGGCAGCAGGTCGGTGTCGCTGGTCGAGCGCCGGACGAGTTCGATCCGCGACGTGCCCGTCACCGGATCGGTCACGCGACCCGAACCCGCGATCTCGCGGTCAGTGCGGGTCAGGCGCGCGCCGACCATGCCGTCGATCGAAATCGTATCGGTCAGCGCGATGTCGTAACCCGCCTGCAGGAAGCCGGCATAGCTTTTTTCCTGCGCATCATAGTCGCGCGTCGGGTCGAAGGCCGGCGTGTCGGGCGAGATGCCGTACAGCGTCCTGAGCTGTCGCTTGATCGATTCCTGAACCAGATAGTCGGGGTCGAGCTGCAGGAAGGAGGCGCCGCCGTTCATTTGCGGAACGCCGGGGGCCTGTGAAAGAATATCGCTGGGGAGACCCGCGCCATCGAGCGGCGTCACAAACGAGCCGCCTGGGGCTGGTGGGCCGCCAAGATATTGCTCGAAGGCGGCCTTGCGTTTCGCAACGCGGACACCCGCCTGGACATAGTCGAGGACCCCGTCGAAATCATATTTGGCGTCGCTCATTACGGCCCACAAAGTACCTCGGCTGCGGTTGATATTTTCGCTCATGCCGTTGGCGAAGGCGAGGCCTTCGGGATCGTTCATCGGATTGCCCGGCATCGTCGCCTCAACCTCATGGTCGACGTCGCGGACCAGGACCAGTTCGTCGATGCGCTTGCCGATATCGACGCGGAAGCTGTCGTTCCGGTTGGTCGAGGATTCATAGGAGATGTCGGTATTCCAGGTAAGCGCGCCGATTTCCTTGTTGAAGCCCGTGGCGATCACATAGATGTCGGTGCTCGACTTGTTCGCGACGGTCGCGGTGTAATATTCGATATTGCGAGCCGTATAGCCTGTGGCGTTGCACAGTTCGCGGATCGTGCCGGTGCCCGTCGGGTTGTCCGGGCTCTGCACATTGCCAGAATAATAGCCGTCGGGGCCGACGGCGAAATCCTCGCAGGTGTCGCCGGCGGTCGCCTCGAGCGAGTTGCCGGTGAAGGCGCGGAAGGTCGGGCGCGCCTGGAAGACGTCGCCGCGATACCCCGCGAACAGCCCCTCGGCGTAGATTGTCGTGTCGCTGTCGGGCGCCCATTCGAGCGAGAAATTGGCTTGCGGACGCTCATATTTGCCGAATTCGATGGCGGCGGCGAAGCCGGTGGGCGCGTGCAAATTCTGCGGCGAGCCCGCGGGGCCCGCGCTCGTGGCGCGTGTCCAGTCGTTCCACGCGATCGGCCGGGCATATTTGTTGCGCTGATAGGATATGCCGACCATCGCCGCGATCTCGCCCTCACCGGCGTCCCAGCGGTTGGCCACCAGCAGACTCAGCGCCGGATTGATCGTATTCTTCGAACCGGCTTCCTGCAGATAGGTCGCGCGCGCGCTGCCCGCGATCGTCAGCTCCTTGAAGTCGAGCGCGCGGCGCAGGCGCATGTTGACGCCGCCAGCGACGCCGCCTTCGATCCGTTCGGCCGAATTGGACTTGTAGACATCGACCCCCGCAAGGGCTTCGGCCGGGAGATCCTGAAACGAGAAGCCGCGGCCGACGCCGGTGAAAATCTCGCGCCCGTTGAGCGTGGTGACGATGTCGTCGAGGCCGCGGATGCGGGCGCCGACGATCTCGTTATTACCGCCGACGACGACCTGAACGCCGGGCACGCGCTGGAGCGCCGAGGCCGTGGTCAGGTCGGGAAGCTTGCCGATATCCTCGGCGACGATCGAATCGACCACGGCGGTCGACTCGCGCTTGATCTCGGCAGCGCGCGAAAGGCTCTGGCGGATGCCGGTGACGACGATGTCGCCCGACGTGTCCTGCCCTTCACCCGCAGCCGGATCGGCGGCTGGCGCGGTTTGCGCAATTGCCATGGGTGCACCCGATACGAGTGCCATCAGCGCCACGGAGGCGCGAAGACTGACCTTCAATGGACCTCTCCCTATAAGACATCATACAAGTATGGCAGATTGATCTTATTATTCTGCCGGACGTAATTCGGTGCCTGAGTTCTTCTGCAGGTCTGTGTTTTGGTCTGGTTCAGCCCGTCGGGCTGTTGGACGACATGAAGTCGTGGAGTTCGCGGTGCCGTTTGAGGCTGCCGCTCATATGGGTTCGCGCCGCCACCCGCGCGGCGTCCGGATCGCGGTGGATGATGGCGTCGAGGATCGCCTCATGCTCGGCGCTGATCACCGCCTTGTAGCTGTCGCCGATATAGGCCTGGCCCTGCCGCAGATAGAGCGAGCGCGGTGGAACGAGGCGGACGCCGAGGAAATCGATCAGCTTGGCGTAATAGGTGTTTTTGCTCGCGCGGGCGATGACGTTGTGGAATTCGACATCGGCCTTGACCGAATCCTCAAGGCCGACTGCGGCCTCGCCAAGAATCCTGATCTGCTGGCGCATATTCATCACGTCGACCTCGGTGCGCCGCTCGGCCGCCAGCGCAGCCATCTCGGTTTCGACGCAGAGCCTGAGTTCGAGAAGCTGGATCACATCGCTGAGATTCTCGACCTCGTCGCGCGTGACCTGGAAAGCCTGGTAGCGCGCGGTTTCGCTGACGAAGAGCCCTTTTCCCTGGCGGGCCTCGACCAGTCCCGCCGCCGCAAGGCGGGCGATCGCTTCGCGAATCACCGTCCGGCTCACGCCGAGCACATCGACGAATTCGGCCTCGGTAGGGAGCTGGGCGCCGGGCGGATGCACGCCCGACATGATGCTGGTGCGGATATGCTCGCACGCGGCGTCGACGAGGGACGGCCGCCGCTTGCGAAGCGCCAGCCTGTCGTCATGCACAGCGTTGCTGCCGCCCTGCCTCACGCGCCCATTCTCCCGTTGCTGGCACATAATGCACCATATCCGCTTGAGTGTAGCGATTATAAGTCATATGACAACTTAAATAATTTCATTTCATTTTAAAAATTTGATCCATCGGGCCCACGAGCCATGGCCGCAAGGGTGCCACATCGTCGCACAGCGTGACATAAGGCGGGTTCGTCGCCCGATCGGATCGCTGCCAGGGAGAGAGATATGACGCGGATTTCGACCATCTGGAAAAAGGGGCGTGCCCCCGCGACAATGGCGTTCTTGCTTGCGGTGGCCCCGGCGATAGCCGCGGCGACACAAGAGGCGCCGGACATGCCGGCGGTCGCGGGGTCGCTCCCGCCGCCGCCTGACCGCGAGCCCGGGGCCGCGGTGGTCCGCGCCGACTATCGCTACGACGATCTATTGTGGGAGAATGATCGCACCGCGCACCGGATTTACGGCCATGCGCTCGAAGCGGCGGAACCGCCCTCGGGCTCGGGAATCGATTCGTGGGGCAAGAATGTGCGCTGGCCCTTCACCGATCGCCAGCTGCGCAGCGGCGACCAACACAGTTATCGCGGCGAAGGCTTGGACTTCTACAATGTCGGTTCGACGCGCGGCGCCGGCGGGCTCGGCATCTGGCACGACAACAAGCTGTGGACGTCGCGCAACTACGTCAGCCACCGCATCCTGTCCGCAAGCGGGCAGGCGGCCGATTTTATCGTCGATTATGCGCCCTGGCCGGTCGATGTGGATCGCAAGGTCTGGGAGACGCGCCGCTTCACGCTTCCGCTCGGCACGCATTTTACCCGCATGGTCTCGACCATCTCGTCCGACAGCGACGAACCGCTCCTCGTCGGGATCGGCATCGGCAAGCGGACCACGGGGTCGGGCGCCGGCGAACTGACGGTGGACCGTGCGAAGGGACTTCTTTCGTGGTGGGGACCCGCGGACGGCGATCATGGCCGGATGGCGATCGCGATCCGGGTCGATCCCGCGATGATCGCCGAAATACGCGCCGATGCTGACAATCAGCTCGTCCTGCTACGCGTCGCGCCCGGCAAGCCGTTCGTCTATTTTTCGGGTTCTGCGTGGGACAAGGGACAGGGCGGCTTTCGCACGCGCCAGGCATGGGATGCCTATGCGGCCGGCGAGAAGCTGGATTTCAGAGTCCCGAGATGATCCCGCAACCGGTCGCTTCCTGCTGTCGCGCTTTAGGCGAGGTGCGGCGTGGCGACCGTGTCCACCGCCGGCACCGACGGTAGGAACGTCAGCGCCTTCACGAACTGCGCGGTGCAATTGGGCCAACTGTAGCGCGCGCCGAGCGCCGCTGCGTCCTTCCGGTCGCATAGCAGCGCGGTGTCGATCGCGCGGCCCAGGTCCTCGTCGAGCGCGCCGGCTCCGTCGCGCACGATGTCGCCTGGACCGGGTACCGGATAGGCGGCGACGGGGGTGCCGCAGCTCAGCGCCTCGATGACCACCAACCCGAAGGTGTCGGTGCGGCTGGGAAAGACGAAGACATCGGCGCCGGCATAGGCCGCCGCCAGCATGTCACCGCCCAGTTTGCCGAGGAACAGCGCGTCGGGATGCCGCGCCTTGAGTTCGGCGAGCGCAGGCCCTTCGCCGACGACCACCTTGGAGCCCGGCCGATCGCTGTCGAGGAAAGCGCCGATATTCTTTTCCACCGCGACGCGGCCAACATAAAGCTGGATCGGCCGCGCGAGTCCGGCATAGGCCGGATGCGGCGCGCGGTCGGGGCGGAACAGCTTGTGATCGACACCGCGCTCCCACATCATCGTCTGGCCGAGACCCTGCCCGGCGAGTTCGCGCGCAAGGCTGCGCGTCGCGACCATGATGTGCCGCGCCGGGCGGTGGAACCAGCGGATGAAGCGCCAGACGAGCGCCGGTGAGACGGGCAGGCGCGCCGCGACATATTCGGGGAAGCGCGTGTGATAGGCGGTGGTGAAGGGAAAGTCGTTCTGCAGGCACCAGCGCCGTGCGGCGAGGCCGAGCGGCCCCTCGGTCGAGATGTGGATCGCCTGCGGGGAAAAGGCACGGATGCGGCGTCCTACCGCGCGCCGCCCGGCGAATGCGAGGCGGATCTCGGGGTAGGAAGGGCAGGGAGCCGAACGGAAGAGATCGGGCGAGATCACCCCAACCTCATGCCCCACCGAGCGCAATTCACCGATCGTTGCCTGCAGCGTGCGGACGACGCCGTTGACCTGCGGCTCCCACGCGTCGGTGACGATCAGGATCCTCATGCGGCGGCGGGCAACGCGAGCTTCGTCGGGACGCTCCGCGCCGCGACCTCCTCGGCCCAGTGCAGGATTTCCATCGTTCCGTCATGATGCTCGACCAGCGCGGTGCAGCCCTCGACCCAGTCGCCGTCGTTATAATATTCGGTGCCCTCGATCTCGCGCATCTCGGCGCTGTGGATGTGACCGCACACCACGCCATCGACCCCGCGCGAGCGCGCGGCGTGGGCGACGACTTCCTCATAGCGGCCGATGAACTGGACCGCATTCTTGACCTTGTGCTTGGCGACCATCGACAGCGACCAATAGGGCAGGCCGAGCTTGCCACGGACCCAGTTGACCACGACATTGCATTTCATCAGCGCGGTGTAGGCGGCGTCGCCGACGAAGGCGAGCCAGCGGTGCGCGAGCATCACGGCATCGAATTCATCGCCATGGACGATGAGCAATTTGCGGCCGTCGGCGGTTTCGTGGATCGCCTCGCGGCGGATCTCGACCCCGCCGAAATCGAAGCCGTCGAATGGGCGGACCATCTCGTCATGGTTGCCGGGGACATAGACGACGCGCGTGCCGCGCTTCGCGCGCTTGAGCACGCGCCACACGACGTCATTATGCTCGGGGGGCCAGAAGTGGCGCTTCTTGAGCCGCCAGCCGTCGATGATGTCGCCGACGAGATAGAGCGTCTCGCAATCGACATGGTCGAAGAAATCGATCAGCAGCGGCGCGTTGCAGCCGCGCGTGCCGAGGTGGATGTCGCTGACCCATATGGTGCGATAGCTGCGGCGTTCGCCGATCACGCGCTCGGGAATATGCGGATCGGTCGTGAACGGGTCGGGAAACCGGGCGGGGATCGGCAGGGTCGAAATCGAGGCCATGTCGTGCTCCGTAAACAGCTTTTGGCTGCCCACGGCCTAGACAGGAGTTTTGTTACAGCGCGCGATTCAAACTCGCGACAGTTTGAAGAAAGTTTGAAGGCGCTTTGGTGACGTTGCCTATTTGACACATATGCGATTAACCATGATCCAATCAGGTTCGCCGAATCACCAAATTTCTGATTTCGCTCATATCTTCCATGGCAAAGCGGATCCCTTCGCGGCCCAGACCGCTGTCCTTGACCCCGCCATAGGGCATATTGTCGACGCGGTAGGAGGAGACGTCGTTCACGACAATGCCGCCGACGTCGAGACGATCCCACGCCTCGAGTATCTTGTGGATGTCGCGCGTGAAGATGCCCGCCTGCAGTCCGAACTTGCTGTCGTTGATCTCGGCAAGCGCTTCATCCCAGTCGGTGAATTTCGACAGGATCGCGACGGGGCCGAACGCTTCTTCGCGATACGCCTTGGCGCTGCGGTCGACGTCTTCGAGCAAGGTGGCCTCGAGCATCGCGCCTTCGCGCTTGCCGCCGACGAGCAGCTTTGCGCCATTCGCGACCGCTTCCTCGATCCACCCGTCCAATCGCGCGGCTTCCTTTTCGGAGATCATCGGACCGATGAAGGTCTTGCGATCCTTGGGATCTCCCGCGACCAGCGTTTTGGTCTTTGCGACGAGCATGTCGCGGAACTTGTCGTAGATGTCGGCGTGGATGATGATCCGCTGCACCCCGATGCACGACTGGCCCGATTGATAGAAGGCGCCGAAGATGATCCGCGCGAGCGCATGATCAAAATCGGCATCCTTGTCGACGATGACCGCGGCGTTGCCGCCGAGTTCGAGCACGACCTTCTTCTTGCCCGCCTTGGCCTTCAGATCCCAGCCCACGCCCGGCGAGCCGGTGAAGGAGAGCAGTTTCAGCCGCTCGTCGGTGGTGAACAGGTCGGCGCCGTCGCGCGTCGCGGGCAGGATGCTGAACGCGCCTTCGGGCAGGATGTCGCATTCGGCGAGCACCTCGCCCATGATGATCGCACCGAGCGGCGTCAGCGATGCCGGCTTCATCACGAACGGACAACCCATCGCGATCGCCGGCGCGATCTTGTGCGCCGCGAGATTGAGCGGGAAGTTGAACGGCGAGATGAAGCTGCACGGCCCGATCGGCACGCGCTTCCACATCCCCATATAGCCCTTGGCGCGCGCCGAAATGTCGAGCGGCTGGACCTCGCCATAGTTGCGCGTCGCTTCCTCGGCGGCGATGCGGAAGGTGTCGATCAGGCGGGTTACTTCGCCTTCCGAATCGGCGATCGGCTTGCCTGCCTCGACGCACAGCGCGTAGGCGAGCTCGTCGAACCGCTCCTGAAAGCGCGCGACGCAATGGGTAAGGACATCGCGCTTTTCGAAACTCGCGAGCCGCGCCATCGGTTCGGCAGCACGCACAGCGCCCGCGATCGCCGCGTCGATAATGTCAGGGGTCGCGAGCGCGGTGCGGAAAGCAACCTCGCCGGTGAACTTGTCGATCACCTCGAGGTCGGTGTTCGGCTGCGCCGCCTTGTTGTTGAGATAGAGCGGGTAGACGTCCTTGAGTTTCATTCAGCTTCTCCCCCCTCCCGCCTGTGGGAGGGGTTGGGGGTGGGTCAGCGGCGGTGAAGTATCTCACCCCGCTGCGACTAGCGAGCAAGCTCGCAAGTCTCGCTGCCCCTCCCGCAAGCGGGAGGGGGTGAGGAATTACAGCTCCTTCGACAGCCTCTTGATGTCATTATTCAAAATCTGATCATTCTCCGAATAATCGACCGGGCAGTCGATCAGGTGGACGCCCGGCGTATCGCGGCAATGCGCGAGCAGTTCCTTGAGGTGCGCCGCGCTTTCGACGCGGTGCCCTTTGGCCCCATAGCTTTCGGCATATTTGACGAAATCGGGGTTGCCATAGGTCAGGCCCCAATCCTTGAAGCCCATATTCGCCTGTTTCCAGCGGATCATGCCATAGCTGTTGTCGTTCAAAATCAGCACGGTGATGTTGAGGCCGAGGCGCACCGCGGTCTCCATCTCCTGACTGTTCATCATGAAGCCGCCGTCGCCGCAGATCGCCATGACCTTGCGCTCCGGATAGAGCATCGCCGACATCATCGCGCTCGGTAGCCCTGCGCCCATCGTCGCGAGCGCATTGTCGAGCAGCACCGTGTTCGGTTTGCACGCGGTATAGCCGCGCGCGAACCAGATCTTGTACACGCCATTGTCGAGGCAGATGATCCCGTCGTCGGGCATCGCGTCGCGGACCGACTGCACCAGATGCGGCGGGAAGATCGGGAAGCGCTCATCCTTGGCGAGCGGCGCGGTATGCTCGACCTCGGCCTTGCGATAGGCGAGCAGATGGTCGAATTTCCAGCCGCCGTTGGGGACGATATCCTCCTTCATCTGCCACACCGCGTTGGCGATGTCGCCGATCACCTCGATATCGGGGAAATAGACGGGGTCGACCTCGGCGGTCTTGGTCGACACATGGATGACGGTCGGGCCGCCGCGCTGCATGAAGAAGGGCGGCTTTTCGATCACGTCGTGGCCGAGGTTGACGATGCAGTCCGACGCCTCGACCGCGCGGTGGACGAAATCGCCCGAAGACAGCGCCGCGCAGCCGAGGAATTTCGGATGCCGCTCGTCGATCACGCCCTTGCCGAGCTGGGTTGTCAGGAATGGAATGCCGGTCTTCTCGATGAATTGCAGCAGCATGCGGCTCGTCATCGTCCGGTTCGCGCCCGCGCCGATCACGAGCACCGGCGACTTCGCATTCTCGAGCGCCTTCACCGCCTCGCGGATCGATTTGCTATCGGCGTTCGGACGGCGCGAATGGCTGCGCTTCAGCGGCGTCGAATCGGTATGTTCGTCGGCGATATCCTCGGGCAGCTCGATATGAACGGCGCCGGGCTTTTCCTCTTCGGCGAGGCGGAAGGCCTCGCGGACGCGGCTCGGGATATTGTCCGACGAGGCCATCTGGTGCGTATATTTGGTGATCGGCCCCATCATCGCGACGACGTCGAGGATCTGGAAGCGGCCCTGCTTCGACTTCTTGATCGGCTTCTGGCCGGTGATCATCATCATCGGCATGCCGCCGAGCTGAGCGTAAGCGGCCGCGGTGACGAAATTGGTCGCGCCCGGCCCCAATGTCGCGAGGCATACGCCGGTCTTGCCCGTATGGCGGCCATAGGTCGCGGCCATGAAACCCGCGCCCTGCTCGTGCCGCGTCAGGATCAGCTTGATTGTCTTCGAGCGCGACAGGCTGTCGAGGAAATCCAGATTCTCCTCGCCCGGAACGCCGAAAATATACTCGACGCCTTCTTCCTCAAGACATTCGATGAACAGGTCGGATGCTTTTTTCATATGCCAGTCGCCCCCTCAGCCGCGCATCGAACCGATGCGGCCTCAAATCATGCCGGCGACCTTCAGCATATATGTCGATACAGCGGCTCTCGTCATAGGTCGCGAGTCCCTGCTGTATCGGGAAGGATTTGTAACGAGGGGAAAAGGGGTTGTCACCCGCCCCTGTCGTGCCGAGCCGACGCTAGTCGATGTCGAACAGACCCGCGAGCTGCTCGACCATCGTGCCCCCCAATTGCTCGGCGTCCATGATCGTCACCGCGCGGCTGTAATAGCGCGTGACATCGTGACCGATGCCGATCGCGCACAGCTCGACCGGCGAGCGGTTCTCGATCCACTCGATCACCTGGCGCAGATGCTGATCGAGATAGGCGCCGTGGTTGACCGACAGCGTGCTGTCGTCGACCGGCGCGCCGTCGCTGATCACCATCAATATCCGGCGTTCCTCGGGACGATTGATGATCCGCTGATGCGCCCACATCAATGCCTCGCCGTCGATATTTTCCTTGAGCAACCCCTCGCGCATCATCAGCCCCAAGGACTTGCGCGCGCGGCGATAGGGTTCGTCGGCGGGTTTGTAGATGATGTGACGGAGGTCGTTGAGGCGGCCGGGGTGGGCGGGACGACCCGCGGCGAGCCAGTCTTCGCGGCTCTGCCCGCCCTTCCACGTCCGCGTCGTGAAGCCGAGGATTTCGGTCTTCACGCCGCAGCGTTCGAGCGTGCGCGCAAGGATGTCGGCGCTGATCGCGGCGATGCTGATCGGGCGGCCGCGCATCGAGCCGCTGTTATCGATAAGCAAGGTCACGACGGTATCGCGAAAGTCGGTGTCCCGCTCGATCTTGTAGGAGAGCGACTGGCCGGGCGAGACGATCACGCGCGCAAGCCGTGCGGCGTCGAGCTGCCCTTCCTCCTGATCGAAATCCCACGCGCGGTTCTGCTGCGCCATCAACCGTCGCTGGAGCCGGTTCGCGAGCTTGGTCACCGCGCCCTGCAGATGCGTCATCTGCTGATCGAGATAGGCGCGCAGGCGGGTGAGTTCGTCGGCATCGCACAGCTCGGTCGCCGCGATAATCTCGTCATGCTTTTCGGTGAAGCGCAGATAGTTGAAATCGGGGATGTCGCTCGGCAGGCGGTTGGGACGCACGGGCAGCATGCCCTCGTCGCCTTCGCCGCCCATTTCGGGTTCGCCGTCGGCTTCCATTTCCTGTGCATCGGGGTCGCTGTCGCCGTCGTCGGCCTGATCGCCCGCCATTTCGGCGCGCGCATCGACCTGCGATTCGCCGGCACCGCCGTCTTCGCTTTCCTGTTCTTCCTGACTCTCTTCGGCTTCGCTCTCGTCCTGCTCGCCGCCGTCCTCGCTGCCTTCTTCCAGCGGCTCGTCGCTGTGGATCAGGTCGAGGTGGCGGAGTGCAAGCTTCGCCGTTTCTGCAAAGGCCGCCTGATCGTCGAGCTGCATCGACAGCGCGGTGAGGTCGCCGCCCGCTTCCTGGGTGATCCACTCGCGCACCAGCGACAGGCCGGTTTCGGTGCCCTGCGGCGCCTGCTCGCCGGTCAGCGCTTCGCGCAGCATCAGTTCGAGCGCGCTCGAGATCGGCACGTCCTCTCGGTTCTGCGCGCGGCTGATCGGGTCGCTGCGCATCCGCATCATCAGGCTGGCGGCCAGATTGCCGCGCATCCCGTCCATGTGGCGCGCCCCCAATGCCTCGATCCGCGCGCGTTCCATCGCGTCGAATGCTGCGGCCGCAATTGGCTCGGCGGGGCGCGCGGCATTGTGGATCTTGTCGCTGTGGTGCTTCATCCGCAAAGCGTAAGAGTCGGCAAAGCCGCGTGCTTCGGCGACCTGATCGGCGGGCAGCGTGCGCGACGGGGTCGGCACCTTGATCGCCTTGCCGACCTGTGCCGGCGCGTCTGCGGTGAAACCGACCTCGACCTCGGCATCGCGCGTCACCGCGCGCGCGACGCTCGACAGCGCGGCCTTGAAATCGTCGAGGGGAGAGGAAGCGGACATCGAGTCGGCTCTAACCAGCTTTTCGGAATGAAGAAAGGGCTACTCCAATCGTCACCCCGGACTTGATCCGGGGTCTGCCTTCTTCCGCTTCAAGACAGGCGGATCCCGGGTCAAGCCCGGGATGACGAAAGGGGAGGTAGGGGCCGCGATAGCCAAGCTCGCTTGACGCAAACGGAAGGCAGGCGCATCGCCGCGACATGAGCTCCCCCCAACTCTCCCCCATGAAGCGCCCGTGGATCGTTATCGCCTGCGCCGCCTTCATCGTCACGCTCGCGATGGGCGTGCGTCAGTCGTTCGGCCTGTTTCTGCCGCAGATGAGCGTCGATATCGGCATCAGCCGCTCCGACTTCGGGCTCGCGATGGCGCTCCAGAACCTGCTCTTCGGCCTCGTGCAGCCGTTTGTCGGCGCGCTCGCCGACAAGCATGGCGCGGGGCGCGTCGTCTTTTTCGGCGCGCTGCTTTATGCGCTCGGGCTGATCGGCGCCGCCTTCGCGACCGACGCGATCGGGCTGCATATCAGCTTCGGTATCTTCATCGGCATGGCGCAGTCGGCAACCACCTTCGTCGTCGTTTTGGGGGCGGTCGGCCGCGTCGTCAGCCCGGAAAAGCGCAGCGGCGCCTTCGGCATCGTCACCGCGGGCGGGTCGCTCGGCCAGTTCCTCGTCGTGCCGCTCGCGTCGATGCTGCTCGGCGATGTCGGCTATCATCAGACGCTCTGGATCATGGCCGGGCTCGTCGCGCTGTGCGGACTGCTCGCGATCGGCGTTGCGGGGCGCACCGACACGCCGGGAACGCTGCAGGCGGAGGAGCAAAGCGCGCGTGACGCGCTCCGCGAAGCCGCGACCCACCGCGGCTATTGGCTGCTCAACGCGGGCTTCTTCGTCTGCGGCTTCCACATCGCCTTCATCGCGACGCATCTCCCCGCCTATCTCGACGACAAGGGGCTGGGGATCGAGATCGGGGCGCAGGTGCTTGCGCTCGTCGGCCTGTTCAACATCCTCGGCTCCTATGTCTTCGGCCGTGCGGGCGATCTCTTGCGACAGAAATATGTGCTCTCGGCGCTCTATACCGCGCGCTCGGCGGTGATTGCGCTCTTCCTATTCCTGCCATTGAGCCATGCCAGCGCGCTGGTGTTCGCAGGCGCGATGGGCTTCCTCTGGCTTGGCACCGTGCCGCTCACCAGCGGGATCGTGGGGCGCATTTTCGGCATACGCTATCTCTCGATGCTCTACGGCATCGTCTTTTTGAGCCACCAGCTCGGCAGCTTCTTCGGCGCGTGGATGGCGGGGCTGATCTTCGACGCGACCGGCAGCTACAATATCGCGTGGGGCTTCTCGATCGCGCTCGGGCTGCTCGCGGGGCTCGTCCACCTGCCGATCGCCGACGCGCCGGTCAAACGGCTGCAATCGGCATGAAGCTCGCGCGGCAGGACTGGATCGCGCTCGCGCTGTTCGTCGCTGTCGCGCTCGGCGGGCTGTGGCTCTGGACCGGCGAGGGACCGGTCGTCTGGCTCACCAACTTCGCAATCATGTGCGGTTTCTAGCCGCTATTCGGGTGCCTCGGTTTCGGGGGTGCGGTGGCAGATCGCGTCGTCGCCGTCCTTCGGTATGGCCGGATCGGGAGCCAGGCGAAACACATGCGCGAGGTGCGTCGGGACCCGCTCGGGCCGGGTCTGCTTGTTCGCGACGACGTCGATGAAATCGCGGCACACAACGGCGCTGCGCAGGAAATTGCTGTGCCCGGTCGAACCGCGCGATACGTCGGTCGTGTCGATCACGGTGAATCCCGGGCGCGCGGCGGGGTAGCAGCGCTCGGGGAGTCCCTTCGCCTTCAACTCGTCGGCCTCAAACGGATTGAAGCAATAGGGCGAGCCGAGCCGCGGGTAGCCGTGGATCGCGCGCGAGGCGGCGAGAGCCTTGTCGGCGCGCGAGACATAGGCGGTGATCCGGCGGCCCACCGCGACGCGCCGCGCCGACAGCACTTCGTCCTCGATATCGCGCTCGAACGTCTCGCGGTCGATGTCGGGCGAGGCGAGGATGACGTTCGAGATATTGCTGCTGTCGGCGCGGCTCGACGTGCGGTCGACATAGGCGACGGCGGGGATCACCAGCCGCGCGCCGAGCGAGTGCGAGACGACGACGATCTCCTTGACCCAGCTCTGTTCGGCGAGCGATTTCAGGAAATCGCGGAAATTGCGGACGTCGTGATACATGTTCGTCTCGTCGACGACATAGCTCAGAAACTTGCCCTGCGACGGCCAGCTATATTCGACGATCGGGCCGTCGAAGCCGGTCATGCGCGCGATCTGCGCCGCGTCCTTCGACGTCGTGTTGAAATTCTCGCGATAGCCGTGGACATAGAGAAGAACGCGGCCCTGCCTGCGGTCGGTCTCGGCCTGCAGTGCGCGCCACCAGTCGGCCGGCGTCTGGAAGGCGAGCGGCGTAAGGAAGCGTTCCTTCTTGCCGACTTCGACATCGCGCGGCGCGTTGAAACGGCCATAGCGGATGCGGTCGCCGCGGTGGTGGAGCAGTTCGATCTCGCTCGTGCGGCAATCGGGCAGACGGCTCGTCGCGAAGAAATAGGGCAGCGCCTCGCCATCGACGACCGCGCCCGGCTGAGCGGTGCAGCGCGGATCGGCGACATATTCGGCATGGCGGATCTTGCCGTAATCCACCGCCGCGATGCTGCAGCCGCCGAGCGACAGAGCGGCGGACGCCACCAGAAGGTGGCGCTTGTATATCACTTGCCGATGACGCCTTCGGGCAGGTCTTCGCCAAATACGCGCTGATAATATTCGGCAACGATCATCCGCTCGGCCTCGTCGCACTTGTTGAGGAACGAGAGGCGGAAGGCGAAGCCGATATTATTGAAGATCGCGGTGTTCTGCGCCCAGCTGATCACCGTCCGCGGCGACATCACGGTCGAGATGTCGCCGTTGATGAAGCCCTGCCGCGTCAAATCCGCGACCTTCACCATATTGGCGACGGTGGTCTCGTCGGTATCGGGCACCTTGGCGAGAATGATCGCGCTTTCGGTCGCGGCGGGCAGATAGTTCAGCGTGACGACGATGTTCCAGCGGTCCATCTGGCCCTGGTTGATCTGTTGCGTCCCGTGATAAAGTCCGCTCGTGTCGCCCAGCCCGACGGTGTTCGCGGTCGAGAAGAGGCGGAAATGCGGGTTCGGGCGGATCACCCGGTTCTGGTCGAGCAGCGTCAGCTTGCCCTCGGTCTCGAGCACGCGCTGGATCACGAACATCACGTCGGGTCGGCCCGCGTCATATTCGTCGAAAACCAATGCCGTCGGCGTCTGCAGCGCCCAGGGCAGCAGGCCCTCCCGGAATTCGGTGACCTGCTGGCCATCTCGCAGCACGATCGCGTCGCGCCCGACGAGGTCGATGCGGCTGATATGGGCGTCGAGGTTGACGCGGATGCACGGCCATTTGAGGCGGGCGGCGACCTGTTCGATATGCGTCGACTTGCCGGTGCCGTGATAGCCCTGCACCATCACGCGGCGGTTGTATTTGAAGCCCGCGAGGATCGCGAGCGTCGTGTCGCCGTCGAAGACATAGGCGGGGTCGAGGTCGGGGACGCGCTCGTCGGCCTCGCTGAACGCCGGCACCTTCATGTCGATATCGACTCCGAAGACTTCGCGCGCATCGACCTCGGTATCGGGCGCCGCAAGCAGCGTCGAGCCGTGGTGATCGGGAAGGCTGTTCGGGATATCGGTCATGGCAAAGTCCAGCAAGCAAACGGGGAGAGTCGCCGCGCGGCGGCGCTTCGCCGTCGCGGTATAGCGACGGGTTGCGCCTTGCAACGCCTTTTCAGAAGAGGCCGAGCGCCTTCATCACCGCCGACTGGTCGTAATAGGGGCGCTCGCAAACGATCTTGTCGCCACCCGGCGCGAATTCGAAGCTGGCCGCCATGCGGATGCGGAAGGCCTTGCCGGTGGGTTCGATCGTGCGCAGACCAAGCTTGAGCGGGCCGGTGTGCGTGCCGGTCAGCCAGAATTCGACGAGCACGGTGTTCGTCGCGGCGTCGGCGGCGATCGCGATGACCTCGTTCGCCTGGTCGGGAAAGGGTTCGCGCGACGACGCGAAATAGGAGCGCACCGCGGCCTCGCCGTCGAAGATCGTCCCGGGGCCCATCAGTTCGTAACGCGGATGGTCGAAGGTCGCGAGGACGCCGTCCCAGTCGTGCGTGATCTCGAGCGCCATGTGGCGGCGCACCACCTCGATCCGTGCTTCGTCCAGGTCGGTCATTGCGGCTCTCCTATGCGAACGCCTTGCTCTTCCTGAGCAACTGATAGGCCTCGACTACCGCACCCAGCCGTGCTTCGAAACTGCGATCGCCGCCATTCCGGTCGGGATGATATTTGCGGACGAGTTCGCTGTAACGGCGGCGGAGCGCCGCGCGGTCGGCGTCGGCGGGCAGCGCCATCAACTGCATCGCGTCATGTTCCTCGCGCGACAGGCGGGGATTGGCCGCCTCGCGCCGTGCTTCGTCCATCCGCTGGCGAAAGCGCGCGCCGAGCGCATCCATCGGATCACGGAAATCGGCCCAGCGTGGCGGCAGGTCGGCGCTGCCCGCGGGACGGAAGGCGCGGCTTTCGGTTTCCCAGCCGGCCGTGGGCGACTGCGCCGCCATGATCTGGTCGGCGCTCATCCCTTCGAAGAAATTATAACCCGCGTTGAATTCGCGCACATGGTCGAGGCAGAGCCAGCGGTAAGGCGGCGGCCCGTCGGGCGATCGGTGCGACGAGACGGGGGCGCGAAACTCGCCGGCCTCGGCGCATCCGGGCGCGGCGCAGCGTTCCTCGCGCGGGACGCGGCCATGGAATCGGGAAGGGCGGGCGGAAGACGGCAAAGCGGGCTTTCGGAATCGGGGTGGGACGTTGGTAGCCGGAAGGCCTTATAATTTGGCGATGGAGGGCCTATGGTCAAGCCCATGAGCAACAAAGGCCCCGTACAGCAAGAGATGGAAAGCCTGCTCGCGGCAGCCTTTCCCGACGCGAACTTCACCCTCAGCAACGACAGCGCGAGCCATCACGGCCATATGGGCGACGACGGCAGCGGCGAGTCGCATTTCAGCCTCGCCATCGAATGGGCGGGCTTCGCCGGGATGAACCGCGTCGCGCGCCAGCGCACGGTCAACAAGGCGCTCGGCGACCTGCCGGGACAGCGCGTCCATGCGCTCGCGATCCGCGCCACGGCGCCGGACGAATGACGATGCCCGACAAGGTCAATCTCGCCGAAGCCTTCGCCAAAATCCCCGACGCGTGGAACCCGCGCGTCGCGGGCGACGTCAATGATTTTCAGGTGAAGCTGGTCAAGCTCGACGGCAAGTTCGACTGGCATCACCATGATATCGAGGACGAACTCTTCCTCGTCGTCGCCGGCCGGATGAAAATGGCGTTTCGCGACCGCTACGTGATCGTCGAGCCAGGCGAATTCATCATCGTGCCGCACGGCACCGAACATTGCCCCGAGGCACTGGACGGCGAATGCCATGTGCTGTTGCTCGAACCAACCTCGACGCTGAACACTGGCAATGTCGAAACCGAAAAGACGAAGAAAACACTGGAAAGGCTCGGCTGATGTCCACGACCGTCATCACCCCCTCGACCCACGATATCGGCGCGTTCGACGTCCGCCGCACGCTGCCCAACAAGGCGCGGACGATGGTTGGCCCCTTCATCTTCGTCGACCAGTTCGGCCCCGCGCATTTCGACATCGGGCAGGGGATGGACGTGCGCCCGCACCCGCATATCAACCTGTCGACCGTCACCTATCTGTTCGAGGGCGCGATCGACCATCGCGACAGCCTCGGCACCTATGCGACGATCCGCCCCGGCGCGTGCAACCTGATGACCGCGGGGCGCGGCATCGTCCATTCGGAGCGCACGCCGCAGGCCGAACGCGCGACCGGCTCGGGCATCTCGGGCATGCAGACCTGGCTGGCGCTGCCCGACGGTAAGGAAGAGATCGATCCGGCGTTCGAGCATGTCCCTGCCGACAAGTTGCCGCTCGTCGAGGACGGCAGCGTGTCGGCACGCGTCATCATGGGCAGCTTGTGGGGCGCGACGGCGCCGACGACGCAGCACAGCGCTACCATCTATGCCGACATCCTGATGAACGCCGGTGCGACATTGCCGATCGATGCCGAAGCCGATGAACGCGCCGTGCTCGTCGCGATCGGCGACGCGACCCTCGATGGCGAGCCGCTCGAACGCCACAGCCTCTATATATTGAAACCCGGGCAGGCGATGACGCTGCGCGCGTCGAGCGATGCCAGGGTGATGCTGCTCGGCGGCGAGGCCTTCACCACCCCGCGCCACGTCTGGTGGAATTTCGTCAGTTCGAGCCGCGAGCGCATCAACGCCGCGAAGCGCGACTGGAAGGACGGCAATTTCCCGCTCGTTCCCGGCGATAGCAAGGAATTCATACCCATCCCCGAAGTGCCGAAGACAGTCAGCTATCCCTGAGCCTGTCGCTCGCACCGGCGTTGTCCGCGGTTGCGCCGCTGGCGGCTTTGGGGTGGGAAGCTGTCATCAGTTTGACCGTCATCCCGGCGAAGGCCGGGATCTCGCCGGTGCGGTAAACCGATAGGACGAGATCCCGGCCTTCGCCGGGATGACGAGGAGTGTCGCGCAGCGATGGGGAGGGGGACCGCCGCCGCAGGCGGTGGTGGAGGGGCCGCGACGGTGCGCCATAGCCCCTCCGTCAGCGCTTCGCGCTGCCACCTCCCCATGCCTGCGGCACAGGGAGGATCCAACGGCAACTAACGGTCGAATGCCGCCTTCCAAATATTCCGCGCAGAGGCGCAGAGGCGCAGAGAGCGCAACTAGGGCAGCTTTTCACCTCTGCGTCGCTGCGCGAACCTTATTCGAAGCCGCCTACGCGGCCATGCCAGCTACCGGTCGTTTGCCGTTATCTCATTTTTCGCCGTAGAAATCCCTTTCCTAAAAAATCCGGCCATGATCTACCCTGCCGGATGACCCCACCACCTCCGTGCCGCCCCGATCCGTTTCTGCGACAGCGATTACCCTCTCGTGCGCGCGATGGGGCGTCAACTTCGTCAACTTCCAAACGCGACTATCGATCGCGGAACCGCCGTGCCAAAGCGATCACAACGCCGCTTGCCAGCCGCCCATATCCCCGCCAGATTGGTTTCGAAACGAAACCAAAGGAGCAGGGTGGATGATCGGCGATTTCGAACAGCAGCGCGTGAGGCTTTCGACCGGGGTCGAACTCGACGTCGTCGACATGGGGCCGCGCGATGCTCCGGTGCTGATCTTCCTGCACGGCTTTCCCGAATCGCACCGCACCTGGCGCCATCAGTTGCCGCATTTCGCCGAGCGTTTCCGTTGTATTGCGCCCGACCAGCGCGGCTATCGCGGTTCGTCGAAACCGCAGGACGTCGAATCTTACACGCCCGATAAACTGATCGCCGACATCTTTGCGCTCGCCGACGCGCTCGACGTCGATAAATTCATGATCGTCGGTCACGACTGGGGTGGGGCGATCGCATGGGGGGTTGCGCTCGGCGGCCAGCCTGGCGGGCTGCACCCGGCGTGGGCAGGGCGCGTGACGCGCGCGGTGATCGCCAACGCGCCGCACCCCGGCATCTTTCAGCGCCTGCTCGCGACGAACGAAGCGCAGCGCGCGGCCAGCCAGTATATCCGGACCTTTCGCGATCCCGCGAGCGACTCGATCATCGAAGACCATGGCATCGCCGGCATCCTCGCCCACGCCTTCGAAGGGCGCGTGCCGAGCGGCGGCCTTCAGCCCGCCGACGAAATTTCGCGGCTGCTCAAGGATTGGGAAGATCGCGATACGTGCCGCGCGATGATCAACTGGTATCGCGGATCGCCGATCACCGTGCCCGCAATGGACGAACCCTATGCCGAACCGCCCGCCGTTGCTTTTCCGAAACTTGCCATCCCGACGCTCGTAATCTGGGCGCTCGACGATGTCGCGCTGCCACCGTGCAATCTCGAGGGGATGGAAGAATTCGTGCCCGACGTGACGATCGTCGAGGTTCCCGATTGCGGCCATTTTGTACCTTGGGATGCGCCCGAAGCCGTCAATCGGGCGATGGATGATTTCTTCTCGCAAAGTTGAGCCAGCAGTCTCGCCGCAAAAAAAGCGGCGGGCGGCGATGGCGCCGCCCGCCTTATTAGAGGGGTCTGTCGCTGCGTGTTTGGGGCACGCAAACATTGTCATCCACACCCGCTTTTCCCCGACAGCGACCGAGGTCGGGGGTTTTTAGGTGGGGCGATTTAACCATATTATCGGCGAATATAGCAGGCTTTCACATTCTCCCATTCTTGCCATACTTCGGTCATGGAAGTGGGTGGACTCAGGGTTGCCTCGATTACCGACCGGATCGATGGCCCTTCGAACTGGACGATCGAACGTGATGTCCATGCGCTGATCCTTTACGAAGCGGGGAGTTATCACTGGCTCGAAACCTGGCTGGGCGCGATGCGGACGTCGCTCGGCGACCCGCTGCCGGGCGAGATGTGGCTCGTCCCGGCGGGGTTTCTGTACCGCGCTACGGCGAAAGGGGGCGCGGTTCGCTACAGCGAGGTCGAGATTCCCCTGCCGCTGCTTTCGATCGCGCCCCATACGCGGGCGCTCGCGGCACATTACGACCTCGCGATTGCAGCGCTCGTCCGCGCGCTCGCGGCGGGCGATTCTTCGGCCGCCGGTCCGCTCGTTGCGATCCTGGCCAAGACGCTGGACAATATGATCGGTCGCGCCGAATCCCCGGCCATGATTCAGCGGATCAACCAATTGATGATCTTCATTCAGGCTCAGCTCGAAACGCCGCTGACGGTCGAGGATATGGCGGCCGAGGCGGGCATGTCGGTGAACAGCCTGATCGTTCATTTCGCCCGCGCGACCGGGCGTACACCGGCGCAATATGTGCTGCGCCAGCGGCTGCGCCGCGCCTGCTGGTTCCTGATGAACCGCCCGCTGTCGATCGCTGAAATCGCCTTTGCCACCGGATTTTCGAGTCACGCGCATCTGTGCGCGACCTTCCGGAGCAAAGTCGGCATGTCGCCCGGCGAATGGCGCCGCCGTAACCGATCGGCTATCCTGCCAGCGGGCGGGGAGGAATAGGGGATGCCGCACACAGCGGTCATGCTGGTCGCGGGGATTGGCTACTGACGCTCTTCCGCATCGCGATACGGGACGCCGCCCGCGCGACGCGACTATTCCTGATCCTCTGGTTCGTCGTATCGATCGGCAACCTGCTCGTTGGCGTGTTTCACGCGGGCTATGGCTGGGCAGAGGAAGCGACGATCTGGCTGTTCGTCTTCGGCGCCCCCGCGGTGCTTGCATTCGCCGCGAGCCGTTTCGGATGTTAATTTTCAGGCCGCATCAGGCAGCCGCTCGCACCGGCGTAGCGTGCGCTGCGCGAGGCAAGCAGCGGAACGCTGCCGGTGACGGTCTTTGTCGCCGGATCCTCGCTCAGCGAGACCATCTCCATCCCCGGCTCAAAATCGCTCTGACAGCTTTCGAGGCTGCGGCCCTGAACATAGCGGCACGAACAGCCGACGCGCGCGGCATAGGCCGACCCCAGTTCGGCCTGCGCCTTGAAAGACGGGAACTTCCATATCGCGAAGACGGCAAGCAGCACCGCGGCGGCGATCGCCCAAGGCAGGCAGCCGCCCCAACGGCCGGGTTTCTTCCGCGGCGGCGGCGCAGGAGACGGCGGGGCGGGGGAAGACGTCTCGCCCGTTGAAGGGTCGGTCGGATTGATGTTATTCACCCAGGTCATGATCACGAAAAAACGGCTGCTGGCAAGTGGCGCCCTTGCGATGCTCGGCGTCTGGTCGCTCGGCCAAGCGACGGGTCAAGGCAATATGGCGCCCGCATCGCCGACGCCCAGATTTGGCGTGTCGCTGGACGATGTCGCGTCAGCCGGAACCCCGCGTGCACTCCCCGCCTTGCCCACCGCCGTCAAGGCCCGCGCCGACGCGCTGTTCGTCGAGGCCGAGGATGTCGGGCAGACGCGCGCTTTGCTCGTCCTGCGCGATGGCGAGTTGATCTACGAACGCTACGCCGCGGGCTTCGGTCCCGAAAGCAAGCTGATCAGCTGGTCGATGGCGAAAAGCATCACCGCGGTGCTCACGGGCTTCCTCGTCGCCGACGGGCAATTGTCGCTCGACGGGCCGGCGCCCGTGGCGGCGTGGCAGCGCAGCGGCGATCCGCGCGGTGCGATCACGCTGCGCAACCTGCTGCACATGTCGTCGGGACTCGAGCATGTCGAAAATGGCGATCCGATCTGGCAGGGCGATACGGTCACGATGCTGTTCGGCGACGGCGCGGGGAATATGGCCGGTTTTGCCGAAGCCAAACCCGCGGCGGCGCAGCCGGGCGAGGTCTTCAACTACAGCTCGGCGACCAGCGTCATCCTGTCGGACATCCTCGCCGACACGCTGACGCCGTCGCCGAATTCCGACGCGCGGCGCGACGCGATGCTGGGCTTCATCGAAGGACGGCTGGTCGAGCCGCTCGGCATGGCCAGCCTGATGCCGGAGTTCGACGCGCAGGGCACGATGATCGGCGGGTCGATCATGCACGCGACCGCGCGCGATTACGCAAGGTTCGGCGAATTCCTGCGCAATCGCGGCGTGGTCAATGGCCAGCGGCTGCTCCCCGAAACCTGGATGCGCTTCATGCTGACGCCGTCGCGGAATGACGCGGGCTATGGCGGTCATATCTGGCTGAACCGCAGACGCCCCGCCGGTGTTACGCCGGCATTATGGCCCGATCGTGGTCCGAACGACCTCTTCGCCTGCATCGGCCATCAGGGCCAATATATTATCGTCTCGCCGTCGCAGCGGGTGACGATCGTTCGGCTCGGCGTCACGCGGGATGATCAGTTCCCCGCGTTGCGCCGCCACCTCGCCGATCTGACCGAAAGCTTATAGCAGGAAGTCGCCCACGACCGTCGTCACGCAGCTGCCCGTAAGCTCGACCATATCGCCGTCGAGGCGGCAGCCGACATGACCGCCGCGCGCGCTCGCCTGATAGGCCGCGAACGCGTCGCGGCCGAGGCGCGTCGTCCAATAGGGGGTGAGCACGCTGTGCGCCGACCCGGTCACCGGATCCTCCGGAATGCCGGCGCCCGGGGCGAAGGCGCGGCTGACGACGTCGGCCCCCGACGCGTCGCCCGTACCCGCCGCAGTCGCGATATAGAGGATGTCGTCCTTGCTCAGCGCGGCGAGGTCGGGGCTTAGTGCCCGGATCTCTTCGGCGCCATGATAGACGATCAGCGCATACCCGCCCTCGTGCCACAGCGTTTCGACGACGTCGCCGCCCATCGCGCGCGCGATGTCGGGTAGCAGCTTCGCTTCCGCCCGATAAGCGGGCAGCTTCATGCGATAGCCTTCGTCCTCGCCGTCACGCCTGACCTGCAAGATGCCGGCCTTGCGCGTGCGAAAGCGCATTTCGCTCCGCCATTGCGCCGCCGACAGCAGCACATGCCCGCTCGCCAGCGTCGCATGGCCGCAGAGCGCGACCTCGATCGTCGGCGTGAACCAGCGCAGCTCATAATCGGCCTCGTCGCTGTCGTCGGGCACGAGGAAGGCGGTTTCGGCGAGATTGTTCTCCGCCGCGATCGCCTGAAGAGTCGCGTCGTCGAGCCATTCCTCAAGCGGCATCACCGCGGCGGGATTGCCCGCGAAGGGCCGGTCGGCAAAGGCGTCGACCTGCATGATCGGAAGGCGGCGGGCGGCGCTCATGGATACAGATATCCTCTCGTCCAACTGTCGCCGGCGCGCCGGAACAGCGTGCGTTCGTGCAGACGGTGGGCCCGGTCCTGCCAGAATTCGATAGCCGAAGGATTAACGCGCCAGCCCGACCAGCGCGGCGGACGCGGCACGTCCTGTCCGTCGAAGCGCGCCTGCATCTCGGCGAAACGTGCCTCGAAGGTTTCGCGGCGGTCCAGCGGACGCGACTGGTCGCTCGCCCAGGCGCCGAGCTGGCTGTCGCGGCTACGCGTCGCGAAATAGGCGTCGGCGGTGGCATCGTCGACCGGGGTCGCCATGCCCTCGATACGAATCTGCCGGCGCAGCGACTTCCAGTGAAAGAGCAAGGCGACATGGGCGTTTGCAGCGAGTTCGCCGCCCTTGCGGCTGTCTAGATTGGTATAGAAGACGAAGCCGTCGGGGCCATGACCTTTCAAAAGCACCATGCGCAGCGATGGCCGACCGTCCGGCGTCGTCGTGGCGAGCGCCATCGCATTGGCGTCATTAGGCTCGCTGGTGCGCGCTTCGGCGAACCAGCCGTCGAACAGTGCAAAGGGATCGTCCGTCATGCGCGCGTTCATAATGCGCGCTGCGTTCGCGGTCGAGCGGGATCTATGTGGAACTTGACCGTTCCCCGGCACATTACCACATGGCGCACCAATGGGCCTTCACGGCCAGTCACTTATCGGGCTACAGGAGCAAAATGGCCGATCCCTATTCCACCTTGGGCGTTGCGAAGAGTGCAAGCGAAGCGGAGATCAAGTCCGCCTATCGCAAGCTCGCCAAGGAACTGCACCCCGACAAGAACAAGGACAATCCGAAGGCGTCGGAGAAATTCTCCGATGTCACCAAGGCGTATGACCTGCTGTCCGACAAGACCAAGCGCGCGCAATATGACCGCGGCGAGATCGACGGCGACGGCAATCCCGCCATGCCGTTCGGCTATGGCGGCGGAGGAGGGGGCTTTCGCGGCGATCCGCGCGGGCAGGGCGGTTTCGGCAGCGACGGCGCCGATTTCGGCGACATTTTCGAAGGGCTGTTCGGCGGGCGCGGCGGCGGCGGTCCGTTCGGAGGCTTCGGCGGACGCAGCGCGCCGCTGCAAAAGGGCGCCAATGTCGCCTATCGCCTGTCGGTCTCCTTCATCGACGCCGCGACGCAGGCGCCGCAGCGCATCACACTCGCCGACGGGGGCACGATCGACCTGAAACTACCCGCCGGGGTCGAGACGGGAACGCAGATGCGTCTTGCCGGAAAGGGGCAGGCGGGGCCGGGCGGCACCGGCGACGGCATCGTCACGATCACCGTCAAGGACCATCCCTTCTACGAGCGCGAGGGCGCCAACATCCGGCTCGACCTGCCCGTCACGCTGAACGAGGCGGTCAAGGGCGCGAAGGTCAAGGTGCCGACGGTCGACGGCCCGGTGATGCTGTCGATCCCCGCGGGTTCGTCGTCGGGCAAGGTCATGCGCCTGAAAGGAAAAGGTTTCAGCCAGAAAAGCGGCGGGCGGGGCGACCAGCTCGTGCGGCTGATGGTCGACCTGCCCGCCGACGATGCGGCATTGATCAAGCTGCTCAGCGAATGGACCGATCCGCGCAACGTGCGGGCGGATCTCGGCGTGTGATGCGTGGCTGATACCCACGAAAAAAAGATCGTTGCCGCGCTCGAGCGCGAGGTCGCCGACGAGGTCGGTAAGGAATTTCTGGCCGAAGGCCATTCGCCGCACTCGCCCGAGGCGCGCGCCGAGCGTGCCAAGCGCGTTCATCTGCGCGCCCGCGCCGAGGGGCTGATTGAGCGCGGACGCGAACAGCTCGGTCCGGGTACGCGCGCATATCATGTCGTTCGCCGCGTCATCGTCGGCACCTATACCGATGGCTTTATTCACGCGGGCAATCTCGCCTATCTGGCGCTGATCGCGCTTTTTCCCTTCTTCATCCTGCTCGCCGCCGCGCTGTCGATCTTTGGCGGCAGCGTCGGCGGCGAACGCGCGGTCGAGGCGGTGTTCTCCACCATGCCGCCGACGGTCGCCAAGGCGCTGTCGGGACCGATCCGCGAGGTGATGACCGCGCGCACCGGCATCTTCCTGTGGCTCGGCGCGCTCGTCGCGCTGTGGACCGTGGGCAGCCTGATCGAAACGGTGCGCGACATCCTCCGCCGCGCCTATGGCACGCATTTTTCGAAGGGCTTTTTTCATTATCGCCTGCTGTCGATCGGCATCATCACCGGCGCGGTCGTGCTGATGCTGCTGTCGTTCAGCATGCAGGTGCTGATCCTCGGCATCGAGCAATTTGTTACCCGCTTCCTTCCCGAACAATATCAGGCGTGGGGCGTCGTCCTGATCTCGCGCAGCGTATCGGGCGCCGGCCTGTTCCTCGCCATCTACATGCTCTTTTACAGCCTCACCCCGTCCAAATATCGCCAACTCAAATGCCCCAAATGGCCAGGCGCGCTGTTCACGACCTTCTGGTGGATCGGGGTGACCCTCGCGCTGCCGCCGCTGCTCGCCAGCCTGCTCAGCTATGACGCAACCTATGGCAGCCTTGCGGGTGTGATGGTCGCGCTTTTCTTTTTCTACCTCGTCGGATTGGGTATGGTGATGGGCGCCGAACTCAACGCCGCGCTCGTCGAGGTTGAGGATTTGGGCCACGACGCTATTGGGCGCGTCGACGACGTAATTATTGCAAAGGCCGGAGACAAAAAATGACGGGTCTGATGAAGGGCAAGCGCGGGCTGATCATGGGCCTCGCGAACGACAAATCGCTCGCTTGGGGCATCGCCAAGGCATTGCATGCGCACGGTGCCGAGCTTGCGATCTCCTATCAGGGCGACGTGATGCTCAAGCGTGTGAAGCCGCTCGCCGACGAACTCGGCTGCGATTTCCTGATCGATTGCGACGTGTCCGACATGGACAATCTCGACGCGGCTTTTGCGACGCTTGGCGCACGCTGGCCGACGATCGACTTCGTCGTCCACGCGATCGGCTATACCAACAAGGAAGCGCTGCGCGGCCACTATGCCGATGTGACCCTCGACGATTTTCTGATGACGATGAATATCAGCGTCTACAGCTTCACCGCGGTCGCCAAGCGCGCAGCGGCGATGATGACGCCCTTCGACCCCGAAACGGGCAAGGGCGGCGGTTCGCTGCTGACGTTGAGCTATTATGGCGCCGAGAAGGTCATCCCGCATTACAATGTCATGGGCGTCGCCAAATCGGCGCTGGAGACGAGCGTCAAATATCTCGCCAATGATTATGGCCCGCGGAGCGTGCGCGTGAATGCGATCTCGGCGGGCCCGATCAAGACGCTCGCGGCGTCAGGAATCGGCGACTTCCGCCTGATCCTCAAATGGAATGAATTTAACGCCCCGCTGCGCCGCAACGTCACCATCGACGACGTGGGCGGCTCGGCGCTCTATCTTCTGAGCGACCTTGCGAGCGGGGTGACGGGCGAAACGCACCATGTCGACGCGGGCTACCACACGGTCGGAATGAAGCAGGAAGACGCCCCGGACATCGCGCTTGCCTGACGGCCTCGTCATCCGTCCCGCACGCGCGGAGGATGCCGAAGCCATCGACAACGTCATTCGCGCCGCCTTCGCGGCAACCGAATTCGGGCATCAGGGCGAAGCAGAGCTCGTCCGGATGATCGGGGCCGACGGCGACGCGCTGGTGTCGCTGGTCGTCGAACGGGACGGCGCGATCGTCGGGCATGTGCTGTTCAGCCGGATGGATGTCGAGGCCGACGGAGTGCCGCTGATGGCGGCCGGCCTCGCGCCCGTGTCGGTCGCGCCCGACCGGCAAGGGCAGGGTATCGGCGGTGCGCTGATCCGCGCCGCGCTGGAAGAACTGCGAGCGCGGGGCGTGGCGATCAGCTTTGTTCTCGGCCATGCGGATTATTATCCGCGCTTCGGTTATTCGCCCGATCTTGCCGCACGCTTCGCATCGCCCTTCGCGGGGCCGCATTTCATGGCGATGATGCTGGACTCGGGCGCGGCTTGGCCGCTAGGCGGACGCGCGGATTACGCGCCTGCGTTTGGCCGGATGGGATAGGGCAATGAGTTTCAACAGCTTCGGACGCGTTCTTCGCTTCACCACTTGGGGGGAAAGCCACGGCCCCGCGCTCGGCGCGGTTGTCGACGGCTGTCCGCCGCGGCTGTCGCTGTCCGAAGCCGATATTCAGCCCTTTCTCGACAAACGCCGCCCCGGCCAGTCGCGCCATACCACGCAGCGGCAGGAACCCGATCAGGTGCGCATCTTGTCGGGCACCTTCGAGGGCAAGACGACGGGCACGCCGATCAGCCTGATGATCGAGAATGTCGACCAGCGGTCGAAGGATTATGGCGAGATCGCGCAGGCCTATCGCCCCGGTCACGCCGATTATGCCTATGACGCCAAATATGGCATCCGCGACCATCGCGGCGGCGGCCGCTCGAGCGCGCGCGAGACCGCTGCGCGCGTCGCGGCGGGCGGGGTCGCGCGGCTGGTGATCCCCGAGGTGCAGATCCACGCCTGGGTCGCCGAAATCGGCGGCGATGCGATTGATCCTGCAAACTTCGACCTCGAAGAGATTGATCGCAATCCCTTTTTCTGCCCCGATCCCGCCGCGGCGCAGCGCTGGGAAGGTTTGATGGATGCTGCGCGCAAGTCGGGAAGCTCGCTGGGCGCGGTGATCGAATGCGCCGCGAGCGGCGTTCCCGCCGGCTGGGGGGCGCCGATCTATGCCAAGCTCGACAGCGACCTTGCCGCCGCGATGATGGGGATCAATGCGGTTAAGGGCGTCGAGATTGGTGCGGGTTTCCACGCGGCGCGCCTCCGTGGCGAAGAAAATGCCGACCCGATGCGCCCCGCAAGCGACGGCAGCAATCGGCCCGATTTCCTCTCGAACAACGCGGGCGGGATCGCCGGTGGCATCTCGACCGGCCAGCCGGTCGTGGTGCGCGTCGCGTTCAAGCCGACGAGTTCGATCCTGACCCCCGTGCCGACCGTCAACAAGGCGGGCGAGGCGACCGACATCGTCACCAAGGGCCGCCACGACCCTTGTGTGGGTATTCGCGGCGCGCCAGTGGTCGAGGCGATGATGGCGCTCGTTCTTGCCGATCATAAATTGCTCCACCGGGCGCAGAACGGCTGACATGATCGAGGCGCTGCGAGCCTTCATCGAGGCGCATCAGGCGGTCCTGTCGCTTTTCATTCTCGCCGCGATGTTCGTCGGCTTCCTGATGGAGCGGCTGCCCGCGACCGTCATCGCGATCCTCGGCGCCTGCACCTATCTCGCGCTCGGCATCCTCGATTCCGACGGGCTCTATTCGGTCTTTTCCAACTCGGCGCCGATCGTCATCGGCGCGATGTTCGTGTTGTCGGGCGCACTCATCCGCACCGGCGTGATCCAGCGCGTCGCCGATGCGATCATGAAGCGTGCCGAGAAACACCCGCGGCTCGCGATCGTCGAAGTCCTGGTCGGCGCGCTCTTCGCTTCGGCTTTCCTGAACAATACGCCTGTCGTCGTGGTGCTCATCCCCATCATGATGAAGCTTGCGGAGGTGACGGGCGTCAGTGCCAAGAAGCTGCTCATGCCGCTGTCGATCATCGCGGTGCTAGGCGGCACGCTGACCTTGATCGGCACCTCCACCAACCTGGTCGTCGATGGCATCGTGCGTCAGGCGGGAATGGAGCGTTTCGGCATTTTCGAGATCACACCGATCGGCCTCGTTACCGCCGCATCGGGGATGGTCGGCCTCGCGCTGATGTGGTGGCTGCTGCCCGCCGACAAACCGATCAAGGGGCCTGCCGGGACGCACGACGCGCATCAATATCTGACCGAGCTGGTGCTGGAAGAGGATGATTATCTCGTCGGCATGACGGTCGAGGCGTTCCGCGACTTGCCGCGCTCGGGTCGTATCGTCGGCGTCCGCCGCGGTTCGGTGGTCGTCCACGGCGCCGAACTCGAGCATTGGACGCTTGCGACCGGCGACCGGATCATCCTCCGCGTCGACGGCGCGACCTTGATGACTTGGCGCGAGCAGGGGCGTTTCCGGCTAGGCATCGGCAGCGGCGATCCGGACGAGAATGACATGGTCGTCGAGACGATGATCGCGTCGAACCACCCCGCGATTGGTCAGCGGCTGGTCGACATTCCTTTTCTGCAAAAGGTCCGCGCGCGGATCATCGGCCTCGACCGTCCGGCGCACGAACCGGGCCCCGACCTTGCAAGCGTGCGTATCCGCCCCGCCGACCGCTTGCTCGTCGCTGGTGGTCCGGGCGAGGTCGAGGCGCTGCGCGACAATCCGCACCTGATCGGCGCCGATCTCGCCAAGGTGCGCGCCTTTCGCCGCGGCAAGGCGTGGATCGCGATGCTGTGCATGTTTTCGGTCGTCGCGCTGGCCGCGCTCGACGTCATGTCGATCGGCGTCGCTGCGATCATCGCGATCGGCGTGATCCTGGTGACGCGCTGCATCGATAGCGAGGAAGCATGGGGTACGATCGACGGCGACGTGCTGATCCTGATCTTCGCGATGCTCGCGGTCGGATTGGCGCTCGAACAGAGCGGCGCGGTCGCGATGATGGTCGGCTGGGTCAAGCCCGTGCTTGCCGGCCAGCCGATGTGGGTGCTCGTCTTTGGCATCTACTTCTTCGCGCTCATTCTCTCCGAACTGCTCAGCAACAATGCGGTCGCGGCGCTGATGACGCCGGTGACGCTCGCGATCGCCGCCGAACTCGGGGTCGATCCGCGTCCGCTGGTGATCGCGCTGATGATCGGCGCGTCGGCCTGTTTCGCGACCCCGATCGGCTATCAGACGAACACGATCGTCTATGCCGCGGGCGACTATCGCTTCGTCGATTTCGTGAAGATCGGGGTGCCGCTCAACATCATAACCGGCATTTCGACCTGTTTCGCGATCAGCTTCTTCATAACCTGACGGCATAGCGGGCGAACGGCCAGCCCCCTTGACGCTGCGGCTTGCGGTCGGTCAAAGGGGGCGGAGAATCCGGCCGGTCACGGCGCGCCAATAATGAATATTCGGGGGACGGCCGCATGGACCGCAAGCTTACATTGTATATTCTCGCGGGCATGGTGCTCGGGATCGCGGTGGGATATGCGGTTCGCGTCGTCGTGCCCGCCGACAGCCAGGCGTTCGAATATTGGCTGCGCAGCTTCGGCACGCTCGCCACCATCTTCCTCAACCTCATCAAGATGCTCGTCGCGCCGCTGATCCTCGGCACGCTCGTCACCGGCATCGCGCATATGGGCGACAGTTCGGCGCTCGGCCGCATCGGCACGCGCGCGATCGCCTGGTTCATCATCGCCAGCCTGATCTCGATCAGCCTTGGCCTGATCATGGTCAACCTGCTCCAGCCCGGCGTCGGGGTCGACATGGCCGCATCCGCCCAGTCGGTGGGTGAGGTGAAGAAGCTCGATATGTTCGAGTTCATCGAGCATATCTTCCCCAAGAATGTCATCGCCGCGATGGCGGAGAATAATGTTCTCCAGATCCTCGTCTTTTCGCTTTTCGCCGGCGTCGGGCTGACCGCTCTCGGCGAAAAGGGCAAGCCGCTGGTGCGCGGCGCCGAGGCGCTCGCCGAACTGATGCTGCAGATCACCGGTTATGTCATGCGCCTCGCGCCGCTCGCGGTGTTCGGTGCGCTGGCCAAGGTCGTCGCAGAGCAGGGTCTCGGCATCCTCGCGACCTATGCCGAGTTGCTCACCGAATTCTACATCGCGCTCGTGCTGCTCTGGGTGCTGCTGCTCGCCGCCGGCGCGATCTTTCTGCGCGGACGCATTATCCAGCTCATCCGCTACATTCGCGAACCGCTGCTTATCGCCTTTTCGACCGCCTCCTCCGAGGCCGCGATGCCGAAGCTCTTCGAACAGCTCGACCGCTTCGGCGTCCCGCGCCGTATTTCGGGCTTCGTGCTGCCGCTGGGCTACAGCTTCAACCTCGACGGGTCGATGATGTATGCGAGCTTCGCGACGATCTTCATCGCGCAGGCCTATGGTATCGAGCTGTCGATCGGCACGCAGATACTGATCCTGCTGACGCTGATGGTGTCGTCGAAGGGCATCGCAGCGGTGCCGCGCGCGAGCCTCGTCGTCATCACCGCGACGCTCGCGATGTTCGACCTGCCGGTCGAGGGCGTCGCGCTCGTCTTCGCGATCGACCATTTCCTCGACATGGGGCGCACCGCGACCAATGTCGTCGGCAATGCGGTGGCGACGAGCGTCATCACCAAATGGGAGGGCATGCTCGAAGTGCCCGAACCCGCCGACGCCGAACGGCCGCACGCGCCGTCGCATACGCCGCATCATGGAACCCGCGGGCTTGATCTTCGTGATACGAATGCGACGGGGGATAACAAGCCAGCGGCCGATAACGCCTAGCGCGCGAGCTGCCGGCCGCCCCATGGGGGCGAGCAAGGAGCTGAGCCATGGCCGAAGCAGCGGCAATCGACGAAGCCGAGCGTGACGAGGCGCGCGCCCGGAGGCTGCGCTGGCGAATGCTCATCGGCTTCCTCGCCGGCCTCGCGATCGGCCTGGCGGTTCATTATGGCGCGCCGGACGCGGCGTGGGTCGAAACCGTCACCACCTATGTGACGGGGCCGCTCGGGCAGATTTTCCTGCGCCTGCTTTTCATGCTCGTCATCCCGCTGCTCGTTTCGGCGCTGATCGTCGGGGTCGCCGAAATGGGCGAGATGCGCGCACTGAAATCGGTCGGCTTGCGCACGCTCGTCTATACGATCGCGGTGTCGACGATCTCGGTCGTCATCAGCCTTCTCGTAGTCAACTTGCTCCGGCCCGGCGCCGGGGTCGATCCCGCGCTGGCGCGCTCGCTGATGGCCGAGGGCGCCGCGGGGGCGCAGGCGATCGCCGATCGCGCGGGCGAATCGAAATCCGGGATGGACGCCGTGGTCGCGATCGTCCCCGACAATATCTTCGCGGCGATGGGCGCGAATGACGTGCTCGCGGTGATGTTCTTCGCGCTGTTTTTCGGCATCGGGCTGATGTTGGTGAGCACCCCGCGCACCGAAACGCTGAAGACCGCGATCGAAGGGGTGTTCGAGGTGGTGATGAAGCTGATCGGCCTCGTCATCCAGCTCGCGCCGATCGCCGTCTTCTGCTTCATGTTCAACCTCGCCGCGCAGTTCGGCTGGGATCTGATCATCCGCCTGTCGGCCTTTGTCGGCGTGGTGCTGCTCGCGCTCGCGCTCCAGATGTTCGTCGTCTTCCCGCTACTGCTCAAGACGCTGGCCGGCAAATCGCCCGTCGCTTTCTTTCGCGAGACGCAGGAGGCCTTCGTCATGGCCTTCGCAACCGCCTCGTCGAACGCGACGCTGCCGACCGCGCTGCGCGTCGCGCACGACAATCTGCGCCTGCCCGACCGGGTTGCGCGCTTCGTGCTGACGATCGGGGCGACGGCGAACCAGAACGGCACTGCGATGTTCGAGGGCGTGACCGTGATCTTCCTCGCGCAGTTTTTTGGGATCGACCTCACGCTTCAGCAGCAGATCGTCGTGATGCTCGTCTGCATTCTCGGCGGGATCGGGACGGCGGGCGTGCCCGCGGGTTCGTTGCCGGTGATCGCGCTGATCCTCGCCTCGGTGGGCGTGCCGCCCGAAGGAATCGGATTGATCCTCGGCGTCGACCGTTTCCTCGACATGTGCCGCACGACGCTCAATGTCATCGGCGACCTGGTCGCAGCGACGGTGGTATCGGCGGGCGTGAAGAATGGTCCGGCGGCGCAGCCCGCACCGCCAGCCTGAAGTCAGTCTGGACGGGTCTTGTTCGCCCGGTCGCTACGCGCACGGCCGGCTGGCGGCGTTGCGGTTGCGCGCTGTGCGGGGGCGCTGCGAACCGCCGGTGCCGGACGCGGGCCGCGGTCGGGCCGGGCTGAAGGCGGGCGCGTTGGTGAGGCGATATCGCGGCCCGGGCGTGGGCGAACCGCGCCGGGACCGCGATCGGGACGTCCCGGATTGCCCGCGACCGGCGGCTTTTCCGGACGCCCCGGGCGCGTGCCGCGCGGGCCGTCGTCGTCGCGGTCACCGCGGTGCCAGCCGCCGGGACGGCCCGGGCGGCCGTCGCCCGGCCTGCCGTCGCGGTCGCCACGATGCCAGCCAGGGCGGCCCGGCTTCCAGTCGTTGCGACCGCCATGATGCTTCCACCAGGCGCGGCGCCCACCCCAATAGTTGAGATACTGGCCGCGGAGCGGGTAGCGGTTGCGGTAATTGTCGAACATCCACATGCCGTAGCCGGGATAATAATAATCGTCATACCAGCCGCCACCGAAGCCGATGTTCACGAAGCCGCTGCCATAGTCCGACGCGTCGTAACAGTCGTAGCCATAGCCGTCGCCATAAGCATAGCCGTCATAGTCGTAATAGGCGTCGCCATAGCGTGCGGCGCAATCGCCGCCAGACGCATAGCTCGCCCCATAAACATCGCCGTAATAGCAGCCGCCGAGCGTCGTAGCGGCGAGCGCACTGAGCGCGATGGAAAAGGGACGCTTCAAACTCTTCGCCATGGGCTTTGTCCTTTAAGGGCCAACGGTTGCGACCCGTCACTCGATCGGCAAATTGCACGAGTCGAGTTGAATTTGTGGTGAATGGTGCCTCGCGCCCGAAAAGGCGTTACTTGCATCGATGTCAGTAGTTGGTTACGCCTATCGCCGGAAGATGATGGACAAGGACCCACCGATGAACGCGTCGACAAATATTCAGCCGATGACCAGTCAATGGTCCGCAAAGCGCTTCGGACCCGACACGCAGCATTGGCTGCCGCGTAACGCCGACAGCGCGATCGACCACATTCCCGGCGAGGACGGCATGCCGGTGCTCGGCAACACGCTTGAGCAGCTTCGCGACTATCCCGCCTTCGCGCGCCGTATGGTCGCCAAATATGGCCGCGTCTATCGCAACAACAGCTTTGGCGGGCGCAGCGTCGCGCTCCACGGACCCGAGGCGAACGAACTCGTCATGTTCGATCGCGAGAAGATATTTTCGTCCGAGCAAGGCTGGGGACCCGTGCTCAACCTGCTCTTTCCGCGGGGGCTGATGCTGATGGATTTCGAAAAGCATCGCGCCGACCGCAAGATATTGTCGGTGGCGTTCAAGCCCGAACCGATGCGCCATTATGCCGAATCGCTGAACCGGGGGATCCGCGACCGCATCGGCAAGTGGAGCGGCAAGACGTTCAAATTCTATCCGGCGATCAAGGAACTGACGCTCGACCTCGCCGCCACGAGCTTCCTCGGCATTCCGTGGGGTCCCGAGGCGGATAAGGTAAACAAGGCTTTCGTCGACATGGTGCAGGCGTCGATCGGCGTCGTGCGCGTGCCCTTGCCCTTCACCGCGATGGGCCGCGGCGCGAAGGGGCGCGCCTATCTGGTCGATTATTTCGGCAAGATGGTCCCCGAACGGCGCGAGGGTAGCGGCGAGGACATGTTCAGCCAGATCTGCCGAACACGCGATGATGACGGCGAATATATGTCGGTCGAGGCGATCGTCGACCATATGAATTTCCTGATGATGGCGGCGCACGACACCATCACCAGTTCGATCACCACGCTGGTCTGGGAACTGGCGCGTCATCCCGAATGGCAGGACAAGTTGCGCGAAGAGATGCTCGCCGTGGCTCCCGCGGGCGAGGGGGTCGGGCACAACAGCCTCGGCCAGCTCGAAATGACCGAATGGGCGTTCAAGGAGGCGCTGCGGCTCGTGCCCCCGGTGCCGAGCTTCCCGCGCCGCGCGCTCAAGGATTTCGAATATGGCGGCTATCGCATCCCTGCGGGCACGTCGGTCGGCGTCAGTCCCGCCTATACGCACATGATGGAGGAGCATTGGCCCGAGCCCGAGAAATTCGATCCGATGCGCTTCTCGCCCGAGGTCGCGCGCGAGCGGCACAAATATGCGTGGGTGCCCTTCGGCGGCGGCGCGCATATGTGCCTCGGACTGCACTTCGCCTATATGCAGGCGAAAATCTTCTTCCACCATGTCATCACGACGCACCGCATCACCGTCGGCGACGGCTATGCGCCCGAATGGCAGGTGTTGCCGATCCCGCGACCGAAGGACGGGCTGACCGTCAGCTTCGTTCCGCTCGACTGAGCCCATTGCCCCCTACGCCGGCGGTTCGTACCTCCAGTCCAGCAATACCGGATTCCGGCGTCGAAGCGATGCCCCGGCCGAAGTTTTTCCTCCGAAAAACTCGTCTATGATAGCGTTCACATCACGCTATATTGAGTCGTTACGGAGGTTGGAACGAGGGACGATGAATCGGGCAGGTCAAGATTGGCCGGAGTTAATGGGACCAATTGCAGACTTTTATTGCATTTGCGGACTGTTCGTGCCTCACTTCTGTCAGGAATTGGCCGATACGTCCTAGATTGTGAGTCGCGCTACGCCTTCCGGGGGAGAGGATAATTGGTATCCAATATGTTCGATGAGCTGATTCGGGCGGCCAGCAATGTTCTCGGCGCGCACGGCCCGGCGGCGAGCGTTACCGCAAGCTATACCCCGACCGATTTCAGCATCCATTTCTTCCTCCAGATCGCGGTGATTCTGCTTGTCTGCCGCATCGTCGGCTGGGCCGCCAAGAAGTTCCTCGGCCAGCCGCAGGTCGTCGGCGAAATGATCGCGGGCGTCCTGATCGGCCCCTCGCTCTTCGGTCTTTTCTTTCCCGAATGGCAGGCGGCGCTGTTTCCGAAGGAGACGCGCAATATTCTTTATGTCGGCGCACAATTCGGCGTCGGACTCTACATGTTCCTCGTCGGTACGACCCTGCGCCTCGATCATTTCCAGTCGAAGGCGAAAAGCGCGGTCGGCGTTTCGGCGGCTGGGATTGTCGCGCCTTTCCTGCTCGCGGCGGCGATCACCCCCTTCCTGCTCGATATTCCCGGGCTCTTCGCCGACGGACTGGGGCAGGGCAGCGCGACCTTGTTTATGGGTGCGTGCATCGCGCTCACCGCTTTCCCTATGCTCGCGCGCATTATCAACGAGCGCGGGCTTGCGAATACTTCGCTCGGCACGCTGTCTTTGACCGCCGGCGCGTTCGACGATGCAGTGTCGTGGTGCGTGCTCGCCATCGTGTTGGCAACCTTCGGCGGCGGGCCGGGCATCGCGCTGCTCGCAATCGCGGGCGGGCTGGGCTTCGCGCTCTTCATGTTCTTTGTTGGCCGCAAACTGCTGATCCCCCTCGGCCGAGTTGTCGAGGCAAAGGGTGAATTGACGCACACGTTGCTCGCCATCGTGCTGATGCTCTATGCAATGGCCGCCTTCTTCATGGACGCGGTAGGTATCCACGCGGTGTTCGGGGGCTTCCTGCTCGGCGCCTGCATGCCCCGCGGCCTTTTGACCGAGGAGATCAGGAAGAAGGTCGAGCCGATGACCGTGGTCTTCCTTCTCCCGATGTTCTTCACCTACTCGGGCCTCAATACGCAGCTCACCACGGTGAACAGCCTGTCAATCCTCGGCGTCGCGCTCGGCATATTGCTCGTCTCGATCGCGGCAAAATTCGGCGCCTGCTGGCTTGCTGCGCGGCTTGCTGGCGAGGATAATCGCACCGCGATGGGCATCGGCGCACTGATGAACGCGCGCGGGCTGATGGAACTGATCATCATCAACATCGGCCTGCAAAAGGGCATCATCGGCCCGACTTTATTCGCGATCATGGTGCTGATGGCGATCGTCACCACGGTAATGGCAGGGCCGCTCTTCGAAATCGTCTATGGCCGCAAGGCGCGCGCCGAAGGGCGGCTCGGTGCGCTCGAAAGCGAAGAGGCAATGGAGGGGCGCCGCGATCGCGACGTCACCCAACTCGCCTGACCTTAGAGGCCAAGGCGGGGTTGTGTGAAAAGACGCCGCGCGTCACTAAGGCGCCGTGAAGAGCATACGCCCCTATCTGATCTGGTTCGCTGTCGCGGTGCTGCTGACGCTCGGCGCGATCTTCGGTATGCAGTGGATGCGCGATCATCCCGAACATTTCCCCGGCGCGCGTTTCGAACTCGCGCATCCACGGGGATGGGCGACGCACAGCAAGCTCGTCGCGCTCGCGAGCGACGACGCGGCCTGTTTCGCTGTCCTCGACCGCGCAGGCGCAGGCTATCTGCGACGTCCGCCTGTCGGTAACGGGATTTGCCGCGCGAGTCAGCGCATGATCCTTACCGGCGACCGTTTCGTGCCAACGATGCGGCCTGCGAATGCGGCGCCCGGCTGTGCTGTAACTGCCGCGATGGCGCTATGGAATCGCGACGTGGTTCAGCCGCTCGCGCGGAAATATTTCGGACAGAAAGTGATCGAGATGGAGAATCTCGGCAGCTATAACTGCCGCAAGATCGCTGGCGAGCAGGCGCAAAGCCAGCATTCGACAGCGAACGCGATCGACATTTCGGCCTTCATCCTCGCCGACGGGACACGCATTGCCCTGATTAACGACTGGTCGCCTGGCGACAAGCGCAGCGAATTCCTGCACGACATCCGCGACGAAAGCTGCGGCCTGTTCAGCACTGTCCTGTCACCCGATTATAACCGCGCGCACGCCGACCATTTCCATCTCGACATGGCGGCACGGACGGCGGGCTGGACGGTCTGCCGCTAGGGGCCGCCGCCGATCCGCGGGACGAGCATGCCGACGCGCCGGCGATAGCTGACATAAGCTTCGCCGAAGACATCGATCAGGTCGCGCTCCTCGAACCGGATCGCTATCAGCATATAGAGAGAAAGGCCGGCGGCGAGCAGCAGGTGGCCGGCGGTCATCGCCGGCGTCGCCCAGAATGCGAGGAAGAATCCAGCGTAGAGCGGATGGCGAACGAAGCGATAGAAGAAGGGCTGGCGCAGCACCGGCGGCGCTGCTGCTCTTTCGCGCAACGCAAACCACGCCTGCTGCAGTCCGAACAGTTCGAAATGATTGATCAGGAAGGTGCTGGTGAGGACAATCAGCCAGCCGAGGCTGTCAATCGGCGTGCAAACGGGACCCCCTATCGGCGCGCAAAAGGGACCCCCTTTTCAAGATGGCGCAAGGTTGATCGGACACGCGCTCTTGCGCTGCGCGCGGCGTAGGGAGGGCGGAGCCCGACCGGAGGCGCGCGCAGCGCAAAGGCATCTTTTAATCGGAGGTCGGCGGGGGTGGTCAGCTGCGGTTTTTGAAGCGCCAGCTGTCATTGCCGGTCTCGACGATGTCGCAATGATGGGTCACGCGATCGAGGAGCGCGGTGGTCATTTTGGGATCCCCGAACACCGTGGGCCATTCGCCGAACGCGAGGTTGGTGGTGATGATGACGCTGGTCTGCTCGTAGAGCTTACTGATCAGATGGAACAGCAACTGGCCGCCTGAGCGGGCGAACGGTAGATAGCCCAGCTCATCCAGCACCACGAGATCGAGGCGGGCGAGCTGGGCGGCGAGTGCACCGCTCTTGCCGATCCTGGCCTCTTCCTCGAGGCGGGTCACCAGATCGACGGTGTTGAAGTAGCGGCCTCGCGCACCCGAGCGAACGACATTGGCGGCGATAGCGATGGCCAGGTGGGTCTTGCCGGTGCCCGTGCCGCCCACCAGGACGATATTGCGCCGTGCGGGCAGGAACGCGCCGCTGTGCAATGAACGCACCAGCCCCTCGTTGATCGGTGTGCCCTCGAACCGGAACGCATCGATATCCTTCACGACCGGCAGCTTTGCGGCCGCCATCCGGTATCGGATCGACGCGGCATGGCGATGCGTCGCTTCCGCCCGCAGAAGGTCGGTCAGTATCTCCATCGTGGTGCGCTGGCGCTGAAGGCCGGTGGTGACCGCATCGTCGAACGCGCCCGCCATGCCCTTGAGCCCAAGCCCGCGCATCGCCTCGATCATGTCATGCCGCAGCATCGAAGGTCCTCAGCTGGTCGTAACGGGCGCAGTCGGCGATCGGCGGATGGCGTAGCGCGCTATCCTCGGAGGTGATGATCGTAAGTGGGCGCGGCGGCTCGCGGCGGCGCGCCAGGATATTGAGGATCAGATCGTCGCTCGCCGTGCCGGTCGCCAGCGCTTCGCGCACGGCCGCTTCGACCGGATCCAGGCCATCGGTCAGCACGGCCGACAGCACACGGACGAACCGGCGGTCGGCATCGTCGCCGTTCCCCAGCTTGCGGCGCAGGCGAGCCAGTGCCGGCGGCAGATCCCAGTCCTGGAAGGGCGCACCGTTCCGTAGCGCGCCGGGCTTGCGGGCCAGCACCGGCAGATAATGCCAGGGGTCGTAAATCGTGCGGTTACGCCCGAAGTAGCGAGGATGCTCGGCGACAACCTCCTCGCCGCAGCGCACGATGATGCGGTCGGCATAGGCACGGACCTGCACCGTGCGCCGCGCCATCGTCGAGAGAACCGAGTAGCGGTTGCGGTCGAAGCTGATCAGGCAGGTGCCCGTCACGGCATGCTCGCTCTCGTTGAAGCCGTCGAACGGCCCCAGCATCGGTTGCAGTGCCGATCGTTCGATCTCCAGCGCCTGCGCCACGGTTAGCTCGCCCTGCTCAGGATGCGCCTGCCGTTCCGCCCAGCGCCGACACTCGGCCTCCAGCCAGCCATTGAGCTCCTCGAGGCTGGCGAACCGCAACCGGGGCTGGAAGAAGCGGCCCCGGATCGTCTGCACCTGGTTCTCGACCTGCCCCTTCTCCCATCCCGCCGCAGGCGAGCAGGCGGTCGGCTCGATCATATAATGGGCGGTCATGATCAGGAACCGCCGGTTGAAGACCCGTTCCTTGCCGGTGAACACGCTGGTCACCGCCGTCTTCATATTATCGTAGATGCCGCGCCCCGGCACGCCGCCGAAGAAGGCAAAGCCGCGCGCATGCGCGTCGAACAGCATCTCCTGGCTCTCGCGTGGATAGGCTCGGACATAGACCGCTCGCGATGCGCACAGTCGCATATGCGCGACCTTCACTCGCATCGGTGTGCCGGCGATCTCTACATCCTCATGGCTCCAGTCGAACTGGTAGGCCTCGCCCGGCTTGAACGTCAGCGGGATGAAGGCGGTGACACCATCGCCGGCATCCTTGCGCCGAAGGGCCTTCCAGCGCGCCGTGTAGCGGCGCACGGCATCGTAGGAGCCCTCAAAACCTTCGCGCACCAGCAGGTCATGGATCCGCGTCATCCGCAGCCGCTCGCGCCTGCCGCGCACCTCATTCTCTTCCAGCAGCGTATCGAGCCGATCCTGAAACGGACCGATCCGCGGCAGTGGCTGAACCTTGCGCTGATAGTCGAATGTGCCTTCCGGCGCTCGGATCGCCTTGCGGATCACCTTCCGCGACACATGCAAATCCCGCGCGATCGCCTTGATCGCCTTACCACCGGCATACTCGCGCCGAATCCGAACCACTGTCTCCAAAACCAACATCCCGATCTCGCCGCCTGATTATCCAGCCGGCTGCTTAAACCATCGAAATGAGGGGTCCCTTTTAGACGCCGATCACCCCGCTAACGGGGTCCTTTTTGCACGCCGGTCCACAAGCCGAGGCCGAAGAACGCCCACAGGACCGCGGCGCCGACCGGATTGGTCACCGTCCACACCGGTGCCGTCAGCTCGTGCCAGAATAGCATCAGCAGGACCAATGCCAGGCTCGCTAGCAGTACATAGGTGCTGCGCTCGATCGGGGCGGGGACGATGCGCGTCCAAGCGGCCTTGAACCCGGGCCGCGCCATAGCGCTATGCTGGATCCCGAACAGCGCGATCAGCACGATGTCGATCAGCACCGCCTGCCCGGGCGGCGCTTCGCGCGCGAAATCGACCGTTGGGTCGACGATGGGCAGATTGCCGACGAAGGCGATAAGGTAAAGAAATGTCGCAAAGAATATCGCGTAGCAGATTGCCGCATAGGCCAGATAGAAGGCACGGATCATGATGCTGCCCCTTCATTTGGAGGAGCCATCATAGCATGTTTTTCGCGGAAAAGCGCGCTTTAGACGGTAAAGCTCTCGCCGCAGCCGCACGCGCCCTTGGCGTTCGGATTCTCGAAGACGAAGCCCGCGGAGAAATCATCCTCGACCCAGTCCATGACGCTGCCGATCAGGTAGAGCACCGACGCGCCGTCGATGTAGAAGACCCCGCCCGGCGTCTCGATCTTCTCGTCGAACTTCACCTCTTCGGTCACATAGTCGACCGAATAGGCGAGCCCCGAACAGCCGCGACGCGGGGTCGACAGGCGCACGCCGATCGCGCCCTCGGGCGCCGACGCCATCAGCTTGGCGATGCGCTCTTCGGCGTTCGGCGTCAGCGTGACGGCGGCGGGGCGGGCCACCCTCGTCTTTTCGGGTGTTTTGGTCTCGGTCATCACAGCATCCCCAGTTCGAGCCGTGCCTCGTCGCTCATATTCTGCGGCGACCAGGGCGGGTCCCAGACGAGATTGACCTCGGCATCGCCGACGCCCGGTACCGCGCCGACGCGCAGCTCGACCTCGGCGGGCATCGATTCCGCCACCGGGCAGTGCGGCGTCGTCAGCGTCATCGTGACGAGCACATGCCCTTCGTCGATCTCGACATTGTAGATGAGGCCGAGGTCGTAGATGTTCACCGGAATTTCGGGGTCAAAAATCTCCTTGAGCGCGTCGATCACTGCCTCATACAGGTCGCCGCCGACTGCACCGGGAGCGACCTCGGCCGGCTTGGCTGCGAGGAATCCTTCAAGATAGTCGCGCTTGCGTTCCAGCTTTTCGGGCGCGGTTTCGACATCCTCGACGCGCGCCTTGGGCGGCGGCTGGACGCTTTCCACTTCCTCGATCCTGATCCCGGTCTCGCTCATGCGGTCCTCGCTCATCCGAAAATCCTCTCGACGCGGGCGAGACCGTCGATCAGCGCCGCCACATCGTCGTCATTGTTGTACACACCGAAACTCGCGCGGGCGGTCGCGGGAACGCCCAGATGCTCCATCAGCGGCTGTGCGCAATGGTGCCCGGCGCGGATCGCGACCCCGCTTTCGTCCAAGATAGTGCCGATGTCGTGCGGATGAACCCCCGCCATCGAAAAACTGACGATTCCGGCACTATTTTCAGGGCCATAGAGCGTGATGCTGTTCTTGCGTGCGAGTGCCTCGCGCAGCGTGCCGACGAGCGTGCATTCATGCGCTTGGATCGCGTTGATGCCGATGCCTTCGACATAATCGACCGCCGCGGCGAGCCCGATCGCCTCGACGATCGCGGGGGTGCCGGCCTCGAAGCGGGTCGGGGCGGGGGCGTAGGTCGTCCGGGCGAAGGTCACGCGGTCGATCATCGATCCGCCGCCCTGCCATGGCGGCAGCGTGTCGAGCTTGTCGCTCCACAGCACGCCGATGCCGGTGGGGCCGTAGAGCTTGTGACCCGAGAAGGCATAATAGTCGCAGCCGAGCGCGGCGACATCGACCGGCAGGCGCGGCACCGCCTGACAGCCGTCGATCAGCAGCTCGGCGCCGACGCGGTGCGCGAGCTCGGCCGCGCGCGCGACGTCGAGCGGGCTGCCGAGCACGTTCGAGACATGCGCGAAGGCGACCATCGTGTGTTCGGGGGTGAGCAGCTTCTCGGCGGCGTCGAGGTCGATGCAGCCGTCTTCGGTGAGCGGACAGACGTCGACCTGCCAGCCCGCGAGTTGCCAGGGGACGATATTGCTGTGATGCTCGAGCATCGACAGCAGCACGCGGCCTTTCTTCGGATGCGAGTAAGCGACGAGGTTGATCGCCTCGGTCGCGCCGCGCACGAAGGCCACGTCATTTTCGCGCGCGCCGATAAAGCCCGCGATCCGCCGCCGCGCCGCCTCATAGGCGAGCGTCATGTCGGCCGAGCGGGCATAGACGCCGCGGTGGACCGTCGCATAGTCGCGGCCGATCGCGTTCACGGTGGCGTCGATCACCGCCTGCGGCTTCTGCGCGGTCGCCGCGGTGTCGAGATAGTGCCAGCCGAGGGTCAGGCCGGGGAAGTCGGCGCGGACGTCCGGGAAGGAGCGGAGGGCGGTCGCGGTGGTCACACCAATTCCCCCAGCTTCGCCAGCGCGAGCGCCTGCAGCTGTTCCTCATCCTCGGCGCCGTCGAACACGCCCGCAACGAACGCCTGCAGCAAAATCTTCTTCGCCTCGGCGGGCGGCAGCCCGCGCGACTGGAGATAATAAAGGCTCATCGCGTCGAGTTCACCGATCGCGCAGCCGTGCGCGCATTTGACGTCGTCGGCGAAGATTTCGAGCTCGGGCTTGGCGTTGGCGGTCGCGCTGCGATCCAGCAGCATCGCCTTCACATCCTGCTCGCTGTCGGTCTGCTGCGCATCGCGCGCGACCGCAACCTTGCCGAGATAGGTGCCGGTGGCGGTGCCGCCGAGAACCGAGCGCACCATCTGCCGCGACGTCGCGCCGGGTTCGGCGTGGGTGACGGTGGTGACGATCTCGAGAGTCTGTTCGCCGCCGCCGATCTGCGCCGCGCCGAGGTGGAAATCTGCGCCTTCGTGGAGCGTCACAGCCAGTTCGATGCGGCCATAGGCACCGCCGATGTTCAGCACATGCAGCGATGCCGTCGCGCCCTTGCCGACGCTCATCTCGATCTGATGGATCGCGCCTGCATCCTGCACGATCGCGCGCTTGAAGTCGCCGCCCGCGGGCACGACGATGCTCTCGGGCGCGGGCAGCGGCCATGCGGCGGTGACGGCGTCGATGTCGCTATAGCGCCATGCTTCATCGCGCCGCGAGGGGAGAATAGCAGTGTTCAAGCTGCAACCTCCCACACTTCGTCACCCCGGACTTGATCCGGGGTCCATGCGGTCATGGATGCCGGATCAAGTCCGGCATCACGAAAGAAGGAAAAATGGGCGCTCATCACGCCGCGATCTCCGCATAGCCATGTTCTTCGAGTTCGAGCGCCAGCTCTGGCCCGCCCGATTTGACGATGCGGCCCGCGGCGAGGACATGCACGAAATCGGGCTGCACATAGTCGAGCAGGCGCTGATAGTGGGTGATCAGCAGCACCGCCTTGTCGGGGCGGCGCATGATCGCGTTGATCCCGTCGCCGACGATACGCAGCGCGTCGATGTCGAGGCCCGAGTCGGTCTCGTCGAGGATCGCGAGCCTGGGATCGAGGATGCCCATCTGCACCATCTCGTTGCGCTTCTTCTCGCCGCCCGAAAAGCCGACGTTCACCGGGCGCTTGAGCATGTCCATGTCGAGCTTCAAGAGCCCCGCCTTCTCGCGCGCGAGCTTCAGGAAGTCGCCGCCTGACAAAGGCTCCTCGCCGCGTGCCTTGCGCTGGGCGTTCAGGCTTTCGCGGAGGAACTGGACGTTCGACACGCCGGGGATCTCGACCGGATACTGGAAGCCGAGGAACAGGCCGGCGGCGGCGCGCTCGTGCGGGTCGAGGGCGAGCAGGTCGAGCGTCTCGGTGGTTCCAGTCCCGCGCTGAAAGCCGGAGCCTGCCTCGTCGGACGTATTGGTGCCGGGAAACATGACATCGGGCGTGAAGCTCACCGACCCTTCGGTAACCTCATACCCCGGCCGGCCGCCGAGCACATAGGAGAGCGTCGATTTGCCCGCGCCATTGGGGCCCATGATCGCGTGTATCTCGCCCGCATTTATGGCGAGCGACAGACCCTTCAGGATCGGCTTGTCGGCGACGGTGGCGTGGAGGTTTTCAATTTTCAGCATCATTGGTCTTTTCGTGTCCAAGTTTCCGGCCAGTAGTCGAAGTGGCCCAAGTGCTGGGTCGTGCGTTCGACGGGATGGCATTTGACGATCGCGAACTGAGGCGGATCAGGAAATCCCGGCCAGAAATGTTCGCCGATTAAAAATATGTGTTCGCCGGATTGAGCGGCATAGTCCGGTTCGCCTTTGACACCTTCCAACGGCAGCCCGCTCTTCGAAGGATGGAGCCAGATGATCCGCTCACCCGTGAGGTCGAGAAATTCTTGAGCTGTAGCGAGATCCTGCTCATCCCACTCCGACCAATCCGACGAACCTTCGGGGCCGTAGTGTTCAGTCGGCTGCCAGTTGAAGGGACGTGTGTATTCGAAAAGAGCTTGTGTCACCCCACGCTCCCTTCAAGGCTGATGCCCAGCAATTTCTGCGCCTCGACCGCATCAAGCCCCTCCCCTTCAGGGGAGGGGTTGGGGTGGGGCCTGTCCGCCTTGCGCAGCGCTTCGGAAATAAACGCCAGCACGCCATCCATATTCTGCATGACATCGGTGTTCGTCACCCGGATCACGCGAAATCCGTGGCCGCTTAGAATTTCGTCACGCAGCCGGTCCTTGGCTTCGTCATGCGTGTCGCCATCGACCTCGACGATCAGCTTCGCCGAAGGACAAACAAAATCCGCGATAAAATAGCCGATCACTTGCTGGCGGCGAAACTTGAACCCGCCCAGCTGGCTGTTCGACAAATGCCGCCACAGCCGCTTCTCCGGCTCGGTCGGGTTGCGGCGCATGTCCGCCGCGCGGCGATGCAGCTCGGCGAGGCGTTCGGCCGAGAGGCCCCACCCCCTACCCCTCCCCTGAAGGGGAGGGGCTTGGGTCTGCTTCGCATGGTCGTTAAGGGTCAGCTGCGTCACCCGACCGACCCCTCAAGGCTGATCCCCAGCAGCTTCTGCGCCTCGACCGCAAATTCCATCGGCAGTTGCTGCAGCACTTCCTTCGCAAAGCCGTTGACGATCAGCGCCACCGCCTCTTCCTGCCCCAGCCCGCGCTGCATCGCGTAGAAGAGCTGGTCGTCGCTGATCTTGCTCGTCGTCGCTTCATGTTCGACGGTCGCGGTCGGGTTGCGGACTTCGATGTACGGCACGGTATGCGCGCCGCAGCTACTGCCGAGCAGCAGGCTGTCGCACTGGGTGAAGTTGCGCACGCCCTCGGCATTGGGCGCGACGCGGACGATGCCGCGGTAGGTGTTGTTCGACTTGCCCGCGCTGATCCCCTTCGAAACGATGGTCGAGCGCGTGCGCTTGCCATTGTGGATCATCTTGGTGCCGGTGTCGGCCTGCTGGTAATTGTTGGTGACCGCGACCGAATAGAATTCGCCGACGCTGTCGTCACCGTTGAGCACGCAGCTCGGATATTTCCACGTGATCGCGCTGCCCGTTTCGACCTGCGTCCACGACACCTTGCTGCGCTTGCCCTGGCAGAGCGCGCGCTTGGTCACGAAATTATAGATGCCGCCGAGGCCCTCGGCGTTGCCGGGATACCAGTTCTGCACGGTCGAATATTTGATCTCGGCATCATCGAGCGCGACCAGTTCGACCACCGCGGCGTGGAGCTGGTTCTCGTCGCGCATCGGCGCGGTGCAGCCTTCGAGGTAGCTGACATAGGCGCCTTTGTCGGCGACGATCAGCGTGCGCTCGAACTGCCCCGTATTCTCGGCATTGATGCGGAAATAGGTGCTGAGCTCCATCGGGCAGCGCACGCCCTCGGGCACGTAAACGAAGGTGCCGTCGGAGAAGACCGCGCAGTTCAATGTCGCGAAATAATTGTCGTGCATCGGCACGACCTTGCCGAGCCACTTCTTCACCAGCTCGGGATATTCGCGGATCGCTTCCGAAATCGACAGGAAGATCACGCCCGCGCGCTTCAGCTCCTCGCGGAAGGTCGTCGCGACGCTGACGCTGTCGAACACCGCGTCGACCGCGACCTTGCGTGCGCCCTCGACGCCGGCGAGCACCTTCTGCTCCTCGATGGGGATGCCGAGCTTTTTATAGACTTCGAGGATTTCGGGATCGACCTCGTCGAGGCTCGACAGTTTCGGCTTCGCCTTGGGCGCCGCGTAATAGTACGCGTCTTGGTAATCGATCGGCGGCACGTTGAGCTTCGCCCAGTCGGGCGTCTCCATCGTCTGCCAGTGGCGGAACGCCTTCAGCCGCCAATCGAGCATCCATTCGGGCTCGTCCTTCTTGGCCGAAATGAACCGCACCGTATCCTCGGTCAGCCCCTTGGGCGCGAAGTCGGTCGCGATGGCGGAGGACCAGCCATGCTCGTAATCGGCGACTTTGGCGGCGGCGTCGTGCGCGGCCTGGTCCTTGACGGGGAGTTCGGTGTTGTCGGTCATGCTTCTATCCTCCCCTCCCGCTTGCGGGAGGGGTTGGGGGAGGGAATGTTCGTTGGGTTGGTGGCTGCTACAGGCCCTCCCCAAACCCCTCCCGCAAGCGGGAGGGGCTTAACGAGGCTCGCAAGACTGATCTCCGCCAGCGCCCCACGCACCGCGCCGTTCACGACGCCCCAATGCGGCTGCACCTTGCAGCTGCCTTCGAGCGAGCAATCATGGCGTCCTTCGGCGACGCAGGAGGTCAGCGCGATTGGGCCTTCGACGGCTTCGATGATGTCGGCGACATTGATCGCCGCCGCAGGCCGCGCGAGTCGCACCCCGCCGCCGCTGCCGCGCGACGCGACGAGCAGCCCGGCACGCGCGAGCTGGCTGACCAGCTTCTGCGCGGTCGGTCCCGGGATGCCCGTCTGCTCGGCGAGCATGCCAGCGTGGATCGGCCCAGAACCGTAATGGGACCCGCATTGGCGGGCGGCGGCGCTCATCAGCACCACGGCATAGTCGGCAAGGTTGGACAGGCGCATGTTCTTTTCCGTCGCAATTGCGAACGATTCTTAACTGGAGTAAATTACTCCACTTATATAGGCAAGGGGCCAGCGAGGTGCAAGCAAGCCGTGGTTGGGCGGGGTAAAGATGTGGGTGGGTGGCCGGTTTCGACCGATTGCGGACATATCTCTCCCCTCCCTTTTAGGAAGGGGCCGGGGGGTGGGTAGCCGCCGAAGGCGACGTTCTTCCTTATTACTCGCTGCGCTCGCGCACCCACCCCTAACCCCTCCCTAAAAGGGAGGGGAACGGCTTAAGCCCACCCCAAAGCGGCTGCCCGATATACGAAAAAAAGGCACCCATCCGGCCGAAGCCAAATGAGTGCCAAGATGAAGGTCTCAAGTCCTCGTCAGAGGATGAGCTCTTCTGGGTCGCAAGGGGGAATTATGCCCCGCGCCCGATTCGTGATTGTATGGAAACGCCAAAACGACAGGGCGCGCAATTTTTGAAGGTTAATAGCGGCTCACGTCTCGGAGACGATCGGGCTGACCTTGCCGGCGAGCTGCTTGCGCCCTTTGGTGGTCGCTTCGGTGTAGGTCGTCGGCTTGCCGAGCTGGCCCGGCGTCGCGCCGGCGAAGCGTTTGATCTCGCGGATCAGGTGCGACTGGTCGTAGAAGGCGTCGCCCAGCTGCGCCGCGTCGAGCCCTTCGCCGCGCGCGAGCGCCGAAGCGGCGCGCACCGCGCGATATTTGCGCGCGAGCATTCGCGGCGACAGACCGTAATAATGTTTCGTCATCCGCTCGACCGAGCGGATCGACATGCCCGTCGCCCCGACCAGTTCGGGCACCTGCGGCGAGGGCGAGGCGGTCAGCCATTCATCGACCGTGCGGATGAACCACATCGGCGGCCGTTCGTTTCTGGTCAGCACCTCGCGTGCGAAATTATTGCCGATGACCAGCTTTTCCTCGACCGTCGCGGCCTTTTCGAGTGCGGCGGCGACATCCTCGATCCACGGACCGAACAGGTCGGCCGCATCCATCGCGCGGTCGGTGAGCTTGTCGGCGTCGTCGCCCATCAGCGCCGCCCAGCCCGCGGGGAGCATGCCGAACCCGAACATCTGCGTCGGGCAATTGCTGATCGCGCGCACGCGGCCGCTGGTCGGGCCGACGATATTGGCCTTGCAGACCGGCGCATGATGGTCGTCGGCGAAAATATACTCGCCGTCAGCCGCGGTCACGAAGCGGAATTGCGGGCGGTCGGCGCGTTCATATTCGTCGAACCGCGGCATGTTGACGCGCGCGAAATACAGGCTCGACACCATTTCCGCCAGATCGGGATCGGGCGGAAAATAATGTAGTTCGAACGGCGCGCTGCCGTCCACGCCCGTTGGCGAGGAAGAAGATTGCGACATCAGACCCAGACCCCGACAGCCTTTCCTCGGCTGCCTTCTTATGCGCCCAAATCATTTGCGCTTCGTCGGCTCGCGTCAAGCGCCAATCGTCAATTTTCTTAACCCTTCTGCGCGGTGATCCAATTATCGACGCGCCGTTCGAGGATGTCGAGCGGCACCGGGCCCGATTCGAGCACGACGTCGTGGAAGCTGCGGAAATCGAATTTGTCGCCGAGCGCCGCTTGGGCGCGGCTGCGGAGTTGCATGATCTTGAGTTTGCCGATGAGGTAGGCGGTCGCCTGTCCGGGGTAGACGATATAGCGTTCGATCGCCTTTTCGATGTCGCCGTCGGGGTTGGGCGTGTTGTCCTTCAGATACTGGATCGCCTGTTCGCGGCTCCATCTTTTGTCATGGATGCCGGTGTCGACGACGAGGCGGCATGCGCGCCACAGCTCCATGCCGAGGCGGCCGAAATCGCTGTAGGGGTCGGTGTAGAAGCCCATGTCCTTGGCGAGTTCCTCGGTATAGAGGCCCCAGCCCTCCGTATAGGCGGTGAAGCCGCCGAAACGGCGGAATGGCGGCAGGCCGGTGAGTTCGGTCTGCACCGCGCGCTGGAGATGATGCCCCGGAATGCCTTCATGATAGGCGAGCGCCTCGAGCTCGGTCTTCGACATGTCATTGAGGTCGTAGAGGTTCACATAATAGGTGCCGGGCCGCGAGCCGTCGGGCGAGGGCGACTGATAAAAGGCCTTGCCCGCCGACTTCTCGCGGAACGCCTCGACCGCCTTCACTTGCAGCGGCGCCTTGGGTAGCGTGTTGAAGAAGGCGGGCAGGCGCGCCTCCATCGCCTTCACATGGCTATCGACCTCGGCGAGATAGGCCTCGCGCGAGGTGTGGAAATATTGCGGGCTGGTGCGCAGGTGGACGAAGAATTGCTGTAGCGTGCCCTTGAAGCCGACCTTCGTCATGATCGCCTTCATCTCGCCGTGGATGCGCGCGACTTCGGCGAGGCCGAGGTCGTGGATCTCGGCCGCGGTCATGTCGGTCGTCGTGTAATTGGCGAGCAGCGCCTTGTAATAGGCTTGGCCGTCGGGGAGCCGCCAGACGCCGTCGGCGGTCGGCGCGCCGGGCTGCTGGCGCTTCATTTCGGCGAGCAGGCGGGTGTAGGCGGGGTCGGCGCTGGTCGACCATGCCGCTTTCGCAGAATCGACCAGCCGCGTCTTTTCGGCGGGCGCGATGTCGAGCTTGCCGACCTTGGCGGTGAGATCCTCGATCAGCGCATTTTCGGGCTTCAGCAGATTCTGAATGTCCGAGATGACATAGGCATAGACCCATTTGGGGGGCTGGATGCCCTGCGTCGCGCGCTCGGCCGACTGCGCGGTCAGCGCGTCGATCACCGGGCCCATGCCGCGGATGCGTTCGACATAGGCCTCGGCCTCGGCGACGTTCGATACGCGGTGGATGTTGATCAGGAACGCCGGCATCTGGCTCTGCGCGCCGCGCATCTGGTTGAACAGATAATTGTGATGGCGATAGGGGAACAGACTTTCCTCGCGCGCGGCCTGCGCGTTGAACAGCTCGAACGACAGCGCGTCGTCGGGCGACAGATTGGCGGGGTCGTAGCTCGCGCGCATCGCGGCGGCGGTCGCCTGTTGCAGCTTGTTCCGCGCGACCTCGGCCTCGTCGCTCACATCGTCCCATTTGCCGTAATCGCCGTCGCGTATCCCGCGATAGGCTTTGGTTTGCGGCGAAAGCGACAATTGCGCCTCGTCATATTTCTCGAAGAATTCGGCGAGCGGCGCGCCGGCGGGCACGTCGAGAGGCGCCTCGGGAGTGGGCGCCGAGGCGGTCGCGGGTGCCTGATCGATCGTGGCGGGGGCGCAGCCCGCCACGGCGAGCAACAGCAGGCCGGTGGACATTTTGGCGGCTAGGCGAAGGTGCGACACGATTTTCTCCCGGTTTTTCCGATGCGTTTATGCTGGCCCGCGGGGGGCTTGCCATAGCGTCCGGCTCGGCGCAATGGCGGGCCATGTCGCTCTTCGCCTCGCTCACCGATGCCGCCTATGCGCTCGTCCGCCCGATCGTCCACGCCACCGACGGCGAGGCGGCGCACAATCTGACATTGAACGCGCTCGCGCCCTTGCCGCGCGCGCGGCATGCGCTGACCAGCCCGGTGCTCGCGACCGAATTCGCGGGGCTCCACTTTCCCAATCCGATCGGCGTCGCGCCCGGTTTCGACAAGGATGCCCGCGTCGCCCACGCGATGCCGCACTTCGGCTTCGGCTTCGTCGAGGTCGGCACGCTGACCCCGCTGCCGCAGGACGGCAATCCGCGCCCGCGGCTGTTCCGGCTGGTCGAGGATCGGGCGGTGATCAACCGCATGGGCTTCAACAATGGCGGGCAAGCGGCGGCGGCCGAGCGCATCCGCTGCCTGCGCCGTTACGGCCTGCCGGTGCCGCTCGGCATCAACATCGGCGCGAACAAGGACAGCGCCGACCGCATCGCGGACTATGCGAAGGGCACCGCGGCGATGGCGCCGCTGGCCGATTATCTGACGGTCAACATCTCATCGCCGAACACGCCGGGCCTTCGTGCGCTGCAGGACAGGGGCGCGCTCGAAGCACTGCTCGACGGCGTCGCGGCGGCGCAGCCCGCCGGGGCGGCGAAACCGGTTTTCCTGAAAGTCGCCCCCGACCTCGAACCCGCGGACATCGACGACATCGTCGCGGTCGCTTTCGACAAGGGACTGGCCGCCATCATCGTCTCGAACACCACGATCGAGCGCCCGCTGCTGGCCTCACGCCACGCGGGCGAAGCGGGCGGGCTGTCGGGCGCGCCGCTTGCCGAACTGGCGCTTCGGCGCGTCCGCGATTTTCACATTGCGAGCGGCGGCCGATTGCCGCTGGTTGCTGCGGGCGGGATCGCATCGGCGGACGACGCGTGGGGGCGTATCCGCGCCGGCGCCGGTCTTGTGCAGATCTATTCGGCGATGGTCTATGAAGGCCCGGGTCTCGCGGCGCGGATCGCACATGGCCTTGAAAAGCTCGCCGCGCGCGAAGGTTTCGCGCGCGTAGCCGATGCGGTGGGCACCGCGCACTGACGGGGTTGCGTTGGCCCGAGGGCCACGCCAATGTCGCGGCCATGTTGAAAAGATTCCTCCCGCTCGCCGCGGTCGTCACCTTCATCCTCCCGTCGCTCGCCGCCGCGCAGGGCGTAACCTCGTCGGCCGACCCGCGCGCGACCGAGGCGGGGCGCGAGATTTTGCACCAAGGCGGCACCGCAGCCGACGCAGCCGTTGCCATGGTCGCGGTGCTCACGCTGGTCGAACCGCAATCGAGCGGCATCGGCGGCGGCGGCTTCATGCTGCATCACAATGCGAAGGACGGCAGCATATCGACGATCGACGGCCGCGAAATGGCGCCGGCAGCGGCCAAGCCCGAACGCTTCCTCGGTCCCGACGGAAAAGCGCGCGGCTATATGGACGTCATTCCCGGCGGGCTGTCGGTCGGCGTGCCCGCAATATGCGGCTGATGGAAATGGCGCATAAGAAATGGGGCAAGCTCGAATGGAAAGCGCTGTTCGCGCCCGCGATCAAGCTCGCCGAAGAAGGCTTCATCGTCACCCCCGCGCTCAACAACTGGCTCGTCGAGTTCGAGCCGATGTGGAAGGATTTTCCCGACGCGCGCGCAATCTATTATGTGGACGGCAAGCCCGCACCGGTCGGTACGCGGATCAAGAATCCCGCCTATGCCGCAACCCTGCGCGCCATTGCCGCGCGCGGCCCCGACGCCTTTTATTCGGGCGGCAATGCCAGGGCGATTACCGACGCGGTGGCAAAGGCGCCGCGCAACGCGGCCGCGCTCACCGCGAAGGATCTCGCGGCCTATACGGCAAAGGAACGCCCGGCCGTCTGCACCAGCTATCGCGTCTACAAGGTCTGCGGCATGGGCCCGCCCTCGTCGGGCGCGACGACCGTTTTCGGCATTCTCGGCATGATCGAGGGCTGGGACATGAAGGCGATGGGCAAGGACAATCCGATGAGTTGGCATTTGCTCGCCGAGGCGATGCAGCTCTCCTACGCCGACCGCGCCGCCTATCTCGGCGATGCGGATTTCGTCGACGTTCCGGTTAAAGGCCTGCTCGACAAGAGCTATCTGGCCGAACGCCGCCAGCTCATTTCGCCCTATCGCGCCGCGGGCCGCTACGAACCCGGCACGCCGCCCGGCGCCAAGCCGCGCGCTGCCGCGCCCGCGATCCCCGAACAGGGCACGACGCATTTCGTCACCGTCGACGCGGCGGGTAATGTCGTCTCGATGACCTCGACCATCGAAAGCATCTTCGGCAGCCAGCTGATCGCGGGCGGCTATTTCCTCAACAACGAGCTCACCGATTTCGACCTCGCCCCGACGCAGGACGGCGTGCCGACCGCGAACCGCGTGCAGGCGGGCAAGCGCCCGCTGTCGTCGATGTCGCCGACGATCGTTTACGGCCCCGACGGCAAGGTCGTGCTCGCGGTCGGTTCGGCGGGGGGCAAGCGCATCATCATGCACGTGACCAAGGTGCTGGTCGGGGTGCTCGATTGGGGGCTCGATGCGAAATCGGCGATGGAACTGCCCAATCTTTTCTTCGGCAAGGCCGGTGTGCTGATCGAGAATAATGAAGCGGGGCAGGCGATCGCCGCGAAGATGAAACCGTTCGGTTACAGCTTCACTGCCACCGGGCTCGGGTCGAAACTCAATGCCGTCGAACGCACCGCGGAGGGTTATCGGGGCGCCGCCGATCCGCGCGGTCCCGGCAGCTCTTCGATCGACGGCGCGCCGGCACAAAATTAGGGTCTGGGCCCTTACCCCAACGAAAACAGAACAGACGCAATGAATCTCCCTGGAGAGAGGCAGAATGAAGCTTGAAAATCCCCATCTCGACCATTTTCCGAGCCTGGTCGCGATGTTCTTCGACCGCGCGGGGCGTGGTGGCGAAGATCCCTTCCTGTGGCGCAAGGCCGATCGCGCGTGGCAGCCGCTGAGCTGGCGGCAGGTCGCCAATCAAGTGGCGGCACTCGCGCACAATCTGCGCGAACTCGGTCTGAAGGAAGGCGACCGGGTGGTGCTGGTCAGCGAGAACCGGCCCGAATGGTGCATCGCCGACCTTGGCATCATGGCAGCGGGCTGCATCACCGTGCCGACCTATACGACCAACACCGAACGCGATCATCAGCATATTCTCGACAACAGCGGCGCGAAGGCGGTGATCGTGTCGACCGCGAAGCTCGCGCGCACATTGATGCCCGCGGTCATGCGGTCCGAGGCGCATATCGTCATCACGATGGAGAGCCTGCGCGTCGGTCAGCAGGGCGAGGTTTCGGTCCACGACTGGGCGCCGCTCGTCGAAGGCGGCGAGACTTATGTCGAGGAAACCAAAGCGCGCGGGCTCGGCGTCAAGCGCGAGGACATCGCCTGCCTGATCTACACCAGCGGCACCGGCGGCGCGCCGCGCGGGGTGATGCAGCATCACGGCGCGATCCTGCACAATGCGGCGGGCGCCGCCGAAGTGCTGGTCAATGATTTCGGGATCGGCGACGAAGAGGTGTTCCTGTCGTTCCTGCCCCTCAGCCATGCTTATGAGCATTCGGGCGGCCAGTTTCTGCCGATCATGGTCGGAGCGCAAATCTATTACAGCGAAGGCCTCGAAAAGCTTGTCTCCAACATCGAGGAGACGCGCCCGACGATCATGGTCGTCGTGCCCCGGCTGTTCGAGGTGATCCGCGCGCGGATGATCAAGGCGGTCGAAAAACAGGGCAAGCTTGCGAACTGGATGCTGAACCAGGCGCTGCGCGTGGGCGAGAAGGATTATGAGCGGCGGATGGGCGTGTTCGACCGGCCGGTCGACCTGATTCTCGACAAATTGTTCCGGCCCAAGATCGGCAAGCGTTTCGGCGGCCGGATGAAGGCGCTGGTGTCGGGCGGTGCGCCGCTCAACCCCGAAATCGGGGTCTTCTTTCATTCGATCGGGCTGACCTTGCTCCAGGGCTATGGCCAGACCGAGGCGGGGCCGGTGATCAGCTGCAACCGCCCGAGCGCCGGGATCAAGATGGACACCGTCGGTCCGCCGTTGATGAACACCGAAGTGCGCATTGCCGACGATGGCGAGATTTGCGTGCGCGGCGAACTGGTGATGAAGGGCTATTGGCGCAACGACGCCGAGACCGAGCGCGTGCTGATCGCCGATGCCAGCGATCCCGAAGCCGGGCCGTGGCTTCACACCGGCGACATCGGCCATATCGACGACAAGGGCCGCATCGTCATCACCGACCGCAAGAAGGACCTGATCGTCAACGACAAGGGCGACAATGTCTCGCCGCAGCGGGTGGAAGGCATGCTGACGCTCCAGCCCGAAATCCTGCAGGCGATGGTCTATGGCGACAAGCGCCCGCACCTCGTCGGCATCCTCGTCCCCGATCCCGAATGGATGGCCGAATGGGCGGAGGCGGAGGGCCTGCCCAAGGATCTGAAGCTGCTGCGCGAGCATGAGAAATTCCGCACCGCGATCCGCACCGCGGTCGACCGCGTCAACGGCCAGCTCTCGGTGATCGAGAAGGTGCGCAAGTTCGACTTCGCCGACGAAGCCTTCGCGATCGAGAATGAGCAGATGACGCCGTCGATGAAAATCCGGCGCCACGTCCTGAAGCAGGTTTATGCGGACAAGATCGCGGCGCTGTACAAGGCATAGAGCCGCTCCCCTTCAGGGGGAGCTTGAGCAGGTGCAGGCGGGGGTGCGACCCGAAGAGCTCGGCGCAAACCGGGCCCCGCCTGCGACTGAACCTGGGTTCAGCCTTTGTCCCCCTCCGGTTTGCGATAGGGGACGAATTCGCCAAACACACATGTCGGCCCGCGAATGCCGCTCGACCGGTCGACCAGATGGAAGAAATCGCCTTCGCAGGTCGATGATCCGAATTGGCGTACCACCATGATGTCGCTGTCGCGCGCGAGGCCCGGGCAGCTGCTTTTGAGATCGTTACGATACACGAGGTTGCCGCCCGAGCGATAGAGCAGGATATTGTCCGACACGCGGATCGTTTCGTTGGTGCGATAGCTTGGCAGGCATCGCATGGGCTTACCCGGAATTTTGCCGGCAAGCTGCTTGTCGAGCCGCTCGGCCTGTTTGGGCGTGAGCGCCGCGGCGCCCGGCTCGCCCGATCCCGCGGGCGCGCAGCTGGCGACCAGCGGCATGGCCGCGGTCAACAGCGCGGCAGCCATCGGGTTCAGCTTCGCCATGAAATTGCTCCTTGAGATCGGCCAATATGGCCGTTGCAGATGAATGGGTGCTGAAGCGGCGGCATCAGGCGGCATCCTTCAGCGCGCGGATCCGCCCGAGTTCGGCAGCGTCGGACGCGCGGAAAAAGGGGTTGGTCGCGCGCTCTTCGCCGATGCTGGTCGGCACCGTCGCCTCGCCGACCGCGCGCGCGGCTTCGACCGCCGCCAGCCGCGCCGCGAGGGCGTCGTTGCCGGGATCGACCGTCACCGCGAAGCGCGCGTTCGACAGCGTATATTCGTGGGCGCAATAAACGCGGGTCGCATCGTCGAGCGTGCCGAGCTTCTGCATATTGGCGAACATTTGCTCGGCCGTGCCTTCGAACAGCCGGCCGCAGCCCATCGCGAACATCGTGTCGCCGACGAAGATCGCGGCGTCTTCGGCGAAGTGATAGGCGATGTGACCCGCCGTGTGCGCGGGCACGTCCCAGACGTCGGCGACATGGTCGCCGAGCTTGACTTTGTCGCCGCCCTTCACCTGCACATCGAGCGTCGGGATGCGCGCATATTCCGCCGCGGGGCCGGTGATCGTGCAACCGGTGGCTTCCTTGATCGCGGCGTTGCCGCCGGTGTGATCGGGGTGCCAGTGGGTGTTCCAGATGTCGGTTATGGTCCAGCCGCGCGCCGCCGCGGCTTCCAGCACGGGCTCGGCGACGGCGGGATCGACGACCATCGTCGCCGCGCTGGCGGGATCATGGACCAGCCAGACATAATTGTCGCTGAGGACGGGAATTCGGACGATGTCCAGCGCAGCCATTTCATCTCCTTTCCAGCGTCTCGCTCTTTCAAGACGGAGCGGGCGCCAGCGGGCCTTGGTTCTCCTGCTCAGGTCAGAAGGGCGTCATAGCCCCGCTCGTTGAACGCGATCAGGCAGAATCCGTTGCCGAACGGATCGGCGAACATCGCCTGTCTGCCATAGGGCAGGTCCAATGTCTCGCCCTCCTGCACCGCGCCGGCGGCGAGGGCTTTCGCGATCGCTTCATCGAGATTTTCGACTGAAAAATCGGGATGCACCGGCGTCCAGTGCCGGTTGTAACGGCGAAAATCGCCGCCGCCGGGGCCGATCGCCGTTCCGGCGGGCTTTCGGATCAGATAGATGGGGATTTCGCATCCCGTCAGCTCGACGATGTCGTCGTCGAACCGGCGGGAGGCGGACAGGCCGAGGGCCGCGGTGTAGAAATGCTCGGCGGCGGCGAGGTCGGGCACGTCGATGTTGATCAACAGGCCCATCGCGCGGTGCTTACCAGCTGCCCGTGTTGGGCATCGACGCCCAGGGCTCGGCGGGCTCGAGATATCCTTCCTGCAAAAGCTCGACCGAAATGCCGTCGGGCGAGCGCACGAAGGCCATATGGCCATCGCGCGGCGGGCGGTTGATCGTCACCCCGGCGTCCATCAGGCGCTGGCACGTCGCATAGATGTCGTCGACCCGATAGGCGAGGTGGCCGAAATTGCGCCCGCCCGTATAGTCTTCGGGGGCGCTGCCGTCGGCGGGCGGCCAGTTATAGGTCAGTTCGACCTCGGCGACATCGCGCTGGCCGGGGGCGGCGAGGAAGATCAGCGTGTAGCGGCCCTTCTCGTCATCGAAGCGGCGTGTTTCCTCGAGCCCGATCAGCTTGAAGAAATCGACTGTGGCGTCGGGATCCGACACGCGGATCATCGTATGAAGATATTTGGTCATGGCGCGTATTTAGGCGCGAAGGGGCCGCGCTTCAAACGCTTCGAACAGGAATAGGAATTCGTCCGGTACCGGCGCCGGCGCGCCCTGCGCCTCGGCGACATGGACGTTGACGAGCTGTCCGGTGGCGCGCAGGTCGTCCTTGCCCGCGCCGTGCAGTTCGAACAGAAAGGTCATCGAGCTTTTGCCGACGCGCGACGCGCGCACGCAGATGTCGATCTCTTCGTCGAGCAGGATCGGCACCTTGTAATCGACCTCGGCGCGCGCGACGTGGAATTCGGGGCTGCTGTGGTCGGGCCAGCGGTCATAGACGCCCGCGGCGCGCCAATATTCGGTGATGCCAATGTCGAAATATTCGAGATAGCGGCTATTGAACACGACGCGCTGCGCGTCGATCTCGGCATAGCGGACGCGCTTGGTGACGTGGAACCGGAAGTCGCTGCGGGCCATGGGAGTCCTTTTCTAGATTTGCGTGGCGAGCCGCGCGACCGTGTCGATCAGCAGCGCGATATCGGTATCGCGCGACAGGCGGTGATCGCCGCCCTTGACGAGCGTGACCTGCACATTCGCGCTCGCGAGCGCTTTCGACAGGCGCAGGCTGATTTCGGGCGGAACGTCACCGTCCTCCTGCCCGTGGAGCAGGCGCACGGGGCAGGTCAGCGGGATTTCGGCGTCGAGCAGGCGGTTGGCTTCGCCCGACTGGAAAAAGCCGCGCGTCGTCACATAGGGCTGGTCGCTGTACGGCGTTTCCTCGACCAAGGCGCCCTCGGCGAGGATGATTGCCTTTTCTTCCGACGTGAAGCCCCAGTCGGTGAAATCGGGCGCCGCCGCGATCCCGACAAGCCCCGCGACGCGCGCCGACCCGTCGCGCTGGACCAGCGCGAGCGCGGTGAGCAGCATCAGCCAGCCGCCCATCGACGATCCGACGATGACGACTGGGCCTTCGGCCTTCGCGTCGATCATGTCGAGCACATCGCCGCGCCAATCGAGGAGCGTCTGGTCGGCGAACAATCCGTCCGAAAGCCCGCATCCGGCATAATCGAGCAGCAGACAGGCGTGGCCTTCGGCAACCGCCCAGTCGAAAAGTGCGGTCGCCTTGCCCCCCGCCATGTCGGACATATAGCCGGGCAGGAAGACGATCGCGGGACCGGCGCCCGGCGTATGGCGATAGGCGAGCCGCGGGCGGCCCGAGCGTTCGAGATATTCGGGAACGGCGTCCACCGCGATCAGATGACCCAGTCGATCGTGCTCATCTGCATCACGGCCTGCCCCTTGGCGCGCCGCTTTTCGACCATGATGTGGTTGAGCCGCTGGATCGTGTCGCTGCCCGTGGTGATGCACCAGCCGGGGACGACCGCATGGACCAGCGCGCAGAGGCCGCCCCAGATCATCGTCACCCCGAATTTCGATGCGACGCCGAAATGTTCGATGTAATTTTCATCGACGCTCTTCGGATGGTCGACGAACAGGCGCTTGAACATGGCGGCGGGCTCCTTTCCGGCTGCCGCCGCCGTAGCGGGCGGGGAGGCGGCCTGCAAGGCTCGCCGGCGCGATTATCGCTCTCGCAGGAAAATCGCTTCGATCGGCAGGCCGAACAGGTCGGCGATCCGGAAGGCGAGGGGGAGCGACGGATCATATTTGCCCGTTTCGATCGCATTGACCGACTGGCGCGACACCTCCAGCCTTTCGGCAAGATCCTGCTGGCTCCAGTCGCGCTCGGCGCGCAGGACTTTCAGGCGGTTCTTCACGCGCAAGGTCCGGCGTCGCCGATGGTCAGCCTGTTGACGAGCGACCCGGCCGCCAGCCCCAGGCACCAGACCGGGAAGACAAAGAAAAGCGGCACCTTCGGCACATCGGTGAACAATTCCAATATGCCCCAGCCGCTTGCCAGCGCCAGCGTGAGCCCGGTCGCCACCAGAATCTTGCGGATCTCGAGCATCCGCACATATTCGTCGGTGAGCTCGGCCAGATAGCGCGCCATCGCCCAGATGAAGCCCGATGTCGCGAGCGCGGGAACCAGCGCCACCGCGACGGTTAGGGGAGTCGCCGCGGCGTCATCGGGAATGATCCAGCTCGCGAGCATCACCGCCGCGATATAGGCGATCGAAATCGGGATCATGCGGCCGACGTAACGCCGCTGTGCGGGGTTGGTCGCCATCGCTCAACCCCTCCGGCATGCCGCGCGCGGCATGGTCGCGATCATCGCGATCGGCACGGCAAGGACCAACGCGCTGCCGAGCGGCCCCGGGATGAGGCCGGCGATCCAGGCGAGCGCAACGGCGAAGCTGGGAATGGCCCAGAGCAGGGCACGGAATATTGGCGGCATCGGTCAAGCTCCCTTGTTAATAGGTAAAGGAACATTGACATGATGCGACATGAATAGTCAAGCTTCATTTACATAGTGACAAGGATGCTTGTTGGGTCAGCCGATCAGCTCGCTCGGCCAGCCGACGCGCACCAGTGTCTCGTCGGGGTCGGACAGCGCGAATTCATACATGCCCCACGGCTTGTGCGTCGGCGCCTTTTCGCGCTCGATGATGCGGTCGCCGACACGTTCGGCGAGTTCCGCGACGCGTTCGGTGTAGAGGTAGAGGCCGAAGGGATTCTGGTCGCGCTCGGGCCATGTTGGACCGGATTCGTTCGTCAGGTGCAATTGCCAGCCCTTGCCGTCGGCGAGCAGGCGATAAGTGCCATGGTCGCTCACGACTTTCAGCCCCAGCATTTCGTAGAATGCGGTGCTGGCGTCGAGGTCGCTGCAGGGGAGAATGGCGGCGATGCTGTGCGTCGGTGCGTCGGACATGATGGAACTCCCGGAAGGCCGAAGGCCAGCATAGGTTTCCGGCGGGTGATGACAAAGGCTTTCGCGCCGCCTATGTGGACGGCATGACGCGGACGCCGATCACGACCCGGACCACCACTACCCCCGCATGCCGGGGGCGGTCGGCCGCGGCCTGAACGCGCGCCGGCTGCCACCCGGGTTCGGGTGGCGCGGCGTCCTTCCACCCGAATTTTCGAAAGCTGGACGCGGCCTCTTCCGGTGCGCGCCGCCTTGTGCCATGGCGCGGACCAAAGCGATGAAAGACGGATTTCGATGAGTGAGATGCTGAAAATCAGCCTTCCCGATGGCTCGGTGCGTGAAATGCCCGCGGGTTCGACCCCGGCCGACGTCGCGGCGGCGATCGGTCCCGGCCTCGCCAAGGCCGCGATCGCGGCGCGCGTCAATGGCGAGCTTCGCGACATCATGCGTCCGTTCGAAGGCGATACCGACCTCGCGCTGGTCACCAGCCGCGACGAGGCCGACGCGCTCGAACTCGCACGCCACGACTATGCGCATGTGCTGGCGGAGGCGGTGCAGAAGCTGTTTCCCGGCACGCAGATCACCTTCGGCCCGTCGACGAACGACGGCTTCTATTACGACTTCGCGCCGGCCGCCGAGCATGGCCCGTTTCGCGACGAGGAGCTGCCGTTGATCGAGGAGGAGATGCGCAAGATCATCGCCGCCGATCTTCCCCTCACGCGCGAAGTCTGGGAGCGCGACAAGCTCATCGCCAAATGGCAGGCCGATGGCGAGACGTTCAAGGCCGAATGGGCCGCCGAATTGCCGCAGGGTGAAGAGTTGACGGTCTATCGCTCGGGCGACGGCTGGATGGACATGTGCCGCGGGCCGCATCTGGCTTCGACGGGCAAGCTCGATCCCGCGGCGTTCAAGCTGACGCGCGTCTCGGGTGCCTATTGGCGCGGGGACCAGAAGAATGCGCAGTTGTCGCGCATCTACGGTACCGGTTGGCTTAACAAGAAGCAGCTCGCCGAGCATCTCGTCCGCCTCGAAGAAGCCGCCAAGCGCGACCATCGCAAGATCGGGCGCGAGATGGACCTCTTCCACCTGCAGGAAGAGGCGCATGGCAGCGTCTTCTGGCACCCCAAGGGCTATCGCATCTATCGGGAGCTCGAAGCCTATATGCGCCGCGCGATCGACGGCTCGGGCTATCAGGAGGTCAAGACGCCGCAGGTGATGGACGCCAAGCAGTGGGAACAATCCGGCCACTGGGGCAAATATCGCGAGAATATGTTCGTCATCCCCGACGAAATCCCGAACATCGAGGACGAGGGCCCGATCGTTTCCGACGATGCCGAGTGGATGGCATTGAAGCCGATGAACTGCCCGGCGCACGTCCTGATCTTTCGTCAGGGCATGAAGTCGTATCGCGATCTGCCGCTGCGCATGGCCGAAATGGGCTGCTGCCACCGCAACGAGCCGCACGGCGCGCTGCACGGCATCATGCGCGTGCGCCAGTTCACGCAGGACGACGGTCATATCTTCTGCCGTGAAGACCAGATCGTCGAGGAAGTGCGCGCCTTTTGCGAATTGCTCGACCGCGTCTATCGCCAGCTGGGGTTCGAGAAATATGCGGTGAAGCTCGCGCTGCGCCCCGAAAAGCGGTTCGGCAGCGACGATATGTGGGACAAGGCCGAGGCCGAGCTTCGCGAAGCCGTCGCGCGCGCGGGCATGGCGAACGAGGATTATGGCTGGGAAGAATTGCCGGGCGAGGGCGCTTTCTACGCTCCCAAGCTCGAATTCCACCTGACCGACGCGATCGGCCGGACGTGGCAGTGCGGGACGATCCAGTCCGACCGCGTGATGCCCGAGCGCCTCGACGCGAGCTATATCGGCGAGGATGGCGAGCGCCACCGCCCGGTGATGCTGCATCGCGCGATCCTCGGCACCTATGAGCGCTTCATCGGCATTTTGATCGAGCATTTCGCAGGGCGCTTCCCGACCTGGCTCGCGCCGGTGCAGGCGGTCGTCGCGACGATCGTTTCGGACGCCGACGATTATGCGAAGGACGCGGTGGCAGAGCTCACCGCGGCGGGTATCCGCGCCGACAGCGACCTTCGTAACGAGAAGATCAACTATAAGGTGCGCGAACACAGCCTTGCGAAAGTCCCCTATCTGCTCGTCGTCGGCAAGCGCGAGGCCGAAGAGGGAACGGTCGCGATCCGTACGCTCGGCCAGGACGGCCAGCGCATCATGCCGCTCGCCGACGCGATCGCGATGCTGAAGGGCGAAGCGACCCCGCCCGATCTGCGCGATTGAGCGGGAAGGAGAAGCGTCGTCCGCGCCGCTGGCTGCGCTGGCTCCTGTTGCTGGGGCTCGCCGGCGCGGGGCTTCTCGCCAAGGGCTATTGGAACGCAACGCGCGATCCGGTGATCCGCACCGCGACGGTGGAAGTGGCAGGTCTGCCCATGGGACAGCCCGCTCTCAAATTACTCCTGCTGTCGGACATCCACGTGGCGGGACCCGATATGCCGCCCGAACGGCTCCTCCGGATCGTGGCCGACCTCAACCGCCTGAAGCCCGACCTCGTGTTGATCGCGGGCGATCTCGTCAGCGAAAAGCGCAGCGCGTCGCATGTCTACTCGCCGGCCGAGGTCGTGGCGCCGCTCGGCGAACTGAAGGCGCCTCTCGGCGTCGTCGTCGCACCGGGCAATCATGATCACTGGTTCCGGCCCGACGCGCTCCGCGGCGAGCTCGAAAAGCGCGGCATCCGGGTGCTGCAGAATGAAGCGGTAAAGCTCGGCCCGCTCATCGTCGGCGGGGTCGACGACGATTATTCGGGGCACGACGATGTTCCCGCGACGCTCGCCGCGATGGACCGTCTCGGTGCGGATGTGCCGCTGCTGCTCACGCACAGCCCCGACATCGTGCCCGACGTGCCGCGGCCGGTGGCGGCGGTATTTGCGGGTCATACGCACTGCGGCCAGATCCGCTTCCCCTTCATCGGCGCGCTGACCTATGTCTCGCGCTACGGCGACCGCTTTGCATGCGGTGACATAAGCGACGGTGGACAGCGCGTCTTCGTCGGGGCGGGGCTCGGGACCAGCCTCTTGCCGCTTCGTTACCTCACCCCGCCCGACGCGTGGTTGATCACGCTGAAACCGAAAGATCCGCGCTCATGATCGATACCCCGCATCTTTTCGGCTTCGCGCCGCTGACGCTCGTCGGCGCGGCGGCGATGACCTTTGGGGCCGCCTATGTGCGCGGGCTGACCGGGTTCGGCATGGCGATCATCCTCGTGCCGCTGCTCGGCATTCTGATCCCGCCGGGCGAGGCGGTGGTGATGGGGATATTGTTGCAGCTGCTGATCGGCCCCGTTGGGATCGGGCATATCATCGCCGACGCCGACCGCGAGACGGCGCTTCCGATCGGGCTCGCAGCGATGGCGACGACGCCGGTCGGCATGTATGTGCTCGACCTGACCCCTGCCGACATCGCGCGCCTGCTGATCACGCTCGCGGCGGTCGCGGCCTTTGTCGCCGTGCTGCTGCCGAAAAAGCCCGAAGGCCACCGCCCCGGACGGCTTGCCGTTGCGGGGACGGGGATCACGTCGGGTATCCTCACGGGCTTTGCCGCGATGCCGGGGCCGCCGGTCGTGCCCTTTTACCTGCGCCGCCGTATCGATCCGAAAGTGGCGCGCGCGTCGATGCTGATGATCTTTTTCATGACCGCGATCGCGGGGACGCTCGCGTCGCTGTGGCTCGGCATCGCGACCTGGCGGCTGTTCCTGATGGCGGTGTTGCTGTTCGTGCCGATGTGGCTCGGCAATTATGTCGGCGCGCGCCATTTCGGCCGCGTCCCGCCGCATATCTGGCAGGCGATGGTCGCGGTCGTGCTCGGCGTCGCGGCGGTGTCGGCGGTAGTGCGCCTGTTGAACTAGAGACTGCGCAGCGCCTGCGCGGGCTTGGCCGAGAGCAAGGGCCAACTGCCCGCGATGCCGATCAGAAAGGACAGACCCGCGCCGCCGAGCAAGGTCAGCCCGACGATCAGCGGATCGGGGGCGAAGTCGAACTCGAAGAGCTGCGTCACGACATACCAGGCGCCCGCGAGGCCGAGCCCCAATGCCAGCACCGCGAGAATAGCCGCCAGCACCGCATATTCCATGCCCTGCGCGCCCAGTACCTGGCCGCGCGTCGCGCCGAGCAGCTTCAGAATGACGCTGTCGTAGACGCGCCGCTCGCGGCTCGCGGCGATCGCGCCGATCAGCACCGCTATCCCCGCAAGAATCGCGATGCTCGCGGCGGCGGCGATCGCCTGGCTCATCTGGGTGAGCAGGGTGGTGACCTGGCTCACGACATCGCGCACCGCGATCAGCGACGCCGAGGGGAAGGCGCGCGGGATGCTGCGCGACAGCTCGGTTTCGGCTTCGGGGCCTACCGCCACCGTCGCGACCATATTGTGCGGCGCGGCGTCGAAGGTGCCGGGCGAGAAGACGAGGACGTAGTTGAGCCCGAAATTGTCCCAGTTGACGGTGCGGAAGGAGGCGACCTTCGCCTGCACCTCGACCCCCAGCACATTGACAGAGAGCGTGTCGCCGAGCCCCAGCCCGAGCGAGGTCGCGACCTCCTGCTCGACGCTGACCAGCGGCGGGCCCCTGTAATCGGCCGCCCACCATGCGCCGCCAACGAGCTCGCTGCCGTTCGGCAGGACCGGGCTATAGGTTAGCCCGCGGTCGCCGCGCAGCACCCACGCGCCCTCGGGCAGTTCGGCAAGCTCGTCGACGCGCTGGCCGCGAAATTCGGTGACGCTGCCGCGCAGCGCCGGGATCATGTTGATTTCGGCCTTGGCGTCGGCGCCGGTCACGAGCGTGCGAAAGCGCGCGGCGTCGCTGCGCGGCACGTCGAGAACGAAGAAGCTCGGCGCGCGCTGCGGCACGGTCGAGCGGATTTCGGCGGTGATGCTCGTCTGGATCGCCGCGAGCGTCACGAACAGGGTGAGGCCGAGCCCGAGTGCGACGACAAGCGCGCCGGTCGCGGCGCCGGGACGGTGCAGGTTGGCGAGCGCAAGGCGGAAGAGCGGGCGTTTCGGGCGCGGCAGGCGGCTCGCGGTACGGCGCACGAGCCAGCCGAGCCCGACGAGGATGAGGAGCAGGCCGATCGCTGCGCCGACGAATCCGAGCGCGAACAAGGGCTCGCGCGCGGTGCCGACCGCGAGCGCGATGATTGCGGCGAGCGCGGCCGCGACCGCGATCACCGTGCGCCGGTCGATCCGCGCCGCGCCGCTCACCGTCGCGCGATATAGGCCCGCGGCGGGGACGTGACGTGTCGCGGCGAGCGGGGGCAGGGCGAAGGCGATTGCGATGAGCAGACCGTAGGCGGCGCTGACGCCAAGCGGCAGCGGATAGATCGCGACGCCGGGTTTGACGGGCAGCACATCGCCCGCAATCGCGCCGATGATCGCGGGCGCGAGCGCGCCGACGATCAGCCCCGCCGCGATCGACACCGCCGCGACCGCGAGGATCTGCAGGCCATAGATGCGCGCGACGGTGCCGCTGTCGGCGCCGAGCACCTTCAAAGTCGCGAGGCCCGGGCGTTTGCCCGCGAGATAGCTCGCGACCCCGTTACCGACGCCGATCCCGGCAATGACGAGCGCCGCGAGGCCGACGAGCGACAGGAATTGTCCCATGCGCTCGATGAAGCGCCGCGTGCCGGGCGCGCCGTTGCTGCTGTCGGTGATGTCCCACCCCGCGTCGGGGAATTCGGCGGTGAGCGCTTTGCCGACGGCTTCGGGGTTCGCGCTGTCGGGCAAGCGGACGCGATATTTGCTCTCGTAAAGGCTTCCCGGCTGGATCAGCTGCGTCGCGGGCAGGTCGGAAAGCCCGATGATCGCGACCGGACCGAGCGTGAAACCTTCGCCTAGCCGGTCGGGTTCTTCGGCGATGATGCCGTCGATAAGGAACGCTTTTTCGCCGAACTTTACGCGCTCGCCCACCTTGAGATCGAGCCGCGAAGCGAGGTCCTTGCCGATCCAGATTCTGCCCGGAGGCGGCGGGCCTTGGCGTGCGCCGCTTTCGAGCCGCATCGTACCGTAGAGCGGATAGGCGCTATCGACGGCCTTCAACTCGGAGAGCAGCGCCTCGCCATCGGGATCGTTCGCCATCGCGCGCAGGCGGACGGTGGCCGAGGGGGTGCCGACGCGGCGGAAGCCCGCCATTTCTTCGGCGCTCGCTTCGCGTTGCGGCAGGCTGAATTCGATGTCGCCGCCGAGGATGGTCTGTCCGCGCACTTCGAGTTCGGAGGTGATACCGCGCGTCAGGCTGCCGATCGCCGCGAGCGTCGCGACGCCGAGGAAGAGGCAGACCGCGAGGAGGCGGAGGCCGCGAATCCGGGCCGCAAGGTCGCGCCGCGCGATCCGCCAGAGCGTGGCGAGGGGGAGCATCAACCAATCCTCCCTGTGGCGTAGCCATGGGGAGGGGGACGGTCTGCGAAACAGATGGTGGAGGGGCCCCGACGGCAGCGCCATAGCCCCTCCGTCAGCGGCTGCGCCGCTGCCACCTCCCCATGGCTGCGCCACAGGGAGGATGATTCGGCCACGCTCACGCCCGCTCCTCGATCCGACCGTCGTGCATCACGACGACGCGGTCGCAATGTTCGGCGAGTTCGGGGTCGTGTGTGATGATCAGCAACGTCGCACCGAGCGCGGCGCGGCGCGCGAAGATCAGCTCGATGATCGCGTGTCCCGTCGCGGTGTCGAGATTGCCCGTCGGCTCGTCAGCAAAGATGATCGCGGGCGAGCTTGCCATCGCGCGCGCGATCGCAACGCGCTGTTGCTCGCCGCCCGAAAGCTGCGCGGGATAATGGGTGAGACGGTGGCCGAGGCCGACGGCTTCGAGTTCGGCAGCGGCGCGGCCGAACGGATCGGACAGCCCAGCGAGTTCGAGCGGCACCGCGACATTTTCGAGCGCGGTCATCGTCGGGAGCAGGTGGAAGGCCTGCAAGACGATGCCGATGCGGCCGCGCCTTGCGCGCGCGAGATCGTCTTCATCCATCGCCGCAAAGTCGAGCCCCGCGACATGAATGCTGCCGCCATTGGCGCGCTCAAGACCCGCGAGGACCGCCATCAGCGAGCTTTTGCCCGATCCCGAGGGGCCGAGCAGCGCGACCGACGTCCCCGCCGCAACCTCGAGGTCGACTCCGCGCAAAATTTCGACGGGGGCCTTGTCGCTCCCCAAAGTCAGCGTCACATTATGGGCGGCGATCGCCAGATCGGGCGATTGTCGTGGGGTGTCGGGCAAGGAGAGGACCCTTTGGAATGAAAACGGCCGGATGGCGTTCTGCCTTGATATATGGTTGCGTGATTGCGCTTTGCCAACCGCTCGCGGCGTGCGGGTCGGCGGAGGCGCCACCAGCATCGACGAACGACAAGGGCGCGGCGAAAGCGGCGCCCGCAATCCCGCCCGACGCCCCGCTCGTGATCGCTTTCGGCGACAGCCTTTACGCCGGCTATCAGCTTGGTCCGAAGGAAGGGCTCGCGCCGCAATTGCAGGCCGCGCTTGCCGATGACGGCGTCGTCGCGCGCGTCCAGAATGCCGGGGTTTCGGGCGACACGACCGCGGCGGGGCGCCAGCGGCTGACCTATGTGCTCGACAATGCCAAGGCGAAGCCCGCGCTCGTGCTGCTCGGGCTCGGCGGTAACGACATGCTGCGCGGCATCGGCCCCGACCAGACGCGCGCCAATCTCGACGCGATGCTCGCCGAGCTTCAGAAACGCGACATCCCCGTGCTGCTCACCGGCATGATGGCGGCGCCGAACCTCGGCAGCGATTATGCGGGGAAGTTCAATCCCATCTATCCCGAGCTCGCGTCGAAATATGATGTGAGCTTCTATCCCTTCATCCTCGATAATGTGGTGACCGACAAGGCGCTGATGCTCGGCGACAATCTCCATCCCAATGCCAGGGGGGTGAAAGTGGTGGCCGAGGGGCTGGCGCCGCTGGTCGAACAGGCGCTGCCGGAGGCCGGATAAAGGTATCCTCCCTGTCGCGTAGCGATGGGGAGGGGGACCGCTCATCGCAGATGAGTGGTGGAGGGGCCGTGACGTTGCGCTAAAGCCCCTCCGCCAGCGGCTGCGCCGCTGCCACCTCCCCATGCCTACGGCACAGGGAGGATTGAGGACTCAACCGCCCCGCGGCCCGAACAATATGATCGCCGCACCGCCAAGGCACACGGCGGCGCCGATCAGGTCCCAGCGATCGGGCTTCGCGCCCTCGACCGCCCACAGCCACAGCAGCGCCGAGACGATATAGACGCCGCCATAAGCGGCGTAGGTGCGCCCGGCATGCTCGGCATCGACGAGCGTGAGCAGCCAGGCGAACAGCGCGAGCGATGCCACCCCGGGCACGACCCACCACACCGACTTGTCCAGCCGCAGCCACGCCCAGAAGGCGAAGCAGCCCGCGATTTCCGCGAGCGCCGCGCCGATATATGCGAATGCCGTCATCGCCGCACCGTGGCCGGAGCGTGGGCAAAAGAAAAGGGGCGACCCGATGGGCCGCCCCTCTCTTTTCGTTTCGCTGGTCCGAAAGGATCAGAAAGCAAAGCCGAGGCCGACGACGAAGGTGTCGAAGTCGCCGAAGTTGTCGATGAACTGGTGACGATATTCGCCCTTGGCATAGACATTCTGGGTCAGCTTATGCTGGTAGCCGGCGCCGACATAGGGATCGTCGACGTCGCCGAAGGTGTAACCGCCGGTGGCATAAAGCTTGCCGCTGGCGCCGATCTTGGCACCAACGCGGCCGCCAGCCGAAAACTGGACGTTCGCGCCGTCGACGAGAACCTTGTCGCCCGCGATTTCGGCGCCGACGAAGGTCGAGCTGCCGAGGTCGAAATCATAACCGGCGGCGAGACCGAGCGTGCCTTCGTCCTGGCCATTGCCGGTGATCAGACCGCCGCGCACTTCGGCGCGAGCTTCGCCGCCTTCGGCCGCCATGGCGGGGGTTGCAACGATGGCCGTCAGGAGAGCGGCTGCAACTGCGAACTTCTTCATGTTGTTTTCCTTCTTTCAAATCCGGCTGCGCCCTTTGGGTCGCGGCCGGCTCTTAAATGGCGTTCGCGGCTGTCGCTTCAATGAATGGATCGTTCAGAATATGACAATTTTCTTACCTGTGTTATTTTTACCACACGGTATGGAATGGCTATGCGAAATCATACCCGCGGAACCACGGATTTCTGGCGATTTTTAAAAGGAAGAAGTCGGCGCGCGAAGGGCGATCAGCCGAGCGCGGCCTGTTTTTCCTCGGCGATGCGGTCGAGTTCGGCGCGCGTCGGCTTGGTCGCCGCGCTTTTCAGCTGTCCGCACGCCGCCATGATGTCGCGCCCGCGCGGGGTGCGCACCGGCGCCGAAATGCCGGCCTTGAAAATCAGGTTGCTGAACGCGCGTACCCGCTCGGGCGTCGAACATTCATAGGGCGCGCCGGGCCAAGGATTGAACGGGATCAGATTGACCTTCGCCGGCAGATTATATTGCTTGATCAGCCGCACGAGCTCGCGGGCATCCGCGTCGCTGTCGTTCTTGTCCTTGAGCATCACATATTCGAAGGTGATGCGCCGCGCATTGTTCGCGCCGGGATAGTCGGCGCAGGCCTGCAACAGCTCCTCGATGCCATATTTGCGGTTAAGCGGCACGATCTCGTCGCGGATTTCCTTGTTCACCGCGTGGAGCGAGACCGCGAGATTGACCCCGATCTCGTCGCCCGCGCGCGCCATCATCGGCACGACGCCGCTGGTCGACAAAGTGATCCGCCGCTTCGACAGCGCGAGCCCGTCGCCGTCCATCACGATCTTGAGCGCGCCCTTGACCTCGTCGAAATTATAAAGCGGCTCGCCCATGCCCATCATCACGATGTTGGTGAGCATGCGGCCGTCGGCGGTATAGTGGCCAGCGGCATCCTCGTCGGCATCGTCATCTTCGGGATCGGCGCCGAACCCCGCCATCGTGCCTTTGGGCCACTCGCCGAGCGCGTCGCGTGCGAGCAGGACCTGCCCGACGATCTCGCCCGCGCCGAGGTTGCGGACGAGGCGCATCGTGCCGGTGTGGCAGAAACGGCAATTGAGCGTGCAGCCGACCTGGCTCGACACGCACAGCGTACCCCGATCGGCGTCGGGGATGAAGACCATTTCATATTCCTGGCCGTCGGCGGCGGCGAGCAGCCATTTGCGCGTGCCGTCGCTCGACACCTGCGCCTCGCGCACCGTCGGGCGCCCGATGATGAAGCGGTCGGTCAGCCAGGGACGCATCGTTTTGGCGATGTCGGTCATCGCCTCGAAATCGGTGACGCCGCGGTGATAGATCCAGTGCCAGATCTGCTTGGCGCGCAGCTTCGCCGCTTTCGCGTCCAGTCCGGCCTCGACGAGCACGCCGCCGATCGCGTCCCGGGTCAGCCCGACGAGGTCGATGCGGTTGCCGCCGCGCAGCGGGACGGTGCCCGTCGTGACGGGGTCGATATGGCCGGGAATCTGCATGATGCGCGGCCATATAGTGGGAGAGGGCGAAAAGCGCAATTGGGCGCGGTTATCCTCCCTGTCGCGAAGCGATGGGGAGGGGGACCATCCGCAGGATGGTGGAGGGGCGATAGGCACCAGCCTCTCCGTCAGCGGCTGCGCCGCTGCCACCTCGCCATGTCTGCGGCACAGGGAGGATCAAAGATTACAGCGACTTCAGCATCGCCAGCACCTGCGGCACGGTGCCGTTCGCCTCGGCATTGCGCAGCGGCAGCACGTTCTGCACCAGAACCTCTTCTGGCGTCGGTTGCTGCGCGAACAGCGCCATGACCTCGTCGGCGAAATCATCGAGCGGCATATAGCCCTCGCGCGTCGACTGGCCGGGGGTCAGGTCGGTGCGCACCGCGGGCGGCGCGAGTTCGATCACCTCGACCTTGCCTTCGAGCTGGATGCGGAGCGCGACCGAATAGCTGTGCATCGCCGCCTTGGTTGCCGAATAGGTCGGTGCCTTGGGGAAGGGGACGAAGGCGAGCCCCGAGGTGACGTTGACGATCGCGCTGTCGGCCTGCGCCGCGAGATGATCGACGAGCGCGTCGATCAGCCGGATCGGGCCGAGGATGTTGGTCACGACCGTCGTCTCGGCGTGCGTCAGGTCGCGCTTCGCGCTCGCATCCTCGGCGCTCATGATGCCGGCGTTGTTGACGAGGATGTTGAGGTCGGGGTGCTTGGCGACGATCTCTTTTGCAAAGGCCGCGATGGCGTCGGCATCGGTGACGTCGAGCGACATTGCCGACATGTTCGGGCGTCCGGCGATCGCCGCGTCGAGTTTGGCGGCGTTGCGGCCGGTGACGATGACCTTGTTGCCCGCGTCGTGCCAGCGCTGCGCGAGCGCGAGGCCGATGCCCGAGCCGCCGCCGGTGACGAGGATGGTGTTGCCGCTGGTCTTCATGGCGCTTCTCCTTTGGGGGTGGTGAGAGGCCTAGATATTCCTATACTCTCCAAAGGAAAGTAGGCACCCGAAGGTGCGATAGTTACCAAAAAGAGAGAGTTGGATTTTCAGCCATGCCTGCCGCCGAAAAAATTTCATACGATCCGCATGCGCCGGTCGATCCGCGTGTCGAGACGCTCGTCAACGAACTCATCGGCCGAGTCGCCGACAAATGGACTCTCCTCGTCCTCGAGGAACTGGAAGATCATGGAACCTGCCGCTTCACCGAATTGGCGCGGCTCGTTCCGGGGATCAGCCAGAAGATGCTGACGCAGACTTTGCGGGCGATGGAGCGTGACGGTCTGCTGGTGCGCACGGTCCACCCGGTGGTCCCGCCCAAGGTCGAATATTGCCTTACCGATCTCGGTCACAGTCTGGGTGAAGCCTTTTGCGGCGTCTGGATCTGGGCCGAAACCAATCTCGACCGGATCGAAAGGGCGCGATCGGCCTTCGACGCGCGCGGGTAGGCCTTACCGTTTGCGTCCGAATTGCCCCGGCAGGCCGGTGGCGCGGGTGAGGCCGGGGCGCCAGGTATCGACGCGCGGCGGGGGGATGATCTGGAACTCGGCCATGCTGTCGGCGGCGGCGATCTGGTCGGTGTGCGCGGCGCGCAGCCGCATGGTTTCGATCTCGCGGTCGGTCTGGATGCCGAAGCGCGTGCCCGCGACCCAGCGCACCGTCCCCAACATCGGTTCGTGGCCGGGCAGGAACAGCGTCATACGCTCGCCGATCTGCAGGATATGGGGTCCCTGTCCGCCGACGCCCGTCAACGAGACATTGCGCAGCGTGACGTCGAACCGGCCGAGCCGCTGACAGGCGAGCGCCGCCTTGACCAGACGCGACTGCCGCGGTTGGCGCTTTTCCTCCGGGTTTGATGAGGCAGGGGAGGCCTCGGGATTCGACATGCGCGACTCAGTATTTGCCGCCCGATTCCCACCTCGGACGGTTATCTATTTGGTCCCGGACACGAGTCCTAAACAGGGAAGGTAAATTTTCGTATAGCGTGTTTGATAATTGTGCGGAATTATCCGGCCGTCGGCGCGCCTCAATAGGCCAGCGCACACCCGTCGGCACGCATCTCGCTCGCTGCGGCATAGACACGCGTGTCGCCATCCATGCGATGCTCGACGCATTGATAGCGACCGAATCCGCCATCGGGTTCGCCGATCGTCCAGCCAATATCGGCCAGCTTCCGGCGGCTCGCCTCGGGCACCCCGCTTTCGAGCCGCAACATGCCGTTCGGGTCGAGATCCGGCGAATCCTCGCCCATCGTTTCGGACGATCCCTCATGGTGCCAGCGCGGCGAGTCGCCGGCCGACTGGATTTCGAGCCCGTAATCGACGCGGTTGATGACGATCTGCGCCTGCCCCTGCGGCTGCATGTCGCCGCCCATCACGCCGAAGCTCATCCACGGCACCTGCCCACGCGCTGCGAAGCCCGGGATGATCGTCTGGAACGGCCGCTTGCCGGGCGCATAGATGTTCGGATGCCCGTCCTGCAGACTGAACAATTGCCCGCGATCCTGGAACATGAAGCCGAGACCGTCGGCGACCAGCCCCGACCCCATGCCGCGGAAGTTCGACTGGATCATCGACACCATCATCCCGTCCTGGTCGGCGCAGCTGAAATAGGTGGTGTCGCCGCGGCTTGGCGCCTGTCCCGGATGGACGGGGGTGAGCAGGCGGTCGGGGCGGATCAGCTTGGCGCGCTCGGCCGCATATTCCTTCGAGATCAGCCATTCGACCGGCACGTTCGAAAAGTGCGGATCGGCGTAGTAACGCGCGCGGTCCTCATAGGCGAGACGCTTCGCCTCGGCCTGCAGGTGGATCGACAGCGCCGACTGGAAGCCCGCGCCTTTCAGGTCGAAATGCTCGAGGATGTTGAGCATCTGCAAGGTCGCGATCCCCTGCGTGTTCGCGCCGAGGGCATAAACGTCGGTGCCGCGATAGCCCGTTTTGTGCGGCTCGATCCATTCGGACTTGTGCGCGGCGAGATCCTCGTAGCGCAGCCAGCCGCCGATCCGCTTGAAATAGGCGTCGATGGTGCGCGCGATTTCGCCCTCGTAAAAGGCGTCGCGGCCGCCTTCGGCGATCAGGCGGAAGGTGCGCGCAAGGTCGGGGTTGCGGAAAACCTGTCCCGCAGCCGGGCCTTTGCCGTCGTTCAGGCCATAGGTGCGGATCGCATTGTCGACTTCTTCGATTCCGCGGCCGGGCTGGCGGAAGCCGGCGAGGCTGCGGCGGATATAATATGCGATCATGTCGGGGACCGGCGCCCCCGCCTCGGCATGCGCGATGACGGGCTCGAACAGCTCCTTCCACGGCAGCTTGCCGTAACGCTGGTGCATCGTCCACCAGCCGTCGACCGTCCCCGGCACCGACACGCTGATCGCGCCATAGGCGGGCAGGGTGCCGCCCTTGGCGCGGCTGCGCACCGTCGCGAGGTCGAGCCCGCGGGGGCTCTTGCCCGATCCCGCGAGACCGGCGAGCTTCTTCGTCTTCGGGTCCCAGATCATCGCATAGACATCGCCGCCGATGCCGTTCGCGGTCGGCTCGAGCAGGCCAAGGCACGCGTTGATCGCAATCGCCGCATCGACCGCCGAGCCGCCACGCTTCAAAATGTCGATCCCCGCCTGTGTCGCGAGCGGATGCGCGGTTCCCGCCGCGCCGCTGAGCCCATAAGCTGCGGTGCGCGACGCGAAGCTGGCGCCGACGGGGCGGTCGCCGCTTTGGACGTCGGGTCGCACGAAGCGGTCGGCACCGGCGTCCCAGACCGGCGGCATCGAAGCATTCGCCTTGGGGGCGGCGGGCGCCGTCTTAGGCTTCGTGCCCTCGGCGAGGCCGGCCGTCGGCAATAGCGCAGCGGCGGGAACGGCGGCGAGGAGTGTGCGGCGACGCATGGGCTCGGGATCCCCCTGAGGAAAAACCCGATTTTTGCGGGATATGCCCGCGATGGCAAGGCCGGAATCGCTATCCGATACGGTAAAGCGGGCGTCGGGCGTAGCAAAAGGCCCGCCGCGTGCGGAGCACGGGCGGGCCGGAAGGCGATAGGTTCGGAGGCTTAACGCAGACCTGAAAAGTCGATGTCCCGCACGCGGCCGTAGCGAACGTCGCAGCTGAACTTGCCGCGGTCATAATAGCCGCCACGGCCCCAGCGGCCGCCGTAACCGTCGCGCACGACGACGCGGCCCTTGACCCGATAGCCGTCGCGCTTGCGGTCGATGTCGGTCACCTCGGTGACGTCGGTGCGGCCATAGCGGCGGCTGCCGCGTTCGACGGCGTTAACGCACTGGCGGATCGCGCTGCGGCTGTTGCCATAGCGGTTGTAATTATAGCCATAGCCGTAGCGCGGATCGTCATAGCGATAGCGATCGTCATATCGGTCGTAGCGATCATAGCGGTCGTTGTCGCCGCTCGACAGGATCGCCGCGAGGCCGCCGAGGACGACGGCGCCGGCGATGATTTCGCCCGCGCTGATCCCGTCGCGGTCATAGCGGTCGCGCGCCGCGGCGGGGGCGGCGCTCATCAGCATCGCGCCGGCGGTGGCCGCACCAATTGCGGCTCTGGTCAGGTTGGTCTTGATAGCCATGGTTCGGTCTCCTCAAACAACGCAGGCGGCATGGGGCAGCCTGTTGAGGATGGTTTAGCGGACCCGCCGTGACGCGGTGCTGAACCCGGCGCTTATCTGGCGTTCAGCCTTGGTTTTGCTGGCGTTCATCTAACGCGCCCTTGCGCGGAGGCGGCAAAGCGCGGGGCCAAAGGAAAGGCCCGCCATCCGGTGGATGACGGGCCTTGAGACCAGATAATAGGTGACCAGACCTATCTCATGACACTTCAGCAGACGCAGCGCGGCACCGGCTTGCGTTTCGGTTTCCATTTTTTCTTCGCGACATAGCGTTTCCGCACCGGCACATTTTCATAATAGGTGCGCGTCGAGGTCTCGACCGTCTCGGTCACGACCGGCGCGCCGTTGATGATCGTCGTGACGACAACGCCCGGCGTATAATAGCCGTAGCCATAGCCGTAACCGCCGTGATGGTAGGTGGTTAAATAGCCGCCGGGATAATAACCGCCTTGATAATAGCCACCCTGATAGCGGGCGCTGCGGCTCGACCACCATTGTTCGCATTTCTTCCGGTCCGCGGCGCTGCCGATCGCCGACCCGGCGAGCGCGCCGACCCCGGCGCCGATCAGCGTGCCCGCGGTGCGGTCGCCGCGGCCGGCAATGCGGTTGCCGGCGATACCCCCCACGAGCCCGCCGACAACCGCGCCGCCCACTGTGCCCCCCCGGCCACAGCGGCGTTCCATTTCCGCTTCGTAACGCGGGTCATACCCGCCACTATAATATGGATCATAAGCGGGCGGCGGCGGATAGCCGGCGCCATGGCCTTCGATCGTGCCCTCGTAGCGCCCTTCGTAGACGCGTCCGTCGGGCGCTTCATAGGTGCCGTCCCACGTGCCGCTCCAGCGGCCCTCGGCATCATAGGTGCCGTTCACGGTGCGATAGTCGACCTCGCTCGGCACGCGGTCGGGATAGCCGGTGTAGACGCGCGTATCGGGATCGGCGGGAACGCCATAGTCGAGTGCGGGCTGTTCGGCGCGGGCATGACCCGCCAGCAACAGCGACCCCGCGGCCAATCCCAACAACACGAACGTGCGCATGACTTGCTCCCTGTTCCCTCGGCCCGAACCGATTGGTTAACAGCTTGTTAGCAAAAATGGCGTGTGTTCGCGATTCCGTTAACCGTGAAGTTTATGTCCCGATTTGGGGCGGGTTTAGCTTGCGAGCGAAGCCGCGATGCGCGCCACCAGCGCTTCGGCGCCCGCCTGGTCGGCGGCGGTGAAGCGCGCGGGGGTCGGGCTGTCGAGGTCGAGCACGCCGACCAGCCGGTCGTCCGCGATCACCGGCACGACGAGTTCGCTGCGGCTGTCGGCGTCGCACGCGATATGGCCGGGGAAGGTGTGGACATCGTCGACGCGCTGGGTGGCGCGCAGCCGCGCGGCGGCACCGCACACGCCCTTGTCGAGCGCGATGCGGATGCACGCCGCCTTGCCCTGGAACGGGCCGAGCACGAGTTCGCTGCCGTCGAAGCGGTAGAAGCCCGCCCAGTTGAGGTCGGGGATCGCCTGCCAGATCAGCGCCGCGACATTTGCCATATTGGCGATGCCGTCGCGCTCGCCCGCGACGAGCGACGCGGCGGCGTCGCCCGCCTCGGCCCATAATTCGGCGGGATCGGTGGCCGAGAAGGAGAGGGCGTAGGACATTATTCGACGTTCAGCCCGGTCCATTTCGCCGCAAAGGCATATTTGTCGGCCGCTTCGGCGATGATCTTGTCGGTCGGCTTGCCGCTGCCGTGGCCGGCGCGGGTTTCGACGCGGATCAGATGCGGCTTGTCGCCCGCATCGGCGTGCTGGAGCGCGGCGGTATATTTGAAGCTGTGCCCCGGCACGACGCGGTCGTCGGTATCTGCGGTCGTCACCAGCACCGCCGGATAGGCCGTTCCGTCCTTGATATTATGATAGGGCGAATAGGCGAGCAGATTCTTGAAATCACCTTCCTTTGACGGATAGCCATAATCGTCGACCCAATAGCGGCCGGCGGTGAAGCGGTCGAAGCGCAGCATGTCCATCACCCCGACCGCGGGCAGCGCCGCGGCGAACAGGTCGGGGCGCTGGTTGGTCACCGCGCCGACGAGCAGGCCGCCGTTCGACCCGCCCTCGATTGCGATCTGGCCCTTGCCCGCGATGCCTTCGGCGATCAGATATTCGCCCGCGGCGATGAAATCGTCGAAGACATTCTGCTTCTTGTCGAGGCGCCCGGCGTCGTGCCACGCCTTGCCATATTCGCCGCCGCCGCGCAGATTCGCGATCGCGAGAACGCCGCCCTTGTCGACCCAGGCGAGCCGCGTCGGCGAGAAGGCCGGGGTCAACGACACGTTGAAACCGCCATAGCCATAAAGCAGCGTCGGCGATCCCTTGCTGCGATCGAGGCCCTTTTTCATCACGACGAACATCGGCACGTCGGTGCCGTCCTTCGACTTGTAGAAACGCTGTTCGACGGTGAAGTCGGCGGGCTTGAAGGTCAGCTTGGGCTCGGCGAAAATCTCGCTCTTCCCGGTCTGTGTGTCGAAACGATAGATCGTCGTCGGGCGCGCATAGCTCGAAAAGGCGTAGAAGGTTTCGGGATCGCTCGACTTGCCGCCGAAGCCCGATGCCGAACCGATGTCGGCGAGATTGATGTTGGCGATCGGCTTGCCGTCGAGCGCGACCATCCGCGCCTCCGACTTCGCATCGCCGAGATAGGAGAGAATGATGCGATTGCCGACGCGCGATGCGCCGACCAGCGTCGCCTCATTCTCGCCGACGATCTGCGTCAGTTCGCCGGGCTTCTTGACGTCGAAAGACACGATCCGTCCGCGCGGCGCGTCCTTGTTGGTGAGGAAGGTGAAGCGCGTGCCCGCGTTGGTCACATATTCCCAATTGTTCGCATAATCGTCGACGAGGGTGATCGGCTTCGCGCCGGGCTTGCCCGCCGGATACAGCGTCAGGCCATAGCGTTCGTCGGTGCCTTCGGACGAGACGACGAGCAGATATTTGCCGTCGTCGGTGACGATCGCGCTGTTGTTGAGCTTGGGCTTGTCGGGGGTCGCGTGGATCAGCACATCCTCGCTTTGCGGTGTACCGAGCTTGTGGAAATAGACGCTGTGATTCTCGTTCAAGGACTGGAAGGCCTCGCCTTCCTCTGGTTCGGGGAAGCGCGAATAATAAAAGCCGCTGCCGTCCTTCGCCCAGTCGAGCGCCGAGAATTTCACCCAGCGGATCATGTCGGGCAGGTCGCTCCCGGTCGCGACGTCCATCACCCGCACGACGCGCCAGTCGGTGCCGCCGTCCTGCACAGAATAGAGGAGATATTTGCCGTCTTCCGACGGGCTCCATTCGGCGAGCGCGGTTGCGCCGTCCTTGGTCCACAGGTTCGGATCGATCAGCACGCGGCCTTCGCCCTTCAGCCCTTCGCGCACATAGAGCACCGACTGCGGCTGCAGCCCGTCGTTGCGGCTGTAGAAATAGCGGCTTCCGGCCTTGGTCGGCAGGCCGAAGCGTTCGTAATCGTAAAGCTCGGTCATCCGGGCCTTGAACGCGTCGCGGCCAGGCAGCGTGTCGAGATAGGCGTCGGTCACCTCGTTCTGCGCCGCTACCCAGTCGGCGACCTTCGGATTGACGCGGACGTCGTCTTCAAGCCAGCGATAGGGATCGGCGACGTCGACGCCGAATTGGGGGTCGACCGTGTCGCCGCGCAGGGTGTCGGGATAGGCGAGCGCCGCGGCGGGGGCCGATGCCGCCGCCGCCTCGGCCGCTCCTTCAGCCGCTTGGGCCGCCGCCGGCGTCATGGCTACCGGAGTCATCAGGGCAACCAGCGCGAGCGGGGCGGACAGGCTTTTACGGGACATGGCAAGGCGACCTCATTGGTTGGGAAATTATCGTGCGCCTGTATGTAAGGATCGGCAAGGGGCGGACAAGGGATTTAGTGCGCGTCACGCCGGTTCGAGCGATCCGCGATAGGCGACGATCAACCCGGTGAGCGGCGTAGCGATTTCGACGTCGAAACGAAAACGGTCGCCGGTTTCGGTTTCGAAACTCGCCCCATAGGGCATCAGCCAGCGCGGCATTGGCAGGCCGAAAGCCGACCAGCGCCGCGGGACCAGATGGAGCCGGTCCCGCTCGACGACTAGTGCCATCGCAAACGACAGCACCCCGAAGCGTTCGACCAGCAGATATTCGTTCCGGCCGGTGCCGCGCGATTGGTGCGACGAAAAGCGCTTGCCGGCGAAATCGCGGGTCCAGCGTTCGCCGCCGGTTTCGGGGTCGAACGCGACGCTGAGGGGGGCTCGCTCAGCCGCTTTCGGAAAGCGCATCGTTGCGGCCGCGATCCGTGCGAGCAGGCCCGTGCCGCGGCGGACTTCGGCATGGCCCTGCCACCGGCGCGCGGCCTTGCTGCCGTGAAGCTCCCTCAGCCGCGGTGGCAGCGTGTCGAAAGCGGAGCCGAGAATCCGGCGATAAAGCGGCGCGTCGGGCTCTTCGCTGCGAAAGCCGGTGTGGATCGAGCGGCCATCGAACAGCGCATCATAATCCGCCAGCGTCAGCGCATCGACGCTCGACCGCGCACCGGCGGGGGGACGGTTACCGGCGAGCCATTTGCGGACGATCGCCTCGATCGCCATCGACGGAATATAGGGGCCGTCGTCACCCTCGGCCAAAAGATGCCAACTGCGCTCGACCGCCCGGCCGTCCGCGATGCCCCGGGCGTGCACAAACATGCCGCCGCGATGCTCGCCGAAGCGCATCCGGTTGAGCACGGCATAGAAGAGGCGCGAGAATGGCTGGAACGACGGCAGGCGTAAGCGCCTGCGGGCTTTGGCGAGCAGGTTCAGGATGCGGTGCAAAATCTCGGGCACCGGCCCCGCGCCCATCCAGATATCGGCCATCGCCGGATAGGCGCGCGGCAAAAGCTGGAGGTCGGGAACATCGACGAGCGAGAAGTGAATATTGCGTAGCGGCAAACGGCCGGGCACCGCGACCGTGAAGCGCATGCTTTCGGCGAGGCCGATGCCGTGCGTGTCGCGTCCGCCGCGGCGCAGCTTCACCGGCGCGCCGGCGTAGCCGACGACCGCGCGCATGACGTTGAGGCCGATGCCGGCAAAAGGCGACGGCGCGATACCCCCCTCGACGCTGCGAATATCCATCGTCTGCGCCATTTCGCGCAGCACCGCGCCGGTCAGCGCGGGGAAGCTGCTGACACCCGACAGAACAAAGACGCCCGCCGCTTTGGCCGCGGCGTCGAAGCGATCGATCCCGAAGACGAAATCGGCACCATCGGCAAAGTCGAGATAGTCGATGCCTGCCGCGATGCACGCCTCGACGACATGGTAACGACCGGCGCCATAGTCCTGGAACGGGCCCGAGGCGTCGACGACGAGTTCGGGCGCGAAGCGTCGAAGGGCATCGGCGATGTCGCGCCGGTCCAGCGCGCAGGGAACCACACGCGGCTTGCCTTGGTAGCGGACGCAGAAGGTTTCGGCGCGGGCGGGGTCGCGGCCGCAGACCAACAATTCGAGATCGGGGCGATCGGCCAGCAATTCGGCGAGCCGCCCGCCGAAGACGCCATAGCCGCCCAGAATCAAGATCTTCTTCGTCACAATATGCGGTCCCTATATTCGGGCGGGGCGATCCAGCAGCTTTGGCGTTTGCCGAAGAAGCGGTATCGGTTGCGCGCGATCCAGCGATAGACACGATCGCGGAGCGCGGCGGGGATCAGACGCAAGACGCCCGCGAGCGCCCATGGGAAGCCGAGCCCTTGATAGATGCCGAGGATGGCATCGCTGTCGCGCCGTACCCGCCCGTCCTCGACGAGGAGGAGCGTCGTCGGATCGTCGGGGTCGACGCCATTGTGGCGGCAGATCGCGGCGCCGGCGACGCTTTGGACCGAGGCGAGCCGGAACCGTGCCGCCTTGTCGTGGCGCAGAATGAAGCGGGCGTTCGCCGAACAGAGGATGCATTCGGCGTCGAACAGGATGACCGGACCGTCAGCCATCGCGAAACAGGGCGTGCTGATTGAGGAGCTCGCCAAAGCGCGGGTGGGTCACCTTGAGGTCGAAGGCGAAGCGGCCGGTGCCCAGATGCTGGTGCGTCACGATTGTGATTCCCGGCGTCAGCCAGCGCGGAAGGCGGAGGCGGAGGCGGCCGAACTGCCAGAAATAATGGTCGGACGTGAAGATCAGCGCGTCGGCCTCGGCATGCACGCTCAGCGCCATGCCGAAACCGCCGCCGATATGCTCCTCGAGCCCCGTCGGGCCGGCGAAGCTTTTGGCGCTGTGGATCACCTGCGGATGCCCGCTCCCGCGCCCATAGAGGCGCGACCAGCATTGGCCGCCGTTCGTCCGATCCTCGCTCACCGCGACCGCTGCGGGAGCAGGGCCGCTCGGTGCAAGCGGCAGCGGCGCACCGATCGGGCGGCAGAATTGCGCGAGCAGCCAGCCCGCGCGGGACAGGCGCGTCCAGACGATCTCGCCGCTGTAGGTCGCGACCGCGGCGCCCGTCAGACGCTTGCTGAAACGGCGGCGAATGTCTTCGGGGAGCGCGTCCCATGCGGCGTGCGCGACGAGGCGGCGAAAGCGATAATCGTAGAGCGTATCCTCGTCGCCCTGCACGACAGGCGCTTCGACGGGTCTTTTCGCCGTGCCCCGCACCGCCCGCCTCCTATCCCGCGTCCTTGCCCTTGCCCGGGCGCCAGTTGATCAGCTTCGTCACGCCGGCGCCCAATTTGATCAGCCGCATCAGCGCCGGTTTGGGTACGCTCAGCATCTCGTCGTGCCAGCGGCCCATCGTCGTCACGAAATCGAGCATGGCGGCGAGCCGCGCCTTGGCATCGCTGCTCAATTGCGGGTCGTGCGCGGCACGCGCGACGCAGGCCTTGAGCGCCGCCTCGGCGGGATCGACCTCGCGCGCCTTGCGCCCCGCGGCGATGCGCGTGACCATTTCCCATATATCTTTCTCGGCTGTGAAATGGTCGCGCCGGGCGCCGAGCAGGGGGACGCGCTCGATCAGCCGCCATCCGAGGAGTTCCTTGATCGAATTGGAAACGTTCGAGCGTGCGAGCCCGAGCATCTCGGCAATCTCCTCGGCGTGGAGCGGACGGTCGGAAATAAAGAGCAGCGCATGAATCTGCGCCACCGAGCGGTTGACGCCCCATTGCCCGCCGAGATTGCCCCAATGAAGGATGAACTCGGTCGCGGCGGGGGACAGTTTTGAGGAGTATTCTTCAATTTCTGTCATAACAGAAATATCGGACACGAGCGATTTTGAGTCAAGCGGGTTTCGCGGCGATCCGCATGGTCCGGTTTCGACCGGAAGCGGACGTACAGATCCTCCCCATCGCTTCGCGATAGGGAGGAGCTTAAGGCCACGCCTCACTCCAAAACAGTCGCGCCGTATCCCGCCGCGGCTATACGGAAGCTGGACAAAACGCCGGGACGGCGACCGTGCCCGGATCGCCGCCCCGGCTATCGGGGGCCTGCAACAAGGGCCCGCAGATTATTTGCGGATCGAACTGACCTGGATGTTCTGGTCGCGCGTGGCGCCGGCGATTGCCAGATCGGCCTGTGCAGAGGCGACGCGGCGGGTGTCGCGGCGGCATTCGCGCACCTCATTCTTTCCTTCGATGTCATAATCGGGCGCAGTTCCGCACACCGTAACCACGGCGCGCCAGATCCGGCGGTCGAGCGTCTTGGCGCCCGCCTCGGTCCTGAGGTCGAGATCGCGGTGTGCGACGGCGACGCTTGGATTTGCGGAGGTGGTCTGCGCCGATGCTGGTTGGCCGGCCGATACGGCGGCGAAGGCGGCGAGGATCATAAGCTTTTTCATCTTGTGTCTCCATCGTCCGGCTCGGGGAGGAGGGGAGGAAGCCGGTCAGATGAAAATAAGCGATCGTCCGGCGTGAAAGGAGCAACGATGTTGCCGAGACATTCTGCAAAATTGCAGAATGAGGCCCGGGCGATTATGACGCACAAGGCGTCATGTATGATTGGAACGACCTCAAGGCCTTTCTGGCGGTGGCGGAAACGGGCAGCACCCTGTCCGCCGCGCAGGCGCTGCGCGTCAGCCAGACGACCGTTGCCCGGCGCATCGCCGCGCTGGAGGCGGCGACAAGTCTCAACCTGTTCGAGCGGCGGCAGGCGGGCTACGCGCTGACCCCCGTCGGCGAAGCGATGCTGGCGAGCGCGATTGCGGTTCGCGATGCCGCCAACCGCTTCGGCGAAGCGGCGGGCGCGCGGTCGCGCGATGCGGGTGGGACGGTCAGCCTGACGACGATGGAAATCTTTGCGGTGACGATCCTGCCGCCGATCCTCCGCGACCTGCGCGCCGCGCATCCGGCGATCCATATCCATCTCGACACGTCGGACGAGCCGCGCGATCTTGCCGCCGGCGCCGCCGACATCGCGATCCGCAGCAGCAAGCAGCCGACCGGCGCGGGCCTCGTCGGGCGGCGCATCGCCGACAATCCCTGGACGGTTTATTGCAGCCGCGACTATGCCGACCGGCATGGTATTCCGCACACGCGCGACGAACTCGCCGCCCATCCCTTCATCGGCGGTGGCGGCGGGGTGTGGGAGCCCTATCAGGCTTGGCTGCGCCAATATGGGCTCGAGGAGTCGGTCGTGATGCGATACGACACGGCGTCGGGCTTGCTCGCCGGGGTTCGGGCGGGAATGGGCCTCACCGTCCTGCCAGCCTTCCTCGCCGATCGCGAAGCCGACCTGATCCGCTGCCTCCCGCCGAAAAGCGAAGATAGTACGGGGCTGTGGCTGCTGACGCACGAACGGCTGCGCCATGTTCCGCGGGTGCGGCTGGTTCTCGACTTTCTTGCGACCGAACTCGCGAAGCTGGGACGGGGCTAGGCCGCATCAGCGCAGCTGGGCGCACCCCAGCGCCGCCGCATCGATCGCCGTAGCCGCGCCGCGCAGGCGATAGGTATCGGCGATGGCTCTGCCCGTCGCGGTGCCGCTCTCGACGCTCATGCTCGGCGCCGAGCGCATCGCCGCGACGATCGCCGCGTCCATGCGCGCGTCGCTCGCCCAGCCGTGCGCGCCGTTGCCGGTCAGGATGAAGCGCCGGCTGCCGATCGTCAGCCGCAGCTCGCGGTCGGGCGCGCGCGCTTTCGACAGGCGGACATAGAATTGGCCGCGGATGCGCGATTTCGGCCAATAACCGACGCTGGCATAGGCCTTGACCCGAGGCGTGCCGATCGTCGCAGCGGGCGCGGCGATGGCATAGCAGCGCGGCGTCGCGGGATCGCGGAATGCGCCCCAGCCGTCGAAAATGCCGAGCGCCACCGGCGGCGCAGCGAGCGCCGACGCGGGCGCCATCATCGCTATCAGGAAAAGAAAGGCGCGCCGAAGCATCGCGTCTCGTTCGCGCGATTGGGGCCGCTTTGCAAGCATGGCTTGCGCCCGCCGGCGCGTGCGTTAAGGAAGGTGGACATTTTCAGGGGCCAGAATCGGGGCGCGAATCGCCTCCGACGGTCTGTCCCTCAGGGACTTTTCCCGCGGAAAGCACAGGGATGGCGATTTAGAATGAAAGCGACGATCGAACGCGCAGTGTTGTTGAAGAGCCTCGGCCACGTCCAGTCGGTGGTCGAACGGCGCAACACGATCCCGATCCTCTCGAATGTCCTGATCGAAGCCGACGCATCGGGTCAACTGAAGCTGATGGCCACCGACCTCGACCTGCAGGTGGTCGAGACGATCGCGGCGAAGGTCGAAACGCCGGGCACGACGACGGTGTCGGCGCACACGCTGTTCGAAATCGCGCGCAAGCTGCCCGAAGGCTCCGAGGTCAGCCTGGCCGCCGCCGAGGGCAAGATGCAGGTCAAGGCCGGCCGGTCGAACTTCAATCTGCCGACGCTGCCGCGCGACGACTTCCCGGTGATCGCCGAGGGCGACCTGCCGACCAATTTCGAGCTGCCCGTCGCCGAGCTCATCCAGATCATCGACAAGACGCGCTTCGCGATCTCGACCGAGGAAACGCGCTATTATCTGAACGGCATCTTCTTCCACGTCGCCGAGGATGCGACGGGGCCGGTGCTGAAGGCGGCGGCGACCGACGGCCACCGCCTCGCGCGCTATACCGTCACGCGCCCCGACGGCGCCGCGTCGATGCCCGACGTCATCGTGCCGCGCAAATGCGTCGGCGAGATCCGCAAGCTGCTCGACGAAGCCGAGGGCAATGTCGAAATCAGCCTCTCGGCGAGCAAGATCCGTTTCCAGCTCGGTCATGCGGTGCTGACCTCGAAGCTGATCGACGGCACCTTCCCCGATTATAGCCGCGTGATCCCGACTGCGAATGACAAGCTGCTCAAGGTCGATCCGAAGAGCCTGTTCCAGGGCGTCGACCGCGTGTCGACGATCGCGAGTGAAAAGACGCGCGCGGTCAAGGTCGGGCTCGACAAGGATCGCATCACGCTGAGCGTGACCAGCCCCGAGAATGGCACCGCGGCCGAAGAACTCGCGGCGGGTTATGACAGCGATGCGATGGAGATCGGCTTCAACGCGCGCTACCTCAGCGACATATTGGGGCAGGTCGATGGCGACAACGTCGAACTGCACCTTGCCGACGCCAACGCGCCGACACTGATCCGCGAAAGCGAGAAGAGCCCAGCGCTTTATGTGCTGATGCCGATGCGGGTGTAGTCTGGCGTCGCCCCCGCGAAGGCGGGGGCCGCTGGCGCGTGGTCAGATTTCATTGAATCGTCATCCCGGCGAAGGCCGGGATCTCGTCGTCTCGGCCTAACGCACCGGCGAGATCCCGGCCTTCGCCGGGATGACGAAGTAGGGAGGGCGCTGCTTCAGCCCAACCCGATTATTCTCTGGATTGTTCGCTTCGCTCCCAATGACGGCACAATGGTTCGGTGATCAACCCGCCTTCGCAACCCGCCAGATGACGCCGCCGGTATCGTCGGCGACCAGCGCGCTGCCATCCTTCGCGACCTTGACGTCGGCGGGTCGGCCACGGGTGGTTTCGCCGTCCTTGCCGAGGAACTGGTCGAGCAGGGTGATCGGCAGGGCGTTGACCGGCTTGCCGTTCGCGCCGAACTTGACGAACACCACGTCGTAACCCGTTACGGGTTCGCGGTTCCACGATCCGTGGCGGGCGATCAGCGCGCCGTTCGTCCAGCGTTCGCCGAGGTCGAGGCCGTCGGTAAAGGTCATGCCGAGCGGCGCGGTGTGTGCGCCGAGACCATATTCCGGGCGCTTCACATATTGGCGGCGATCTTCCGCCTCGGGCTCGACGCGCGGGTCGATGAAGCCGCCCCAATAATACCAGGGCCAGCCATAGAAATCGCCCTCGTCGAGGTCGGTCAGATAATCGGGGACGAGGTCGCTGCCGAGCATGTCGCGTTCGTTGACGACGGTCCACAGCCGGTCGGAACCGGGGTAGAAGGCGAGGCCGACGGGGTTGCGGATGCCCGCGGCAAAGGTGCGCATATATTTGTTCTCGGGCCGCACCTCGAGCACGCTTGCGCGGCGGAACTCGCGGTTCATGCCCGCCTCGCCAATGTTCGAATCTGCGCCGACGCCGATATAGAGCCAGCCATTGGGCGCCGCGACGAGGCTCTTGGTCCAGTGGCGGTTGGTGCCTTTCGCGGGCAGATCGACGACCTTCACCGGTTTGCCGCTCATCTTGGTCTCGCCCTCGACATAGGGAAAGGCGAGCAGCGCGTCGGTGTTCGCGACATAGAGCGTGCCCTCGACCAGCGCCATGCCATAGGGGGAGTTGAGGCCGGTGATATAGGCGGTCTTCACCTCGGCCTTGCCGTCGCCGTCGGCATCGCGGAGCAGGGTGATGCGGTTCGCCGACGGACGGCGTCCCGCGCCGCCCTTGCCCATCAGGCTCTTCATCACCGCGCCCTGCACGCCGCCGTCCTTGCGCGGCGGGCTCTGCGATTCGGCGGCGAGCACATCGCCATTGGGCAGCACCAGCATCGTGCGCGGATGGTCGAGACCCTCGGCAAAGCGCGCGACCGTCAGTCCTTGCGCGGCGCGCGGCGCCTGGCCCGCGGGCCAGCTCGTCGCCTCGGGCACGTTGATCGTCGGAAATGTCTCGGTGCGCTGCGAGGCCATCACCGGCACCCGGCCGCTGAGTTCGGCGGTCGAGAAGCGCGCCACATCGGGCCGCGACATGACATAAAGCGTGATGCCGCCGGCGATCAGCAGGACCAGCAGGGCGAGGGCGGCATATTTCAGGATCTTGCGCATGGCGTCTTGTCTACACGGGCGGCGCGCGGCGTCAAAGGGATAGCGCGCGCGGACGAATGGTTAACCGGCAAGGGCTGGCGATTAACCTTACCTGTCCGTTCATCACGGTTGGGAACGGCGCGGTGAGGTGCGGCGCGTAGGAGAAGGGTTCGAGTAACGGACCAGGAACCGATGCACCTGCCAGCCCCCTTTCTTGCCGATCGTGCCGCGGTCGAGGATGCCCATGCGCTGATCACCCTGCATGGCGAGGAAGCCGGTTTCGCGGCCGCCGCGCGCGCCGAGCAATATCGCGCGCTTGGCAATCATCTCCATTTCGCGCGCTGGCGCCAGATCGAGCGGCTGATTACCTATTTGTCGGTCGAGGATATCCTCGACACGGTGCATTAGACCTTACAGCCGCAGGCCCGCGGTCTCGGGCAAGCCCGCCATGATGTTGAGGTTCTGGACGCACGCGCCGCTCGCGCCCTTGCCCAGATTGTCGAGCCGTGCGACGAGCCGGGCCTGGCTGGCGTCTGCATTCGCAAATACGAACAATTCGATGCGATCGTCGCCGGGGTCGGACGCGCGGAGCAGCATTTCGCCGCTTTCGGGCGCGGCGCCCATGACGACGATCGGGCTTGTGCCGTAAAAGTTCGCAAGCGCGGCGCGGAGCGCGTCGGGCGCTGCGGCGGTCGGCATCGCGTTCAGCGGCAGCGGCACCTCGACGACCATGCCCCGATGCGTGGGGATCACGGCAGGCGAGAAAAGCGGGCCGATCGACAGCCCGCACCGCGCCTGCATTTCGGGCACATGCTTGTGGCCGAGCGCCAGCGCATAGCCGCGCCATGCGATGTCGCGGTCCTGTTCGAACCGTTCGATCAAGGCCTTGCCGCCGCCCGAATAGCCGCTGACCGCATGGCAGATATAGGGCCAGTCGGCGGGCAGCAGGTCCGCGCGCACCAGCGGGGCGACGAGCGCGATGAAGCCGGTCGAATAGCAACCGGGGTTCGACACGCGCGCTGCGGCGGCGACGGCGTCATGGCCGCTGACTTCGGGAAAGCCATAGACCCAGCCCGGCGCGATGCGATGCGCGGTCGATGCGTCGATGACGCGCGTGCGGTCATTGCCGATCATCGCCACCGCTTCGCGCGCGGCGTCGTCGGGCAGGCAGAGGATGACGAAATCGGCATCGTTCAGCGCCTCGCGCCGCGCGGCGGCATCCTTGCGGCGCGCCTCATCCAGCGTGATCAGCGAAAATTCGCTTCGCCCCGCAAGGCGCTCGGCGATTTCGAGGCCCGTCGTACCCGCCGCGCCGTCGATGAAAACCGTCTGTGTCATATGTTATCGCAGTCTTTTATATCCGCTCACCGGCGGATCATGATCCTTTGCAGCCGAACGCGCGATGACGTCGGCCAGCGGTTCGGCCTTCACCGCCATCCATCGTCGGCTGGCGTGGATGATGTTCTTGTCGTCGGCCATGATGCCGACATGGCCGGGGAAGAAGACCAGGTCGCCGCGCGCGAGCGCCGCCGGATCGACATCCTTGTCGGGGCCGAGGGCGGCAAGCTGGAGGTCGCTGTCGCGCGGGAGCTGGACGCCCGCGGCACCCCACACGAGCTGGACGAGGCCCGAGCAGTCGATTCCCTTCGCAGTGCGTCCGCCCCAAAGATAAGGGACGTCGATCATCTGTTCAGCCAGTTCGGCGGGGTCGCTGTCCCCGGTCACCACTTCGACCAGCGCCGCGAGCGGCAGATAGCCGTGCGAGGTTGCGAGCCATTCGCCCTCGACCTCGCCCATCACCAGCGCCCCCCGCGGCAGGACGGCGGGGCCGCCGCTCGCGGCGTCGGGCGCGCTGTGGAGCATCGCTTCGATCATTTCGACGCGGTGCGTCGGCGCGATCGGCGCGGCGAGCGCTTCGGCGGCGAGGTAGCCGACATAATGGTCGGCGAGGCAATAGCCCCAGGCCCAGCCGCCGGTGAGGTCGAGCAGGGCAAAACCCTCGCCGAACAGCAACTCGCTCGTCTGGTCGGCATCGACCGACGGCGATGCGCGCAGCGCCGCGGCCGGGAGGACGCCGCTGCGCATCATCGGCGCCGCATAATGCGGCGCGAAATGCGTGCCGGCGACGGCGATATCGGCGAGGTCGGGACGGATCGCGACGACGCGCGGATCGAAATGCTGCGACGTTCCGGTCAAACCGAACCGGTCACGGCCTGCGCCCGCAGCGCCGGGACGTCCCATACGCACGCGATTTGCCGCTGAATGTTCGCCGCTATCTGCTGTCACTTGCCGTCCTGTTGAAACCCGAGGTCCGCCGGGCGCGGACAATCGCGGGCCATTAGACCAGCAGGGCCTGCATTATCAAGAATGATCAGCTTTTGACGCGCCGGTCGTAGCGCGCCTGGAGCATCGCCCATGCCGCGCGCAACCCCAGCGCCGCGCCGCCCTTGGGCCGGCCGGGCTTGGCCGAGGGACGCCAGGCGAAGGTATCGAGATGCGCCCAAACGGTGGCTTCGGGGACGAAGCGTTTCAGGAACAGCGCGGCGGTGATCGAGCCGGCGAAGGGCGAACTGCCCGCATTGCCGAGGTCGGCGATGTCGGTTTCGAGCAGGTCGGCATAGCCGTCCCACAATGGCATGCGCCACAGGGGATCGTCGCGCTCGATCCCGCCCGCGAGCATCGCTTCGGCCAGATCGTCGTCGTTCGCGAACAGCGGCGGCAGGTCGGGGCCGAGCGCGACGCGCGCCGCGCCGGTCAGCGTCGCGAAATCGACGATCAACTCGGGATTGCCTTCGCCGGCCTTGGCGAGCGCGTCGCCGAGCACAAGCCGGCCTTCGGCATCGGTGTTGCCGATCTCGACCGTCAGCCCCTTGCGGCTCTTCAGCACGTCGCCGGGGCGGAAGGCGTCGGACGAGATGGCATTTTCGGCGGCCGCGACGAGGCAGTGGAGGCGCACCGGCAGCCCGCTCGCCATCACTAGTTCGGCGAGCGCGAGCACATGCGCGGCGCCGCCCATGTCCTTCTTCATCAGCCGCATTCCCGCCGCGGGTTTGATGTCGAGCCCGCCGCTGTCGAAACTGATCCCCTTACCGACGAGCGCGATGCGCGGATGATCCTCCTTGCCCCACTCGATCTCGATCAGCCGCGGCGCGTGATGCTTCGCCGCGGCGCGGCCGACCGCGTGGATCATCGGATAGCCCTGTTCGAGCGCCTCGCCCTTGGTGACGGAGAGCTTGCCGCCATGCGTCTTGGCGATGCGCTCGGCCGCCTTCTCGATCGCGGCGGGCCCCATGTCGGCGGCGGGCGTGTTGACGAGGTCGCGGACGAGCGCGACCGCGCGCATTTCGGCAACCAGCGGCGCGATCGCGCCGACGTCGGTCGTCAGCAGGACGCGCGGGCCTTTGGTGGACGGCTTCGATTTATAGGCGTCGAAACGATACTGCCCGCTCATCCAGCCGAACAGCGCCTTGCCCGGCTGCTGGCCTTCGAGCCGGTAGCGGCCCTCGGGCAAAATCTGCCCCAGCTTCGCGAGGCACCAGGCCGACAGGCTCGCGACATCGGCGACGGTGGTGACGACGGCCCATTTTTCGGGATCGTCGCCGGGCAGGATCGCGTGGACGAACGCGTCGGGCTTGAAGCCCACCGCCGCCAGATGCGCGCGTTCGCGCGCGCTGCGGCCTTTCAGCCATTCGTCATAGCCCTTCTTGTCGACGAGATGGATGGTGCGGGCATCCTGTCCCTTGTCGGGCTGGATCAGGTCGGAATAGTCGGTCATGCGGGCCGTGCTAGGCCGCCGTGGATATTTTGTCGATTCCCGGCGTTATGTCCGCATGATGACCGACCCACATTGGCGAAACGCCATCCCGATCCTTGTCGGCGCGCTGTTGCTGGCGGGCTGTTCCGAAGAAAAGCCGACCAAAGCGGAAAAGGTCGCCGCGGCATCGGTGCCCGGCGCACCGCCCGAGGCCGCTGCCGACGAAGCAGCGAAGGGCGCGGCGGCGTCGAACGTCAGCGAAAACACCGACCTCATCGAATTCGCATACGCCTATCCCGCCGACGCCGCGCGGATTCCCGAACTGGCGAAAATGCTCGACAAGGACCGGGCAACGAAACGCGAGGCGCTGATCGCGGCGGCGCGGCGCGACAAGGAAGCAGCGGAAAAGGAGGGCTTCCCCTATCGCAAGCATAGCCACCTTCAGACTTGGCAGCGCGTCACCAGTACCCCGCGCTTTCTCAGCCTGTCGGCGGAGATCGGAACCTATTCGGGCGGCGCGCACGGCATGCAGACATTCGACACGCTGATCTGGGATCGTAATCGGCGCAAGCGGATGAAGCCGGTCGACCTGTTCGAAAGCAGCGCGGCGTTCGACTCGGCGATCCGCGACGGCTTCTGCGCCGGGATCAAACGCGCGAAGGCGGCGAAGGGGATCGAGGAAGCGCCCGACAGCGTTTTCGCCAAATGTCCACCGGCGTCGGCGCAGACATTGTGGCTCGGCTCGTCCGACGGGCGCTATCTCGACCGGCTGACGATCGCGATCGCGCCTTATGAAATCGGCGCCTATGCCGAGGGTAGCTACAAGATCAATGTCCCGATGACCGGCGCGCTCGTCAAGGTCGTGAAAGACGAGTTCGCGCGCGACTTTCTCCCTATCAACTGAACAAGGACAAGCCATGGCGAAGCAGCCCAAAGCCGGCAAGGTCGGCGAAAGCACGAAGGAAAAGAAGGGCAAGCGAAGCGCGGCGGCGAAGCTGCGCCGCGACGTGGGCAGCGGCAAGACGATCGCCAAGCCGCCGTCCGACCGCGAAGCCGACCTCGATCGTGCGCCGAAATGGCAGCCGCGCTATCCGGGATCGGGGCGCCTTGACGGCAAGGTGGCGATCGTGACGGGCGGCGACAGCGGCATCGGCCGCGCGGTTTGCGCGCTGTTTGCGCGCGAGGGCGCCGACGTCGCCGTCGTCTACCTCGAGAACAGCGCCGATGCCGTCGAAACCGCCGCGATCGTCGAGGCCGAAGGGCGGCGCGCGATCGCGATCAAGGCCGATGTGGGCAAGCCGAAGGCGGGCGAAAAGATCGTCGCGCAGACGGTCGAGAAACTCGGCCGCCTCGACATACTCGTCAACAACGCCGGCGAACAGCATCCGGCGGCGGATATCCGCGACATCAGCGAGGATCAGCTGCAACAGACCTTCGCCACCAATATCTTCGGCATGTTCTATCTGGTGCAGGCGGCGCTGCCGCATCTCAAAAAAGGTTCGGCGATCGTCAATTGCACCAGCGTCACGATGTATCAGGGGTCGAAGGGCCTGCTCGATTACAGCGCCACCAAAGGTGCGATCACCGCCTTCACCCGTTCGTTGAGCGAAAATCTGATCGACAAGGGCATTCGCGTAAACGGCGTCGCGCCCGGCCCGATCTGGACCCCGCTCAACCCGCGCGGCGGTGCGCCCGCCGAAAAGGTCGCGACCTTTGGCGAGGCCACGCCGATGAAACGGCCGGGTGAGCCCAATGAGGTCGCGCCCTGCTTCCTGTTCCTCGCCTGCGACGACAGTAGCTATATGTCGGGTCAGGTGCTGCATCCCAACGGCGGCACAATCGTTAATGGCTAGCGGGGCGGCAAAGGAGAAACGCCATGCCAGCCAAATCTAAAGCGCAACAAAAGGCCGCCGGTGCCGCGCTCAGCGCCAAACGCGGCGACACGCCCAAGTCAAAGCTCAAGGGCGCGTCGAAACAGATGGTCGACAGCATGACCGAAAAACAGCTCGAGGATTTCGCCAAGGGCTCGACCAAAGGCAAGCCCGAGCACGTCGATTAGGACCGATCGGGTCCGCCGATTTCACGTCGCCCCCGCGAAGGAGTGAAGGGCCGGATTGTCCCCCGGTCAATCCTTGGACATGCCGGAGACATGTCCAACCCTTAACTGGCCGCTATCGGCCTTGCGCTACCTCTCCGGCGGCCGCGTTCAGAGGCACGTGACTCTGAAACGCCCTTCGCGGGGGCGACTACCTGACCTTACTCTGCGGCTTCGAGCTCCGCGGGGGCTGTTGTCACCGTGGCCTTCGCATTGCTGAAGGTCAGCACGCCGTCGGCAATCGCACCGGTGCGCATGTCGATCCGATCCTGCACATAATTCTGGCTGAGCCGCCACGGCAGCGCAGCCGTGCTCTTGGGCATGATGTGCAGCGAACGCTGGATATAGCCCGACGAGAAGTCGAAGACATTTTCCTCTTCGAGGCTTGCTGGATCGGCGAGAGCAGGGGTCGCAACCGTCGTCCCGGTATCGCGCATATGGTTGAGCACGCGGCAGACATATTCGGACACGATGTCGGCGCGCAACGTCCAACTTGCGTTGAGATAGCCGAACACCGCCGAGAAATTCGGGACGTTCGAGAACATGCACGCCTTGTAATAGAAATGATCGTGCCAATCGATCGGCGCGCCGTCGACCCGCACCGGAATCTTGCCCGCGACCGCTAGTTTCAGGCCCGTCGCGGTGATGATGATGTCGGCGTCGAGATGCTTGCCCGACTTTAACTGGATGCCCGAGGCGTCGAACTTCTCGATATGATCGGTCACGACCGATGCCTCGCCTGCCTTCATCGCTTCGAAGAAGTCGGCGTCGGGGACGAGGCACAGCCGCTGCTCCCACGGATTGTAGGGCGGGGTGAAGGCTTCGGCGTCATAATGGTCGCCAAGGCTCGCCTTCAGCTTCTTGGTCAGGAACTCCTTGACCTTCTCGGGCTTTTCGCGCGCGCGGCGAAACGCGATGTCCTGCAGCCGGACATTCTTGAAGCGCGTGATCTTGTAAGCGAGCTCTTCGGGCAGGAATTTGCGCAGGAAGTTGGCGAAGCCGTCCTTGGCCGGGCGGATGAAATACCAGGTCGGCGTCCGCTGGAGCATCGTGACGTGCGCCGCCCCCTTCATCGAGGGGACGATCGTCACCGCGGTCGCGCCCGACCCGATCACGACGACCTTCTTGCCCTGATAATCGAGATCCTTCGGCCAGAATTGCGGGTGGATGATCTGGCCCTGGAAATCCTCGCGCCCCGCGAATCCCGCGTCGAAGGGCTCGTCATAGTCGTAATAGCCCGACCCGAGATAAAGCCAGCGCGCGGTGGTTGTCGAAGTCGCGCCTTCGCTGTCCTCCATCGTCACCGTCCAGCGCGCGGCGGCGCTGTCCCAGTCGGCGCCGACGACCTTGCGGTCGAAGCGGATGCGTTCGCGGATATGGCGCTCGTCGACGATACGGTTCAGATATTCGAGGATCGCCGGGCCGTCGGCGATCGATTTTTCATGCTTCCACGGTTCGAAGATGAAGCCGAGCGTGTGCATGTCGCTGTCCGAACGGATGCCGGGATAGCGGAAAAGATCCCAGGTGCCGCCAAGCTGTTCACGGCGTTCGACGAGGGCGAAGCTGCGGTCGGGGCAATTCATCTGTAGATGCACCGCCATGCCGATGCCCGAAATGCCGGCGCCGACGATCAGCACATCCTGATCGACCGGTGCAGCCTTTGCGTCCACGGGGCGTTCCATCGTCGCCGTGCCTGCCATCATCTCGTCTCCCGTCTGCTTTTGGGTGGCAGCTTACGCACCGCGTTGCATTTTGCAATCGAATTGACAGCCCTGAAAGTAGGGGTTTGCGAGGCGCCGTCCCTTGTGGCTGTCACATTATTGTCATAGGGGCGAAACCCAATTGTCATCAATCTGCCATCGCGCCGCATCAACTATAGGAAAGGATTGATCTAAATGCGCCAGATCGCGGTCCTGCCCTATCGATTCGGCGGCCCTCAGCAGGACGGCCCGACCGAAATCCTGCTGATCACCTCGCGCGAAACGAAGCGCTGGGTGGTGCCGAAAGGCAATCCGCTCAACGGGATGACGCGCCACGCTGCCGCGGCGATCGAAGCTGAGGAAGAGGCGGGCGTGATCGGCGCGGTCTGTCCGACGCCAATCGGCAGCTATGAATATCGCAAGCGCCGCGCGAACGGCGCGTCGATCATGTACAATGTCGAGGTCTTTCCGCTCGCGGTGACCAACGAACTCGACGAGTGGAAGGAAATGGATGAGCGCGAACGCAAATGGTTCTCGTTCCGCGAGGCCGCGAAGGCGGTCGACGAGGCCGATTTGCAGGCGCTGATCCGTTCCTTCGGCGATGGCGGCTTCCGCGCCGTCGCGCAGCCGCGCGACGTGGTTCAGAATATGAGTGACAAGACAGGGGTAAGCCGCATGTTCGCATGGTTTCAGCGTTTGCTGCCGCGACAGGGAAATTTCTTCGAATTGTTCGAAGGCCACGCGGCGACGCTCGTCGCGGGGGCGAACGCGCTGTCGCGGATGCTACAGGGCGGGGAGGGCATGGCCGACCATGTCCAGGAGATCATCGAGCGCGAGCATGATGCCGACGCGATTACGCGCGAAGTGCTTCAGACCGTCCGCCGTACTTTCCTGACCCCCTTCGACCGCAGCGCGATCACCGATCTAATCGCCTCGATGGACGATGCGATCGACGAAATGCAGAAGACCGCGGGTGCGGTCGACCTCTACGACGTCACCGAGTTCGAGCCCGAGATGCGCGACATCGCGGGCATCATCGTCGATGCCGCGCGCCTGACCGCCGAGGCGCTACCGCTGCTCCGCAACATTGGCGCCAACGGCCCGCGCCTCCACGAACTCACCGAACGGCTGGTGCGGATGGAGGGCCATGCCGACGAAATCCACGCCGCGGGGCTCAAGCGTCTGTTCCGCGAACATGGCGAGGCGAATCCGACGCGCTTCCTGATCGCGCGCGAGCTGTTCCGCCATCTCGAACGCGTCACCGACAGTTTCGAGGATGTCGCGAACGAAATCGACGGCCTGGTCATCGACCACGCATAAGCGGGGGCGTCCTTCATGCACGAACTCGCTTTCCCGCTCCTCGCCGGCCTTATCGTCCTCGCGCTGGCGTTCGACTTTCTGAACGGTCTGCACGACGCCGCCAATAGCATCGCGACCGTCGTCGCGACGCGCTTGCTGCGTCCGGTGCAGGCGGTGCTGTTCGCCGCCTTCTTCAACTTCGCCGCCTATTTCCTCAGCCTTGCTTTCCCGGCGCTGCACAAGGTGGCGGAGACGATCGGCGCGGGCTTGATCGACAAGGATCTGGTGACGCCGGCGGTCGTGTTCGGCGCGCTGGTCGGCGCGATGTTCTGGAATGTCGTCACCTGGCTCAAGGGCATTCCCTCTTCGTCGAGCCACGCGCTCGTCGGCGGGATCGTCGGCGCGGGCGTTGCCCATGCGGGATTTGAAGGCATCCAGTGGACCGGGCTCAACAAGACGGTCATCGCGATCTTCCTGTCGCCGATGCTCGGCATGTTCCTCGCGATGCTGGTGATGTTGATCAGCAGTTGGGCGCTCCGCCGCGCCACCGCGAAGTTTGCGGAGAGCACGTTCCGTACTCTCCATCTCTTCTCGTCGGCTGCCTATTCGCTGAGCCACGGGCTCAACGACGCGCAGAAGACGATGGGGATCATCGCGGTCCTCCTCTATTCGACCGGCTATCTGTCGGGCGAATTCCATGTGCCGCACTGGGTCGCCTTCGCCTGCTATATCGCGATCGCCCTGGGCACGCTGTCGGGCGGGTGGAAGATCATCGAGACGATGGGCGGCCGCATCACCAAGCTGTCGCACCATCAGGGTTTCGCCGCCTCGACCGGGGGGTCGATCATGGTATTCACCGCGAGCCTGCTCGGCATTCCGGTTTCGACGACGCACACGATCACCGGCAGCATCATCGGCGCCGGCGTCGCGCGCCGTGCGAGCGCGGTGCGTTGGGGCGTCGCGGGCAATGTCGTCGCGGCTTGGTTCATCACCATACCCGCGAGCGCGGTCGTCGCGGCGGCTTTTTACGGGATTACGCGGCTGTTCTGACCTTGGAGGCTTTTGACAGGCGGGCCAAACCGCTTCATGTTCGTCTGCGATCAGGCGGGGAGGATGTGGTTTGAGATTCTGGGCCGGTGGTTTGCTCCTGTTCGCTTTTTTGTCGTCCGGGGTGCGGGGAGCCGAGACGCCCGCAGTCGACCCGGCCAGCCTCGATAACGACGCACTGCTGAAGCGGGCTACGGCGCTCTACGCCGCGGAAGGGACGAGCGCATGCCGAGACATGGTCCCGGTCCTGACGGAGATCGTACGGCGGAAATCTTTCGATCCGAGCTTTGTCTCGTTCAAGCTGCGGTTCGACTTGCAATGCGCGATCGATGAGAAGCGCTATGATGAGGCCTATGCGCTGCTGACCCAGAACGAAAAGGTAAACGGCCCAGTCGTGGCGCCGATCGCCACGGTGATGATTGCGCTGGAAGCGAAGCAATATGATGCGGCGATCGACCGCCTGATCGCCGGGGCGATGAAGCCTGCCGACGCGGGCGGACTGGCTGACCCGATCAACAATTTTCGCTGGCTGGGCCGCAAGCTGGCGGAGGCCGACCGACCCGATCTGGCATTGGCCCTGAACCGCCGCTTCGTGAATGCGCCGATCTTCCGGACCCTGCCTGACCGTGACCGGGATAATGTCCGCGAGAGCTTGTTCGTGCGCGAGGTCGAGGCCGGCAATATCGAGGCCGCGAGGCCGCTGCTTGACAGTATCACCGAGCCCTTTTGGTATTTCCGCCTGCTCGCCGATCGCCGCTATTCCGCTTTCTGGCCCGAGCTTGAACGCAGCGCGGGGCCGAACATGGAGAGCGCGTTCGAGACCAATATCGGAAGGGCGCGGGCCGACCGGCGCCGGAGTCCCGAGGATATCGAGAAACTGTCGGCGCTTGTCACCGCGCTCGACGAGGCCGGCCGTTATGACGAGGTGCTGGCACTGACCGAGAGTTTCGCCGATCCGGCGAAGTTTGAGACGCTGGGCGAATATCATTTCTGGGCCCTTGATTCGCGGACCAATGCGCTGGATGGACTGGGACGCGAAGCGGAAGCGAACGCGCTGTTCGACGCGATGGCTGCGATCCCGTTCGATGCGAACAAGAATGGTTGGCTGGTCAACTTCGTGGCGAATCGGACCGCCCGCCTCGCGAGAATGGGCGAATGGGAGAAGGCGTTGGCGGCATCCGAGCGTGCCATCTTTGTGGCAAGCCAATATGGCAGCCCCTATGTGCGGCAGTTCCTCGCCGCGGACCGCGCCTGCGCGCTGGAGAAACTCGGTCGGAAGGCTGAATCGCTGCCGCTGCTCGCCACCGTGGAGAAAAACCGCGCCGATTCGCCGTCGGCGGCGGTTGAGGCGTTGCAATGCGCCGGACGCACCGACCGCGCGGCGGAAATCGTGATCGAATCGCTCCGCGATCCCGCGCTGCGCACCGACATGCTGCGCAATTTGCAGGGTCAGGAGTTCACGACGCAGGCGGTACGAACCGACGGCGAGGATCATTTTCTGCCGCTCAAGTCGCGGCCCGACGTTGCGGCGATCTACAACGAGGTGGGCCGCGACCTGCCCTCTTCGCTGGTCACGCCGGCGGGCAAGCGCTGGTTGGAACAGCAGGCGGCCGCCTCGGCGGCAACCGGCGGTTAGACCACCGCCCCGAACAAATCATGCTCGTCGGCGTCCTCGATCTCGACGTCGACGATGTCGCCGGGCTTCAGTGTCTCCGCGACGTCGCGGAGATAGACGTGGCCGTCGATCTCGGGCGCGTCGGCCTGGCTGCGGCCGGTGGCGCCGATGCTGCCGTCTTCGTCGGCTTCGCCGACCTCGTCGATGATCACGGGCAGCGTGCGGCCGATCTTGGCTTCGAGCTTCGCGGCGCTGATCGCAGCGGTTTTCGCCATGATCCGCTGATAGCGCTCTTCCTTGACCTCTTCGGGCACGGGATCGGGCAGCGCGTTGGCCTGGGCGCCCGCAACGGGTTCGAAGCGGAAGGCGCCGACGCGGTCGAGCTGCGCTTCGTCTAGCCAGTCGAGAAGATATTGGAAATCTTCTTCGGTTTCGCCGGGGAAGCCTACGACGAAGCTCGAGCGGATCGAAATGTCGGGGGCGATCGCGCGCCAGCTCTTTAGCCGTTCGAGCACCTTCGCTTCGTTCGCAGGGCGCTTCATGCGCTTGAGGACGCTCGGGCTCGCGTGCTGGAAGGGGATATCCAGATATGGGGTCAGCAGCCCCTCGGCCATCAGCGGAATGACAGCGTCGACGTGCGGATAGGGATAAACATAGTGGAGGCGCACCCACGGCGCGCGGCCTTCGCCGATCCTGAGCTGGCCGAGTTCGCGCGCGAGGTCAGTCATGTGTGCGCGCACCTCGCGGCCGTGCCATTGGCGCGGGTCGTGACGAATATCAACGCCATAGGCCGAAGTATCCTGGCTGATCACCAGCAATTCCCTCGTCCCCGCGGCGACGAGCTTTTCGGCCTCGCGCAGCACCGCATCGATACGGCGGCTGACGAGTTTACCGCGCAGGTCGGGAATGATGCAGAAAGAGCAGCTGTGGTTGCAGCCTTCGCTGATCTTCAGATAGCTGTAATGGCGCGGGGTGAGCTTGAGCCCGCCCTCGGGCACCAGATCGATGAACGGGCCCTGCGTCGGCGGCGCGGCGTCGTGGACGGCGTCGACGACCTGCTCGTACTGATGCGCGCCGGTGACCGCGAGCACCTTGGGGAAGCGGGCGCGGATGACGTCGGCCTCGTTACCCATGCAGCCGGTGACGATGACGCGACCGTTCTCGGCCATCGCTTCGCCGATCGCCTCGAGGCTTTCTTCCTTCGCCGAGTCGAGGAAGCCGCAGGTGTTGACGAGCACGACGTCGGCGCCCGCATAGTTGGGCGAGAGGCCGTAACCATCGGCGCGGAGCTTGGTCAGAATCCGTTCGCTGTCGACGAGCGCCTTGGGGCAGCCGAGCGAAACCATGCCGACCTTCGGCTGGGAGGGGAGCGTTTTGACTGTCATGATTGGCGGCGCCCATAGTCGATTTCGCGGCGCTTGTCACGCGCGGCGCTTATGGGCATGGAGCGCGCGGTTCGGACGAAAAGGGTGAATATATGGCGATCGGAGCATTTGCGGCGATTTCGGCGGCGATGGCGGTCGCGGCGGGCGCGTTCGGCGCGCATGGCGCGTCGGGGCCGCAGGAGGCCGAGTGGCTGCGCACCGGCGGCGTCTATCAACTGGTCCATGCAGTCGCGGCGCTCGCCATCATGGGGTTCGCGCGCGGACCGGCGATCATGCTGCTCGGCGGCGCGGCGATCTTTGCGATTACGCTCTATGCGATGGCGCTGGGCGCGCCGCGCTGGCTCGGCGCGGTGACGCCGGTCGGCGGCGGCCTGCTGATCATCGGCTGGCTGTGGGCCGGCTGGCTTTACTGGCGGGCCTAGCAGGGGGCGGGAGCAGGCGGGGCGCTAGCCGCCGGGAACGCTTGCTTCGGACTCTTCGCAGCGGACGACCTCGACGATCATGTCGCCATGCGCGAGTTGCTGTGCTTCGGGCTCCCAGAAGCCATAGGGCTTGCCACCGCGATAGATGCGCAGGCCGCGTCCGCCGCTGGCGAGCTGGTCGATGCCAAGCCCTACCTCTTCGGCGGCGATCCGCCGTTCGCGAAGCTGGACCCGACCGCCGATGCTGGCAAGGTCGGCCATATATTCTGCGACATGCGCACCCTGTGCCGATCCGGCAAGCAGCAGGCCGGTGAAGCTGACCGGGTTGATGACATTGTTCGCGCCTGCCTGTCGTGCCAGCAGTTCATTGTCCTGCGCACGGATGACGACGCTGATGGGCACGTTCGGCGCAAGATGACGGACGGTGAGCACGATCAGGATGGAGGTGTCGTCGCGTCCCGCCGAGACGAGCACCGATTGCGCCTCGTTGATCCGCACGTCGACGAGCGTGTCGTCGTTCGACGCATCGCCCTCGAGCACATTGCAACCCGCGGCTTCGGCGGCATTGATCCGGTTGCGTGCCTGGTCGATCACGACGATGCACGACGGGTCGGTGCCGCGCTGGATCAACTCGTGCACAGCCTCGCCGCCGCTGACGCCGTAGCCGAGTACGACGATATGGTTGGTGAGTTTGGACTGAATGCGGGCCATACGCCATTTTTCCCATGTGCGCTTGATGACGAAATTATAGGCGGTGCCGACGAAGATGAAGAGCACCGCGATGCGGATCGGCGTGACGATCACGGCTTCGATCAGCCGCGACCGGTCCGATATCGGGGCAATATCGCCGAACCCGGTCGTCGTGACCGAGATCATCGTGAAATAGACGACGTCGAGGAAGCTGATCTTGCCGTCATGATGGTCGATCAAGCCATCGCGATCGATCCAGTGGACGAGCACGACCACGCCGATCAACAGGAAGGCGACGCCAAGCCGGGTGATAAGGTCGGCCCAGACCGGCCATTTGCTTGCGCGCTTCAGCAGGTGGAAGCCGCTCTGGATCTGGAGCTTGGGGTTCGGCCGTTTGCTCATCGCGGCCCTTGTGCCAAAGCCGCGCGCGTAACGCTAGCCGCCATAAGCGCCGCGCAGCGCGGCGAGCGAGGCGTCGTGGGTCAGATCGAGCTGGAGCGGAGTGACCGAAATATAATCGTCGTCGATCGCCTCGAGATCGCTGTCATGGCCGAGGCTGTGCTCGATGCCGTGCAGCCCGAACCAGTAATAGCGATAGCCGCGCGGGTCGGTGCCCTCGACGATCGAGCCGCGGCCATAGTCGTGGAAACCCTGCCTTGTAACGCGAATGCCCTTGACCTCGGCGGCGGGCAATGCGGGGAAGTTGATATTGATGAGCGTGCGTGGCGCCATGTCCATCGTCACGAGCGGGGCCAGCACCTTGGCGCCCCAATGTTCGGCCGCCTCGAACGGCACGCTGTCGCCCATGCCTTCGCGGGCATAGACCTGACTGAGCGCGATGGCGCGGATGCCCGCGAGCGCCCCTTCGATCGCCGCCGAAACGGTGCCCGAATAGGTGATGTCATCGCCAAGGTTGGCGCCGCGATTGACGCCCGAAAGGATGAGGTCGGGCTTTTCGGGCATCAGCTTGCCGATCGCCATCATCACCGAATCGGTCGGAGTGCCGCTACACGACCAGCGGCGCGGCCCATGCTCGCGGATGCGCACGGGACGCGAGAGGGTGAGCGAGTGGCCCGCGCCCGATTGTTCCTCGGACGGGGCGCAGACCCAGATGTCGTCTGAAAGCTGCCGCGCGATCGCCTCCAGCACCGCCATGCCGGGGGCGTGATAGCCGTCGTCGTTGGTGAGGAGGATGCGCATTATTGTGACTTTCCTTGCTCGTCACCCCGGACTTGATCCGGGGTCCATGACGCCGTCGCCGAATGGATGCCGGATCAAGTCCGGCATGACGAAAATGTTAAATCGCAGGGATAAGTTTCGTGATCCCGCCCATATAGGGCAGCAACGCCTTCGGAATGTCGACGCTGCCGTCGGCCTGCTGATAATTTTCGAGGATCGCGACGAGCGTGCGGCCGACCGCAAGGCCCGAGCCGTTGAGCGTATGGACGAACTCGTTGCCCTTTACGTCCTCGCGGCGGAAACGCGTGTTCATGCGGCGCGCCTGGAAGTCGCCGCAGTTCGAGCAGCTCGAAATCTCGCGGTAGCTGTCCTGCCCCGGCAGCCAGACTTCGAGGTCGTAGGTCTTGCGCGCCGCGAAGCCCATGTCGCCGCTGCACAGCAGCATTTTCCGATACGGCAGCTCGAGCGCCTCGAGGATTTCCTCGGCCGCGCGCGTCTTGCGTTCGAGTTCGGCATCGCTGTCCTCGGGGCGGGTGATCGAAACCAGCTCGACCTTCCAGAATTGATGCTGGCGGATATAGCCGCGCGTGTCGCGTCCCGCCGATCCGGCTTCGGAGCGGAAGCAGGGGGTGAGCGCGGTCATGCGGATGGGCAGATCGGCCTCGGGCAATATCTCTTCGCGCACCGCGTTGGTCAGGCTCATCTCGGAGGTCGAGATCAGCCAGCGGCCGTCGGTGGTCTGGAACAGGTCCTCGCGGAATTTCGGGAGCTGCGTCGTGCCGAACGCCGCCTCGTCGCGCACCATCAGCGGCGTCGCGCATTCGGTATAGCCCGCCTCGACCGTCTGCTTGTCGATCATGAACTGGCCGAGAGCGCGCTCGATCCGCGCCATCTGGCCTTTCAGGAAAGCGAAGCGCGCGCCCGACATTTTCGCCGCGGTCTCGAAGTCGAGCCCGAGCGCGGGCGCGAAGTCGGCATGTTCCTTTGGGCTGAAGTCGAAGCTGCGCGGCGTGCCCCAGCGCGAGATTTCGACATTGCCCGCTTCGTCTTCGCCATCCGGAACGTCATCGGCGGGGAGGTTGGGGAGCGCGGCGAGCCTGTCCTGCAGCGCCGCCAGTTGCGCGCGTTCGGCTTCCTCCTTGGCGGGAAGGGAGGTCTTCAATTCGGCGACTTCGGCCTTCAGCGCCTCGGCCTGGTCCTTGTCGCCCTGCGCCATCGCCTGCCCGATCAGCTTCGACGCCTCGTTGCGGCGCGCGAGCGCTGCCTGAATCTCGGTCTGCAGCGCGCGCAGCGACGCGTCGGCGGCAAGAATATCGGCGGACAAGGGGTCGAGGCCGCGGCGCGCGAGGCCGGCATCGAAGGCTTGCGGGTCATCCCGGATCAGGCGGATATCGTGCATGGCGGCGCTATGGCGTTGCGGGGTGCAAGGCGCAAGCCCGACTTCACCTGATCCTCCCTGTCGCGGAGCGATGGGGAGGGGGACCGCTCGCGTAGCGAGTGGTGGAGGGGCCGCGCCATAGCCCCTCCGTCAGCGCTGCGCCGAAGACGCAGTTTATCCTGAGCGCCCGCAAGGCAGTCGAAGGCCGCCGCCGCCTCCCCATCGCTGCGCGACAGGGAGGATTATTTTTCCAGCATCGCCGCGAGCTGGCCGATCGCCGTGCCCCATCCTTCCTGGAAACCCATTTCGTCGTGCTTCGCGCTGTCCTCAGGGTTCTTGTGGAGCACGCGCGCCGAATAGAGCGTGCCGCCGTCCTTCGCCTCGAAGGTCAGGATCGCGGTCAGCGCGAGCCAGGGTTCGGCGGGCTGCCAGCCTTCGGTCAGCACGGTCGTGAAGACGATGCGTTCGTTCGGCACCGCTTCGAGGAAACAGCCGTCGACATGCGGCCCGAAGTCGCCGCCGCCCTCGCGCATCCGCGTCACGAAACCGCCGCCGGGGCGCACGTCGAGCTTGTCGACGCGGCATTCGATCGGCGCGGGGATCCACCATTGCGCGAGTTTTGCAGGGTCGCTCCACGCGTCCCACACGACCGACGGCGGCGCGGCGATATGGCGCGCGATGGTGAGTTCGCTTTTGCTCATGATTTTTCCTCCGGGGGATTTAGCGATTCGACGAAAGCGGCGAGGCGGTCGGTGCGGCCCTGCCAGACGGCGCGTTGCTCCGCGAGCCAGCCCTCGGCCGCCGCAAGCCGCGCGGCATCGACGCGGCAGGTGCGGACACGGCCCTGCTTTTCGGTGTGGATCAACCCCGACGCTTCAAGAACCGAGAGATGTTTCAGGAAGGCGGGAAGGCCCATTTCGAACGGTTCGGACAGCCGCTTTACGGGAGCGGCGCCCGTGAGCAGCCGGCTGACGACGGCGCGGCGCGTCGGGTCGGCGAGCGCATGGAAAACGGTATCGAGGGCTGTTTGTTGGTTCGCCATATGGTGAACTATAGAGATGGTTTTCCATTTGGCAAACTGATTGGCGAAGGCGTTAAAAAAGGGCCGCCCCGAGGGGGCAGCCCTTAGTTCGGTGGTCCGGGTTAGCCCCCCTGACCGCCAGTGGATTTCCTCAAGCCGCGTCGGCGTCGTCGTCGTTGCGATTCGCAGCGCGGCGGCGCGCCACAAGCGCGGCTGCTGCTGCCCCGAACAATAGCATCATCGGCGGCGCAGGAACAGGGGTCGGATCGCCCGACGAGCTGCTGGTGCTGCCGCCCGAGCTCGACGAGGAACTCGACGACGAACTGCTGCTCGACGAAGAGGAGGACGAGCTGGTGCTGCCGGTGGAGCCGAAGCTGCTGCTGCCACCGGTCGCACCCGACGAGGTGCTGCTGCTCGACGAAGAGGAGGAAGAGGACGACGAACTGCTGCTCGACCCGCCCGAACTGCCGCCGTGCGACGAGCTGCCATGGCCGTGCGAGCTGCCGCCCGACGAAGAGGAACTCGATGAGGAGGATGAGGATGAGGAGCTCGACGATGAGCTGCTGCTCGACGACGAGGTGCTGACGCTGCCGGTCGAGGTCGACACATTGCCCGACGATGTCGAGGTGCTGACGCTGCCCGTCGAGGTCGACACGTTGCCCGAGGAAGTGCTGACGCTGCCGGTCGACGTCGACACGCCGCCCGTGGACGTCGACACGCCGCCGGTCGAGGTTGAAACGCCGCCCGTGGACGTCGAAACGCTGCCGGTCGAGGTCGAGACCCCCGACGAGGTGCTGGTCGAGGTCGACACGCCGCCCGTCGTCGTCGAGGTGACGACGATGCTGCCGCTGCTGCCGCCGCCCGAGCTGCCGCCGAAGAAGCCCCCGAAGAAGCCGCCGCCGAACCCGCCGCCAAAACCGCCGCCGATGACCGTCACGCCGCCGCCGCTACCGCCGCCGCCTTCCCAGCCCGATTGCGGAAAGGGCGCGTAGGGGATCGGGGGCAAGGGGATCGTCTGCGTCACCACCTGCGTCTGCGGGGTGATGGTGCGGATCACCTTCTTCGTCGTAACGACGCGGCGGACGCGCTTCACCGGCTTGCGCGCAGCGTGGCGTTTGCGCACGACCTTTTTCTTGGCGACGCACGGCGAGCAGGACTGGACCTGCGCCCGCGCCTTCGGAACGTCGGTGATCTGCATCGCGCCGCTACCGATGATCGCCCCGCCGCAGGTGCAGGCGCAAAGCTTGGCAAGGGCCATTCGAACAGACATAGGCTTCTCTTTCTTTCCCGTTGCAGGTGCGAAGCGCCCTCGACCGACACCCCCAATTCACCTTCGCTATAACCCAAAAGGCCAAAGCTTTGTGAATGCGGCAATTCCGTTAACCGCGTTTACCTGTCCGAGAGCGGGAAAAGGAGCGCGGAATCAACAAAAACGCCATATCTGTCCCAAAACAGCACGAATAATGCAGTAATCCTGTGCGATTGGTTAACCTTCGGACCTAAATCGCCGTCCCGGTGCGAGCGATGGGGTGACCGGACGGCCCGCGGATTCACCCCAAATATACAGACGGTTCATCGCCGCTTCACGCCAAGTCGCTATCGGCAGCTTCGGCGCTTGTATCGCGGGCGGTGGCTGGTTATAGGCGCGCCACTCCCTAAGCCGCTTGCGGCCCGCCGGGTGACAGGAAAGGACGCGAGAGCCCCTCATGCCGACCAAGATTGCCGATGTTGGCGCAGACGCGCTTCGTGAAGCCAGGTCCAATCTCGATTCGGATTATGTCCCCAGCGACGACGAAGAGTTTATGAACGAGCGGCAGCAGGATTATTTTCGCGGCCTGCTGCTCGCCTGGAAAAAATCGATCCTGTCCGAATCGGAATCGACGCTTGCGCATCTTCAGGATGGCCCGCTGCGCGAACCCGACCTCGCCGACCGCGCGTCGAGCGAGACCGATTGGGCGATCGAGCTGCGCACCCGCGATCGTCAACGAAAACTGATCGCCAAGATCGATTCGGCGATCCGCCGCATCGAAGAGGGCGAATATGGCTATTGCGCGGTGACCGGCGAGCCGATCTCGCTCGCGCGTCTGCAGGCCCGGCCGATCGCGACGATGACGCTGGAGGCGCAGGAGCGCCACGAGCGTAACGAACGGATTTCACGCGAGGATTGATCGCGGGCTCCGCGCCCCATTTACGATTCGGCAACTGCTGGGCCCTAGATTCCGCGCCTCGATACGAAAGAAACGGGGCGCAAATGGATTCGCAAAGACCGGCATCGGTGGACGAGGAGGTCGCGGCGCTGTCGCGCGGCGCCGATCGCGACAGCCTGTTCATGCAGGCGCAACTGGCGCTGCCCGGCGGCGGCGGGTCCGTCACCGTGCGCGTGCGCAACCTATCGCCCGGCGGGATGCTTGCCGAGGGCAAGGTCGTCGTCGCGCAAGGAGCGGCGGTCGAAGTCGACTTGCGTAACATCGGGCCGGTCGCCGGGCGCGTGATCTGGGTCGGCGAGGGCAAGTTCGGCATCGCCTTCGACCGCGCGATCGATCCGCAGGCGGTGCGTCGTCAGGTGGTTTCGCAGTCCGATTTGCCGCCGCATCTGCGGCGCACGGGCCTCGAGCGGGGGCCCCTCTATCGCCGGCGCTGATGCGTCCTTGAACAGGGTGGCATCAGCGGGGCGATAGCGCTGGCGATCAGCCGATCGCGAGCATCTCCTCCTTGAGTTTCAGTTTCTGCTTCTTGAGCTGCGCGACGACTCCGGTATCGGGGGCGGGACGGCGCTCTTCATTCGCAATTTTCGCATCGAGGTCCGCGTGGCGGGACTTCAGGGTGGAAAGGTGCGACGTGCTCATTGGCATTCTCCTTTTCGACTCGATGGGCAGGACGAAGTAAAACATGAAACCGCCCCGATGTCGTGACGATTCGCTCAGGCGGTCCCCGTTGCGGACTAATGGTGAACGTGGCAGGGAGGCCGTGTGAGCCCCGAGGAAATTACCCAGCGCCTGGAACTGCTTCGCATCGAGCATCGCGACCTCGACGCCGCGATCATCGCGCTCGGCGAAGGGACGGCGGCCGACCAGCTGCAGATCGCGCGGCTGAAAAAGCGCAAGCTCAAGCTGCGCGACGAGATCGCCTGGTGCGAGGATCAACTGCTGCCCGACATCATCGCCTAGGATCGGCCGACATTCGGCCCATGCCGGCCTGCAAATGGCGATTTCCCGCGCTTCCGGTGCTCACCTACTGAAGTAGGCCGCGCTCCGGGTCGCGAAAAATCACCATTTTCGGCTCGGCCTGAGCCAAATCTCGACCAATCCTAAATGCCTGAATTAAAACGGGACGTCCGATGCCCTCAATTTCATGGTTACCGACGTTGCGGACCCGATAGCGGACATGGCATCTCCGGTGTCATGGCCGGCGGGGACATGAACATGATGGCGATCGATGTGCCGGTGCAGCGCGCGCAGGTCGAAAATCTCTATGTCGAGGCGATGCTGCTCGCCGACGAGGCGCATGCGGCCTTTGCCGCGCAGCGCGACCTCGGCAGTGTTCGCGGCAACGCGGCGGCGCAGATCGGCCTCGCCTGCGAATCGCTGAAGACGACGACGCGGCTGATGCACGTCATCGCCTGGCTACTCCACCGCCGCGCGATGTTCGCGGGGGATCCGGGCGCCGGGCCAAACGACAGCGCGGCGCGGATCGGCGCGCCGGTCGCGGCCGACTGGAATGTCTGCGAAGGGTTCGACGCGTCGGTCCGCCGGATCATCGCCGCCAGCGAGCGGTTGTTCGAGCGGATCGCGGTAATGGAGGCCGGCTGGAAAGCGCCGGCAGTGACGCCGGTGCAGGCGCTGCTCGCGCGGCTGGAAGCGCGGCTTTGAAGCATGGGACGCGGGTTGCGAGCGGCGGGTTTTGGCCGAAAGCTGCCGTCGCCCCCGCGAAGGCGGGGGCCGCTGTCGGTTTACGCAGGCGCCGCTGAATAAGGCCGCTAGCGGCCCCCGCCTTCGCGGGGGCGACGCATTCTCTAAACGGCAGCTCCCCACCCCGAAGCCGACCCCGAGTCCGGAGCTACCCCAGCCACTCCACCCACGCGCCATGCGCATGCGCGTGGGCCAGTTTCTTCGGCGTCTCACCTCCCGGCCAATACCGCACCACCAATTCATGATGATGCACCGTCCGGTTCGCCTCGAGCGCGACCCACGCCAGCGGACGCTCGGGCGTCGCCCGCGCGCCCGCTTTTTCCATCGCGGCGGTGACGCGCGCCTGCTGGTCGGCGGGGACATATTGCCAGACGATCGAGTGCATGAGCAGCCGCGTCGTGCCCGCGACCTGAGGCTTTGCGAGCTCGGCTTCGACGAAATCGGCGGCGTTGGCGCGGACCAGATTCGGCTTTGCCGCATGCGCCTCGGCGATCGCGGCCTCGATGCGCGCGAAGCGGATTTCATGCTCGGGCCAGATATAGGCCTTGAGCCGCAGCGCCTGCGCGGGGTCGGTCAGATCGACCGGTGCGACGTCGCAGCCCTTGAGGCTCGCGATCTCGATGGCGTGCATCGGCGGATGGCGGCCGCGCCATTCGGGGGTAAAGGTCATAGCGCCCGGCTGCGGCCCGACATGCACGCCGCCGAGGTCGTAATGATAGCGATCGATCATCAGGTTGATCCCGGCGCTCGACCCGATCTCCAAGCATTCGAAGCGCGGCGGCACGCCCTGCTCGGCGAGCCAGAGCATCGCGGCGACGAAGTTCGACGAACGTCCCGCCTCATTGGTCTGCGGCGGGCCGTCGAGCCACGGGAGCAGCGCTGCCTCGTGCCGCCGGACGACCCCGGCGACGATGGCGTCGTCGTTGATATCCTCGGCATCGGCATAGACGGGCGCGAGCTCGTGCGCCGCGCCCGACAGGTGGAGCGCATGAATCCCGCCCGCGGCGCGCAGCGGCAGCGCATCGGCGAGCGGCGCGCCCTGCCAGCCTGCGATGCGGCGCGCGAATTCGCTCGCCGGTTTGTCGAGCAGCGATCCCAGCGCGGCGACGACGCGCGCGGTGACCCGCGCGTCATTGTGGCGGCAATAGGCGACCTGATTGGCGAAAGCGGTGCGGACGGCCTTCGGGCCGGTTTCGGCCATGTCGATGAAGTCGTAGCGGTCGCTCATTGCCCTTTTTCCTCTCGCCGCTTATGGGCGCGCAAGCTTATGCCCGAACCGATCATCTTTGCCATCCCGAAGGGACGCATCCTCGACGAGGCGCTGCCCCTGCTTGCGCGGGTCGGGATAGAACCTTCGGACGAGTTTTTCGACAAGAAAAGCAGAGCGTTAGTTTTTGGGACAAACCAGCCGCACATCTCGCTGATCCGCGTGCGCGCCTTCGATGTCGCGACCTTCGTCGCGCATGGCGCGGCGCAGCTCGGCATCGTCGGGTCGGACGTCGTCGACGAGTTCGATTATTCGGAACTTTACGCGCCGGTCGACCTTGGTATCGGCCACTGCCGCCTGTCGCTCGCGGGACCCGAGGGCAGCGCGCCGCCGGGGCTCGGCGAAAGCCATATCCGCGTCGCGACCAAATATCCCGGAACGACGCGCCGCTGGTTCGAGGCGCAGGGCATCCAGGCCGAGTGCATCAAGCTGAACGGCGCGATGGAGATCGCGCCGAAGCTGGGGCTTGCCTCGCACATCGTCGACCTCGTCTCGACCGGGCGCACGCTCGTCGAAAATGCCCTCGCCGAGCAGAAGATCATCAGCGAGGTGTCGGCGCGGCTGATCGTCAACCGCGCGGCGTTCAAGCTGCGTTCGGCCGAAGTGCCGGCGCTGGTCGAGAAATTCCGCGAGGCCGCAGCTCATGCGGCGGCTTGACGCCTCCGATCCCGGCTTTGCGGCCGAGTTCGACGCGCTGGTCAATGATCGGCGCGAGAGCGCATCCGACGTGTCGGCCGACGTCGCGGCGATCATCGCGCGGGTGAAGGCCGAGGGCGACGTGGCGCTCGCCGATTATACCGCGAAGTTCGACCGCTTCGATTTGGGCGCGAGCGGGTGGAGCATTTCGAAAGCCGAATGCGCCGCAGCCTATGAGGCACTTGCGCCCGGGCTGCGCGATGCGCTGAACCTCGCCGCGACCCGCATCCGCGCCTATCACGCCGCGCAGCTTCCCGAGGACCGCGACTATCGCGACACCGCGGGCGCGCGGCTTGGCGCACGCTGGCGCGCGGTTGACGCGGCGGGTGTCTATGTCCCCGGCGGGCGCGCGGCCTATCCCTCGTCGGTGCTGATGAACATCCTTCCCGCCAAGGTCGCGGGGGTCGAGCGGATCGTGATGATGACCCCGACGCCGGGCGGCGAGACCAACCCGGTCGTGATGGCCGCGGCGCATATTGCCGGGGTCGACGAGATCTGGCGCGTCGGCGGCGCGCAGGCGATCGCGGCGCTCGCCTATGGTACCAACCGCATCGCGCCGGTGGATGTCGTAACGGGGCCGGGCAATGCGTGGGTCGCCGAGGCGAAGCGCCAACTCTACGGCGTCGTCGGTATCGACATGGTCGCGGGACCGAGCGAGATCGTCGTCGTCGCCGACGCAAAGAACGAACCGCACGTCATCGCCGCCGACCTGTTGAGCCAGGCCGAACATGATCCGACGAGCCAATCGATCCTCTTCACCGACGACGGCGACTTCGCCGATGCCGTCGCGGCGGCGGTCGCGCATGTCATCCCGACGCTCAGCACCGCATCGACGATGCAGGCGAGCTGGGCCGACAATGGCGCGGTGATCGTCGTGCCGCGCCTCGCCGACGCGATTCCCCTGTGCGACCGGCTCGCGCCCGAGCATCTCGAACTCGCGGTCGATCCCGCCGAGGCCGACGCGCTCTTCGCCAAGGTGCGCCACGCGGGCTCGGTCTTCCTTGGCCGCCAGACGCCGGAGGCGATAGGCGATTATGTCGCGGGGCCGAACCATGTCCTCCCCACCGGCCGCCGCGCGCGCTTTTCGAGCGGGCTGTCGGTCACCGACTTCATGAAGCGCACGAGCTTCCTCGCGCTCGACGAAGCGTCGCTGGCGGCGATCGGCCCCGCCGCCGTCGCGCTCGCGGGTGCCGAGGGGCTACCTGCCCATGCGCTCAGCGTCCAGAATCGATTAAAGTAGAAAAGCCATGAACAAACGCGCCCAATCCCGCTCCGCCGCCCGCCTCGCCGCCGTGCAGGCGCTCTACCAGCACGAGATGGAAGCGACGCCGGTCGCGCAACTCATCCACGAGTTCCACCAGCACCGCATCGGCGCGATCATCGAGGACGCCGAATATGCCGATGCCGACATTCCCTTTTTCGACGATATCGTGAAGGGCGTGCTTGCGCGCGCGGACGAAATCGACGCGGCGATCGTCGCGCGGCTCGCGAGCGGCTGGACGATGGACCGGCTCGACCGCACGATGAAGGCGATCCTGCGCGCGGGCACCTATGAGCTGATCGCGCGCGGCGACGTGCCCGTCGGCGCCGTGGTCAGCGAATATGTCGATGTCGCCAAGGCGTTTTTCGACCAGCGCGAGGCGGGGTTCGCGAACGGCTTGCTCGACGCGATCGGCAAGGATGTGCGGGGAACCAGCGCATAAGATATCCGTTCGCATCGAGCGAAGTCGAGATGCCCCTCGGCTTGGCGCTACGGCGATGGGTGTCTCGACTTCGCTCGACCCGAACGGACAGAGAGCATCCCTCGAACGAGAGGGTAATATGAGCGAAGCCGATTTTATCGCCCGCCTGCGCGCCATCGCGACCGATCCCGCCGCGCGTGGGCTTGCCGACGATGCGGCGGTGCTGGGCGACCTAGTCCTCACCCACGACATGATCGTCGAGGGCATCCATTTCCTCCCCGACGAACGGCCGCAGGATGTCGCGTGGAAGCTCGTCGCGGTGAACCTGTCCGACCTGGCGGCCAAGGGCGCGGCGCCGCTCGGCGTGCTTGCCGGCTATAGCCTGACCGGCGACGAACATTGGGACGCAGCCTTCGTCCGTGGCCTTGGCGAAGTCCTGCGCCGATACGAAGTGCCGCTTTTGGGCGGGGACACGGTGGGCATTCCCGAAGGCGCGCCGCGCACCCTCGGGCTGACCGCGATCGGCAGGGCGCCCGCGACGGGGGCGCCAGCGCGAAACGGCGTCCGGCCGGGCGACCAGATCTGGGTCACAGGGACGATCGGCAACGCCGGGCTGGGCCTTGCGATGCGACTGGGGCAGCTCGATCCGAACGAGACCTGCCTCGAAGCCTATCGCCGTCCGCAACCGCAGCTCCGCTTCGGGCAGGCCGTCGCGTCGCACGTCCACGCGATGATGGATGTCTCCGACGGCCTGCTGATCGACGGACAGCGCATGGCCGAAGCGAGCGGTTGCGAACTCGGCATCATGCTCGAGACGATCCCGCTGTCGGCAGCGCTGCTCGCGGTGCGGCCCGACGTCCTCGATACGCGGCTCGCGGCTGCGACGGCGGGTGACGATTACCAGCTGCTGTTCACCGCCGACCCCGGTTCGGCTGGCGCCATTCGCGAAGCGGCGGCAGGGCTCGACGTTGCGGTGACGCCGATCGGCCATGCCGGGGTGGGCGAGGGAATCATGCTGACCCACCGTGCCCAGCGTATCGCGGTGCCCGAGCGGCTGGGCTTCATGCACTGATCCGAAAGCACGGAAAAGCGCCGAATAACCGGGGTTGCGCGCCGCATTCTTTCTTCCCATAACTCGGCGTCCAAATTTGGGGCGGTCGCATCAGGGGAGAGAGCGAACCGGCATCAATAAGTCGGACGTGCTCGACTGCTATCTTCTGCGTCGCCCTTCTCATGGGAAGGAAGCAACACGCATGAATCCGGTTTTGATCGCGATAGCGTGCGGCCTTTTGGCTGTGCTCTATGGATTCATTACCTCGCGGCAGGTGCTCAGCGCATCGGCGGGTAATGAGAAGATGCAGGAAATCGCCGGCGCCATCCAGGAAGGCGCCAAGGCCTATCTGGGCCGCCAATATCGCACCATCGCCATCGTCGGCGTCGTCGTCGCCATTCTGGTCGGGCTGTTCCTCGGCCCGATCTCGGCCGTCGGCTTTCTCATCGGCGCCATATTGTCGGGCGTTGCGGGCTTTGTCGGCATGAACATCTCGGTGAAGGCCAACGTCCGCACCGCTGCTGCGGCGCAGACCGGATTGCAGGCGGGCCTGACGATGGCGTTCCGCGCCGGCGCGATCACCGGCATGCTCGTGGCGGGGCTTGCCTTGCTCGCGATCTCGGTCTTCTTCTGGTATCTGATCGGCCCCGGCGGCTTTACCGTCGGCGGCGAGGATCGCACCGTCGTCGATGCGCTCGTCGCGCTGGCCTTCGGCGCGTCGCTGATCTCGATCTTCGCGCGTCTCGGCGGCGGCATCTTCACCAAGGCGGCCGACGTCGGCGCCGACCTCGTCGGCAAGGTCGAGGCGGGCATTCCCGAGGATGATCCGCGCAACCCCGCGGTGATCGCCGATAACGTCGGCGACAATGTCGGCGACTGCGCGGGCATGGCGGCCGACCTTTTCGAAACCTATGTCGTCACCGTCGGCGCGACGATGGTGCTGATCGCGCTGCTGCTGAAGGGCGCGGGCGACGCGCTTGTGCCGCTGATGAGCCTGCCGCTCTTGATCGGCGGCGTGTGCATCATCACCTCGATCATCGGCACCTACTTCGTCCGCCTCGGCTCGTCGAACAATGTCATGGGCGCGATGTACAAGGGCTTCCTCGTCACCGCGATCCTCTCGATCCCGGCGATCTGGTTCTCGACCCGATATGCGCTTGGGGACATGAGCGCGACGATCGCGGGCACCGACTTCAACGGCAGCGACCTTTTCTATTGCTCGCTGCTCGGCCTCGCGATCACCGGGCTGATCATCTGGATCACCGAATATTATACCGGCACAAACTATCGTCCGGTGCGCAGCATCGCCAAGGCGTCGGAAACGGGTCATGGCACCAATGTGATCCAAGGCCTCGCCATCAGCCTTGAATCGACCGCGCTGCCGACGCTCGTCATCTGCGTCGGCATCATCGTCGCTTATCAGGTTGCGGGCATCATTGGCATCGCCTTCGGCGCCACCGCGATGCTCGCGCTTGCAGGCATGGTCGTCGCGCTCGACGCTTATGGCCCCGTCACCGACAACGCCGGCGGCATCGCCGAAATGGCGGGCCTCGACGACAGCGTGCGCGAAAAGACCGACCTGCTCGACGCCGTGGGCAACACGACCAAGGCGGTGACCAAGGGCTATGCCATCGGTTCGGCCGGGCTTGCGGCGCTGGTGCTGTTCGGTACCTACACCGCCGACATCAGCGAATATTCGGCCGCGCTCGGCATCGATGCGCCGCTGACCTTCTCGCTCTCGTCGCCCTATGTCATCGTCGGGCTGCTGCTCGGCGCGCTGCTGCCGTACCTGTTCGGTGCGCTCGGCATGACCGCGGTCGGCAAGGCGGCGGGCGACGTGGTGAAGGACGTGCGCGACCAGTTCGCGAACAACAAGGGCATCATGGACGGCACCAGCCGCCCCGATTACGCCCGCACCGTCGACCTCGTCACCAAGGCGGCGATCAAGGAAATGATCGTTCCGTCGCTGCTTCCGGTGCTCGCGCCGATCGTCGTGTTCTTCGTGATCCGCGCGGTCGCCGGTCCGGCGGCGGCATTGGAAGCGCTCGGCGCGCTGCTGCTCGGCGTGATCGTCGGCGGGCTGTTCGTCGCCATCTCGATGACCTCGGGCGGCGGCGCGTGGGACAATGCGAAAAAATATATCGAGGACGGCAACCACGGCGGCAAGGGCAGCGAGGCCCATAAGGCCGCGGTCACCGGCGATACCGTCGGCGATCCGTACAAGGACACCGCGGGGCCGGCGGTCAACCCGATGATCAAGATCACCAACATCGTGGCGATCCTGCTCCTCGCAGCGCTGGCGCACGGCGCGGCGTAGGCCGGGCCGCCGTCGCGGGCAAAGGAGCGGCCCCGCCGGAGCGATCCGGCGGGGCCTTTCCGGTTTCGATTTCAACTTCCTTTGTTGCCAACCGCGGACGGCTTTCATAGTCTCGCGGCCGAGGGAAGGCTTGCCAATCGGTCGGAAAGCCAGTGGGTTGCGCGCTTCGGCGACGCGATACGGAGGGAATATGCCCAAGAAGATGTTCGTTGCCGCGCTCCTGCTATCGGCCGCAGCGCTGCCGGCAGGCGTCGTCGCTCAGACGACGCCGGGAAAGCCGGTGGCCGAAAAGGTCAGTCTCGACACGCTCGCGTCGCTGCCGCTGATGAGCGATTTGCAGATGTCGCCGGGCGGCACCAAGATCGCGATGACGCTCGGTGCCGGCAACGAGTTCGGCTATGCCGTCCTCGACCTGTCGAAACCTGGCTCGAAGCCTCAGATTTTTGCGCGCGCTTCCACTTTCAAGGAAGCGGGGCAGCGCGATGTGACGAGCTATCGCTGGGTCGACGACCGCTACCTGATCCTCGAGCTGGCATCGCGCGAATTTGTCGCCGCCTTCGGCCAGCGCGTCGATATTCTGCGTCTCGCCGCCTATGACACCGAAACCGGCAAGACCCACCCGCTCGCCTGGGACCAGGCCACCGCCGACGCCTCGAACATCCTGCATATCGACAAGGAAAAGAAGCGCATCCTGCTCGGCCGCCAGATCGACGACGGCAATACCGAGAGGATGTTCAGTTATCAGGTCGATTGGGTCGATGTCGCGACGGGCAAAGTGCTCGAAAATGTGCAGCGGACCAATCCGATCGTGGACAGCTGGGCCGCCGACGGCGACGGGGTAGTGCGCATGGGGATCGGATCGGATCGCGACAGCGGCGAACAGCGTTATCTCTATCGCAGCAACGCGGGCGAAAATTTCCGGACGGTGCAGAAGGTCATCGACAAGAATTTCACCAGCGCGGGCATCCGGCCGCTCGTTTTTTTGAACGCGCCCGACATGGCGATCGTATCGAGCAATCACGAGGGCTATCGGGCGATTTACAAAGCCAATCTGGCGACGATGGAGATCTTAGAGAAGCTGTTCTCGATTCCCGGATACGACGTCGGCACCGCCATCCCCAACGAGGATCGTGACGGGATCGTCGGTTATGCCTATGCCACCGATCGTATTCGGCGCAAATTCACTGACGAACGCCTTGCCGCCGTCCAGAAATTCCTTGCGGAGGATTTCGGCGAGGCTAACGCGGTCATTGTCAGCAGCGATGACGGCGACAAGCGATTGATCGTGTCGATGGCCAGTCCCGAACAGATTGGAAGCTATTATCTTTACGACGTCGAAAGCGGGAAATTTTCGCTGATCGGGCATGCGAGCGACGCACTGGGCGACGGCAAGCTGAACCCCGTCAAGACGATCCGGTACAAGGCGAGCGACGGGCTGGAGATCGAGGCGATCCTGACGACCCCGCGCCTGCGCGCCGGTCAGAAGAAGCTGCCGGTGGTCGTCCTGACCCACGGCGGCCCCTATGGTGTTCGCGACTATGCGTCATACGACCAGTGGGCGCAGACGATCGCCGAACAGGGTTATGTCGTGGTCCAGCCCAACTATCGCGGTTCGGGTGGCTACGGGAATGCGTTCGTCAAGGCGGGGCGCTCGGACGGCTTCGGCACGCGGATGCAGGACGATCTCAACGACGTCGTCGACCATCTGGCGGCGCAGGGCGTCGTCGATGCCGGTCGCGCGTGCGTGATGGGCTGGTCCTATGGCGGCTATGCGGCGGCGCGCGCGGCACAGCGCGATGCCGCTCGCTGGCGGTGCACGATCGCAGGAGCGGGCGTCTATGACCTGCCGATGATGCGCGATTACGACCAGGACTATCTCGGTTCGTTCGGCGCGAACTATCTTGCCAAGGGCGCGTCGTCGCTGTCCGACGTGTCGCCGGCGCGCAACACCGACGGCAAATGGGCGCCGATCCTGATCGTCCACGGCGTGCGCGATCCGCGCGTACCGATCGCGCAGGCGCGCACGCTGGTGTCGCGGCTGAAGGGGAGCGGCAAGCAGCAGGGCACGGATTTCGAATATATCGAGCAGCCGAAGAACGGCCATTATGGCATTTATTTCACCAAGGAAGAGCGGATCGAATGGTTGGGCGGCGCGGCCAACTGGCTCGCGCGCTTCAATCCCGCCTATATCCAGTCGGATGCCGATTACCCGAAAAAGCCGGCGGCCGACCCGCTGGTCGCCAATTTCAAGTTCGCGCGCTGAATTCGACCTGCCGGCCGCGCAGCGCTATTGTCCGCGGCCGGCCCCCATCTGCTGCGCATAGCCCGCCCGCACCATCGCGCTCATCCGGTCGAACAGCGCGTCGGGATCGCCGCGGCGCAGCCCCGCGATCGCTGCCTCGGCCCCCTCGGCGACGACCAGCTCGCGCGTGCCGGCATCGACCGCGGCGAGCATCCGCGCCGCCGCATCGTCCGGCGACAGGCCGTTGTCGATCGCGGCGTCGCTTTCGCCGCGGATGCTGCCGTCGGCGCTGAGCGCGTTGCGGCTGACGTTGGTGCGCACCGATCCCGGCGCGACGACGAGGACTTTCAGCCCCAGATGCTCATTCTCGGCGCGCACCGCGTCGTGATAGCCGATGATACCATGTTTTGCCGCCGAATAGGCGCTGCGCAGCGGCACGCCCGCGATGCCCGCGACGCTCGATATGGCGATGATCTGTCCGCCGCCCGCGCCGACCATGCGCGGCAGCAATTGCTGGGTGAGCGCGATGGGGGCGAGCAGATCGACCGCGATGATCCGCTCATAAACCGAAAAGTCGGTTTCGATCGCCAGGCTGCGCTGCGAGATGCCGGCGTTGTTGACGAGGCCATCGACACGGCCGCGCCACGCCCAAGCCTGCTCGGCGATCGCGGGGAGGGCGGCATAGTCGGTCGCCTCGAACGGCAGGACCAAAGTCTCGGTCGCGCAATCGGCGGCAACGGCCTCGATCGCGGCGACATTGCGCCCCGACAGGATCAGCTTCGCGCCGCGCTTCGACAGCGCTTTGGCGAGCGCAGCGCCGATGCCCGACGACGCTCCGGTGACCCACCAGACTTGATCCTTCATTACCGCTCTCCATCTATGCTTTCGTTTCAACCTGAAACGGGTGTAAGGAGCCGTCAAGGCGCTGACCCGCGCATTTCCGCGCAGGGGTGGCAATTTTGTTGCGAATCTGTTATAATAAATATCAACACGCCGACATTGCGCCTCTTCCCGCCGCTTGGGCTGGGGCACGCTTGGCGTTTCCGATGGAGCCCATTCCTTGTCACGCTGACTGGCTAGCGCCGCCCTACCAGCCCAATCCCCCTCCGATAGAGGGCCGGATACAGAGCTGTTCACGCGCTTCCCCGTCTCCCCGGCAAGGCCACTGAAAGGAACTTGAATGTCCGCAAGCACTCCCGTTTTCGAAGTCGGTGACTATGTTGTTTATCCGAAGCATGGCGTGGGGCGCGTCATCGAGCTGCAAAAATCCGAAATCGCCGGCATGCAGCTGGAACTTTATGTTCTCCGCTTCGAAAAGGAAAAAATGACCCTTCGCGTTCCGACGAACAAGGCCGAAGGCGTCGGCATGCGCAAGCTGTCGTCGGACAAGACGCTGAAGGAAGCGCTGCAGGTTCTGACGACCAAGCCGAAGGTGAAGCGCACCATGTGGTCGCGCCGCGCGCAGGAATATGAAGCGAAGATCAATTCGGGCGACCTCGTGTCGATCGCCGAAGTGACCCGCGACCTGTTCCGCGCCGACGACCAGCCCGAGCAGAGCTATTCGGAGCGTCAGATCTTCGAAGCGGCGTCGAGCCGTCTCGCGCGCGAACTCGCCGCGATGGAAGAAAGCGACGAAAAGACCGCGCAGGCGAAGATCCTCCAGATCCTCAACGAGCATGCGCCGCTCTATTACGCCGAAAAGGTTTAATCGCGTCCACTGCGGTGAAGGAAAGGGCGGTCTGGTAGGGCCGCCCTTTTTCGTTCCTCCCTCTCCCCTTGGGGAAGAGGGATGCGAAGGCTTGGCGGCTCGCCGCCTAGCCGAAGCTGGGTGAGGGCCCGCTCCCCGACGCCTCGATCGCGGAATTAATGGGTCCTGACCCTAGCGAACAAGTTCGCAAGTCTCGCTGCCCTCTCCCCCAAGGGGAGAGGGTTTCAGGGATATGTCGCGCTCACGAAATAAAGCCCGTCGGGCGGTGCGTTGAGGCCGAGCGCGTTGCGGTCGGCGGCGTCGAGCGCCGCCTTCAGGTCGCGCGCCGACCATTTGCCATGCCCGACAAGTGCGAGGCAGCCGACCATCGAGCGCACCTGATGATGGAGGAAGCTGCGCGCCGCGGCTTCGACGATCACTTCCTCGCCGTGGCGGCTGACGCTGAGCTTGTCGAGCGTCTTGACGGGGCTTTGCGACTGGCAATGCGCCGAGCGGAAGGTCGTGAAATCGTGGAGGCCGATGAGCTGCTGCGCGGCGGCGTGCATCGCGTCGGTATCGAGCGGGCGTGCGACCTGCCACGACAGCCCCTTGTCCCATGTCAGCGGTGCGCGGCGGTTGACGATGCGATATTCATAGGACCGCCCGATGCACGCGAAGCGCGCGTGCCAGTCGTCGGGAACGATCTCGCACCCGATGATCGCGACCGGTGCGGGGCGAAGCTGTGCGTTGAGTGCTTCGGTCAGTTTGAACGGGGTCAGCGGCTTTTCGATGTCGACATGCGCGCGCATCGCGATGGCATGAACGCCCGCATCGGTGCGCCCGGCGCTCAGCACCTGCACATCCTCGGCGGTGAAACGGTGGATCGCTTCCTCGATCGCCTGCTGGACGCTCGGGCCGTGCGCCTGCCGCTGCCAGCCCATATAGGGACGGCCGTCATATTCGATGGTGAGGGCGAAGCGGGTCATGGGTGGGTCATTTTCCCGATCTCGTCACCCCGGACTTGATCCGGGGTCCATTCCGGTGCCGGAGTCATGGACCCCGGATCAAGTCCGGGGTGACGACGGAGGAGGGGCGTGGTCATGCTAGCCGTGTACCTTTGGGAATCGCGCGCCCGCGCAGCAATTCCCCGGCCTCCATCGCGGGCTTTCCCGCGCGCTGGACGCGGCCCACGCGGATCGCGCCGGGGTTGCAGGCGATGGTGAGCGCATCATCGAGCGTGATGCCGGGCGCGGCGCCCGCGACCGTGTCGGCGGGATGAACGACCTCGGCCGCCAGTATTTTGTATCGTTCGCCTTCGAGTTCGAAGAAGGCGCCCGGCACCGGATTGAACGCGCGCACCTGCCTCTCGACCTGCACAGCGCTGGTCAGGAAGTCGAGCCGCGCCTCGCTCTTGTCGATCTTCGCCGCATAAGTGACGCCCTCATCGGGTTGCGGCACCGGCGGAAAGGCGTGGAGGTCGCTCAGCACTCGGCGCATCATCAGCGCGCCCATTTCAGCGAGTTCGTGGGTGAGCATGCCCGCGCTCTTGCGTCCTATCGGCGTCGTCTCGATCAGCCGCATCGCGCCGGTGTCGAGCCCCGCGTCCATCTGCATGATCGTCACGCCCGTTGCGGCATCGCCCGCCAGGATCGCGCGCTGCACCGGCGCCGCGCCGCGCCAGCGCGGCAGGATCGAGCCGTGGACGTTGAGGCAGCCCTCGCGCGGGGCGCCCAGGACCGCCTGCGGCAGGATCAGGCCATAGGCCGCGACCACCGCGACATCGAGATCGAGTGCGGCGAATTCGGCCTGCGCTTCCTCGGTTTTCAGGCTGCGCGGCGTGCGGACGGAAAGGCCGTGTTCTTCGGCCCAGACCTGCACCGGGGTCTTCTGCAATTTCTTGCCGCGCCGCGCGGGCCGCGGGGGCTGGCTGTAGACGGCCACGATGTCGAGCCCCGCCCCGTGGAGCGCGGCGAGCGTCGGCACCGCGAAGGGCGGCGTTCCCATGAAGGCGATGCGCATGGGCAGCGCCTTTGGCGGAGGGGCGCATCTTATTCAACCCCTCTCCCCTTGCGGGAGAGGACAGCGAGACTTGGTGGCTTTGCCACTTAGTCGCAGCGGGAGAGGGGGCAGCGCCGCCGCAACCCCTCTCCAGCCTTCGCTAAGCGCTTCGCGCCAAGCTTCGGCATCCTCTCCCGCAAGGGGAGAGGATTGTGCGGGCTCCCGCCGCGCGATAGGTGCTGTGCATGGCCTCCACCGAAATCGAAGCGCTCGTCCAGCAACTCGCCCGCCTGCCGGGGCTCGGCCCGCGTTCGGCGCGGCGCGCGGTGCTGCACCTGATGAAGAAGCGCGAGAGCAGCTTTGCGCCGTTGCTCGCGGCGCTCCAGACCGTATCCGAGCGGCTCGTCACCTGCTCGACCTGCGGCAATGTCGACACGAGCGACCCGTGCGCGATCTGCGCCGATCCGCGCCGCGACGAACGCAGCCTGTGCGTCGTCGAGGAGGTTTCCGACCTCTGGGCGCTCGACAAGTCGCGGCTGTTCCCCGGCAAATATCATGTGCTCGGCGGCCGGCTGTCGGCGCTGGAAGGTGTGCGGCCGCAAGACCTCAGCATCGATGCCCTCGTCGCGCGCGTCGCCGCGGGCGGGATCGACGAGGTTGTGCTGGCGATGAACGCGACGCTGGAGGGGCAGACGACCGCGCATTATCTGGCGGAGCGGCTGGAGGGCTATCCGGTGCGACTGACGCAGCTCGCACATGGCCTGCCGGTGGGCGGCGAGCTCGATTATCTCGACGAAGGGACACTGGCGCAGGCGCTGAGAGCGCGGCGTCCGGTGGGTTGACGTCAGGCATCGGAGTTCATACCTGCACGCCATGGCCATCCTACCCATCATAGAGACTCCCGATCCGCGGCTGCGCGTCATTTCCAAGCCTGTCGAGACGTTCGACGCCGAGCTGAAAACGCTGGTCGCCGACATGTTCGAGACGATGTATGACGCCCCCGGCATCGGGCTGGCGGCAATTCAGGTCGGGGTGGCGAAGCGCATTCTCGTCATCGACCTGCAGGAAGCCGATCCCGGCGACGAAGAGGGCAAGAAGGTGATCCGCGAACCCCGCGTCTTCATCAATCCCGTCTTTTCGGACGAGAGCGAGGAGCATAGCGTCTATCAGGAGGGCTGCCTGTCGGTTCCCGAGCAATATGCCGAGGTGACGCGCCCCGCCGAGGTCACCGTCGATTGGCAGGACGAGGACGGCAAGCATCATCAGGAACGCATGACCGGGCTGATGGCGACGTGCATCCAGCATGAGCACGACCATCTGGAAGGCATTCTCTTCATCGACCATCTGTCGCGGCTGAAGCGCGAGATGGTGCTGAAGAAGCTCGCGAAGCTGCGGAAAGCGGCGTGATTTAAGCCCCTCCCCTTGCGGGAGGGGTTTGGGGTGGGGTCCCGCGCACTTGTGCGCGAAGAGAATCCTTTCCGCCTCGACGTTTTCAAGATTCTTATGCGGCGCAGACGCGCCGCGCACCCACCCCGTTTCACGAGTCACGTGCCTCGTGAAACCCCCTCCCGTAAAGGGAGGGGAGGTTCGGATCAATCCGCGGCCTTCGCCACGCCCACCATCGCGGGGCGCAGCAGGCGATCCTTCATCATATAGCCCGCCTGCATTTCCTGCACGATCGTGCCGGGTTCCTTGTCACTCGGAATTTCGAGCATCGCCTGATGCTGGTTGGGATCGAGCGGCAGGCCGATCGCGGCGATGCGTGTGATGCCGTTGCGTTCGAAGACGCCGAGCAATTCGCGCTCGGTGGCCTCCAGCCCGGTGATCAGCGGCTTGAGCCCTTCATCGGCGCGCTGTTCGTCGCTGAGCGCGGCGAGCGCGCGGCCGAGATTGTCGGCGACCGAGAGGATGTCGCGCGCGAATTTGGTCGACGCATAGGCATGCGCGTCGGCGATTTCCTTGTCCTTGCGGCGCGTGACATTCTGCGTCTCGGCGCGCGCATAGAGCAGGTCCTGCTGGAGCGCGGCGACCTGTTCGGCGAGCTGCGCCAGTTCTTCATTCGACCCTTCGGCGGGCGCTGCGGAGTCCGCGGTTTCAGCTTCGGTTTTCGTGCCGTCGTCGACCGGCGTGTCGTTTTCTTGTGTCGTCATAAACCTATCGTATCAGTCTGGAGAGCGATTGTGCGGTGAAATCCACCATGGGAACGATCCGGGCATAGTTCAAGCGCGTCGGGCCGATGACGCCGACCACGCCGACGACGCGCCCGTCCGATCCGCGGTAGGGCGCCGCTATCACGGACGAGCCCGAAAGCGAGAATAATTTATTCTCCGATCCGATGAAAATGCGGGTTGCGGCGCCCTCGCGCGCGCTGTCGAGCAATTGCGCGATGTCCTGTTTGGTTTCGAGCTCGTCGAGAAGCTGCCGCACGCGATCGAGATCGCCGACCGCGTTGTCGTCGAGCAGATTAGCCTGGCCGCGCACGATCAACACCGGCCGGTCGGCGCCGTCCGACGACCAGATCGCTAGGCCACGCGAGACCAGATCCTGTGCCGCGCGGTCGATCGCGATGCGCTCGGCCTCGATCTCGCGGCGCACGCGCGCCATCGCTTCGCTCAGCGTCAGCCCGCCGAGCGTCGCCGAGATATAGTTGCCCGCCTCGACCAGCGCCGACGGGTTGAGCCCGGGCGGAATATCGATCACGCGATTCTCAACCGTCCCGTCGCCCGCGACGAGCACGACGAGCGATTGGTTCGCCGACAGGGGCACGAAGGCGAGCTGTTTCAGGACGCGCTCATGCTTGGGAACGAGCACGAGCCCCGCGCACGCCGAGAGCCCCGACAGCGCCGAGGTCGCCTGTGCGAGCGCGCTTTCGATCGGACCGCCTTCGGACAGACTTGCCTCGATCTGCGCGCGGTCCTCGGCCGAGGGCTCGGCAACCTGCATCATCCCGTCGACGAAGAGGCGGAGGCCCTGTTCGGTCGGCAGCCGTCCCGCACTGGTGTGCGGGCTCGCGAGCAGGCCATATTCCTCCAGATCCTGCATCACATTGCGGATCGAGGCGGGCGAGAGGTTGAGCGCCGCGAGCTTCGACAGTGTGCGCGACCCGACCGGCTGTCCGGTCTCCAGATAGGCATCGACCACCAGCCGGAACACGTCGCGCGCGCGCGTGGTGAGTTCGGTGATCGGCGGCGTGGTCATGGGGAGGATTTAGGGATGGCGAGGCACGGGGGCAAGCTATGCTCTGGCCAAGCCGGGCCCGCATCGCTAAGCGCGCCGCACACATCACAGGAGAATCCCGACATGCGCCCTTCCGGCCGCGCGCCCGACCAGATGCGCCCTATCGCCATCGAAACCGAATTCACCATCCACGCCGAGGGCAGCGTCCTCGTCAGCTTCGGTAACACCAAGGTGCTCGTGACCGCGAGCGTCGACGAGAAGGTGCCGTCGTGGATGCGCGGCAAGGGTGCTGGCTGGGTGACCGCCGAATATGGCATGCTGCCCCGCGCGACGCACACGCGCGGCAACCGCGAAGCCGCGAAGGGCAAGCAGTCGGGCCGCACGCAGGAAATCCAGCGACTTATCGGCCGGTCCTTGCGCGCCGTCGTCGACATGAAGAAGCTCGGCGAGCGCCAGATCATCATCGATTGCGACGTGATCCAGGCCGACGGCGGCACGCGCACCGCCTCGATCTCGGGCGCTTGGGTCGCGATGCGGCTCGCGGTCGACAAGCTGCTCGCGGCCAAGACGCTGGCCGAGGACCCGATCGAGGACAAGGTCGGCGCGATTTCGTGCGGCATCTATCGGGGCACCCCGGTGCTCGACCTCGATTATGACGAAGATTCGACCGCCGAGGCCGACGGCAATTTCGTACTCACCGGCAAGGGCCAGATCGTCGAGGTGCAGGCGAGCGCCGAAGGCGCGACCTATGACGAGGAGGGCCTGCTGCGCCTGCTCCGCCTCGCGCGCATCGGCTGCGGCGAGATTTTCGCGGCGCAGGACCGGGCAACGGGGCGCTGATGACGCGCAAGCTCGCCCCCGGCAAGCTCGTCATCGCCAGCCATAACGCGGGCAAGGTGCGCGAGATTCGCGCGCTGCTCGAACCCTATGGCATCGAGCCCGTGTCGGCGGGCGACCTCGGGCTGGCCGAGCCCGAGGAGACGGGCAAGACCTTTCGCGAGAATGCGCTGCTCAAGGCGCACGCGAGCGCAGCGGCGGCGGGGCTTCCCGCGCTCGCCGATGACAGCGGGCTCGAGGTCGCGGCGCTTTCCGGCCGGCCGGGGGTTTACACCGCCGACTGGGCCGAACGCCAATGGTTCGAAGGCAATCCGGGCCGCGACTGGTATATGGCGATGGGCAAGGTCGAAGGTCTGCTCGCCGAACAGGGGCCGGACGTCGACCGCAGCGCCTGTTTCGTCTGCATCCTCGCGCTCGCCTGGCCCGACGGGCACGCCGAGGTTTTCGAGGGCCGGGCGGAAGGAAATCTCATCTGGCCGCCGCGCGGCAAGCTGGGCTTCGGTTACGATCCTGTCTTCGTTCCGGCCAGCAAATCATTGACTTTCGCGGAAATAGAACCGGCGGAAAAACATGCGATCAGCCACCGCGCCGACGCCTTTGCGAAGCTGGTGGCGGGGGTGTTCTAAAGAGCGTTCATGGCCGAACCGCTCGCCCTTTATGTCCATTGGCCATTTTGCGTGTCGAAATGCCCCTATTGCGATTTCAACAGCCATGTGCGCGAGCGCGTCGATCAGGCGGCGTGGCGCGCGGCCCTGCGCGCGGATTTGCGATACGAGGCGGCGTTGCTGCCCGGGCGCACGATCGGCTCGATCTTCTTCGGCGGCGGCACGCCGAGCCTGATGCCGCCCGTAACGGTCGCGGCGGTGATCGCCGAGGCGGAGGCGCTGTGGGGCCTCGCCGATGATGTCGAGATCACGCTTGAGGCGAACCCCAATTCGGTCGAAGTTGCCAATTTCGCCGATCTTGCGGCTGCGGGGGTCAATCGCGTTTCGATCGGTGTCCAGAGCTTCGATGCCGAAGTGCTTGAATTTCTGGGCCGCGCGCACAGCGAGGAGGAGGCACGACGCGCGATCGCGGCGGCGCAGGCGCATTTCGCGCGCGTCAGCTTCGACCTGATCTATGCGCGGCCCGGCCAGACGCTCGCCGCATGGGAAGCCGAGCTTTCGGGCGCGCTGGCGTTCGGCACCGACCATCTCTCCCTCTATCAGCTGACCATCGAGTCGGGGACGCGTTTCGCGACGCTGGCGGCGAAAGGCGATCTCGTCATCCCCGACGGCGATGCCGCCGCCGATCTGTTCGACGCGACGCAGGCGATGACATCCGCCGCGGGGTTGCCGCGCTACGAAGTGTCGAACCATGCGCGCATCGGGCAGGAAAGCCGCCACAATCTCGCCTATTGGCGCTACGCCGATTATGCCGGCGTCGGGCCCGGGGCGCATGGCCGGCGATTGGGCCAAGCGACCGAGCGGCACAAGAAGCCCGAAAATTTCATCGCGGCGGTGACGCGCAACGGCCATGGGCTGAAAGTCGAGGCCGATCTGCCGCCGCACGAGCGCGCGACCGAGGCGATGCTGATGGGGCTGCGACTGACCGAGGGAATCGACCTCGCCCGCATCGAGGCGCGGAGCGGCTTGCCGCGCGCGGCATTCGTCGATGCCGATGCAGTGGCGCGGCTGGCGGGGCAGGGGCTGATGCGCGACGACGGCGACCGGCTGGCGGTGACCGACGCGGGCATATTGCTGCTCGACTCGATCCTTTCCGAGGTAGTGAAAACCCACTAACCTTGGTCCATCGTTGGCATGGAGCGCCAGCGTGTCTCTACTTCGCTCGACACGAACGGGACTAGAGGGAGCTTTGGTGGCGCAAGACATGATCCGCGACTGGGATGCCCATCTGGCGCACGAAAAGCGCCGGTCGGAGCATACGCGCCGCGCCTATATCGCGACCGCCGAGCGCTTTTGCGCCTTTCTGTCGCGCCATCGCGGCGGGGCGGTCGATGCACGTATGCTGAAGGCGCTGACGCCGAACGATTTGCGCGCCTATCTTGCCGAGCGCCGCGCCGAGGGGCTCGGCAACGCATCGGCGGCGCGCGAGTTGTCGGCGCTGCGCAGCTTCCTGCGCTTCGTCGGCGGATCGAACGCCAACGTGCCGCAGATGCGCGGGCCGCGCGTCAAGAAAGGGCTGCCACGACCGGTGGCGCCGGCTGAGGCGCTGGCGCTGGCGCAGGATGTCGAGGACAATGCGCGCGAGGGCTGGGTCGGCGCGCGCGATTTCGCGCTGCTGCTGCTGCTCTATGGTGCTGGCTTGCGCATTGGCGAGGCGCTGTCGCTGACCGGCGCGGCGCTGCCGTTCGGCGATACGCTGCGCGTCACCGGCAAGCGGGCGAAGACGCGCATCGTGCCGATTCTGCCCGCGGTGGCGAATGCCGTGTCGCGCTATGTTGCGGCCTGTCCATATCCGATCGCGAAGGAGACGCCGCTGTTTCTCGGCGCGCGGGGCGGGCCGCTCCAGCCCGGCGTGGTGCGGGCGAGCGTGCGATCGGCGCGGCGCGCACTGGGCCTGCCCGAACGGACGACGCCGCACGCGCTGCGCCACAGTTTTGCGACGCATCTGCTCGCGGGCGGCGCCGATTTGCGGAGTTTGCAGGAACTGCTGGGGCATGCGAGCCTGGCTTCGACGCAGGTCTATACCGCGGTCGATGCGGCGCATCTGCTCGATATTTATCGCAGCGCGCATCCACGGGCGTGAGGCCGCTTTGGGGTGGTGAGCTGTCGTCCAGATCCTCCCCTTTGCGCAGCAATGGGGAGGTGGCAGCCCGCAGGGCTGACGGAGGGGTCGACGCCGTCAGGCGTCGGTGCAAGGCCAGACCCCTCCACCACCGCTTCGCGGAGTGTAGGGTTGGATTGCCCCCGGCAATCCAAGTCCAGTCCGGGGGACTGGACGACCCAACACTCCCCCTCCCCAGCGCTTCGCGATGGGGAGGATCTGTACGTCCGCTTCCGGTCGAAACCCGCCATCGTCGCCGTGGCAGATCGGGTCATTCGCCCTTCGTTTTCGACTTCCAGGTGACGACCCGGTAGAGATACAGCGCGACCAGCGAGCCGATCGCGACCAGCGCCACGGGGCCGACGAAAGCGTCGAGGTTGGCGAATTGCTTGCCGAACCAGCTACCCGCGCCGGCGAGCGCGGCGATCCAGATCGTCGAGCCGGCGGCGGTCCAGATCAGGAATTTGAGCTGATTCATCTGCACCATGCCCGCGGGCAGCGAGACCATCGTCCGCGCGACGGGCATGAAGCGCGCGATGAACACGATGGCCGGGCCATATTTCAGGAAGAAATTGTGCATCCGTTCGACTTCGTCCCAGTCGAGCGTCAGCCAGCGGCCGTGGCGGTCGATGAAGGGTTTGAGCCGCTCATACCCGATCCAGCGTCCGATCGCGTACCAGATCCAGTTGCCGGCAGTCGTTCCCGCGACCGCGACCGCGACGAGCGTCCAGAAATCGAATCGGCCCTGCGCGACGGCGATCCCGCCCAGCCCCATGATCACTTCGGACGGGATAGGCGGGAAGACATTCTCGATGAACATGAGGATAAAAATCCCCGCATAACCCCAGCTCTGGATCAGGTTCAGGATGAAATCGGTCATGCGAGGGGTAACGCGCTGCTGGCTCAGCCGATGCGTCGTTTGATCGCATCCCAGATCATGCCCGCCGTATCGCTGTCGTTGAAACGGTCGATCGCGACGATCCCGGTGGGCGAGGTGACGTTGATTTCGGTGAGCCATTCGCCGCCGATCACGTCGATCCCGACGAAGACGAGCCCGCGTTCGCGCAAGGCAGGGCCGAGGACGTCGCAAATCTCCTGCTCGCGCGGGGTCAGCTCGGCCGCCTCGGCATAGCCGCCGACCGCGAGGTTCGAGCGGAATTCGCCTTCGCCGGGCTTGCGGTTGATCGCGCCCGCGACCTCGCCGTCGACGAGCACGATGCGCTTGTCGCCCTTCGATACGCTCGGCAGGAATTGCTGGACCATGAAGGGTTCGGGCCACACCTGTCCGAACAGTTCGACCAGCGCGCCCAGATTGCCGCCGTCGGCGTCGATCTTGAACACCGCCTTGCCGCCGTTGCCGTGGAGCGGCTTGATCACGACGGCGCCGTGTCGCGCTTGGAAATCCTTCACCGCGCCCAAGTCGCGCGTCACCATCGTCGGCGGCATGAACTCGGGAAAATCGAGCACGAAGACCTTTTCGGGTGCGTTGCGGACAGAGACGGGGTCGTTGACCACCAGTGTTTCGTGCTGGATGCGTTCGAGCAGCCAGGTGCCGGTCAGATAACCGAGGTCGAAGGGCGGGTCCTGCCGCATCAGCACGGCGTCGACGTCGCGGCCGAGGTCGAGCAGCACCTCGTCGCCGAACTTGTAGTGCGCGCCGGCCTCGCGCTGCGCCTCGACGATGCGGTGCGCCTTGGTGGTCAGCCGCCCGGCCTCCCACGTCAGCCCGCGAACGTCGTAATGATAAAGCTCGTAGCCGCGTTCGAGCGCCTTCAGGATCAACGCAAAGCTGCTGTCGCCTCCGATGTTGATATTGTCCATCGGGTCCATTTGTACCGCGGCGCGCAGGGTCATTATTTCTTCCTCAGGGTTGCCAGACGTGGATCAGATGGCGCGGCAGGCGGCGCGGCGCAAGGAGCATCACGTCGATCCGGATGTCGTCGCGCGGGCCCGCGAAGCGCGGGGCGAGCATTTCGGCGGCCGCGGCGACGCGGCGGAGGCGGTATGGGTCGATCGCGAGGTCGAGGTCTTCGGCCCGGTCGCGCCATTTGACTTCGACGAAGGCGATCATCCGTCCGCGCCGCGCGACGAGGTCGACTTCGCCGACGGGGACGCGCAGCCTCTCGCCCAATATGCGCCAGCCGTGGAGGCGCAGCCACCAGGCGGCGCGGCGTTCGGCCTTGCGCCCGCGCGCCTCGGCGGCGGCGCGGTTCAAGCCTGTTCCTTGAGCGCGAGGGCGCGGGCGTAGATGTCGTGCCGGTCGAGGCCGAAGCGTTTGGCGACCGCCTTCGCCGCCTGTGCGACGGGTTTGTCCGCCATCGCTTCGCGCAGCGCGGCGTCAAGCGTCGCGTCGTCGGCGTTTTCCGCCTTCGCTTCGCCGGGCGGGCCGACGATGACGACGATCTCGCCCTTGGGCGGCGCGTCGGCATAGCGTGCGGAAAGCTCGGTTAGGGTGCCGGTGACGCATTCCTCGAACATCTTGCTGATCTCGCGCGCGACCGCGGCCTCGCGGTCGCCGAGCCCCTCGGCGAGCGCGGCGAGCGCGGCGGCGAGGCGCGGGCCGCTTTCGTAGAAGACCAGAGTCGCGCGCAGGGCGGCGAATTCGGCGATCGTGTCGGCGCGCGCCTTTGCCTTGTTGGGGAGGAAGCCCGCGAAGAGGAAGCGGTCGCTCGGCAGGCCCGAGAGGGTGATGCCGGCGATCGCGGCGCAGGGGCCGGGCAGGGTGGTGACATGGCGTCCCGCGGCGCGCGCATCGCGGACGAGCTTGTATCCCGGGTCCGAAATCAGCGGGGTGCCCGCGTCCGACACCAAAACGACAACTTCGCCCTGCATGCGCGCAACCAGCGCGGCGCGGGTGCGTTCGTCGCTATGATCATGATAGGGGGTCATCGGCACACGCAAACCCAGATGCGACAGCAGTTTCGCGGTCACGCGCGTATCCTCCGCGGCGATCACGTCGGCGGAGGCGAGCGTTTTGGCCGCGCGCGCGCCGATGTCGCCGAGGTTGCCGATGGGCGTCGCGACGATATAGAGACCGGGCAAGGGAGAATCTGAGATGTTCGAATCTGGCATGACGCCGAAAATGGCAGAAACTGCCCCAGACTGCCATGGTGGCGCGCGCCAGGTGAATGCGTCGTCGCGCCGCGCGATGCTGCGCGGGCTCGGCGTGATGGCGATGGCGGGGCTGCTGGCGGCGTGCCAGGTCGTGCCGAAAACCGGCGGCCCGGCGACCCCGCCGCCGCCGACCGACCCGACCGACAATGTCGGCCCCGGGCTGCCCACCGATACCGATCGTCACCGCGTTGCGCTGCTCGTGCCGCAGACGGGGCCCAACGCCGACGTCGGCACCGCGATCGCCAATGCGACGACGCTGGCGTTGCTCGATACGCGCACCGAGCGCGTGCGCATCACGACTTACGACACCGCGCTCGGCGCCGCCGCCGCGGCGCGGCAGGCGGTCGCCGACGGCAACAAGCTGATCCTCGGGCCGCTGCTCAGCGAGGATGTCTCGGCGGTCGCGCCGATTGCGCGCGGCGCGAAGGTGCCGGTGCTGAGCTTTTCGAACGACAGCAGCGTCGCGGGCAACGGCGTCTTCATCATGGGCTTCGTCCCCGGCCAGTCGGTCGAGCGTATCGTCGCCTTTTCGCGATCGAAAGGCCATCAACGCTTCGGCGCGCTCGTGCCCAAGAATGTCTATGGCGACCGCTCGGCCGCCTCGTTCCGCGCCGCGGTCGCCAAGGCGGGCGGCACTTTGGTCGCGGTCGAAAGCTATGACCGCAGCGCGACCGCGCTGTCGGGCGCGGCGCGGCGGCTCGCCAATGCGGGCGCGATCGACGCGGTGCTGATCGCCGACAGCGGCGGCAACGCCATTCGCGCCGTGCCGGTGATCAAGGGCACGGGGAGCAAGCAGATCCTCGGCACCGAGCTGTGGAACACCGATGCCGCGCTCGGCAGCAATGCCGCGATGCGCGGGGCGTGGTTCGCCAGCGTCTCCGACGGGCTTTATAGCCAGCTTGCGACCAAATATCGCACCCGCTTCGGCCGGCCGCCGTACCGGCTCGCCAGCCTCGGCTATGATTCGGTGCTGCTGACGGTGCGCATCGCGCGCGACTGGAAGCCGGGGAGCAATTTCCCGGCGAACCGCCTGCTCGCCGCCGACGGCTTCGGGGGGATCGACGGCATTTTCCGCTTCAACAACCGCGGCATCGCCGAGCGCGCGCTCGAGGTCAGCGAAATCGGCGCCGGCGGCTTTCGCGTGATCGACCCTGCGCCGACGAAATGGTGAGCCGCGATTGAGCGTGGCAGACCGGCCACAGTTGGCCGAAAACCGCTATCGGAAAAGCGCGGCGGCCTTTACGCCCGCCGCGCGATCACTATATGACAGTCGCGCGCGTTCCGGCGTCGATTCCGCACGCGCGTTCGATATGTTTCAGGAGATACAGCTATACCACCGCCCATGACCCGTCGCCCGATGGCACCGATGCCGCCCAAGAACGGCCCGCGTTACAATGAATTCATCGCCTCCCCCAAAGTCCGCGTGATCGACGAGGAAGGCGAAAATCTGGGCGTCATGCTAACAGCCGAGGCGATCGAGCAGGCGGCCGAGGTCGGGCTCGACCTGGTCGAAGTATCTCCCAACGCCGATCCGCCGGTGTGCAAATTCCTCGACGTCGGCAAGTTCAAATACGAGGCGCAGAAAAAGGCGAACCTCGCACGCAAGAGCCAGAAGACGCAGGAAATCAAAGAGATCAAGATGCGTCCGAATATCGACGATCATGATTTCGATGTGAAGATGAAGAAGGTCTTCGACTTCCTCGAGGAAGGCGACAAGGTCAAGATGACCATGCGTTTCCGCGGCCGCGAAATGAGCCACACCCAGCTCGGACTCAACGTGCTCCAGCGCGTCGCCGAGATGACCGCCGAGGTCGCGAAGGTCGAGGCGCACCCGCGCACCGAGGGCCGTCAGATGCTGATGGTGCTCGCGCCGAAATAAGCCATGCGATCCTCCCTGTCGCGAAGCGATGGGGAGGGGGACCGCCCGTGTAGCGGGTGGTGGAGGGGCCGCTTTAAGGCCCCTTCGTCAGCGCTGCGCCGAAGGCGCAGTTTATCCTGAGCGCCTGCAAGGCAGTCGAAGGGCGCTGCCACCTCCCCATCGCTTCGCGACAGGGAGGATTTAAGAAGCGATCCGAAATTCGAGGGCGGTCGTTCCAGCGGGACGGCCGCCCGCTTCATATCGGCGCTCGGTCATCCGGACCGCGCCATCCGCCGAGATCAGCACGAGCGTCGAGGCGCGCGTGCCATAGACGTCGCCGCGCAGGAACAGCGCGGGGTCGTCCCCGGCCATCAGCGTGTCGAGCAGCTTTTCGGGGTCGGTGCCCGCCGTGACGGCCGTTTCGAGCCCAGCGCGCAGCCGTTCGGCGCGGGGGCAGGGGGCGTCGACGGGTTCGTTGGCGAGCGCGTGGACGCCGGGTTCGAGCGGCATGATCAACGGGACAGGCCGGTTGTTCAGCAATCGTGCCGCGCCGCCGTCCACGGCGAACAGGTTGAAGGCGTTGAAGCGCGGCAGATCCTCCGCCGCCGGGTCGGCGAAGCGCCCTTCGCCGCGCAGCAGGTCGGATACGAGCGCGCCGCGCGATTCCTTCGCGGGGTCGGGCATCGCGCCGCGGACGTTGGTGACGACGACGGTGCGGCCGCTCGGGCGATGGACGCCGAGCCAGGTGCCGCCCGCCCGCAGGTCGCGCCCGGCGACGAGACCGCTGCCGTCGTCCCACTCGTGAAGCGGCGCGGCGGGGCGTTCGTGAAACTCGTCGCGATTGCCGATGAGGATGAGCGGCCAGTCGGGATGGACGCGGTGGGCAAGGGCGACGACACACATGCCGCGCATATCGGGAGTTCGCGCGCCCTTGCCAAGTCTCTTGACAAATTGCTTGGTTGAATGTTCAATCAACTCATCTTGACGAGGGAGGACGCCGATGGCCGACGAATTCGAGAAGATGGGCGAGAATTTGCGGGCGAAGACCGGCAAGGGACTCGACGAATGGGTCGCCACCGCGCGCGCGACCGGGATCGCCGGCCATATGGCGCTGGTGAATCACCTCAAATCCGAACATGGGCTTGGCCACGGCTATGCCAATATGATCGTTCATGCCGCGAACGCCTCCTCGTCGCTGTCGCAGGACGATGAGGCGCTGGTCGAAGCGGCGTTCGACGGCGCGAAGGCGCATTGGCGGCCGCTCTACGACCGGCTGACCCTGCTCGTGCAGGGTTTTGGCGATGACGTCGAGCTGGCGCCGAAGAAGGGCTATGTGAGCCTGCGCCGCAAGAAGCAGTTCGCGCTGCTGATGCCCTCGACCAAGGATCGCTTCGACATCGGTCTCGCGCTCAAGGGCGAGGAACCGGCAGGCAAGCTCGAACTGGCGGGAAGCTGGAACGCGATGGTGTCGCACCGCGTGCGGATCGCGGCGGGCGAGGATGCGGAGGGCGATGTCGCGGACTGGCTCCGCGCCGCTTATGACCGGGCGGGATAGGGATGAATGCCGCCGACACCCGCCAGCGCATCCTGATGACCGCGATGGAGCTGTTCTGGGAGAAGGGCTATCTCTCGACCTCGGTCGCCGACATTTTGTCGCGCAGCCAGGTCCATTCGGGCAGCCTCTACCATTTCTTCCCCGGCAAGCAGGACGTGCTCGTCGGCGTGCTCGAACTCTATCGCGACGGCATCGACGCGATGCTGCTCGCGCCCAATTGGGACGGCGTCGACGATCCGATCGACAAGGTTTTCGCACTGCTCGCCGGTTATCGCACGCATCTGATCGTCACCGATTGCACCTATGGCTGCCCTATCGGCAGCCTTGCGCTCGAAATCCACGAACCCGACCCGGTGGTGCGCGAGCTGATGGCGGCGAATTTTTCGAACTGGTCGGCGGCGATCGCCGGCTGCTTCGAGGCAGCCGCCGACCGCCTGCCGAAGGACACCGACCGCAAGGCGCTTGGCGAGTTCGTGCTGACGGTGATGGAAGGCGCGGTGATGCAGGCGCGCACCTATCGCGACATCGGCTATTTCGACCGCAATATCGCTGTGTTGCGCGACTATATCACCATATTGCTGGCGACCGAGAAATCTGCTAATTTCGCCTGATCTTTCTGAGGGGGAGATGAATATGACCGAAGCCGTCAAAACGCCCTGGCACCTGTGGGTTGTCGGGGCCGTGTCGCTGGTCTGGAACGCCTTTGGCGCGATGGACTATACGATGACCAAGATGGGCAATGCCGAATATTTGGCCGCCTTCACGCCCGAGCAACAGGCCTATTTCACCAGCTTCCCGATGTGGGCGAATGTCGGCTGGGCACTGGGGGTCTGGGGATCGGTGCTCGGGTCGCTGCTGTTGCTGGTACGCAGCCGCCATGCGGTCACCGCCTTCATCGTCTCGCTCATCGGGCTGGCGATCAGCAGCTTTTACCAGTTCGGCCTGCATTATGGCGACCTGATGCGGATGTTCGGGACCTTCCCGATGATCTTCACCGCGGTGATCTGGGTCGTCGCGATTGCGCTGTTTCTCTACGCGCGGGCGCAGGCGTCGAAAGGCGTACTGCGGTAATATCCGCTTTGGGGCGATGAGCGGTAAGATCATGTACCCCGGCGGCGAAGACTGCGCGGACGGCAATTATTGGCCATAGGCCGCGCGCGAGCTGTTCGCGGGCAGCGCTGCCGCGCCGCCGGCGAGCATCACCGCGGCGCCGACCAGAATGAGCGTCGGAGCGTCGGCGGCGAAGGATTTGGTCGCAAGGTCGAGAAGATCGAGCCGGGTGACGAGCCGCCGCTCGCCGGGGCCGCTGACTTCGCATGCGATCATCACCGGCATTTCGCCGGGCATCCCCGCCTGCATCAGGCCGCGCCGGATTTCGCCCGCGGCCTCGCGGCCCATGTAGAAGGCGAGGGTCGATCCGCCGCGCGCCAGCGAAGACCAGTCGATGTCGAGCGCGGCGCCGCGGCGGCTGTGCGCGGTGACGAAACGAACGTCACGCGCGACGCCGCGCAGCGACAGCGACATACCCGCCGACGCGGCGGCGGCGCTCGCGGCGGTGATGCCGGGACAGATTTGGACATGAAAGCCGGCATCGTTGAGCGCATCGATCTCTTCGGTCGCGCGCGCGAACAGCGTCGGGTCGCCGCCTTTCAGCCGGACCACGCGTTTGCCCGCCCGTGCAGCGGCGACGAGGAGCGCATCGATCGTTGCCTGATCCTTCGAATGGCGCCCCGATCGTTTGCCGACGCTGACGCGCTCGGCGCGCGCGGGGATGAGGTCGAGGACGCCGCGCCCCACCAGCGCGTCGCAAAAGACGATGTCGGCGCGCTCGATCAACCGCACCGCCTTCAGGGTGAGCAATTCGGGGTCGCCAGGGCCGGCGCCGACGAGCCAGACGGTGCCGGGCGCAAAATCGTCAGGCTGCATTGCTGGTCTCCTCGGTCAGGATGCGCGCGAGCGCGGGGCGGCACGAGCCGCAATTGGTGCCCGCGCCGATCGCGCCGCCGATCGCGGCGACGTCGGCGAGACTCTGGTCGCGGATCGCGGCGACGATGGTCTTGAGGCCGATATCGAAGCAGACGCAGATGATCGGGCCGCGGTCGGCCTGCACGCCCGGCGCGCGGCCGGCGAGCAGGGTGGGGGCGACTTCGGGCGCGGACAATTGCGCGATCAGCCAGTCGCGCGGGGGAAGTTCGCCGCTTGTCGTGACGAACAAGGCTCCGACGAGGCGGCCGTTCGTGACGATGGCGATGCGTCTGGTCCCGCGCGCGGCGTCCTGCGCCTCGATGCGTTCGCCCTTGGGGAGCAACGCTTCGATGCTCTTGAGGTCGCCATTGCCCGCGACTTCCCACATCACCCCCGAAGGCACCGCGACGCGCGTTGCCCAGAGGCAGCGCGGCGTTTCGGGCAGTTCGCGTGCGAGGAGCAGAAAGCCGCGCCATTTGGGGGTGACCGCGGCGATCGCGGCGGGGGTGCGCTTGAACCCCGGCTGGCCCGACACCGGATCGACGAGCGGGCGGGGGAGCAGGCCGGTGCGCCCGCCGCTCGCGGTGCGGTCGGTCCAGTGGATGGGGACGAACAGCTCCCCGGGGCGCTGACCGGGGTGGAAGGCGACGCGGTAGAGGCTGTCGCCCTGCGGCGTATCGACGCGCGCGAGGCCGCCGTCGGTCAGGCCGAGGCGCGCGGCGTCGTCGGGGTGGACCTCGACCAACGGCTCCTCGCGGTGCCGCGCGAGTTTGGGGGCGAGGCCGGTGCGCGTCATCGTGTGCCATTGGTCGCGGTAGCGGCCGGTGTTGAGCGTCAGCGGCCATTTGGCGAGGGGTTCGGGCAGCGGTTTTTGCGCGACGGGGACTAGGCGCGCGCGGCGGTCGTCGGTCGAAAAGCGCCCGCCGGCGAAGGGGTGATCGCCGCCCCAGCGAAACGGGGTCATCGCGTCGTAAGCGGCGGTGCCGCCCTGCGCCGCGCCGGGCAACGCGAAGAGGCGCGCGCCGTCATTGTCATAGGTCGACAGGCGGCAATGCTCGCGCCAGATGTCGGCGGGGCGGTCGTAGGCGAAGGCGGTCTTCCACCCCATGCGCCGCCCGACTTCCTTGACGATCCACCAGTCGGGCATCGCTTCGCCGGGGAGCGGAAAGAGCGCGCGCTGGCGGCTGATCGTGCGGTCGCTGTTGGTGACGGTACCGTCTTTCTCGCCCCACGCCGCGGCGGGCAGGCGGACGTGGGCGAAGGCGCCGGTATCGGTCTTTTCAATCACGTCGCTCACGACGACGAAGGGGCAGGTCGCGAGCGCCTCGCGTACCGCATTGCCGTCGGGCATCGACACCGCGGGGTTGGTCGCCATCACCCACAGGGCCTTGATGCGGCCCTCGCCGAGGCTGCGGAACAGGTCGACGGCTTTGAGGCCCGGCTTCTCCGCCATCGTCGGCGACGCCCAGAAGCGCTGGACGCGCGCGCGGTTTTCGGGGGCGAAATCCATATGCGCGGCGAGGGTCGAGGCGAGCCCGCCGACCTCGCGCCCGCCCATCGCGTTGGGCTGGCCGGTGATCGAGAAGGGCGCGGCGCCGGGCTTTCCGATGCGGCCGGTGGCGAGGTGGAGGTTGGTGATCGCATTGACCTGATCGGTGCCCGCGGTCGACTGGTTGATCCCCTGGCTGAACAGGGTGACGGTGCGCGGGTGGGCGGCGAACAGCTCGTAGAAATGCCTGAGGTCGGCGGCGGGGACATCGCACGAGCGCGCCACCGACCACAGGTCATTCCCCTCTCCAAGCTGGTCCCAGAAATCCTGCGGCACCGCGACATGCGCGGCGAGATAGGCTTCGTCGATGGCGCCCGCCTCGCGGCAATGCTGGAGCAAGCCGGTCATCAGCGCGACGTCGCTGCCGGGACGGATCGCGAGGTGGAGGTCGGCTTCCTCGGCGGTTTCGGTGCGGCGCGGGTCGATGACGACGAGCTTGGCGCCCGCCTCGCAGCGCGCGCGGATACGCTGATAGACGATCGGGTGGCACCAGGCGGTGTTCGATCCGACGAGTATGATCAGGTCGGCGGCGTCGAGGTCGTCGTAGGTCGCGGGGACGATATCCTCGCCAAAGGCGCGCGTGTGTCCGGCGACCGCGCTCGACATGCAAAGCCGCGAATTGGTGTCGATGTTCGCGGTGCCGATGAAGCCCTTCATCAGCTTGTTCGCGACGTAATAATCCTCGGTGAGGAGTTGCCCCGAGACGTAGAAAGCTACGCTGCCGGGGCCGTGGCGCGCGATCGTTTCCTTAAATTTCTTGGCGACGAGATCGAGCGCCTTATCCCAGCTCGCACGCTTGGCGCCGATCATCGGGTGGAGCAGGCGGCCTTCGAGCCCGACGGTTTCGCCGAGGTGCGTGCCCTTCGAGCAGAGACGGCCGCGGTTCGCGGGGTGGTCGGGATCGCCCGCGATCTCGACGCTGCGCTCGCCGGTCACCGTCGCGCGGATGCCGCAGCCGACGCCGCAATAGGCACAGGTGGTGCGGACCTCCATTAGCCCCTCCCCTTCAGGGGAGGGGTTGGGTTGGGGTTTGCAGGCGTCGCGCAAGGTCGCGGGACCCCACCCCCAACCCCTCCCCTGAAGGGGAGGGGCTTTAGAAGGTCGATCCTCACGCAGCCGCCTTCAGCGTGCTCGCGCGGCAGATGAGGACGCGGCCACCGTCGATCTTGACCGGGACGGTCGGGGTGCAGCCCTTGTCCTCGCCGAGCGCCTCGCCGGTCGAGAGGCTGATCCGCCAATTGTGCAGCGGGCAGGCGACCGCGCCGCCGTGGACGATGCCCTGGCTGAGGCGCCCATGCTTGTGCGGGCAGCGGTCGAGGAGGGCAAAGACCTTGCCCTCGGCGGTGCGGAAGACGGCGATGTCGTCGCCGCCCTCGACCTGCACGGTGCGGCTGCCGCGCACGGGGATCTGGTCGACCCAGCCGATGTCGAGCCATTCTGCGGTGGTGGTCATACGAGGGCCTCCTGCGGGGTGAAGCGCGCCATCGGCGCATGATGTTCGGCCTCGGCACCCTCGGCGCGCTGTGCCCAGGGATCGTCCTGTGAAAAGCTTTGCGCGTAGAGGAAGCGCGCGCGCAGCGCCTCGCGGCCCGCGGCGTCGTCGACGATCCGCCTCTTCACATATTCGACCCCGACGCGCTCGATCCACGGCGCGGTGCGTTCGAGGTAGCGCGCTTCCTCGCGGTAGAGCTGGATGAAAGCGGCGCAATGGTCCATCGCCTCCTGCTCGGTCGCGACCTTGCAGAGGAGGTCGGTGGCGCGCACGTGGATGCCGCCGTTGCCGCCGACGTGGAGTTCGTAGCCGCTGTCGACGCAGACGACGCCGAAATCCTTGATCGTCGCCTCGGCGCAGTTCCGCGGGCATCCCGACACCGCGATCTTGAACTTGTGCGGCATCCAGCTGCCCCAGCTCATCCGCTCGAGCTTGACGCCGAGCCCCGTCGAATCCTGCGTGCCGAAGCGGCACCATTCGGACCCGACGCAGGTTTTGACCGTGCGCAGCGCCTTGCCATAGGCATGCCCCGAGACCATGCCGGCGGCGTTGAGGTCGGCCCACACCGCGGGCAGATCCTCCTTCTTGATCCCGAAGATGTCGAGCCGCTGACCGCCGGTCACCTTGACCATCGGTGCATTATATTTCTCGACGACATCGGCGATCGCGCGCAGCTCGGTCGGGTTGGTGAGCCCGCCCCACATGCGCGGGACGACCGAATAGGTGCCGTCCTTCTGGATATTGGCGTGGAGGCGTTCGTTGACGAAGCGGCTCTGCTGGTCGTCCTGATATTCGCCGGGAAGCGCGCAGAGCAGGTAGTAATTGAGCGCGGGGCGGCACGAGGAACAGCCGTCGGGGGTCGTCCAGTGCAGCTTCTGCATCACCTCGGGGATCGAGCGCATGTCCTGTGCGACGATTTCGCGGCGCACGTCGTCGTGGCCGAAGCTGGTGCATTTGCACATCGTCTTCGGCCCCGACTGGACATCGTCGCCGAGGGTCAGCGCGAGCAGATTTTCGACGAGGCCGGTGCAGCTTCCGCAGCTCGCCGACGCCTTGCAGCTGCCGCGCACCGCATCGAGGCTGTGCGCGCCCTTGGCGATGCACGAGACGACCTGGCCCTTGGTGACGCCGTTGCAGCCGCAGATTTCCGCATCGTCGGAAAGCGCCGCAACGGCCGCCTTAGGGTCCGCCGCGCCGCCTCCCGCGGCGAAGGCCTGGCCGAATATCAGCAGGTCGCGGAGGTCGGAGACATCTTCCTGCTTCTTGAGCAGGTCGAAATACCAGCTGCCGTCGGCGGTGTCGCCATAGAGGACGGCGCCGACGATGCGGTCATCCTTGACGATGACGCGCTTGTAGACGCCGCGGCTCGCGTCGCGCAGCACGATGTCCTCGCACCCGTCGCCGCCCGAGAAATCGCCTGCCGAAAAGACGTCGATGCCCGACACCTTGAGCTTGGTCGAGGTCACCGAGCCGCGATAGCCGGTCGGCTGTTCGACCAGCCCGTCGGCGAGGCTGCGGCACATGTCCCACAAGGGCGCGACGAGGCCATAGACCTGTCCGTCATGCTCGACGCATTCGCCGACCGCGAGAACGGCGGGGTCGCTCGTCACCATATGATCGTCGACCTGGATACCGCGCCCGACCGCGAGGCCCGCGTCGCGGGCGAGGGCGACCGAGGGTCGGATGCCGACCGCCATCACGACGAGGCTGGCGGGGATCAGCGTCCCGTCCTTGAGCTTCACCCCCTCTACCTTGGCGTCGCCGACGATCTCGGCGGTGTCGGCGCCGGTCAGGATCGTCTGGCCGCGCGCTTCGAGCGCATTTTTGAGCAGCCAGCCCGCGGCTTCGTCGAGCTGGCGTTCCATCAGGGTCGGCATCAGGTGGATGACGGTGACTTTCATGCCGCGAAGCGAAAGCCCGTGTGCCGCCTCGAGCCCGAGCAGCCCGCCGCCGATCACCACCGCGTCGCCGCCGGCATCGGCCGCGGCGAGCATCGTGTCGACATCGTCCATGTCGCGAAAGGCGATGACGCCGGGCAGATCCTTGCCGGGGACGGGGATGATGAAGGGATCGGAGCCGGTCGCGATCAGCAGCCTGTCATAGCTTTCGCTGGCCCCGCCGCGCGTCGTCACCGTCTTGGCGGCGCGGTCGATCGCGACCACCGGGTCGCCCGCGACCAGCGCGATGCCGTTCGACGCATACCAGTCGGCATCGTTGATCACGATGTCGTCGAAGCTTTTTTCGCCCGCGAGCACGGGGGAGAGCATGATGCGGTTATAGTTGACGCGCGGTTCGGCGCCGAAAATCGTCACGCGGTAGCGCGCCGGATCGCGCGCGAGCAATTCCTCGACCGCGCGGCAGCCGGCCATGCCGTTGCCGATCACCACGAGATGCTCGCGCGTGTCGCTTTCCGCCTTGATCGGGCGATGTTCCATCAGAGTGTCCAGTCCAGTTGCAGCCAGAATTTGTCGGTGTCGGTGGCGAAATTGTCGGCGTCGTAGTGCGCGTAGCGGGCGGAGGCGGTGAATTTGCCGAGCTTGGCGCTGGCGAGCAGGTCGATCTCGTCGCCATAGGAACGGCTGGCGCGATCGCTGCGATAATTGTGGTATGCGGCTTGCAGCGTCACGGCCTTGAGCGCGCCGACTGCCTCCCAGCCCCAGCCGGCGGTCGCATAGAGGTCGCGCACGCCGTCGGGCGGGGTAACGAGAAACTTGTCGGCCCAGCCCTGGAATTTGAACCCGGTTGCGAGGGGGGTCTGGAAGCTCGTCAGCGCCACGCCGTCGTCGGCGCCGAGTATCTCATACCCGGCGCCGATCCGGGGGCCGCCAAGATCGACCGCGACATCGGCGCGCCAATAGTCGGCGGCATAGTTGTTGGGGTTGCGGTGCCAGTCGGACTGGCGCGCATAGCTGAACTGATACGCGATCCTGGCCTTTCCGAGCGGCTGGCTGCCGTCGAGCCGGACGCCGTAGCTCTGGTTCGACAGGCGGAAGCCCTGCATCGCGGCCTCGTCCTGATCGACGAGATAGACGAAGGCGGCGATTTTGCCGGCGGGCGTCTGCGCGCTCAGATTGGCGAAGACATTGTCGCCCGATACCGCCTGCTGCCGCGCGCCGGCTCCGTCGATCCCCCAGATCGTGCGGATGCTCCACGCGTAGGCGACATCGGCCTTCACGCCCCTCACCGGGGTGATTTCGGCGCGCACCGCGTCGAAGCTCTGGCCGTTCTGACGAAATCCGACCGAGCCCACGAAACGCTCGTCGTCGAAGCCGAGCCTCTGACGGCCCGCAGTGACCGCAAAAGCGGGCGCGGCGTAGCGAAGCTGCGCGCGGGCGAGGGCGATATTGTCGGGGTCGGCGACCAGCGGCCGCGTCGCGGCACCGTGGAGGCCGTCGAAATAGTCGTCGACGATGGCGAGATTGCCCTGACCCTCGACCAGCGCCGACCAGCGTCCCGTCTTTACCTCGACCCCGGCGCGGACGCGCAGGGTGAGCGCGTCGGCGTCGGCGGCAAGCCCGTCCTGATCGACATTTTCATAGCGGAGCCGGGCTTCGCCGAGGGGCGTCAGCAGCGCCTCCTCGGCGTGCGCCGTCCCGGCCGGCGCGAGCGCCAGCAGCAGGATGAAGGTGCGGTCCATGTTTAGATCCGCACGCCTTCGGCGGCGCCCCAGGCCCTGCGCCACTGGCCCTTGACGAACATCAGCGCGACGAGCGCCGCGACGGCGAGCCCCGCAAAGATGTAGAAGCCCGGCGCGAAGCTGCCGCTCCACTGTTTTGCAAAGCCAAGCGAGGAGGCGAGGTAGAAGCCGCCGACGCCGCCCGCCATGCCGACGAGCCCGGTCATCACGCCGATCTCGGCCGAAAAACGCTGCGGGACGAGCTGGAACACCGAGCCGTTGCCGGTGCCGAGCGCGAGCATCGCGATCACGAACAGCCCGAGCGCGGCGGGCAGCGTCGCGGCCTGCGGCACCCCGGCGAGCGCGAGCGCGGCGACGACGAACACCATCATCAAAGCCTTGACCCCGCCGATGCGGTCGGCGAGCGCGCCGCCCATCGGGCGCACCAGCGACCCCGCAAAGACGCAGCCGGCGGTGCAATATCCCGCCATCACGGGGGTGAGGCCGAACTGGTCGGTGAAATAGATGGGAAGCGAGGCGGCGAGCCCGACGAAGCCGCCGAAGGTCACCGAGTAGAAGGCCATCAGCCACCAGGCGTCGGCGGTCTTGAGCGGCTCGAAATAATTGGCGAGCTTCTTCGGCGCGGGGGCATCGGGCGCGTCCTTCGCCATCGCAAGATAGAGGAAGAAGACGATCGTCAGCGGTATGCACGCGAGCCCGAGCACGGCGTTCCAGCCGAAGATCTTGGCAAGGCCCGGCGCGAACAGCGCGGCGAGCACGGTGCCCGAATTGCCCATGCCGGCGAGCCCCATCGCCTTGCCCTGATGTTCGGGCGGATACCAGCGGCTGGCGAGCGGCAGCGCGATCGCGAAGCTGGCGCCCGCGAAGCCGAGGATGATACCAAGCGCGAGCGTACCGGCGAAGCTTTCGACGCCCGTAAGCCAGGCGGTGAACAGGCCCAGGATAACGATGAGCTGGCTGATCGCGCCCGCACGCTTCGGCCCGATTCGGTCGACGAGCAGGCCGTTGACCACGCGCAGCACCGCGCCGGCCAGCGTCGGCACTGCGACCATCAGACCCTTTTGCGCCGGGGTCAGGCCGAGGTCTTCGGAGATCGCGGGCGCGAGCGGGCCGAGGATGACCCAGACCATGAAGGCGAGGTCGAAATAGAGAAAGGCGGCTACGAGCGTCGGCCAGTGGCCGCTCGCCCAGAAACTCGATCCGGATGCCGTGCCGGCACCTCCGCTTGCAGTCGTCATCGTCCGTCCCCTTGTGCGACGGGCAATAAAAAAGCCGCCAGGACGGCGGCCGCGCGGGCGCATCCTGACGGCTTCATTGCCTGTGGGATTTCCGGGGAAAAGGCTCCCCGTCCGCCTGCGGTTCGGCCCCCTCGTTGGAGCCGTCGCCGCCTTGTCCTGCCCCGGCAGCTTTGCCGGGTGGGACTAAACTGCCTGATTCTCAGGCAGGCGGCAAGCGTTTATTTCGCAGGTGCAGCAAAAAAGGGAGCGTGGAACAAACTCAGGGAAGTTCAGCGAGATAGGCCTCGATATCGTCGGGGTCGAACGCGCGGCCGTCGAAAAACCGGTCGCTGCCGAGCGTCAGGCGACCCTGCGTCGAGCCCGCGCCGATCGGTTCGTCGAGCCCGCCCTCGAGCTTCGAACTCGCGCCCGGGAGGGGCGCGCCCGAGCCCGCGAGCGCGCTCCGGTATACATCGGGACGGAAGACATCGCCGGCGGCGGCGGCTTGCGCCGGATCGAAGGCCATGAAGTCCCAGCGGACCATCTGCGAATAGAGCCATGCCGCCTGGCTGCGCCAGGGGAAGTTCGCGGCCTCGCGATACTGGAACATGAAGTCGGGATAGTGCATCGGCTCGCCGCCCGGCGCGAGCCGGATCCGGTCGGTGATCGCGCGCAGCACGGCGTCGCGCGGTGCATCCAGATACTCCGGCCGCGCCAATATCTCCGCGCTCGTTTCGACCGCGCCGGGTTCGACGAAATGCGCGGCGGCCGCGTGCAGCGCGCGGACCAGCGCCTCGACCGTGTCGCGTCGCTCGTCGAGAATTGCGGCGCGCATCGCGAGCACTTTCTCGACCCCGCGCCGCCAGATCTGCGCGGTGGCGAGGGCGATGTGGCCGACGCCGCGATCGACCGCGATCGAGTTCCACGGCTCGCCGACACAGATGCCGTCAACTTCGCCCGCCGCGAGCGCATCGGCGGCGAAGGGCGGGCTGGTGACGACGATCTCCACATCGACGTCGGGCTGGATGCCGACTCCCGCGAGCCAGTAGCGCAGCATATAATTATGGCTCGAATAGCGGTGCACCACGCCGAAACGCAACGGCTTGTCCGCCGCCTTGCGCGCCGCCGCGATCGCCCGCAGCGCCGCCCCGGTTTCAGTTGGATCGCCGAGCGCGTTGCCGAGCCCCACCTCGTCGGCGAGCCCGGTCGAAAAGGTCACCGCATTGCCGTTGAGCCCGAGCACGAACGGCACCGCGAGGGGAACCGGAGGCCGGTCGCGCCCGAGCGTGGTTGCGATCGCCAGCGGTGCGATCATGTGCGCCGCGTCGGTGTGGCCGTAAAGCAACCGGTCGCGCACCGTCGCCCAGGTCATGTCGCGGACGAGTTCGATCTCCACGCCTTCGCGGGCGGCGAAACCCATCTCGTGCGCCAGGATCGGCAAGGCGGCGTCGACCAGCGGCAGAAAACCGATACGAAACCTGTCGGTCATTCCATGTCCCCCATCAGCGCCTCGCTCGTTACGATCGCCTCCGCGATTTCGGAAATGCGGCGGTTGCTGCGCATCGCCTGACCGCGCAGCAACGCATAGGCTGCCGGCTCGTCGACCTGGCGGCGCTTCATCAGGATCGTCTTGGCCTTGTCGATGACCGCGCGCTCGGCGAGCGCGTTTTTCGCTTCGTCGAGCTCGCGCTGGAGGCGCGAGAAGGCCTGGAAACGCCGCACCGCAAGGTCGATCACCGGCTTGATCCGCTGTTTCGACAGGCCATCGACGACATAGGCCGACACCCCCGCGTCGATCGCCGCCCCGGTCGCTTCGGCGTCGCTCTGGTCGACGAACATCGCGATCGGCCGCGCCAGCGCGCGCGACATGGCGAAATAATCCTCGAGCAGATCGCGGCTGGGGTTTTCGAGATTGATCAGGACGACTTCGGGCTGCGCCGCCTCGATCTGGCGGGCGAGCGCGCCGGCGGGGTCGATCAGCACCAGATCGTCGAGTCCCGCCTCGCGCAAGCCATCGGAAATGATCGCCGCGCGCGTCGTGCTGGTATCGATGATCGCGATCCTCATGGCACGCGCCTTACGCGGGGATGTTCGAATCTTCCAGCGTCATCATGTTCGGGGCGCCGAAAGAATAGCTTGATGGCCCGGACGGGACATTTTCGTTGCGGGTCCGGCCTGTGTTCAGGGACGCGCCGAACGCACCTTGCGAATTGGCCCGCTCTTGTCCAACGACGAGCGGCCATGACCTTTCCCGACCCCAGGACGCCCATTCGCGGAACGATCGATTTGCTCGCGCTCGGCGCGCTGTTCCTGTCGCTCGTTTCGGTGACGGGCGGTGCGGCGCTGGCGAAGAGCCTGTTCCCGCTGGTGGGTCCTGCGGGGACCACGGCGCTGCGCCTGATCTTTGGCGCGATCCTGCTGTCGGTGGTGCTCCGCCCGTGGCGGCTGAACTATCGCGAGGGGTGGCGCTCGATCCTTGCCTATGGCGTCGTGCTCGGCGCGATGAACCTCAGCTTCTACAATGCGCTGAGCTATATTCCGCTCGGCATCGCGATCGCGATCGAATTCATCGGTCCCTTGAGCGTCGCGGTGCTGACCTCGCGCCGGCGCGCGGACTTTCTCTGGATCGGGATCGCGGTGTTCGGCCTGCTGCTCCTGCTGCCGATTCGCGCGGGCACGGCGCATCTCGACTGGCGGGGCGTCGCGCTGGCGCTGTTCGCGGGGCTTTGCTGGGCCGCCTATATATTGCTCGGTAAGCGCGCGGGCGCGCAGCACGGCCCCGCCGCCGCGGCGGGCGGCACGATCGTCGCGGCCGTCGTCGCGGCGCCGATCGGCATCATCCACGCCGGCGCCGATCTGCTCCAGCCGGAGATATTGGCGCTTGGGCTGGTCGTGGGCCTTGTTTCGAGCGCGATTCCATACGGATTCGAAATGGTCGCGCTGCGCCGCCTCCCGCCGAACAGCTTCGGCACGCTGCTCAGCGCCGAACCCGCGGTCGGGGCGCTGATGGGTTTCTTCCTGCTCGGCGAATTGCTCTCTTTCACGCAATGGTTTGCGATCGGCCTGGTCATATTGTCGTCGATCGGCACGGCGAAGGGCGCGGGCGATTATTCGCCGGCCGAACCGCCGTTCGACGGCGAATAGTCCGGAGGCCGGGTGTGGCTGCCACACGCGTCGGGCGCATGGGCGCGGACCCGGGCGAAAACGAACCGCGCTTCGTCGATTGACGCCAAATCTGTTATCCGGCCTGTCGAGCTGGCTTGCCGCGAACCGATTCCTCGCTTATAGTTAGCATACTAAGTAAAGTGTCGGGCGACGGGGGTGGGAAGCAGGGCTATGCGCGAGATACCGACGAAACCCGATGTTGCGCCCATCGCCGGCTCTGTGACGGATTTGTCCGATCTGCTTTCCCTGTTGATGCTGCGCATCGTTGGCGCCGGCGCGCTTTCCGGTTTGTCGCGCCTTTCGGGCGGGGCGAATATGGAGAGCTGGTCGTTCGACTGGCGGGCGGAGGGCCGGACGGCGGGTTATGTCCTGCGCCGCGCGCCATCGGCCGCCTATATGGCCGATCGTCCGTTCGGGCATCGCGACGAGGCGGCGCTGGTGATGGCGGCCTGCGCGGCGGGGGTTCGGGCGCCGGAGGTGGTGGGGGTGCTGGAGCCGGGCGACGCTCTCGGCACCGGCTATGTGATGCGGCGGGTGGTCGGCGAGGTGTCGCCGGCGAAGATATTGGCCGATCCGCCCGCGTCGTTGCTCGGGGATCTCGGCCGCGAGCTGGCGCATATTCACGCCATTCCGCTGGAGACGGTTCCCGATGCGATCCCGCCGATGGACACGGGCGCGGCGCTCGCCGAGCTCAAGGCGCGCTTTCTGTCTTACGGCGGCGACCGCCCGGCGATCGCGCTCGCGATCCGCTGGTGCGAGGATCATCTGCCCGACCCGGCGCCGCCGGTGCTGGTGCACGGCGACTACCGGATGGGCAACGTGATGGCGGGAGTGGACGGCCTGGCCGCGGTGCTCGACTGGGAGCTGGCGCACCGGGGCGACGCGCACGAGGATCTGGCGTTCGGCTGCATGAGCGTGTGGCGCTTTGGACAGCTGGACAGGCCCGCGTTCGGGCTCGGCAGCCTCGACGATTATTTTGCGGCCTATGAGGGCGCCGGCGGGACGCGTGTCGACGTGGACCGTTTTCGCTTCTGGCTCGTCTACCGGACGCTCTGGTGGGCGCTTGGGTGCCTGCAGATGGGGCAGGCATGGCGGAGCGGCGCCGACAAGACGGTCGAGCGCGTCGTCGTCGGGCGGCGGACGGCCGAGCAGGAGCTCGACCTCGTCCGGCTGATCGAGGCGGAGGCGCCCGATGCCGAGCGCGACCGGGCGCTTTCCGCGTCGCTGGATGCCGCACCCGCGCCGATGGGCGAGCCGACCAATGCCGAGATGGTCGAGGCGGTGCGCGACTGGATCGCGAGCGCGATCAAGCCGGCGTCCGAGGGGCACGCCAAGTTCGAGGCGGTGGTCGCGATGAACGCGCTCGGTATCGTGCTGCGCGATCTGGGCGCCGGATGCCGCGCGGAGGACAAGGCGCTCGCGGATGCCCTGCTGTCGGGCGAGCGGACGCTTGCCGAGGCCGGGCTGCTCGCAAAGCTGCGGCGCGATGTGCTCGACAAATGCGCGGTCGACAGCCCCAAATATGCGCCGCTGGCCGCGGCGCGCGCGGCGTGGCGCGGATAAGATAGATTAGGGAGAGAGACGATGGATTTTGCGATGCCCGCCGACCTTGCGGCCTATCTGGACGAGCTCGATCGCTTTATCGCGGCCGAGATCAAGCCGCTCGAGCTTGCGGACGACAATATCCGCTTTTTCGACCATCGCCGCGAGCATGCGCGCACCGACTGGGACAATCAGGGGCTGCCGCGGCACGAGTGGGAAGAGCTGCTCAAGGCCGCGACGCGCAAAGCCGACGCCGCGGGCCACTGGCGTTTTTCGGCGCCGAAGAAATATGGCGGCAAGGACGGCAGCAACCTGTGGATGGCGGTGATCCGCGAGCATCTGGCGGCGAAGGGGCTGGGGCTGCACAACGACCTTCAGAACGAGCACAGCATCGTCGGCAACTTCCCCTTTGTGGAGATGTTCGAACAGTTCGGGGTCAGCGACGAACAGAAGGCCGAGTTCATCCTCGGCGGGTTCGAGGGCAGGCGGCGCACCGCCTTCGGCCTGACCGAACCCGATCACGGCAGCGACGCGACGCATATGGAGACGCGCGGCGTGCGAGAAACGCGCGATGGCGTCGACGGCTGGCGCATCGACGGGCGCAAGATGTGGATCACCGGCATGCACGTCGCGACGCACTGCGCGACCTTTTGCCGCACGAGCGGCGCCGACGGGAATGCGAAGGGCATCACCTGCCTGCTCGTGCCGACGGGAACGCCGGGGATGAGCGTCGACGAATATATGTGGACGTTCAACATGCCGACCGACCATCCACGCATGACGTTCACCGATGTGTGGGTGCCCGACAGCGCGCGGCTCGGCCCCGAGGGCGGCGCGCTCGCGATCGCGCAAAGCTTCGTCCACCAGAACCGCATTCGCCAGGCGGCAAGCTCGCTGGGCGCCGCCGTCTACTGCATCGAGGAGAGCGTGAAATACGCCCGGACGCGCAAGCCGTTCGGCGAGGCGCTGGCGAAGAACCAGGCGATCCAGTTCCCGCTCGTCGAGCTGGCAACGCAGGCCGAGATGCTGCGCCTGCTCATCCGCAAAACCGCGTGGGATATGGACAACACGCCGCACAAGGAAATCGAGCGCACGCTGTCCGACAAGGTCAGCATGTGCAACTATTGGGCGAACCGCCTTGTCTGCGAAGCCGCCGACCGCGCCATGCAGGTCCACGGCGGCATCGGATACTCGCGCCACAAACCCTTCGAACATATCTATCGCCACCATCGTCGCTATCGCATCACCGAAGGCGCCGAAGAGATTCAGATGCGGAAAGTCGCAGCCTATCTCTTCGGTTATCTGGGGCCCCGGAAAGAGACGCTGGGGAAATTGTGACCCGCCCGCGCACGCTTTACGACAAGATATGGGATGCGCACGCCGTCGCCGAGGACGATGGCGAGACCCTGCTCTATATCGACCTGCACCTGCTGCACGAGGTCACGTCGCCTCAGGCCTTTGCCGGCCTTGTGGCCGCGGGGCGGGCGGTGCGGCGTCCCGAGCGCGCGCTGGCCCTGTCCGACCATAATGTCCCGACGGCGGGGCAGGCGGCAGGACCTGCGGGGGTCGCCGACCGCGAGGCGCGCGCGCAGCTCGAAGTGCTGGTCGAAAATACGCGTCATTTCGGGATCGAGAATTTCCCGATGGGCGATCCGCGCGGCGGGATCGTCCATGTCGTCGGCCCCGAACAGGGGCGCTCGCAGCCGGGGATGACGATCGTCTGCGGCGACAGCCACACCTCGACCCACGGCGCGTTCGGTGCGCTCGCCTTCGGGATCGGAACGTCGGAGGTCGAACATGTGCTGGCGACGCAGACGATCCGCCAGCGCCGCTCGCGCAACATGCGCGTGCGCGTCGAGGGCGCGCTGGCGCCGCATGTCCATGCCAAGGATCTCGCGCTTCATTTGCTCGGCACGATCGGCGTCGACGGCGCGGGGGGGCATGTCATCGAATATGCCGGCGAGGCCGTGCGGGCGCTGTCGATGGAAGCGCGGATGACGCTGTGCAACCTCAGCATCGAAATGGGCGCGCGCGCCGGACTGGTCGCGCCCGATGCGACGACGCTCGCCTATCTGAAGGGCCGCCCTGCGGCGCCGCGCGGTGACGCTTGGGAGGCAGCCGCGGCGCGCTGGGCGGCGCTGGCGAGCGACGCCGGTGCGGCATTCGACCGCGAACTGCAATTTGATGCCCGCGATGTGCGGCCGATGGTGAGCTGGGGGACCAACCCGTCGCAGGTCGTCGCGATCGACGATCCCGTTCCCCACCCGGCGGCGCTGGCCGATCCCGACGCGCGCGCCGCGGCCGAGCGGGCGCTCGCCTATATGGACCTTGCCGCCGGGCGGGCGATTGCCGGCCAGCGGCTCGACCGCATTTTCATCGGCAGCTGCACCAACAGCCGGATCGAGGATTTGCGCATCGCCGCCGACATTGTGCGCGGACGCCGCGTCGCGCCGCACGTCCGCGCGATGGTCGTGCCGGGATCGGGACTGGTCAAGAGACAGGCCGAGGCGGAGGGTGTCGCCGACACGCTGCGCGCCGCGGGGTTCGACTGGCGCGAGCCCGGCTGTTCGATGTGCGTCGGAATGAACGCCGACCGGCTCAACCCCGGCGAACGCTGCGCCGCGACCTCGAACCGCAATTTCGAGAATCGCCAGGGGCGCGGTGGGCGCACCCACCTGATGAGCCCGGCGCTCGCGGCGGCGAGTGCGATTGCGGGCTGTATCGCGTCGCCCGAAATGCTGGGCTAGAGCGCCGCTTCGAACCGCGCGATGGCGTCGGCATGACGCAGCGTGCGGGCGATATCGTCGAGTCCCTCCATCAATATGCGCCGGTCGTCGGGATCGACGTTGAAAGCGATCGTTTCGCCCGAGGCGAGGCGGATGCGCTGCACTTCGAGGTCGACCTCGATGGGCGCATATTGCGCAGCTTCGATCTCGCCGCGCAGTCGGGCGCAACATTCATCGGGCAAGCGAACCAGCAGCAGGCCGTTCTTGCGCGCATTGCCCGCGAAGATATCGCCGAAACTCGGCGCGATGACGCAGCGGATGCCGAAATCGGTGAGCGCCCACACTGCATGTTCGCGCGACGAGCCGCATCCGAAATTGCGGTCGGCGACCAGAATCCGCGCGTCGCGGCAGGCAGGCCGGTTGAGAATGAAATCCGCGCGTTCGCGACCATCCCCGTCGAAGCGCAGCTCGCGGAAGAGATGGCGGCCCAGGCCCGAACGCGTCAGCGCCTTCATATATTCGGCGGGAATGATCATGTCCGTGTCGACATTGGCGAGCGGCAAGGGCGCCGCGACCGCTTTCGTCCGAATGAATTTTTGCACATCGCCTCCATTAACTTAGCATTCTAAGTATATCGATCGACGAATCTTGTCCAACATTATCGCGGGGTTGGAACGGCGACAGGACAGGACGCGACGACGAAGATGGTTGCCGCGCGAACCTTCGCGTCCTAAGATTTGATACGCGGCGGGGTCGGCACCCGGCGCCGCGACAGGGGAGCAGGATTTTGGTCAAGAAAACAAAGGATTATCGGCATCCTGCCGAATATTACACCGATCCTGAAAACAGCATCGGCTACCTCGCGCGCGTCGTCTTCCGCTCCTTTTCGCGGCTGCTCGAACGCCGCACGCTGACGCATGACGTGTCGGCGGGGCAGTGGCGTTTCCTGCGCCAGCTGTGGCGCGAGGACGGCATTACCCAGCGCGAACTCAGCGAACGCGTCGGGATGCGCGAGCCGACCACCGTCGTCGCGCTGAAAGGGCTGGAAAAGGCCGGGCTGATCACGCGCAAGAAGACCGCCGACGACCGGCGCAAGACCTTCATCCATCTGACTCCGCACGCCAAGAAGCTCGAGTTAATCCTCGCGCCGATGAACGCCGAGATCCACGAGATCGCGACCAAGGGCATGAGCGACGAGGAGGTCGAGGTGTTGCAGGGGCTGATGCGCCGCGTGATCGACAATCTCGCCGACGAAACGCGCAAGCTCGCGGTGCTTTCGGACATCAAGGCCTGACCGCTTGATCTTGCCGCGACCGGACAATAAGTTAGTATTCTAATCATATTGTCCGGGAGGAAAAATGACCAGCATCGCCGTCATCGTCGGGAGCATTCGCGAGGGATCCTATAACCGCGCGTTGGGCGAACTTGCCGCCGCGAGCCTCGAAGCGCAGGGCGCAAGCGTCACGCGGGTCGATCTCGCGGCGTTCGACCTGCCGCTTTATTCGGCGGCGCTTGAAGCCGGTGCCTTTCCGCCCGATGCGCTGAAGCTCAAGGCGCTGTTCGCCGCGCAGGATGGGCTGCTGTTCGTGTCGCCCGAATATAATGGTTCGCTGCCGCCGCTGCTCAAGAATGCGATCGACTGGGCGTCGCGGCCCACCGGCGATGAGGGACTTGTCGCGCTCTCCGCCTATCGCGGCAAGGCGGCGGCGATCATGTCGGCGTCGATCAGCCCGTTCGGGGGGCTGCGCGGGCTGATGCACCTGCGCCAGATCTTGTCGACGATCCAGATGCTCGTGATCCCCGAACAGGTGCTGGTGCCGAACGCGCACGCCGCCTTTGCCGAGGATGGCAGTCTGAAGGAGCCGTTGCCCGCGTCGCTGGTGGATATGACCGCCGCGCGGCTGGTCGCCGTCGCGAAGGCGCTTGCCGTCTAGCGAGTGCGCGAAGTCGCGCGCGCGCGCGCGATATTGTCGCCCCAGTCGGCCTCGAGCGCGGCGAGCAGCGCGTCGAACTTGTCCTGACCCAAGCGGTCGGCGATCTGCGCGGTGAGCGCGTCCATCGAACGCTGCGCATCCTTGCGCATGCGCGCGCCAAGGTCGGTCAGCGACACGATCATGTGGCGGCGGTCGTCGGGATCGACGTCGAGCCGAACGATGCCGAGCTTCACCATCTGGTTGATCGTGCTGTGGACCGCTTGCCGCGACACGCCGAGGTTGCGCGCGATGTCCGACGGGCGCACGACGCCGCTGACGATATTGGTCATTATCATCGATTGCGGGCGATTGACGTCGGGCCAGCCATGATCGTGAAGCCGCGCTTGCAGCCCTTCGTCGAGCCAGCAGAAGCGTTGAAAAAGCGCGATGATAAGCTGGTTTGTGCGCATATGACGCTATGTTGTGCCCCTGTTGCCGGCGGGTGCCGACATCGTCACGCTAGAAGAGCGATGCGGGCGAAGCAAGGCCGGGCGGCGTTGCAAAGGCAAAATACTTAGTATACTATCTATTCAGCGACGAGGGAGAGTGCCGCATGGACGGGTTGATGCAGAATGTGCCGCTGACGGTCGACCGGATCATCGACCATGCGGCGAACTGGCACGGCGCGCGCGAGATCGTGTCGCGCGATGCCGAGGGGCGCGTCACCCGCGCGACCTATGCCGACATTCATGCCGACGCGAAGCGCGTGTCGAATGCGCTCGCCGCCGAAGGGATCAAGCCCGGCGACCGCGTCGCGACGATGGCGTGGAACGGCGCGCGGCACCTCGCCGCCTGGTATGGCGCGGCGGGGATGGGCGCGGTGCTCCACACCCTCAACCCGCGGCTGTTCCTCGAACAGATCGCCTATATCGCGAACCATGCCGGCGACCGGCTTCTGATCGCCGATCCCGCGACCGCCGAACTTGTCGAAGAGTTGCTGCCGCAGGTGCCATCGATCGAGAAGGTGATCTTTTTCTGCGACGCGGCGTCGTTGCCGAAAACCAGCTTTGCCGCGACCGCCTTCGACGACTGGATCGCGGGGCATCCGGCCGAATATGATTGGGGTGCATTCGACGAGAATGCCGCGTGCGGGCTTTGCTATACCAGCGGCACGACGGGCAATCCCAAGGGCGTGCTCTATTCGCACCGCTCCAATTACATCCATGCGCTGATGACGTTGCAGCGCGATGCGCTCGCGCTGTCGGCGCGCGACACCGTGCTGCTCGTCGTGCCGATGTATCACGCCAACGCTTGGGGCGTCGTCTATTCGGCGCCCGCGGTCGGTGCGAAGCTCGTGCTGCCCGGGCAGCGCATGGACGGCGAATCGATCTATAATCTGATCGAAGGGGAAGGCGTCACTTATTCCGCCGCGGTGCCGACGGTGTGGCAGATGCTGCTCACCTATATGCAGGAAAATGGGAAGCGTTTCACGACGCTGGAGCGCGTGACGATCGGCGGCTCGGCGTGCCCCGAATCGATCATCCGCACCTTCCGCGACGATTATGGCGTCGACGTCATACAGGGCTGGGGCATGACCGAAACCTCGCCGCTCGGCACCGTGTCGGTTCCCAATGCGGCGGTCGCGGCGAAGTCCGAACCCGAGCAGATGGCTTATAAGCTCAAGCAGGGGCGGCTGCTCTGCGGGCTGGAAATGAAGCTCGTCGACGACGCCGGTAGCCGGCTGCCGCACGACGGCAAGACCCCGGGGCGGCTGATGATCAAGGGGCCGACGATCGCGGGCGCCTATTATGGCGGCGAGGGCGGCGAGGTGCTCGACGACGAGGGTTTTTTCGATACCGGCGACGTCAGCACGATCGATGCCGAAGGCTATATGCAGATCACCGACCGCGCCAAGGATGTCGTGAAGTCGGGCGGCGAGTGGATCAGCTCGATCGAGATCGAGAATATCGCGATGGGGCACGCCGCGGTCGCCAACGCCGCGGTCGTCGGGGTTGCGCATCCCAAATGGGACGAGCGGCCGATCCTGCTGTGCCAGCTCAAAGAGGGCGCGAACGCCTGCGCTGAGGATTTGAAGGCCTATCTCGACGGCAAGATCGCGCGCTGGTGGATGCCCGACGACGTGCTGTTTGTCGATGAAATCCCGCTCGGCCCGACTGGCAAGATCGATAAAAAGGCCATTCGCGCCGGGCTGGAAGGCTACAAGCTGCCTTTCGAGGTTACGCGCTGAGATGGTTCCCATTTTCGTCATCCCGGACTTGATCCGGGATCCATTCAACCAGCGCCGAGGCAATGGATCCCGGATCAAGTCCGGGATGACGATGCGATATAACAGACAGGAGAGACGATGATGGACCCGAACGGGATCGAAGGACTGGACGCGCAATTTATCGGGCGCATATCGCCGACCGCGCCGCGCATTCAGGCGGGCGGGCATCCGTGCCAGGGCATTTACTGGACCGAAAGCGGCAAGCGGCCGAAGGTCGCGATCATCGCGACACACTATAATGTCGATTTCTCCGAACATTATATCGCCCCCTATTTCGCGCGGCAGGGTTTCGGTTTCCTCGGCTGGAACACGCGCTATCGCGGCGTCGAGGACCAATTCCTGCTCGAACATGCGGTGCTCGATATCGGCGTCGGCATGAAGTGGCTCAAAGAAGAGGCGGGGGTCGAGCAGATCGTCATTCTTGGCAATTCGGGCGGCGGCTCCTTGATGGGCGCCTATCAGGCCGAGGCGATCGCGCCGACGCTGACCGATCGCCTGCCGTCGGCCGGGCAGGATGCGCTCGCGCAGCTCGTCAAGGGCGACCTCTACATCAGCTTCAACGCGCATCAGGGGCGCCCCGAAGTGCTGACCGACTGGATGGACGCATCGGTGATCGACGAGAATGATCCGACGCTGACCGATCCCGAACTCGATCCGTTCAATCCCGACAACGGGCCGCCCTATTCGGACGCGTTCATCGAAAAATATCGCGCCGCGCAGCGCGCGCGCAACCAGCGCATCACCGACTGGGCGAAGGCCGAACTGAAGCGGTTGAACGACGCGGGCATTCCCGACCGCATCTTCCCGATGTTCCGTTGCTGGGGCGATATCCGCTGCGTCGATCCCGCGATCGACCCGTCGGACCGCAAGCCCAATTGGTGCTATCGCGGCGACCCCGCGATCGCGAACCGCACGCCGAGCATCGGGCGCGCTAATACGATCAAGACCTGGCTCAACATGTGGAGCCTCGAAACCTCGCCGTGCCAGGGCCAGCCGCATCTCGCGAAGCACGACACGCCCGCGCTCGTGGTTCAGGGCACCGCCGACACCGGCGTTTTCCCGAGCGACGCGCGCAAAATCTTCGATTTCCTCGGGAGCAGCGACAAGAAGCTCGAATTGATCCCCGGCGCGCATTATTTCGAGGACTCGATCGAGGAGCGGCAGAATGCCGCCGACCTCGTCGGCGCCTGGATCCGGGAGAAGCTGTAATTTGCGACGCATATCACCCTCTCCCTTCCGGCGCTTCGCGCCTCCCTCCCTCTCCCATTGGGAGAGGGAAGGGGCCCACTGGCCCCGCCGGTGGGAAGGGTGAGGGTGGAATGCCTCTGAATGCGCTAGGGTAGCTGAACATGGAAACGGCAGAACCGGACATCATCGCGGACCTGCGCGCCGCCGGACTGGTGGGGGATAGCGATGTCGTCCTCGAACCGCTGACCGGCGGCGTGTCGTGCGATGTGTGGAAGGTCGAGACGCCCACGGGGCCGATCGTCGTGAAGCGTCCGCTCGAACAGCTGCGCGTCGCCGCCGAATGGCATGCGCCAGTCGAGCGCGGGACGAGCGAGGTGCGCTGGCTCAGGCGAGCGCGCGGCGTCGACCCGCGCATCGCACCCGAAGTGCTCGCCGAACTGCCCGGTCACGCTTTCGCGATGCGCTTCCTCCCCGGCTGTCCGGTGTGGAAGGACGAGCTGATGGCGGGGCGTGTCGATCCCGCCTTTGCGGCGCAGGTGGGGCAGGGGATCGCCGCTGTGCACGATGCAACCGCGCACAATGATCGCGACCGCGCCGCCTTTCCCAACGACGAGATGTTCCGTGCGCTGCGCGTCGATCCTTTTCTGCTCTATGTTGCGCAGCAAGATAGCGAACTCGCGCCCGCGCTCACCGCGCTCGCCGACGATCTGGCCTCGCGCAAGATCGCGCTCGTCCACGGCGACGTCAGCCCCAAGAATATCCTTGTCAGCGGCGATGGCCCGGTGTTCCTCGACGCCGAATGTGCGGTCTATGGCGATCCGGCCTTCGACCTTGCCTTTTGCACGACGCACCTGTTGCTGAAGGCGGTGTGGTCGGACGATGCCCGGATGAATGTAGCCGCCGGGGCACTGGTTGCGGCCTATCGCACCGGTATCGGCTGGGAGGACGCCGACGGCTTGCTGCTGCGCGCGGGCAAGCTCACCGCCGCGCTCCTCCTCGCGCGCGTCGAGGGCAAGTCGCCCGCGCCCTATCTGACCAACCCCGAACACAAGCGCACCGTGCGCGATCAGGCGCGCATGCTCATCCTCGCGCCGCAATCGATCGACGCGCTCGTCGCCAACTGGAAAAGGACCTTCCAATGACTTCGCGTATCGCCTCCGTCACCGGCCGCCAGCTTTGGGATTCGCGCGGCCGGCCCACCGTCGAGGCCGAAGTGGTGCTCGAATCGGGCGCGATCGGGCGTGCGATCGCGCCCGCAGGCGCCTCGCGCGGCGCGCATGAAGCCATCGACCTGCGCGACGGCGGCGACGCGTTCGGTGGCTTCGGCGTCAACCGCGCGGTGGCGGGGATCGGATCGGAAATCGCGGGCGCGATCGCCGGCATCGACGCGCGCGATCAGGCGGCGGTCGACGCTGCGCTCTGCGCGCTCGACGGCACAGCCAACAAGGCGCGGCTCGGCGCGAACGCGGTCGTCGCGGTATCGATGGCGGTGCTTCATGCCGCAGCCGCCTACGCGCGCGAGCCGCTATGGCGCTATCTCGCGGGCGGGCGCAAGGTGCGCGTCCCGCTACCCGAAATCCAGATATTCGGCGGCGGTGCGCATGCGGGGCGGCGCACCGATGTGCAGGATTTCATGGTGATGTGCCCGAAGGCGGGCAGCTTCCGCCGCGCGCTCGAAATCACCGACGACGTCTATCGCGCGGCGGGCAGGCTGATGGAAGCCAAAGGTCCGCTGTCGGGCGTCGCCGACGAAGGCGGCTGGTGGCCCAATTTTGCGTCGAACGAGGATGCGCTCGATACGATGACCAAGGCGATCGAGGCGAGCGGGCACCGCGCGGGCGAAGAGGTATTCATCTCGCTCGACATCGCCGCGAACGAGCTCGGCGATGCGGGCGGCTATGATCTCGCGCTCGACGACGGACGCCTGTCGGGCGAGGAAATGGCGGCGCGGATCGTCGAATGGGCGAAGCGCTATCCGATCCTGTCGATCGAGGATCCGGCGGGGCAGGACGACTGGACGACGATGGCGGCGGTGACCGCGGCGATCGGCGACAAGGTGCAGATCATCGGCGACGATGTGCTCGTCACCAATGCCGAGCGCGTCGCGCGCGCGGCCGAGGCGGCGGTGTGCAACGCGGCGCTGATCAAGGTCAATCAGGTCGGCACCGTCACCGAGGCGAAAGCCGCGCTCGACGCTGCGGTAGCGCGCAGCTGGGGTGCGATCGTGTCGGCGCGCTCGGGCGAGAGCGAGGATGTCACGATCGCGCATCTCGCGACCGGCTGGGACGCGGGGCAATTGAAGGTCGGCAGCTTCACGCGGTCGGAACGCATGGCGAAGTGGAACGAGATGCTGCGGATCGAGGAAGCGATGGGTGCCGATGCCGAATTCGCGGGCTTTTCGGCCTTTGCAGGTTCGATCGGCCGGGTCGCGGCATGATCGTCCTCCACGCCCGCCCGAGCCCCGGATTCCGCGAGGCTGTCGATGCGATCTTCGGACCCGGCGTCGTCGTGCATGTCGACGAGGCGGCGCCGCTCGACGCGGTGGCGCCCGACATCACCGCGCTGCTCCACGTTCTGACTCCCGTCACGCCCGACTTCATCACCTCGGCGCCGAAGCTGAAGCTGATCCAGAAGCTGGGGGTCGGCGTCAACACGATCGCGCTCGATTCGGCGCAGAGCCATGGCGTCGCGGTGTGCAATATGCCTGGCGCCAACAGCCAAGCGGTCGCCGAAATGGCGCTGTCGCTGATGATGGCAGTGTTGCGGCGCACCTGCTTCTTCGATGCGCGAACGCGTAGCGGCGAGGGCTGGACCGCCGATCCGTCCGAGCTGGACAGTGTTGGCGAGATCGGCGGGCGCACGGTCGGCCTCGTCGGTTTCGGCAACTCGGCACAGCTGCTGGCGCCGGTGCTCGCGGCGCTCGGCGCAAAGGTCGTGTATACCGCGCGCGGCGCGCGGGATGTGCCCTATGAATATTGGCCGCTCGACCGCCTGCTCGCCGAAAGTGATATCGTGTCGCTGCACATCCCGCTCACCGACGACACGCGCGCATCGATCGACCCCTTCGCGATGAAGAAGGGCGCGGTGCTCGTGAACACCGCGCGCGGCGAACTGGTCGATGAGGCGAAGCTGGTCGAGGCGCTCACATCGGGACATCTCCGCGGCGCGGGGCTCGATGTCTTCGCCGAAGAACCGCTGCCGCGCGGCAACCCATTGCTCGGTCTGCCAAATGCGGTGCTCGCGCCGCACATCGCCTGGCTCACCCCCGAAACGCTCGTGCGCAGCCTGACGGTCGCCCAGGAGAATTGCCGCCGTCTCGCCGCGGGCGAGGCGCTGTTGCATCAGGTGGTCTAGCGGCCCCCCTGTTCCATTTGTGCTGAGCCTGTCGAAGCACCGCTCTTTCTTTGACGTTGAAAAGGAAGAACGGCCCTTCGACAAGCTCAGGGCAAATGGTTTGATAAGAGGTATTCGAATGACTCTCCCCATTGTCCTCATCACCGGCCAGCTTTTGACCGACGCCGTGTGGCAGCCCCTGCTCGACGCGTGGACCGATCGCGACGTCATCGTCGCCGACAACCGCAGCGACGACAGGATCGAGGGCTTTGCGCAGCGCCTGCTCGACAACGCCCCGCCGCAATTCGTGCTGGTCGCGCATGCGATGGGCGGCTTCGTCGCCTTTGAGGTCATGCGTCGCGCCCCCGAACGTGTCGCCAAGCTCGCGCTCATCTCGACGCTCGCTTCGGCCGACGGCCCGACGCAGACCGCCCGGCGGCAGGGCTATATCGACCTCGTCGAAAGCGGCAATTTCGATCAGGTCGTCGAGGAACGCATTCCGATCCTCTTTCCCGAAGGGAAGCGGAGCGACGAGCGCCTGCTCGATATCGCCCGCCAAATGGCGGCCGACACCGGCGCCGGCACCTTCCTCGCGCAGCAGCGCGCGATCATGGCGCGCATCGACAGCCGCCCGCGGCTCGGTGAGATTGCGGTGCCGACGCTGCTGATCTGGGGCGAGAAGGACGGCATCACCAGCCGCGCGCATCATGACGAGATTGTCGAGGCGATCCCGGGGGCGCGGCTGGAAGTGGTCGCGGGCGCGGGGCATTTGCCGACGGTCGAGGCGCCCGACGTAGTGGTGGCGTTGCTAAGCGCGTTCATCGACGCATAATCCCCTCCCGCAAGCGGGAGGGAGAATTACTTCAGTTCCGCCCGCACCAGTGCCGTACCCTCGACCATCGCCTTCAGCTTCGCCTGGCTATGCTCACGGCTGTGATATTTCATCCCGCAATCGGGCGCGATCCACAGGCGCTCGGCGTCGACGTAGCGTAGCGCCTCGCGGATGCGGTTCGCGACGATTTCGGGGGGCTCGACTTCGGTGATCGACAGGTCGAGCACGCCGTACATGATGGTCTTGGTCGGCAGTTCGGCGAGGATCGCGGGGTCGAGCCCCGGCTGCGCGGCCTCGATCGAAATCACGTCGATCGCCGAGGCTTCGAGTTCGGCAAGGAAGTCATAAGCCTTGGGCTTCGGTCCGGTCGCGCCCGCGCCGTGATGCACCATCGCATAGCCGAAGCAGATATGGAGCGCGGTGGTGCCGCCGACGCCGTCGAGTGCGCGGTTGATCGCCTCGACCGCATAGCTGTTCGCCTCGGCGGCGCGCGCCTGCAGATAGGGTTCGTCGAGCTGGACGACGTCGACGCCCGCCGCGAACAGATCCTTGACCTCGGCATTGACCGCGTCGGCATAGTCCATCGCGAGCGCGCGCAGGTCTGGATAATATCCGTTCTCGGCCTGCTGCGTCATCGTGAAGGGACCGGGGAGGGTGAGCTTCACCGGTTTCGTTGAATGACGGCGCAGGAAGGCCGCATCCTGCGCCTCGATCGGCGCGACGCGGCGGATCGGGCCCGAGACGAGCGGCACCGGATTCGCGTTGCCGGTGCGGTCGATCGCGGTGCCGTGCTTCTCGCGGTCGATTCCCGAAAGCGCGGTCGCGAGCCGGTTCGAATAGCTTTCGCGGCGCATCTCGCCGTCGCCGACGATGTCGATGCCGAGCTCTTCCTGGTCGCGGATGGCCATCAGCGTCGCGGCTTCCTGCGCGTCGGCGAGCCAGGGTTCGGGGATGCGCCACAAGGTCTCGGCACGCACGCGCGGGGGCAGGCTGGCCTTCAGCCGTTCGCGGTCGATCAGCCAGTCGGGCTGGGGGTAGCTTCCGACGATCGTCGTCGGCAATATGGGGTGGTCGAACAAGGCCAATCCTCTCGATTTTTGGGCTGGCCAAACATTTGCTTAGTATTCTATCTAATTCAAGTCGAAACGACGGTTGGGAGAGCAAAATGATCGATCTGGAGGCCATCCGGACGCTGGCGGACATTCCGGCGGCACAAGCGAAAATGCGGGGGCGCGCGACCGCAGTGAAGTTCGGGACGCGCGAGACGAGTTTCGCCGAACTCGACGCGCGCTCGAACCGCGTCGGACACGCTTTGATCGCATCGGGCATTGCGCCCGGCGACCGCGTGTCGGCGCTCACCAAGAACCACGACAGCTGGTATCCGCTCTTCTTCGGCACCGCGCGCGCACGCGCCTGCTTCGCGCCGATCAACTGCCGCCTCGCACCCGCCGAAATCGGCTTCATCCTCGGCGATGCCGGGCCGAAGCTGCTCTTCGTCGGCGAGGATTTCTTCGACTGCGCGCTCGCGGCGGTGGCCGATCTGGCCGCGCCGCCGCGCCTGATCGCGCTCTACGGCGAACATCCGGCGTTCGAGCCGTTCGACGCGTGGCTTGGCGGCGCATCCGACGCGCCGCTCGCCGACGCGCCGCAACTCGCCGACGATGTGCTTCAACTCTACACCAGCGGCACGACCGGGCTGCCCAAGGGCGTCGTGCTGACCAACGCCAATTATCGCACTTTCCTCGAAGCGGCGACCAAGGTCGACGGCTTCGCTTATGGCGAGGACGAGACGGTGATGATCGTCATGCCCTTGTTCCACGTCGCGGGGACGAACGTTAGTTTCTCGGGGCTCGCGCAAGGCGGACGGCTGGTGCTGGTGAAGGATTTTACAGCTCCCGACGCGGTGCGGATGTTGCGCGAGGAAGATGTCGCGCACGCCTTCCTCGCCCCCGCGATGATCCAGATGATGCTGCTTCAGCCCGATGCGAACAGCGGCGCTTATCCGCAGCTCAAGTCGATCGCCTATGGCGCCTCGCCGATCGCCGAGGATGTCCTGCGCCGGGCGCGCGCAACCTTCGGCTGCGATTTCGTGCAATTCTACGGGATGACCGAGTCCGCCGGCGGTGGCTCCTACCTCTCGCCCGCCGCGCACGATCTGCCGGGCAAGCTCACATCATGCGGCAAACCCTGGCCGGGCGCCGCAATGGCGATCCTCGATGGCGAGGGGAACGAACTCGACGAGGGCGAGATCGGCGAGATCGCGATCCGCGGCGGCATCGTGATGAAGCAATATTGGAACCGCGCCGCGGCGACCGAAGAGACGCTCGCTGGCGGCTGGCTCCACACCGGCGACGTCGGCTATCGCGACGCCGACGGATTCTATTACGTCCACGACCGCATCAAGGACATGATCGTGTCGGGGGGCGAGAATGTCTATCCGGCCGAGGTCGAAAGTGCGATCATGGGCTGCCCGGGCGTCGCCGATGTCGCGGTGATCGGCGTCCCCGACGACAAGTGGGGCGAGGGGGTGAAGGCGCTGATCGTCCCCGCCGCGGGCGCGGCGCTCGAGCCCGCCGACGTGATCGCTTGGGCGCGCGCGCGGATTGCCGCGTATAAGGTCCCCAAAAGCATCGCGTTCATCGACGCCTTGCCGCGCAATCCGTCGGGCAAGGTGCTCCGCCGCGAATTGCGCGCGCCCTATTGGGAAGGGCGCGACCGCGCGGTGGGGTAGGCTGGATTTCGGCCTTGGGGTGGTGAGCTGCCCCCTCGTGCACCCCGGCGAAAGCCGGGGTCCAGTGCGGAAAAGCGCCAGGTTGGCGTCCGCATTCTGGGCCCCGGCTTTCGCCGGGGATCACATATTTAACGTCCGCATTCGGTCGAAAGCTGCCGATCACCACCCCTAAAAAGAACCCGGCCACAGGCCGGGTCCAGGAGGAGTTCCCAGTGGTGTCTTCGGGAATCTTTTATTCGGCGGGCACCGGCGCGCGGCCGACGATAAAGCCTTCGCGCTTGGTGCCGTCGGCTTGGACCGGGTCGTGCGCGACGTCGCGTTCGTCGAAGGTCTTGGTCCACGCCGCGAATTCGAGGCAGACGCCGTCGGGGTCGAAGAAATAGACCGAGCGCACGAAGACGCCGGGGTGCATTTCGGCCGAGGATTGCGTCGGGCTGTCGTCGTGGTTCAGCACTGGCGTCACCTCGATGCCCTTTTCGATCAGACGGTTGTAATAATCGTCGAATTTGTCGGCGCGGACGTTGATCGCGATATGGTTCATCGATCCGTGCGCGGACACGAAGCTGCCGCGCGTCGGCAGCGCGGCGGGGGCCGAAATGCCGGGGACCGCTTCGGGCGCGTCGGGGAACCAGAAGAAGGCGAGGCTGTCGCCGTTGCCGATGTCAAAAAAGAAATGCTGGCCGCGCCCGCCGGGCAGGTCGATCGTCTTGGTGAGCGGCATGCCAAGCTTGTCGCGATAGAATTCGACCGTCTTCGCCATATCCTTGCACACGAGCGCGAGGTGGTTGACCCCGCAGAATTCGAATTCGCTATTGGTTGCAGCCATGATCCGTCTCCTTAGTTTGCGGTGGCGCTGGGGCGGCTTTTCATCCGCTCGTACCAGCCGAGAATATTCGTGTTGGCGGGGTCGATCGGCTGACCGACCGACGCGCCGAAATCGAGGAAAGCGAACAGCATGATGTCGGCGAGTGTGAAGGCATCGCCTGCGATAAATTCGCACCCCGCGATCTGTGCGTCGAGCCAGCTTATCCCGTCCTGCGCGGTCGCTTTCAGCCCTTCGGCCGCTTCGGGAAGGCAGCGCAGCCGCGCCTCGAACAGCGGCAGCCCTTCGGCGAAGCGGAAGCCGTTGGTCAGCGGCTCGCAAATCTTGAGGTCGATGCGCCGCGTCCACATGCGCGTGTTGGCGCGTTCTTCCGCCGTCGAACCGATCAGCGTGGGCCCGGGATATTTCTCGTCGAGATATTCGCAGATCGCGGTGATCTCGCAGAGGGTGCTGCCGTCGTCGAGTTCGAGCGCGGGCGTCTGCCCGGCGGGGTTCACATCGACATTATAGGGCGCGCGCCGGTTCTCGCCGCCGCGCAGGTCGATTGTGACCTCGGGGATCTCGATACCCTTTTCGGCCATGAACAGCTTCACGACGCGCGGGTTGGGGCCGACGCTATTATAGAATTTCATCCTGTCCTCTCACGCGAGTCTTATCATTTTTCGGCACAACCGTCAATTAAGTTGACGGTTTGCAAGTTCTAGCCCGGGTCGCGGCCAGCGGACGCGATAGAGCGTGCCGGTGGTCGACGCTGTAATATAGGCATCGCGCCGGTCGGCGCCGCCGAAGGCGATATTGGTGATGCCGACGTCGGGGAGCGGCAGGAATTCCGAACCACCGTCGTCGGGGTCGAAAACCGTGATCCCGCCCTCGACCATCGTGCCGACGCAGATGCGTCCGCTTTTCTCGACCGCGAGGCTGTCGAGCAGGCGAAAGGCGGGCGGCGTGCCGACGAAACGGCCGGGCGACCATGGCGGCGGGGGTGTGAGTTCGCCCGGCGCGACGATGCCGATCGCCCAGACGCGCGCGGTCATCGTCTCGCTCACATAGAGCGTCTTGCCATCGGACGAGAGGCCGATGCCGTTCGGTCCCATCATGTCGGCGCGCTGGCGGCTGATCCGCGATCCATCGGCGGCGGCGTAATAGATGGCGCCGTGGTCGCGGCCGCTGGCACGAACCTGTCCATGATCGGTGAACCAGAAGCCGCCATCGGCGTCGAAGACGATATCGTTCGGCCCCTTCAGCCGCTCGCCCTCAAAGCTGTCGTAGAGCGTCGTCACCGCACCGGTGGTCAGGTCGACGCGCTGGATCGATCCGCAAGGTTCGGCATTCGCGGCATGGCCGGGGAAGAGGAGGGAACCCGCCTCGATCCACTCGAACCCGCCATTGTTGCAGATATAGGCGGCGCCGTCGGGGCCGATCGCGAGCCCGTTCGGCCCGCCGCCGAGTTCGGCGGCGACCGACAGCGTCCCGTCGCGTGCGACGCGGGTCAGCGTGCCGCGCGCGATCTCGACAAGCAGCACTGAGCCGTCGGCCATCGGCACCGGACCTTCGGGAAAGCGAAGGCCTGTCGCGACGACTTCGGCGGGCCCGTAGTCGCCCATCACCCGTTTGCGGGGCGCGGCGCGCTGAGGAAGTCGGCGGCGCTGAAGCCTTCGGGTGCCGCGATCTCGACGATCGGATCTTCGCGCGCGTCATATTCCATGCGTAGCGCGCGCGTGATCACCGCGTGCATGTCGTAGAGGCAGGTGATGTAGGTGAATTCGAAAATCTGCTCGTCGTTCCAGAAGGTCTTGAGCTTGTCGAACACCTCGAGCGGCACGCGTCCGCCGGCCTGTGCGAGGCAATCGGCATAGGCGAGCACGGTGCGTTCCTGCTCGTCATAGCAGTCGGCGACCTGCCAGTGTGCGATGGCGGCGATCTTCTCCTCGCTGACGCCGAGGCCGCGGAGCGACTTGCAATGCTGCGAAAAGACGAACTGGCTTCCCTTGACCCAGCCGGCGCGGGTCTGGCCGAGCTCGCGCAGCACCGGGTCGATCGTGCGCGCCGGGTTACGATAGACGGCGAAGCCTTTGACCGCATGCTCGAAGATGTCGGGCGACAGCGCGAACACTGTCCACCAGTCGCCGGGCGTGCCGGTCGCGGTGCCGGGCTCGGCGACGGGGTCGCGGTCGCCGAACAGGCGGTTGTAATAGGCGAGGACGGTCTCGTCGGTGACTTCCGAGCGGGGAACTTGGCGCAACACGGGCATGACTGACTCCTCAGGCGTTCGCAAATTTGCGGAATTCGGCGACATGCGCGCTGTCGAAATATTCGTCGAGCCGCGTGATTTTGCCATTTTCGACTTTGCAGATGATCGCGCAGGGGAGGCGGACGGCGCCGTCGTCGTGGACGCGCTTGCCCTTGAGCACATGCTGCTGGACGAAGCCGCCGGGGAAGGTGGTGAGCTGGCGGTCGGCATATTCGCGGTCCTTGATCCGCGCGACCATACCGGTCAGCGTCTGCGCGGTCTGCGCGGGGGTGACGATCAGCTCGTCGGTATTGTGCCAGATTTCGGCGTCGGGGGTGAAGCTGCTCTGCATCGTCTCGATGTCGCCCGCCTCGATCGCGTCGAAGAAACGCTGCGCCATTGCGCGGATGTCGTCCTGCTCTGCCATGATGCTCTCCTTAAACCTTGGCGCCGAACATGCGGCCGCCATTGGCCGCGATCAGCCCGTCGATATCGTCGCCCTCGTACGCCGGGTCGGCCGAAGGGCCGAAGGCGGACAGCATGTCCTGCGTCACCAGTTCGGCCATCGCCTTCCATTCGGGATGGGTGAAAATCCAGTAATCGCCGGCTTCGATCGCCTCGACCACCCGCGCGCCGATCCTGTCAGGCGACATGCCGCCAGCGAGCACGCCCTGCATCGCCTGGCTCGTCGCGGCGGCCTTGCCGACCTCGACCTCGACGGGGCGCAGCTCGCGCGTCGTCTCGACGATCCGCGTCGCCGACATGCCGGGCATCAGCACCGAAACGTCGACGCAGGTTTCAGCGAGTTCGTTGCGCAGCGCCATCGCGATTCCGAGCGTCGCATATTTCGAGCTGATATAGGCGACCGAGATCGGGGGCGGCACGATCGCGACCATCGACGAGGTGATGACGAGGTGGCTCGGCTCGCCGCTCGCCTTCATCTCACCGAGGAAGGTGCGGCAGGCATAGAGATGCGCATGCGCGTTGACCGCATAGTTCCAGCGCCAGACGTTGGTGTCATACTGTTCGAACGGCCCCGATCCGCCGCCGACTCCGGCGTTGCTGAACAGGATGCGGACGGGGGCGAAGTCGCGCGCCTTCGCGCCGGCTTCGGCCCAGCTCTCTTCGCTGGTGACGTCGAGCTGGAGGCCGAGCGCGTTGGCGCCTTCGCCGCGCAGCGTGGATGCGGCCGCTTCGGCGCCGGCGCCGTCGATATCGGCGAGGATTACCGAGGCGCCCTTCGCGGCGAGCGCCTTGGCGGTCGCAAGCCCGAGCCCGCTCGCGCCGCCGGTGATGAAGGCGGTCTTTCCCGCGACGTCGGTCATTCGGCGAAATCCTTTTCGAGATAGCGCGTCATGCGATACTGGGCGAGACCCGCGGCGGCGGCGAAGGGCATCAGTGCCATCAATGCCCAACGGAGACTTTCGTCGCCATAATCGGGTTTCAGCGTGTCGCTGACGATCCCCGCGAACAGCGGGCCGAGCCCGAGGCCGATGATGTTGAACATCAGCATCAGTACGGCGGCGGCGGTCGCGCGGCTGCGCGGCGGGGTGAGGTTCTGCACGAGCGCGAGCGCGGGGGCGACATAGGCGGTGCATGCCGCCATCGGAATCAGCATCAGCGCGAGCGAGACCTGCCAGCTATCGACGAGAAGCGCCGCGATGAAGGTCGGGATCAGCACCGCGGTCGCGAGCGCGGGGATGGTGCCGTAGGCACGCGCCGACACTTTCGCGCGGTGGCTGACGAGCCAGCCGCCGCCGAGGATGCCGATGCCGAAGGTGATGCCCGCGGCCGGACCGAAATAGGTCGCCATGGCTTCCAACGGCATCTTCTGCGTCCGCATCAGGAAGGCGGGGATCCAGTTGAGCATGCCATAGCTCACAAAGGCGGCGAGCCCGCTGCCGATCATCACCATGCGGAGCGACGGACGGCGGATGAACATCGCGAGGCTCTGGCTGAAGGGCAGGGCTTCGTCGGCGGGCTTGTGCGCGTCCATCGCCCCGCGCGCGGGTTCGCGAACGAGCCAGATCAAAAGTGGCGCGACGAGGATACCGACGATCCCGATGACGATGAAGGCGTTGCGCCAGCCGATATTCGCGGCCGCCCATGCGCCGAAGGTTGCGCCCACAAAAACCCCGAACGGGCCGTTGAGCGTGAACAGGCCGATCGCGAGCGGCCGCCGCGCGGGCGGATAATAATCCGCAATCACCGAAAGCGATGGCGCCGTTCCGCCGGCTTCGCCCGCGCCGACGCCGAAGCGCATCAAGGCCAGTTGCCAGAAATTCGAGACCATCCCGCACGCTGCGGTGAAGCCGCTCCATACGACGCAGGCGATGCCGATGAGCTTCACCCGGTTCCAGCGGTCGGCGATCATCGCCACCGGCACGCCCGCCGCGGCATAGAAGAGGGCGAAGGCAAAGCCGGTGAGCAGCCCGAATTGCGTGTCGCTGAAATTCATTTCGGCGCGGATCGGCTCGACGAGCACCGAGAGGAGCTGACGATCGACGAAGTTGATCGTTCCGACGACGAACAGCATCGCGAGCGCGACGTTGCGGCGGAGCGCATGGCCGTTGCCCGGCGCTGCGGTGCCTGCACTGAAGGCGGTGGCCTCGGTCATAACTCTCCCCAAAAACGCACGAGTCTTCTCGGTCGAAAAATACTTAGATATTTAAGTTTATCTGTCAATGTGCTTTACGGTAATGGCAAAATCGACGGGAGAGAAGGTCATGGATATCAAGGGCAAGAGCGCGATCGTCACGGGCTCGGCAGGCGGCATCGGCCGCGCGACCGCGGTGATGCTGGCGGAGCGTGGCGCGGCGGAAATCGGGCTCGTCGACGTCAAGGAAGATGCGCTCGCCGAAACCGCGCGGCTCGTCGCGTCAAAGGGCGCGCGGGTAACAATCCATGTTCTGGACCTTTCCGACGTCCCCGCGGTCGAAGCCTGGTTTGAGGCGCATGGCGACGTCGATATATTGCACAACAACGCCGGGGTCGTGTCGGGCCTGCCGCAATTCCCCGATGTCGATGCCGCGCGCATCCGCTGGATCATCGATGTCAACATCACTTCGCTTGTCGCCGCGACGCAGATCGCGGTGCGGAAGATGAAGGCGCGCGGGGGCGGGGTGATTATCAATACCGTGTCGACCGTCGCGCTCGGCACCGGCTTTTACGACGCGATGTACGCGACGACCAAGGCGGCGGTGATGATGTTCACGCGCTGCTGCGCGCCTTTGAAGGAGGAGTGCAATGTGCGCGTCGCGGGCATGCTGCCGGGGCTGGTCGATACGCCGATCCTCGACACGACCGGCGCGGGCGGGAAGTCCGAATGGATGAAGACTGTGCTGGCGAACAACGAAGCGTGCGCGCCCGAGGATATCGCCGGGGGCGTCATGGCGCTGATCGGGGACGACAGCCTTGCGGGTGGCGACTGGGTCGCGGTGCGGCGGCTGGAGGGCAAGGTCGAATATCAGTGGGGCCACGCCGACAGCATTTGATCCCCTCCCGCAGGCGGGAGGGGCAGCGAGAGTTGCGAGCTTGCTCGCTGTTCGCAGCGGGGTGGGCATCACCGCGCCGTTGCTGGCCCACCCCCAACCCCTCCCGCAAGCGGGAGGGGAGAAGGGATCAGCGCGTCGGCGCTTCCAGCATATTCTTCCCGAACAAATTCGACCATTGCTCCTCGGTCAGCACCGGGCGGGCGCTCGACAGGTTGGCGGCATTTTTGACGTCGGTCCCGGCGATCACCGCCGGCCGTTCGCCGATGCGCGCGAACCAGTCGGCGACGGCGGGATAATCGTCGAGCGTCAGCCCGATTGCGCGGATCGCGCGCGTCCACGGCCAGCACGCGATGTCGGCGATCGAATATTCTTCGGCGAGATAGTCGGTCTCGGCGACCCGCCCGTTGAGGACGTGGAGCAGGCGGAGCGTCTCGCCCCGATAGCGTTCGACCGGATAGGCCTGCCCCTCGGGCGCATAGCGGATGAAGTGGTGCGCCTGTCCCTGCATCGGGCCGAAGCTCGCCATCTGCCACATCAGCCATTGCTGCGCCTGGCTGCGGCGGCGCGGGTCGGCCGGAAGCAACTGCCCGCTCTTCTCGGCAAGGTAAAGCAGGATCGCCCCGCTCTCGAACACCGGCAGCGGTGCGCCGCCGCCGATCGGATCATGGTCGACGATCGCGGGCAGGCGCCCATTGGGATTGATGCGGCGATATTCGGGGGTCAGATGATCGCCTTCGAGCATGTTCATCGCGAGAAGCTGGTGCGGCAGCCCCACCTCTTCGAGCATGATCGAGATCTTGTGGCCATTCGGCGTGGGGGTGAAATAGACGTCGATCATGCCGCGGTTCACCTGTTTAAACAGGTCACGACCGCGGCCGCCGCTTCCCGGTCTAGGAAAGCTTTGGCCGCGGCCGATCCCTGGGACATCGTCGAATCCGAACCTAGAACTTGATCCCCGCCTCGACCGAAATGTTGCGCGTAGGTTCGAGGTAGAGGATCGCGCGCGGCGTTGCGGTGATCGGTGCCGGCAGGTTGAAGGCGCTGCCAATCGTCTTCTGGTTCGTCAGATTCTTGCCGACGAGCGCGACGTGCCAGCGGTCGTCCTGATCGGCGAGCTGAACGCGCAGGTCGAGCTTCACATAACCGTTCTGCACCCCGAACACCGGGCTCTGATTGTCCGAGTTGAAATATTTCGACCGGCCCGCGGCAACGCCGGTGATGTCGAGCTTCAGATCATCGGACATGTCGAAGCGGGCGTGCGCGGTGACGCTGCCGGTCCATTTCGAAGAATAGGCGACGGGAAATCCGGCGAGATTATTGTTCTCGATGCTGACCGGGTCGGCGGGATTGCAGGTGCCGTCGGTCACCTGGATGGCGAGACAAGCTGCGCCCGGATAATCGTCATATTTGATATCCGAATAGGCGGCCGAGGCGCTGATGTCGAAATTGGGGATTGGGAAGATGCTGAGCGATCCCTCGATGCCCTTCGACGTGGCGCTGGCGGCGTTGCCGGTCAGATAGCTCGACGTTTCGGGCCGATAGACCGAAACCTGCAAATCCTTGAATTTGGTGTGATAGGCAGAGACGTTCGCAACGACCTTGCCGTCGAACAGCGTCGATTTGACGCCCGCCTCGAAATTCTCCGACCGTTCGGGTTCGAAGGTGAAGGTGCTGTCTACGGTGCCAAGCGTGTTCGATACGAAGCCGCCCGATTTCGACCCGCGGCCCCACGTCGCATAGACCATGACGCGCGGCGCGATATCATATTGCAGCGTCACCGACGGATCGAAATTGCCTTCGCTGATCGACCCCGTGGCGCTTGAAATCGGGCGGATCGGGAAGGGGCCGTAGACCAGCCGCGAGGCGAAATCGCCGTCCTTTTTGGTATGGCTGTAGCGCAGGCTGCCGATCGCACGGAACGCGTCGCTGATGTTGACCGTCGCCTGGCCGAACACCGACCAGGATTCGGCCTTCTGCTTGAACAGGCTGTCGATGCGGCCGAAATAGTTGAGCGCCGCGATGTTGAAGCCCTGATATTGCTCGAGCGTGTAGTTCGACTTGTCGTAATAGGCGCCCGCGATGAACTCGAAGGTTCGACCGGTCGGCGACAGGATACGGATTTCCTGCGAAAATTGGTCGAAACGTTCGGGGAAGGCATTATACACCGAGTTGGGAACAACCGCCCCGCCGCTGTTCGGGATCGTCTGGTCGAAGCCGTTGACGATCTTCGACTTGAACCAGCTGTAACCGGTGACCGAGGTCAGCGTGAAATCGCCGAGCGCGAGATTGCCGACGCCCGAGATCATCACCGACTTGTTCTTGTTGCCTTCGTCGCCGAGCGCCGAGCGTTCGAGATAGCGGTTCGTCTGCGGATCCTGTCCGCTCGTCAGCGGGCTGGACACGGTGATGCCGCCGATGACCGTCCGCTTTCCATATTCGACCTTCGCCGTGTAGTCGAAATTGTCCGACGGTTCCCACTTCAGCGTCAGGCGCAGCAGCTGCGACTTGATCTCGGGGTCGTCGTGATCCTTTGCGCGGTTATAGATATAGCCGTCCTGGTTGACGATCTTGTACGCGAAGCGCGCGCCGAGGGTGTCGGTGATCGGTCCTGACAGATAGCCCGAAAAGTCGGTGCCCTTATGGTCGAAATTGTAAAGGCCGGTGATCGCGCCCTCGAAATCCTTCGTCGGCCCCGCCGACACGACGCTGACCGCTCCCGCGGCGGTGTTCTTGCCGAACAGGGCGCCCTGCGGGCCGCGCAGCACCTCGACGCGTTCGAGGTCGAAGAAGGGGGCCTGCGCCTGACGGTTGCGGCCGGCATAGATACCGTCGACATAGAGCGAGACCGACTGGTCGAAGGCGAAGTTCGCCGGCGGCGAACCGAAGCCGCGGATATAGATGACGTCGTTGCCGGCGGTCGACTGGACGAAGACGTTCGGCGTGTAATTCATTACCGCCTTGATGTCGCTCGTGTTGAACTCGGCGAGCTTGGCGCCGCTGACGACCTCCATCGAAATCGGCACGTCCTGCAGGCTCTGCTCGCGCTTCTGCGCGGTGACGATGATTTCGTTGATGTTGCTGTCGTCGACGTCCGACGCATCGACGGTCGCCGCGTCGGCGGGCGCCGCCTGCGCGAATGCCGGTGCGGCACCCGCGAGCATCGCGATTCCCGCGACGCCGGACAGTAGAAACTGGTTGCGAGCCTTCATTGTCACCCTCCCATAGAGCTGATCGCTGCCGGTCCCGGAAAGCCTTCCGATCCGTCAATCTGATTGACCCTTAGTATACTAATGGTTTTATGATTGTCCATAGGCAGGAAGAGGACTCGCATCATGAACGAAGAAAACTCGCAAGCGGCGCTCGCAACGCGCCATCTCTGCACCGTCGAGTTCGAAGTCGGCGGCGGAATCATCGGAATCGGCGCATCGCCGTTCGGCGACCAGCGATTGGGCTATATCAGCGGCGGCCGTTTTTTCGGGTCCCGGATCAATGGGATAGTCTTGCCGGGTGGCGGCAACTGGTCGCGCAGCGGGCGGCTCGGCGAGGATGCGTCGGTCGGCACCTTCGATGCGCGCGCGGTGTGGCAGACCGATGACGGCGACCTCATTTATCTGAGCTACACCGGCCGCAACATCATTCCCGACGATGTGCGCGCGACCTTCGCCGACCCTGCGGTGCCCGATGCCGACCCCTCACGCTACTATCTGCGAATCGCGCCGGTGTTCGAAACCGCCAGCGCGAAATATGCCTGGCTCAACGGCGTGCTCGCGGTCGGCGTCGGCGAACGCACCGGTTTCGGCGTGCGCCATGCGATCCACGAGATATTGTGATGATCGACCTGCATTATTCGGCGACCCCGAACGGGCAGAAGATCGCGATCATGCTTGAGGAAATCCGCGAGCCCTATCGCGTCATTCCCTATGACATTTTCGAGGGCGACCAACTGACCGCCGAGTTCGGGCGCATCAACCCCAATCACAAATTGCCCGCAATCGTCGATCATGCCCCGGCAGGTGGCGGCGACCCGGTGACGGTGTTCGAGTCGGGCGCGATCCTGCAATATCTGGCCGAGAAAAGCGGGCGCTTCCTGCCCGCGTTGGGCGCGGCGCGCGCGGCAACGCTGTCATGGCTGACCTGGCAGGTCGCAGGGCTCGGGCCGATGGGCGGGCAGGCGAGCCATTTCCTCCGCTACGCCCCGGCGGGGCAGGATTATGCGACCGAGCGCTATACGAAGGAGCTCACGCGCCTCCTCACCGTGCTCGAAAAGCGGCTGGAAAAGAGCGCCTATGTCGCGGGCGACGACTATAGCATCGCCGACATGGCGATCTGGCCCGGCCGCGCGTCGGCATTCGTCATGGGAATGGGACTCGACGATTGGCCCGCGATGCGCCGCTGGTTCGAAGAGATTCGCGAGCGCCCGGCGGTAGCGCGGGCGATGACGCGCGAGGAGCTGAAGGCGCCGGCGAAATATATCGGCCGGCACCAGGCGCTCGACGAGAAGGAATGGTCGAACATGTTCGGCGCTGCGAACCATGCGGCCGTGAAAGGTGATTGAGACACTGGCGCGCGCGGAGCGCGAAGAGGTGGTGCCGGGACCGGCGATCCCGGCACCAACGGGTCAGCCGGCGCCGCCGGGCACGGGCGTGTTGAGCAACTGCTGCTCCCACAGATAGGCGATACCGCTGCCCGCGGCGTGCTGGATGAGGACGTCGGTCAGTTCGGCGGCATGTTCGGTCCGCGCCCAGTCGCGCTGCCATTCCGCCGCGAGCGCGAGCCACGTCATCATGTTCGCGCCCGCTGCGATCATGCGCTGGATCGCAACTTGATGCGCCTCGATCGACGTGCCGCCTGACGCATCGGTGATGACCGTGACGTCCCAGCCTTCGCCGAGCGCCTGGATCACCGGCATTGCGACGCAGATTTCGGTCCACAGACCCGCAATGATCAACTGCTTGCGGCCCGTTGCCTTCACTGCGTCGACCACTTTCCGGTCTTCCTAGGTGTTGATGAAGGTGCGATCGATCACACCCTGATCGGGGAACAGATCGGTGATCTGCGGAAAGATCAGGCCGCCGCGGGCGGCAACCACGCTGGTCAGGATGGTGGGGACGCCGAACGCCTTGGCGGTTTTCGCGAGCGCGGCCGAATTATTGACCACCGCGTGCGGATCATGGCTGTTCAGGTTCGCTAGCTGATAGGGCTGATGATCGATGAGGACGAGGACCGAATCTTCGGGGCGAAGAAGCGACGCGAGGCCGTTGCGAAAGGTCATGATTATCCCTTGCTGTCGATAGAGTAAGGCAATGTGCCGGCAGGCCCGCGCTGTCTGCCCGGGCGCCTGCTCGATCTTCTTGCCGTTCCTGAAGTTGATGCGGTAGTGCCGTCCAATGGCACACTGTGTCGCGAAATAAGGAACGATCCATTGGACATCGACGACCTCAGGACCTTCGTGGAAGTGGCCGATGCCGGGGGTGTATCGCCCGCCGCGCGTCGGCTGGGCGTTTCCAAATCGATCGTCAGCCGGCGGCTGTCGCGCCTCGAAGCCGACCTTGGCGTCCAATTGCTCGCGCGATCGACGCGCGGCGCGGCGCTGACCGAAGCCGGCGTCATTTTCCGCGACCATGCGGCGCGGGCCAGCGCCGAAATCGATGTGGCGAGAGAGACAATTCTTCCCGCGGGCGAGCTGCGCGGGCGCTTGCGGGTTTCGGCGCCCCTGACCTTTGGCCCGACCCATTTCGCGCCCGTGCTCGCCGAAATGGCTTGCCGCCATCCGCGGCTCCATATCCAGACCTGTTACACCGATCGCTTCGTCGACCTGATCGCGGAGGGTTACGATTGCGCGATCCGTGTCGGCTATCTGCAGGACTCCAACCTGATCGCGCGCCGCATCGGCCCGATGTATGGACGGTTGCTCGCCAGCCCAGCCTATATCGACGCACACGGCGCGCCCGAGACTCCGGACGAACTTGTCGCCCATCAGGCGCTGATGCAGGGTACCGAAAGCTGGTTGCTCCTCGATGGCGACAGGGTCGTGACGGTCCGTCCGCAGGGGCGTTTCAAGGCGGACAACGGGACGGCGCTGATCGCGGCGGCGGTCGCCGGGCTCGGGATCGCCTATCTCCCCGACGGCCTGTCGCACGACTATGTGGCGTCGGGCGCGCTCGTGCGGGTCATGACGCGGCATCTTCCGCCGCCGGCGGGCATATACGTCGTCCGGCCGCCCAGCCCGCATCCGGCGCGAAAGATACGCGAACTCACCGACCTGCTCATCGAATATTATGAACAGACGCCGTCGCTGGCGGGAACCGTATAACCGCGCCTAGCGTTTCGCGTGCTGGCGGTCGCCCCACAGGATTGCGCGATGCTCGTCGGTGAAGCCGGTGAGGCCGCCCTCGATCGTCTCGGCGCGCGCGACGCCGACCGTCATCCCCTCTGCGACCGCGGGGCGTTCGAGCATCGCGGCGCCCCAGCGATCGACGTTCGGAAAACGTCCGGCCTTTTCGATCAACTGGCGGCGCAGATAGGGCAGGGTCGCCATGTCGGCGATCGTATAGTCGTCGCCCGCGAGCCATTCGGCTTGGCCCAGCCGCTTGTCGAGCACCATCATCAACCGGTCGACCTCGCGGCTGTAGCGCGCGATGGCATAGTCGTGCCGGTCCCTGGCATAGTGAGTGAAATGCGCCTCCTGCCCGAACATCGGGCCGACGCCCGACACCTGGAACATCAGCCATTGCCAGCAGATCGCGCGCTTCACCGGATCGGCGGGCAGGAAACGCCCGCTCTTCTCGGCGAGGTAGAGGAGGATCGCGCCGGTTTCCCAAAGCACGAAGCGCTCGCCGCCGGGTCCGTCCTCGTCGACGATCACCGGCGTCTTGTTGTTCGGGTTGAGCGCGAGAAATTCGGGCGTCAGCTGGTCGCCCGCGAGGATGTCGATATACTCGAGCCGCCAGTCGAGCCCCATTTCGAGGAGCGCGATCGCGATCTTGCGCGCATTGGGGGTCGGGCCGCCATAGAGGGTGATCATCGCGTCAGCCCTCCCGTCCAAGCCAGCGTCTGAGCACGTCGGCGCTATCCTGTCCGACCGTGAGCGGGGCAGGGCGACGCACGCTGCCCGGCGTCGCCGACAGTTTCGGGAAGACACCCTGCATCGTGACTTCGCCCAGTTCTTCGTCGGCCACCGTCACCAGCGCTTCGCGCGCGGCGAAATGCGGGTCGGCCATCATGTCTTCGGCGTCGAAAATGCGACCCGCAGGCACGCCCGCTTCGATCATCCTCGTCTCGAGTTCCTCGATGGTCAGCATCCGCGTCCATTCGCCGATCAGCGCGTCGAGTTCTTCCTGCCGCGCGCCGCGCGCGCGGTGCGTCGCATAGCGATCGTCGCTCGCGAGTTCGGGGCGGCCCATCGCGGCGGCGAGCCTTGCGAAGACGCCGTCCTGATTGGCGCCGATCAGATATTCGCCGTCCTTGCACGGGTAGACGTTCGACGGCGCGATCGCGGGGAGCGTCGATCCGGTGCGCCGCCGCTTGGTGCCGCTTGCCGAATAGTCCGACACGGTCGATTCCATCACCTGCAGCACCGCCTCGTAGAGCGCGGAATCGACGATCTGGCCTTCGCCGGTCTTGCTGCGGTGGTAAAGCGCGGCGAGCGCGCCCATGCAGCCGTAAGTCGCGGCGAGCGTATCGCCGATCGACACGCCCATGCGCGCAGGGGGGAGGTCGGGATAGCCGACGATTCCGCGCCAGCCGCCCATCGCTTCGCCGATGCCGCCGAAGCCCGCGCGCGACGAATAGGGGCCGGTCTGGCCATAGCCCGATACGCGCACGACGATCAGCCCCGGGTTCGTCTTGCGGAGTTCGACGGGGTCGAGGTTCCATTTCTCGAGCGTACCGGGGCGGAAATTCTCGATCAATATGTCGGCCTTGGCGATCAGTTCGCGCGCGAGCGCCTGTCCTTCTTCGGAGCGCAAATCGACCGCGACAGAATATTTATTGCGCGCGATCACGCGCCACCAGCTCGGTTTGTCGCCCTGGCCCCAGTTGCGCATCTGGTCGCCGGTCACCGGCGGTTCGAGCTTGACGATTTCAGCGCCCATGTCGCCGAGAAGCTGCCCGCAGAAGGGGCCGGCGATGAGCTGACCCATCTCGACCACCCTGATGCCCTCCAGCGCGCCCCCGCTGCCCGTATCGCTCATATCATTCCTTTCGCGGCCGACTCTGATAAAACGACCTGCCTCGCCCATGGCCTTTGTATACTTAGAATGCTATGTAATTTTCAACCTGCTAAATGACTCGGAACACTCGGGACGCAAGATGTTGAAAAATAAAGCCGTGGAACTGGTGGAGGTCGGCCCGCGCGACGGGCTGCAGAATGAGACGGCGATCGTTTCGACCGCCGACAAGCTCGAACTGATCCGCCGTGCGATCGATTATGGGATCCGGCGTATCGAGGTGACGAGTTTCGTCAATCCGAAGAAGGTGCCGCAACTTGCCGACGCCGAGGAGCTGGTGGCGATGCTGCCGGCGCGCGATGATATGACCTATATCGGCCTCGTCCTCAATCGCCGCGGCGCCGAGCGCGCGCTCGCGACGGGCCGGATCGACGAACTCGGCGCGGTGTGCGTGACGAGCGACAGTTTCGGCATCCGCAATCAGGGGCAAAGCTCGGACGAATCGCTCGCCGCCGCGATGGAGATCGTCGCGCTGGCGCGGGGGGCGGGACGCAGCGGGCAGATCACCATCGCCACCGCGTTCGGCTGTCCGTTCGAGGGCAGGGTGGCGACCCAGCGCGTCGTCGAGATGGCGAAGCGCGCTGCCGACGCGCGCCCGCGCGAAATCGCGCTCGCCGATACGATCGGGGTCGGCGTGCCGGCGCAGGTGTCGGAGATGGTCGGGCGCGTGCGCGAGGCGGTCGGCGATCTGCCGGTGCGCGTCCATTTCCACAACACGCGCGGCACCGGCATCGCCAATGTCTGGGCCGCGGTGGAGGAAGGCGCGGCGACGGTCGATGCGTCGCTCGGCGGGCTCGGCGGCTGTCCCTTCGCGCCCGGCGCGGCGGGCAATGTCGCGACCGAGGATGTCGTCTATCTGCTCGATCGGAGCGGCATGGGGACAGGTGTGACGCTGTCGCAGCTCATTGAAGCCGCCGACTGGCTCGCCGGCGTCATGGGTCGTCCGTTGCCCGCCATGGTCAGCAAGGCGCCCGCCTTTCCCTAGAAGGTCGCGAGCAGCGCCATCACGACGCCGCCGACGACGAGCAGCAGCCCGACGATCTCGTGCCAGCGCACCGGCTCGCGCAGATAGAAATGCGCGAAGCCGATGGTGAAGACGACCTCGACCTGCCCGACGATCCGCACGAGCGCCGCCGGCGCCGCAGCAAAGCCGATATACCAACAGGCCGAACCGAGCGCCGAGAGCAGCCCGACCTGGCTCGAATTGCGCCAGGTCCGGAATATGGCGCGCAGCGTGTCGCGATCGCGCAACGCGACCCAGAGCAGGTGCAAGCCGGTCTGGATCGCCATGACGACGACGAGCGTGACGAGCGCCGACCCGATTAGATCAACGCCATCGAGTTCGGCGGTCGCGAGCTTCACCGCGATTGCCGCGAGCGCGAACATCGATCCCGCGCCGAGGCCGCAGAGCGCCGCGGGCTGGCCGAGCGCGCGCCAGATCTCGCGCGTCGAAACGCCGCGTCCGGCAAGCGCGAGCACCAGCACGCCGGCAACCCCGGCGACGATCCCGATCCACGCGAGCAGCGGCAATCGTTCGCCGAGGAAGAGCGCGGTGACGAGTGCGGCCTGCACCGCTTCGGTCTTGGAAAAGGCGGTGCCGACGACGAAACCGCGATGCCCGAATGCCATGATGAGCAGGATCGTGCCCGCCATCTGGGTGACCGCCCCGGCGAGGACGAAGCCCGCGAAAGCGGTGCCGAATGTCGGCACCGCTTCGTGCCGGATCGTCAGCCAGATGGCGGCAAAGGCGAGGGCGAAGGGGAGGCCGTATAGATAGCGGACGAGCCCCGCGCCGCTGACGCTGAGTTCGGCGCGGAGGCGCTGTTGCAGCGCGGTGCGCCACGCCTGGAACAGGCCGCCGAACAGCGACGCGGGGAGCCAGATCGGGTTCATGCCGCCGACCGGACCGGTGTTGCGATATCGACTCGTCTTGTCCCGTTCATTCCGCCTCCATGCAATACTTTGATTACTAAGTATATGAGGTTGAGTGGGGGGTGCAGACGCCCGACCTGCCACGCCAATCAGCTAGACCCGCGGCGCGACAGGTTGCAGAAAGGGTGCGGGAGAGCAGATGACGCAAATATACGCAAAGACGCGGCCTGCCGGGCGAGGGATCTGACATGGCCGAACTCGACCCGCCGCTTGGCGAAGCGCAACAGATGCTGCAGGACAGCGTGCAGCGCTTCCTCGCCGACAACGAACGTCCCGGCTGGCGCGACCTGTGCGAAACGCTTGGCCTTGCCGGCATCGCGCTGCCCGTAAGCGTCGGCGGTTTCGGCGGCGGTGCGGTCGACATTGCGGTCGTGATGGCCGAACTTGGTCCGGCGCTCGCGGGCGCCGACTGGCTATCGCATGTCGCGGCGACGGTGCTTCTCGCGCGCGTTGCGCCCGGGCATCCGGCGCTCGGCGATCTGTCGGCGGGCCATCGTCGCATCGCGATCGTCTGTACGGCTTCGACCGCGTCGATGCCCGCTGTCGAAGGCGAGCTGGTGCGCGGCAGCGCGGCGCTGGTCGCGGGCGCGGCCGAGGCCGACCTGTTGCTGCTCGCAAGCGACGATGCGCTGCTGCTCGTTGCCGCCGATGGCGACAAGGTCGAGCAGCGCCACCGCATCATGCACGACGGCAGCGTGTCGGCCGACCTTTCCTTCACGCTCAAGCCGGGCGATGCGGACCTGCTGGCGGACGGGGACGAAGCGCGGGTGCTGGCCGATTATGCGAACGATCTGATTCTGGCCGGGCGATGTGCCGAGGCGGTCGGGCTGATGCAGCGCATCATCGCCGACAGCGTCGACTATCTGGGCCAGCGCAAACAGTTCGGGATCGAGATCGGCCGTTTCCAGTCGCTGCGCCATCGCGCGGCCGACATGCAGCTCGCGATGATGAAGGCGGTCGCGCTCACCGAGGTGGCGGTCGCCGCAGTCGATCAGGACGACCGCGACCGCGCGCAGGCGGTCAGCGCGGCGTGTATCGAGGTTGGCGACGCGGTGCGTGTGGTCGGCGAAAGCGCGGTGCAGATCCATGGCGCGATGGGGCTGACCGAGGAACTGAGTCTGGGTGGCTATTTCAAAAGGGCGCTCGCGATCGCGGCGGCATTCGGCCCGCGCGCCGGTCATCTCGCGCGTTTTACCGAGGCGGCTGACTAACCCAGCATCGTCCGCGCGATCAGGTCGCGCTGGATTTCGTTCGACCCCGCATAGATGCTCGCCGCCCGGTCGTTGAGATAGCGCGGCACCGCGACCGCCAGCTCGGCGGGCGTCTGTCCGTCGGCGTCGGCCCATGCGGCATGGCCCGCGACCTCGCATGCCAGCGTGTCGATACGCTGCGCGGTCTCGGTCCCGAGTATCTTGAGCGCCGAGGCGTAAAGCGCCGGACTGCCGCCGACGCCGCGCATCGCTTTCAGCTCGAGCGCCTGCAATGCTTTGAGCGCAACCGCTTCGCGGTCGAGCCGCGCGCGCAGCACCGGATCGATGTCATCGCGGGCGCGCAGCCGTTCGAGGCGGCAGATCAGCCCTGGCGCATACTTGCCGCCGCGTTCGAAGGTGAGCAGATGTTTCGCGACCGACCAGCCCTCATTCTCGCCGCCGAGCCGGTTCGCCCGCGGGACGCGGACGTCGTCGAAAAACACCTGGTTGAGTTCGTGATCACCGGCGAGCGTGCGGATCGGCTCGACCGCGATGCCCGGCGCCTTCATGTCGAGCAGCAGGAAACTGATCCCCGCCTGCGGCTTGCCCTCGTTCGAGGTGCGCACGAGCGCGAACATGCGGTTCGCGAAATGCGCGTGCGTCGTCCAGATCTTGGACCCGTTCAGGACATAGTCGTCGCCGTCGGGCACCGCGCGCAGTTGCAGCGCGGCGAGGTCCGACCCCGCGCCGGGCTCCGAAAAGCCCTGGCACCAATAATCCTCGCCCGACAATATGCGCGGCAGATAATGGGCGCGCTGTTCGGCGCTGCCATAGTGCATGATCACCGGCGCGACCATCTTGAGCCCCATTGGCGCGAGGTTCGGCGCGCCCGCCAGCGCGCATTCGGCGGCAAAGATATAGCGTTCGATTTCGTTCCAGCCGGGGCCGCCGAACTCGGCGGGCCAGTCGGGCGCCGCCCAGCCGCGCGCGTGCAGGATGCGTTGCCACGGCAGCGACACGTCGGGATCGATGAAGACGCTGGTCGCGCGTGCGGCCGCTAGGCGAATATCGTCGGGCAGATGCGCAGCCAGGAAGGCGCGAACCTGGTCGCGAAAGGCGATCAGCGCCGGATCGTTCAGCATGTCCATGGCTCCGGCTTAGGCCCCTGCGCGATGCCGGGCCAAGCTGGCACCTGCATCAGGCCGCGCGCGCGCCGACGAAGCCGAGCCCCGCCGCGATCTGGATCGACTGCGCGCGTCCCGTCGCGCCGAGCTTCGCCGCGGCATTGCGCAGGTGGAAGCGCACCGTCGACACCGAGAGCGACAGGATGATGCCGATCTCGCCGTCGGTCTTGCCCGCCGCCGCCCAGCGCAGGCACTGGACTTCGCGCCGCGTCAGCGTCTGCGGCACCGTCGCGTTGCGCGGGCGTCCGCGCGCTTCGTTGTGCGTCGCGACCAGCCTGACCGCGAGGTTGTGCAGATGCCCGGCGTGCTTTGCGAAGATCGCCTCGACCCCGACGGGCTCGCGCGAGCACCAGAAGACCGCGCCGACCAGCCCGCGCGGCAGATGCACCGGCGCGATGATCGCTTCGCCGAAATTGGGCGTGTTCTTGGCCTGCGAGCAATCGACGGCTTCAAGAAGCTGCGTCGCGCGCCAGGTGCGAAGGCGGCCGTCGCTGTAGTAAAAGGGTTCGCCCACCAGCCGCGCCGCGGTCAGGAAGGCGATGTGCAGCGCCAGCTTGCGGTCGCGCCAATAGGCGTAATTCGGATCGACCCAGCGAAAGCTGGTTTCGGCATAGGGGCGTCCGGCCTCGTCGCTCATCGGCTCGGGGTCGCCAAGGTCGGCCTGTGCCGCGACATAGGGCAGGCCGATCGCGTCGCCAGCCGCCTGCACCGCTGCGATCAGCCCCGGCATTTCCGACCAGCATTCCGCCCTCTCGTCGATCACCCGCTCGTCCCTCCACTCCCTGACACAGGTGTCAGCTTGTCCCTCCCGCCGCAATCCCTTGTTCTGTCACGGTCCGGTTTCGCGCGACGCTCGCACAAAGACGAGCCCCGCGACAAGCCGTTTGAGGGAGGATGAGTGATGAAGGCAATGCGTATTTTCCTGGCCGCCGGTTCGGCGATGGGGCTCGTCGTCGCGGCTCCGGCCTTTGCGGCGGAGGAAACCGCGCCCGACAGCGTCGCGGCCGAAGGCGACATCATCGTCACCGCGCAGCGCCGCGCCGAATCGATGAACGACGTCGGCATGGCGATCCAGGCGGTCGATGCCGAAACGCTCGAAAATCTGCGCGTGACCGACATGCGCGACCTGACCGCGGTGGCGCCGAGCTTTACCGTCTCGCAAAGCTATCAGGGGGTTCCGACCTATACGCTGCGCGGGATCGGCTTCAATACGATCAACCTGTCGTCGACCTCGACGGTCGGTACTTATGTCGACGAGGTCGCCTATGCCTATCCGATCATGAACACCGGCCCGGTGATGGACCTCGAGCGCGTCGAGGTGCTGAAGGGGCCGCAAGGCACGCTCTATGGCCGCAACACCACCGCAGGCCTGATCAACTTCATCACCGCCAAGCCGACTGACAGTTTCGAGGGCAGCATCAAGGCCGACCTCGGCAATTACCAGACCTGGAATATCGGCGGCCATATCTCGGGCCCGCTTGGCGAAGGCATCGCCGCGCGCATCGCCTTTCGCAGCGAGAATAGCGACAAGGGCTGGCAGGTCAGCAACACGCGGGGCGAACGGCTTGGCGAGGTCGACAAGCTGGGCATCCGCGGCTCGCTTGCCATCGACCCTGCGCCGGGGACGCATTTCGACCTGTCGGTGACCTGGTGGCGCAACAGGTCGGATACCGTCGCGGGGCAGGGGATCGGTTTCACCCCCGCCACCAACCCCGTCAGCGGCACCAGCAATTCGCGCTTCTTCAATGCGCCGGGGCTCGCCGACTATCTCGGGGCGAATTTCCCGACCAAGGCGAGCCAGGCCGACTGGGCACCCGAAGCGGCGCGTTCGGCGGATATCGGCACCGGGCTCGGCCTCGCCGGCCCGCTCGCCGAGGACAATCGTTTCTGGGGCTTGAAGCTGCGCTGGGATCAGGATCTCGGCGAGACGATGAAGCTCGTCTCGCTCACCAGCTACAATGATTTCAAGCGCAACGCGCTCTCCGACTGGAGCGGTGCGCCCTTCGAAATCCTGCTCCAGAACACGGTGGGGCGGATCAAGAGCTTTGCACAGGAACTGCATCTGGAAGGCGAAAGCGGCGCGGTGAACTGGCTCGTCGGGGCCTATTACGCCAACGATCGGATCATCGATTCCAACCGCACTTTGCTCGGCCAGAATGCCAATGTCGGGCTGATCCGCGGCGCGGGCGTGCCCTTGCTAGGAACGCCGTTCAATTCGGGCGGGTACACCCCGCTCGAACTTTCGCAGGCTTTCCGCACCTACGAGGATTTCGGCCGTATCCGCACCAAGACATGGAGCATTTTCGGCAACGCCGATGCCGAACTCACCGACCAGCTCAAACTCACGCTCGGCGTGCGCTATACCGAGGACAAGCAGCGCTACAACGGCTGCTCGCGCGACTTCAACGGCAATATGTTGCCCAACGTCAATGTCGTGAACCGCGCGCTCTATTTCCAGACCTATGGCGTGCTCGCGCCCGAAATCGCCGAGGGTCAGTGCAACACTTTCGATCCCATGACCGGTACCTTCGGCGAGGTCCAGTCGCTGCTCGACGAGAATAATGTCGCGTGGCGCGCCGCGCTCGACTGGTCGCCGAACGACGATACCTTGCTCTACGCCTCGGTCTCGCGCGGCTATAAATCGGGGACGACGCCGATCAACGCCGCGAACCTCGCGCGCCAGAATGCGCCGGTGACGCAGGAGAAGCTCACCGCCTATGAAGTGGGCGTGAAGGCGACGCTGGCGGATCGCCTAGTGCAGGCCAATCTTTCGGCCTTCTACTACGACTATCGCGACAAGCAGATCAGCACCTATTTCGCCGATCCGATCTATACCGCGCTCTCGCGCCTCGACAATGTTCCCGACAGCGAAGCTTACGGCGTCGAGGGCGAGCTGACGATCCGCCCGGCGACGGGGCTGACGCTCGCCGCCAACGCGCTGTGGCTGAAGACGCGGATCAACGATTATGACGGCACCAACGCGGCGGGACAGCCGGAGAATTTCGATGGCGCCGAATTTATCTACAGCCCCGAATTTCAGGGCAGCGTGACGCTCGCCTATGACACGCCGGTCAGCGACACGCTGAGCCTGACCGGAGCGGTCAGCGCGCGGTACCAGAGCAAGTCGAACACGATCTTCGAGGATCTCGATCTCTACAAGGTCGACGCCTATGGCATCGTCAATGCGAGCCTTGGCCTCAAGAGCGAAAGCGGCTGGTCGGCCTCGCTCTGGGCGAAGAATCTGTTCGACAAATATTATTGGTCGGCGGTGGCGAGCAACGCCAATGTCGTCGTGCGCTTCGCCAACCAGCCGCGAACCTGGGGCCTCACTCTGGGTTATGACTTCTGAAGGAGCGAGAGAAAGTGGTGCGTGCGCCGATGCAGGAGGATTATCTGGGGACGGCGATCGATTTCGCCGCGCCCCTCGGCGAACCCGCGCTGCTCGCGCCGGACAGCGTCCAGTGGCGCGTCTACAAGAATGCGATCGCGCTCGGCATCGGCGGCATCGCGGCGGTGCTGCTCGAATTCGCCGAGCCGCGCATCCGGTCGGGCGTGTGGGATCATTCGACCTACAAGGCCGACCCGATCGGCCGTTCGCGCCGCACGGGTCTCGTCGCGATGCTCGCCTGCTATGGGCCCGCAAGCGCCGCGAAGGAGGTGATCGGCAAGGTCAACCGCATGCACGGCAAGGTGAAGGGCGAAACGCCGGCGGGCGACAAATATCGTGCGATGGACCCGCTGCTGCTCGACTGGGTCGCGGCGACCGCCTCATACGGCTTCCTGATGGCCTATGATCGTTTCGTCCACCCCCTGAGCGACGCCGACAAGGATCGCTTCATGGCCGATGGCGATGCGATCGGTCGCGAGTTCGGGGCGCGGCGTACGCCGCCGACGGTGGCGGCCTTCATGACGATGATGGAGGAGCTCGAACCGCGCTTCGAGCCGCATCCGATCATCTTCGAATTTCTCGATATTATCCAGTCGGGCCGCGCCGCGCCGGGCGTGCCGCGCTTCCTGCATCGCGCCATTGCGCGCGCGTCGGTGTCGCTCTTGCCCGATCATATCCGTCGCAAGCTCGACCTCGGCCCGCGCTATGATCTGACACGGCTCGACCGCACCGCGCTGGGCATCGCCGGCCGGCTCGCCGATCACCATGTCGACCGTGCTGCGCCGCATTGTCAGGCAAGCGTCCGCCTCGGTCTGCCGCACGATTTCCTGTTCAAGTCACCCGCCGAGCAGCGGCGGCTTTTAGCCGCCGCTTAGGAACAGCGGTTCCACCCGGCGCCGCGCACCGCGCGGCCAGGCGTCGCGCCGCTATGCTCGCCGCCCTGCAGCACCGCGACGCCGTTGACGAACACGTCGCGCACCCCGACCGAATATTGGTGCGGTTTCTCGAAGGTCGAACGGTCGCCGATCGTCGCCGGGTCGAAGACCACCACATCGGCATAATAGCCGGGCTTGAGCGCGCCGCGATCCTTGATGCCCAAATTGGTCGCGGGCAGGGTGGTGAGCCGGTACACCGCCTGTTCGAGCGGGATCAATTTCTCGTCGCGGACATAGCGGCCGAGCAGCCGCGCGAAATTGCCATAGGTGCGCGGGTGCGCCCCCGATTTCAGAAAAACGCCCTCGGGCGCCTGCGACGCCGCGTCCGACCCGAAGCTCATCCAGGGAAGCTGGATCTGCTTGCGGACATTGTCCTCGGACATCAGGAAATAGACGGTGCCGACGCGCGAGCCGTCCTCGACGACGAGGTCCATCGCGGTTTCCTCGGGCGACTTGCCGCGCATCTTCGCGACTTCGGCGAGCGTCTTGCCCGTCAGCGGTTTCAGCGCGTCATTCTTGAAGCCCGAGAGGATCATCTTGTCGGCGCCCGCGCCGAAATAGAGATTTTCCCAGTCGCTTCCGGGCTTTTTCATTTCCTCGGCGACGCGCGCGCGGATCGCGGGATCCTTCAGCCGCTCGATCCATTGCTCGAGCCCGCCCGCCTGCACCCACGTCGGCATTGCGGCGTCGAGCCCGGTTGCTCCCGCCGTATAGGTGTACATGTCGGTCGTGATCCGCAGCCCCGCGGCGCGCGCATCCTCGATCTTCTTCACGATCGTGTCGAGCTTGCCCCAATTGCTGCGCCCCGCCATCTTGAGGTGATAGATTTCGGCGGGCGCGCCCGAACGGCGCGAAATCTCGATCAGCTCGTCGACCGCCTCCTCGATCCGGTCGCCCTCTGACCGCATATGGCTGATATACATGCCGCCGCATTTCGCGGCCTCGCTCGTCAGCGCGACGAGCTCGTCGGTCTCGGCGTAGGAGCCCGGCGCGTAGATGATCGAGCTGCCGACCCCCATCGCGCCTTCATTCATCGCTTGCTTCACCAGCGCGCGCATCCGGGCGAGCTGCTCGGGGTTCGGGTCGACGTCGCCTTCGCCCAGCTCGTGCACGCGGACCGTCGCCGCGCCGACGAAGCTTGCGACATTGGTCGATATGCCGCGCTTCTCCAGCCAGCCGAAATAGTCGCCAAGCGTCGTCCATTCGATCGGATATTTGATGTCGCCCTGCCGCTCGGTCTCTTGGCGCTTCATCGTGGCGTTCATCGGCCCCATCGACCAGCCTTCGCCCATCACCTCCAGCGTGACGCCCTGTCTTATGTCGCTCTGGCTTTTGGGGTCGGCGATCAGCGATTCGGTCGCCCAGCTCAGCATATTGATAAAGCCGGGCGCGACCGCCATGCCCTTTGCCGCGACCTCGCTCTTCGCGGTGCCGTCGACCTTGCCGACCGCGACGATGCGATCGTCCTTGATTGCGAGATCGCCGACGACGGGCGGCTTGCCCGACCCGTCGTAGAGGGTGCCGCCACGGATGATCAGGTCATAGGCCGGCGCCTGCGCGGCGATCGGCCCCGCGACCAGCATCGAGCTGCACAGCAGCAAAAGCGAGGGTGCGAAGCGCCGGGGCGGTGCCATTTTCTTCTCCGTTTTTCGGTGGGTTATCCGTGAAGGCTCATCAAGCTGTCCATCAGCCCGTCGTCGGCGCTCGAACAGACGCCGAGGACGAGGGCTTCGTCATACCCGTCGGCGACGACATAGGCGTGGCCCATCGACGAATCGATATAGATGCCCTGGCCGACGTCGAGCGTGACGGGGTCGTAGAATTCGCTGTGCACCTCGATCCGCCCTTCGAGGACATAGATGAATTCCTCGCCCTGGTGATGGACGAGCTCGCCGAACTCGCTCGCGCTGTGGGCGCGGATGCGCGTCAGGATCGGGATCATCCGCTTCTGGCGCAGATCGGTGCAGAGGTAATGATAGTCGTAATTGTCGGTGGTTACGCGCGCCGCGCGCTCGATCGTTCCGATGCTGCGGCGCCCGGTGACGCGCGGGGTGCTGTCCTCCTCATCCTCGGCGAACAGGTCCGACATGCGAATCTTGAGTCGCTGGCTCAGTTGCTGGAGCTTGTCATAGCTCAGCGTCAGCCGGTCATGCTCGACCTTCGACAGCGTCGAAACCGGAATGCCCGACTTCGCGCTCATTTCCTTGAGCGTCCAGCCGTTTCGCGCGCGAATGCCCTTCATCACCGTGCCGAGCGTCGGCGGGGTTGCACGGTCCGCCATCAGTTTTTCCATTCCATATTTGACAATTTTCTAATCAGGATCATTATGTCCCTATTGGGCCAACAACTGTTGGTCCCTTGGTAAGGGGTCGCGCGGCTTGCCGCAAGGTGTGACAGGCGCGCCAGACAAAAGGGGAAAGCGATGCGTTTCATCCGCAAGGCGATGATCGGGCTGGCGGCCTTTGCCGCGCTGCCGCTCGCGGCGCAGGGGCCGGTGCCCGCGCCCGCCGTGAAGAAGGCCGAGGCGACTGCGCCGGTTGCCAAGACGGCTACGGCGCCGGTCGCGCTCGACCCCAAGGATCTCGAAGCGTGGATGGACGGCTATCTGCCCTACGCCCTCGAACGCGGGCGCATTCCGGGCGCGGTCGTGGTCGTCGTGCGCGGCGGCGAGGTCGTGCTTCAGAAGGGCTATGGCTATTCGGATGTCGCCAAGCGTGCGCCCGTCCTGCCCGAGACGACGCTTTTCCGCCCGGGCTCGGTGTCGAAGCTGCTGACCTGGACCGCGGTGATGCAACAGGTCGAGGCCGGCAAGATCGACCTCGACAAGGACGTCAACGCCTATCTCGATTTCAAGATTCCGCCCTATGAGGGCAAGCCGGTGACGATGCGCAACATCATGACGCACACCGCGGGCTTCGAGGAATCGGTGCGCCACCTGATCAGCAGCGATCCGAAAGCGGTGATGACGCTGAAGAAGCAGATGCCGCTTGCGCTGCCCGAGCGCGTCTTCGCGCCCGGCACGACCCCGGCCTATTCGAACTATGCCACCGCGCTCGCGGGCTATATCGTCGAGCGCGTCAGCGGCGAGCCGTTCGACAATTATATCGAAAATCATATCTTCCAGCCGCTCGGCATGACGCATTCGTCGTTCCGCCAGCCGCTTCCCGCGCGCCTCGTGCCGCATATGTCGAAGGGCTATCCCGACGTCACCGGGAAGCCCGAGCCGTTCGAAATGGTGATCCCCGCGCCCGCGGGCAGCCTGTCGTCGAGCGGCGCCGACATGGCGAAGTTCATGATTGCGCACCTCAATGACGGCGCGGGGCTGATGAAGCCCGAAACCGCGAAGATGATGCACGATTTCAAGGCCCCCGGCGTCGGCCCGCTTAACAGCATGGCGCTCGGCTTTTATGAACAATGGGTCAACGGCCACCGCGCGATCGCGCATGGCGGCGACACCGTCTGGTTCCACTCCTACCTCTGGCTGTTCCCCGACGCCGATACCGGAGTTTTCGTATCGATGAACAGCGCGGGCAAGGACGGCGCGGCGGGTGCGGTGCGCAGCGCGCTGTTCCACAAATTCGCCGATCGCTACCTGCCGGGTCCGGCCGAAAAGCCGGCGCAGGTCGATGCCAAGACGGCGCGTGAGCATGCGCAGATGATGGTCGGCAATTATATCAGCAGCCGCGGCTCCTTCACCAATTTCATGAGCCTGTTCGGCCTGCTGGGGCAGGCGTCGATCAGCTTGACCGAGGATGGAAAGATCACGCTCCCCGCGCTCGACGGGCTCGGCGCTGGCGCGCGCGACTGGGTCGAGGTCGAACCCTTTGTGTGGCGCGATACGGGCACGGGCGAGCGTCTTGCCGCCGAGGTCAAGGACGGCCGCGTCGTGCGCTGGAGCATCGACGCCGGGTCGCCCTTCATGGTCTTCGAGCCCGCGCCCGCCGGCGTCAACGCCGCATGGCTCAATCCCGCGCTGATCCTCGCCTTCGGCATTATCTTGCTCGCGGCGCTGGCATGGCCGGTGCGTGCGCTGGTGCGGCGCAGCTTCAAGGCCGAGTTCGCGCTTCAGGACAAGTCGCTCCGCGCCTATCGCCTGTCGCGTGTCTTCGCTTGGATCGCGCTCGGCGCGCTCGCCGGATGGATCGGGCTGATCGCCGCTTTCTCAGCCGACATCGGCAGCATCGGCGGGCCGCTCGACTGGCTCATCCACCTGCTGCGTATCCTGACCCCGCTCGCCGCTTTCGGTCTGCTGGCGACGGCGGCCTGGCATCTCTGGCTCAGCATCAAGGGCAAGCAGAAGTGGACGATGAAGCTGGGCGCGGTGTTGCTCGCGCTCGCCGCGCTCGTACTCGTCTGGGTGACGCTCGTCTTCCATCTCTATGGCTTCGGGATGGTCTATTGATGGCGACGCAGCAGGCCTCGAAATTGACGCTCGACCTTCGGGTCGAGCGTTTTCCCTATCATCAGCCCTTCCGCATCTCCGGCCACGTCTTCACCGAAACCGCGCTGCTCGTCGCCGAGATATCCGACGGCACACATGTCGGGCGCGGCGAAGGAGCCGGGGTCTATTATCTCGGGGACGACATCGACCATATGCTGGCCGAAGCGGCACGGGTTCGCGATGACATCGAGCGCGGCGCAACGCGCGAGGAATTGCAGCATCTGCTGCCGCCCGGCGGCGCGCGCAATGCGCTCGACTGCGCTTTCTGGGATCTGGAAGCGAAGCAGGCGGGACGTCCCGTGTGGGCGCTCGCGGGGCTTGAGCAGCCCAGGGCTCTGCGCTCGACCTTGACGCTCGGGGCGGACAGCGCCGAGAATATGGCGAAGGCCGCGTTAGCGATCGACCCGGAGGCGCCGATCAAGGTCAAGCTGACGGGCGACCTTGCCGACGATATCGCGCGCATCGAAGCGATCCGCACCGCACGCCCCGACGCGTGGATCGGCGTCGACGCCAATCAGGGCTATGACGTCGGCACGCTCGCCGACCTGCTCCCGGTGCTCGTCTCTGCGCGCGTCGCGCAGCTCGAACAGCCGCTCAGGCGCGGGCGCGAGGCCGACCTCGACGGGTTGAAGCGGCCGCTGCCCTTCGCTGCGGACGAAAGCGCGCTCTCGCTCGTCGATACCGCCGCACTCGTCGGGCGCTTCGACATCGTCAACATCAAGCTCGATAAATGCGGTGGCCTGACCGAAGGGCTGGCGATCGCGCGGCAGGCGAAAAAGCTCGGGCTCGATGTGATGGTCGGCAACATGATGGGGACCAGCCTGTCGATGGCGCCGTCCTATCTGGTCGGCCAGCTCTGCGACATCGTCGATCTCGACGGGCCGACCTTCCTTGCGCGCGATCGCGTGCCGGGTGTCGAATATCGCGGCGGGATGATCCATTGCCCGGCAGAAATTTGGGGTTCGTGACAATTTGATGTCCTAAACGGGTTGACAATTTTCTGATTAGGACAATAGTCTTTGAATTGAGATTTCATTGAGGGAGGCTGGAATGACGTCGTCATTCCCGATGACGCGCCGCGCGGCACTCGCGGGCGCGGTCGGGGTCGCTTTGTCCGCGCCGATGGTGAATCGCGGCGCCTATGCCTTCGCGGCGGCCCCGGCGAAGGCCTATTCGCGCCGCGCGGTCGACCTCGTCGCCTCGTCGCTCGTCATCGACATGCTCGCGCCGCTCAAGATCACGCTCGACGAGAATTATGTCGCGCACCGGCTGACCGACGCCGAAGCCGCCGAGTTCCGGGCGAGCGGCATCACCGGCTTTCACAACGCTTACGGCCTTGGCGGCCCCGACGCGAAGGCGCAGGCGATGGAATTCCTCGCCGGCTGGCAGGGCTTCGCCGGGCGCAACAGCCATGTCTTCACCCTCGTCGACACGGTCGCCGATCTCGACCGCGCCAAGGCGGAAAAGAAATGCGCGGTCATCATGGGCATCCAGAATGCCGAGCATTTCGAAAAGGTCGAGGATGTCGCGCTGTTCCGCCGCCTCGGCCTCCGCTGCGCGCAGCTTACCTACAACAGCCAGAACCGGATCGGGTCGGGCAGCACCGAGCGCGTCGACGGCGGCGTCAGCGATTATGGCGCGGCGATCATCGCCGAGATGGAAAAGCAGAAGATGCTCGTCGATGTCTCGCATTGCGGTGACAAGACGACCTTGGACGCGATCGAGATAGCGAAGGGCCCGATCGCGATCACCCACAGCAACGCCCGCGCGCTCGTCGATCACCCGCGCGTAAAGACCGATGAAGCGATTCTGGCGCTCGCCGCAAAGGGCGGGGTGATGGGCATCACGGGGGTGCGCATGTTCGTGCGGACGACCGACCCGACCAACGTGGGGCATATGGCCGATCATATCGACCATGTCGCGAAGCTCGTCGGCATCGACCATGTCGGGATCGGCTCCGACGCCGACCTGCACGGTTACGACGACATGCAGCCGGACGAATATGCCGCGCTCAAGGGCAGCTACAAGGGCAGCTACGCTTTTCGCGACAAGATCGACATCGACGGTTTCGACCATCCGTTGAAGACCTTCGATCTCGTCGAGGAACTCATCCGCCGCAACTATTCGAACGATAACATCCGGGCCGTGCTCGGTGGCAATTTCCGCCGCCTGCTCGCCCAAGTCTGGGGGTAAGACGATGAACAAGGGACTTTTCGTTGCAGCAAGCATCGCCGCGGTGATCGCCGCGATGCCGGCACAGGCGCAGGAAGCGGGCGCGATCGAAGCCGCGGGCGAGATCGTCGTCACTGCGCAAAAGCGCGTCCAGAATGTGCAGGACGTGCCGATATCGATCGCCGTGGTCAGCGGCGAGGAACTGCAGGAGCAGGGTTCGGCCTCGCTCGTCGACTATGCGGGCTATGTTCCCGGCATGAACGTCAGCAATGGCGGCACGCCGGGCCAGACGACGATCACGCTGCGCGGCGTCGCGCCATTGAACGCCAGCCAGACCGTCGGCATCTATCTCGATGATGCGCCGGTGGGGTCGAGCGCGCTCTACAATCGGGCGGGGTCGTTCACGATCGACCTCATGCCCTATGACCTCGAACGCATCGAGGTGCTCAAGGGGCCGCAGGGCACGCTTTACGGCGCCAGCTCGATCGGCGGCCTCGTCAAATATGTGACCGTCCAGCCCGATACGAGCGCTTTCAAGGTGCGCGCGGGCGTCGAGGGTTTCACGATCAAGGACGCGGGTAGCCTTGGCTGGGGCGGGCAGGTCTATGCCAACGCGCCGATCGTCACCGACACGCTCGCGATTTCGGGCAGCTTCGCGTGGCGCAAGACGCCGGGTTGGGTCGACAGCGTCAACAATGCGGGGCTGAAGGACCAGAATGACTATGAACAGCGCGGCGGCCGCGCCGCGCTCTTGTGGCAGCCGACGCCCGAGCTCAGCATCAAGCTCGCGGGCATCTGGCAGTCGCTCGATTCGGACGGAAATGGTCTCTACGCCGCCGATCTCGACGGCAACCGGCTCGGCAACGGCCATTCGTTCAACAATTATGTCCCCGAATCCTACGACATCGATCTCGATTATTATTCGGCGACGATCGACTATGATTTCGGCGCCGCGACGCTGACCTCCGCGACGACATATAGTCAGACGCAGAGCCGGCAGGTGCAGGATGCAAGCTACGCCTTTGGTGTGCTGTTCCCGCTGCTCACCGACGGCGCGGTCGATCCGGGCATCACACCCTTTTCGCTCGACCTCGGGCTCAAGAAATGGACGCAGGAAGTCCGTCTCGCTTCGCCGAGCGGCGGGCGGTTCGAATGGATGATCGGCGGTTTCTTCACCGACGAGGAAACGAGCAATGCCCAGCTCGTGCGGTCGTTCGACATGGACGGCAATAGCATCCCGGGCCTCGACCCGCTGGCGATCGTCGGGCTGCCCGCGACCTACAAGGAATATGCGATCTTCGGCAACGCGACCTTCAAGCTGAGCGAGCAGTTCGAAGTGACCGGCGGCCTCCGCTGGGCGCGCAACGAACAGACTTTCACCCAGATCAGCGAAGGCGCGATCGTTCCCAGCGCCAACGATCCGGGTGAATCGGCCGAAAGCGTCTGGACCTTCTCGGTCAGCCCGCAGTTCCACATCAACGAGGATGCGATGCTCTACGCCCGCGTCGCGACGGGCTATCGCCCCGGCGGCCCGAACGTCATCGTTCCCAATGTCCCGCCGAGCGTCGATGCCGACCGCATGACCAATTACGAGGTCGGGCTGAAGGCCGATTTCGCCGACCGCATGGTGTCGGTCGATGCCGCCTTCTTCTGGATGGACTGGACCGACATCCAGGTCACACGCGCCTTCGGCGGCGTGTCGGGCGGCGCGAACGGCGGCAAGGCGACGAGCAAGGGTTTCGAAGGCAGCCTCGCGCTGCGCCCGGCGGCGGGGCTGACGATCAGCGCCACCGGCAGCTACACCGACGCGACGCTTAGCGAGGACGTGCCCGAGATCAGCGGCGTCGATGGCGACCGCCTGCCCGCGGTGCCCAAGTTCAGCGGCGCGCTGCGCGCCGATTACGAGTTCGAACTGGGCGGCGGCAACAAGGGCAGCTTTGGCGCCGGCATCCGCCACGCGAGCAACCGCCTGTCGCTGGTCGAGAGCGATCCGCTCGTCGCGCGCGCCAAGGCCTATACGTCGGTCGATCTCAACGCGTCGGTGACCTTCGATGATCACTGGACGCTCCGCGCCTATGCGCGCAATCTGCTCGACAACAAGGGCGAGATGGCGCGATCGACGTTTGCCGACGGGCTGAACCAGCCGAGCTTCCTCGGGATCTCGCCGCTGCAGCCGCGCACGATCGGCGTCGCGCTCGACATGGCTTTCTGAGCGAACTGGAGTTGGACAAGATGAACGCGCCCACCGGCAGACTGGCCGAAAGCCTGACCCTGCCGCAACCCTATCTGCTGTTCCTCGGCGACACGACCGAGGCGGGCTATGCCAAGACCGCCTTTGGCCTCGCCGACTGGGCGGCCGACCGCTGCGTCGGCGAATATGGAATCGGCGCCTGCTCGGTCAGCGCCGGCCTGCCGCGGCTGTCCCCCGCCGAGGCGCGTGCCGCGGGGGCGAAGTCGCTGGTGATCGGCGTCGCGAACCAGGGCGGCGTCATCGGCGACGCGTGGGTCGCCGTGCTTGTCGAGGCGATGGAGGCGGGGCTCGATATCGTCAGCGGGCTCCACACGCGGCTCACAAGCATCCCCGCGCTCGTCGAGGCGGCGCGGCGCACCGGCCAGCGCCTGATCGACGTGCGCACCCCGCCGCCGTCGATTCCGATCGCCAATGGGCGCAAGCGGAGCGGCAAACGATTGCTGACCGTCGGCACCGACTGCGCGCTCGGCAAGAAATATACGGCGCTTGCGCTCCATCGCGCCTTCGTCGCGCGCGGGATCGACGCCGATTTCCGCGCGACCGGCCAGACGGGGATCATGATCGCGGGCGGCGGCATGCCGATGGACGCGGTGGTTTCGGATTTCGAGGCCGGGGCGGCCGAGATATTGAGCCCCGACGCGCCTGAAAACCATTGGGATTTGATCGAGGGGCAGGGATCGATCTTCAATCCCGCCTATGCGGCGGTGTCGCTCGGCCTGCTGCACGGCAGCCAGCCCGACGTGTTCGTCGTCTGCCACGATCCGGCGCGCAAGGTGATTCTCGGCATGGAAAGCTTTGCACTGCCGAGCATCGAAGAGGTGATCGACCTGACGATCCGCCTCGGCAGCCGCACCAATCCCGCGATCCGCTGCGGCGGCGTGAGTCTCAACACCTCGGCTTACGACGCCGACGCGGCCGAGGCGCTGATGGCGGCCGAGCGGCAACGCCTCGGCCTGCCGGTCACCGATCCGATCCGCGGCGGCGCGTCCTTCGATGCGCTCGTGGACAATATTCTCGCATGAGTGTGGGCGAGACGGGTGGCAGGTCGAGCTGGTTCCAGCGCTTCCTGCTGCCCGGTTTCGCGCTGAAGGCCGTCATCATCGGCGGCGGCTATGCCACGGGGCGCGAACTGGCGGAATATTTCGTGCCGTCGGGGCCTTGGGGCGGGCTTTCCGCCATGCTGCTCGCGACGCTGATCTGGAGCGTCGTCGCCGCGTTGACCTTTGCGCTCGCGCGCCGGATACGGGCCTATGATTATCGCAGCTTCTTCGAAGGACTGCTCGGCCCCGCCTGGATCGCGTTCGAGGTCGCCTATCTGATCTTCGTCGTACTGATCCTCGCGGTGTTCGGTGCGGCTGCGGGTGCGATCGGCGCGGCGACGTTCGGCTGGCCCGAGCTCGCGGGATCGGTGCTGCTCGCGCTCGGCATCCTCGGTTTCACCGCCTTCGGAACCGCGCTGGTCGAGACATTGTTCAAATATGCCTCGATGCTGATCTATGCGGTCTACGCGCTGTTCCTGCTGTTCGCGCTCACCAGCTTCGGCGACCTGATCGCGAGCGGTTTCGCCAATGCGCCGCCGCCTTCGGGGAACTGGGTGGCGGGCGGCATCACCTATGCGAGCTACAATATCGTCGGGGCGGTCGTTATACTGCCCGTCCTCCGTCACCTGACGAGCCAGCGCGATGCCGTGGTTGCCGGGCTGATCGCAGGGCCGCTGACGATGCTGCCCGCGATCCTCTTCTTCGTCGCGATGATGGCTTTCTACCCCGCGATTGGCGGTGAGACGCTGCCCTCCGATTTCCTGCTGCGCCAGATGGCGGTGCCGGGTTTTCATGTGCTGTTCCAGCTGATGATCTTCGCCGCGCTGCTCGAAAGCGGGGTTGGCGCGATCCATGCGATCAACGAGCGCGTGTCGGGCGTCGTCGAGGCGCGCGGCCGCCGGCCGCTCGGGACCGGCGCGCGCGCGGCGATCGGCGGCGTCGTGCTCGTCGGCTGTATGTTCGTCGCGGCGCGCGTCGGCCTCGTCGACCTGATCGCCAGCGGATACCGCTTCCTCGCGTGGCTGTTCCTCGCGACCTTCGTGTTGCCCTTGCTCACCGTCGGTATCTGGCGCCTGCTGCGCCCCGCACTCGCTCCCCATATGGAGGCTTTGCCATGAAACGCCTGCTTGCCCTGTCGCTGATGCTGTCGGTCGCCGTGCCGGCGTGGGCCGAGCCGCCCGCCGACATCGGCGAAAGCGTCGAGGCGCTGCGCAAGAAAATTGGCGCGGCGGGGGTGTCGATCGCGATCGTCGAGGACGGCAAGACGACGCTGTCGCGCGGCTGGGGCGTGCGCAAGCTCGGCGAGCGCGCGCCGGTCGATGCACAGACGATTTTCCAGACCGGCTCGACCGGCAAGGCGATGACCGCCGCGGCGCTCGCGGTGCTGGTCGACGAAGGCAAGATCGCGTGGGACGACCCCGTCATCAAACATATGCCGTGGTTCCGCATGTACGACCCGTGGGTCACGCGCGAGATCACGATCCGCGATCTCCTCGTCCACCGCAGCGGGCTCGGGCTCGGGCAGGGCGATCTGATGTTCGTGCCGCGCACGCACCTCACGCGCAAGCAGACGGTCGAGCGCGTCGCTTATTTGAAGCCCAAGACGAGTTTCCGCTCGGCCTATGCCTATGACAATATCCTCTACGCGGTCGCGGGTCAGCTGATCGAAGAGGTCACCGGCCAGACGTGGGAGGACTTCATCCGCGCGCACGTTTTGCGCCCCGGCGGCATGAAGAATGCAACGAGCGACAGCGAGGACCGCTTCCGCATTGCCAACCGGTCGTGGCCGCACGCGCGGCTGTCGGGCCCCTTGCGCGGGCTCGGCCCGCAACAGGCGCTGAACGAGCGCGACGAACTCGGCCGCAACGGTGCCCCCGCGGGCGGGCTGGCGCTCAGCGCCGACGACATGGCGGCGTGGCTCAAGGTCCAGCTCGCGCATGGCGCACTCCCCGATGGGAAACGCCTGTTCAGCGAGGAACAGGCGGCCGAGATGTGGACGCCGGTGACGCCGGTGCCGATCACCCCGCTGCCCGACGCGCTCAAACCCGCGCAGCCGACGCAGCAGGCCTATGCGCTCGGCTGGAATGTGCAGGACTATCGCGGCCACCGCATCATCCAGCACGGCGGCGGCGTCTTCGGTTCGATCACGCGCGTCGTGATGATCCCCGACAAAAATGTCGGCTTCGCGATCATGATGAACAGCGAGGACAGCGGGATGCTCCTCGGCCTCACCTACGATCTGCTCGACCATTATCTGGACCAGCCCGAATATGGCTGGATTACGAAATGGGAGGATTGGTATCAGGCGCGGCTCGCCGGAGGGGTCGAGTTTCTGAAACAGTCGAAGGCATCGCCGGCGCAGAGCGGTCCCTCGCTCGCGCTGGCGGGCTACGCCGGGCGCTATCGCGACCCCTGGTATGGCGACGTCGTGATCGGCTCGGACGCGAAGGGGCTGACGATCGATTTTACATCAACGCCGCGGATGGCGGGGCGGCTCGACCATTGGCAATATGACAGCTTCGTCACCAAATTCGACGATCCGGCGATCGAACCCGCCTATGTGACCTTCGCGCTCGACGCCGACGGCAAGGTGACGGGCGTGACGATGAAGGCGGTTAGCAAGATCGCCGACTTCAGCTGGGATTATCACGATCTCGACCTGAAGCCTGTGGAGGACAAGAAGTGAAGCCTATCGCGATCCTGCTGACGGCCACCGCGCTGACCGCCTGCTCGACCGGCGGCGACCAGCCGAAGGCGGCGCCCGAAGCGCCGCTGCACAGCCGGATGCTCGTGCTCGACACGCATCTCGACACGCCGCTTCATTTCGAACGCACGGGCTGGAGCTTCGCCGATCGCCACGCGCTCGCGGACGATATGGCGCAGCTCGACATCCCGCGGATGAAGGACGGCAACCTCGATGGCGGCTTCTTCGCCATCTATACCGAGCAAGGCCCGCTGACCGCCAAGGGCTATGCCGACGCGCTGGCTTTCGCGCGGGCGCGGTCGGCGCTGATCGACCGCACCATCGCCAAATATCCCGACGCCATCGCGCCTGCGCGGACTGCGGCCGACGCAGTGCGGCTGAACAAGGAAGGCAAGCTCATCGCCTTCAAGTCGATGGAGAACAGCTATCCGCTCGGCGAGGATCTGTCTTTGCTCCAGGAGTTCTACGACAAGGGGCTGCGCCTCGCCGGGCCGGTGCATTCGAAGGATAACCAATTCGCCGACAGCGCGACGGGCGAGGGACGCTGGAAGGGACTGAGCCCGCTCGGCAAGCAGTGGGTGGCGGAGATGAACCGTCTCGGCATCGTCATCGACGCGAGCCATTCGTCCGACGCGGCGTTCGACCAGATGCTCGAATTGTCGAAATATCCCATCCTGTTGTCGCACTCGAGCCTGAGGTCGGCCTACGACCATCCGCGCAACCTCGACGAGGGGCGGTTGAAGGCGCTCGCGGCGAAGGGCGGGGCGATGTGCATCTCGACCATCTTCATGTCGGAGATGAAGATGTCGGCCGCGCGCGGCGAGCTGTTCGGCAAATATGAACGGATCGGGTCACTGTCTCCCGCCGAACAGGCCGATCTCAATCGCCAGTGGCGCGAACTCGACAAGACCGAGGCGCTGTGGGCGGCCGATTTCGAGGATTATATGACGATGGTGCTGCGCGCGATCGAGGTCGGCGGGGTGGATCACATCTGCTTCGGTGCCGACTGGGACGGCGGCGGCGGCCTGCCCGGCATCGAGGATATTTCGGCGCTGCCCAAGGTCACCGAACGGCTGAAGGCGGCGGGCTATTCGGACGCCGACATCGAGAAGATGTGGAGCGGCAACATCTTGCGCGTGCTTGCTGCGCAGGGAAAATAGACGAGGTTCAGCTCCGGAATTGCTTGGGATCGATCCCCAGCTTCGCCATCTTGTCGTAAAGCGTCTTTCTCGGCACCCCCAACCGTGCCATCGTTTCGGCGATATGGCCACGCGTCTGCACAAGCGTGTCCTCGATAATCGTCGCCTCGAAACGGCGCACGCGCTCGGCGAGCGGCGCGTCGGCGGGCATCGCCGCGCGGCCGGGGTCCGACGGCAGGTCGAGCACGACGCTATAAGCGAAATTCTTGAGCTCGCGGACATTGCCCGGCCAGTCGTGCTCGACAAGGTGGCGGCGCACCGCGTCGTCGATCCGGAACCCCGCCAACCCCATCTTCGCCGCGGCTTCGTCGAGGAAGAAGGCGAAGGTCTGCGGAATGTCCGACCGCCGCTCGCGCAGCGGCGGGATGCGCAGCTTCACGACGTGCAGCCGGTAATAGAGATCTTCGCGGAAATCGCCGCCGCGCACCGCGTCCCTCAGGTCGGTCTTGGTCGCCGCGACGACGCGCAGGTCGACGGGTTCGGGCGCGCTGGCGCCCAAGGGTTGCACTTCGCGCTCCTCGATCACGCGGAGCAGCTTGGCCTGCACCGCGGGGTGCATCGTGTCGATTTCGTCGAGGAACAAGGTCCCGCGATGCGCGCTGCGGATCCGCCCGGCCTGTCCCAGCTTGCCCGTCGCCCGGTCGATCATGTCGCTGCCGAACAGCTCGGCTTCGGCCAGCTCTTGCGGCAGCGCGGCGCAATTGACTGCGACGAGCGACGCCGCGCTCCGCCGGCTCTGGCGGTGGAGCATATGCGCGACCAGTTCCTTGCCCGTCCCCGTCTCGCCCTCGATCAGCACGTCGATGTCCGCCTGCGCGAGCTGCGCGATCGTTTCGCGCAGCCGCACCATCGCGGGGCTTTCGCCGATCAGCGGGCTGTCGATCGCCGCGGCCGCCGCGGTCAGCCGGCGGTTGTCGAGGATCAGCGCGCGGTGCGCGAGCGCGCGGCGAACGACGCCCACCAGATGGTCGGCGGCAAAGGGCTTGGCGAGGAAGTCGAAGGCGCCGTCGTGCAGCGCGCGCACCGCCATCGCGACGTCGGCATGGCCGGTGATCAGCACGACCGGAATCTCGGGATCGATCGCGTGGATCGCGGCGCGCAGCTCGAGCCCGTCCATCCCCGGCATCCGGATGTCGGTCACGACGACACCCGGAAAATCGGCGGCGATCCGCGGCAGCACGCTGTGCGCGTCCGCATAGGCCTCGGCTGTCAGCCCGGCAAGGTCGAGCGTCTGGACATTGGCCTCGCGCAGTGCGGAGTCGTCGTCGACGAAAAAGATCGTCTGCTCGGCGGTGAAGAAGCTCATGCCGGCCTCAACGTCAGGCGAAAGCCTGCACCGCCGAGCGGCGAGGGGATGAGCGTCAGCGTGCCGCCGAAGCCGCTCATGATGTCGCTCGCGATCGCCAGCCCCAGTCCCAGCCCGTCGGGCCGCCCGGTGACGAAGGGCGTGAACAGCTGCGGAAGGATCTCGGCGGGAACGCCGGGGCCGTTGTCGCAAATGTCGATCAGCACCGGGGCGCTGCCGTGCGCCAGCAATGTGACGCGCGCACCGTCGACGTCGCGCACCGCCTCAGCGGCATTTTGCAGCAGGTTGATCAGCACCTGCTCCAACCGCACGCGGCCCGCATGCACCGCGATGGCCGGATCCTCTACCTCCACGTCGAGCGCGATGCCCTGCGCGCGCAGCCGGTCGCCGATCAGCAGCAACGCCCCGTCGATCGCCGATTGCATCGGGACGGGACCGAGCGGCGCCGGCGCGCGGCGCGCGAAATTGCGCAGCTCGCCGGTGATCGCCCCGACCCGCGCGGTCAACTCGACGATATGGTCCAGATTGCCGCGCGCCTTGCCCGCCTGCTCGCGATTGAGATAGGCAAGCGCGTTTTCGGCGAAGGTCCGGATTGCGGCGACCGGCTGGTTGATCTCATGCGCGACGCCCGCGGTGATCTGCCCGATCGAGCCGAGCCGGCTCGCCTGCGCCAGTTCCTCGCGCGCGGCGCGATAACGGCGATCGGTTTCGGCCTGTCGTTCCGATGCCTGACGTAGCTCCTCATTGGCGGTACGCAGATCGCGCGTGCGGGCGGCGACCTCGCGTTCGAGCGCTTCGTGCGCGGCCTGCCGCATCGTCTGCCGCTCGACGAAGCGGAGCAGCGTGACGATCGCCGCGCCTACCAGGATAAGGAGGATCAGGAAGATGACGCGCGCGATCGCGCCGGCGCTGGCGCGCGCGGGCCCGGCGGGCTGGAGCAGGCGGAGCGTGCTGCCGGGGAGCGACACGCGCTCGTCGGCCTGGCGGAACAGATCGTCGCCGATACGAAGATCGCCGTCGATGCGGTCGGCGGGCAGGGGAGCTAGCCGCGCCTCACCATAGCTGCGCGTCGCGCGTAGCCGTTGCTGCGCTTCGGCCGAGATCGGCGCGAAAGAGCGGAAGCGCCAGCGCGGATCGCTGCTCATCACGACGATCCCCGCCGCGTCGGTCACCAGCGTCGTCGCGGGTGAATCGGCCCAACGTGCCTCTAGCTTGTCGAACTCGACCTTGAGCACGATCACGCCGAGCTGGCGTCCGCCCACGGTGACGCGCCGCGCCAGATAGAGTCCGGGGCGTCCGCTCACCGTCCCGAGCGCGAACAGCTCGGCCGCGCCGCGCTGCATCGCGCCCTGGAAATAGGGCCGAAAGCGGTAGTTCTGGCCGACGAAGCTCGTCGGCGCGCGCCAGTTGCTCGCCGCGATCGTCGTGCCGCCGGCGTCGAGAACATAGATCACCGTGGCATCGGTGCGCGCCGCGAGCTGCTCGAGTTCGCGGTCGAGACGGCGCGAGGCGGCGGCGCTCTTGTCGGCGAGCGCCGCGCGCACGTCGGGAAATTCGGTGAGGACGCGAGGCAGCAGGCGGAATTTCTGCAATTCGCTTTCGAGCAGGCTCGCGTGCGCGCGCGCATTCTGGCGCGCCTCCAGATCGGCCTGTGCGCTCGCGCGGCCCGCCGCCCACTGCGCAAGCGCGAACCCGGCGACGAGCAGGATGGCAAGTCCCGCCGCAGCCGCGACGATCACGCGCCGGCGGTTGGCTTGGGGACCGATCGGAGTCGAATCGCTCATCGAAGGCATGTGCGGATTATTGCACAAACATTGCCGAGTGTATGCGGAGAATCGCACAATATGCGTTCGCCGGTCGATACGCGAATATATAAAATCTATTTATTACATGATATTGTGCCCATCTCATGTCATGTTTGACCCCCTCTCTGCGCCGCTCCTAGATTAGCGGAAAGGTCGCTCGACGGCCGCGAGATGCGTCGATGGGCGCGAGAATGGGGAGAGGCTGGTGGCAGCCACGATCGATCTGAACGCGATACAGGCGGAGCCGAATCCGCGGCCGTGGTGGGCACATCTCTATGTCCAGGTGCTCGGCGCGATCCTCGCTGGCGTGCTGCTCGGCCATTATTGGCCGTCGGTGGCGACCGAGTTCAAACCGCTCGGCGACGGTTTCATCAAGCTCGTCAAGATGATCATCGCGCCGGTCATCTTCCTGACCGTCGCGACGGGAATCGCTTCGATCGGTGGCGAGACCAAGGCGCTCGGCCGCGTCGTCGGCAAGACTTTCGCCTATTTCCTCTTCTTCTCGACGCTCGCGCTGATCGTCGGGCTGGTGGTCGCCAATGTGATCCAGCCGGGCGCGGGCATGAACATCGACCCGGCGACGCTCGATGCCGGGGCGGTCGCGCAATATGAGGCGAAGGCGCACGAAGCGACGCTCACCGCCTTCCTGCTCGAAATCATTCCGACCACCTTCGTTTCGGCACTGACCGAGGGATCGATCTTGCAGGCGCTGTTCGCCGCGATCCTTTTCGGCCTCGCGCTGTCGCACGCGGGCGAGCCGGGACAGCAGGTGCTCGGCCTGCTCGAAAAAGTCTCGGTCGTCTTCTTCGGCCTCGTCGGCATGTTGATGAAATTCGCGCCGATCGGCGCGTTCGGCGCGATGGCCTTTACGATCGGCCGCTATGGCGTCGAATCGCTCGCCAACCTCGGCCTGCTCATCGCGACCTTCTACCTGACCTCGCTTTTCTTCGTGATCGTGGTCCTCGGCGCGGTCGCGCGGCTGTGCGGCTTCTCGATCTTCAGCCTGATCGCCTATCTCAAGGCCGAATTGCTGCTCGTGCTCGGTACCTCGTCGTCCGAAGCGGCCTTGCCCAGCCTGATCCAGAAGCTCGAACAGGCGGGCTGCGCGAAGCCGATCGTCGGCCTCGTCGTGCCGACCGGCTACAGCTTCAACCTCGACGGCACCAACATCTATATGACGCTCGCGGCGCTGTTCATCGCGCAGGCGGTCGGGGTCGATCTCAGCCTCGGCGACCAGATCGCGCTGCTGCTCGTCGCGATGGTCAGTTCGAAAGGCGCGGCCGGGGTTACCGGCGCGGGGTTCATCACGCTCGCGGCGACGTTGTCGATCGTGCCGTCGGTGCCCGTCGCGGGGCTCGCGCTGATCCTCGGCATCGACCGCTTCATGAGCGAGTGCCGCGCGCTCACCAATTTCATCGGCAATGCGCTCGCGGCGATCGTCGTCGCGGGATGGGAAAAGGCGCTCGACCGCGACGCGCTTCACCGCGCGCTGGGGGGCGAGCCCGCGCCGCTCGCCGCACAGCCGATCGAAACCGACGCCGATTGACCGGACAAGAACAAGATATGGGGAGTGAGACAATGAATATGACCAAAGCCCGCTGGGCCCGCCACAGCAGCCGCACCGTGCTGGTTCTCGCCGGCATCGGCGCTTTCGCCGCGCCACTCGCCGCGCAGGAAACGCCAGACGAAGCTGCTGCCGCCGCGGCGGCGGGCGAAGAAGCGATCGTCGTTACCGGAAGCCGCATCGCGCGCGAAACCTATGACACGCCGGCGCCGGTGATCGGCGTGACCTCAGAAGATTTGCTCGAAGCGGGCGATAGCGAACTCAGCGAGACGCTTGCCGACCTGCCGCAGCTGTCGTCGGCGAACAATGATTCGACGGTCACCGGCAACACGCAGAATTCGGGCCTCAGCTCGATCGAACTGCGTAACTTGGGCTCGAACCGCACGCTCGTCCTCATCGACGGCCGCCGCACCGTGTCGAACTCGGGGATCAGCAATCTCGTCAGCCTGTCGACGATCCCCAGCGATTTCATCGACCGGGTCGAGGTCATCACCGGCGGCACCTCGTCGGTCTATGGTTCGGACGCGGTCGCGGGCGTGGTCAACATCATCACCAAGAAGAATGAGCGCGGCCTGACGCTGCGCGCACGTGCGGGCATCACCTCGGAGGGCGACGGGCAGGAGCTGACGCTCGGCGCGACCTATGGCACGCGCTTCGCCGACGGACGCGGCTATTTCCTCCTCAGCGGCACCTATGACCGCGACTGGGGCATCCGCGCGGTCGACCGCGAATGGGCGGTGCGGCCGGTGTCCTACGATTATGATTTCGATAATGGCATCAACGAGTTCGAGGGGGTCTATATCAACGAAAACGGCGCGCCCGCCAGCGGATCGCGTCCTGCGTCCGAATTTCCGCCGCTGGTGATGAGCGATCTCAGCAGTTTCATTCCGGGCGGCGTGTTTTCGGGAGTCAGTTCGCGGCGCGACCGTTTTTACCGGAACGGCCAGCTCGCGCCGCTCGGCCCCGATGTCCAGACGGGCGAGCCGATCGGAGTGGGAACCACCGACGACGGCAACACGGGCTATTTCCTGCCCAATCGCGACGGCTACAACCAGCGCACCGGTCGCTCGCTGATCCTCGCGCGCAAACGCTATCTCGGCGCCGCCAAGCTCGAATTTGAATTTTCCGACGCGGTCGAGGCCTTCGCGCAGCTCCAATATTCGCGGATCACCTCGGGCGAAACGCGCGAATCGGTCGGTATCGGCTGGGATTCGACCTATCCGCTGACCGATCCGGTCACAGGCATCACGACCGAGGTCGAATATGGCAAGATCCCGTGCTTGCGTAATGGCCCCTGCAATCCCTTCGTCCCCGCCGAACTGCGCGGCAACGAAACGCCGTCCTCCGGCGTCGGCATCGCCTGGGATCGCCGCTTCGACGAGGTCGGCGGCCAGATCACCGAAAACAAGCGCGAGACGATCCGCAGCTGGGCGGGCCTGCGCGGCAAGATTTCGGACAGCTGGAACTGGGAAGCGAGCTTCGGCTACGGCCAGTACAAGCAGGACCAGTGGCGCCGGAACGAGATCAACGGCGTCAACCTGACGCAGGCGCTCGATGCCGAAATGGGAGCCAACGGGCCGCAATGCGCCGACGCCGACGCGCGCGCCGCGGGCTGCGTGCCGATCAACCTGTTCGGCGAAGGAGCGATCACGCCGGAGGCGGCGGCGTGGATCCGCGCCGACTTGCATCAGGAGCTGACGATCCGCCAATATACCGGCCAGGCCTTCGTCACCGGCGAACTCTTCCAGCTTCCCGCCGGTCCGGTCGGCGCCGCCTTCGGCATCGATTACCGCAAGGACAGCCAGGAACTCACCGGCGACCTCCTGTCGCAAACGGGCGGAACGACGGGCAACGCGGTGCCCAATTTCGGCGGCTCGATCCGCGCGCTGGAAGGCTATGGCGAAGTCAGCGTGCCGCTCCTCCGCGACGCGCCGGGCGCCTATCTGCTTAGCGTCGATGCCTCGGCGCGCGTCGCCGACTATAATATCGACAATGTCGGGACGGTGTTCAGCTGGCGCGGCGGCGTTCAATATGCCCCGATCCCCGATATCCGCTTCCGCGCGCAATATGCCCGCGCCCAGCGCGCGCCCGACATCGCCGAGCTTTATTCGCCGCCGCGCGGCAATTTCGAGGCCGCGAACGATCTCTGCGACGGCGTCACTCCGACGACGGCGGGGCGGATTGCGGCCAATTGCCGACTCGATCCCGGCATTCAGGCGCTGTTCGCGCAGCAGGCGGCCGACAATGTAACGCAGCAATATTCGCAGGCGGGCAACAACCTCTACAGCCCCAACGGCGGCAACCTCGACCTCAAGGAAGAAACCGCCGATACGCTGACGCTCGGCGCCGTGATCGCGCCGCGTTTCGTGCCCGGCCTGACGATCGCGGTCGATTATTACGACATCCGCATCAAGGACGCGATCGACGCCTATTCGAACCGCGACATCCAGCTGCAATGCTATGACACCGACGTGCCGCAGGCGGACAACCCCTTCTGCGCCGACATCACGCGCAACGCGAACAACGGCCAGATCGTCGAGCTGGTCCAGCGGCAGGTCAATCTGGCGCGCTTCGACACGCAGGGGATCGACGTCGCGTTCAACTATCGCTTCCGCCTCGACGACGCGCTCGGCATTCCCGGCCGCTTCGACCTGCGCTACGACGGCACGCATGTGCTGAAGCAGAAGGTGCAGTTCCAGGGCGTCGACGGGACGGTCACCAACGATCTTGCGGGCGACCTTGCCGAAGGCAGCTTCAAATATCGCGCGCGCGGCTCATTGAGCTGGAAGCTCGACAATTTCCGCATTCGCTGGACGACGACTTATTACGGCAAGATCAACGACAGCAATTCGCTCGCCGATCAATATGCGGCGCTCCTCGAAACCAACCCGAATGCCGAGGTGCCGATTTTCCTCAACATCGGCGACGTGTGGGAGCACGACCTGTTTATGTCGTTCGATATCGACAGCGGCGGCAAGGAATTCCGCCTCTATGGCGGGGTGAACAATCTGTTCAATTCGACCAGCCCCTTCCTGCCGAGCGGGACCGAGAGCGGTCGCTTGACCAACCAGAACGGCGTCTATGATATTGCCGGACGCCGCTTCTATGTCGGTGCGACGGTGAAATTCTGATGGGAAATGCAATGCAAAGAGCTTCGGGGCTTCGATCCACTGGACCCCTGAAGGCCATGTCGGGAGCGGTGCTGCTGATGCTGGCAGGGTGCGCGCCCGGCCAGGCGGTCGCCAGCACCGCCCCGCATGGTGAAGCTGCCGCGTCGGCGGCCGAGGCCAAGGCGGCGCCGAAAACGATCCTTTTCATCGGCAACAGCTTCACCCAAGGCGCGCATTCGGCGGCGCGCAACTGGCGCGCGGGGTCGGTCACCGACCTCAACAATGCGGGTTACGGCGGCGTGCCCGCGCTGTTCAAGCTGTTCACCGAGCAGGCGGGGCTCGACTATCGCGTCAGCCTGGAAACGCAGGGCGGCAAGACGCTGGGCTTTCATTATGACGAGCGGCGCCAGCGTTTCGACCGCGCGTGGGACGTCGTCGTGCTGCAGGAATATAGCACGCTCGACCGTGAACGGCCCGGCGATCCCGCCGAATATATCCGCAATGTCGGCCGCCTCGCGGCGCTGTTCAAGGCGCGCAATCCCGCGGTCGACATCCGCCTCGTCGCGACCTGGTCGCGCGCCGACCAGGCCTATAAGCCCAAGGGGCATTGGTATGGCAAGCCGGTGACGGCGATGGCCGAAGACCTTCGTGCCGCCGCCGACCGCGCGCGGTCCGCCAACCCCGCGGTCGCGGGCGTGCTGCCGGTCGGGCAAGCGTGGAACCGCGCGATGACGAGCGGGGTCGCCGACCCCAATCCCTATGACGGGATCGGTTATGACCAGCTCGACCTTTGGGCTTACGACCATTATCACGCGAGCGTCGCGGGTTATTATCTCTCGGCGCTCGTTACCTTCAGCGCGGTTACGGGGATCGATCCCACGACGCTGGGTCCGAAGGAAAAGGGCGCCGACGAACTCGGTCTGTCGGATGCGCAGGCGACGGCGCTCCAACGCATCGCGCGCGACACGCTCGCGAACGCCGCCTAGATAACACTGCCGACCACCGAACCCGCGGGAACGAACCGCCGCGCCAAGCGTCCAATATGGGCTCTCGGCCGGTCACGGCCGGGCAGGAGGATGGGATGCAAGCGCTCGAAGGACTGGAGGATGCGAAGCCGTCGCGCCAGCGTTTCTGGGACCGGCACGCCAGCCCGATATCGATCCTCCTCCTCGGCAGCCTGCTGCTGGCCGCCGTCCTTGGTTTAACCGGCGGCCAGCCGAGCCCCCCGCGCACCGCCGATTTCGGCGCCGCCCGCCTGACCGTGAAGACGCCGGTGATCATCCGCAACGGCGAATTCTTCGAAACCGACGTCACGCTGACCGCCAACGCCCCGCTCGACGATGCGGTGATCGCGGTGACTCCGGCGCTGTGGCACGACATGACGGTCAACACGATGATCCCGGCGCCGGCCGAAGAGAGCTTCGAGGACGGATATTTCCATTTCTCCTACGGCCCGCTCGACGCCGGTGAGCGGTTGCAGGTCAAGATCGACGGCCAGATCAACCCCCCGCTGTTCGCGGGCACGCGCGGCGAGATCGCGGTGTTCGACGGCGACCGGCCCATCGGTGCGATGCCGCTGAGGATAAAGGTGCTTCCCTGATGGATATCGTCCTTCGCGCCACCGTGATGTTCTTCGTCCTGTTCCTGCTGATCCGCCTGCTCGGCAAGCGCGAGCTCGGCCAGATGACGCCGTTCGAATTCGTCGTTCTCGTCGTGCTCGGCGACCTGATCCAGCAGGGCGTGACGCACAATGATTTCAGCCTGACCGGCGCGACGCTGGCGATCTGCACCTTCGCCTTCTGGGCGCTGGTCCTCAGCTGGACCGCCTATCTGGTACCGCGCGCGAAGGATTTGCTCGAAGGGACGCCGCGGGTGGTCGTTCGCGACGGCCGGATCGTGACCGAGAACCTGCGCCGCGACCGGCTGACGCGCGACGAAATCCTCTCCGAAATGCGGCTCGCCGGGATCGGTCGGCTCGCCGACGTCGCCTGGGCGATCCTCGAGCCGCAGGGCAAGATGAGCTTTATCAAGAAGGACCATGGCGGCGCGCGGCAGCAGGATCGCGACGATCCCGCCGACTAGACCCATTGCGCGAAATCCGAAGCTTCCGCATCCCCGAGCGAAGACGAGGGGCTCGTTCGAGCGGAGCGAGAACCGCGTAACCCCGCAGCCTCGACTTCGCTCGGCATAGCCCCTCGTCTTCGGCCAAAGGCCGAAGTTTATCCTGAGCGTCCGTCAGGGCAGTCGAAGGGCTCGGGGATGCGGATCAGATTTAGCCGCGCCCGCCCCAATCCATTTGCTTATGCTGTATTGGGGCTGTAATACGGCCCCGAGCATGACCTGGTTTCGTAAACCCGACGGCCCCGACCCCACCCTCGCGATGATGCCGCCGGATGGGCGCTTCGCCGACATGGCGCCGCCCCCGCAGCCGCCCGTTCCCGAAACGCGGCGGCGCAAATGGATGCGCCGCATTTCGCGCGGCTTCGCCATTTTCTGCGTCACCTTCCTCCTGCTCGTCGGCTGGCTCGCACTCACCGCGCCGCTGTCGAAATCGCTCGAACCGATCGCGCCGCCGCAGATCACCTTGCTTGCTTCCGACGGCACGCCGATCGCGCGCACCGGTGCCATCGTCGATGCACCGGTCGAGGCGAAGAAGCTTCCCAAACATGTCACCGGCGCCTTTCTCGCGATCGAGGACCGGCGCTTCTACAGCCATTGGGGCATCGACCCGCGCAGCATCGCGCGCGCGGTGTGGAGCAATGTCACCGGCGGCCGGACGCAGGGCGGCAGCACGATCACCCAGCAGCTCGCCAAATTCACCTTCCTGACGCCGAAGCGGACGCTGGGCCGCAAGGCGCGCGAGGCGCTGATCGCCTTCTGGCTCGAAGCCTGGCTGACCAAGGACGAGATTCTCGAACGCTATCTCTCGAACGCCTATTTCGGCGACAACACCTATGGCCTGCGCGCGGCATCGCTTCATTATTTCTACCGCCATCCCGAAAAGCTGACCCCCGCGCAGGCGGCGATGCTGGCCGGGCTGGTGCAGGCGCCGTCGCGCCTCGCGCCGACGCGCAATCCCGATCTTGCCGAAAAGCGCATGAAACTCGTCCTGAACGCGATGGTCGACACCGGCGCTATAACCGCGGCCGAAGCCAAGGCGATCCGCACCCCGCGCATCGACGTGCGCACGCGCAATACGCTGCCCACCGGCACCTATTTCGCCGATTGGGCGCTGCCCGCCGCGCGCAAATTGAGCGATGTCGGTTATTCGCGCCAGACAATCACGACGACGCTCGACGCGCGGCTGCAATCGATCGCGCGCCGCGTGACAGGCCGCGCGGGGCTCGGCAAGGCGCAGGTCGCGCTCGTCGCGATGCGCCCGAATGGCGAGGTGGTCGCAATGATCGGCGGCAAGGATTACGCCGCTTCGCCCTTCAACCGCGCGACGCAGGCGCGGCGCCAGCCGGGTTCGACCTTCAAGCTCTTCGTCTATCTCGCGGCGCTCGACGCGGGCTGGGAACCCGACGACCGGATCGACAACAGCGCGATCGAAACCGGCTCCTACCGCCCCAAAAATTCGGGCGGCGCCTATTCGAAGGACATCAGCCTCGAAGACGCCTTCGCCTCGTCGAGCAATGTCGCCGCGGTGCGCCTGTTCGGCGAAGTCGGCGACGAAAAGGTGATCGCGATGGCGCGCGACCTGGGCGTCACCGCGCCGCTGCCGAAGGGCGACCCCAGCCTCGCGCTCGGCACGTCGAGCATGACCCTGCTCGAACTGACCGCCGCCTATGCCGCGGTCGCGGCGAACAGCTATCCGGTCGAACCGCACGCGTTCAAGGAGGCCGAAAAGGGCTGGTTCGAAAATCTGGTATGGGGGCCGTCGCGCTTCGGGTCGAGCGAGCATGAGGATATCGAGACGATGCTGCGCGCCGCGGTCAATCGCGGCACCGGCCGCGCCGCGCGGTTGCCGCAGGCCAATTATGGCAAGACCGGCACGACGCAGGACAATCGTGACGCGCTGTTCGTCGGCTATGCGAACGACCTCGTCGTCGGGGTGTGGATCGGCAACGACGACAATACACCGCTTCGGGGCATATCGGGCGGCGGCATGCCCGCACGCATCTGGCGCGACTTCATGACCGAGGCATCGGGCCGGAAAGCTGCGCCGCGACCCCGACGCGCCGATCCCGCGGGTCCGGTCGAACCCCTCGACATCCCCGATATCGGCGACATCCCGGTCGGCGACCGGACGCGCGTGGGGATCGAGGACGGCGACGCCGTGATCTCGACCGAGGTGGGCGGTCGCCGCATCGACCTGCGCCTGCCGATTCAGGACCGCACGCCCGAACCGGTCGAGGTAGAGCCGCCGCCGGTGACGACGCCGCCATAGGCGGGGGCCTCAGCTCGGTACCAGGTCGAACGCCGCGGTCGCCATCGTCCGGCCGTTGACGATCAGCTCGACCTCATGCCGCCCCGGATGATGGCGCCGCGTGCTGAAATCGCGGATCGTCTGGTTGATACGGAGGGTGGCGGTATCGCCCGCCGCGAGTTCGAAACTCTTGAGCTTGAACACCTTGGGCGCGGTCTTGCCGCCCGCGCGGGCGTAATGAATGCGGTAATCGACGACCAGCGGTTGATTGTCAGGCGAATCCGACAGGATTTCGGCGCCGATCGCGATCCGGTCGCCAAGGCGCACCGTCGCGGGAACGATGGCGAAATCGCGCACGCGCACCGCCGCGCCATGGCCGACGCCGATCAGCGCGAGCGCGCCGGGGTCACCCTGCTTGATCAGCGTGCGCAGCGCGTGGCGGACGATCCATGCCGTGCGTGCATCCTCCTGCGGCCAGCCGGCGAGGCGCGCGAGCAACCATTCGGGCCGGTCCTTGGCGATGTCGTTCAGATGGTTGGCGACCGATTTGCGGACATAAAGGCTGGGATCGGCCTTGAGCGCCTCGAGGATCGGCGCCGCCAGCGTCGGATCGGCCCTGAGCGCCGGCACGCGCGCCGCCCACGGCAGGCGCGGCCGCGCGCCCTCGCTCGCGAGCCGGCGGACATGATCGTCATCGCTGTTCTTCCAGCGGGTCATCGTCGCCAGCGCGCGCGCACTATCGGCCACCAGAAAGGGGCGGATCGCGAATTCGGCGGAGCCGAAGCGCGTCAGGTCCGCGAGCGCATCCATCGACGCATCGAAGTCTGCAAGCCCGTGGCGCGCGACATATTCGCTGATCGCGATCGCCTGGAATCCGTGGGTCAAGCGTGGAGCCATCGCGCGGAGAACATCAAGGCGGTCCGCATATGCGCCGGGCAGCGCCGGATGGAGCGCGTCTGCGATATGCCGCACGCGCTCCATGATCGACAGCGCCTCAAGCCCGTGCGACGCCGCGCGCAGGAAGGCACCGCGGTCGAAGCGCGCGGCCGCCGCCGTCCCCGCATCGGCGATCGTCTCCAGCGCCTGAGGCCCGAGAATATCCTTCAGCAGAGCCGGGGCATCGGCGCTCATAATGCCGGCCTCAGCGGCGCTCGACCAGCCCGCCGCCGAGCGCGACGTAGAGCGTGACCAGATTGTCGACCTGCGCGCGGCGGAGTTCGATCAGCGTCTGTTCGGACGCGAACAGATTGCGCTCGGCGTCGAGCACTTCGAGATAGGTCGAAACGCCTTCGCGATACCGCTTGCGCGCAAGGTCGGCGATCTGCCGCGTCGCGAGCGTGCCGCGCTCCTGCGCCTCGACCTGTTCGGCGAGGTAGCGGCGCCCGGCAAGCGCGTCGGCGACCTCGCGAAAGGCGCCTTGCACGGTGCGCTCATAGGTCGCGACCGCGATATTCTCGCGCGCCTCGGCGACGGTCAGATTGCCCTTGTTGCGTCCGAAATCGAAGATCGGCAGCGTGATTGACGGGCCGAAACTCCAGCCGAAACCGTCGTCGCTGAACAGATTGTCGAGCGACCCCGACGCGAAGCCGAGATTGCCGGTCAGCGAGATCGACGGGAAGAAGGCCGCGCGCGCGGCGCCGACATTGGCGCGCGCGGCGCGCAGCCGTTCCTCGGCCGCGACGATGTCGGGACGCGCGACGAGCAGGTCCGACGGCAGCCCGGCGGTCAGCGCCGGCGATTGCGCCTGCGCGACGAGCGGCAGCGGCGCGGGCAGGGGACCCGCGACGGGCCCGCCGGTGAGCACGGCGAGAAAATTATCGGCCTGCGCCTTGCCGAGCTTCAGGCTCGCGAGCTGCGTCTCGGCCTGCGTCAACAGCGTCTCCGACTGGCGATAGTCGAGCGCCGAGGTCACGCCGGCGTCAAGGCGGCGTTTCGCAATGCGCAGCCCTTCCTTGCGGCTCGTCACCGTGGCTTCGGCGAGCTCGATCTGCTCCTCGGCGCCGCGCGACGAGAAATAGGTCGAGGCGACGTCGCGCACGAGCGCGAGGCGGAAGGCGCGCTCGGCTTGTTCGGTCGCGAGATACTGGCTGCGCGCGGCTTCGGACAGATTCTTGACCCGCCCCCAGAAATCGAGCTCGAACGAGGTCACGCCGACGCCGACCGAATAGCGGTTGGTGGTCGAGGCCCCGGTGCCCGGGACCAACTGGCTGCGCGAGCGCGTCGCATCGGCGCTCGCGCCCACGGTCGGCAGGCGATCGGCGTCCTGGATGCGGTAGAGCCCGCGCGCTTCCTCGATCTGCGCCACGGCGACGGCGAGGTCGCGGTTGCGGGTGATCGCCTGCTCGATCAACACCTCGAGTTGCGGGTCGGCAAAGAAGTCGCGCCATGCGACGTCGGCCGCCCGCTGGCCGAGCGTCACGTCGCCGGCGAATTCGGCGGGATAGTCGGTGGCAGTCGACAGCGGCGGGCGCTCGTGCTTCGGTGCCATGTTGACGCAGCCGGCGAGCGTCGTCGCCGCGGCGAGCGCGATCAGGTTACGCATGGCCGGGCTCCTCATGATGGCCTTTTTCGGCGGGGGCAGGGGGCCGCTTGCGGCTCAGCCATTTGCGCACCGACAGATAGAAGAGCGGGATGAAGAAGATGCCGAGCAACGTCGCGGCGATCATCCCGCCCATCACGCCCGAACCGACCGCGATGCGGCTCGCGGCGCCCGCACCGCTCGCGATGACGAGCGGCACCATGCCGAGGATGAAGGCGAGGCTGGTCATGATGATCGGACGCAGGCGCAGCTTGACCGCTTTCATCACCGCATCGAGCGTCGATTTGCCTTCGGCTTCCTGCTCGATTGCAAATTCGACGATCAGGATCGCGTTTTTCGCCGCAAGCCCGATGATCGTGATCAGGCCGACGTTGAAATAAATGTCGGCCGACAGCCCGCGCAGCATCGAGAAGAGCACCGCGCCGAGCACGCCGAGCGGCACCACGAGCAGCACCGCGACCGGCACCGACCAGCTTTCGTAAAGTGCGGCGAGCAACAGGAAGACGACGACGAGCGACAGGCCGAGCAACATGCCGATCTGGCCCGCCGACTGCTTCTCTTCATAGGAAATGCCGGTCCATTCGAACGCGAAGCCGGCCGGAAGCGCGCCTGCGAGCCGCTCCATCTCGGCCATCGCCTCGCCGGTCGACTGGCCCGGCGCGGGCTCGCCCGAGATCGTCATCGCGGGATAGCCGTTATAGCGCTGGAGCTGCGGCGCCTCGGCCGACCATTCGGCGGTGCTGAACGAGCCGAAGGGCACCATGCCGCCGTTCGCGCTGCGCACGCGCAGATCGAGCACGTCCTGCGGCGTCATGCGGCTCGCGGCGTCGGCCTGGAGCAGCACGCGCAGCACGCGGCCTTCGCGGGTGAAGTCGTTGGCATAGGCGCTGCCGAAGCTGATCGCGAGCGTCGCATTGACGTCGCCGATCGACAGGCCGAGCGCGCGCGCCTGGATGCGGTCGATGTCGAGCTTCAGCACCGGCGCATCCTCCTGCCCCTCGGGGCGGACGTTGGCGAGCAATTTGCTCTGCATCGCGCCGCCGAGGATCTGGTTGCGCGCGGCGATCAGCGCGTCGCGCCCGTTGCCGCCGCGGTCCTGCAGCTTGAAGGTGAAGCCGCTCGACGTGCCGAGTTCGGGGATCGACGGCGGGCTGAGCGAGAAGACGAACGCTTCCTTGATGCCCATGAAGGTGCCCATCGCCTTGCCCGCGATCGCATCGGCGCTGTTTTCCTTCCCCGGGCGGTCCTCCCAGGGTTTCAGCGGCGTGAACATGATCGCATTCGCCTGACCCTGGCCAAAGAAGCTGAAGCCGTTGACGAGCACGATGTTGGCGACCTGCGGCTGTTCGGCGAAGAAGGCCTTGACCTGCTTCGTCGCCTCGCCGGTGCGCTGCGTCGTCGCGCCCGGCGGCGCCTGAATGACGGTGATCAGATAGCCCTGATCCTCCTGCGGCAGGAAGGAACCCGGCAAGCGGAAGAAGAGCAATGCGGTCACCGCGACCATCGCGACGAAGACGCCGAGCCAACGCAGCGGCGCCGCCAGCATCTTGCCCACGCCGCCTTGGTAGCGGTCGGTGGTGCGCCCGAACCAGTCGTTGAAGCGGCCGAAGAAGCGGTCGAAAAATGCCCCGATCCGTCCCTTGCGCGCGGTCTGGTCGTGCGGTTTCAAGAGCGTCGCGCAGAGCGCAGGCGTGAGCGTCAGCGCGAGCAGCGCCGAAAAGGCGATCGAGATCGCGAGCGTCATCGAGAATTGGCGATAAATGCCGCCGGTCGATCCGGGGAAGAAGGCCATCGGGATGAACACCGCGATCAGCACCAAAGTGATGCCGATGATCGCCGACGTGATCTGTCCCATCGCCTTCACCGTCGCCTCATACGGCGGCAGATGTTCCTCGTTCATGATGCGCTCGACATTTTCGATCACCACGATCGCATCGTCGACGAGGATACCGATCGCCAGCACCATGCCGAACAGCGTCAGCACGTTGATCGAGAAGCCGAACATCCACAGGCCAAGGCACGCGCCCGCGAGTGCGATCGGCACGACGACGGTCGGGATCACCGTCGCGCGCCAGTTCTGGAGGAACAGGAACATGACGAGGAAGACGAGCAGCATCGCCTCGGCCAGCGTCTTTACAACCTCTTCGATCGACAGGCTGATGAAGGGAGTCGTGTCATAGGGGATCGACCAGGTGATGTCGGGTGGGAAGCCCTTCGAAAGCTCGTCCATCCGCGCGCGAATGCCTTCGGCGGTCGACAGCGCGTTGGCGCCGGGGGTCAGCTGGACCGCGAGACCCGCCATCGGCTTGCCGTTGAGTTCGGATGAAAAGAGATAGCTCGCCGCGCCCAGCTCGACGCGGCCGACATCGCCCAGCGTCACCGCCGACCCGTCGGGATTGGCGCGCAGGATGATGCTTTCGAACTGCTCGGGCTTGGTGAAGCGGCCCTGCGTCGTGATCACGGCGTTGAGCTGCGCGCCCTTGGCGAGTGGCTGGTCGCCGAGCTGGCCGCCCGGCGTCTGGCTGTTCTGCTCCTGCACCGCGCCCAAGGCTTCGGCGGCGGAGAGGTTGTAGGACGCGAGCTTTTGCGGATCGAGCCAGATGCGCATCGCATATTCGGGGGCAAAGGCCTGGACGTTGCCGACCCCGTTTACGCGCCTGAGCTCGTCGAGCACGCGGGTGTTGGCGAAATTGTTGACCTCCATCGGGTCGGTGTCGCCGCTCTTCGACGTGATCGCGACGATCAGCAGGAAGCCCGAATTGGCCTCGGTCACCGAAATGCCCTGGCGACGCACATCCTCGGGCAGGCGCTGCTCGACGCGGCGCAGGCGGTTCTGCACCTCCATCTGCGCATTGTCGATGTCGGTCCCCGCCTCGAAGGTCAGGGTGATCGAGGCGGTGCCATTCGATTCGCTGGTCGAGGCCATATAGAGGAAGCCCTCGACCCCGTTCAGTTCCTGCTCGATGACCTGCGTGACATTCTGTTCGAGCGTGCCCGCGTCGGCGCCCGGATAGGTGACGCTGATCGTCAGCGACGGCGGCGCGACCGACGGATATTGCTCTACGGGCAGGCCGCGCAGCGCGATGATCCCGGCCAGCAGGATGCCGATGGCGATGACCCAGGAGAAGATGGGCCGGTCGATGAAAAAGCGGGGGGTCATGTCAGGTCAGCGCTTCGCCGCGGGGGTTGACGCCGTTCCCTTGGGCTGCGCGACGCGGACGGGCGCACCCGGCTGCACCTTTTGCAGCCCGTCGACGATTACCCGGTCGCCGGGCTTCAGCCCGTCGAGGATCGCCCACTGGCCCGCGACCATCGTACCCAGCTTGACCGGGCGCGGCGTCGCGACATTCTTGGCGTCGAGCACCATCACGCTCGCCGCGTCCTCCGCCAACTTGACCGCGCGCTGCGGGATCAGCACGCCGTTGGCGCGATTGCCCGCAAAGATGCGTGCGCGGACGAACTGGCCGGGAAGCAGCGCCGAATTGGGATTGGGAAATTCGGCGCGCAGCGCCGCGGTGCCCGTCGCTTCGTCGATCGAGAGGTCGAGGAAGTCGAGGTGGCCGACGACCGGATAAGCGGTGCCGTCCTCGAGGATCAGCTGGACCTCGACGCGTTCGAGCTCCGGCACGCTCACCTTGCCCGATCCCATGTCGCCGCGGATCGCCAAAAGGTCGGAACTCGACTGGCCGAAATTGACATAGACGCGGTCGATTTGCTCGATCGTGGTCAGCAGCGTGCCTTGCGACGCGCTCACCAGCGCACCCTCGGTAACCTCGGCGCGGCGCGCGCGGCCCGAAATCGGCGCGGTGACCGACGCATAGCCGAGGTTGAGGCGCGCCGATTCCAGATTGGCCTGTGCGGCCGCCACATCGGCTTCGGCGGTGCGCTGCGCGGCGACCGCTGCGTCATATTCCTGCTTGCCGATCGCCTGGTCGGCGAGCAACGGCTGGTAACGGCCGACGACCTGCCGGGCGTTGGCGGCGGTCGCCTGCGCACGGGCAAGCTGCGCGCGCGCCGCATTGGCGGTCGCGATCAGCTCGCGCGGGTCGATCCGGAACAGCGGCGTCCCGGCGCGCACGTAGCTGCCCTCGTTAAACAGCCGCCGCTCGACGATGCCGTTGACGCGCGCGCGGACTTCGGACGTGCGATACGCCTGAACCCGGCCGGGCAGTTCGATCACGTTCGGCACGGCTTGCGTGCGGACGGTCACGATATTGACCTCGGGCGGCGGGGGCGCGGGGGGCGCCTCGGACGAGCAGGCGGCCAGCAAAAAAGCCAGCGCAGCGCCGGCGGCGCAGCTGAGAGGACGGACGCGACTCATAAGGACCCCTGAAAAATCGCAGTTGTGCGGGATTGTTATATACGCAAAAGCTTGCGCTGAGGGGTCGTGTAATTTAAATTACAGAAAAGGGCAAGAGAGGGGGGGCATAATTGGGCACGCCGGAATCGACTTTATGTCAAATGGATAGGTATTCTTCACCACGCGAACGGCGGCAAAGCGCCATTCTCGACGCCGCCGAGTCGCTGTTTCTCGAACAGGGCTATGAACGCACCAGCCTTGCCGAGATCGTCAAGCGCTCGGGCGGCTCGCTCGCGACGCTCTATGAACTGTTCGGTAACAAGCAGGGGCTGCTTCGCGCGATCGCGACGCGCTGGTGCGACGAAGCCATGCTCCGGTCGCTCGATGACGATGCGATTCGGGGACTGTCGAGTGTCGACATCCTGAAGCGTTACGCGCATCGCCAGAAAGAGCTGATGGAATCGCCGCACGCTGTCGGCCTGATGCGCATGCTGATCTCCGAAAGTCTGCGCGACCATGAATTCGCGATGCAGATCTACCTCGACCTTCATGTGCCCGCGCTCGAGGAACTGATCGAACTGTTCGCCGAATGGGCGGCCACCGGCAAGGCCGAGATCGACCGCCCGGACGCCGCCGCGCGCCTGTTCTTCGATATCGTCGTCGGCGATTCGATGTTGAACACCTTGATGGGGATCGAGGTTGAATGGCTCGATAGTGAACAGATTGACTGGCGCCTCCAGCCGTTCCTGTCGCACTTCAAGATTCGGTAGGCGACCCGCCGGTTGTTGTTGACACAATTGTAAATAGCTGAAAGCTTGCGGCTTCCGTTTCGGGAGCGTCGCATCTTGGCCAGTACCGCCCTGCCATCGGCCGCCCCGGCCGACGAAACCTCCGATCTGCGGCCGCGCGCCGTCGCGGCCTATGCCGCCACCGCGGGGCCGACGGTTATGCTCGGCCTGCCGTTCAGCGTCTATCTGCCGCCCTATATCGCCGAGGGCGGGGCGATTTCGGTCGCGCTGGTCGGGCTGCTCTTTTCGCTCACGACGATCTGGGACGGCGTGGTCGATCCGCTGATCGGCACAACGGTCGATCGCGTTCGGACCGGGCTCGGCGCGCACCGGCGCTGGATGTTGCTTGCACTGCTTCCCCTGTCGCTGCTGCTGCTTGCGCTCGTGACCGTCGGCAACCAGCTACCCTTTGCGGCGCTCTTCCTGATAATGGTGCTCTTTTACTCAAGCTATAGTCTCTATGAGGTGGCGCAATTGTCGTGGGGCTCCGCGCTCGTTCGCACGCCGGCCGACAGCGCGCTTCTCTATGGCATGCGCGACTGGTTCGCGAAGATCGCGCTGATCCTCGCTTTCGCCGCGCCTGCCGCGGCGCAGCTGCTTATTCCGGGGCTCAGCCTGCAAGGGCGGATCATCGCCTACGCCAGCCTCTTCCTCCTGCTGGTGCCGATCGCGCTCTTGGCGATCCGCCGCGTGCCGCCGCGGACGGTGGTGGCCGAAGCCGGCTTCGGATGGCGGCATGAAATCCGGACGTCGCTGTCGTTCCGTCCGTTGATGCTGCTGCTCGGGGTACAGTTCCTCAACAGCTTCGCCTTCGGGTCGCTGACGTCGCTCTTCGTCTTCTTCGCCGCCGCGGTGCTCGACCTCGATGCGCAGAGCGCCGTTCTGCTGTTTGCGAGCTTCATTGGCGGGGCGCTCGCGTCTCCGATCTGGACCTTCCTCGCGCGCCGCTTCGGCAAGCCGCCGATGATGATCGCGATGGGGCTGCTGATCTCCAGCCTGCTCGTCGCGACGCTGGCGCAGCAGCCGCGCGGGCTGGGGCAGGCGGTCGGCTTTTCGCTGATGCTCGGCACCGGCTTTGTCGGGCTGCTCTTCACTTATTCGATACTCGCCGACCTGATTCCGCGCGATAGCGAGCGTTGCGGGCGCAATCGGTCGGCCTTCCTCTTCGCGCTTTTGAACCTGATGGCCAAATTCGGCGTCGCCGCCGCGATCGCGGTCAGCTATGCGGCGCTCGACCTCGTCGGCTTCGACCCGCAAAACGGCAAGGCGGCGGCGCGCGAGCTGCACCTGATCTTCGCGCTGCAACCGACGACCGCGTGGATTCTGATGGTCGGCCTCTTGCTCTGGATGCAGCGCGAATTCACCCGTGCGCCCGCGCTTGCAATCGCGGCGCTGCCCAAGTAAAGGCCGCTTCATTCGGACAGATGCGCCGTTCCCCTTCCGCCTTTCGCCGACATGCTCGGGGAGGGTGGGCGGACACTTGCCCAAAGCGCGCTTGACGCGTGGGCGGCGGCAACCCATCTGGCCCGGATCATTGACGCTATTAGGACAGGACGATCGACATGGCCAAGACCAGCCCGGCTGAGTTCATCAATCAGGTGCGCGCCGAAGCTCGCAAGATCGTTTGGCCGACGAGCCGCGAAACGGTGCAGACGACGATCATGGTGCTGATCATGACGACGATCCTTTCGCTCTTCTTCCTTGGCGTCGACACGGTTTTCAACGCGATCGTCAGCTGGCTGACGTCGCTCGCGCGCTAACGCCCGCGGTTACAGGGACAGGATACGGATAGACATGGCGCGCTGGTACATCATTCACGCCTATTCGGGTTTCGAGAACAAGGTTCGCGATTCGGTGCTTTCCGAAGCCGAACGCATGGGCCTCACCGACTTCGTCGAAGCGGTCGAGGTGCCGGTCGAGACCGTCACCGAGGTCAAGCGCGGCAAGAAGGTCCAGGCCGAGCGCAAATTCTTCCCCGGCTATGTCCTCGCCAAGCTGACGATGACCGACGACGTCTATCACCTCGTCAAGAACACGCCGAAGGTCACGGGTTTCCTCGGTTCGTCGGGCAAGCCGCAGGCGATCAGCGAGGCCGAAGCCGCGCGCATCCTCAACAGCAAGGAAGAGGCGGCGGCGCGTCCGAAGACCGAAATCCGCGTCGATTATGAAATCGGCGATCAGGTCAAGGTGCTCGACGGTCCCTTTGCCAGCTTCAACGGGCTGGTCGAGGAACTCGATTTCGAAAAGGCGCGGGTCAAGGTGTCGGTGTCGATCTTCGGTCGCGCCACCCCGGTCGAACTCGACTTCGAACAGGTCGAACGCTTCAAGTAACGTCGCCCCCGCGAAGGCGGGGGCCGTCGGCAGCCTTGCGCTATGTCGACAGCGGCCCCGCCTTCGCGGGGGCGACGGATCAGGGGTTAGGCTGTCGTCATGACCATACTCACGCCCGAAGAGCTGCAGGCGCGCCTCGATCTTGCGCGCGAAATCAACAGCAGCACGCCCGCCGACAAGGTCGTCGGCGCGGTGGCCCGTCTGTTCGATCTCGACGCCGTGCCCGGCCTCGACGACGAATTCACCTTTCCCGCGCGGCCGACCACCTCGCGCGACCGGATTTTCGGCGGGCAGGTCATCGCGCAGGCGATGACCGCCGCCGCGCGCACGGTCGATCCCGACAAGCAGGTGCATTCGCTGCACGCCTATTTCCTGCGCGGCGGCGACGAGACCAAACCGCTGCACTTCCGCCTCCACCGCGACTTCGACGGCCGCAGTTTTTCGAACCGCCGCGTCGTCGTGCGCCAGGACGGCAAGGTGATCTTCAACCTGACCGCCTCGTTCCAGCTGCCTGCGGAAGGGCTGTCACATCAGGTTCCGATGCCCGAGCTGCTGCCGCCCGAGGATTGCTGGGATTTCACCGACTTCATCGCGGCCGACCCGCATATCTCGGACCGCCAACTCGCGCATATGGCACGCAGCCGCCCGTTCGAGGTGCGCAGCTTTCGGCCGCCCGCCGCCGAAAAGGCGACGCAGCATTATCAGTGGTTCCGCGTCGCGTCGCCGATCGGCGACGACCCGCTGCTCCACCGCGGCTTTCTCGCTTTCGCGTCGGACATGGGGCTCTTGTCTTCGGCGATGCTGCCGCACGGCGTCAGTTTCTGGACGCCCGGCATGGTGTCGACCAGCCTCGATCATGCGATGTGGTTTCACGGTGACGTTCGCGTCGACGACTGGTTCGTCTTCGTGATGGACAGCCCGTGGACGGGCGGCGACCGGGGGCTGTGCCGTGGATCGATCTATCGCCGCGACGGCACGCTGATGGCCACCGTCGCGCAGGAAGGCCTGATCCGCTACCGCCCCCAATAAGGCTTGTTTTTCGGCGCCTTTGGTCTTATGGGCGCCGCTTCGCATCAGACAAGGTTGCGATTCCGCGCGGGAGGAAGGCGTGATGCCCTTCTGTTCGACCGCTTATTTTGAGCTCTGGATCGCGGTCCGGGGCGACAGAAAGAAAGGAGGCCATCATGGCCAAGAAGATCAGCGGCTACATCAAGCTGCAGGTGCCCGCCGGCACCGCCAACCCGTCGCCGCCGCTCGGGCCGGCGCTCGGTCAGCGCGGCGTCAACATCATGGAATTCTGCAAGGCGTTCAACGCCGCGACCGATGGCATGGACAAGGGCACGCCCACGCCCACCATCATCACCGTCTATGCGGACAAGAGCTTCTCGTTCGTCACCAAGACGCCTCCGGCGACCTATCTGATCAAGAAGGCTGCGAACCTCAAGTCGGGTTCGAAGGAACCCGGCAAGATCAGCGGCGGCAAGATCGCCCGTTCGAAGCTAGCCGAAATCGCCGAGATCAAGATGAAGGATCTCAACGCGAACGATCTCGAACAGGCGACGAAGATCATCGAAGGCAGCGCCCGCTCGATGGGCCTCGAAGTGACGGAGGGCTGAACCCATGGCTAAGCTGACCAAGAAGCAGAAGGCCCTCGAGGGCAAGGTCGATGCGCTGAAGCTCCACGGCGTCGACGAAGCGATCAAGCTGGTGCGCGAGCTGGCGACCGCCAAGTTCGACGAAACGCTGGAAATCGCGATGAACCTGGGCGTCGATCCGCGTCACGCCGACCAGATGGTCCGCGGCGTCGTCACGCTGCCCGCCGGTACCGGCAAGGACGTCAAGGTCGCGGTCTTCGCGCGCGGCGACAATGCCGAAAAGGCGCTGGCCGCCGGCGCCGACAAGGTCGGTGCCGAAGACCTGATGGAAGACATGCTCGCGGGCAACCTCGACTATGGCCGCGTCATCGCGACGCCGGACATGATGGGCATCGTCGGCCGCCTCGGCAAGACGCTGGGCCCCAAGGGCCTGATGCCGAACCCGAAGCTGGGCACCGTGACCCCGAACGTCGCCGAAGCCGTGAAGGCCGCAAAGGGCGGTCAGATCGAATTCCGCGTTGAGAAGGTCGGCATCATCCACGCCGGCCTCGGCAAGCTGTCGTTCGGCGAGGAAAAGCTCCGCCAGAACTTCGACGCCTTCGTCGACGCGATCGTCAAGGCGAAGCCGTCGGGCGCCAAGGGCAAGTACGTCCGCAAGGTCGCGCTGTCGTCGTCGATGGGTCCCGGCGTGAAGGTCGACACGGCCGACGTCGCCGGCGCCTGATCGCAAGCGCATATGACTTAGGGAAGGGCCGGGGGAAACTCCGGCCCTTTTCTTATGTCGGCTATGGGGTGGGAAGCGGACCTACTCAGCGAACGCTTCGTTCCCGATAAAACCCAGCCCAAAACCCGCAACAGACGCCGTTGCTATCAGGCAGGATATCGCCTCGTCGTCCTCGGCTCTTGGTGGCAGGGGAATCTTTCGAAGCCATTCGGGACTGACGGTGCGGGGGCCGTATTCTGATTGCAGAGCTCCCTTAGCGGCTGGCCCACAAAACATCTCCAGCTTTCCGGAGAACGCCGCTTCATCCGTTTCACCGGCTCGAAACTTTGGCACCTTATCGAGAAGGCCCCGCGACGACAGCCAAGCGACCGCGTGCTCTTGATAAGCTGCTGAATATTTGGCGGCTCTTATCTCATCGAAATCTTTCTGAAGCTCCGGTTGCAACTCGACATCGTGATATCCGGCAGCCGTTTCGATGCAACGGAGTTGCGCTTCTGTCGCATCACGAACGGTGAGAACATAAGACTGCAGGAGATCGTCATATCGGATATCGACTGCGCCCGCGCCACATTGGGTGATTTGTTCAGCGGCGGTTTGGGGGCTGGTCAACGCCGCAAGCTCCGGCGTGTCAGAAACCGACGATAACCACAGAATCGCTATCGAAGATATTGTCGCAGAAAAGTTCATAAGCGGAAGCATCGCATGGGCGACCAATGTCCGCAATCGGTCGAATGCCGTCATCCGCCATAAATCGCTTTCCTAAAAAATATCGACATGATCTACGCTGTTGGATGACGCCGATACCAAAGCCCTGTTCCATCGATCGCCGTCGCGGTTATCGCCTTGTTCGCGCGCGCATGGGGGCGTCAACTTCGTCAACTTTCGCGCGCCGGCAATCAGGCCGACCGACGAAACTCGATCAAATCCCACTTGTTGCCATAAAGGTCGAGGAAGACCGCGACGGTACCATAGTCGGCTTCCAGCGGTTCGCGCTCGATCCGCACGCCCTTGTCGAGCAGGCGCTGGTAATCGCGGACGAAATCGTCGGTTTGCAGGAACAGGAAGACGCGCCCGCCCGACTGGTCGCCGACGAATTTCGCCTGTTCCTCGTTCGCCGCCCGCGCCAGCAGGATCGTCGCCCCGCCTTCGGGATTGCCCGGCGGAGCGACGAGCACCCAGCGCTTGTCCTGCGCCGGCTGATACTCGTCGGCGATCAGCGTGAACCCCAGAACCCCGACATAAAAGTCGATCGCCTCGTCATAATCGCGCACGACCAGCGCGATATGCGCAAGCGACTGGCGCGTCATTCGCGCAGCCCCCGCATCGCCGCGCCCGCCGCGAACGGCCCGATCACGGTCAGCAGAAGACTGACCGCGGCCAGCAGCTTGATTGCGCCGCGCCCCGACGGGTCGAGCATTCCTGCGCCGAAAATCAGCATCGGCACCGCGAGCGGCAGGACGAGCAGTCCGCCGATCGCGCTGCCGCCCTTGTGGTTCGCGGTCAGCGAAGCGCTCAGTACCGCGAGCGAGGCCAGTGCCGGGATGGCAATCGCGATCCCCGTCGCGAGCAGTCCGACGCGCTCCGCATCCTGCGCCAGCAGCGCCGACGCGGGGAACAAGGCGATCATCAGCGGCAGCCCAAAGCCGGCGGCGTGCGCAGCGATCTTGACCGCCGCGATCAACTCGTCGGCGAAACCTCGCACCGCAAGCTGGTCGAGCACGCCCGCCTCGCGGTCGGGTCGCACCAGCCGGTCGATCGGCAGCAGCGCCGCCAGCAAAGCCGCAACCCATACCATGCCGCCGCCTGCGCGGCGCAGCAGCGGCGCGTCCGGCCCTACCGCAAAAGGAAAGGCGGTCGCGACAAGCAGGAAAAACATCACCGGCAACCACAGCGCCCCGCTGCCCCACGCGCGCCGCAGGTCGCGCCAGAAAAGAGCGATGAGCGCGGTCAAGCGAGCGCCCCCATGTCGAGTTCGGCCAAGTCCGGAATGCCGAGCGCGAAGTGCGACGCGAGCAGCACCGCGCCGCCGTTTGCCCGGTGCTTCGCGATCGCCGCAATCAGTCGCGCTTGTGCGGCATCGTCCATGCCGTTCGCGGGTTCGTCGAGCAGCCAGATCGGCGCGCCGCTGGCGATCACGCGCACCATCCCGGCGCGCTTGCGTTGCCCGGTCGACAGCATCGCCACTGGCACGTCGGCGAGCGGCGTCAGCGCCATGTCATCCATCGCGCGGTCGACGGCATGGCCGTCGACCGTATCGACGCGCGCCCAGAAGTCGAGGGCGCGCCGCAAGGGCAGTTCAGTGTCGAGTGCGCTGGCTTCGTCGATCAGCGCGACGCGCTCGCGGCGCTCGACCGTGCCTGCGGCTGCGCCCAGAAGCCCGGCGGCGAGGCGGATCAGGCTCGACTTGCCCGCGCCATTGGGGCCGCGCAGCCACAGCGCGTCGCCGCGGTCCAGCGTCAGCGACAGGCCTTCGAACAGCAGCCGGTCGCCGCGAATACAGGCGACGTCGTCGAGCAGCAAAAGCTCGGCCACGCCACCCGCGCGCGGAGGCGCGCTCACGCCATGCGCTCCAGCGCGTGCATATCGTCGTCGGAGAAGCCGAAATGATGGCCGATCTCGTGGATCAGGACATGGCGCACCAGCCATTCGAGCTTTTCGCCCGTCTCGATCCATTCGACGAGGATGGGAATGCGATAGAGGGTGACGCGGTCGGGCATCCCGCCGCTTTCGCCGATGCTGCGCTCAGTCAGCGGGCGGCCTTCGTACAGGCCGGTGAGATCATAGGGGTGCTCGATGTCGAGCGAGGCGAGCACGTCGTCGTCGGCGAATTCCTCGATCGAAATCACCACGCCCTCGATATGCGGCTTGAACACATCGGGCATGGTTGCGAGCGCCGCCTCGGCCATCGCGAACAGCGCGTCGGCGTCGGGGGCGGTTCCGGTCCATGCGCCGGGCAAGTCGGGGGGCAGGCTGCTCTTGTCGCTCATCGCGCCCTTCCTTATGGCGAGCGCACGGCATTGACCAGCGGGAGAAAAGATATGGTCCAGAAACTCGACGACACCCAGCGCGCCGCGCTGCTCGTCCGCTTTCCCGAATGGACGCACGAACCGTCGCGCGATGCCATCACGCGCCGGTTCACATTCGCCGATTTCGCGCAGGCCTTCGGCTTCATGACGAGCGTCGCGATCGTCGCCGAAAAAATGGATCATCATCCTGAATGGTCGAACGTCTACAACCGCGTGGACATCCTGCTGACGACGCACGACGCCGACGGCCTGTCCGAACGCGACGCGAAGCTGGCGGAGGCGATCGAGGCGCTGGTCTGAGGGGGGCGGGTCGGTTTGCGGCCATTGAGAGAAGAAAGCCCTCCCCCTTCAGGGAGGGGCTGGTGGGCTCATCAGCTTTGCGCAGCGTCGATAGACCACCCCACTACGATCAGGCAGCGTTGCCTGGTGTTGCCCTCCCATGGGAGGCCAAATTGCCGCAACGACAGCTCACCACCCCAAAGCCGTCATCCGCCACTAACCGGCTCCCGCTTCCACCACACGTCTTGCGCTCACCCCCACGCCCTTACAAGCAGCCCAACATATTCCAGATTCCAAGTGTGGTTCCCGCCGCATGACCGACAGCCTGTTTCGCCGCAAACCGATCGTGCCGGAACGGCAGGAGGGGAGCAGGCACTGGCGCGAACGCTGGCTGGCTTCGGCCTGATCGCACTCGGCGTCGGCGCGATCGTCGGCACGGGAATCCTGACGCTGATCGGCGTCATGCCGACAAGGCGGGCCGGCGGTCATCCTTTCCTTCGCCATCGCCGGGCTGATCTGCGCCTGCGCCGCGCTCGCCTATGCCGAAATATGACGATGATCTTGCCCGCGCGCCTATACCATAGCTATGTCGTGATCGGCGAACCATCGCATGGATCGTCGGGTGGAGCCTGGATCTCAGAATATTCGCTCGTCGTCAGCGCGGTCGCGGTCGGCTGAGTCAATATGCCGCGCCGCTGCCCAGGCGTGGGCGGGCTTCCGATGGCGTTGATGCAAGGGCCGGAGCTTGGCGCATCGTCAACCTGCCGGCGATCGCGATTATCGCGGTATCGCGGGATTGCCGTCGGCACGCGCGAGAGCGTACGCTCAACGCGCTGCTCGTGCTGGTCAAGATGCGCTTGTCGTGTTCGTCGCGGTCGCATTGCCCGCGTTCGACGCCGCCAATCCGGAACCGTTCAGCCCCTATGGCTTCGCGAAGCATATGGGCTCTGACGGCGTCGAGCGGCGTGATGGCGCGGCGGCGATCATCTTTTCGCTTTCACGGCTTCGACGCGATCGCGACCGCGGCCGAGGTGAAGCGAAGAATCCTGATCGCGACCTCAAGATCGGCATCGTTGGCTCGATGATCGCCTGCGTCGCTATATATCTATATCGCCGCCGTCGCGGTCGCCGCGGTGGCGCGCGATCACCTATACGCTTCGCCAACAGCCCCGAACTGCTCGCGCTGATCCTGCGCGAACTCGGCAGTCCGCCGCCGCGCATAATATCCGCTGGCTCGGCGGTCATCGCGCTGCCGACCGTGATCCCCGCTTTCTTCTTATGGGCAGAGCCGCATCTTCTTCACCATGGCGCGCGACGGGCTTGCTGCTCGCGGGCCTTGCGAAGCTTTCGCGCGGGCACGCCTGCAGGCCGCATCACCATCTTCACCGCGATCGTCGCGGTGCTCGCGGGCTTCATTCCGCTCGGCGAACTTTGCCGCGCTCGCCAACGCCGGAACGCTCGCCGCCTTCACCGCGGTGCGTCGGTGTGCATGTCGACGGCTAGCGCCGCCTGCGGCGCCTGACGCACCGCGCACCTTCCGCGCGCCGCTGCCATGGTGGTCGGCGGCATCGCCGCCTGGCTGCACGCATCTCTCTTCAGCCTGCCGGTGCAGACGCAGCCTGGTTCATCTTATGGAATATCGAGTCTCGGCGTCTATTTCACGCGCACCGAAATGCGGTGAGGGTTATGGAGATCCTTCGTCGCCCCCTGCCTTCCGGGGGGCGACGACTTTTAGTCGAACAATCTTCGCTGAGTGGCTTTCCTTCGGTAATTCTTCTTGTACGGCTGGCTATAATGGCGGTCGTCATAGCCATCGCTCGCGATATTCGGGCCGGTGGCGGGAGGGGCCGACGCGTCCAGGGGCGGGGGCGCTCGTTGCTTCGCTGCGCTCGATGATCTTGTCGAGTTCGCCGCGATCGAGCCACACGCCGCGGCATTGCGGGCAATAATCGATCTCGATCCCCTGCCGTTCCGACATCGTCAAATTCACGCGGCAGGTCGGGCAAAGCAGGCCTTGGGGCTCGGGCACGGATATTCCTTTCTTTGTAACGGCGCCAACGGGGGCGGCGCTGGTCCAACGTGCCATCGCGGGCTTGCGTTCCGCAAGGGCGCAAGGCCCGCTCCGGCCAGGGTGGCGGAGCGGGCCGGGTTTCAGGCGGGTTTCCAGTCGAACGCCAGCGGGGCTTCGCGAAAGGCGAAGCGGTCGAGGTGGCGTGCGACGACGCCCGTCATCGCTTCGGCGTGCGCGTCGCTGCTCGCGTCGATACGGACCGACAGCGTGTCGATGCCCGCATCGAAGGTGACGAGCGCATCGCCCGTCCAGGTGGCGCCGCGCGCATCCTTGGGGAAGGTAACGGTGCCATGCTCGGGCGTGAACTCGACCGCCAAATTGTGTTGCCAATGCTTGCACAACTGCTGCAGATATTTGCTCGCGTGGGCGGTCGGGACTTGGGCGATCAAGCCAAAAGAGGACGGCGTCATCACAGACGCTCGATCTTCTGCGCCGCCTCGTCGATCAGGGCGACGATCTCGTGCAGCGTCGCTTCTTGGAGGTCGCGCTCGCCCAGCCGGTTCATCAGCACGGCCTTCAGATTGCCCATCGCGCGGCGGACCGAGGCGCTGTCGGTGCGCTGGCGTTCCTCACCGATTTCGGTCAGGCGTGCGATCAGCCGTTCGGCGAGTGCGACGTTGGCCTCGATCTCGGTGCGCCCGGCGTCGGTGATCGCGAACAGCTTCTTCGCGCCTTCGCTCTGCAGCGCCTCGATCAGTCCCATGTCGTCGAGCAGGGTGAGGGTGGGATAGATCACGCCGGGGCTCGGCGCATAGGCGCCTCCGGTCAGCTCCTCGATCTGGCGGATCAGGTCATAGCCGTGGCGCGGCTCGTCGGCGATCAGCTTGAGCAGCACGAGTCGCAGCTCGCCGCTGTCGAACATCCGCCGGCGCCGTGCGCCGCCATCGTCGTCATGGCCGTGGCGCCCGCCAAAGCCGCGACCACTGAAACCGCGACCGCCACGGTGCATACCGTGGCGCATCGCGCGGATGGCATGGCGCTCTTCGCACCCGTGCCGGTTCATTCCATGTCGCATCTTAAACTCCTTCGTACGATTAGATGTATCTAAGATATATCTTATATTAGTTTTGACAAGAGGCCGGATTGTCTTTGGTATTAAGAATTAGTCAGCGGTTGATGCGGTTCGCGGGCGGCGTGAAAGCCCCGTCGGCAGCAGCCTTCAATATTTTGCGGAATGTCGGGCACTCCATATGGCTTGGCGCGCGGCATGCGGCCGCATGGCGAAGCCCGTCGCGCATCGCCACGAGGCGGCGGATCGTGCGATCGATGTCGTCGGCCTTCGTCGCAAGCGTGGCACGGTCGATCCTGGGTGCGCCCTCGGGCGTAAACATGCCCGCCATCTCGTCGAGCGAAAAACCGGCGGCGCGGCCAAGCGCGATCAGCGCGAGCCGATCGAGAATCGCGGGATCGAACAGGCGCCGCAGCCCGCGCCTGCCGATCGAGGCGATCAAGCCTTTTTCCTCATAATAGCGTAGCGTTGATGCCGGAACTCCAGAGCGTCGGGCAACTTCGGCAATGTCCAGTGCAGTCATGCTTGACCTCAAGTCGACTTGAAGTGGCAGAATGGCGGGATCGATTCGCCAAGACAAGGAAAAGATCATCATGACCGACGTGAAAATCGCCCCCATCGACCAGCCCGCGCTCTGGAACGGGCCTGCGGGAGAAACATGGGTAGCGAAACAGCAGATGCTCGACGCTTTGTTCGCGCCGGTCGCCGATTATCTGGCCGATGCGGTCGCCGCGGCGAGCCCGCACCGCCTGCTCGACATCGGTTGTGGAACCGGCGCGACCGCGCTCGCGGCTGCGCCGTGGCTTGGCGTCGGAGGGGATGTTCTGGGTGTCGACATTTCCGCCCCGATGATCGCCCGGGCGCGAGCGCGCGGGGCCGTCGAAGGACTGCCGGTGCGCTTCGAGGAGGGGGACGCCGAGATATATGATTTTCCTGCCGCAGCGTTCGACATGGCGATTTCCCGCTTCGGAGTGATGTTCTTTTCAGACAGCGTCGCCGCTTTCGCAAACATCCGCGCAGCAATGGTCCCGAAGGGGCTGCTCCAGGCGATCGCGTGGCGCAGCCCACGGGAGAACGACTTTATGACCGCCTCCTGGCGTGCCGCAGAGTCTTTTCTGCCGGCGATGCCGGCGCCCGATCCGGATGCGCCGGGGCAGTTTGCCTTTGCCAGCGATGAGCGCGTCCTGGGGCTTTTGTGGGATGCCGGATGGTCGGACATCGTGATCGAACCCATCGATTTTGCTTGCACCCTACCGACGTCTGCGCTTGCCGACTATGTCGCCAAGATGGGACCGCTCGGGCTGTTTCTGGCGCAGTCCGATCCGGCAGAACGGGCTGCGATAGTGGCGAAGGTGCTGCCGGCGTTCGATCGCTATATCGACGGTGACACGGTGCATGTCCGTGCCGCCTGCTGGTCGATCCGCGCGCGCGCCTGAGCCGCGGAGGATCCAAGGAAAGCTTGACTCTACACGCGCCGCCGCTATGAGCGCGGCCGTGTTGTCGCGGTTTCGGCCGTGACAGCTCCGTCCGAGACAGTTGGTGAAGGGAATATGCCCTTCTTAATTTCCAGCCGAGACGGGGAACAGTCTTATTCGGTCGCCCGCTTGGCACGCCCAGGTGACGCGGCTTGACCGACCCCATCGGACATCGTTGCGTGAAGGACAGGCGAGCTTTGGCTCGCATGGCTTTTGCGTGTGTTAGCGGCCCGGCCGCGCACGCTTTTGTCTTTGGGCAGGGGCGCATGTGCATCCGGGCATGAGTGGAGAAACAGGCATGGATCGTGCTGAAAAGGCCGAAGCCGTATCCTCGCTGAACGCTACGCTGTCGAATGCCGCCTCGGTTGTGATTGTTCGCAACCTGGGTCTTACCGTCGCCCAGTCGACGGTGCTTCGCGAGCAGATGCGGACCGCGGGTGCAAGCTTCAAGGTCACGAAGAACCGCCTGGCCAAGATCGCGCTCGATGGCACCTCCTACACCGGTATCAGCGACCTGCTGACCGGCCCCACGGCAATCGCCGCTTCGACCGATCCGGTCGCGGCTGCGAAGATCGCGGTGGAATTTGCCAAGACCAACGACAAGCTTGAAATCGTTGGTGGTGGCATGGGGGATGTGGTCCTCGACGTGAATGGCGTGAAGGCGCTTGCATCGCTGCCGTCGCTCGACGAACTGCGTGGCAAGCTTGTCGGCCTGCTCCAGGCTCCGGCCACCAAGGTTGCCCAGATTGCGGCAGCCCCGGCCGGTCAGCTGGCGCGGGTCTTTGGTGCCTATGGCGCCAAGGAAGCGGCATAAACCGACCGGCTCGCCGGTCGCCCCGGACTCGATCCGGGGTCCAAAGCGTAAACGTAACAATTCACCGGGCTTTCCCGGTTCTGATGGAGAATGAAAATGGCTGATCTTGCAAAGATCGTTGAAGACCTTTCGGCGCTGACCGTTCTGGAAGCTGCCGAGCTTTCGAAGCTGCTCGAAGAAAAGTGGGGCGTTTCGGCCGCTGCTGCCGTTGCGGTTGCCGCTCCGGGTGGCGCGGGCGCCGCTGCTCCCGCCGCTGAAGAGAAGGACGAGTTCGACGTCATCCTGACCGGTGACGGCGGCCAGAAGATCAACGTGATCAAGGAAGTCCGTGCGATCACCGGCCTGGGCCTGGGCGAAGCCAAGGCGCTCGTCGAAGGCGCGCCGAAGGCCGTCAAGGAAGGCGCCAGCAAGGCGGAAGCCGAAGAGCTGAAGAAGAAGCTCGAAGCTGCCGGCGCGACCGTCGAACTGAAGTAATTCGGTTCGCGGTTCCGGCTGGTTCGCCGGCCGGTACCAGCGAAAAGAAAAGGGCGGTGCCGCGAGGCACCGCCCTTTTTCATCTGGCGCGGGATTTCCCGTCAGTTGCGGGCAAAGCCGGGACGGAGACCGGGGTTGCCACGGCCAGGCTCGGGACGGCGAACCTCCTGCTTTTGCTCCGGCGGGGTCGCCGGGCGCTGGGAGATTTCCCATGCGCTGACGGGCTTGCGCGTCATATCCTGCTGCTGGGCCAGCGTTTCGTCGTAAGCGGTGCGTTCCTGACGATCGAGGAAGCGCGCGCGCTTGAGACGCTTGCTGAGCGTCGCAAAGGGATTGTCGGGCGTCGGGCCCGCGAGCGCCATCGCTTCATGGCGACCCATGCTGCCGCTCGGCGCCGCAGCGAAGGCCGGGGTGGTGCGCGGCGCCTCGACGCGTTCGCGGGGAACATAGGCGGGGGTAATCCAGGCCTGCGCCTCGGCGGGCTGCGCTTCGGCCGTGACCGGCGTCGTAGCGATCGCCGGCTCATCATCATAAGCGCGGTCTGCAAACGCGCGCTCGTTGCGCCGACGGCGAGCAAAGGCCAGGCCGGCACCGCCAGCGATCAGCAGCGCGGCTGCACCGCCAGCGAACTCCCAGGGAAAATCGCTGCCGCCGGTGGTGGCGGTTTCGAAGGGCGGCGGCGGCGCGACCTCGGCCGCCGGTTCGGCAGCGGCGGTCATCGGCGCGGCGACGGGGGCGATGTCTTCCAAGGGCGCGGCATCGGCCGAAAGGGCCTCGGGGGCCGGCTCCGAAGCTACCGGAGCGGCGGCCGTCCGGGTGCGCGGCGCGGCGCGTTCGCTCTTGGGCTGGGCGGGCTCGGCCCGCTCGGCCGCCTTCGGCGCGGGAGCGGCTTCAGCCGGCTCGATTTCCAGCGGCACGCGGATCACCGGCTTCGGCGCCGGCGGCTGGGTGGCTGGGGGCTCTGCGGTTTGCGGCGCGGCAACCAGGGCCGGGGCGCTCGGTTCGGGCACCGTAGGCGGGGTTTGGGGAGGTGCAGCGACCGGCGGGGTCATGGTGATGGTCGGCGCCCTGTGCGAACGCGCCAGGGGTGGACAGGACCAAGAACGCGGCAATCGCGCTCATGGCGGGGCGGGAGAGGGCGATATTTTTCGTCATAGTGACAGACAAACGAGTGTCGCATGCAAAGTGCTGCTCAAATCGTCCGCGATCCGCGACGAGCCGTTGTTCGGCGACGTCCGAATGAAGATTCTCGTTGAGCGGCCGGGCAATTTGACCGCCTTTTCGGGTTAGAGGAGGGAGACGGGCCGCTTCTCGACCAGCGTCGTGGTGCCGGCCGTGGAAATCGCGGCGCCGATCAGTGCCACATCATTTTCGAGCCTCTGATCGAGCGCCTCATCGCACAGCTGCGCCAGTTCGGCCATCAGCGGCATCGAAAGCGACAGGCGCAGTGTGCCCGCGATCCGTCCATCATCCATCTGGTGTGTTTTCACGGGCTGGCCGAGGCGGATTTCCTGCCCGAGCCAGCGCCGCGAATGGTGCGCGATATGGTCGTGCAGTTGCCGAGCCGCTTCGAAGTCGCAGTTTGGCCAGCGAGCGGACAGGTCGAGCGTGCGCAAGGTTTCACTGGCAAGGCACGATATGCCTCCCGCGCCGGGCACCTCCGAAAGCTCAAGTCGCCTGACCATGTTCATGACGTGATGGCTGAACCGCGACGTCACTTCGGCGACGCGGGCGGTCGGAAGCGCGGAGAACCGCTCGATTTCAATCAACGCGGCCTCGAGGCGCAGGAGCAGACCGAAGTTGTCACCTGCATTGAGTGCGTCGGCGCCTGGCCAGTCTTCGGGCCATTCAGCGCGGTTGGCAAGGCGTCGAAGCCCGAGCGGCAGGGGCATGGCGCGGCTGCGGACGGCGCGCGGAACGAACGCAAAGCCGCTGAAAGGCGGCCCGCCCGCGAACTTCGAGCCGGTCATCAGCACGACGCATCCGAGCGCGAGATACTGGCGCACGACGGGGGCGCTGATCCGAAGCTGGCAGGCATCGACGACGACGATCATGTCGTCGCTATGGACGGAGACCAGTCGCTCGACGTCGCTGAGAGCGGGCAGGGTCAGGCCCGTTTTGGATCCGTGGACGACATGGATGACCGCGCGGCGGCCGTTCGCGGCAGCGCGCTCGACATGGAGCGACAGTTCGGCCGCTATGGCGGCGGACGCACGAGGGAGACCGGCCCGATCGCGCACAGCGACATCAATCAGTTCGGTTCCGGCAAAGACGGGATCGATCGCAGTATGCGGCACGACCCGCGCTCCGGTCGCCGTTACCTCGGCAAAGAAGCGTCCCGCAGCGCTATGAACGCAGCCGCTGCCCACTTCGTCGCGGCCGAGCAGAACCGCCGTAAGCGGACGCCCGTCATGCGCCCCGGCAAGCCCGACATATTCGAGATCGGTGCCCGATGCCGCAAAGACGATAGCGGTCCTTGCGTCGAGCCCGAAGTAGCCCGCAAGGCCGGCGCGGATCGCATCCAGCCCTTCGGAATAGTCGGACGCCGGCATCGGCTGATCCAGCCGGTCGCGCCACCGGCGCGCCAATGTGGCGAAGGCATAGTCCGAAATACTGCTGATCGTCGACGAGCCGTAAGCGATCGCGTCGCTCGGCATGGCGGTCGCATAATATCGGTTGCGGCCATGCGCATCGAGGTGGATGCGACTGTCGCCGCCGCTGACGAGGGCTGACGCGAGGCGGGCGGTAGAGCGGCCGTCCGGAACTGACGCGGTTCTAGCGAAATCGTTGGGGTGCAGAAGCATGGGCATCCGGGTCGAGAGGATTTATCGCGACCTACCGGAATCAAATGACAGAGATTTGGCATTTTGCTTTCAATCCGGTCATCAAATGGTCATTGCGGTGAAACCTCGGCGTGGTCGGGTCGCCCACATGCGAACGACCGACCTCAAACCCACCCGGCTTCCCGATCGCCTCCGCGACACGCAGCGGCTTCTTTTCGTCGCCAAGCATGCCAAATGGACCGGCGGCCTCCATCCCGATGACGGCAACCATGCCGTCTATCACCGCGAGACGCGCGAGATACTCGAACGCATCGGCATGCCGCTCGTCGTTGCCGACGGCTATGCCGAACTTTTTACGCGACCCGACGCGGATTTCGTCTTTCCTCTCCTCAATCGCGGCGGTTTCTATAATTCGGAAATGCTGTTGCCGCTGCTCTGCAACAGGCTGGGGCTGCCCTATGTCGGCGCTTCGCCGATCGTGCGCGGGCTTTCCGACGACAAGCATCTGACCAAGCTGGAGGCGGTAGCGCGCGGCATTCCGACCGCGCCCTGGACGCTCTTCCGCCGGGGGGCGCCGGTCGATGTCGCGCGCTGCCCGCCGGCGCGTCGGTGGGTGATCAAGCCGAACAACAGTTCGGCATCGTGGGGGCTCCGCGATGCCTATAGTCGTATCGAACTCGCGCGCGCGGTCGCGGAAATCCATGCGCTGGACCATGATGCGATCGTCGAACCCTTCGTCGAGGGGAGCGACGTCGAGGTGCCTGTGATCACCTGCGACGGCGACCCCGCGATGCTGCCGATGATGATATTCGAGCAGGCCGATCCGAGCCATTTGCGCACATATCAGGAAAAGCGGGATCTGGTCGAACGTAGTCAGAAATACAGCCTCAAACTGTTCGATGACGCGGATATCGGCGCCCGGCTCGCCGAATATACGCGAAGGATGGCCGAAATCTTCCGGCCGTTCGATTACGGCCGCTTCGAGTATCGGGTCGATTTCACGACCGGCGAGACCCGGCTGCTCGAAGTCAATCTGAACTGCAACCTCTGGTCCGAGAAGGTGTTCGGCAGGGCGGCGATCGCGGCGGGATTCACCCAGGCCGATCTGATCGAAACGATCGTGGCTGAAAGCATGATCCGCCAGCTTGTCGATTTTGCGCGAAGGGATGCAGCATGAACGGGTCGATCCTGATCCTCGCCGGCCGTCGTCCGGGTGCGGTCGACGCGCTTGCCGGGGCGCATGGAGTCGGCGACAAATGCCTCGTTCCCGTGGCGGGCCGGCCGATGGTCGCGCATGTGCTCGAAAGCGCTGCGGCGACACCGGCCGCGAAGATTTTCGTTTCGACGCATCATGACGGATTGCTCGACGAACTGTCCGATCCGGTGATTCAAAGACTCGGCGACCGACTCGTCATCGTGGCGGCGGCGGACAATCTGGCGGACTCGGTGCTGGCAGTCGCGACGGTGGCGAGCTTTCCGCTGCTCATCACGACCGCGGATAATTGCTTGCTCACTCCTGCCACGATCGCGGAAATCAATGTCGAAGCTGCACGGCTCGGCGTCGAGGCCGGCGTGGCGCTGGCGCGGCGCGAGGATGTTCTCGCGGTTCATCCCGAGGGACAGCGGCGCTTCTATGAATTTTCGGACGTCGCCGTGTCGAATTGCAACGCCTATTGGATCGGCGACCGCGACGCGCTCAGAGCAGCGGAGGCGTTTCGCGGCGGCGGCCAGTTCGTGAAAAAACCGTTGCGCGTGATGCAGGCTTTCGGGCTGATCAACTTGCTGCGCTTCCGTTTCGGGCTCGGGCCCATCCACCATATTTTCGCCCGCCTTTCGCGCCGCCTGAAAGTCGACATCGCCCCGCTGCTGGTCAGCAACGGTGCAACGGCGATCGACATCGACAATGAACGGTCGCTCAGGGTGACCGAGGCGTTGATGGCTCGCCTCGATATCGTCAATCCGCGACCCAGTTGCCGTGGAACCCCGGAGGAATCCGGTGGGGAAGATGAACGACGGCTTGCGCTGACCCGGTAAAGTCGTCGGCATTCAGGATGACGAGGTCGGTGGATTCGTCGTTCATGTTGATCACAAGGCCGATCAGCCAGCCGTCGTCTTCGGCTCCATCGGCGCTCCGGGGTACGAAAACGAATTCGCCGGGATGGCGGCCGGTGCCGAAGTCGTGGATCGCTGTCGATCCGTTGCCGAGGTCGTGTTTGAACAGCCGCGTTTCGGCGAGCGCCCATTCGGCCGTCTCTCCATCGGGGATCGCGACGCTGTAGGCGTAGCGATAGGGCCGGGTCGTCAGCCGCTCGTCATAGCGCGGGAATTCCTGCGCATGGTCGTGGATGACGGTGCGCGTCGTCGTGCCCGCGGCGGGATCGATCGTCCAGCGTTCCATGCGCGATTTCTGGCTGTCGGGCCCGCGTTTCGATTCGGCGAACATCGTCTCGTGCGCGACGACGTCGACGACAACCTTGCCATCGGCGGTTTCGAACGCGTTGGCGGGGTGGAAGACATAGCAGGGCTCGACCGGGACCCAGATGATGCTGTCGCCGCGGCCGTTCCTGCGAAGGAGACCGACCCGCGCCGGATGCGCCCCGTTCCAGGCGTAGGGGAAGCGATAGCCGGCGAGCAGCATCTTCATCGAAAAGGTGACGGGAAGGTCGAAGACGAGCACGTAATTTTCGGTGATCGCGCAATCGTGGATCGAAGGGCCGTCACTCACCGCGACCGCTTCCTCGCGGATGACGTGCGCCTGGCTGTCGAGCACGACGTGCCAGACTTTGTTCGGTTCGTCGCCGCGATAGGTGATCGCGTGCATCTCGCCGGTGAAGGGGTCGTGGTGCGGGTGCGCGGTATATGCACCGAGTAGCGTGCCGTCGAACGGGTTGTGCGCGATCGTGTTCAGCTCGTAACCGAGCTCGACCGGCTTTCCGCCCGCTTCTACGATAGCGAAGGTGCGGCCGGCCAGGCCCACGACATTGGTGTTCGGCGCGTCGTTCCGGCCTTCGCGCGGTCCGGGAGGAAGTTCCTCGCCGAGCATTTCGCACGCCTCGCTGCCGCGCACCCAGCGGTTGCGATACCAGTCGGCCTTGCCGCCTTCGATGCGGATGCCGTGGACCATGCCGGCGCCGGTGAACCAGTGGTAGCTCGCGGGGTCGGGCGCGATGGCGGGGTTCGGGCCGTTGCGGAGGTAGCGCCCTTTGAGCTGCGCCGGAATCTCGCCTTCGACCTGCAGCTCTTCGAGCGTGAACTCCTGCGTCATCGGTTTGTGGATGCCGGTGAGGAAGGGGTGGGCGTCGGTGGGGCGGGGGAGGCGTTTACGGTTGAAGTCGGCGACCTTGCCGATGCCTTTGACGACGGCGCTGCGGATCAGGGTTTCGACATTGCTTGCCATGGCGATGCTCCTTACGGAAGTTGGCGAAGGTGCCGCGGAGGGTTGCGCGGACGACTCGATATGTTTACAGTGGCAACATTATGGCGAGCAAAGATAACAGTGTCAACTTAAAAGGCGGCGGCGCGACGAAGGCGGCGCGCGCCTATCATCACGGCGACCTGCGCGCGGCGGTGATCGCGGCGGGGCTCGAGCGGCTGGCCGAGGGCGACGGCGCCGAACTCGGCCTGCGCGCGCTGGCGCGCGACGTCGGGGTCAGCGCGACCGCGCTCTATCGCCATTTCCCCGACAAGGAGGCGCTGCTCGATGCGCTCGCCGACGAAGGGCTGCGGCGATTGGGCGCGCTGCAGGCGCAGGCGTGGCTGAAGGCGGGCGGCGGCGTCGCGGGCTTCAAGGCCACGGGGATCGCCTATGTCCGCTTCGCCCACGACGAACCCGCGCTCTTTCGCCTGAGCTTCACGCGCCAGATGGCGGGCCGCAAGGAAGGCGGCGACGGCGGCGAGGTCGCCTATAATCTGCTGCGCGCCGGGGTCGGCGAGGCACTGCCCGGCGCGGCGAATGTCGATACCGCCGCGACGCACGCCTGGGCGCTGGTGCACGGCCTGGCGATGCTGATCCTCGACCGGCGCATCGACTGGGACGAGGCGAAGGTCGCCGAAGTCGTCGGGCTGACCTTTGGCGGCGTCGGCTGATCGCCGCAAAGGCCCGGCCGCAAAGGCGGCGCATATATTAGCGGTTTATTTTCCCCTTTTCGGTTAACTGGTCGCATGACCCAGTCGCTGACGCCCAGAGTCGAAGCGGTCTTCTGGTTCCTGTTGACCGCAACGGGATATTTTCTGCTGGCGAGCCTGTCGCTGCACACGACCAAGGGTGTCGACAATATCGCGGCGGTCTGGCCGCCGAGCGGCTATTTCCTCGCGCTGCTGCTGTTGATGCCGGGCCATGCGCGAGCGCGCGTGTCGTCGTTCGCCGGCATGGCGGCGGCCAGCCTTGCCGCGAACCTGTGGAGCGGCGTGCCGCCCCTGTCCTGCCTTGCCTATACGCTGGCGAACGGGTGCGAGGCCGCCATCGCGCTGTGGTTGATCCGCCGCGACCGGACGGAAGACCTGTCGTTCATGGTCCCGCGCTCGGTCGTCAGCTTTTGCGGCGCGGCGCTCGGCGCAAGCGCGGCCAGCGCGCTGCTCGCAGGGACACTGGTCGGCGCGAGCATCGATTTTTACCTTTCGTGGCTGACGACGGTGCTGCTCGGAATGCTGATCGTCACCCCGCCGATCGTGATGCTCGCCCGGATGATCGGCACGAAAGCGATGGACAATGCGCCGCCGCGGATGAAGGCCGAGGCGACCGCGATCCTGACGGGCGCCGGACTGGTCACGATCGCCGCATTCAGCCAGGCCGAATTTCCCGCGACCTTCCTGCCGTGCATGGCGGTCGTCGCGGCCGCCTATCGGCTGGGCCCCTTTGGTGCGGCGGCGGGAATATTGATCGTGACGATCATCACTTCGCTGCTCAGCGGGCAGGGCTATGGCCCGATCGTCGCGATCGATGAGCCCGCGAAGGTCAAAGTGCTGTTCCTGCAATTCTATCTGCTGTCGCTGCTGTTCACGACGCTGCCGCTGGCGTCGCTGCTGATCGTGCGCCAGCGGCTGGCGAAGCGGCTGGAGCAGAGCAACCGCTGGCTGCTCCAGGCCGAGGCGGTGGCGCTCGTCGGGCATTGGCGCGTCGATCTGGTCGCGTGGACGATCCACTGGTCGGACCAGGCCTATCGCATCCACGGGCTGGTTCCCGGCACGCCGGTCGACGTCAATTACAGCGTCAAACAATATGTCGCCGAAGACGGCGCCGCGGTCCGGAAGATATTGGAAGAGGCGGTCCGCACCGGCGAGCCCTTCGAGTTTCAGGGACGTATCGTGCGCGCCGACGGCGAGATTCGCCATGTGAAGTCGCACGGGTCGATCGAGGCGGGTCGCGGCGGGCAGGCGGTCGCGATTTTCGGCACCGTGCAGGATGTGACCGAGACGGTCGAGAATGCGCGGATATTGGAAGCCGCGCGCAGCGCCGCCGAGCGCGTCGCGAACACCGACATGCTGACCGGGCTGCCCAACCGGCGGCACACACTGGCCTTCCTCGAAAAAGCGCTGGCGGGCGCGCGCGAGCATGGCGCGCCGCTGGCGGTCGCGATCTTCGACATCGATCATTTCAAGCGGATCAACGACACCCACGGCCATGCGGTCGGCGACCGCGTCATCCACCGCGTCGGGCAGCGCGCCAAGGCGGCGCTGCGCGAAGAGGATATGCTCGGCCGCATCGGCGGCGAGGAGTTCGTGTGCATCCTCCGGCGATCGAGCGCGCAGGCAGCCGAAATCGTCGCCGAGCGCGTGCGCAAGGCGGTGGAGACCGGCACCGCGGCCGACGACGGCGTGCCGCAGGCGACGATCAGCATCGGTCTGGCGGTGTTCGACGGCGAGCCCGACATCGAGGAGTTGCTGCACCGGGCGGATCAGGCGCTGTACGCGGCGAAACGCGAGGGGCGGAACCGGCTGCGGATGGCGGCGTGAGGGCGGAAGGGGTTTCGGCATTATGTCTGTTTTGGGGTGGAGAGCGGACATTCCACAACCGTCGCCCCCGCGAAGGCGGGGGCCGCTGTCGTTTTACACAATGCCGCTGAGTAAGGCCGCTAGCGGCCCCCGCCTTCGCGGGGGCGACGGCTAGGTTCGGTCGATTCCGGTCATTCGATCCAGATCGGCGGCGAACGATCGAAACGGGTGGTGAGTTACCTTGGTATATTCTCTCTTCCGTCATCCCGGGCTCGATCCGGGATCCGTTCTCGCAGCGTTGAACGAATGGACCCCGGATCAAGTCGCGCGAGTCACGTGCCTCGTACGAGGATGACGAGGAAAGAAATATCCTCCCTGTGCCGCAGGCATGGGGAGGGGGAGCGAGCGGGGTAAAAGCAACGCGCGGGGCGCGTTGCTTCCCGCGAGGCGCCGTAGGCGATGGTGGAGGGGCGGAAACCTCGCGCCATTATAACCCCTCCGTCAGCCCTTCGGGCTGCCACCTCCCCATGGCTTCGCCACAGGGAGGATCGTGCGTCAACTAACGGTCATTTCCCGGCGCTCGTTACAACGTGCCCGCCAAACCACGGGCCACCGCCGGTTCGGGCCGCAAATCCTTGCCCTTGACCGCGGCGGCATGGCGGGCGGCGATGGCGTTGCTGCCCGCCATGGTCAGCGCGAGCAGGCCGACGACGAGCGCGTCGAGCAGCAGCAGCGGCCAGTCGAGGATCGCCGGGGCGAAGATCGCGCCGAAGCTGAGCGCATAGTGCGCGATCATCAGCGGCAGCACGCCGGCGAGGAGTAGCAGTATGGTGCGCCAGAAGCTGCCCGCCATGATCCGCACCGAGCGGATCGGGCCGATCGCGGCGTTGCCGAGCGCCCAGGCGACGGTCCATGCCATGAAATAGATGCCGGCGATGCTGCTGAACAAGACCAGCGCATAGCCGGTCCATTGCGCGGTCGTCCCGGAAAGGCCCATCAGGCCGGTCAGCGAGGGGCCGAACAGCGTCCACCATTGTTGCACGCCGTTCAGCGCGAACAGGATGAGCCACAGGCCGATCGCGGGCCATTCGATGCGCGCGGCGCGCCGCGCGTCGAAACCAAAGAGGATATAGCGCGTGAACCAATAGCCGGGCAGCAGCAGCGCGAGTGTCTTCGCAAAGCCGAATTGCAGGCGAAGCGGGTCGGCTTCGGCCGCCTTGGCGCCCGCGATGCCGTCGTACATGCCCGCGCGCCATTCGACGACATGCTGCGCGAGTTCGACGAGCACGGGGATGAGGAAGAGCAGCGGACAGGCGAGAGCGAAGGCCCAGGCGCTGCGATAGACGGTAGCAATATCACTCTTCATCGGCCGGTCCTTCCGGGTCGAAGGCGATCAGGTCGCCGGGTTGGCATTCGAGCGCGCGGCAGATCGCGTCGAGGGTCGAGAAGCGGATCGCCTTCGCCTTGCCGGTCTTGAGCACCGACAGGTTGGCGACGGTGATGTCGACGCGTTCGCTGAGCTCGGTCAGCGTCATCCGCCGCCGCCACAGCATGTCGTCGAGCTGGATTCGTATCGGCATATCGGATTTCCTAAATCGTCTGCTCGAGCTCTTCGCGCATCGCCGCGCCCTGTTCGAAGATGCGCGCAAGGACGAAGAGGAGCAGCACGGCGAGCCAGGCGGTGAGGCTGGGCTGCCAGCCGAATACCTCTCCGCTGATGCGCGACATTTCCAGCGACAGCCAGCCATAGGCGGCGTCGATGACCTGCGTCGCGAGCAGCCACCAGCCGATCGCGCGGAGCCGCCGGGCGTTGTCGAGGGTGAAGGCCGCGCCCGCCTTTGTCGCGTCGATCATCGCGATCAGGCGGGTGAAGATCGCATGCGCGGCGATGGCGACCGGGATGCAGAGCAGCAGGGTGATGCGGAACAGGTCGAGCATATAGCCGCCGTCGATCGCGGGCTTGGCGCCGGCGATCGCGTCGAGGACCAGATCGGGCCGCAGACTGACCGCGACGAGCGCGATCAGGAACAGCGCGAGGAACACCCAGTTCAGGATGTTCAATCCCATGAGCAGCCGGCGGCTCCATCGTAGCATCGCGAATCCCCTTTTCGATTACCGATACGGTGCATATCGATAATCGATAATAGTGATATTGCAAGGCGGTAATCCGGGGTGTCGGATCGGGGCGGGAAACGCTGCCTTTCTATCTCATCATCCCGGCGAAGGCCGGGATCTCGCCGGTGCGCAAAACCGCGAGGGTGAGATCCCGGCCTTCGCCGGGATGACAATTTGTTCAGGGCGCCTGCGCGTATGGAAAAGGGCGCGGAAGCGATGCTTCCGCGCCCTGAACCTTTGAAGCCGGAGCGGCTTAGTTGGCCGGCTGTTCGGCCGCCGCGTCGGCGGCCGCGGTGGCGTCGGCCTGCGGTGCCGGTTCGCCCGTCGCCTGTGCGACGGCGGCGGCGAACTGTTCGGCGGTATAGGCCGCGGCGAGGCCGGCGGGCGACATCAGGAAAGCGCTGCGCGGCAGGCTGACGTCGTCGCCGCCGGGGGTGGTCACGACGACCGCATCGGCGCTGACCGACTTGACCTTGCCGAGCACGGCCGCGCCCTTGAGGCTGCGGACGTCGGCACCCGCGACGAGCGCGGCGGCGACCGCGGCGTCATCGGCGGCGGCGGCGCTGTTCACTTGCTGCATCGCGGCGGCGAATTGTTCCGCCGTGAAGCTGGTCGCAAGACCCGCCTGACCGATGAAGAAGGCGTTGCGCGGCAGCTTCACGTCGCCGGTCGGGGTGGTGAGGACCACGCCGTCGGCGGCGACGAGCTTGACCTTGCCGAGGATGGCCTGGCCATTGACGCCGCGCACGTCGGCGCCGGGCTGGATCGCGGCGGTGAGCTTGGCTTCGTTGCCGGCCGCGGCCTGATCGACCGCGGCGACGACTTGCGCCCGCGTGGCGCCGATCGTCGGGCCCTTTTCGAGCTGACCGAAGGAATTGGCGGGGAGGGTCACCTGCTTGCCTTCGCCGAGATCGACGACGACGTTCGCGCCCTGTGCGCTCGAGACGGTGCCGAGTTCGGCGCCCTCGGAATCGAAAACCTTGGTGCCGACCGAAAGGTCGACGGTCGCCGCGGCGGCGTCCTGCGCCAGCGCGGGGGCGGCCACGACGGCCGCCATGCCGAGAGAGAAAGTTGCAACAAAGCCTGCGAGTTTCCGCATCGCTTGGGGTCTCCTTTGAGAAATGATGTTTGGAACGGATGAATCTTGAACGCGTATAAGCGAGCAAGGGCCACGCCAAGGCTGACGAACCGTGCAGAGGATAGGATGAGGCGAGCCGTGGATTGCCAAGAGCGAGGGTGGGGGGCGACGCATTCTCTAAACGGCAGCTCCCCACCCCGATGCCGACGTCGGCCAGCGACCCTCGCTCCCGAACGGCCTGCCTCAAACGGCGGAACATATGCCCCGCCGCGTCGTTGGTCCGGCAAGAGGCGCACCCCTCCGCCTCTGCAAAAGCAAGGAGATACGCCATGGGTGAACTCACCGAAAAAGCCAAAGGCATCGCGAACGAAGCCGCCGGCAATGTGAAGCAGGCGACCGGCAAGGCGACCGACAACGAGCGTCTGCGCGCCGAAGGCGAGGCGCAGGAGCGCAAGGGCGAAGCCCAGAATCTGAAGGGCAAGGTCGAGGGCGCGCTCGGCGACAAGATCTGACCTTTCGGTCCGTTCGCTTGCTCGTCACGCAAGCAAGGAAAAAGGCCCCGGGATCCCTCTCCCCGGGGCCTTTTTCATGTCGTTTGCGGGATGGGGCTTATTTGCCGCCCGAGGCGACGAGATCGACGTCGGTCATCCCGCCGTCGCGGCGCATCATCAGCACATAGGCGAGATCGCCCTTGGTGCCGCCGAGCATATGCTCGTTGCCGTTGACGCGGTGATCGCTGGTGTAGCCGGCGCGGATCGCCATCGTGTGATAATAGTCGAGTACCGCCTGCATCGAGGCGGCGGTCTGAAAATTGACGACGCGGATGTTGCATTTGCCGCCGGCGATCCCCGCGGCCTCGCGCAGCGTCGCGCGCGGGTAGACCTTGAACGCGGCGGGAAGGCGGTTCGCCCACGCGTTGCTGTAGGTCAGCTTGGCGTCGCAGCCGCCGCCCTTTTGCTGATCGCGCGCGAGGGCGCCGATGGTCACCGGGCGGGCCTCCGCTTCGCAGCCGTTGCAGCCGGCCTCCATCGGGAGGGCTTTGGGCGCGGTCAGCAGCTTGCCGGCCTTTAGCGCCGCGGCGGCTTCGGCGGCGGTCGCGGCCTTGCCGCTCCGGACGCCGGGAACGCCGCCGTCGATCGGCCGGTTGCCCGGGCCGACGGCGTTGCGGTTCGACTGGCCCGCGAGCGCCGGATCGACCATGATCTTGTCTTCGAGCGAGCCCTTGATCGCCGGGTCGGCGTTGGTCAGCCCGTCGTCGAGCGGGGCGAGATCGGCCTTGGCATTGGGGTTGTCGCGGCATCCGCCGAGCGGCGCCGCCGCGACCAGCAAACCGGCAACGAGCCATTTTCCGCGCAAGATCATCGCTAACACTCCCTTAATCCTTTACCGGGAATGCCCGATCCTGGTCAAAAAGGCCCAAATAAAATGCGTTAACGCGCGGGCTTTATTGGCCGCAACCTGTCTCGGAGCGAGACGCTTTTGTAAGGATGCGCCCGGTCAGGGCTGAAATTCCCTGCGTTTGATGCGCCACGCGTCGGCGCTTTGCGTCCAGGCGTCGACGGGCGCGTCCTCGAACGGGGCGGGGAGGCGCGTCGGGCCGCTGTTGGCCGCGCCGAGGCGTTTGGCGAGCGCTTGCGAACGCGTGTTGGCGGGGTCGATGCTGTGCATCAGCTCGGGCCATTTCAGGAATTCGACCGCGAAATCGCAGGCGGCGACCGCGCCCTCGAAGGCATAGCCCTTGCCCGCGAAGCGCGCGCTGACGCCGTAGCCGATCTCGGGCGCCGGCCAGCCGTCGGGCTCCCACGGGCCGAGGCGGCCGACCCATAAGCCGGTATCGCGCTCGATCACCGAAAACATCGAAAAGCCGCGGATGTGCCACGCGCCCGCGAGCGTGCACCACTGGCGCCACGCCGCCGAACGCGGGCAGGCGCCGCCGATGAAGCGCATCGTCTCTTCCTCGGCGCACATCGCGGCGAAAGCGTCGAAATCCTCCGCCGCGGGCGGGCGGAGGATCAGGCGCTCGGTGACGAGCAGGGGGCCGTTCAGCATGATATGTCTCTTTCCCGCAGCGGTGGACGACGCTTGTGGGACAAGAACGGCCGGGGGACAAGGCGCACACGCTTGAGGGCACCGGCGTTAACCGGTGCCCTCGCCATCAGCGTGTGCGGGTGGAGGGGTCTCGAACCCGCACTCGAGACGGTTTCTGTCTCAATTTAGCGGCAGCGATATTTGTCGCGGTCGATCTCGCGGCCGAGCAGCGCGCCGCCCGCAGCGCCGAGCACAGTGCCGAGCAGCTTGTCGCCGCCGCCGGCGATTTCGTGACCGGCGAGGCCGCCGACGGCGCCGCCGATCAGAAGGCCGGTCGTGCCATTGTCCTTCTTGCAGCGATAGCGGCCGTCATTGTCGCGCCAGATGCGGGTGTCGCGATCGATGCGCTCGTCGCGCGCATAATAGCGGCGATCCTTGCGCTTGCGGTAGAAGTCCGACGCCTGTTCGAACTCGTGATAGCCCGGCGCCTTGGCGGGGGTCGTCACGCCGGCGTGGAGCGGCGTGGTACCGAGGACGCTGGCGGCGACGAACGCGCCCATCAGGCCTTTGGTGAAGATACGCATGGTAAGTCCTTTCCTGGTTCCGCGCTCCGTGCCTTGGCAGGCTCGGGCGCTTCGAGGAGAAAACGAGCCGGCTCCCGATCGCGTTGCATGAACGCAAGGCAACAAGATGAAACGAGCCCATCCATCGACGAACCGAAAGGCTCTTGCCGCATCGCGGGCGGCGTGCGAAAACCCTGTCCATGCTCAATATCGGATCGCTCATCATCGGCGCTATCGCCCTGGTTCTGGCCGTTTTTGCGTTCATTCCGCTGCTCGGCTGGGCGAACTGGGTGATCATTCCTTTCGCCGTCGTCGGCCTCGCGCTCGGCGCGATGTCGGACAAGACGAGCGGGCGGAACCTCAATATCGTCGTCATCGTCATCGGCGTCATCCGCCTGATGCTCGGCGGCGGCATCATCTGATCCTTTAGAAGTCGAGCGCCATGGCACAGACACCGGCCCCCGCGGGGAGCAATGAGGGCGGGCTGCCCTATGCGCTGGCCGCCTATGGCATCTGGGGCTTCGTCCCGCTCTTCTTCAAACTGATCGCGAGCGTCCCGCCGGTCGAGGTGCTGGCGCAGCGGATCATCTGGTCGCTGCCGCTCTGTTTCCTGATCATGCTGTTTCGCCGGCAGATCGGCGAATATCTGGCGGCGCTCAAAGATTGGCGGACGCTGCGGCTGCTGCTGGCGAGTTCGCTGCTGATCGCGGTCAACTGGCTCGTCTATATCTATTCGATCTTCACCGACCATGTGCTCGCGGCGAGCCTCGGCTATTATCTCAACCCGCTGGTCAATGTGATGCTCGGCATGATCTTCCTCGGCGAGCGGCTTTCGAAGCTGCAATTGCTGGCGGTGGCGATTGCGGGGGTCGGGGTTGCGATCCTGCTCGCGGGCGCGCTCGATACGCTGTGGATCAGCCTGACGCTGGCCTTTTCGTTCGGCATCTATGGCCTGATCCGCAAGGTCGTGCCGGTGGGGTCACTGCCCGGGCTTTCGGTCGAGACGACGGTGCTGCTGTTGCCGTCGCTCGCCGTGTCCGCCTGGTATCTGTGGGCGGGCGACGGGCGCGGTTTCGGATCGGACGGCGGCATCAGCCTCTTGTTGATGGCGGGCGGGGTCGTCACCGCGGTGCCGCTGCTGCTCTTTGCCACCGCGGCGCGGCGGATGAGTTATGCCGCGCTCGGCTTCGTCCAATTCCTCGCGCCGACGCTCCAGTTCGTCTTGAGCCTGTTCGTCTTCCACGAGCCGCTGAAACCCGCGCAACTCGCCTGCTTCATCCTGATCTGGGCGAGCATCGCGGTGTTCAGTTTCGACATGCTGCGCAAGATGCGCGCCGAGCGGATGATCGAGGTGGCTTGAGTTCGGTCCTCCCTGTGGCGAAGCCATGGGGAGGGGGGCCGCTCGCTGAAAGCGAGTGGTGGAGGGGCCGCGACGTCGCGTTATAGCCCCTCCGTCAGCGCTGCGCGCTGCCACCTCCCCATGGCTTCGCCACAGGGAGGATTTTCAGACCAGCCGCCAGCCCAGCGTTTCGCCGGCGTGGAAGGGGACGACTTCGCCGATGCGGTCGGGGACGAGCGTCTCGGCGCGTTCCAATGTCACCGTGCCGGTATTGAGCGGCAGGCCGTAGAAGCGCGGGCCATGTTCGCTGGCGAAGCCTTCGAAATGGGCGAGGGCGCCGTCCTCGTCGAACGCCTCGATATAGGATTCGAGCGCATAGGGGGCGTTGAAAATGCCCGCGCAGCCGCACGACGCTTCCTTCGTATGCACCGCGTGCGGCGCGCTGTCGGTGCCGAGGAAGAATTTGGGCGAGCCCGAGGTCGCGGCCTTTCGTACCGCGAGCCGGTGATGCTCGCGCTTCGCGACGGGCAGGCAGTAAGCGTGCGGGCGGATGCCGCCGACGAGCATCGCGTTGCGGTTGATGTGGAGGTGCTGCGGGGTGACCGTCGCGGCGACATTGGCGGGCGCGGCGGCGACGAACTCAGCGGCTTCGGCGGTGGTAATATGTTCGAAGACGATCTTGAGCGCGGGAAGGGCGCGGACGAGCGGTTCGAGCGTGCGTTCGATGAACACCGCCTCGCGGTCGAAGATGTCGACGTCGTGGTCGGTGACTTCGCCGTGGATGAGGAGCGGCATGCCGATCTCCTGCATCCTCTCGAGCACGCCCATGATGTTCGCGACGTCGGTGACGCCGTGCGCGCTGCCGGTGGTCGCGTGCGCGGGATAGAGTTTGGCGGCGGTAAAGACGCCCTCGGCGTGTCCGCGCGCCATCTCGTCGGAGCTGCTGTGGTCGGTGAGGTAAGCGACGATCAGCGGCGTGAAGTCGAGCCCGGCGGGCACCGCGGCGTTGATGCGTTCGCGATACGCCCGGCCTTCGTCGGCGGTCGTCACCGGCGGCGACAGGTTGGGCATGACGATCGCGCGGGCGAACTGGCGCGCGGTATATTGCGCGACATGTTCGAGCATCGCGCCGTCGCGCAGATGGACGTGCCAGTCGTCGGGGCGGCGGATCGTCAGGCGGTCGGTCATCATCTTCTCCGCTCTCCCCTTCGGGGGAGGGGGCGTTCAGAGGCACGCGACTCTGACGCGGGTGGGGTCTCGAAGCATGGAGCAAGGCCGATGGACCCCACCCCAACCCCTCCCCTGAAGGGGAGGGGCTTTAAGTTGGCTCCCGCGCTCCCTATTGTCCGTGCATGGCTAACACAACCCTTCACGACCGCGCCCTCATCCGTCTGTCGGGGGAGGACGTCCGCGGCTTTCTGCAAGGGCTCGTCACCAACGACACGTCGGGCAATTTGCCGGTGTGGGCGGCGCTGCTCACCGCGCAGGGCAAGGCGCTGTTCGATTTCCTGATCTGGGCCGACCAAGCGGATGTGCTGATCGATTGCGAGCGCGATGCGGCGGAAGCGCTGGTGAAGCGCCTGACCCTCTATCGCCTGCGCCGCGCGATCACGATTGCATTGGAGCCCGAACTGGCGGTGCATTGGGCGCCGGCGGGCGACCTCGGCGTCGTCGATCCGCGGCTGGCCGGGCTCGGCCAGCGCTGGCTTGCGCCGGCGGATGAAGGCGAGGGCGCCGATGCCGCGTGGCGCGCGCACCGGCTGGCGCTGGGCGTTGCCGAGGGCCGCGCCGAACTCGGCGATGGAGCGACGCTGTGGCTCGAATGCAATGCCGCCGAACTGAACGGGGTCAGCTTTGCCAAGGGCTGTTACGTCGGGCAGGAAAATACGGCGCGGATGAACTGGCGGCAGAAGGTCAATCGGCGGATCGTCGTGGTGCCGATCGCCGAGGCCGATGAAAAAAGGCAGATGATCGCCTATCCCGAACTCGGCTGGTCGGTCGAGCATCGGCGGGTGGAGGATATTGATGCCGCCGAGGCGCCGCCATGGATGCGCGAAGGGCTCGCCGCGGGTTCATGACAGGTGCAGCCTTTGCTGCTAGGTTGGCGGCCATGCGCGCCATGCTGATCTCTTCGGCGCTCGCCGCCGCTTTTCTGTCCGCCGTCGCCGCTGCGGCGCCGACGTCGCTGTTGCCCGTCCAGCCCGAAGCGCCCGCGCCCGCTGTCGCGCTGGCGCCGCTCGCCAGGGAGTCGGTCTGGACGCCGCGGTTCGAGGCGGCCGCCGGCGAACTCGCCGACGCCCTGCGCTCGCGCGACGAGGCGCGGTGGGGAGCGATGTTCGGCGGAAAGTGGCTGGCGGCGGCCGATCGCGAACGCATCAGGAGCCTGCTCGTCGATCGCGACAGCCCGTTTCTTCATGCTCTTTTCTCCAAGGGCGCGACGCATCGCGCGATTCTCGGCTGGGATGCGCCCGCGTCGATGAGCGCCGCCGAGCGCGCGGCGATCGAGGCGGGGCAGGAGGCCGAGGCGCTGATCTGCTGGTCCGCCGGTGGTGAGGGCGTGTGGCCGTCGACGGCGCGCGAGGCCGACAATCGCCCCGGGCGTCCTTACGCCTGCGCGCGGATCGCCTATAGCATCCGCGGCGGCGCGCCGACGTGGCGCGCGTTCATCGAGCAGCGCGAGCCCGCTTAACCAATTTCCAACCCCAATCTGCGACAAACCGCCCATGATCGGGCGGTATCTTGGCTTGGCGGTCGCCATCACGGCGGTGTCGGTCGGTGTGGCGAGCGTCGCCAGCCGGTCGTCCGGCGATGCGGACGGTGCGCGGGCTGCGGCGGAAACGCAGGACAATAGCAACTGGACGACGCAGCGCGGCAAGCGCAGCACCTGGTCGTCGGGGCCTTCGGCGCCGGCCGCAAGGGGCTTGGGCGGCGAAGTGCGCCTTGGCCGGGCCGGCGATTCGCATTTCTATGCCGATACCGAGGTCGACGGCACCAACATCCGGATGCTGGTCGACAGCGGTGCGTCGATCGTCGCGCTGACGCGGCGCGATGCCGAGGCGATCGGGATCGACGTCGACAGCCTGCCGATCGGCGGCATGGCGCGCACCGCGGGCGGCGACGTGCCGATGCGCACGGTGACGCTGGGCAGCGTGGTGGTCGAAGGGATCGAGGTGCGGCAGGTTCCGGCGGCGGTGATCGACGCCGATATGGGCGTGTCGCTACTGGGGCAGAGCTTTCTGGCGAAGCTCGACGCGGTGAATGTCGAGGGGGATACGATGACGCTGCGTTGAGGGGGCGACGGCACTAGCAACAACGACAGATCGCTCACCCAGCCTTACCCTTGCCATTTCTGCCGCTTTTCCCCACATCGAGCGCCATGAACGCTCCCAATCCTCCCCCCAATCCTCCGATGCGCGCGGCGATCGTGCCGGTCACCGCTTTCCAGCAGAATTGCACCTTGCTGTGGTGCACCGCGACGAACAAGGCGGCCTTTGTCGATCCCGGCGGCGACCTGCCCAAGCTGAAGGAAGCGGTCAAGCAGACCGGGGTTGAGGTCGAGAAGATCCTCGTCACCCATGGGCATATGGATCATTGCGGGCAGGCGGGGATGCTCGCGAAGGAACTTGGCGTCCCGATCGAGGGGCCGCACGAGGACGACCGCTTCTGGATCGAGGCCTTTGCCGAGGACGGCGTGCGTTTCGGCATGGTCGGCGAATCCTTCGAACCCGACCGCTGGCTCGTCGACGGCGATACGGTGACGGTCGGCGATCTTAAGATCGACGTCATCCACTGTCCGGGGCACACGCCGGGGCATGTCGTCTTTCATCATGCGCCGTCGAAGCTCGCGATCGTCGGCGATGTGATCTTTCAGGGATCGATCGGGCGCACCGATTTTCCGCGCGGCAATCATCAGCAATTGCTCGATTCGATCACGCAGAAATTATGGCCGCTGGGCGGCGACACGACCTTTCTGCCCGGGCACGGCGCGCACAGCAATTTCGCGCACGAACGGCGGACGAACCCGTTCGTGAGCGATATGGCGCTCGGCGGCTGAGGTCCCCCTCCCGCTTGCGGGAGGGGTTAGGGGAGGGCTTGTCGCTTTTCCCCAAGTTGGACCGGAACAGGCCCTCCCCCGACCCCTCCCGCAAGCGGGAGGGGAGAAATTACTTCGGCGTTGCTGCTACCGTCTCGACCTCGGTCGCCGTGATGCTCACCGGCGTGAGATAGACGATCGCGAGTGCGGTGAGCGCGAGGCCGAGCTGGGTGAGCATGGTGACGATCGTGCCGACCATGCGGCCCCACATCATCCCGTCCATGCCGAGCGCGTGGAGAATGCGGCCGACGAGATAGAGCGCGCCGACGGCCCACAGCCACATCGACGAGCCGAAGCCGAGTTCGACGAGCGCGAGCAGGATCAGCACGAAAGCGGTGTTTTCGACGAAATTGCTGTGCGCGCGCATCCGGCGGGTCAAGAGGTCGTTGCCGCCGTCGCCGATGAAGACTTTCTCCCGCGTCCGCACGCGGCCGACGCGGAGCGCGAGCCACAGGTTGAGCAGCGCCGCACCGGCGGCGATCGTCAGGCTGATCGGCAAGATTATCATTTGTTCCCCCTCTTGCACCGGCTGGCCCGGCGACAAGGATGGTGTGGCATTGCGCGGGGAGCAGGGCAAGCCTGCGCCGGAGAATGACGTCGCAGCCATTCCCGCGCAATGGGCTTGCCTTTGCGGGCAAAAACGCTATAGCCGCGCCCGATCCGGCACCCGACACCATCTGGCGTTGAGGCACCTTCCGGCGGAAGTTTTTCCTGCGTCATCCAGACGGGAATGGGCTTCGGCGTGGCGGGCGGGCCAGTCTTTTCCGGCAACGGGAACGACAAATCCGGGTAGCCGATTCGTGACACACTATTTGAGAATGCAGGAAAAATCATGGCCGTTCCCAAGCGAAAAACCTCGCCCTCGAAGCGCGGCATGCGTCGCAGCCACGACAGCCTGAAGGTCGAAGCCTTTCAGGAATGCCCGAACTGCGGCGAGCTGAAGCGCCCGCACAACCTCTGCAACGCCTGCGGCCATTATAACGGCCGCGAAGTGGTGTCGGTCGGCGCGTAATAAACAGGCCGGAGGGCATTAGATGGCACTGACACCGCGAATCGCAATCGATGCGATGGGCGGTGACGTCGGCGTGCGCATGATGCTCGCCGGCGCCGCGATGGCGCGCCACAAGCACGACGGCCTCCGCTTCATCCTCGTCGGCGACGAGGAGCAGATCAAGGCCGCGCTCGATCATCACCCGAACCTGCGCGCAGCGTCGGACATCCTCCACACCGACGGCGTGGTGTCGGGCGAGGACAAGCCGAGCCAGGCGCTGCGCAAGGCGAAGAGCACCTCGATGGGGCTGGCGATCGATGCGGTGAAGCGCGGCGATGCCGGCGGCGCCGTTTCGGCGGGCAACACCGGTGCTTTAATGGCGATGGCGAAGCTCGCGCTGCGCACGATGCCGGGGATCGACCGGCCGGCGCTCGCGGCGCTGCTGCCGACGCTCGGCGACAATGACGTCGTCATGCTCGACCTTGGCGCGAACACCGATTGCGACGCCAACAACCTGATCCAGTTCGCGGTCATGGGCGCCGCCTATGCGCGCACCGCGATGGGGCTGGAAAAACCGCGCGTCGCGCTGCTCAACATCGGCACCGAGGAGCTGAAGGGCACCGGCGAGATCCGCGACGCCGCGGCGCGGCTGCGCGAGGCGCACGGACTGCCCATGGAGTTCACCGGCTTCATCGAGGGCGACAAATTGTCGCGCGGCAATGTCGATGTCGTCGTCCATGACGGCTTTTCGGGCAATATCGCGCTGAAGACGATCGAGGGGACGGCGCGCTTCGTCACCGACCTGCTCCGCCGCGCCTTTACAAGCTCGACGCGTTCGAAGATCGGCTTCCTGATCTCGCGCCCCGCGACCGAGTTGCTGCGCCACCATCTCGACCCCAATAATCACAATGGCGCGGTGTTCCTCGGCCTCAACGGCGTGGTGCTCAAGAGCCATGGCAGCGCCGATGCGAAGGGGGTCGCGAACTGCGTCCACCTGTGCGCCGAGCTGATCGAAAAGGATATCACGCGTCAGGTGACCGAAGATCTCGCCAACTTCCGCAGCGGCGACGCGGCATGACGCTGCGCGCGATCCTGGCCGGTACGGGTTCGGCGCTGCCGCGCACGCGCGTGTCGAACGCCGAGCTCGCCAGCCGCGTCGACACGAGCGACGAATGGATCGTCGAGCGCACCGGCATCCGTTTCCGCCACATCGCCGAGCCCGACGAGACGACCGCGACGCTCGGCGCCGATGCGGCGAAGCAGGCGCTGGCGGCGGCGGGGCTCGAGGCGGCGGACATCGGCCTGATCATCGTCGCGACCGCGACCCCCGACAACACGTTTCCGGCCAGCGCAACGAAAGTGCAGGCGCTGCTCGGCGCGCCCGACTGCATCGCCTTCGACGTCGCCGCGGTGTGCTCGGGCTTCCTCTATGCCGTGTCGGTCGCCGATTCGATGCTGCGCACCGGCGCGGCGAGGCACGCGCTGGTGATCGGCAGCGAGACGTTCAGCCGCATCCTCGACTGGGAAGACCGCACGACCTGCGTGCTGTTCGGCGACGGCGCGGGCGCGATCGTCCTGTCGGCCGAAGAAGTCGTCGACGACCGCGGCATCCTTGCGACGCGGCTCCATGCCGAGGGCAAATATTCGGACATGCTCTATGTCGACGGCGGGCCGTCGACGACCGGAACGGTCGGCCATGTCCGGATGCAAGGCCGCGAAGTGTTCCGCCACGCGGTCACCAACCTTGCCAATGTGCTGGCCGAGGTGATGGAAGAGCTCGGGCTGTCGGCCGAGCAGATCGACTGGGTCGTGCCGCATCAGGCGAACAAGCGGATCATCGACGCGACCGCAAAAAAGCTGGGCCTGCCCGCCGAGCGCGTCGTCCTGACGGTCGACCAGCACGCCAACACGTCGGCGGCGTCGGTGCCGCTCGCGCTCGACCTTGCGGTGCGCGACGGGCGGATCAAGCGCGGCGACCTGGTGGTGCTCGAAGCGATGGGCGGCGGCTTCACCTGGGGCGCGGCGGTGCTGCGGGTTTAGGCTGAAGTCGCGGCACCGGCAGTGGATGGAATTCACCGCGTCAACTTCTCCTTCCATCCGTTTCAGTTTGGCGGATTAATTCGGATTTGTTACATATGCGTAACGGGACTCGTGACGGTGGGGGCTGTCAGGGAACCGGCCGCATAATTTCGCTTCAGGAGGGGGAAGGGATCAACATGACCGCAGGGACGCTTACGCGAGCCGATATCGCCAGCCGCATCAACCAGCAGATCGGCTTGTCGCGCAATGAATCGGCGGCAATCGTCGAATCGATTCTCGACCATATGTCCGACGCGCTCGCGGTCGGGCAGAATGTCAAAATCTCGGGTTTCGGTACCTTCGTGCTGCGCGACAAGGCGCAGCGGATCGGCCGCAATCCCAAGACGGGGATCGAGGTTCCGATCCTGCCGCGGCGCGTGATGACCTTTCGCGCCAGCCAGACGATGCGAGCGCGCGTTGCCGGCAAATAGGTTCCGCCTTATCGATGCCGGCGTCTGACATGGCCGGCGATGACGGCAAGGCGGCGGGCGCCATGCTGGCGATCGGCGAGCTGGCGGTGCGGATCGGCGTGCCGACGCATGTGCTCAGATATTGGGAAACGCGTTTTCCGCAGTTGAAGCCGCTCCAGCGGTCGGGCCGCCGCCGCTATTACCGCGCCGAAGATGTCGCGCTCGCCGAGCGTATCCACCATTTGCTGCATGTGCGGGGCTTTACGGTCGAGGGCGCGCGCAAGGCGTTGTCCGAACCGGCATCCGAGGCAGGCGCGGCGCCCGCGCCGCGCGCGGTCTCGATGCGCGAGACGCCCGATGCCGGTGCGCCGGCGCGGGTGGCGGGAATTCCGGTCGAGGCGCTTGTCGCGCTGCGCCAGCGGCTGGCCGCGGCGCTGGATTGAACCGGGGGCTGCGGTGGGGCGATGAGGGTTTTCGGGTGGGAACGCGGACATAGCTTTTTGCTAGGGAGTGCCTTCACTCAAAGCCCAGATCGATTGAGAAGCGCCAACACCTTCGGCCATTTCTGGTACTCGCTCCACCCTCTCAGGGTTTTCCCGTCTGCGGGCCTAACCGCCCCCAGTTCAGCGCCTCGAGAAATGAGCAATAGCGCAACGTCTTCATCTGAAATGTTGAAAAGGACATGTTCTCCTTCATTGTCCTTGAAGTCCGGATTGGCCCCAGCGTCCAACAGCAGTCTCGCGACGCCAGCGTCACTCACCTGCCACAAGACGCTATCGCAGTAGCCGTATTGGCAATGCTCGATTTTTGCTCCCGCAGCCAATAGCAGCCGGATAACTGCTCTGCGATCGGTGGTGGCAGGATGCTTTTCGTCATTGCTCATCACACCGTGGGCAGCTTCAAAGAGTGGAGGGTCGAAAAAGCGACTATCTTCATCATCTCCGTTCGGATTCGCCCCCAGTCGGAGCATCTCGCTAACAATCTGGGGGTCTGCGTTCGCAGCGGCACCCGTTAGAAGCTTTGTTGCGAAGGTGCGGTCAATCCGACGGGCGTTCTGCGGCTGATACAAAGCGTCGTACGCGGCGTGATTATCGGACTCCACTGCTTCCTGCAGCGCGCTCTTCCACTGCGCTTCGTCTGCAATCCCTCCGTTAGCAATCAGCCATTTGATCGCATCACTATGTCCTTCGTAGATTGCTGTTCTCAGTGGGCTCGGCCCTTTCGCCAGAAAAACCGGAGCCCTCAAATCCTTCAAGCGCTGCATCGTCCCCACGTCGTTGCGCTTCGCCGCAGCGTCCATGAGTTCGAGTCCCAAAATGCCAGCGAAGTCAGCGCCTTCTTCTTGAAGCATCGGGATGACCTGCGGTGTCCCCTCGATCCAGCGATCAGTTCGTGCTGCCGTATCAATTGCATCTTGAAGCGCTGTCACCGATGCGGGCATCCCCGCTTCCTTGCCGACATAGTCGACGACCGATTTCTTGCCGTTGCCGGTATCAATCGTCACCACATAGGTCGGGTTGTCGGTAACCTTCGCTCGATACTCATCGCGAAGGGAAAAGAATCGAGCTTCTTGGAATTGCGCCAGAAGTTGGTCGATCGCCTGTGGATCTATGGTTGTCTCGTGAGTGCCGGGGACCCGGACACCACTTTCTGTCGAGTATGCGCGATGAACATTCGCTCCATCATCGAGGTCGAGATGTGGCGTTGTTTCAAAAACCACGCGACCGCTTCCTGTGATCGTGACCTTGTAATCTGGACAAGACCCAAAGCAGGCAGTCCTTTGGAGACTGATTACAAGCTTTTCCTTGTTCACATCGGGAAAGGGAGTGCTCAAGAAATGGCAAGCGCCTAGCAACACACTGCAAATTCCAATCAAGATGGATCGCAAATTTGCACTCCTATACTTCATTCGCGCTCGCTTGCTTATCGAACAAATGGCGAATGTCCGCAATCGGTCGCTTGCTGCCATTGCGTCCCGAATTGTGCCGAACGGCGAAAACGGGGTGGGAAGCGGGTGTTTCCCAATATTCGTCATCCCACCGATCCGGAGTCCATCCCTTCCGCGCGGCGAGAATGGACCCCGGATCAAGTCTAACGAGCCACGTGTCTCGTTAGAGGGTGACGAGGAAAGAAGCATCCTCCCTGTGCCGCAGACATGGGGAGGGGGCAGCGCGAAGCGCTGGCGGAGGGGCCAATGGCGTGACGTCTCCGCCCCTCCACCACCGCTTCGCGGCGGTCCGCCTCCCCATGGCTTCGCCACAGGGAGGATTACATGGCCGCAACCGGCCGGCTGCCATTTCGACCGCACGAATGCGGAATTTCCCCGGACGAATCGCCACGCCATCTTAACGCTTCGCTGCTAATCTCTTGCCGATGACGGTCCATCCCGCCTTTCCGAGAAGCGCCGGCGAAGCCGCGCCGCTGACCGTGCGCGTCGTCGATCCGCTGTCGCTTTCGGGCGAGCTCGCGGCGGCGTGGGACCGGCTTGCCGATGAGGCGAGCGAGCCCAATCCTTTCGCCGAACGCTGGTGCCTGCAATCGGCGCTCCACCTGCTCGATCCCGAACGCCAGGCGCGGCTGGTGCTCGTGCGCGATGGCAGCGACGGGCCGGTGATCGGCGTGATGCCCGTCGCGCCCGCGTTCCATTATGGCCGCCTGCCGCTGCGGCATGTGACCGGCTGGGCGCACCCCAATCATTTTCATGGCGCCCCGCTGGTGCGCGCCGGTTTCGAAAGCCTGTTCTGGTCGATCCTGCTCGGCTGGTGCGATGCCGCGCCGTGGGCGCGCACGTTGCTGCATGTGCCGCGCCTGACCGAGGACGGCCCGCTCCACCGCGCGCTGGTCGATGTCGCGCGGGTGCGCGGCGGCGAGGCGCGGGCGGTGCACCGCGAAGAACGCGCGCTGCTCGAAAGCGCGCTGTCGCCGGGCGATTATTGGGATGGCGCGGTGCGCGCGAAGAAGCGCAAGGAATTGCGGCGCCAGGCGAACCGGCTCGCCGAAGAGGGTGCGGTCGGCGTCCGGCGCTGGCAGGCGGGGGAGGGGCTCGATCCTTGGATCGATGCCTTCCTCACCCTCGAAGCGCGCGGCTGGAAGGGGCGCGCCGGATCGGCGCTCGCGAGCCATGGCGATACCGCGGCGTGGTTTCGCGCGATCCTGACCGGCGCGGCGGACGCGGGGAAGCTCGACATGCGCGCGCTCGATCTGGACGGCCGCCCGCTCGCGATGCTGGTCAACTTCCTTTGCCCGCCCGGCGGCTTTTCGTTCAAGACCGCGTTCGACGAACATTATGCCCGCTTCTCGCCCGGGGTGCTGCTGCAACAGGCGAATCTCGACCTGCTCGACGATCCGAAGATCGCGTGGGTCGACAGCTGCGCCGCGCCCGGCCACCCGATGATCGACAGCGTCTGGCGCGAGCGCCGCGCGCTCGTCTGGGTCAATGTGCCGCTGTCGGCGCCCGCCGACCGGTTGCGCTTTGCGATGCTGGACAAGGCCGAGCGCCTGTGGCGGCGCTGGAAGGGTGCCGCCGCGCCCGCAAATGAAGTAGGAAGCCCGACATGACCGCGCACCAGCCGATCGACCGCGCCGTATTCCCCGCCGAAACGCTCGAGCGGATGGCGGCGCTCTATCCGCAGCGCGCGGGACTGCTGCACCACCATCTTCCCGACCATCCTTTGCTGTCGATCGAGGCGCTCGCGGTGCTCGGCGAAGGCCTGCCCGCCAGCGAGGTCGAATATAATCCGGGCGATGTGCCGATCGGCATCCGGCCCGAGGATGTGCCCTCGAACGGCCTGTCGATCGGCGAGACCATCCGCACGATCGACAGCAACGGCAGCTGGGCGGTGCTCAAGAATATCGAGAATGTCGCGGCCTATCGCACGCTGCTGATGGACCTGCTCGGCGAACTCGAACCCGTCGTGACCCCGCGCACCGGCGCGATGCTGACGCCGCAGGGCTTCATCTTCATCTCGTCGCCGGGGTCGATCACGCCGTTCCACTTCGACCCCGAGCATAATATCCTGCTCCAGCTCAAGGGGCGGAAGGTGATGAACGTCTGGCCCGCGGGCGACGAGCGTTTCGCGCATCGCCGCGAGCATGAGCGCTATCACACCGGCGGCCACCGCAATTTGCCATGGGAGGAGGCGTATAAGGACGACGCGCAGCAGGTGCCGCTCGGCCCCGGCGACGCGGTGCTGATGCCCGTGATGGCGCCGCATTTCGTCGCCAATGGCGATGCGCCGTCGATTTCGCTGTCGATCACCTGGCGCAGCGAATGGAGCTATCGCGAATCCGAAGCGCATGCGGCCAACGCCGCGCTGCGCCGCATGGGGCTCGACCCCGCGATGCCGCCGCGCTGGCCGAGCTATGCGTGGATGAAGACCGTCGGCTGGCGGATCGTACGCAAGCTCAAACTGGTGTCGTGACATTCCGATTCACGCGGAGACGCGGAGACGCGGAGATGTCGTGCCGGCCGCGCAGCGGCCTTTCCTCTTCCGCGCTGCGACACGACGCACCGTAGATGGAGAAAGGGCCTGTCGGCCCGAGCGAACCTCTCCGCGGCTCCGCGTCTCCGCGTGAGACAAAAAGAACCGGGTTCGCGGCCTTCCGCGCCCCTTGCACCGCGCTCCATGACAGATTGCTTTCAATTGCCGCGAATTGCGGTTATGGGCGCGCATCCCGATATTTCGAGCCCATAGAGGATAGATGGCGAAAGAAGAACTTCTGGAAATGCGCGGCCAAGTGGTCGAACTGCTGCCCAACGCGATGTTTCGCGTCAAACTGGAAAATGATCACGAGATTCTGGGCCACACGGCCGGCAAGATGCGCAAGAATCGCATCCGCGTTCTCGTGGGCGACGAAGTGCTCGTCGAACTCACCCCCTATGACCTGACCAAGGGTCGGATCACCTATCGCTTCAAGTGAGCGGCGCGGCGACCATGGCTGCGCCCATGCCAACACTGGTTCTGGCTTCGACCTCGCCGCGGCGGCGCGAATTGCTGGCGCGGATCGGGCTGGAGCCTGCGCGCATCGCGGCGCCTGAAATCGACGAGACGCCGCTGAAGGGCGAGCTGCCGCGCGATTATGTCGCGCGGCTGGCGCGGGGCAAGGCGCTCGCGGTCGCGCGCGCACCGGACGAAATCGTCCTCGCGGGCGATACGACGGTGGCGGTCGGGCGCCGCATCCTCGAAAAGCCGGCCGATGAAGCCGACCTGCGCCGCATGCTCGCCCTGCTGTCGGGGCGGCGCCACCATGTCTGGTCGGGGGTTTGCGTCGTCGGGGCCGATGATCGCCCGCGCGTCCGCGTCGTCGACACGATCGTCGCGTTCAAGGCGCTGAGCGCCGCCGAGATCGACCGCTACGTCGAATGCGGCGAGGGGATGGGCAAGGCGGGCGGCTATGCGATCCAGGGGCGCGCCGAAACCTTTGTGCGATTCCTGTCGGGGAGCCATTCGAACGTCGTCGGCCTGCCGCTCTTCGAAACGCGCGCGCTGTTGACGAGCGCGGGAATCCCGCTTGGCTGAGTGGCTCTATGAAGCCGGGATCGGCGAAGCGCGCGCGGCGCTGATCGAGGACGGCGCAATCGTCGAGGCGCGGATCGAACGCGAAGGCGAAGGGCCGCGCGTCGGCGCGATCGTCGGCGCGAAGCTGATCGAAGCGGGCAGGGGCGGCAAAGGCGCGCTGGTCGCGCTCGACTGGCCGGGGGCGCCGCAGGCGACGCTGACCGGCCTGCCGCCGTCGACCTCGACCGGGGCGCGGCTGATCGTCCAAATCACCCGCATGGCGCTGCGCGAACGCGGCCGCGACAAGCCCGCGCGGGCGCGGATGGCGGAGGCGGGCGCCGACGTCGGTGACGGGCCCGATCTGCGGGCGCGCATTGCCGCTACTGGCATCGCCGTCGCCGAGCTGCAACCGGCCGCTCCCGACCGGCTCGAACAGGCGGGCTGGTCCGAACTGATCGACCATGTCCGCACCGGCCACTGGCCCTTTGCGGGCGGCGCGCTGTGGGTCGATGCGACCCCCGCGATGCTGCTGATCGACATCGACGGCGAGGGGGACGCGCTGGCGCTGGCATTGGCGGGCGCGCGCGAGGCGGCGGCCTTGATCCGTCGCTGCGACATCGGCGGGTCGATCGGGATCGACTTTCCCTCGGTGCCCGATCGCGCCGGGCGGCAGGCGATCGACGCGGCGGTCGACGCCGCCTTGCCCCAGCCGTTCGAGCGCACCGCGGTCAACGGCTTCGGCTTTATGCAGATCGTCCGCCGCCGCGAGCGGCCCTCGCTGATCGAGCAGGTCCGGCTCGATCCCGCCGCGACCGATGCCGCGCTGCTGCTGCGTCAGGCGGAACGCGCGGTGGGGACGGGCGACCTGACGCTGACCGCGCGCGGCGCGGTGATCGACCGGATCGCGGCGCATTCGGCGTGGATCGAAACTCTACAAAATCGCACCGGCCGCGCGGTCCGCCTGATCGCGGATGCGGCCGTCAAAGGAGCGGGTCATGCCCAGTAAACCCCCGCGCTGTCCGCTGTGCGGCAAGCCGCGCGACCCCGAATATAAGCCCTTTTGCAGCCGCGGTTGCCGCGATCGCGACCTCCTCAACTGGTTCGGCGAGGACTATCGCGTGCCGGCCGATCAGGCGCCCGACGGCACCGCCGACGACGATCGTTTCGACGAGGGATGATCGCAAAGAAAGATGCTGGACAGGACGCAAAGCCCTGCCTATAGCCGCCGCTCGCCAGCGCGGCCGACCGGCCGCAAGCGCTTCGCCTGGGTAGCTCAGTTGGTAGAGCATGCGACTGAAAATCGCAGTGTCGGCGGTTCGATCCCGTCCCCAGGCACCACCCCTCATCCATCGTTGCTTCAGCACTTTTTGTGACAATCAGATTACGCCTGCCGTAGCGTAAACTGTTGCTTTTGTGCCACTAATGGACGGAAAAGCCGGATGCTCGCGCGCGCGCGCGTTGACGCCGCGGGGCGGTGCGTTAGACCGGCACTTCACCGTCGGGCATCTCCCGATAAGCCTTTGGCTGCGCCGCGACGGTTTTGGAGAGAGGACCTGTCATGATTTTGCGCAACATTTTGTTGGGCGGCACGATGCTGTGCGCTGCCACGACCCCGGCCTATGCCTTTGCCCAGGATGCGGCGCCCGCGACGCCTGCGGTCACCGACGACAGCGATTATGGTAATGACATCATCGTGACCGCAACCGGCCGTGCGCAGCGCTCGCAAGACATCCCGATCGCGGTCAATGTGGTTGGCGGAGAGCAGCTGGAAAACTCGGGCATCAGCGATATTCGCGGGCTTCGCCAGATCGCGCCCAGCTTTCAGGCGACGACCGGTCAGTCCTCGGCAACCGGCGTCGTGCTGCGCATCCGCGGCATCGGAACCGCAGGCGACAACCCCGGCTTCGAACCCTCGGTCGGCGTCTTTGTCGACGGCGTTTTCCGCGCGCGCGCAGGCCTTGCCCTCGCGGACCTGCCGCCGATCGACCGCGTCGAAGTGCTGCGCGGGCCGCAGGGCACGCTGTTCGGCCGCAACACCTCGGCCGGCGCGCTCAACATCATTACGCAAAAGCCCAGCTTCAATCTCGGCGGCTATGCCGAGGCGAGCTATGGCAACCTCGACGAGATCGAGCTGAAGGCCGGCGTCACCGGACCGGTTTCCGAAACGCTCGCGGTGCGGCTCGACGGCGGCTACCACAAGCGCGACGGCTATATCAAAGACGTCAACAGCGATCGCCGTTTCAACGATCTCGACCGCTGGTCGGTGCGCGGGCAGGCCTTGTTCGAAAAGGATGACGTCTCGTTCCGGCTGATCGCCGATTATGCCAAGACCAATGAGCAGTGCTGCGGCGCGCTCAACACCAATTCGGGCTTCGCGCAGCCGGGCACGCCGGCCTTCGCCGCAAGCGCTGTGATTCAGGGGCTGGCCGCGGCCAATGGCCTGACCGGCATCGTGATCCCATATAACCCCAAGAATCGCGAGGTCGCGTACTCGCCTGATCGGGACCTGACCGAAAAAATGCGCGAATGGGGCGTTTCGGGCCAGCTCGACTGGGATCTGGGCGGCGTCGAACTGACGTCGATCACCGCCTATCGCGACTGGAAGGCGATCCGCGGCATGGACGTCGATTTCTCGGGGATCGACCGCGCCTATCGTGAAAATATGCCCATCAACATGCGCGATTTCACGCAGGAAATCCGCCTCAAGGGCACGGCTTTCGACGATCATGTCGACTGGCTGATCGGCGGCTTCTACCTCAACGAGAAGCTGCGATATACCGAACGCACCCGCTTCGGCACGCAGGGCGCGCAATATGTCGACGCCTTTATCAACGCGCTGACCGATTCGGCGGTGCCCGGTCCGACGGGCTTCCAGATTTTCCAGTCGATCCCGAACTCGCCGCTGGTGGGACAGGTACTGCTGGCGTCGAACCCGCAGCTCGCGGCCGCCGCCGCGCAGGCGGGCGTGCTCGACACCTTCCTGACGCCCCTTCCCGCGCCGCAGGCGGGGCAGGGGCAGATTGGCGATCGTTATCGGGTCGACACCGAAGCCTTTGCGCTGTTCACGCACAATATCATCGACTTCAACGACAATGTCTCGCTGACCCTTGGTCTGCGCTACAATCATGAATCGAAGAAGCTGAACGCCGACCTGCAGTCGAACCTGCCGGGGTGCGCGACGCTGCAAAGCGATCGTTACGGCCTCTATCGCCAGGCGCTGCAGGGTCTGCCGTCGGGACTCGGCAACGCGATTTTCAACCTTGTCTGCAACCCCGTGGTCAATCCCGAATTCAACGGCATCTTTCGCGACAAGCGCAGCGAGAGCAAGCTGACGGGAACTGCAAAGCTGTCGGTCAAGCTCGACGATCGCGTGATGGTCTATGGCGGTTATGACCGCGGTTATAAATCGGGCGGCTACAACCTCGACCGCGGGTCGTTCGACACCGCCTTCCTCGGCGGCAATGGCGCACAGGCGTCGGACCTCGAGTTCGGGAATGAAGATGTCGATTCGTTCGAATTCGGCGTGAAGACCGATTTCAGCAACGCGTTCCAGTTCAACGCCAATGCCTTCTATACCGAGCTCAAGGGCTATCAGAACCTGGCGTTCGAGGGGAATAACTTCGTCGTCCAGAATTTCGACAAGCTCGTGGCGAAGGGTGTCGAGCTGGAATCGGTGATCCGTCCGGCGCCCAGCCTCAACATTGTGCTCGGCTATTCCTATGTGGATACCGAAGTGAAGGACGCGGTCGCCGGCGACGACAACGGCTTGCCGCTCACCAATTCGCCCAGGCATGTCGTCACCGGCGCGGTCACCTGGACGCCGCAGCTCAGCAGCAATGTTGGCGGCCTGCTGCACCTCGACTGGCGGATGAACAGCGACGCGAACACGATGAACGATCCGGTCGCGGTGCCGTTCACGACCAACGATGGTTATACGATCGTCAATGCGCGGGCGGGCCTGAATTTCGGACCCGACCAGAATTATGCGGTCGAGTTCTACGTCGAAAATCTTTTCAACAAATATTACAACATCACGGCCTTCCCGATCCCCGAGCAGAGCGCGAGCTTCGCCGTCTATCCGGCGCCGCCGCGGCTCTATGGGGTGAAGCTGCGCGCGAAGTTCTGATTGATGCGCTGACGCGCAGGGTCGAAGAAGGGGCCGGGCCATCGCATGATGGCCCGGCCCTTTTCTTTTCGTCGGTCCCGATCAAAAGAATACCCGGCCTCTCGATCGAGAGGCCGGGTTCGTCGGTATTGTTGCCGGTCGGTCGTCAGAATCGCACGCCCGCCGCGATGCCGTAGCGGCGCGGTTCGAGGGTGAAGATGTTGGTGTAATTCCCCGACGACTGGTCGGTGATGTAGAGGCCGGTGACGCTGTTGGCGTCGAAGACGTTCTGGATGAACCCCTTCACATACCATTTGTCGTCGGGACCGTTGAGCTGCAGCTGGGCGTTGACCTGGGCATAGCCCTTGATCCGGTTCACATTGCCGTTGAAGATGCTGCCATAGCTTTCACCGGTATAGGCGAGGTCGACGCGGGGGACGAGCGTCATGTCGCCGTCGCCCAGCCGCGCCGTATATTGGATGCCCGCGCTGAACTTGTAGTTCGGCGCCTGCGGCAGCTGATTGCCCTTGATGTTGACGGGAATGCCGGCCGAATATTGGAAGGTTTCGCCGTTGATGGTGGTCGAGGTTTCGATGCCTCCGAAGGCTTGGCCAAGAGTCGGCGCGAGTGCCGCGACGACGGCGCAAACGCTGTAGGCGCCGGTCGACGCGATACCGCCATCGGCCGGGAAAGGCTTTGTCCCCTGCAAACCGGCTCCGGCCTGAAGACCGGGAATGGCGCCGGCATTGATCAGCTGATTGACCTGATTCACATAGGCGTTGACTCCCGCCACGCTGCCGGATGCTGACGCCACCGCACAGTTCGCTGCGTTGGTGATATCCTTGATGATCACCGCATCGGCGCGTCCGCCGCCAAAGTCGCGAGGGTTGCTGGTATATTTGTCGCTCGCGACCTTGGTGTGCAGATAGCTGAAGCCCAGATTGATCAGCACATCGGGATCGGGGCGGACCATGCCTTCGACTTCGAAGCCGTAGATGTCGGCGTCAACATTGTCATTGACCGCCGTGCGTGCGACGATCTTGCTGAGCTGCAGATCCTTGTATTTATAATAGAAGGCGGTGAGGTTCAGCTGGAGTGCGCCGTTGCCAAAGGTATTTTTTGACCCGATCTCAAAAGCGTCGACTTGCTCGGGCTGGAAGGACTCGGGCACCTGGAAGATCGGCTGCAGCGGCGGGTTGATGCCCCCCGATTTGTAACCGCGCGAATAGGAGGCATAGAGGAGATTGTCCTCGGTCAACTTGAAGTCGAGCACCGCGCGCCCAGTCCATTCGTTGAACTTGACGCTCCGCGACTGGATCAGCTGGTTGCCGGGTGTGCCTGGATCGGCGTCGAAGGTGCCGACGAAAGGCGAATCGAAGGCCGTCCCCGTTTGGCCGAAGGGCACGAGGAAACTGGCCAGCGTCGAACGCGCTTGGACGCTCTTCTTGTCGTTGTTGTAGCGCAGACCGGCGGTCAGCTTGATCCGGTCGTTGAACTCGACATAGGCTTCGCCGAAGATCCCGTAGGATTTGATCTTTAAATCGGCGGTATTGTTACGGAAGAAGGGCGTGCCGAGGAAGGAGGGCGGCAGCCCGTTGCTCAACGAGTTGAACGCGCCGAGAACGCCGGTCAGATAATCGATCGGGAACGCGTTCACGTAATAGCTGTTCTCGGTCAGGTGATAGTCGGCATAGATGCCGCCAAGCAGGAAGTTGAACGGCCCGTCGAAGTCGCTCGTCAGGATGCTTTCGACCGACCAGCTGCTGTTATACTGGTTCGAACGGTCGAATTGCAGCGACTGGTCCGAACAGATGCTGTTGCCGCCGAACGAGCCGAAGCCGCTCTCTTCCGCGAGAGAGGTGCAAAGCTGGCCGTTCGGTCCGTTCGGGATGATCGCGTCGGCAACCGGGGCGAAATAGGCCTGAAGCGCCGGGCCGAGCGCGCCGCCCGCCGCCGCCGCAAGCGTTGCGAGGCCGCCGGCATAGAGCGAGCGGTCGCCGATATTGCTGTTATAATCCTGCGACGCGTCGAGCTTGACCTTCTGATACTGGCCCGAAACCTGCAGCGACACCGGGCCGAAATTATGCTCGATCTGGCCCTGCAGCGTCAGTTCGCTGGTGAAATAGCTCGGCGTATAGGCGGTGTTTACCGTGCGCGGATCCGACGGGATCGTCGTATTGGCATAGACGTCGGGGCCATAGAGGCTGCCCAAGGCGAAGGCGGCGGGGATCCCTTGCGTTGCGAGGAATTCGCGCGAGGTCAGCGCCGCGGTGAAGGTCGCGTTGCCGTTGAAGGGCGAATTGTCGAGGCGGTTGTTCAAACAGCCGAGGATGCCGGTCGGGTCGCGCTGGCAGAGCTGTTTCTGGATGCGGGTGCGCTTGTCCTTTTCGCGGAAATAGGATGCGAGCAGGTCGATGGTGGTGTCCTCGGTCGGCTCCCAGCGGAACGAGCCGCGGACCGAATAGAGGTCGCGGTCGTCGATCCGCGTGTCGAGGAACTCGTTCTTCGTATAGCCGTCGCGGTTGAGGTAGATGCCCGCGACGCGGATGCCGGCGGAATCGCCAAGGGGGATGTTGACCATCGCCTTGCCCTTGAGCGAATTATAATTGCCATATTCGGCTTCGGCGGCGGCTTCGAACGTTCCGAGCTTCGGCTTGGCGGTGATGACGTTGACCACGCCCGACGTCGCGTTGCGGCCGAACAGCGTGCCCTGCGGCCCGCGCAGCACTTCGACGCGTTCGAGGTCGAAGAATTCGGTTTCGAACAGGCGGGTCGAAAACAGCGGATCGCCGTTCAGATGGATCGCGGTCGCGCTGTCGCAGGTCGTGCCGACGCAAAGGTCGCCGATACCGCGGATCGTGAAGCTGGCGCCGGTGAAATTGGTCTTGGTGAAGGTGACGTTGGGCAAGGTCAGCTGAAGATCCGACGGGGTCTTGATCTGCTGCGCTTCGAGCGCTTCGGTCGAAAAGGCGCTGACCGCGATCGGCACGTCCTGCAGACGTTCCGACTGGCGCTGCGCCGTGACGACGATTTCGCCGCCGAAAGCATCGCGTTCCACTTCATCCGCCGCGTCTTGCGCATATGCCGGCGTCGCCACCGTCATCGCAAGGAGCGACGTTCCGATCAGTGCCTTGAACTTCATCTATAGCCTCCCTTTTTCAGCCCCGCGAGGTGCGGGGCCGCCCAACTTTCAAATTGTGGTAAGGGGAGGGGATACGACCAGACATGGCAAAGGGCACCGGGCCGAAACGGCCATGTGCCCTCGTGAATCCCACTTGCCAGCTATGCTGGTCATCGTCCTCTCCCGCCGGCGTCGGGGAAAACGCCGGCCTCTCCGGAATACGACCCGCTTGAGCGAGTTCTGTATGGCAAGGAAGGTGCGCCGAGTTGACGAAAGCGTCAAGTCACTTGTTCGGCCCGAAAAAGGACGCGAAACCGCGCCTCTCCGGAATGAGAAAAAGTCAAGATTCCGCAACGTAAAGTTGACGGGGGAGGACAATTTCTTTTGGTCCTGCCCTTGCGTATCTCCATCGGGACGTCGAAATGTGCGACATGATGGCAACAGTGAAAGCGGGGCAATGAGCGACAAAGTCGAGTTGGGGCCGGACGGCAAGGTGGTGGTTCCGGACCATGTCGCCGACGCGGTGCGCACGTTGATCGAGTGGGCGGGCGACGACCCGGCGCGCGAGGGTTTGCGCGACACGCCGCGTCGCGTCGCGCGCGCGTGGAAGGAATATTGCCAGGGTTATGGCGAGGATCCGTCGGTCCATCTGTCGCGCACCTTCGAGGAAGTCGGCGGCTATGACGAGATCGTGCTGCTGCGCGACATTCCGTTCCAGTCGCATTGCGAACATCATATGGCGCCGATCACCGGCAAGGCGTCGATCGCCTATCTGCCGAAGGACCGCGTCGTCGGCATCTCGAAACTCGCGCGCGTGCTCAATGGCTATGCGCGGCGGTTGCAGGTGCAGGAGCGCCTCACCGCTGAAGTCGCGCGCTGCATCTGGGACAATCTCCAGCCGCACGGCGTCGCGGTGGTGATCGACGCGCAGCATGGCTGCATGACCGGGCGCGGCGTGCGCACCCCGGGCGTCGGCATGGTGACGAGCCGCCTGCTCGGCTGTTTCCTCGACGACGAGCGCAGCCGCAAGGAAGTGCTCAGCCTGATGGGCTATTGAGGGTGGGTGGCGCCTAGCGCCGCCACATCCTGAGCAGCTGATACTGGACCGCCTGGAGCCGCGTGAAGTTCGCGGGCTCCATCTTGCCGCCCTCCAGCGCGGCCACCTCGTTGAGTTCGTACATCAGGCCGCGGTGCTGGACGTCGGGGATCAGGCTCTGGATGAAGGTGATCGCGACGAGCCGCTCGCCGCGCGTCACCGGCTCGACCTCGTGCAGCGTGTGCGAGGGATAGATGATCGCGACCCCCGGGGCTTCCTTGAAGCGCAGGTCGGCGCTGCCCAGCCGTACATGCAGCGCGCCGCCGTCATAATCGGCGGGGTCGTTGAGGAAGACGGTGCAGCTGACGTCGGTGCGCAGCTGGCCGTCGGGCAGCGGGATATAGGCGGCGTCGGGGTGCAGCCCATAGTGCATGCCCGGCGTGTAGCGCGTCAGCAGCGGCGGCGCGATGCGCGCCGGAAAGGAGAATTCCATGAAGTCGGGATTCTGCACCATCGCGTCGAGCAATATCTTCGACGAACGTTCATAGGCGCCCGCGTCGTGAAGCTGCAGGTTGTTCTTCACCTTCGAATGCGGGTTGCTGATCTTGCCGTCGACGAATTTTCCGCCGGCGGCGATCTCGCGCAGCGTGCGGACCGCATTGTCGTCGAGCAGCTGGACGAGCTTGAACATCTAAAGCTTCCTATTGGCCGTGGATCGGCAGGTCGGCAAGGCTTGTATAGCGCGCGGCGAGCGCTTCAACCCATGCGATCGCTTCGGCGATCGCATGGGCATGATCGCGCGCTGCCTGCGCCTGCAGTTCGCGGCGAAGGTCGGGGCTGTAGCCATGTTCGGGCGCCTTCGAATATTGGCGCATGATCGGCCCGGCGAGCGCGGCATCGATACGCGCGCTGTCGACCGGCAAGCCGAAATGCGCCGCTTGCGCCGCGAGCGCGGCGGCGGGGGCGGTCAGCATCGCCTCGAAATCGACCCAGAGGTGGCGCGGAGCGTCCGGTGGCAGCGCGCGCTGCGCCGTCGCCATTTCGCACAGCCAGCTCATCGCGACGCGGATGACCGGCGGCAGCTGCCACAGCGCATGCGGGAAATCGGGAAGCAGGCCCGCGAGCCGCGCCATGCGCGCCGGGGCCTGTGTCAACGTTTCGGCCATCGACGCCTCGCCCGCGAGGATCGTTTCGATATAGCGGGGAAGCGGGACATGGAGGAACAGCGCGTGGCCGTCGGGGCCCGTGAGGTCGCCGGCGATCACGGTGATCACGCTCGACGCCTTGACCATCGCGCGCTGGTCCGGCGCGAAGCCGCGGCCCAGCCAGCCGAGGCTTTGCGCGAGGCGCGCGCGGTAAAGCTCGGGCGACCAGAGCGATTCGGGCCGGTCGAGCCGCTCGGCGACCTGCGCCAGCGTGCGCAGCAGCATCGGCTCGCGCAGCGGCAACGCGCCGCCGACCTCGGCGAGCAGGCGCGAGACCAGCGTCGATCCGACATGACCGATGTGGAAGATGAAATCGGGCCGCGGCGCCGACGCGCCGAGGTCGGGCAGCGCGCTCCACGCCGTCCACTCGCGCCCGATGCGATCGGTGAGCAGCCGCTGGTCGAGGAAGCTCGCGGCGCGATAATCGGCTTCGCCCAGCAGCGCGATCAGCACCCGGTCGTTCGCGAGGTCCGCCATATGCGGCAGCAGGCTCGCATCGGCGGCGAAGCGGGACTGGAAGCGGTCGTCGGCCATCATTTGCCGCCATAGGGGCGACGAGGCGGGTTGGCCAGACGGGACGGGCGGGCGAGCTGGGCCCTAATCGTCGTCCATGGCGGGGGCGAGCGCGGGGTCGAGGTCGCGGGGGCGGATGAAGTCGGCGAAGCGCGCCATGCCGGTGTCGAGATCGTGCCAGTCGGCGATGTCGAGGTCGAGGCGGGCGAGCGCCGAGGTCGGGAGCTTTTCCTCGACCCTGGCGCGGAGGTCGTCATCGTCCGATTCGGGGACGAGCATCAGGATCAGATCCTCGAGGCCCGGATTATGCCCCGAGATCAGCAGGTGTTGCGCATCGCGGCCGGTGTCGCGGATCACGTCGATCAGCGTCGCGGCCGAGGCGAGATAGATGCGGCGGTCCCAATGCGGTTCGAGCGCGTCGAGGCCGGCGGCGGGCTGGAAGATGTCGAGCGTTTCGGTCACGCGGACAGCGGGCGAGGCGACGATGCGGTCGACGGGCAGTTTCCGCCGTTTCAGCCATTGGCCGATCAGTTCGGCGCCGCGCGCGCCGCGCTTGTTGATCGGACGGTCGAAGTCGCGCTCGACGGCCACGTCCCAACCCGACTTGGCGTGGCGCAGGATGGTCAAGGTTTTCAAAATTTCTCCCCGCGTCCCCGCGCTTATGCCCTTATTCGGGGCCTTGTGCCGCAAACTTATGACGGTGAAAAGGCGGCAAACGCGCTTTTTCGCCTTTCGACATTCGCCGCGGCGACATGATTGACCGCCTCGTCGAGCGGCAGGCGACGGACCGGCGTTCCTTCGGGAAAGGCGCTGAGCAGCCGCGAGGGAAAGCTGGGCGAGAGCATCACGAACTGGCCGAAATCGTCGGCGCGGCGGATCAGGCGGCCGAACGCCTGTCCGATACGCGCGCGAATGACCATGTCGTCATAGGCGCTGCCGCCCTGCGCCGCGCGGCGCGCCGCGTGGAGGATCGTCGGGCGCGGCCATGGTACGCCCTCCATCACCACGAGCCGCAGCGAATCGCCGGGGACGTCGACGCCGTCGCGCAGCGCATCGGTGCCGAGCAAGGAGGCGTGCGGGTCGGCGCGGAAAATGTCGACGAGCGTACCGGTGTCGAGCGGGTCGACATGCTGCGCGAAGAGCGGCAGCCCGGCGCGCGCGAGCCGGTCGGCGATGCGCGAATGGACGATGCGCAGCCGCCGGATCGCGCTGAACAGCCCGAGCGCGCCGCCGCCCGACGCCTCGATCAGCCGGCTGTAGGCGCCGGCGAGCGCGGGCAGGTCGCCGCGCGCGATGTCGGTGACGATCAGCACTTCGGACTGGCGCGCATAATCGAAGGGGCTCGGCACGGCGAAATGCTGGACGCCGCCGTCCATGTGGCGCGCGCCGGTGCGGATGTCGGCGTCGGTCCAGCCTCCGCTTCCTTTGTCACCCCTGCCGTGTCCGCCGCCGCGCAAGGTCGCCGAGGTGACGAGCACGCCCTGCGCCGGCCGATAGACGACTTCGGCGATGGGACGCGCGGGGTCGAGCCAGTGGCGGTGGAGGCCGCAGTCGAACTCGCGCCCGTCGTAACGGTCGACCGCGAGCCAGTCGACGAAGTCGGGGTCGGCGGGGCCGCCGACGCGCCCGAGCAGCGATAGCCAGCCGCCCAATGTGTCGATGCGCGTGCCGAGGCTGTGCCGCGCGCCGTCGACCCTTGCCCGGGCCTGCCCGTCGAGCCAGTCGGGCGGATCCTCGATCAGTGCCTCGAGCCTTTTGCCGAGCGCCATCAGCGGGCGGAGCAGCGCCTCGATCGCGTCGCTCGCGCTCGCGGCGGCGGTGACGAGTTCGGGGTCGGGATCGGCGAGCTCGGTTTCGAGGCCATAGCCGGTGTCGGCGGTGCGGCTGTCGATGCCGCGCGCGTAGACCATGGCGCGCACCGCGACGAGCAGCCGCTCGATCGCGCCCCACGGCTCATTCTCGGACAGGCGGCCGAGCCAGCCGTCGCCGGGGAGTTCGGCGGCAGCGGCGATCGCGGCCTGAATCGCGCGGTCTCCCGCCTCGTCATAGCTTGCGACATCGGCGAGGCGCGCGGCGAGGCCGCGGCGGCGCCCGCGCGATTTGCCCTCGGGCCCGAGCACCCAGCGGCGGATCTCTACCGCTTCCTGCCCGGTGAGCGCGGCGGCGAACATGCTGTCGGCGGCGTCCCAGAGGTGATGGCCTTCGTCGAAGATCAGGCGGGTGGCGGGCGCGCCGCCGTCGCGCGGGCGCGCCGCCTGCACCATCGTCAGCGCATGATTGGCGATGACGATATCGGCCTGCGTCGCGGCGCGCGCCGAATGTTCGATGAAGCATTTGCGGAAATGCGGGCAGCCCGCATAGATGCACTCGCCGCGCCGGTCGGTGAGCGCGGTGGTGCCGTTGCGGCGGAACAGCGCGGGGAGCCAGCCGGGAAGGTCGCCGCCGATCATGTCGCCGTCGCGGCTATAGGCGGCCCAGCGCGCGACGAGCTGCGCGAGGATCGCGGCGCGCCCCGAAAAGCCGCCCTGCAGTGCATCCTCGAGGTTGAGCAGGCAAAGGTAATTTTCGCGTCCCTTGCGCACGACGACCTTTTCGCGGTGGGTCGCGGCGTCGGGGTAGAGCCGTTCGGTCTCGCGCGACAATTGGCGTTGCAGCGCCTTGGTGAAGGTCGAGATGCAGACGCTGCCCGCCGACTGGTCGATCCATTGCTTGGCGGGGGCGAGATAGCCGAGCGTCTTGCCGATGCCGGTGCCGGCCTCGGCGACGAGCATCTGCGGCGCGTCCTTGCGCTCGCGCGGGCCGAAGATCGCGGCGGTCGCGCGGGCGTAATCCTGTTGTCCGGGGCGGCGCTCGGCGCCGTCGCCGGTGAGGCGGTCGAGCCGCGCGGCGACGTCGGCTTCGTCGATCGTCACCTGGCGCGGCGCGCCGCGCGGCGATTGCTCCTCCCATTCGGGGAGGCGGGCGAAGAGCCACCGATCATTGGCGTCGGGGCGCGACAGGCGCGGCTGGACGAGCGGCGCCCACGACCAGCGCTGGCGCGCGAGCGCCTCGACGCCGTGCCACGCGCCTTCGCGTTCGGGCCAGTCGGGATCGGTGAGGCTGGCGAGCATCGCCGCCGCGGCCTGGGGCAGGAAGGCGGCGATGTCTTCCTCGGCCTTCGGCGGCGTCAGCCCGACGGCGGCGGCGATCCCCGCCGGGGTCGGCACCGCGAAGCGCGCGGGGTAGAGAAAAGCGAAAAGCTCGAGCAGGTCGAGCCCCGAGAGTTCGGGATAGCCGAGCCGGTCGCCGGTGAGCGTCGCGTTCAGGAGCAGGTGCGGCGTTGCCGCGACGGCGGCGATCGCCTCGCCGCGCCCGACGCGCTGGACGCGGCCGTGCGTGTCGGCGATCCAGATGCCGATATGGCTCGCGTGGATCGCGGGCAGAGTAAGCGGGTCGGGCGCCATCGTCCCACGCTAGGGACAAAAGGCGAACGCGGCAAGGCGGACGGGAGCCCGGCTATTCCTCATCCGTTCGTCCTGAGCTTGTCGAAGGACCGTTCTTTCCTTTTGCCAACGCCGAAATCTTGTCCCAGTCTCCTCGGATCAGCGCCATTTTCTTAGCGCGGCTCCATCCCTTGATCCGACGCTCAGCTTCCAACGCCTCGAACCGCGTCGCGAACTCTTGGCTCCAGACGAGAGTGACGGGTAATTTGTCGGCGGTAAAGCCAGCGATCATGCCAGACTCATGTTCGCCCACGCGACGCGGTAGATTGTCCGTATGCCCGGTATAATAGGCGCCGCCGTGGCAATGCAGAATATATGCCCAGAACGCCATAGACGTCTGGATAGAAGGAAGAACGGCCCTTCGACAAGCTCAGGGCGAACGGAATTCAGGTCCGCTTTGGTTGAGAGGTTCAGCTCAATCCGCGCCGCCCGAATACCGCCGGGCGGTTGCGGTGGAAGATTTGCGCGGGTTCGATCGTCGCCGCGCTCCGTGCGCTCTGGAGCGCCTTGTGGAGCGCGCCGTGCGTGAGTTCATAGGGAAAGCGCACGCCCATGCGGTCGAATTCGGACCACATGACGACGGCGTAGGTGACTTCGCCGCCATAATGGATTTCGCAGCGCGAGCGCGCCGGCATGCTCGCTCCGTCGACGCGCGCGCCGCCCTCCGACAGGTCGGTGATCCGGCCGTCGACGAAGTTGAGGATGCCGTTGACGGTGACGTCGATCGACACCGGGGTGCGTTTGTGGCCGCGAGGCGCGGGAAGGCGGAAATTGTCCATGTCCGGGACATTATGCTTTCATGGTAAATTTTCCGGTAACGATGACTGCCGCCCGTCGCCCCCGCGAAGGCGGGGGCCGCCGTCGGTATACGCAGCGACGCCGAAAAAGGTCTCCAGCGGCCCCCGCCTTCGCGGGGGCGACGGGCGCGCTTTTCTTCCGCCCGCCTTGCCGCTATGGGCGCGGCATGACCGACTTGCACCTTCATCCTTCGCTGCGCGAGCCCGCGCAAACGTCCAAGGCCTGGCCGTTCGAGGAAGCGCGCAAGCTGGTCAAACGCTATCCGGAGGGCAAGCCGGGGAACGATCCGGTGCTGTTCGAGACCGGCTATGGCCCGTCGGGGCTGCCGCATATCGGCACCTTCAACGAAGTGCTGCGCACGACGATGGTTCGCCGCGCATACGAAGCCCTTACCGGCGGTGCGCCGACACGGTTGGTCGCGTTCAGCGACGATATGGATGGCCTGCGCAAGGTTCCCGACAATGTGCCGAACGGCGACATGCTGCGCGAATATCTGGGCAAGCCGCTGACCGCGATCCCCGATCCGTTCGGTAGTCACGAAAGTTTCGCGCATCATAACAATGCGATGCTGCGCGAGTTTCTCGACCGTTTCGGCTTCGAATATGAATTCGTCAGCTCGACCGAACAGTATAAGGCGGGCGCGTTCGACGACGCGCTGAAGAATGTCCTCCGCCACAATCAGGATATCCTCGACATCATGCTGCCGACGCTGCGCGCCGAGCGCGCCGCGACCTATTCGCCGATCCTGCCGGTCAGCCCCAAGTCGGGGATCGTGCTGCAGGTGCCGGTGACGGTCGTCGATGCCGATGCGGGGCTGGTGTCGTTCGAGGATGAGGGCGAGACGATCACGCACTCGATCCTTGGCGGCGGCGCGAAGCTGCAGTGGAAGGTCGACTGGGCGATGCGCTGGGTCGCGCTTGGCGTCGATTATGAAATGTACGGCAAGGACCTGACCGACAGCGGCGTCCAGTCGGGCAAGATCGCCAAGGCGCTCGGCGGACGCAAGCCCGAGGGGCTGATCTACGAGATGTTCCTCGACGAAAAGGGCGAGAAGATTTCGAAGTCGAAGGGCAATGGCCTCTCGATCGAGGAATGGCTGAGCTATGGCAGCGAGGAAAGCCTCGCCTTTTTCGCGTTTCGCGAGCCCAAGGCGGCGAAGCAGCTCCATATCGGCGTCGTGCCCAAGGCGGTCGACGAATATCTGCAGATGCGCGGAAATTATCCGGCGCAGGAGCCCGACAAGAAGCTCGGCAACCCGGTGCATCATGTTCATGTGGCGCGCGCGCAGGACGTGCCCGCGACCGAATTGCCGGTGACTTTCGGGCTGCTGCTCAACCTTGTCGGGGTGATGGGCGCCGACGCGTCGAAGGAGCAGATCTGGCGCTACCTCGGCCAATATGTCGCGGGCGCCGATGCCGCGACCTATCCCGAGCTCGATGGCCTCATCGACAATGCGATGGCGTATAACCGCGACTATGTCGCGCCGACGCTGAAGCGCCGCAAGCCCGCGGGCGGCGAGGGCGCGGCGCTCAAGGAACTCGACGCGAAGCTCGCCGCGCTGCCTGCCGATGCGTCGGCCGACGATATTCAGAATATCGTCTATGAGATCGGCAAGAACGAGGCCTATGGCTTTGAAAATCTGCGCGATTGGTTCAAGGCGCTGTACGAAACCCTGCTCGGATCGAGCGCGGGGCCGCGGATGGGGAGCTTCATCGCCTTGTTCGGGATCGAGAACACGCGGCGGTTGATCGCCGAGGCATTGGCCTGAAGGAGACGCAGATGGCGGCCTATGAGCTGGCGCAGATCAATATCGGGCGCTTTCGCCTGCCGCCCGAGCATGTCGCGAATCGCGACTTCATGGATGCGCTCGACCATGTGAATGCGGTGGCCGAGGCGGCCGATGGCTTCGTATGGCGGCTGACCGGCGACGGCAATAATGCCACCGACGTGCCCGTCACCGACGATCCGCACCTGATCGCGAACATGTCGGTGTGGCGCGATATCGATGCGCTCGCGGCCTATGTCTATCGCACCCCCGATCATCTGACGGTGATGAAGCGGCGCAAGGAGTGGTTCGAGCATATGGCGGTTTACCAGGCGCTGTGGTGGGTCCCGGCGGGGCATCGGCCGACGGTGGCCGAGGGCATGGCGCGGATCGCCGTGATCGAGGCCAAGGGGCCGACCGCAGAGGCCTTCACCTTCAAGCGGCCCTTTGCGGCGCCCGACGGCACGCCGGCGCTGCCGGTGCAGGATGAATGCGCGTGATCGATATTTTCACGACGGGCGGGACGATCGACAAGGTCTATTTCGACGCGCTGAGCGAATTCCAGATCGGCCCGGCGGCGATCCCCGACATGCTGCGCGAGAATAATGTCCATGTCGCGCACCGGGTGACGCAGCTGATGCGCAAGGACAGCCTTGAACTCGACGATGCCGATCGCGAGGCGATCCGCGCCGCGGTGGCGGCGAGCGACGCGTCGCGCATCCTCGTGACGCACGGCACCGACACCATGGTCGTCACCGGGCGCGTGCTTGCCGGGATCGAGGGCAAGACGATCGTGATGACCGGCGCGATGCAGCCCGCCTCGGTGCGCGCGAGCGATGCCGAGTTCAATGTCGGCTTTGCACTGGCGGCGGTGCAGACGCTGCCGCCCGGCGTCTATGTCGCGATGAACGGGATGATTTTCGATCCCGAAAAGACGGTGAAGGATCGCGCGGGCGCGCGGTTTGTGCAGGAAGGCTGATCAGCCGGCAGCGGTGACGCGGCGCAGCACTGCGGTGTAATTCGGCGCGATCGTCATCGAATCATGCTTGCCCGCGCGGCCGAGCGCGGCGTGGACCTCTGGCAGGCGATAGCAGGGCACGCCCATGAACAGGTGATGTTCGGCGTGATAATTCACCCAATATGGAGCGACCGTCGCCCGTGCGAGCCAGCCCGCATGGGTGGTGCGCGCATGGGTGAAGGGATCCTCGCTTCCCGTCGTCGTACAGGCATGTTCGGCTATGTTGCGGATGCGGAGGTAAAGCTGGAAGGTCGTCGCGAGCCCGGCGAGCCAGAGCAGGTAAGGCGTCCAGCCGTAGAGCGCGAGCGAAGCGCCTAGCAGCACCGCCTGAACGATCAGGAAACGCCCGACCGCGCGCGTTACCGCCATCGCGCCCGCGACGTCGATCGTCGGTGACGTCATGCCGTCGTCGGATTGCTTGTTGAAAGGCGTCCCCGCCTTGGTGCTCGCGCCGCCCTTCTGCGCCGCCTCGCCGCGCAGCATCGCCTTGAGGCCGGCGAAGGCGAAGGTGAATTGCGCCATGCGCTGCTTGAAGAAGGTCTGCCCGGTGAGGTCGCGCAGCATCTTGCGGCGCAGGCTGGCGCGCGTCGTGGGGAAAGGCTTCGACAGCGACAGGTCGGGGTCTTCGGGCTGCTGGGTGAATTTGTGATGCTGAAGGTGATAGGTGCGATAGGCGATCAGGTCCGAGCCGACCGCCGCGCCGGTCAGCCATTGGCCGAGGAAATTGTTGAGTTTGCGGTTCGGGTGCAGCGCGCCATGCGCCGCGTCGTGCATCAGGATCGCGAGCCCGAGCTGGCGTCCGCCGACAAAGATGATGGCGAGCAGCCATGCGGCGGGGTTCTGCGACCAGGCGGCGAGGCTGACGAGCGCGATGCTGACGATCCACGCATGCGCCACCAGCCAGATACCGCGCCACGATGACGCGCGCGTGATCGCCGACCATTCGGCGCGGTCGAAAAAGCGGTCGGGCGGGAACAGGCGGACGGCAGGCATGCCGCACCATAACAAGTTGCGAACCGAAACGTAACCCCTTCCGTTTTGACGGTCATGGCTTTTAACCGCGATAGCGGCACGGCCGGTTTCGACCGATTGCGGACGGACGATCCTCCCTGTGGCGAAGCCATGGGGAGGTGGCAGCGCGAAGCGCTGACGGAGGGGCTGATGAAGCTACGTCGCAGCCCCTCCACCACCGCTTGCGGCGGCGGTCCCCCTCCCCATCGCTTCGCGACAGGGAGGATTTTGACGCCCGCCCACCACCCCAAAGCCAACATCCTCCGGCGAGTTGCATCGGTATGACCGTCTCCGTTTTGGCACAGTATCGGCGGAAACCGGCGCGCTGCGGTAAGGATTTGGTAACCCCCTGCGGCCAGTGAAACCGCCATCACATAAAGCGGGAAAATCAGGACATTGGGGGTAAGGCGCACCATCATCCAGCCGCGAGCGGGCGATCTGGCGACAGGTGAATCGCCGTTCGATTCGCCCGCGTTCGTTACCGACGTCATGCGCGTCGCGAAGCTGTGGCATTATGTGCTCATCGGCCGCGTCCTTGCTTTCCTGAGCTTTGCTTTTTTGCCGGGCGCCGCCGGCTTTCTCGATCATGCCTCGCACTGGCTGGTGATGGCGGCCGGGCTGCCGTGCGACGTGGCGCTGATGGTGATCGGCCAGGCGATGCGCCGTCCCCGGCCGATCGCGCACCAGCGCGTGCGGACGATGGCGATATTGTGCATGGCGTTGATCGCGCTCGGTTCCTTGCTCAACGCGGCGGCGATGTTCGCCGCGATCGCGGTTCCCGACGGAGGCGGCTATTTCGACGCCTTCACCGCGATCCATGTCGGGTCGCTGCTGGTCGCCGCGTCGGCGGCGGCGATCGTGCGGCCCGCCTTCTTCACCTTTGCCGGGGCGACGGTGCTCGGCGGTGCGATCGGGGTCGCGTCGTGGCCGTTCGGCGTCGCCGGTTTCATCTTCCTGGGCCTGCTCACCGCGATGATGCGCGAGGATGTCCGCCATCAGCGGCGCGCGACGCGCGCGGCGCGCCTCGCGGTCGGCGACCAGCAACGCGCGCTCAACCTGATGCGCGATTTCGAGCGTGCGGGGCGCGGCTGGTTCTGGGAAACCGATCGCGAAGGACGGCTTGTCTATATCTCGCCCACCGTCGCGGCGCGCCTCGACCGGCCGCTCGCCCATCTGCTCGGCCACCCCTTTACCGACATCATCCGCAAGCGCGTCGGCAAGGACGAGAGCGAGGAGCGGACGCTGGGATTTAGCCTGTCGTCGCGCACGCCGTTCAAGGAGCTGACGGTGCAGGCGGCGGTGCCGGGCGAGGAGCGCTGGTGGTCGATCTCGGGCCAGCCGATCAGCAACGAGTTCGGCAATTTCCAGGGGTTCCGCGGCAGCGGCACCGACCTGACCGACCAGAAGAGGTCGGAGCGCGAGATCAACCAGCTCGCGCGCTATGACACGCTGACCGGCCTTGCGAACCGGCGCCACATCACCGACCTGCTCGAACGCGCGCTGAAGAGCCACAGCGGCCAGCCGCAACCGTGCGCGCTGCTGTTGATGGACCTCGACCGGTTCAAGGCGGTGAACGACACGCTGGGGCATCCTGTCGGCGACCAGCTGCTCCAACAGGTCGCGGGGCGGCTGACGCAGATCATCGGCGACAAGGGACAGGTCGGGCGCCTCGGCGGCGACGAGTTCCAGATCGTCGTTCCGCAGATGAGCCAGCCCGAGAAGCTCGCGGGCATCGCCAATGCGATCATCCTGAGCCTCGCGAAGCCGTTCGCGATCGAGGGCGAGCAGGTGCGGATCGGATCGTCGATCGGGATCGCGGTGTCGGACGGGCAGGGGGTGAGCGCCTCCGCGCTCGTCCGCAACGCCGACCTCGCGCTCTATGCCGCGAAGGATGCGGGTCGCGGCGTCTATCGTTTCTATGCCGACGCGATGCACAATCAGGCGAGCGAGCGAAAGGCGATCGAGGATGCGCTGCGCGACGCGCTGGCGAAGGACGAGCTGCAATTGCTCTATCAGCCGATCGTCGACGTCGCGAGCGAGCGGATTTCGGGCTTCGAGGCGCTGATCCGCTGGCATCATGCGACGGCGGGCACGATCAGCCCGTCAAAATTCATCCCCGTCGCCGAGGAATCGAACCTGATCGTCCCGATCGGCGAATGGATCATCCGATCGGCCTGCGCCGCGATCGCCGAACTCGGTCCCGATTACCGCGTTGCGGTGAACGTCTCGCCGCGCCAGTTCGCCAACGAAAAACTGCCGGCGACGATCGTGAACGCGGTGTCGGCGGCGGGGATCCGGCCCGAACAGCTCGAGCTCGAGATCACCGAGGGCGTATTCCTCGACGAAAGCCCCGAGAATCTGGCGATGTTCCAGAAATTGAAGCGCACCGGCGTGCGGCTGGCGCTCGACGATTTCGGGACCGGCTATTCGGCGCTTGGCTATCTGAAGAAGGCGCCGTTCGACAAGATCAAGATCGACCAGAGCTTCGTGCTCGGCGCCGCCGACAAGAACAGCATGAACGCCGCGATCATCTCGTCGATCGTTGGGCTTGCGACCGCGCTCGATATGGAGACGACCGCCGAGGGAGTCGAGACGCACGACGATCTCGCGCTGGTCCGCGGGCTCGGGTGCAGCCATGTTCAGGGCTATATCTATGGCAAGCCGATGGACCTCACCGAAGTGCTCGAAATGCTCCGCGAGGGCGGCGGGCGCGTCGAGGCCAAGGGGTATAAGAGCGCGCGCGAGGCGCGGCTCACGATCTTCCGCACGATCCAGATCGACAGCGGCGGACATCGTTACGAAGCGATCGTCCGCAACATGTCGTCGCGCGGCGCGCTGATCGAGGGGCTGTGGAATGTGCCGACGGGAACGCCGCTGACGCTCGAATTCGGGCCCGGCCAGCCGGTCGACGCCGAAGCGCGCTGGTCGGCGGGCAACCGCGTCGGTGTTCAGTTCGCCGCAGCGGTCGAGATCGAGGCGCTGATCGGGCTGAAGGCGGCCGCACCGGCGCGGGGACGGGTCCGCCGCGCGGCGTGACGCCGCCCCGTCGCGATCAGGCCGCCAAGCCGCGCTGCAGATCGAGGCCGCTCGGTTCCTGGAACGGGCGGAGACCGAATTCGGGCAGGATCGCGAGCAGATGGTCGAAGATGTCCGACTGGATATCCTCGTACGCGCTCCACGCGGTGGTGTTGGTGAAGCAATAGAGTTCGATGGGCAGCCCCTGCGGCGTGGGATCGAGCTGGCGCACGATCAGCGTCATATCCGTGGCGATATGCGAATTGGCGCGGAGATATTCGACGATATAGGCGCGCAGCGTGCCGATATTGGTGATGCGGCGGATGTTGATGGGATCGCGCCCGGCGCGTTCGGCGGCGGCGTTCCATTCGCCGAGTTCGGCCTGTTTGTGCCCGAGATAATCGTCGAGCAGCTGGAAGCGGCGCAGCGCCTGCTTTTCGTCGGGCGTCAGGAAACGGATGCCGTTCTGGTCGATGAACAGCGAGCGCTTGATCCGCCGCCCGCCCGATTCGGACATGCCGCGCCAATTCTTGAAGCTTTCCGAAATCAGCCGGTGCGTCGGGATGGTGGTGATCGTCTTGTCCCAGTTCTGCACCTTGACCGTGTGGAGCGCGATGTCGATCACGTCGCCGTCGGCGTTGAGCGCGGGCATTTCGATCCAGTCGCCGACGCGCAGCATGTCGTTCGAGGTGAGCTGGACCGAGGCGACGAGCGACAGGATCGTATCCTTGAACACCAAGAGCAGCACCGCCGCCATCGCGCCGATCCCCGACAGCAGGAGGACCGGCGACTGGTCCATCAACGCGGCGACGATGAGGATCGTGGCACCGCCGTAGAGGATGATCTTCAGCAGCTGGACATAGCCCTTGATCGGCCGGCTGGCGGCGTCGGGGCGGCGGTCGTAAATCTGGTTGCCGAGGCTGAGCGCGCGGCTGACCGCCATCGCGACGAAGAGGATGATCGAGGCGGCGGCGACATTGCTGACCACCGTGACGGCGGCCGGCGGCAGATGCGGCACCGCGGCGATCCCGTTCGATATGATGAGCGCGGGGACGATGAAGGCGAGGCGCGCCGCGACGGGAAGCGGGGTGAGCCCTTCGTGCGGCAGCCAGCGGGTCACGATGCGCAGCACGACATGCTTGACGATGAAATAGCCGGTCCACGCAAGCAATGCGAGCAGGCCGAGGCCGGTCAGCGTTTCGGCCCAGGGCGGGAGGTCGGCGAGGAAGGGGATGGAATCGGCGGTCGAAAGGCTTTCAATCGTGAACTGGCGCATAGCGTCATGCCCGCAAGGCGGCGGGTCGATCTCCTTTGGCTGTGAGCGAAGGCGCGAGGGTGGACGACGCGGCCCGCCGTGTCAAACGGCCGTGTCAAACGACCAAAGCGCGCGGCGCGGGCGCGGCGGCCGATACTCAGTCGGCGATGCGGCCGCGCGCCATCACCCAGTCGACCTTTTCGAGCGCCGTGACGTCGGCGAGCGGGTCGCCGCTCACGGCGATCATGTCCGCCGACATGCCGGGCGCGATGCGGCCGATCTCGCTTTCCATCGACAGCAGCTCCGCGGCGACCGTCGTGGCGCTGGCGAGCGCTTCGCGCGGGGTCAGGCCATATTTGACCAGCAGCGCGAACTCGCCGCCGTTGCGGCCATGTTCGAACACGCCCGCGTCGGTGCCGAAGGCGATGGGGACGCCGAGCGCCTTGGCGCGCGTCACCGCCTTGCCGACATCGTTCAGCGTCATGCGCACCTTGTCCTCGACCGTCGGGGTATAGATGCCCTTGCCGAGCCGTTCGCGGATCCCCTCGAACGCCATCAGCGTGGGGACGAGATAGGTGCCCTTGGCTTTCATCACTTTCAGCGTCGCATCGTCGGCGAAGGTGCCATGTTCGATGCTGTCGATCCCCGCGGCGGCCGACGCGGTAATGCCGCCCGCGCCATGCGCGTGCGCCATGACCTTGAGGCCGAGCGAGTGCGCGGTGTCGGCGATGCTTTGCAGTTCGGCGCTGGTGAAATGGCCCTCGAGCCCGCGCGCCTGTTGCGACAGGACGCCGCCGGTCGCGGTAATCTTGATGACGTCGGCGCCCGCGCGCGACGCCTTGCGGACCTTTTCGGCGCATTCGAGCGCGCCGGTGCAGGTGTAGCCCTGATCGAGCACGTCGTGAACATCCTCGCGGAAGCCGGTGACGTCGCCGTGGCCGCCGATGATCGACAGCGCCGGACCCGCGGCGACGATGCGCGGTCCTTCGATAAAGCCGTTCGCGGTGCCGCGGCGCAGCGCATAGGCGGTATATTGCGCCGATCCGGCCTCGCGCACCGTCGTGAAGCCCGCGCGCAAGGTGATCGCGGCGTTCTTGGCGCCGACGACGACGCCCCATTCGTCGGGATCGACGGCTTCGCTGCGATAGTCGCCGCCCGGGTCGCCGGTCAGGTGGACGTGGAGGTCGACGAGGCCGGGAAGCAAGGTCTTGTCGCCGAGGTCGACGATTTCGGCGCCCGCGGGGGCTCCGGCACGGCCGGGAGCGATCGAGGTGATGCGGCCGTCGGTGACGATGACGGTCGAGGGACCGCCAGTGGGCTTGCTGGCGTCGGTGATGATGCGGGCTGCATAGATCACCGTGGTTTTCGCGTGCGCGGTCGTTCCGAGCAGCGCCAGCGTTGCTGCCGCGACCATTCCCAGTTTACGCATGAAGTCTCCCCTGTTTGATCGCGCCATCGTGGCGGAGCGGGCGGGGAAGGGCAAGGGGGGGTGAGAAATGTCTGCTTTGGGGTGAAGAGCGGACATTCCACAGCCGTCGCCCCCGCGAAGGCGGGGGCCGCTAGCGGCCTTACTCAGCGGCATTGTGTAAAACGACAGCGGCCCCCGCCTTCGCGGGGGCGACGGCTAGGTTCGGTCGCAAGCAGCCATGCAAAAAAGGGGGCCGGCGAACCGGCCCCTCAGTTTGTCTTCGGGTAACCGAAAGGAATATTACCAGAAGAAATCGTAGATCACGTCGACCACTTCGCCCGAATAGGTATCGACCAGAAGCGCGTCGTCATAATAGCGGATCCAGCGATAGCCCCCATAGGCGGGCGGCAGGCGGTAATAGCCCGGATCGTTGATCCAGTAGCGCTGGCCGTAGAAGAGCGAGCCGAGCGTGAAGCCGATGCTGAAGCGCGTATAACCATAGCCGCGATACGGGTTGTAATAGCGGGGCAGGCGGTAATAGCTGCGGTTCCGGTCGCGATAGCTGCGCCAGTCGTAGCGGCGGTCGCTGCGCCAGTCGCGGTTCCAGCGATTGTGGTTCCGATCCCAGCGGTCGTGGCGGCCGTCGCGATAGCGCCGGTCTACGCGGTCGTTGTTGTTGCGGTCGTACCGCCGATCGATCCGGCCGTCGCGGTTGCGATCGTAACGCCGGTCGCGCTGGTCGATGCGGTTGTTGTTGTTGCGATCCCAGCGACGATCGAGGTCGCCGTTGCGATTGCGGTCGTAACGCCGGTCGACGCGATTATTGTCGTTGCGATCGTACCGCCCATCGACCTGACCGTTGCGGTTACGGTCCCACCGGCGATCGATACGGCCATCGTTGTTGCGGTCGTAGACTCCGCTGCGCTGGCGCTGAGCCTGGCGCTGCTGCTCATTATCGCCGCGCTGTCGCCATTGCTGGCGCTGCGCCTGACGCTGCTCATCATTGCTGCGCTGCCGCATTTCGCTGCGCTGCTGACGCTGGACCTGCCGTTGCTCGCTGCGCTGGCGCTGCGGACGGGCTTCGCCGCCGCGGTTGCCGCCGCGCCGCACTTCGGGGCCGCGCGGGCCCCGGTCGCCACGGTCGCCGCGCTGCGCGATCTGTACCCTTTCGCCGGCCGCCTGCGCGGCCGCCGGGGCAATGGGGGTCAGGATCGTCGCCGCGATCAGCAACCCTCCGAACATCTTCTTCATCTCGCCATTCTCCAACTCAAGTCCCGTTTGCTGGAGACGCCAGCCGGGATGATGAATCGATTCTTACCATTGGCAAGATGATCGATGGCTGACCGCGTCGTTGCCTCCGGTTCAGCTAGATGAACGCGCGCATTCAGCTGCCGCGCGGCGGGCGCAGCGCGGGCACGGCGCGCGCGGCGTCCTCGGGACGGATGCCGGGGGGCGGGGCGGCGGCGATGCGTTCCTCGCCGCGGATCACGCGGCCGGCGAGACGGATCGCGGTGCGGATGCGCGGATAGGTGCCGCAGCGGCAGATGCCCGTCATCGCGGCGTCGATCTCGGCATCGCTCGGGTTGCTGTTGGCGCGCAGCAGCGCCGCCGCCGACATGATCATCCCCGACTGGCAGAAGCCGCATTGCGGCACCTGCTCGGCGACCCACGCCTGCTGGACCGGATGGCTGCGGTCGCGCGAGAGCCCCTCGATCGTCGTGACGAAACGGCCCTCGCACTCGGCAATCGTGACGAGGCAGCTGCGAATCGCCTCGCCGTCGATGTCGACGGTGCACGCCCCGCAATCGCCGGTGCCGCAGCCATATTTGGTCCCCGTCAGGTTCGATGCGTCGCGCAGCGCCCACAGAAGGGGCGTTTCGGGGTCCATGCGATATTCGACCGGGCGGTCGTTGACCGAGAATCGCGTCATGCCGCCCCTGTTAGCGCAGCGAGCGGATTAGTCACGCCAGCTCGTATCGATCTTGTCGACCTTGCGCACCATCGCGTCGAATTCGGCCTTGCCCGACTGGCCCGGAATCGCCGCCATATAGAGGTCGCGCTGGTGGACCTTGATCACCTCCTCGTCGACGAGAACCGGCTTGCCCATGCTCATCGTCGCGAGCTGGATCTCGCACGCGCGCTGCAGCGCCCAATATTTGATGAAGGCGTCGGTCAGCGACTTGCCCATCACCACGGGGCCATGGTTGCGCAGCATCAGGATGCGCTTGTCGCCGAGGTTTTTGACGAGCCGCTCGCCCTCTTCCTCGCGCACCGTCACGCCCTCGAAGTCATGATAGGCGAGCTGGCCCATGAAGTTGCACGCATAGAAATTGGTCGGCTGGAGCCCGCCTTCGAGCCCGCAGACCGCCATCGTCGCGGTCGTGTGCGTGTGGATGATCGCATGCGCGTCGGGCAGGACGCGGTGGAACAGGCTGTGCTGGACGAAGCCCGCCTTGTTGACGTGCCAGGGATTGTCTTCGTCGAGCTTGTTGCCGTCGATGTCGATCTTGATCAGGCTCGACGCGGTCACTTCGCTGAAGTGCATGCCATAGGGGTTGATCAGGAAGGCGCCGTCCTCGTCGGGGACCTTCACCGTAATGTGGTTGAAGATCATCTCGTCCCAGCCCATCATCGCGAAGATGCGATAGCAGGCGGCGAGTTCCTGCCGCGCCGTCCATTCGGCTTCGCTATATTTGCTGTTGCGCTTGAGCTGGGTCGCCATGGCCTGTCCCTTACATATTGATTGGTTTCGTCCTGCTACCTATGCCACAAGCCACCGGCCGGGCACAATCCCGGCGAGGGCAGGGCGGTCCGGCGATGCGACCGGCGCGGTTCACCGCCTTTGGGCTTGCATTTCGGCGCGAATCCCTTTAGTTGGCGCAGCATCGGAACGTCGCGCTTTCGCGGCGCTCTTTTTATTGCCCGAATATCGGCGGTTTACGGCGGACCGGACGCACCGGTGGCCCGAACCGTTTTGACGAACAGGAGACGACACGGCGTATGCAGATCATCGTTCGCGACAATAATGTCGACCAGGCCCTTCGCGCGCTCAAGAAGAAGCTGCAGCGTGAGGGCGTATATCGCGAAATGAAGCTGCGCCGTCACTACGAGAAGCCCAGCGAAAAGCGTGCGCGCGAGCACGCCGCCGCCGTCCGCCGCGCCCGCAAGATGGAGCGCAAGCGGATGGAGCGCGACGGTATCAAGTAAGACCGTCTCCCGTTCGGGATCCCGTTCGTGAAAAGGGCGCCGCGGCAACGCGGCGCCCTTTTTCGTTTGTGCGGAGCGGGATGGCGGGTTTCGACCGGTTGCGGCCGCTCGATCCTCCCCATCGCGAAGCGCTGGGGAGGGGGAGTGTTGGGTCGTCCAGTCCCCCGGACTGGACTTGGATTGCCGGGGGCAATCCAACCCTACACTCCGCGAAGCGGTGGTGGAGGGGGCTGGCCTTGCATCGACGCCTGACGGCGTCGACCCCTCCGTCAGCCTGCGGGCTGCCACCTCCCCATTGCTGCGCAAAGGGGAGGATCTGGACGACAGCTTCCCACCCCAATGCCGACATTCTCTCGCGTGCGCTTCTGATGCTCAATTGCCTCTGGACCGGTCCGCGCCGCACCGCCTATAGGCCTCGCCAGCATTTTCGCCCCGGCCGGGGCAGCGGAAGGATTAGCCAAGATGAGCGTAACGACGGTTCCATTGCGTCCGGTGAGCAAGGGCGGGCTGTGGCTGATGTGGTTCGGCCTCGCCGCGCTGCTGGTCGCGGGCGCTGCTTTTGCCTGGCATATGACCCCGCGCATCGGGTTCGAGGTTGTCAAGGCCGGCACCGGGCCGAGCCCGACGAAGGCCGATGTCGTGCTGGTCAAATATGAAGGCAAGCTCGACGACGGCACGGTTTTCGACGCCAACGAACAGGCGCCGATGCAGGTCGCGCAGGTCGTCCCGGGCTTTTCCGAGGCGCTGACGCGGATGCAGAAGGGCGGCGAATACAAGATCACGATTCCGCCGCAGCTCGGCTATGGCGACCGCGCGGTCGGGCCGATCCCCGCGAACAGCACGCTGCACTTCGCCGTCACGCTGCTCGACTTCCGCTCGGAGGCCGAGGTTCGCGCGATGCAGCAGCAGATGCAGCAGATGCAGCAGCAACAGATGATGCAGGGCGCCCCCGGTGGTCCGGCGGGCCCGCCGCCGGGTGCGCCGCAGCCCTGATCCTTATTCCGTCATCCCGGCCTTCGCCGGGATGACGATTGTGGGGTTTGCTAGCTGGTCGTCTTCCAGTCTGCCGCACCGGCGTTGCGCTCGGCCTCGCGTTCGAGCGCGACCTTGATCATCGCGACGATCGGATCGGCGAGGAACAGGCCCATCAGTCCGAGCAGCGTGCCGAAGAGAATCTGCGCGCCGAGCACGAGCGCGGGGGCGAGGTCGACGGTCTTTTTGGCGACCATCGGGACGATCAGATAGCCGTCGACCGTCTGGACGACGAGATAGATCAGGATCGCATAGAGTCCCGTGTCGGTCCCCGCCGAAAAGCCGACGAGGACGAGCAACACGCCCGACACGATCGCGCCGATATTGGGAATGAAGGCGAGGAGGCCGGTGAGCAGCCCCATCAACGCCGCCATCGGGATGCCGACCGCCATGCAGGCGAGCCAGGTGCCGATGCCTTCGACGAGCATACCGAGCAGGCGGCCCGCCATCAGGCGGCGGAGCGTGAAGCCCATGCGCGCGGTGGTGATATAGAAATTCTCGCGGGCCTTCATCGGCAGCATCCACGCGACGCCGCGCTCGTAGAGACGCGGTTCGATCGCGATGAAGATGCCGAGAACGACGATCATCACGAGGCTGGTGAGGCCCCCGAGAACGGTGCCGACCGCCGCGGTGACGCGGCCGACGGTGCCGGCGATATTTTCGGTGATCGTCTTGGTATCGAGTTGGAAGCTGCCCATGCCATGGTCGCTCGCCCAGGCCGCGATGCGTTCGATCTGCGCCATGACGACGGTTTGCAGCGTTGCGGCCTGATCGGCGATCTGCGACCCAGCAAACAGGATCGTCCAGCCGAGGAAGGCGAGGAGCGAAAGGCACACGATGAGTAGCCGCCAGCCGCGCGCGATCGGCAGCACGCGGCCGAGCAGCCGGGCGCCGCCGTCGAGCATCGATGCCATGACGATGCCGGCGAAAATCAGCAGGATCGGCTGGATGAGCACGATGCACACGCCGATGAGCAACGCGAGGCCGAGCCAGACACCCGCCTTCAAAAGTTCGGCGCGGACGAGCTGGCTGCGGATTTCGGTGGGGCCGGGGGCTTCGCGGTGCGCCTCGGCCTTGGCGGCGGCAGAGGCGGCGGTGCGTGTGGCCGCCGGTTTTCGTGTCGCCGCCATGGTTGCTCCCTGTTGTCCTATTCGCCTTGACGTTCCGGGCGCAGATCGGTTCCCGCGCGGCCCGATCGGAGCGCGCCAAACCAGCTCAAGGGATTATACCATTCGGCGGTTCCGTCGGTCGAAAAGCTGATGATCTCCGCGCGCCCGGCGATCGCGTCGAAGGGTACGGGACCGCCGAGCCCCTTCTGGCTGGTGTCGACGCGGCTGTCGGCGCTACCGTCGCGGTTGTCGCCCATCAGGAACAGATGGTCCGCAGGCACGGTGACGGGACCATAATCGTCGGTCGCATAGCCGGGCCCCATGTCGATCGTGTCGAAAGTGGCGCCGCCGGGCAGGGTTTCGCGGACGATCGGGAGTTCGAGCACGGGCTTGCCGCCCGCGTCGCGGTTCACGAACCGGAACAGGCTGCTGTCGGGGCCGGGCAGGTTGGAATCGACCGGGATCGTGAGCATCGGCTGAACCTCGCGCTTCACCGGCTTGCCGTTGATGCTGAGTTCGCCGTTGCGGAGCTCGATCGTATCGCCGGGCAGGCCGATCACGCGCTTGATATAGTCGATGCGCGTCACCGGATGTTCAAGCACGACGATGTCGCCGCGCTGCGGCAGCTTGCCGAAGATCCGTCCCTCGACCTTGGGCGCGAGGTGGAAGCTGACCGACGAATAGGACCAGCCATAGGGATATTTGCTGACGATCAGCCGGTCGCCGTTGCGCAGCACCGGCATCATCGAATCGGACGGGATATAGAAGGGCTTGGCGACGCAGCTGTGGATGCCGAGCACGAGCAGCAATATCACCACGATATCGCGGATCAGCTTGCCCCAGCCGTCGTCCTTCGCCCTGTTTTTCGAACCACGCTTCGCCATGAAAATGTCAGTCCTTGATTGCTTCGATGATGACGAAGGCCTGCGCCCACGGATGGTCGTCGGTCAGCGTCAGATGGATGTGCGCGCGATATCCCGACGGGACCATCTGCGCGAGGCGGTCGGCGGCACCACCCGTCAGCGCGAGCGTCGGCGCGCCCGAGGGGGCGTTGACGACGCCGATGTCCTTCATGAACACGCCGCGCTTGAAGCCGGTGCCGACGGCCTTGGAAAAGGCCTCCTTCGCGGCGAAGCGCTTGGCGTAGGTTCCGGCGCGCGTGAAGGGACGGCGCGCCGCCTTCGCGCGCTCGATATCCGTGAAGACGCGATTTTCGAAGCGGGTGCCGAAACGGTCGAGCGAATTCTGGATGCGCTCGATATTGCAGAGGTCGGAGCCGAGGCCGATGATCATGACGGCCCCGACAGGCCGTCGCCCCCGCGAAGGCGGGGGCCGCTGTCGGCCTTGGACCATGCTGTCGTGACAAGCCGACAACGGCCCCCGCCTTTGCGGGGGCGACGGTTATTTCTCACACTCACACTCACACTCACACTCACCCTCGCGCCTCGTCCATCAGCGCGCGCATCCGGCGCACCGCATCTTCGAGCCCGGTGAAGATCGCCTCGCCGATCAGATAATGGCCGATGTTGAGTTCGGCGAGTTGCGGGATCGCGGCGACGGGGACGACATTGTCATAGGTGAGGCCGTGGCCCGCGTGCGGTTCGATGCCGTTCTTCCACGCGAGCGCGGCGGCGTCGGCGAGACGGCGGAGTTCGGCGGCGCGTTCCTCGCCCTCGACATGCGCGTAGCGGCCGGTGTGGAATTCGACGACGGGCGCGCGGAGGCGCATCGCGGCCTCGATCTGGCGCGGGTCGGGTTCGATGAACAGGCTGACGCGGATGCCCGCGTCGTTGAGGCGCGCGACGATGGGGGCGAGGTGATTGTGCTGGCCCGCGGCGTCGAGCCCGCCCTCGGTCGTGCGCTCCTCGCGCTTTTCGGGGACGATGCACGCGGCGTGCGGCTTGTGGCGCAGCGCGATCTCGAGCATTTCGTCGGTCGCCGCCATTTCGAGATTGAGCGGCAGGTCGGTCGCGGCCTGGATGCGCGCGAGATCGTCGTCGCGGATATGGCGGCGATCCTCGCGCAGATGCGCGGTGATGCCGTCGCCGCCGACCGCGGCGACGATCTCTGCCGCGCGCACCGGATCGGGATGCTCGCCTCCGCGCGCGTTGCGGATCGTCGCGACATGGTCGATGTTGACGCCGAGCCGCAGGCGCGAGGAGGCGGGGCCGGTCAAGCCGCCTTGCTCCGGCTGCCGGGCTTCACCGCTTCGGTCGCGGCGAGCGCCTCGGGCAGTTCGTCCTCGGCATAGGTGGGGAAATTGATCGCGACGAGCGGATAGAAGGGCACGCCGAGTTCGACGCTGCCCGCCGAGCGGTCGACAAGCGCGGCTTCGGCGACCACTTCGCCGCCGGCGGCGCGTACCGCGTCCATCGCCTCGCGCGACGAGAGGCCGGTGGTGACGACGTCCTCGACCATCAGCACTTTCGCGCCGGGATCGATCGCGAAGCCGCGGCGCAGTTCGAAGGTTCCGGTCGGGCGCTCGACGAAGATCGCGGGCTTGCCGAGCGCGCGGCCCATTTCATGGCCGATGATGACGCCGCCCATCGCGGGCGACACGACGATGTCGATCGCCTGGCGAAGGTCGCGCGGCAGCTTCGCGGCGAGCGCGGCGGCGAGCCGCCCGGCGCGCTCGGTATCCATCAGCACGCGCGCGCATTGCAGATAATATTCGCTGTGGCGGCCGGAGGAAAGAAGGAAATGGCCTTGGAGCAAGGCGTCGGCGGCACGGAATTCGGCCAGGATTTCATCGTCGGTCATGAAGGATTATTCTTTTGTCCTGTGCGCCGCCCGTGGCGGGCGAGCGGGTTTAAGCGGCGAAGATTTGCCAGCCGCAAAATAGTGTTAGAGATGCTTGAGGCAAGCGGCAAGCGGGTCTATAGCGCCCGCGAGATTCAGCCTGTCCGATGGCTGCGCGGGCGCATGTCCGGCAGCGGGGAAGGGCAGGCTGGGGCATCATAAATACAACAGGCAACGGGCGGCACTATCCTTATGAAGAGCTTGAAAACCCTTGTAATTGCGGCGGCTTTGTCGCTCGGCGCGGTGAGCGCCGGTCATGCGCAAACGCCGGCAACACCGGCTGCGGCGCCGGCCGAAGCCCCCGCCGCAACGGCTCCGGCGAATCCGGCTCCGGCCGCCAGCGATGCGGCCGCCCCGGCGGCGACGACCGCCGCGGCTTCGGCGGGCGATGCCACCTATGTGCCGATGAAGCCGACCCCCGGCGTCGGCCAGCCGGTCGATGCGGGCATCGATTTCCAGCCGCAGGTCAGCCCGATCGGCGAACAGGCTTACTGGTTCAACCATGTCATCCTGCTGCCCGTCATCACGATAATCACGCTGATCGTTCTCGGGCTTCTGCTCTGGGCGATGTTCCGCTACCGCGCCAAGGCGAATCCGGTGCCGTCGAAGACGACGCACAACACCTTTATCGAGATCATCTGGACCGCGATTCCGGTGCTGATCCTCGCGGTGATCGCCGTTCCGTCGATCCGTCTGCTCGCGGCGCAATATGAACCGCCCAAGAAGGACGCGCTGACGATCAAGGTCACCGGCTATCAATGGTATTGGGGCTATGCCTATCCCGACCAGGGCATCGGCGAATATGTCTCCAAGATACTGCCCAAGGACAAGGCCGAGGCGGCGGGCGAGCCCTATCACCTCGCCGTCGACAACCGCATGGTCGTTCCCGTCGGCCGCCAGGTGAAGCTGATCATCACCGGCGCCGACGTCATCCACAGCTTCGCGGTTCCGGCCTTCTGGACCAAGATGGACGCGGTCCCGGGCCGCGCCAACGAAACGACCTTCACCGCGAACAAGGTCGGCGTCTATTACGGCCAGTGTTCGGAACTGTGCGGCGTCGATCACGGCTATATGCCGATCGCCGTCGAAGTGCTTCCGGTCGACAAGTGGGAAGCATGGGTCCGCTCGAAGGGCGGCAACCCCGCCGGTCCGGTCGCCGCTGCGCCCGCAGCCGCGCCGCCCGCCCCCACGCCGGCGCGACGCCGGCTCCCGCCACGACCGAAGCTGCGCCCGCAGCGGCTCCCGCCGCCGCGCCGGCCGCCAAGAATTAACAAGGGGTCCGACAGATGACCGATATCGCAGCGACTGCACCCGCGCACGGCCATGCCGATCACGCGCATGACGACCACGACACGCCGGGCTTTTTCGTCCGCTGGTTCATGTCGACGAACCACAAGGACATCGGCACCCTCTACCTGATCTTCGCGATCGTCGCCGGCATCGTCGGCGGCGTGATTTCGGGCATGATGCGCTGGGAGCTGGCGGAACCCGGCATCCAGCATCTGGTCGGCTGGGCGCAATTCTTCGACGCATCGGCGGGCGAAGTGCAGGCCAAGCATTTCTGGAACGTGATGATCACCGCGCACGGCCTGATCATGGTGTTCTTCATGGTCATGCCCGCGATGATCGGGGGCTTCGGCAACTGGTTCGTGCCGCTGATGATCGGCGCGCCCGACATGGCGTTCCCGCGCATGAACAACGTCTCCTTCTGGCTGACCGCGGTCGCGTTCGTCATGCTCGTCGGATCGATGTTCGTCCCCGGCGGCAGCGGGCTTGGCGCCGGTACCGGCTGGACGGTCTATGCGCCGCTGTCGACCAGCGGCTCGGCAGGGCCGGCGGTCGACATGGCGATCTTCTCGCTCCACCTCGCGGGCGCGGCGTCGATCCTCGGCGCGATCAATTTCATCACCACCATCTTCAACATGCGCGCGCCGGGCATGACGCTGCACAAGATGCCGCTGTTCGTATGGTCGGTGCTCGTCACCGCCTTCCTGCTGCTGCTCGCGCTGCCGGTGCTTGCCGCGGCGATCACCATGTTGCTGACCGACCGCAACTTCGGCACCACCTTCTATGATGCGGCCGGCGGCGGCGATCCCGTCCTCTACCAGCATCTCTTCTGGTTCTTCGGCCACCCCGAAGTCTACATCATGATCCTGCCGGGTTTCGGCATCGTCAGCCAGATCATCTCGACCTTCAGCCGCAAGCCGGTGTTCGGCTATCTCGGCATGGCCTATGCCATGGTCGCAATCGGCGTCGTCGGTTTCATCGTGTGGGCGCACCACATGTTCACCGTCGGCATGAGCGTGAACCTGAAGATGTATTTCACCGCGGCGACGATGGTCATCGCGGTCCCGACGGGTATCAAGATCTTCAGCTGGATCGCGACGATGTGGGGCGGTTCGATGAGCTTCAAGACCCCGATGGTCTGGTCGCTTGGCTTCATCTTCATGTTCACCGTGGGCGGCGTGACCGGCGTCGTGCTCGCCAACGGCGGCGTCGACACCAACCTGCACGACACCTATTATGTGGTCGCGCACTTCCACTATGTGCTGTCGCTGGGCGCGGTCTTCTCGCTCTTCGCCGGCTTCTATTACTGGTTCCCCAAGATGTCGGGCCGGATGTACAGCGAGTTCCTGGGCCAGCTGCACTTCTGGATCTTCTTCATCGGCGTGAACGTCCTGTTCTTCCCCCAGCACTTCCTGGGCCAGCAGGGCATGCCGCGCCGGTACCCCGACTATGCGGAAGCCTATGCCTTCTGGCACCTGATCTCGTCTTACGGCTATGTGATCATGGGCGTGGGCGTGCTGATCTTCTTCGCGAACATTCTCTACTCGCTGTTCGCGGGCAAGCGGGCCGCCGACAATCCGTGGGGCGAAGGCGCGACGACGCTCGAATGGACGCTGTCGAGCCCGCCGCCGTTCCACCAGTTCAACGAACTGCCCCGGATCGCGTAACGTTATCGCCTGATCGGTTATGCCTCCTGCCGACAATCGGCAGGGGGCGTTTCCCTGATGGCCGGAGTGACCATGGCGCAGAGCCTGACCCACGGCGAAACGGCGCTTCCCGCCGACTGGCGCGACCTGTTCGCGCTGACCAAGCCGCGCGTCATGTCGCTGGTGGTGTTCACCGCGCTGTGCGGGTTGCTCGCGGCGCCGGGCGAGGTCCATCCGGTGCTCGCTTTTTCGTCGATCCTCGCGATCGCGCTGGGGGCAGGGGCGTCGGGCGCGCTCAACCAATGGTATGAGGCGGGGCTCGACGCGAAGATGAAGCGCACCGCCGGGCGGCCGCTTCCCGCGGGACGGCTCGACCGCCAGACCGCGTTGCAGTTCGGCGTCGGGCTTGCGGCCTTTTCGCTGTTCCTGATGCTGTTCGCGTCGAACTGGCAGGCGACCTTGCTGCTGCTCGCCTCGATCCTCTTCTACGTCTTCGTCTATACGATGTGGCTGAAGCCGCGGACGCCGCAGAATATCGTCATCGGCGGTGCGGCGGGCGCCTTTCCGCCGCTGATCGGCTGGGTCGCCGCGACGGGGTCGATCGCGCCGCTGCCGGTGCTGCTGTTCCTGCTCATCTTCCTGTGGACCCCGCCGCATTTCTGGGCGCTCGCGCTGTTCGTCCGCTCGGACTATGCCGCCGCGGGCATTCCGATGATGCCCGTCGTCGCGGGCGAGAAATCGACACGGCGCCAGATTCTCTTCTATGCGATCATCATGGCGATCGGCGCGATCGCGCCGTGGCCGCTCGGTTACACCGGCGCGCTTTACGGCTGGACCGCGGTGATCCTGTCGGCCATCTTCGTGCTGCTGTCGATCCAGGTCGGCACGCGCCGCACGGGCGAGGGCGATACGATGCAACCCGAAAAGCGGCTGTTCGCTTATTCGATCGCCTATCTTTTCATCCTGTTCGGCGCGGTCGTCGCCGACCATTGGTGGCCGCTATGACCGACGAACCCAATCTCGAGCCCTTCGATGAAGCCGAATATCGGCGCCGCCAGCGCAGCCGCGCCAACATGATGGCGTGGATGCTCGGCGCGCTCGCGATCCTCTTTTTCTTCATCACCATCGCCAAGATGCAGATTTTCGCATGATCGCCCGCATGTCCCCCAACGCGAAGACCGCCAGCCTCGCCGCGCTGCTCGCGCTGGCGATGGTGGGCCTCGGCTTCGCGGCGGTGCCGCTCTACGATCTCTTTTGCCGCGTGACCGGTTTCGGCGGCACGACGCAGCGTTACGACCCCGTCGCCGCGGCCGAGGAACCGAAGATCCTGTCGGACACCATTTCCGTGCGCTTCGACGCCAACGTCTCGCCGAACCTGCCGTGGAAATTCTATCCCGAGCATCCGACCGATACGGTCAGCATCGGCGCGCGCGACATGGCGATCTTCATCGCCGAGAATAATTCGGCCCAGCCGGTGGTCGGGACCGCGAGCTTCAACGTCACGCCGACGCAGGCAGGCCAATATTTCACCAAGATCCAGTGCTTCTGCTTCACCCAGCAACGGCTGGAGCCGGGGCAACAGATGCGCATGCCGGTGCTGTTCTTCGTCGATCCGAAGATCAAGGACGACCCTGACGCGCGCGACGTGCAGGAAATCACCTTAAGCTATACCTTTCACCCTGTAGACGAGGGTAAAAAGGCGAGCTAAGGCCGCGAACAAGAGTCTAACAAGGGCCGGCAGATGATGGGGAATCGTCATGCTGGGGCAGCAAAAACGGGAATTGTGACATGGCCGGTGCCAAACATCATGACTATCACCTCGTAAATCCCAGCGTCTGGCCGCTCATCGGCTCGGTCGCGGCGCTGACGATGTTCTTCGGTCTGGTGATGGCGATGCACGCCGACCATTTCGGCGGCGTCGGGAAATGGGTTCTCGGCCTTGGCTTCATGGGCGTGATCGCGACCTTCTTCAGCTGGTGGTCGGACGTCATCAACGAAGCGCATGCCGGCGACCATACCCCGGTCGTCCAGTTGCACCTGCGTTACGGCATGATCCTGTTCATCGCGTCCGAAGTGATGTTCTTCGTCGGCTGGTTCTGGGCCTGGTTCGACTTTTCGCTCTTCCCGGTTCCGATCGAATATGCCGAAGGCGCGGTCACCTCGTTGTTCGGCCAGGACGGCGCCGACGCGATCACCATGTGGCCGCCGAAGGGCATCGAAGTCATCGACGCCTTCTCGCTGCCCTTGCTCAACACGCTGATCCTGCTCTGCTCGGGCACCACGATCACCTGGGCGCACCATTCGCTGATCCACGGCGACCGCGAAGGTCTGAAGAAAGGCCTGTGGCTGACGATCATTCTCGGCGCCGTCTTCTCGGCGATCCAGGCCTATGAATATGCCCATGCGCCCTTCGGTTTCGGGCAGAGCAACTATAGCTCGGCCTTCTATATGGCGACCGGCTTCCACGGCTTCCACGTCCTCGTCGGCACGATCTTCCTGATCGTCTGCCTCGTGCGCACCTATAAGGGCCATTTCACCCCGCAGCAGCATTTCGGCTTCGAAGCCGCGGCGTGGTACTGGCACTTCGTCGACGTCGTGTGGCTGTTCCTCTTCATCATCGTCTATGTCTGGGGTGGCTGGGGCGCGCCGGTCGCAGCGCACTAAATTGCCCGACGACAACCAAATGCAAAAGGGGCAGCCGCCGGTCTGGCGCGCTGCCCTTTTTGGCCTCTGCCCGCAGTGCGGCGCGCAGACATTGTTCGAGGGGCCGGTGAAATTCGCGCCGCACTGCCGCGTCTGTGCGCTCGATTTCGGCCGCTATAATGTCGGCGACGGGCCCGCGGCGTTCCTGACGCTGATCATCGGTGCGTTGCTGATCGCGATCGCGTTGACGCTCGATGCGCTGGTCCGGCCGCCCTTCTGGGTACATGTGCTCTTGTGGGTGCCGCTGACCGCCGCCGCGGTCGTTTACGGCCTGCGCGTCGGCAAAGCCGCTTTGCTGGCGAGCGAGCATCAGCGCCAGGCCGGCGAGGGGCGTAAGGTGGAGGACGAAAATGACTGATCCCGCCGGACCCGCGAACGATCCGGTGCCCGCGCGGCGCTGGCCGCTGATCCCGACGCTGCTCGTCCTCGCCGCGGTCGCGGTGATGATCGCGCTCGGCGTCTGGCAGCTGCAGCGCAAGAGCGAGAAGGAGGCGCTGATCGCGCTCTACCAGCGCAACATGGCGATGTCGTCGCTGGTGACCTACCCCGAACTGCCGCCGGTTCCCGATGCGATGCTCTATCGCAAGAGCAGCGTCGTGTGCCTCGAACCGGTGCGCTGGGACCCGCGCAGCGGCACCGACCGCGAGGGGAGGTCCGGCATCCGCATGATCGCCGACTGCCGCGCCGGCGCCGAAGGGCCCGGCGTGCTCGTCGACGTCGGCATCGGCGACGATTTCAAACCGCCGAAATGGGCGGGCGGCACGGTGCAGGGAACGATCGTCCCGGGCCCCGAGCAGCCGACGGTGATGGAGCGGGCGACGGGCAAGGCGGCGCCCGCGCGCGCGATGCTCGTCGCCGATGCGCCGGTGGCTGGCCTGCGCGCGAGCGGAGTGCCGTCGGCCGACGATACGCCGAACAACCATCTCGCCTATGCGGTGCAATGGTTCCTGTTCGCCGCCGCGGCGCTCGTCATCTATATATTGGCTGTCCGTCGCCGCTTGCGACCTTGATCGCCCCCCGCTAGGCGCATCTGCGTCATGGAATATATCAGCACCCGCGGCTCTGCGCCGACCCTCGACTTTCGTGCCGCGACGCTCGCGGGGCTTGCCGGCGACGGCGGGCTTTATGTTCCGGCGAACTGGCCGCGGATGTCGACCGACGAAATCCGCGCGCTCGCCGGGCTCGACTATGTCGAAACCGCGGTACGGGTGATGGCGCCGTTCGTCGAAGGCGCGCTGAGCGAGGACGAGCTGCGCGGGCTGTGCAAGGCCGCCTATGGCCGCTTCAGCCACGACGCGGTGACGCCGCTCGTCCAGCTCGACCATCGTCACTGGCTGCTCGAACTCTTTCACGGCCCGACGCTCGCGTTCAAGGACGTCGCGCTGCAACTGCTCGGCCAGCTGTTCGAAAAATTCCTCGCGGGCGGCGAGACCGATATCACGATCGTCGGCGCGACCTCGGGCGATACGGGGTCGGCGGCGATCGAGGCGGTCGCCGGGCGCGAGCATATCCGCATCTTCATGCTCCACCCCGAAGGCCGCGTCAGCGACGTCCAGCGCCGCCAGATGACGACGGTGCTAGCGCCGAACGTCCACAATATCGCGATCGACGGCAGCTTCGACGACGCGCAGGCCATGGTGAAGCGGCTGTTCGGCGACGAAGAGGCGCGGAGCCATGTGACGCTGTCGGCCGTGAACAGCATCAACTGGGCGCGGCTGATGGCGCAGATCGTCTATTATTTCTATGCCGCGGTTCGCCTCGGCGGGCCCGACCGCGCAGTTGCATTCTCTGTGCCGACGGGCAATTTCGGCGACGTGTTCGCGGGCTATGTCGCGGCGCAGATGGGGCTGCCGATCGCGCGGCTCGTCGTCGCGACCAACGTCAACGACATTCTCCACCGCGCGCTGACCAGCGGCGATTACAGCGCCGGGACGGTCACGCCGACCGCGACGCCGAGCATGGACATTCAGGTCAGCAGCAATTTCGAGCGGCTGCTCTTCGACCTCGCGGGGCGCGACGGCGCCGCGATCACCGCGATGATGGGCGAATTCGACACGGACCGCGCGATGACGATCCCCGCCGACATGCTGGCGGGCGCGCGCGACCTGTTCGCGAGCGCGAGCATCGACGGCGACACGATGGCGCTCGCGCTGCGCTGGGCGCAGGAGCGCGGCGGGCAGGTGATCGACCCGCACAGCGCGGTCGGCCTTGCCGCGGCGCGCACGCTCGACATCGATGCCGACATTCCGGTGGTCACGCTCGCGACGGCGCATCCCGCGAAATTCCGCGAGGCGGTCGAGCGCGCCACCGGCGTGCGCCCGCCGCTGCCCGCGCGGCTCGGCAATCTGTTCGAGCGCGAGGAACGTTATACGAAGCTTCCCGGCGACTATGACGCGGTGAAGGCGTTCATCCTCGCGGAAGCCGCGCGTGGCTGATCTGCTGCCCCTCGTCACGCTCGTCGGCGAGGCGTGGGCCGATTATGGGCTGGTCGACAGCGGGAACGGGCGCAAGCTCGAACGCTATGGCCGCTATCGCTTCATCCGCCCCGAGCCGCAAGCGATGTGGGCGCCCGCGCTGCCGCAAAGCGAATGGGACAAGGCCGACGGCGAATTCATCCCGGCGTCGGACGACGATGGCGGGGGGCGCTGGTATTACGACAAGCCGGTTCCGGCCGAAGGCTGGCCGCTCGCGTGGCGCGAGACGCGTTTCACCGCGTCGTGCACGCCCTTTCGCCATCTCGGCTTCTTTCCCGACATGGCGCCGGTGTGGGACTGGCTGCGCGAGCAAGTGGCGGACAAGGCCGAGCCCGCTTTCCTCAACCTCTTCGGTTATACCGGCGTCGGCAGCCAGGCGCTCGCCGCCGCGGGCGCGTCGGTGACGCACGTCGATGCGTCGAAGAAATCGGTCGGACAGGCGCGCGAAAATGCCGCGCTCGCCGGCATGGGCGACAAGCCGGTGCGCTGGATCGTCGACGATGCGGGGAAATTCACCGCGCGCGAAGTGCGGCGCGAGCGGCGTTACGACGCGATCCTGCTCGATCCGCCGAAGTTCGGACGCGGTCCCGGTGGTGAACGCTGGCAGATCGAGGAGGGGCTCGCGCCGCTGCTCGCCGATTGCCGCCGCTTGCTCGACGCGGACAGCCGGGCGCTGTTCCTGACCGTCTATGCCGTGCGCATGTCGGCGCTCGCGATCGGCGAACTGCTCGCGCAGCTTTTCGCCGACCTGCCCGGCAAGATCGAGTGCGGCGAACTCGCGGTGCGCGAGGAAGCGCGGGGGTTGTTGCTGCCGACCGCGATTTTTGCGCGCTGGAGCCGCTGACGCTTTTCCGCGCCTGGCGTTTGCTGCATACGTTTGCCGCACAAAAAACCGCAGCATTGTGACCCAAATGCCGCGCTCGACTCGTTGACAATGAGAACGTTCCCATTTAGATAACGTTCACATAACGGGAATGCCGCCACCAAAAGAGAGCGGCTATGTGGGAGGAACGGGGATGCGGGCATCTCAAAAACAGTGGCTTGCCAAATTTCTGGCGGGGACTTCGGCGCTGTCGATGATGGGCGTCGCGCAGGTCGCGGTCGCGCAGGAAGCGCCGGCCGACAGCGAAGTGAACGGCGACGAGATCATCGTCACCGGCATCCGCGCCTCGCTCGCGGCCTCGGCCGACATCAAGCGCGAGGCGCAGGGCGTCGTCGATGCGATTTCGGCGGAAGACATCGGCAAATTCCCCGACACCAACCTCGCCGAATCGCTCCAACGCATCACCGGCGTGTCGATCGACCGCTCGAACGGCGAAGGCTCGCTGGTCACGGTTCGCGGCTTCGGTCCCGAATTCAATCTGGTGACGCTCAACGGCCGCCAGATGCCGACCGCGCTGATCGGCGACGGCGGCAGCGCGCCGTCGTCGCGTTCGTTCGACTTCGCCAACCTCGCGTCCGAAGGCATCGCGTCGGTCGAGGTCTATAAGAGCGGCCGCGCGACGATCGAGTCGGGTGGCATCGGCTCGTCGATCAATATCCGCACGCCGCGCCCGCTCGACAATCCGGGGATGCGCGGCAGCCTGTCGGCCAAGGCCGTCTATGATACGTCGCGCAACGGGGGCGATACGGTCACGCCCGAAGTATCGGGCATCTTCAGCACGACCTTCGCCGACGATCGCGTCGGCATCATGGTCGCGGGGTCGTATCAAAAGCGCAAGTCGAGCACCAACCGGGCGAACGTCGGTTGGCGCGACGGCTATCTCGGTAACGAGAACAACTGGGGTTCGCTGGCCAACCCGACCCGTATCGTCGACGGGGTGGAAGTGCCCGATCCGCGCTATGCGAACATCACGAACCGGCCGGGGCCGGACGATGTTTATCAAGTGCCGCAGAACGCGTCCTACGACCTCAACGACATCAACCGCGAGCGCATCAACGGGCAGGCGGTGCTGCAGTTCCGGCCGACCGACGAGCTGACCGCGACGGTCGATTATATCTATTCGCGCAACACCGTCGAAACGCGGAACAGCAATGTCGGCGTGTGGTTCAACCATGAAAACACGTCGAGCGCGTGGACCGACGGGCCGGTCGCCGGGCCGATCTTCTATAGCGAGGAATTTGCCGCGCCGGACGGGACGCCCGGACCCGATGCGCTCTATGGCGGCAAGGATCTGTCGTACAGCGGCGCGCTGATCGAGAACCGGGCGGAGAATAATTCGCTCGGGTTCAACCTCGAATGGAAGGGCACGAACGGCGTGACCTTCGAGCTCGACGCGCATCATTCGACCGCCGAGGTCAATCCGGTCAACCGCTTCGGGTCGAGCATGTCGCTGGGCAATGCCGTGTTCGGCGTCCAGAACCAGACGATCAATTTCGAGAATGACCTGCCGGTCATATCCTATGGCATGTACCCCGGCATCGATCCGCTCGATGCGTCGCTGATCACGCCGACGGGCAACGCCTTCCGCAACGCCTTTTTCCGCAACCGGATCAACCAGGTGCAGTTGCGCGGCCAATATGATCACGACGACGGCTTCCTCGACAGCATCGATTTCGGCGTGTCCTATGTCGACAGCAAGGTGCGCTCGGCGTTCGGTACGGTCCAGAACGACGACACCTGGGGCGGGGCGGGGCCCGCGTCGGATATTCCCGACGACATTTTCAAACTGGTCACCTTGCCCGACAAGTTTCCGGGCCTTGCCCAATCGGGAATGATCGAGAGCTTCTATAGCTTCGATTTCGAACGGCTGGCTGATCTCAACGAGCAGAATTATCAGGTTTGCAGCAATCCCGCGACGGGCTCCGCCCAACCGGGAACCTGCCTGGCGAACTTCAACACCGATCGACGCATCACCGAAAAGACGCTGGCGCCCTATTTGCAGGTGGCGACCGTATTCGACCTGTTCGAGAATCCGGCGCATCTGGTCGCCGGTATCCGCTACGAGACGACCGACATTTCGTCGGCGGCGCTGGTGCCGGTGCCCGTCACCACCCGCTGGATCGGCGACAATGAACTCAACGTCGTCTTTTCGGGCGAGAGCGACTTCACGCGGTTCAAAGGCTCCTATGACAATTGGCTGCCCGCGATCGATTTCGACATCTCGCCGATGCAGGACGTCAAGCTGCGCGCATCGTACAGCCACACGATCACGCGCCCCGACTATGCCAGCATGCAGGGCGGGCGGACGATCGACACGCTGTTCCGCGTCGGCGGCGGCTTTGGCGCGCAGGGCAATCCGGGGCTCATCCCGTATAAATCGAAGAATATCGACCTGTCGGCGGAATGGTATTACGGCCGCGATTCCTATCTGTCGGTGGGCTATTTCCACAAGGATGTGAAAAACTTCATTTCCTCGACGCGGATCGACGCGAGCGCCTTCGGCCTGACGACGCCGGTCGGCGGGCCGCGCTGGAATGCCGCGATCGCCGCGCTCGGCGCAGACGCGACCGTGGCCGACATCCGCGAATATATCATCGACACCTTCCCCGACACGGTCACGGGCAACATCATCAACGCGGCGCCCGGCGATCCGCTGGTCAATTTCGAGATTACGACGCCGGTGAACAGCGACCAGACCGCGTCGCTCAACGGCTGGGAATTCGCGCTCCAGCACAGTTTCTGGGACACGGGTTTCGGCGTGATCCTGAACTATACGATCGTCAACGGCGATGCGACTTACGACAACAGGCTGCCGTCGTCGGTCCCGCAGTTCGCGCTGACCGGCCTCAGCGACAGCGCCAACGCCGTGGCTTTCTATGACAAGAATGGCATCCAGGCGCGTGTCGCATGGAACTGGCGCGACGAATTCCTGGCAGGAACGGGCCCCAACCCCTTCTATACCGAGGAATATTGGCAGATCGATGCCAGCGCGAGTTACGAGTTCATCCCGGGGCTCACAGGCTTTGTCGAGGCGATCAACCTGACCGGCGAAGGGCGCCGCGGGCACCTCCGCCACAAGAATAATGTCAACTTCGTCGAGCCGGGCTTCGCCCGCTACGCGGCAGGGGTCAGGTTCAGCTTTTAGGGCGGCGGGCCATTTCCGCCGGGTCGCAGGCAAGAGAGTTGCGCCTTTTTCGGGCGCGGCTCTTTTGCGTGACGAGGGCGGTTTCGCGGCCTAGGATCGAAGACAATGAATAGCGCGAGCGCGATCGAGAGGATTGTCATCGTGGGCGGTGGCACCGCCGGCTGGCTGGCGGCAGCACGCCTCGCCAGTTCGCCGCGGGCGATGGCGGGCCGGCTTTCGGTGACGCTGATCGAGGCGCCCGATATTCCGACGATCGGTGTCGGCGAGGGCACCTGGCCGACAATGCGCGCAACGCTCGGGGCGATCGGTATCGGCGAGGGCGAATTTCTCGCCGCGTGCGACGGGTCTTTCAAGCAGGGGTCGCGGTTCGACGGCTGGGTCACCGGCGCGGCGGACGACCGCTATCTCCACCCCTTCACCGCGCCGCCCGCGGCGCCGACGACCGAACTGCTTGCGGCGTGGCGCTCGGGCGCCGCCGACCTGTCTTTCGCCGCGGCGATGACGCCGCAGGCGCATGTCTGCGACCTGAACCTCGCGCCGCGGCAGCGGGCGATGCCCGATTATCAGGGTGCGGCGAATTATGCCTATCATCTCGACGCCGGGAAATTCGCGGCGCTGCTTGCGCGCCACGCGGTGCAGCGACTGGGCGTGCGGCATGTGGCCGATCATGTCACGGGCATCGATGCAGACGGAGCGGGCGGAATCGCCTCGGTCTCCACGCACCAGAATGGTGAAATCGCGGGCGATCTGTTCATCGACTGCACCGGCCATGCGTCGCTGTTGATCGGCGGGCATTTGGGGGTCGATTGGATCGACCGCGGCGATACGCTGTTCAACGACCGCGCGCTCGCGGCGCAGGTGCCGGTGACGCCGGGCAGCCCGGTCGCATCGCAGACGGTATCGACCGCGCACGAAGCGGGCTGGATCTGGGACATCGGCTTGCCGGGGCGCCGCGGCATCGGCTGCGTCTATGCGAGCCGCTTCATGGACGACGATGCGGCGGAGGCGGTGCTGCGTGCCTATATCGCGCGCGCGCTGCCCGATGCGCCCGAGGTTCCGGCGCGGCGGCTGAGCTTCCCGACCGGGCATCGCGCGCGCTTCTGGGAAGGCAATTGCATCGCGGTCGGCCTGTCGGCGGGTTTCATCGAGCCGCTCGAAGCCTCGGCGATCGTGATGATCGAACTGTCGCTGAACGCGCTGATCGACAATTTTCCCGCGAGCCGCGCGGCGCTGCCGATCCACGCCGCGCGGTTCAACGAGCTGTTCCGCTATCGCTGGGACCGCATCGTCGAGTTTCTGAAGCTGCATTACGCGCTCAGCCGGCGCGAAGAGCCCTATTGGCTGGCGCAGCGCGACGCGGCGCATATCCCGCCGCGGCTGGCCGAGATGCTGGCGCTCTGGCGCGACCAGCCGCCGTCGGTCTGGGACTTCCCGCGCGTCGACGAGATTTTCTCCGCCGAGAGCCATCAATATATTCTCTATGGCATGGGCTTTCCGGTCCCCGCCGATCTGCCGGCGACGGGCGGGCGTGCGGCCGGGCTGCTTGCCGACAACCGCCAGCGCGCGCGGTCGCTCGCCGCGGCGCTGCCCGCCAATCGCGATTATCTCGACGCCCTGCGACCCGGCGCCCATGCCGCCGCGGCGCGACAGGAAGGAATTGGATGACCCGCCACGCCGTTCTCGACAATATGACCCACCGCGAATTGCGCGTGCGCACCGACGCCGGGGCGGAACTGGGCGACGATGTCATGGCGACGCTGACCGTGCCGACCGAGTTCCGGCGCGTGCAGGCGCATTTCCCGATCCTGTTCCGCCGCGAAACCGGACGCGACGATTTCACCGCGCTCGCGATGTTCGGATTCCAGAATGGCGAGAATCTGTTCCTCGAAGGGGCACGCTGGGATGCGCGCTATCGCCCGCTGTCGCTTGCGATCGGGCCGTTCCTGATCGGGCGGCCGGCGGGCGGCGAGGGGGCGGGGCAGGTCCATATCGACCTCGACCATCCGCGGATCGCCGGCGCGAGCGACGGCGTGCGGCTGTTCGACGGCGAAGGGAAAGCGACCCCCTATCTGGACGAGATCGCCGAGCGGCTCGGCGATCTCGACGAAGGCTATCGCGAGAGCAAGGCCTTTTACGATGCGCTGCTCGCCTATGACCTGCTCGAACCCTTCAGCCTCGAGGTCACGCTCGACGATGGTTCGGTTCATTCGCTCGTCGGTTTCCATATCATCGACGAGGCGAAGCTGCGCGGGCTCGACGCCGAGGCGCTCGGCGCGCTGCACGCGGCGGGGCATCTGATGCCGATGTTCATGGCGCTCGCGTCGCTGTCGCAACTGTCGGCGCTCGTCGCGCGCAAGAACCGCAGGCTCGGCGGTGGCTGAACAACCCGGCGCCTTTACCGGCCGCCTCGCGCGGGTGCCCGAGCGGCCATGGGACAAGGGGGCGGGGCCGGGCGCGTTGCTGGAAGGCGCGCGCGAGCCCTTTGTCCTGCGCGGGCTCGTCGCCGACTGGCCGCTCGTCGAAGCGGGCAGGAAGTCGGCGCGCGATGCGCGGCGCTATCTACTGGACCATGCGCGCGATCGGCCCTTCAAAGTGTCGATCGGCCCGCCGGGGCACGACGGGCGGCTGTTCTACGACAACGAAATGCAAATGAATTTCCGCGTCGGGACGGGCAAGCTCGCGGATATTTTTGCCGGTATCGATACGGCCGAGGAACGCGGCGAGGCGCGCACCGTCTATCTGGCATCGATCGATATTCCGTCGCATTTCGACGGGCTCGACGAAGCGAACGGGGTCGAGCTTGGGACACGCGATCCTTTGAAGAGCATCTGGATCGGCACGCGGACCAAGATCGCGGCGCACAACGACTTTCCCGACAATCTGGCGTGCTGCGCCGCCGGACGTCGCCGCTTCACGCTGTTCCCACCGGGCGCGTTCCGCAACCTCTATCTCGGGCCGATCGACAATACGCCCGCGGGGCGCGTCGTCAGCATGGTCGATTTCGACGCGCCGGACCTCGCGAAGCATCCGCGCTTCGTCGAGGCGATGGCCGAGGCGCTGACGGTGGAGCTCGAACCCGGCGATGCGATCTTCATCCCGTCGATGTGGTGGCACCATGTCGAGGGGCTCGCCGACTTCAACATCCTCGTCAATTATTGGTGGCGCCGCACCCCGGCATGGCTCGGCCAGCCGCAGGCGGCGCTCAACCACGCGATCCTCGCGATCCGCGACCTGCCGGCCGAAGACAAGGCGATCTGGCGTGAACAGTTCGACCATTATGTCTTCGAAAACGACGCCAGCGTCACCGACCATATTCCCGAAACCGCGCGCAGCATCCTCGCCCCGCTCACGTCCGAGACGGCGGGGCGGCTGCGCGCCTTCTTGCTGAGGGCCTTGAGTAAATGAGCGACAGGAAACCGGTTCAGCGCGTCGTGATCGCGGGCGGCGGCACCGCGGGCTGGATGATGGCGGCGGCGATTGCGCGCACGATGGGACATACCGTCGATCTGACGCTGGTCGAGTCCGAGGCGATCGGCACGATCGGTGTCGGGGAATCGACGATCCCGCCGCTTGTCAATTTCAACCGCATCCTCGGCATAGCCGAAACCGAGTTCATGCGCGCGGCGCAGGCGACCTTCAAACTCGGCATATTGTTCGATAACTGGAAGCACGACGGCGACAGCTATTTCCACAGCTTTGGCCTCAGCGGGAAGGATCACTGGTCGGCGGGCTTCCAGCATTTCTGGCTCAACGCGCGCGAGCGCGGGCACGAGCAGCCTTATGCCGATTATTGCCTCGAGCTCGTCGCGGGGATGCAGGGCAAGTTCGCGCACCTTCCCGAAGAGCGCATGAACTATGCCTATCATGTCGATGCGACGCTTTATGGCCGCTATCTACGCAAACTGGCCGAGGCCGACGGCTGCAAGCGCGTCGAAGGCAAGATCGCGCGTGTCGAACTCGATGGGACAAGCGGCGACATCGCGGCGCTGCACCTCGACGGCGAGCGGCGGATCGAGGGCGATATGTTCGTCGACTGCACGGGCTTTCGCGGCCTCTTGATCGAAGGCGCATTGCACGCGGGGTTCGAGGACTGGGGGCATTGGTTGCCCAACGACAGCGCTATCGCGGTGCAGGCGAAACATCTGGGGCCGCCGATGCCCTATACACAGGCGATCGCGCACGACGCGGGCTGGCAATGGCGCATCCCGCTGCAGCACCGCATGGGCGCGGGGATCGTCTATGCAAGCGGCTATCTGTCGCGCGATGCGGCGTATGAGCGGCTGATGAGCAGCGTCGGCGAGCCGCTGATCGAACCCTTCGACATCAAGTTCCGGGGCGGGGTGCGGCGCAAGCAATGGTTCCGCAACTGCGTCGCGGTGGGGCTTGCAGGAGGCTTCGTCGAGCCGCTCGAGGCGACGACGGTGCATCTGATCCAGCGCGCGGTGCTGCGCTTCATCCGGCTGATGCCGAACGGCCGCGTCAGCGAGCGCGACGCGATGGAGTTCAACGACCAGCAGCGGCTCGACATCGAGCAGATCCGCGACTTCGTTGTCTTGCACTATAAGGCGACGAACCGGCGCGACAGCCCCTTCTGGCGCCATGTCGCGGCGATGCCGATCCCCGATTCGCTGCAGCAGAAGATCGAGCTGTTCCGCGAAACGGGGCGCGTCTTCCGCAAGAATGAGGAATTGTTCGCCGAGAATAGCTGGGTGCAGGTGATGATGGGGCAGGGGATCGAGCCGCAGACCTATCACCCGATCGCCGCCAAGCTGCGCGACGACGAGGTCGAGCGCCTGTTCCAGACGCTGCGTGACAATATCGAGCAGACGGTCGCGACGCTGCCCGAGCACCACTCCTATGTCGCGCGCTATTGCGGCGCCGAGGAGCCGAAGGCGGCTTGATGCGCGCAGCAGCGATCCTGATGCTGGCCGCTGCGCCGGCCGTCGCCGCGGCGCAGCAGCCTGCGGACGCCGGATGGCGGCTCGTCTGGTCCGACGAGTTCGACGGACGCGCGATCGATCGCGGCAAATGGGATTTCGACGTCGATTGCTGGGGCGGCGGCAATAGCGAGCGCCAATGCTATACCGACCGAACCGCGAACGCGGTGGTCGCGGACGGCAAGCTTGTCGTCACCGCGCGCAAGGAGGCGATGACCGGGCCGGCGTTCCCGCTGTCGCAGCGCGGCGACCCCGAAAAGGCGAAGGCAGAGGCGACGAAGCCCTTTACCTCGGCGCGGCTCGTCACGCGCGGCAAGGCGGCGTGGACCTACGGGAAGATCGAGGTACGCGCAAAGCTGCCGCAGGGGCAGGGGACGTGGCCGGCGATCTGGATGCTGCCCGAGGCCAATCGTTACGGCAGCTGGGCGGCATCGGGCGAGATCGACATATTGGAGGCGGTGAACCTGGGCGTGCAGTGCGATACCTGCGCGGGCGGGGTAGAGAACCGCATCCTCGGCACGCTGCATTTCGGGGGCCAATGGCCCGATAATAAATATAAGGGCGACGAAACCGCGCTTCCCGCGCCGCTCGACGGGTTCCATATCTTCGGCATCGTCTGGCAAAAGGGCAAGATCGTCTGGACGGTCGACGGCAAGCCCTATGCGACGCGCGTCGCGAGCGAATGGTCGACGAGCGGATCGAACGATCCCGCGGCGCCGTTCGACCGCCCCTTCCACCTGATCCTGAACCTCGCGGTCGGCGGCGGGCTCGCCGAAGGACGCGGGCTGAAGGGTGTTGACGAAAGCGGATATCCGAAAAACATGGAAATAGATTGGGTTCGCGTCTGGCAATGTGGCGGTGATGCCGTTAGCGATTGCGGCAGCAGGGGGGATCAAGGCGAATAATGGGGCGTCGGCGGCAGTCGGTCACGATCAAGCATGTTGCAGCCGACGCGGGCGTGTCGCTGCAGACGGTGAGCCGCGTCATCAACGACGAGCCCAATGTCCGCCCCGAGATGAAGGAACGCGTCCAGGCGTCGATAGACAAATTGGGCTATGTCCCGTCGATCGCGGCGCAGCGGATGAGCGGGTCGCGCTCCTATCTGATCCTCGCGATCAACGACCGCGAGCGCACGATCGCCGACTGGCAGGGGCGGCAGGGGGTCGACTGGGTCGACCAGATGCTGCTCGGCGGGATGCTGAAATGCGCCGAATATGGCTATCGCATGATTTTCGAGCTGGTTGACACGCACAACGACCATGTCGAGCGCGAACTGCGCGCGGCGATCGCTGCGCTCCAGCCCGACGGCGTGATCCTGACCCCGCCGCATTCGGACAACCCGCTGATCGTCGGGCTGCTCGACCAGCAGAAGATCCCCTTCGCGCGCATCGGATCGCGCGGCGGCGCGGCGGGAATCGCGCTGACGATGGACGATGAGGGATCGGCGCGGCGCGCGACGCGCCACCTGATCGACCTCGGTCACACGCGGATCGGCTTCATCGCGGGATCGCCCGAATATAGCCTCAGCCGCTGGCGCATCGACGGCTGGGCGGGCGAGATGGCGACGGCGGGGCTCGCGACCGATGGGCTGCTCGTCGAGGGCGATTTCACCTATGCGTCGGGGGCGAGTGCGGCGCGGCAACTGCTCGACGGTGCGAACCCACCGACCGCGATCATCGCGAGCAGCGACCAGATGGCGTTGGCGACGCTGGAGGTCGCGCGCGAAAGAGGGCTCGACGTGCCCGGCGAGCTTTCGATCGTCAGCTTCGACAATACGCCCGTGGTGCGCTTCACCCAGCCGGCGCTGACCGCGGTCGATCAGCCGGTCGCCGAGACCGCGTCGCGCGCGGTCGAGCTGATCATCGCGGCGCAGCGCGGTGCCCCGCGCCCGACCGAACCGACGCGGGTGCAGGGCGGGCTGGTCCCGCGAGGATCGACCGCCGCGCCGGCAATCGTCCATGGCTGACAGCGTCGCAGCGCGGCGCCAGTCGCTTCCCTTCCTGCTCCTCTATGCACTTGCCTGGGCGGGTGGGGCGATCGCCTATGTTCCGTTCCTGACGATCTGGCTGCCGGCGCGCATGACCGAGCTGGCCGGAGCGGCCGATGTTCAGACCCTCGGCTATACCACCTTCTTCGGGGCGATCGCGGCGAGCGCCGGGGGCATCCTTTTCGGCTGGCTCAGCGACCGGACGCGCAATCGGCGCGGCTGGGTGCTGGCCGGGCTGGTGCTCAGCATTTCGCTGCTGCTCCTCGTCCCGCGCGCGCACGATGTCTGGACGCTCGTTGCTATCATCCTCGGCTGGCAACTCGCACTCAACATGATGCTCGGGCCGCTTTCGGCCTGGGCGGGGGATTGCGTCCCCGATGCGCAAAAGGGGCTGCTCGGCGGGCTGCTCGCTTTCTCGCCCGCGCTCGGCGCCTGGTCGGGCGCGCTCGTGACCTGGCCGGGCCTCGTTTCGGGCGACAGCCGCTTGGCCGTCATCGCGCTGCTCGTCGCGAGCGCGGTGCTCCCGGTGTTGCTGTTCGGCCGGCCGCGCGCCTTTCCCGAACTGACCGCGCCCCCGGCGCGCGCCGCCGATGCGCCCCGGCAGCGCCCGAGCGGGCCGGCGGTGCGGATGTGGCTCGCGCGCCTCTTGGTCCAGATCGCCGAGGCGGCGCTCTTCGCCTATCTCTATTTCTGGTTCCGTTCGATCGATCCCGATATGCACGACAATGAAAAGGCGCGTATATTCGGGGTCGCGCTGACGCTTGCGATACCGATCGCGCTGGCGAGCGGCCGGTGGGCCGACCGCAACGACCGGCCCTTCCTGCCGCTCGTTGCCAGCGCGGCCGTGTCGGCAGCCGGGATGATCGGCATGGCCTTCGCGATCGAGCTCGACACGGCAAAGGCGAGCTATCTGGTGTTCGGCGTTGCAACGACGGTGTTCCTGTCGCTCCATGCCAGCCAGACCTTGCGCATATTGCCGCGTTCGGACCGGCGCGGACGCGATCTCGGCATCTTCAACCTGACCAATACGATGCCGTCGCTGATCATGCCGTGGCTGACCATTTCGCTCGTCCCCGGCTTCGGATTCGACGCGCTTTTCCTGTTGCTTGCCGGGCTCACCGCGATCGCGGTGCTGCTGCTCGCGACGATGCCGCGTCCACGCTGACGCACCCTCCCGAACAAGCCCAACAGAGTGCTTGATTTCATTCGGCCCCTATGCGACATCGAATATTGATAACGTTCACATTATGGGGATGGGAGAGACGATGCGCCGACAGGCAATGGTGATCGCGACCGCGCTGCTTCTGGCGGGAACCGCAATGGCAGCGACGCAGGACTCCGGCGGCGCGGCGACCGTCCATCCCGAACTCTGGCCCGCGGCGAAGAGCCCGGCCGCCATCACCGACGCCGCGACCGAGGCGCGCATCGACGCGCTGATGAAGAAAATGACGATCGAGCAGAAGGTCGGCCAGCTGATCCAGGGCGACATCAGCACGATCACGCCTAAGGATCTGGAGGCCTATCCGCTCGGGTCGATCCTCGCGGGCGGCAACAGCGGCCCCAATGGCAATGAACGTTCGAGCGCCGCCGACTGGGCGAAGCTTGTCGGCGAATTTCGTGCCGTCTCGATGAAGCCGCAGGCGAATGGAGTCGCGATCCCGATCATTTTCGGGGTCGATGCCGTCCATGGGCATAATAATATCCCGGGCGCGACGCTCTTTCCGCACAATATCGGGCTCGGCGCGGCGCGCGATCCCGAACTGATCCATCGCATCGGCGCGGTCACCGCGGCCGAGATCGCGGGCAGCGGCATCGAATGGACCTTCGCGCCGACGCTCGCCGTGCCGCAGGATCTGCGCTGGGGCCGCAGCTATGAAGGCTATGCCGCCGATCCCCAGCTCGTCGCCGCATATGCGAAAGCGATGGTGCTGGGGCTGCAGGGCAAGCTCGCCCCAGGCAAGACCGTCGATGCAAGCCATGTCGCCGCGACCGCCAAGCATTTCCTCGCCGACGGCGGGACGTTCGAGGGCAAGGACCAGGGCGATGCCAAGGTCGACGAGAAGGAACTGATCGCGAAACATGCGATGGGTTATCCCGCCGCGATCGACGCGGGCGCGCTGACCGTGATGGCGAGCTTCTCGAGCTGGCAGGGGGTCAAGCATCATGGCAACAAGGGGCTGCTGACCGACGCGCTTAAGGAGAAGATGGGCTTCGAAGGCTTCGTCGTCGGCGACTGGAACGGCCATGGGCAGGTCGCGGGGTGCAGCGTCACCGATTGCGCGCAGTCGATCAACGCCGGGCTCGACATGTTCATGGCGCCCGACAGCTGGAAGGGTCTTTACGAAACGACGCTGAAACAGGCGAAGGACGGCACGATCGCCGCTGCGCGCCTCGACGATGCGGTGCGCCGCATCCTGCGCGTCAAATACAAGCTGGGGCTGTTTCCCGAAGGCCATGTCGACCGCAGCGCCGTGAAGGCGGTCGGGACGCCCGATCATGTCGCCGTGGCGCGCGAGGCCGTCGCCAAGTCGCTCGTTTTGCTGAAAAACAATGGCAATGTCCTGCCGGTCAAGCCCGGCGCGCGCGTGCTCGTCACGGGTCCGGGCGCCGACAATATGGCGATGCAATCGGGCGGCTGGACGATCAGCTGGCAGGGCACCGACGTCGTGCGGTCGGACTTCCCGAACGGGCAGACGATCTGGGAAGCGCTGGACAAGGCGGTCGGCGATGCGGGTGGCAAGGCCGTGCTGTCGGAAAGCGGGAGCTTTGCCGAAAAGCCCGACGTCGCGATCGTCGTGTTCGGCGAAGCGCCCTATGCCGAGTTCCAGGGCGACGTCGCGACGCTCGATTATCAGCCGACCGAAGCCACCGATCTGGCGACGCTCAAGAAGCTGAAGGCGGCGGGCATTCCGGTGGTCGCGCTCTTCCTCTCGGGGCGGCCGATGTTCACCAACCCCGAAATCAACGTCGCCGACGCCTTCGTCGCGGCCTGGCTGCCGGGCTCGCAGGGCGCGGGCGTCGCCGACGTGCTCGTCGCGGGCAAGGACGGCAAGACCGCGCGCGGCTTCACCGGCACGCTGCCCTTCGCCTGGCCCTCCGATGCGCGCTCGCCGGTCGAAAAGCCACAATTTGCCGCAGGCTACGGGCTGAAATATGGCGATACGACGACGGTGCCGCAGCTCTCGGAAGAGCTGGGCGTCGATATTTCGGCGGCGCTGAACGTCGAGAATTTCTTCTCGGGCGGCCGCGCGCGGGCGCCGTGGGTGCTGTCGATCACCGATGCGGGGGGCAAGCGCCCGGTCGAATCGGCGCCGATCGCGAGCCCCGGCGGCATGATCGCGGCGCGCTCGGTCGACGTGCGCGCGCAGGAAGACGGCAAGAGCTTCACTTGGACCGGCCCGGCCACGCTCGAGCTGACCGGGCCCTATGCCGACCTGTCGCGCCAGCTCAATAACAGCTTCGCGCTTCGCGTCGACTGGCGGGTCGATGCCGCCGGCGGCGCGCCGGTCAGCCTCGCGCTGGGCGGCAAGGCGTTCGACATTTCGGAGGTGGTCAAGGCGGCGGCGCGGGGTCAGGTTTCGACGATCAAGGTCCCGCTGCGCTGCTTCGCCGATGCGGAGGCGAATTTGCGGCAGGTCGACAATGCGGTGACGGTCAAGGCCGACAAGGGCTTTGCCGCGACGCTGCTGAATACGAATGTCGAGGCCGTCGGCGAGAATCTGCCTTGCCCGCCCGCCGCAAAATGACAAGACCGGGCGCGGGATAGCCAGAAAACAAGGTTTGGAGAGAGACATGGCATTGGCGCCGAGCGTTGCGACGAGTGTGGACCCGAACGCGGTCGAACAGCCCGGCAAGGGAGGGGGCGGCACCAAAGTCGTGCTGATCCTCGCCTTCGCGGTGTTTTTCCTGCTCGGCGGGGTGACGAACATCAACGACCTGCTCGTCGGCAAGTTCAAGCCGATGTTCCATTTGACGCATGCCGAGGCGAACCTCGTGCAGATGGCGTTTTTTATCGCCTATGGCGCCTTTTCGATCCCCGCCGGGATCATCATGTCGAAGCTCGGTTATATCCGCACCTTCGTGCTCGGCTTCATCATCGTGGCGGCCGCCGCCTTCCTGTTCATCCCGGCGTCGGCCGCGGCATCCTATCCCGGATTTCTTGCCGCGCTCTTCTGCATCGGCGCGGGGATCACGGTGCTTCAGGTCGCGATGAATCCGGTGATCACGACGCTGGGGCCCGTCGAAACCTCGCACAGCCGGCTGACCTTTGCGCAGGCGTTCAATTCGATCGGCGTGTTCCTGATGGTCTATGGCGGCGCGGCCTTTCTGCTCGGCGATGAGCAGCCGATCGACGCCGAGACCTCTACCGAGGCACAAATTCAGGCCTATCGCGTCGCCGAGGGTGCTTCGATCGGCACCGCCTATATGTGGCTCGGCGTGCTGATGCTGGTCATCGCCGCAGTGTTCTGGATGTACCGGTCGGCGCTCGACCACGCCAGGACCGACGCTGTGAAGCTGGAGGGCACCTGGGGCCTCTTGACTCACAACCGACGCGTCCAGTTCGGCGCGCTGTGCATCTTCGTCTATGTCGGCGCCGAAGTGGCGATCGGGTCGAACCTGATGGCCTATCTCGCCGAGCCGAGCGTGATGGGGCTGGGGCTCCAGGCGGCGGGCAAGCTGGTTGCGATGTACTGGCTGGGCGCGCTGGTCGGCCGTTTGCTCGGCGGTTTCATCCTGCGGCTGGCCAAGCCGGGACGGGTGCTCGCGACCTTTGCGGCCGGCGCGATTTCGCTGATCATCCTGTCGGCGGTGACCACGGGGGCGCTCTCCGGCTGGGCGCTGATTCTGGTGGGCTTCTGCAATTCGCTGATGTTCCCGACGATCTTCAGCCTCGCGACCGAGGGATTGGGCGAACGGACGCCGCAGGGGTCGGGCATCATGTGCACCGCGATCATCGGCGGGGCGATCGTCCCGTTTCTGTTCGGAACGGTGGCCGATCTCAGCGGCGATATCCGCATCGCGCTGGCGGTCCCGCTGATCTGCTATGCGATCATCGCGAGTTTCGGGTGGTGGACGACGCGCCCGGCGACGGCATGATAGTGCCGCGGGCGGCCGGCGCTGGTGCCGGCCGCCCGCGGGCCCCCGCCCCCCTTGTGGGAAAGTGAAGTCTAGGCCGGGTCGGCGATGCGGATGCAGTTCCGGCCGGCGGCCTTGGCCTTGTAGAGCGCCTCGTCCGCCGCCTTGAGCGCGGCGCGCGTGTCGCCATAGCCGAAGACGTCGGCAACCCCGCCCGAGAAGGTGATCTGGCCGAAAGGTTCGTCGGTCTTGCGGTTGATCAGCCGCCGGTCGGCAAGCGCTTCGCGCGCGTCGTCGAGCTTGGCTGCGGCCTCGGTCGGGGTCAGGCCGCGGAATAGCATGACGAATTCCTCGCCGCCGTGCCGCGCGACATGGCAATGATCGTTCGAGATGCGCGCCAACGTATCGGCGATCGCCTTGATCACGCGGTCGCCCGCCTCGTGGCCGTGGATGTCGTTGACTTTCTTGAACTCGTCGATGTCGCAGAAGGCGACGCTCAGCGGTTCGAGAGCGGCGCGCGCTTCCTTGTGGTGCCGGTCGAGCAGGACCTCGAAGGCGCGGCGATTGGGCAAGCCGGTCAGATAGTCGAGCTCGGCGTCGCGTTTGGCGCGTTCGAGGCTCCGCCGCAGCGCTTTCGCTTCGTCCTCGCTCTTGCGCATATCGTCTTCGGCCTTGCGCGTGCGGTCGAGCATCACTTTGGCGAGATCCGCGAGGCTGGAAACGATACGGCCGGTCTTCTCGAGCTGCTCGAGATCGGTGACATGCTGTTCGAGCTCGATCCCATAGTCGCTCGTGACGGTCCGGGCTTCCTTCGTATTCGCCTGAAAGGCCTCGATATTCGTTTCGAGCCGCGTCATCAGCCGGTCGATTTCGACGCGATCGGGCTGGCCCGCTTCCTGATCATCGAGTTCGTTGAGCCATTTCTGGCTGATCCCCTCGGCGGTCTGCGCCTGCGCGACGATCTGTCGCGCGAGCCGCGGGTTGCGCCCCGAAAAGGCGCCATGCGCGATCAGGAGGTTCGTCGGCGACACGTCGAGGTCGTTGTCGACGAGGAAAGAGGTGATCGAAGCGGCGAGCTCGTAACGCGCCTCGCGCGCCAGATGGCGCGGGCCGCCGGGGTCGGGGGGCGCAAGGCCGCCATCGGGGGCGCTGCCGCGTGCGTGGCGAAGCCCCAGCCAACCCAGGAGCCGCCCTACCGGCTCGTTCGATGCTGTCGCTTTGGTGGTCATGCGAGCTTTAACGAGCGCGCGCGGCCGGATTTAAGCGCGACTTTGCTCCGTTTCGGCGGGATTTGGCGGTGGCAAGCGGCGTCATGGATGGAGGAACTGCGATCCATTCGTCAAAACAGAGACTTAGATCGAACTGCGAAATCTAAATCATCCGCATCCCCGAGCCCTTCGACTGCCCTGGCGGGCGCTCAGGATAAACTTCGGCCTTTGGCCGAAGACGAGGGGCTCGCTCGAGCGGAGCGAGAGCCGCGTAGTGACGCTGCCTCGACTTCGCTCGGCATAGCCCCTCGTCTTCGCTCGGGGATGCGGGCCAGGTTGGAACTCAGTGTTTAGCGTTTCCGCTCACGCGACGCAGCGCATGGCGAAGGCCCAGAAGAGCGCCATTTCCTTATATTCGCTCGCGAGGTCGGCACTGCCCTGGTGGCCGCTGTCCATATCGGTCATCAACATCGCGGGATTGCCGCTCGTCGACTTCTGCCGCACCTCGGCGACCAGCTTCGCCGGCTCCCAATAGGCGACGCGGTCGTCCTTGAGCCCGGCGGTGCAGAGCAGCGGCGGATAGGGGGCCGCGCGGACATTTTCATAGGGCGAGATCGAGGCGATATAGTCGTAGGCCCTGGGGTCGGCGAGCGGGTCGCCCCAGTCGGGACGGAACAGCGGGACGAGCGGATGCGTCGCATCGCTCATCGTGTTGAGCATGTCGACGAACGGCACCTTTGCGATCACGCCCCCCCATAGCGTAGGCGCGATATTCATGCTCGCGCCGACCAGCAGTCCGCCGGCCGAAAGGCCATAGGCGACGACCTTGCCCTTCGCCGTATAGCCTTCGGCGGCGAGATATTCGGCGCAGGCGACGAAATCGGTGAAGCTGTTGCGCTTGGTGAATTTGCGGCCGCCGAGGAACCAGCGGCGGCCCTTCTCCGACCCGCCGCGGACATGCGCGATCGCGTAGCGCCAGCCGCGATCGACGAGCGCGAGCGCGGGAATCGAAAATTCGGGATCGCTCGGCACGCCGTAGGAACCATAGCCATATTGGAGGAGCGGCGCCTTGCCGTCCTTGGGCGCGCCGCGGCGCGACAACAAGGTGATCGGAACCAATTCGCCGTCGGGGGCGGGGGCGAACAGGCGTTCGACCTGATAATCGTCGGGGTCGAAGCTTTCGACCTTCTGCTGCTGAACGACCGTCTGTCCGCCGCTCGCGAGGTCGACGCGGATCCAGCGGCGCGGCGATTTGGGCGACTGGTGCGCGATCAGCACCGAAGCCGCGTCATAGCTTTGTTCGGGCGGGAGTTCGATCGCATAGGCGGGATCGTCGAAGGAGATCGCCTGCTCCGATCCGTCGGGGCGGAGGATGACGAGGCGGTGCAGGCCCTCGGCGCGTTCGAGCCGGACGAGTGCGCGCTGGAACGGCAGGATCGACAGGATCGGCGTGCCCGGGCGGTGCGGGACGAGCGCGGCGAGCGTGCGGAAATCCTTTGGGTCGAGGCGCAGCAACTGCATGTCGAAGGCATCGTCACGGTCGGTCAGCGCGACGAGACCGCCGTCCCATTCGTCGATTTCGTAACGCACGCCCGCCTTGCGCAGCCAGACCGGGGCAGGCGCGGCGGTTTCGTCGCGCGCGGGCACGAGGCGGACTTCGGCGGTCTCGGGACCCGCGAGCGTCAGCGCGACGAAGCCATCGGCCGCTGTGCGCTTGACCGACATGAAGATCGCCGGGTCCTTCTCCTCATAGACGAGATCGGTGGTCTTGCCGTCGACCGACGTGCGATAGAGCCGCGTCGGCCGGTTGCGCGCGTCGCGCCAGATCCAGAACAGCCAGCGCGACGAGGGCGAGAAGACGAGCCCGCCATAGCCATAGGCGTCCTTGTCGACGATCGTGCGGATCGCGCCGTCTTGATTGTCGCGGATGCAGATGCGGTGGCGGTCGTTGCCGATGACATCCTCGGCCCACGCAAACCAGCGATGGTCGGGGCTCGGCTGGTGGCCGGTGCTGCGGAAATAGGGCTGGCCTTCGGCGCGCACGCTTTCGTCGACGAGCAGTTCGGCCTTATCGTCGCCGCGCTGGCGGCTGTAGCGCGCGTGCGTCGCACCCGGCGGGATCGCGGAGGAATAGGTCCAGCCGTCCTTTTCGAGCGCGGGCGCCGCAGCGGCATCCGAACCGCGCGCCAGCATCGCGCGGACCAACTCGGCTTGCGTCGCCTCGGTCGGCTTCAGCACCGCATCGGCATAGGCGTTTTCGTCGGCGAGCATCTTCGCGACCGGCGCGGGCAGGTTGGTCCGGTCGCGCTCGCCGCTTTCCGGAATGAATTTCATCCAGCTATAAGCATCGTCGCGCGTGCGGCCCAATTGCTCGATCACGTCCGAAATGCGGGGCGATTGCGGCGGCGCGACCGCGGGCCAGCGTCGGGCGGGACCCTTGGCCCAAACAGCGCGGTTTCCGAGCAGGAAGACCGCCATCGCGGCACCGCTCATAAACGCTCTCCGACCCATATTTCCGATGCTGCGCATGCGACCCTCTTTCGACCGGCGGGATGTTCGGTCCAGTCTATGACGGCGCCGATGGCTTACTGCGCCGATCAGGCCGCCCAATCCATCGATCGGGCAATTTGATCGCAAGCCCCCGCGAAACTGCGCTTTCCTACGGGCACGCGCTGGCCCGATCCGGCTGGATAATGGCCCGACCATCGCCGTCACGCCAGTTTCGCGTGATAGCTTGAGCGTCGGATTTTCCTACCAATAGGCATTATCAAATAGGGAGGCAAAAATGGGGTTTGCATCGATCCGGCGGGTCGCCGCATGCGGTATCTCGATCCTGGCGCTGGGTTATGCGACGGGCGCGCTGGCGCAGGAGACCGACGACAGCGAGATCGTCGTCACCGCCGCCAAGCGCGAACAGTCGGTGCGCGACGTCAGCGGATCGGTGAGTGCGGTCAGCGAAGCGACGCTGCAGAAACTCAACGCCCAGAGCCTCTCGGATTATATCACCCGCGTCCCCGGCGTCATATTCAACGATTATCAGCCGGGCGTGTCCGAAGTCGTGATCCGCGGCGTCGCTTCCTCGACCTATCACGAAGCCAATCAGGCGACGACGGGCTATTATCTCAACGAAGTGCCGCTGATCGAACCCGGCTTCCCGCTCGTCATCCCCGACGTTGACAGCTTCGACGTCAGCCGCGTCGAGGTGCTGCGCGGGCCGCAGGGCACTTTGTTCGGCTCCTCCTCGCTCGGCGGCGCGATCAATTATGTCGTGAACGAGGCCGATCCCGCCCGGTTCGACGCGGGGTTTGAGGGGAATGTCGCGACGACCAAGCGCGCCGGCGAGGCCAGCTATGCGGTCAAGGGTATGGTCAACCTGCCGATCGTCACCGACAAGCTCGCCGTTCGCCTCGTCGCGCTCCAGCGCTACGACGCCGGCTATCTCGACAACACTTTGCTCGGCAAGGACGGCAGCAACGACCTCAGGGTCAGGGGACTGCGCGGGTCGATCGTCTTCACCCCGACCGAGGCGACGCGCATTTCGGCGCTGAGCATGTATCAGGAATATGATCTCGACGATCAGACCTATGTGATCTTCGGTCCGCCCAAGACCTTCGAGCGCGCGACCAACGTCGCCGAATATCAGGACACCAGCTTCATGATGCACAGCCTGCGGATCGAGCAGGATCTGGGCTTTGCGACACTGACCGCGGTCGGCAGCTATACCGAGAAAAAAGCGAACCTCGCCTTCGACAATTCGATCTTCAACGGCAACGACCCGCGCACCGACACGCCCGAACTGGCGAGCAGCGACGGCAAGTCGAAGACCGAATATGGCGAACTGCGGCTCGCCTCGCCCGACAGCGGGCGTTTCCGCTGGCTGCTCGGCGCCAATTATACCCGGCTGCGCTCGAACAACACCGACGGCACCTTTGTCGAGGGCATCGCCGACTATATCGACGCGAACCCCGGCGAGTTCGGCGGGCGGCCGGGCAGCGAACTCGCCCCCGGCGACCTTGCGACGCGGACGATCAGCAGCAACCGCGTCACCGAAAAGGCGATCTTCGGCGAAGCGTCGTTCGACATCATCGACACGCTGACGCTGACGCTCGGCGGGCGCCTGTTCGAATATCGCTCGCGGCCGCGGCTGCAATATCTGCCCAACGCCAATCTGGTCGACCCGTTCGATTTCGCGCCGGCGGCGGACAAGGATTCGGATTTCATTCCGAAGGCCTCGCTGACGTACAAGCCGTCGGACGACTTCATGATCTATGCGCTCTATTCGGAAGGTTTCCGGATCGGCGGGGTCAACGTCTATTCGGCCGCCGTCCCCGGCCTGCCGCTGACTTTCGAAAGCGACACGACGAAGAACTACGAGATCGGTACGCGGTTCGACCTGATCGACCGGACGCTGAGCGTCGACGTCACAGCCTATCATATCGACTGGGGCAATGTGCAGGCGCGCCTGTTCACGCCGGTCGATTTCGACGCCTATACGGTGAACGGCGGCGGTGCCGACATCGACGGGGTCGAGATCAGCCTGAACCTGCGGCCGACGCGCAACCTCAGCTTCTCGTCGAACATCACCTATAATGATGCACGCCTGTCGACGCTGCTGCCCGACAGCTTCGCGCCGGGCGGCGGCTATGCGAAGGGCACGCGGTTGCCGGGAGCGTCCGAATGGACGCTGTCGAACTCGCTCGACCTGAGCTTCGCCGACGCGCCGCTGAAACCGCGCTTCGGCATCGCGCACCGCTATCTGTCGAGCGCGCCCGTCGATTTTGCGGGGTCGCTGGAGAAGGGCGATTTCCACCTCGTCGACCTCAACGCGTCGGTGACGGTGAACGACCGGATCGAACTCGGGCTGTTCGCGAAGAATCTGTTCAACCAATATGGCATTTTGAATGCGCCCTTTGCGTTCGCCGGCTCGGTCGCCCGGCCGCGGACGCTGGGCGCGACGGTGCGGTTTAGCCTGGATTGATGTGAGGAGGACTGCCCCGTCGGGAGGCGGGGCGGCCTTTTTATCGTGGCCGAGGTGGGGGTGACTGGTTTCGACCGGAAGCAGCCCAACCTGCTCCGCTCGCATCGAGCGAAGTCGATGCGAGCGGGATTTTTGAGGGCGTCCGCTAACGACCGGAAGCGGACCTCTCAATCATCGTCACCCCGGACTTGATCCGGGGTCCATGACTTCAGCGCCGCCGGGATCCCGGATCAAGTCCGGGATGACGAAAAGATGGAAACCGACGAACGTTGGCAATGGCAGCTCTCTCTCTCCAGAGCTGACCCTATTCCACAAATCCCGACAGGAATGCCGCGACATTCTTGCCGAGGTCGCCGACCGCGTAGCCGCCCTCCATCACGATCAGCGTCGGGATGCCGAGCGCGGCTATGCGGCCCGCCAGCTCGACATAGTCGGTGCGCTCTAGCGCGAAGCTCGAGATCGGGTCGCTGCTGTGCGTGTCGGCGCCGAAGGACAGGACGAGGAGTTTCGCGCCCCAGTCCGCAATCGCGGCCAGCGCGGCGTCGAGCGCGGGCGCATAGCTTCGCCCGTCGGTGCCGCGGGGCAGGGGGAGGTTGAGCGTCGCGCCTTCGCCCGCGCCTTCGCCGCGCTCGTCGGCATGCCCCCAATAGAAGGGATAGTCGGTGCGCGGGTCGGCGTGGATCGAGGCGAAAAAGATATCGGGATCTTCGTAGAAGATGTCCTGCGTCCCGTTGCCGTGGTGATAGTCGATGTCGAGGATCGCCACCGGGCCAAGGCCGCGGTCCCGTGCCGCGCGCGCCGCGATCGCGGCGTTGTTGAGGTAGCAATAGCCGCCCATATAGTCGCGTCCGGCGTGGTGGCCGGGGGGGCGGCAGAGCGCGAAGGCGTGTGTCTCGCCGCTCGTCGCCAGATGGTCGAGCGCGGTCAGCGCGCCCTGCGCCGACCAATAGGCCGACTGCCAGGTTCGCGCCGCGATCGGCGTCCCGGCGTCATAGCTGTAGGCGCCGAGATCGGCATCGATGCGCCCGAAACTCAGCGGCCGCCGCCGCCTGACCGGAAAGGTGTAGCCGATCGCATCGCCATTGCGGCCTGCGGCGATCCAGTCGCGATGCGCGCGTTCGAGGAAGGCGAGATAGCCGGCGTCGTGCACGGCGAGCAGCGGCGCCATGCCGAAGTCGCGCACTGCGTGCCAGTCGGTGAAAGCCTCGACGATCGAACGCGGCCGCTCGATATTTTCGGCATAGGGCACCCAGTCGCCATTATGCAATTCGCGTGCCGGCGCGTGGGCCATCTGGCGGTCGTCGAAGAAAAGCTTCACCTGTCTGCCTGTCCTTCCATCCACGCCGCGAGCGTCCGGTCGCTATGGCCCGCGACGATCTCGGCAAAGCCACCGGCGCTTTCGTCCTGCCCGAGCTTGAAGCTGTGCTCGGCCGAGCGGACATGCGCGCGAAAGGCGATGATCTGATCGATCATCTTGGCATAGCGCGGCCCGAGGTTCGCTGTCGACCAGGTGCCGTCTTCCATCTTCGCGACGAGCCGCTCGATGGCCTCCTTGGTTTCGCCCTCGACGAACTCGATGTCGACCGTGAAGCGCAGCACGGCATAGTTCCACGTCGGCGCCCAGTCGGGCTTCGACAGCAAGGCCGTCGGGACATAGGCCTGGGGTCCGGTGAACAGGATCAGCCCGCGCGGGTCGGTGCGGAAATCGGCGACGAGCGGGTTGCGCCGCGCGCAGTGACCGAACAGCGCCGTCACCGCTCCGTTCGCGTCGGTCTCGGCGATCAGCGGCAGCGGGCTCGCGTGAAAATCGCGCGAGACGAGCCACGCGAGCGGATAGCCGGCGATCAGCCGGCCGACGTCGGCGGCGTCGCGCGGATCGTAGAGCGAGGTCATATTTTCAGCGTATCACGGATCCACGCCGCCTGCTCGTCGAGCGCGCGGTTCGCGAGCGGCGCGATCGACATGGCTTCGAGGAAGCTGTGCGTCGCACCCCCGTAGGTGACGGTACGGGTCGGGACGCCGGCTTCTTCGAGCTTGCGGGCGAAGGCGTCGTTGCAATCGACGAGGATGTCGCATTCGGCGATCGCCAGGAACGCGGGCGGGAGCCCGGTCAGGTCGGCGCGCAGCGGCGCGACGAGCGGGTCGGCGAGCTGCTCGGGCCCGTCGATATAGGCGGCCCAAAAGGCATCCATCTCGTCGGCCTCGAGCGAATAATCGCCCGCGCCGAAGCGTGCATAGCTGGATGTGCGTTCGGGCGCGAAGGCGCCGTAATTGAGCAACATTGCGGCGGGCAGCGGGCGTCCGCGCTGGCGTTGCAGCAGGCAGGTCGCGACCGACAGATTGGCGCCAGCCGAATCGCCGCCGATGAGCACGCGGTCCGCGTCGAGGTTCAGCGCGTCGGCCTCCGCACCGATCCAGTCGAGCGCGGCGGCGCATTGCTCGAGCGCGACAGGGAATTTGCTTTCGGGCGACAGGCTGTAATCGATCCCGATCACCGCTATTCGCGCGCGCGCCGCATATTCGCGCATCAGCCGGTCGTGGGTGTCGATGCTGAACAACATCCAGCCGCCGCCATGGATATAGAGCATGACGGGGAGCTTTTCGTCCGCGACCGGACAGTGGAGGCGCAGGCGGACGCCTCCCATATCCATTTCGCGGGTCTCTGCCATTATCGGGCCACCCTCGCGCCACGGCCGGCGCACGCGTTCGGCGACCGCGCGGCGCAGCGCCATGCTTGCACCGGCCGGAGCTGCATGTTCGGCATAGGCGGCGTTGATCGCATCGACGAAGCGGCGGATGTCGGGGTCGGCCATGTCGTCCTGCATGGCACTCAAGCCCTTTGACATGATTGGTATATCCTCTCGAAACGATCCTTTGATCGTCTGATAGCTTTTACAGGCTCGCTTCTATCGCCCAAACGGGCCAATCACCGCACGGGACAGGCCAGTGGAGGCTGCGCGGCTGGTCAGCGCGGCGTTCGGCCTATATGGCGTATTTGTCCAATATCTGCGAGGATCGGGCCATGAAGCATAGTGTCGATGTCCTGACAGCCGGCCGGCCGGTGATGGCGCTGCAGGATGAATATCCCGCGGGCTTCGTCGACCCGATGCACAGCCACGACCATATCCAGATCCTCTATGCCTCGGCCGGGGTGATGTCGGTGCGCACGCCCGAGACGAGCTTCGTGATCCCGCCGCAGCGTGCGGTATGGCTGCCCGCGGGCACGCGGCACGAGGTCGCGTGCCGCGGCCCGGTGTCGCTGCGCACGCTCTATCTGCCGTGCGCGGGGCACGAGCATGAGAAGCAATGCCGCGTGTTCGAGGTGTCGAACCTCGTCAAATCGCTGATCCTCGAGGTCGTCGATTTTCCGGCGCTCTATGATGTCGACGGGCGCGAAGGGCGGATCATCGCGCTGCTGCTCGACGAGATCGCCCGGATGCCCAACGCGCCCTATCAGGTGTCGATGCCGTCGAATCCGCGGCTGCTGCGCGTCTGCAACGCGATCATCGCCGACCCGGCCGACCCGCGCGACATCGACGACTGGGCGGCGCTCGCGGCGATGGGGCGGCGCACCTTCACGCGCAGCTTCAAGCAGGAAACGGGAATGGGGCTCGCCGTCTGGCGGCAGCAGGTGCGGCTGATGGAAGCGCTGTCGCTGCTCGCGGCGGGCGCGTCGATCACGCAGGTCACCTATGATGTCGGTTATGACAGCCCCAGCGGGTTCGCCGCGATGTTCCGCCGCGCCTTCGGCGTCCCGCCGAGCCAGTATCTGAAGCATTGAGGGCGATCGCGCTAGATTGAAACACTGCCTTCCTTATCTCGTCAATAGGATCGCGCTCTATCCGGTGCGGGTCCAGATCTTGGTGCGGCAGAAAAAGGCGATGCAGCCCTTGAGCTCGAGTTTGCCGTTGGGAAGCAGTTTGAGCCGGCCGTTCGCGGCGCCATCGCCGGTTTCCGGGTCGTAAACGGGGCCGCCCTTCCATTCGGTCGGGCCGCCGGTGAAGCCGTTGAGGACGACGAGGCCCTTGATTTTGCGCTGGCGCAGCTCGGGGTCCGAATTGCGCACGTCGCGGAGGTCGGGGTTGGCGCGCAGGCGTTTGGCGTCGACCACCTTGCCGCACAGCGCCTTGCCGCAGCGATAGATTTCGACGCGCCCGCCCTCACTGCCCGTCGCCCAGACGCCGGTGATGTCGGCCGCGGCGGCGGGCGTAGCGAATGCGGCGGCGGCGAGAAGGATGAGCGCCCGCCTCATGCGGCCAGCTCCTTCGCCTTGCCGCCTTCGAGCAGGCGGAGCGCCTCTTCGAGCAATGGCCGGTCGTCGAGCTCCCACGGATGGAACCCCGGCTTCATATAGGTGAAGACGCCGCGCAGCAGCGCGCGCATCAGCCCGTCGCGGCCATAGAGCCATGCCAGCAGACCTTTCCATGTCGCCCAATTGTTGTGGCTGTCCTGCGCGAGCAGGTCGGCGGTGTTGCGGAAGATAACATAGTGGAAGCGCATCGTCGTCACGCACATCACCGTGCTGCGCTTCAGCCAACGGCGCAGCGGGGTCATCGTCCGCGCGGCGTGGAGATAGGTGTCGAAGGCGACGGCCTTATGCTCGATCTCCTCGATCGCGTGCCAGCGCCACAGCTGCCGCGCCTCTTCGGCCGCGCCGCCCAGATGGACGGGGTTGGCGAGGGCATCGTGCGCGAGCGTCGCGGTGAAATGTTCGAGCGCGCAGGTCGCGGCGAGTTGTTGGATCGGCGAGCGGCGCTTGACCCAGGCGATCGTCCGGCGCGCGCGATCCTCGGCCGACGCGATGTCGAAGCCCGCGTCCTCGGCCTGGCGGTTGAACACGACATGTTCGCGGCTGTGCATCGATTCCTGATAGAGGAAATCGTCGATCTGGCCGCGCAGCGGCTGGGGCGTGCCCTCGCGATAATGGCGCACCGAAGTCATGAAGAATTTCTCGCCGACCGGGAAGGTCGACGACAGCGCGTTGAAAAAGGCGGTGCGGCCGGGGTCGCCGCTGTGCCACCAGCGCGGCGGCGGCGTCTCGCGCCCGAATTTGAGGTCGCGCTTTTCGATCCGGATGTCGTCGGGGGTGCGGAGGGGGATGGTCATCGTGCAACCTTTCTGCGATCAAAGTTACATTAACATCAATGTATATATCATGTGATTTCCGAAACGGCAAGCGGGACGATGAGGGTGACAATCCGCCGCTTTCGGGTAAGGCTTTTGAAGCGAAGGCCGTCGCGGGGCGCGGGGCCGCAAGGAAATTGTGCATGTACAAGCAAGCGCGGCCGCACCAGAAACGGCGCAAGCGTTCGGGGGCCGAGGTTCGCGAGGAGGGGTTGGCGGCGGCACGCGGGCTGCTCCTCGATCGCGGGCCCGCCGCGGTGACGCTCGCCAATGTGGGGCAGGCGATCGGCATGTCGCACGCCAATGTGCTCCATCATTTCGGCTCGGCGGCGGGGCTGCAGTCGGCGCTGATGGAATCGATGGTGCGCGACCTGACCGACGCGCTCGGCAATGTCGTCGAACTCATGAAAACCGACAGCGCCGCGCCGCGCGCGGTGGCCGACCGCGTGTTCGACGCTTTCGACAAGGGCGGCGCGGGGCCGCTCGCGGCGTGGATCATCCTGTCGGGCGACGTCGAACATCTCGAACCCGTGCGCGCCGCGGTGCGCGCGCTGGTCGAGGCGATTGTCGGCCAGTCGACCGACGAAGCCGCACCCGACCGGGTGCGCGCGGCGGTGCTGATGATGGCGGTGACCGCTTTCGGCGACGCCGTCATCGGACCGCATGTTCGCGATATGCTCGACCAGCCCGACGACGCGATGCGCGACCTGATCGCGCGTATCCTGCCGCTGTTCCTGATTCCGACGGGAATTCCCCCCGCTGCGGCCTGACCGGCACTACTCGTTTCCTGACAGGACAATCTGATCGTCGGTCGTTGAGACCCGGCGCGCGATGCCGTTCAATTCCATCGCCTTGACAAAAGCGTCGACATCGCCCGCCTGAAACACGCCGACGACCTGCTTTTCGGGTATCTTGCCGTCCTTGAAGATGAGCTTTCGCGGCGAATAGCGATTCATTTCGGCTACCGCTTCGGACAAGGGGTCGCGCATGAAGATCAGGCGTCCCTCGGTCCAGCTCGTCTCTTTCGCGACATCGACGCGGCTGAGCGTCCAATTATGGTCGGCGCCGATGACGAGCTGGCCGCCGGGCACCATGTCGGTGCCGCTGCCCGACCCGGATTCCGTCTCCTCAACCCGCACTTTCCCCTCGGCGAGCGTGACGACCATGTTGCCATGCTCGAAGCTGACCTCGAAGGCGGTACCGATCGCGCGCACGCTCTTCCCGCCGGCGTTTACGATAAAGGGTCGCGACGGATCGGGAGCCACGCGAAAGAAGGCGCGTCCGGCGACCAGATCGACCCGGCGCTCGCGCGGTGTTTCGTGTAGCCGCATTTCGGTTTCGGCATCGAGCGTCACGACCGAGCCTTCGGGAAGGGTGACGGTCGTCGTCTGGCCGACGCCGGTGCGGAACTGCTGAGCCTGTGTCGTGCCGAAGCCCGGAAAACCATCGAGATAGGCCATCCAACCGAGCGTGAAGACCAGCAGCAGCGAGGCCGCCAGCGCCAGATGTCGGCGCCAGCCGGGCCGCCGGTGTCCCGTTTCGCCATCGAGCGCAGGCGGTGCCAGCATTTCGGCTTCCTGTGGAATCGTTCCGGCGATCAGCCAGGCGCGCTCGACGAGCCGATAGGCGTCGCGATGGGCGTCGGACTGATCGAGCCAGTCGAGGAAGCGAAGCTCGTCGTCGACCGTCATGTCGCCCGACCGTTCGAGGTTGAACCATTGCACCGCCTCGGCGCGGAGCGCGGCGCGGGCGAAGGCGTCGTTGCCGCTCACAGGTCGGGCTCCATTTCTTCGACGATGCGCACGAGCGCGCGGTGCATCAGCTCCTTCACCGCCTCCTTGGAAATGCCCATCCGCTGGGCAATCGCCTGATAGGTCAGATTTTCGAACCGGTGATATTGAAAGGCCTCGCGTGCGCGCGGCGGAAGATTCTGGATCGCCTCGAGCACGCGGCGATATTCCTGCTGGCCGATCACGATGCGTTCGGGCGACCGTTGCTCGGCGATTTCGAGGCCGTCCTCGAACTCGTCGTGCAAAAGGCTCGCGCGCGCCTTTTGCCGGCGGTGCCGGCTGATCAGCGCGTTGCGCGCGGCGGTGAACAGATAGCGTTCGACATTGTCGATCGGCGCGCTGAGCTGTGCCGATTGCAGGCGCAGGAAAACCTCCTGCACCAGATCATCGACATCGGCGTCGTCGGCGCGACGCCGGAAATAGCGGCGCAGGCCCGGGCCATAGGTCGCCATCCATGCGGCCAGATCCCGGTCCTGTTGCGGGACAGCCATCGTCAATAATGATCCTGACAAAACAGGCATTGCGAGATGCTCCCAGCCCTACGCGTCATCCCGGCATCGTCCCCAAAACGGTCATTGCGGCTCCACTCTGTGCTGGAGTTAACAGGGTAGACGCGGGAAATTCGCAAGAGGGGGGATAAAAACGCGCCCGCCGACTAATTTTCCTAACGACCCGTTCACCGGCGTAGATATTAACATTGTTGAAAATATTATTCGACCGATCCCCCCATGTCTGAAAATGGGGCGTCTATCCGAATGGCGTCGCATCGAACGCCGGAACAGCGGGACATGAATCCCGCAGCACAGGGTGAGGGAGAGGGGACATGCGGGTTCGTGCATGCAATTTGCGCAAATTTCTGTTGAGTGGTGCGGCGATCGGCTGCCTGGCGTTGTCGGGCAATACGGCGCTGGCGCGCGAACATGTCACGAGTTACCGCATTCCGGCGCAGTCGCTCGACCGGGCCCTACGCGACTTCGGCGTGCAAAGCGGCGCGACGATCCTGGTCGATGCGGCGATCGTCAACGGCAAGCGCACCGCGGGCCACAGCAAGCGGTCCGACCCCGAAACGGCGCTGCGCGCGCTCTTGCTCGGCACCGGCCTCGGCTATCGCCGCGACGGCGACGTCTTTGTGGTGACGCGGGAGGGAAACGTAACCCCGCTCGCCGCCGGCGGTGAGATCGAGGACGATACTGAAATCGTCGTCACGGCGCAGAAGCGCGAAGAAAAGATCAGCGACGTGCCGATCGCGATCAGCGCCTTCACGCCGAAGGCGCTCGACGACCACAAGATCGAGAGCGGAGCCGAACTGGTGCGCGCGGTGCCCAACGTCAATTTCTCGAAAAGCAATTTCAGCGGCTATGACTTCACGATCCGCGGCATCGGGACCAAGGCGATTTCCGCATCGAACGACCCCGCCGTCGCGGTGAGCTTCAACAACACGCCGCTGATCCGCAACCGCCTTTTCGAAGCCGAATTTTTCGACCTCGAGCGCGTCGAGGTACTGCGCGGTCCGCAGGGCACCCTCTACGGCCGCAACGCGACCGCGGGCGTGGTCAACGTCATCCCGGCGCTTCCCGACGACAGTTTTGGAGGCGAAGTGAAGGCCGAGGCCGGCAGCTTCGAAACGCGGCGCCTGTCGGGGATGCTCAATGTGCCGATCACCGACACGCTGGCCGTCCGCGTCGCGGGCGCGATGACGAAGCGCGATGGCTTCGACTATAATACGTTCACGCAGCAGCGGATCAACGGCCGCGACCTGTGGTCGACGCGCGCATCGGTCCAGTGGGAGCCGAGCGACCGGTTCAAGGTCAATGCGATCTGGCAGCATTTCGAGGAAGACGACAACCGCTCGCGCACCGGCAAACAGCTATGCACCACCGATCCCGGCGTGGCGCAGGTCGGCGATATCGCGGTGCCCGAATTCCTGCAGAGCCGGTTCAGCCAGGGGTGCCAGTCGGCGTCGCTCTATGGCGATGCCGCCTTTGGTGCGCCGAATGCGAAGGCGCTCGCTTACGTCATGTTCCCCCAGATCAACATGAGTATGGGCCGGGATCCGACCGTTGCGACACGCCGCCCGCTCGTCTTTCCAATTCCTCGCAATTTCGATCCTTATGGCGATGTCGTCCAATCGCGCGACTTGCGGGAGGTCGCGACGAGTTATGACCCCGTCTTCCGCGCCAAGAATGATGTGTTTCAGTTCAACATGGAACTAGGCCTTGGCGACGATCTGAAACTCGTTTCGCAGACCGCCTATGCGCGCGATCGCTATTATTCGTCGCAGGATTATAATCGCTTCGTCTCGGCGCCCGTTTTCAACGATTCGGCGGTGCTGGTTCAAAATTCGTCGGGCCCGCCCCAGCCGGTAACCGTTCCGGGGCCGACCCCGGGGGGTATCTTCACCGATCCGCAACTGGGGGCGTCGGATCGTATCCTGTCGGCCGATCTCAGCCGGTCGCGCAATCGCCAATGGACGCAGGAACTGCGGCTGCAATCCGCCTTCGACGGCCCGTTGAACTTCAACATCGGCGCCAATTATCTCGATTTCAAATCGCAGGACGACTATTTCGTATACAACAACCTGTTCACCTTGATCGCCCAGTATAACTATAATGGCGCCAGGGAGGGCGGCGGCTCGATAACCCGCAACTGCGGCGAAGGAACGCCGACAGGCCGTGAATGCGTCTGGGTCGATCCCAATCCGATCGGCGAAGGACCCGAGGACGGCCATAATTATTTCCGCAGCAAGAATCCGGTACGGACCAAATCGCAGGCGATATTCGGCGAGCTTTATTGGCAGGCGGCCGATGACCTGAAAATCACGCTGGGGCTGCGCTATACGCGTGACAAGAAGATCGCGACACCGGTCCCCAGCCAGTTGCTGCTCGGCGCGATCGAAAATGACCCCACGAGGGGTGGCCCAATCTCAGGCGGCACGATCAGCCGCGGTTTCCGCGAGTTTCCCGAAATCCGACAGAAATGGAACGCGGTGACCGGGCGGCTGGTCGTCGACTGGAAGCCCGACCTGTCCTTCACCGACGACACCCTCCTCTATGCCTCGGGATCGCGCGGCTACAAGGGCGGCGGCGCCAACCCGCCGCGCGCCGATATCGACCAGAAGGTGATTCAATATCAGCCGCTCCCCGAAACCTTCAAACCCGAATATGTGACGGCGTTCGAAATCGGGACGAAGAACAGCTTCGACGGCGGCCGGTTCACGCTCAACGCGGCCGCCTTCTTCAACGCCTATCAGGATTATCAGATTTCGCAGATCGTCGACCGCATCTCGCTCAACGAAAATTTCAGCGCCAAGACCTGGGGGCTCGAGCTCGAGACGGCGTGGCGGCCCTCGCGCAACTTCCGGCTCGACGCGACGCTCGGCCTGCTCGACACGCGGATCGACAAGGGCGCGAAGTCGATCGACGTGATGGACCGGACCCAGGGCAATCCCGACTGGATGCTGCTGCGGCCATGGCTTCAGGTTCCCTCCAACTGCATCGCGCCCAAAGCTCTCGTCGAACGGATATTGGATTTTGATCGGGTGCCCGAGGATTTCAAGCTGCTGATGCTCTCGGCGCTATGCGCCGGGTCCGCGCGTTACGGCACCTTCAATCCGGAGCTCCCGGGCGTTAATCCCGCGTTCCAGTTCGATCGGCTGCTGGGCTTCACCTATAATCCGCTGACCGATGCGCCGAACGGCGGGAAGGGCTTTTATGCCGACCTCGGCGGCAACGAGTTGCCCAACGCGCCGCATTATACGTTCAACATCGGCGCCCAATATAGCGTCTTCCTCGAAGGCGGCGACTGGGTGCTGACCTTCCGCGGCGACTATTATCGGCAGGGCAAGAGCTATGCGCGGGTTTTCAACACCGAATATGACCGGCTGAAGGCGTGGGACAATGTCAATCTGGCGGTCAACCTCGCACGCGGCGAAGGCGATTTCGCGCTCCAGCTCTATGTCAAGAATCTGTTCGACAAGGCGCCGATCACCGGCACCTTCACCAACAGCGACGACACCGGCCTCAGCACCAACGTCTTCACGCTCGACCCCCGCATCGTCGGCCTGAACGCCACGGTGAAGTTCTAGGAGGGCCATCGACGGGACCTGGCTGGTCGAACATCTGGCCGAAGAGGCGTCGCGAAGGGGACACGGCGCCGGCTCGGAACAAGCGATATTGGAGGGGTGTCGGTTTCTCCGTGCAATCGGACCGCGCGAGTATCACGAACCTCTCCCCTGGGGCCGCCGCTCGTTATCGACGGCGGCCTCCGTTTTTTTATACGCGATAGGAGGGCGATGCGCCTGAACCCGGTCGGATCATGGCTCTCGCTCCATGGTCGGCAACGAGGTTAAGGCGTCAGAGCATCGTGCGTTTAATATGATCCATTCGCCCTGAGCTTGTCGAAGGGGCGTTCTTCCTTTCTGCCGTCAAAAAATACGGTGCTTCGACAAGCTCAACACGAACGGGTGTTGGGTGACGATGCAGATTTGGCGCACGGCGCTCAAGAAGATTGGCAGACATCTGCGGGCGATGGTAAATTTCTTCGAAACCCTATTCGATGTCACTACCAAAATACTAAAAATGCGTATAAAAAATGTCGCGCTCCATCCCCTCTCTTTCGCATCGCGTGCGTCATAGGAGTCGGGAGGCATCCCGCCTTTCCAAATCAACATCGACTAGGAAGAGGAAGTGTCATGAACAAATTCACGGCCCTGATGGGAACCGTCGCAGCGCTCGCCATGCCCTTCGCTGCCAATGCGCAATCGTTCAGCGGCAACGCCAACGGCAGCAGCGGCTATGCCGATCTGGAGCAGACCCTTCGTGTGACCTGCGACGTCACCTTCGACGGAACGGTCACGTCGAGCACCACCGTCGCGATTACATCGCCCGATATCGCGCCGGGCGATTTCAGCTGCTTCGCCGTCGTCCCGCAGGGCACCTGGTCGGCCGCTACGGTCCCGGGCGATGCCACCAAGGTCGACATCACCATGGGCGCCAACACGATCGCCAACGACCCCTGCTATGGCACCGTTCGCGGCGACTGGAACAACAGCACCAAGGTGCTGACGATCACCAACAAGACGCTGCCGCCGATCGATCCGAACGGCAACACCTGCACGATCCACGATGCAAGCATCTCGATCCCCAACCTGAATCTCTCCTAAGTCCGGTTGGGAGGTGGCCGGGCTGAACCCTCCGTGCCCGGCCACATCAATCAGTGTATGGCTTCTCGCCGCTGCGACCGTCGCCGTTCCCGTCCGCATTCGACTTTGTCGGCGGCCGGGGGGCGGCGGTCTTAGCGCACTCGATAATCGGTTACGAACGGAGGTTTAGGGCCAGGGAATCGCGAAGCCGGATGCGGGAAAGGGAAGCAGCGCGCAAAAACGACGCGGACGATCCATCGGGCCCGTCCGGCGGGCGCGAGGCCTTCCGCAATCCCGGATGGCGTTGTGCGGTGCTGCTGGCCTCGATGTGCCTGTGGCCGTTCGTTGCTGCAGGCGCGCAGGACCTGCCTTCTGCCGGGGCGCTATCGCCGGACGCCGCCGACGGCGAGGCCGTCGCAGTCGGCGATGATCAGGAGATCGTCGTCACCGCCCGATATGGCGAGGCGCTCGTCGAACCCGAAATCGAGCTCGACGAGTTGCAGATCGATTCCTATGGTGCCTATTCGATCGGGGAACTGGTGCGCCGCATCACGCCGCTGACCGGGCGACCCGACGAACGGCCCATCATTCTGATCAATGGCGAGCGCGTCGATTCGATTCAGGATTTGGCGAGCTTCCCGCCGGCCGCGCTCAAGCGTCTTGCGATCCTGCCGCCCGAAGCCGCCGGGCGATACGGCTATGCGGGCAACCAGCGCGTCGTGAACCTCGTCCTCAAACGACATTTCGTGTCTTGGGAGGCGCAGGCCAGCGTTAAGGCGCCGACCGCGGGGGGCCAAATTGGCGGCAGCGGATCGGCGGGGCGTTTCGTCATCGACGGCAAGGCGCGGTGGAGCGCGCAGGTCCAGCTTGCGGGCGAGAGCGCGCTGTTCGAAAGTTCGCGCGCCTCGTCGCCACCACGGGCGGATGACGACGCCTTTCGGTCGCTGCGTCCCGCGACGGAGCAGATGTCGGTCTCCGCGGGGCTTACGCGGCCGATCGGGCGCTTCAGTGCTTCCTTGAGCCTCAACGCCGCGGCAAGTGGCAGCCGGCAATCGCTGGGCCTGGCGCAGACCGACCCCGGCGCGCGCGCGCCGGTCCTGCTCGGCAGGCAAAATTCCCGGAATCTCGGTCTTTCGACCAGCTTGTCGGGGCCTCTCGCCGGCGGGCGCGCGATCTTCAGCGCCAACTATACGCGCGTCTGGGCGAACGGCCGCATCGACCAGCCCGACGGGCTGTCGCCCGAAGGATTCGCTACAAGCCGCAACCGGTCGGTGAGCGAAAACTTGAGCACGCGGCTGACCTACAACCGATCGATCGCCGACCTGCCGGCCGGGCCGTTGACGGCGACGCTGACGGCGGGAATGAACCGCAACCGCACGACCAGTCGGTTCAGGAACGGAATAGACGATGACGACCGCACCGTCCGCGTGGGACAGGACCGATATGACGGCCGGCTGTCGTTCGCGGTGCCGATCGCCAGTCGAAACGAAAACCCGCATTCGCTGCTCGGTGACCTGGCGCTGGACTTCGCCGGCGGTCTGACCTTCGGTTCCCGCGAGACGTCGCGTCCGCGGTTCGAGCTGGGCGCGAACTGGAGCCCTGTTCCCGCACTCCGGTTCGACGGATCGGTCAGCTTCGCCAAGCTCGCGCCATCGCTCGATCAATTGACCGCCCCTTATTCAGAAGAGGTGCGACGCGTTTACGATTTCGCACGACAGGAAATCGCCGAACCGGTCTGGGTCACCGGCGGCAACCCCGATCTGGGATCGGGCCGACGTCGCACCTTGTCGCTGGGCGCCACTTTGCGTCCGTTCGATCCCCGGCTGCTCTCGCTGTCGGTCGAATATCGGGGACAGCAGTCGACGGGTGGCGCGGGCGGATTTCCCGGGGTTTCGCTGGCGGTCGAAGTCGCCTTTCCCGACCGGTTCGTCCGCGATGCGGCGGGGCGCCTGATCCGGGTGGACGCCCGGCCGATCCGGATCGTGCGCGACACGACCGAACGGCTGAACAACAGCCTGACGCTGTTGCTTGCACCGGGGCGGAAGGAGGAAGGCGCCTCCGCTGCGTTGACGGGTCATCCCTGGCAATTCACCCTGTCTGTGAACCACGGCTGGTTGCTGCGCAGCGAACTGCTGACCAGCCTTGGCGCCCCCGTGATCGACCGGCTGGACGGCGATACGGCGCAGTCGCGGCACAATGTGAGCGTCCAGCTTGTGGCGGGCAAACCGGGCATGGGCGTGACGCTCGACGGCAATTGGCAGAGCGGATTCCGGCTCCGCGCGCCTGCCGGATCGGATGGCCAGCCGGATTATCTCCATCGCCCCGTGACGACGCTGAACCTCCGCCTCTTCGCCGAGCCCGAGCGCCTGCTGCGAACGCCGGAGAAGCCAGAATGGCTTTCGGATCTGAACATCTCGCTCGAAATCCGAAACCTGTTCAACAGCTATCGGCGCGTGGTGCTGGACGACGGGAGTGTTCCGGCGGGGTATCGGCGCTATGATGTGGACCCGCTCGGGCGCACGATCCAGCTTTCGGTACGGAAGCGGTTTTGATGGTCAGTTGACGCGGTCGCGGCTCTCGGTCGTGCGCGCCCATTCGGCGAGATGGCCATGGCGCTTGATCGTCTTGAGGCACACCACCGTCTTCAAGCGCTGGACGCCGGGCAGTTTCGACAGATTGTGACGAAGCAGCTCGTCGAGATGGTCGGCCGATCGTGCGAAGATCTTCAGCAAATAGTCGCTTTCGCCCGCGGTCGTGTGGCACTCGACGACGGCGGGATGCGCGAGCACCGCGGCTTCGAATTCGATATGCGCGTCGAAGCGGATCTGCACCTCGACGAAGCTCTGCACCGCGAGGCCGATCGCGATCGGATCGAGGCGCGCGGCATAGCCTTCGATCACGCCGCTTTCCTCGAGATTTTTCACCCGCGACCAGCAGGGCGATTTGGAGAGGCCGACCTGCTCGCCGAGGTCGGCATAGGATTGGCGGCCGTCGCGTTCGAGCGCGGCGACGATCTTCCAGTCGAGCTTGTCCATGCGTTTCGTCCTTGAATGGCGGCAAGAAGCTAACATGGAGGAACATATTCCTTCAAATAAGAAAAAATGCAGAACGAATGACGATTTTTCGCCCCGCTTCGCCACCAAATCCGCACAATGTTCGCGCACGCGCAGGCTAGTCTGGCGGCCGAAGGTTTGGAGAGAGACCGATGGCCGCGACGCATATTTTCGACGTACCGCCCGAAGGCGTCGCGGCCGATTGGACAATGCCGCAAAACTGGCGTGCCTTCACCGACGGGCAGCACAAGACCTGGCGCGCCCTTTTCGAACGGCAGTCGGCGGCGCTCGACGGCTATGCGTGCCGGTCGTTTCTCGGCGGGCTCGACATTCTTCGCAAGCTGAAGCCGGGGGTTCCCGATTTCGCCGAACTCAACGCGCTGCTGAAACCCGCGTCGGGGTGGGAAGTCGTCGCGGTGCCCGGCTGGATCCCGAACGAGCCTTTTTTCGAGCATCTCGCGCACCGGCGCTTTCCCGCGGCCAATTTCCTCCGCTCGCCCGAGCAGATTGCGTACAGCGAAGAGCCCGACATGTTTCACGACATTTTCGGGCATGTGCCGATGCTGACCGATCCGGCCTTTTCGGACTTCCTCGTCGCTTATGGGCAGGCGGGGCTGCGCGCTGAAAAGCTGGGCGCGTCGGATTTCCTCGGGCGGCTTTGGCTTTATACGGTCGAGTTCGGGCTGGTCGTCGAGGATGGCGAGCTTCGCGCCTTTGGCGGCGGGCTGATGTCCAGCCTCGCCGAAACCGTGTCGGCGCTGACCGCGCCCGAACCGCGGCGGATTTGGCTCGATATCGAGCGCGTGATGCGGACCAAATATCATTTCGACCAGTTGCAGCAGACCTATTTCGTCGTTGCGGGCTTCGAGGAATTGCTGCGCGCGACCGAGGAAACCGACTTCGCCAGCATCTATCGCAAGATTGCGGGCGAACCGGCGCTCGAACCGGGGGATGGCTGGCCCGGCGATCTGGCCTATGAAGGACGTCTGCCGGCCGCTCCGGCAGGCAGAGAGGCACGCTCATGATCAGGCAGACGCGCGACGGCGGCACCGAAATTTTCGAGACCGAGATCGACGGCGAGACGATCCAGTGGGACAATGGCCTGACCTATGCGCGCCATATCCAGACGCAGCAGCTTCTGTCGGCGCAGGTGCCGGTGTCGGACAAGCCCGACGAGATGCTGTTCATCATCATGCACCAGACGATGGAGCTGTGGCTCAAGCTCGTCCTGCATGAAGGCCGGATCGTCTATGACGCGATCAAGGGCGACCAGCTCGAGATCGCGGGCAAGGGGCTCGACCGGATCGCGACGATCCAGCGCCACATGATCCACAGCTGGGAAGTGCTCGCGACGCTGACACCGCACGACTTCCTGACCTTTCGCGGTTTCCTGCGCCGCGCGTCGGGCTTCCAGTCGCAGCAATATCGCGAGCTCGAATATCTGCTCGGCAACAAGCGCGAGGATATGATGATCGTCCACAAGGACGACCCGCAAGCGACTGAAAGGCTGCGTGCGACGTTCGAGGCTCCGTCGCTCTATGACGAGTTGCTGCGGCTGCTCGCGCGGCGCGGCTTCGCCATTCCCGCCGATCATCTCGAGCGCGACTGGACCAAATCCTATGAGGCGTCGGAGGCGGTCGAGAAGGCATGGCTCGCGATCTACACCGATCCCGAGCATCACTGGGATCTCTACACCCTCGCCGAGAAGATCACCGCGCTCGAATATTATTTCCAGGAATGGCGCTTCAAGCACATGAAGACCGTCGCGCGCGTGATCGGGCACAAGCCGGGGACGGGCGGATCGTCGGGGGTCAATTACCTCGTCAAGGCGCTGAGCCTCAGCTTCTTCCCCGAACTCTGGTCGATGCGGACCGAGATGGTCGCGCCGCGGCAAGGTGGTGACTATGGGGGCGGCGATTATTCCGAAGGGACGCGCGCATGAGCCGGATCTGGGACATTTCGCAGCCGCTCCACGCCGCGGTGCCGGTGTGGCCGGGTGAGCCCGCCTTCGCGCTCCACAGCCATGCGGTGATCGGCGATGGGTGCCCGGTCAACGTCGGCGGCATGTTCACGCCGCTGCACGCAGGCACCCACGGCGATGCGCCGCTGCACTATGCCAATGACGGCGTCTCGTCGGCCGACTGCGACCTCGATCCCTATATCGGACCGTGCGTGCTGCTCGACGTGCGCCATGCGCGCGGGAGGGTCGAGATTGCCGATATCGACTGGACCGCGATCGACGGTGCCGAGCGCGTGTTGCTGCGAACCTATGAGCGGTTTCCGCACGAGGCGTGGGACGGCGATTTCACCGCGATCGCCAGCGAAGTGATAGCGCGGCTCGGCAGCATCGGCGTGCGCCTGATCGGCACCGATGCGGCATCGCTCGACCCCGAACAATCGAAGACGCTCGACGCGCATCAGGCGGTGAAGGCCGCTGATATGCGAATATTGGAAGGGCTGGTGCTCGATGATGTGCCGCCGGGCCGGTACGAGCTCGTCGCGCTGCCGCTCCGCATCGTCGGCGCCGATGCCAGCCCGGTGCGCGCCATCCTGAGGGAAATCGCATGACCGAAACGATCTTCGCGACCGACGTGGCGGCGCTCGATGCAGCCGATCCGCTTGCTCATTTTCGCGGGCGCTTTCACCTGCGCGAGGGGCTGATCTATCTCGACGGCAATTCGCTTGGCGCGCTGCCCAAGGCGACGGGCGAGCGGCTCGCCGACGTGATCGGCGACGAGTGGGGCGAGGGGCTGATCACCTCGTGGCTCGGCGCCGAATGGTCGACCGCGCCGCGCCGGATCGGCGACAAGATCGGGCGGCTGATCGGCGCGAAGCCGGGAGAGATCGTCGCGACCGATTCGACTTCAGTCAATATCTTCAAGGCATTGACCGCCGCGCTTTCGTTGCGGCGTGAACGGACGGTGATCCTGTCGGAAGCGACCAATTTCCCGACCGATGTCTATATGATGCAGGGGATCGAGGCTTTTTCGGGTGGGCGCGTGAAGGCGGTGACCGTCGCGCCGGACGATGTCGTCGATGCGCTGAACGATGATGTCGCGGTTCTGCTCTTGACGCAGGTCCACTACAAGTCGGGCCGTGTCCGCGACATGGCGGCAGTCACGCGGGCGGCGCACGAAGCCGGGGCGCTCGTCGTTTGGGATCTGAGTCACAGCGCGGGCGCGATCCCGGTCGACCTCAATGGCGCGAACGCCGACTTCGCGATCGGCTGCGGTTACAAGTTCCTGAACGGCGGCCCCGGCGCGCCCGCCTATCTCTTCGCCGCGGCGCGGCACCACGGCGCCACGCCGGTGCTGTCGGGCTGGTTCGGTCATGCGCGGCCGTTCGATTTCGAGGAGGATTACGACCCCGCCGAGGGGATCGAACGCTTTCAGTGCGGCACGCCGCCGGTGCTGGGGCTGTCGGCGCTCGAAGTCGGCGTCGACCTGATGCTCGAAGCCGACATGGCCGAAATCCGCCGCAAATCGCTCGCGCTCGGCGACTTGTTCATCGAGCAGATGCAGCCGCTGTGCGACGTTTACGGCTTCGAACTGGTGAGCACGCAGGGGCATGCGGAGCGCGGCAGCCAGGTCGCCTATGCGCATCCGCAAGGCTATCAGATCGTGCAGGCGCTCAAGGAATTTGACGTGATCGCCGACTTCCGCGCACCCGACATTTTGCGCTTTGGACTGACGCCGCTTTACCTGCGCTATCGCGACATCGTCGAAACGGCCCGCCGGCTCGAAAAGGTCTGCGCGATGCGCGCGTGGGACAAGCCGCAATATCACCAACGGGCGGCAGTGACATGAGCGAGGCATCGGCGCCCTTCCTGCCCAAATCGCGCGTCGCCGCGGTGCAGGCCGCGCCCGTGTTTCTCGATACTGCGCGCACGATCGACAAGGCATGCGCGCTGATCGCGGAGGCCGCGGGCAATGGCGCTGAGCTTGTTTCCTTTCCCGAGGTGTTCGTTTCCGCCTATCCTTATTGGAACTGGCTGATGACGCCGATCGAGGGCGCCGAGTGGCACGAGCGGCTGTACCGCGCGTCGGTGCTGGTCGATGGCCCCGAGGTCGCGGCGCTGTGCGATGCCGCGCGCGATCATGGCTGCACCGTCGTCATCGGCATCAACGAACGCGATCCGGTGAGCGTCGGCACGCTCTACAACACCAACCTGATCATCGGTGCCGACGGCAGCCTGCTCGGGCGGCATCGCAAGCTGGTGCCGACTTGGGCCGAGAAGCTGACTTGGGCGGGCGGCGACGGCGGCTCGATCCGCATTTACGATACCCCCGTCGGGCCGCTCGGCACGCTCGCATGCGGCGAAAATACCAACACGCTCGCGCGCTTCGCCTTGCTGTCGCAGGGCGAGCTGGTCCACGTCGCCAATTATATCGCGCTGCCCGTCGCGCCCGCGTCGTACAATATGGCCGAGGCGATCAAAATCCGCGCGACCGCGCACAGTTTCGAGGGCAAGGTCTTCACCATCGTCGCTTGTTCGGCGATAAGCCCCGAAATCATCGACGCAATGAGCGCCGATCGGCCGCAGAATCGCGAGTTGCTGTCGCGCCCGAACAGCGCCTTTTCGGGCGTGATCGACCCGCACGGCAATCTGGTCGGCGAGGCGCTGATTGATGACGAAGGCATCGTCTATGCCGATATTGACCTTGGCGAGTGCATCCGGCCGAAGCTGATGCACGACATCATCGGCGGCTATAACCGCTTCGACATTTTCAACCTGACGGTCGACCGGACCCCCCGCGCGTCGGCCCTGTTCGTCGACGAGCCGAGGCCCGCCGATTCCGAGGAGACGTCATGATGGCAGGCAATAGCACGATCGTCGATCCGCGTGACGATGTGCTCGGGCGGTCGCGCGTGACAGATACGCCCGAACTCGAAGCCTTTTATCAGGAGCTTGCGGGGCATAATGCAGGCGCCTTCTGGAAACGCGCCAATGCGATCGAGCCGTGGGAGCCGGAGACGCGCTATCGCCCGACGCTCTGGCGCTATGCCGAGATGCGCGACATGTGCCTGCGCGCGCTCGATCTGGTGAAGCCCGAAGAGGCGGGGCGCCGCGTCGTGACTTTGCTCAACGACAGCGATGCGGGGCGCGAGAATGTCGCGGTGTGCGGCTGGCTGTTCAGCGGCATGCAGGCGATGCGCCCCGGCGAAATCACCCCCGCGCACAAGCACACCGCGTCGGCGCACCGTTTCATCATGGAGGGGAAGGGCGCGTATACCGTCGTCGATGGGCATCATATCACGCTCGGCGCCAATGATTATGTGCTGACCCCGAACGGCGCCTGGCACGATCATGGCGTCCTCGCCGGGGGCGAGGTGTCGATCTGGCAGGACGGGCTCGATATCCCGCTGATGAACAGCCTCGAGACCAATTTCTACGCGGTCTACGACCAGCCCGCGCAAACGGCGGCGTTTCCGGTCGACGATCTGCCGCTGAGCTATGGTGGGGCGGGGTTGCGGCCCGAGGGCGTGCCAGCGTGGGAGAAGCCTTATTCGCCGGTGCTGGTCTATCGCTGGGAAGCGACGCGCGACGCGCTGTGGAACCTCGCCAAAGTCTCCGAGGGCACGCCCTTCGACGGGCATATGGTCCGCTATTCGAACCCGCTGACCGGCGGCTGGGCGCTCCAGACGATGGGCGCGCATATGCAGATGCTCAAAGGCGGTTTCCGCGGAAAGGCGCACCGCCACACCGGCAATGTCGTCTATAATGTCGCGGGCGGCCGCGGCTATTCGATCATCGGCGGCGAGCGGTTCGACTGGGCGACACATGACATTTTCTGCGTGCCCGCGTGGATGTGGCACGAGCATGTCAACCTCGATGCCTCTGAGGAAGCTTTCCTTTTCTCGTTCAATGACTTCCCTGTGATGGAGGCGCTCGGCGTCCGCATTGAGGAACCCTATTCCGAAAATGGCGGCCACCAGCCCGCCTGAGCAGACAGGACTATCTATGCGCTTTGTGACTTATCGCACGGTCGAGACCGAACCCCGGCTCGGCCTTATCCACGACGGGCTTGTGATCGACGTCGAATATTTCGGCGACGCGATCGGGCAGGATCTGCCCTCGACGATGCTCGATTTCATCGACTTGGGCCCGATAGGTCTGCGTTTCCTCGGCGAAGCGATCGAAAGCGCGACGACCGCCGACCTGATCGGCACCTCGCTGCCCGAGGGTAATGTCGCCTTGCTCGCGCCGATCCCGCGCCCGCGCAAGAATATCTTCGGTATCGGTCTTAACTATACCGAACATGTTGCTGAATCGGCGCGCAGCCTCGACACATCGAAAGAACTCCCGCAGCAGCCGGTGATCTTCTCGAAGCCGCCGACCGCGGTCGTCGCGTGGAACGACCCGATCCGCCACAACGCGAAGGTCACGCAGCAGCTCGACTGGGAAACCGAACTTGCGGTGATCATCGGCAGCACCGCGCGCCACGTCGCGGAGGGCGACGCACTGAACCATGTGTTCGGCTACACCGTCATCAACGACGTGTCGGCGCGCGATTGCCGCCGCGCGGGGCAGTGGATCGTATCGAAGGGGCAGGACAGCTTCGCGCCGATGGGGCCGTGCATCGTGACTGCCGACGAGATCGGCGATCCGCACAACCTCAACATCCTGACGCATGTGAACGGGGTCGAGAAGCAGAACAGCAACACCCGCTTCATGCTGTTCAACGTGCCGCAGTTGATCGCCGACATTTCGGGCGTGATGACGCTCGAACCCGGCGATATCATCGCGACCGGAACCCCGGCGGGGGTCGGCGCGGGGCGTGATCCGCAGGAATTCATGTGGCCGGGCGACGTCGTCGAATGCACCGTCGAAGGCATCGGCACGCTCCGTAATCCGATCGTCGCGGTCTGAGCGCGATATGACACGCCCCATTCGCATCGGGCAGATCGTGCCCAGCTCGAACGTCACGATGGAAACCGAAATCCCCGCGCTGCTCCGCGCGCGCGAGGCCATCGCGCCCGAACGCTTCACCTTCCACTCGTCGCGGATGCGGATGAAGAAGGTGACGAAGGAAGAACTGGCGGCGATGGACGCCGACTCCGACCGCTGCGCGCTCGAATTGTCCGACGCCGCGGTCGATGTGCTCGGCTATGCCTGCCTCGTCGCGATCATGAGCATGGGCGAAGGGTATCATCGCGTTTCAGAAGCCCGCCTCCACCAGCGCACGGTCGAGAATGGCCATGCGGCGCCCGTCGTCACCAGCGCCGGCGCGCTGATCGAGGGGCTGAAGGCGCTGCGGGCGAAGCGCATCGCGCTAGTCGCGCCCTATATGAAGCCGCTGACCGAGATGGTCGTCGGCTATATCGCAAATGAGGGCGTCGAGGTCGCCGACTGGCTCGCGCTCGAAATCCCCGACAATCTGGAGGTCGCGGCGCAGGATCCCGCCAAGCTGCTCGACCATTACAAGCGGCTCGACCTGACCGGCGTCGACGCGCTCGTCCTTTCCGCGTGCGTCCAGATGCCGTCGTTGCCGGCGGTGCAGCGGATCGAGGATGCGATCGGGAAACCCGTGATATCGGCGGCGATTTGCACCGCGCACCAGATGCTCGCGCGGCTCGGGCTTGCGACGCGGGTTCCGGGCGCCGGCGCGCTGCTTTCCGGCCGCTATTGAGCCAATGCCGATATCTGCCGATCCGGCGCTTAATCCCTGCATTCCACCACCGTAAAATATGCAAAATGCGACATTCGCCTTCACGGGGTGCGCGCGTTTCCGGCGCGTGACGACGAAGATGTTAACGATGATCTGCAACATGATTGAATTATATGACTAATTCTAGTATTGCGGTGGCGTGGGGATTGTGTGTTTTGCAGTATAGACAAGCACTTATGCTTGTTCCGCTGCTTCTATAAGGTGGACGGCATGAACCAACATCGCTTCTCGGATCCGGCAGAGGAGCGGGATATCGCCGCCAGCACCGATCGCCGCGAAGGCGATCGCTATCGCACGGTCTGGCGGATCGCCAAGGTGATGCGCAACGGCGACGCGGGCTTGTGGCGGGTCCGCAACATTTCCGACCGCGGCATGATGCTCGCGGCCGATGTCCCCATCGCGGTCGGCGAAAAGCTCGAGATCGCGCTTTCCGATACCGTTACGATCCGCGGCGAGGTCGTCTGGTCCGACGCAGGACGCTGCGGCGTCTCCTTCGACAAGGAAGTCGACGTCGCCGACGTGCTCAAGCAATTGGCGGCCGAGCAGCGCGCCACCGGCTATCGTCAGCCGCGCCTGCCGGTGCATACGAAAGCGCAGGCGGTGACCGATGAGGGCGCGGCGACGCCCATCGAACTGGTCGACCTGTCGCAGAACGGCGCGGGCTTCGTCCACGACGGCCATTTCGAGGTCGGCAAGGAATTCGACCTCATACTCGCCGGCGACGTCAAGCGCCGCGCGATTGTGCGTTGGTCGCGGGCCGGGCGCGGCGGCCTGTGGCTGACGCAGCCGCTCGACCGCGCCGACCTGGAAAGCATCCGCCGCTTCGAAAGCTGATGCTCAGGCGGCGCCGCGGACGATCTTCGCCCAGGGGTTGAGGTCGGGCTCGGCGATTTTTGTCAGGCGGTTGCGGTCGCGATGGAGGAAGGGCTCGCCCTTTCCCTTCACCATCAAGGTCGTGTCGGACACATAGCTCCACGACCCGTCGTCGTGAAAATCGACCGTCAGTTGATAGGCATCGGTGCGAAAGGCGAGTTCGAGGAAGCTCGTCGAGCAGATGCCATATTCGGTTTGGCCGCGCTCCGCCTTGACGACGAGTTGTTTCGCATCGGGCGCAGCGTGGCCCGCGGCGATTGCGATCTGCCCGCGCGGGATCGCGAGCGTCTGGAGGATCAGGCCCGTCGACGCCTCGTAGAGCCAGTAACCGACCTGATCGTGGAAGGCGATATCCTCTTCGCGCGTGTTGACGTGCAGATGATAGCGCAGCCCGTAGAAGAGCTGCGGGCCGTTCGCCTGCGGGTCGATCGGCTGCAGCTCAATCCGCTCATAATATTCGCGCGTTTCGGGGCCGTCGGCCTTGGGGTTGATATCGACCCCGCGCTGGCCCTCCCAGATTCCGGCAAGCCGCCGCAGCGGGCCGAGGTTGGCGAGCGTTTCGGGATCGACGTCCTCGGGCTCGGTGAAGATATCCGCGGGTAATTCCATCGCTTGCCCCCTTGCTGGCGATCAGATGTCCTCGACGAGCCGCCCGTAAAGCTGGGGCCGGCGGTCGCGGAAGAAGCCCATGCCGGCACGGTGCTTCGCCGCGCGGTCGAGGTCGATCGTCTCGACGAGCACCCCGGTTTCGCTCGCGCCAAAGGCCTGCGTCATGTCGCCCCATTCGTTGGTTATGAAGCTGTGGCCATAGAAATTCGCGTCGCCCTCGGGCCCGATGCGGTTCGCGGCGACCACCGGCATGCAGTTCGACACCGCATGGCCGTGCATCGCCCGGCGCCACATGCGGCTGGTGTCGAGGTCGGCGTCATAGGGTTCGGACCCGATCGCGGTCGGATAGAAAAGCAGTTCGGCGCCCATCAGCGCCATCGCGCGCGCGCATTCGGGATACCATTGGTCCCAGCAGACGCCGACGCCGATGCGCGTCCCGAAAACGTCCCACACCTTGAAGCCCGTGTTGCCGGGACGGAAATAATATTTTTCCTCATAACCCGGGCCGTCGGGGATATGACTTTTGCGATAGGTCCCCATGATCGCGCCGTCGGGGCCGATCATCGCGAGCGTGTTGTAATAATGCGGCCCGTCGCGCTCGAAGAAGCTCGTCGGGATCGCGACCTTCAGCTTCGCCGCCAGCGCCTGCATCGCCACGACACTCGGATGCTCGGTCGTCCGGCGCGCGGTCGCGAACAGCTCCTCTTCCTCGACCTGGCAGAAATAGGGGCCTTCGAAGAGCTCGGGGGGCAGGATGACCTGCGCGCCTTTCGCCGCCGCTTCCTCGACAAGCGCCGAGACGGCCTCGATATTCGGTTCGACGGGGCCGGGCAGGGCAAGCTGTAGCGCGGAGACGGTGATGGTGCGGGTCATGGCCTATCCGGTGTGCGGGAGTCGGGGCGGAATATAGGGGGCTTCGCGCCCGATGCTAGCTAGGAAGCTGCTGGCTCGAGCAATGGAAGCTGCCGCCGCCGACGATGATCCCGCGCGCAGGAACGCCGACCGCGCGGCGGTCGGGGAACAGTGCGGCAAGGGTGTCGATCGCAGTCTGATCGTTAGGAACGCCATAGATCGGGACGATCACGACGCTGTTGCCGATATAGAAGTTCATATAGCTCGCCGCGGCGATTTCGCCGCCGATCTCGACCCGGCCGGGCGATGGGAGGTCGACGATTTCGACCCCGCCGAACGCCGCGGTGCGCGCGCGGGCATCGGCATAGATATGCGCATTGGGATCGTCCTCGCCCGCCGCGACCGGCAGCGCGAGCCGGCCTTCGCCGACAAAGCGCGCGAGATTGTCGACATGGCCGTCGGTGTGATCGCCGACGAGGCCGTTGCCGAGCCACAACAGCCGCTCGATGCCGAGTGACTGGTGCAGCCGCACCGCAATATCCTCGCGCGTCAGCGACGGATTGCGGTTGAGATTGAGCAGGCATTCCTCGGTGGTGACGCAAAGGCCGCTACCATCGACATCGATGCCGCCGCCTTCGAGCACCCAGTCCTGATCGTCGACCGGCAGCCCGCTTTCGCGTGCCAGCGCGGCGCCGATTTCCTGGTCGCCCGGCATGACGAACTTCTCGCCCCACCAGTTGAATTTGAAATTGCGCGCGCGGCGTCCCGTGCCCGTTCCCGCGATGATCGGCCCAGTATCGCGCAGCCAGATGTCGCCCAAGGGCTGGACGAGAATCTTCACGCCCGGATCGACGAGCGCGGCGGCGATGTCCGCCTGCCGCGCATCGTTGACCACGAGCCGCACCTCTTCGCCGCGGCCGCCGTCGTGGACGGCGTTGGCGAAGGCGGCGACGTCGCGCCGTCCTTCATCGATCGCCCCCGACCATTCCTCTGCGAGGTGCGGGAAGCCAATCCACACGGCATCGTGCGGCGCCCATTCGGCAGGCATGCGTAGGGTCATGTTGCTTTCCGGTATAGAGCTATCTCGAAATCCGTTCGCCCTGAGCCTGTCGAAGGGCCGTTCTTTTCCTGCACCGTCGAAAAGAAGGACCGTGCTTCGACAAGCTCAGCACCAACGGATGAGGGGATTACCCTATTTCGCAGCAGCGCGCGACTTGTCGCGGGCGGCGCGGAATTCGTCGCCCTCGACCCAGTTCGGCCACGCGTCGGTCATCGCGAGCATGCGGCCCGCGGCATAATAGAGGCGCAGGTCCGACATCATGCCGTCCCAGTTGGTGATCGCCTCATATTCGTCGCCCGGCGCGTGATAGCGGTTCTTCTCATAATCTTCGGCCGCCTTCTTGCCGGCCTCGACCCCGCCCTCGACCAACTCGTCGCCGCTGCCGAAGTTGAACATCGGCACGCCGAGCTTGGCGAAGCTGAAGTGATCCGAACGGTAATAAAAGCCCTTTTCGGGGGTCGGCTCGGCCTTGACCGTACGACCCTCCATCTTGGCGAGCTTTTCGACATAGGCGTCGAGTTCGGACTTGCCGCCGCCGACAACGACGATGTCCTTGGCAGGTCCGCTGGCGTTGAGCGCGTCCATGTTAACGCCGCCGACCGTCTGCGCGAGCGGGAAGATCGGGTTTTCGGCATAATATTTCGAGCCGAGCAGGCCCGATTCCTCGGCGGTGACGGCGAGGAAGACGATGCTGCGGTCGGGCGCGCCCGCCTTCTGAAAGGCATGCGCCAGCGTCACGAGGCCCGCGATGCCGCTCGCATTGTCGACCGCGCCGTTGCAGATGTCGTCGCCGTCGACCGGCGTGCAGCGGCCGAGGTGATCCCAGTGGCCGGTGTAGAGAACATATTCTTGCGCGCGCTTGGCGCCCGGCAGCACGCCGATGACGTTGCGCGACATCTTCTTCGAAATCGCGTTGTCGAAGCTGAAATTCGCCTTCACGCCGGTCAGCGCGACGGGCTTGAAACCCTTCTTCTTGGCGGCCTCGCGCAGCGCGTCGAAATCCTGCCCGGCGCTCGCGAACAGTTCCTTCGCCTTGGGAAGCTGGATCCAGCCGTTGGCGACGGTCTGGTCGGCGCCGCCATTCTTGCTGTCGGCCAGATATTGCGTCCCCGTATTGCTCGATTCGACGACGTTCCAGCCATAGGCGGCGGGCTCGGTGTCGTGGACGATCAGCACCGCCGCGGCGCCCTGCCGCGCGGCTTCCTCATATTTGTACGACCAGCGGCCGTAATAGGTCATCGCGCGGCCGTTGAATTCGCCCTTGGCTTCCTTGGTCTGCCAGTCGGGATCGTTGACGAGGACGATGACGGTCTTCCCCTTCACATCGAGCCCGGCATAGTCGTTCCAGCCCTTTTCGGGGGCGTTGATGCCGTAACCGACGAAGACGACGTCGCTGTCCTTGACCGCGGTCTTCGGCTGCACGCGATAGCTGAATGCGACATAGTCCTTCGCATATTGCGCGGTGACCGGCGTCTTGCCGCCGGTGAAGCTCAGCGGGGTTGCGTTCTTCGCGGTGATCTCGACCAGCGGCACGTCCTGCGTCCACTTGCCGTTGTTCCCGGGCTTCAGCCCCGCTTCCTCATATTTCTTGATGATATAGGCGACGGTCTTTTCCTCGCCCGCGGTGCCGGGCGCGCGGCCCTCATAAGCGTCCGACGACAATTCCTTGGTCACCTCCTGAAGCGTCGCGAGCGACAATTCGGGGATTTCGACATCGGGAATGGCGACGGCCGACGTGGCCGTCTTGTCCGACGCGTTGCACGCGGCAACGGTCAGGAGAACCGCAAGGGCTGCGGTCGATCGGGGGAAACGAAGCATGGAAGTTCCTCGGGTTTTCGTATTCGACCGCGGGCTTGTGCCAGCCCCGTGCCGGGGGCGCAAGCGCCGCTTGTGGCACTTTCGGCGCTTGGAAAAGCGGACGTCGGCTTTTAGAGAAGCAAAAGGGGACCGGATAACAGGGGGATGGATATGCGGGGGCGCTGGCTATATTTGCTGGGTTTGGGGATTGCCGCGGGGGCGGCGCAGGCGCAGGAGAATGATCTGGAGCGCCGCTTCGGGGCGCAGGAAGGGGTCGCGCAAGTGAGCCTGTCGCCCGACGGGCAGCAGATTGCATTCGTGGCGCCGAACAAGGGTCTGGCCAACGACCTCTATGTCGTCCGTATCGAAGATGGATCGGCGCCACAGCGTATCCTGCGAGCGAGCGGCGATCCCGAAACGCTCAGATGGTGCCGGTGGGCCACCGACGCTCGCATCGTCTGCCAGGTCGCGGGGAGGGAGAAGATCGGCGAATTCGTCTACGGCTTCACGACATTGATCGCGGTCGATTCCGCTGGCGGCAACGTCAAGACATTGAGCAAACGGCGCGGCGCCAATTCGATCGGCTTCGACGGGCGGGGCGGGAGCGTGATCGACTGGCAGCCTGGAACCCCTGATAGCCTTCTGATCATGCGCAGCAATGTCCGTGAGGCCAATCTCCACTCGGCATCGCTCCTGAAGAAGGATGAGGAAGGGATGGGCGTCGATTTGGTGGACCTGTCCGGAGACCTCATAAAAATTGCCGAAAGGCCCCAGCGTGATGCGGTCGAATATATCACCGATGGCCAAGGCAACATCAGGATCATGGGGGCTTTGACGGCCGCCGGAAGGACAGGCTACCCGACCGACCGGATACGCTATTTCTTTCGGGACGACAAAGGTGGAGACTGGCAACCGCTGTCGGCGTTCGATCTTGTCCGGCACAATGGATTCGACCCCTTTGCCGTCGATGCCGAAAGCAACCGGGCTATTGGTTTGGCAAAGGTTGACGGTCGCGATGCCGTCGTCGCAGTTCAGCTCGACGGAACGGGCAAGGGACAGACATTGTTCCGGCACCCTCGGGCCGATGTGGATGGACTGGTTCAGGTCGGTCGCGACCAGCGCGTCATCGGTGCGACCTATGTTACCGATCGTCGGCAAATGAAACTGACCGACCCTCGTCTGTCGGATATGGCCCAGTCGCTTTCCAAGGCTTTGGGCGGACGCAGCGTATATTTCATCGACGCATCGGTCGGCGAGGCGCACTGGCTGTTGTGGGCAGGCTCCGACACAGATCCGGGCCGTTACTATCGCTATACGCCGACATTGAAGCAATTGCGGCCACTGCTCGAGGACCGCCCTGCGCTGGCCGACCTGGCGTTATCGCCCGTCCGGCCGGTTCGTTATCCAGCCGCTGACGGGACCATGCTCTCGGCTCATCTGACGCTGCCGCCCGGCCGTGCCGATGCGGTGGGGTTGCCCGCCATCGTCATTCCGCATGGCGGACTGGCCGATCGCGACGAATGGGGGTTCAACTGGCTCGCGCAATATTTTGCCCAGCGCGGATATGCGGTGGTGCAGCCCGATTATCGGGGGCTGACGGGCTATAGCGAGCAATGGTTTCGCGACGGAGGTTTTCAATCCTGGCGCACCGCCATTGGCGACGTCAGCGATGCGGGGCGCTGGATCGTGGGAGAGGGCGCCGATCCAGGCAGGCTGTCCATCGTCGGCTGGGGCTATGGCGGCTACGCCGCACTGCAATCGGGCGTCGTGGCGCCATCCTTGTTCCGGTCGATCGTGGCGATAGCGCCCATTACCGACCTTCAGAAGCTGAAAGACGCCAGCACCAAGTTCAGCAATAATTTGGTCATGCAGCAACTCCTCGGTTCGGGGCCCCATCTCCGCGAGGGATCTCCGGCACAAAATGCGGAGCGGATTCAGGCTCCGGTGTTGATGGTCGCCGGCGGGCTCGCTCATGACTCCACAATCGACCAGGTTCGCGCCATGCACGGCGCGCTGTCGACGGCCGGAAAAAAAGTCGAGTTCATCGAATATCCGCGCGTAGCCCAGGACATCGGCGACAGCGATGTTCGCGCCGAGATGTTGCGACGTATCACGCAGTTCCTGCCGCGCTGACGCAGCGCAAAAAAAAGGGCGGCCAGATCGGCCGCCCTTCTGAATTGGTTCCTGGAAACCCGATCAGCGCGAATAGAATTCGACGACGAGGTTCGGTTCCATCTTCACCGGATAGGGCACTTCGTCGAGCGTCGGGACGCGGACGAAGGTCGCCTTGGTGCCGTCGATGGCGAGATATTCGGGCAGGTCGCGTTCGGGCAGGCTCTGGGCTTCGGCGACCAGCGCCATTTCCTGCGCCTTCTTGCCGAGGGTGACTTCGTCGCCCGGCTTCACGAGGCGGCTCGCGATGTTGCACTTCACGCCGTTCACATAGACGTGGCCGTGGCTGACGAGCTGGCGTGCCGAGAAGATCGTCGGCGTGAACTTCGAGCGGTAGACGACGGCGTCGAGGCGGCGCTCGAGCAGGCCGATCAGGTTCTGGCCGGTGTCGCCCTTCATGCGCGAAGCCTCAAAGTAGTTCTTCTTGAACTGCTTTTCGGTGATGTCGCCGTAATAGCCCTTGAGCTTCTGCTTCGCGCGAAGCTGGATGCCGAAGTCCGACATCTTGCCCTTGCGGCGCTGACCGTGCTGGCCGGGGCCATATTCGCGGCGGTTGACCGGGCTCTTCGGGCGACCCCAGATATTTTCGCCCATCCGGCGGTCGAGTTTATACTTGGCGCTCTGGCGCTTCGACATTGTCGTCTCCAATTTGCTGTGTGCCGAAGGATTTCGGCTCGTTCCCGGGTCGCACCATATGGATGTCTCGACAGGCTCGACACCATATGCGACCGCCGCTTCACCGGGGTGCGGGGTCCATTGCGAAGGCGCGCGGTTAGACGGAGAGGTCGGTAAAGTCAAGCGGCAAGCCCGCCGCTCGACAGCGGCGAAAAAGCCGCTAAAGGCAGCGCGCATGACGTCCGCCAAACTTCCAGAACAATGCGAAACGATGATCGAGGTCCGCGCCGGGGTCGATCAGGTCGACCGCGAACTCGTTGCGCTGCTCGTCCGCCGCTTCGGCTATATGGATGCCGCCGCGCGCATCAAGACCGACCGCAATGCCGTCCGCGATGAAGCGCGCAAGGCCGAGGTGCTGGGCAATGTCGCGCGCGCAGCCGAAGCTGCCGGGCTGGAGCCCGAGCGGCTGCGCGCGGTGTGGAACGAACTGGTCGAACAGTCGATCGCTTATGAGGCGGTCGAATGGGACCGCGCGCGCGCCGATCGCTGAGACCGGTTAGTTGGTTGAACCGCCTGCCGGGGCTTCGGCGGGTGCCGGGGCCGTCTCGTCTTTCGGCTTCGCGGTTTCGACGACCGTGCGGCACACGCGTTTGGGTACAGTGCTGCCGGTGACCTCGATTTTTTCGCAGACCTTTTTGGGTTTTGCTGCTTTTGCCGGGGCCTCTGCGCTATTGGCGGCGCTTGCCGCCAAGGCAAGGGAAAGCATCGCGGAAATCATAAACTGTTCGCTCCGTGTAAAGAGGCGGCTCTACTGCGTCCGGGCGATTGGTCGCCAGCTTCGTTCAGCCGCATGGGATACCTGGCCCGTTCTTCCTGCACCTCGCGAACCTGTCGGACCAAATGCGATGTTGCAGGACCGAGACCGGTATTAATTGACCGCGCCGTTACCGGTATTGGCCTTGTAGCCCTGGTCGACCAGATCGAGAGATTGTGTGCCGTCGCGGGCTTGCGCGGCCCATTGCTCCTGGGTCTTGCAGACGCGGCGACCGATCGAACTGCCGGTCATCTTCGTCGACTTGCAGATTTTCTTCGGTTTGGCAGGTTTGGCCGTCTGAACCGAGGCGGTCTGGTCGCTGGCAGCCTGATCCGGCGCGCCGGCCACGGCGAGTGCGAGCGAAAGAATGAGCGTCATCATGGAGGCATCGATCCTATATTATATGATTCTGCGGGCTTAGCTCTTTTCTTTTGGGCGGCCAAGCGCCGTAACGATGCCGTGCATCATGCGGATGTCATTATAAGACCAGCCCGTCTTGGTTAGCGCGTTCCTCAAGGTCCGCAGCGTCATTTCGCGTCGTTCGGGCGGGAAGAAATAACCGCTCTTGTCGAGATCGCGCTCCAGATGCTGGATGAATTCCTCAAGTACGCCATGCTCCGCCGGGGGATCGAGCGGCACTTCGGGCGGGCTCGCCAGCGCGACGCCTTTCGACCATTCATAGGCGAGCAGGATCACCGCTTGCGCGAGGTTGAGCGACGCGAATTCGGGGTTGATCGGCACGGTGACGATCTTGTGCGCGAGGGTGACGTCGTCGGTTTCGAGTCCCGAGCGTTCGGGCCCGAAAACATAGGCCGAGCGTCCCGCGCTGGCATGGACCTCGCGGGCGGCCGCTTCCGGCGTCAGCACCGGTTTGGTGACGCCGCGCTTGCGCACCGTGGTGGCATAGATGGTCGTGCAATCGGCGACCGCGTCGGCGAGCGTATCGAAAACCAGCGCTTCGGCCAGCACGGCATCGGCGCCCGACGCCGCCGGGCCGGCATCGGGATTGGGCCAGCCGTCGCGCGGGGCGACGAGGCGCAGTTCGGTCAGCCCGAAATTGAGCATCGCGCGCGCCGCCTTGCCGATATTCTCACCAAGCTGCGGACGGACGAGGACGATGACGGGGGGCGGGGCGGCCGCGGTCATTTGATCGGCCGCGCAGCCTCGGTGATCGTCGAGGCGAATTCCTCGAAATCCTTGGCTTCGGTGAAATCGCGATAGACGCTGGCGAAGCGGATATAGGCGACATTGTCGAAGCCCTTGAGCGCCTCCATCACCATTGCGCCGATCTGCTGTGCCTGCACTTCGCTTTCGCCCGAGGTTTCGAGCTGGCGCTGGATGCCCGACACCAGCCGTTCGATGCGCGCGCCGTCGATCGGGCGCTTGCGGCACGCGATCTGAACGCTGCGCATCAATTTCTCGCGGTCGAAGGGTTCGCGCGTCCCGCCCGTCTTGAGCACCGCGACTTCGCGGAGCTGGATGCGCTCGAAGGTCGTGAAGCGCGCGCCGCAATCCTCGCACTGGCGGCGACGGCGGATCGCCGCGCCGTCCTCGGTCGGACGGCTGTCCTTCACCTGGCTGTCTTCATGTCCGCAATAGGGGCAGCGCATAGGCCTAGCGTTTCACCCGGTTGAGCAGCACAACAGCCGCCCCGACGAACAGGCCGACCGGCCAGCTCACCACCGGCAGCGCCGCACCCAGAACCGTACCGATCCCGGCCCCGACGAGTACCGGACGCGTCGAGGGATGATCCATTCCCTGCTTGCCCATCGCCTTGATCTCTTCGATCGTCAACTCGACCAGCGTCGGTTCCTCGGGGTGCTGCCGCGCCATCGTCTTATCCCTGATAGATGGGGAAGCGCTCGCACAGCGCGCGGACGCGGCCGCGGACATTGGCTTCGACGTCGGCGTCGCCATGCTCGCCCTTGTCGCGCAACGCTTCGAGCACGTCGGCGACCATATCGCCGATCTCTTCAAACTCGGCGATGCCGAAGCCGCGCGTCGTGCCCGCGGGCGATCCGACGCGGATGCCACTGGTCTTGACCGGCGGCAGCGGGTCGAAGGGCACGCCATTCTTGTTGCAGGTGATCGCGCTGCGCTCGAGCGCCTCGTCGGCGTCGCGGCCGGTGATGCCGAGCGGGCGGAGGTCGATCAGCGCGAGGTGCGTGTCGGTGCCGCCCGCGACGACATCGGCGCCGCGCGCCTTCAGCCGGCCCGCAAGCGCCTGGGCATTGGCGATGGTCGCCTTCGCATAGGTTTTGAACTCGGGGCGCAACGCTTCACCGAAGGCCACGGCTTTCGCGGCGATGACGTGCATCAGCGGGCCGCCCTGCAGCCCGGGGAAGACCGCCGAGTTGATGCGCTTGGCGATCGCTTCGTCATTGGTCAGGATCATGCCGCCGCGCGGGCCGCGCAGCGTCTTGTGCGTCGTCGTGGTGACGACATGCGCATGCTCCATCGGCGAGGGATGCGCGCCGCCGGCGACGAGGCCGGCGAAATGCGCCATATCGACCATCAGCAGCGCGCCGACATCGTCGGCGATGGCGCGGAAGCGCGCGAAATCGAGCGTGCGCGGATAGGCCGAGCCGCCCGCGATGATCAGCGACGGGCGATGTTCCTTCGCCAACGCCTCGACCTGGTCGAAATCGACGAGATGATCGTCGGCGCGCACGCCATATTGCACCGCGTTGAACCATTTGCCCGACATGGCGGGCGCCGCGCCGTGGGTCAGGTGGCCGCCGGCGTCGAGGCTCATGCCGAGGATCGTTGCACCCGGCTTGGTCAGCGCGAGCATCACGGCGCCGTTAGCCTGTGCGCCCGAATGCGGCTGGACGTTGGCGAAGCCGCAGTCGAAGAGCTGTTTCGCGCGGTCGATCGCGAGCTGTTCGACCTCGTCCGACGGGGCGCAGCCCTGATAATAGCGGCGGCCCGGATAGCCTTCGGCATATTTGTTGGTGAACACGCTGCCCTGCGCTTCGAGCACCGCCTTCGAAACGATATTCTCCGACGCGATCAGCTCGATCTGATATTGTTCGCGTTCGAGTTCATGCTTCATCGCCGCCGCGACCGCGGGGTCGACTGTGCCGACGCCGTCGGTGAAATAGCCGGCCGATTTGATGGGCTTGTCGAGCGTTTCGGTGGTCATCGGCTGGTCTCCAGTTGGGCCAAATTGACGGGAGGATTGGAAAGCTTGTCCACGCGGCGCGCGTGGCGGTCGCCGGCGAATTCGGTGGTCAGGAAGGCGTCGAGGCACGCCTTGGCCATGTCGATGCCGGTCAGGCGCGCGCCCATCGCGACGACGTTGGCGTCATTATGCTCGCGCGCGAGTTTCGCCGACAGCGGCTCGGACACGAGTGCGCAGCGCGCGGCGGGGTTGCGGTTGACCGAAATCGAAATGCCGATGCCCGAACCGCATAGCGCGACGCCGCGGTCGGCGCGCCCCTCAGCGATCGCGGCGCCGAGGCGATAGCCATAGTCGGGATAGTCGACGCTTTCGGGGCCGTTGGTGCCGAGATCCTCGACCTCATGCCCCTGTTCGCGCAGCCAATCGGCAAGCGCGGCTTTCAGCTCGTAAGCGGCGTGGTCGGAGGCGATGGCGATGCGCATGATGCGGCTCCCGAGGGGTCTAAGGGAATCGATGAGCGGCCTTTAGGCCAAGCCGCGCGAATTGGCCATAAGCGAGGTGGCAAATTTGTGACGGCGCCGATAAAGCCGCCCCATGTCCGACACGATCATGTCCATCCTGATGTTGACCGGGGTGCTGCTTACCGGCGGTGCCGTCATCGTCTTCCGCAAGGGCGATCGTCGCCGCGCGCGGCTGATGCTGGTCGCCGCGCTGGTGATGTTCGCGAATGTCGCGATCTGGCTGGTGCCGGTGAAATAATAAAAGATCCTCCCTGCCGCGAAGCGGTGGGGAGGGGGACCGCCGCGAAGCGGTGGTGGAGGGGCAGCGACGTTGCGCCATTGGCCCCTCCGTCAGCGGCTACGCCGCTGCCACCTCCCCATGCCTGCGGCACAGGGAGGATCATTTCGTCAGCGGATCGGCGAATCGGGCGCGAGGCGCATATCCAGATAGTTATCGAGCGACTTCATCAGCTGGTCGAGCTCATGCTCGAAGAAATGATTCGCGCGCGGGATTTCGTCGTGATGGATCGTGATGCCCTTTTGCGTTCGCAGCTTGTCGACCAGCTTCTGCACCGCGCTCGGCGGCACGATCTCGTCCTGCCCGCCCGCGACGATGATGCCCGACGAGGGGCAGGGGGCGAGGAAGCTGAAGTCGTACATGTTCGCCGGCGGCGCGACCGACAGGAAGCCGCGGATTTCGGGGCGGCGCATCAAGAGCTGCATGCCGATCCACGCGCCGAAGCTGAAGCCTGCGATCCAGGTGGTCTGCGCTTCGGGATGGATCGACTGGACCCAGTCGAGCGCCGAGGCGGCATCGGAGAGTTCGCCGATCCCGTTGTCGAACGTGCCCTGGCTGCGGCCGACGCCGCGGAAGTTGAAGCGCAGCACCGCGAAACCGCGCGCGACGAAGCTCTTGTACATCGCCTGGGTGATGCGGTCGTTCATCGTCCCGCCGCCCTGCGGGTGCGGGTGCAGGATCAGCGCGACCGGCGCGCGTGGACGCGGCGGGGGGGAGAAACGGCCTTCGATGCGGCCCTCGGGGCCGGGGAAAATGACGTCGGGCATGGGCGCACCTTCTATATGTCTTGGGCTTGCCAGTGATTCGCCGAGGGGCGGGGTGGCGGAGCGAGATTGGCGCCTATATAGAAAATAGGTCTCAACATGCAACTTTTGCGAATCTTTCGCAATAAGGACTTTCGCGCCGGATGATTTACCTCGACTATCAAGCCACTACGCCGCTCGCTCCCGAGGCGCGCGAGGCGATGCTGCGCTGGCTCGAGGGGGCTGGTGAGGGCGATAGTTTTGCGAATCCCTCGAGCACGCACAAGGCCGGCCGCGCCGCCGCAGCAGCGGTCGAGGTCGCGCGCGACCAGGTCGCGGCGCTGCTACCGAAGGGCGGGCGCGTCTTCTTTACCTCGGGCGCGACCGAGGCGCTCAACTGGGCGCTGCTGCGCGGCGCGGAGGTCATGCCGGGCGGCGTCGCGGGGCTGAGCATCGAACATGCAGCCTCGCTGCAATGCCTCGAAAGGCTGAATGCGACGATCCTCCCGGCCGACGGCGAAGGGCTGGCCCTGCCGCCCGATGACGCACTGATCCCGGAAGGCGGCGTCGTCGCGGCGATGCTCGTCAACAACGAGGTCGGCACGATCCAGCCCGTCGCGGATTTCGCCGCGGCGGCGCATGCGAAGAACAGCCTGCTGCTCTGCGATGCGGTGCAGGGCTACGGCCGCGTCGCCATTCCCGACGGCCCCGATCTGATCGCGATATCGGCGCACAAGATCCACGGACCCAAGGGCATCGGCGCGCTGTGGGTCCGGGACGGCGTCGACCTGCCGCCGCTGATGTTCGGCGGCGCGCAGGAGCAGGGGATGCGTTCGGGCACCGTTTCGCCCGCGCTCTGCGCCGGCTTCGGCGCCGCCGCCGCGCTCGCCGCCGAACGCTTCGACAAGGACGCCGCGCATGTCGAGCGGCTCTGGTCGCTCGCGCGCGATATGCTCCCCGAATGGACGCTGAATGGCGCCGAAAACCCGCGCTACCACGGCAATCTCAACGTCCGGCGCGACGGCGTGAACGGCCTCCGCCTGATGTCCGACGCGCGCGACGTTGCTTTTTCGCTCGGCAGCGCCTGCGGTAGCGGTTCGGGCAAGGTCAGCCATGTGCTGCGCGCGATGGGGATCGGCGAAGCCGACGCGCGCGCGTCGATCCGGCTTGGCTGGGGGCGCTATACGAGCGAGCGGGAACTGCGCGAGGGTCTGAATGCGATCAAGGACGCCGCGCGATTGCAGGGCGTGAACTGATGCGCGTCACCTTCATCCACGCCGACGGCAAGGCGCGCACCGAGGCCGAGGCGCAGGCCGGCGACATATTGCTCGACGTCGCGCAGGCGCATTTGATGCCGCTCGAAGGCACGTGTGAGGGCCAAATGGCCTGCTCGACCTGCCACGTCATTGTGGCGAAAGAGGATTTCGACCGCCTGCCGCCCGCGAGCGAGATGGAGGAAGATATGCTCGACCTCGCCGCCGGGGTGCGCCGCACCAGCCGCCTGTCGTGTCAGATCGTGCTGACCGACGATCTCGACGGGCTGACCGTCCATATCCCGGCCGAAAGCCGCAATATGCAGGGACCGCGCTAGCCCGTTTTCGTCATCCCGGCGAAGGCCGGGATCTCGCCGAGGCGTCAGGGCGCGAGGTCGAGATTCCGGCCTTCGCCGGAATGACGAAGTGGAGGGTTGGGACCACCGCTTGCATTTCCCCGCGCTCCTCGCCATATGCGCAGCGGAAGTCGGGCGGACGTGGTCTTCGCCAACCCGGTCAGGTCCGGAAGGAAGCAGCCGCAACGAATTCGCCGCGGGTCGTTCCGGCTTCCACCCATTTCCCCCTTCGACAAGACCGCAGCGTCCCCCTAAGACGGGGCCATGGACGATTCCGCCGACGACGATACCCCGATGCTGGGAATGGATCTGCCCGAGACGGTGCCGCAGGCGTCATCGGGTCCCTACCGCGTCCTTGCCCGCAAATATCGCCCGCAGACCTTCGCCGAACTGATCGGTCAGGACGCGATGGTGCGCACGCTCGGCAATGCGATCGCGCGCGACCGGCTGGCGCACGCCTTTTTGATGACCGGCGTGCGCGGGGTCGGCAAGACGTCGACCGCGCGCCTGATCGCCAAAGCCTTGAACTGCATCGGTCCCGACGGGCAGGGCGGGCCGACGATCGACCCATGCGGCGTGTGCGAGCCGTGCCGCGCGATCACCGAAGGCCGCCATATCGACGTGATCGAAATGGACGCCGCGTCGAACACCGGCGTCGACGATGTGCGCGAGATTATCGAGGCCGTGCGCTATGCCGCGGTGTCGGCGCGCTACAAGATCTACATCATCGACGAAGTGCATATGTTGTCGCGCAACGCGTTCAACGCATTGCTGAAAACATTGGAAGAGCCGCCGCCGCACGTCAAATTCCTGTTCGCGACGACCGAAGTGAACAAGGTGCCGGTGACGGTGCTGTCGCGCTGCCAGCGATTCGACCTTCGCCGCATCACCCCCGACATGCTCTTCGCGCATTTCAGCGCGATCCTGCAGAAGGAAGGCGTCGAGGCCGAGGCGCCGGCGATCTGGCTGATCGCCAACGCCGCCGAGGGATCGGTGCGCGACGGCCTGTCGATCCTCGACCAGGCGATCGCGCACGCCGATCTCGACGGCGGGGGAAAGATCAGTGCCGATCAGGTTCGCGTGATGCTCGGCCTCTCCGATCGCACGTCGATCGCGCAGTTGATGGCGACGATCTTGGGCGGCGACGCGGGTGGCGCGATCGACTTGGCGCGGTCGCAATATGCGCTTGGGATCGAGCCTGTCGCGATGGTGCGCGGGTTGATGGACCTGACGCATGCGATCACGCTGGCAAAGGTCTCGCGCCACGACGACCCCGCGCTTGCTGCATCGGACCGCGAACGCATCGGCGACTGGGCGCAAAAGCTCGGTTTCGCGCCGCTCAATCGCCTCTGGCAGCTCTTGCTCAAGGGGCATGAAGAGGTGCTGCGCGCGAACAATCCGCTCGAACATCTCGAAATGCTGCTGCTGCGCGTGATCTACGCCGCGTCGATGCCCGATCCGGGCGAGCTTGCGAAGCTGCTCGAAAAGGGCGGTGTGCCGGCGACGCCGATGGTCGCGCCCGCGGCGCCTTCGGCGCAAAGCGATACTTCCGTGGCATCGCCCGCAGAAGCGCCCGCGGCCGAAATGCCGGCTTCGGCGCTGACGATCGCGCAAATTCACCAACTCCTCGAAAGCTCGGGCAATCATCAGCTTGCGCGTCAAGTTTATGACGATCTCAAGCTTGTCGAGCTCGAGCCCGGCCTACTCGTCTACGCACCGGTTCCCGCGCTCGACGGCGATTTCGCGCGGCGGCTTGGCGAGGCGCTGCTGAGCCACACCGGCAGCCGCTGGCAGGTGCGGCCGGGCGAGGGTGACGCGCGGCCGAGTCTTGGGCAGGTGCGGCAGGCGAAGCTCGACGATAATGATGCGCGAATCCGCGAATTGCCTGTCGTAAAGGCCGCCCTGACCGCTTTTCCCGAGGCGAGGCTTGTCGAAGACGACGACAATCGCCATAGGTCGAACCTATGAAATCGATCGAAGAAATGATGAAGGCGGCGCAGGAAGCCGCCGCCACCGTGCAGGCGCAGATGCAGGAGGCGCAGGCGAAGCTCGACAGCGTCGAGGTCGAAGGCGTGTCGGGCGGCGGTCTGGTGAAGATCACCGCGACCGCGAAGGGCCGCATCAAGGCGATCCACATCGACGACAGCCTCATCGTTCCTTCGGACAAACAGATGCTCGAGGATTTGCTCGCCGCCGCGTTCAACGACGCGCGCGAAAAAGCCGATGCCGCGAGCAATGAGGAAATGGGCAAGATGACGAGCGGCCTGCCGCTCCCCCCGGGTTTCAAGCTGCCGTTCTGATTATCCGTCGCCCCCGCGAAGGGCGACCAGAGTCACGTGCCTCTGGGAGCGGCCGCCGTCGCTTTACGTTGCGGCGCAGTATCAGGCCGATAGCGGCCCCCGCCTTCGCGGGGGCGACGTTATTCTTCCTGTTCAGCACTCCTACATTGAATGCGTGCGAAGTTACGCCATATTAGCGACGAACCACCTATAAGAAAGGGCGGTGCGCCCGGTCGCGGGGCCCGCCCAGGAGCCGTAATGACGCAATCTTATCCCCTTCTTCCGCTGCGTGACATCGTCGTTTTCCCGCACATGATCGTACCTTTGTTCGTCGGCCGCGACCGCTCGGTCGCCGCGCTCGAGGCCGCGATGGAAAGCGACAAGGAAATCTTCCTCGTCGCGCAGCTCGATCCGGGCGAAGACGATCCGCAGCGCGACGACCTGTACGATGTCGGCGTGATCGCGACCGTGCTCCAGCTGCTCAAGCTGCCCGACGGCACCGTTCGCGTGCTCGTCGAAGGCAAGGAGCGCGCGAAGCTGCTGTCGCTCGCCGACGAAGACAAGGCGGTGATGGCGAGCGTCAAGCCGATCGGCGACACGGTCGACGACAGCGTCGATACTGCCGCGCTGATGCGTTCGGTCGTCGACCAGTTCGAAAATTACGCCAAGCTCAACAAAAAGATGCCCGCCGAAACCGCGGTGCAGCTGTCGCAGATCGAAGACGCCTCGCGCCTCGCCGACTCGGTTGCGGGCAACCTCAACATCAAGGTCTCCGACAAGCAGGCCTTGCTCGTCGAGGATGCGCCGTCGAAGCGGCTCGAAATGGTCTTCGCCTTCATGGAGGGCGAGCTTGGCGTGCTGCAGGTCGAAAAGAAGATCCGCGGCCGCGTGAAGCGCCAGATGGAAAAGAGCCAGCGCGAATATTATCTCAACGAGCAGTTGAAGGCGATCCAGCGCGAGCTCGGCAACGACAATGGCGAGGGTGGCGACGACCTGGCCGAGTTGCAGCTCAAGATCGACAGCCTCAAAATGTCGAAGGAGGCGAAGGCGAAGGCGCAGGCGGAGCTCAAGAAGCTGCGCGCGATGGCGCCGATGTCCGCCGAAGCGACGGTCGTCCGCAACTATCTCGACACGCTGATCGGCCTGCCGTGGGGCAAGAAGTCGAAGCTCAAGAAGGATATCGCCAAGGCGCAGGCCGTCCTCGACGACGACCATTATGCGCTCGAAAAGGTCAAGGACCGGATCGTCGAATATCTCGCCGTGCAGGCGCGCACCAACAAGCTGAAGGGGCCGATCCTGTGCCTCGTCGGCCCTCCGGGCGTCGGCAAGACCTCGCTCGGCCGTTCGATCGCGAAGGCGACGGGCCGCGAATTCGTGCGCCAGTCGCTGGGCGGCGTGCGCGACGAGGCCGAAATCCGCGGCCACCGCCGCACCTATATCGGCTCGCTGCCGGGCAAGATCGTGACCAACCTCAAAAAGGCCGGCACGATGAACCCGCTGTTCCTGCTCGACGAGATCGACAAGCTCGGTCAGGATTTTCGCGGCGATCCGGCCTCGGCGCTGCTCGAGGTGCTCGACCCCGAACAGAATGGCAAGTTTCAGGACCATTATCTGGAGGTCGACGTCGACCTCAGCGACGTAATGTTCGTGACCACCGCCAATTCGCTCAACCTGCCGCAGCCTTTGCTCGACCGCATGGAGATCATCCGGCTCGAAGGTTATACCGAGGACGAAAAGGTCGAGATCGCCAAGCTGCACCTGATCGCCAAGCAGGTCGAGGCGCACGGGCTGAAGGCCGGCGAGTTCGAGCTGACCGAAGAGGGGCTGCGCGACCTCATCCGCTATTACACCCGCGAAGCCGGCGTCCGCACGCTCGAACGCGAGATCGCGCGGCTGGCGCGCAAGGCGCTGCGCCGCATTCTCGAAGGCAAGGCGGAAAGCGTCACCGTTACGCCGGACAATCTTTCCGAATTCGCCGGCGTGCGCAAGTTCCGCCACGGCATGGGCGATCTGGAGGATCAGGTCGGCGCCGTCACCGGGCTGGCATGGACCGAGGTCGGCGGCGAATTGCTGACGATCGAAGCGGTCACCGCGTCGGGCAAGGGACAGGTGCGTACCACCGGCAAGCTTGGCGAAGTGATGACCGAGTCGGTGCAGGCGGCGCTGTCGTTCGTGAAGGCGCGCGCGCCGGCCTATGGCATCAAGCCGAGCCTGTTCGCGCGCAAGGATATCCACATTCACCTGCCCGAAGGCGCGGTGCCGAAGGACGGCCCGTCGGCGGGCGTCGGCATGGTCACCGCGATGATTTCGACGCTGACCGGGATCGCGGTGCGCCGCGACGTCGCGATGACGGGCGAAGTCACGCTGCGCGGGCGCGTGCTCGCGATCGGCGGGCTCAAGGAAAAGCTGCTCGCGGCGCTGCGCGGCGGCATCAAGACGGTGCTGATACCCGAGGAAAATGAAAAGGACCTCGTTGAAATCCCGGCGAATATCACGAGCGGGCTCAAGATCATCCCGGTCAACCATGTCGATCAGGTGCTGGCCGAAGCGCTCGTGTCGCCGGTCGTGCCGATCGAATGGACCGAGGCCGACGAGCTTGCCGCGTCGCCGCCGGTGCCGCCGGGAAGCGACCCCGAATCGGCGATTCGGCACTGAGGCGCCGCCGCTCGGGGGCGTTTCACCCCAAATTCGTCGCAAAATCGACGTTTTGGAACGTTTTTCGCCCTTTTTTGCTTTGACAAGACAGGGGCAAACATCGTTAGTGGCGCGCCATGGCTTCGGGCCATGAGAATCATTCAACCATAATGCAGGGGTTCCTTAGGCATGAACAAACAAGACCTGATCGCCGCCGTCGCCGATTCGAGCGGCCTGACCAAGGGTGATGCCAGCAAGGCCGTGGAAGCTGTCTTCGACGCGATCACCGGCTCGCTGAAGAAGGGCGGCGAAGTCCGTCTCGTCGGCTTCGGCACTTTCGCGGTCAGCAAGCGCAAGGCATCGACCGGTCGCAACCCGCGCACCGGCGAAACGATGACCATCGCGGCGTCGAACCAGCCGAAGTTCAAGGCCGGCAAGGCCCTCAAGGACGCCGTCAACTAAGTTGGCCCGCGCCTTTTGGTAAAAACATCTCGGGCCGCGGCGCAAGCTGCGGCCCGATTTGCATTACCAGTCGGTCGGTGGGCGAATTTTCGGGCAAATGGGCGTTGCATTCACCGCGCCAGCGGCTATGGACGTCCGGCTTTCGGACGCCGGACTTCGGTTCGCACCGGGACGGGCGCGTAGCTCAGCGGTAGAGCACACCCTTCACACGGGTGGGGTCACAGGTTCAATCCCTGTCGCGCCCACCATGGCCCTTCGCGCCATGGTGGAAACCCGAACCGTGGCTGACCCGCCCATTCATCGCCTATTCAATGCTTTCGCGTTAGAGAAACGGCCATGACCCGCACCCTGACCCTTTCGCTGATCTCCGCCCTGCTGCTGTCGGCAGGCGCCCCCGCGCTCGCGCGCGGCGACCGTGATCAGGACAATCTGCGCCAGGCCGCGGCGCAGGGGCAGGTGGTTCCGCTGAACAAGCTGGTCGCGGATATCCGTTCGCGCCCGCCCTACAACGACATGACCTATCTTGGCGGACCGCAGTTCGATGCGGGACGGATGATCTACAAGCTCAAATTCATGGACGGCAGCCAGGTGGTCGTTGTCTATGTCGATGCCCGCACGGGCCGGATCGTCGGCCGCAAACCCTGACAAATAGTGGGTCTGGACCCCAAAAAGACCGCCCGTTTCGTCGCAACGAGATTTTGCGATGGACGTTCGGACTTGATACACAGTCGAAACATGCGGGCCGTCCGGTTCGGTTTCGCAAAGGAAAGGCGCCTGAATGCGGATTTTGATTGTCGAGGACGAACCCACGCTGGGCCCGCAGCTCAAGGCGACGCTCGAGGGGGCTGGCTATGCCGTGGACCTCGCGACCGATGGCGAGGACGGGCATTTCCTCGGCTCGACCGAAACCTATGACGCGGCGATCCTCGATCTCGGGCTTCCCGAAATCGACGGGCTGACCGTGCTCGACCGCTGGCGCCGCGAAAAGCGCAATTTCCCGGTGCTCGTGCTGACCGCGCGCGACAGCTGGTCGGACAAGGTCGCGGGGCTCGACGCCGGCGCCGACGACTATCTGGCCAAGCCCTTCCAGACCGAGGAGCTGATCGCTCGCCTGCGCGCGCTGATCCGCCGCGCGTCGGGCAATGCGTCGAGCGAACTGATCGCGGGCGACGTCCGTCTCGACACGCGCTCGGGCCGCGTCACGCTCGCCGGCGAGCCGGTGAAGCTGACCGCGCAGGAATATAAGCTGCTGTCCTACCTGCTCCACCACAAGGGCAAGGTCGTGTCGCGTACCGAGCTGATCGAGCATATCTACGATCAGGATTTCGACCGCGATTCGAATACGATCGAAGTGTTCGTCACGCGCATCCGAAAAAAATTGGGCGCCGACATCATCACGACGATCCGCGGGCTCGGCTATCAACTCGACGATCCGCAATAAACCATGTCGACGGCCGACGTCGCCCCGGAGGTCGAAACCGACCCGGACGCGGCAATCAAGCCCCTAGCCACGTCGGGCCGCATCACCGGCTCGCTGGCGCGGCGCATGATCGCGATCGCGGCGCTCTGGATTTCGGTGCTGCTGATCGGCGGCGGTTTCGCGCTCGATCAGGTGCTGAAGAGCGCGATCACGCGCAATTTCGACTCGGGCCTCGAATATGTGCTGATCGCGATGATCCGCTCGTCGGAGATCGGCCCCGATGGCGAGGTGCGGCTGATCGAGCCGCTCGGCGACCAGCGCTTCCTCGAACCGTACAGCGGCCTCTATTGGCAGATCAGCGGGGGCAATCAGGAACCCTACCGCTCGCGTTCGCTGTGGGAGCGCACGTTGAAGGCGCCGACACCCCATGTCGACAACCAGATCCACACATACGACAGCAACCAGTTCCCCGACGAGGAATTGCGCGTGCTCGAACGCAATGTCATCCTGCCGGGGAGCCGGACCAATTGGCGGTACCAGATCGCGCAGTCGCGCGAGGCGCTCGATGCGCAGGTCAGCGCGGTGCGGCAGACATTGATCCCCAGCCTCGTGCTGCTCGGGCTCGGTCTCATCATCCTCGCGGCGCTCCAGACCTTCTATGGCCTGTGGCCGCTGCGCCACATCCGGCGCGCGATCGCGGCGATGCGCGGGGGGCAGAACCGCCGCGTCACCGCGCCGCTGCCGCTCGAAGTGCAGCCGATGGTTGACGAACTCAACGCGCTGCTCGCGCATAATGAGAAACAGGCCGAGGAAGCCCGGCTCCACGCCGGAAATCTCGCGCACGCGCTGAAGACCCCGCTCACTGTGCTCGTCAATAGTGCAACCAGCTCGGACAGCGAACTGGCCGAAACGGTGCGGCGCGAGGCGGCGACGATGCAGCGGCAGGTCGACCACCACCTCGCACGCGCGCGTGCGGTCGGCCGCCGCGGCGCGGCGCAGGCCCGCGCGGTGGTATGGGACAGCGTCGGCAGCGTGTCGCGCGCGGTCGCCGCGCTCTATCCCGATGTGCGGCTCGATGCCGCGGGCGACAAGAGCGTCATTGCGCGCGTCGAGCGGCAGGATCTCGACGAACTTATCGGCAACCTGCTCGAAAATGCCGCCAAATATGGCGGGGGCAGCATCTTCGTGACGATCGGCCGCGACGACAATATGGCCGAGATATTGGTCGAGGACGACGGCGCGGGCATCTCGCCCGCCGACCGCTCGCGTATCTTCGACCGCGGCGTGCGGCTCGACAGCGGCAAGCCGGGGACGGGGCTGGGGCTCGCGATCGTGCGCGACGTGGCGGAGATTTACGGCGGCAATATCATGCTGGAGGAGAGCGAGGATCTGGGCGGGTTGCTGGTGCGCCTAAGGCTGCCGGCGGGGTAGGACCGCGTCGGATCGCAGAGTTTCTCGTGCGCTACGGAACGAACGGAAAGCCGACCGGGTGCGAAGTCATTTTGTCCAGCGACCACGACGATCTCGAGCAGATGACGTGCCGCCTGGTCGAGGCTCGCGCTCGCTTTCGGCCGGGAAAGAATGACCGCGGAGAAGCTGCCAAAACAAGGTGAACTGGCACCTCGCCGCGACGATGATCGTCTCGCCAATCGGTATCGTCGCTGCGGACCTTGCCGACAATAACGTCGATTTAATATTCCCTTGGCGGGAAAGGGAATAGCATAGGGCATGTTCCGGGGGCGACATGAAGCGATACTCTGATGTGCGGGCTTACGTCAAAGAGGTATTGCTGGCACTTTGTTTTCTTTCGGCGCTGCCCGCTATCGTAATCGCTCTGCCGATCTCGTAGGACCCGTCCCGCACGCGGGCTATCTGTTTCTCCTCATCATATTGTGGGGTGGGCTCCTCGGGGCCGCCTACACTCCGCCGGCAATTCTACGCTGGATCACTGCGTTCCTGCTGGCCGGGGCGGCCTATTACATGCTCGTGTTCGAGCGCGTGACGACCGAGTTCCTGACCTACGACGCCTTCATCAACATGCTGCACTCCGCGGCGTTCATTGGCGATGCCCTGGCGCAGAATCAGACCGCGTTTGTCGGGGCGGCGCTTCCCGCGCTGCTTCTGCTGGCGGCCATCGGAATGGCGCCGCGGCGGCACCTTCCGCTCCCCCGATGGCTGGTCGCCGCGACGCCCTGGCTGGCGATGTTCGCACTGACGGGACTGCTTTTCCTTCGCGGCGGCGACGGTGCGCGTGGACAGCCGCCGAGCTTCGCGCCGATCGCCTATCTGACGCTTGCCGGATATGAGAAGGCGACGGGCAATATTGGCGAGCGCCAGTCCGTTCGCCTTCGGTGGGCCCGCCGGCCGCTCAGCCGGAATATCATCCTCATCGTCGATGAAAGCGTCGCCGGCCAGTATCTGGACGTCAATTCGCCGACCGGCGTGCCCACGCCGCTCTCAGGCACTTGGCCATCCGCCCGCATTTACAACTATGGTCTCGCCGCGTCGGTCACCAATTGCAGCGTCGGCAGCAATGTCACCCTTCGCTACGGCGGCACGCGCAATGACTATCAGCGGATCAACGGCACGCAGCCGTCGATCTGGGCCTATGCCCGCAAGGCCGGGCTGCGCACCGTCTATATCGACAGCCAGCGAACCGGCGGCGCGCTGCAAAACATGATGAGCGATGAAGAGCGCGCGCTGATCGACCACTTCGTGCAATTCGACAATGTGCCCGTGGAACAGCGCGACCGGGCGGCGGCGAGCGAACTCATCCGGGAACCTGCCGATCATCGTCCGAAATTCATTCTCGTGAACAAGGTCGGTGCCCATTTTCCGGTTCACGACAAGTTTCCGGCGGCTTACCTGCGCTATCATCCGGTTCTGCCACGCGGACGATACCGGAATATTTCCGATACCGGCAGCCGCGCGGGCTTCGCCGGTGGAATGGAGGATTGGGTTCGCTACCACAATTCCTATCGCAATACGTTGCTGTGGAATGTCGGGGCGTTCTTCGAAACGCTTCGCGACGAGGCCGATTTTTCGCAGACGACGATGATCTACACGTCCGACCATGGCCAGAATCTGCATGAGCGGGGCAATCCCGGACTTTCCACCCATTGCAGCGTCGATCCCGTCCAGGAAGAAGGCGTCGTTCCGCTGGTGGTGATCGACGGCAACCGGGGTTCGGGCGTGGATTGGCGCCGGGATGTCGCGCATAACCGTAACCGGTCGAGCCACTATATGATTTTCCCGACCCTGCTGGAACTGATGGGTTATGATCCGGGCGCCGTCGAAAAGCGCTACGGACGGGCGCTGAACGAAGCTTCGCACGATCCTGTGAGCTTCAACAAGCTGTTCAATGCGCGGCTCAATCGCAAACCACAGTGGGTCATGATCGATCCGGCAAGCGTCGTTCAGCCGCCCCGCGCCGACATTCGCGACGATCCTGATCGCGGCCGGCGGTAAGTCGGCACGCGCGACGGACAGTGGCCTGTTCGGCAGGAATTGGCTCGACATTTGGCTCAAGATTAACCTTATCTTGTATCGCCGCGATTAGTGGCAAACCGCTGACAGACCGAAAGATTGTCCATGACAGTGCGCCTGCTCCTTCTGATCCTCGCAAGCGTAAGCCTCTCCGCCCTTGCGCAGCTCGCCCTCAAGATCGGGACGACCGCCGCCGCCGGTGGCCGATCGACGGGCATCGGCGGAGAGATTGGCGGCCTCGCGCAATCCCCGATGATCCTGCTGGGCCTCGCCCTCTACGGCATCGGAGCGCTGCTCTGGCTTTTCGTTCTCGGCCGTGCCCCGCTGTCGCTGGCCTATCCCTTCGTCGGGATCGGCTTCATTCTGACGATGCTTGCGGGTGCCTTTTGGCTGAACGAAAGCATCAGCGTCGCACGCGTCGTCGGAACCCTGCTGATCGCCGTCGGCTGCGTGCTGGTCGCGCGCTCGGCGTAAATCCCGTGACTCCGCCGAGCCCAAATCTTCAGCCCGCGATACTGGAGCTCTCACCGCGAGCCTGCTCGGCCCTGCTCGCCGCGATCGTCCTCGTCGCCGTGGTTCTGAGAGTGGCGGGCGCGTGGGTCCTGCAGCATCCACTCGATAGCGATCCGCTCGCCTATTTCACCATGGCCCAAGGCCTCGCCGAACGCGGCGAGCTCGCCGATATGTACGGCCAAAAGGCTTTCTACAGCGCCGGCTACCCCTTGCTGCTGGCTCCCTTTTTCAAGGCTTTGGGCAGTTCGGTCGGCGTGGCGATCGCGGTCAATCTGCTTTTGTGCGCGGTCAGCATCGGACTGATCTACCGGCTCACGATCGCGCTGTCCGGGCATCGCGGCGCGGGGCTGATCGCCGCTGCCGTCTATGCGCTCTGGTTTCCCGGCCTCTGGAACGCGACGATGCTGGCAAAGGAGAATCTCTCGACCCCCTTGCTGCTTGGCATCGCCCTCTGCGCGGTCGGGATCGCGCGCGGCGAACGCCCGGCGGGCACCGCGCTGGTCGCCGGCCTGTTGTGGGGGGCGGCGCTGGTCACGGGCGGTTCGGCGCTGCTGCTCTGCTTCGGCGTCGCCGCCGCGCTGCTGATGCTCTGGCGCGCGCGGGGCAGCTTTGCACCGGCCTTTTCCGCGGGGCTATGCTTCATCGTCGGCGGCGCGGTGATGCTGGCGCCGTGGCTTTACGCGACCAACCAGATGGTCGGCCGTCCGGTCCTCACCACCAACGCCGCGTTCAACCTGTATCTCGGCAACAACCCCGCCGCGACCGGCAGGTTCGTGAGCATCGCCGACACGCCGCTGGCGAAGGATTGGGACGCCACGCGCCTGCGCCTTGGCGAGGCCGGCAATGCGGACCGCCTGCAAGCCGCAGCGCTCGACTGGATCGACGCGAATCCTGGCCGGGCGGCGGAACTGGCCGCGCTCAAACTCGTCTATTTCTGGCAACCCAATCTTCCCGACGCGAACGATTTCGCGGCCTCGAAGGCCATCGCCTCGATCCGGCTCTTCGAGGTTGCGCAATATGGGCTGATCCTGCTGATCGGGCTGCTCGCCTTTCGTTCGCGGCGGATCGCAAGCGACGGCAAATGGATTTTTGCCGCCATGATCGCGGGCTTCTGGTTGATCCATGCCGCCGCCTATATCATCATCCGCTACCGCGATCCGGCGATTCCGCTGCTGATCGTCATGGCAGCCGTCCCGGTCGCCGCCTGGATCGAGCGGCTTCCGGCGCGAAGGGCCGTACGCGATGCTGCATGAACAACCCGACCGCGCCCCTGACCTCGCCAACGAGGCCGTGCCGCTGTTCGTCGACGTCGACGGGACGCTGACGCGCGCGGATATCTCGCTCGAAAGCTTCGTGCGGATCGGGCGATCGGGCATAGCCGCGCTGATCGCGGTGCTGGCATGGCTGATCGCGGGTCGCGCCGTCGCCAAGACAATGGCCGCGCGGCGCGACCGCATCGATGCCGCGCGACTGCCCTACCGGCCAGAAGTACTCGATCTCATCGAGCAGGCGAGGGCCGAAGGCCGCCCGGTGATCCTCGCGAGCGCAAGCCATTGGCGGCACATCCGCCGCATCGCCGATCATCTGGCGCTTTCGGATCCGGTCATTGCAACGCGCGGCCGCTCCAACCTGAAAGGCGCCGCCAAGCTGGCGGCCATCCGTGCACGCATCGGTGCCGATACGCCGTTCGACTATGTGGGCGACAGCCGCGCCGACAGCTGCCTGTGGCGCGAAGCGCGGCAGGGCTGGTCGGTCGGCCATGTCCCGCCGCGATCGGCGGTCGAACGCCTCGGCGACCTGCGCCGCAGCCCCGCCCGAGCCATTGTCAGGGCCATGCGGCCCCACCAATGGGCCAAGAACGCGCTGGTGATCGTTCCCGCGCTGACGTCGGGCGAGTTCACGAAGCCCGCCATATTGCTCACGGCCGTGGCGGCCGCGTTGCTCATGTCGCTGATCGCCTCGTCGATCTATTTGCTGAACGACCTGCTCGATATCGACTCCGATCGTGCGCATCGTACCAAATGGAAACGGCCGCTTGCCTATGGCGATCTCCCGATCCCCGCCGCGCTCGGCCTGTCCCTGCTTCTCGCGGCCGTCGGCCTTGCCGGGGGATGGCTGTTGGGTGGCCCGGAACTGACCTTCTGGCTCCTCGCCTATATGGCGATCACGACCGCCTATTCGTTCCGGCTGAAGGCGGTGATGGTCGGCGACGCGATCGTCCTCGCTTCGCTCTACACGATCCGTATCTGGATCGGCGCGATCGCGATCGGGGTAGCACTCAGCTTCTGGCTGTTGCTCTTCTCGGTCTTCCTGTTCCTGAGCCTCGCCTATCTGAAACGCTATGTCGAGATGCGCGACGCGATCGAACCCGGGCGCCTGCTGAGCGGGCGCGGCTATGTCGGCGGCGATCTTGACGTGGTGATGATGTCGGGGATCTCGGCCGGAATGGTAGCGATCCTCGTGCTCGCTCTGTTCGCGCATGACCCGGAAACGGCCGAACATTATGCGTTGCCCGAAATGCTGTGGCTGCTCTGCCTGCCGCTGATCTACTGGCTGAACCGCATCTGGATGATGGCCCGGCGCGGCGAGGTCGAGGGCGACCCGGTGGCTTTCGCGATAAAGGACAGGCGAAGCCTCTTCGTCGGCGTCGTTATGGCCTGCGTTTTCCTTGGCGCCCTCTACGGACCGGCGCCCATCCACCTGATCGCCGATTGAGGGCGCGGAATCGAGCCGGGCTCAGGGGGCTCGGACGCCTGCTTGATCAACAGCGTATCGATCCCGCGGCTGTAGACTATCGCATAGCCCGGCAAGCGGGGAACGCTCTTGCTATCGATTCCCGCGATCCACAATGCGTTGAAATCCGCCTGTGCCATGCTTCTCATTCGTTCGCCGAGCACATGCCGATCCGGCGCGCCTTCGGGGCAGTGGACCGGAATGTCCTGCGAACCGTCGAACCAGCGGGCGCGATCCGGTGGTTGCCGGATCGTCATCACGTCCGAGCCGGGGATCTGGAACAGCGTATTGCCGAATGCGTCGCGCCGCGTGATCGCATAGGCGCCGAGCTTGCGGTTCGGGGTCAATGTCCAGTTGTCGCACCCTGCTTCCGCGGACAGGAATCCAAGCCGGCTCCCCCGCGGCACCTCGTCGAGCAGAACCAGCCTCTTTTGCAGCGCGCGGTCGGCCTGCCACCAATGCACCGATGTCCACCCTGCGCGCAGCACGAACAGGCTCGCGCCCAGCATGATCAGCAGCCGCTCGCGTTCGGGTCTTGGAGCGGGGCGGATCGCCATGATCGTGACCATCATCGCCACGGGAGCGAGGCGCAGGTCCGCACCCCAGCTTCCCAAAACCGTCGTCGGCAGCACGAGCGTCGCGAACAGCAGCAATCCGCCGCCCGCGGCGAGGCGAGGCTCCAGCCGGCGCCCGCCCGCCCACAGGAACGCAAGGATCGCGCCGAGGCAGATGCTCGCCGTTATCGCGAGGTCGAATGGCATCGACAGGCCTTTGAGCGCCGTGACGAAATTCATGGCCTTCGCCTGCAGGAGGTGGGGAGCATACCAGAACAAACGGCCGCCGCCTTCGGCGTGCCAGACCAGGAGTGGAACGATCGGCAAAATCAACGGCGCAGCGCGCAAGGCGCGATGCACCAGATCGCGCCAGCTTCGCACCATCGCGAGCTCTGCGCTGGCAACAAGGAAAAGCAGGATCGCCCATCCCATGATATGGGCGGTCCACACCGCGATGGCGCCGAGACCGAAGGCAAGCGCGGCATGAAGGCTACCCGGCCGCTTGGCATACCACGCCGCCGCGACGAGCAGCGCCAGCGCCACGGACAGGCAATAATTGAGGAAACCGAACAAAAAGGGCTGCGCGAAAGCGAATGGCAGCGCGAGCATCGCGCCCCCCGTCACACGGCCGTGCGCCGAACGGGACAATAGGAGGATGCCGGCAACGGTGAGCGGAGCGATCAGCGCGCTCACGATGCGCGTGGCGGGCTCCACGCCAAGCCAGGACGAAAGCGCCAGGACGGGAAGGTCGACGCCAAGATTGCCGACCCAGCGCCAGTCGACGATAAAATAACGGTCGAGTGCCGTTCCCTGTCCGATCGCCGCGAAAATATGGTGACGCGCAAGATGATTGGGATAATCCGATGCTCCGGGCACGGTAACGACCAACATCGGCACGGCGGCGAGAAGGATGAGCAGCGCCGCGCACGAGAGCGGGACCACCTTTTTGCCGATCATCATCCCGCCGTATTCCTTCCGGCAAAGCCCTATTTCGTGTGCGGCAATTTGTCGTGCTGCCGAAAAGCGATTCCAGCCGACGGCATGATCAACGTCCATCTGAAAAATTGAAGAGTCTGACGGTGCCGAGCTCCCGCCTTTACCAGCCTCACGCCGCGGTTACTTCCAGCCCGCGCTGGACGCCGGGCCGTGCGAGCCCCGCATCCAGCCAGCGCTGGACATGCGCAAAGCGATCGAAACCGACGATTTCGCGCGCCTCGTAAAAGCCGATCAGGTTGCGCACCCAGCCGAGCAGCGAAATATCCGCGATGCTGTATTCATCGCCCATGATCCACGCGCGGCCATCGAGACGGCCGTCGAGCACGCCGAGCAGCCGCGCGGATTCGGCCGCGTAGCGGTCGCGCGGGCGCTTGTCCTCATATTCGCGCCCGGCGAATTTATGGAAGAAACCGAGCTGGCCGAACATCGGGCCGACGCCGCCCATCTGCCACATCACCCACTGGATCGTCTCGTAGCGCGTGGCCGGATCGGCCGACAGGAACCGCCCGCTCTTGTCGGCGAGGTAGATCAGAATCGCACCCGATTCGAATAGCGCGAGCGGTTTTCCGCCGGGGCCCTGCGGGTCGTAGACCGCGGGGATCTTGCCGTTGGGGTTGAGCGCGAGAAAGGCCGGGTCATGGCTTTCGTTCGCCATGATGTCGATCCGGTGCGGCTCATAGGGAAGGCCGGTTTCCTCGAGCATGATCCCCGCCTTCACCCCGTTTGGCGTCGGCGCGGAAAAAAGCTGGATGCGCTCGGGATGCTCGGCCGGCCAGCGGGCGAAGATCGGGTGGCCCGGGCTCATGCGTCCTGCTCGCGCTTCGCCTGCTGGTGATGGCGGATCACCTCGTCGATGATGAAGCGCAGGAATTTCTCGGTGAAATCGGGGTCGAGGTCGGCATCGCGGGCGAGGCTGCGGAGCCGCTCGATCTGCCGTTCCTCGCGGCTCGGGTCGGCGGGGGGCAGGCCCTCGCGCGCCTTGAGTTCGCCGACCGCCTTGGTCACCTTGAACCGTTCGGCGAGCATATAGACGAGCGCGGCGTCGATATTGTCGATGCTCTGGCGGTAACGGCTCAGCTGGTCGTCCATGGGTGCGCGGCTCCTCTTATCTCCGGCACGCTTGGCACCGGCGGGGGGCTGCTGGCAAGCCGAAAGTCGTTGCAAAATCGCGACCGCGCGGCCAAGGGTCGCCGCGTCATGACTGCCGAAATTCATCAGCTACATGGGCAGAGGCCGCCCTCGCTCGACCCGATGATGGCGCTCGTCGCCGCCGACATGAATGAGGTGAATTCGGTCATCCTCGACCGCATGCAGTCCGAAGTGCCGCTGATCCCCGAACTCGCAGGGCACCTGATCGCGGGCGGCGGCAAACGGATGCGGCCGATGCTGACGCTCGCCTGCGGCAAGCTGCTCGACTATCCGGGGCGGCGGCATTGCAAATTGGCGGCGGCGGTCGAATTCATCCACACCGCGACGCTGCTCCATGACGATGTCGTCGACAAATCGGACCTCCGCCGCGGCCGCAAGACCGCGAACATGATCTGGGGCAACAGCGCGTCGGTGCTCGTCGGCGACTTCCTGTTCAGCCGCGCGTTCGAGGTGATGGTCGAGGACGGATCGCTGAAGGTGCTCAAGATCCTCAGCCGCGCCTCGGCGGTGATCGCCGAGGGCGAGGTCAACCAGCTCTCCGCCCAGCGCCGGATCGAGACGAGCGAGGATCAATATCTCGCGATCATCAACGCCAAGACCGCCGAACTGTTCGCCGCGGCATGCAAGATCGCCGCGGTCGTGGCCGAGCGCGACGAAGCGACCGAAGCGGCGCTCGACGCCTATGGCCGCAATCTCGGCATCGCCTTCCAGCTCGTCGACGATGCGATCGACTATGTTTCGGACGCCGAAACGATGGGCAAGGGCGTCGGCGACGATTTCCGCGACGGCAAGGTCACGCTGCCCGTCATCCTCGCCCATGCGCGCGGGTCCGCGGAGGAGCGCGAATTCTGGAAACAGGCGATCGTCGGCCACCGCACATCGGACGAGGATCTCGCCTATGCGACCTCGCTGCTCCACAAGCACGATACGATCGCCGATACGCTGGCGCGGGCGCGTCACTACGGCCAGCGCGCGGTCGATGCGATCGGCGGCTTCCGTGCGAGCCAGGCGAAATCGGCGCTGACCGAGGCGGTCGCCTTCGCGGTCGCGCGCGCTTATTGAGCTTTCATGGCGACGATGGGCCCCGCGGCGGACAGCCCCGATGACTATATCGCGGCGCTGTCGGGCTGGCAGCTGGAACGGTGTCGGATGATGCGCGCGGCGATCATGGCCGCCGCGCCCTTTGAAGAAACGATCAAATGGACCAACCTCGTCTTCATGGCGAATGGCCCGTGCATATTGATCCGCGCCGAAGCGCATCGCGTCCTGCTCGGCTTCTGGCGCGGCAAAAGGCTGCGCGACCTCGAACCCCGGATCAAGGCGAGCGGCAAATATGAGCTCGGCAATCTGGTGCTGACCGAGGCGAGCGAGGTGGGGGGCGGCCAAGTGTCGAAACTCGCCGCCGAGGCTTTCCGTTTGAATGCCGAACTGGGCAACCCGGCAGCGCGCGTATGAGGCAGGCGCTTCCGATCGATCAGGTGCTGCCCGACATCATGGCGGCGCTGGTGCTGAAACCCAATGCGGTCGTTGTAGCACCCCCCGGCGCGGGCAAGACGACACGCGTCGCCCCGGCGCTGCTCGCCCAGCCATGGTGCACGGGCGCGGTGTGGCTGCTCTCGCCGCGCCGGCTCGCGGCGCGCGCTGCCGCCGAGCGGATTGCCGAAGAGATGGGCGCCGCGGTCGGCGGCCCGGTCGGCTATGCGACCCGCCTCGACAGCAAGCAGTCGAAGGACACCCGCCTACTCGTGATGACGCCGGGGCTGTTCCGCAACCGCATCCTCGCCGATCCCGAACTTGCCGGCGTATCGGCGGTGCTGTTCGACGAAGTGCATGAACGCAGCCTCGATGGCGATTTCGCACTCGCGCTGGCGATCGACGCGCAGCAGGGGCTGCGCGACGACCTCCGCCTCGTCGCCATGTCGGCGACGCTCGATGGCGCGCGCTTCGGCGCGCTGCTCGGCAACGCGCCGGTGGTGAAGAGCGAAGGCAAGATTTGGCCGCTCGACCTGCGCCATATCGGCCGCCGCGCCGAGGACAGGCTCGAAGCGTCGGTGCTCGCGGCGGTGCGGCAGGCGCTCGCCGATGAGGCCGAAGGCGACATGCTCGCTTTCCTGCCCGGCGCCGCCGACATCGAGCGCGCGGCGACGGCGGTCGAGGAGGCGCGCCTGCCGCTGGCCGTCCACCGCCTGCACGGCCAGATCGACCCGGCGCTCCAGCGCAAGGCGCTCGTCCGTGATCCCGACGGACGGCGCAAGCTGATCCTCGCGACGAGCATCGCCGAAACCAGCCTGACGATCGACGGCGTGCGCATCGTGATCGACGCCGGCCTGTCGCGCCGTCCGCGCTTCGACAAGGCGGCGGGGATCGCGCGCCTCGTCACCGAACGCGCGAGCCAGGCGTCGGCGACGCAGCGCGCGGGCCGCGCCGCGCGGCAGGGGCCGGGGGTCGCCTACCGTCTGTGGGAAGCCGCGGCGACCGCGGGCATGCCGCCCTTCGATCCGCCCGAAATCCACGAAAACGACCTGATGCCCGTCGTGCTCGATTGCGCGAGCTGGGGCATTGTCGATCCGCGTCAATTGGGCTGGCTCGACCCTCCGTCGCCCGCCGCGATTTCGGAGGCGAAGACGCGATTGCAGGCGATCGGCGCGCTGGCAGACGATGGCCGCATCACCGCGCACGGCAAGGCGCTCGCGGCGATCCCGCTGCCGGTGCCGCTCGCGCACATGCTGCTCGATGCGGCGCGCGCGGGCGAGGGTGAGATCGCGGGGCGGCTCGCGGTGCTGCTCACCGAGCCGGGGCTCGGCGGGCGCGGCGTCGATGTCGAAGCGCGGCTGTCGCGCTGGCGCGGCCAGCGGAACCAGCGCAGCGAAGGCGCGTGGCGGCTCGCGCGGCGGCTCGCGACGATCGGCGAGAAACTGGCGGCGGGGGCGGGCGAGGCCGCGCCGCGCTCGATCGGCGGCTGGATCGCGACCGCCTGGCCCGACCGCGTCGCGCGCCAGCGCGCGGGGCAGCGCGGCGAATATCTGAGCGTCGGCGGCCGCGCCTATCGCATCGATGCGGTCGACCCGCTTGCGGGCAGCGAATGGCTCGCGATCGCCGATGCGCAGGGCCATGCCGCGGGCGTGCGCATCCTCGCCGCCGCGCCGATCGGGCAGGACGAGGTCGAGGCGCTGTTCGCCGACCGGATCGTCGAACATTCGGCGAGCAGTTATGACAGCGCGAACGACCGCGTCGACCACCGCCGCGAGCGACGGCTCGGCGCGATCGCGCTGACGAGCGGGCAGGCGGCGCGCAGCGACAAGGCCGAGGACGACGTCGCGGTGCGCATGGCTGCGGTGCGCGACAAGGGTTTGGTGCTGATCGGCTGGGGGCCAGCGTCGCAGGCGCTGCGCCAGCGCGCATCCTTCGCGGGGCTCGACATATTGTCGACCAACGCGCTCGGCGACAGCCTCGAAATCTGGCTCGAACCCTTGCTTTCGGGGTGCCGCGGCCTGCGCGATATCGGCGATCGCAAGCTTGCCGACGCGCTGATGGCGATGCTCGACTGGCCGGCGCGGCAGCTGCTCGAAAAGCACGCCCCCGCCGACTATGCGACCCCGGCGGGTAGCCGCCATCCGATCGACTATGGCGCCGACGGCGGCCCGACCGTCAACGTGCGCGTCCAAGAGCTCTTCGGCCTCGCGCGCCACCCGACGGTGGGCGATCCGCCGGTGCCGCTGATCCTTGCGCTGACCTCGCCCGCACACCGCCCGATCCAGACGACGCGCGACATCGCATCCTTCTGGGGCGGGAGCTGGCACGATGTCGCGCGAGAGATGCGCGGACGCTATCCCAAGCACAGCTGGCCCGACGATCCGGCGAACGCGCGCCCGACCTTGCTGACCAAAGCCGCGCAGGCGCGGCGCGATGCGCAATAGACCCCTTTCGGTGTCGCGAGCTTGGCGCTAAGGCGGCGGCACAGACCCCGATTATACAGGACGACCCCGATGAAAGCGCGTATCTTCCAAAAGCCCAAGAATGCGATGCAGTCGGGGCGCGCCGGGACGCAGCGCTGGATGCTCGAATTCGCGCCCGCCGAGGCGCGCAAGGCCGATCCGCTGATGGGCTGGGCGGGCAGCGGCGACACGCAGCGCCAGCTTCGCCTCGGCTTCGCCAGCCGCGAAGAGGCGGTCGCTTACGCCGAGAAGAACGGTATCGAGGTCGAGATTACGCCGACGCCGGTCCGCACGCTGAAAATCCAGGCCTACGCGGACAATTTTCGGTAAAGCGGCTAGTTAAACCACCGTATCCCCGAGCGAAGACGAGGGGCTCATTCGAGCGTAGCGAGAAGCTGCCATGTCGCCGCCTCGACTTCGCTCGGCATAGCCCCTCGTCTTCGCTCGGGGATACGGATGGGATGTATGCCGCTTACTCAGCGTCGGGCTGCAGCAATTTGTGCAGGTGGACGACGACATATTTCATTTCGGCGTCGTCGACGGTGCGCTGGGCCGCGCTGCGCCATGCCTTTTCGGCCGATTTATAGTCGGGATAGAGGCCGACGACGTCGAGATTGCCGAGGTCGACGAAGTCGAGACCCTGCGGATCGCTGACGCGTCCGCCGAAGACGAGATGCAATTTGCTCATGACTGCTTTCCTTGCGGATAAACGCTGGTAGGGGAGAAGGCGCGGCCCCTACCAGTGCTTTGCCCTAACGGCAAGTGCAGCTCATTCCTCGTCTTTGCGGACGCCCTTGGGCAGCAGCGAACCGAGCAGCGCGCCGATCGCGACCGCGCCGGCGACGAGCGTCAGCGGTTGCTTCTCGGCGACGTCCTTGAGCTTGCTGTTGGCTCGTTTCGCCTGCGCCTTGCCCTTCTGATAGGCCTCACCGGCGGCTTCGCGCGCGACGCCGGCCTGTTCGCTGGCCTTTGCCGCGAATTCTTCGGTCGCGGCGCGGGCGCGGCCATAGCCGCCTTGAATGCGCGCCTTCGCCGCCTCGGCGGTCAGGCGGGCGTTTTCGGCGGTTTTCTCCGCAAGTTCACTCGCTTTGGCACGCGTTTCGCGGGCGGTTTCACCGAACGGCTTCATGATCGTCTTCCTCCAGAGTTTCAAATTCATCCTCGTCCGCCGGTTCGTCGACGGCACGAAAATGATCGGCGACTTCACTCGCCAGGTCCTGAATCTTGCGCGTCAGTTTCGGCGCATGTTCCTTGATCGGTTCGCGCAGCAACCACAGCGCGCCCGCCGCCGCGGCGATCGCGATCGGCCAGCGATTGTCGCGAAGCTCTTGGCCGACGGCATGCGCGGCATCGTCGACCTTTTCGCCGATCCGGTATTTGCCCCGATCGACGAGCGCCGACGGCCGGAGCGCCTCCTTCGCGACATCGAGCCGCCGATAAAGTTCGCCCCGCTGAAGCATCGAGCGTCGCGCCGCGGCGATCAGGCGGTTACGCATCCGCGGCATCGTCGATCCTCTCGTTGGTCAGGTCGCTGCGGAGCGCAGTGCGAATGTCGGCGTAGCTCTTTCGCGCGCGCCAGCCGGCGAACCCGGCCACGGCGAGCAATATGGCGACGACGATCAGGGTCGCGACGAACGGCCCGACATGCGGCGCGAGCGCCAGAATCGCCCCGAAAGCGAGCGCGAGCATCGCGATGCCCAAAGCCGAGGCGGCGACCGCGCCCCAACCCGCGGTCCATGACGCGCCGTGCAGCGCCAGCTCGCCGCGCGCTTCGAGCAGCGCAAGCTCCGCCTTTGCCGTCGCCGACAGATTGTCGACGACATCGCCGACAATCTTTTCGAGCGGAACGGGGGGCGGGGCGAGCGGGCGCCCGTCCGGCGCATAGCCATGACTTATGCCGTCGAAACGGCGCTCATCGGACGTTGGCGGAATGTTCGGATCGGAAGATGACAAGCTGCTGTCAATCGTTGGAGCTGCCTTTGAGCATGCGCGCGAGAACGAAGCCGATCACCGTGGCGGCGCCGACGGCGATCGCCGGGTTCTTCTTGACCATGTCGCGCGTCGAGGCCGCGAGTTCGTCGAGATCCTTCTTGTCGAGCGTCGTGGCGAGGCCGGCGACGGTCGAGGCGGCCGAGCGGGCATAGTCGCCGTACTGCTTGCCGAACTTGCTGTCGACGGTGCCGGCGCTGTCCTCAAGCATCTTGGCAAGGCTGCCGACGGCCTCGGCCGCCTTGTCCTTGCCCTTGGTCGCGGCGTCGCGCGCCTTGGCCGAGGCCTGGTTCTTGAACGCCGTCGCCTCATCCTTCAGCGAGGCGGCCTTTTTCGACGCTTCGGACTTGATGGTGTCGCGGGTCGCGGCGATCTGGTCGCGGATGGGATGGTCCTTGGCGGCCTTCACGGATGCGGGCTTGCGGGCGGGCGCGGCCTTGGTGGCGGCAGCCTTCGCGGGCGCCCTGGGACGGGGAGCTGCGGCTTTCTTCGTCGCGGGAGTAGCGGCTTTGGCCATCATTTAGTCCTCTTCTGTCGTGTCGGGCGCCGCGCGGGCGGGCATCCTCTTTTGGTCCTGCAAGATATATAGCAAGGCGCGCCCAATGGTTCCATCCCCGCGCAAAATTCCTATGCAGCGGTTGCACTAACGTCACCCGGCCGATAACAGGCGGGCGCTCTCTCAACCTGCTCCGTTCGGGGCGCCCAGCAGGACAGTTTCCATGACCGCCATCATCGACATCCACGGCCGCGAAATCCTCGACAGCCGCGGCAATCCCACCGTCGAAGTCGATGTGCTGCTGGAGGATGGCAGCTTCGGCCGCGCCGCGGTTCCCTCGGGCGCCTCGACCGGCGCGCACGAGGCGGTCGAACTGCGCGACGGCGACAAGGCGCGCTATCTCGGCAAGGGCGTGACCAAGGCGGTCGCGGCGGTCAACGGCGACATCGTCGAGGCGCTGATCGGCCTCGATGCCGAGGACCAGCGCGAACTCGACATGGCAATGATCGACCTCGACGGCACCGCGAACAAGAGCCGCCTCGGCGCCAACGCGATCCTCGGCGTCAGCCTCGCCGCCGCCAAGGCCGCGGCCGACGCGCGCGGCCTGCCGCTCTATCGCTATGTCGGCGGCGTCTCGGCTCGCACCTTGCCGGTGCCGATGATGAACATCATCAACGGCGGCGAACATGCCGACAACCCGATCGACGTGCAGGAATTCATGATCATGCCCGTCGGCGCCAGCAGCATCGCCGAGGCGGTGCGCTGGGGCAGCGAAATCTTCCACACGCTGAAAAAGGGGCTGTCGGCGAAGGGGCTCGCCACAGCGGTCGGCGACGAGGGCGGCTTCGCGCCGAACCTCGCCTCGACCCGCGCCGCGCTCGACTTCATCGCCGCCTCGGTCGATCAGGCGGGCTTCAAGCTCGGCACCGACGTCGTGCTCGCGCTCGACTGCGCCGCGACCGAATTCTTCAAGAATGGCAAGTACGAGATCAGCGGCGAAGGGCTCTCGCTGAGCCCCGAACAGATGGCCGAATATCTCGCCGCGCTGGTGAACGACTATCCGATCAAGTCGATCGAGGACGGCATGAGCGAGGATGATTTCACCGGCTGGAAGGCGCTCACCGACCTCATCGGCGACAAGTGCCAGCTCGTCGGCGACGATTTGTTCGTCACCAACCCCGCGCGCCTCGAACAGGGGATCAAGGACGGCCTCGCCAACTCGCTGCTCGTCAAGGTCAACCAGATTGGCACTTTGTCGGAAACGCTCGACGCGGTCGATATGGCGCACCGCGCGCGCTACACCGCCGTCATGTCGCACCGCTCGGGCGAGACCGAGGATTCGACGATCGCCGACCTCGCGGTCGCGACCAACTGCGGCCAGATCAAGACCGGCAGCCTCGCGCGTTCGGACCGGCTCGCCAAATATAACCAGTTGATCCGTATCGAGGAAGAATTGGGCGACATGGCGCGCTATCCGGGCGCAGCGATTTTTTCATAACATGGGCTACAGCCGGGCCCGAATTGCTTAGGTCGATCGGCCGAAACCTGTTACCTTCTCTCTCGACGGTTGCGGTTTTTCCACCAGATTGGCTTTTCGTGGTCCCGGCTCAATGCCCGCAGTCCCTCCGTTTCGTGCGGATAGCCGATCATAATATGCCGAGAGCCCGGGTCGCACCCGCTCCCGTCATCCAAGGTATTCGACATGCGGTCCTTTTATATTTTGCTCGAGGATCACTCCTCGGGCCAGTCCGAGCGCATTGATTTCCAGGCGGAAAGCCCCGATTTCGCGCTGCAGATCGCGCAGGGGCAAGCGGCCGGTCGTAGCCTCGAGCTGTGGGAGGGCGCGATGCGGCTTGGCACCTTCTGCAAATCGGCCCCCCACCTTTGGCGGCTGTCCTGATGCGATGAACGGTTGAAAACCGGCGCCTGGCGCCTTGACGCCACGAATCAACTCTGATTCAAGGGCCGGAATGACGCAGCGCCACAAATTCCGCAAATCGATGAGCCGGGCCACCGGTCCGGCCATTGCGGTGATGGTCGTGCTGGCGATGGTCGGCTACATCATCTTCGGTCCGACGGGGCTTTATGCCTGGGGCGAATATGGCCAGTCGGTCGAAAAGAAGCGCGTCATCTTAAGCGAGCTCACCAGGAAACAGAATGAGCTCCAGAACCGCGTCAACCTGCTCGACCGGCGGCGCGTCGACCCCGATCTCGCCGAAGAATATGTGCGCGAGAAACTGGGCGCCTATCACCCCGACGAGGTGATCATTCCGATGGAGCCCGACGCGAAGCGCTGAGCGAACCAAGCCCTAACCTTTAGGGGAGGGCAGCGAGACTTGGGAGCTTGCTCCCTAGTCGCAGCGGTGAATCCATCGCCTGGCGCGATCTCGACAGACCCCACTCCAACCCCTCCCCTGAAGGGAGGGGCCAGATTGCGGCCTTTTCCTGCATACGTAACTTGGCTTTGTCCCCTGCCATGGTGGGCGTTGCCAAGTGCGGCGCGGCTCTCCTATAGGGACCCTTGCCGTAACGGCTAAATGCAAAGGAACCCGTCTTGGCCAAAGCTCCCGCGCGCAAGTCTGCCGCGCCAACAAAGACTGCATCCACCCCAGCCCCCGCGACCAATCGCGAGATGCCGCGCGATCCCGTCCCCTATGACGCGTCGCCCGAGGAGCTCGAGAAATTCTACCGCGAAATGCTGCTCATCCGCCGTTTCGAGGAAAAGGCGGGGCAGCTTTACGGTCTCGGCCTGATCGGTGGTTTCTGCCATCTCTATATCGGCCAGGAAGCCGTGGCGGTCGGCCTGCAGTCGGCGCTCGACGGCGACAAGGACAGCGTCATCACCGGCTACCGCGACCATGGCCACATGCTCGCCTACGGCATCGATCCCAAGGTTATCATGGCCGAACTGACGGGACGCCAGGCGGGCATTTCGAAGGGCAAGGGCGGCTCGATGCACATGTTCAGCGTCGAGCATAAATTCTACGGCGGCCACGGTATCGTCGGCGCGCAGGTGTCGCTCGGGACCGGGCTTGCCTTCGCGCACAAATATCGCGGCGACGGCGGCGTGGCGATGGCCTATTTCGGCGACGGCGCCGCGAACCAGGGGCAGGTCTACGAAAGCTTCAACATGGCCGAGCTGTGGAAGCTGCCGATCATCTTCGTGATCGAGAACAACCAGTACGCCATGGGCACATCGGTCAACCGCGCGTCGGCCGAGGATCAGCTGTATCGCCGCGGCGAAAGCTTCCGCATCCCGGGCATGCAGGTCGACGGCATGGACGTGCTCGCGGTGCGCGGCGCGGCCGAGGCGGCGCTCGAATGGGTGCGCGCGGGCAAGGGTCCGGTGCTGATGGAGCTCAAAACCTATCGCTATCGCGGCCACTCGATGTCCGACCCCGCCAAATATCGCAGCCGCGAGGAAGTGCAGGCGGTGCGCGACAAGAGCGACGCGATCGAGCATTTGAAGAAATTGATGACCGACGCCGGCGTCAGCGAGGACAAGATCAAGGATATCGACAAGGAGATCCGCCAAGTCGTCGCGGAATCGGCCGACTTTGCCGAAAGCGCGCCCGAACCCGAATTGTCCGAACTTTATACCGACGTGCTGGTGGAGCAATATTGAGATGGCCATCGAATTGAAGATGCCGGCGCTGTCGCCGACGATGGAAGAGGGCACGCTCGCCAAGTGGCTCGTCAAGGAAGGCGACACGGTGAAGTCGGGCGACATCCTCGCCGAGATCGAGACCGACAAGGCGACGATGGAATTTGAAGCCATTGATGAGGGCACGATCGGCCAGATATTGGTCGCCGAAGGCACCGACAATGTGAAGGTCGGCACGGTGATCGCGACGATCGCGGGTGAGGGCGAGGATGCGGCGGCGCCTGCCGCGGCACCCGCTCCGGCGGAAGAGCCCAAGGCCGAAGCGCCGGCTCCTGCTCCGACCCCCGCTCCCGCTGCCGAGAAACCCGCCGCGACCGAACGCGCCTCGGACCCCGCGATTCCCGAAGGCACCGCGATGGTCAAACTCACCGTCCGCGAAGCGCTGCGCGACGCGATGGCCGAGGAAATGCGCAAGGACGACCGCGTCTTCGTGATGGGGGAGGAAGTCGCCGAATATCAGGGCGCGTACAAGGTCACGCAGGGCCTGCTGCAGGAATTCGGCGCGCAACGCGTCGTCGACACCCCGATCACCGAATATGGTTTCGCCGGTCTCGGCGCGGGCGCGGCGATGGGCGGCCTCAAGCCGATCATCGAATTCATGACCTTCAACTTCGCGATGCAGGCGATCGACCACATCATCAACTCGGCGGCGAAGACCAACTATATGTCGGGCGGCCAGATGCGCTGTCCGATCGTCTTCCGCGGGCCCAACGGCGCCGCGGCGCGCGTCGGCGCGCAGCACAGCCAGAATTACGGCCCATGGTACGCCAGCGTCCCTGGCCTGATCGTGATCGCGCCCTATGACGCCGCCGATGCCAAAGGGCTGATGAAGGCCGCGATCCGCACCGAGGATCCGGTCGTGTTCCTCGAAAACGAGCTGCTCTATGGCCGCAGCTTCGAGGTTCCCGACGTCGAGGACTTCGTGCTGCCTATCGGCAAGGCGCGGATCATGCGCCAGGGCGGCGACGTCACCATCGTCAGCTATTCGATCGGCGTCGGGCTCGCGCTCGAAGCCGCCGACCAGCTGGCGGGCGAGGGGATCGACGCCGAGGTCATCGATCTCCGCACGCTCCGCCCGCTCGACACCGCGACGGTGCTCGCCAGCCTCAAGAAGACGAACCATCTCGTCGTCGTCGAGGAAGGCTGGCCGGTCTGCTCGATCGCCAGCGAACTCGCCATGGTCGCGATGGAGCATGGCTTCGACGACCTCGACGCGCCCGTCATGCGCGTGTGCAACGAGGATGTGCCGCTGCCCTATGCGAACAATCTCGAAAAGGCCGCGCTCGTCGATACGCCGCGCGTCGTGAAGGCGGTAAAGGCGGTCCTCAATCGCGCCTGACGACCCGGAGACGGCGTTCTACCCCGACATGCGCGATCCGCGCGTCATGGTCGCGGTGCCCCGCGAGCGGCGCCCCGCCATGGCGGCGCTATGGGGGCTCGCCGCGCGGCTGACCAAGCTGCTGCTCGACGCGCGCGAGCCGCTGATCGGGCAGATCAAGCTCGCCTGGTGGCGCGACATGGCGGCGATGATCGCGAACGACCCCGCGGCGCTGCCCAAGGGCGAACCCTTGCTTGCCGAGCTTCAGGCGAGCTGGTCGGGGCAGGGCGGCCTCGACGCCTTGGTCGATGCGGCGGAGGCGATGTTGCTCGCCGAAAGCGATGCCGATCGGTTCGCGGCGTCCGAAAGCTTCGGCGCCCATCTCTTCGCGCTGTCCGGCGGCACCGAGGTCGGCGGCAAACGCTGGGGCCTTGTTTGGGGCGCGGGCGTCGTCGAAGCCGAACCCGAAGCAAGGGCGCGGTTGGCCGATGCCAGAAATTCCGCAACGCCGGCACGCCGCGATTTCTCCGGAAGTCGCGCGCTGCTGATGCTCGATCGCTGGGCCGGTCTGATCGCGAGCCACGGAGGCGAGCGCCGGTTGCGTTCCGAAGGCCTGCTCCTGCTTCGCATCGGCCTTTTCGGCCGCTGACGAGGAAAAACGCACCGGGGCTGGAAATGGCGCTTCCCAGCCTCTATCTTGGTGGGAACAAATAGGGTCGCAGGGGACATTGTATGTTCAACGGGCTGGTCGCCTATCTCGATTCGATCAAGGCACGCGATCCCGCACCGCGGTCGCGCTGGGAAATATTGCTATATCCGGGGCTGCTCGCGGTCGGCATGCACCGCGTCGCGCACTGGCTGTTCGAGGCGCGGCTGTTCTTCCTCGCGCGTTTCATCAATCATCTGTCGCGTTTCCTGACCGCGATCGACATCCATCCGGGTGCGACGATCGGCCGGCATCTGTTCATCGATCACGGCTTCGGCGTCGTGATCGGCGAGACCGCCGAGATCGGCGACAATGTCTCCATCTATCAGGGCGTGACGCTCGGCGGTACCGACCCCGCGAACGGCATCGGCGGCAAGCGCCACCCGACGCTGTCCGACGATGTCATTGTCGGTTCGGGCGCCCAGATCCTCGGCCCCGTCACCGTCAACGCGCGCGCGCGCGTCGGCGCCAACGCGGTGGTGACGAAGGATGTGCCCGAGGGTGCGGTGATGGTCGGCATCCCGGCGCGCTCGACCCTGCTCGACGCGACCGAATATGCGCGCGAATTCGTGCCCTATGGCACGCCGTGCAGCGAAACCTTCGACCCCGCGACGCAAAAGGTCGAACTGCTGCAATGCCAGCTCGAGCAGATGCAGAAGCAGCTCGCAGCGCTGCTCGAAGAACGCGAGCTTGCCGCCGTGGATGACGAAGCGCCGCGGCGCAAAGGGAGCCGGACCCGCGCCTGATGGGGACGGTGACGCCCCTGCCGTTCGCAACTAGAACGGCACCGCTGCAGACCGGCTTCGAGCGCCCAGAACTGATGCGCATTCTTGACCTCTATGGCCGCATGGTCGCGGCGGGGCATTGGCGCGACTATGCGATGGATTTCCACCGCGACGCCGCGATCTTCTCGGCTTTTCGCCGCGCTGCCGAGCGGCCCGAATATCGCATCGAAAAACGCCCCGCCTTGCGGAGCCGGCAGGGCATGTGGGCCCTTGTCTCCGAAGCCGGGGCGATTTTGAAGCGCGGGGACGAGCTGTCGAATGTGCTTGCTCCGGTCGAACGCAAGCTGATGAAGCTGGTCGGCGACTAGGTCAGACCAATCTTTACCTCGTCATCCCGGCGAAGGCCGGGATCTCGCCGGTGCGTCAGGCCGAGACGCTGAGATCCCGGCTTTCGCCGGATGACGATTCAATCAGGAATTCAATCAGGAATGCTGCTGTCGCAGCGTCCACCTCCAAAACGGCGAGTGTGGATCAGGCCTCTCTCTGGTCGCCTGACCCACACCCGTTCCTCCGCCCTTCGGGGGGAGCTCTCGATCAGTCAGGCGGTCGCCAGACGCCGCAGCCTTTTGTCGTCGCCGAGCAGCACCGTCGGGCTGCCATGCGCCTTGCGGCGTGCGACCCAGTCGCGCAGCAATTCGGCACAGCTATGGTCGATCCCCGAAAGCTGTCCGCAGTCGATCGTGACGGCCTTGTCGCGCGGGATCGAACCCAGCGTGTCTTCCAGCTTGGGAAGCTGGACGAAGGTCGCCGCGCCCGACAGGCTGACGCGCGTCCCTTCCGCATTGTCCGAATGATCCACCTTGAGCCGCAGGCGGCGCACATGGGGGATGAGTTCGACGAGCGAGAAGAGGATGCCGACGATCACGCCGGTCAGCAGGTCGACCGCGACCACGAGCACGAGGGTGGTCGCCCAGATGAGTACCGGCAGCACGCCGTGGTGCTTGAGCAGCTCGCGCGCATGGTCGAGCTTGACCAGCCGCCAGCCGGTCACGACGAGCACCGCGCCGAGCGTCGCCATCGGCATGGCGCGCATCACCGACGGCAGCAGCGCGACGAACGCGAGGATCCAGACGCCGTGCAGGATCGTCGAACGGCGCGACACGGCACCGGCCTGGACGTTCGCCGAGCTGCGGACGATGACGCCCGTCATCGGCAGCGCGCCCGCGCCGCCGCACAGCATGTTGCCGACGCCCTGCGCGCGCAGCTCCTTGTTGAAATCGCTGCGCGGACCGTCGTGCATCTTGTCGACCGCCGCCGCCGACAGCAACGTCTCGGCGCTGGCGATGAACGCGACCGCGATCGCGGCGGCGATGATTTCGGGCGTCAGCCAGCTTGCGAAAGCCGTCGGCGGGGTGATCGCGGCGAGGATAGAATCGGGCACCTCGACACGCGCGACATTCATGCCCAGCACGAGCGAAACCACCGTACCCGCGACGACGCCCAGCAGCGCGCCGGGGACGAGGCGCATCGACGCCGGGCGCCACTTTTCCCACGCGACCATGACGCCGATCGTGATGCCGGCGATCAAAAGCGCGAGTTCGGCGCCGCCGGGGCTGCTCGCGTTGAGGCCGAGCAGGCGGCCCGGCATCGCGGCGATATTTTCAAGCCCGCTCGCGAGCGGCTTGGCATCGAACAGCACGTGGAACTGGCCGATGACGATCAGCACGCCGATGCCCGCGAGCATGCCGTGGACGACCGCCGGCGAAATCGCGCGGAACCAGCCGCCGAGTTTCATCACGCCGGCGATCAGCTGGACCGCGCCCGCGATGAGCAGGATGGGGCCGAGCGCCTCCATGCCCTGCGTGCGGACCAGTTCGAACACGATCACCGCGAGGCCGGCGGCGGGGCCGCTGACCTGGAGGGGAGAACCGGCGATCGCGCCGACGACGATCCCGCCGATAATGCCTGTTATCAGGCCTTTTTCCGGCGGAAGTCCCGATGCGACGGCGATGCCCATGCACAGCGGCATCGCGACGAGAAACACGACGATCGACGCCGCGAAATCGCGCGAAAAGCCACTGGCCGAGCTGGCGGGGAGAGCCTGGCTTGCCATGATCAGGCGGCCTCTGCCTGACCGGCGTGCATCGCGAGCCGCTGCCCGGCGGCGAGCGCGACGGGCAGGGGGTCTTCGGCACGGATCGGGATGAAGCGCCCGGTGGCGCCGTCGAGGCCCATCACGACGCCCAGATGAATGTCGACGAACCAGCCGTGCAGCGAAATCTCGCCGCGCGCGATACCCGCGGCGACCGAGGGGTGGGTGCGCAGATGCGCAAGCTGGACGACGATATTTTCGAGGCTGGCGGCGCGGACCAGACCGGCGTCGTCAAGGTCGGAATAGCCGGTTCGCACGACATGCTCGGCGGCGTGGCTGTGGCGCAGCCAGGCGGCGACATTGGGCATGCCTTCCATCATGTGCGGATTCATCAGCGCCTTCATCGCGCCGCAGTCCGAATGGCCGCACACGATGATGTCGCGCACGCCCAGTGCGGCGACGGCATATTCGACCGTCGACGACACGCCGCCATTCTGCGTCGCAAAGGGCGGGACGATGTTGCCGGCGTTGCGGCAGACGAACATGTCGCCGGGTTCGGCCTGCATGATATGTTCGGGTACGATGCGGCTGTCGGCGCAGGAGATCATCAGCGCCTTGGGGCTCTGGCCGTCGGCGACGAGCTTGGCGAACAGGTCGTTGCGGCTGGGGAAGACGCGCTTTTCGAAATCGAACACGCGCCCGATCAGATCGTTCATGAAACCACTCCTTGCTGGTTGGTTTCACGCACATGGCGATCGAATTTTGCTGCGGTGCAGCGCCTGTGTAACGAAATGTTTCTCAGGCGGCAGGAAGGTGCAGGCGTGCGGCGAGACCGCCAAGATGGCTCTGCCCGAGCTCGAGCGAGCCGCCGTGCATCCGCGCGATCCGCTCGACGATCGACAGGCCGAGCCCGAAACCGCCGGTGTCGCGCGCGCGGGCGCTGTCGAGCCGCGCAAAGGGCTGGACGGCCTGTTCGCGCAGATGTTCGGGAATGCCGGGGCCGTCGTCGGCCACCTCGATTTCGATCCGCCGGTCGCCGCTGCGCAGCCGCACCTCGATCTCGTTCCCGAAGCGCAGCGCATTGCCGACGAGGTTGAGCAGCGCGCGTTTGATCGCGATGCCATGCACGGACAGCACCAAATGATCGGGCCCGGCATAAAGGACGCGATGCCCGCGGTCGCTCGCCTCGTCGGCCGCGGTCGCACACATCACCGCGATGTCGGTCGGCGCCACGGGCTCGGTCGGATCGTCGATGTCGCCCGAAAGATAAGCGAGCAGCGAGTCGATCATGCGCTCCATCTCGCCGATATCCTGCTCCATCGCCGACGCGACCGACGGATCCGCGACGCTGTCGGCACGCAGCCTCAGCCGCGCGAGTGGCGTGCGGAAATCATGTCCCACCGCCGCGAGCGCCTGCGTGCGGTCGGCGATCATCGCCGTGATGCGGTGCTGCATGTCGTTGAAGGCGTCGATGACCTTCCGGACCTCCGCGGGGCCGCGCAACGGGACATCGACGAAATCATGCTTGCCGAGCGTCTCGGCGGCGCGCGTCAGGTCGCGCATCGGGCGGAGCGTATGGCGGATGAGCAGGCTGGCGAGCAGCACGAGCGCGATCGCGGGAACCAGCGTCTGCAAGGTCCGGAACAGCGTCAGGTCGAGTTTGCGGACATGGTCGCGCGCGCTGAAGCTGACCCAGCTCCCGTCGTTGAGGCGGATCGCGCCCGAAATCGTGCTGTGCAGCCCCGGCGACTGGAGATAGAGGCGCAGGTCGCGTTTCTGTATCTCGGGCTCCCAGTCGAGGATCTGGCGCGTGATCTGGTTGAGCTTGGGCGAGACCGGCGGCGGATTGACCAGCCGTTCCTGCCACACCAGATGATAACGCGTCGTCGTCAGTTCGGACGCCACCGTGTCGCGCTGCGACCGCGGCGCTTCCTCGATCAGCTTGCCCGAGAGGACGAGATGTTCGGCAAGGCGCCGCGCCTTGTCGCCGTTGATCGAAAACTGGCTCGCGCGCTCATAGAGGAACATGCTCGCGGCGCTTTCGAGCAGGACCGCGGCGAACAGGATCGCGACGATCTGTCCGAACAGGCCGAAGCCGCGCTTTTCGAACAGGCTCAAAGCCGCTCCACCGGCACGTTCAGCATATAGCCGATGCCGCGAACGGTGACGATCGGTGCCGGCTTGCCGGGGCTCGACAATTTGCGGCGCAGGCGGCTGATGAGGACGTCGATGCTGCGGTCCGAACTGTCGCCAAGCCGCGTGCGCGACAATTCGATCAGCCGCTCGCGCGCGATGACGCGCTGGGCATTGTCGCACAGGCTGACGAGCAGGTCGAATTCGGCGCCGGTCAGCTCGACCGCGGCGCCATCGGGCGAGGTGAGCTGGCGCCGGGGCAGGTCGGCGGTCCAATCGTCGAAGCGGATCAGGCCGCGCTCGCGGTCCGCCTGCGGCCGCTCGATCGCGTGGCGCCGCAGCACGGCGCGCACGCGCGCGACGAGTTCGCGAACCCCGAACGGTTTCGGAAGATAATCGTCGGCACCCAGTTCGAGCCCGACGATCCGGTCGGTCTCGGTCCCTTTCGCCGACAGGAAGATGATCGGGATGTCGCTCGTCCGCCGGACTTCGCGGCAGATGTCGATCCCCGACGTGCCGGGCAGCATGATGTCGAGCAGCAAGAGGTCGGCGGGCGCCGCCCGGAGCGCGTCCCACATCTGCGGCGCGGTCCCGGCGGTGCGGACGATATAACCATGTTCCTGCAGCGCGCGCGCGGTCAGGGTTCGGATCGGAGGGTCGTCCTCCACCATCAAGATGTTCGGCGGTGTCATCGCTTCACCTGGGAGAGTGGCACATTCCTTGGCCCGGACCCGCCCGTCCGCGCCCTGTTACTGGGGTGCAGGAACGCCTTGCCGTTGCGGCTCAGGCGAAAGCACGGTCCACAGGATGCTCGGCCCTGCGGATCCGCGCTTCTCTTACCGTGCCTCGCCGTGCAGGCAAGGGGGCGAATCATCTCCGGGTGCCCGGTCGCCGGATGGCGGCGACGAAAAAGGGGCCCCGACCCTTCCGTCGGAGCCCCCGAAAACCGGCTTGGCCCGGCTTGTTTTTCCGCGATTTCCTATCCGTGCGCCGCGACGCCGGCGGTCCGGACGGTCGCGGGCAGCTGGTTCGCCAGATCGTCGGGCAGCAGGCCGACAACGACCGCGCGGGCATTCTGCCAGAAGGCCGAAAGCAGCAGCAGCGCCGAGCCGATGACGAAAGCGGTCAGCGCGACATTGAGCTCGACCGCGCCAAAGGTGCGGAACAGCTGGGTCATCGCGAAGAGCACATAGGCGAGCGCCGAGACGAGCAGCGCGCGGCGGTCGATCGCGAGCGCAATCAGCCCGAAGAGGATATAGACGCCGATCACCAGCACCGCGGCGATGCTCGTGATATTCTCGCCTTCGGTGACGCCGAGCAGGAAGAAGATCGGATGCGCGATCATCGGCGCGGCGAGCAGGTGGAGCCAGAAGGCGACATCGCTGCGGCGCGTCTGGCGTGCACGGTCGCTGCGATCCCACCACATGGCAAGCGTGAAGACGCCGAGCCCGGCGATGAGCACGAGCGACATCACCAGCGCGTCGGGTTCTTCGGGCATGCCGGTGATCGACAGGATCAGCGCCACCGCCATCGCCGCGAGCGCGGCCGTGCCCGCCGCGACGGTGATCGGCACCATGAAGCGCCGCCAGTGGAACCAGGTCGCGGCTGCGGTGACCAACGCGATGCCGCCCATCAGCAGTCCCCCGACCGTATCGCCGGGGTCCTGACCGAATATCGCTTCGCCATGTTCGACCAGAAAACCGATCATCGTCGCCGCGACGCCGCCCGCGAAGGCAAGCATCAGCACGATGCTGGGCAGCGCCATGCGGCGTTTGCGGGTGAAATATTCAGCGAGGAACCAGGCCGAGCCCGCGACGAAGGCGCCCGCGAGCGCGCTATGGATCGATTCGCCGATCCAGCCCACCGCGACGAGCAGGATGACCGCCGCGATGCTGACGAAAATATCGTTGAAGCCGGTGATGAGGCGGAATGATTCCTCATCCGCTCCGGGGGCAGCGCGAACCGATGCGATATGCGACCGGAATGCCGTGGCGGCCTCCGGCGTCAGAACCTTTGCATCGACCGCGGCTTGCAGGTCGCTTTCACTATACATCGGGGTCGTCCTTCTGTCCGATCCCCTTGCCCCGCCGCCCTTATCGCACTGGCGTGTTGCTGTGTCAATACAGTGAAGCGGATTAATCCTCCCTGTGGCCGAAGGCCATGGGGAGGGGGACCGCGCCCGAAGGGCGTGGTGGAGGAGCCGCGACGGTAGCGTCATCGCCCCTCCGTCAGCGCTTCGCGCTGTCACCTCCCCATCGCTCCGCGACAGGGAGGATCGTTAGGTTCAGCCCAGCGCCATCAACGCCTTCATGACATTCATCGACTGTTCGCTGCCCGATTGCGGGACGGTTTCGCCGCTGCGGTCGATGATCTTCTCCCACGCCGCCGCGACGCCCTCGGGGGTGCGTTCGCCTTCGGGTAGCGCGACGCCGGGGGTCATCGTGACATAGGCGGCATGGAACGCGCCCGCGCCCGCGCCGACGATCATGTTGGTCGGGGCATCCTCGCTGACCAGATAGAGCGCGGCGGGGACGACATTCTCGGGCGTGAACTTCTCGAACAGCTCGGCCGGGAAGATGTCCTCGGTCATCCGCGTCCCCGCGACCGGCGCGATCGTGTTGCAGCGGATATTATATTTCGCGCCTTCGAGGTGGAGCGTCTTGGTCAGCCCTGCGAGGCCCAACTTCGCCGCGCCGTAATTCGCCTGCCCGAAATTGCCGTAGAGGCCGGTCGACGAGGCGGTCATGAGGATGCGGCCATAGGCCTGCTCGCGCATCAGCTCCCAGCACGCCTTGGTGACATTGGCGCTGCCCGACACATGAACTTTCAGCACCAGGTCGAAATCGGCGGGCTCCATCTTGGCAAAGCTCTTGTCGCGCAGGATGCCGGCATTGTTGATCAGGACGTGGACGCCGCCCCATTCTTGCCTAGCCTTGGCGACCATTTCGACCATCTGCTCATATTCGGTGACGCTGCCGCCGTTGGACATGGCGGTGCCGCCCGCGGCGCGAATTTCCTCGACCACCTGCAATGCCGCGTCCGAATGGCCGGTGCCGTCGCGCGATCCGCCGAGATCGTTGACCACGACCTTGGCGCCGCGCCGCGCGAGTTCGAGCGCATAGGCGCGGCCGAGGCCGCCGCCGGCGCCGGTGACAATGGCAACGCGGCCGTCAAATTTGATCGTCATGATGGTCTCCCGGAAAGGCTGAAAAGTTGTCAATGAAAACGCGACCGTCCTTAACCGTTCATCGCGGGCAGGCAAGGGGGATGCGCGCCGCCGAAAAACATCAATTGTCGCTGAATTGTCATGTCAGTGACGCCGGATTGTCATATACCAGCAATAATAGCGCCATCGGACAGTCACCTTTTCGCAATGGAGCTTCGTTCATGCGCCACGCCCTGGTCGCCGCCCTTTTGGCGACGTCGATGTTCAGCCTGCCGGCGACGGCGCATGCACAGGCGATGAGCGCCGAGGAGGCGGCCGCGTTGCGCGCCGAACTCGCGGCGCTTCGGACCAAGGTCGAAACCTTGGAAGCGCGCCTCGATCAGGCGTCGCCGCCGCCCGTCGCGACGCCGGCTCCCGCTCCGGCGCCCGCCCCCGAGGCCTCGGCGACGCAAATCAAATGGAAGGGCGCGCCCGAGATCAAGACCGCCGACGGCTGGAGCTTCAAGCCGCGCGGCCGGGTTCAGGTCGATGCCGCCTATGTCGGCGCACCCGGCGCGATCACCGATCCCGCGCTCGGCTTTTCGAACGAATTGCGCCGCATCCGCATGGGTTTCGGCGGAACGATCCCCGGCGGCTTCGGATATAAGGTCGAGGCCGATTTCGCCGAAAGCGACGTCGTATTGCTCGACGCGTTCATGACCTACGATGACGGACCCCTGAAGCTCACCGTCGGCCAGCACAATAGCTTCCAGGGGCTGGAAGAATTGTCGAGCAGCAACGATACCAGCTTCATCGAGCGTTCGGCCTTTACCGACGCCTTCAACTTCATCCGCCGCGCGGGCGTTTCGGCCGAATATTCGACCGGCGCACTGCTGTTGCAGGGCGGCGTCTTCACCGACAACTTCACCGCGCTCGACAGCGGCAACGACGGCTACAGCTTCGACGGCCGCGTCGTTTACGCGCCCAAGGCGGGCAAGACCCAGCTCCACTTCGGCGGCTCGGCGCACTGGCGCAAGCTCGGCGATACCGTGCCGACGGTGCGCTATCGCCAGCGCCCGCTCGTCCATAGCGCCGACATTCGCTTCGTTGCGACCCCGAATATGGAGGCCGATGCGGAGACCGGCTTCGGCGCCGAGACCGCCTTCATCCGCGGGCGCCTGCACGGCGCGGCGGAGGCCTTCTGGCAGTCAGTCGATCGTCCGGGCCTCGCCGATCCGCATTTCTTCGGCGGCTCGGTCGAGGCCGGGCTGTTCCTGACCGACGACACGCGCGCCTACAAAGGCGGCATCTTCAAGGAGGTCCATGTCAAGAACCCCGTGAGCGACGGCGGGATCGGCGCCTGGCAGATCAACCTGCGCTACGATCACCTCGACCTCAACGACGCGGGCATCGTCGGCGGCAAGCAGGACGGCTATATGGCGTCGCTGATCTGGACGCCAATCGATTATGTGCGCTTCATGATCAATTATGCGCGGCTGCAATATCACGACGCGGTCATCCCCGCCGGCGGCGACCGCGACTATGGCGTCGACAGTGTCGGCGCGCGCGCGCAGATTGTTTTCTGACGAACGTCCGCATTGGGGTGGAGGGCGGACGAAACAAAAAGCTAGCGAGATAGTAGCCTATTCCAAGCGATCCGCACGGCGTCGCTTAAAACCCGCACCAGAAACAGCGGCCAAACAAGTGCGCTCAATCCCCATATCGCCATAAATCCGTAAGTGACGACGGGATAAATCGACAGCTCAGCACTCGCAGTGAGCATGGCGACGCAACACGCGCCAAAAACAACCGCGGAAGCAAAAAAGAGTAGCAGGTCTCGTCTCGTGGTCATCGACGAGGGTTTACCACCTCGCAGCCTATGTCCGCAATCGGTCGTTATCCGACCTTCGTCATCCCGGACTTGATCCGGGATCCATCGCGGCCTTGAGTCACGGGCCTCGGATCAAGTGCGGGGTGACGATGATGGCATGACCGCAACCGGCGGAACCGCCGCGCGACCTCTACACGCTCTTGCCGGAATCGAGTGCATAACCCGCCGATCGAACCGTGCGGATGATATCCGCGGTACCCGGCAGGTTGATCGCCTTGCGCAGCCGCCGGATATGCACGTCGACCGTGCGCAGTTCGATGTCGCTGTCCTGACCCCAGACGCTGTCGAGCAATTGCCCGCGCGAAAAGACGCGGCCCGGATGCTCCATGAAATGGCGCAGCAGGCGGAACTCGGTCGGCCCCATCGCGACGATCTGGCCGTTCCGCACGACCTTGTGCGCGACCGAATCGAGCTCGATGTCGGCATAACTCAGCATCTCGCCGGCGAGCGCCGGGCGCAGGCGGCGGAGCACCGCCGACACGCGCGCGACCAGTTCGCGCGGGCTGAACGGCTTGGTGACATAATCGTCGGCGCCGGTCTCCAGCCCGCGGATGCGGTCCTCTTCCTCGCCGCGCGCGGTGAGCATGATGATCGGGACGTTCGCCGATTTGGGATTGCGGCGCAGGCGCCGGCAGACCTCGATCCCCGGCAGGCTTTCGATCATCCAGTCGAGCAGGACGATGTCGGGCACGCGTTCCTCGACGAGGACGAGCGCCTGTTCGCCGTCGGGCGTCTGCCGAACCGAAAAACCCTCGCGCGCGAAATGCCAGACGATGAGTTCGGCGATCGCCTCGTCATCCTCGATCAGCAGCAGGTCGGGCTGCGGCATCAGCCTTGCTCCTTCTCCGCCGCGGCGCTTTCCTCGGGGGTCTCCCCGCGCTCGCGTTCTTCCATCCGCTCGCCGGTCACGACATAATAGACCATCTCGGCGATGTTGGTCGCATGGTCGCCCATGCGCTCGAGGTTCTTGGCGACGAACAGCAGGTGCGCGCTTTCCGAAATATATTTCGGATTCTCCATCATGAAGGTGACGAGCGTGCGGAAGATGCTGTTGTAGAAATCGTCGACATTCTTGTCGCGCACCGTAACGCGCACCGCGAGTTCGGCGTCGCGCGCGGCAAAGCTGTCGAGCGCGTCGTGGACCAGCTCGACGACGATGTTCGACATCGACATCAGCACCGGGATCGCTTCGATCGACCGCGTCTGGTCCATCAGCGCGACGCGCTTCGCGATATTCTTCGCATAATCGCCGATGCGCTCGACGACCGACACGATCTTCAGCGCCGCAATCATTTCGCGGAGGTCGTCGGCCATCGGGGCCCTGAGGGCGATGGTCTGCACCGTGAGCTGTTCGACCTCGGCCTCCAGCGCGTCGATCTTCTTGTCGTCGCGCACGACCTGCGCCGCGAGGTCGAGGTCGCCCTTGCTGAGGGCCGTCATCGCCTGGAGCAGCGCCTGTTCGGCGCGGCCGCCCATCTCGCTGATCAGCCCGCGCAGGCGGTTGAGGTCCTCGTCGAAGGCTTTGACCGTATGATCGTTCGTTAATGCCATCGTTTTCGTCCTGTTGCGCTACGGATCAACCGTAGCGGCCGGTGATATAATCCTTGGTGCGTTCCTGCCGCGGGTTGGTGAAGATGTCGGTGGTCTTGCCATATTCGACCAGCGTCCCGAGGTGGAAAAAGGCGGTGCGCTGCGACACGCGGGCCGCCTGCTGCATATTGTGGGTGACGATCACGATCGCATATTTGCCGCGCAGTTCGTGGATCAGCTCCTCGATCTTCGCGGTCGCGATCGGGTCGAGCGCCGAGCAGGGCTCGTCCATCAAAATGACTTCGGGGTCGACCGCGATCGCGCGCGCGATGCACAATCTTTGCTGTTGGCCGCCCGACAGCGCGGTGCCGCTTTCGCCGAGGCGATCCTTGACCTCGTCCCACAGGCCGGCGCGCACCAGCGCGCGTTCGACGATCACGTCGAGGTCGGCCTTCGACGGCGCGAGGCCGTGGATGCGCGGGCCGTAACCGACATTGTCATAGATCGATTTGGGAAAGGGATTCGGTTTCTGGAACACCATGCCGACGCGCGCGCGCAGCTGCACGACGTCCATCGACGGCGCATAGATATCCTCGCCGTCGAGCTCGATCTGCCCGGTGACGCGCGCGCTCGCGACCGTGTCGTTCATGCGGTTGAGCGAGCGCAGGAAGGTCGATTTGCCGCAGCCCGACGGGCCGATGAACGCGGTGACGAGGTCGGTGCCGACGTCGATCGACACATCCTTGATCGCCTGTTTCTCGCCATAGAAGACGTTGACGCCGTGCGCCTTCATCTTCGGGTCGGTAATGGTCAGGTCTTCTTGGGTCATTATCATGCCTGTCAGCTTCACCAGCGTTTTTCGAATTTGTTGCGAAGATAGATCGCAAAGGCGTTCATCGACAGCAGCACAATCAGCAGCACGATGATCGCGGCGGAGGTTTTCTCGACAAAGCCGCGGTCGACTTCGTCCGACCAGAGGAATATCTGCATCGGCAGCACGGTCGAGGGCGAGCAGATACCGCCCGGCACGTCGCCGATAAAGGCGCGCATGCCGACGAGCAGAAGCGGCGCCGTCTCGCCCAGCGCGCGCGCCATGCCGATAATCGTGCCGGTGAGGATGCCGGGGAGGGCGAGGGGCAGGACGTGGTGGAACACCACCTGCACCGGGCTGGCGCCGACACCGAGCGCGGCGTCGCGGATCGACGGCGGCACCGACTTGATCGCGTTGCGGCTGGCGATCACGATCACCGGCATCGTCATCAGCGCCAGCGTCAGTCCGCCGACGAGCGGGCTCGCCTGACACAGGCCGAACCAGTTGATGAACACCGCGAGCGCGAGCAGGCCGAAGATGATCGAGGGTACCGCGGCGAGGTTGTTGATCGACACTTCGATCAGGTCGGTCCAGCGGTTCTTCGGCGCATATTCTTCCAGATAAAGCGCCGCGAGCACGCCGGTGGGGAAGGCGATGAGGAAGGCGATGAAGATCGTCAGCACCGACCCCTTGAGCGCGCCCCAGATGCCCGCGACCGCGGGGTCGGTGGCGTCGGCGTTCTTGAAGAAGGGCCAGTGGATGCCCGTCGACAGCTTGCCGTCCTTCTCCAGCGCATCGACCCGCGCGCCAAGGTCGCCGCGCGCGCCTTCCTTCGCCATGATGTCGACTTCGGACGCGGCGGGCAGTTCGAACACGGTCTTGCCGTTCAAAAGCTCGGGATCGGCCTTGATCGCGCTGCGCACTTCCTTCCACGCATTTTCGGAAATCAGCGCCGACCCGCCGTCGCCCAGCGCCTCGTCGGCGGCAAAGGCGACGATGTCGGCCAGCCCCGCGTTCGCGATCAGTTGGTCGGCGTCGGGATCGTCGAGGCGCGCGGCGTCGATCGTCAGCGGCGTGCCCACGAAATCGACCGGCACCGCGACATGCGTATAGGTAAAGCCGCGCGCGCCGTTGCCGACCATCACGAACAGCAGGAAGGCCAGGAACGCGCCCGACAGCAGCACCGCGCCCAGCCCCATCAGCTTGAAGCGGCGCTCGGCGGCGTAGCGGCCCGCGATGCGTTTCTGCATCGCCGCGCCTTTCCAGTCGGTCGGGGCGGTGTCCCTATTCATATGCTTCCCGATATTTTTTGACGATGCGCAGCGCGACGATGTTGAGCAGCAGCGTGACGATGAACAGCACGAGCCCCAGCGCAAAGGCGGCGAGCGTCTTGGCGCTGTCGAACTCCTGGTCGCCGGTGAGCAGTTTGACGATCTGCGCGGTCACCGTCGTGACGCTGGCAAAGGGGTTGGCGGTCATGTTCGCCGAGAGGCCCGCCGCCATCACCACGATCATCGTCTCGCCGATCGCGCGGCTGACCGCGAGCAGGATGCCGCCCATCACGCCCGGCAGCGCGGCGGGGATCAGCACCTGACGGATCGTCTCGTTCGGCGTCGCGCCCAATGCCAGCGACCCGTCGCGCATCGCCTGCGGCACCGCGTTGATGCTGTCGTCGGCCATCGACGACACGAACGGGATGATCATCACCCCCATCACGATGCCCGCGGCGAGCGCGCTTTCGGTCGAGGCGTTGGGGATGCCGATCATCACCGCGAATTCGCGCAAGGCCGGCGCCACCGTCAGCGCGGCGAAATAGCCGTAGACGACGGTCGGCACGCCCGCGAGGATCTCGAGCAGCGGCTTCACCCATTTGCGCACCGCGGGCGCGGCATATTGGGTGAGGTAGACCGCGGTCATCATCCCGATGGGAATGGCGACGATCATCGCGATGATCGCGCCGATCAGCACCGTGCCCCAGAACAGCGGGATGCCGCCGAAGGTATCGGGCTGCGGCGCGCCGCTCGTCGGCGCCCAGGTCGTGCCGAACAGCAGTTCGGCGGGCGAGACGAGGCGGAAGAAGCGGATCGATTCGAACAGCAGCGACAGCACGATGCCGAACGTCGTCAGGATCGCGACGAGCGACGCGAGCAGCAGCACCGCCATCACGATCTTCTCGACGCGGCTCCGCGCCCGGAAATCGGGGTGGATGCGCGTGAAGGCATAAAGCCCGCCCGCGAGCGCCAGCGCGAGCATCGCCGCGATGCCGATCCACGCATATTTGTGGCTCGCGTCGGCATAGGGCTTCACCAGCGGCGCCGCGGCGGGCAGCCGTACGTCGGCCTGCTCGCCCTGCGCGACCGAACGGGCATCCGACAATATCGCCCCGCGCTCGAACCCGAAGGCGGGCAGGCTCTCGGCCGCCTCGCTCGTCAGCACCTGGTTGGTGATCAACGCCGGCGACACCGACGACCAGACGGCGAGGAAGATCGCCGCGGGCGCGAACAGCCACAGCGCGACATACCAGCCATGATATTGCGGCCGCGAATGGAGCTTCGCCCCCGCGCGGCCCGCGAGCAGGCTCGACCGCGCCCGGCCGGCGAGCCAGCCGATCAGCGCAAGGCCCGCGATCAAAAGCAAAAGGGCGGCGGCGTTGAAGGTCACGTTTTTCTCTTAACCTGACCCCAATTCCGTTCGCCCTGAGCTTGTCGAAGGGCCGTTCTTTTCTTCACCGCAGAGGAAGGAAGGACGGTGCTTCGACAAGCTCAGCACAAACGGGGTAGGGGAGTCCAACGTCAAAAAAGCGGCGGCCGGACCGGGCGAACCCGCCCGGCCACCAGCGGGAGGAAACTTACTTCAGCTCGGCGCCGTCCAGCGCGGTCATATTCTTGCCGTTCGCCGCCGCCTTGTCCGCAACCGCCTTCGGCGACACGATCAGCCCCTTGGCGTTCAAATAACCGCCGTCGGCCGCGCCCTTCAGGAATTCGGCGACATATTCGGCGAGCCCGGGGACGACGCCGACATGCGCCTTCTTCACATAGATGAACAGCGGGCGCGAACCGGGATAGCTGCCGTCGGCGATCGCCGCGTAAGTGGGGGCGACGCCCTGCACCGGCACCGCCTTGATCTTGTCCTTGTTGGCGTCGAGATAGGAAAAGCCGAAGATGCCGAGGCTGGTCGGGTTCTTGTCGAGCTTCGAGATGATGAGGTTATCATTCTCGCCCTGCTCGACATAATAGGGCGAACCGCGCAGCGTCGTGCACACCGCCTCATGCTTGTCCTTGTCGCTGTCCTTCAGCGCCTTCATCTCGGGATTGGCGTCGCAGCCCTTGCCGAGGATCAGCTCCTTGAACGCATCATAGGTACCGCTCGTCGACGGCGGGCCGAATACCGAGATCGCGACCGCGGGAAGCGCGGGGTTCACGTCCTTCCACGTCTTCGCGGTGTTGGGCTTGCCATAGGGGTTCGCGGCGAGCGCCTTGTAGACATCCTCTTCAGACAGCTTGAAGCCCGGGCCGCGCTGCGCTTCGCCGAGCGCGATGCCGTCGATGCCGACCTGGATTTCGACGATCTCCTTCACGCCGTTCGCGGCGCAGGTGTCGAACTCCTTCTTCTTGATGCGGCGCGACGCGTTCGCGATGTCGGGCGTGTCGCCGCCGACGCCGGCGCAGAAACGCTCGAAGCCGCCGCCGGTGCCCGTGCTGTCGATCTTCGGCGTCTTGTTGCCCGTCGCTTCGGCGAACTTCTCGCCGACCGCGGTGGCAAAGGGATAGACGGTCGACGAACCGACCGCGCTGATATAATCGCGCGCGCCGCCGCCCGAAGACGCCTGATCCTGGCACGCGGAAAGCGCCAGCGCGCACGTCGCCGCACCAGCGATAAGACCAAATTTCTGGAACATCGGGGTATCCTGTCGGGGGTCGTTACCAAACCAAGCCGCCACCCCCGCGGCGACTCGCTGAGCCGCCAATGGGGGTTTTGTGTGACGTGTTTGTGACAGGGAGTGTCATGGAAGTGTCATGACCCCGCTCTGAACGTGCCAGAGCGAGTTGAACTCTAATCTTGTCAGTTCAGATCGGATTTGCTTAATCAAGATTATGCCTATTTCCGCTATCCATGCGTACCTTGTCCATCCGGGCAGAAATGATCCGGCAGCGACAATTTCTGGGAACGAAGTCCCACTATCCGGCAAGGTTTACGAGATGCTCAATGGCATCTTTGTGGCGGGGCCTGAAAGCAGAGACTTTGAGGTAACATTTAAGCCACTTTCAGCTAGCATCCAACAGAACGATTGCCGAGATCTGTTGATTGCTTACCAAGGTGCACCCGCACTTGAAACTGGGCGCAAGGTGGCCGAGCGACTTAGGAGTGTTACGGACAAGCGGTCGGGTGCGGATCAAATTTTTGAGCAGCTCCGCACGTCCGTACTTTCTTATGCTAATGATGATGAGCAAACCGAGGATGCGGAATAGGCTTAGATGATCCTCATCACCGGCCACGTCATCCTCGCCCCCGAGCATCGCGAACGCATCATCGCGCTCGGCGCCGAACATAGCGCGCGGTCGCGTTCCGAGCCGGGGTGTTTGGCGCATAATTGCCATATCGATGTCGAAAACCCCGACCGGCTGATGTTCGTCGAGGAGTGGGAGAGCGTCGACGCGGTGCGCGCGCATTTCGCGCAGCCCGCATCGCGCGCCTTCGTCACCGAGATGTGCGCCCTGTCGCCCGCGCCGCCGGTGATCCGCATCTACGCCGCCGAGGAAATCACCGCGACGCTGATGGGGTAGGGGCGCGGCGCCGCGCTCCTTTTGCCGTCGCGCCCGTGCCTATCCCTCATCCTCCGTGGCGGGAACGATCGCCGGCTGGACCGCGCCATCCGGCGCCGCCGTATCGCCTTCCGCTTCGCCGTCGCCGCCGCCCGCTGCGGGGTCGGGCGTCACGACCGGCGTCCCGTCGCCCGGTGCGGCGGGGGTTACCACCTGCCCGGTCGCGTCGTCGGGATCGGGCGGGTTCAGGTCGACGTCGGTGCTGCGCAGGATGCGCGCCTCGCGCAGCGCGTTCATCTGCGTAATGATCGCCTTGCCTTCCTCCGACGTCCGGCCCGCCGTGCGCAGGTCGCGTTCCAGCCGCGACAATTCGGTGTCGATATGGTTCAGCTTGATCGCCTCTTCATAGGCGGCCTGCTTTTCGACCGCCTCCATCACCAGTTGCAGCCCGGTTCCGAACGAACAGAGCTGGTGATAGGCGTTGACGTCGCGGATCGCCGCGTCGATCGAATATTCTTCCTTCTTTTTCTTCAAATTGGTCAGGATATCGGCCAGCGCCTCGCCGCGCTTGGTGTCGATCGCGGTCGTCACCGTCTGGATGATCTGGTTGCGATAGACATGCGTGTTCACATGGTCGCGCGATCCGCTGGTAAAGGCGGCGCCGCCTGACAATATATTGCTCGCCTGATCGCCCGTCACGATCGTCGATGCCACCGACAGCCCCGTCGTCGCGATGCTCAGCCAGCCGTTCACCTCGGCCTGCCGTTCCAGCATCAGCGATTTTTCGACGATGCAGATCGTGTCGGCCTGGCTCAGCAGGACAAAGGCCAGCCGGTTGCGGTCGAGATCGCTTTTCAGCGCCAGCTCATAGGCAAATTCCTTGCCGGGGTTCGACGAGGGGAAACGGAAACAGTCGAGCGCGATCGCGCCCGGCCGGGGCGACCCGCTCTTGCGCGGTCCGATCCCCGCCGGGTCGGGGCGGTCGACTTCGCAGTTGCGCGCCTTGTCGTACAGCATCACATGCGCGGGCTCGACGCGCGCCGCGCCGCCGCTCGTGCATGCGGACAAGCCGACGGCGAACATCGATATCGCCGCGATTGCCGAATTCGATCTGGTCATCCCGCCCACCCCCGCAAGCAAAGGGCAAGGCTATTCGGCGCGATCGAATAATCAATCGCGATTCGTTCCAATCTGGTTCCATTCCGGCCATCGCGCGGAGGCGAAGGCGGCGCCTCTTTCTGAAAGGAAGCGCGCCGGTTCGGGTGCAGTGGCCGCCGCCCGCGCGGCTGTTCGGTTACCCTGCCAGCAACGGCGCCAGATATTGTCCGGTAAAGCTGCGCTTTTCCTTCACCACCTGCTCGGGGGTCCCCGCCGCGACGATTTCGCCGCCCTTGACGCCGCCTTCGGGGCCGAGGTCGAGGATATAGTCGGCGGTCTTGATGACATCGAGGTTATGCTCGATCACCACGACGCTGTTGCCCTGATCGACCAGCGCCTGCAGCACTTCGAGCAGCTTCCTGACATCCTCGAAATGCAGGCCGGTGGTCGGCTCGTCGAGGATATAGAGCGTCTGCCCGGTCGAGCGGCGCGACAGTTCCTTGGCCAGCTTCACCCGCTGCGCCTCGCCCCCCGACAGCGTCGTCGCCTGCTGCCCGACCTTGATATAGCCGAGCCCGACGCGGACGAGCATCGCCATCTTGTCGCGGATCGCGGGCACCGCCTTGAAAAACTCCGCCGCATCCTCGACCGTCATGTCGAGCACGTCGGCGATGCTCATCCCCTTGAACTTCACCTCCAGCGTTTCGCGGTTATATCGTTTGCCGTGGCACGTCTCGCACGTCACATAGACGTCGGGCAGGAAGTGCATCTCGATCTTGATCAGCCCGTCGCCGGTGCACGTCTCGCAGCGCCCGCCCTTGACGTTGAAGCTGAAACGCCCCGGCTTGTACCCGCGCGCCTGCGCCTCGGGCAGCCCCGCGAACCAGTCGCGGATCACCGTGAAGGCTCCTGTATAAGTGGCGGGGTTCGACCGCGGGGTGCGGCCGATCGGCGACTGGTCGATGTCGATCACCTTGTCGCAATGTTCGAGGCCGGAGAGGCTGTCGTGCGGCCCCGCGACCAGCCGCGCGCCGTTGAGCACGCGCGCCGCGCTCGCGTAAAGCGTGTCGATGATCAGGCTCGACTTGCCCGATCCCGACAGGCCGGTGACGCAGGTGAAGGTGCCGAGCGGGATCGTCGCGGTGACATTCTGGAGATTGTTCGCGCGCGCGCCTTTCAGCACCAGGTCGAAGCCGTTGCCGGGGCGGCGGTGCGCCGGCACCTCGATCTTCTTCGCGCCGGTCAGATACGCCGCGGTCAGGCTCTTCTTGTTCGCGAGCACCTGTTTCAGCGTGCCCTCGGCGACGATCTCGCCGCCATGGACGCCCGCGCCGGGGCCCATGTCGACGACATAGTCGGCGTGGCGGATCGCATCCTCGTCATGCTCGACGACGATCACCGTGTTGCCGAGGTCGCGGAGCCGCTTCAGCGTCGCGAGCAGCCGGTCGTTGTCGCGCTGGTGCAGCCCGATGCTCGGCTCGTCGAGCACATAAAGCACGCCCGACAGGCCGCTGCCGATCTGGCTCGCGAGGCGGATGCGCTGGCTCTCGCCGCCGCTGAGCGTGCCGCTGGTGCGGTTGAGGTTGAGATAGTCGAGCCCGACATTGTTGAGGAAGCCCAGCCGTTCGTTGATCTCTTTCAGGATCGCCTTCGCGATCTGCCGCTGCGTGTCGTTCAGCTTCTCGTCGAGCGTGCTGAACCAATCGAGCGCGTCCGCCACCGACCGCTGCGCCGACATGCTGATGTCCTCGCCCGCGATCTTCACCGCGAGCGGTTCGGGGCGCAGCCGCGCGCCGTGGCACGTTTCGCACGGCTGTGCGGTCTGGTACTTTCCCAGCTCCTCGCGCATCCACGCGCTCTCGGTCTGCAACATCCGGCGGTTGAGGTTGCCGATGACACCTTCGAACGCCTTGTGCGTCGTATAGGTGCGCTTGCCGTCCTTGAAGGTCAGCTCGACGGGCATGCCGCCGGTGCCGTGGAGGATGATCTGCTGCACCGCGCCGGGCAGGTCCTGCCACGGCGTGTCGAGCCCGAAGTCATAAGCTTTGCCCAGGCTTTCAAGCACTTGCATATAATAAGGCGAGGGCGGGTTCGACTTCGCCCACGGCACGACCGCGCCTTTTTTCAGGCTCAGCGCGTGGTTGGGGACGACGAGTTCGGGGTCGAATTCCAGCCGCTCGCCGAGCCCGTCGCACGCCGGACACGCGCCCTGCGGCGCGTTGAAGCTGAACAATCGCGGTTCGATCTCGGCGATCGTGAAGCCGCTGACCGGGCAGGAAAATTTTTCGCTGAAAATCAAGCGGTTGGCCGGTATGCCCGCGCCCTTCATCGCCCCGCCGACCTCGCCCCCGCGCCCCGGAACCTCCCCATCGGCCATGTCGACATACGCGACACCTTCGGCAAGTTTCAGCGCCGTCTCGAAACTGTCGGCCAGCCGCGTCTCCAGCCCTTCGCGCACCGCGATACGGTCGACGACCACCTCGATATCATGCTTGTATTTCTTGTCGAGCGCCGGCGCCTCGCCGATTTCGTAGAACTCGCCGTCGATGCGGACGCGCGTGAAGCCGTCCTTCTGCCACTGCGCGAGCTCCTTCTTATACTCGCCCTTGCGGCCGCGCACGACGGGAGCGAGCAGATAGGCGCGCGTACCCTCGGGCAGCTCCATCACGCGGTCGACCATCTGGCTGACCGTCTGCGCCGAAATCGGTTCCCCCGTCGCGGGCGAATAGGGGATGCCGACGCGCGCCCAAAGCAGACGCATATAGTCGTAGATTTCGGTGACGGTCGCGACGGTCGAGCGGGGGTTTCGGCTCGTCGTCTTCTGCTCGATGCTGATCGCCGGCGAAAGCCCGTCGATATGCTCGACATCGGGCTTCTGCATCATCTCGAGAAACTGGCGGGCATAGGCCGAGAGGCTCTCGACATAGCGCCTTTGGCCCTCGGCATAGATGGTGTCGAAGGCGAGCGACGATTTGCCGCTGCCCGACAGGCCGGTGATGACGATCAACGCGTCGCGCGGCAGGTCGACGTCGACGCCCTTGAGGTTGTGTTCGCGCGCACCGCGAACCGAAATATGGGTGAGACTCATGGGAGGGATTTGTTCCAGATTTGTTCTGATAGCGCAAGGGCGGTTTGCGCCCGTTCGCCGCATAGATAGGTGGCCCGATGCGGCGCCGCAATGCGGGTGTTTCCACCAACCCCACAAAGGCTTCGACCAGCGTCGGGCCGCTCGCTTGACCCTCCGGCGCGGCGGGCGGACAAGGATGGCCATGCGCGCCGCGTCTACACGCGGCGCCGGGGAATGGGAGACTGGGGATATGAAGAATTTCACTTCGAGCGTCGCGGGGCTGGCGATTGCGGTAGCGCTGGTTGCGACGCCCGCCATGGCGAATGACGTCGATGCGCGGGATATGCTCAAGGCGGCGGCGGAAACGGGCGGGGACGATGCCCCGGCGGAAGATGCGCTGACGGCCCTGACCTTCGGAAAATGGGGTGTCGATTTGGGCGCGCGCGACACTTCGGTGAAGCCGGGTGACGATTTCGACAAATATGCGAACGGCGGCTGGTTCGCCCGAACCGAGATTCCGGCCGACCAGGCCTCGGCGGGGGTCGATTATGACGTCTATAATCTGACCCAGCGGCAGCTTCGCCAACTTGTGACGAGCGCGCCTGCGACGAGTCAGGTCGGCGGCCTTTATCAGAGCTTCATGGACGAGGCGCGGGTCGAGGCGCTCGGCACGAAGCCGCTGATGGCCGACATCGCCGCGGTCTCGGCGATCGCGGACAAGAGCGCCATGGCGCGTTTCATGGGCAGCACGCAGGGGACATTCGGTTCGACGATCGTCAGCGGCGGCCCCTATGCCGATACCGCCGATCCGACCGTCAACGTGCTCTGGCTCGGCCAAGCGGGGATCGGCCTGCCCGAACGCGACTATTATCTGAACGACAGCTTCAAGCCGCAGCGCGACGCCTATCGCGCCTATATCGCGCGGACGATGAAGATGGCGGGCAACGCCGACCCCGAAAGGGCGGCCGACGCGATCATGGCGTTCGAGACCGAGATCGCGAAGGTCAGCTGGGCGATCGCCGATCGCCGCGACATCGGCAAGATCAACAACCCGATGTCGTCGGACGAACTCGCCGCCTATGCGCCGGGGCTCGATTGGAAAGCGTGGTTCGACGGCGCCGGCATCGCGCCGCAGAAACGCATCATCGTCAACGAGAAGACCGCAATTCGCGACATCGCCGCGCTCTATGCCAAGACCCCGCTCGACACGATCAAGCTGTGGCAGCAGTTCCATGTCGCAGACAATGCGGCGCCCTATCTCGACAAGACGTTCGTCGACAGTCGCTTCGAATATACGAAGGCGCTGAGCGGGGTCGGCGAGCTGCGTCCGCGCTGGAAACGCGGGCTGACGCTCGTCGACGGCAGCCTCGGCGAACTGGTCGGCGAGACCTATTCGAAGCAATATTTCCCTGCGAGGGCCAAAGCCAAGATGGAGACGCTCGTCGCGAACCTGAAGCTCGCGATGGGCGATCGCATCCGGGCCAACAGCTGGATGGCGCCCGCCACGAAGGATGCAGCGCTTGCCAAGCTCGCGAAGATGGACGTGATGGTCGGCTATCCGGACAAATGGCGCGACTATTCGGAGCTGAAGATCGACCCCGTCGATCTTTACGGCAATGTGAAGCGCAGCTCGGCCTTCGAATATGCCTATGCCCTGTCGGACCTGAACAAGCCCGTCGATCGCAAGAAATGGGCGATGAACCCGCAGACGGTGAACGCCTATAATGGCGGGCTGGAGAACAAGATCGTGTTTCCGGCGGGCATATTGCAGGCGCCCTATTTCAGCGAGAGCGTCGACGATGCGGTCAATTACGGCGCAATCGGCGCGGTGATCGGCCATGAGATCACCCATGGGTTCGACGATCAGGGCCGCAAGATCGACGCCGAGGGCGCGGTGCGCGACTGGTGGACCGCCGAGGACGCGGCGCGTTTCGATGCCCAGGCGAAGGCGTTCGGCTCGCAATATGCGACCTATGAGGCGGCGCCCGGCGCCTTCATCAATCCCGACCTGACGATGGGTGAGAATATCGCCGACCTCGCGGGGCTGGAGGTCGCTTATGATGCCTATCACCGCTCGCTTGGCGGCAAGGAAGCGCCAGTGATCGACGGGCTGACCGGCGATCAGCGCTTCTTCCTCGCCTTTGCGCAGGCGTGGCGCGACAAGGCGCGCGACGACGCGATCAAGCAGCAGGTGGCGAGCGACCCCCACAGCCCCGCGCGCTGGCGCATCATCGGTCCCGTGCGCAACGTCGATGCGTGGTACAAGGCGTTCGGCGTTGACGCGGGCGCCAAATACTATCTGAAGCCCGAAGAACGCACGAAAATCTGGTAGGTCCTGGGACCCCTTTCTCAGGACCGGGCGGGGGCGGCCTCGTGCCGTCCCCGTACCGCTATCGCGAGCAACGAGAGCGCGGCGCCCAGAATGATGAAGAGCGCAGGGAACCCGCCAAGCACCGACATCATGCGGATGCCGCCGATCCCGCCGGCAGCGACGAGGATCGTTCCGACCAGCCCGACGGTCGCGCCCCAAACGATCTTGACCATCAGCGGCGCCTCCGGCGTTTCGGGGGAGATGCCGTGCGTCGAGAGCGCGCTCATCGCCGAGACATTGCTGTCCGCCGCGGTGACGTAGGAGATGAAGATCGCGCCGATCAGCAAGGTGAGAACCGGCAGGCCGCCGCCGAGCTGGTCGAACAGCCGATAGAGGAGCGGATCGGGGCCGACGCTGCTAAGCACGGCGTAAAGGTTGCCGCCCGATTGCTGGTCGAGGGCGATGGTCGTGCCGGCGATGATCGTCATCCATGCCGCACCGAATAGCGACGGGAGCAGCAGGTTGAACAGGATGAAGGCGCGGACGGTGTAACCGACCGCGAGGCGGCCGAGGAAAAGTGCGGTGACCGGGGCCCAAGCGAACCAGTTGCCCCAGTTGAAGATCGTCCATTGTCGGTGCCATTCGGGATCGACGTCGACACCGATGCTGCGTGGCAGGAATGTCGCGACGTGATCGGCCGCGCCCGCGATGCCGAGCCCGGCGAGCCTGTCCGCCGGCCCCGCGATCAGCACGAACAACAGAATCGCGAAGAACAGCCAAATATTGAAGAGCGAGAGGCGCGTGATGCCGCGCTGGAGGCCGAGCGCGGCCGACAGGATGAAGGTCGCGACAATCGCGCCGGCGATCGTCCAGCGGAGCGGCGCGCCGCCCGTGAAACCGCCGAGCCCTTCGATCCCGCCGGCGAGCGCGAGAACGCCGGCACCGAGTGAGGCGGCCATGCCGGCGACGAGCGCGAAGAGGCAAAGGATGTCGATCGCGACGCCCGCTACGCCATGCGCGCGCTGGCCGAGCAGCGGGACGAAGAGCGACGAAAGGCTGAAGGGCTCGCGGCGGTTGTAATAGACCAGCGCGAAGGCGAGCCCGGCGACGGTGTAGATCGCGTAGGGCGTCAGCGTCCAGTGCAGGAACATCGTCGACATCGCGAAGGTCGCGGCGGCGTCGCTGCCGGGCTCTAGCCCGAGCATCGCGGGCGGATCGTTGAGGTGGAACAAGGGCTCGGCCGCGCCCCAGAAGAGGATGCCGGTGGCGATGGTGGTGCAGAGGGTTACCGCGAACCAGCGCCAGCGCGAGAGAATGGGCGTCGCACCCGGGCCGCCGATGATCCGCCCGCCGAGCGGCGAGAGAGCGATGCTCGCGAGCAGCGCCAGAAAGCCGATCCCCGCCCAGGCGAAAAGCGGCGAGAAATTGCGAAGGATCCAGTCGTTGATCGCGGTTTCGGCCGCGACGACGGCTGCGCCCTGCCACAGGCTGAGGATGACGGCGGCGAGCAGCACCGCCAGCGGCGTGAAAAATACCGGGCGGTTGAGGGGATGTTTGGTGAGCGGGCGTTTAGGGGGTGCTGGCAAAGGGGCGGCCGATCGGACAGGGTGAACTCCAGCATGGCGGCTGCCCCGCCCGAGGTCAAATCGGCGGGAACGGTCCACCGGACCAAGCGTTCGACCGCCGGACAGGAATGATTTGAAGGAGTGACTTCGATGACCAGAAGGATTTGGGCGGCGACCGCCGCTTTCGCGCTGCTTTCGTCGGGCCAGGCGATGGCTTGGCGGGCGCCCGAAGCGGCCCCCGCTACCGAACCCGCGGCGACGCCCGCGCCCGCCGCCGAAGAGAAGGCGCCCGACGGCACAACGCCGGAGGAGCGCGCGAATACGGCGCGGCTCAACGCCGAACAGGCCGCGCGCGCGCGTTCCGACAACACGATTTATGCACAGGAAGTGTCGGCGGCGCAGCAGCAGGTGGCGCACGACCAGCAGGTCTATGCCGATGAAACCGCGGCCTATGAGGCCGAAAAGGCGCGCGTGGCCGCCATGTCGGCCGAAGAGCGGATCAAATGGGAGGCCGACGTCGCGGCGTGCAAGGCGGGCGATACGACGCGCTGCGCGCCGCCCGCGCCCGTGCCGCCGAAGTAGGGGCTGGAGAATTTGGAATGCGGCGAGCAGTTAATCTGCAACGCCCATCCGTTCGTGCTGAGCTTGTCGAAGCACCGTCCTGTTTTTTGACGTAGCAAAGGAATGACGGCCCTTCGACAAGCTCAGGACGAACAGCTCATTTGTTGTAGATTGAACTAAATCCGTTCAAGATTCTCAATATTTCGTCGTCGGCGCGACAGGCGTTTCGACGGGCGGGGTTCCCTTTTCCGTAACCGGTAGGGCTATGTCTTCGGGCGCGAGCGTTTCGAGCCGCGGGCCGGGGTCGGGAAAGCGACCGCCATATTGGTAGCCATCGTCGGCGGGTTCGGGGGCGGGTTCGGGGACCCGTTCGTCCGGCAGCGGCGCGTCGAGGTCGACGGCGCCGAGTTCGCGGAAGGCATTCTCCATCCTTGACTCGCGTTCGACGCGAAGCCGGGCCGCGACGCCATAGCTGTCGGGGCAAGCGAAGCACGGGGCGGCGGTTTCGCCCTGCGGTACGCGCGCGTCGGGGTTGGCGCTGTACTGCGCATAGGAGGCGGGATCATCGCCGATGCGCGCTGCCGCAAGCGGTTCGGCACTCTTGTCGCCCAGCAGCACTCCGGCGAGTGCTCCCGCCAGCGCGAGCAGCAGCAAGCGGAGCAGCAATTCGCCGCCGCGCCGACTCGCAACGAAAGATAATTTCCTGGCCACTGGCGGATTTGACCCCAAGCGCGTGTTCAATGCAAGTCCGGCGCCATGATATTGCCCCGCCGCCGGCCATTCGTCGACGGATGGACGCACTTCGTCCGTAAATCGAGCGGCCGTTCGCCCCCATCGATCCAAAGATGAATCCCATGACGTCCAAAGAGTATTACCCGTGTTGCGGGATATCGGAAGACGGTCTCCCCGGTCCGCGATCCGGTATCCCGCATCCCTTGTAGAGAGGACTCCCCCATGGCGAAATTTTCCCTCATGCTGCTGGCAGTGCCGCTGGCGACGGCCGGCCTCGCTGCGCCCGCTTTCGCGCAAGACGACACGCGGAGCGTTACCGTGTCGTATGACGATCTGAACCTGTCGAGCGAACGCGGCCGCGAACGGTTGACGACCCGCGTCAAGATGGCCGTCCAGAAGGTTTGCGGATCGCCGAGCCGCGTGACGCTGCGCGAGCGCGTCGCCGAGCGCGAGTGCATGGCGCACGCGACGCGCGATGCCGAAACGAAGCTTGCCGCGCTGTTCAACGGCGGCGGCACGCGACTGGCCGACCAAGGGCCGGTGGTCGTCGCCGCTCCCTGACCAACCCCGGCCGTATGTCGTCCCAAGAAGGCGGTCTTGCCCAACGGCATGACCGCCTTTTTTGTGGTAGCTGCCATTGGATGGTTTGATATCTCTCCCCTTGAGGGAGAGATACGAAGGCTTGGCAGCTTGCTGCCTAGCCGAAGTTGAGAGGGGGTTTGCGTCCGCCGGCGTCGCACCCCCTCTCCAAGCTTCGCTAGCTCCCAAGGGAGCAAGCTGCGCTATCCTCTCCCTCAAGGGGAGAGGAGCATATGTCCGCTCCTCACCCAAGGTGACATCTTCCAGCGAGCCGGCGGCATGGCCGCCGTTTCGTCAGGCGTGCATGATCGCCTTGACGTCGTGCAAATAGGTGCGGCCGATGCGGTGGATGCCGCCTTCGCCCAGATCGACGCTCCACGCGCCGTCGCCATGATGTTTCAATCCGACGATCCCTTCGCGGCGGATCATCTTCGAGCGGTGGATGCGCATGAACTGGTCGGGGTCCATGCGCGCTTCCAGTGACTTGATCGTCTGGTGAATGAGCCAGCTGCGGCCGCCGACGTGCAGGCGCATGTAGTCGCGCTCTGCCTCGATGAGGTCGACTTGGCCCGCGTCGATGCGCAGCATCTCGCCGCGGTTCTGGACCCAGAATTCGTTGATCCACTTGCTCTTTTGCGCGGGCGTCCGCTCGGTCATCCGCCATTCGCGGACGCGCGACAGCGCGCGCGCGAGGCGGTCGGGCGACACGGGTTTGAGCAGATAGTCGACCGCGGCGACGTCGAATGCCGCGACGGCATAGCGATCGAAGGCGGTGACGAAAACGACCGCGGGCGGATTGTCCATGGCCTCGATCGCCGCGGCGACCTCCAGCCCGTTGAGGTCGGGCATCGCGATGTCGCAGAGCACGAGGTCGGGCGCGAGCGCGTCGACCATCCGCAGCGCCGACGCACCGTCGCTCGCGGTGCCGACGAGCGCGACGCCATCCTGTTGGCCGGCGAGGATTTGCAGGCGCTCGATCGCGAGCGGTTCGTCGTCGACGATCAGGGTGCGAAGCGTCTGTATCATGAGGGTCAGCAAGCCTCCCTAGCCAGCGGCAGCCACAGTGATACCACAAAACCGCCATCGTCCGACGGGCCCCATTCGCAGCCGGCGGTGGGGCCATAGCGCGTCAGCAGGCGCTCGCGGACATTGCCGAGGCCGAGGCCGGTGCCCGAGGCGGGAACCGGCGCCCTGGGGTCGATGTCATTCTCGATGCGAAGGATGAGCAGCCCAAATTCGGCGCTGGCGGCAAGGCGGATCGCGATTTTGCCCTTGCTGGGCGAAACGCCGTATTTGATCGCATTTTCGATGATCGGTTGCAGGATCAGCACCGGCACGCAGGCGTTTTTCAGCTCGTCGGGCATCGTCACTTCGACCTGGAGCCGGTCGGGAAAGCGCGTCTGTTCGATGTCGAGATAGAGGCGTTGAAGCGCGATTTCCTCGTCGAGGCTGACGAGCTGTTCGGGGTCGACCGCCAGGCTCGAGCGGAGGAAGGACGAGAGGTTCATGATCATCGTCTCGGCCTCGCTTTTGGATCCCTTCAGGACCAGCGTTGACAGCGAGTTGAGCGTGTTGAAGAGGAAATGCGGATTGACCTGGTAATGGAGTGCGCGAAGCTGCGCGGTTTGCGCTTCAATTCGGAAATGATTGGCGCGCCGTTCGACCGCGCGCATTTCGTTGGCATAGCCGAAAGCGACGTAAAGCGCCGCCCATACGGCGAAAAAGAAGTACCAGCGGATCGAGCTGTCGAGGATCAGGACCATTTCCCAGGCGACGGGAAATTTCGACTGCACTTCCTCGATGATCTTCGCGGTGTCGGGTGCGGGAAACCAATAGAAGAAGACGAGCAGGTTGATCGTCGCATAGACGACCACGAGGGGGATCGCGGCGCCCATCGCCGCGGCAAGGCGGGCGCCGAAGCTTTGCGGCTGCGCGCGCTGGAGCAGCTGATAGAGGACGAAGGTGCACAATATACCCGCGATGACGACGATCGCGCGGCGGCCGGCATAGGACCATTGATCAGGCGCGCCCGTCAGCATCGCGAGCCCCGTGGTGATCAGGAAATAGATCAGCCACATCGCGATGATCGACCCGATCGCGACGCGCGGGTTGACGCGGGCGTCGGAGGCGCGCCAGTCGGGCGCCGCTGCCAGCATTTTCGCGCGCTGGTCGCGCAGCGCGTCTTTGCGGTTTGTCACATTCATTGACGTTGCTTTAGCGGCAAAAGCCGGTCGATGGCTAGCGGGCGCCGGGCCGCCAGTCGAAGCTGCGCGCGCCTTGGTCGAAAGCGGCCGCCGGTCAGCCGGCGGGTTGCGGCAGCGTGCGGCGCCAGTTGCCGCGCCGGTAGATCGCCCACGCCATCGCGAGCGAGGCGAGCGACGACGAGGGAAAGCTCCACCAGAGGATGTCGCTGCCCACCGTCGGATAACCGAAATAATAGATGCCGAGGCGGATCGGGAACATCGACAGGAAGAGGATGACGAGCGGCGGCACGACCGATCCGTTGGCGCGCAACGTGCTGATCAGCACGATCGTCGTACCGAAAGGCAGGAAGGTCCAGGTCGCGATGAGCTGGATATTGCGCGCGACCTCGATCGCGGAGCTCTCGCTGCCGAGGAAGAGGGCGAGCGCGGCGCGGTCGAAGATCAGGAGCAGGACGATGAGCGCCCCGGTCATCGCGAGGTTGATCATGATGCCGCTGTTCGTCACCGACGCGACGCGGTCCCAGCGGTTCGCGCCGATATTCTGCGCCGCCATCGAACTGACCGCCGCACCGACCGCGAGCGCGGGCATCTGGATATAGTTCCAGAGCTGGAGCGTCGCGCCATAGGCGGCGGCGGTGACCAGCCCCTCGCGGTTGACGAGGCCGACCATGACGAGCCCGGCGCCCGAGATGACGAGCATCTGCGCGCCCATCGGCAGGCCGCGGCCGATGATGAAACGCAGCTCCGACCATTTGGGGTAGAGATAGGATAGTTCGCGGCCGCGCAGGCGCAGGACATGGTTCTTCGCATAGAACCAGCCGATCATGCCCGCGAGGCTGATCGTGCCGGCGGCGGCGGTGGCGAGCGCGCTGCCCGCGATGCCGAGGCGCGGGAAGGGGCCGAGGCCGAGGATCAGCACGGGGTTGAAGACGATGTCGAGCACCACCGCGAGGATCATGAAGCGCAAGGGCGTTATCGCATCGCCCGCGCCGCGCGATGCCATCATCAGCGTCACCGACAGCATCGAGGCGGGGACGGCGAGGAAGGTGACGCGGAGATAATCGTGCGCGAGCGCGAAGGCCTCGGGCGGGGTTTCGAGCCAGCGCAATATGCGATCCGACGCGAACCAGCCGACGACCGCGATCACGACCGAGAAGATCAGCGCGAGGCCGATGACGCCGCCGGTCGCGCGGCGCGCGGCGTCGACGTCGCCGCGACCTATCGACTGGCCGATGAGGACGGTCGCCGCCATGCCGAAACCGAAGAAGGCGCCGAACATCAGGAACATGATGATGTTGGCGTTGGCGGTGGCGGCGAGCGCGCCTTCGCCGAGGAATTGCCCGACCCAGATCGCGTTCACCGACCCCGAGAGCGTCTGGAGGATGTTCGACGCGAGCGTCGGCAGCGCGAAGAGGATCAGCGTTTTGGTGATCGGGCCGTGGGTCAGATCCATCCGCCCGTCGCGCGCGGTCTGGCGCGGCGGGATTGGGCTCGCGGCGGGATCGGCCGCCGCCGCGACGGGCGTCGGCGTGACGGGGCTTTCGCCGTCACTCACCCCAAGCGGGCCAGTGCGGCGGTCAGGCGGTCGGCTTCGGCCTCCTTTGCGGCGTGGTCGGCGCGCGCTTTTTCGACCGCTTCGGGCTTGGCGCGTTCGACGAAGGAGGGATTGTTCAGGCGGCCGGCGAGGCCGTCGCGTTCCTTCGTCGCGGCGGCGAGCGCCTTGGTCAGCCGGTCGCGTTCGGCGGCGATGTCGATCACGCCCTCGAGCGGGACAGTGATCGTCTCGCCCTCGACGACGAGCTGCGCCGATGCGCCCGCGGGGGCGGAGTCGAAGCTGACGCTTTCGAGGCGCGCGAGGCGGTCGAGCTGCGCCGCGAGCTTGTCGGTGCGGGATTTCAGCGATGCCGGGAAATGCGCGGTGAGGCGCGCGCCCGGCGGCAGGCCGAGTTCGGCCTTGGCGGTGCGCAGTTCGCTCACGAGCTTGATCAGCCAGTCGATATCAGCGCTGGCGTCGGCATCGCGTGCGGCGTTCGGCGCGGGCCATTTGGCGGTGATCAGCGGATAATCGGCGCGGTCGCCGAGCCCGGTCCACAGCTCTTCGGTGATGAAGGGCATGAAGGGGTGGAGCATGACGAGGATCTGGTCGAGCACCCAGCCGGCGACGGCCTTGGTCTCTTCGTCGATGCTTCCCTTGATCAGCTCAAGATACCAGTCGCAGAAGCGGTCCCACGCAAAGCTGTAGATCGCGTTCGCGGCTTCGTCGAAGCGATAGGCGGCGAAGGCACTTTCCATCGCGGTGACGGTCGCGGCGACTTCTCCGATGATCCAGCGGTTGACCGGGCGCGTCGCGGACGGCGCTTCGAAGCTGGTCGAGGCCGAAATGCCATTGGCTTCGCAGAAACGCGCGGCGTTCCACAGCTTCGTCGCGAAGTTGCGATAGCCCGCGAGGCGCGCGTCATCCATCTTGATGTCGCGGCCCTGGCTTTCCATCGCCGACATGAAGAAGCGCAGCGCGTCGGCGCCATACTGGTCGATCAGTCCGAGCGGATCGACGACATTGCCCTTCGACTTCGACATCTTCGCGCCGTCGGGCGCGCGGACGAGGCCGTGGAGATAGAGCGTCTTCCACGGCACATCGCCCATGAACTCCATGCCCTGCATCGCCATGCGCGCATCCCAGAAGAAGAGGATGTCGAAGCCCGAGATGAGGACGTCGTTGGGGTAGTGGCGCTTCAGCAGCTCGGTATTCTCGGGCCAGCCGAGCGTCGCGAAGGGCCAGAGCGCGGAGGAGAACCAGGTGTCCAGCACATCCTCGTCGCGGGTGAGGGCGACTTCCGCGCCTGCCTGTTCCTGCGCCTCTTCCTCGGTCTCGGCGACGAAGATGCGGCCATCGTCGGCGTACCAGGCCGGGATGCGGTGGCCCCACCAGAGCTGGCGCGAGACGCACCATGGCTGGATATTCTCCATCCAGTTGAAGAAGGTCTTCTCCCACGTCTTCGGCACGATGTTGATGCGTCCGTCGCGCACGGCCTGCATCGGCGGCTGCGCGAGTGTCTTGGCGTCGACATACCATTGGTCGGTGAGCATCGGTTCGATCACCACGCCGCCGCGGTCGCCGAAGGGCTGCATGATCAGCTTGTCCTCGACCTTGACCATCAGGCCCTCGGCGTCGATGTCGGCGACGACGCGTTTCCGCGCTTCGTAGCGGTCGAGCCCGCGATATTCCTCGGGAACGAGGTTGAGCGCGTCGATTTCGGCCGGGGTCGCGGTCGCGCCCTTCGCGATCTCGACCGCGCGCGCGGCGGCTTCGGCATAGGGCGCCCCGTCGGCGCGCATCGCCGCGACCTCGTCCATCAGCCGGTACATCGGGATGCCACCCCGCTGCGCGACGCCATAGTCATTCTCGTCGTGCGCGCCGGTGATCTTGACCGCGCCCGACCCGAAATGCGGATCGGGATATTCGTCGGTGATGATCGGGATCAGGCGGCGATGTTCCTTCGGCCCGACCGGGATTTCGCAATATTTGCCGACGATCGGGCGGTAGCGTTCGTCGTCGGGGTGCACCGCGACCGCGCCGTCGCCGAGCATCGTTTCGGGGCGCGTCGTCGCGATCGCGATATAGTCGCGCTCTTCCTGCAGCACGACGTTGCCGTCGGCGTCGCGCTCGACATAGGTGTAGGTTTCGCCGCCCGCGAGCGGATATTTGAAATGCCACATATGGCCCGGCACTTCGCGCGATTCGACCTCAAGGTCCGAGATCGCGGTCTTGAGTGCCGGATCCCAGTTCACGAGCCGCTTGTCGCGGTAGATCAGGCCCTTCTTGTGCAGGTCGACGAAGACCTTCACGACGGCCTCGGTGAAATGCGGATCCATCGTGAACTGCTCGCGGCTCCAGTCCATCGAGCAGCCGAGGCGGCGGAGCTGGCCGGTGATCTGGCCGCCGCTTTCGGCCTTCCATTCCCAGACCTTGTCGACGAATTCGTCGCGCGTGAAATCGGTGCGCTTCTGCTGGCGCTCGTTGAGCTGGCGTTCGACGACCATCTGCGTCGCGATGCCGGCATGGTCCATGCCGACCACCCACAGCGCGTCCTTGCCGCGCAGCCGCTCGTAGCGGACGAGCACGTCCTGCAGCGTGTTGTCGAGCGCATGACCGATGTGCAGCGCGCCGGTGACGTTCGGCGGCGGGTTGACGATCGTGAAGGGGGTCGCGTCGGGGCGCGACGGGCGAAACAGCCCGCGGCTTTCCCACTCATGGGCCCATTTCGCCTCGATAGCGGCGGGATCGAAGGTTTTTTCCATCGGCATAGCCGGGCGCCTTTGCCAGCCGGGGGGCGAGGCGGCAAGGGGGGATAGCTGGAACAGCCCTATCTACCTCGTCATGCCGGGCTTGACCCGGCACCCGCCTTTCTTTTCGTCAAGAAGGCAGGCCCCGGATCAAGTCCGGGGTGACGATGCAGAAAAGTCGGCCTACTTCTTCAGATGCTCACCCAGCCAGTTGAACACCGTCTGGTGCCACTGGACGCTGTTCGCCCCCTTGAGCACCCAGTGATTTTCGTCGGGGAAGACGAGCAATTGCGACGGAACATTCCGGCGCTGGAGCGCGGTGAAGGCGGCGAGGCCCTGGCTGTACGAGATACGGAAATCCTTTTCGCCGGTGATCACCAGCATCGGGGTCTTCCACTTGTCGACATGATTGACCGGGTTCCACTTTTCGGGGTCGGTGCGTTCCCACCAGGGGCCGCCATGGTCCCATTCGTCGAACCACAGCTCCTCGGTCTCGAACGCCATCGCGCGAAGATCAAAGACGCCATCGTGCTGGACGAGGCATTTGAAGCCGTCGGTCCACTGGCCCGCGATCCAGTTCATCATATAGCCGCCGTAGGAGGCGCCGAGTGCGCAGGCGTTATTGAGATCGAGCTGCGCATCCTGCTGGCCCGCGGCGGCGAGGCCGAGCTTGAGGTCCTCGAGCGGCTTGCCGCCCCAATCCTTGTTGATGCTGTCGGTGAAGGCCTGCCCATAGCCAGTCGAGCCGTGAAAATCGACGGTGACGACGCCATAACCCTGCTGCGCGAAGAGGCGCGGGTTCCAGCGCGTCGACCAGCTGTTGCCGAAGCTGCCCTGCGGCCCGCCATGGACGATGAAGGCGACCGGCAGCTTGCCCGTGCTGTTCGCGGGTTTGAGGATCATGCCCCAGACCTTGTCGCCGTTCGCACCGGCGAACTCGATCTTTTCGAGCTTTACCGGATCGAATGTGGCGAGGGTCGCGGCGTTGACGTCGGTGAGCTGGCCGACCTTGCCCTTGGCATCGCGGACGAAGAGGTCGGTCGGCGCGAGCGCGCTGTTGCGCGAATAGAGGAGGGCGCCGCCGGGGAGCGGGGTGACATCGCCGATATTGCCCGCATATTCATCGGGCGACGCCTTCAATTTCTCGACCTTGCCCGTCGCGGCATCGACGCGGAAGACCGGATGTTCGAGCGTGTCCTGCGCGGTGACGTAGAGCGACTTGCTGTCGGGGGCCCAGGCGATCGAGCCGACCGAGCGGTCCCACGCGTTGGTGAGCTTCTTCGTCTCGCCGTTTTCGAGGTTGCGCAGCATCAGCACGAGCCGGTCGGCCTCGTAACCCGGGCGCGCCATCGCGACGTAAGCGAGCCATTTGCCGTCGGGCGACGGCGTCGGCAGCGTGTCGGTCGCCTGATTGTCCTGCGTCAGATTGACCGGTGCCATCCGGCTGTCGACGAGCCAGCTGTAGATGTCGAGATTGGTCGACATCGGCTCGTTCCGGTCGGCCTTGCGCAAAGTGAAGAATACCGTGCGGCTGTCGGCACCCCATGCAAGTTCCTCGCCGCCGCCGAAGGGCTTCGAGGGGGTGTCGCCAATCAGATTGCCGTCGGCCGGCCGCGCGGCCATCGCCTTGCCGCCTGCGAGGTTGAAGACGAAGGGGCGGCTGTAGGTGCCGGGGGTTTCCCAATGGTCCCAGTGACGCACGAAACCTGCGCCATCCTTGTAGAGACGGCCGGTGCCGGGGCCGGTCAGCGCGCCCTTGTCCTTTGCCTCGCAGCCGAAGTCGGTGCACTCCTTGGCGATGTCACCCCAGGCGAGCAGCTTGGTCGCGTCGGGCGAGATTTTGAAGCCCGCGACGTCGGCGTGGGTGTCGGTCACCTGCGTCGCGGCGCCGCCCGCTTTCGGATCGATGCGCCAGACCTGATCCTTGCCCGAGGCGTTCGAGAGGAAATAGAGGAAGCCGTCCTTGTCGAAGGCAGGCGAGGTCTCGTTCTTGCCCGCGGTGTCGGCGATCGGTGCCGGCTTTGCGCCCTTCGTCTGACGGTCGACGAGCCAGAGGCCGGTCGATCTTTTGTAGGTTTCCGCCTCGGTCTCGGTCATCTGGAAGACAACCCAGCGGCCGTCGGGCGACGCCGTCGGCGCGGCAACACGCTTCAGCGTCGCGAGGTCGACTTCGGTCATCGGACGGGCGAGGGCGGGGGTGGAAAGGGCGGCGGCGAGCGCGATCGCGCTGGCAAGGAGTTGGTTTCGCATGAAAGCGGTTTAGCGGCGCGACCGGCTGGTTCAAGGGTGATCGTAAATCGAACTTCGCGCCGTTCAATCAAAGCTGTCTGGATCGCAGCGCCATAATGGTCCATCGGCGCGGCCCGAAAGAGGAGAATCGCTTGTTCCGGGCGCTGTCGACCACCACCATCCGTTTGTTCGTGCCGCTGCTGGCGGGCGCGAGCCTGCGCGACCGCGCGATCGGCAGCGTCGGCGCGCTGATCGGGATCGCGGTCGCGGGCGTGTTTTGCGTGCTGTTCTTTCCAGCGGCGACGCCGTGGATCGTCGCGCCGGTCGGCGCGTCGGCGGTGCTGCTGTTCGCGGTCCCCGCGAGCCCGCTCGCACAGCCCTGGTCGATCGTCGGCGGCAATGTCCTGTCGGCGGCGTTCGGGGTGATCGTCACGGGAATGGTGCCGGAGCCGGCGCTCGCGGCGGCGCTGGCGGTGGGCGGCGCGATCCTGATCATGTCGCTGCTGCGCTGCCTGCATCCGCCGGGGGGCGCCGCGGCGCTGAGCGCGGTGATCGGCGGCCATGCGCTGCAATCGGGGCACGCCGCGCACCTGCTGCTGCCGATGCTCGTCAATTCGCTGCTCCTCGTCGCGGCGGGCTGGGTCTTTCACCGCTTTTCGGGGCACAGCTATCCGCACCGCGCGGCGGCGGTCGAAGGCAAGCCCGCGGTCGCTGCGGCGCCGGCGGGGCTGCTGATGGACGACATCGACGCCGCGCTCGACGATCTGGGCGAGACGTTCGACATCGGCCGCGAGGATTTGGCGCTGCTGCTCGCGCGGGCAGAGGTTCATGCCGCGTCGCGGATCGGGCGGGCGCAGATTGCGGCGGTCAAGAAGGTGCGCGGCAAGAAGGCGGTGCACGAGGTCGAGCATAGTTGACGTCGTCATCCCGGGCTTGATCCGGGATCCAATCCTCCGGCGTCGCGCTAATGGACCCCGGATCAGGTCCGGGGTGACGATGATGGAGAGGGGCTGAAACCCGCCGTCAGCGCACCAGCACGCCGCCCTTCATCACATGGTCGATCTTTTCGAGCACGCCGATGTCGGCGAGCGGGTCGGCCCTGACCGCGACGAAGTCGGCATAGCGGCCGGGAACGATCACGCCGACGTCGCCGCGCCCCATTTCCTCGGCGGCGCGGCCGGTCGCCGACTGGATCGCCTGCATCGGGGTCATCCCGTATTTGACCATATTGCGGAACTGGCGCGCGTTGAGCCCGTGCGGATAGACCCCGGCGTCGGTCGCATAGCCGATGTTGACACCGAGCTCGACCGCGCGGCGGAAGGCGGCGCGCTGCGCGTCGGTCGTCTCGCGGTTCTTGCGCAGATATTCCTCGGGCCAGCCCTCTTTCGTGCCGACCTCGTCGATATAGGTTCCGTTGTAGATGTCCATCGCGAGCCAGGTGCCGTGCTTTTTCGCGAGTTGCAGCGCCTCTTCGTCGGCGAGGCTGGCGTGCTCGATGCTGTCGACGCCGGCGCGGATCGCATTTTTGATCCCTTCGGCGCCGTGCGCGTGCGCGGTGACCCTTTTGCCGCGCGCATGCGCGACCTTTACGATCGCGCGGAGTTGTTCGGGCGTCAGTTCGGGCGCGCCGGGTTCGGTGCCGATCGCGAGCACCGCGCCGGTCGCGATCGTCTTGATGAAATCGGCACCATGGTCGAGCAGATACGCCGTCTTGGCCGCCGCTTCCTCGGGCGTCGCGGCGACCCCGAGGCGCATGTCGGGCGGCAACTCTTCGTTCGGGACGACGCCGTTGAGTTCGCCGCCGCCCTTGGGGATGGTGAGATAGGCGCCCGCGACCCACATGCGCGGTCCGGGAACGTCGCCGCGGTCGATCGCATTGCGGAGCGCCACATCGGTGAGGCCGCGATAGGTGCCGACGTCGCGGACGCTGGTGAAGCCCGCTTCGAGCGTGACGCGCGCGTTGCGCGCGCCGACGAGCGCGGTTTCGGCGGGCGAGGCCTTCATCGGCGCGGCGAGATCGGCGCTCTGGCCGAGGTCGGCGAGGTGGGTGTGGAGGTCGATCAGGCCGGGGAGGACGGTGAAGGCCGACCAGTCGAGCCGCGTTGCGCCTTCGGGCGTTTGCCCGCACGCGCCGACCGCCTTGATCCGCTCGGCCTCAACCGTGATGCACTGGCCGGTGCGGGCGGTTTCGGACACGCCGTCGATCAGCCGCCCGGCCACGATATAGAGCGTTTCGGCCGACGCCGGCGATGCCGCCAAGAGGGATGCCGCGAGCGCGGCGGTCAGATGGCGGTATCGAAGGCGTTGCACTGGCGCGGGTCCCCCGTCTGCAGGCCGCGGCGGAGCCAAGTCATGCGCTGCTCGCTCGTCCCGTGGGTGAAGCTTTCGGGGACGGGGCGCTGCCCCGCCGAGCGCATCAGCGTGTCGTCGCCGATCGCGTTGGCGGCGCGCATCGCTTCCTCCATATCGCCCGGTTCCATCACCGGCTGGCCAGCGCTGTTGCGCGCGCGCGATGCCCAGACGCCGGCGTAGCAGTCGGCCTGCAATTCCATGCGAACCTGTAACTGGTTGCCCTCGGCCTGCGAGGCGCGCGCCTGCGCTTGGCGAACCTGGTTCGAGATGCCGCTGATCGTCTGGATATGATGGCCGACCTCGTGCGCGACGACATAGGCCTGCGCGGCGTCGCCCGCGGCGCCAAAACGCTGTTCGAGTTCGCGGAAGAAGGCGGTGTCGAGATAGACGCCCTGATCGGCGGGGCAATAGAAGGGGCCCATCGCCGCTTGCGCCGCGCCGCAGCCCGACTGGTTCCGTTCGGTGAAGAAGTTGAGCGCCGGCCTTTGATAGCCGCTGATGAGTTCGCTCCACACCTGATGCGTCGAGCCGAAGACGTTGCATGCGAAGCGTTCGGCCTGGGTGTCGCAGGCGACGTTGGCACCGCTGCGGCTGTCGGCCATCGGATCGCTCGTCCCGCTGCCGAGATTCAACATGTTGGAGCCGGGGCCGAGCACGAAGAACGCCACCGCGCCGAGCAGCAGGATCGTCCCGCAGCCCATTTTGCGCCCGAGCAGCATCGGCAGGAAACCGATCAGCAGCCCGCCGAGACCACCGCCTCCGCCGCCGCCGAAACCGCCGCCGCCCCGGCCCAGATCGCGAATATCGTCTCCGGGATCATAATCGTCGAGGCGCATCGGGCTTCTCCACCATCAAGGTCGTTCCGGCGCGAGTGTTACAGCAGCGGGGGGCAATTGGAAGGGGCTTCGAAGCCGACAAGCCATTGCAATGGCGCGTGCTGCGGTGCAACATGGGCGCCGCTGCACGTCAGAGGATTGTCGCCCGAGTCCATGCCCCGCCGAGCCGCCCGCGCCGCCTTGCCGCTTCCCGACCTCGTCGTGCTCGTCCTGCAAGGCGGCGGCGCGCTCGGGGCGTTTCAGGCGGGGGTGTATGAGGCGCTGATCGACCTAGGCATCGAACTCGACTGGGTCGCGGGGATTTCGATCGGTGCGGTCAACGCCGCGATCATCGCGGGGAACGAGCGCGATCAGGCGGTCGGCAAGATGCGCGAGTTTTGGGAGGGCGTGTCGTCGGCGCTCCCCTCGCTGCCGACCCCCGACAATGACTGGGCACGCGAATGGTCGCACATGGCGGCGGCGGGGCAGGTGATGGCGTTCGGCGTGCCGGGCTTTTTCACGCCGCGCTTTCCGCCGCCGGCACTCGCCGCGCGGCAGACGCCCGAGGCGGTGAGCTTCTATGACACCGCGCCGCTGGCGGCGACGCTCGACCGGCTGGTCGACTGGGACCGGGTGAACCGGGGCAAGGTGCGGCTGTCGGTCGGCGCTGTGGCGGTCGAGACCGGAAACTTCCGCTATTTCGACACGACATGCGACACGATCGACGCGCGGCATATCCTCGCGTCTGGGGCGCTGCCGCCCGGGCTGCCGCCGGTCGAGATCGACGGGCATTGGTATTGGGACGGCGGCCTCGTGTCGAACACCCCGCTCGAACATGTCGTCGCGGCGGCGCATGAGGATATGCTGGTGTTTCAGGTCGACCTGTTTCCGGCGCGGGGCGAGCGGCCGCACGACCTCGAGCAGGCCTGGTCGCGCGAGAAGGACATCCGTTTTTCGAGCCGCACGCGGCGGATCTCGGACGGGCTGGTACGGCGGCGCAAGGAGCATCGGCTGATCGACCGGATGCTCGCGAAGCTGCCCGAGGAGTTCGCCGACCTCGCCGAAGTGAAGGCGGTGCGGCGGATGGTCGAGTGCAAGGCGCTGAACGTCGTGCAGTTGATCCACGAGCCGCCCGCGTGGCAGACCGGCGCGCGCGACTTCGAATTTTCGCGCTCGACGATGGAGGTCAACTGGGCGCTCGGCCGCGCCGCGGTCGAGGCGGCGATGAAGGACGGCCATCTGCTCGCCGAAAGCATCGCCGAGGGCCGGTCCGACAGCTTCGCAGTGCAGCCCGACGGGCTGAAGCCGAAGGCCGGCAACGACCTCGGATGATTTCTCTCCCCCCAAGAAGAAGGACCCCGCACCATGCGCCTTAAAGGAAAGACCGCCCTCGTCACCGGATCGACCTCGGGCATCGGGCTCGGCATCGCGAAAGCCTTCGCAGCCGACGGCGCCGACATCATCATCAATGGCTTCGGCGACGCCGATGCGGTCGAGGTAGAACGCAAGGGGCTGGAGGCGATCAGCGGGGGCAAGGCGGGCTATGACGGCGCCGACCTGACCAAGTCCGAAGAGATCGAGGCGATGTTCGCGCGCGCCGACAAGGATTTCGGCGGCGTCGACATCCTCGTCAACAATGCGGGCATGCAGTTCGTCTCGCCGGTCGAGGATTTCCCGGTCGAGAAGTGGGACATGATCATCGCGCTCAACCTGACCGCGGCGTTCCACACCATCCGTCACGCGGTGCCGGGGATGCGGAGGAAGAAATGGGGGCGGATCATCGGCACCGCCTCGGCGCACTCGCTCGTCGCCTCGCCGTTCAAATCGGCCTATGTCACCGCGAAGCACGGGCTTGCGGGATTGACCAAGACCGTCGCGCTGGAGGTGGCGGACGCCGGAATAACGGTGAATTGCATCAGCCCGGGCTATGTCTGGACGCCGCTGGTCGAGAACCAGATTCCCGACACGATGAAGGCGCGCGGCATGACGCGCGAGCAGGTGATCAACGATGTGCTGCTGGCGGGGCAGCCGACGAAGCAGTTCGTCACGGTCGAGCAGGTCGCGGCGCTCGCGAGCTTCCTGACGCGCGACGAAGCGGCGAACATCACCGGCGCGAACCTCAGCGTCGATGGCGGCTGGACGGCGGCTTAAGCTCCTCCGCCCTTGAGCAATCTCCTTTGCGCCCTTAAGGTTAACCATCGAGGGGTCGGGGAGAAACAGAGAATCATGGGTCGCACCATATGGGTTTTTGCGGTGGCGCTGGGCGTCACTTTGAGCGCGTGTCGCACGATGGTTCCTGCGATGCCGTCGTCGTCGGCCGACGCGCCGCTTCCCGAGGCGACGGGCGGCTGGCGTGCGACCGCGACCGATGCCGACAAGCAGCGGATCCGCGGCTGGTACAGCAGCTGGCAGGCGGCGCTCGCCGATGCGCGCGCCAAGGGCTTTGGCGCCGAGATCGACCGCGAGGGCGCGCTGCTTCAGCCGATGGCGGCGTTGCCCAACCCGCATCTGCCCGCGGGCGAATATCGCTGCCGCACGATCAAGGTCGGTGCGCAGGGGCGCGGGGTGCTCGGCTATATCGCCTATAGCTGGTTCCGCTGCCGCGTCGCGCCCGAGCAAGGCTTGTCGAGCCTGACCAAGCTGTCGGGGTCGCAGCGCCCCGTCGGCCTGATCTTTCCCGACAATCTGAAGCGCCAGGTCTTCCTCGGCACGCTCGAGCTCGGCGACGAGAAGATGGCGATCAATTACGGCAGCGACCGGATGCGCGATATGGCGGGGCTGGTCGAACGGATCGGCGACAATCGGTGGCGCGTCGTGCTGCCCGCACCGGCGTATGAATCGCTGCTCGACGTGATCGAACTGGTCCCGGCGGGCTGAAGAACGGACAAAACAGGGGAAAGATGATGCGGATTTTGTGGACGGGTGCGGCGGCGCTGGTCTTGACGGTATCGGGCGCGATGCCCGCGGCGGCGCAGGCGCTGCGCGGCGAGGTTGAACAGCAGATGCCGTCGCTGATGGCGATCTACAAGGATCTGCACGCCCACCCCGAACTCAGCTTCATGGAGGTCCGCTCGGCGGGCATCCTCGCCGCCGAGGCGCGCGAGCTGGGTTTCAAGGTCACCGAAAAGGTCGGCGGCACCGGCATCGTCGCGGTGATGGAGAACGGCGCCGGCCCCGTCGTGATGGTGCGTGCCGACATGGATGGGCTGCCGGTGACCGAGCAGACGGGGCTGCCCGGCGCGTCGAAGGTGCGCGTCACCACCAAGGAAGGCGTCGAAACCGGCGTGATGCACGCGTGCGGCCACGACACACATATGACCGCCTGGGTCGGCGTCGCGCGGCTGATGGCGGCGAACAAGGATAAATGGTCGGGCACGCTGGTGATGATCGGCCAGCCCGCCGAGGAACGCGGCGCGGGCGCGCGGATGATGCTCGAGGACGGCCTCTATACGCGCTTCCCGAAACCCGAATATGTGCTGGCGTTCCACGACGCGGCGCAGTTTCCCGCGGGCAAGATCGGCTATACGCCGGGCTATGCGCTCGCCAATGTCGACAGCGTCGACATTTTGGTGAAGGGCGTCGGCGGCCACGGCGCCTATCCGCAGGCGACGAAGGATCCGATCGTGCTTGGGAGCCGCATCGTCGGCGCGCTCCAGACCTTGGTGTCGCGCGAGGTAAGCCCGCTCGATAGCGCGGTGGTGACCGTCGGCAGCTTTCATGCGGGCGCCAAGCATAATATTATTTCAGACGAAGCGCGGCTGCAGCTGACGGTGCGCAGCTATACCGACACGGTGCGCGACCATCTGCTCGACGGCATCGCACGCATCGCGAAGGGCGAGGCGATCGCGGCGGGCGTGCCCGAGGACCGGATGCCCGTGGTGACGGTGCAGCGGGACGAATATACACCCGCGACCTTCAACACCCCCGAATTCACCGAGGAAATGGCAGCGTTCCTGACGACGAGCTTCGGCGGGGAACGCGTGGTCAAGATGCCGCCGGTGATGGGCGGCGAGGACTTCGGCCGTTTCGGGCGCGAGGACAAAAGCATCAAGAGCCTGATTGTCTGGGTCGGCGGGGTGCCGCAGGCCGAATATGACGCGGCGAAGAAGGAAGGCCGCACGCTGCCGAGCCTGCACTCACCCTTCTGGGCACCCGACGCGCCGGCGGTGATCTCGACTGCGACCGAGGCGCTGACGGCGATGACGATGAAGCTGATGGCGAAGGGGTAGGCGGAGACGCTTCTCTCACGCCCGGTCTGGCCCTGCTGCCTTTTCCCAATTAAATTGGGATGGACCTGTTCGTGAGGCTGTGGTGAGCGAAGCACATGTCTGCCGATGAACCTGCTCCCGGCTTGTCCGCACGCCTTACCGACCTGGAAATGGAAATCTTGCGCCTGTTGGTCGCCGGGCATACGGTCAAGACCATCGCAGCGCGTCTGGGCCGTTCGGAAACCTCGATTAACGAGCGTTTGCGCTCCGCCCGCCGGAAAACGGGCGTCGGCAGCAGCCGCGAATTGGCGCGGCTTCTGGACCGCCAAAAAACTTGTGACGAAAATATCGATCTTTCGAGCCAGCGCTCCACCGTGAAGGATTTGGCGCACACCGCAACCATTGGGGTTCGTGGTTCGAAAGGAATGATCGTTATGCTCATCGCAATACCCTTGGCGGCCGCTGGATTGATGGTCGCAACCGCCCCTTCCGCCGATCAGGCCGGAACATCCGACGCCGTCCACAGCGCGGCATCCGAGCCGCTGCCGCTCGCCGGAAGCTGGTCGCTGGACGCATCGGCCATGCCCGAGCAAGAACGGCCGCAACGGGTGACGATGACGTTTCGCGCATCGCAGGACGGCAAATGGACAACGCGGGTCGAAATCGTCGCGCCGGACGGCTCGCGCAGGCATGCCGAATCGACCGCCGCGCTCGATGGCGTCGCCGTACCGGTCACCGGCAATATGGATTTCATCGACAGCGTCGCTCTGCGTCAGCCGGCGCCCGACACCTTGGTGATGACGCTGAGCAAGGCGGGCGCGCGGGTGTCGACGCGCGTCTATACCGTTGCGAAGGATCTGAAATCCATGACCGAAACGATCGTCTGGTCCAGCGACAAGCTTCAAAAACTGGAAACGACGCACTTTAATCGCGTTTCCTGATCGCTTCCACCACCGGCATCGCGCGGGGCTTCGAAGAAATGCCGGACCTCACGCGTTCGCGGCCTGCAAAGTTGCAGACATCGCGTGCGCAATGCCCCCCTCCCAACCTTCGGCACCTCGGGCTTGCCCCCGGGGGGCCGCCTTTATGGTTTCTCGGTCATTCCCCGGTAAAAGTAGCAAAGCTGCCGCCCCGACCGGCTCCGTCGGTGAAGCGTTTCGCGCCCGCTGCCGCGCCTTCGCGCAAAGGAGCGAGGCCGGCGTGCGCTTCGTGCGCGAGCGCGCCTTCGATTCCGAAATCCCATTGGCGGTAGGCGCTCAGCCGGTCGCTGTTCATGCAGATTTGCGGAAAGGCGGCGATCTGTTTGGCGAGCTCGACCGCGGCGGCGAGCGCGCTGCCGTCGGGGACGACGCGGTCGGCGAGGCCGATGCGCTGCGCCTCGTCGGCTTCGACGGGACGGCCGGTGAGGATCATGTCGAGCGCGCGGCCTTGCCCGACGATGCGCGGCAGGCGGACGGTGCCGCCGTCGATCAGCGGGACACCCCAGCGGCGGCAATAGACGCCGAAGACGGCACTTTCCGCCGCGACGCGGAGGTCGCACCAGAGCGCGAGTTCGAGCCCGCCGGCGACGGCATGCCCCTCGACCGCGGCGACCACCGGCTTTTCGAGCAGCATCCGCGTAGGTCCCATCGGGCCGGGGCCGTCGGGATCGTAGCGGTTAGCGCCGACCGCGCCGAGGTCGAAGCCGGCGCAGAAATGACCTCCGCTGCCGGTCAGGATGGCGACCTTCGCATCGTCGTCCACCGCAAAGGCGGCGAAGGCGTCGCGCAGCGCGTCGGCGGCCGCGGGATCGACCGCGTTGCGCTTCGCCGGGCGCTCGATCGTGACGATCGTGACGGGGCCGTCCTTTGCGATTTCGACGCTCATCATGCTTGCTCCTTCATCGGAATAGGGGTGGCGGGCGGGGACTTGCAAGCGGCGGCGGCTTCTAAATAAAGGAAATGCGGGCTACTCTGGCATGTCGGCGGAATATCCCGCCACGTGATGTCGGACCGCATCGGGTGACACCGATGCTTGCGGCCCTTTCTCCCCCCTGTTTTGAGGGTTTTGGCATCGGCGTCACCTGCTTGATCTTGCAATCAGGAGGCCCTTTTTCGATGATTTTCCATCCCAGTTTCTATCGCCTGACCCAGCTCCATCGCCAGCTCGACGATGCCGAGCGGCGCGAGGCGCGTCGGCGTAGCGTGGATCCATTCCGTCTGCTGCGGCTGAAGACGTTGAAGCTCGTGGTCAAGGAGCGGCTTGTGGCGCTGACTTTGCGTTCGCCCGCGTTGCGCCCGGCGCTCGCCCGCTGATCACCGACAATTGACGACTGGAGCGCTGCCGAAAGGCGGCGCTTTCGGCGCATCCAGGGAAAGACATCATGGAATTTCTTTTTGCCGACTGGCTGGGCACCCCGGCGTGGTTCTGGCTCGCCTTCATCGCGCTCGTCATTGCGCTCACCGCCTTCGACCTCGGCGTCCTGAACAAGGAGAACAAGGAAATGGGGATCGGCGAGAGTTTGAAGCTCTCGGCGCTCTACATCGGCATCGCGATGGCGTTCGGCGCGTGGGTATGGGCTGCGAAGGGCGGCGAGGCGGGGCTGCAATATTATACCGGCTTCTTCATCGAGAAGGCGCTGTCGATCGACAATATTTTCGTGATTTCGCTGATCTTCGCGACCTTCGCGATCCCGCCGCGCTACCAGTATCGCGCGCTCCTCTGGGGCATCGTCGCGGTGATCGTGCTGCGCGGGATCATGATCGCGGGCGGCGCGGCGCTGGTCACCGAATATGGTTGGGTGCTCTATATCTTCGCGGCCTTCCTCGTCTTTACCGGCGTGAAGATGCTGTTCGCGAGCGACACGCCGATGGATGTGAAGGGCAATCCGGTCGTCGAATGGCTATCGCGGCACATCCCGATCACCAACGAGCTGCACGGCGAGAAATTCTTCGTGCGTGTCCCCGATACGAAGACGGGCAAGATCGTGCTCGCAGCGACGCCCTTGTTCCTTGCGCTCGTCGTGATCAACCTTGCCGACCTGGTGTTTGCGGTCGACAGCGTGCCGGCGATCTTCGCGATCACGACCGACACCTTCATCGTCTATACGTCGAACATCATGGCGATCCTTGGTCTGCGCGCGCTCTACTTCGCGCTATCGGCGATGGTGCACCGTTTCCACTACCTCAAATATGCGCTCGCGCTGGTGCTCGTCTTCATCGGGTCGAAGATCTTCGTCGCCGATTTCGTCCTCGGCGGCGATAAATTCCCGCCGCTGGTCAGCCTTGGCGTGACGGTTGCGCTGATCGCGGGCGGGATCATCTGGTCGCTCGTCAAGACGCGCGGCGAGGCGGCGGTGCTGCCGCGATAAAAATGTCCGCCGGAAGCCCGTATAAGCTTCCGACGGACAGGCTTTCCTCCCCAGGAAAGCTCGGTAGGCGCGGGGCGGGCCGCGAGTCCCGCGCCAAGATGGGCGACGCGGGGGTTGCAACGGGCCCCCGCGTCTAACTCGTTCAAGCGGCGAACTGGTTCATCGTATTGTCTTTGCCCGCGGCCTTGAGAGCCGCTTCGCCGGCGAAATATTCCTTGTGGTCGTCGCCGATGTCGCTTCCGCTCATATTCTGGTGCTTCACGCAGGCGATGCCCTGACGGATCTCCGCGCGCTGGACGCCCTTGACGTAGCCGAGCATCGCTTCGTCGCCGAAATATTCCTTGGCGAGATTGTCGGTCGACAGCGCCGCGGTGTGATAGGTCGGCAGCGTGATCAGGTGGTGGAAGATGCCCGCGCGCTTCGCCGCGTCGCGCTGGAAGGTGCGGATGCGGTTGTCGGCCTCTTCGCCGAGCGGTGTCGCGTCATAATCGGCGCTCATCAGCTTGGCGCGGTCATAGGCGCCGACGTCCTTGCCTTCCTTCTCCCACGCGTCGAACACCTGCTGGCGGAAGTTGAGCGTCCAGTTGAAGCTCGGCGAATTGTTATAAGCGAGCTTCGCGTTGGGGACGACTTCGCGGATGCGGTCGACCATGCCGGCAATCTGTTCGATGTGCGGCTTCTCGGTCTCGATCCACAAGAGGTCGGCGCCGTTCTGAAGCGAGGCGATACAGTCCATCACGCAGCGATCCTCGCCGGTTCCGGGACGGAACTGATAGAGGTTCGAGGGCAGGCGCTTCGGACGCATCAGCTTGCCGTTGCGGTTGATCAGGACGTCGCCGGGGTTGCCCGCGCCCTCGACCTCTTCGCAGTCGAGGAAGCTGTTATACCGGTCGCCGAGGTCGCCGGGCTCCTTCGAGAAGGCGATCTGCTTGGTGAGGCCCGCGCCGAGGCTGTCGGTGCGCGTCACGATGATGCCGTCCTCGACGCCGAGTTCCATGAAGGCGTAGCGGCAGGCGCGGATCTTCGCGATGAAATCCTCGTGCGGCACGGTGACCTTGCCGTCCTGATGGCCGCACTGCTTTTCGTCCGAGACCTGATTTTCGATCTGGAGCGCGCAGGCGCCGGCCTCGATCATCTTCTTGGCGAGGAGGTACGTCGCCTCGGCGTTGCCGAAGCCCGCGTCGATGTCGGCGATGATGGGCACGACGTGCGTTTCATGATTGTCGATCGCGGCCTGAACCTGCTTGGCCTTGAGTTCGTCGCCCTCGGCGCGCGCGGCGTCGAGGTCGCGGAAGAGCATGCCGAGTTCGCGGGCGTCGGCCTGACGCAGGAAGGTGTAGATTTCCTCGATCAGCGCCGGAACGCTGGTCTTTTCGTGCATCGACTGGTCGGGCAGCGGACCGAACTCGCTGCGCAGCGCGGCGATCATCCAGCCCGAGAGATAGATGTAGCGGCCCTTGACGGTACCGAAATGCTTCTTGATCGAGATCATCTTCTGCTGCGCGATGAAGCCGTGCCAGCAGCCCAGCGACTGGGTGTAGTTGGCGGGGTCGGCGTCATAAGCGGCCATGTCCGCGCGCATGATGCGCGCGGTGTAGCGGGCGATGTCGAGACCGGTGCGGAACTTGTTCTGGGCGCGCATGCGGGCGATGCTTTCGCCGCTGATGCCGTCCCAGGTGCCGTCATAGTCGCGGATGAGGCGGCCGGCCTGTGCCATGTCTTCCTGATAACCCATCGTCTTTGTCCTTGAGAGGAGGTGATGGGGTGGATGTTGGCGAAGGTGCCGCGGAAAGTGAAAAGCTTTGTCAATATTATTTGTGAAATATGCCAATAAGGTGTAAATTTGCGTGTAAATTAGTAAAGAAAGTTACAAAATGGCGGAGCGGCGAGTGTTTGCGGGGCCGGCGGTGCGCAAGGTGCGGCGCGAGGCGGCGATGACGCAGGCGGCGATGGCCGAGGCGCTCGACATTTCGCCGAGCTATCTCAACCTGATCGAGCATGGCCAGCGGCCGCTGAGCGCGACGGTGATCGTGCGGCTGGCAGAGCGGTTCGGGTTCGATGCGGCGAAGCTGGGGGCGGAGGAAGTGCCTGGCGGGCTCGCGGGGCTGCGGCGCCGGCTCGCCGATCCGCGCTTTGCCGATCTGGGGATCGGGGCGCAGGAGGTCGAGGAATGGTTGCAGACCGCACCGGCAACCGCGGCGGCTTTCGCAAGATTGTTCGATGCGGTGCCCGAAGGGCGTTCGGAAGGCGACGGCGACGCGCCCGAAGTTGCCGCGGTGCGCCGCGCGATCGAGAAATGGCGCAATCATTTTCCCGACCTCGACGCGCGCGCCGAGGAACTGGCCGACGAGTTGCGGCTGGCGGGAGGCGACCTGTACGGGACGATTTCGGAGCGGCTGCGCATGCGGCACCAGCTCGGCATCCGCATCTTGCCGTCGGACGTCATGCCCGACCGGCTGCGCTGGCTCGACTGGCACGCGCGCCAATTGATGCTGAACGAGCTGCTGCGTCCGGCCTCGCGGACATTTCAGGCGGCGGCGACGCTGGCGCAGATCGAGGCGAAGGACGAGATCGACGCGCTCGTCGCGGGGGCGGAATTTGCCGAGAGCGCGGCGGCGCGGCTGTTCGAGCGGCATCTGATCCACTATTTCGCCGCGGCGCTGATGATGCCCTATGGCCGGTTCCTGCGCGCCTGCGACGCGACGGGGTACGACCTGCTGCTGCTCCAGCGGCGCTTCGGCGCGGGTTACGAGCAGGTCGCGCACCGGCTGACGACGTTGCAGCGCGTGGGCGCGCGCGGGCTGCCCTTCTTCATGCTGCGCATCGACCGCGCGGGGCAGGGGAGCAAGCGCTATGCCGGGGCGAGCCAGTCGCCGCTGGTCGATGGCGATGCGCGTTGCCCTTTGTGGAGCGTTCATGAGGCATTCGCGCGGCCCGGCGAGGTGATCGCCGATCTGGTCGAACTGGAGGACGGGTCGCGCTGGTTCACCCAGTCGCGCTCGGTCGCGGCACCCGGCGCGACGGGCAGCGGGACGCCCGCGCGCTTTGCCGTATGCGTCGGGGTCGATGCCAAGGTCGCCGCGCCGTTGATCGCCGCGCGCGGGATCGACCTGATGCGATCGCCCGCGACGCCGATCGGGCTTGGCTGTCGCCGCTGCACACGCACCGGCTGCGTCCAGCGGTCGATGCCGCCGCTGGGCCGCCCGCTGCGGTTCCGCGAGGGCGAGCGCGGCGTCAGCGCCTTCGATTTCGCGGGGGATTAGAGTCCGTGTCGATTCCCGGCCGAGCTTCGATCAGGCGAGCCCGAGCGTCCTGACGACCATGCGGTTGACGACGGCTTCGACCTCGGCGCCGGCGGCATTGGCAACGACCATCGCGGCGCGCTGTTCGTCGGGCAGCACGGCGACGATGCCGAACCAGCGGCCGTTGGAGCCGTCGTGGCTCCACATCGGCTTGCCGCCGGGAGCGGCTTCCAGCCCCCAGCCGAGGCCGTTGTTGCTGCCGGGCTGCGGTCGATGAAGGAAATGATAGGATTCGGCTCGCAGGAGCCGCCCTTCGCCGCGCTGGCCGCGCATCTGGTCGAGAATATAGCTGCCCCAGTCGGCGAGCGACAGATGAAGGCCGCCGGCAGGTCGCAGAAAGTCGGGATTGTCGCCGGCCGCGCCATAGACCGGCCCCCCCTTTGAATGGCCCGCGATTTCGCCGGGCGGCGTGCCGCCGAAGCCGACGCTCGTCATCCCGAGCGGGACGAAAAGCTCGCGGCGCATTAGCGCTTCGAACGGCAGTCCGGTGGCGCGTTCAGCGATGAGGCCGGCGAGAAGGAATCCTGTATTGCTGTAACTTCCCGCCCCGACGGCGATCGGGCCGACCGGCGGTTCGGTCAGGGCCGCGGCGGCATATGCGCGGCGCCGCTCCTGCTCGCTGCGCGGATCGTCGTCGGGCATGGCCGCGAGCCCGGCGGCGCTGTTGCGCGCGAGGCCTGCGCGATGCGAGAGAAGGTCGGGCAAGCTGACGGCGCGATAGTCTTCGCGCATTGGCACGTCGGGCAGCAGGTCGGCGAGCGAAGCCTTCCAGTCGAGGAGGCCTTGTTCGACGAGCCGCGCGACCATCGTCGCGGTCATCGACTTGGCGTTCGATCCGATATGCCAGCGCCCCGTTGCGGACGCTGCGCTGGGCCGGCCGCGCGCCTCGACGCCGAAGGCGCTCGGCGTTCCGAGGCGGCCGTTCTCGATCGCGATCATTCCCAGCGCCGGTGGAACGCCGGTGGCGACGGCATCGGCGGCCATGTCGGCGATGTCTTGTTCCGGCGGTTCCGCGGCCCGCAGCGACGAGGCAAAGCCGGCAGCGGCGATCAGCGGAATGTGGGCAAGGATGCGGCGGCGGGAGAGGGGACGAATCCGGGGCATGGCGAGATTCTATTGCGCCGTTGCCGAAAAATCTGCTTGATTTTACCGCAAGCTACGCAACAATTTTGCATGACTGTCGAATTGGATCGTTTCGACCGGGCGATATTGCGCGCGGTGCAGGCCGACAACCGGACGCCGTTGCGCGACATCGGCCACAGCGTGAATCTCTCGGCGGCGGCGGTGCAGCGCCGGTTGCGGCGCATGGAGCGGCTGGGCGTGATCGAGGCCAATGTCGCGATTGTCGATCCCGCCCGCTGCGGCGGCGCGATCAGCGTGATCGTCGAGGTTGAGCTGGAGCGTGAGCATACGGCGCAGATGGCGGCGCTGAAAAGCAGGCTGCGCGCGGCGCCCGAGGTGCAGCAATGCTATTATGTCACGGGCCGCACCGACTTTCTGCTGATCGTCGTCGTCCCCGACATGGCTGCTTACGAAACCTTTATCGCCGCGCACTTCTTCGACGACCCCGACATCAAGCGCTTCGAATCCTTCGTCGTGATGGACCGGGTGAAAGCGGGCATGGCGATCGCCGTCCCGCCGGCCGATTGAACCGGACGGATCACAGCCCCGATTTGTCGAACACATGGCCGTCGGGATCGAGGTCGCGCAGGTCGCTGCCGCGCGTCTCGCGGCCGAAGCGGGCGGCGAGCGTCCCGCCCGCGCCCTAAAGCGGCATGCGCTAATATGAACCGTTCGCCCTGAGCTTGTCGGGCGCAGGACGGTGCAAATTGAGCGCACGATGTCCTGGGGCAGCTCGGCGCTGGGCGGTTCGCCGTCCCCGCATCCTTTGGTGCGCCGGACCGTTGATCCTCCTCGAACCCGGGAGGACAATTTTTGAAACGTTTATCCATTCTGCCGTGCCTGTTGTTGATCGCCGGCTGCGATTCAGCCCCCCAAGATACGGATACCGACCAGAAAGAGGCAGTCGCGGCCGACGCCGACAGCTTGCGATTCGAGGATGCCGAGACCGAGGCGGCGCCCTTCGCCGCGCCGCCGACGCTTCGCGCGCAGGTTCTGCTCGACCATCTCGGCTTCTCGCCCGGCGTGATCGACGGGAAGGAAGGGGCGTCCTATGTCGCCGCGCTGCGCGGCTTCCAGAAAGCGCGCGGGCTCGAAGAAAATGGGAAGCTCGACACGGCGACCGAACAGGCGCTGCAACAGGGGCGCGACATCCCCGCGACGCGGATGGTCATCATCCCCGCGGGCTTCGCGAAGGGGCCGTTCGTTCCGGCCTTTCCGAAAGACGCCGCCGATCAGGCCAAATTGCCCGCGCTCGGCTATCGCAACCTGACCGAAGCGCTTGCCGAGCGGTTTCATACGACGCCCGAGACGCTGGTCGCGCTGAACAGCCCGTCGACGCTGGTCGGCGCGGGGCGGTCCTTTCGCGTTCCGAACATCCCCGATGTCGCTGTCCCGAAGACGGGGGACGACCCGCGCGGCTGGAACGGCACGCTCGAACGGCTGGGCGTCGCGCCCGAGCAGCTTGCCGCCGCGAAGATCGTCGTCGACAAATCGGAAGGCGTGCTGAAAGTCTATGACGACGCCGACCGGCTCGTCGGGCAATTCCCCGCGACGATGGGCAGCCGCCACGACCCGCTGCCGATCGGGACGTGGGAGATAAAGGGCGTCAGCCGCAACCCGGACTTTCACTATAATCCCAAGCTGTTCTGGGACGTGAGCGACAACAAGGAGGCGAAATTGCTCCAGCCCGGCCCGAACAGCCCGGTCGGCGTCGTGTGGATCGATCTCAGCAAGCCGCATTACGGCATTCACGGAACGAGCGAGCCGCACACGATCGGCCGCGCGGAGAGCCATGGCTGCGTCCGGCTGACCAACTGGGACGCCGCGCGCGTCGCGCAGATGGTCAAACCCGGAACTCCGGCGATTTTCCAGAATTAGGGCGAGCGTATCTCAGGCTGAAGCGCGGTCTCTTCTTTGTCATCCCGGCGCAGGCCGGGATCTCGACCTTGCATCGAAACGCATCGGTGAGATCCCGGCCTGCGCCGGGATGACGACCAAATAAGGATGGGCACGCTTCAGAGTTTTTCCTGACGCTATCGTCAGCCCTTTTGCGCCGCGGTCCAGCGGGCGATCACCGATTCGAGCACTTCGATCGGCATTGCGCCCGCCGCGAGCGCGGTGTCGTGGAAAGCGCGCAGGTCGAACTTGTCGCCGAGCGCGGCCTTCGCCTGTTCGCGGATGCGGACCCAGCTCGTCTGGCCGACCATGTAGCTCGTCGCTTGTCCCGGCCACACGCAATAACGCTCGATCTCGGTGATGTTCGACGGTTCGGGGGTGCCGAGCGTCTCGTTATAATATTGGATCGCCTTCTCGCGCGTCCATTTATAGTGGTGGAGGCCGGTGTCGGCGACGAGCCGCGCGGCGCGGAACATATAGGATTGCAGATAGCCGAGGCGGCCCCACGGGTCGTTTTCATAGACCCCCATCTCGTCGGCGAGCTGTTCGGCGTAGAGGCCCCAGCCCTCGGTATAGACCGAGTAAGCGGGGAGGCGGCGGAGGCGCGGGATGCCCTCGGCCTCCTGCGCCAGCGCGATCTGGTGGTGATGGCCCGGCGAGGCCTCGTGATAGGTGAGCGTCGGCAGCGTCCACGACGGATTTTCGGCGGTGTCGCGCAGGTTGATGTAATAAGCGCCGGGGCGCGAGCCGTCGAGTGCGGGGATCTGGTAATAGCCGCCGGTCGCGCCATCCTCGATATCGGCGGGGACGCGGCGAATCTCGACCTTGGCCTTGGGCAGGCGGCCGAAGGCTTCGGGAAGGCGCGCCTGAATCGCCTGCATCTGGGCGTTGAGTTCGGCGATCAGCTTCGCCTTGCCCTCGTCGGTGTTGGGATAGAGGAAGCGCGGGTCCTTGCCGAGCGCGCGCATCCGTTCGGCGACCGTCCCCTTGGTCATCCCCTGCGTCTTGAAGATCGCGTCGGCGCGCGCGCTGAGATCCGCGACGCGGTCGAGCCCGAGCTTGTGCACTTCCTCGGCCGACATGCCCGTCGTCGTCGCATAGCGGAGCGCATAGGCATAATATTCGTCGCCCTTGGGCAGGCGCCACACGCCGGCGTCGTGGGTCGCGCGGGGGCGGGCGGCGCGAAGCTCGTCGGCCTGACGGCGCATCGCGGGATAGATTTTGCCCTCGACGATGGCGGCGCAGCGTTTCGCCCAGTCGCCGGGGATGTCTTTCGTCTTGGCGGCGAGATTTTTCGTCAGCCCGTTGGCGTCGGCGGCGGGGGCCCAGATGCGGTCGAACTGGCCGAGTGTGCGGTCGATGACGAAATCGGGCGGGATGATGTCGTTCGCATGGTCGGCCTTGATCCGCCCCGTCTCGTTGTCCATCTGCACCGCGAAATCGGCGCAGCGCGCGAGATAGGCCTCGGCATCGGCGGCGTTCGCGATGCTGTGCTGGTTGATCAGGAAATCGGGAATCGAGCGGTAGGTGCCGCTCAATTGCGTGACCGGATGCGGTTCGGGCCAGCTGTGGAGACCATAGCCGAACGTGTCATACGCCTTGACGGAATGCTCCCACGGGCCGCGGAAGGTTTCGTAGTTGACGAGGTCCATGCCCGAAAGCTTTGAGGCATCGATTTTTTTCAGTTCGGCGAGACCGTCGCGATAGAGCTGGTGGCTTTGCTTGATTCCCGCGGGCGAGCGGTCGTCGAGTTTGGCCTTGAGCGGCAGGCGGGCGTCCTTGTCGAGCCCGAGCGCGGTCGCGAATTCGGGACTTTCATCGACCATCCGGTCGTAGAAGCGATCGTAGATCGCGGTGAGCTTCGCGCCTTCGCCGCTTGCGGTCTGGGCCGTCAGCGCGGCGGCGGGATTTCGGACGCCCGCGAGCGCGGAGGTCGCGGCGAGGGTGGCGATGAGGGTGCGGCGGTCGAGCATGATCGTCTCCAACAGGTGTGTTGTCCGGTTGCTACACGCCAAGGTCGGCCATGTCTTGTATCGATTTGACGTCGGGCACCATGCGGCGCCACGCGCCCGGCGTCGCGCCGCTGAGCCGCGCGACCGCATGCGTCATGTGCGCCTGGTCGGTAAAATGGAGGCGGTGCGCGATGTCGGAGAGCGGCTCGCCGCCTACGCGGATCGCCGCGAGCGCGGCGCGGGCGCGGGCGTCGGCGCGAAACGCCTTGGGGGTGCAGCCATAGGCGGCGCGAAAGCCGCGGCTCAATGTTTCGGCGCGCACGCCCGTGCGCTCGGCCCATTCGCCGAGCCGGACGGGCGCGTGGCCGCAGAGGTCGCGGGCGAGCAAATCGGGCCAGTCGAGCGCGGCGTCGGGGGTGGCGACAAATTGCTCGGCGAAGGCGGCCGCGGCGGCGCGCGGGTCGCGCGCGGCGATCCGGACGAGCGCGTCGGGGTCGCCGACGCGGCCGCGAACATGCGAGGTCGCCGCCAGTTCGGCGGGCAGGCCCAGCACGAGGACGCGCGCGCCCTTCGCCTCGACGCGGTCGAGGTGCGATTCGAACGGGTGGTGGATCAGCGCGTCGCCGGGGCGAACGTCGAAACGGCCCTCGTCGCCCGCTTCCTGATAGCCGCCCTCGAGCACCACGGCGACGAAGGCGTCGTCGTGGCAGTGGCGCGCGCGCAGCTCGTTCGGATGATGATCGAGCAGCCCGAGCGGGGCGTCGGCGAAATTGGGCGATCGCACAGGCCTATTCGCGCGCCTTGGCGGCGGCGCGGACTTCCTGCGAGCGTTCGAGCGGAATGACCAAAATGTCGTCGCCGTCGACGATCACCGCAATATTGTCCATGCCGAGGATCGACACGCGCTTGTCGCCGGCGCGGACGAGGTTGCCGCGGCTGTCGTGGAGAAAGGCGTCGCCGGTGACGGCATTGTCGGCGGCATCCTTTTCGGCGAGGGCGTGGATCGTGTGCCAGCAGCCGAGGTCGGACCAGCCCATCGCGACGGGGACGACCGCGACGCGATCGTCCTTTTCCATCACGGCATAATCGATCGAGTCCGACGGCGCCTTGGCGAACTCGATCGCGTCGGCATAGAGCGCGTCGCCGTCGCGCATCCCGGCGGCAACCGCATTGTCCGCCGCTTCGAAGATCGCGCGGCAATGGGTGAGCATCGCGTCGCGCATCCGCGCGGCGCGGAACAGGAAGATACCGGCGTTCCAGCTGTAACCGCCCGCCGCGAGCATCGCCTCGGCATCGGCGAGCGGGGGCTTCTCGACGAAGCGGTCGACCGCAAACCCGTCCTCGCCGAGCGCCTTGCCGGCGGCGATGTAGCCGAAGCCGGTTTCGGGGCGGTCGGGGGTGATGCCGAAGGTGACGATCCAGTCCCGTTGCGCAAGGCGCACTCCCTTGGCGATCGCGGCGTGAAAGGCGGGGACGTCGGCGATGACATGATCGCTCGGCATCACGAGCAGCAGCGTGTCGGCGTCGGCCTGCGCGACGGCGAGCGCGATCGCGGCGGCGGTGTTGCGCGGCATCGGCTCGACGAGCAGCGTCTCTTCGCGATCGCCCATTTGTTCGCGCACCATCGCGACATGGCCGTCGCCGCAGAGGACAATGGGTGGCAGGAAATCGGGGCCCGCGGGCGTGCGCTCGACGGTCTGGCGGAACAGGCTGCGCTGGCCGTGCAGCAGCAGGAACTGCTTCGCGCGGGTGCCGCGCGATTCGGGCCACAGGCGGGTGCCTGCACCGCCGCACAGGATGAGGGGCTGGATCATCAGCGTCATGAATTCGGTCTATCGCTTTCGAAGCAGCGGGTCACCTTGTCATTGCCGATATAGCAAGTGTAAAATTAACCGACAGTTGACGCCTCGGCTGTAGGACTTCGCCAACATGTTCCGGCTGTTCAAACATTATGTCCCGCACGCCGTCGTCTGGCTGGCGCTGATCGAATTTTTCGCGCTGCTCGGCTCGGCCGAGGGGGCGTGGCATCTCTACGCGCATCAGGCGGGGTTCGATGCGGGGCCGCTCGCGAGCCGCTGGCTGCCGCTCCTGACCTTCGGCGTTTCCAATTCGCTCGCGATGATGGCGACCGGGATGTACGGGAACGAGGGGCTGCGCTCGATGCGCTTTGCGACCGCGCGCCTGCTCGCCGCGATTTCGCTCGGGGTGATTTTTCTGTCGGTACTGGGGTTCCTGCTGCCAACGGCGACGCTGTGGCGTGCGAACAGCCTCTATGCGATGATTTTCGCCATCGGCGTGCTGTTCGTGATCCGCGTCGCGCTGACGCAGTCGGCGGGCACCGAAGCCTTTCGCCGGCGCATTTTGGTGCTCGGCGCCGGGCCGCGTGCGGCGCGGCTCGCGGCGCTCGCCGATGCGCCGGGGAGCGGGCTTGAGATGGTCGGTTTCGTCGCGATGAGCGCGAACGAGAAGACGGTGCCGGGGGCGATCCCGCGCGAGGCGATCGCCAATCTGTCGGAGCATGTCGTGATGCTGCGCGCGGGCGAAGTCGTGCTCGCGCTCGAGGAGCGACGCAACGCGCTGCCGCTGAATGACCTGCTCCGCGTCAAGACGACGGGGGTGCATGTCAACGACATCGCAAGCTTCATCGAGCGCGAGACGGGGCGCGTCGACCTTGCGACCACCAACCCGAGCGGCCTTATCTTTTCCGACGGCTTTTCGGCGGGGCAGCGGATTTCCAAAGTGGGCAAACGCCTGTTCGACATCCTCGCCAGCCTGATCGTGCTGATCGTCGGACTGCCGCTGATCTTTCTCGCCGGCATCGCGGTGGTGCTCGACAGCCGCGGGCCGGTCTTCTATCGCCAGCCGCGCGTCGGCCTGTTCGGCGAGACCTATGACATCTTCAAGATTCGTTCGATGCGTATCGATGCCGAAGCGTCGGGCAAGGCGGTGTGGGCGAGCGAGAATGATCCCCGCGTCACGCGCGTCGGCCGCGTGATCCGCAAGCTGCGCATCGACGAACTGCCGCAGACCTGGTGCGTGCTGAAGGGCGACATGAGCTTCGTCGGGCCGCGCCCCGAACGGCCGAGCTTCGTCGAGGAGCTGGAGAAAAAGCTGCCCTATTATGCCGAACGCCACATGGTGAAACCCGGCCTGACCGGCTGGGCGCAGATCAACTATCCCTATGGCGCCTCGGTCGAGGACGCGCGCGTGAAGCTGGAATATGATCTTTATTACGCCAAAAACTACTCGCCCTTCCTCGACCTCCTGATCCTGCTCCAGACGGTGCGCGTCGTGCTGTGGCCGGAGGGAGCGCGCTAGCGTGCTCGCGACCCTGTCGTACATCCTGTGCGTCGCGGCGCTCGCAAGTTTTTCGGGCGCGACCCTGTGGCTGCTGATGCGGCCGCGCGCGCGCATGGCGGCGTTGATGCCCGCGCCGCGTTGGCAGGTGCTGGTGGCGGCGGCGACCGCGCTGTGGTGCGCGGCGCTGACGATCTTTTCGCCGGGATCGTCGGAGGCGCTGGTGGCGCAGATGGTCCGCGACGGCGCGATGCTCGGCTGGCTCGGCGCGACATTCTGGTCGCCGCGCGCGCCGATGCCGCGGCCGCTGCGTCTGATCCTGCGGATGCTGGCGACGATCTGCCTGCTCGCCTTCCTGCTCGGCGCGGCGGCGCATTGGCGCGCGGGCGCCGCCGCGGCGCCATGGATGAAGCCGACGCTGACCTTCACCGCGATGATCGTCGCGATCGGCGGGCTGCTGATCATCGACGGCGCCGTCCGGCGCGCGAGCGGCGGGCTGCGGATGCCGGTGCTGGCGGTCGCTGGCGGTTTCGCCATGCTGTGGGCCTATGAACTCAACGTCCAGCTGATCGGCGCGCTGACGGGAGCGAAGGCCTCGACGCTGATCGCGTTGTTGCCTGCCGTCGCGCTGCTCACCGTGCCGATCCATATCGTCGCGGCGATGGACATCGGGCGCGAGCGGATGCGGCTGTCGCGCACCGCGGCGACGCGATCGCTGATCCTGCTGGGCGCCGCCGTCTATCTGATCCTGATCGCGCTGACCGGTGCGGTCGCGCGCGCGGTCGGGAGCGATTATGCCGAGCTGGCGCAGGCGATCTCGCTGGCTGTCGCGCTGGGCGCGGGAGGACTCATGCTGGCGTCCGCGCGTTCGCGCGCGTGGCTCGCCGTGATCATCTCCAAGCATTTCTTCGAGCATCGTTACGACTATCGCGCCGAGTGGATGCGATTCACCGCGACGCTGGCGCAGGGCGCCAAGGGGGATGGGAGCGATGACGATCGCAACCTCTATCGGCGCGTTGCCAAGGCGCTCGCGCAATTGACCGGCAGTCCGGGTGCCTTGCTGATGCTGCCCGCCGCGTCGGGCGGCTTTCGCGTCGCGGAACAATGGCATTGGCCTGGCGGCGTGGGCGAAGAGGCCGGACTGTCGCTGCGTTCGGCCTTCATGCTGCAGGAAACGCAACATATCGTCGACCTCGACGCCGAGCGGCGCGGCGCTCCGGGCAAGCATCCGGCGGGTGTGGATCTGGCGATCCCCGACTGGCTGATCGCCGACACGCGCGCGTGGGTGGTCGTGCCGGTCCTCCATTTCCAGCGGATGATCGCGATCGCGGTGCTGCACCGCCCGGCGGTCTCGCGCGCGCTCGACTGGGAAGATCTCGACGTGCTGCGCATCGCGGGGCAGCAGGCGGCGAGCTATCTCGCCGAATCGCAGAGCCAGCAGGCGCTGTCGGAGGCGCGGCGCTTCGATGAATTCAACCGCCGCTTTGCCTTCATCATGCACGACATCAAGAATCTGGCGAGCCAATTGTCGCTGCTCGCGCGCAATGCCGAGCGCCACGCCGACAAGCCCGAATTCCGCGCCGACATGACGCAGACGCTGAAGATTTCGGCGGGGCGGCTCAGCGACCTGCTCGTCCGCCTGTCGCCGCGCGAGCGCGGGCCGGCGGCCGAGCCCGGCCGCACGCTGGTCGAGCCGCTGCTGAACGAGGTTGCCGCGGAAATGCGGCCGCGCCGCGCGCTGTTCGTCGGCTGCCAGGCCGGCCTGTCGGCGTGGGCCGAGGCGGGCGCGGTCCGCCAGATCGTCCAGCATCTGGTCGCCAACGCGATCGACGCGTCGGCGCCGGACACGCCGGTTCAGGTCGTCGCGGTCGCCGAACAGGGGCGCGCGCGCATCGACGTGATCGACCAGGGATGCGGCATGACGCGCGAGTTCATCCGCGACGAGTTGTTCAAGCCGTTCGTGTCGACGAAGGAATCGGGCTTCGGGCTCGGCGCGTTCGAGGCGCTGCAGCTCGCGCAAGGGATGGGCGGGGCGATCGAGGTGACGAGCGAACCGGGCAAGGGAAGCAATTTCACCCTGTGGTTGCCGCTAGCCGACGCGCGCGCCGCCGCCGGGGGCGATGCGCGGGTGATGAAGGCGGGAATGAAATGAGCGAGGGCGGGACCGGATTGCCTAAATTGCTGGTGGTCGAAGACGACGCCGGGCTGCAGACGCAGCTCAAATGGGCCTATGACGATTATCGCGTGTTTGTCGCGGGCGACCATGACGCCGCGATCGAACTGCTGCGCGCCGAGGAACCCGAGGTGGTGACGCTCGACCTCGGCCTGCCGCCCGATCCCGACGGAACGCGCGAGGGGTTCCGGACGCTGAAGGCGATCCTCGAGGCCAAGCCCGATACCAAGGTGATCGTCGTGTCGGGGCATGGCGAACGCGCGAGCGCGCTGACCGCGATCGCGAGCGGGGCGTGGGATTTCTATCAGAAGCCGATCGACATCGACGAACTGGGGCTGATCGTCGCGCGTGCGTTTCACGTTCGCGGACTCGAAGTCGAAAATGCGCGGCTGGCGAGCCAGGGTGCGGGCGATAATCGCGTGCTCGGCGGGATGATTACCGGCGCGCCCGAGATGCTGAAGGTCGCGCGCACGATCGAGCGCGTCGCGAACCTCGACGTGTCGGTGATGCTGCTCGGCGCGAGTGGCACCGGCAAGGAATTGCTCGCGCGCGGGCTGCACGAGGCGAGCGGGCGGCGCGACGGCGCGTTCGTCGCGATCAACTGCGCCGCGATCCCCGAGAATCTGCTCGAAAGCGAGCTGTTCGGGCATGAAAAGGGCGCCTTTACGGGCGCGGTGAAGACGACCGAGGGCAAGATCGAGCTGGCGCACGGCGGGACGCTCTTCCTCGACGAGGTCGGCGACATCCCGTTGCCGTTGCAGGTCAAGCTGCTGCGATTTTTGCAGGAACGCACGATCGAGCGGATCGGCGGGCGCAAGGCGATTCCGGTCGATACGCGGATCGTCTGCGCGACGCACCGCGACCTCGATGCGATGATCGCCGAGCAGAGCTTTCGCGACGATCTTTATTACCGGCTCGCCGAGATGGTGGTGAAGATCCCGTCGCTCGCCGAGCGGCCGGGCGATGCGGTGCTGCTCGCGCGCCATTTCCTCCACCAATATGCGCCCGAGATGAATCCCGGGGTGCGCGGCTTTGCGCCCGACGCGCTGCAGGCGATCGACGAGGCGCGCTGGCCGGGCAATGTCCGCGAACTTGAAAACCGCATCAAGCGCGCCGTTATCATGGCCGACGGCAAGCTGGTGATGCGCGAGGATCTCGATATGGCGGGCGGCGGCGAAGAGGGCGAAGAGGCGTGGCTCAACCTGCGCAGCGCGCGCGAGGCCGCCGACCGCGTCGCGATCCGCCGCGCGATGACGCAGAGCGAGGGCAATATCTCGCTCGCGGCGAAATTGCTCGGGATCAGCCGGCCGACGCTCTACGACCTGCTCAAACAATATCGGATGCAGGGCTGAATGACCTTGCGCCGCGTCTGGACCGCCGCGCCGCTGGTGGCGGCGCTGCTGCTCGCGGCGTGCGGCGGCGGCGGACCGGACACGCCGCGCCGGGCTTATGAGCAACAGCGCGCGGCGTTGCAGGCGGCGATCGCCGACGATCCGGGCGACATCGCAAGGCGCGTCATGCTGGCGCGCGTCGCGATCCGCCTCGGCGACGGAGTCGGCGCCGAGGCGGCGGTCAAGGGCGCGCTCGGCGCCGGCGCCAAGGATGCGGCGCTGCGGCCGCTGCTCGCCCGGGCTTATGCGATGCAAGGCGAAGGCGCGCGCGCGCTCGAGACGCTGGAGGGTGGGCCGGTCATCCCCGAGATGATGGGTGAGGCGGCATGGGTCGCGGGCGACGTCCATCTGGCGAACGGCGATCTCTTCGCCGCGCGCGAAGCCTATGACCGCGCGGTGCACGAACTGCCGCGCAATTCGGCGCTATGGGTCGATGTTGCGCGCTTTCGTGAGGCCAATGCCGACGCGCTCGGCGCGCGCGACGCGGTCGATTATGCGATCGAACTCGACAAGGCGAACAGCGCGGCGCTGGCGTTCAAGGCCAATCTCGTGCGGAGCGGGGAGGGGCTGGAGGCGTCGCTAAGCTGGTATGCCGATGCGCTCAAAGCCGACCCCGACAATGCCGACGCGCTGATCGACCAGGCCGCGACGCTCGGCGACCTCGGGCGGTATCGCGACATGCTGGCGGCGCTTCGCCATGCGGCGACGATCGTGCCGCGCGACCCGCGCCTCTATTATCTGCAGGCGGTGCTCGCAGCGCGCGCGGGCCGATATGCGCTGGCGCGCAGCCTGCTCCAGCGCACGCGGGGCGAACTCGACGAACAGCCGTCGTTCATGCTGCTGAGCGCGGTCGTCGAGCTCGAGCTCGGCGGCGAGGCGGTCGCGGCGACGTGGGCGGACCGGCTGCTTGCCGAACAGCCGCATAATTTCACCGCGCGGCGTATTCTTGCTGCCGCCGAATGGGCCGATGGCGATCCCGACGCCGCGCGCGAGGCGCTGCTGCCGCTCGTCCGCCGCCCCGACGCCGACAGCTGGTCGCTGATCCTTGCGGCGCGTACGGCCGCCGAGCTGGGACGCGACATGGAATCGGCGGATTATATGGGGCGCGCGACGGCGCTCAGCCCGGGCGAAGCCGTGCCGTTCGCGATCGACGATGATTACGGGCTGGTGGCGATGGCGGCCGACGCCGCGCCGCTCGACCCGGCCAAGGCGATCCCGGCGATCGCCGCCGACCTTGCGAGCGGCAACGGCGCGCGCGCGATCGACCGCGCCGTGCGGCTGCGCGACGCGAACCGCGGCGTCGCCGATGCGCATATCCTGCTCGGTGACGCCGCGCTCGCGGGCGGGCGGTTCGCCCTTGCGGTCGAAGCCTATCGCGCCGCGCGCGCGATCGACGCGGGCGAGCGCACCACGCTGCGCCTCGCCAACGCACTTTACCGCGCGGGCGATGCCGCCGGATCGGGCGCGGCGATCCTCGCGCTGCGCGACGGGCAGCCGTCGAGCATCGCCGCCGACCGGCTCGCCGGGCACCTCGCGATGGACCTCGAACATTGGGACCAGGCGATCGGGCATTTCGAGCGGGTGCGGCGGCGGATCGGCGATCGCGACGTGGTGATCCTGCGCGAACTGGCGCGCGCCTGGGCGGCGAAGGGCGATGATGCGCGCGCGCTGGTGCTGATCGACCGCGCCTATCGGTTGCAGCCGCTCAATGCGGGGATCATGGAATTTTACGCCGGGCTGCTGGAAAAGCGCGGGAAGGCGCAGGCGGCGGCGGATTTGCGCGACAAGGCGGCGCAGATCGGGCGGTAGCCGTCAGGCCTCGGTCAGATCGAGCAAGGTCCGCGCGTCGAGGCCGATGCGGCGCATCTGCTGCGCGACCGGAGGCCAGACGTTGGCGAGGAAATCGGCGCGCATCAGGTCGCGGAGGCGTTCGGTGGCGCCCTCGGCGACGAACATGCCGACCCCGCGCTTGACCGTGACCAGCCCTTCGTCCTGGAACGTCTGATAGGCCTTGGCGACCGTCAGCGGGTTTGCGCCTTCCTCCGCGGCGAGCGAACGCACCGAGGGAAGCATGTCGCCGTCACGATAGCTGCCGTCGAGGATGGCGTTGGCGATGACGTCGCGCAGACGCTGATACACGGGTTTGGACTGATCGAGCATGCCGCCTTAATGCCATAAGACAGCAGCACAGTCAAATTCGGCTAATTACAAATTCAGTCCGGCATTTGAAACTAAATTTCCCAGGCGCGAACGACGTCGTCATATTCGGGGCGCGGGCGTTCGTCGAGATCGCGCGAAGCGGTGCCGATGAAGAAATAGCCGACAATTTTGTCGTCTTCGCCGGCGCCGAATGCCGCCGCGACCTCTGCGCTATAGGCCGCCCAGCCGGTGAGCCAGCTGCCGACGAAGCCGTGCGCATGCGCGGCGTGGAGGAGGTTCATGCCGACCGCGCCGGCCGACATCTGTTGCTCCCACACGGGAATCTTGGCGCCGGGGGCGGGGGTGGAAATCAGCACGAGCAGCGACGGAGCCTGATGCGCGAACTGGTCGAGCGCCGAGAGGTCCAGCCCCGCCGCGCCGGGATTTTCGGCCACCCACGCCTTTTTGAGCAGCGCCGCGAAGGCGTCGCGCTGGTCGTCGGCGATCGTAACGACGCGCCAGGGTGCGAGCTTGCCATGGTCGGGGGTGCGCAGCGCGAGCGCGACGATGTCGCGCAAGGCCGCGGCGTCGGGGCCGGGGGCGACCATGTCGCGCGCCTTGCCCGAGCGGCGGGTGGCAAGGTGGGCGAGGAGCGAGGAGGTGTCGTTGAACATGGGGCGCCATGTGGGCTTTTCCGCGCCGCCGCGCAAGTGTTGCGAATGATTCGCAACGGATTTTGGCCCGGCTGAACCGGTTTCAGGCGCAATTAGATTCTTCCCATACGCAATTTTCGCGCTAGGTTGCCCCATTCGCGCGGCGGGAGGCCGCGTCCAAGATAATCGATAAAAGGGACGTTTTGATGAAAGATATAGGCCTTTGGGACGAAGGCGACTGGATCGCGGTAATCGCGCTGGTCGTTCTCGGGGTATTCCTGACCGTCGGCGGATTGATCGCCGGCAGCAAGAAGCCCGAATTCGCCGGCCATCCCAAGGGCCTCTATATGCTCTTCTTCGCCGAGATGTGGGAGCGTTTCTCCTATTACGGCATGCGCGCGCTGCTGATCTTCTACCTGACGCAGCACTGGCTGTTTTCGGACGGCAAATCGAACCTGATCTACGGCGCCTACACCAGCCTCGTCTATATTACCCCGGTGCTCGGCGGTTATCTGGCCGACCGCTATCTGGGGCAGCGCAAGGCGGTGCTGTTCGGCGGCGTTCTGCTCGCGCTCGGGCATCTGTTCATGGCGTTCGAGGGCGTCGGCGGGCAGGAAGACCCGACGATCAACGTCTTCTGGCTCGCGCTCGCGCTGATCATTGTCGGTTCGGGTTTCCTCAAGGCCAATATCTCGGTGATGGTCGGCCAGCTTTACCGCCTGACCGACATGCGCCGCGACGCCGCCTATACCATCTTCTACATGGGGATTAACGTCGGTGCCGCGCTCGGCACGATCCTCGTCGGATATCTGGGGCAGAAGATCGGCTGGGCCTATGGCTTCGGCCTTGCGGGCATCGGCATGGTCGCCGGCCTGATCGTCTTCGTTCTCGGCAAGAATGTGCTGCTCGGCGCGGGCGAAGCGCCGGCGCCGCTCCCGCGCAACAAGGAAATGACCATCTATGCCGTCGGCCTCGGCGCCGTCGCGGTGATGTGGGCGCTGGTCCAGTATCAGGACATCATCCAGAACCTGCTGATCATCTCGGGCCTCGCGCTGCTCGGCTATGTGCTTTACGAATCGTTCAAGCTCGACAAGGAGCCGCGCGAGCGCATGTTCGCGATCCTGTTCCTGATCGCATTGAACCCGCTGTTCTGGGGCCTGTTCGAACAGGCCGGCGGCAGCTTCAACCTCTACACCGACCGATATGTCGACAAGGGCGGCGTGCCGGCGTCGGTGTTCCAGTCGATCAACCCCATCTATATCATCCTGTTCGCGCCGGTCTTCGCCGCGCTGTGGCAATGGCTGGGCAAAAAGGGCCTCGAGCCGTCGGCGCCCGCGAAATTCGCGCTGGCGCTGGCGCAAGTCGGTCTCGGCTTCCTCGTCTTCGTGTGGGGCGCGAGCAGCGTCGGGCCCGAGGTCGCGACGCCGGTGCTCTTCGTCTTCCTGCTCTATCTCCTCCATACGACCGGCGAGCTTTGCCTGTCGCCGGTCGGGCTGAGCGCGATGAACCGCCTCGCGCCGAGCTTCCTCGCCTGGTTCTACATGACCGCGGTCGGAAATTTCGTTGCCGGCAAGATCGGCGAGGCGACCGGCGGGCATGACGGCGCGATGACCAAGGACGCCACGCTCGGCATCTATTGGGAAATCGGCCTGATCACCATCGGGGTCAGCATCGTCGTGCTGGCGCTGTCGCCGATCGTGAAGAAGTGGATGCACCTCGACACGCTCGCCGACCGCGAACCGGCCGTTCCGGGCAGCGGCGAACTGGGCGAGCCGCAGGCGGCCGGTACCCATCCCAAAGGGGCGTAATCGATGATCAAGGGTGTGAAGGGCAGCCTGCTGGCTGCGGTGTCGCTGGCGCTCGTTGGTTGTGCGGCGACCGGAAAGGACACGGCCTCGGCGAGCGACAAGCCCGCCGAAAAGCCGGCGAAGTTCAACAAGGATCCTTACCCGTCGACCTATAAACCTTATCCGGGGCAGGTCACCGCCGTGCGCAACGTCACCATCTTCGACGGCGAGGGCGGGCGGATCGAAAATGGCACCGTGCTGCTGGCGGAAGGCAAGGTCGAGGCGATCGGCGGTCCCGATACGCCGATTCCCGCCGACATCGCGGTCTTTGACGGAACCGGCAAGTTCCTGACCCCGGGCGTTATCGACATCCACAGCCATCTTGGCGACTATCCAAGCCCGAGTGTCGATGCGCATTCGGACGGCAATGAGGCGACGTCGCCGACGACGCCCGAAGTCTGGTCCGAACATAGCGTCTGGCCGCAGGATCCGGGGTTCAGCCGCGCGCTCGCCAACGGCGGCGTGACGAGCCTGCAAATCCTGCCGGGCAGCGCGAATTTGATGGGCGGGCGCTCCATCACGCTCAAGAATGTGCCCTCGCGCACGGTACAGGGGATGAAATTCCCCGGCGCGCCCTATGGCCTGAAAATGGCGTGCGGCGAAAATCCGAAGCGCGTTTACGGTGGCAAGGGGCGTGCCCCCTCGACGCGGATGGGCAATTTCGCGGTGAACCGCGCGACCTGGGCCAAGGCGGCCGCGTACAAGAAGAAGATGGACGACGGCAAGGCGGTCGACCGCGATCTCGCGATGGAAACGCTCGCGGGCGTGCTCGCGGGCGAGATTCTCGTCCACAATCATTGCTACCGCGCCGACGAGATGGCGCTCGTCATCGATATGTCGAAGGAGTTCGGCTACAAGGTGTCGACCTTTCACCACGCGGTCGAAAGCTATAAGATCGCCGACATCCTCGCGAAGGAAGGCATTTGTTCGGCGATGTGGGCCGACTGGTGGGGCTTCAAGATGGAAGCCTATGACTCGGTGCCGGAGAATATCCCGCTCGTCTACAAGGCCGGTGCGTGCACGATCGTCCACTCGGACGACGCGAACCAGATCCAGCGGCTGAACCAGGAAGCCGCGAAGGCACGCGCCGCCGGGCGCCGCATCGGCATCGACGTCAGCGACGAGGTGGCTTGGACCTGGCTGTCGTATAATCCGGCGAAGGCGCTCGGGATCGCCGACCGCACGGGCAGCCTGAAGCCCGGCAAGATGGCCGACGTCGTGCTGTGGAACGGCAATCCATTCAGCGCCTATACGCGCCCCGAAAAAGTGTGGATCGACGGCGCGTTGATGTTCGACGCGATGGACCCCAAGCGGCGGCCGGTGAGCGATTTCGAGCTCGGCCAGCCGGGTGAAGGAGATGTGAAATGATCCGTTCGCTCCTTCTGTCTGCCGCTGCGCTGGTCGCGCTTCCCGCCGCAGCGCAGGACGTCGCCATCACCAACGCAAAGCTCGTCATCGGTGACGGCAGTGCGCCGATCGAGCGCGGCACCGTCGTCGTGCGCGGCGGCAAGGTCGTCGCGGCAGGCGCGGGCGTCGCGGTCCCCGCCGGCATCGAGCGCGTCGATGCCGAGGGCCGTTATGTGACGCCTGGCATCGTCGCGGCGTTCAGCCGCGTCGGGCTGGTCGAGGTCGATGCGGTCAGCGGCACCAACGACCGCTCGGCGCCGCGCACGCGCTTTTCGGCGGGGCTCGACATCGCGCCCGCATTGAACCCGATGGGGTCGCCCGTCGCGGTCAATCGTGCGTCGGGCGTCACGCGCGCGATCGTCGCACCGGGCGGCAGCAGCAATTTGTTCGCCGGGCAGGGCGCGGTGGTCGACCTGGCCGACGACATGGACATGGTGACGCGCCCACGCGCCCTCCAATATGTCGCGTTCGGCGAGGATGGCGCGTCGAAGGCCGGCGGCAGCCGTGCGGCGACCTTCCTCCTGTTCCGCGAACAATTGCTCGCGGCGCGCAGCTATGCGCGCAACCCCGCGGCGCTTGCCGAGTGGGGCAATGACGCGATGATCCAGCGCGCCGACGCCGACGCGCTCGTGCGCGTGATCGACGGCACGACGCCGCTGTTCGTGCGCGTCGACCGTGCGGTCGACATCGTCAATGTGCTGAAGCTGAAGGGCGAATTTCCCGCGCTGAAGCTGGTGCTCGTCGGCGCCACCGAGGGTTGGATCGTCGCGCGCGAGATCGCCGCGGCGAAGGTGCCGGTGCTCGTCTCGCCGCTCACCGACCTGCCGTCGAGCTTCGAACAACTCGGGGCGACGCAGTCGAACGCGGGACGGCTCAAGGCTGCCGGCGTCGACGTGTCGGTCGGGGTGTTCGACGACGATGACGCGCACAAGATGGGCTATGCGACGCAATATGCCGGCAACCTTGTCGGTCTGACGCGCGTGCCGGGTGCGAGCGGGCTGAGCTGGGACCAGGCTTTCGCGTCGATCAGCAGCGTGCCCGCGCGCGCGGTCGGCATGGAAGGCAGCATCGGGTCGCTGCGCCCGGGGCGCGCCGGCGACGTCGTGATCTGGGACAATGACCCGCTCGAGCTGGGCAGTCGTCCGACGATGGTGTGGATCGACGGCAAGGCGCAGTCGCTGACGACGCGGCAGGACCGCCTGCGCGAGCGCTATGCGACGCCGCAGGAAGGGGCGCTGCCCAACGCATACGACTGGTAGGGATGCGGCGCGGAGGTCGAACCTTCGCACCGCTTTCCCATCCTCTATGTTGACACTGTTATCTTTGTCGCGGATGGTGGCGATGACAATGTTCCGAGTCGCCCGACGAGGGGGACGTCGGAGCAGCGGCATTGCTCGATGAGGATTTGGCCATGCAACCCATCTCGCTTTTGATCGTCACCTGCATTTTGTTCGTCGGATCGCATCTTGTTCTGTCGCATCCGCTTCGGGATGGGCTCGCGGGGCGGCTCGGCGAGCGGGGGTTCCAGATCGTCTATTCGATCGTCGCGATCGCGACGCTGATCATGGTCGTGCAGGCCTGGCGCGGGATGCCGCCCGAGCCGCCGCTGTGGGCGGTCGGCGATGCGCTGTGGGCGGCAGCCTCGCTGATCGTGCTGTTCGCCAGCATCCTCTTCATGGGGTCGCTGATCGGCAATCCGGCGCTGCCCGCGCCGCACGCCGCCAGGGACGCGGCCGCCGCCCCGCGCGGGGTGTTCGCGATCACGCGGCACCCGATGATGTGGGGGTTCGCGCTATGGGCGGCCGCGCATATCATGGTCATGCCGACGCCGGGGCAGATCATACTCTCCGCGACGATCGCCTTTCTCGCGCTCGTCGGGTCGGCGGGGCAGGATGCGAAGAAGGCGCGGCTGATGGGCGATGCGTGGCGCGGCTGGGCGGCGCGGACGAGCTTTGTGCCTTATGCGGGACAGTTTGCGGGCAAGGCCTCATGGGGCGAAGCGGTTCCGCGGCCGCACGCGCTGCTGGGCGGAATAGTGCTTTGGATCGTCGCGACATGGGCGCATGGTGCGCTCGGCTATATGGTCGCCGGGATGTGGCGCTGGGTCGGATAGGAGCGATGTGAACGCGGACACGCATCTCAACGATCTGTCGCTGCGATTGCTCGGCCGCGCCTTCGACGAACTCGATTCCGAGGAAAACCGCGTCGTGCAGGCGATCGCGAAGCGCGCGCCGAGCAGCCGCGACGCCGCCGATATCGGGGATGCGCAGGCGAGCATGGGCGATCGGCTCGCCGACAAGGTCGCTGCCGTGGGCGGCTCGTGGGGCTTCATCATCGTTTTTTCGCTGGTGCTGCTCGGCTGGATGCTGCTCAACTCGGAAGTGCTCGAACATTTCGGGCTGGCGTTCGATCCCTATCCGTTCATTTTCCTGAACCTGATGCTCTCGACGCTCGCCGCGGTGCAGGCGCCGATCATCATGATGAGCCAGAACCGGCAGGCGGCGAAGGACCGGCTGACCGCGAGCGTCGATTACGAGATCAACCTGCGCGCCGAGCTGGAGATCATGCGGCTGCACGAAAAGCTGGACCAGATGCGGATCGCCGAACTGGCGGCGAAGATCGATGCGCTGTGCGCGCGGATGGATGGGGAGGGGGAGTAGAAGGGCGGTTTCGGGGTGGTGAGCTGTCATCAGTTTGACCGTCATCCCGGCGAAGGCCGGGATCTCGCCGGTGCGGTAAACCGATAGGACGAGATCCCGGCCTTCGCCGGGATGACGAGGAGTGTCGCGCAGCGATGGGGAGGGGGACCGCCGCCGCAGGCGGTGGTGGAGGGGCCGCGACGGTGCGCCATAGCCCCTCCGTCAGCGCTTCGCGCTGCCACCTCCCCATCGCTTCGCGACAGGGAGGATTAAATGTCCGCTATCGGTCGAAAGCCACCTAACACAAAAAGGGGCCGCAGTGCGGCCCCTTTGTCATTAGGTGACGAACCCGCTCAGCGCTTGTCGACGGGGACGAACGGACGGTGCGCCGGGCCGGTGTAGAGCTGGCGCGGGCGGCCGATCTTCTGCGCGGGGTCCGAGATCATCTCGTTCCACTGCGCAACCCAGCCGACGGTGCGCGCGAGCGCGAAGAGCGCGGTGAACATCGTCGTCGGGAAACCGATCGCCGACAGGATCACGCCCGAATAGAAGTCGACGTTCGGGAACAGCTTCTTTTCGATGAAATAGGGATCGTTGAGCGCCATTTCCTCGAGCTGCAACGCGACCTCGAACACCGGGTCGTTGACCTTCAGCGCGTCGAACACCTCGCGCACCGTCTTTTGCATCACGGTCGCGCGCGGGTCGTAATTTTTGTAGACGCGGTGGCCGAAGCCCATCAGGCGGAACGGATCGTCCTTGTCCTTCGCGCGCGCGATATATTCGGGGATGCGCTCGGGACGGCCGATTTCGCGCAGCATGTTGAGCGCGGCCTCGTTCGCGCCGCCGTGCGCGGGGCCCCACAGGCAGGCGATGCCCGCGGCGATGCACGCGAAGGGATTGGCGCCCGACGAGCCGGCGAGGCGGACGGTCGAGGTCGACGCATTCTGTTCGTGGTCGGCGTGGAGGATGAAGATGCGGTCGAGCGCGCGCTCGACGGCGGGAACAACCTCATATTCCTCGGCCGGGACGCCGAAGGTCATGCGCAGGAAATTGCCGGTGTAGCTGAGCTTGTTGTCGGGATAGACGAAGGGCTGACCCACCGAATATTTGTAAGCCATTGCGGCGATCGTCGGCATCTTCGCGATCAGCCGGTGGCTGGCGACCATCCGCTGGTGCGGATCGTGGATCTCGGTCGAGTCGTGATAGAAGGCGCTCAATGCGCCGACGACGCCGCACATGACGGCCATCGGGTGCGCGTCGCGGCGGAAACCGCGATAGAAGGTCGCGAGCTGTTCGTGCAGCATCGTGTGGCGCGTGATCGTGTTGTCGAATTTTTCGAGTTCGCCCGCGTTCGGAAGCTCGCCGTTAAGGAGAAGGTAGCAGACCTCCATGAAGCTCGAATTTTCGGCGAGGTCGCCGATCGCGTAGCCGCGGTGAAGCAGGACGCCTTCGTCGCCGTCGATATAGGTGATCTGCGATTCGCAGCTCGCGGTCGAGGTGAAGCCGGGGTCGTAGGTGAAGGCGCCCGTCTGGGCATAGAATTTGCGGATATCGACCACATCGGGGCCGACGGTGCCCGACAGGACAGGGCTGTCGACGGTCTTGTCGCCCAGCGTGATTTTCGCGGTGTCGGTCATATTTTTTTCCCTGTTCTGACGGCGGGGAGAGAGAGTGGCTACGCCCCTGCCGGATAATGTTGCGCTGCGTCAAGTCGGGCGAGACTGACATCGCGTCCGAGCAAGAGCAGCACGTCGAAAATTCCCGGGGAAACGGTGCGGCCGGTTAATGCAGCGCGTAGGGGTTGCGCGAGTTTTCCGAGCCCCAGTTCGGCGGCTTCGGCTTCGGCGCGCACGGCGGCGTCCAGCTCTTCTGTCGTCCAGTCGTTCAGCCCGCGCAGCCGCTCGGTCACGGCGGCCAGCAAGCCTTCGGGCGCGGCCTTTAGCACCTCGGCCGCCTTTTCGTCCACCGGCAACGGGTCCGGCTGGAAGAGGAAGGTCGCGCCGTCGGCGATTTCGTCGAGTGTCTTCGCGCGCGGCTTCAGCGCGTCCATCGCGCGCGTCAGCAGGTCGCGATCGACGCCATCGAGCGCGCGCCCGACCAGCTTTTCGACGCGCGGCGCGACGAGGTCGGCAAGACGCGCGCCGTCGGCTTCGCGGAGATAATGGCCGTTGAGATTTTCGAGCTTTTTGAAGTCGAAGCGCGACGGCGAGCGGCCGACATGGTCGAGATCGAACCATTCGGTCGCCTGCGCGCGGCTGATGATTTCGTCGTCGCCATGCCCCCAGCCGAGGCGGAGGAGATAATTGTTCACCGCTTCGGGCAGATAGCCCATCTCGTCGCGATAGGCGTCGACGCCGAGCGCGCCGTGGCGTTTCGACAGCTTCGCTCCGTCGGCGCCGTGGATCAGCGGGACGTGGGCATAGACGGGTTCGCGCCAGTTCATCGCGCGAAGCAGCGCGAGCTGGCGGAAGGCGTTGTTGAGATGGTCGTCGCCGCGGATGACGTGCGTCACGCCCATGTCGTTATCGTCGACGACGACGCTGAGCATATAGGTCGGCGTGCCGTCGCTCCTGAGCAGGATGAAATCATCGAGTTCGGCGTTCTGGACGGTGACCTCGCCCTGCACCTTGTCGGCGATCGTCACCGCGCCCTCCTGCGGCGCGCGGAGGCGCAGCACATGCGGCACCGACGGATCGCCGTCGTCGCGATCGCGCCATGGGCTGCGGACGCGGAAAGGCTGGCGCTTTTCCTGCGCTTCGGCGCGCAGCGCGGCGAGTTCGTCCTGCGTCAGATAGCAGCGATAGGCCTCGCCCTTCGCGAGCAATTCGTGCGCGACCTCGGCATGGCGCGGCGCGCGCGCGAACTGATACACGGTCTCGCCGTCCCAATCGAGGTCGAGCCACTGCATCCCGTCGAGAATCGCGTCGATCGCGGCGTCGGTCGAGCGCGCGCGGTCGGTGTCCTCGATGCGGAGCAGGAATTTGCCGCCGTGATGGCGCGCGAAGAGCCAGTTGAACAGTGCGGTGCGCGCGCCGCCGATATGCAGATAGCCGGTCGGCGACGGGGCGAAGCGGGTCACGACGTCGGCGCCGGTCGCCTCGGGGGTCGCTTCGGCCGTTCTGGTTGGGTTTTCGGTTGCCACTACGGCCTCTTTCACTCACTTTGCCGCCCTGTTGGACGGGGATCGGGGGTGCCCCTAGCATGGCGACAAGTCCGCTTCAAACGCCCATTTCGACGCGCCGCGCGGCTGTCCTGCAACGGATGCGCGAAGCGCTCGAAGCGCGGCTCGAAGCCGAGCGCGAGCGGATCGGGCTTTGGCTCCCCGTCGCATTGGGCGCGGGGATCGCCGCCTGGTTCGCCTTGCCCGCGCATGCGCATTGGATCGGGCTGTTGCTCGCGCTGGCGGCGGTCCTGTTGTTCGGCTTGCTCGTCGGCTGGCACAGCCGGCTCGGCCGCGCGCTTGCCGTCGGGAGCGGGGCCGCGGCGGCAGGAATCCTGCTGATCTGGGCCCGCGCGCTGTGGGTCGCGGCGCCCGTGCTCGCGGCGCCGGTAACGACGAGCTTTTCGGCCATCGTCGAGCGCGTCGAGCCGCTTCCGGCAAAGGGGCAGGTCCGCATCCTCGCGCTGCCGCAGCGGCGGAGCGACCTGCCGCCGCGCGTGCGCCTGACGCTGCGCGCCGAACAGGCGGCGGAGCTTGCCGACGGCGAAACGATTGGCGTCCGCGCGCGGTTGATGCCGCCGCCGACCGCGAGCCTGCCCGGCGGCTATGATTTTGCCCAGCGCGCCTGGTTCGACGGAATCGGCGCGGTCGGGACGATATTGGGCGAGGTGTCCCGCGTGCCGGGGAAGGAAGCCGCCGCGCCGCCGCTGCGCGCACGGCTGAGCGCGCATATCCAGGGCGAGGTTGCAGGCTCGGCGGGCGGCATCGCGGCGGCGCTGGTGACCGGCGACCGCGGCGCGATTTCCGAGGCCGACGAGGAGGCGATGCGCCGCAGCGGCCTCGCGCATCTGCTGTCGATCAGCGGGCTGCATGTGACCGCGGTGGTCGGTTTTGCCATGCTGCTGGGGATGCGCTTGCTGGCGCTCAACCGACGGCTGGCGCTCGCGGGCCTTGCCCTGCCGCTCGCGGCGGCGGCGGGGGCGCTCGCGGGCGGAGGCTATACGCTGCTTGCCGGCGCCGAAGTGCCGACCTTGCGCTCGTTCATCGCGGCGCTGCTCGTGCTCGTCGCCTTCCTGATGGGGCGCGAGGCGCTGACGCTGCGGCTCGTCGCGGCGGGTGCGTTGATCGTATTGCTCTGGCGGCCCGAAGCCTTGGCGGGGCCGAGTTTTCAGCTGAGCTTTGCCGCGGTCACGGCGATCATCGCGCTGCACGAGAGCCGGCCGATGCGGGCATTCATGGCACGCCGCGAGGAGCCGTGGCTATTCCGGCTGGGGCGCGGGATCGCCGGATTGCTGATCACGGGCCTCGTCGTCGAAGTCGCGCTGGCGCCGATCGCGCTGTTCCATTTCCACAAGGCGGGGCTTTACGGCGCGCTCGCCAATGTCGTCGCGATCCCGCTGACGACCTTTGTCATCATGCCGGCGGAGGCGCTCGCGCTGCTGTTCGACAGCGTGGGGCTGGGCGCGCCCTTTTGGTGGGTGGCCGAACAGGCGCTGCGCGCGCTGATCGCGCTGGCGCACGGCGTCGCCAACGCGCCGGGCGCGGTCGCGACGATGCCGAACTTTCCGCGCTGGGGTTTCGCTCTCGCGGTCTTCGGCGGGCTGTGGCTGCTACTGTGGCAGACGCGCTGGCGCCGCGCCGGGGCGGTGCCGCTGATCATCGGGATGGCGACGCTGCTCGCCGCGCCGCGCCCCGATCTGCTCGTCACCGGCGACGGGCGGCATATCGCCGCCGCGCTCCCCGATGGCGGCTACGCGCTGCTGCGCGACCGGGCGGGCGATTATGTCCGCGATACCGTCGCCGAGGCGGCCGGGGTTGACGCGCCGCTTCTGGCATTGGCCGAGCTCGACTATGTCGAATGCAATCGCGATTTCTGCCGCTGGGCGCAGGGTGAGGGCAGTGCGCGGCGCATCATACTGGCGTCGCACGGGCGCGACCGGATCGAGGGGGCTGACATGGCCGCCGCCTGCGCCGCCGCCGACGTCGTGATCAGCGACCGCTGGTTACCGCACGAATGCGTGGTGCGCTGGATGACGATCGACCGCGACAGCCTTGCCGAAACCGGCGGGCTGGCGATCTATCTGGGCGAAGCGCCGGAAGCCGTGGCCGCGCTTCGCGTGGGCGACGAGCATCCGTGGCGGCGTCCGCAGCAGCTTAGTGGTAACGACGAAGCAGTCCCGACAAACGCCCTTGCACGATGACGCGCTCGGCGGGGTAGCGTTGCGGCTCATAGGCGCTGTTCGCGGGGTCGAGCCGGATCATCTGGCCTTCGCGGCGGAAATATTTGAGCGTCGCGTCCTGCCCGTCGACGAGCGCGACGACGATGTCGCCCTCGCGCGCGGTGCTCGCTTTCTGGATCAGCGCATAGTCGCCGTCGAAGATGCCCGCCTCGACCATCGAATCGCCGGAGACTTCGAGCGCATAATGTTCGCCCGAGCCGAGCAGCGCCGCGGGGACGGCGAGATTGTTGTGATCCTCGAACGCCTCGATCGGCACGCCGGCGGCGATCTTGCCGTGCAGCGGCACTTCGACGATGTCGTTCGCCGCGATCGGCCGGATCGCGGGCGGGCTCTTGCGCAGCGGGACGATATTGTCGCGATCGTTGCGCACGGCGGGCTTCGCCGCTTCGGGTACCTTGAGCACTTCGAGCGCGCGCGCGCGGTTGGGTAGGCGGCGGAGAAAACCCCTTTCTTCCAAGGCGCTTATCAGCCGGTGTATGCCCGATTTCGACTTGAGGCCGAGCGCCTCCTTCATCTCCTCGAACGAGGGCGAGATGCCGCTCGCGTCGAGGCGCTGCTGGATGAAGTGGAGCAGTTCATGCTGCTTCGCGGTCAACATCGGTCGTTCTCCATGATGCCGTATCGGACATATTGAGAACGATAGTGGAACAAATCGGAACTTGTCAAGCGATGACGATATAGTCCGCCATCGCCCCGGCATCGCGCGCGGGCGTGCCGATCTCGCGGATCAGCAGCGCATTGGCCGCGGCGAGCGGAAGCGTGCGGCCGCTTTCCTGTCCGATCATCGGCGTCAGGCGGCCGTTTTCGAGTCGCGCGCGGAGGTAATCGCGGCGCGTACCGCCTTCGCCGAGCGGCGCGGCGAGCGGCGCGCGATGCACGGGCGGCAAGGGAGTGCCCGCGCCGGCGAGATGGCGGACGAGCGGCAACAGGAACAAGGTCGCGGTGACGAAGGCCGACGAGGGGTTGCCGGGCAGGCCGAGCAGGACGGCGTCGCCGAGCGTGCCGGCGATCAGCGGCTTGCCGGGCTTCATGGCGATCTTCCAGAAATCGAGCCGCCCGCCGGCGTCGCCCAGCGCGCCGCGAACATGGTCGTGATCGCCGACCGACGCGCCGCCGACGGTGACGATGACGTCGTGACGTCGTGCCAACTCCTTGAGCGCGCTGGCGAGTTTCGCGCGATCGTCGGGAAGATGATGCGCGAGGACGGCGTCATCGGCTTCGCCCGCGAGCATCGCGGCGAGCATGACGCCGTTGCTGTCGGGGATCTGGCCGGGCGCGAGCGGACGTCCGGGCCGGACAAGCTCGTCGCCGGTCGTCACGATCGCGACGCGCGGACGGCGGCCGACGGCGAGTTCTCCCGCACCGCTCATCGCCGCCGCCGCGATCGCGCCGGGCGTCAGGCGCGTGCCTGCAGGGAGAAGGCAGTCGCCGGCGGCGAAATCGGCGGCGCGCGCGCGAACATGGCGGCCGCGCGCGCCGGGGCCGTCGCGCGTCAGCGTCAACGCGTCGCCTTCGCGTGCGACATCCTCCTGAACGATGACGGTGTCGGCGCCGGCAGGAAGCATCGCCCCGGTGAAGATGCGCATCGCCTCGCCCGGACCCACGGCGCGGTCGGGCGCGGCGCCCGCGGCGCTTTCGCCGATGACGGTCCACGGGCCGGGCAGGTCATCAAAGCGGATCGCGTAGCCGTCCATGGCGGAGAGCGGCGCCGCGGGCTGGTCGCGCAGCGCGACGACATCGGATGAAAGATGGCGCCCAAGCGATTCGGAAAAGGCGATATTTTCGCTGACGATGGGGTCGCGCAGCGCGAGGAGCCGCGCCTGTGCGTCCTCGACGGCGAGCAGTCCGCTCATTCGGCGCGCCAGTCGCCCGAGCGGCCGCCGCTCTTTTCGAGGAGGCGGATGTCGCCGAGGATCATCGCGCGGTCGAGCGCCTTCGCCATGTCGTAGAGGGTGAGAAGCGCGACCGAGGCGGCGGTGAGCGCCTCCATTTCGACCCCCGTCTGGCCGGTTGTCTGTGCGACAGCAGTCACCGCGATGCCACCCTCTTCCCACGTAAAATCGACGCCGACCTTGGTCAGCGCGAGCGGGTGACAGAGCGGGATAAGGTCGGACGTGCGCTTCGCGGCCATGATCCCGGCGATGCGCGCGGTCGAGAGGACATCGCCCTTGGGCGCATTGCCGCTGCGGATCGCTTCGAGCGCCTCCGGGGACATGGCGATGCGCCCGCCGGCGACCGCACGGCGCTGCGTTACGGGCTTGCCGCCGACATCGACCATATGCGCGGCGCCGGTCTCGTCGAGATGAGTCGGTTTGAGTGTCATTGCGGGAGGACGGAAGCAAGGCGGCGGGGGAAAGGCAAGAGCAATGGCAGCAAAGCGTTTGCAGTTTTAATCCTCCCTGTGGCGAAGCCATGGGGAGGTGGCAGCGGCGTAGCGCTGACGGAGGGGCTAATAGTGCGAGGTTGCGGCCCCTCCACCACCGCTTCGCGGCGGTCCCCCTCCCCATCGCTTCGCGACAGGGAGGATCGGCAATAGCAGTTCCCACCCCAAAGCGAACGTCAGCCCTCCAGCAGCGCCCTCGTTGCCACCGTGACGTCATCCTGGCGCATCAGGCTTTCGCCGACGAGGAAGGTTTTGACGCCGCTTTCGGCCAGTCTTGCGCAATCGGCGTGGCTCGCGATGCCGCTTTCGCCGACGAGCAACGTGCCCGGCGGGACCAGCTTTGCGAGGCGTTCGGTGACCGCGAGGTCGGTTTCGAAGGTGCGGAGGTCGCGGTTGTTGACGCCGATCAGGCGCGATTTGAGCCGCGTGAGCGCGCGGTCGAGTTCGGCTTCGTCGTGGACCTCGACGAGGACGTCCATGCCGCGATCGGAGGCGGCGGCTTCGATCTCCTGCATCACGCCGTCGTCGAGCGCGGCGACGATGATCAGGATCGCGTCGGCACCGATCGCGCGCGCTTCGGCCGCCTGCCACGGATCGACCATGAAATCCTTGCGCAGCGCGGGAAGCGCGCAGGCGGCGCGCGCGGCGACGAGATAATCCTCATGCCCCTGAAACCAGGGCGCGTCGGTGAGCACCGACAGGCAGGCGGCACCGCCCCCGGCATAGGCCCGGGCGTGCTCCGCCGGGTTGAAGTCCGCCCTTATCAGTCCCTTGGAAGGCGATGCTTTCTTGATTTCGGCGATCAGGGCGAAGCCGCCGGCGTCGATCTTCGCCTGTAACGCCTTGGCGAAGCCGCGCACCGGGCCGGCGTCGACGGCGTCGAGATCGGAAAAGGACCGTGCCGCGCGGCGTTCGGCGACTTCTTCGGCCTTGGTCGCAAGTATCTGGGTTAGCTTGTTCATTTATAGGCGATCCAGCAATTGAGCAGCGCGTTGGCAAGACCCTTGTCGATCGCCTCGGCGGCTTCCTCGACGCCTTCGAACAAGGTTTCGGCGGCGCCCGCGACGACGAGCGCCTCGGCGGCATTGTAGAGCACCGCGTCGCGATAGGCGCCGGGCTCGCCTTGCAGCAGGCCGCGAAGCGCTTTCGCATTATATTCGGCATCGCCGCCGCGGATTTCGGCGAGCGCGCGCGTCGGGAGCCCGGCATCGGCGGCGACGCTGCGCTGCATCCGCACGCCTTCGGGCGTCACCACCGCGACCTCGTTGCCGCCCGCGAGCGACAGCTCGTCGAGCCCCTCGTCGCCCGAAATGACGCGCGAATGATCGGTGCCGAGCCGGTGCAGCGCCTCGGCATAGACGGGGACATAGGCGGGGCGCGCGATGCCGACGAGCTGGCGCGTGACGCGCGCGGGGTTGGCGAGCGGCCCCATCAGGTTGAAGATCGTCCGCCGCCCGATCGCCCGGCGGATCGGCATGATGCGCTTCATCGCAGGATGGCGCGTTCCGGCGAAGAGGAAGCAGATACCGAGATCGGCGAGCTGTTCCTGCGCCTGGCGGTCGGCGCGCTCCATGTCGAGGCCCAATGCTTCCAGCGTGTCGGCGGCGCCGGATTTCGAGGAAGCGGCGCGATTCCCATGCTTTGCGACCGGAACCTCGCATGCCGCGACGACGATCGACACGGCGGTCGAGACGTTGAGCGTATGATGGCCGTCGCCGCCGGTGCCGCAGACGTCGATCGCGCCGGCGGGGGCGTCGATCGGGATCAGCCGCTCGCGCATCGCCTGCGCGGCGGCGGCGATTTCAACCATCGTTTCGCCGCGGTCGGAGAGCGCGATCAGAAATTGGGTGACTTGCTCGTCGGTCGCGCCGCCGTCGAGCATCGTCGCGAAGGCGCCCGCCGCCTCGTCGTGCCCCAGCAGCTCCGAGGGGTCGGGGAACGGGCCGAAGCGGCTCATGCCGCCTGCCGTTCGCCGACCGGCAATCCCGCGATCTTCAGGAAATTGGCGAGCATCGCATGACCATGTTCGGTCGCGATGCTTTCGGGGTGGAACTGGACGCCGTGGATCGGGAGGTCGGCGTGGCGGAAACCCATGACGGCGCCGTCGTCGCTCGTCGCGTTGATGACGAGGCTTTCGGGAATGTCGACAACCTCGAGGCTGTGGTAGCGCGTCGCCTGAAAGGGCGAGGGCAGGCCCGCGTAAAGCCCGCTGCCGTCGTGGCAGACGGGCGAGGTCTTGCCGTGCATCAGGTGGCCGCGCTGCACCGTGCCGCCGAAATGCTGGCCGATCGCCTGATGACCGAGGCACACGCCGAGCAGCGGGCGCCGCGCGTCGGCGCAGGCGGCGACGAGGTCGAGGCTGATGCCCGCTTCGTTCGGGGTGCAGGGGCCGGGCGAGATCAGGATCGCGTCGGCGCCGGTCGCCAGCGCCTGCGCCGCGGTAAGCGCGTCGTTGCGCTCGACGCGCACGTCGGCACCAAGCTCGATCAGATAGTGAACGAGGTTGAAAGTGAAGCTGTCATAATTGTCGATGACGAGGATCATGGGCGCGCACTAACGGTTTTGCGGGAATTGGGGAAGGGATAGAAGCTTGGGACGCCGCAAACCCAACTTCGCCATAGCGGCGAAGGCGCGGCGGCCCTATTCCGCCATCAGCTTGGCGAGATCATCCTTCCAGAATTTCGCCCATGTGTGGGTGCCATGACCCTTGGTTTCTGCGCTCGCCGGGATGAGGATGAACTTCGCCCGCTTCATGCGCGGGGTCGCCTTTTCGGTGATGCCATAGGCGGGCGGGTTGATGAAATCGTCGGCCGAGTTGATCCACAGGACGGGCACCTCGATCTTTTCGAGATCCCGCCAGGGATTATAGGTCCGCGAGCTGTCGAGCTGGTAGATCGCGTCATTGGCGTCATTGCGGCCATAGGCGCGCGCGAAGGCCTGATCCTTATATTGTTCGGCGGCTTCGCGCGTCGGATATTGCGCCTGCAGCGCATAGGGATTGGCGCCCGCGATCAGGACGAGCGAAGCGGCGGTGCGCAGGCCCGCAGCGGGTGGTTCCTTGTAATCGCCGCCGTTCCATATCGGGTCGGCCTTGATCGCGTCGATCGACAGCGTCCGCCACATGCGGTTCTGCCCCGCGATCTCGACCGGCAGGCAGGCGAAGGGCGCGAGCTTTTCGGCGAAGCCGGGGCGCGTCGTTCCCCACATGAAGGCGTGCATGCAGCCCATCGAGGTGCCGAGGATCAGCTCCAATTTCTTCACGCCGAGCTTTTCGGTGAGCATCCGATACTGCGCGGCGACCATGTCGGTGTAATCATAGCGCGGGAATTTCATGCGCAGCCCATCGCTCGGCTTCGACGAGCCGCCATGGCCGATATTGTCGGGCAGGATGATGTAATATTTGCCGGCATCGATCGGCTGCCCGGGGCCGAACAGCTCGTTCGCGAATTGCGGCTGGAAGAATTGCTTTCCGGTCCCGCCGGTGCCGTGGAGGATCATCACCGCGTTGGTGACATCGCCCTTGGCATCGCGCCGCGGCGTGCCGAGCGTGGTGTAATGGATCTTGAGCTCGGGCAGTTTTTCGCCGGTCGCGAAGGTGAAATCCTGAAGGATCGCATCGCCCTCGACCGCGCCGTCGATCGTTTGCGCGTGGGCGGCGGCGGTGCTGGTCAGGACGAGGGCGAGCGAGGCGAGAATCTGGTGCATGGGGGCGACGCTAGCGGGTTTGCCTTGCGGGGGTAAGCCTTGTGTGCGGTGCGCGAGGGGGACGTCTGTTTTGGGGTGGAGAGCGGACATTCCACAACCGTCGCCCCCGCGAAGGCGGGGGCCGCTAGCGGCCTTACTCAGCGGCATTGTGTAAAACGACAGCGGCCCCCGCCTTCGCGGAGGCGACGGCTAGGTTCGGTCGCCAGCCGCCACGACCCGCTACAAGATCACAGCCGCACCATCCGCATCCCCTGTTCGCCATAGCGCGGGCCGCTGGTGCCGCCCTTGGGCGCGGCGGCGTCGATCGCGGCGAGATCTTCGGCGGTGAGCGTGACGTCGGCGGCGGCGACGCTGTCCTCCATCGTCGCGCGGCGTTTGGTGCCGGGGATGGGCACGATGTCGTCGCCTTGCGCGAGCAGCCAGGCGAGCGCGACCCGCGCTTTCGACACGCCATGCTTGTCCGCCACCGCGCCGATCGCATCGACGATCGCGAGGTTGGCGGGAAGATTCTCGTCCGAATAACGCGGGTCGTTCCGGCGCCAGTCGCTTTCGGGAAGTTCGTCGCGGCTGCGCACCGCGCCCGCGAGGAACCCGCGCCCGAGCGGCGAATAGGGGACGAAGCCGATGCCATGCTCGCGGCAGACGGGAAGGATCTCGTCCTCGATATCGCGTTCCCAGATCGAATATTCGCTTTGCAATGCGGCGATCGGCGCGGCCTTTGCGGCGCGGCGGAGCGTTTCGGGCCCGGCTTCGGAGAGCGCGATGTGGCGGACCTTGCCCTCCTTCACCAGCTCCATCATGCCGCCGACGGTCTCCTCGATCGGCACATTGGGGTCGACGCGGTGCTGGTAGAAAAGATCGATTGTGTCGATGCCGAGCCGCTGGAGCGAGCCTTCGCACGCGGCGCGGGCGTTCGCGGGCGAGCCGTCGACGCCGATGATCTGCTTGCCTTCGAAGCGGAAGCCGAATTTGGTCGCGATGACCAGCCCGTTGCGCTTGCCGCGGATCGCTTCGCCCAGCAATTCCTCGTTGCTGAACGGGCCATAGATTTGCGCGGTGTCGAAAAAGGTCACGCCAAGGTCGATCGCGCGGTGGATCGTGCGCGTCGATTCGCCCAAGTCGGGGGCCTCGCCATAAAGGATGTTGCCGCCGCGGATCATCGGCATGCAGCCGATGCCGATCGCCGAAACTTCGAGGCCGTGGCCGAGCTTGCGATATTTCATGGCGTTTCTCCTACTGCTTCATTTTCGACGCCGTCGGCGGCATATTTCGTCGCGGCGACGTCGCCGATAACATTGCCGAGTGTCCGGAAGATGTCGGGAAAAGTCTCGACCGCGACGAGCAGCCCCAAAGGCGCGACGGGGACGCCCATCGCGATCGCGATCGGCGCTATCGAGGTCACGAAACTGATCGAGCCGGGCAGGCTGACCGAAGAGAGCGCCGCGGCGAGCGCGACCGCAAGCCCCACCGCCATCTCCCACGGCGTCAGTTCGACGCCGAACAGCCACGCGATATAGACAACGACCGCGAGGTTCATCGCCGGGCTGGTGAAACGGAACAATGCGACCGCGAGCGGCAGGACGATATCGGCCTTTTTCGGGTCGACGCCGAGTTCCTCCGACGATTTCAGCATCGCGGGCAGGCTGGCGAGCGAGCTTTGCGTGCTGATCGCGACGGCGAAGGTCGGCACCATCGCGCGCACGAAGCGTGGCAGGGGCACCCCGACGACGAACATTGCGAGAGCGAGGCCAAGGATGATGGTGCAGGCGCCGATCGCCGAAAGCATCAGCACATAATGGACGAGCCCGCCGAACGCGGCGACCCCGGCCTTGATCGCGAGCGCATAGCCGAGCGCGAAAACCCCGAGCGGCGCGAGCGCCAGCACCCATCCGATGACGACGAGCATCGCATCGCCCAGCGCCTTGAAGAAGCCCGACAGGGTTGCGCGCTCGGCGCTGCCTACACGGCTGATCGCGAAAGCGAAAATTGTCGTGAAAACGATGAGCGGGAGAATCGATGTGTCGGCCGCCGCGGCGATCGGATTGGTCGGGATGAGGCCGAGGACAAAATCGGTGAAGGTGGGCGACGGCACGGCCTCGGTCGAGCCGCCGAGCCCATGACGCAACCCCTCGGCGGCGGCGGCGGACATGGGGAAGGCGCGGAGCAGAAGCGGGAGCACCACCAAGGTCATCAGCCCGGCGACCAGGTTTGCGCCGACGAAGATCGCCACCGCACGGCCGGCCAGTTTGCCCGCCCGCGCGGCATCGGCCGTCGCGGTGATGCCCGTTACGAGGAGTGCGACGATCAACGGGATGATCGTCATCTTGAGTGCGTTGAGCCACAGCAGGCCGATCCATTCGACATAGGGCAGCGATGCCGTTCCCCATTCGACCGAGACCATCTCGACGCCGATCCCGAGCAACATGCCGGCGACCAGCGCCGAGAGAATGAACCAAGCGGATTTCAAAGCGGATTCTCCCGGCGATTATTCTGGCCAGCTTGCCAAGCAAAAGAGGGTGACTTAGAGCACCTCCCGAAAGAAACGGGAACCGGTTTTTGGGCCGGGAAATGCTCCGCGGGGGCCATCCCGTGGGAAGCCGGGGCAGGCATTTGCCGGTCGATGGTCAGATAGCAGAGGGACGATGCGCAAATTTTTCGGAACCGACGGGATTCGCGGCCTGACCAACCGGGCTCCGATGACGGCGGAGGTCGCGATGCGTGTCGGCATGGCGGCGGGCGCGCATTTCCTGCGCGGCGACCACAAGCATCGCGTCGTGATCGGCAAGGACACGCGATTGTCGGGCTATATGCTCGAAAACGCGCTCGTCGCGGGCTTTACCAGCGTCGGCATGGATGTCGTCCAGGTCGGCCCGATGCCGACCCCGGCGATCGCGATGCTCACGCGCTCGATGCGCGCCGACCTGGGCGTGATGATCTCCGCGAGCCACAATCCCTATCAGGACAACGGGATCAAGCTGTTCGGGCCCGACGGATATAAATTGTCCGACGAGGACGAGGCGCAGATCGAGCATCTGCTGACCGTCGAGCCGAAGCTGGCCGATGCGGCGCATATCGGCCGGGCCAAGCGGATCGACGACGCGCGCGGGCGCTATATCCACGCGGTGAAACAGAGCCTGCCCGAATCGGTGCGCCTCGACGGGCTGCGTATCGTGCTCGATTGCGCCAATGGCGCGGCGTACAACAGCGCGCCGACGGTGTTTTGGGAGCTGGGCGCCGACGTCGTCGCGATCGGGGTTGAGCCCAATGGCACCAACATCAACGATAAATGCGGATCGACCGCGCCCGCGCTGCTGCAGGAAACGGTGGTCGCGAGCGGCGCCGATATCGGCATCGCGCTCGACGGCGACGCCGACCGGCTGATCGTCGTCGACGAAAAGGGGACGATTATCGACGGCGACCAGATCATGGGGCTGATCGGCGCGAGCTGGGCGCGGCAGGGGCGGCTGAAGGGGGGCGGGGTCGTCGCGACGGTGATGTCGAACCTCGGCCTCGAACGTTTTCTGGAAGGCGAGGGACTGCGGCTCGAGCGCACCAAGGTCGGCGATCGCTATGTCCTCGAACGCATGAAGGATGGTGGTTTCAACGTCGGCGGCGAACAGTCGGGGCATATGATCCTGTCGGACCATGCGACGACCGGCGACGGCACGCTCGCGGCATTGCAGGTGCTCGCCGAACTCGTCGCGGCCGGGAAGCCCGCGAGCGAGCTGCTTCACCGGTTCGACCCGGTGCCGCAGCTTTTGAAGAATGTTCGCTTTGCCGGCGGCAAGCCGCTCGAGCACAAGGATGTCGTCGCGGCGATCGCCGAGGGCGAGGCGACGCTCAATGGGCGCGGGCGCCTCGTGATCCGCCCGTCGGGCACCGAACCGCTGATCCGCGTGATGGCCGAAGGCGACGATGCCGGGCAAGTCGAGCAGGTCGTCGACATGATCTGCGACGCGGTGCGCGCGGCGGCGGCCTGAATATCAACTCTCTCCCGTTTGTCCCCGGGCCGGACCCGGGGTTGTCGAAGCGCCGTTCTTTTCTCTATGGACGGGGAGGAAGAACGGCCCTTCGACAAGCTCAGGGCGAACGGCTTTTAAGGAATCCAGACATGCTTGAAATGCGACCCGATTGCGAAAAGTGCGGACGCGATCTGCCCGCCGACATCCACGGCGCCTTCATCTGCTCGTTCGAATGCACTTTCTGCGCGAACTGCGCCGACAAGCTCGACGAGCGCTGCCCCAATTGCGGCGGCGACCTGCTCGACCGCCCGCTGCGCGAAGGCGCGGCGCTGGCGAAATTCCCGGCTTCGACGGAGCGAAAGTATAAGGGGTGATCAATTTCTTCCTTCGTCATGCCGGACTTGATCCGGCATCCTCCGCTGCCCCGGCGTCGTGGACCCCGGATCAAGTCCGGGGTGACGATGCTTATGTTGGTGAACCGTGACCGCACGCGTTCTGATTGTCGCCGGGTCGGATAGCGGCGGCGGCGCGGGGACCCAGGCCGATATCAAGGCGGTCACGATGCTCGGCGGCCATGCGATGACGGCGATCACCGCGATCACCGCGCAGAACACGCTGGGCGTGCAGGGCGTCCATCCGGTGCCGACCGACATGGTGCTCGCGCAGATCGACAGCGTCGCGTCGGACATCGGCGTCGATGCGATCAAGATCGGCATGATCGGGAGTGCAGAAACCGCTGCCGCGGTGGCGGATCGGCTTGCCCAGCCCGACCTCGCGCAAGCGGCGCTGGTGTTCGATCCGGTGATGATCGCGTCGAGCGGGTCGGTGCTCGCCGACGCGGCGACGATCGCGGCGTTCAAGGCCCTGCTCGATCGCGCGATGGTCGCGACGCCGAACCTGCCCGAACTCGAAGCCCTGGGCGGCGAGGAGGCGGTGCTCGCGCACGGTTGTTCGCTGCTCGTCAAAGGCGGCCATGCCGAAGGCGAGACCGTGACCGACCGGCTGCTCGAAACCGGCGAAGGCGAGGTCGCGCGCTGGGAAGCGCCGCGGATCGACACGCCGCACAGCCATGGCACCGGCTGCACGCTCGCGAGCGCGATCGCGACCGGGCTCGCACAGGGCATGCCGCTCGAGCCCGCGATCGCGCGCGCGCGCGATTTCGTGCGGCTGTCGCTGCATGGCGCGCCGGGGCTGGGCGCGGGGCACGGCCCGATGGGGCAGCAATATGTGCGCAACGACGGGCTGTTCACCGGGCCGGCGCTCAACCAGATCACCTTGCCCGCGACCGATTATGCGGTGTCGGTCGCTTTCTACAAGCAACTCGGGCTGACCCAGATCGTCGATAGCCCGGACAATGGCTACGCGCGCTTCGAGGCGGCGAACGGCGTGACGCTGTCGATCCATGCCGGCGACGGCGCGGCGGGCGGCGCGACGACGTATCTGGAGAGCGGCGCGCTCGATGCGTGGGTTGCCTATCTCGCGCGGCGCGGGGTGCGTTTCGACCAGATGCCGAAGGACGAGGCATGGGGCTGGCGCGAGGCGCGGCTGGCCGACCCTGCGGGCAACCGGCTGTGCCTGTATCAGGCGGCCGAATATCGGAGGTATCCGCCGTGGCGGATTTCATGATCGTCGGGGTCGACGAGGCCGGGCGCGGACCGCTGGCGGGGCCGGTGGTCGCGGCGGCGGTGCTGCTGTGCGAAGGCGGGATTGCCGGGCTCGACGATTCCAAAAAGCTGACGGCAAAGCGGCGCGGCGAGCTGGAAGTCGAGATCAAGGCGCGTTGTCGCTGGAGTGTCGGCGAAGCGACCGTCGCCGAGATCGACCGGATCAACATATTGCAGGCGACCTTCCTCGCGATGACGCGTGCGGTCGAGGCGCTGGGGTTCGATCCGCATGAGGTGCTGGTCGACGGCAACCGGCTGCCCAAATGGCGTTACAGCGCGCGCGCGATCATCGGCGGCGACGCGCTGCACCCGTGCATCTCTGCCGCGAGCATCCTTGCGAAGGAGCATCGCGACCGCTTCATGGTCGCGGCGGCGCGCGATTATCCCGGCTTTGGCTGGGAGACCAATATGGGCTATGGCACGGCATATCATCTTGCGGCGCTGCGTCAGCATGGCCCCACGCCGCACCATCGGACCAGTTTCGCTCCGGTCGCACAAATGCAGCTGGTCTGACCGCCCGACAGCCTAAGAGGGGAAACGGCGATGAGCAGGGGATTTTCGGCCGACGATGTCGCCGCGCAGACGGGGCGGCGTTTCCTTGTCACCGGCGCCAATGCCGGTATCGGTTTCGAAGTGTCGAGAATCCTCGCCGCGCGGGGCGCGCATGTCGTCCTCGCCTGCCGCGACGGCGACAAGGCCGAGGCGGCGATGAACCGCATCCGGGCCGATGTGCCGGGCGCCGAGCTGTCCTTCCAGCCGCTCGATCTCGCCGATCTCGATCAGGTCCGCGATGCCGCGAAGGCCATAGTCGCGGGGCCGCGGATCGACGTGCTGGTCAACAATGCCGGGGTCATGATCCCGCCCCGGACGCTCACGAAACAGGGCTTCGAGCTGCAATTCGGGGTCAATCACCTCGGCACCTTCGCCTTCACCGGGCTGGTCCACGGCCATGTCGACGATCGCATCGTCGTCACCGGCAGCATCGCGCACAAGAGCGGGACGATGGATTACAGCGACCTGTCGGCGTCGCGCGGCTATCACAACTGGGGGCGCTACCAGATGAGCAAGCTTGCGAACCTGCTCTTCATGTTCGAGCTCGACCGCCGATTGAGCGCCGCGGGCCGCGCGACGCAGGCGATCGGCTGCCATCCCGGCGTCGCGCTCACCGAATTGCAGCGCCACCTGCCGTTGCCGCTGCGCGCATTGACCCCGCTCGCGTCGCCTTTCTTCAACAGCGCGGCGCAGGGGGCGTGGCCGACGTTGCAGGCGGCGACGGGCGCGCATGTGCAGGGCGGCGACTATCTGGGGCCGCAGGGGCTGGGTGAAGTGACGGGCCGGTCGGGCCCGGCGCGCGCGACGCGCATGGCGCGCGACCTGAAGCTGGCGCGCGAGCTGTGGATGCGCTCGATCGAACTGACGGGGGTCGATCCGGGGCTCTAAGTCCTTCTCCCCTTGGGGGAGAAGGATAGGCAGCCTTATCGCGAAGCGATTAGGCGGACTTGGATGAGGGCATTTGCGCCATCAGACCCTCACCCAGCTCCGACTAGCCGGCAAGCCGGCAAGTCTTCACATCCCTCTCCCCCAAGGGGAGAGGAAAAAATTTCGCCGGTGAGTCCTCATCGCCACACCACCAGTGGTTGAGTCTCCGAGTCGCGAGCGACTCCATATGGTGTGTCAGACTCGTTTCGTTCTCATCATATTAACTATTTGGACACGCGGAATCCCTAGAGTCCGGTGCTTGACGGCGGACTCCGCCTGACTCATCAGGGCCTTCTTTCAGTCGAAGACAGGGGCGAAACATGGGTGTGATGGAACGGGTCAAGGCGCCGGCGACGAAGCGGCGGACGCCGAAGGTCGACCCCGCGGACCTGCCGCTCGACAGCATTTTGCAGGGCGATTGCGTCGAGATGATGCGCAGCCTTCCCGCAGCGTCGGTCGATATGATCTTCGCCGATCCGCCCTATAATCTCCAGCTCGGCGGCGATCTGCTGCGTCCCGACGGCAGTCAGGTCGACGCGGTCGACGACGATTGGGACAAGTTCGACAGCCTCGCCACTTACGACCGCTTCACCCACGCCTGGCTCAAGGAAGCGAAGCGCATCCTGAAGCCCAATGGCAGCATCTGGGTGATCGGCAGCTATCACAATATCTTCCGCGTCGGCACCGCGCTGCAGGACAATGGCTACTGGATCCTCAACGACATCGTGTGGCGCAAGGCGAACCCGATGCCCAATTTCAAGGGCACGCGCTTCACCAACGCACACGAGACTTTGATCTGGGCGTCGATGGGCGAGAAGTCGCGCTATACCTTCAACTATCGCGCGATGAAGACGCTGAACGACGAATTGCAGATGCGTTCGGACTGGCTGATCCCGATCTGCGGTGGTCAGGAGCGGCTCAAGAAGGGCGGCACCAAGGTGCATCCGACACAGAAGCCCGAAGCCTTGCTCTATCGCATCCTGCTCGCCTGTTCGAACCCCGGCGACGTGGTGCTCGATCCCTTCTTCGGCACCGGCACGACGGGCGCGGTCGCGAAGCGCCTCGGCCGCCATTTCATCGGCATCGAGCGCGAGGATGACTATATCGCCGCGGCGAACGAGCGCATCGAAATGGCGCTGCCGCTCGACGAGAGCGCGGTAAGGACGATGATGGCGCCGAAAGCCGCGACGCGCGTTGCGTTCGGCACGCTCGTCGAATGCGGGATGATCGCGCCGGGAACGCTGCTGACCGATACCAGGCGCCGCTGGAAAGCGAAGGTGCGCGTCGATGGCAGCCTCGATTGCGAGGGTCAGGCGCCGGGATCGATCCACAAGGTCGGCGCGGGGGTGCAGGGCGCGCCGAGCTGCAACGGCTGGACCTTCTGGCATATCGATACCGGCAAGGAACTGCGGGTGATCGACGCGGTGCGGCAGGACTGGCTGCTCGCCAACGAGGCTTAATAGGCGTCGCCCCCGCGAAGGCGGGGAGACCCTATTGGTGTTGCACAAGGTTGCCAACGGCCCCAGCCTTCGCGGGGGTGACGGATTGAGGGAACGGGCATGTTTCAGCCACTCACCAAGCCCGATCTCGGCAAGACATGGGAGGACGCGCGCGTCTATCTCCGCCCCACCTGCTTCGTCGACCGCCCGCACGAGCTGGACGAGCATTGCCTGCGCATCGCCGACACGATGGTCTGGTTCGCGGCGTGGCATGTCAGCCTGCGCGACGATGGCGCGGTGAAATCGGCGGTCGTCCCCGTCGCCGAACTCGACGGCTGGATCGCGGCGATGCCCGACCGGCTCGCCGAGGCGGCGAAAGCACAGCGCGCCGGCGTGGCGCGCCCGCGGGGCAATCTCCAGCTCGGTGAACGGACCGTCCGGCTGGGCGAGCCACAGCTGATGGGCATTTTGAACGTCACCCCCGACAGCTTCTCCGATGGCGGCAAGCATGTCGATGCCGCCGCTGCGGCCGAAGCGGGCTTTGCGATGGGCGCCGCGGGCGCGGCGATCGTCGACGTCGGCGGCGAATCGACGCGGCCGGGCGCGCCGCTGATCTGGGAAGGCGACGAGATCGCGCGCATCGAGGGCGTCGTTGCCGCGCTGGCGAAAGGCGGCGTCGCGGTATCGATCGACACACGCAAGGCCGCGGTGATGGAGGCGGCGCTCGCCGCCGGGGCGCACCTCGTCAACGATATTTCGGCGCTGCGCTACGACGACCGCGCGATGGAGGTCGTGGTGCAGGCCGGCTGCCCGGTGGTGCTGATGCACGCGCCGTCGGCGAAGAGCGATCCGCACGCGGACGGGACTTATGCGCACGTCCTGTTCGACGTCTACGACATGCTCGCCGAGCGCGTCGCGGCGTGCGTCGCGGCGGGGATCGGCCGCGCGAAGATCATCGTCGATCCGGGCCTCGGTTTCGGCAAGGGGGTCGGCGAAAATCTGACGCTGGTGAACGGCCTCGCGCTGTTTCATACGCTCGGCTGCCCGATCCTGTTCGGCGCGAGCCGCAAGCGGATGATCGGCGCGCTGGACAATGAGGCGCCCGCCGACCAGCGGCTCGGCGGTACGGTGGCGCTGCACTATCAGGCGGCGGCGCACGGCGCGCAGTTGCTGCGCGTCCACGACATCGCCGAGAACCGGCAGGCGCTGCGCGTGTGGCGCGGGCTACGCGACGCGGCGCTGACGGCCTGACCCCAAGTTTGTCATCCCGGCGAAGGCCGGGATCTCGACTTATCGTAGAAACGCACCGGCGAGATCCCGGCCTTCGCCGGGATGACGACGAGAAAGCTATCAGGCCGCGGTATCGATCCCCAGATCGCTGAGCTTGCGATACAGCGTCGAGCGGCCGATGCCGAGGCGCCGGGCGACTTCGCTCATCCGGCCGCGATAATGGCCGATCGCAAGGCGAATGACGTCGGCTTCGATCTCCTCCAGCGGACGCAAATTGCCGTCGGGCAGATAGAGGGTGACGCCGATCGCCTCGCCGTTGATCACGACGTCGCCGTCGTTGCTGACGCCGCCGAGCGCCGCTTCGATAGCGCGGAAATCGGCGCTGGTGAGCACGCCGGTCTTGCTCTCGACCGCGGCGCGGAACAGCACGTCCTGCAACTGGCGGACATTGCCCGGCCAGGCATAGGCGGCGAGCAGGCGCAGCGCGTCGTCGGTGACGCCGATCGGTCCCATGCCGGGCAGGCCGCCGATGCGCGCGAGCAGGTGACGCGCGAGCGGGCCGACGTCGCCGCGGCGCTCCGAAAGCGAGGGCAGGGTGAGCTGCGCGCTCGACAGCGCGTAGAAGAGGTCTTCGCGAAAATGGCCCGCCTCGATCAGCTTGTCGAGCGGGCTGGCGCTCGTCGCGATGATGCGGACGTCGACGCTCTGGCGGATCGAACCGCCGATCATCTGCACCTCGCCCGAGTTCAGGAATTCGACGAGCTTCGCCTGCGTTTCGAGCGGGATGCACTCGACATGGTCGATGATGATGCTGCCGCCGTCGGCCTGCACGAGCCGGCCGACCTGACGGTCGAACGCGCCCGGAAAGGCACCGCGTTCGTGGCCGAACAGTCCCGATCCGATCAGGCCCGGCGACACCGCCGAGCAATCGACCATGACAAGCTGGCCGCGGGCGCGCGGGCTGGCGCTATGGATCGCGCGCGCAAAGACTTCCTTGCCGGTGCCGGGCTTGCCGTTGATCATCACCGGCACGCGTGCGCGCGCGGCCTTCGCGGCGATCGCGAGCGCGCTGCGGAAATTGGGGCTCGACCCGATGATTTCCTCGAAAGCCAATGGAGCACGAAGCTTTTCGGTGAGCGGGCGCAGTTCGCCCTGCGGACCGCCGGTCGACACGACGCGGTCGAGCGCTTCGAGCAGCCGGTCGGGCGCGATCGGTTTCTGGACGAAGTCGCTCGCCCCGGCGCGCATCGCGCCGACCGCGACCTCGACCCCGTTGCGCATCGTGATGACGACGAGCGGCAGCGCGGGGCGCCAGCGGCGCAGCTCGGCGACGAATTCGGCGATGTCCATGCCCGGCGCGCCCTGATCGACGAGCACCGCGTCGAGCGCCATGCCTTCCTGCGTGCCGAGCTTGGCGAGCGCGGTGTCGGTGTCGGGCGCGACGATGCTGCGCCAGCCGCCGCGCGACGCCAGGGCCGACAGGAAACGCTGCTGGGCAGGTTCGCTGTCGACGATCATCACCATTCGCGTGTCGCGCGTGTTCGTCATCGTTTCGAATCTGCCCCCTGAACCGACATTGCTACGGGTATGTTCTGCTGTGGGACGCATATCTATCCGATAGGGGTAAAAGGGCGATTAAGGCCAATCCTCTTTTGCCACACGCTTATAATGGTGCCAAACCCGCACTTGAGCATCGCGGGGCGCGTGGCTAAGACCGGCGCGATAACCGATTCTGGGCGCTGCGCTGTGCGTTTGCGCACAGCAAACAGGCGTAATAGGGGAAAAGCGATGGCACAGCAGGAAATGAAGGCAGCGAACGAAACCTATTCGGGTTTCCTCAGCCTGCTGAAAGTCGGGTCGATCATCACCGCGGTGGTCACGCTCGTCGTCGTCCTCCTCATCGCCTCCTGATCCGGCCGGCATGCGCATCGCCGTATTGAAGGAGCTCGCCGCCGGCGAGACCCGCGTCGCCGCGACCCCCGAAACCGTGAAGAAATTCATCGGTCTGGGCGCCGAAGTTGCCATCGAGTCGGGGGCGGGCGTTGAGGCCTCGATCGCCGATGCCGACTATAGCGCCGCGGGCGCGAGCGTCGGCAGCCGCGTCGATGTGCTCAAGGGCGCGAACATCATCCTCGGCGTGCAGGGGCCCGATCCGGCGAGCCTGTCGGGCTTTGCCGATGGGGCATGGCTCGCGGCGGGGCTCAACCCGTTCGGCGAGCGCGAACGCGTCGATGGCTATGCCAAGCTCGGGATCGAGGCGCTCGCGATGGAATTCATGCCGCGCATCACGCGCGCGCAGTCGATGGACATATTGTCGAGTCAGGCGAACCTTGCGGGTTACAAGGCGGTGCTGATGGCGGCGAACGCCTATGGCCGCGCCTTTCCGATGATGATGACCGCCGCAGGCACCGTCAGTGCCGCCAAGGCGTTCGTGATGGGCGTCGGCGTTGCGGGGCTTCAGGCGATCGCGACCGCGCGCCGCCTCGGTGCACAGGTCAGCGCGACCGACGTGCGCGCGGCGACCAAGGAACAGATTCTCAGTCTCGGCGCCAAGCCGATCTTCGTCGAAAGCGTCGCGGGGATCGAGGGCGAGGGCGCGGGCGGCTATGCCACCGAAATGTCCGACGAATATAAGGCGGCGCAGGCCGAACTCGTGTCGTCGCACATTGCCAAGCAGGACATCGTCATCACGACCGCGCTGATCCCGGGGCGCCCCGCGCCGCGGCTGATTTCGGACGCGCAGCTCGCGACGATGCGCTCGGGCAGCGTGATCGTCGACATGGCGGCCGAAAGCGGCGGCAATGTCGAAGGCTCGGTTTCGGGCGAGGCGAAGAAGATCCACGGCGTCACCGTGATCGGCGCGAAGAATATCGCGGCGCTGATGCCCGCCGACACCAGCGCGCTGTTCAGCCGCAACCTGTTCAACTTCCTCTCCGCCTTCTGGGACAAGGAAGCGGGGAGGCCGGTGCTCGACGAGGAAATCGGCAATGCCGTGCGCCTGACGCAGGGCGGCAAGGTCGTGAACGAGCGGCTGCTGGGGTAAGCGAAATATGGGCCTGTTCAGCGCCGGGGATATCGACGTCGCCGGAGCGCAGGCCGAGTTTCAGGCGTGGCTGATCGACGGCGAACGCGTGCTCGCCGCCTTCCGCACCGTTCGCGACACCGCGCTGCTGACCAATCTGCGCTTCGTCTTCGTCGATGTGCAGGGGCTGACGGGATCGAAGAAGGAATTTCTGAGCATCCCGTGGCGTTCGGTCACGCGCTTTTCGTTCGAGACGGCGGGCACCTTCGATCTCGACGCCGACATGAAAATGTGGGTTTCGGGCGCCGCGACGCCGCTCGAGGTCAAGATTTCGCGCAAGAGCGACCCGCAGCGCATCCACAAGCTGATGACGCAGTTGATCGTCGGCCGCTGAGGCGGCGTCATAAATCTCGGCCGGGCGGTAACAAGAGCGTCATCAACGGCGTGTTGATGCCGGCGCGCGGCGGCCGATTCGGGCTGCGGACAGGCTTTTCGAAGGATATCATATGAAGACCCTCCTGATTTCGGTCGCCGCCGCGGCCGCGCTCGCGCTGTCGGGCTGCGGCAAGGGCGAAACGCCGGCCGAACCGGCCGCGGGCGAAGGCGCGATGTCGGCCGCGATCGGCGGCGATGCGTCGGCGATGCAGGCGACGAGCACGATCGCCGCGAATCTTGCGGCCTCGCCGAACCACAGGATGTTGACGGCGGCGCTGACGCAGGCGGGGCTCGCCGCGACGCTGTCGGGTGCGGGGCCGTTCACGATCTTCGCGCCAACCGACGCAGGCTTCACGCAGGTCCCGCCGGTGACGCGCGACGGCTGGATGCGCCCGGCGCAGCAGGCGGTGCTGGCGGGCGTACTCAACCATCATATCGTCCCGGGCAAGCTGACCGCCGCCGATCTCGCGGCGAAGATCGACGCAGGTGGCGGCAAAGCGTTACTCAAGACCGCGGGCGGGCAGGATCTGACCGTGACGAAAAGCGGCAACGCGATCCTGCTGACGAGCAGCAGCGGCAACAAGGCGACGGTGACCGGCGCCGATCTCGACCAGTCGAACGGCGTCGTCCATATTGTCGATGCGGTGCTGGTGCCTGGCATGTAAAAATATCGCCGAGAGCCCGGCGACACGATATTTTATGTCTAAAAGCGCCCGCATTTCTCGCCTTGGGAAATGCGGGCGCCTCTTTTTGTCCGCTTTGGAGTCGACAGGCTGGCGCCGCCACGGCAAGAGGTGCGCGAAACGGAATCAGCAGGGGAGCGAGCCCGTGGATTTTATCGCGATTTTTTCGATTTTCGTACTGGCGTGCTTCGTCGGCTATTTCGTCGTCTGGTCGGTGACCCCGGCGCTGCACACGCCGCTGATGAGCGTCACCAACGCCATCTCGTCGGTCATCATCGTCGGCGCCCTGATCGCGAGCGCCGCGGCGGGTTCGGCCTCGTCGAAATGGCTCGGGCTCGCCGCCGTCGTGATGGCGAGCATCAACATCTTCGGCGGCTTCGCGGTCACCGAACGCATGCTGGCGATGTACAAGAAGAAGGAACGCTGAGATGGACTTTCAGCCGATCCTTGCCGCCGCAGCCGGCGGCCACGGCGCCGTGAACCCCTGGGCCGCCATCGCCTATCTCGTTTCGGGCATCCTCTTCATCCTCGCGCTGCGCGGCCTGTCGTCGCCGGCCTCGTCGCGCCGCGGCAACCGCTATGGCATGGCGGGCATGACCATCGCGGTCGTCACGACGCTGCTGACGCATGCGCCGGTTACGGTTGACGGCGGCGTCGACTCAATCGGTCTGGTCGAGATTCTCGTGGCGATCGGTATCGGCGCCGTGATCGGCATCGTCATGGCGCGCAAGATCGCGATGACCGCGATGCCGCAGCTCGTCGCGGCGTTCCACAGCCTCGTCGGTCTCGCCGCCGTCGCGGTGGCAGCCGCCGCCTATCTCAACCCGCAGGCATTCGGGATCGCCGATGCCGCGGGGCAGATATTCACCGTCAGCCGCGTCGAAATGGGGCTTGGCATCGCGATCGGCGCGATCACCTTCTCGGGATCGGTCATCGCCTTCCTGAAGCTCAACGGCAATATGTCGGGCGCGCCGATCATGCTGCCGGGGCGGCACGTCATCAATCTCGGCACGCTTGCCGCGATCATCGGCCTCGTCGCCTATTTCACCTTCGATCAGTCGCCGTGGGTGTTCTGGACCGTCACGGGCCTCAGCTTCCTGATCGGCTTCCTGCTGATCATCCCGATCGGCGGCGCCGACATGCCGGTCGTCGTGTCGATGCTCAACAGCTATTCGGGCTGGGCCGCGGCGGCGATGGGCTTCACGCTCGGCAACACCGCGATGATCATCACGGGTGCGCTTGTCGGCTCGTCGGGTGCGATCCTTTCGTACATCATGTGCCGCGCGATGAACCGCAGCTTCATCAGCGTGATCGCCGGCGGCTTCGGCGGCGACGATGCCGCGGCGGGTGCGGGCGGCACCAAGGAACAGCGCCCGTGGAAGCCGGGCAGCGCCGACGACGCCGCCTTCCTGATGAGCCAGGCCGAAAATGTCATCATCGTCCCCGGTTACGGCATGGCGGTCGCGCAGGCGCAGCATGCGCTGCGCGAAATGGCCGATCAGCTCAAGAAGGAAGGCGTCAACGTCAAATATGCGATCCACCCGGTCGCGGGGCGCATGCCGGGCCATATGAACGTCCTGCTCGCCGAGGCCAATGTGCCCTATGACGAGGTGTTCGAGCTCGAGGACATCAACGGCGAATTTGCACAGGCCGACGTCGCTTTCGTCATCGGCGCGAACGACGTGACCAACCCGGCGGCAAAGACCGACAAGACGTCGCCGATCTATGGCATGCCGATCCTCGACGTCGCCAACGCCAAGACCGTGCTGTTCGTGAAGCGTTCGATGGGCGGCGTGGGCTATGCTGGCGTCGACAACGACGTCTTTTATATGGACCAGACGATGATGCTGCTCGGCGACGCCAAGAAGATGGCCGACGATATCGTCAAGGCGCTGAGCGGCAGCGGGCACTAGACAAGAATCGTCGCCCCTGCGAAGGCAGGGGCCGCTGGCAGCCTCGCGCTACCTCGACAGCGGCCCCCGCCTTCGCGGGGGCGACGTGTTTTTGAGACAGGGAATCTTATGCGCAAAATCGGCCTGATCGGGGGGATGAGCTGGGCGTCGACCGAGCTCTATTACCGCCATCTCAACAAGGGGGTGCAAAAGCGCCTTGGTACCGCCTGTTCGGCGCCGATCCTGATGGAGAGCCTCAACTATTGCGAGCTGTCGCGGATCACGACGGCGGAGCAATGGACGCATGCGAAGGAGGTGCTGATCGCCTCGGCTCAGCGGCTCGAAGCGGCGGGCGCGACCGCGCTGATGATCGCGGCCAATTCGATGCACAAGGTCGCCGAGGATGTCGCGGCGGCGATCTCGATCCCCTTGCTCCATATCGTCGACGAGACCGGCGAGAAGATGAAGGCCGACGGGATCAAGGCGGCCGCGGTGATCGGCACGCGCAATGTGATGACCGAACCCTGGTTCCGCCAGCGCCTTGTGCGTCACGGGCTGACGCTCGCGCCCTATGACGCGAGCCGCGCCGACGAAATCGACCGGATCATTTACGAAGAGCTGATGCTCGGCAAGGCGAACGAAAGCTCGCGCCGGACGATGAAGACCTTCATCACCGACATTGCGAAGCAGGATATCCAGGCGGTCGTGCTCGCCTGTACCGAATTGGTGATGCTCGTCGACACCGACGCCAATGTCCTGCCGATCTACGACACGACGCGCATCCATGTCGCGGCGGGCGTCGACTGGATTTTGGGCGAGGGGTGACGAAATATCCTCCCGTGGCGATAACCATGGGAGAGGAGCAGAACCTCCGCGGGCGGATGGTGGAGAGGCGGGGACCTCGTGCCGTAGCCTCCGTCAGCGCTGCGCCAAAGGGTGCAGTTTATCCTGAGCGCCTGCAAGGCAGTCGAAGGGCGCTGCCACCTCCCCATCGCTTCGCGACAGGGAGGATTGTGTTACCCCACCCGCGTCCAGGTGACCGTGCGGCAGAACACCGACACGCAGCCCTTCATCGTCAGCTTGTTGCCCTTCACGCGCAGGTGGGCGTTGTAATAGCGGCCGTCCTCGGGGCTATAGCCTTCGCCTTTCCAGCCATCGCCGTGCGGGACGAGATCCCAATAGATTTGCAGACCCTCGACCATGCGACCGCGTTTCGCCTTGTCCGGGTTGCGGTCGTCGCGCTGGCCGCCGGCGGGTTCCTTGATCAAAAGCTCGGCGATGCGGCCGCACATTTTGGCGCCGCACTTCGCCATCGCGACGATGCCCTTGCCGTCGTCGGTTTTCCAGCGGCCCGCCAGCGATGCGGGCGCCGCCGCGATCGACGGCACGGCAATGAAGGCGACAAGCGCCAGTCCAAATCTGTGAATCAAGCGACCTCTCCCCGGTTAGCTACACATATGTCAGCAACATCGCTTGGCTTCCGTCAAGTCTTGCACCATGCTCCCGTAAAAATCAGGGGAGAGACATATGCGATTCCATGGCCTCAGCCACCACGCGGCGACGCTTTGCATCGTGGCGGCGCTTGCCGCCCAGCCGGCGGCGGCGAAAGTCATCAGCGTCAGTGCGACAACGCCCGACGCCAATGAAAAGCTGCAGGAGGCGCTGATCCTCGCCGAACCGGGCGACACCGTGCAACTGGGCGCGGGCACGTGGACGCTGACCGACGGGCTGTCGCTCGACGTCGCGAACGTCACGCTGCGCGGTGCCGGGGCGGGCGAGGGCGGCTCGATCCTCGACTTCACCGGGCAGCAGGGCGCGGGCGAGGGGCTGCTCGTCACCTCGGACGATGTGCTGCTCACCGAATTCGCGGTGCTCAATACGAAGGGCGACGGGATCAAGTCGAAGGGCGCCGACCGCATCGTCTATCACAAGCTGCGCGTCGAATGGACCGCGGGGCCGAAGGCGACCAACGGCGCCTATGGCATCTACCCCGTCGAAAGCACCGACGTACTGATCGACAGCGCCTATGTGCGCGGGGCGTCGGATGCGGGCATCTATGTCGGCCAGTCGAAAAATATCGTCGTCCGCGATTCGGTCGCGACCGAAAATGTCGCGGGGATCGAGATTGAGAACAGCTATGACGCCGACGTTCACGACAATGTCGCGACGAAGAATACCGGCGGAATCCTGGTGTTCGACCTGCCGAGCCTGCCGATGCAGGGCGGGCATAATGTCCGCGTTTTCGAAAATGTCGTGAACGACAACAGCACGCCCAATTTCGCGCCGAAGGGCAATATCGTCGCGAGCGTGCCGACGGGCACCGGCGTGCTCGTGATGGCGAACCGCAATGTCGAGATTTTCGACAATGTCTTCGACCAGAACGGCACCGCCAATGTGATGATCGTCGGTTATCGCTACGAACATAAGGATCCCAAATATCAGCCGCTGCCCCGCGCAATCGTCGTGCGCGGCAACCAGCATGGCAAGGCGGGCTATGCGCCCCAATTCCCCGGCGGCGATCAGATCGCGGCGGCGATGGGCGGCGGCATTCCGCCGATTTTGTGGGACGGCGCGGGCGATGCGATCGTGCTCGATCCGGTCGGGGTGCTGTCGCTGAACCTGCCCGATGTGAAAACGCCGCAGAGCGAGGCGAAGCCCGCGCCGGCCGACCTGTCGAAGGGCGCGCCGCCCGCCGCGCTGCCGGCGATCACGCTGCCCGAAAGCATGGAGGCGAAGGTCAAGTGAAACGCGTTTTCGCCGCGCTGGCCGCGGCGCTGCTATGCGCGAGCGGGGGAGCGGCGGGTTCGCTGCCCGGCGTCGATCAGGCGCTCGTCGAGAGCGACGCGATGCCGCCGAAGCTTTCGGCGTTCGGCCTGTTTCGCGGCAACGACCCCGGACAGCCCGCGACCGGCGTCGGCTATACGCTGCGCGCGCCGCTGTTCAGCGACTATACCGACAAGCAACGTTTCATCTCGATCCCCGCGGCGAAGAAGGCGAAGGTCGCAGCCGACGGGTCGGTCGAATTTCCGGTCGGGACGGTGCTCGTCAAAAGCTTCGGCTGGGCGGACGTCAACGGCGGGCGCGCGGTCGAGACGCGGCTGCTCATCCACCGCGCGGCGGGCTGGGTGGCGCTGCCCTATATCTGGGATGCCGATGGCAAGGATGCGACGCTCGCGCTCGGCGGGCGCCGCGTGCCGGTGACGTTCAAGAGCCCCGATGGCGAAACGCACAGCATCCGCTATGCGGTGCCGAACAAGAACCAGTGCAAGGAATGCCACAGCCTGAACGGGGCGATCGTGCCGATCGGGCCGAAGGCGCGGAATTTCATCCTCGACCCCGCGGTCTCGGAGAAGGTGCGGGGCCTTTATTTCGAAAATCCGGCCGCGCTGAAACCGGTTATGCCGCAATGGGACGATCCCAAGGCCGGGAGCGTCGAAACCCGCGCCCGCGCCTATCTCGACGTCAATTGCGCGCATTGCCACAACCCGGCGGGCAGCGCGTCGAACAGCGGGCTGTTCCTGCGCTGGACCGACGATCCGACGGGCGTCAACTATGGCATCGGCAAGCGCCCGACCGCGGCGGGACGCGGCAGCGGCGGCATGGAGTTCGCAATCGCGCCCGGCGATCCTGATCACAGCTTCCTGATCTATCGGCTCGAAAGCACCGACCCCGGCATCGCGATGCCCGAGGTCGGGCGGTCGACGGTGCACAAGGAAGGGGCGGCGCTGCTGCGGCAATGGATTGCCGAGATGCCGAAAGAATAAAAAGCCGCTGGCCGATCGTCCTTGAACGAAACGCAGCCTCCTCATATTCGTCATTCCGGCGAAGGCCGGAATCTCACCGTTCCGGGCTGACGCAAGGGCGAGATCCCGGCCTTCGCCGGGATGACGAGGAAAGAATGGCGCGCACTATTTTATGACCCAGCTCGTCCTTCACGATTATTTCCGCTCCTCGGCCAGCTTTCGCGTCCGCATCGCGCTGAACCTGAAAGGGCTCGACTATAGCCGCGTCGAAATCAGCTTGATCGCGGGCGAACAGCGTAGCGACGCCTTTCTCGAACAGAATGCCCAGGGTTTCGTCCCGATGCTCGTCGTCGATGGCGAACCGATCATCCAGAGCATGGCGATCATCGACTGGCTCGACCGCGCCTTTCCCGAACCGCGGCTGATTCCCGAAGAGGCGATGCCGCGCGCGGTCGCGCTGGCGCGCGCGCAGGTGATCGCGAGCGACATCCATCCGCTCAACAACCTCCGCGTGCTCAAATATCTGAAGCGCGACCTCGGGCTCAACGAGCAGACCAAGGACCGCTGGTATCGCCACTGGATCGTGCAAGGCTTCGATGCGCTCGAAGCGATGGCCGGCGAGGGGCGCTTCCTCGGCGGCGACACGCCGGGGATCGCCGACTGCTGCCTCGTCCCGCAGATGTATAATGCGCGGCGTTTCGAGACCCCGCTGGGCGATTATCCGCGGCTGGTGGCGATCGATGCGGCGTGCATGGAGTTGGAAGCGTTCCAGAAGGCGCATCCCGACGCGGTCAAGCCCGCGTGATCCGGCTGCTGACGGGAGCCGCGCTGCTGGTCATGCCGGTGGCGGCGATGGGGCAGGATGTCAATGACCCCGTTTATCTCGATCCGCTTGTTGAGGCGCCAAAGCCGGCGAATTGGGATGAGTGGATCGTTGTCACCGCCGGTGGCATGCTTCGACCCGGCGCAGGAAATGCCGTTCAGAGCGTATCGCTGATCGCGGATATCGATCCAGGCCTTGGCTCGCGCATCGAGAACCGCCTGCGCGACGAAGCGGGCATCGTTCAGTTCCGCCGCTCGGACGGCCGCAGCGCACATCCGACAAGCCAGGGCGTGACGCTGCGCGGACTCGGCGGCAACGCGTCGAGCCGCGCGCTGGTAACGCTCGACGGGGTGCCGCAGGCCGACCCGTTCGGCGGCTGGGTCGCGTGGGGCGCCTATGACGCGATCAACCTCGGCGGCATCGTCGTGACGCGCGGCGGGGGCGGCGGTGCCGACGGGCCGGGCGCACTTGCGGGGACGATCGGCCTCCATTCGACGATGACCGACGGCGCCGAGGCGAGCCTGGCTTATGGCAGCCGCGACGGATGGGATGCGTCGGCGTCGGTGGGCGGTCAGATCGGCGGCGGGCAGGTCGCGATCGATGGGCGCTACAGCCGCGGCGACGGATTCATCCCCGTCGCTAAGGGCCAGCGCGGCGCGGCCGACCGCGCGGCGCCGTATGAACAGGGCGGGCTAGGGCTTCGCCTGCGCTTCGACGCGGGCGACAGCAGCCGGATCGAAGCAAGCGTCCGCGGCTTCTCCGACCGGCGCGACCGCGGGGTCGATTTCACGACGAGCAAGACCGACGGCGTCGATGCCAGCGTGCGTTTCGTCCATGACCCAGTGGGCGCAACCCAATGGCTCGCGCTCGGCTATATCCAACTCCGCGATTTCGAGAGCGGCTTCGCGAGCGTCGCGGCGGGGCGCGACAGCGCGAACCCCGTCTTGTTCCAGCGCATCCCTGCGACCGGTATCGGCGGTCGCTTCGAACTGCGTCCCGCGATCGGCGGGGCCAATCCGCTCCGCGTCGGCGCCGACTGGCGCCGCACCGTCGGCCGGACCGAGGAGGATTTCTTCTTCACGGACGGCATTCCCGGCCGCCACCGCACGGCCGGGGGCAGCAGCGATACCGTCGGGGCCTTCGCTGAATGGACGTCGGGTGATGCAAGCGACGGCTTCCTTTGGACGCTGAGCGGGCGTGTCGATCGCTGGTGGCTCGGCACCGGCTATCGGCTCGAGCGCAATCGCGGCGGCGGGCCGGTCATCACCGACCTCCGCTTTGCCGCGCGGCGGGGGTGGGAAGGCAGCGGGCGCGCGGGCGTGCGCTGGACCTCCGATTCGGTTTCGCTGCGCGCCGCCGCCTATCGCGGCTGGCGCCTGCCGACGCTCAACGAGCTTTACCGCCCGTTCCGCGTCGGCGCCGAGACGACGATGGCGAACGAGATGCTGAAGCCCGAGCGGCTGTGGGGCGGCGAGGTCGGCGCCGACTGGGAAAGCGGCGGCACGAAATTGTCGGCGACGCTCTTCGCCAACCGGCTCACGAACGCGATCGCCAATGTGACGCTCGCGCCGAACCTCAACCAGCGGCAGAATCTCGACGCGATCGACAGCAAGGGCGTCGAGGTGGCGGCCGAGCAGCGGATCGGGCCCGCGACGCTGCGTGCGACCTATGCCTTTACCGACGCCGAGGTCGATGCGTCGGGGGGCGCGGCGACGCTCGACGGCCGCCGCCCTGCGCAGATCGCAGAGCATGGCGGCAGCGTCTCGCTGCGCAGCCATGCGCAGGGGCCATTGGGCGGCTTCGCGACGCTGCGCTATATCGGCGAGCAGAATGAGGATGACCTTGGCTTGCTTACGCTGGGCGACGCACTGACGCTCGACGCCGGGCTGTCGTGGCGGTTCAGCGACGCGGTCAGCATCGAGGCGCGCGGCGAGAATCTGTTCGACGAGCTGGTGCCGGCGGCGATTTCCTCGTCGGGCATCGTCGAGCGCGCGATCCCGCGCACGCTGTGGGTCGGTGTTCGGACGACGTTCTGACAGATGCACCTTTTGCGGGACGGCGTCCGCTTTCGACCGGTTGCTGCCGTTCAATCAGGGACATCTTGCCCGTAGATATCGAGATCAATAAGCAGACCCCGTTCACCAACGCAAACAAGGGTTTCAGGTTGGAGGGTGAGGCCTTCGTTCCCGCTCGCTAGGAACAAACCGCAGAAAATCCTGCCTCGATAGCGTTTTGATAATGATCGCCATGGACCAAGGTCCTTCGTCAGGCCGTTCAACAGCCAGCTTATCTGGAAATCCAGATTTGCGGGTTCATGGGGGTGCGCTTTCAATCGCCATGACCCGGTGCGAGCAACCTTCTCGGCACCCAAGGAAGTAAGCCAAGTCCCGCCTTTTCGAACACCTACTGATGGTTCACCGCCTAGCAGATCGGTTATCTCGGTTGGATCAAGATCATCGCCGTAGAACCCAAGCGAGGCGGCGGATTTGTGCAAGATGGCCATGCACGCTGGTAACATTTGGACGTCCGCTTTCCACCCTAATCGGAAATCCTCGCCGCCCGGGATTGCGCACCGATAAAGGGCCGTTTAGGCTTCCGGCGCCGGGATAGTTGGGGGTTTTGACAAGCATGGCCGCGAAGAAGCTGAATCTCGACAATTTCCTGCCCTACCGCCTCTCCATCGCATCGAATGCCCTGTCGAGCCGGATCGCCGCCGAATATGAGAATCGCTTCGGGCTCAAGATTCCCGAATGGCGGCTGATGGCGGTGCTCGGCGAAGGCCAGCCGAAGACGCAGCGTGAGCTGGTCGCCGCGACGCGCATGGACAAGGTCACCGTGAACCGCGCCGCCAAGGTGCTCGCCGACCGCCAGTTGATCGCGCGCCAGGCGCACGAGGCCGACGGGCGCTCGCACCATCTCGAACTCACCGACACCGGGCGCTCGCTCTATGATGCGATCGTCCCCGCGGCGCTTGCGAGCGAGGCGCAGCTCGAATCGAACATCAGCGCGGGCGAACGCGCGAAGCTGATGGCCATCCTCGCCAAACTGACCGCCGCCGCCGAAGATTATGGCTGATCGCGCCTATCGCGCCGCCCCGGCCGATGCGCTGCGGATCGAACCGCTCGGCGAGCTGACTGCGATTTTCGACCGGCGGTCGATGCAGACGCATCTCGTCGTGTCGCCGTTGCCCGAGATATTGGACGCGATGGGTGCCGACGCCTGCACCCCCGCGCGCGTTGCCGAGCGGCTTGCTGCGACGTTCGACCTCGGCGGCGCCGGGGAGGCGCAGCCGATCCTTGCCGAGCGGCTTGGCGAACTCGCGGCGATGGGGCTGGTGGAGCGCGCGTGAGGCACAGCGTGCGCATTGCCGTCGGCCCGGTGCAATTTCGCATCGGCAGCGACTGGGCCGGTCCCGTGGCGGCGCTCGACCGTCTTTATGCCGGCTATCCGCGTGATGATGCGCGCCCTGCCGACGCGACGGTGCGGCTGTTTGCGGCGCGGCCGTGGCGGCGCTGGCTGCGCCCGTCGGTGCATATCGGCGGCGATTTCATCGTCCCCGGCGCGCTGCCGCTGCCGCTGTCGATGGGGCTGCTCGCCGCCGAGATGGCGATGAACCTGCAGGTCGCATTGGGGTGGCGGCGGCACCTGCTGCTCCACGCGAGCGCGGTCGCCAGGGACGACCGCGCGCTGATCATGTCGGGCGAATCGGGCTCGGGCAAATCGACCCTCGCCGCGCTGCTCGGAGAAGGCGATTGGCGGCTGATGGGCGACGAGTTCACGCTGATCGACCCGGCGGGTGGCGACGCTTTCGCCTTTCCGCGCGCGGTGAGCCTCAAGAATGAAGCGATCGCCGAGGTTGCTGCGCGCGTCGATGCCGCGCGGCTCGGGCCGCTGCTGGCGGGGACGCCGAAGGGCGATATCCGCCACCTGATCCCGCGCGCCGACGCGATCGCCGCGATGCACGCGCCCGCGCGCCCGGCGCTGCTGCTCTTCCCGCGCTTCGGCAGAGCGGCGGGCATCGAGTCGATGGGCGAGGGCGAGGCCTTCGTCCGGCTGACCGAGGCGTCGACCAACTATGTCGCGCTCGGCGAAGCGGGCTTTGCCGCGCTGACGCGGCTGGTGCGCGAAACGCCGGCGTTCGGCATCACCTATCCCGACAGCGCGGCGGGGATAGCGCTGGTCGAAGAATTATGGGCGGAGGCGGCGCGGTGAGCGCCGTCGCCGCCTTCGTCGATCTGCTCGCCGGGCGGCGCGACCCCGCGGGCCTTGCGCCGCGCGACTGGGACGGCGTGATTGGCGTCGCGCGCAGCGAAGCGATGCTCGCGACGCTCGCGCACCGGCTCGACGGCGCCGCCCTCCCGCATGCGGTTGCCGCGCTGTTCGCCGACCAGCGCGCGGCGGCAGAGGTCGCGCAGCGCCAAGCCTTGTGGGAAGCCGAAATGGCGCGCCGCGCGCTCGCGCCCGTGGGGATCGAGTTCGTGCTCCTGAAGGGCGCGGCCTATGCCGCCGCGGCCATGGCGTGCGCTGCCGGACGCCAGATCGGCGACCTCGATATCCTCGTGCTCGCGGCCGACATCCGCCGCGCCGAGAATGCGCTGCTCAAGGCGGGCTGGGAATGGGTCAAGTCGGACCCCTATGACGATCATTATTACCGCGCGCACATGCACGAACTGCCGCCGATGATCCACTCGGGCCGCGACCGCATGATCGACGTCCACCACACGATCCTGCCCAAGACGCACCGCATCACCCCCGACGCGCTCGCGCTGGTCAGCGATGCGGTGACGAGCGGGGACGGCTTTGCGGTGCTGCAACCGACCGACATGACGGTGCATTGCGCGGCGCACATGCTCGCCGACGGCGATCTGCAGGGGGGCTTGCGCAACCTTTGGGATTTTCACCTGATGACGCGCGATTTCGCCGCGGCCGACGCGGGGTTTTGGGGGCAGCTCGACGGGCGCGCCGACCTGCACGGGCTGCAAGCTGCGGTGCATCGCGCCGCCCGGCTGTCGCGCGACCTCTATGGCGCGGTGCTGCCGGGCGGATGGGACCGGCAAGACCCCGGTGACGCATGGTTCCGCCGCCGCCTGCTCGCGCGCGACGACTGGGGGCGGGTGACGAACCCGCTGCTCGAACAGGTTTTCTACATCCGCTCGCACTGGCTGCGCATGCCGCCCGCGATGCTCGCGAAGCATCTCTGGACGAAGTGGCGCAAACGCTAGCCGATTCTTGATTATCGTCATCCCGGCCTCCGCCGGGATGACGGACAAGGAGGCGATATTTCCCTTCTACAGCCGCGCGAGCAGCGGGACCAACTCGTCATAATGATCGATCACATGGTCGGCGCCCAGCTCGTTCGCGGGCCGATCGAGGAAGCCGAAGCTCACCGCGACGTTCGGCAGACCCGCATTTTTTGCCGCCGTTACGTCATAGATGCTGTCGCCGACGAACGCCGCACGTCCGCCGCCGCACCGCTCGAGCATCGCGCGGATCGGCTCGGGCGAGGGTTTGCGTGCCCCCACCGTGTCGCCGCCGATGATCGCCGCCATGCGGTCGGCGAGCCCCAGTTCGCCGAGCAGTTGCCGCGCGAGCCCCTCAAGCTTGTTTGTCACGACCGCGGTGCGCACGCCCAGCGCGTCGAGGCGGTCGAGCGCGGCGACGACGCCGGGAAAGGGGCGGCTGTGGACCGCGATATGCGCTTCGTAAAAGCGCAGCAGTTCGGGATAGAGGCGCTCAACCGCGCCATCGGGGACGCCGCCCGAAGCGCGCAGCCCCTCCTCGAGCATATGCTTCGCGCCGCGCCCGATCATCGGCCGCACCGCCGCCTCAGCAAGCGGCGCGCGATCCATTTGCGCGAGCGTATGATTGACCGCCGCGGCCAGGTCGCCGAGCGTATCGAGAAGGGTGCCGTCGAGATCGAAGCCGACGATCGCAAAAGGAAATCCGTTCATCCGCCGCGCATGGCGCGATGCTCTGGAAACCGCAATGATTTGCTGGCATGGCAGCGGCCATGAGCAATTCCATCGCCGCCCCCATTGCCGCCATTGTCCTTGCCGCGGGCAAGGGCACCCGCATGAAATCCGACCTGCACAAGGTGCTCCACCCGATCGCGGGGCGGCCGATGCTGTTGCACCTGATGGCGGCGGTCGATGCGCTCGCGCCGGCGAAGAAAGTGGTGGTCGTCGGCGACAAGGCCGATCAGCTCGAGGCCGCGCTCGGCGGCAGTGCCGAACTGGCGGTGCAGGACCCGCAACTTGGCACCGGCCATGCGGTGCGGCAGGCGGAGGGCGCGCTCGCGGACTTCGAGGGCGATGTGCTGATCCTCTATGGCGACGTGCCCTTCGTTCCCGAGGCAACGCTGCGGTCGATGATCGACCGGCTGAACACTCCCGACGCGCCCGCCGTCGTCGTCCTCGCCTTCGAACCCGCCGATCCGCTGCAATATGGCCGCGTGATTGCCGAAGGCGACCGCGTTGTGAAGATGGTCGAGCACAAGGACGCGACTCCCGAGGAGCGCGCGGTGCGGCTCTGCAATTCAGGGTTGATGGCGGCAAAGGCGCGCGACCTGTTCGCGCTGCTCGCGCGGGTGACCGACGACAACGCCGCGAAGGAATTTTACCTCGTCGATATCGTCAATATCGCGAATGCCGACGGGCGGTCGTGCGCGGTCGTGACGACCGATCCCGCCGACGTCGCCGGGATCAACAGCCGCGCCGAACTCGCCGCGGCCGAGGCGCAGTGGCAGGCGTTCAAACGCGAAGAAGCGATGGCGGGCGGCGCGTCGCTGCGCGCCCCCGACACGGTCTGGTTCTCGTGGGATACCGAGCTTGGCCGCGACGTGACGATCGAGCCCAATGTCTTTTTCGGTCCCGGCGTGTCGGTCGGCAATGGCGTCAATATCCGCGCCAACTGCCATATCGAGGGCGCGATCATCGGCGCGGGATGCGAAGTCGGTCCGTTCGCGCGGCTGCGCCCCGGCACGGTGCTGGGCGAGAAGGCGAAGATCGGCAATTTCGTCGAGGCCAAGAAGGCTGTGCTCGGCCCGGGCGCAAAAGCGAACCATCTCACTTATCTGGGCGACGTCAGCGTCGGCGCGAATGCCAACATCGGCGCGGGCACGATCACCTGCAATTACGACGGCTATTTCAAATATAAGACCGAGATCGGCGAGCGCGCCTTCATCGGATCGAACAGCGCGCTCGTTGCGCCGGTCAGGATCGGCGCCGACGCGATCGTCGCGGCGGGCAGCGCGGTGACGCGCGACGTCGCCGACGGCGAGCTTCGCATCGTGCGCGGCGAGCAGTTGATGAAGCCCGGCTGGGCCGACCGCTTCCACGACGCGATGCGCAAGAAGAAGGCGGCGGAGAAGAGCAAATGAGCGATCGCTACGACGACAAGCCCTTCCTGCGCTTCGTCGACGCGTGGGTGCTGAGGGCGATCGGCCATCTCGACGAAGCGACCGAGCGTTATTGCGAGGCGATGGTGCCGCAGCTCGAGCAGAGTTTCGGTGCGAAGGGAAGCTGGGATCAGATCGTTGCACAGCAGATGAAATTCGGTCCCGAACTGCCCGCGCAGATCCGGAAAATCTGGACCGATGGGCGGGCGCGCTTTGCCGAGGGCAATGGCGCGGCACCCGACCCGGTGCAATTCGCGATGATCTTCGTCGATCGCAATTTCGGGCGGGTATGAGCGATCTGATCGTCCGTCCGGCGATCCGCGCCGATTACGACCGCTGGCTCCCCTTATGGGACGGCTACAATGAATTTTACGGACGCAGCGGCGGTACCGCGCTGGCGCCCGAGATCACCGCGGCGACTTGGGAGCGCTTTTTCGATCCGTATGAACCGATGTTCGCGCTCGTCGCCGAACGGGACGGCGCACTGCTCGGCCTGACCCATTATCTGCTCCACCGCAGCACGACGTCGTTGCTGCCGTCGCTGTATCTGCAGGACCTCTTCGCTTCCGCAGGGGCGCGGGGGCAGGGCGTCGGTCGGGCGTTGATCGAAGCGGTCTATCGCGCCGCACGGGAGCGTTCGCTTCCGCGCGTATACTGGCTGACGCACGAAACCAACGAGACCGCGATGGCGCTCTACGATCGGGTCGCGGAAAAGTCGGGTTTCCTCGTCTACCGCAAGTCGATCGATTGACATGATATCATGATATGATATCAGTATATCAATGACTCGTATTCTTGCCGACCTGCCCGATGAAGATATCAAATGGCTCGACCAGCTTGCGGCCGAGCAGGGGAAGTCGCGCGCATCGGTGCTTCGCGAGGCGGTGGCGGCCTATCGCGCCGAGACGCCGAAGGACTGGCTGGAAGTGGGCTTCGGTGCCTGGGCGCGGCACGGCATTTCGATCGATCCGCGCGAATATGATCGCCAGCGGCGCGCCGAATGGACCCGGCCGTGGGACGATGATTATGAAGAGGTCCGGGCGGAATCGCCCGAATGTTTCACCGACGAGGATGACAAGGAACGCGCGCATTATCTGGCGCTGACCAAAAAAGCCGCCAAAAAGCGCAAAAAGAAGTCCGGATGAGCGGCTACAGCCTCGACGCCAATATCCTCATCGACACCTTGCTGGACCATGCTCCCGCCCAGCGGGAGTTGCGGCGCATCGCGGAAAGCGGGGCCCGCATGTGGATCAGCCGGATGGCGTGGATCGAAATATTGTCCAAGGGCCATGACGCGGTCGTTCGCGATGCGCTGCAGTTTCTCGGCCGTTTCGGGCTCGACGAAATCGACGATGAGATTTCGCACCGCGCGGCCGCGCTGCGCCGCGAACGATCGAGACTGAAAGCGCCCGATGCCATCATCCTTGCGACCGCCCAGATTCGCGGCCGCGTTCTCGTGACACGCAATACAAAGGATTTCCCGGCATCGATGCCGGGTATTCGCGTCCCCTACACGCTATAAGAGAAAGCCATTATCCATGTGCGGAATCATCGGAATCATCGGCACGACCCAGGTCGCGGACCGTCTCGTCGACGGGCTTCGGCGCATGGAATATCGCGGCTATGATTCGGCGGGCGTGTGCACGGTCGAGGACGGGCAGCTGATCCGCCGCCGCGCCGAAGGCAAGCTGGGTAATCTGGTGAAGGAACTGGCGGGCAACCCCGCGCCCGGCACCGTCGGCATCGCCCACACGCGCTGGGCGACCCACGGCGCGCCGACGACGAGCAACGCGCACCCGCACGCGACGGGCGAAGTCGCGCTCGTCCACAATGGCATCATCGAGAATTTCAAGCCGCTGCGCGAGGCGCTGACCGGCCGCGGACGGCGGTTCGAGAGCGAAACCGATACCGAAGTCGTCGCGCACCTCGTTTCCGAACAGGTCGAAGCCGGCAAATCGCCCGCCGATGCGGTGAAGGCGGTGCTGCCAGAGCTTCGCGGCGCCTTCGCGCTGGCGATCGCCTTTCGCAGCCACCCCGACCTGCTGATCGGAGCGCGCCTCGGCTCGCCGCTCGTCGTCGGTTATGGCGACGGCGAAACCTATCTCGGCAGCGACGCTTTGGCGCTCGCGCCGCTGACGCAGAAGATCGCCTATCTCGACGAAGGCGACTGGGTCATCGTCGGGCGCGAAGGCGCGCAGATATTCGACGCCGACAATAATCCCGTCGAGCGCGAGATCACCACCTCGGGCGTCACCGCCGCAGCGGTCGAGAAGGGCAATTACCGCCACTTCATGCAGAAGGAGATTTTCGAGCAGCCGACGGTGGTCGCGCAGACGCTCTCCTCGTACATTCGCCCGCTCGAACAGACGGTCGCGCTGCCGCAGATGGATTTCGACCTTTCGAAGATCGACCGCATCACGATAGTTGCATGCGGCACCAGCTTCTACGCCGGAATGGTCGCCAAATATTGGTTCGAGACCTTCGCGCGCGTGCCCGTCGACATCGATGTCGCGTCGGAGTTCCGTTACCGCGATCCGGTGCTGGCGCCGGGCGGTCTCGCGCTCTTCATCTCGCAGTCGGGCGAGACCGCCGACACGCTCGCGGCGCTCCGCCACTGCAAGGCGCATGGCCAGACGATCGCGGTCGTCGTCAACGTGCCGACCAGCAGCATGGCGCGCGAAGCCGACCTGCTGCTCCCGACCCACGCGGGGCCCGAAATCGGCGTCGCCTCGACCAAGGCCTTCACCTGCCAGCTCGCGGTGCTCGCCGCGCTCGCGGCGCATCTCGCGCTCAAGAAGGGCAAGCTCAGCGCCGCCGACGAGCGCGAGATCGTCAAACATCTGATCGAGGCGCCCGCCGCGCTCAACGCCGCGCTCGCGCACGACGAGGATATCGCCGCGATGGCGCACCTCGTCGCCCCCGCGCGCGACGTGCTCTACCTCGGCCGCGGCCCCGACTATCCGCTCGCCCTCGAGGGCGCGCTCAAGCTCAAGGAAATCAGCTACATCCACGCCGAAGGCTATGCCTCGGGCGAGATGAAGCACGGCCCGATCGCGCTGATCGACGAAGCGGTGCCGGTGATCGTCCTCGCCCCGTCGGGCCCGCTGTTCGAAAAGACCGTCAGCAACATGCAGGAAGTCATGGCGCGCGGCGGCAAGGTCGTGCTGATCAGCGACGCCGAAGGCCTCGCCGAAGCCGGCGACGGCTGCATGGCGACGATCGAGATGCCCAAGGTCCACCCGCTGATCGCGCCGCTCGTCTATGCGGTGCCGGTGCAGTTGCTCGCCTATCATGTGGCGGTCGCGAAGGGGACCGATGTCGATCAGCCGCGCAATCTGGCCAAGTCGGTGACGGTGGAATGAGCTGGGAGACGAGCTGCCATTGCGGCGCCGTTTCGGTGCGCCTCGCCAAGGCACCCGAAGAACTCGCCGAGTGCAATTGCTCGCTCTGCTTTTCGCATGGCATTCTCTGGGCCTATTGTTCGCCGCGCGATGTGGTGATCGAAGGCGAAACGCGGACCTACAACCGCGCCGACCGCGAAAACCCCAATTCGGACCTGCATTTCTGCGCCACCTGCGGCTGCTCGACGCACTGGTCGGCCACCGAAGGCCTGATCGAGCGGATGGGCGGCGAAGTCGACCTGATGGGCGTCAACATGCGCCTGTTTGCGCCCGAACAGCTTCGCGGGTTGAAGCTGGCCTTTCCCGACGGGCGCGGCTGGTCGGGCGAGGGACCGTGGACCCATGTCCGCGAACATGAGGTGATGCGCTGAATCCCATGTCCTATGCAGCGGTGATCTTCGACTTCGACGGCGTCGTCGCCGACAGTGAGGTGCGCGCGAACCTCTCGCTCGCCGAAAGCCTGACCGCGGCGGGGATGCCTGCGACCTATGACGAATGTCTGCGCGACTATTACGGCCATAACTGGCAGGAGACGCAGCGGCGGATCGAGGCGCGTTACGGGCGGCCGCTTCCCGCCGATTTCCGCGAAACGCACCGCGAGCGGGCGCGGGCGCGCTATATGGAAGGGTTCGATGCCGTCGCGGGCGTCGCCGACTTTCTCGATACGCTCGGCGCCACGCCGCGCGCGATCGCCTCGTCGAGCCGCGCCGAATATATCGGCTGGGCGCTGGGACTGTTCGGGCTTGGCCATCATTTCGGCGAGCATGTCTACAGCGCCGACGGCTGGGATCGCGGCAAGCCTTTTCCCGACATCTATCTTGCGGCGGCAAAGGGGCTGGGGGTCGATCCGGCGGCGTGCCTCGCGATCGAGGATTCGCCGACCGGCGCGCAAGCGGCGATCGCGGCGGGGATGACGGTGGTCGGCTTCTGCGGCGCGGGGCATATCGTCGACCGCGCGGCGCACGGCGCAATGCTGCGCGAGGTTGGCGTTCATCATGTGGCGCTGAACTTTGATGAGATAATGATCCTCCCTGTCGCGTAGCCATGGGGAGGTGGCAGCGCGAAGCGCTGACGGAGGGGCCTATGGCGCACCCGTCGCGGCCCCTCCACCATCGCCTGCGGCGACGGTCCCCCTCCCCATGGCTTCGCCACAGGGAGGATCTAATCGGGCAAAAACCGCTGTCCTATAAAGCGAGCGTCGATTAGCTTTGCCCTCTGGTCGATCCCGATAACGGGACGAAACCTGCAATCGCGAGTGAAGTTGCGCAGTTTTCTGCGCCTTTTCAAAAAATGCCCCAAGGAGAGAGCCCATGTGTACCGAAAAGATGGAAGCCGATCGCGACCGCGCCGGAATGCCCGTCGCGCGCCGCAGCTTCACCACGCTCGCGGGTGCGGGCGCGTTGATGGCGGCGCTGCCGGCGCGCGCGATCGCGGGCAAGCCGGTGAAGGGCCGCGACGTCACCATCACGACCGCCGACGGCATTTGCGACGCCTATTTCGTCGCCCCCGCCGAGGGCAAGCACCCCGGCGTGCTGGTGTGGCCCGACATTCGCGGGCTGCGCCCCGCCTTTCGCCAGATGGCCGACCGGCTCGCGGGCGAGGGCTATGCGGTGCTGACGGTGAATCCCTTCTACCGCTGGCAGAAGGCGCCCGTCGTCGATGCCGAGAATAATTGGGGCGTCGCCGCGGTGCGCGAAAAGCTGTTCGGCTATCTCAAGCAGCTCACCAAGCCGATCGTCGAGACCGACGCGAAGGCGCATCTCGCCTTCCTCGACGCGCAGGGCGAGGTCGATACGAAGCGGGGGCTCGGCACCACCGGTTACTGCATGGGCGGGCCGATGACCATCTATACCGCGGCGCTGAAGCCCGACCGCGTCGGCGCGGCGGCGAGTTTTCACGGCGGCGGCGTGGGCACCGACAAGCCCGACAGCCCGCACCTGCTGATCCCCGGCACCAAAGCCGGCTATCTTTTCGCGATCGCCGAGGATGACGACAAGGAAAGCCCGAACGAGAAAGTCCTGCTGAAATCGGTGCTCGAACCCCGCAAGCAATGGCACGAGGTTGAGGTCTATCCGGCCCAGCACGGTTGGTGCCCGCCCGACGGCCGCGTCTATAGCGAAGCGGCGGCGGAGAAGGCGTGGGCGCGGATGCTCGAACTGTTCAAGGCCGAGCTGGCCTGAAGCCCCGCTTGACGGTCAGTGCGCGTGCGCGCCGCCGCTCGCGGCGTAGCTCGCATAGACGCGCTGGCCGCCGGGGCCGAAGGTCATGACCTTATAGGCTTCGCGGTGGTCGCCATGTTCCATGCCGGGCGACCCGACCGGCATGCCCGCGACGGCGAGGCCCTTCACGCCCTTCGGCTTTTCGCGGAGCAGGCGGGCGATCTCCTTCGCGGGGACATGGCCCTCGATCACATATCCCCCGACGAGCACGGTGTGGCAGCTTCTGAGCGCCTGCGGCACGCCCTGCTTGTCCTTGACCGCGGCCATGTCGGGCGAATTGACGACGACCGCCTTCGCCCCGAACGAGGTCTTCACCTGCTCGAGCCATTTGAGGCAGCAGCCGCAACCCGCGTCGCGGAACATCGTTGGGTTCGCGGCATGCGCGGTGCCGATGACGGCGGAGAAGGCGGCGAGGGCGAAAAACGCGCGGCGGGCAGAAGTCATCGCAAATCCTTTTGGTGGAACGGGACGCGAAGCTACAGACAGGTCCCATGAAAGTCCATTTCATCCGCTCGGGCGAACGCCGCTACAGCATGCGCATCGAGCGCGAAGGCGCCCCGGCGCTCGTCATGGATCCGGCGCCGGGCTTCGATCCAGACCTGCCGCACGATATGGTGCATTTCGTCGTCGAGGCGGCGCTTGGCCTGAAGGCCGGCGTGTTCGGCCAGATCGCGGCGGGCGGCGACGCGGGCTCCTTCCATGTCGAGGCGGGCGGTGCGCTGTCGGCGAAGGAGCGTCAGCGCGCAGCGCGCAAGCAGGTCGCGAAGGGCGCGAAGCTGATCAAAAGCCAAGGCCGCGAGGGCGAGCTGTCCGAACTCGCCGCCTTCCTTTTCGACGTCGCTTGGCGGAGCGGCCAGCGCCCCGACAGCGCGGCGCAGCGCGCGGCGCTCGGTGAGGCGGAACGGACGCGCGCTTCGCTCAGCGCCGACGAGCGCGCGCAATTCGACGCCGCGCGGCGGCGGGTGTTTGAGGATTTCGAGCGGCTTTCGGCGACATGGCGGGCGCTGCGGGTCGGCGAGGCGCTGACCCTCGAATGGCCGCCCACTAAAGTTATTTGAATCGTCATCCTCGGACTTGATCCGGCATCCGTTATTCCACCGTCGCGTAAATGGATCCCGGATCAAGTCCGGGATGACGAAATGAAAGGACCGGCTTTACCCCATCGGGTAGAGGATGTCCTTGCTCACCTTGTGCAGAGCCTTCATCACCTCGTCCGAAAGCACCAGTTCCATCGCATCGAGGATCGGCTGGACCTGATCATAGGCGCTGACCCCGACGATCGTCGACGCGACGAAATCATGCTGTTTCGACCACGCCGTCGCCATCGTCACCGGATGCAGCCCGGCTTCTTCGGCGATCTTCAGATAGCGTTCGGTCGCGGCGAGCGTCTTGTCGTTGACGAAGCGGCGGCCCATCGCCGCCTGCCGCCCCTCCATCTGCAAGTAGCGCGAGAAGCGCGCGCCCTCGGGGGTCGCGCCGCCCTGATATTTGCCCGTCAGAACGCCGCCGGCGAGCGGCGAATAGGGGATCAGGCTGACGCCTTCCTGCCGGCACACTTGCGCCAGCTCGTCCTCGAAGCGGCGGTTGTTGAGGCTGAAATTATTCTGGATCGTGTGATAGCGCGCAAGCCCAAGCTTCTCCGACGCCGCGAGCGACTTCATCAGCCCCCAGCTCGTCTCGTTCGAGCAGCCGAGGATGCGCACCTTGCCGGCGCGAACTAGCTCGTCGAGCGCGTCCATCATCTCGTCATAGGGCGCGTCATGGTCGGGCCAGTGCGTCTGGTAGAGGTCGACATAGTCGGTCTGAAGCCGCGTCAGGCTGTCGTCGATGGCCTGCATGATATTCTTGCGGTCGAGCGCGGTCATGCCGCCCCGGCATGGCGATTTGAACCACACATGGCTCGGACCCGAGACTTTCGTCGCGAGGATGATCGCGTCGCGCGGCTTGGTCTTCATCCAGCGCCCGACGATTTCCTCGGTGCGGCCGACCCATTTGACGTCGGGCGGCACCGGATAGCCCTCGGCGGTGTCGAAGAAATTGATCCCGGCGTCGAAGCAGCGGTCGAGCACGAGGAACGCCGTCGCCTCGTCGGCCTGGCTGCCGAAGGTCATCGTCCCCATGCAGATGTCGGAGACGTGGATGGCGCTTTGTCCGAGGCGGCGGCTTTGCATGGCTCTGTTCTCCGGTCAGAGGGAGGGGAGCGCCGTCTTTAGGTTGCGGGATGCAACCTTGCAATCAGATCAGCAGCGCGAGCGAGCCGACGAGCAGCGCCGCCATCGTCCAGTTGAACGCTTTCAATCGCGCCGGGCTCGACAGCCAGCCGCGCAGCGACACCCCCATTACCGCCCACAGGCTGGTCGAGGGCAGGTTGATGATCCCGAAGATCACCGCGACGAGCAGCACCGCGGCGAAATTGCGGTCGGGCGCGTAGAGCGCGATCGCGGTGAGCGCCATCGACCAGGCCTTCGGATTGACCCACTGGAACAGCACCGCCTGAAAGAAGCTCATCGGCTTGCCGCGCGCGCTGCCCGTCGTGTCGGGTGCGGCGGCATTGGCGATCTTCCACGCGAGCCAGAGCAGATAGGCGACGCTCACCACCTTGAGTATGATATTGAGCACGGGAAACAGGTCGAACAGCCCCATCAGCCCGACGCCGACGAGGACGATCATCAGCGTGAAGCCGATGCCGACGCCGAGCGCATGCGGAACGGTGCGGCGCAGGCCGAAATTGGCGCCCGACGCCATCAGCATCATATTGTTCGGCCCCGGGGTGATCGACGAGACGAGCGCGAAGGCGGAGAGCGCGGCGAGGGTGGTCTGTTCCATGCGCGCAACATAATGCGTTTAGCTGCGCGACGGATTGCAAAGATGACCCGCATTCGGTTAGATTATGCAATCCATGATCAAGATCGACGCCATCGGCCGCAAGATATTGCACGAATTGTCGCGCGACGGGCGAATCTCGAACCTCGAACTCGCCGATCGCGTCGGGCTGTCGCCCTCGGCCTGCCTGCGCCGCGTGCAGGAACTCGAACGCAGCGGGGTGATCAAGGGCTATCGCGCGGTGATCGACCCCGCGAAGCTCGGGCTCACCTTCCTTGCCTATGTGACCGTAGGGCTGTCGTCGCACACCAAAAAGTCGCAGGCCGGTTTTGAGGCCGCGATGGCCGAGGCGCCCGAAGTGCGCGAATGCCACAATATCACCGGCACGATCGAATATCTGCTGCGCGTCGAGACCGAGGATCTCGCGTCGTACAAGCATTTCCACACCGAGGTGCTCGGCGTGCTGCCGCAGGTGCATTCGATCACCACCTATGTGCTGATGGACTCGCCCAAGGACGAGCGGGCGTAGTTTTTCTTCGCGCCGCCCGTGAAGCGGTGCGCTTGCACCTCTCACTCGCCAACCGCATATCGGTTTCATGACGAAACTCTCTTTCCTCGACCTCGTGCCCGTTACCGATACCGGCACGATCGCCCAGTCGCTCGCCAACGCCGCCGATCTCGCAAGGCATGCCGAGGCGCTCGGCTATGCGCGCTATTGGGTCGCCGAACATCATGGCATGGCGGGGATCGCGAGCGCCGCGACCTCGGTCGTGCTCGCGCATATCGGGCAGGCCACCAAGAGCATTCGGATCGGATCGGCCGGTATCATGCTGCCGAACCATGCGCCGATGGTGATCGCCGAGCAATTCGGCACCCTCGAAGCCTTGTTCCCTGGCCGTGTGGATTTGGGATTGGGACGCGCACCCGGATCGGATCAGCGCGTCGCGCGCGCCTTGCGCCGCACCCTCGCGAGCGACGAGCGCCAGTTTCCGCAGGATGTGCTGGAATTGCAGGCCTTTCTCGCCGGCGACGAACAACTCGGTATCACAGCGGTTCCGGGCGCGGGCACCCATATCCCGCTGTGGATTCTCGGATCCAGCACCTTTGGCGCACAGCTCGCGGCGATGCTCGGGCTGCCTTACGCCTTCGCCAGCCATTTCGCGCCCGACGCGCTCGACGAAGCACTCGATATCTACCGCCGCCAGTTCAAACCCTCGGCGCAGCTCGCCGAACCCTATGCCGCGGCGGCGTTCAACGCCTTCGCCGCCGACACGCGTGAGGAGGCCGAACTCCTCGCCTCGTCGCAGCAGCAGGCGTTCGTCGCGCTGCGCACCGGCAATCCGGGCAAGATGAAGCCGCCGCTCGCGGGCTATAAGGACAGTCTGCCGCCCAATGCGCGGGCGATCCTCGACCATGTGCTGCAATGCTCGGCGATCGGCACCGCCGACGACATCGCGGCGGGCCTCAAGGCCTTTCAGACGCGCACCGGTGTCGACGAGGTGATCATCGCTTCGTCGATGTACGATCACGGTGCGCGCAAACGCTCGCTCGCGCTGACGATGGAGGCGGCGCGCTTGCTTTGACAATGTGACGGCGACGTCACGAAAGAATAGTCGTATTGTCATTGATGCGTCGTCGAATCGACGCGGCGGACCCCTAGGCGCAGCGCGTCTTTCCAAAAGGGGTCGCTTTCATGTCCGTCAAACTCTCCCTCGCCGGCGTCAGCGCCATCGCGCTGCTCGCCGCCTCGCCAGCTTTCGGGCAGGGCGCCACGCCGACCGACGAGGGCGAGGCGATCGTCGTCACCGGCCAGCGCGCGCAGCAGGAACGCGCGATCGAGATCAAGCGCGAGGCCGTCGGCATCATGGACGTCGCCGCGGCGGACGAGATCGGCCAGCTTCCCGACCGCAACGTCGCCGAAGTGATCGAGCGCCTGCCCGGCGTCGGCGTGCAATATGATCAGGGCGAGGGACGCTATGTCGCGATCCGCGGTATTCCGTCGGACCTCAACAATTATACCGTCAACGGCTTCGAGCTCGGCAACCCCGACGGCAACACGCGCCGTCTGCCGCTCGACATCGTCTCGGGGCAATTGCTCAACCGCGTCGAGGTGACCAAGGCGAAGACCGCCGATCTCGATGCGCAGGGTATCGGCGGCACGATCAACCTCGTGACTCAGACCGCGTTCGACTTCGCCGAGCCTTTCGTCCTCTCGGCCAATGTGCAAGCGGGTTACCAGACGCTCAACGAGAAGGTGCCGGTACGCGGCGATGCGAGCATCGGCGGGCGCTTCGGCGGCGACGAGCAATTCGGCATCCTGATCGGCGCGAGCTATTCGAAGCGCGATTTCCAGAGCTTCGGCATCTTTCCCGACGATTGGGCGCCGTTTCCGGGCGCGGCGCGCGGCGGGCTGCCGACCAACATCAAATATACCGATTACCAGCTCGAGCGCGAACGCATCGGGGGCATCGCCTCGCTCGACTGGCGGCCGAGCGACACGACCCACCTGTGGGCGCGCGGGCTCTACAGCAAATTCACCGAGAATGAATATCGCCAGCGCTTCCGCCTCGATTTCGCGACGCAGGCACAACGGGACAATGGGACCGTAACATTGAACCCAGATGGCTTGACCGGCGTATCGACAGTGACCGAGCAGCGATCGGACCTGCGGCTTGAGTATAAGGAGAAGTCCGTTCTCGTCGGCATGGTCGGCGGGACGACCGAGGCCGACGACTGGACCTTCGACTATGGCATCGCGCGCTCGCACAATGAAGTGATCGAGCCGAACCAGCTCTGGCAATTCCGCGGCAACCCGGGGACCGTCGATTTCGACTTCACCGACAAATTGTTCAGCGCGGTGCCGCGCACTCCGCTGACCGCCGACGGCCTCGGCTTTCGCCAATATACGGTGCAGGACGAAAGCGGCGACGAATATATCTGGACTGGCCGGCTCGACGTCACGCGCAAGCTTGGCTTCGGCGACGACAGCTGGCTGAAGCTCGGCGGGAAATATCGCGCGACCGACAAGGATTTCGATGCGAACAACAGCATCTTTTCGCGGGGGAGCAATGCGGCGACGCGCTTCACGCTCGGCCAGTTCGGCTTGCAGGGCGCCGACGTGATTTCGCATGCCGGCGGCGGGCACGACTATCTGATCACGCCGGTGATTGACGCCGGCCTGATCGACGCCTTCACCGCTGACCCCGCGAACGCGGCCTATTTTGTGCTCGACGAGAGCTCGACGCTCGCCAATGCGACGCTGGACGACCTCGACCTCGGCGAAGATATCGCGGCGGGCTATGCGATGGCGAACCTCGATTTCGGGTCGATCACGGTGACGCCGGGCATCCGCGTCGAACGCACCGACCTGACGATCCGCGGGTTCCAGCTCGAGAATGAGGCCGACGTCGTCCCGGTGAACGCGAAGCGCAGCTACACCAACTGGCTGCCGAGCCTGATCGTGCGGATCGAACCGAATGACGAGGTCATTGTCCGCCTCGCCTATACGCGCAGCGTCGGGCGTCCCAATTATTCGGACCTCACCCCCGGCGGCGAGATCGCCTATGAAGCGAACGACGACGGCACATTCGACGGGTCGGTGTCGCTCGGCAACCCGAACCTCGAACCCTATGTCGCCGACGCGCTCGACGCCTCGGCCGAGTGGTATTTTGCGAAGGGCGGGCTGCTTTCGGTCGGCGTGTTCGCCAAATTCATCCAGAACCCCGTCTATACACAAAGCTTTACGCTGCTCGACACCAGCTATGGCGGGCGCGATTATGCCGTGCTCGGCTTCTCGCAAAAGGCGAACGGGACGAGCGCCGACATCATCGGGCTTGAGCTCGCCTATCGCCAGCAGTTCGACTTCCTGCCGAGCTTTCTCTCCGGCTTCGGGCTCGAGGCGAATATGACGCTGATCGATTCGAAGCTGAAAGTTCCCGGCCGTGCCGACCCCGCGGCGTTCCCCGAGCAGTCGAACCTGCTCTATGGCGCGCAGCTTTTCTATCAGAAGGGGCCGATCGAGGCGTCGATCGCCTATCACAACACCGGCAGCGCGCTGATTTCGCTCGGCGCCGATATGCTCGGCGATCAGTATAATGACGATCTGCGCCGGCTCGACGCCAAGGCGTCGTTCGCGTTGACCGACAATGTCAGCCTGTTTGTCGAGGGGCAGAATCTGACCGACGAGCCGACGCGCCAGTATCAGGGCGAGCGCCGTGACTGGATCATCCAGAACGAACGCTATGGCCGGACCTTCTATGCCGGCGCGTCGGTGCGCTTCTGATGCTCGCCGCCGCGCTCCTGACGCTTGCGACGATCGCGGCGCCCGAGGCCGATCAGGGCGTCGCGGCGGATCGGACCCATGTCTATGCCATCGATAATTTCGCGATCGGCAAATATGACAAGGCGAGCGGCAAGCGGGTCGCCGCGTGGGAAGGCGACCCCAAGCTGTTCCCGCACCTCAACAGCTGCGCGGTGGTGAAGGCCGAGCTCGTCTGCGCCGCCTCCAATTATCCGAAGGTGCCGATGGCGAGCAGCGTCGAGATTTTCGATGCAAAGACGCTCCGCCATGTCCGCACGGTCAGCCTCGGGCGGATCTATGGTTCGCTCACCGCGATGGACTGGCACGGCGGAAGCTGGTGGGCGGTGTTCGCTAATTATGACGACCGCGGCGGCGAGCCGGGGCGCGACCACCGCTTCACGACGCTGGTTCGCATGGACGCCTCCTTTCGTCCGCTCGAATCCTGGCTTTTCCCCGACGCCGTACTCGCGCGCTTCGCGCCCAAAAGCTGTTCGGGTTTCGCGTGGGGCGCCGACGGGCTGATGTACGCCAGCGGGCACGACCGGCCCGAAATCTATGCGCTGCGGTTGCCGAAGGCGGGCGCGACGCTCGAACTGGTGGCGACGCTGCCGGTGCCGACCGAGGGGCAGGCGATCGACTGGGACCCGGCCGAGCCGCGCCTGCTGTGGTCGATCGATCGCGCGAAGAAGGAAATCCGGGCGACGCCGGTTCCGGCGCTCTGATCTTTTTGTCGTCCGGGCGCACGGCGCCGCTGTGTTGACGCGCCTCCGGCACCGGCAGTATAGGAGCCGCCCGACCAAGGGCGGCCCGAACGGGGTCGCCTTTTTACTTTTGACTGAAAGGTGCTTGCCATGTCGATCACGCCGCTGATGCCCGTATACCCCCGGTGTGCCGTGCGTCCGGTGCGCGGCGAGGGCGCCTATCTGATCGGCGAGCGAGGCGAGCGCTATCTGGACTTCGCGAGCGGGATCGCGGTCAACCTGCTCGGTCACGGCCACCCGCACCTGACCAAGGCGATTCAGGAGCAGGCCGCGACGCTGATGCATGTGTCGAACCTTTACGGCAGCCCGCAGGGTGAGGCCTATGCCGCGCGGCTGGTCGACAATACCTTCGCCGACACGGTCTTCCTGACCAACTCGGGCGCCGAGGCGGTCGAATGCGCGATCAAGACCGCGCGCGCCTATCATTCGAGCGCGGGCAATCCCGAAAAGCACACCCTCATCACCTTCAACAACGCCTTCCACGGCCGCACGCTCGGCACGATCTCGGCGACCAATCAGGAAAAGCTGCGCAAGGGTTTCGATCCGCTGCTGCCCGGCTTCGCCTATGCGCCGTTCGACGACATCAACGCCGCGCTCGATCTGGTCGACGACAACACCGCGGGTTTCCTTGTCGAGCCGATCCAGGGCGAGGGCGGCATCCGCCCCGCCTCGCAGCCTTTCCTGCAGGCGCTGCGCGACATCTGCGACAAGCGCGACCTGATGCTGATCTTCGACGAGGTCCAGTGCGGCGTCGCGCGCACCGGCCATCTCTATGCCTATGAACATTATGGTGTCGCCCCCGACATTATGGCGAGCGCCAAGGGCATCGGCGGCGGCTTCCCGATGGGGGCGTGCCTCGCGACCGAAAAGGCGGCGCGCGGCATGGTCATTGGCACGCACGGGTCGACCTATGGCGGCAACCCGCTCGCTTGCGCGGCGGGGCAGGCGGTGCTCGACGTCGTGCTCGAAGATGGCTTCCTCGATCAGGTGAAGGCGACCGGCGAGCGGCTGCGCGGCGCGCTCGAACAGCTCATCCCCAACCACGACCATCTGTTCGACAGTGTGCGCGGTGTTGGCCTGATGCTCGGCCTCAAGCTCAATTCGGACAGCCGCGCGTTCGTCGCGCACCTGCGCGACAATCACGGGCTGCTGACCGTCGCGGCGGGCGAGAATGTCGTCCGCGTGCTGCCGCCGCTCAACATCGACGACAGCCACATCGCCGAATTCATCGAAAAACTGTCGGCAGGCGCGGCGAGCTACACGCCGCCCGAGTCCTGATGTTTTCCGTTCCTGCAGAACGGAGGGCATGATGCGGCGCTTCCTGAACCTGTCCGACGCGGGCGGCGACGCCGTAGCCGCGATGCTGTCGGACGCGATCGACCGCAAGACGGCGCGCGCGGGCTGGCCGAAGGCAAAGCCCGACGCCGATGCGCCGCTCGCGGGCCATGTGCTCGCGATGGTGTTCGAGAAGAATTCGACGCGCACGCGCGCATCCTTCGACATCGCGATCCGCCAGCTCGGCGGGGTGCCGATGATCATGGACGCGGGCGTGACCCAGCTCGGGCGCGGCGAGACGATCGCCGATACCGCGCGCGTGCTGTCGCGTTATGCCGATGCGATCATGATCCGCACCGACGATCATGCGAAAGCCGAGGAACTCGCCGAATATGCGAGCGTGCCGGTGATCAACGGCCTCACCGACCTCTCGCACCCGTGCCAGATCGTCGCCGACCTGCTGACGGTGGTCGAGAGTGGCAAGGCCCTGCCGGGGCTCGAACTCGCGTGGCTCGGCGACGGCAACAATGTCCTCGCGTCGCTGATCGAGGCGGCGGGGCTGTTCGGCTTCCACGTCCGCGCCGGCGTGCCGCAAGGCTATGAGCCCGAGGCGAGCTTCGTCGAGGCGGCGCGGGCGAAGGGTTCACGCATCGAGGTCGTGCGCGATGCGCGCGAGGCCGTGGCGGGCGCCGATCTGGTCGTCACCGACACATGGGTGTCGATGGGACAGGATCACGCGCATAACAAGATTGCGGCGATGGCGCCTTATCAGGTCGACGAGCGACTGATGGCGGGTGCGAAGAAAGACGCGATCTTCCTTCATTGCCTGCCCGCGCACCGCGGCGACGAGGTCGTCGATGCGGTGATCGATGGCGCGCAGTCGCGCGTCTGGGACGAGGCCGAAAACCGCGTCCATGCGCAAAAATCGATCCTGCTCTGGGCGCTCGGGAAATTGTGAGTTTAAGGACGTGAGCGAGACCATCGAAACCTGGTTCGACCAGCCTTTGCTGTTCACCATCGCCAAGCGCCATGTACGCGGGCGGCTGGTGCGGCTCGGGCCGACGCTGCGGACGATTATCGGCGCACATAATTATCCGCCGGTCGCCGAAAAACTGCTCGCCGAGGCGCTGGTGCTCACCGTGCTGCTCGGCTCGACGCTGAAGGACGAGAACGGCCAGATGACGCTGCAGGCGCAGACCGGCGGCGGGCCGGTCGAGCTGCTCGTCTGCGATTATCGCGGCGGCGAACTGCGCGGCTACCTCAAGTTCGATGCCGAGCGGCTAGCCGAGGCGGGTTCCGATCCGACCTTGTTCGCGCTGTTCGGCGAGGGCTTTCTTGCGATCACCTTTGATCAGGCGACGACCGGCGAACGCTATCAGGGCATCGTTCCGCTCGAAGGCACGTCGATCGGCGAGGCGGCCGAGCATTATTTCGAGCAATCGGAGCAGATTTCGAGCCTGATCAAGCTCGCCGCGCGTCATGATCCCGAGGCGGGATGCGTTGCCGGCGGATTGCTGCTCCAGCATCTTCCCGAGGGCGAGGTCGGCCGCGACCGGTTGCACGTTCGCCACGACAATCCCGAATGGGAGCATGCCAAGACGATCGCGGCGACGCTCAAGGACGAGGAGCTCACCGATCCCGCGACCTCGCTCGAGACGCTGGCGTGGCGGCTTTTCCATGAGGATGAGGTGCGCGTCGAGCCGGGCGTTACAGTGTCGCGGGGCTGCCGGTGCAGCACCGGCTATTTCGCCGGCGTGCTCGCGCAATTTCCCGAGGCCGAGCGCGCCGAAATGGCCGACGACGACGGCAGGATCGTCGTCGACTGCGCCTTTTGCTCGCGCTTTTTCCCGATCCCGCTCGACGAGATCGCGACCCACGATCGCGCCGAATAACCGAACGGGCTTCGTCGAAGCCGGCGACGAAACGAGCAAATCCAGCGCCAAGCGGTTGAAAAGCCTCGGGCGCGTTGTTACCTACGGGCAACGGGGTCGCATCCAGCCCGCGCGGCGACCAGTGGACAGGTGAAAATGGCGATCTTCTCTCCCCTCGTGCGATATGGTTTGATGGCGCTCGGCCTTGCGGGCGCGGCGACCGCGGTGCCGGCGCAGGCGCCGTCGCTGGCGATGCTCGACCGGCTCGAAAAGGGCAGCTGGCAGCTGCGTGAACGCGGCAAGGACGCGGTCGTCCAGACCGTCTGCGTCGGCGACGCGCGGCGGATGATCCAGGTCTATCACCCGGGTGCGACCTGTTCGCGCTATGTCATCGAGGATACGCCGAATTCGGTGACCGTCCACTATACCTGTCCCGGCGCCGGGCACGGTCGTACGACCATCCGCAGCGAGACGAACCGGCTGGTCCAGATCGATACGCAGGGCATTGCCGAGGGCCGGCCCTTCTCGCAGGCGATCGAAGCGCGGCGCACAGGCGGCTGCTGATCTTTGCGCGCCGCGCTAACCCGATGTTTACCATCCGGCGCTAGGTCGAAGGAAGACATGCTTCTTCGTATGTCTTCTCCCTAACGGCTGTCATGCCGGACTGGGCCGCGCGGCGACCGCCTCGCGGCCCGTTTCTTTGATGCGGCGGGCCCTCTTGCACCCCCGGCGGCACGGGCCTATCTGGCGCCGATGCAGCAAGTTTCCGGAAAAAGCGTGATCGTCCTTCTGTCGGGCGGGCTCGACTCGATGGTCTGTGCGGGCCTCGCGCGCGAAGCGGGCGCGCGCATCGTCGCGCTCACCATCGACTATAACCAGCGCCACCGCGTTGAACTCGAATCCGCCGCGCGCATCGCCGACTATGTCGGCGCCGCCGAACATATCGTGTTGCCGCTCGACCTCCGCCGTTTCGGCGGCTCGGCGCTGACCGCCGACATCGACGTGCCCAAGGACGGAGTGGGCGACGATGTCCCGATCACCTATGTCCCCGCGCGCAACCTGATCTTCCTGTCGTTGACGCTCGGGCTCGCCGAGGCACGGGCTGCGCAGGACATCGTCATCGGCGTCAATGCGCTCGACTATTCGGGCTATCCCGACTGCCGCCCCGAATTCATCCAGGGTTTCGAGAAGCTCGCGGCGCTGGCGACGCGCGACGGCGACAAGGGCGTCGAATTCCGCATCCATGCGCCGCTCCAGCATATGACCAAGGCCGATATCGCCGCCGAAGCGGCGCGGCTCGGCATGGACGCGGGGATGAGCTGGTCGTGCTACGATCCGACGCCCGAGGGGCTGCATTGCGGGGCGTGCGACAGCTGCCGCCTGCGGTCGAAGGGCTTCGCCGACGCGGGTCTCACCGACCCGACGCGCTACGCCTGAAGCCATGACCTACGCCGTCAAAGAGATTTTCCTCACCCTGCAGGGGGAGGGGGCGCAGGCGGGACGCCGCGCGGTCTTCTGCCGCTTTGCCGGCTGCAATTTGTGGACGGGACGCGAGCAGGACCGTGCCAAGGCGATCTGCCAGTTCTGCGATACCGATTTCGTCGGCACCGACGGCACGCTCGGCGGCAAGTATAAATCGGCCGCGGCGCTAGCCGACGTTGTCGCCGAAAGCTGGGGCGAGGGCGGCGAGGACCGCTATATCGTGCTCACCGGCGGCGAGCCGATGCTGCAGGTCGACGACGCGCTGATCGGTGCGCTGCACGATCGCGGCTTCACCATCGCGATCGAAAGCAACGGCACGCTGCCGATCCCGCGCAGCATCGACTGGATCTGCGTCAGCCCGAAAGCGGGAAGCGAACTGGTTCAGACGAGCGGCGACGAACTCAAACTCGTCTGGCCGCAGCCCGGCAGCGATGTCGCGCGGCTCGCGGGCCTCGACTTCAAACATCTGCTCGTCCAGCCGCTCGACGACCCGAACGCGAGCGCCAATGTGCAGGCGTGCATCGATCTGGTGATGGCCGATCCGCGCTGGCGCCTGTCGCTCCAGACGCACAAGCATCTGGGGCTGCGCTAGGCGTTATTCTCCCTTCTTGGCGGCGGCGTCGTCGGTAATCGCCTTTTTCGCGATCGGCATGTCGACCGCTTCGGGATCGTCGCCGTCGTCGCTCGCGGCTTCGTCGCCCTCGCTCGCCGCTTCGGCCTTGGGCGCGTCCTTTTTCGTGTCATCGTCGGGAATGCTGTTGTCGACCGCAGTGCCGTCGCCCGCCACATTATCGAGGACGATCATCGAATCGCTGATCGATCCGGGCTGGACCTCGACCGCGTCGAGCTTGGTCGTCGATTTGCCCGTGCTGTCGCCGCCGCCGCAGGCGGCCAGGGCGAGCAGGGGGAGCGAGGTGAGGAATATGCGGGTCATGCGGGCTTCCTAGTCGGTCGGCCCGAGCTTGTCGAGAAAGGCGGGCAGTGTCTGGGCCAGCGCCGCGTCGACATCGGCGAAGGTCGCGGCCTTGCCGAGCGCGGCGAGGCTGGTCACCGGAAACTCGGCGATGCCGCACGGCACGATCCCGCCGAAATGCGCGAGGTCGGGCGCGACGTTGAGCGAAAAGCCGTGCATCGTCACCCAGCGCTTCACGCGCACGCCGATTGCGCCGATCTTCGCTTCGCGGCCCTCCACATCATCGGTCCAGATGCCGATCCGCCCCTCGGCGCGCCGCGCCGCGACGCCGAGCAGCGCGAGCGCGTCGATCACCCAGCCTTCGAGCGCCGAAACATAGGCGCGCACGTCGCGCCCGCGCCGCGTCAGGTCGAGCTGGACATAGCCGACGCGCTGGCCGGGCCCATGATAGGTATAGCGTCCGCCGCGCCCCGCATCGTAAACCGGGAACTGCGGATTGAGCAGCTCGGCGGGATCGGCGCTCGTTCCCGCGGTATAGAGCGGCGGATGCTCGATCAGCCAGATGCGCTCGCCGGCGCTCCCTGCGTGGATCGCCGCGGCGCGCGCCTCCATGTCGACGAGCGCCGCGTCATAGCAGGTGAGGCCGGGGCTTATCGTCCATTCGGGCGGGGGCAGGGCGGTCATTGTGCCGGCTATCTGGCCCGCCGGGGCCTCGGACGCAAGACCCCCCGGCCCGCATGACCGACAGGGCTGGACAGACGCGCCGAAGATCGTCACCTTCGCGCCAACGGGGAACCAAAAAATGACGGGGTATCAATGGTAAAATTCGACATGGGCGCGGCGTGGGACGACACGTTGCAGCTTTTGAAATCGCACACGGCGCTCGTCGGCACGATCGCGGGCGTATTTCTCTTCCTGCCGGCGCTCGCCTTCGCCTGGTTCGGACCCGTTCCGATCGAGCCGCCCGCGGGCGCCGATTTCAACCAGGTCATGGCGACATTCCGCGAAAGCTTCCGCCAGATGATCCCCGGGCAGGTGGTGATCGCGCTTTGCACCCTGATCGGAACCGCAGCGATCCTGAGGCTCTGGCTCTCGCGGGCGGGGATCAGCGTCGGCGAGGCGCTGACCTTCGGCCTGATGCTCTTCCCGACGATGATTGCGGTCCAGATCCTGTGCGGAATCGCGATCGGTTTCGGTTTCATCCTGCTGATCGTGCCCGGCATCTACCTGATCGGGCGGCTCGCGCTTGTGACGCCTGCAATCGCCGATCGCCGGATCTACAATCCTTTCGAGGCGATCCGGACGAGCTGGGAGCTCACGCGCGACAACGGCTGGGCCGTGTTCTTCTTTCTGTTTCTCGTCGGCATCGTGATCGTGATCGCGGCGTTGATCATCGGCGGCGTCGTCTCGGTGATCTTCGGCAGCGAACCGGGCCTCGGCCGCATGATGGGCGGGCTGGTCGAGGCGGCGTTCGGCGCGATCGGAAGCCTGGTGTCGATCGCGGTATCGGCGGCCGCTTATCGCCAGCTCGCGCTACGGACCTCGTCCGAGGTGTTTCAGTGACGGGCAAGCCCGCAATAATGATAAAGGTGTCGCAATCGGGACGAAGCCGGTCGGTTTTCGTCCAGTCTTGAACGGAGTGAAGAACAGGCTTTGACAAGCAGGGGAAAGTGACATGACGAAAATGAGTATCGGAGCGGCCTTTTCCGAAACCTTCGCGTTTCTGAAGGCCAATTGGATGCAGATGCTGATGTGGGTCGGCGGGGCGCTGATCCTCGTTGGTCTGCTCGGTTATCTGTTTCTCGGGTCGACCTTTTCCGCGATGGCGATGTCGCCCAACGATCCGTCGCTTATCATGGGGGCTTTCGGCAAGATCGGGCTGTTCGCGCTGATCGCCGCGGTCATTTTCTACGGCGTGTCGATGTTGATCTGGCGCGGCGGCATGCACCCCGGCGAAGCGCCCAATTTCGCTTGGGCATTCCAGGCCGGGCCGGCGCTCGCCTTTGGCATGATCGTGGTCATGATCGCCGCCTATATCGTCATCTTCATCGTCATGTTCATCATGACGTTGATCTTCGGTGCGGCGCTCGGTGGCATGGGCGGATTGTCCCCGGCTGCGTTCGAATCGGGCGGCGCCGGCGCGATCGGCGGCGGGGCGATCTTCCTGATGATCATTCTCTATATCGCGATGGTCGTCTTTCTCTTGTGGGTGCAGGGCCGGTTCATGGTTGCCGGGCCGGTGATGGCCGAGCGGCTGACGCGCAATCCGGTTACCGGGCTCGGCGAATCGTGGCGGCTGACCGGCCCGTCGCAATGGGTAATCGTGGGTTTTTACCTGCTCTTCACGATCGGAATGCTCGTCTATATCTTTATCGCAAGCATGATCTTCGGAGGCGTGCTTGGGGCGATCGTTGGCGGATCGGTCGTCGGCGCGATGCTGACGATGATCGTGATGGCGGCGCTCGTCTATCTGCCGATCATCATGATCTCCTTTTCGATGCCGGTGGGCGTCTATCGCGCGATCGCACCGCGCGCGTCGGGCGACGTCTTCGCCTGATCCGGCATAAGCCTAAGAGAGAAGGGCGCTCCGGCAACGGGGCGCCCTTTTCGTATCAGGCCCATTTGGCGAGCGGCGGCAGGCTCATCAGGATCGCGTCGATATTGCCGCCGGTCTTGAGCCCGAACAGCGTGCCGCGGTCGTAGACGAGGTTGAATTCGGCGTAGCGGCCGCGCCAGATAAGCTGTTCCTCGCGCTCGGCCTCGGTGAAGGGCAGGTTCATGCGGCGGCGCACGATCTGCGGGAAAATGTCGAGGAACGCCTCGCCGACCGCCTGCGTCAGCTGGAAATTGCGGTCATATTCGACATCGTCGCCGCATTCGAGATGGTCGTAGAAAATGCCGCCGACGCCGCGATGGACGCCGCGGTGCGGGATATAGAAATAATCCTCGGCCCACTTGGCATAGCGTTCATAAACGTCGGGGCCAAAGGGGGCGCAGGCGGCGCGCAGCCGCGCGTGGAACGCATCGGTATCTTCTTGATACGGGATCGGCGGATTGAGGTCGGCGCCGCCCCCGAACCAGCGCTTCGTCGTCGCGAGGAAGCGCGTGTTCATATGCACCGCGGGGACGTGCGGGTTCGCCATATGCGCGACCAGGCTGATTCCGGTGGCGAAGAAGCTCGGGTCTTCGGCCGCGCCATGGATCGAGGCGGCGAAATCGGGCGCGAACTGGCCACCGACGGTCGAGACATTGACCCCGACCTTTTCGAAAACCTGGCCCGTCATCACGCCGCGCACGCCGCCGCCGCCTTCGCCGGGCGCCAGCCCCTCGGCCTCGCGGTCCCACGGCGTATAGGAAAAGCGCGCGTCGCTTCCCGCCTCGGCCTCGATCGCCTCGAATTCGGCGCAGATGCGGTCGCGAAGCGATTCGAACCAGGTGCGCGCGCGCTGTTGCTGCGGGTCGAGCGAGATCATGCGGGAAAGCCTTTCGTTTGCCGGAGCGCCTCGGCGAGCGCGATGCCAGCCGCGACCGCGACATTCAAGGATCGAAAGCCGGGCAGCATTGGAATCGCGACCCGCGCGGCGGCCGCGTCGTGGACGTGCTTCGGTACCCCGGCGCTTTCCGACCCGAACAGCAGGACGTCGCTTGCCTCGAATTCGAAATCGGGAAGCGGCGTCGCGCCCGCGGTCGTCAGCAGCACGACGCGCTGCCCGCCGATCTGCGACCATATGTGAAAAGCGTCCCAGCCCGGGTGCCGCCGGACGTTGGCACGCACGGCATAATCCATGCCCGCGCGCTTGAGCGCGGCGTCGCCGAACGGAAAACCGCAGGGTTCGATGATGTGCGCCGGCGTGCCGAAGCAGGCGGCAGTGCGCAGGATCGTGCCGACGTTGCCGGCGATGTCGGGTTGGAACAGGGCGATTTCCATGGTGCCGCCATAAAGCCGAAGGCGCCGCGAATCGAGGGGCTTGGCTGCATCGCGGCGGCCGGGTGACGCAAGCGGAAATTGCCTGTTGGCAAGCTCGGACTGTGCGGCTATCAGGCCCGCAATTCCCGGAGGGGCCGCCGGGTTGTGCGCTTTCGTGCGCGTGCAACAGGGACGGCCAAACCTTCGAGAACTATTGTGGTTCACCCATACAAGGGCAATCGAATGGCCAGTGAAACTGAACTCAACGCCGGTATCGAAGATGGCGTACGCCGCCGGGATTTCATCAATATTGCGGCAGTGAGTTTCGCTGGTGTCGGTTCGGTCGCCGTGGTGCTGCCCCTGCTTAACCAGATGAACCCGTCGGCCGACGTGCTCGCGCTGTCGTCGACCGAGATCGACATTTCGGCGATCCAGCCGGGGCAGGCGATCAAGACGAGCTGGCGCAAGCAGCCGGTGTTCGTGCGCAATCTCGTCGCCAAGGAAATCGCCGAAGCCAAGGCGGTCCCGATGGGCGACCTGCGCGATCCGGAAACGATCGACCAGCGCACCAAGCCGGGCAAGGAAAACTGGCTGATCACGCTGGGCGTCTGTACCCATTTGGGCTGCGTGCCGCTCGGCGCAGCCGAGGGCGAGAATCGCGGCGATTTCGGCGGTTATTTCTGCCCGTGCCACGGGTCGCACTACGACACCGCGGCGCGCATCCGTAAAGGGCCAGCACCCAAGAATCTGGTTGTGCCGCCCTATGAATTCACCAGCGACACCGTCGTGACGATCGGCTGAGGAGAGGAATAAGATGAGCTTTCCCTGGGCGAAACCCTATGAGCCGACGCATCCGCTGATGAAGTGGATGGACGAGAAGCTGCCGATTCCGCGCCTCGTCTATAATGCCACGGGGCCCGGCTATCCGGTCCCGCGCAACCTCAACTATTTCTGGAACTTCGGCGTCCTTGCTGGCGCCGCGCTGATGATTCAGATCATCACCGGCATCGTTCTTGCGATGCACTATGCGGCGAATGCAGACGTCGCGTTTAACTCGGTCGAGCATATCATGCGCGACGTGAACGCCGGCTGGTTCATCCGCTACGCGCATATGAACGGCGCGAGCATGTTCTTCATCGTCGTCTATCTCCACATCTTCCGCGGCCTTTATTACGGTTCGTACAAGGCTCCGCGCGAGATGGTGTGGCTGCTCGGCGTCGTGATCTTCCTCCTCATGATGGCGACCGCTTTCATGGGCTACGTCCTTCCGTGGGGCCAGATGAGCTTCTGGGGTGCGCAGGTGATCACCGGCTTCTTCTCGGCGATTCCGCTCGTCGGCGAGCCGGTGCGCGAATGGCTGCTCGGCGGCTTCGTCCCCGACAACGCGACGCTCAACCGCTTCTTCTCGCTGCACTATCTGCTGCCGTTCGTGATCCTGGGTGTCATCATCCTGCACATTTGGGCGCTGCACATCCCGGGTTCGTCGAACCCGACGGGCATCGAAGTGAAGGACGAACAGGACACCGTCCCGTTCCACCCCTATTACACCGCGAAGGACGGCTTTGGCGTCGGCGTCTTCCTGCTCGTATTCGTCGCGCTGACCTTCTTCAGCCCGAACACGCTCGGCCACGCCGACAATTATATCCCGGCGAACTCGCTTTCAACCCCGGCGCATATCGTTCCCGAATGGTATTTCCTGCCCTTCTACGCGATCCTGAAGGCCTTCACCTTCAACTTCCTGTGGATCGACGCGAAGCTATGGGGCGTCATCGCGATGTTCGCATCGATCGCGCTGCTGTTCTTCCTGCCCTGGCTCGACAGCTCGCCGATCAAATCGTCGAACTATCGTCCGCTGTACCGCATCTTCTTCTGGATCCTCGTCGCCGACGTGCTGCTCCTCGGCTGGTGCGGCATGCAGCCCGCCGAACAGCCGTGGGTGATCCTCAGCCAGCTGGGTGCGATCTATTATTTCGCTCACTTCCTGGTGATCCTGCCGATCGTGTCGCGGATCGAACGCCCGCTGCCGATGCCGAATTCGATCACCGAAGCGGTCCTCGCCAAACACGCCACCGACGCGACGTCGGCTTCGGCAACGGCCTGAGCGCCGGACTTTAATAGGAGCTGATACAGCCATGGTTCGTCCGCTCGGTTTTCTCGTCGGTCTCGGTTTCATTACCGCGCTGGTGCTCGCGATCCTCACGACGCCGCTCAAGAATGAGCCCAATGTCGCGCACGAGTTTCACAAGCATCCCAAGCATCTGAAGCTCGCCAGCGACGGCATCCTGCTGCCGCATTGGGACAAGGCCCAGCTGCAACGCGGGATGCAGGTTTACAAGGAAGTCTGCTCGGCCTGCCACAGCCTGCACCTCGTCGCCTTCCGCGACATTGCGGACCTCGGATACACCGAAGGGCAGATCAAGACTTTCGCCAAGGGCTTCCAGGTCCCGTCGATCAACCCCGACACGGGTGAGCCGGCGACCCGCGACGGCCTGCCGTCGGATTATTTTCCGTCGCCCTATGCGAATGAAGTCGCCGCGCGCGCCGCGAACAACAATGCGCTGCCGCCCGATCTTTCGCTGATCACCAAGGCGCGCGAAGGTGGCAAGGACTATGTCTATTCGCTGCTGACCGGCTTCCAGAACCCACCGGCGAACCTGCCGGCAGAGCTGAAGCCGGGCACGGGGCTGCACTACAACCCCTATTTCGCGAACCTCAACCTCGCGATGGCGCCGCCGCTGACCGAAGGCCAGGTCACCTATGCCGACGGCACCAAGGCGACGGTCGACCAGATGTCGAAGGACGTGACCGCGTTCCTGGTCTGGACTGCCGAACCGAAGCTGATCAAGCGCATCCAGGTCGGTTATGCCGTCTTCTTCTTCGTGCTCATCTTCACGGTGCTGACCTACCTGTCGTACCGGAACATCTGGGCCGACAAGAAGCATTGAGGGAAAAGGGAAGGGCGATTGTGACCACATGATCGCCCTTCCGCCCCAGCCGGATCTCGACCTCACGTCGCTGGTCCGCACCATCCCGGACTTTCCAAAGCCGGGCATCCAGTTTCGCGACATCACGACGCTGATCGGCGACGCCGCCGGTTTCAGTGAGAGCGTGCGCCGGCTGAGCGCACGCGCGGCGGCCTATCGCCCCGATTTCGTCGTCGCGGTCGAAGCGCGCGGCTTCCTGTTCGGCGCCGCGATGGCGACCGCGATGGGCCTCGGCGTCGTCCCCGTGCGCAAGGCGGGCAAGCTGCCCGGCGTGACGATCGGCGTCGATTACGAACTCGAATATGGCGTCGACCGCCTCGAACTGCACGAAGGCGCCGTGCTGCCCGGGCACCGCGTTATCCTCGTCGACGATCTGCTCGCGACCGGCGGCACGATCCTCGCCGCCGCGGCGCTGATGCGGAGCGTCGGCGCCGAAGTCGCCGCGGCGCTGTTCGTCATCGACCTGCCCGACCTCGGAGGATCGCAGCGGCTGACGGCGGCGGGGCTGGCGTGCGAAACGCTGATCGCCTTCGACGGCGACTGACAGCGGCGAAGGAAACGATGAGCCGCCTTTCGGACAATTGTGCGGACGGGAGGCGTCAGGCCGCCATGTCGGCCATCGCAGCGTCGGCTTCGATACAGAAGAGCGCGCGCGCCTTTCCATCCGCCTTCGCGCGATAGAGAGCGGCATCGGCACACGCCAAAAGGCGTTCCAGCTCGACTCCCAGCTTGGGCGCGGTGGCGATGCCGACGCTGACCGACACCGACATCGATATGCCATCGACGACATAGGGCTTGCTGATCTCGCGGATGATCCGGCGCGCGAGCAACTCGGCTTCGGAATCATCGCGCAAGCCGATCTGAAGCACGACGAATTCGTCTCCGCCCAGCCGCGACACGACGTCGTCGGCGCGAACCATCCCCTCAAGGCGCCGCGCGACCTGTTCGAGCAACGCGTCGCCCGCCGGATGGCCGTAGCGATCGTTGATCGCCTTGAAGCCGTCGAGGTCGAGAAAATGCAGTGCGACCATGTTTTTGGCGCGGATCGCCGTCTCGGTATGAAGCTGGAACAGTTCGCGGAGCAGCAGGCGATTCGAGAGACCGGTCAATGCGTCGGTTCTTGCAAGCTTCGCCATGTCGTGCCGTGCCGTATGGTGCTCGACCGCCGAGCGGTAGAGGTGGGCAACGGTCTGGAGGCTGAGCGCCGTGATCATCGCGACAACCAGCGCCTCGACCAGAAACAGTTCGGCATGCAACGGCATGCCATGGCGTTCGAGCGCATGGAGCGTCAGCGCGGCAACAGTCGGCAGCGTTGCGAGAAGCAGGCTGATTACGCAGATATTCGGGCGGATCGAGGTGCGCGAGACGATACCCGCGCCAAAGCTGAATACCAGACTGATCGTGATGAGATGCAGCAGCGGATAATGGGCGGAGATTGCGACCATGTTGAGAAGTGCCAACAGGATCGCGAAGGCATAGTTTCCGATCGCGTAACGCCGTTCCCAGCGTCTGAGGTCGTCGAAACTGCCCACCGGGGCGGCGCGGGAATAGGCACGGATGGTGGCGAGGCGCAGAAGGGTGGTGAGAGCGCCCATTGCGGCCAGAAAGAGCAGGAAGGGGCTTTCGAGCTCGCGGCCGACAAGCAGGCAGATGCCGACGAACACGATTCCGAGCCCGGATATGGGAAGCCACATGCTGTACAGCATCGCCACAAAATCGCGATACACCGGTAACGGCAGGGCCGCCGGGCTGGGAAAAATCCGAAAGCGAAAGCGGCGCGGCTCGATCGGTGTGGAGGAATCCGACCGTCTCATGCTGCCCACTGTGCACCAATCATATTAACGTCCGGTAACGATGGATCGCCCGACGCCAGAAAAGGGCGGATCGAGCCGCCGCGCAAAGAAAAAGCCCGCGCCGAAGCGCGGGCTATCGCCCCCGTGGCAAACGGGTTGTTATCAGAATGGCAGCCAATTCTGTTTCTTGCGGAACTTCATATAGCCGACGTTCGCGCCGAGCCGTGCGCCGACGCCGACGCGGATCGGGATGAGCACGACGTCGCCGCGGCGCAGATAGCTCGCGTTGAAGCCGCCGACCAGATAGGCGGCGCCTTCGCCCGCCGGATAACGCTTGTAGAGGTCCTCGCTGTCGAAGAGGTTATAGACGAGGACGAAGGTGTTGCCGGCATTGGCGCCGGCGTCGAAACCGATCGACGGGCCGGTCCAATAGGCGGGAAGCTCGCCCTCGATCTTGTGGTGGAGCGTCCCCGACCCGTAGCGCAGCCCGACCACCAGCGCGCCGCCCGCCTCGCGCCCGACGATATAGGCATTGGGTTCGCCCTGTTCCTTGAGGATATCCTCGATCAAGCCGGCAAGCCCCTGCGCGCCCTTGCCGAAGATGCCTTCGGCGGCGCCAATCAGATCATCCTTCTTATAGGTCGAACTGGCGTCGGCGGAAACGTCGGTGGCCGTCACGTCGGCGGGAGCGGCGCTAGCCGCCGTGCTGCCGTCGATGGGCACTTCGCTCGTCTGCTGATCGCCGGTCGCAAGGTCGCTGTCGTAAGACGGGTCCGTCGTCGAGCTCGTCACCGGCGGCGGGGCGGGATTATCGAGGTCGGAATCGATTTCCATGTTGCTGGGGTCGATCTCGCGCATCTGCGCCGCCGCGGGCAGCGGCGTCAGCGCGAGGCCGAGCGATGCCATCGCCGCAAAAGCAAGGCTGGTGAACGTCTTCCGCATAGTGGACCCCCAAAAATCGAACCGCGCCTTCACGGCGAAACCTGCGTTAATCATGACTCGCTTTGGCGCCCGGGCAATGAACGGGCGATGACCCGAGTCGAATTTGCGCCGGATCGAATCGTTCGCGCGACGAAATGGCCGCGGCGACGTCAAAAAAGCACAATCTTTGGCGTTGCGGGGCGCGAAGCGCATAGCTATAGCGACCCGCCTAGGCCAGACTGCCGTTAGCGCGGCAGACCATGCGGAGACGTGGGTGAGTGGCTGAAACCAACGGTTTGCTAAACCGTCGTACTGGTAAATCCGGTACCGAGGGTTCGAATCCCTCCGTCTCCGCCACCTCATTTCCCGATCGATCGAAGCGAGCCGACCGTCCTGCCGGGTGGTCCCTCCGGCCGCTGTCCGGCCCCTAGCGCCGCCGCTCCAGCCACCATGTCTGCCGCCAGCCATAGGGGCTTGCGATTGCCTCGCCCGCCGCGTTGGTCGCGGGCTTGAAGCGAAACCGCTCCTCGATTAGCCGGCACGTCGTTTCGTCGAGCGAAGCGTCGCCGCTCGACCGGGTGACGCGGCACCCGCTGACCCGGCCGCTGGCCTCGATGGTGAAGCGCACCTCGACCTCGCCCCCGGTTTTCGCCCGGCTCGCTTCGCGCGGATAATCGCGGTCGCGGATCGTCCCGCTCCGCCACGCAGCTTTGGTGCCCCCGCCGGTGCCGCTCCCCGCGCCGCCTGCGCCCGTCCCGTCGCCGCGCCCGCCTGCACCTGATCCCGGTCCGGTTTGGGTGGCGGCGCCCGCCGAGATATCGTTGCCGGCCCCGGGTTTCGGCGCAGCCGCGACGGGCGGGATGACCGGCGGCAGCTTCGGTGGCGGCGCGGCAACCGCCGTGGCCCTTGCCTCCTTGTTGGCGGGCGAGGCCTTGCCGCTGGCCTTTTCGCTTGGTGTCTCCGCAGGCCGAGCCTCCGAGCGGGGCGGGGGAGGGGCCGGGATCGCGATAGCCGTGATGGCTTCACTCGCCTTGCGAACGACGTCGAGGTCGAGGCCGCTCGCAAGACCGAAACCGACCGCGACGACGATCATCAGGGCGCTGCCGCCGGCCAACACACGCTGTCTTGTCGATATGTGCCCCGTATAGGCCATCGCGCCGCCTCTCATCGCGCGCCGCGGCGCGCAATCGACGTCCGGCTTAGAGGAATTCGTCTAGCGTGGACATGAACCGGTCGAACTGATCGTGGTGCAGCCAGTGGCCGGCATTTTCGAACTCGATGACCTTTGCTGTGTTGAAATGCTCGAGCCGGCCGTCCTTCTCGGGATTCGAGGCCCAACTGTTCGCGCCATAGAGGAGCAGGGTGGGGCAGGCGATCGCGCCCCATAGCGACGCGATGTCGTCCTGCCGCATGTCGAAGGCGGGCCAGACGTTCAGATAATTGTCGAACTTCCAGCTCCACGTCCCGTCCTCGTTACGGCTGATGCCGTGGATCGTCAGGTGGCGCGCCTGCGCTTCGGTCAGATAGGCGTTCTCGCCCATCATGCGCGCCAGTGCATCTTCGAGCGTAGCGTAGCGGCGCGGGGTGCGTCCCGCCGCCTGCCTCTTGTCGTCGATCCATTTGCGGAAACGCTCTGCATAGCTGGTCTTCGCGCGCTCGGCGATCACCTTGGGGGAGGGCCCGAGCCCTTCGATCGCGACGAGCTTGCGGACATTGTCCGGATAAAGGCCGGTATAGCGCAGCGCGATATTCCCCCCCATCGAATGCGCGACGATCGACAGCGGTCCGAGGTCGAGCTGATGGATCAGCTGCGCGAGGTCGTAGACGAAGCCGTCCATGTCGTAATTGCCGTCGGGCGACCAGGCGCTGTCGCCATGACCGCGAAGGTCGGGGGCGATGATATGGTAGCGATCGCGGAGCTTTTCGGCGACCCAGTCCCAGTTGCGGCAATGGTCGCGGCCGCCGTGGACGAGGAGAAGCGGCGGCGCGCCGCGATTGCCCCAGTCGACATAATGAAGTTTCAGCCGCTGCGAGATGAAGCTGTTCGAGGTGGGGCCGGCACTTGCCATCGGATCATCCTTGCTGTCTGTTCCAGTTTCAAAAGGCGACTGGTTTCGATCCGTCAACCCCGCATCGTCCAGGTCGTCGCCAACCGTGGAGAAGAGGATGAATGCGATGTCGACATTTCGGGATAACCTGCTGGCAGGAAAGACCGCCTTTGTCGCAGGCGGCACAAGCGGCATCAACCTTGGCATCGCGAAACGCTTTGCCGAACTCGGCGCGAAGGTCGCCGTCGCCGGGCGCGATCCCGATAAGGCGGCGCGCGCGGCAGCGGAGATCGGCAAGGGGGCGCTCGGCCTTACGGGCGACGTGCGCGATTTTTCTGCGATCCGCGGCGTGATGGAACAGGTCGCGGGCGAACTGGGGCCGATGGATATCGTGATTTCGGGCGCGGCGGGGAATTTCCTCGCACCCGTGCTCGGCATGTCGGCGAACGCCTTTCGCACGGTCGTCGACATCGACCTCAACGGCACCTTCAACGTGTTTCGTGGCTGTCATGATCTGCTCAACCGGCCGGGCGCCTCGTTGATCGCGATTACCGCGGGGCAAGCGATCAACGCCTCGGCTTTGCAGGCGCATGCCTGTGCGGCGAAGGCGGGGATCAACCAGCTGATTCGCGTGCTCGCGCTCGAGTGGGGGCCGGAGGTGCGGGTGAACGGCATCTCGCCGGGACCGATCGCCGATACCGAAGGGATCAAGCGCCTCGCGCCCGACGCCGAAACACGGGCTGCGCATTACGACCGGATCGCGATGAAACGGTGGGGCCGGATCGAAGAGGTCGCCGAATCGGCGGTGTTCCTCTGCTCGCCGGCCGCGGGCTATATCACCGGCACGATTCTCGACTGCGACGGCGGCAGCCAGATCGGCGACGCGTCGCGCGGCGACCTGACGAAGGGAATGGCCTGACAGCAAAAACGCCGCCAACCCGATGGGGCGGCGGCGTTTTTAATGGTGGGCGTGGCAAGGATTGAACTTGCGACCCCTGCGATGTCAACACAGTGCTCTACCACTGAGCTACACGCCCATCCCTTGGGGTGACGCGGCCCCTAAAGGCCTCTGCGCGGCTTGGCAAGCCCTTCCTTCGAGTCTGTTCCAACAGTTCGGCACCGGCCCGCTCCCCCACCCGGCCTCCCATAGGCTACTATCGTCAGGGAGGCCCTTCGACGCCACGCGTCGTCTTGGGGCGCTGGGGGACCGGGCCGGTGCCGCCTCCGCGCGAGCGGAAAAGAAGGCTATTGCTGGTTCGACCGGTCCGCACGGCCGAACAGATTGTCGACCTCGCGCACCAGATCCTTGAGGTGGAAGGGTTTCGACAAGAGCTTGGCCTGCGGCACATTTTCCTCGGCGCGCAACGACACCGCGGCGAATCCGGTGATGAACATCACCTGCGTCTGCGGCGCCGCCTTCGCGGTGTGCTGCGCAAGTTCGATCCCGTCCATTTCGGGCATGACGATATCGGAGAGGAGCAGGTCGAAGGTTCCCGAATCGATATAGGGCACGGCGGCGGTGCCGCGGTCGACCGCAGTGACGTGATAGCCGGCGGTTGTCAGCGCTCGCGCCAGATACTCGCGCATCACATCATCGTCTTCGGCGAGCAAAATGCGAATCATGCTGAAATCTGTTCCCTGGTCTTTCGGCGCCGCCCATTCGTTCGGAATGCGCCTTCAAAATCCCGTCCGGCATAGCGTCAGAGATTTAACAAATTGACGCGGACACTGGATTTGTCCGGCTTTTTTTGCCACCCATCGTTCATGCCCTCCCGCACCATTCCGCCCACGGCCATCGCTGTCAACCGGCCTGAGGTGAGCAGCCCGGTCGTGGTGTCGGTGCCGCACGCCGGGCGCATCTATCCGCCCGAGATCCTCGCCGCCGCCCGCGTTGGCCGGCCCGAGCTCGAACGGCTCGAGGATAGCTGGTGCGACCTGATCGCCGCGGGTGCCGCCGATGCGGGTGCCACCGTCGTGCAGGCCCTGTGGGCACGCGCGGTAGCCGACCTCAATCGCGGCGAAGGGCAGATGGCGCCGGGCGAGGTCGCGATGCCGCTTCGGATGCAATTTTCGGCGCCGGGGCGAAAGGAGCGTGCGGGGCTCGGCGTGATTCCGACGCGGCTTGCCGACTGCGGGCCGCTGTGGAGGCGGCCGATCGATCATGCAGCACTGCATTGGCGGCTCGAATCGTTCCACCGGCCCTATCATGCTGCGCTGGCCCGCACGCTGGAGGAGGCGCGGCGCCGGTTCGGACATGCGATCCTGATCGACCTGCATTCGATGCCCCCGATTCCTGCCGGCCAGATGGGGCATGGTGCGCGAATCGTCGTTGGCGACCATTTCGGAGCGACGGCGGGCGCATGGCTGGTCGATCGGGTCATGGCATCGGCGGAGTGTCTGGGCGCGCCGCTGTCGCGAAATCAGCCCTATGCCGGCGGGCATATCGTTCGAACACATGGGAAGCCGGGACATGCGATCCATGCCGTGCAGATCGAGATCGACCGAAGCCTGTATCTCGCGCCCGGCCGAACGCCGGATTCGGAACGGGTCATGCGTCTTGCGAACTGGTTTTCGAACCTTGTTGCCGAGGTCGGTCGAGCGACCCCCGACTCGGAAATTTATCCCGAGGCAGCCGAATAATAAAAAACCACCTCGTACCGAAGTACGAGGTGGCCAGGGTCCAGGGAGGACGCGTCCGCGCCAAAGCTGACGGGACACTGGCCGCGATGGAAAGGGGGAAAACCATGGCGGCGTAGTTTGAATTTAGGGATTTGTTCGCCGACTTACAAGAAGCGACAGTATAGAATCTGCAATTTGCAGGAAATTGGTCGGGGAGAGAGGATTCGAACCTCCGGCCCCTGCCTCCCGAAGACAGTGCTCTACCAGGCTGAGCTACTCCCCGACCGATCTGCGCGCCGACCGGGGTCGCCGCGAAGGCAGGGCGGTCCTCTAGACGCGCAATCTGTGAACTTCAAGCGCCAATCGGCACATTCAATGCAATTGCCGTAGCTACAGCATTTCGGCAGTTCGAAAGCTGAAATGACCGCCCGCAACGAAAATCAGATGATCGGCCAGATCGATGTCCATGGTCCGCAGGAAAAGCGCGGCAGCGTGCGTCGCGCGGATGTCGGCATCGCTCGGCCAGGGCGTGTCGGAGGGGTGGTTGTGCGCCATGACGACCGTCGTAATGCCGCCATCGACGAGCGTGCGCCAAGCGCTCGGCGGGATAACGCAGCGGCCCGATCTATCGCCATCGACGCGTTCGAGCCGCACGAGGCGTTCGAAGGCGTCGAATGCGGCGAGGAACAGGGTTTCGCGCTCGTCGTTGAACATCGGGCGCAGCAAAAGGCGCGCGAAATCATCCTCAAGCTGGCACGGCACGAAGCCAGCCAGCGCCGCCGGATCCGGCGCTTTGCCGAGGGGTTCGAACAGGGTCATCGCCGTCCCCATGCGCTCACGCAGCGCGATTCCCAACGTCCGACTGCCCCGCATCGGAGGCTTTGTGACGCAAGCCATGCCGCTTCCCATGTTGTTCCCTTGTCCCCTCGCGGCGCGAAGCCTAGCACCAAGGGACAAAGCCGGGAGCCGAGTCTTGTCTGATTCCATCCATTATGAACTGCAATATCTCGACCTGATGCGCAGGATCTGGGTCGAAGGCGACGAGCGCGTCGATCGCACCGGCGTCGGCACGCGCTCGCTGTTCGGCGAGACGATGCGATTCTCGCTGAAGGACGATGCGATTCCGCTGCTGACCACCAAGCGCGTCTATTGGAAGACCGCGCTGCGCGAGATGCTGTGGTTCCTGACCGGCGACACCAATATCCGGTCGCTCGTTGCGCAAGGCGTGCGGATTTGGACCGACTGGCCGCTCGACAAATATCGCCGCGCGACGGGTGAGGCGATCAGCGCCGAGGATTTCGAGGCGCGGATCATCGCCGACGTGGATTTCGCCGCCAAGTGGGGCGATCTCGGGCCGGTCTATGGGCACCAATGGGTGAACTGGCCCCGCTACGAGCCGGCGGGCGACGGACTCTTCCGCCGCTCCGAGCGGGGCCACAACCAGATCGCGGCGCTGATCGATTCGCTTCGCAACAATCCGGGGTCGCGCCGGCATATCTTCACCGGCTGGAACGTCGCCGATCTCGACCGGATGGCGCTGCCACCCTGCCACATGACCTATCAGTTCCACATCCGCAGCGACGGCGGACTGTCGTGCCTGCTCTTCCAGCGGTCGTGCGACCTCGGTCTCGGCTTTGCGTTCAACATCTTCGAGGCGGCGCTCCTGACGCGGATGATCGCCGAGATGTGCGATCTCACTGCGCATGAAGTCGTCTGGACCGGCGGTGACGTCCATCTCTATCTCAATCACGCCGAACTGGTCGAACGGCAGTTGCAGCGCATTCCCGAAGGCGCGCCGAAGCTGCGCATCATTCGCCGGCCTTCGAGCATATTCGACTATAGATTCGAGGATTTCGCGGTCGAGGATTATGCGCCGCAAGCGCATATTTCCGCGCCGGTAGCGGTCTGACCGCCGGCATTGCATTCGTATGACGACAGTAATAATATGTCGCCACGTTGAAATATAACTAGGTGCGCGATTCGCGCCCGAAGGGAAGAAGATATGCCTGAGACGACCCCCCAAAAGGAGGTTGGGCGTCCGGCGAGCAATTTGCCGCCGCTGTCGCTTCATATCCCGGAACCGCGCTATCGTCCGGGCGACACGCCCGACTTCGGCGATATCGAGGTCCCCGCCGTCGAAGCGACCCCGCGCCCCGGCGAAGCGACCAAGCCCGATGCGATGCGCGAGCTTTGCTATGGTCTTGTCCGTGTGCTCGATTTCGATGGGCAGGCGAAGGGGCAGTGGGATCCCCGGCTCTCGCCCGAGCGGCTCCGTTCGATGCTGCGCAACATGATGCTGACGCGGGCGTTCGACGACCGGATGTTCCGCGCGCAGCGGCAGGGCAAGACGAGCTTCTATATGAAGTGTACCGGCGAGGAAGCGACCTCGGTCGCCTCGACGATGGCGATCGACCGGACCGACATGGTTTTCCCGAGCTATCGCCAGCAGGGCATATTGATCACGCGCGATTATCCGCTGATCCAGATGATGAACCAGATCTATTCGAATCGCGGCGATCATCTGCTCGGTCGCCAGTTGCCGATCATGTATTCGGCGCCCGAGCATGGCTTCTTCAGCGTGTCGGGCAATCTCGCGACGCAATATCCGCAGGCGGTGGGCTGGGCGATGGCTTCGGCGTCGAAGGGCGACAGCCGTATCGCGACCGTATGGTGCGGCGAAGGCTCGTCGGCGGAGGGCGACTTCCATTCGGCGCTGACCTTTGCGACCGTCTACAACGCACCGGTCATCTTCAACGTCGTGAACAACCAGTGGGCGATCTCGAGCTTCTCGGGCTTTGCCGGCGGCGAGCGGACAACCTTTGCGGCGCGCGCGGTCGGATATGGCATCGCCGGGCTGCGCGTCGACGGCAACGACCCGCTCGCGGTTTACGCCGCGACGCAATGGGCGGCGGACCGGGCGCGGACGAACAACGGCCCGACTTTGATCGAGCATTTCACCTATCGCAGCGAGGGGCACAGCACCTCGGACGACCCGAGCGCCTATCGCGCCGCCGACGAAGCGACCGCCTGGCCGTTCGGCGACCCGATCGCGCGGCTCAAGCAGCACCTGATCACGCTCGGCGAATGGGACGAGGAGCGCCACGCGGCGCAGGCGAAGGAGCTCGACGAGCTGGTCAAGACGACGCAGAAACAATCTGAAAAGCTCGGCATATTGGGGCACGGGATGCACCAGCCGTTTGAGACGATGTTCGAGGATGTGTTCGAGGAGATGCCTTGGCATCTCAAGGAGCAATGCGATCAGATGCTCGCCGAGCAAGAGGCCAAGTTCGGCCCGGATTGGAAGCCCGAATGATGGCCGAAACCAAAACGATGAACATGATCGAGGCGATCAACAGCGCCATGGACGTCATGCTCGAACGCGATCCGGCGACCGTCGTGATGGGCGAGGATGTCGGCTTTTTCGGCGGCGTGTTCCGCGCCACCGCGGGCCTCCAGAGAAAGCATGGCAAGACCCGGGTGTTCGACACGCCGATCAACGAGTGCGGGATCATCGGGGTCGCGGTCGGCATGGGCGCCTATGGCCTTCGCCCGGTTCCCGAGATCCAGTTCGCCGACTATATCTATCCCGGGCTCGACCAGCTGGTCAGCGAGGCGGCGCGCCTGCGCTATCGTTCGGCGAACGATTTCATCTGTCCGATGACCGTGCGCACCCCGTTCGGCGGCGGTATTTTCGGCGGCCAGACGCACAGCCAGTCGCCCGAAAGCATCATGACGCACATCTGCGGCGTGAAGACGGTGATTCCGTCGAATCCCTATGATGCAAAGGGTCTGCTGATCGCGGCGATCGAGGATAATGATCCCGTCGTCTTCCTCGAACCCAAGCGCATTTATAACGGCCCGTTCAGCGGCTATTACGACCGCCCGGTCGAACCCTGGTCGAAGCATGACGCGAGCGCGGTGCCCGAGGGCTATTACCGCATCGATCTCGGCAAGGCGGCGACGGTTCGCGCCGGCGAGGCGCTGACGATCCTCGCCTATGGCACGATGGTGCATGTGACCAAGACGATCGTCGAGGAAATGGGCATCGACGCCGAGATTCTCGACCTGCGTACGCTGCTGCCGCTCGATATCGAAGCGATCGAGGCGTCGGTGAAAAAGACCGGCCGCTGCCTGATCATCCACGAAGCGACGCGCACCTCGGGCTTCGGCGCCGAACTCGCCGCGCTGGTGCAGGAACGCTGCTTCTATCATCTCGAGGCGCCGGTCGAGCGCGTCACCGGCTTCGACACGCCTTATCCGCATAGCCTCGAATGGGCCTATTTCCCCGGCCCGGTGCGTATCGCGACCGCGCTGACCAAGATTTTGAAGGACTGACGCCATGGCCCGCTATTCATTCCGTCTGCCCGACATCGGCGAAGGCATCGCCGAGGCCGAAATTGTCGCTTGGCACGTGCGTGTAGGCGAACGCGTCGAGGAAGATGCGCAGCTTGCCGACATGATGACCGACAAGGCGACCGTCGAAATGGAATCGCCCGTGTCGGGGATCGTCGTTGAACTGGCGGGCGAGGTCGGCGACCTGATCCCGATCGGCTCGACGCTCGCGGTGATCGAGACCGATGGCGATGGGGAGGGCGAGGTTGAAGCGCCCCCTGCCGATACGCCGATCGAAGAAGAGATTGTCTCGGAGACGCCGGGGGCCGAAGAGGTTTCGGATGCTGAGGCGGTTTCGCTCCCGGTTGCGGAAGGGCCTGTTGAGCCCACTCCGGCCGTTTCTGAAACAACCCCTCCCCCGACCCCTCCCGCAAGCGGGAGGGGAGATAAGGCTGTCCTGGCATCGCCCGCTGTCCGCGCGCGCGCCAAGGATCTGGGCATCGATCTGTCACAGGTGCAATCCGATGGCGACCGGGTCCGTCACGCCGATCTCGATGCCTTCCTGCGTTACAGCGCGGGGCAGGGCTATCACGCCCCCGGCGCCAGCCGTGCGCGCGCCGACGAGCCGATCAAGGTCATCGGCATGCGCCGCAAGATTGCCGAGAATATGGCGGCGTCGAAACGCGCGATCCCGCACTTCACCTATGTCGAGGAAATGGACGTTACCGCGCTCGAAGAGATGCGCGCCGACCTCAACGCCAACCGTGGTGGCCGTCCCAAGCTGACGATGCTGCCCTTCCTGATCGTCGCGATCTGCCGCACGATTCCCGAATTTCCGATGATCAACGCGCGCTACGACGACGAAGGCGGCGTGGTCACGCGCCACGGCGCGGTGCATCTCGGCATGGCGACGCAGACCGACGCGGGGCTGATGGTTCCGGTGATCCGTGATGCGCAGGACAAGAATGTCTGGCAGCTTGCGAGCGAGATCGCGCGCCTTGCCGAAGCCGCGCGCACGGGCAAGGCGAAGGTCGAGGAATTAACCGGCGGCACTTTGACCGTGACCTCGCTCGGCCCGCTCGGCGGCATCGCGACGACCCCGGTGATCAACCGGCCCGAGGTCGCGATCATCGGCCCGAACAAGATCGTCGAACGCCCGGTGTTCGACGGCGACGATATCCGCCGCGCGAAGCTGATGAACCTGTCGATAAGCTGCGACCACCGCGTCGTCGATGGCTGGGACGCCGCGAGCTATGTGCAGGCGCTCAAGAAATTGATCGAGACGCCGGTCCTGCTGTTCGCGGATTGAGATTAATCCTCCCTGCCGCGAAGCGGTGGGGAGGGGGACCGCCCGAAGGGTGGTGGAGGGGCGAGCAACGTTGCTTCCTTGCCCCTCCGTCAGCGCTTCGCGCTGTCACCTCTCCATGGCTTCGCCACAGGGAGGATTAGCCATTACAAGCCCAACCCCTGAAAACTCGACTGGTCGAACTTCAGCTTGAAGGTCACATAGGCGCCCGAGCGCGAATAACGCGCATCCTCGAAATCGCGGTCGTGAAACCCCGCGAAATTATAGCCGAACGTCACATTCGCATTCTTCATCGGCGCCAGCGTGACCGTCGGGCCTCCCGCCCAGCTCGCGGTGTCGCCGCCGGTGCCGACGCGCACGGTGCCCGATGCCCCGACGTCGATATGCTCACCGAGGTTGAAGCGGAAATCGGCGCCGAGCAGGTTCGACCAGCCCTTGACGTCGTCGGCGCCGAATTTGTCGAAATTATAGCGCGTGCCCCAGAAGAAGCCGAATTCGCCGCGTTCATACCACATCCGGTCGCCGCCGCGGCGGCCGCCCACCTCGCGGTTGCCCATCGGCGTCCAGTTGACCGACAGGCTGTTGAGCGCGCGGCGGCTCGTCGCGTCGCCATCGATGGTCAGCGCGCCGCCGCCGATCGGGCTGGCCTCGCCCGCGACGGCGTCGCGCACCTTGTCCGAACGGAATTCGCTCTTGCCCAGCCATGACACGCGCGAATCAGCGGGGCGGTGGGCCCAGCTCAATTCGAAGTTGATGACCTCGGTCGTTGGCGTCGCGCCGCTGCCGCTCGCCTTGGCGTAGGTGAAAAGGGCGCCAAGCGCGCGGCCTTCGCCGAGCTGGCGGAGACCGCCGAGCGTCAGGCCGTACCGGTTGGCGAGTTCGCCGTCGCGATATTCGGCGCGGCCGGTCAGCGTCCAGCGGCCGGCGCGATAGGTCGCGCCGGTGCTGATCGCGACGAAATCTTCGGTCAGCGCGCCGTTACCGCCGAGGAAGCCTCCCGACGCGACCGGATGATCGACATTGAGCACGTCCTTCGCGCGGACGCCGTCGAGCGTCCGGTTGCTGTCGACCGATACATCGACCGACACGCGCTCGCTGAGCTTCAGCGATTGCGACAGGCCATAGGCGGCGAAGCTGCGCGGGCCATATTCGCCAATCTCCTGCCGGTTCGCTGTCGCGAGCAATCGCGCGCCCGACCATGGCGCCAGGTCGAAGCCGAGCCGCGCGGTGCGCGCCTTGATCGTATCGCCGTCGGCGATCTCGTAGCTGCCGACGAAATTGACGTCACGGGTCACCGCAAAACGCGCGCCGAGGCGATGGCGGGTCGGGAAATCAACACTCGCATCTTTCCCGCCCAGCGCGAATTCGGTCTGCGCATCGAGTTCGAGCCGTTTGGCGAAGAGCCGCTGCGTCGCGCCGAGCTGGATGATGTCCGACCGGTTACGCGTGCCATCGGCCAAGCGGTCCTCGGCATGGGTCAGTCCGGCACGCATGACGCTGTTGCCATTGTCATATTCGGCGCGCGCGCGCGCCGCGCGGCGTCGCGCGCTGGTTTCGAGATAATCTTCCTGCCACGCGCTGCCCATCACCGACAGGTTGCGGCTGGCTTTCACGCGCGCGTCGAAACCGAACTTGCGCGTCCCGTTCTCGCCGCTGTTGAGCTGGCCGGTGCCGAAACCAGCCTCGCGCTCGCGGACATAGGTGAGAAAGTCGGCGTTGCTGCTATGATGCTCGGCTTCGATCAGCCATGCCTTCGCGGTGCCGGCGGCGGCCGTGCCGCCGTTGACCGCCTTGGCTTCGCTTACCGCGAGTTCGGCGCGCACCTCGGTCTCGATCGTCGGGCGATAGCGCGCGTCGATCCCGCCGAGGTCGGTGCGGGCGTTGCCGTCCTCGTCGTGGATGAAAGTCGCGCCGACGCGCAATGTCTCGTCGCTCGACTGGTAGCTGACGCGGCCGCCCGCATTGAGCACACGCTGGCCGACGCCGTCGACCTCATATTCGGCGACGATGAATTGTGGATCGAGCGCGGAAGAACGGCTGAGCACCGGTTCGCGGAACCGGATCGTGCCCGCCAGATAATCGATGTCGTAATCGACATGGCGCGATAGGCTGATGCTCTCGACGATGCGCTCACTGTGCAGCCGATCGCGCGTTTCGAGGACAATCCGCTCGCTGTTCGGCAAGATGTCCTTGGCGCCGAGCTGGTACGGGCCCGTCAGGCCGTTACCCTGAATTTCGTCTCGGCGGAAGCGATAGGGGGTGTCGGCGACGAAGGCGGTCGCGGCGAGGTTGCGGCCGCGATACTCCGCCTTGCCGCCGTTGAGCGCGCGCTGGTAGCGGGCGAGTTCGGGTTCGGAAATGCGGGTCTCGATATCGCCGAACATCGCATAGAATTGCGCACGTTCGAGCCGCAGGTAGAGCTTGCGGACCGAGGCGGCGTCGTAGCGCGTCTCGTTGCGGTCGGCGTAGATGGTGTAATAGGCGCGCGGGTCGATCACGCCGCCGAAGCGCGCGTCGTCCTTGTCCTTGTCGCTGTCGTATGCGAGCGTCATCAGCCATTTTCCGAGCACGCGGCCCTTGGCGTACAAGGCGAGACGCGCATCGGCGTTGAGATCGTCGAGCGTCTCGGCCACCGGCTCCATCCGGTCGTCCAGCCTGTTGTATCCGAGCGTGCCGGCGGCGAAGCCGACCACAGTCCACGGACGATTGCCAGGATCGAGCCAGGCCTCGATCGTCTGCTTGCGCGTCACCTTGTCGTCGCGGAAGATGAAATCGATCGCGAGCGTGCCCGATGCCGTCGTCGGTTCGAGTTCGATATAGGCAATGCCGTCGTCGCCGTCGATTTTCCACACCGGCTGCGCGCGTTCGAGACCCGCGAGCTGGCGCGCCTGCTGCGCGTCGGCCTCGACCGCCGGGTAATAGGGAGCGGGAACGCTGAAATCCCCCGTCAGCCCGTCGCGGATCGGCTTGCCGTCGCGATCGGTCAGGCGCACCGCGATCACCGGCCGCGTCACGCCATCGGCGACGAGCGCCGACTTTTCGCGGATCAGCGATGCGCGCATCGGGGTGATCGAATAATGGACGGTGCGTTCGAGCGTTTCGACGGTGGCGCCGTTCGCGTCCTTCACCTCGGCGACAAGACGGTTTTCGCCTTCGCGGATTTCGAGGCCGCGCCACAGGCTGACCGCGACGCTGCCGTCGGCCGACTTGCTCACGCCCTCGAAGGTCAGTGGATCGGCGGGCTTGCCGTTGACGTGAAGCGACACCGTCTGCCCGGGCGCGTGCTTGATCGCGGCGCGGATCGCCTTCGCGCGCGGATTGTGGTCGCTTTCGGGAAAGAGCCAGCCGATGCCCGGTGCCTGGCCGGCAAGCCAGTCGCGGCCCCCACCGGCGGCTTCGGGATCGCTCAGAACCTTGGGCGCCTTGATGGTCGCCTTGTCGGGCGCGGCGCGGGGCGTAGCGGCGAACGCGCGGAAATCGGCGCGCTTCAGCGACCCGCCGCGCCCTTTGACGAAGCGCGAGATGGCGCTGCCGGCGCTCTGCGTCGAACGGGCGCAATCGACCGCTTCGCGATCGAGCGGCAACGTCGACGGGTCGATCTGGACGACATGGATGCCGGGGCGCACGCCCTCGAAATGATAGCGGCCGTCCTCGTCGGTGACGGTGTAGCTACCGTCCTGCAGCATCACGCGAACGCCGCCGATGCCGTCGGCCTTGCCCGGATCGACGCTGCAGCCGCCGTCGGTAATGCGGCCGATGATCGTCATGCGGTCGCCGAGCTGGTCGCGTTTGATCGCGATCGTCGCTTCGGCGATATTGCTTTGTGTTCCACGGTTGTCGGTCGCGCTCGCACGGTTGAGCGCATTGCCGGGCTGCGCCGACACAATGACCTCGGCGAGATAGGTGAGAAGCAGCGATCGCGACGCGGCAATACCGGGCAGGGTGACCGCGAACTCGCGGCCATTCGCTTGGACGAGAGCGTCGGTGCGGACGCCGTCGATGCGCACCGTATTGGCGCGGAGGCGCATGCCGGTGGGCAGCAGATCCCGCACCGTGACGGCGCCGGTGCTGCGGCGGGCATCGCGGTTCGCAACCTCGATGCGATACTGGATCACGTCGCCGGGCACCGCGACCTGTGTCGAGGTCGTTTTACGCAGAACCAGCGGCACCCCCGGCTGATCGACGGGAATATCGACGCGCACGGGGGCGGGGCTGCTCAGCGTGAATATATCGCCGTAGCTTGCGCGCGTGATCTCGAACGGCTGGCCGTCGTCGGGGCGTCGCAAGCTCGCCAGATCGGCGGCGTTTGACTTCGAAGGCGCGGTGAACGGCGCTGGCGGTTCGACGATGAGGCGGTAGCTGCCGGGTGTGACAAAAGGAAAGCGATAGTCGCCCGGCGGAAAGTCGTAGACGGTGCCGCCCGCGTCGGTGACGCTCTGGCCCGTGACCACGCTCGACGGATAGGCCGAGACGCCGTCGTCGCCGAACACCGGTGCCGGCTGGCCGGTCGCTGCGTCGACGATCGTCACGCGGCTGCCGGCAACGGGCGCGCCGTCGCCGCTGTCGAAGACGATGCCGAACGGGTCGACGAGGAAATTGATCGTCGCGAGCCCAACGAGGCTGGCGTTTGCCGAACCGGTGAAGCGTAGCGCCACCGGGGCGCCGGGATTGACCGACAGGCGGCAATCGCCCTGCACGACGGCGGGAGGGACGCCGATCGTGTTGATGAAGCCGACGAATTCGCCGCTGTTGGCCGCGGTCTCGGTCAAGCCGATTTGCTCGCGATCGCCGTTTTCGAGTTCGAGAGCGACGGAGAGAATGTCGCGCGCCTGTGGATCGCTATTCGCTGATGCGAGCGTGATTCCCACCACCAGCACTTCGCCGGCACGGAAATTGTCGGTGCTTTGCAGCGACGCCGGAGCGGTCGATATGCCCGCATAGGCGCCGCCGAGGCTGATCGTGCTCGTCGCGCTACGCGCGGCGGCGCGGCTGCATTGCGTCGGCGCGATCGGTGCCGATTTGGTGCCACCGCCGTTCGTCAGGCGATAGGTGGTAATCGTCGGGCGGTCGGGCGGTTGCGGGCTGACAGTTACATCGACGCGGTTCGACAGCGCTTGACCGGGGCGCCCGTCATGCGTCCACTGCGCCGAAGCGGTGTTGCTGATCATCTGCGCATCGGCCGTGGTTGCGGGCAGCAGCGCTGCCGCGACCAGGGCGGTCACGAGGCCGGAAAAGGTCGTGCGGAGTGCCATACAAGCCCCGAAGGAGGCTGCGGACGCCGGCTTTGCCGGATCGCCCGCAGCCCCCTTCGTTACCCGGTCAGTTGACGGTCGCGCGGAAGACGAGCGTGCTGGCGGTGCCCGCGGCGATCGACGCGATCGTCCCCGATACGTTCGGCGCCGCATAGCTGCCGCCCGTCGCGCCGTTGAAATCGCACGTTCCGCTGGTGACCGTTCCGCCGAGCAGGATCGAGCCCGCATTGAACGTCAACTGGCCCGGAACCGGGTCGGTGATGACCACCGATGTCGCCGCGGCGCTGCCGCTATTGGCGACCGCAATGCAATATTCGATGACCGCGCCGGGTATCAGCTTCGGATTGGACGTAGCATTGACCGGATCCGAGATGATGCGACTGGTCTTCGTGACCGCAAGCGTCGCCGTCTGCACCGTATAATCGTCGTTATCGCTGTGCGATCCATCACGGGCCGCATCGCCGGCGACGCCCGCCGTGATATCGGCGAATACCGTGTCCTTGCCGGCGGTGTTCGCGCCGGCCGTCTCGGTAATAGCCGCCCCCTGGGTTCCGATGCTCCCGCCTTCGCGGGCGGTCGCGCGGAGCGTTACGCCCGCCACCGAATTGTTCGCGAGGGCTGCCGGGATATCGGCGACGACGAACAGGCGGATTGCGGTATCGACGACGAGTTCGTCGACATAGCCGGTGATCAGCGTATCGCCCGCATCCCAGCTGCCGATCGTCCCCGACGAGATATTGTCGCGATAGATGCGGACATTGTTGACGTTGAAGCTGTCGCTGCCGCCGTGCGAGGCGGTGCCGCCGACGATCTGCGTCGCCACTAGCGCGAAATCGAGCGTCTCGTTCGATATGTTGGTCAACTGGAAAGTGGTGACCGCATTGGCCTGCCCGGGCACGACGGTCGTCGTGAGATCCGCGACTTCCTCGACGAGCAGGTTGATCTTGCGGTCGACGGTGAAATTGTTCGAGGCCGATTGCTGGCCCTGCGCGACGCCACCGACCTGATAGTCGACGGTGGCGGTATTGGTGATCGTGGTGCCCGCGGTCGTGCCGGCGGCAAGGGCCGGCGCGGCGGCGACGCTCGAAAGCGCCGTCAGACCGATGGCACCCATATAAGTCAGCTTGCTGGTCATAGCTGAGCTCCTGGGCTTTATGTGGTCGCCGTTTCCCCACCGCTGGCGACCGTTAAGCGGTTATTTCACTTCGCTATTTGACAACTCCCCGAAACATGAGCTTGCCCGTGCCGCCGACCGGGATCGGGGTCTGGAAAGCCCAGCGGATATGCGTCACGTCGGCGGGTTGCGCGGCGCGGCGCGTGCCGTCCGCCATCGGAACGCTGAGGTCGGCAAGCAGTCCCCACTGCTTGCCGCCATCGACCGAGACGAAAGGCCGCGTGTCGCCGGCGTCCGCGAAGCGAACCGCCGCGGGCATCGGATTGGTGACGACGAACTTGTCGGCCGGCTGCGCGCCGGCGTTGCGATAGTTGAGCACGAAGACGAGCCGGTCGCCGGGAACGACGACCTTGGGTTCTTCGAGCAATATGCGTTGCTTGCCCTCGGCGTCGGTCGAAACGCGCTCGACGAACACATGATTGTCGAGCGCGACCTGGTTCGCGGCAAGCGCCGGACCGGGCATCAGTGCGGCGAGCAAAAGGAAAAGGCCGGTGCGCATGGGCATCTCCATCAATCGATCGTGGTGCGGAAGGTGACGGTGCGGGTCTGGCCGCCGGCAACGGTGCCGAGCGCGACGTTGATCCGCGTGCCGTTATAATTGCCGGCGTCGGCATCAGCCGCGTCGGAGAGCACGCTGCCGCCGAGCGTGATCGACCCGGGGACATAGCTGGTGTCCGCCGGAATATCGTCGGTGATCGCGAGGCCGTTCACCGAGCCGCTGCCGGCGACGGTGGCGACGATCGTGTAGGTTATCGTCGCACCCGGGATCGGGTCGGCTGTGCTCAGCGAATTGGTGACGACCGCCGATTTGACGAGCGTCACGGTCGCGGCCGAAACGAGGAATGCACCCGCGTCCTGCCCGTCGGCGCCGGTCGAGCCGACGACAGCATCGCCGCCGCCTTCGCCTTGTCCCGCGAAGCTGTCGCCGGGATCGCCCGTGCCCGTTTTTGCGGCGGCGGCGAGGCTGATGATACCGCGATTGCCGTCGGCGGCCGAACCCGGGGTCGTTGCGAGGACGAAGACCGTCACGCTTTCGTCGGGATCGAACGACGGGTCGTTCGCGCCCGGCGTATAAAGCGCGTCGGTACTCGAATCGAAAAGGCCGTCGCCATTGTCGAGATAGATTTGCGTGACAGCGGGGTCGTAATCGTCGCCGCCCGCATTGGCGATCGTCGTCAGGGCGAAGGCCTCGACGCCGTTGCCGTTGTTGGTGACCGAAAAGGTCAGCACCTGACCCGTCGCGCCGGGCGTCGTCGGGACGTCGGCGGGGTTGCTCGAATCGACGGTGACGTCGAGCAGCTCGTCGACGAGCAGGTCGACGCGGTTCGAATCGATCGTCGTCGCGCCGCCGCCGGCATCGAAGCTCGCGGTCGCGGTGTTGCTGATGGTGGAGCCGGCGCGTGTGCCGGCGGCGTCGGCCTGCATCGGCAGCGCGAGCGCGGCGAGCAGGGCAACGATCGAACAAGAGGGAAGAAGCCGATGCTTCGCGCCCCCCACAGGCGCTATCATCATCATTTTGACTCCGAAACAGGTTGGTCCTTGGAGCCGTCAGTCGCCGATAAAGGGTAATTTCTGGTTAAAATGCAGGTAGAAGAGGATGTTTTGCTCCAATTAGGGACAGGTGCGGTCCTTGCCCGGCGCGAAACAGGGCGGCTGGCGCGGCAAGGAAAGCGCGCGTAAGGTGAGGCGGTTAACGAGGAGAAGCGGGGTGGCGGAGGACCGGGGCAGCAAGGATGTGCGTCCGCCGCGCGTCAATCCGCTGCACCAGATCGAGATCGACGATTTTCGCCGCGACCGGCTGCTTGCCGCGCTCGCGCTGATCCTCGGCGCCGCATTCTGCCTGGGATTGCCCTTTGCCCTGCAAGCCGGCGCGGAATTCTTCCTTCCGCTCACCGCGGCGATCGTCATCGCGATCGCGCTCGTGCCGCTGCTCGAATGGCTCGAACGCCGCGGCCTGCCATCCGCGCTCGCGGCGTTTTTTGCGCTTGCTACCTTCCTCGCGATTATCAACGCGGCGCTCGCAATCATCGTCGTGCCGGCAACGGGCTGGTTCGCGCGCATCCCCGAATCGATTCCGCGCATCCAGAGCAATCTGGCGCCGCTCATCGACTTTTATTCGACGCTGCAACGCTTCGTCGACCGCACGCTGACCTCGGTCGCCAGCGGGACCGAGGCGACCGCGCAGGCGGTCGCTGCTACCGCGCCCACCTCGGTGGTCGATTATTTCATCTCGTCGGCGCCCTCGGCCGCGATCCAGCTGTTCTTCGCGGTGCTCGTCATCTTCTTCTTTCTCGCGGGCTGGACGCGGCTGCGCAAAGGCACGATTCGCCGGCGCGGCAGCTTCGACGGCGCGATGCAGACCGCGCGTGTGATTCAGAATGTCGTCGATGCGACCGCCGACTATCTGGCGACTATCACGATGATCAACGCGATTCTGGGCCTTTCGGTCGCGCTGCTGCTGTGGGCGCTCGGCATGCCGTCGCCCTTCATGTGGGGCGGGATCGTCAGCATCTGCAATTTCGTGCCCTATCTGGGGCCGATCGTCGCCGCGGTGCTGCTGGGGCTCGGCGGGCTAATGACCTTCGACGCCGTCGGGCTCGCGCTTTTGCCTGCACTGATCTTTATCGGCGTCCATCTGGTCGAGGCGAATCTGATCACGCCGCTGGTGCTCGGCAAGCGGCTGACGATCAATCCACTGCTCATTCTCGTGTCGCTGAGCTTCTGGGGGTGGGTGTGGGGGACGCCGGGCGCTTTGCTCGCGGTTCCGCTGCTGCTGATTTTGCAGACGGTGCTCGCGTCGACGGGGACGCCCGATCTCGCGGGTTTCCTGTTCGAACACGGCACGCTCACGACCACCGACGAGGTGCGCGATCGATTAAATCGCACGCATGATGAAAGCGACGGTTGACAGGCCGAAGCGGGGGCCATATTGGCGCGGCTCCCAAGCACACGCGGGTGTAGCTCAGTTGGTTAGAGTGCCGGCCTGTCACGCCGGAGGTCGCGGGTTCGAGCCCCGTCACTCGCGCCATTTCTCGTCTTCAGGGACGGAATGGCCACCGCAGCTTGGGACTTTCCATCACCGGAAAATTGGATTGGCGCCGCTCTTTAGCGGCGCCAAGTCCCCAGTTCCATCCAGCGCAGCAGCGGCTTCAAGGGCGCGATCCAGATGATCCCGGCCACGAGATAGAAGATCGCCTGCACCAGCACCGGCCATGTGCCGACCCATGGTGAAAGGCTGACGACGATCGCGGTCCAGCCGCCGATCAGCGCAAGGATCAGGAACATGCCCGCGGGCTTGCGCCAGCTCGGGCGAGGATTGCCGTCGAACCGATCCTGGCTGTCCTGATTCACAAACGATCTCCGCAAAGGATGAATTCCTGCTCGGTCAATATCGCGTCGAGCGCGATATCGGTCGATTCGCGCGGCGTAGCGTCGATTTCCTGCACCGACCAGCCGATACCGATGCGCAGCGCGCCGGGATGCGCGACAAAATAGCGGTCGTAATGACCGCCGCCCTGACCGATCCGGCCGCCCCTGCGGTCGAATCCGACGAGCGGACAGAAAATGAGGTTCGGCCTCGCTAACGGTGCGTCGTCGGTAGGCTGGCGCGTGCCCCACGGTCCTTTCGCCAGCGATTCGTCGGGCCGCCACAAGCGAAAATCCATTTCCGCGATTCGTCCGGCGTGATGGGGCAGGGCAAGCGCGCCCGCTTGCGCAAGGTCCGCGAACATCGGAAGTATGTCGGGCTCGTCGCCCCACGCGACATAGGCGCCGACGATGGCATGGTCGGCGAGAAGCTCGGAAAGCGGCGCAGGGGGCGCGCGGAACGCGGCCAGTTGCGCCATGCCGTCAAGATTCGCGGCGAAATGCCGTCGCCGGAAGCGCAGCCGCTCGCGCAATTTCTGTTTCTGCTGGGCAAGGTCGGCGGACAGGTCGGTCATCGCCTCCTCGGGAGCTTGGCGGGCAGGTTGGCGGGACCGCCGAGGTCGTTTGCTGGAAAGTCCTCTGACGCCAGTAACGTCAGGTGGGGACCATGTACGTCGGACCAGGGTCCGGGCAGGGACAGCCCCCTAGGATGATGTATCGCCTCAGGGATTTTCGCAAAAGCTCGTGCCGGGCAGTACCCGCCGCCCCCTATGTAAGGGCGCGGACGCGCGTGCTCAAGGGAGTTGCTCGACTTTTCCCGCGAGGGCTTCGATACGGTCGGCGATCTGCAGCAGCGCGCGGTCGTTCGACGGATTGGTGGAAGGCGCCGTGGTCGCCGAATTTTGCCGCGCAGTCTCCAGCGCCTTGATCGCGTCCTGCTCGCGCGCGATGGCCGCCTTCAATTCGTCGCGCGCCTGCGCCTCGCGGCTCTCGGCGAGCGCGACCGCCGCGCGCAGCGAATCGGATTGGGGTTCGGTCTTTTCGACCCTGCCGCGGGCTTCCTGCATCTCGTCGGCGAGCATGAGCGCCGCGAACAGCAATTGCCGCACCTCGGTCCCGCCCGGCATCGTCCGGACCTTTTCATCGATGACCGACGCCAACTGGGTCAACTGCGCTTCCTGCCCGTCGGCGCAGTGGACGTCGTAGGGACGGCCCCCGATGGTCAGTTTGACGTCAGCCACGGTCGGCCTCCGCGATCAGTCGGTCGAGTTCGCCGATGACGGCGGCAACCTCGGCCTTCAGCGGCGATTGATCGGCGGCGGGCGCGGCAACGCTGGGTGCGGGGCGGTTCGCCCGGTCGGTCAGGGCCTTTTCGATGCGGCTCAGTGCGCGTTCGATACGGCCGATGGCCAGACTGGATTCGTCGAGATCGAGTTCCATGGCCAAGGGTTAGCAGCGCGCGGGGAGGGGTGCAATCGCCTCTCCGCGCCGAAATGCGCCACAATTTGTCCACAGGCGGTTGACTCCTGACCCCGCCCCCGCAAAGGGCTGTCCCCACCGAATCCGGTCATCTTCACATCCTTTCCCGGGGGACTCATGACATATCCCGAAGGTCATTTGGCCGAACGTCAACTCGCCAACGCGATCCGCGCGCTTGCGATGGACGCCGTACAGGCCGCAAACAGCGGCCATCCCGGGATGCCGATGGGCATGGCCGACGTCGCCACCGTGCTTTATTCGGACTATTTGAAGTTCGATCCGAGCGATCCGAAATGGGCCGATCGCGACCGATTCGTTCTTTCCGCGGGTCACGGCTCGATGCTCGCCTATGCGACGCTCAATCTCGCGGGCTATGCGCGGCCGACGCTGGGCGACATCCGCAACTTCCGCCAGCTGGGCAGTCCGTGCGCGGGACACCCCGAGAATTTCGAGCTCGAGGGCGTCGAGACGACGACGGGGCCGCTGGGGCAGGGGCTCGCGACCGCGGTCGGGATGGCGATCGCCGAGCGGCATCTGAACGCGGTCTATGGCGACGATCTTGTCGATCATCGCACATATGTCATCGCCGGCGACGGCTGTCTGATGGAAGGCATCAACCACGAAGCCATTGGTTTGGCTGGACATTTGCAGCTCGGGCGACTGATGGTGCTGTGGGACGACAACAAGATCACGATCGACGGGTCGACCGACCTGTCGACGAGCGAGGACATTCAGGCGCGCTATGCGGCGACGGGCTGGCATGTCGAAAGCTGCGACGGTCACGATCCGGCCGACATTCGCCGCGCAATCGACGCCGCGCTTGCCGATCCGCGCCCGTCTTTGATCGCGTGCCGCACGATCATCGGCTTCGGCGCGCCGAACAAGCAGGGGACGTCGGCGACGCATGGCGCCCCGCTCGGCGCCGACGAGATCGCCGCGGCGCGCAAGGAACTCGGCTGGACCGCCGAGCCGTTCGTTATCCCGGCCGACATCGCGTCGGCGTGGGCGGCGTTCGGCGAGAAGGGCAAGAAGCTTCATGCCGAATGGAATGATCGGCTCGCAAGTAGCGAAAAGAAAAAGGATTTCGAAGCGCGGCTGAGTGGCAAGGTCGTTCCGGGCGACGCCTTCAAGGCCTATCTCGACGGCCTCGTCGCCGAGCCGCCGAAGGTCGCGACGCGCAAGGCGTCGGAGAACACGCTGAGCGCGCTCACCGCCGACATCGCGTCGCTGGTCGGCGGCAGCGCCGACCTGACGGGTTCGAACAATACCAAAACCTCGTCGACCAAGCCGCTGACAAGGAATGATTATTCGGGCCGCTATATCTATTATGGCATCCGCGAGTTCGGCATGGCCGCGGCGATGAACGGCATGGCGCTGCATGGCGGTGTCGTGCCCTATGGCGGCACCTTCCTGGTGTTCGCCGATTATTGCCGCGCGGCGATCCGCCTGTCGGCGCTCCAGCAGCAGCGCGTCGTCTATGTGATGACGCACGACAGCATCGGGCTCGGCGAGGACGGCCCGACGCACCAGCCGATCGAGCATCTCCAGTCGCTCCGCGCGATGCCGAACCTGCTCGTTATGCGTCCCGCCGACGCGGTCGAGACCGCCGAATGCTGGGCGCTCGCGCTGGCGCAGGAGGATCGCCCGTCGCTGCTCGCACTGACCCGCCAGAATCTCCCGCCGCTGCGTCATGACGTCACCGAAAATCTATGCGCGAAAGGCGGTTACCGCCTGCGTGGAGCTTCGGCCGCGCGCAAGGTCGTGCTCGTCGCAACGGGCTCGGAAGTGTCGCTCGCGATCGAAGTCGCCGACAAGCTCGAAGCCGCAGGTCGGGGTGCCGACGTCGTTTCGATGGTCTCAACCGAGCTGTTCGACGAGCAGACCGCAGCTTATCAGGCCGATATCCTGCCCCAGGACGCGCTGATCGTGTCGATCGAGGCGGGCACCACCTTCGGCTGGGAACGCTATACCGGCCGCCACGGCCTGCGCTTCGGCATCGACAGCTTCGGCGCCTCGGCCCCGATTGAAGAACTATTCAAGCATTTCGGCCTGACCGCCGATGCTATCGCACCCCAGATCCTGGCCCGGCTGAACGATTAAGGACCGGCCGCCCATTCGCAGAAAGGACTCCCCGACATGGCAGTGAAAGTCGCAATCAACGGTTTCGGACGCATCGGCCGCCTCGTGGCGCGCGCGATCCTCGAACGCCCCGACTGCGGGCTCGAGCTCGTTGCGATCAACGACCTCGCCGACGCCAAGGCCAATGCGCTGCTGTTCAAGCGCGACAGCGTTCACGGTCCTTTCCCGGGTGAGGTTTCGGCCGAAGGCGACCAGATGATCGTCAACGGCAAGGCGATCAAGGTGACCGCCGAACGCGATCCCGCGAACCTGCCGCACGGCGCGCTGGGCGTCGACATCGCGCTCGAATGCACGGGCTTTTTCACCGACGCCGACAGCGCGGGCAAGCACCTCGCCGCCGGCGCGAAGCGCGTGCTGATCTCGGCCCCCGCGAAGGGCGTCGACCTGACCGTCGTTTATGGCGTCAACCACGACAAGCTGACCGGCGAGCACAAGATCGTGTCGAACGCGAGCTGCACGACCAACTGCCTCGCGCCGGTCGCCAAGGTGCTCAACGACACGCTCGGCATCGAGCGCGGGCTGATGACCACGGTCCACGCCTATACCAACGACCAGAAGATCCTCGACCAGATTCACAGCGACATGCGCCGCGCGCGTGCCGCGGGCATGTCGATCATCCCGACGACGACGGGCGCCGCGCGCGCGGTCGGCGAAGTGCTTCCCGAGCTCAAGGGCAAGCTCGACGGTTCGGCGATCCGCGTGCCGACCCCGAACGTCAGCCTGGTCGACCTGACCTTCACCCCGAAGCGCGACACGAGCGTCGAGGAAGTGAACAAGATCCTGAAGGATGCGTCGGAAGGCGCGCTGAAGGGCGTGCTCGCTTATTCGGACGAACCGCTGGTTTCGATCGATTACAACCACTGCCCGGCCAGCTCGACGATCGACAGCCTCGAAACCTCGGTGCTCGAAGGCAAGCTGGTTCGCGTCGTCAGCTGGTACGACAATGAATGGGGTTTCTCGAACCGCATGGTCGACACCGCGGGCGTGATCGCCAAGCTGCTGTAATTCGACGGTGCCCCTGCGAAAACAGGGGGCCATCTCCGGTCGGATCGATACAGTGAGGACGCGGAGACGGAAAGCTTAGGAGATGGGCCCCTGCCTTCGCAGGGGCACGCTCCGGGGACGGAGTGAGAGAAATGACCGCGTTCAAGACCCTCGACGATATCGGTGACGTCACCGGCAAGCGCGTGCTCGTGCGCGTCGACCTCAACGTTCCGTTGTTCGAGGGGGCGGTCAGCGACGCGACCCGGATCCAGGCGGCGATGCCGACGATCCGCGAACTGTCGGACAAGGGGGCGATCGTCCTGCTGCTCGCGCATTTCGGGCGGCCGAAGGGCGCGAAGAACCCGACGCAGTCGCTGAGCCTCGTCATGGGCGGGGTCGAGGATGTGCTCGGCCATTCGGTCATGTTCATCCCCGAAGCCATAGGGGACGGCGCGAAGGCGGGCGTCGCGGTGCTCGCGCCCGGCGACGTCGCGGTGCTCGAAAATACGCGCTTCTATCCCGGCGAGGAAAAGAACGACCCCGCCTTCGCCGATGCGCTCGCCAAGATCGGCGACCTGTACGTCAACGACGCCTTTTCGGCGGCGCACCGCGCGCATGGCTCGACCGAGGGTATCGCGCATCGCCTGCCTGCCTATGCCGGCCGCGCGATGGAAGCCGAACTCAAGGCACTCGACGCCGCGCTCGGCAATCCGGCGCATCCCGTCGCGGCGGTCGTCGGCGGCGCGAAGGTGTCGAGCAAGATCGATGTGCTCAGGAACCTGGTTGCGCAGGTCGATCATCTGATCATCGGCGGCGGCATGGCGAACACCTTCCTCGCCGCGCGCGGGGTCGATGTCGGCAAGTCGCTTTGCGAGCATGATCTGGTCGACACCGCCAATGCGATCTTCGACGCCGCCGATGCGGCGGGCTGCACGATCCATCTGCCCTATGACGTCGTGGTGGCGAAGGAATTCGCGCCGAATCCGCCGACGCGCACCGTCAACGTCCACGAGGTCGCCGCCGACGAAATGATCCTCGACGTCGGCCCCGCCGCGGTCGAGGCGCTCGCCGACGTTCTCAAAAATTGCCGCACGCTCGTGTGGAACGGGCCGCTCGGTGCGTTCGAGACGCCGCCGTTCGACACCGCGACCGTCGCGCTCGCCAAGACTGCCGCCGCGCTGACGCGCGAAGGCTCGCTGACCTCGGTCGCGGGCGGCGGCGATACCGTCGCGGCGCTCAACCACGCCGGAGTCGCCGGCGACTTCAGCTTCGTTTCGACCGCCGGCGGTGCCTTCCTGGAATGGATGGAAGGCAAGCCGTTGCCGGGCGTCGACGCGCTGAAGGCGTAGAACTTCCGCCCGCGTTGCATCGGGCCACTGGGGCCGCTATGGGCACCGCCACATACGTATGCAAACAACCGGAGATCCCATGACCACCGCCAATGCCGAAATGCTCGACCAGATCAAATCGGGGCAGGGCTTTATCGCCGCGCTCGACCAGAGCGGCGGTTCGACGCCCAAGGCATTGAAGGGTTATGGCATCGAAGCCGACGCCTTTTCGAACGACGAAGAGATGTTCGGCCTGATCCACGACATGCGCAGCCGCATCGTCACTGCACCCTGCTTCAATGGCGAGAAGGTGATCGGCGCGATCCTGTTCGAACGCACGATGGACGGCGAAGCGGGCGGCAAGCCGGTTCCGGCGCTCTTGTGGGAACGCGGCGTGGTGCCGTTCCTTAAAGTGGACAAGGGGCTTGAGGACGAAGCCGATGGCGTCCAGTTGATGAAGGCGAACCCGGGCCTCGACGATCTGTGCGAACGCGCGGTTGCGAAGGGCGTGTTCGGCACCAAGATGCGCAGCGTCGTCAATCTCGCCAATCCGGCGGGGATCAAGGCGATCGTCGATCAGCAGTTCGCCGAAGCGAAGCGCATCGCGGCGCATGGCCTCGTCCCGATCATCGAACCCGAAGTGAACATCAAGAGCGCCGAGCGCGATGCCGCCGACCGCCTGCTGCTCAAGGAACTGCTCGCGGCGCTCGATGCCTGGACCGGCGCGCCGGTGATGCTGAAGCTCTCCTTGCCGACCGAAGCAGGCCTGTTCCAACCGCTCGTCGATCATCCCAAGGTACTGCGCGTCGTCGCGCTGTCGGGCGGCTTCGCGCGCCCCGAGGCGTGCGTCGAGCTGGCGAAAAACCCGGGCATCATCGCGAGCTTCAGCCGCGCGCTTCTGGAAGACCTTCGTCACCAGATGAATGACGACGAGTTCAACAGCTCGCTCGGCGGCGCGATCGACGAAATTCACGCGGCCTCTGTGGCCTAGGTGATGGGAGAGGGGTGGCAAGCCGTCGACGATTATATCGCCGGCAAATTGCTGGGCACGGACGACGCGCTTGCCACCACGCTCGCCAACAATGAAAAACAGGGACTGCCGCCGATTGACGTGTCGGCGGTGCAGGGCAAGATGCTCTTCCTGCTCGCGCAGATCGCCGGCGCGAAGCGCATCCTCGAAATCGGAACGCTCGGCGGTTATTCGACGATCTGGCTGGCGCGGGCGCTGCCCGACGGCGGCGAACTGGTGACGCTCGAGTTGGAGGCGCATCACGCCCGCGTGGCGCGCGAGAATCTGGAGCGGGCGGGACAGGCGGGAAAGGTCGATATCCGCGTCGGCCCCGCCGCCGACAGCCTTGCCGCGATGACCGGCGAAGCGCCTTTCGACTTCGTCTTCATCGACGCCGACAAGCAGAACAACGCGCATTATGTCGAGGAGGCGATCCGGCTCGGCCGTCCCGGCACGACGATCATCGTCGACAATGTCGTGCGCGAGGGCGGGGTGCTCGACGCGGACAGCGACGACGAGCGCATTGCCGGCACACGCGCGTTGTTCGACATGCTTGCGACCAATCCGCGCCTCGACGCGACCGCGGTGCAGACGGTCGGCGCGAAGAAATGGGACGGTTTCGTGCTGGCGCGGGTGCGTTAGCCGGCCGCCCCATGTCGGGCGTCATCCCGGCGAAGTCCGGAATCTCAACCTCGCGTTCTGATGCACCGGCGAGATCCCGGCCTTCGCCGGGATGACGAGGGATCTACAGCCCGCCCGCGAAACGGAACGAGAAGCGGTAGTCGGAGGATTCCAGCGCCACATCGGTGCGCTTTTCCGGCCGCACCGATTCGAGCGTGAACTGGCCGTCGGCGAGATGGGTCGGCTCGCCGAGCGTGGCCTCGAACGGCTGTTTTTCGCCATTGCCGCGGATCCAGACCATCTTGACCCGCACGCGCCCGGCCCAGACGCAGCGCGCGTTCATCGGGCAGCGGCTGTCCTCGATAACTTCGACCGGCTGGACGATCGGGCCGTCGACATAGGCGCGCTCGCCAAGCGCGACGTCGCTGCCGTCGGGCAGCGGTGCAGCGGCCGTAGTGGCGCAGGCCGAAAGCGCGATGGCGGCGGGGAGGGTGATGGCGGCAAGGCGCACGATGTTCTGCATTTGCCCGTCTCTGGCGGCATCGCTATGAACGCGCCATGACCACGACCCATTGCCAGCTTTACCTCATTTCTCCTCTCGACGTCGGGGGCGATTTTCCGGCCCGGCTGGAGGAAGCGCTGTCCGCCGGACCTGTCGCCGCTTTCCAGTTTCGCGTCAAAGACATCGACCAGCATGAAGCGGCGCGGCTCGCCGAACCGCTGCAGGCGATTTGCGCCGCGCACGAGGTCGCCTTCATCGTCAACGACGACGTCGCGCTCGCGAAACGGCTGAAGGCCGACGGGGTCCATCTGGGGCAGGGCGATGGCGATCCGAAGGAAGCGCGCCGCCTGCTCGGCCCCGACACGCAGATCGGGGTGACGTGCCACGACAGCCGCCATCTCGCGATGGAAGCGGGTGAAGCCGGCGCGGATTATGTCGCGTTCGGCGCCTTCTTCCCGACGACGACCAAGGCCGTCGAGCATCATCCCGAACCCGAAATATTGACCTGGTGGCAGGGCTTGTTCGAACTGCCGTGCGTCGCGATCGGCGGGATCACGACGGATAATGCAAAGATTCTGGTCGAAGCCGGGGCCGATTTTCTTGCGGTGTCCGGCGGCGTGTGGGCGCATCCCGACGGGCCGGCAGCGGCGGTGCGCGCCTTTGCCGATATTCTCGAAAATCAGCCGGCGGGATAGTCGCGCCCCGGCGTTTTCGGCGCCTTTTTGGGAGCAGGCGACGTCGCCGCATCCTTGCGCCAGCCAAAAAGGCCGGCGCAAGGAGCCCCCCGCGACGAAGTTGCTGCGTTGCCGCGAGGGGGCGGCGGGGTAAGGTCAGGACGCTCGATACTCATCATGGCGGCCGATATGGCACCGTTGCCGCGCGCCATATTGGATCGATGCGTCAAATCGGCTTCGGTTCATCGCGTTTTCGCTTGCGCGGCGCGCGCCAGCCCGCAAGACAGCCGCCGGGGAGAAATTTATGGCCGAAACCACCGCAGCGCCGACGTCACGCGGGCGCGAACTTACGATCCGGGCCGTCTTGCTCGGGGGGCTGCTGACTTTGGCGTTCACCGCGGCGAACGTCTATCTGGGGCTGAAGGTCGGGCTGACCTTTGCGACGTCGATTCCCGCGGCGGTGATTTCGATGGCGCTGCTGCGCTATATGGCGGGGTCGACGATCCTCGAGAATAATATCGTCCAGACGATCGCGAGCGCCGCCGGCACGCTGGCGGCGATCATCTTCGTGCTGCCGGGGCTGGTCATGGTCGGTTACTGGCAGGGCTTTCCGCTGCTCGAAACGACCGCGATCACGATGCTCGGCGGCATATTGGGGGTGCTCTTCTCGGTACCGCTGCGCCGCGCGCTCGTCGTCGATTCGGACCTGCCCTATCCCGAAGGCCGCGCCGCCGCCGAAGTGCTGAAGGTCGGTGTGGCCAGCGCCGAGGGCGCCGAGGAGAATCGCGCGGGCCTGTCGGCGCTCGTGTGGAACGCGCTCGTCGCGGCGGGCTTTACCCTGCTCACCCAGATGAAGCTCGCAGGGGCCGAGGTCGCGCGCTGGTTCGCGGTCGGGAGCGGCGCGACCGGCGTCGCGGGCGGGCTCGCCTTCGCGCTGTTCGGGGTCGGCCACCTCGTCGGGCTGTCGGTCGGCATGGCGCAACTCGTCGGGTTGATCACCGGCTGGTGGGTGCTGCTACCGATCCTGACGCAAGGCGGCGCGGGCGATGCCGAGACGCTGGCGAACACGGTGTTTCGCGCCGACGTGCGCTTTTTCGGCGCGGGGGTGATCGCGGTCGCGGCGATCTGGACGCTGATCAAGATCGCAGGCCCGGTGCTCGGCGGCATCCGTTCGGCGATGGCGGCAAGCCGCGCGCGACAGGGCGGGCAGGCGCTGGCGATCGAGGAACAGGATATGTCGATCGGCTGGGTGTTCGGCGGGTCGCTGTTCCTGATGCTGCCGATCGGCGCTTTGCTCTGGACGGAGCTTTCGGGCGGGCCGCTCGCCGGCGCGTCGTTCGCGCTGATCGCGGGCGCGATCCTGTTCATCATCATCGTCGGGCTGATGATCGCCTCGGTCACCGGCTATATGGCGGGCTTGATCGGGGCGTCGAACTCGCCCGTGTCGGGAATCGGCATCCTCGCGATCATCGCTTCGTCGCTGCTCCTTCTCGGCCTGCTCGGGCGCGGTGGGGGCGAGGTCGAAGTGAGCGCGATGGTCGCCTATGCGCTGATCGTCACCGGGCTCGTCTTCGGCATCGCGACGATCTCGAACGACAATCTGCAGGACCTCAAAACCGGCCAGCTCGTCGGCGCGACGCCTTGGAAGCAGCAGGTCGCGCTGATCATCGGCGTGATCTTCGGCTCGCTTGTCGTGCCGCCGGTGCTCAACGTGCTCAACGAGACATTGGGTTTCGTCGGCGCGCCGGGGGCAGGGCCGAACGCGCTCGCGGCGCCGCAGGCGGGGCTGATCTCGTCGCTCGCGCAGGGGGTGCTCGGCGGCGACCTCAACTGGACGATGCTGAGCTATGGCGCGATCGCGGGGGCCGGCTTCATCGTCGTCGATGCGATGCTGGGGCGCGCGGGCAAGCTCCGGCTTCCCCCCTTGGCGATCGGCATCGGTATCTATCTGCCGATGGCGGTGATCCTGCCGGTGGTGATCGGCGCGGTCGGCGGCTGGTTCTACGATCGCTGGGCGGCAAAGCGCCCGAACGCGAGCTTCGCGCACCGCATGGGCGTGCTCACCGCGACGGGCATGATCGTCGGCGAAAGCCTGTTCGGCGTGCTCTATGCAGGCATTGTCGCGGGCAGCGGCAGCGACGCGCCGCTCGCCGTGGTCGGCGACGGTTATGCGCCCTATGCGCCGTGGGTGGGCCTGCTGCTCTTCGTCGGGCTGGTCTGGCTCAGCTACAAGCGCACGCGCGCGATGGTCGTGGCGACGCCCTGACACGCCGCTTGCCCTTCGGCGCGCGCGCGGCTAAAGGCGCGCACCTGATGGCGGTGCCCGGCGGGCGCGGCTTTGCTCTTTCCATTCTTGTCTAGTGAGTGTGCGCGATGAAGATCACCGGCGTTGAAATCCGTCCCGGCAATATTATCGAATATGAAGGCGGCATCTGGAAGGTCACCAAGATCCAGCACACCCAGCCGGGCAAGGGCGGCGCCTATATGCAGGTCGAAGCCAAGAATCTGATCGACGGGCGCAAGCTCAACAACCGTTTCCGCAGCGCGGATACGGTCGAAAAGGTGCGCCTCGACACCAAGGATTTCCAGTTCCTCTATGCCGAGGGCGACGATCTGGTATTCATGGACAAGGACAGCTTCGAACAGATCAACATCTCGAAGGACGTCGTCGGCGAAGCGCACGAGTTCCTGCAGGACGGCATGGACGTCGTGCTCGAGCTTTGGGAAGAACGCCCGATCTCGGTCGAACTCCCTGAAACGATCGAAGCGACGATCGTCGAGGCCGACGCGGTGGTCAAAGGACAAACCGCGTCCTCGTCGTACAAGCCCGCGATCCTCGACAATGGCGTGCGCGTGATGGTGCCGCCGCACATCACCAGCGGGACCCGCATCGTCGTGCATGTGTACGACCGCGAATATGTGCGGCGTGCGGATTGAATGAGTTCCCCTCCCGCGTGCGGGAGGGGCTAGGGGAGGGCCTGTCGAGGGACGGGTTCTTTCCGGTAGGAAACATTCCCTCCCCCGACCCCTCCCGCAAGCGGGAGGGGGGAGATTGATTATGGCCGTATCCGGCATCATCACCGTCATGGAACGCGCCGCGCGCAAGGCCGGCACAAAGCTGCGTCGCGACTTCGGCGAGATCGAGCATCTGCAGGTCTCGCAGAAGGGCCCGGCCGATTTCGTGTCGAAGGCCGATCAGGCGGCCGAGCGCACGCTTTACGACGAGCTGACCCACGCGCGTCCGGGCTGGGGCTTCAAGATGGAAGAGGCAGGCGAGATCGAGGGCGATCCCGGCAAGCCGCGCTTCATCATCGATCCGCTCGACGGAACCTCGAACTTTCTCCACGCGATCCCGCATTTCGCGATCTCGATCGCGGTGCAGGAGCCCAAGCCCGGCGGCGGCTGGGGCGAGGTGACGGCGGCGCTCGTCTATCAGCCCGTCACCGACGAAAGCTATTGGGCCGAGCGCGGCCGCGGCGCGTGGCTGCATGACCGGCGCCTTCGCGTCGCGTCGCGCCGCCACCTCAACGAATGCCTGATCGCGACGGGCATTCCGTATATGGGCCATGGCAATATGGCGCAGTGGAGTCGCATTTTCGGTGCGGTCGCGCCCGAAGTCGCCGGCATCCGCCGCTTCGGCGCCGCGAGCCTGGACCTCGCGTGGGTCGCGGCGGGCCGCTACGACGGTTTCTGGGAAAGCGACCTGCAGGTCTGGGACGTCGCCGCGGGCATGTTGCTCGTGCGCGAAGCCGGCGGCTTCGTCAGCGATTTCCGCGGCGGCGACCGTGCGATCGACCGCAGCGAATTCATTGCGGGCAGCGCCGCGGTGCATTCGAAGCTGCAGAAGCTGGTCGCGGGCGCGCTGCGCAACGCGTGATCTTCCTTTCATCATGCCGGACTTGATCCGGCATCCATTCCAACGGTGCGGTTATGGACCCCGGATCAAGTCCGGGGTGACGAAAAGGGGGAAGTGCTGTGCGTTTTTGCTTGGCCTGTCTCACTTCTCGAAAACATACGCCCGAAAGCTGTCCATCAGCGACGCCCAGGTGTTGAAGGTCTCGCCGACATTCTCGCGCGGGATGCCCTGGAAATCGAGGTCGACGTCCATTTCGAGCACCGGGTCGCCCGCGTCGTCCTTATAGGCGCGCGCGAAGCGTTTTTCCTTGTTCCACTGGTTGAGCCGGTCGAGCGTGACGTCTTTCGCGTCGCTGAAACCCATATAATATTGCAGCGTCTTGCACCGCTCGCCCGCGTCGCAGTTCATAAAAAGCACGAGGAATTTGAGGCCGGCCCGGTTGCTCTCGATATAAGGGTCGTCACCATCCTTGGCGACGATCGTCGCGGGCCAGCCCTGCGACTCGACGATCGCCTTGATCGTTTCCGGATTCGCCGCGTTGACCAGTTCGGCATGCGCCGGGGTCGCCGGAAAAAGCGCCAGCGGGGCGAGGGCGAGGGCGGCGCGAGCGGTGATTGGTCCCATGAAAGCTCCCTTTATCGATTTTGGCCCTGAAACTGCGGTCCAGCGGCCCTTTTTCGATGGCGTATCACAGCGATAGGCCCGCTCGCCAGCATGCAATGGGTTTTTGGTTACGCAAGGAACGAAAATCCTGCCCGCAGCGCTTGCGACACGCGTCGCGCTGGCCTAAAGCGCCCCCCATAAACGGGTGCGCGACACCCCAAAACAACAGAACTGCGAGCTCCCATGGTCGATCTGACGCAATATTTGCCGATTCTGATCTTTCTGGTCATCGCCCTCGGCCTGTCCTGTGCCTTCGTGTTCCTTCCGATGGGGGTCGCCCGGCTGACCGGGGCGCACAAGCCCGATCCGGCGAAGCTGACCGAATATGAATGCGGTTTTCCCGCTTTTGAAGACGCGCGCAGCCAGTTCGACGTGCGTTTCTACCTCGTCGCCATCCTTTTCATCATCTTCGACCTCGAAGCGGCCTTCCTCTTTCCTTGGGCGGTGAGCCTCGAGGAAATCGGCTGGGCCGGTTGGGCGACGATGATGATCTTCCTCGCCGAATTGACCCTCGGCCTTGTGTACGCGTGGAAAAAAGGCGCGTTGGATTGGGAATGAGCACTTCCAGCATCATCATGCCCGGCCAGATGCCGGTTGCCCCCGGCACGAACCCCGATCAGGGCTTCTTCGACGACCTCAATTCAGAGGTCGGCGACAAGGGCTTTCTCGTCACCTCGACCGAGGATCTGTTCAACTGGGCGCGCACCGGCTCGCTCTGGTGGATGACCTTCGGGCTCGCCTGCTGCGCGGTCGAGATGATTCACGTCAACATGCCACGTTACGACATGGAACGCTTCGGCGCCGCGCCGCGCGCGAGCCCGCGCCAGTCGGACGTGATGATCGTCGCGGGAACGCTGTGCAACAAGATGGCCCCCGCGCTGCGCCGGGTTTACGACCAGATGTCGAACCCGAAGTATGTGATCTCGATGGGCAGCTGCGCCAATGGCGGCGGCTATTATCACTATAGCTATTCGGTGGTGCGCGGCTGCGACCGCATCGTGCCCGTCGACATCTATGTTCCCGGTTGCCCGCCGACCGCCGAGGCTCTGCTCTATGGCGTGATGCAGTTGCAGCGGAAGATCCGCCGCGTCGGAACGATCGAACGCTGATGGCCCATCCCGCTCCCCTCGTCGCGCCGCAGCCTTCGCTCGCGGCTTCGCTGAAGACGGTGCTCGGCGCCGACCTCGTCGCGCATGTGTTCACGGTCGATGAAGACAGCATCACGGTGACGCGCGAAGCCGTCGCCGGGGTGATGGTCGCGCTGCGCGACAGCCTTGAATATCAGCAGCTGATGGAAATCGCCGGGGTCGACTATCCCGATCGCGCCGAGCGGTTCGAGGTGGTCTATCACCTGCTCAGCGTGACGAAGAATCACCGCCTGCGCGTCCGCGTGTCGACCGACGAGGCGACGCCGGTTCCGACGATCGTTCCCGTGTGGCCGAACGCCGGCTGGCTCGAGCGCGAAGTGTTCGACATGTACGGCGTGTTGTTCAGCGGCAACCCCGACCTCCGCCGCATCCTGACCGACTATGGTTTTCAGGGACATCCGCAGCGCAAGGACTTCCCGCTGACCGGCTATACCGAGCTGCGCTATTCCGAAGAGGACAAGCGCGTCGTGTACGAGCCCGTGCGGCTGGCGCAGGATTTCCGCAATTTCGACTTCCTGTCCCCGTGGGAAGGCGCCGATTATGTGCTGCCGGGCGATGAAAAGGCCGGCGGGACGGGCGAAGGTCCGGGCAAGGGCGCACCGACGCCGATGACCGCAAAAGAGGTCAAGGCAGCCGACGAAAAGGCGAAGGCTTCGCCGCCGCCGACTCCGAAAACGACCGAAAACACGGCGCAGACCGGCGCGGGCGCGAAGACCAACATCAAGGCCGCGAAGACGAGTCGCGACGGCGCAAAGGCGACCAAGGCCGCCAAGGCCAAGACGCCCGCGACCGAGAAAGCCGAAAAGGCGCCCGCCAAGCCGCGCGCGCCGCGCAAGCCCAAAACAGGAGGTGACGCATGACCGACTCTCCCTCCAATTATTCCGGGGCGGTCAAGCACCACGGCAGCGACATGTTCGAGGGCTATCCGGTCGATACCGCCGATACCGCGGGCGATCAAGTCGTCACCAATTACACGATCAACTTCGGCCCGCAGCACCCCGCGGCGCACGGCGTTCTCCGCATGGTGATGGAGCTCGACGGCGAAATCATCGAGCGCGTCGACCCGCACGTCGGGCTGCTCCACCGCGGCACCGAAAAGCTGATCGAGTATAAGACCTATCTGCAGGCGCTGCCCTATTTCGACCGGCTCGACTATTGCTCGCCGCTCGGGATGGAGCACAGCTATGTCCTCGCGATCGAGAAGCTGCTCGACCTCGAAGTGCCCGACCGCGCGCAATATCTGCGCGTGCTGTTCGCCGAGCTGACGCGCATCTGCAATCACATGCTCAACATCGGCTCGCACGTCATGGACGTCGGCGCGATGACCCCGAACCTCTGGGTGTTCGAGCTGCGCGAGGATTGCCTCAACTTCTTCGAGCGCGCGTCGGGCGCGCGGATGCACAGCGCCTATTTCCGTCCGGGCGGCGTCCATCAGGACGTGCCGGAACGGCTGCTCTACGACATCGGCGAATGGTGCGAAAAGCGGCTGCCGAAGCTGTTCGGCGACGCGATGAGCCTCGTCATCGACAACCGCATCTTCAAGCAGCGCAACGTCGACATCGCGACGGTGTCGAAAGAAGACGCGCTGGCATGGGGCTTTTCGGGCCCGATGATCCGCGGCAGCGGCATCGCTTGGGATCTGCGCAAGTCGCAGCCCTATGACGCCTATGCCAAGATGGATTTCGAGATTCCGGTCGGCACGCGCGGCGACTGCTACGACCGCTTCATGGTCCGCGTGCAGGAAGTCTATCAGTCGGCGCGCATCATTCTCCAATGCCTGCGCGACATGCCCACCGGCCCGGTCGCGAGCCTCGACCGCAAGGTCGTCCCGCCAAAGCGCGGCGAGATGAAGCAGTCGATGGAATCGCTGATCCACCACTTCAAGCTTTATACCGAGGGATTCCACGTCCCGGCGGGCGAGGTTTACGTGGCGACCGAAAGCCCCAAGGGCGAATTCGGCGTCTATCTGGTCAGCGACGGCACCAACAAGCCGTACCGCTGCAAGATCCGCCCGACGGCATTTTCGCACCTGCAGGCGATGGACATGATGTCGAAGGGCCACATGCTCGCCGACACCACTGCAATTATCGGCGCCATTGACGTCGTTTTCGGAGAGTGTGACCGCTAATGGCCGACGCACCGCAAATTCCAGATGAAGCCGAAGTCCGCGCGCGCTGGGGCGCTTTTGCGTGGACCGCCGAAAATGCCGAGAAGGCGAAGGCGGTCATCGCGCGCTATCCTGCGGGGCGGCAGCGTTCGGCGGTGATGCCTTTGCTCGACCTTGCGCAACGCCAGGTCGGTGCCGAGACGCAGACGCAGGGCTGGCTGCCCGTACCGGTGATCGAATATGTCGCCGCCGCGCTCGATATGCCGTTCATCCGCGCCTATGAGGTCGCGACCTTCTATACGATGTACAATCTCGTCCCCGTCGGCCGCTATCATGTGCAGGTCTGCGGCACGACGCCGTGCCTGCTGCGCGGGTCGGACGATGTGATGGCGGCGTGCAAGAACCGCGGGATGACCAAGGGCAAGACGACGCCCGACGGGCTGTTCACGCTGACCGAGGTCGAGTGCATGGGCACCTGCACCAACGCACCGATGGTTCAGATCAACGACGATAATTACGAAGACCTCGACTACGACAGCATGACGCGCATCCTCGACGACCTTGCCGCGGGCAAGACGCCGAAGACGGGGACGCAGGTTCCGGGACGCCATACGAGCGAGCCCGAGGGCGGACCAACGACGCTGAAGGAAATGGTCAAGGCCAACCACGACTATCGGAAGGATTGGTGATGGCGGTCTGGATCGCATTGGGCGCCGCCTTCATGGGGCTCGCCGTCGTGTTTTTTGCCACATATGCCGCGCGTCAGGGCGGCAAAGGGAAGGGTGAGTAACCATGCTCGCCGACAAGGATCGCATTTTCACCAATCTCTACGGTTTCCAGCCGTGGAACCTCAAATCCGCGCAGGCGCGCGGCGATTGGGACAAGACCAAGGATCTGATGAGCCGCGGCCAGGACGCGATTATCGAGGAGATCAAGGCGTCGGGGCTTCGCGGCCGCGGCGGCGCGGGCTTCCCGACCGGGCTCAAATGGAGCTTCATGCCGAAGGAGCCGCGCGCCGATCGCCCGAGCTTCCTCGTCATCAACGCCGACGAATCCGAACCGGGTTCGTGCAAGGACCGCGAGATCATCCGTCACGATCCGCACAAGCTGATCGAAGGCGCGCTGATCGCGGGCTTCGCGATGCGCGCGCGCGCTGCCTATATCTATATTCGCGGCGAGTTCATCCGCGAGGCGGAGACGCTCTTCGCCGCGGTGCAGGAGGCGTATGATGCCGGCCTGCTCGGCAAGAATGCGGCGAAGTCGGGCTATGATTTCGACGTCTTCGTCCACCGCGGCGCCGGCGCGTACATTTGCGGCGAAGAAACCGCGATGATCGAAAGCCTCGAGGGCAAGAAGGGCCAGCCGCGCCTCAAGCCCCCGTTCCCGGCGGGCGCGGGCCTCTACGGCTGCCCGACGACGGTGAACAATGTCGAAAGCATCGCGGTCGTCCCGACAATCCTCCGCCGCGGCGCGCCGTGGTTCGCAAGCTTCGGGCGCGAGAATAACAAGGGCACCAAGCTCTTCCAGATCTCGGGCCATGTCGAGCGCCCGTGCGTCGTCGAGGAAGAGATGGGCATCAGCTTCCGCGAACTGATCGACAAGCATTGCGGCGGCATTCGCGGCGGCTGGGACAATCTGCTCGCGGTGATCCCCGGCGGCTCGTCGGTTCCGCTGGTTCCCGCGGCCGAGATCATGGACGCGCCGATGGATTTCGACGGCCTGAAGGCCGTCGGATCGGGTCTCGGCACCGCCGCCGCGATCGTGATGGACAAGTCGACCGACGTCGTTCAGGCGATCAGCCGCATCAGCTATTTCTACAAGCATGAAAGCTGCGGCCAGTGCACGCCGTGCCGCGAAGGCACCGGCTGGATGTGGCGCGTGATGGAGCGGCTGCGCACCGGCGACGCCGACATCAGCGAGATCGACACTTTGTTCGACGTGACCAAGCAGGTCGAAGGCCACACGATCTGCGCGCTCGGCGACGCGGCGGCGTGGCCGATCCAGGGCCTGATCAAGCATTTCCGCCCCGAAATCGAACGCCGCATCCGCGAGAATGGCGGCGCGCTGGAGGCAGCCGAATAATGCCTAAAGTTACCGTAGATGGCGTAGAACTCGACGTCCCGCAGGGCGCGACCGTTCTGCAGGCGTGCGAGATGGCGGGGAAGGAAATTCCGCGCTTCTGCTACCACGAGCGTCTGTCGATCGCCGGCAATTGCCGTATGTGCCTTGTCGAAGTATCGCCCGGCCCGCCGAAGCCGCAGGCATCGTGCGCGCTGCCGACCGCCGAAGGGCAGGTGATCCGCACCGATAGCCCGATGGTGAAGAAGGCGCGCGAAGGGGTGATGGAGTTCCTGCTCATCAACCACCCGCTCGACTGCCCGATCTGCGATCAGGGCGGCGAATGCGACCTGCAGGACCAGTCGGTCGCCTATGGCCGCGGCGCGACGCGCTATGACGAGAACAAGCGCGCGGTCACCGAAAAATATATGGGCCCCATCGTCAAGACGGTGATGACCCGCTGTATCCAGTGCACGCGCTGCGTCCGCTTTGCGGAGGAAGTCGCGGGCGTTGAGGATATCGGCGCGATCTATCGCGGCGAGAATATGCAGATCACGTCGTATCTGGAGCATGCAATCCAGAGCGAACTCAGCGGCAATGTCGTCGACCTCTGCCCCGTCGGCGCGCTGACCAGCAAGCCCTATGCGTTCGAGGCGCGTCCGTGGGAGCTGACCAAGACGCTCGGCATCGACATGATGGATGCGGTCGGTACCAACGTCCGCATCGACAGCCGCGGGCGGCAGGTGCTGCGCGTGCTGCCGCGCATCAACGACGATGTGAACGAGGAATGGGCGAACGACAAGACGCGCCACCATGTCGACGGTCTGACCCGCCGCCGCCTCGACCAGCCCTATGTCCGCGTGAACGGCGCTCTCCAGCCCGCAAGCTGGGCCGAAGCCTTTGCCGCGATCAAGGCGGTGAATGCGGGCTCGTCGGTCGCCGCGATCGCGGGAGACCTCGCCGATTGCGAGACGATGTTCGCCGCGAAATCGCTGGTGACCGCGCTCGGCGGCAACCTGCTCGAAGGACGCCAGACCGGGCTCGACTATGACGTTACCAGCCTGTCGGCGGTCAATTTCAACACGACGATTGCTGAGGCCGAGAATGCCGACGTGATCCTGCTCGTCGGCACGAACCTTCGCTGGGAAGCGCCGCTCATCAACACGCGTATCCGCAAGGCGGCGTGGAAGAAGGGCGCGAAGGTCTTTGCGATCGGCCCCGAAACCGACCTCACCTACAAGACCGAATGGCTCGGCGACGACGCATCGCTCGTCACGAAGCTGCCCGCGCATGTCCTCGACGCGCTGAAGGGCGCCGAGCGGCCGATGCTGATCTTCGGTGGCGGCGCGCTGTCGGTTCCCGGCGTGCATGGCGCGGGCCTCGCGCTCGCCAAGGCGGTGAATGCGGTCAAGGACGGCTGGAACGGCTTTAACGTCGTCCATTTCTCGGCCGCGCGCATGGGATCGCTGATGCTCGGCTACGGCCTGCCCGGCGGGATCAAGGATGTGATCGCGGCGAAGCCGAAGCTCGCTTTCTTCCTCGGCGCCGACGAGGTCGATTTCGCGGCGCTGCCCGAGACGTTCAAAGTCTATGTCGGCCATCATGGCGACAAGGGCGCGCATGCCGCCGACGTTATCCTGCCCGCCGCCGCGTGGACCGAAAAGGACTTCACCACAGTCAACACCGAAGGCCGCGTTCAGCGCAGCGAGAAGGCGGTGTTCGCACCTGGCGATGCGCGCGAGGACTGGAGCATTTTCCGTGCGCTCGCCGATGCGGTCGGCGTCTCGGTCGGCTTCGATAGCTTCGACCAGTGCCGCGCCGCGATGATCGCTGCCGTGCCTGCGCTGGGCGTCGAAGGCATCGCCGACTATGGCTGGACGGTGCCCAAGCTGCCCGCCAAGCCCGAAGCGCGCGCGATCCCGTCGCCGATCAAGGATTTCTATCTCACCAACGCCATCTGCCGCGCGTCGCCGACGATGCAGCGCTGCTCGGAAGAGCTGATCCATGGCGTCGATTTTGCGGAGGCCGCGGAATGACCCCGGTACATGCAATCGCTGGCGTGCTGTTTGCCGGCATGGGTTATGCCGTCTGGCGCGGCTTCAATCCCAAGGGCAAGTCGGAACGGCCCGGCCCGCATAACGGCTGGCGCAACCAGGACGGGGCCGGCAAATGACCGAGACCTTCATCTCGTGGGGCATGGACCCGAACTGGGCGTGGGGCGTCGCGACGATTTGCGGCATCCTGCTCATCGCTTTGCCGCTGATGCTCGCGGTTGCGATGATCATCTATGCCGACCGCAAGATCTGGGCGGCGATCGCGCTGCGCCGCGGCCCGAACGTCGTCGGCCCCTTCGGCCTGCTGCAAAGCTTCGCCGACGGTTTGAAAGTGTTCCTGCAGGAAACGATCATCCCGAGCTCGGCCAACCGCGGCCTGTTCCTGATCGCGCCGATCATCACCTTCACCGTCGCGCTGCTCGCATGGGCGGTGATCCCGTTCAATTCGGGCGCGGTGCTCGCTGACATCAACGTCGGGCTGCTCTACATTCTCGCGATCTCGTCGCTCGGCGTCTACGGCGTGATCCTGTCGGGCTGGTCGTCGAACTCGAAATATCCCTTCTTCTCGGCGATGCGCGCTTCGGCGCAGATGATCAGCTATGAAGTCTCGATCGGCTTCATCCTGATCGGCGTCGTGCTCTTCGCCGACAGCTTCAACATGAACGAGATCGTGAAAGCGCAGCAGGGCCACGGGCTCGGCTTCGTCAACGCGTTCGGCTTCAACCTGCTGCTCTTCCCGCTCGCGGTGATGTTCCTCATCTCGTCGCTCGCCGAAACCGCGCGCGCGCCGTTCGACTTGACCGAAGCGGAAAGCGAGCTCGTCGCGGGCTATCAGACCGAATATTCGTCGATGAGCTTCGCGCTCTTCTGGCTCGGCGAATATGCCAATGTCCTTCTGATGTGCACGCTCAACGCGGTGCTCTTCTGGGGCGGCTGGCTGCCCCCGATCGACTGGGCGCCGCTCTATGCCGTTCCCGGCATCATCTGGCTGTTCGCGAAGATCCTGTTCTTCTTCTTCGTCTTCAGCTGGGTCAAGGCGACGGTCCCGCGCTACCGCTATGACCAGCTGATGCGGCTGGGCTGGAAGGTCTTCCTGCCGATCTCGCTTCTCTGGATCTTCCTGATCTCCGGCTATCTGATGCTGACGAGGTATTCATGAGTACCATTGCCCACCTCATCAAAAGCTTCACGCTGTGGGAGTTTGTGAAGGCGCACGCCCTCACGCTGAAATATTTCTTCAAGCCGAAGGCGACGATCAACTATCCGTTCGAGAAAAACCCGCTGAGCCCGCGTTTCCGCGGCGAGCATGCGCTGCGCCGCTATCCGAACGGCGAGGAACGCTGCATCGCGTGCAAGCTGTGCGAGGCGGTGTGCCCGGCGCAGGCGATCACGATCGAGGCCGAACCGCGCGAAGACGGTTCGCGCCGCACGACGCGCTACGACATCGACATGACCAAGTGCATCTATTGCGGCTTCTGTCAGGAAGCATGCCCGGTCGATGCGGTGGTCGAGGGGCCGAACTTCGAATTCGCGACCGAAACGCGCGAAGAACTGCTCTATGACAAGGCCAAGCTGCTCGCCAACGGCGACAAATGGGAACGCGCGATCGCGGCGAATCTTGCCGCCGACGCGCCCTGGCGATAAGGGCGCGCGCACATGATCCAGCTCTTCGCCTTCTACCTCTTCGCGACGATCGTCATCGCCTCCGCGGCGATGGTGATCTTCGCGCGCAACCCCGTCCACAGCGTCATGTGGCTGATCCTCGCCTTCTTCAACGCGGCGGGACTGATGCTGCTCGCGGGAGCCGAATTCATCGCGATGCTGCTCGTCATCGTCTATGTCGGCGCGGTCGCGGTGCTGTTCCTGTTCGTCGTAATGATGCTCGACATCGATTTCGCTGAACTGCGTGCCGGTTTCGTGCGTTATCTGCCGCTCGGTGCGCTCGTCGCGATCATCTTGGCGGCCGAGCTGGTGTTCGCGGTCGGCGCCTGGCAGGCGGGCGGGGTCGACCTCGCCGCGCGCGCGGCGCCGGTCGTCAGCGACAAGAGCAATATCCAGCAGATCGGCGAACTGCTCTACACGAAGTATATCTTCCTGTTCGAGGCGGCGGGCATCGTTCTTCTCGTCGCAATGATCGGCGCGATCGTGCTGACACATCGCACGCGCGGTGGCGTTCGCATCCAGAATATTTCGGCGCAGAACCGGCGCCGTCCCGAAGAGGCGACGCGCCTCGTCGATCCGGGCGTCGGGCAGGGGATGGAATTGTGATTTCGGTCGGCCATTATCTCGCCGTTTCGGCGGTGCTGTTCACATTGGGCGTGCTCGGCATCTTCATCAACCGCAAGAATATCATCGTTATCCTGATGGCGATCGAGCTGATCCTGCTCGCGGTGAACATCAACCTCGTCGCGTTCAGCGCGGCGCTCGGCGATCTCGTGGGCCAAGTCTTCTCGATGTTCGTGCTGACCGTCGCCGCGGGTGAAGCCGCGATCGGTCTCGCCATTCTCGTTATCTATTTCCGCGGCCGCGGCACCATTGCCGTCGACGATGCCAACCGGATGAAGGGGTAAGCCGGTGATCCAGGCGATCGTATTCCTGCCGCTCTTGGCGGCGCTTGTTGCAGGGCTCGGCCAGCGCGTGATCGGCAATGTGCCGTCGAAAATCATCACGACGGGCGCGCTGTTCACCAGCTGCGCCTTGAGCTGGCCGATCTTCCTGTCGTTCGTGATGGGCACCGGCGAAGCTGGCGTGACCCCGGTGCTGCACTGGGTGAGCTCGGGCGCGCTCCAGTTCAACTGGGAATTGCGCGTCGATACGCTGACCGCGGTGATGCTCGTCGTGATCACGACGGTGTCGGCGCTCGTCCACCTCTACAGCTGGGGCTATATGGAGGAGGATCCGGACCAGCCGCGCTTCTTCGCCTATCTGTCGCTCTTCACCTTCGCGATGCTGATGCTCGTGACCGCGAACAATCTTGTCCAGATGTTCTTCGGCTGGGAAGGTGTCGGCCTCGCATCCTATCTGCTCATCGGTTTCTGGTACAAGAAGCCGAGCGCCAACGCCGCCGCGATCAAGGCGTTCGTCGTGAACCGCGTCGGCGATCTGGGCTTCATGCTCGGAATCTTCGGCACCTTCCTCGTCTTCGGCACCGTCTCGATCCCCGAGATCCTCGCCGCGGCGCCGGGCATGGCTGGCAGCAGCATCACCTTCATGGGGATGCGTCTCGACACGATGACGATCCTCTGCCTGCTGCTGTTCATCGGCGCGATGGGCAAGTCGGCGCAGCTCGGCCTCCACACTTGGCTTCCCGACGCGATGGAAGGCCCGACCCCGGTGTCGGCGCTGATCCACGCCGCGACGATGGTCACCGCGGGCGTCTTCATGGTGTGCCGCCTGTCGCCGATGTTCGAAACCGCGCCGATTGCGCTCGGCGTCGTTACCTTCGTCGGCGCGGCGACCTGCCTGTTCGCCGCGACCGTCGGCACGACACAGTGGGACATCAAGCGCGTCATCGCCTATTCGACCTGTTCGCAGCTCGGCTATATGTTCTTTGCCGCGGGTGTCGGCGCCTATGGCGCGGCGATGTTCCACCTGTTTACGCACGCCTTCTTCAAGGCGCTGCTGTTCCTCGGTGCCGGTTCGGTGATCCATGCGATGCACCACGAACAGGACATGCGCTATTATGGCGGCCTCAGGAAGCATATCCCGCTCACCTTCTGGGCGATGATGATGGGCACGCTGGCGATCACCGGCGTCGGTATCGCGGGCGTCGCGGGCTTTGCCGGCTTCCACTCGAAGGACGGCATCCTCGAAGCGGCCTTCGCTGCCGGAGGCGGCGGCGTGGTCGCTTTCTGGGTCGGCATCTTTGCCGCGCTGCTCACGAGCTTCTATTCGTGGCGCCTGGTCTTCCTGACCTTCTACGGCAAGCCGCGCTGGGAAGAGAGCGAGCATATCCAGCATGCGGTGCATGGCGAGCATGAGGATCCCTCCGAGGAGCATTCGGCCGACGATCATGCCCATGCGCATCACCATCATGATGCGCACGGCGACGGCACCGCGGGCTATCACCCGCACGAAAGCCCGGTCAGCATGCTCATCCCGCTGGTCGTGCTGTCGATCGGCGCGGTGTTCGCGGGCTTCGTCTTCGCGCACCCCTTCATCTATCCCGAGGAAGGGCTTGCCTTCTGGAAGGGCAGCATCGCTTTCGACGAGCATCTGATGCACGCCGCGCACGAGGTTCCGACCTGGGTGAAGTGGACGCCGTTCGCGGTGATGGCGATCGGCCTGTTCCTCGCTTGGAACAGCTATATCCGCAACACCAGCCTGCCGGCGCGCTTCGTTGCGCAGTTCAAGCTGCTCCACCAGTTCCTGTACAACAAATGGTATTTCGACGAGCTCTACAACATCCTCTTCGTGAAGCCCGCCTTCGCGATCGGCCGCTTCTTCTGGAAGCGAGGGGATGAAGGCACCATCGACCGCTTCGGTCCCGATGGCGCCGCGGCGCTCGTCCAAGGGGGGACCCGTCTCGCGGTCCGGCTGCAATCGGGTTATGTTTATGGATATGCGTTTGTGATGCTGCTCGGTCTTGTCGGCCTCGCCAGCTGGGCCATGGTGAATTTCCTGTGAGCGGGCTTCCCATCCTTTCGCTGATGCTGGCGGTCCCCGCGATCGCCGCCATCGTCTGTCTGTTCGTCGGCGACAAGATGTCGCGCTTCGTCGCTCTCGGCGCGACGCTGGCGACCTTTGTCCTCGGCTGCATCCTCTGGGCGAATTTCGACATCGGCGGCGCGCAGTGGCAGTTCACCGAGCGCGCCGACCTGTTCGGGCGTTTTCAGTGGGCGCTCGGTATCGACGGCATGGCGCTGATGCTGATCATGCTCAGCGTCTTCCTGATGCCGCTCTGCATCCTCGCGAGCTGGGATGCGATCAAGCAACGCGTCGGGCTCTACATGGCGATGTTCCTGATCATGGAAGTCGTCATGATCGGCGTCTTCATGGCGCAGGACCTGCTGCTCTTTTACATCTTCTTCGAAGCCGGACTGATCCCGATGTATTTCATCATCGGCATCTGGGGCGGGGCGAACCGCAAATATGCGGCGTTCAAATTCTTCCTCTACACGCTGCTCGGATCGGTGCTGATGCTGATCGCGATGATCGCGATGATCATGGAAGCGGGAACGACCGACATTCCGACGCTGCTGAACTATGATTTCCCGCCCGCGATGCAGACCTGGCTGTGGCTCGCCTTCTTCGCCAGCCTTGCGGTCAAGATGCCGATGTGGCCCGTCCACACCTGGCTTCCCGACGCGCATGTGCAGGCGCCGACCGCGGGGTCGATGATCCTTGCGGGCGTGCTGCTGAAGCTCGGTGCCTATGGTTTCATCCGCTTCATGATGCCGATGTTCCCCGATGCGTCCGCTCAATTGATGTGGATCGTTTTCGGCCTGTCGATGATCGCGGTGGTCTACACCAGCCTCGTCGCGCTGGCGCAGAACGACATGAAGAAGCTGATCGCTTACTCGTCGGTCGCGCATATGGCGATCGTCACCGCGGGTCTCTTCGCCTTCAACCAGCAGGGGATCGAAGGCGCGCTGATCATCATGCTCAGCCATGGTGTCGTCTCGGCCGCGCTCTTCTTCTGCGTCGGCGTGATCTATGACCGGCTGCACACGCGCGAGATCGACCGCTACGGCGGGCTTGCGGTGAACATGCCGGCCTATGCGCTCTTCTTTATGCTGTTCACCATGGCGTCGATCGGCCTGCCGGGGACCAGCGGCTTCGTCGGCGAATTCCTGAGTCTGCTCGGCATCTATGAAGCGTCGAGCGTCGTCGCCTTCGTTTGCACCACCGGCATCATCCTCGGCGCCGCGTACATGCTCTATCTCTACCGCCGCGTCGTGTTCGGCGAACTCACCAAGGACGATGTGAAGGCGATGCCCGATCTGAACGCACGCGAATGGGCGATCATGGCCCCGCTCGCCGCCGTGGCGCTGTGGATGGGCGTCTATCCCGAAAGCTTCCTCGCGCCGATGCGCGGCGATGTGACGACGGTCGTTGCGCGCCTCGCTCCCGCGAGGCCCGCGGGCGACGCGCATCTTGCCGCCGGCAAGCCCAAGCCGGCTGCCGCGCACGGAGAAGCCGCCCACGGATCGAGCCATGCGGGAGGCGTCCAATGACCGCCGATCTCGCGCTCATCTGGCCCGAGCTGATCCTGACGATCGGCGGGCTCATCACGCTGATGCTCGGCACCTTCGTCGGTGACCGGCAGGTCGGCCTCTACCAGCTCAGCGCGCTGCTGACGCTCGCTGCGGCAGCTGCCGCCGCGGTTGCGCTGTTCGGGGTCGAGGCGACGGTCTTTTCGGGCACGCTCTCGGTAGACAGCTTCGGCGGCTTCGCCAAACTACTGATCTATGCCGCGAGCTTCGTCTGCATCGTCGTCGCGCCGCGCTTCTTCTGCGGCGGAATGCGCGCCGAATATCCGGCTTTGATCCTGTTCGCCGCGCTTGGCATGGGGATCATGGCCTCGTCGCGCGACCTGATGACGCTGTACGTCGGGCTCGAGCTCAACAGTCTTGCCGCCTATGTGCTGGCGAGCTTCATGCGCACCGACGAGCGGTCGAGCGAAGCGGGCCTCAAATATTTCGTCCTCGGCGCGCTGGCGTCGGGCATGCTGCTCTATGGCATTTCTTTGCTCTACGGCTTTTCGGGCACCACGGATTTTGCGGGCATCGCAAAGGCGATGGGAGGCGAGCTCAACATCGGGCTCATCTTCGGCATCGTCTTCGTGCTCGCGGGTCTCGGCTTCAAGATTAGCGCGGTGCCGTTCCACATGTGGACGCCCGACGTCTATGAGGGCGCGCCGACCCCGGTGACGACCTTCTTCGCCACCGCGCCGAAGGTCGCGGCGATGGCGCTGATGACGCGCGTCGTGATCGACGCGATGGGCCCCGCGGCCGGCGCGTGGCAGCAGATCGTCATCTTCCTCGCGCTCGCGTCGATCATCCTCGGCGCGGTCGGGGCGATCGGGCAGAAGAATATCAAGCGCCTGCTCGCCTATTCGTCGATCAACAATGTCGGCTTCATGCTCATCGGCCTTGCGGCGGGGACGCAGCAGGGGGTCGAGGGCGTGCTGACCTATCTGCTCGTCTATATGCTGACGACGCTCGGCGCCTTCCTCGTCGTGCTCCAGTTGCACGATGAGGGCGGCAATCAGGTCGAGAGCATTCCGGCGCTCGCCGGCCTGTCGCAGCGCCGCCCGGGGCTCGCCGCGGCGATGGCGGTGTTTCTGTTCAGCCTTGCAGGCATCCCGCCGCTGTTCGGTTTCTGGCCGAAATATCTGGTGTTCGAGGCCGCGGTGAACGCGAACCTCGTGCCGCTGGCGGTTGCGGGCATCGTCGCTTCGGTGATCGGCGCTTTCTATTATATCGCGATCATCAAGACGATGTATTTCGACGACAAGTCGGACACCGAATTTCCGAAGGGCGGCGGGGCGATCGTCGAGGATGCGGTGATTACCGCGAGCGCTCTCTGGCTCTCGGTCATCGGCTATCTCTTCATCCCTGCACTGGCGGTTCTTTCGGCCGGCGCGGCGGCGGTGCTCTTCTGATCCCGCCGATCGAGCGGACCCAGCAGACAGGCTCGACCAACGCCGACCTGCTGGCGCGGCTGGCAGGCGGCGAGCATGTCGGCGAGGGGCATTGGCTGGTCGCCGACCGCCAGACCGCCGGGCGCGGCCGTTTGGGTCGGGTGTGGGGCGACGGCTTGGGAAATTTCATGGGCTCGACCGTCGTCCGGCTGACCGCGAGCGATCCGTCGCCGGCGACGCTCGCGCTCGTTGTCGCGGTCGCACTGGCGAAGGTCGTAAAGATTTTCGCGCCCTCGGTTCCGCTCGAACTCAAATGGCCGAACGACCTGCTGGTCGATGGCGCGAAATGTTCAGGCATCCTCCTTGAGCGTAGCGGCGATAGCGTGGTGATCGGCATCGGGGTCAATCTGGCGTCGGCGCCCGAACTGCCCGATCGCAAAACCTTCTGCTTCGCCGAGTGCGGCGTTGCGATCGACCGCGATCGCTTCGCCGAGGCGCTGGCCGTCGCGCTGGTCGATGCGCTCTGGACCTGGCGGCACGAGGGCGTCGAAAGCATCGTCCGCGCGTGGCTGCCGCTTGGGCATCCGGTCGGGACGCCGCTCCGCGTATTGGAGCAGGACATCGACGGGACGTTCGACGGGCTCGCCGCCGACGGTGCGCTGCGCTTGCGCCGCGCGGACGGGGAAGTCATGCTGATCCATGCGGGCGACATCGAACTACGCCGTCCGGTCGAGGAGGGGAAATAGATGCTGCTCGCGATCGACGTCGGCAACACCAATGCCAAATTTGCGCTGTTCCGCGGCACCGAACTCCTCGCGCGCTGGCGGATCGCGACCGACGACCGGCGCACCGCCGACGAATATATGGTGTGGCTCGACCAGCTGATGCGGATCGAAGGCCATGAGCGCCGCGAGGTCGACGCGGTGATCATCTCGACCGTCGTCCCGCGAGCGCTCCACAATCTCCAGCTGCTCGCCCACAAATATTTCGGCGTCGACGCGCTCGTCGCGGGACGCGATCCGGTGAGCTGGGGCATCGCGCTCAAGGTCGACGAGCCGCAATCGGTCGGCGCCGACCGCGCGTGCAACGCGATTTCGGCGCAGGCGGTCGAGCCCGGCAAGGACAAGCTCGTAATCAGCTTCGGCACCGCGACGACGCTCGACCATATCGGCCCCGACGGCGCCTATATGGGCGGAATCATCGCGCCCGGGGTCAATCTGTCGTTGGAGGCATTGGTCGCGGCGGCGGCGAAACTGCCGCGCATCGCGATCGAGGCGCCGGCGACCGACAGCGTTATCGGGCGGACCACCGAAAGCCAGATGCTGATCGGCGTCTATTGGGGCTATGTCGCGATGATGGAAGGGCTCATCGCGCGCATGAAAGCCGAGATCGGCAAGCCGCTCACCGTCGTCGCGACGGGCGGTCTCGCGACGCTATTCCAGGAACAGGCGCACCTGTTCGATCGTATCGAACCCGATCTGACGCTGAACGGGCTGATGCACCTCTATCATCAACGAAAGCCAATAATATGACGACTCCGGGCAAGGAGCTGCTTTTTCTCGCGCTGGGCGGATCGGGCGAGATCGGCATGAACGCCAATCTCTATGGCTGCGACGGCAAATGGATCATGGCCGATCTGGGCGTGACCTTTGGCAGCCACGATTATCCGGGCATCGACATCGTTATGCCCGACCTCGAATTCATCGAGGACCGGAAGAAGGACCTGCTCGGCATCATATTGACGCACGGGCATGAGGATCATATCGGCGCCATCCCCTATCTCGCCGCCGAGCTCGGTGTGCCGCTCTATGCGAACCGCTTCACCGCGGGGCTGATCGCGCACAAGCTCGCCGAAGAGGGGCTGGAAAATGAAGTCGAGATCAAGGTGGTCGATATCGACGACAATTTCCGGATTGGCCCGTTCGGCATCCGCCTCGTCCCGCTCGCGCACTCGATTCTCGAAATGAGCGCGGTGGTGATCGACACGCCTTACGGCCGTGTCTTCCACACCGGCGACTGGAAGCTCGACGAGGAACCGATCCTCGGCGTGCCCGCGACCGCCGCGGCGCTGACCGCGATCGGCGACGAGGGCGTCGATGTGCTCGTGTGCGATTCGACCAACGCCTTCAACGCCGAGGCCTCGGGCAGCGAAGGGGCGCTTCGCGAAGGACTGGAACAAGCGGTCGGCGCGGCCAAGGGGCGCGTGGTCGTCACCACCTTCGCATCGAACGCCGCACGGCTCGCGACGCTGGGCGAAGTTGCGAAGGCCACCGGGCGCAGCCTGTGCGTCGCGGGGCGTTCGCTCGACCGCATTCTCGGCGTCGCGCGTTCGGTCGGCTATTTGAAGGATTTCCCGCCGACGGTCGATTTCGACGAGGCGATGCGTCTGCCGCGCGACAAGGTGATGGTGATCGCCACGGGAGGCCAGGGCGAACCGTGCGCCGCGCTCGCGCGCATGGCGGCAGACATCCACCAGATCAAGCTCGAGGCGGGCGACACTGTCGTCTTCTCGTCGAAGCAGATCCCGGGCAACGAGGTCGCGATCGGGCGGATCATGAACCAGCTTGCGGCAAAAGATGTGCTGACGGTGACCGAGAAGCAGGCGCATATCCATGTCAGCGGCCATCCGGGGCAACCTGAGCTTGCCGCGCTTTATGGCTGGCTGCGGCCGAAGCTCGTCGTGCCCGTGCATGGCGAGATTCGTCATATGCACGAACAGGCGCGCTTCGCGCTCGAAAAGGGCGTGCCCGACGCGCTGGTGCAGGAAAATGGCGATCTGGTGAAACTGGCGCCGGGCAAGGCGAAGATCGTCGAACGCGTGCGCGCGGGGCGGTTGATCCTCGACGGCGACGTCATCCTTCCCGCCGACGGCGAGACGATCAACGAGCGGCGCAAGCTGTCGCTCAACGGCCATATAACCGTTGCGGCGATCTTCTCCGGCAAGGCCTTCGTCGAAAGCGCGATCAGTTATCGCGGTGTGCCGGTCGAGGATGAGCGCGAAGCCTTTATCGACGAAATGCGCGAGGCGGCCGAGCAGGCCGCCACCGGCCCCGCACGCGAAGAAGACAAGCTGCGCGAGGCGATCCGGCTGGGCGTGCGCCGCGTCGCGACCGACTGGACGGGGAAAAAGCCCGTCGTCGATGTCATGCTCGTCGATGTCTGAGGAGCGATCGCGATGAAATGGACCTCGGCGCTCGCGATCTTCACGCTATTCTGGGTGTTCAGCGCTTTTTTCGTTCTGCCCTTTCACGGGCGACGCGTGAGCGACGACGATGAGCCGTTCGTGCCGGGGCAGGATCGCGGTGCACCCGCGCGTTTTCGTCCGGGGCGTATCATGCTGCAGATGACTATCGCCGCAGCGGTTGCCTTTGTGCTCTATTATACCGCCTATGTGAACGGCTGGGCCGACCCGGACGTGCTGACCGGGCGGGCCTGAGTTCCCCGGCAGGCACGATTGTCGCTCTGGCATCGTCGGCTTTGGGGTGATGAGCGGACGTTGCGGTAATTTAGCCCCTCCCCTTCAGGGGAGGGGCAACGCAGACTTGGCAGCTTGCTGCCTGGTCGTAGTGGGGTGGGGTCTATCGGCCTTGCGCAAGGCCGATAGACCCCACCCCCAACCCCTCCCCTGAAGGGGAGGGGCTTTCTTCTCTCAATGGCCGCAACCGGTCGCATGCGGCCGTTTCCCGCGCGATCAGTTCCGCAGACGGTCGATCGCCTGCGCCAGTGCGACATAGAGTTTGCCGATGTCGGACGACAGCAAAGTCACGCTGATCGCCGATCCGTCGCGCGCGCCGATCAGCAGGCGCAGCATCGCCTCGAAATCGTGGATGAACTGGTTCACCGAGGCATGGAACGCGTCGTCATTCTGGTAGATGCGCAGAATTTCCTTGGCCTCGCTATTCTCGACCAGCTTGACCGCCCGGCGCGCGAAGATGCCGCGGTCGCCCTTGAGATAGGCGTCCCAGGCGGTATCGCTGACTTCGCTCGACAGGATCTTGGTGACGTCGATCGCGGTCGATTTCAGCGCCTCGGTCAACAGGCCGGCCTGCTTGGCGAGCGAATCGCGATCGGACGCGGCGATCGCCTGCTCGGCCTCGTTCACGCGCTGCTCGACGCTCGCGCTCGTGTCCATGATCGTGATCAGCTGGCGCATTAGCCGGTCGGCTGCGCCATTGGCCGCGGCGACGGCGCGCGCCGACGCTTCCTCGATCGCGTTCAATTGGGCCGTCACTTCATTTTTGAACGCCGCATCGATCGCGCCGGTTGCGGTCGCCTGCATTGCGTCGCGCGCGCCCGACACCAGCTTTTCGAGCGTCAGCCGCGCTTCGTCGGCGGCCGAATCGGCGGTGGTACGGACCTCGGCCAGCGTCGCGATCATCCGCGCGCCGCCCTGTTCGGCGAAGTCGTCGGCGCCTTCGCGCAGCTTCGCGAGCGCGGCTTCGGCCTCCGCCAGCGCGCCGTTGATCCGGTCGGCCAGCTCCTGCTGGCTCGCCGCGTGACCCGCCATCTGTTCCTCGTTCGCCTTCAATGTCGTCTGGACGGCGTTGACGTGCGACACCGTCGACTGCGCCACCAGTTCCGAGGCGTCGAGAAGCGGGCGCAATTGCGACAAGGCCGTCTGCGTCGTCTGGCCGTGCGCGGCGATGCGGTCGAGCGCATGCGGCAGCGTCTCGTCGAGTTCGCGCGTCACCGCGTCGAGCGCGAGCAGCAGCGATTCGGCGTGGCCGATGAGCTGGTGCGCCGACGTATTGCCGCTCTGCACTTCCTGCATGAAAGCGCCGAGCTGCGCCTTGGTATCGTCGATCGCGCGGCCGATCACCCCGGTGCTCGCGGTGACGCTCACGTCGAGTATTTCGAGCTGTGCGCCGACATCGGCGACATGCGCGGTGATGCGCGAAGCGAGCGCGTCGCTGGCGTCGGCGTGCGCGACAAGCTGCGCGCCCATCGCATCGCTCGCCTCGCGCGCCGCCGCGAGCCGGACGTCCATTTGCGCGGCGGCGGCATCGACGCCGTCGCGGAACTGCTGCCAGCTCTTGTCGATCTCGCCCGTCATCGCGGCGACGGTCGAAGTCATCTCGCCGCGCGCCGAAACGGCGAGGCTCGTCATCTGGGCGAGCGCAGCGGCATGCGCGTCGGTGACCTGCGCCGAGGCGGCGAGGAGGTCGGACTCGGTTTCCTTTGCCTGTCCCTGTAACGCGACGATCGCCTCGAGAATGCTCGCGGTCGCCGTGTCGCTCGTTTGCGCGGTCCTGGCGGCTTCCTCGCCGAGCGCGGCTAGCCGTGCCTCGAGAGTGGCGCCCTGCTGATGCGCGACGAGCCCCGCCTCGCGGAAATTGACCGCCAGCCGCTGGGCGACATCGTCGATCCGCGGTAGACCGGCGAGCAGTCCGTCCATCCGCTGCATCGCGACGTCGCCCGAGCGTGCGAGCTGGTCGTGGGCGTTGGCGATCACCGAGGCGTTGCTCGCGAGCTTGTCGCTGCTTTCGGTAAGGCGCGAGACGGTATCGAGGCCGAGCTGCTGGACGAGCTTCGCCTGTTCGCCGAGCTGCTTTTGCGCATCGGCGAGGTGCAGGCCGAGCGCGTGCATCGACTGGTTGAGCGCCATATTCTCTTCGCGCAGCGCCGCGGCGACGCGGGCGAAGCGCGCCTGTTCCGATCGGCCAGAGCGCAGCAGGAGCATCCAAAGCACCGCGAGCAAGGTCAGCGGCATCGCGATCGTTGCGATCAGCAGCGGCCAGTCGGCGAGCGCTGGCGCTCGCGCGAAGGCTTCGGTAGCCGCCGCGAGTGCGAAACCCGTCCAGCCGATCGCGAGAAGAACGAGCAGGGCGGGGACGGTTCGATCATGCCATGCCGGCGGCGGCGCCTCCCCGACGTTTTCGTCATCGTTCAGCGAGGACATATCGAGCCAATCCCGTTCGGCAGGCACCGCCGCTTCGGGCGCGGCCAAGGTCTCGGGCGCCGTCGCTTCGGCCGAGGCCGCGCTGTCCGCTTCCTGATTTGCCGCGGAATCCCGCCACAATCCGACGATTTTCTTTTCCCCTGTCATCCCGCCATCTTAGCATCAAATAGCCGCCATGAAACGGAAACTTAACCACAGACTGCCAAAGCTGTGGAATGTCCTTCGACAGTGGCCCCCTCGATCGTTACCTGAATTCCGCGTTCGGCGACGATCCGGCGATGGCGATGGACCTGCGCGGCGCCTTCACCGGCAGCGCGCGCGACCTGTCCGACCTGATGCGCCGTGCGCGCTGTGACGCGAACTGGGAAATGGCGGCGCTCCGCCTGAAAGGTCTCGCCGCGACGTTCGGTATCATCCCCCTGATCGAACTCGCCGAAGCGGCGATGGCGGGCGCACCGGGCGATCCCGCCATATTGCGCCAGATCAAGCGGACGATCGACGAGATCGCCTGACCGCGCCCGATGCGTGGACCGGTGAAGCGGGTTCAATTCCCGTTCAGCCGCTTTCCTCCAGTGAAATATCGATGTCCGCTGTCTTGCCATGGCAACGCGACGCGGTTAGCCGCGTTATCGACGCGCGGCCGAGCCTGCGCGCGCCCGATTTGCGCGTGTGGCGATGGTAGCCGAGTTCAAAGGAGAGATTTCGATGTTCACCCGTTTCCGCTCGATGCCCGCAACGGCAATGGCCGCCGTGCTGGGCTGTGCGCTGATGGCGACCGCGGCGCCGGCTTCCGCTCAGAAGAAGGAAAAGCCGAAAAAGGGCGAGGAAGCCAAGGGCGGGGGCCTGTCGGCGAGCAAGGGCTTCGCGCCCGCGCTCAAGAAAATGACCGAAGCGACGACGGCAAAGGACGCCGCGGCGCTCCAGGCGGCGCTGACCGAGGGGCAGGGCACCGCCACCACGCCCGACGACAAATATCTCGCCGCTTTCTATCAGCTCCAGCTCGGCATCCTGAACAAGGATCAGACGATCCAGGCGCAGGCGCTCGACGCGATGCTCGATTCGGGCCGCACCCCGCCCGAGAATCTGGCCGTCTACAATTTCTTCTCGGGCAACTTCGCCTATGGCGCGAAGGATTATCCGAAGGCGATCAAGCGGCTCGAGGCCGCGAAGGCCGCGGGTTCGACCGAGCCCAATGTGCCGGTCCTCCTGATGGACAGCTATCTCAACGCCGGGCAGGTCGAGCAGGGGCTCGCGACGGCAAAGGCCGCGATCGAAGCGAGCCGCGCCGCGGGGCAACGGCCCTCCGACGAACTCTATGTCCGCCCGATCAAGGCTTTGCAGGCCGCCAAGCGCAACAATGAGGTGCTCGACCTCATGACGCTGCGCCTGCGCGACTACAACCAGCCGACGGTCTGGCGCCAGACGCTGTTCATCGCGCTGCAGTCTAATCAGGACAAGGAAATCGGGCTCGACATCTTTCGCTTGATGCGCGCCACCGGGGCGATGCAGGAGCGTCCCGAATATGCGGAATATGCGGCGCTCGCGACCGAAGCCGCGCTGCCGGGCGAGGTCGTCGCGCTGATCAAGGCCGGCAAACAGAGCAATGTGATCCCCGCCAGCGACGCGAAGTTCAACGAACTTCTGAAGAGCCAGACCGAGCGTATGGGCGACGAGGAATCGACGCTCACCGCCTATGCGCAAAAGCCGTCGACGCTGTCAAACCCCAAGGTCGCGGGAGCGACGGGTGACGCGATGGTCGGTTACGGCCGCTACGCCGACGCCATCCCGCTTTACAAGGCGGCACTCGCCGCCGGCGGCGACAAGGACCTGTGGACCTATCGCCTGGGTGTGGCGCAGGCGCAGTCGGGCGACACCGCCGGCGCGAAGGCCAGCTTTGCGCAGGTGACCGGGCCCCGCAAGCGGCTTGCCGAACTGTGGACGGTGAAGATCGACACGCCGGCAACGGCTCCGGCTGCCGCCGCGGCTCCGGCTGCGCCCGCGGCGACGTCCGCCACGGGCAACTGAACCCGGCGGTCAATGAAAAGGGCGCCGCTCCGGGCCGGAACGGTGCCCTTTTTCATGCCCGGAGGATCAGGATTCGACCGGGATGCCCGCGAGCTGCTTGGCCGTGCGAATCGTCAGCGACGTCTTGACGCTCGTGACGTTCGGCGCCGACGTCAGATGCGCGGTCAGAAACGACTGGAAGCTTTGAAGGTCGCGCGCGACGACCTTGAGCAGGAAGTCGATCTCGCCGTTCAGCATATAGCATTCGCGCACTTCGGCGAGGCCGCCGACATAATCCTCGAACGCCTTCAGGTCGGATTCGGCCTGGCTGCGCAGGCTGACCATCGCAAAGACGGTGATGCCATAGCCGAGCTTCGCGGCGTCGAGGTCGGCGTGGTAGGAGCGGATCACGCCCGACTCCTCGAGTGCCCGAACGCGGCGGAGGCATGGCGGCGCCGTCAGCCCCACCATCTGTGCCAGTTCGACATTCGTCATCCGCCCGTTTTTCTGCAGCTCGCCCAATATCTGCAAATCAATCTGATCGAATTTCTGACTAGCCATCGTTGAAACATCCGCTTTCCAAAATTGCGATGACCATAATATTATTTCAGGCGATTGCAATTGTCCCACAATGCGACGCGGAAGGTTAAGACACTTTCATGACCGGAGGATTCACGCTAGCCGGTAAACATATGCTAACCAACGACCGATGGTGTGGGGCTGACTTCGCGTGACCGCTGACTCGATGATTGCCACCATCTTGCGCCAGGCGCCAGCGGATCGCCGCGCGAGTATCACCGCTTGGCGGCAACTCTCCGATATTCTGGCTCAGCGCGGCAATCAACTGGACGATGACGATATTCGCCGCAGCCTGCATGCGCTCGCCGTACTGCGGCCACGGGTCCCTGAATCCGTCCGCCGCGATTGCGCGCGCGCGCTCGCGCCCCACGGCCGCTTCGCACCGCTCGTCGCGCTCTATGCCAACGATGTTCCGGCGGTATCGGCGATCATGCTGCGCGAAGTGCGGCTGGCCGAAGCCGACTGGCTTGCGCTGCTGCCCGCGACGAGCGCGATGGCGCGGTCGGTGCTCGCCGGGCGCCGCGACCTGCCGGAAAGCGTCACGCGCGCCCTGGCCAGCCTCGGCAGCGCGTCGGTAGCATTGCCGCAGCCCGTAAGCGTTGCGGTCGAGGAGCCGATGCCGGTGGCGCCAGCGGCGCCCGAATCCGTCGCCGATAGCGGCCCGAGCCAGATCAGCGAGCTTGTCCGCCGGATCGACAAATATCAGTCGACCCGCGGCCAGCCGGCAGCCACGCCGCGACCGCCGCGCGCCGCCTTTCTGTTCGAAACCGGGCCCGATGGCGTGATTCACTGGGTCGACGGGGTGACACGCGGCGCGGTGATCGGGCTGTCGATCGCCGAGGCGGCCTTTGGCGGTGAGCCGGGCACCGACGGCGTCGCCGCGGGCGCCTTTCGCCAGCGGGCGGAAATCATCAACGCGCGCATGCTGCTGGAGGGAACCCCCGCCGAGGCCGGCGAATGGCGCTTTTCGGCGCTGCCCTGGTTCGACCCGGCGACCGGGCAGTTTCGCGGCTATCGTGCGAGCGCGCGGCGTCCGCATCGCAATGAAACCCCCTACAGCCCGGCTGCCGCCGAAGATTCGGGCGATTCGATCCGCCAGTTGATCCACGAACTGCGCAGCCCGCTCAACGCGATTTCGGGTTTCGCCCAGATCATTTCGGGCCAGATGTTCGGGCCGGTGAGCCATGGCTATCGCGCGATGGCCGACGCGATCGTCGCCGACGCCGCGTCGGTGCAGTCGATCATCGACGACCTCGAAACCGCGGCGCGCAGCGATGCCGTGCCCTTGGTGCAACCGGTCGAAGAGGTGGTCGACATCGGCGCGATCGTGACGCAGATCGAACGCGACCTTGCCGCACTGCTGGCGGACCAGCGCGTCGACCTCAGTATCTCGCGCGTCGGCGGACCCTTTCTCGGGCTCGCCGGCGACGCCAATGTGCGGCGTATGGTCGGTCGATTGCTCACCGCGCTCGTCGATGTATCCGAACCGGGTGCGATTCTGGTGGGGCAACTCGTCACCGAGTCGCGGCATGACGACATGCTCCAGCTGCGGGTGGTCCGCCCCGCGGCGATCCGTTTCGCGACGGCGGCGGACCTGCTCGATCCGGGATTCAGCCCCGAGGGCGAAGCGCCCGGGGCCGCGGTGCTCAGCCTCGGCTTCTCGCTCCGCCTTGTCGACAGCCTCGCCCGCGCGATCGGCGGACGGCTCGATATCGGGCATAACGCCTTGACCTTGCACCTGCCCTCCGCCAACTCGAAGGCCGAGGTCGAGCTGGAGGCGCAGCAGGGCGAATAGGCCTGCGGGCCGGTGGCTGGCAAAGGGGGGCGTCGTGCAGCCTGCGGGCAGTTTCTTTGCATATCCGGCCGCGTCGGAAATGATCGCACTGGATTCGGGCGAGAAGCCGCGTTTCTGGGTCACGATCGACACCGAGGAGGATTTCGACTGGGATGCGCCGTTCGCGCGCACCGGCTATCGCCTTGCCTCGGTCCCGGCGCTCGCCGAATGCCAGGGCTATTTCGAGCGCGCGGGGGTGCACCCCATCTATCTCGTTGACTGGCCGATCGTCGCCGACGACCGCGCCGCCGAGATACTCGGCGCCGCGCAGCAGGCCGGGCGCTGCGAGATCGGCGCGCAGCTTCACCCGTGGGTCACGCCGCCGCACGATGAAGAAGTGAATGCGCGGAACAGCTATACCGGCAACCTGCCGCCGGGCCTGCAACGCGCGAAGATGACCGCGCTGCGCGATGGGATCCGCGATCGGTTCGGTGTTCAGCCGACGGCCTATCGCGCCGGGCGCTATGGGCTTGGTTCCGGTACGGCGGCGATGCTCGCCGAACTGGGATTTCGTTGCGACACATCGGTCCGAAGCGGCTTCGATTATCGCGCGGGCCATGGCCCCGACTATCGCGACGCGCCGCTTCATCCCTGGTGGGTCAAGGCGGGACAGGGCGCGGTGCTGGAGGTTCCGGTTACGACGGTGTTCGGCGGCCTTTTGGGCCGCGCCGGCCGCGGCATCTATCACCGGGTCGCGCGCGAAGGGACACATGCCGGCGCCGCGCTCGCGCGCCTCGGCCTCGTCGAACGGATCGCACTGACCCCCGAAGGCATCCCGGCCCAGCGTGCGTGCCGGGCGATCGACATCGCCATAGACCTCCGCCTGCCGGTACTGAACTTCTCCTTCCATTCGCCGTCGCTGCAGCCGGGAAACACCCCCTATGTTCGCAGCCAGGCCGATCTCGATCTCTTCTATCGCTGGTGGGACGTGGTGCTCGGCCATCTCGCGCGGCGCGGGATCGAGGCGACGACCGCGGCCGGAATATTGGCGATGGCCGAGCGCAAGGCGGCGCGTTGAGGTTGGCGCTTGCCAACGCAACGCGCCGTCCGCTATCGCCCGCACATTCCCCGACCGGGTTTCGAGAGGGGGCCTGTAGCTCAATGGTTAGAGCTGGCCGCTCATAACGGCTAGGTTGCGGGTTCGAGTCCTGCCGGGCCCACCACTCCCTTCACCATTTCCCTTGCAAATCCTGACCGATGGCGGTCCATTGCGCCGTCAGCAAGGAGAGGGACATGGGGAAAGGTCGGGCCATCCTGGCCGGGGGGCTTGCGGTCATCGCGGTCGTGGCGGGAACGGTGGCGGTGCGCACCGCGAACTTTGCGCCAAAGAATATCGCCGACGGCAGCGACGTCCGGCTTGCCGCGGTGCCGGCCTATGACTTGGACGCCGCGGTCGCGCATCTGAGCGCGGCGGCGCAGATTCCGACGATCTCGCATCAGGACGCGGCCGACAACGACATCGCCGAATGGGACAGGCTGCACGCGTGGCTCGCGGCGACCTATCCCGCGACGCACGACGCGATGACGCGCACGATCCTGCCGAACCGCACGCTTATCTATCACTGGCCGGGCAGCGACGCGTCGCTGGCGCCGATCATTCTCATGGCGCACCAGGATGTGGTGCCGGTGACCGAGGGGACCGAAAAGGACTGGAAATATCCGCCCTTCGCCGGAACGATCGCCGAAAATTCGGTGTGGGGGCGCGGGACGGTCGACGACAAGGGATCGCTGATCGGCCTGTTCGAGGCGATCGAGGCGCTGGCAAAGCAGGGCTTCCAGCCGAAGCGCGGCATCTATCTGGTGTCGGGGCACGACGAGGAAGCCGGCGGTTCGGGCGCGGTCGCCGCAGCCGCGAAGCTGAAAGCTGAAGGCGTTCGCGCGCTCTATACACTCGACGAAGGCAGCGTCGTGCTGCTCGATACGCCGGTGATCGACGGGCCCGCCATCCTGATCGGCGTTGCGGAAAAAGGCTATGCGACGCTGAAAGTCACCGCCAACGCGCCGGGCGGGCATAGTTCGATGCCGCCGGCCGATACCGGCGTGACGACGCTCGCGCGCGCGGTGCTCGCGATCACCGAAAAGCCGTTCCCGATCGAGATGCGCGGGCCCGGCGCGGCAATGATCGAGGCGCTCGCCGCGCACAAGGGCGGGACGACGAAGATGGCGGTCGCGAACAAGTGGCTGCTCGGCTACCTGGTCAAGAACCAGTTATCGACGTCACCCTCGTCGGCGGCCGCCTTTCACACCACGATCGCGCCGACGATGCTGCAGGGCAGCCCCAAGGAGAATGTCCTGCCGCAATCGGCCACGGCGCTGATCAACTATCGCATCGCGCCGTGGAACAGCTCCGCCGACGTCATGGCGCGCGCAAAGGCCGCGGTGGGCGACGCGCCGGTCGAGCTCAGCTGGGTCAAGCCGCCGAACGAGCCGTCACGCGTGTCGTCGACGAACTCGCAAGGCTGGAAATATGTGGTGGCGGCCGCGCGCGCCGATACGCCTCGCGCCGTCGTCGCGCCCTATCTGGTCGTCGCCGCGACCGACAGCCGCAGCATGGAGCCGATTTCACAGGATGTGTACCGCTTCATGCCGATGCACTTCACGCTGAAGCAAACCGCGATGATCCATGGCACCAACGAACATATGACGATCGACAGCTTCAAACGCATGATCGATTTCTATGCGCGGCTGATTGCGACGTCTGCGGGATAGACTTGGCGTCAAAGCCTGTCTAAGGCGCCCGCAGCGTCGGGGAGTGGCGCAGCCCGGTAGCGCGCTTGCTTTGGGAGCAAGATGTCGCAGGTTCGAATCCTGTCTCCCCGACCATTTGCTGCTCGATCAGCCCCGTTTCTTCGCCGACGTGCGTCGTGGCGCTCGCGGGGCGAGCGACGCGGGCGGCTCGATCACCGCACCGCTTCGCGCATCGACTGTGCCGCGTAATTTGGCGGGATCCATGCGAACCTCCGCCGCCCAACGGCGAAGGTCGGGCGGGCGATATCCGGACGATTTGCGCCAGCGGTCGAACACGCTGGCGTCGATCGTTTCGTTGACGCTGAGCCATGTCCCTTTTTCACCCGGAACGGCGGGCGCGGCGACACGGCGGTGAAAGCGTCGACCAAGCTTGAAGATGCGATAGAAGCCCCCCAGAAAACTCCTGAAACTGTCGTGGATTGGCGCTCCGATCTCATGGCCGGTGGGAACAACTTCGCCGCGCCAGGCGAGACCGAGATCGCTGGCCTTTTTCATCAACCAGGCGAGTGGCAGCTGCGGCAGGTCGTCGCCGGCAATGCCGCCGCCGACATTGGCGTGCGCGCCCGCGAACCAGCGCTGTTCGACGATCGTCGGCCGGACGCGGCGCTTGCCCGGCGGATCGGGCGTGTCGGGGGTGAAGCGCGTCCAGAGCGTCGGCGCGAACGCCGCGCGATGCTCGTCGAGCGCGAGCGCCTGATAGGCATGCTCGAAGATCGCCGACAGCCGGGTGTTGTGAAAGCCGAAGCGTCGGCGGCTGATCCCGGGAATATTGCCGAACGGAATACCGAGCGCGCCGACGGTGTCCCAAACGCCGATCATCTTGACCGGGACGCGCCGCGAGTGGCGCAGCAGGCGCTTTTCCCCGGGCGGGAGCTTTTTCGTCTGGTGCAGTTCGACGAAAGAGGGCGCCCTGTCGTCGAGCCGATAGCGTTCGTAAAGCTCCTCGACCGAGAGCGGCGAGCCGGGGCGCAACAGGCCGCAGCGCGCGATCATGCCCGCAACGCTGCGCGCGGTGAAGGCACCGCGGCTGAAACCGAAGAGGAATATCTGATCGCCCTGGTCGTAGTGACCCATCAACCAGCGATAGGCGCCGATGACGTCGCGATCGAGGCCATAGCCGAGCGCGCCGCCCCGGATGCGTTCGCCGCGCGGGGTGCCGACCCCGGCGGTGTAATAGCAAGGCTGGGGCACACCCGCCGCATCCTGCGGCGCGACGAGCTGGCTGAGCCGCCAGACGCTCGTATTGTCTTCGGAACTGTTCCAGGTGCCGTCGAGCAGGAGGACGAGCCTCTTTCCCGGCATGGTCACGGGCCCTTTTGCCATCGCGCGCTGCTCTCCCATCGGGGTGGGGTCTTCTCATGTCCGCGGGGAGGCCGCAAGGCGACGGGCGCGAAAACCGCGGACACAAAAAAAGACGGCCTTCCCGAAGGAAGACCGTCCTTTTTCGTTTCAGTCAATGCCCCGAAGGGCTGCGACTTACTTCGTTTCTTCGGCCGGAGCGGCAGCGGCGTCAGCCGGAGCGGCAGCGGCGTCGGCCGGAGCGGCAGCGGCGTCGGCCGGAGCAGCGGCTTCGGCGCCAGCGGCAGCAGCGTCGGCACCAGCGGCAGCGGCTTCGGCGCCGGCAGCAGCGGCGTCAGCGCCTTCTTCAGCAACAGCTTCAGCAGCCGGAGCTTCGGTGGTGGCTTCTTCAGCAGCCTTTTCACCGCAAGCGGCGAGGGCGAACATGCTGGCAGCAACGGCGATAGCAGCAAACTTCTTCATGATGTGTGGGCTCCCTAAAATGCCTTTCCGCGTCCGGGAAAACTTCCCGTACCGCGAGCGGCGGGATTTAGCCGTTCCGCGTGAATCGTCAACAAAAATAATTGAGATGGTCGGCGTGCGCGGGAATCTGTCATTTATCCGTAACCGTCACGGAAGTTCGCTATCCTCGCTGTTCGCGAGAATCGCCAGAACCGCGCTCCAGACCACCACATTCTGCCGCAATTGGGCAGGGTCGATCTTGTCGAGCGTGTCGTCGGGCGTGTGGTGCAGGTCGAAATAACGTGTCCCATCCTGTGCCAGATCGATCGCCGGAACGCCCGCCTGAACGAGCGCGCCGATGTCGGCGCCGCCGTTCGCAGGCTGCTTGCCGCGAACGACGCCAAACGGCATCACCGCGGCCGCGAGCCGGTCAGCCAGGCCCTTGGCGCTGTCCGGCAATTTGAAGTCGATCCGCCACACGCGATCGGCGCCGAAATCGGATTCGAGCGCGACGGCGTGCTTCTCTTTGCCGTGCGCATCGAAATAGGCCTTGCCGCCGAACACGCCGACTTCCTCGGCGCCCGCCCACAAGATACGGATCGTGCGGCGCGGCTGGCCTGCGCTCATCACATGTTTGGCAGCGGCGGCGACGATGCCGCAGCCCGCCGCGTCGTCGATCGCGCCGGTGCCGAGGTCCCAGCTGTCGAGGTGGCAGGCAACGACAACCGGGCTCGCGGCGGGATCGCGCCCGGGAACCTCGGCGATGACATTGCCCGACTTCTTCGTCCCGAGATTCCGCGGGGTGAGGACGAGTTTCATGCGCAGCGGTCCGGTTGCCGTGCCTGCGGTCACGCGCTTCCACTGGCGGACGAGTTGGTCGGCATCGGGGTTCGAGATGGCACCGGCGGGGATTGGCTTCACCCCGGGCTCGAAATTGGTGCCGCCGGTGTGCGGGTTACGATGATCGTCGGTGCCGATCGCGCGGATGACGGTCGCGATCGCGCCCTTCTTGGCCGCGACATTGGCGCCGGTGAAGCGGCCGCGGCCGTAATAGCCATAGCCGCTGCCGTCCTGCGCGGGCGCCATCTGGTGATCGATGAAGACGATCTTGCCCTTCACTTGGGTGTCGGGCGCCGCAACCAATGCGTCGAAGCTTTCGAAATAGGCGATTTCGCCCTCGATGCCCTTCGCGCCGGTCGAGGCGCTGGTACCGAGCGCGGTGATTGCGAGCTTCTGCGGCAGGAAGGGACTGGTCAGCCACGCCTCCTCCTCGCCGCGCACCCACACCGGCATATCGAACGGCTCGTCGCGAACGTTGGCGAACCCCATCGATTGCAGCCGCGCGACCGCCCATTTGCGCGCGGCGGCTTCGGCTTCGGTGCCGGCCATCCGCGGGCCAATCTCGGTCGTAAGGTCCTCGGTGATCGACCAGGCGAGGTCGTCTCCGCTTTGTGCGAGCTCGACCGCGCTCGGCGGCGGCGGAATCGATGCCGACAGCGGCGTGGCGAAAAGGGCAAGGCTCGCGCCGCCAAGCGCGAGAAGGCGGGCAGGAATGGGGTTCGTCATGCCTTTGTCCTAGCGGGGCAATTCGGCCCGCCGCAAGCGCCGATTGCCAACCGCGCCCCCATTCGCTAACCGGCCCCCAACTCTCCCGGCCGCACGACCGCGGCCCAGCCACTACCGGAGCTTGACCCCATGGCCGCCCAATATAGTTTCGTGATGAAGGGTCTGACCAAGACCTATCCCGGCGCGCAGAAGCCGACGCTCAACAACCTCAGCCTGCAATTCTATCCCGACGCCAAGATCGGCATCGTCGGCCCGAACGGCACCGGCAAATCGACGCTGATGAAGATCATGGCGGGCATCGACAAGGATTTCGCGGGCGAAGCCTGGCCCGGCGAGGGCATCACCGTCGGTTATCTGGCGCAGGAGCCGCAGCTCGACCCGACCAAGACGGTCAAGGAAAATGTCATGGACGGCGTCCGCCCCGTCGCCGACATGCTCGACCGTTTCAACGAGATCAGCACGCTGATGGCCGACCCGCCCGCCGACGCCGATTTCGACGCGCTGATGGAGGAAATGGGCACGCTGCAGGAAAAGATCGACGCGATCGACGGCTGGACGCTCGACAACCAGCTCGAAATCGCGATGGAAGCGTTGCGCTGCCCGCCGGGCGACTGGAGCGTCGAGAATCTGTCGGGCGGTGAAAAGCGCCGCATCGCGCTCACCCGCCTGTTGCTCGAAAAGCCGTCGATCCTGCTGCTCGACGAACCGACCAACCACCTCGATGCCGAAAGCGTCGCGTGGCTCGAAAAGCATCTGGTCGACTATCCGGGCAACGTGATCCTCGTCACCCACGATCGCTATTTCCTCGACAATGTCGTGAACTGGATCCTCGAGCTCGATCGCGGCCGCTATTTCGTCTACGAAGGCAATTATTCGACCTATCTCGAGAAGAAGGGCAAGCGCCTCGAACAGGAAGCGCGCGAAGACCAGGGGCGCCAGAAAGCGATCAAGGACGAGCTCGAGTGGATCCGGCAATCGCCCAAGGCGCGTCAGGCCAAATCGAAGGCGCGTATCAAGAGCTTCGACCAGCTCGTCGAGGCGCAGGAAAACCGGACCCCCGGCAAGGCGCAGATCGTCATCCAGGTCCCCGAACGCCTCGGCGGCAAGGTGATCGAGGTGTCGAACATCTCGAAGGCCTATGGCGACAAATTGCTGTTCGAGGATCTGTCGTTCACGCTGCCGCCGGGCGGCATCGTCGGGGTCATCGGCCCGAACGGCGCGGGCAAATCGACGCTGTTCAAGCTGATCACCGGGCAGGAACAGCCCGATGGCGGCAATGTGTCGATCGGCGACACGGTGCGCCTCGGCTATGTCGACCAGAGCCGCGATGCGCTCGACCCGAACAAGAATGTCTGGGAGGAAATCTCGGGCGGTCACGACATGATGTCGATCGGCAAGCACGAGATGCAGACGCGCGCCTATGTCGGCGCTTTCAACTTCAAGGGCACCGACCAGCAGAAGAAGGTCGGGCAGCTGTCGGGCGGTGAACGCAACCGCGTCCATATGGCCAAGATGCTGAAGCAGGGCGGCAACGTGCTGCTGCTCGACGAGCCGACCAACGACCTCGACACCGAAACGCTCGCGGCGCTCGAAGAAGCGCTCGAGAATTTCGCGGGTTGCGCCGTGGTCATCAGCCACGACCGTTTCTTCCTCGATCGCCTCGCGACACACATCCTCGCGTTCGAGGGCGATAGCCATGTCGAATGGTTCGAAGGCAATTTCGAATCCTATGAGGAGGACAAGATCCGCCGCCTCGGCGAAGGCGCGACGCGTCCGCACGCGACGACTTACAAGAAGCTGTCGCGCTAAGCCCGATGGCGGGGGAGGCCGCACCCATATCGGAGCCAATCTCTTCGGGCGTGATCCGTTTGGATGCGGACGCGCTCAACGAATTCATGAAGCAGGCGTTTCCGCATTCCGAGCCGGGTTCGCGCGGCTATGTGATATCGGCCGTGCCCGGCCATATCCAGGCGCGGATGGACCCGAACGACAAGGCGCTGCGCCCCGGCGGGCTGATCTCGGGCCCGACGCAGATGGGTTTTGCCGACATGGCGGCCTATGCCCTCGTCCTCGCGCATATCGGCCCCGTCGCGATGGCTGTGACGAGCGCGCTCAATTACCAGTTCCTGCGCCCGTGCCGCCCGGGGCCGCTGTTCGCCGACGCGCATATGCTCCGCCTCGGCAAGCGGCTTGCGGTGATGGATGTGCGGATATGGACCGACGATGCCGACCGGCCGGTCGGGCAGGCGAATGTGACCTACGCGATTCCCTGAGACCGGTGGATGGGGGCCGCCGCTACCGCTTCATGCACTGGCGGACGTCGTCGCGCTTATACTCGCTGCAGTTCCACAGCGCCTTTTCGAACCCCGCCTTGTCGTCGCGGAGATAGGAGAAGCTCATCGCCGCGCGCTGCGTGTCGTTCATCGCGTCGCTGTCGGGCTTCAGCACCGGGTTGGTCCAGCCCATGAATTTGCAATAGGGCTTGTCGCCGCACAGCCGCAGCGCCGTGGTCACGAAGCTTTCGGGCGCGGCCTTGCGGTCGAGCTGGATATAGATGGTATCGCGGCCCGCGCTCTCGCCGGCGCCGGGCACGATCTTCGCCTCGCCGACCGCGGCGTTCGCATCGACCGGAGCGGTGTCGGCGGACAGGCCCAGCGCGATCGCGTGAAGCGGGGAAATCGCTGCCAGCTTTGCCACCGGCCCGTCGCTGCCCGATACCGCGCCGCGAAAGGCGCCCGGCGTCCCCCAATAGCCCGGCCAGCGGAAGAAGAGATGCGTATTGACGATCGCGATCTTTTCGAGGCTGTCGCTCCAATAGGGGCGCACCCAGTCGGTGTGATAATGGGTGGCGAGTCCGACCTTGGGATAGGTGCCGCCCGCCAGCATCAGGTCGGCATTGTCCCGCGCACGCTGCCACGCCGCGTCCGAATAGCGGCGTGCGAGCGCCCCGTCGCAGGTGAAGGTGAACTGGCAGCCGGTGACGCGCTCGGCGCCCTGGAACACGACGCCGCAGATAGATTTGGGGAAGGCGGGGTGGCGCGCGCGGTTGATCACGACCTGGCCGACCGCCTGTTGCCCCTTGGCATCGTCGCCGGCTTCATAGAGCATCGCGGCGGCAAGGCAGTCGCGCGCGCGCGCCTTGGCGTCGCCGCCGCCCGCATAGACGAAGGGGCGCGGCGCGGCGAAACCCTTGGTGACGAGCGGAATCTTCGCATTCTGCGTGCGCGCGTCGGCCTCGGTCACCGGCGCGAGTTCCATCGGCGGCGCTTCGGGCACGATGTCGGCGGGCGGCGCCACGGGGTGCGGCCGCGCCATATAGCGTGCGCCGTCTTTCGCGCCATTGGCATAGAGCACGCCGCCGATCGCCAGCGCGGCGATCAGGACGAACAGCCAGCCCGTCCAGTCGTGCCGCAGCGGCAACGCCGTGTCATCGCCCTCGCGGCGCATGGCGGAAGATCAGATTTCCGGCAGGAAATCGGGGACCGACAGATAACGCTCGCCCGTGTCGTAGTTGAAGCCGAGCACGCGGGTGCCGGGCGGCAGCTCGGCGAGCTTCTGCGCGATGGCGGCGAGCGTCGCCCCCGACGAGATGCCGACGAGCAGGCCTTCCTCGGTCGCGGCGCGGCGCGCGAAATTCTTCGCATCGGCGGCGTCGACCTTGATCACCCCGTCGAGCAGATCGGTGTGCAGGTTGCGCGGGATGAAGCCCGCGCCGATGCCCTGGATCGGGTGCGGCCCGGGCTGGCCGCCCGAAATGACCGGCGAGAGATCGGGCTCGACCGCAAAGACCTTCAGGTTCGGCCAATGCTCTTTCAGGAACTGCGCGCAGCCGGTGATATGGCCGCCGGTGCCGACGCCGGTTATCAGCACGTCGATCGGCGTGTCCTTGAAATCGGCGAGGATTTCGGGGCCCGTCGTACGGACATGAACGTCGATATTCGCCTCATTTTCGAACTGCTGCGGCATCCACGCGCCCGGCGTCGTCTCGACCAGTTCGATCGCGCGCTCGATCGCGCCCTTCATGCCCTTTTCGCGCGGCGTCAGGTCGAAGGTCGCGCCATAGGCGAGCATCAGCCGGCGGCGCTCGACCGACATGCTTTCGGGCATGACGAGCACGAGTTTGTAGCCCTTCACCGCGGCCGCCATCGCGAGACCGATGCCGGTGTTTCCCGACGTCGGTTCGACGATGGTGCCGCCGGCTTTCAGGCTGCCGTCGCGCTCGGCCGCCTCGATCATCGCGAGGCCGATGCGATCCTTGATCGACCCGCCGGGATTGCTGCGTTCCGACTTCACCCAGACTTCGGCGTCGGGGAACAGCTTGGCCATACGGATGTGCGGCGTGTTCCCGATGGTATCGAGGATCGAATTGGCTTTCATGATCGGTGCGCTCTTTCCTTGAATTCGAACCGCGGGTCGCGGCGGACGCGATTTGGCCAGTCCCCGGCGCGCAGCCAGCGGGCCTCGTCCGCCAATGCCGGCGTCGGCGCGGGTTGTAACGAGGCGAGGAGATACTGTCCATAAGGCCAGTCCCCGATCCCCGAGTCGGCGTTGATATGACCGAAGGGCCCGGCGTTGACGAAGCGCGCATCCCAATGCCGCGCGAGGCGCCACACCTGCGCGGTCTTGGCATAAGGATCATTGTCGCTGGCGACGACGATCATCGGCGTGCGCGATGTGAACGTAGGCGAGTCGGCAAAGCGCAGCGTCCTGTGCTTGTACCGCAGCCGGCCGAGGTCGGGCGGCGCGACGAGCAGCGCGCCGGCGATGCGCGTCCGCGTCAGCGCACTCGCGCCGGCGAACCAATGGGCAAAGGCATGGCAGCCGAGGCTGTGCGCGGCGATCAGCACCGGTTCGCTCTCGGCCTCGATCGCGGTGGCGATTTTCCGGATCCATTGGTCCTTGTCGGGATTGTCCCAGCTCCCGAGTTCGATTCGCTCGCTGTTGGGGAATCGATGTTCCCACAGGCTTTGCCAGTGGGTCGGGCCGCTGTTGTTGAGGCCTGGAATCGTGAGGATCTTATGGCGGATCGTCGCGCTGTGCATGACGGTTTCTCCATTGAGGGGACAAGGGGGAACCGCGGTGACGGGTAGGAGATAGATAACTCAACAAATTAAATTGACAATAGGTTTCGGACGAAACGAGCGCGAGGGGCGGCAAATGGTTTTGACCTATTGCTTGCTTTGCCTGAACTGCGGTTCGAAGGTGCGCGCGCGGCGGAGTTCGGGGAATATCCACGCCCAGAGCGCGGTCACGCCGATCGCGCCCGCACCGCCGACGACGACCGCGCCGACCGGTCCCAGCGCCGCGGCCATGGCTCCGGCACGCATTTCGCCCAGTTCGTTCGACGCCGAAATGGCTAGCCCCGATGCGGCGCTGACGCGGCCGCGCATATGGTCGGGGGTGTTGAGCTGGATGAGCGTGCCGCGCACGAAGACCGAGAACATGTCGGCCGCGCCCATGACCACGAGCACGCCGAGCGACAGCAACAGGTTGGTCGAGAGGCCGAAAATCACCGTCCCGGCGCCGAATACCGCGACCGCCCACAGCATCTTCACCCCGACATTGCGCTCGATCGGGCGGATGGCGAGGCCGACGGCGACCGCGACCGAACCCGCCGCGACGGCGGCGCGCATCAATCCCGCGCCTTCGGGCCCGGCGTGCAATATGTCGCGCGCGAAGACCGGGAACATCGCGGTTGCGCCGGCGAGCAGCACGGCGAACAGGTCGAGGGTGATCGTGCCGAGCAGGAAGCGTTCGACCCACACGAACTGCAGCCCGTCGACCATCTCGCGTAGCGGGTGGCGGCGGACTTCGGCGGGCGGGGGCAGAACCGGGCGCACGCGGCTCAAGGTGAAGGCCGAGACCGCGAGCAGCGCGGCGGCGAAGCCATAGACCGAGGCGGGGTGGGCGGCATAGATGAGGCCGCCCGCGGCGGGGCCGATCACCGACGCCGATTGCCAGGCGATGCTGCTCATCGCGATCGCGCGCGGCAGCACGGCGGGGGGCACGATATTGGGCGCGATCGCGCTCATCGCCGGGCCGGAGAAGACGCGCGCGACGCCGTGCAGCGCGGCGAGGCCGAAGAGCAGTGGCAATGTCAGCCCGTCCGTCCAGGTGAACCAGCCGAGCGTCGCGGCGATGAGCAGGTCGATGAGATTCGAGAAGATCGCGACGCTCCGCCGCTCGAACCGGTCGGCCGCCCAGCCGGCGACGGGCGTCAGGATTGCGAGCGGGACGAACTGAAAGAGGCCGAGCAGCCCGAGCTGGAACGACGCCTCCTTGATCGACATGCCATAGTCGGAGCGCGCGGTATCGTAGAGCTGGTAGCCGATCACGACGACCATCGCGATCGTCGCCATCACCGCGGTGAAGCGCGCGAGCCAGAAATAGCGGAAGTCGGGAAAGCTGAGCGGGGAGGGGGCTTTGGGCGCCGGTTCCGGCATCACCGGATCTTCGCCTTCGGGTGGGGGGATCGTCGCCATCGCCGACCGCCGTAATGGTGTTTGCGAAGCTGTCTAGGCCAATTGTGCCGTGGCCGTTTCGGCCGGAAGCGACGTAATCGGTTTGGCGAGCCAACTATAGAACCCGCGTCCCCGAGCGAAGACGAGGGGCTCGTTCGAGCGAAGCGAGAACCGCGTAGCCACGCTGCCTCGACTTTGCTCGGCATAGCCCCTCGTCTTCGCTCGGGGATGCGGTCTATTGAGTTCCCTTAGGGACCTATGTCCGCTCCCCACCCCAAAACTGCCGTTCGTCGATTAGCGGGTGTCACTTGTCGGTCAGGGTGGCAGAAACCCCCATCACTATCAGGGAGATACCGGGAATGACTCGCAAATTCACTCGTTTCGGCGGCGCTGCCATGGCCGTGACGCTGCTCGTGCTGACCGCTTGCAACGCATCCGAAAACAAATCGGCAACGGCCCCGAGCGCCAAGTCATGGACCGAGTTTCGCGACAATTTTCTCGCCGGCTATTTCCCGCTCAACCCGAATTTCGCCGTCTATCAAGGCAAGCATGAGTATGACGGTCAGCTACCCGACTGGTCGCCCGAGGGCCTCGAAAAGCAGGCCGCCTATCTCGAAAAGACGATCGCCGACGCGAAGGCGTTCGATGGCGAGATGACCGACGCCGAAAAATTCGAGCGCGACTATCTGATCCATGTCGCGCAGGGCCAGCTCTTCTTCCTGCGGGACACCGATTTCGCGCAGAAGAACCCGGCTTTCTACACCGGCGCGCTCGATCCCAATGTCTATATCGCGCGTCCTTATGCTGACGCGACCACGCGGATGAAGGCGTTCATCGCCTATGCCGAAAAGGTTCCGGCGGCGGCGGCGCAGATCAAGGCGAACCTCAAGCTCCCGCTTCCCGCGACCTTCGTTAAATATGGCACCGCGGGCTTCGGCGGCTTTGCCGATTATTACAAGGGCGACGCCAAGGCGGCTTTCGCGTCGGTCAAGGACGCGGCGCTGCAGAAGCAATTCGACGAGGCAGTAGCGAAAGCGGGCGCGGCGATGACCGACCTCGCCGAATATGTCGGGTCGCAGCCGGGGACGCCGGACGGCTATGCGCTGGGCGCCGACAAGTTCGCGAAGATGATCTTGACCAACGAGGGCGTCGATACTCCGCTCGCCGAACTCGAACGCATCGGCCGCGCCGACCTCAAGCGCAACCAGGACGCGTTGAAAGCGGCCTGCGCGACCTATGCCGCGGGGATGACGATCGCCGACTGCATGAAGAAGATGAATTCGGACAAGCCCGAGGGCGGCCCCGTCGCTGAGGCGCGGCGCCAGCTTCCGGTCCTGCGCGCCTTTCTGGTCGAGAAGGATATCGTGTCGATCCCCGGCACCGAACAGGCGCAGGTCGAGGAATCGCCGCCATACAACCGGCAGAACAGCGCCTATATCGATATTCCGGGGCCGTATGAGAAAGGCCTGCCGTCGGTCTATTATATCTCGCCGCCCGATCCGGCGTGGGACAAGGCGACGCAGGACGCCTTCATTCCCGGCAAGAAGGATCTGCTCTTCACCTCGGTCCACGAAGTGTGGCCGGGGCACTTCCTCAACTTCCTCCATTCGAACCGCGCCGAGAGCATCTTCGGCAAGCTGTTCGTCGGCTATGCGTTTGCCGAGGGCTGGGCGCATTATACCGAGGAGATGATGTGGGATGCCGGACTGGGCGAGGGCGACCTCGAAACGCACATCGGCCAGCTGTCGAACGCGCTGCTGCGCGATTGCCGCTATCTGTCGGCGATCGGCCTGCACACGCAGGGCATGACGGTCGCGGATTCGGAAAAGCTGTTCAAGGAGCAATGCTATCAGGACGAAGGCAATGCGCGCCAGCAGGCGGCACGCGGCACCTATGATCCCGCCTATCTCAACTATACGATGGGTAAGCTGATGATCCGCAAGCTGCGCGAGGATTGGACGAAGGGCGACCGGACGAAGTGGAAAGCCTTCCACGACGAATTCCTGTCTTATGGCGGCCCGCCGATCCCGATGGTCCGCGCCGCGATGATGAAGGAAGACGCGCCGAAGGCGGTGTTCTGAGGAGGTCTCCTCTTCCCGTCATCCCGGCCTTCGCCGGGATGACGATTCAAGTAGCCGGCGCGTTCGCGTGATTCAGTTTGAAGGCGCGCGCAGCCGTGCGACGAAGAAGCCGTCGAGGCCGCCCGCGTCGGCGAGCAGACCGGGAAAGGTGCGGATGAACCCACTGCCGTCGGGCGCGATCGCGTCGGGCAGTTCGTCGGGGCGGACGGGGTCGACGGCCCAATCCTTGTGATGATCGAGGAAGGCCGCCACCTGATCTTCCCCCTCGGCGCGTTCGAGGGAGCAGGTGGCATACACCAACGTCCCGTCCGGCTTGACCCAGCGCGCCGCGCGCGCGAGCAGATCGGCCTGCAAGGCGGCCATTTCGGCAATCTGCCGCGGCTCGATCCGATGGAGCACGTCGGGATGGCGGCGAAAGATTCCGGTCGCCGAGCAGGGCGCGTCGAGCAGGACCGCATCGGCGGGTGCGCCCGGGTCCCACGAGCGGATATCGCCCCGCACGATCGCGGCCGAAAGGCCGGTGCGCTCGATATTGGCGCGCAGCCGTTCGAGCCGCTTGGCGCTGGCGTCGACCGCGACGACATCCCAGCCCGCGGCGGCGAGTTGCATCGTCTTGCCGCCGGGCGCGGCGCAGAGGTCGAGCACCGTCCGGCCTTCGCCGGCACCGAGCAATCTTGCGGGCAGGCTGGCGGCCAGATCCTGCACCCACCAACCGCCTTCGTCGAAGCCGGGCATCGCCTCCACCGCCTGACCACGCGGCAGCCGGCGGTGGCGCGGCGCGAGCGACAGCGCTTCGGGCCATTCGTCCGCGCCGGGTTCGGCGGCGAAGCTGAGGTCGATCGGTGGCGGTGCGCTCCAACTTGCTTCGGCGGCTTCGACCATCTTCAGGCCCCATTGCTCGGCCCAGCGCTCGGCGGCGGGCAGGGGCAGGGTCGCGCGGTCGGGAAGGCTCCATTCCTCCTGCTGCGCGCGCGACAGGATCGCGTGGACGAGCCGCCGCGGCCCGCCATCGACGAGCGGCAGCGCGGTAGAGACGACCGCATGGCCGGGGCTCTTTAGCACCAGCAACTGCGCGAGCGCGATCCGCAGCACGGCGCGCGATTTGACGTCATCGGGAAGGATTTGCGCCGTCGCCCCGTCGATCAGCGCGTCGATGTCGACCATCCAGCGCATCGTTTCGGACGCGATCGCGACGGCGAACGCGCGGTCTGCGCCGGTCAGCCCCTGCGCGGCGGCGTGCATCGCGACGTCGAGCGGATCGCCGCGGCGCAGGATCGCATCGACCAGGCGGAGCGCGGCGCGGCGCGGCGCCATGCCCGGCGGATCGGCCTCGCCCGGCGACCGGCGGCGACGCGGCGGGCGACGATCAGCCATGACCGGGAAGGGCGTGGTTGGCGTGGCGCATGAAAAATCCTATATTGCGGGCATGACGAACGACAGCAGCCCGAACGCGACCATCGGCGGAACGCCGCGCGCTGTAAAGCGCCCCGCGCATATGAAGGCGCCCGAAGGCTGGACGAACAGCGCGGTTCCGGCGCCCCGGCCGATCGATGAGGACAAGGCCGAGGATCAGCCCGGCGGGCGCAACCCGGTGCGCTATGGCGACTGGGAACTCAAGGGCGTCGCAGTCGACTTTTGAGCCTGCGGCCGAGCGGTGCCGCCAAAACGCAAAAGGCCGCCCCCGGCACCGAGCCGGGAGCGGCCTTGTGTTTATCTGCCTTTAGACGGCGGGCAATTCGGTGTTCAGCGGCATCTTGCCGCTCTTGACCTGTTCGGCGAACACTTCGCGCATCAGCTGCAGCGAGAAGAGATGCGCGAAGATCAGGCCGAGGATGCCGTTCTGCATCAGCTTGCGCAGCACGTCGCCGCGCAGTTCGCGCAGCTTGTTCTCGTCGACCATCTGGAAGCCGCGATAGACATAGGGCTTGTCATTGCCTTCCTGCTGGATCGCGACTTCGCCGTCCATCAGAAGGTCGGCCTTTTTCAGCTCGTCCATGAACATGCCGGTGCGCTGGCCGGCTTCCTCGAAATTCTTGCAGAATTCGAGCACCGCCTTGGTCTGGTCCGACGGTTGCCCATCGACGAACAGCTCGTCGCCTTCGTCGAACTTGCCGAGCGCGCCCGAGGTCGGGTCGAAGCACAGCGACAGTTCGTCCGTATTGGGTTGGAGCTTGGCGAGCAGGAAGGGGTAGCGGCGGATATAGGCCGGGACATAGACCGGGTTGACCAGCTTGCCTTCGTCATCGACGAAGGTGTTGATGCCTTCATTGAGGCCCATCAACGCGAGCGGGACGGGATTGTCGCCGGCCGAAAAGACGATCGGGAAAAAGCGGCAGGCCGACACGAACTCGTCCGACGTCAGCGGAATCGCATGCTGGCCAACCAGAAATTCGGCGCTGTCAAGCGGGCGGGCGCGGAAATCGGCGTGATCGACGCTCGAAAGCGGAGCGAGGTCCTTGTAGAACAGCGGCAGGTTGGCAGGTGCGGGCGCAGTGGCCATGTTTCAACTCCGGTAGGTTCCCGTCGGCGGGACAAAAAAGATACAGCGCCTTATTGGCCCGCGCCGTGCGACGCAAGGGGGCGATCGTATGTGCGATGCGTCAGGCGATGAGTTTGCCGGGGTTGAGGATGCCCGCGGGATCGAGACCGGCCTTGACGCCGCGGAGCGCCGACAGCCGCGCCGGGCTGTCGAGTTCGGCCAATATGTCGCGCTTCATCTGGCCGATGCCATGTTCGGCCGAAATCGATCCGCCGAGCTCGACGACGTGCGAATAGACGAGCCGGCTGACCGCCGCGCCATGTTCGGCGAGCCATGGGGCAGCGTCGACCCCGGCGGGCGGCTGGACGTGATGATGAACGTTGCCGTCGCCCAGATGCCCGAAGGACAGCACCCCGATGCCCGGAAAGGCGCGATCCAGCCGGCGCGGGTTTTCGGCGATAAAGGCGGGCATCAGGTCGACGGGCACGCTGATATCATGTTGCAGCGCGGGCCCCTCGGCGCGCTCGGCTTCGGAAATCGAATCGCGCAGCCGCCAGAAATCGTCGCTTTCGCGCTCGTTTTTGGCAATCACCACATCGCGGATCAGGCCGGCGTCGATCGCCGCCGCGAGCTGCGGGTCGAGCGCGTCGCCCAGCGCCTGATCGCTGTCGCCGGCGAGCTCGATCAGTACGTGCCAAGGGTGCGCGGCGACAAGCGGTGCGCGCGTCTGGGGAATATGGCGCAGCACCGCATCGAGGCAGCTTTGCGGGATCAGCTCGAACCCCTCGAGCGCATCGCCGACCGCCGCGTCGAGACGGCGGAGCAGCAGAAGCGCGCTTTCGGGCGAATCGACGCCGATCCACGCGGTGCGCCGCGCCGCCGCCGCGGGGACGAGGTGCAGGCAGGCCGCGGTGACGATGCCCAATGTCCCCTCGGCGCCGCACAGCAGGTGCCGCAAATCATAGCCGCGATTGTCCTTCTTGAGCGGTGCGAGCCCGTCGAAGACGCTGCCATCGGGCAGCACCGCCTCTATCCCCGCGACCAGCGCGCGCATCGTTCCGTGGCGCAGCACCTGCGTCCCCCCGGCGTTGGTCGACACGAGCCCGCCGATCGTAGCCGACCCCTTGCCCCCGAGAGTCAGCGGAAAGCGCAGACCGTGAGTCAGCACATCGTTATGGAAGGTTTCGAGGATCACGCCCGCCTCGACGACGGCGAGCCGGGCGGCCTCGTCGACATGGCGGATCCGGTTCATCCGCCGCAGGCTCAGCAGCAACTGGTCGCCGCTGGCGTCGGGGGTGGCGCCGCCGACCATGCCGCTGTTGCCCCCCTGCGGGACCAGCGCGACCTTCGCGTCGGCGCACAGCCGGACGATGGCGGCGACCTCTTCGGTCGATGCGGGCGACAGCATCGCGGCGGCGCGGCCGTGATATTTGCCCCGCCAGTCGGTCAGCCAGGGCGCGATCGTGTCTGGGTCGGCGCTATAGCCTTTGGGCCCGAGCAAAGCCGCGAGGTCACGCAGCAGCGATGTCGATGGCGCCTGCGTCATAGCTTACACTCCGTAAATTCCTGCACCCCGATAGCGAATGAGGGGACGACAGTTCATTTGATGTTCAATCATCCTCGTTAAAGGGGGCGATGGACGAATCGCGTGTATTCGTCCAGCGGGGATGGACGCGGGAGCCAAGGGTGAGCAGCATCTTTTGTCAGGACGCCAAGGGAGCGGCGGCGCGGCTGTGCTGACAGCGGCGTTCCTGTGGTTTGCCGCGGCTGCGCCGGCCGCCGATGCAGCGCCGCCCCCGGCGGCGCCCGACCCGCTGGTGGCGATGTCCACGCCGACCGTCGATCAGGCATCGTCCTTCTGGCAGATGGTGATCGAGCAGCAATTGATCATCCGCGTTCCCGCCCGGCGGTCGCCGATCAACAATTTCGCCGCCGAACGCTCGACGCCCAGACGGGAAATCGAGTTGCCGATCGTCTGGAAGGAAAAAAAGGCCCCCAAATGCGTCGCCATGCGCAACATCATGGGGATGCAGGCGGTTCAGCGCGACAGTATCGACCTGATCACGCGGCAGAAGCAGAGATTGCGCGCCCAGCTCAATCGCGGCTGTCGCGCGCTCGATTTCTACGCCGGCTTTTACATGCAGGGCAGCAAGGACGGCAAGCTCTGCGAGGACCGCGATGAGATTCACGCGCGAACCGGCGCGAAGTGCGAGATCGACAAGTTCCGGCTGATGGTCCCGGTTCACGACGACGAGGACGATTGATCGCGTTCTTCGCGGCCTTTCCTTGACTTTTCTCCGCTATTTCCCCAAGGGCCGCGGCAACGTCCGCCTGCGTGGGAGGCGGCACGCTCCTTTTATTTCCGGACATATTGCCTCATGAATTTTGCCGACCTCGGCCTTTCCGACGAACTTTTGCGCGCGATCGACGAGTCGGGCTACAACGAACCGACCGCCATTCAAGCCGGCGCGATCCCCTCGGTGCTGATGATGCGCGACATGATCGGCATCGCCCAGACGGGGACGGGCAAGACCGCTTCCTTCGTGTTGCCGATGATCGACATTCTCGCGCACGGTCGCGCCCGCGCGCTGATGCCGCGTTCGCTGATCCTCGAGCCGACGCGCGAACTCGCGGCGCAGGTTGCCGAAAATTTCGAGAAGTACGGCAAGTATCACAAGCTTTCGATGGCGCTGCTGATCGGCGGCGTGCAGATGGGCGACCAAGTGAAGGCGCTCGAAAAGGGCGTCGACGTGCTGATCGCGACGCCCGGCCGCCTGATGGACCTGTTCGAGCGCGGCAAGATTCTGCTGACCGGCTGCAACCTGCTGGTGATCGACGAGGCGGACCGGATGCTCGACATGGGCTTCATCCCCGACATCGAGAATATCTGCACCAAGCTGCCGGCGAATCGGCAGACGCTGCTCTTCTCGGCGACGATGCCGCCGCCGATCAAGAAGCTGGCCGACAAGTTCCTCTCGAATCCGAAGACGATCGAGGTCGCGCGCCCGGCGAGCCGAAACGAGAATATCGAGCAGTTCCTCGTAAAGACGTCGGAACGCGGCAAGCGCGACACGTTGCGCGACCTGATCGAGGCGGAGGAAGTCGGTACCGCGATCATCTTCTGCAACCGCAAGACCACGGTGCGCGAACTGGCGAAATCCCTCCAGCGCTATGGCTACAAAGCGGGGGAGATTCAGGGGGACATGGATCAGTCGAGCCGCACAGCCGAACTCGACCGGTTCAAGGCGGGAACGATCAACATCCTAGTCGCGTCGGACGTCGCGGCGCGCGGGCTCGACGTCAAGGGCGTCAGCCACGTCTTCAACTTCGACGCGCCTTGGCATCCCGACGATTATGTCCACCGCATCGGCCGCACTGGCCGCGCGGGAGCCAAGGGACGCGCGTTTACCTTGGTAACCCCCTCGGACGATGAGGCGGTCGACAACATCCAGAAGCTGACGGGCTACAAGATCCCCGTCCATGGCGGCGGCAAAGCCGACGCCGCGCCGGCAAAGGACGAAGAAGGCGAACCGCGACGCGAGAAGTCGGGGCGCGGCGGCAGAACGAAGCGCGGCGATACGGAAAAGCCTGCGGCGAAGCCTGCAAAGAAAACCGGCGACCGCAAGCCGACGCCGACGAAGCCGCGCCAGCACGACGACGATGATCCGGACGACGGCTGGAACGGCCCGATGCCGGACTTTCTCTCGGTGGGTTTCGGTAGCTGAAGCCGGATTGGTTGCAGGTCAGAGCCTGACCAGCATTTTCCCGGTATTTTTGCCCGAGAACAGACCCAGAAACGCATCGGGCGTCGCTTCCAGCCCCTCGTGCACGGTTTCGCGCATCGTCACCGCGCCGCTGGCGATCAGGCCGCCCATGTCGGCATAGAATTCCTCCATGCACTCGATGAACTGGTCGGTGTAGATGAAGCCTTCCATGCGGATCCGCGCCGGGATCGCGCGGATGAGATATTTCATTTCCTGTGATTTTCCATCATTATAGACATCGATCATGCCACAGATTGCGAAGCGTGCGAAGTCATTCGCTGTCGCAAAGGCGGCGTCGAGATGCTCGCCGCCGACATTGTCGAAATAGACGTCGATTCCCGGCTTGCCGAGGCGTTCGAGCGCGGCGGCGAGTTGCGGCAGCACCCGTCCCGCCTTGTAATCGATCACGGCGTCGGCGCCGAGATCGAGGACCCATTCGCATTTTTCCGCGCCGCCCGCCGAGCCGATCACCGTCATTTCGCGCGCCTTGGCAATCTGGACCACCGCGGAGCCCACCGCGCCCGCGGCGGCCGAGACGAAAACCGTATCGCCGGGTTTCGCGCTCGCGATGCGCAGTAGGCCGATCCAGGCGGTGCCGCCCGTCAGGCCCATATTGTGCAGGAACGTCTGCGGCGTCATGCCCGCCGCCAGCGCCGCGGCGGGCAGCTTGTTCGGCATCATGTCGAGCCCGATCACGCCGCCGTCGCGCCAGCCGCCCATGTGAAGGATCAGGTCGCCGGGCGCGAAACCTTCCATCCGGCTTTCGACGACCTCGCCGATCGCGCCGCCGGTCATCGGCTGGTCGATTTGAAAGCTCGCCGCATAGCTTTTGGCATCATTCATGCGCCCGCGCATATAGGGATCGACCGACAGCCAGAGGTTGCGGACGCAAAGCTGATCCTTTTCGAGCGGTGCGTCGGGCAGGTCGCGGAGCGCGAAATTGTCGTGCGTCGGCAGCCCCTGCGGTCGACTGGTCAAATGCCATGCCTTGGCCATCGGAATCCCCCCATTCCTCAAATTTTTCCCGCGGCGGCGGCAATCGTCAGAAAAGCCGTTGCCACTGCCAGCCAGTGCCGTTAAGACCCCGCCCGTCGCGGGGCCGTAGCTCAGATGGGAGAGCGCTGCAATCGCACTGCAGAGGTCAGGGGTTCGATTCCCCTCGGCTCCACCAGCGACTTTCCTCCCCTTTCGTCGGCACCGGCCCGCTCCCCGCCCGGCCTCCCCGATGATAGTAGCCTATGGGAGGCCGGATGGGGGAGCGGACCGGTGTCGCTAGCCCTTAACCAGCGAAATCCCGAATCATATTCTTCGCGATCACTAGCTGCTGAATCTGCGTCGTCCCTTCATAAATGCGGTAAATGCGGCAGTCGCGATAGAAGCGTTCGGCCAGATATTCCTTGAGATAGCCGGCGCCGCCGTGGATCTGGACGACGCGGTCGGCGACGCGTCCGCACATTTCGCTGGCGAACATCTTGGTCGCCGCGGCTTCGACCAATATCTTCTCGCCCCGATCGGCGCGTGCGCATGCGTCGTTCAACATGCAATCGGCGGCATAGATTTCGGCCTTGCTGTCGGCGAGCATCGCCTGGATCAGCTGGAAATTGGCGATCGGCTCGCCAAACGCCTTGCGCTCCATCGCATATTGAAGGCCGGCGTCGAGCATGCGCTTGGCATAGCCGACGCTCGCCGCGGCGACCGAGAGACGGCCGTTGTCGAGGCTCTGCATCGCGGCGCGAAAGCCGATCCCTTCCTCGCCGCCGAGCAGCGCATCGCCGTCGACATGCACATCCTCGAGGATCACGTCGGCGATCTGCGATCCCGCCTGACCCATCTTGCCGTCGGGCTTGCCGATCGACACGCCGGGCGCGTCGCGCGGGACGAGGAAGGCGCTGACATGCGCATTCTTGGGCAATGCCCCGGCATTGGTGCGCGCCATGACGAGGATGACGTCGGCGAAGGGCGCATTGGTGATGTAGCGCTTGGTGCCGTTCAGCACATAGCCGTTGCCGCTCTGCACCGCGCGCGTCTTCATCGCCGCGCTGTCCGAGCCGCTGTCGGGTTCGGTGAGGCCGAAGGCCGCGATCGATCCAGCCGCGAGCTTGGGCAGCCAGTGTGCCTTCTGCTGCTCTGTGCCGAAACCGACGATCGATTTGCACACCATGCCGATATTGATCGACACGATCGAGCGATAGGCGGGGGAGGCGTAAGCGAGTTCGCGGATGAAGCCGACATATTGGCTGACGTTCATGCCCGCGCCGCCATATTCTTCGGGCATCGTCACCCCGAACAGCCCCATGTCGCGCATTTCGGCAAGAATATCGTCGGGAACGCGGCCGAGTTCCTCGAGCTGGTCCTCGGCCGGGATCAGCCGCTCGCGGACATAGCGTTGCAACTGCTCGATGAAGGCGTCGTATATGTCGGCATCCATTCCCGGATTGATCATGTCTTCCTGTTCCCTGGTCTATTGTTCGCCATAAGTGTCGATCGCGGCGAAGATGCGCGTCAATTGCTCGCGCTCGTCGGCATCGATGTCGGGGCGCCAGATTTCGAACAGCAGGATGGTGCGGTCGCTGACCCCGCGGTTCCACGCCTCATGCTCGAAGCTGTCGTCGAAAATCAGAAGCTCGCCCTCGCACCATCTGCGCGTTTCGGCGCCGACGCGCAGCCCGCAACCGTCGGGGACGATCAGCGGCAGATGACAGATGAGCCGCGTGTTGAGCATGCCGTGGTGCGGCTGGATATGCGTGCCGGGCGTCAGGCGCGAGAAGAGCGCGATCGGAGCGCGCGCCGGAATCACGGGCTGCGGCGCGAGTTCCAGCGCGGCGAGGGTCGCGGGACACAGCGCCGCCATCCCGTCGGCGACCGCGCCGTCCTTCCAGAGCCAGGCCGCGCCCCAGTCGGGCTTGTCGAGCAGCGGATTGTTCGGCGGTGGCCGACCGGGCGCGGCGGTGACATAGGGACCGAACGGATCGGAGGCGCCATCGACCATGGCGAGCAACTCGGCGCGGATCGCGTCGGTCGCGGCTTCGACCGCTTTCGCCCAGCCGAAATCGGACCGTTCGAAAAAGGGGCGTTGGGCGAGACCCGGAAAATAGAACATGTTCGGCTGTTGCAGGTAGAGCGGCTGCTCGCCGGCGAGCATCCTGAGCGCTTCGGCTACACGTGGCGTGGCGTTTCCGGTGTCGATACCCGCACCGCGCAACTGGCCGAGCAGGTGATCGGCAAAGGCGCGGTCGGTCTCGGCAAGGAACTGCTCGGCGCGTTGGAGTCCGGGATGAAGCGACGGCGGAACGCTGCGGGCCTGCGCGGCTGTGCCCAGCGCGAGGCGGTAATAGCTGCCCGCCGCGCGGTCGTCGGCGAGGCGGCGCTTGAGCTCCGCCATCGCCAGCAATGCGGGGATGTTGCCGCGGTCGGCCCGGATCGCGGTGTCGAGCGCGGCGGTTTCGGCGGCGACATCGCCGCGGCGATGGGCGTCGCGTGCCTGGTCCAGCCATGTCGTCTGCCCCGTCATGGCTCCAGCCATAACGGGGCGCCGGACCTTTGCAAGCGCGCGCCCGGATCTCAGTCGGCCGACGGCGCCGGAACGGCGGGCGTTTTGGAGGCTCCGTGCAGCCATTTCCGGATCGCGAGCGCGGGCGCCGTCCGCCATCCCGCGAGCAGCAACAGGAATAGCGCTGCCCATGGCAGGACCGCCGCCCCGACGACGAGGAGGAACGACAGCATCACGCTGCCGCTACGGATCAGCATGTTCAGCGCGTCGCTGAACGGATTGCCGTAGCCGATGCCGGGGAGCCCGCCGGTGCCGACATAGTCGAATTGCATCGGCGTGGTCGCGAGCATCGCTTCGCCGGCGCGGCGCGTGTCGCGCTCGCCATCAAGCTGCCGACGCATAGCGGAAATTTGTTGCTGCAATTCGGTGCGCTCGCGGTCGCCGAGGCCGCCCTGCTTGAGCCGTGCCTCCAACCGGGCGATTTCGGCCCCTATATCGGCGCTGCGCCGCTGCGAGTCGTTGATTTGCGTCCCGACATCTTCGCCGCTGATCCGCGCTTCCGCCAGCACGCCTTCAGCCTTTTCGACGCTGCCGAGCGCGTCGCGACCGAATTTGCGCGCGATCGCGGGGTCGAGCTTGAACAGCAGTTGCGCCTCGACTTCATTCCCGCGGACGAGGCGATAGGTCATGCCGGTGATCCGGCAGCGCGTCGTGCCGAGTGCTTCGCACGCCGCGGCGTGTTCCTCCTGCACCTTGGCGATGCGATTGTCGTCGAGCCGGAAGGCATAGGCATAGTTGAACGCGACCCCGGGCGCCGCGGTGACGTTGATATTGGGGCTACTCACAGTGGATGGCGCGGGAATGGCCTGGGTCGACACCGCTTCGGAGGCGTCGACCGGCGCCATGTCATAAGCAGGGGCCTCTCTGACCGCTTCAGCGGGTTTTTCCGAACAGCCGACCAGGGCGAGCGCCATCGCGCCCGCTAAGAGCTTGGTTTTCATGAAGTCTCTCCCAACATGCGACTCGGGTCGCATGTAATGTCATATCATAATTGATTGAGTAGACAATATGCGTCAGGCGAGCTTGACGAAGCTGTCGAGCACCCGCTTGCTGCCCGCTTGATCGAATTCGACTTCTAGCTTGTTGCCGTCGATATCGATGATTTCACCGTAGCCGAACTTCTCATGAAAAACGCGGATCCCGATCGCGAGGTCGGCGCGCGGTTTGGCGCCGACCGACGCTGCGGGGCCTTTCTCGCTGGGGGCCGGCGCGCGCGTGACGGTCGACGATGAGGCGAGCGCCCGCTGCCATGCGGGGCCGCGCGTCATCGTGCGCGCAGGCTGGCGTTCGGCGACATGCGCAAAGGGGTCGCCCTGCGCCGACCAATTGGCGCGCCACAGGCTCTGGCCGCCTCCGAAACTATTCTCGCTATCGACATGCTCGGGCGGGATTTCGCCGATGAAGCGGCTGGGGATGCTGCTCATCCACTGGCCATAGATGCGGCGGTTGGCGGCGTGATAGATGCTCGCGCGCTGGCGCGCGCGGGTGATTGCGACATAGGCGAGGCGGCGCTCTTCCTCGAGGCTGGCGGTGCCGCCTTCGTCCATCGACCGCTGCGACGGGAAGACGCCGTCCTCCCAGCCCGCGAGGAAGACATGGTCGAACTCGAGGCCCTTGGCGGCGTGGATCGTCATGATCGTCACCGTCTCGGTCTGGTCGTCGTTGTCGCGGTCCATGACGAGGCTGACATGCTCAAGAAATTCCTCGAGCGTTTCATATTCCTCCATCGCGCGGACGAGTTCGGAGAGGTTTTCGAGGCGCCCCGCGGCTTCGGCGCTGCGATCGGCCTGCAGCATCGCGGTATAGCCCGACTCGTCGAGGATGAGCTGGGTGAGTTCGGGATGCGACAGTTCGTTCGCCTTTGCCTGCCAACCGCGCATCTGCGCCACGAAATTGACGAGCTGGCGGCGCGCCTGCGGCGTCAGCTCGTCGGTCTCGGTGATCCGCGACGCGGCGTGGAACAGCGGCGCTTGCTCGGCCCGCGCGAACTGGTGGATGCGCGCGAGCGCCTTGTCGCCGAGCCCGCGTTTTGGAACATTGACGATGCGTTCGAAAGCGAGATCGTCGGCGCTTGACTGGACGAGACGGAGATAGGCGAGCGCATCGCGGATTTCGGCGCGCTCGTAGAAACGGAAACCCCCGACGATGCGGTACGGCATGCCGATTGCGATGAAGCGGTCTTCGAATTCGCGCGTCTGGAACTGCGCGCGGACGAGGATCGCGGCCCGGTCGAGCGACACGCGCTGGCGCTGGAGGCTTTCGAGCTCTTCGCCGATCCGCCGCGCTTCCTCGGGTCCGTCCCATACGCCGACGACGCGCAGCTTGTCGCCCGGGTCGAGTTCGGTCCACAAGGTCTTGCCGAGCCGGCCCGAGTTTTGCGCGATCAGCGCCGATGCGGCGGCGAGAATCTGCGGGGTCGAGCGGTAATTCTGTTCAAGGCGGATCACCGTCGCGTCTGGGAAATCCTTGTCGAAGCGGAGGATATTTGCGACTTCGGCGCCCCGCCAGCTGTACACTGACTGGTCGTCGTCACCGACGACACAGATATTCTTCCGCGCCTGCGCGAGCAGCCGCAGCCAGAGATATTGGCTGGCGTTGGTGTCCTGATATTCATCGACGAGGATATATTTGAAGCGTTGCTGATATTGTTCGAGCACGTCGCGGTGCGTCTTCAATATCACCAGCATGTGGAGCAGCAGGTCGCCGAAATCGCAGGCGTTGAGCGTCTTCAGCCGCGCCTGATAGAGCGCATAGAAATGCTGCCCCTTGCCGTCTGCATAGGCCTCCTTGTCGGCGGCATCGAGGTCGGCGGGGGTCAGCCCGCGGTTCTTCCACTTGTCGATCAGCCCCGCGAGCTGGCGCGCGGGCCAGCGTTTCTCGTCGAGCCCCTCGGCCTGGATCAGCTGCTTCAAAACACGGAGCTGGTCGTCGGTGTCGAGGATCGTGAAATTGCTCTGCAGCCCTACGAGTTCGGCGTGGCGGCGGAGCATCTTGGCGCAGATGCTGTGGAAGGTGCCGAGCCACGGCATGCCCTCGACCGCGTCGCCGATCATCCGCCCGATCCGCTCGCGCATCTCGCGCGCCGCCTTGTTGGTGAAGGTGACCGCGAGGATTTCGGACGGCCACGCGCGGCGCGTCGCGATGATATGGGCGAGGCGTGCGGTGAGCGCGGCGGTCTTGCCCGTGCCGGCCCCCGCGAGCATCAGCACGGGGCCTTCGGTGGTCAGGACCGCTTGCCGCTGCGGACCGTTGAGGCCCTGCAGATAGGGCGGGTCCGACGGGTCGGGGCGGGTCAGGTCAGGCGTCGAGGTGGGAGACATGTTCACGCGCGAACGATTAGGGAACAGCGAGCAGCCTGTCCAGTGCGGGGAGATGGTCCGAGGGCGTGGTTTCGCGGCGCTTGAGTTCGTCGAGCGTCGCGCGCGCCATCGCACGATAGGCGGGCAGCAGGCTAGGGCTATGCGCCTCGAGTGTTTCGAGATGGCCGCCGATCGTCTGCGCGTCGCCGCGCAAAAGCGGGCCCGACAATCCCGCAAAACCGTGCGCGAGGCTGTTATCGAGCGCGGCGCGGACGAGCGGAGCAAGCAATGCCGCCGGATCATCGACCCCGGCGCGCTCCAGTCCGTGCGCCGCGCCGCTGATCAGCGTGACGAGATGGTTCGACGCGTGGCAAAGCGCGGCATGATAGAGCGCGCGCCGATCCTCGGCGATTTCGACCGCAACCCCGCCGAACGATGCGACGATTTGCCGCGCCCGTTCGATGGCCTCGCCGGGCGCCGCTGTGATCGCAAACCGCGCTCCGGTCATGCGGATAACTTCCGCTTCGGGATCGCCGGTAAAGGTCATCGCCGGATGGATCGCGGCGACCATTGCGCCGGTCTTGCCGAGCGTTTCGAGCGCCGCCGCTCCGTTGCGTCCGCTGACGTGAAAGATGAAGGGAGAGGGGCCCGCGGGGAGCGCCGCCGCGATGCGGGACACGACATCGGTGAGGGCATCGTCGGCGACCGCGATCGCGATGACGTCGCATTCGGCGATCAGGCGACCGAGGTCCGGTTCCGCGACGGCGCCGACTGCGGTTGCCGCGCCGCCTGCCTTTTCGGGGGAGCGGCCCCACAGCATCGGCGGTTCGGTCGCATGTCGTCTCAGCGCGAGCGCGAGCGCCCGCGCGACGCGACCCGCGCCGACGATGCCGGGCCGATGAAAGCGGAAATCGGTCATGGGCTCGGATGTAATGCGCGAGCGGATGTTTGGCGAATGGAACATCGGCGTTCGGCCGGAAGCTGCCGTCGCCCCCGCGAAGGCGGGGGCCGCTGTCGGTTTACGCAGGCGCCGCTGAATAAGGCCGCTAGCGGCCCCCGCCTTCGCGGGGGCGACGCATTCTCTAAACGGCAGCTCCCCACCCCAAAGCCGCCCATAAGGACTTTATCTCCCCATATCCGGCCTCTACGGTCGCGCGATGCAGCGACGCTCGACAACGCAACTCGCCGGAATGACTTTACCCCTTCTGGCGCTCTCCGCGTGCGCCGGCGGCAATTATCGCCCGGTGGCCGACGCCCCCGTGCGTATCGGGCCCGCCTATAGCATCCGCGGCACGACCTATGTGCCCGCCGCCGCGCCCGCCTATGACGCGCTCGGTTATGCGAGCTGGTACGGCGGCGAATCGGGGAACCACACCGCCAACGGCGAGAAATTCCGTCCCGGCTGGGTCACCGCCGCGCACACGACATTGCCGCTGCCGACCTATGTCGAGGTTACCGCGCTCGATAGCGGGCGGCGGATCATCGTCCGCGTCAACGACCGCGGACCGTTCGCGCGCGGGCGGCTCATCGACTTGTCACGCGGCGCGGCCGAACAGCTCGGCATGAAGGCGCAGGGGCATGCGCCGGTGCGCGTGCGCCGCGTCGAGCCGTCGGAGAAGGACCGCGAACGGCTGCGCAAGGGCAAGCCCGCGGCTTCGATGTCGCGGGTGCCCGAGCGCGAGTTGGTGCGCCTGCGCGCGCAACTCGCCGCGGGGGGACGCTGACGTTCGCATTATGCTTGCGCGCGATGGAACGCGCGCCCAAAGCGTCGCCAACTTTGAAGGGGAGGGGCGTTGCCCGTGGATCTGGCACCCTATCGACAGCATCGACGCATCCTGACCGCGAGCCTCGCCGGCACCGCGGTCGAATTTTATGATTTCTACATCTATGGCACCGCGGCAGCGCTGGTGTTCGGGCCGCTCTTCTTTCCCGAAAGTTCGGCCTCGGCGCAGCTGATGTACAGCTTCATGACGTTCGGGCTCGCCTTTTTCGCGCGGCCCGTCGGGGCGATCGTCTTCGGCCATTATGGCGACCGGATCGGGCGCAAGTCGACCCTCGTCGCCTCGCTGATGCTGATGGGTGCCTCGACCTTGCTGATCGCCTTCCTGCCGACCTATGCGATGGTTGGCTGGGTCGCGCCGCTGCTGCTGTGCATCCTGCGCTTCGGGCAGGGCTTCGGGCTCGGCGGCGAATGGGGCGGGGCAGCGCTGCTCGCGGTCGAGAATGCGCCGCCGGGATGGAAATCGCGCTTCGGCATGTTTCCGCAATTGGGCGCGCCGGTCGGCTTCATCGCCGCGAACGGCCTGTTCCTGCTTCTGGGGCTGGGGCTGAGCGACGCCGACTTTGCCGCCTGGGGCTGGCGCATACCGTTCCTGCTGTCGGCGGTGCTCGTCGGACTGGGGCTGTGGGTGCGGTTGAAGATCGGCGAGACGCCCGATTTCGCCCAAGCCGTCGCCAAGGAAGCGCCGGTCGCGGTGCCGCTCGGCGAGCTATTCCGGCACCATCTGGTCGCGACGCTCGCGGGGACCTTCGCGGTCGTCGCCTGTTTTGCGATCTTCTATCTCGCGACCAGCTTCGCGCTCGCGCACGGGACGACCGCACTCGGCTATCCTAAGGAGCAGTTCCTGCTGATCCAGCTCGGCGCGATCCTGTTCATGGCCGCCGGGATCATCGTCGCGGGCTATTGGAGCGACGCGTCGAGCGCGCAGCGTGTGCTGAGCTGGGGCTGCGGCGCGACGATCCTGATCGGTTTCCTGTTCGGGCCATCACTGGCGTCGGAAAGCTGGCCGCTGATATTCCTCGGGCTGGCGACAGCGCTGTTCGTGATGGGGCTGGTCTATGGCCCGCTCGGAAGCTGGCTAACCGGGCTGTTTCCGGTGCGCGTGCGCTATACGGGGGCGTCGGTGGCGTTCAACGCGGGCGGCATCCTGGGCGGCGCGATGGCGCCGATCATCGCGCAGGCGTTGGCCGAACGCGGCGGGACCGAAACCGTGGGCTATTATCTGGCGCTTGCCGGGATTGTGAGCTGGCTCGGCCTGCTGATGGTCCGCGCGCGGATGCTCAGACCCGAAGCCGGTTGAGCCAAAAACGGTCGACGAGGCGGCCGTCGATCGCAACCAGCCCGGCGGCGATCAGCGCCATGCCGACCCAGTGCCGCGGCAACAACACTTCGCCTAGCAGCAGCGTGCCGAGCAGGATCGCGGTGACCGGAATGAGCAATGTGACGAGCAGCGTGTTGGTCGCGCCGGCGCGCGCGATCAGGCTGAAATAGAGGAAATAGGCGACTGTGGTCGAAAACAGCGCGAGCCCGCCGATCGCGAGCAGCGTGGTCGTTCCCGGGAGCGCGAGCCGCCAGGGCGCGTCGACGAACAGCGCGACGGGCAGGATAAGCAATGTTCCCGCGATCAGCTGCCCGGTCGCGACGTCGAGCGGACCGACGCCCCACGCACGGAAACGGCGGCCATAGACGCCGGCGAGCGCGTAGCACAGCGTTGCGCCGAGGCACGCCAATTGCGCGGACAAGTTGGTGCCGATCCCCGATAGCGCGGCGCCGCCGATCATCACGGCAACCCCGGCAAGACCAGCGCAGACCCCGGTGAGCTTCGCGGGCGTGGCCTTTTCGTCAAGGGTGAAGAGGTGCGCGACGATCACGCCCCAGAGCGGCGTGGTCGCGTTGAGGATCGAGGCGAGGCCGCTGGCGATCTGGGTCTGCGCATAGGCGAAAAGCGAAAAGGGGAGCGCGGTGTTGAGCAGCGCCAGAAGAAAAAGCGCGGGCCATAGCCCGGCGCGGCGCGGCATCGCGCGACGCGTCGCGGCCATGAAACCCAGCATCAGCAGCGACGAGAGGCCGAGGCGGGCGAGGACGAGGGTGAAGGGCGGCACCTCGCGCAGGGCGACCCCGAGAAAGAAGAAGGAACCGCCCCAGAGGACCGAGAGCAGGATCAACATGGCCCATTCGGCGGCGCCCATACGGAGGTTGATCGGTGCGGTCATGGCGCGGCCCTAGCGGCGAACCGGGGAGCGCAACGTCCCGCTTCTTGCGGTCAAAGCCCGCCCGCCCGCACAAGCAGCGTCAGCTTCGCCTTGCCGACCTTACGCTCGGCGTCGATTTCGAAGCCGGCGACGTCCACATTCTCGTTATGCGCCGTTTCGACCGAGATCCAGCTGTCGGGCCCGATCCAGCCGAGGCGGCCCAGCTTGTCGAGCGCGACACTCCCTGCACCCGTGTCATAGGGGGCGTCGAGCATCAGGAGGTCGTAAGTGCGCCTTGCCGGACCCAGCGCCAGGACCGATCCGGCGCGAATGTCCGCGCGCGGCGTTGCGCCGAGCGCTCCCAGATTCTTACGGAGCGCGTCGAGCGCATCGCGATCCTGCTCGGCGAACAGACATTGTTCGGCGCCGCGCGACAGCGCCTCGATCCCGAGCGCCCCCGATCCCGCGAAAAGATCGGCGACATAGAGCCCCTCGAAGCTGCCGAGACGGCTCGCGAGCATCGAAAAGAGCGTTTCGCGCGTGCGATCGGCCGTGGGGCGGGTGGCGTCGTTCTTCGGTGCGAGCAGCTTGCGCCCGCGCCATTCGCCCGAAATCACGCGCATCAGCTCAAACGCCGGCGGAACTTGAAGAGTTCGTCGCGCGGCACGACCTCGACCGCGCCCATGTCGAGCCCGGCGAGGGTGAATTCGCCGTAGCGGGTGCGGATCAGGCGGCTGACCTGCAGCCCGAAATGTTCGAGGACGCGGCGGACTTCGCGGTTCTTGCCTTCGGTCAGCGTCAATTCGACCCACTGGTTGCGCCCCGTGCGGCGTTCGAGATTGGCGTCGATCTTGCCATAGCGCACGCCATCGATCTCGATCCCCATCGCCAGTTCCTCGAGCTGCGCCTGGCTGATGTCGCCGAAGGCGCGGGCGCGATAGGTGCGTTCGACTCCGCTCGCGGGCAATTCGAGCTGGCGCTTGAACTCGCCGTCGTTGGTGAGCAGCAGCAGCCCCTCGGTATTATAGTCGAGGCGGCCGACGGGCATCAGGCGCGGCAGTCCCTTGGGCAAGAGGTCGTAGATCGTCTTGCGTCCCTTGGGATCGCGCGCGGCGGTGAGGCAGCCGGCGGGCTTGTGGAAGCGATAGAGCCGCGTCGATACGGGCTTGGCGACCGGATTGCCGTCGACCGTCAGCCCGTCGAGCGAGGCGAGCAAAGGCGCGGGCTGGGCGATCACCTCGCCGTTCAGCGCGATCCGCCCTTCCTCGATCATCCGCTCGACGTCGCGGCGCGATCCGACGCCGGCGCGCGCGAGCAGCTTGGCGATGCGCTGCGGCCCGTCCTCGCGCTCTTCGGTGGGCTTGGTTTTGAGCGCCGATGCGGCGCCGCGCGCGTCGCGGCGGCCTTTCGGGGCGTCGCGGCCTGCGGGGGGGCGGTTTGCGGCGGGGCGAGACGTCGAGCGAGGCGGGCGGCGGGTCGTCATCGGAACGGATGCGGCTTTCTTGTCGTTTTCAGGGGAGAGTGTTGCGTCGTGATCACGCTCATAGCCGGAAAAGACCCGCTTCGTCGATGGCAAGCAGAAGCGATCTTGCGGGACGGCGCGGAGCGAGTCATGGCGACGTCAAAGGGAGTAACTATGCTCTTCGCGTCCCGCCCGACCTGCATCAAGCGGCTGCTGATCATCGAGGATGATCCGCTGACCGCTTTCGACAATGAACACACGCTGAAACACGGCGGGTACCAGGTCGTCGCGACCGTCGATTCGGGCGAGGCCGCAGTGGCGGTGATGGCGGCCGAGCCGGTCGACGCGCTGGTGCTCGACCTGGGGCTTGCGGGCCACATGACCGGGCGCGAAGTGGCAAGGCTGGCGCGCGACCGCGGGATCGCAGTGCTGCTGGTGACGGGTCGTTGCCCCGCCGACGCGAGCGAGATCGCGCTCGCCTGCCTCGGCAAGCCGCACAGCGCGTCGGCGCTCGTCGCGGCGCTGAAGGCGCTCGAAACGATGATCTGCAAGAATGAGGCGCCGCGCAAGGTAAGCGGGCTGACGACTTTTTGGCGACCCGAAGCCGCTTGAGCGCGACCGGTCGAGCGTTGGCGCGGTCGATCCGCCATTTAGCCGCTTCCAATTTGAGGCCAAGGCTTTAGGCCTTTCACCTCCGAGGGTCCGCATGAGCGGATATGGGGAGGTTCGCGATGCAGCTTGGGCTCGATTCTTTGATACTGCTCCTCGTGATCGCGCTCGTTATCGGCCTGGCGTTCGTGATCCCGAGCTTCGCGCCCTATCGCAAGCCGATGCCGATCGTCGCCTTTCTGCTCGGCATTTCGAGCGGCTTTCCGCTCACGTTGCTGCTGGGGACTATGACCTTTTGGCTATCCAAGGTCGGGATCGAAAAATCGACGATCGGCTTCGCGATCGGGCTGACAACGCCCTATACGTTGAAATTCCTCTGGGCGCCGCTTGTCGACCGGCTGCCTCTGCCTTTTCTGACCAAGACGTTCGGGCAAAGGCGCGGCTGGCTGTTCTTCATCCAGGCGCTTCTGGTCGTCGCGATCTGGCAGCTGGGGACGAGTAACCCGACCAATGACAATCTGGCCGCCTTCGCCTTCTGGGCGATCATCGTCGCTTTCCTGTCGGCGACGCAGGACATCGTCATCGATGCCTATCGCATCGAGATATTGAGCGACGCCGAATTGCCGCACGGCACCGCGATGAACCAGTTCGGATATCGGACGGGTAATCTGATCGCGGGTGTTGGAACAATCGCGCTGGCGTCGCCCGAGGGGTTCAACCTCGGCTGGGCGGTCGCCTATGGCTTTACCGGGCTCGCCGTGCTGCCGGCGCTGCTCGGCGCGCTTTATGCGGGGCCCGGACGCTTCGATCCCAGCCGCGCGCGCGCTGCGGGCCAGAGCTTCGGCAGTTGGCTGCAGGACACGGTGGTGAATCCATTCCGCGAATTCTTCACGCGCCATGGCGCTGTGCTGATCCTGCTCTTCGTCCTCGTCTACAAGGTCGGCGATGCGATGGGGCAGGGGATGCTCAATCCGATGATCGTCGAGCTGGGATTCACCGACACCGAATTCGTCGCGATCAACAAAGGCGTCGGTTTCGTCGCGCTGATCGTCGGATCGGCGGTCGCGGCGCCGTTCATAGCGTGGCTCGGCATGGGACGCGCGCTGCTGGTCTCGGGCCTGTTGATGATGTTCAGCAACCTGCTGTTCGCCGTGCTCGCCTCGGTCGGTCATTCGCCGCTGATGCTCGCGATCGCGGTGGGAACCGAGAATTTTACCAGCGGCATCGGGCTGACGGTATTCGTCACCTATCTCTCGGGTCTGTCGAGCCTCGCCTATACTGCGACGCAGTTCGCGCTGCTATCGTCCTTCGCGGCGGTCGGGCGCACCTGGCTCGCCGCGCCGGGCGGATATATTGCCGAAGGGCTCGGCTGGGTCGGTTTCTGGCTGTTCACCGTCGCTATCGCCGTGCCCGGAATGCTGCTGCTCTGGATTCTCTGGAAGAAGGGTTTCGTGGTGCAGACGGTACGCCAGCCAAGCACCGAGGATGACGGGCACGAGCTCGCGCACCCCGAAGAGGACAAGCCTATTCCGGCAGTTCCCGGTTCGCGCTGAGCACTTCGCCGGCGAGGTAGAGCGAGCCCGCGATCAGCACGATTTCGCGCGCAGGGTCTACGTCGAGTTCGCGAAGCGCGTCACCGACCGAGACGGCGGTTTTCGCATCGGACCCAAAGGCGGCGGCGTCATGATGCGCGTGCCCCGGTACCGGGACGACGGTCAGGCTGGCAAGGCGACCGGCAAGCGGCGCGATAATCGCGGCGGGATCCTTGTTCGCGAGCATTCCGGTGACGAGGTGGATGCGCCGCGGTTCGCCTGCAAATTGCCGTGCGAGCGCGAAACCCGCATCGATATTATGGGCGCCATCGAGCCAAATCTCGGCGCGGTCAGGCAGCAGGTCGGCGAGCGGTCCTGCGCCGAGGCGCTGCATGCGGGCCGGCCAGAAGGCATTTGCGACACCGCCTACGATCGCGTCGTCGGTTGGCTGCGGATTGGGAGCGAGTCGCAGCATCGCGATGGCGAGCCCGGCGTTGCGCATCTGGTGTGCGCCCGTCATGCGCGGGTGCAGCAACGGCGCGACCGAGCCCAGTTTCGAGGTCCAGCGAAAAGCGTCATCTTCTTGCTGGATTGTCCAGCCGTCGCCCTCCGGAAAGAGCGTGGCGCCGACATCGGCGACCTTGGCGGCGACGGTGTCGCGCACATGCGGCGGATAGGCAAGCGTCGCGACGGGGGTCTCGGGCTTTATGATTCCGGCTTTTTCCCACGCGATCCGCATTGCCGGATCGTTGGGCGTCCCGGCTTCGGGCGCGAGCAGGAAGGCTTCGTGGTCGATGCCGAGCGAGGCGATGCCCGCGACCGCAGGGGGCGGGATGATGTTGGTCGCGTCGAGACGTCCGCCGAGCCCAACTTCGATGATGCAGTCGTCGGCGGGGATGCGGGCGAAGGCTAGGAAGGCGGCGGCGGTGGTGACTTCGAAAAAGCTCGCCTGCAGGTCGGCCGCCTCGTCGAGCACTTCTTCGAGGAGGGCGGCGAGCAGCATATCGTCGATCAGCGTTCCGGCGAGGCGGATGCGTTCGTTGAAACGGACGAGATGCGGGCTTGTATAGGCGTGGACGCGGCGCCCCTGCGCTTCGAGGATCGCGCGGAGATAGGCGCAGGTCGATCCCTTGCCGTTGGTGCCCGCGACATGAAAGGTGCGCGGAAGCTGGAGCTGCGGATTGCCGAGCCGCGCGCAGAGTTCAGCGATCCGCTCGAGCCCAAGAATGTCGCGCCCCGGCGACAGCGCGGCGAGCCGATCGAGCTGCGTTTGGACCGCGGGGTCGGAGCTGTAGGCGTGGTCGGGCATGGTCGAGCCTTGATCGTGGGACGGTCGTCAGGGCCTGCTTCTCGTTCGTCATGCCGGACCTGATCCGGCATCCATTTGCCGCTGCGGTCGTATGGACCCCGGATCAAGTCCGGGGTGACGAAGGAAAAGGCCTGTCGCCGGGTCCGCTTAGGCCGCCTTCTCGGGCGCCAGATAACCGATCAGGCGCCCCAGCGTTTCGGGCAGGTTCTTGCGGTGGACGACCATGTCGATCATCCCGTGGTCGAGCAGATATTCGGCGCGCTGGAAGCCTTCGGGCAGTTTTTCGCGGATCGTATTCTCGATCACGCGCTGGCCTGCGAAGCCGATCAGCGCCTTGGGCTCACTGATCTGGATGTCGCCGAGCATCGCATAGCTGGCGGTGACGCCACCGGTGGTCGGATCGGTGAGCAGCACCACATAGGGCAGGCCGGCGCGGCGCAGGCGCGCGAGCGCCACGGTGGCGCGCGGCATCTGCATCAGCGACAGCGTGCCTTCCTGCATCCGCGCGCCGCCCGCCGCGGTGATCGCGATATAGGGGACGCCGCGCTTGATCGCATCCTCGACCCCCGCGACAAAGGCTTCGCCAACGGCGACGCCCATCGACCCGCCCATGAAGGCGAAATCCTGGACGCCGATCACCGCGCCCTGGCCCGAGATACGGCCGAACGCATTCTGATAGGCGTCGCGGTCGCCGGTCTGCGCGCGCGCCGCCTTGATGCGGTCGACATATTTCTTGGTGTCGCGGAACTTCAGCGGATCTTCGGGCGCCGCGGGGGCAGCGATCAACTCGTGCAAGCCGCCGTCGAAGAGCTGCGCAAAGCGTTCCTTGGCGCCGATGCGGTCGTGATGGTCGCAGCGCGGGCAGACGTTCAGATTGTCCTGCCATTCCTTGACGAACACCATCTGTTGGCATTGGCGGCATTTGTGCCAGAGATTGTCGGCGGTGTCGCGTTTCGCCCCGAAGGGCAGCGCGTTGCGGACGCGGTCGAGCCAGCTCATGCGGCGATCTCCTTGGCGCTATGGATAGCATCGGCGAGGGTGCGGGTGAAAGCCTCGACATGCGGCGCCGCGGCGTCGCCATGTTCGGCGATGATGTCGATAAACGCCGACCCGACGACGACGCCGTCGGCGACCTTGGCGATCTGCGCGGCCTGTTCGGGGGTGCGGACGCCGAAGCCGACCGCCACGGGCAGGTCGGTCGCGGCTTTCAGACGCGCGACGGCGCCCTCGATACTCGCCTGCGCGGCCTGCTGGAGCCCGGTGATGCCCGCGACCGAGACATAGTAGAGGAAACCGCCGGCGCCATTCAGCACGTCGGGCAGGCGCGCGGCGTCGGTTGTCGGCGTCGCGAGGCGGATCGGGTCGACCCCCGCGGCGCGGAGCGCGGGGCCGAGTTCGGCGTCTTCCTCGGACGGAATGTCGACGCAGATCACGCCGTCGACCCCGGCCTTCGCGCATTCGTCGGCGAACCATTCGGGGCCGCGGATCGTCATCGGATTGGCATAGCCCATCAGGACGAGCGGCGTGTCGGAGTGGCGCTGGCGAAAAGCGGCGGCAATCGCGAACAAATCGGCGGTCGTCGTGCCCTTGGCAAGGCTGCGCAGGTTCGCAGCCTGGATCGCGGGGCCGTCGGCCATCGGATCGGTGAAGGGCATGCCGAGCTCGATCACGTCGGCCCCCCCCGAAACGAGCGCGTCGAGGTTCGCGGCGGTATCGCCGTCGCCACCGGTGATGAAGGCGACGAGCGCGGGGCGCGGCTTGGCGAAGGTGGCGGCGAAGCGGGTCATTCGGCGGGCTTTTTCTGGTTGGCGGCCTTATCGAGCCACACGAACATCAACGACACAAGAACGACGACCACCCAGGACGGCGACTGGAACCGGTCGCCGAGGCCGAAGATCCTGCTGATCAGCGGAAAGCCGAGTGCCTGAACGGCTGCGGCGATCAGAAAGACGACGAGCGCGCGACGTTGATCGGGCTTCACAACGAAACTCCCAACGCATCGGCCACGGTGAAGATATCCTTGTCCCCCCGGCCCGAGCAATTGACGATGATGATCTTGTCCTTGCCCAGCGTCGGCGCGATGCGTTCGGCGGCAGCGATTGCGTGCGCGCTTTCGAGCGCGGGGATGATGCCTTCGAGCTTCGTCAGCTTCTGAAAGCTCGCGAGCGCCTCGGCGTCGGTGACGGGTTCGTAACGGACGCGGCCGATTTCGTGGAGCCAGCTATGTTCGGGCCCGATACCCGGATAGTCGAGCCCCGCCGAGATGCTGTGCGCCTCGGTGATCTGGCCGTCCTCGTCCTGGAGCAGATAGGTCTTGTTGCCGTGGAGGATGCCGGGGCGTCCGCCTGCGAGGCTGGCGGCGTGCTTGCCGTCGAGGCCTTCGCCTGCCGCCTCGACCCCGACGATCTCGACGCTTTCGTCGTCGAGGAAGGGATGGAACAGCCCGATCGCATTCGAACCGCCGCCCACCGGCGCGATCAGCATGTCGGGGAGGCGCCCCTCGGCTTCCAATATCTGCGCCCGCGCCTCGTCGCCGATCACCGACTGGAAATCGCGGACGAGTTCGGGATAGGGGTGCGGCCCCGCTACCGTGCCGATGATGTAGAAGGTGTCGTGGACGTTCGCGACCCAGTGGCGCAGGGCCTCGTTCATCGCGTCCTTCAGCGTCTTCGCGCCGCTTTCGACCGCGACGACTTCGGCGCCGAGCAGTTTCATGCGGAACACGTTCGGCTGCTGCCGTGCGACGTCGACCGCGCCCATGAAGATGGTGCAGGGCAGGCCGAAGAGCGCGGCGACGGTCGCGGTCGCGACGCCGTGCTGGCCCGCGCCGGTTTCGGCGATGATCTTCGTCTTGCCCATCCGCTTGGCGAGCAGGATCTGGCCGATGCAATTGTTGATCTTGTGCGCGCCGGTATGGTTGAGATCCTCGCGCTTGAGGTAAATCTTCGCCCCGCCGAGGTGCTCGGTCAGCCGCTGCGCGAACCACAGCGGGCTCGGGCGGCCGACATAATTTTTGAGCAGATCGTCGAACTCGGCTTTGAAAGCATTGTCCTGCTGCGCCGCGCGATAATGGCGTTCGAGGTCGAGGATCAGCGGCATCAGCGTTTCGGCGACATAGCGGCCGCCGAACTGGCCGAAATGGCCGCGCTCGTCGGGCTGGGTGCGGAGGCTGTTGGGTAGGTCGGTCATCGACCCGCCGCTTTAAGGAAAGCCGCGATCTTGTCCACATCCTTGACGCCCGGCGCGCTTTCGACGCCCGACGAGACATCGACGAGCGGGGCGCCGGTTTCGGCGAGCGCCTGAGCGACATTGCCCGGCGTCAGTCCGCCTGCGATGCCCCAGTCCATCGTGTGGCGGTGGTTCTTGAGCAGCGACCAGTCGAACCGCGTTCCCGTCCCGCCGGGCAGGGCGGCCGCGGGGGCATCGAACAGGATGCGGTCGGCGATCCCGTGATATTTCTGCATCCGCACCAGAGTCTCGGAATCCTTCAACCCCACCGCCTTCCAGATTTCCGCCGGCGCGAGCCGCTTCACGACCGCAAGCCATTCGGGCGTCTCGCTGCCGTGGAACTGGATGATGTCCGGCCGCACCATGCCGAGTGCATCGCCAGTCAACTGCTGCGAGGCGTTGACGAGCAACAGCGCGACCTTGACATGCGGCCCCGCGCGCTTGCGCAACGCTGCCGCGGTCTTGAGGTCGACGTGACGCGGGCTCGGCTCATAATGGACGAGGCCGATATGCGTCGCGCCGCCGTGAATGGCGGCGTCAACCGTTTCGGGCGTCGACAGCCCGCAGATTTTGACGAGAGGGAGCATGGCCGCTCTTTGCTCGTCAATCGGCGTCGAGGCAACCGTCGATGTAGGGCATATTGGCAGTCCCGGGCATTATGCTAGGTTCCGCTCAAGGGGGAGAGTGCGGTGTATCGATTATTGCTGGCTTTATCGTGCCTTTGTCTCGCCGCCTGCAATCCGGTCAATGCGACCGCAGAGCTTGCAGCATCGGAAAAGGCCGTTGCCGCTTTTCACGCGTCTGCGAATGCGGGAAAGTTTGACGACATCTATTTCGGATCGGCAGATGAAATGCAGAACACCGCCGATATTGTGGAGTTTGAGGAGTTTCTGGGAGTCGTTCAACGCAAGCTCGGCAAAGCAGGGAAATCGACGCAGCAGGGGTGGCGGGTCAATTACGGGAGCGCGACGTTGATCGTGCTCAATATGCAAACGAAATATGAAAAGGGCGACGCGACCGAAACCTTTACCTTCAAATCGTCGCCGAAGGGACCGATGCTTGTCGGCTACAATATCCAGTCGCAAGCGCTGATCATGAACTGAGGCCTGCCCTTTAAAGCGTCGCCTCGATTTCGCGCGCGGCGAGATCGGGGTCGGCCGACTGGCTGATCGGGCGGCCGACGACGAGGATCGAGGCGCCGTCCGACATCGCCTGCGCCGGCGTCACGATGCGTTTCTGGTCGCCGCTCTTGCCGTTCGCAGGGCGGACGCCGGGGACGACGAAATAGCCGCCGGGCCATGCCTTGCGCGCGGCTTTCACCTCCTGGCCCGAGCAGACGATACCGTCGAGCCCGGCTTTGCGCGCCAGCGCAGCGAGGCGCACGACCTGATCGTGCGGGGTGCCGCCGACGCCGATGTCGTCGAGATCGGGCGCGTCGAGGCTGGTGAGCACGGTGACCGCGACGACTTTCGTATTGGCGCCGGCCACCGCCTTGGCCTCTTCGAGCATCGCGCGGCCGCCCGCGGCGTGAACGGTCAGCACCGCGGGTTCGAGTGGACGCAGCGCCTGGATCGCCTTCGCCACCGTATTCGGAATATCGTGAAGCTTGAGGTCGAGAAAGATCGGCAGGCCGAGTTTCGCCATCTCGTGCACGCCATGGTGGCCGTTGGCGCAGAAGAATTCGAGGCCCAGTTTCAACCCGCCGACATGGCGCCGCACCTTCTGCGCGAGCGTCAGCGCGGCATCGAGGTGCGTGGTATCGATGGCGAGGTAAAGCGGGGAGGTCATGGCTTGTCCGTCGAGAAGAGGTCAGTGGGGGCGGGCGGAATATCGTTCACCGGCTCAGTCGCGGGGGCAGGGGCGACCGGACGGTTGGCGAGCGCGCGCAGGTCGGCGGCCTGCCGCTCGCTGGCGTCGAGGCGGCGCTTCAGCGACCAGCGCGTCGTGCGCAGTGCGACCCACATCGGCACGCTGCCGATCAGGAACGAAGCGAAGATGACGACGGGCAATTTGGTCTCGGCTTCCCAGCCCGGCCAGATCGTGACGGTGACGACTTGCCAGTTCGCCATCGCGAAGATGACGAGCACGGCGGTTAGCAAGACCCAGATGATCGTACGCAGGATTCCCACTTCGTCTTGCTCCTCTGTCGATCCGGCGACGACACTATGACAGAATGCCGCGCGTTTCCAGCCCGCGGCTAGGCCGCTTTGAACACCCTCTCGAAGATCGTGTCGACATGCTTCATATGATAGCCGAGGTCGAAAAGTTCCGTGAGCTGATCCGCCGACAGCCGCGCGGTCACATCGGCGTCGGCCTTCAGCAGTTCGAGCAGCGAGAGCTGGCCGTCCGATTCCCACACCTTCATCGCGTTGCGCTGGACCAGCGCATAACTGTCCTCGCGGCTGGCGCCCGCCTGCGTCAGCGCCAGCAGCACGCGCTGCGAATGGACGAGGCCGCCCATCCGGTCGAGATTCTTTTGCATCCGCTCGGGATAGACGAGCAGCTTGTCGACGACCCCGGTCAGCCGCGCGAGCGCGAAGTCGAGCGTGATCGTCGCGTCGGGGCCGATGAAGCGTTCGACCGACGAGTGGCTGATGTCGCGCTCGTGCCACAGCGCGACATTTTCCATCGCGGGGATGGCGGCGCTGCGCACCATGCGCGCAAGGCCGGTCAGATTTTCGGTGAGCACCGGATTGCGCTTGTGCGGCATCGCCGATGAGCCCTTCTGTCCGGGCGAGAAATATTCCTCGGCCTCGAGCACTTCGGTGCGCTGGAGGTGGCGGACCTCGACCGCAAGGCGCTCGATCGACGAGGCGATGACGCCGAGCACCGCGAAGAACATAGCATGGCGATCGCGCGGGATGACCTGCGTCGAAACGGGCTCGATCGACAGGCCGAGCTTGGCGGCGACATGCGCTTCGACGCGCGGATCGATATTGGCGAAGGTGCCGACCGCACCCGACACTGCGCAGGTCGCGATCTCTGCGCGCGCGGCCTGGAGGCGCAGCTTGCAGCGCGAAAATTCGGCATAGGCCTCGGCCAGCTTCAGCCCGAAAGTGACGGGCTCAGCGTGAATGCCGTGGCTGCGGCCGATCGTCGGGGTCAGCTTGTGCTCATAGGCCCGGCGCTTGATCGCATCGAGGAGCGCGTCGAGGTCGGCGAGCAGGATATCGGCCGCTTGGGCAAGCTGGACCGCGAGGCAGGTGTCGAGCACATCGGAGCTCGTCATGCCCTGGTGCATGAAACGGGCTTCGTCGCCGACATTTTCGGCAACCCAGGTCAGGAAGGCGATGACGTCATGCTTGGTCACCGCTTCGATCGCATCGATCGCGGCCACGTCGATCGTAGGGTTCGTCGCCCACCAGTCCCACAGCGCCTTGGCAGCGGATTTGGGGACGGTGCCGAGTTCGGCGAGGGCGTCGGTCGCGTGCGCTTCGATCTCGAACCAGATGCGAAAGCGATTCTCGGCCGACCAGATCGCGGTCATTTCCGGCCGTGCGTAACGCGGAACCATTGAATTTCCTTCCTTTTCGGGCGGCTTGTCGCGGAATCCCCGCGTAACCGGGACGGGGCGCCCCGTAGCAGGGACGGGGCGTTTCGCCAAATCTCCCGCAGCGGCAACTTTGCCGAAATCCGGTGTGTTGATCTTTCGCCCCATCAGAAAGGCGACCGATCAATCAAGGTCGCCGATACAGGAGAATGAATGTGTTGAAAAAAGTGCTTTTGATCGGCGCAGCGGCCATCAGCTTCCCCGCCCTGGCCCAGACCACTCCCCCGGCAAGCGAAGAGCAGGCTCCGACGACCCAGACGCCGCCGGCTCCCACCGATAGCACCGCGCCTGCTCCGGACAGCACCCCCATGGACGAAACCAAGCCTGCTGACGAGGCGCCGACCGAGGACGCGGTCCCCAGCGACACGCCCCCCGCGGCTGAGCCGACCCCTCCGGCCGATCAGCCCGCTCCGGACGATGAGGAAAAGCCCGAGTCGGAACCGGAATAATCCGCTACACTGGAGATAGACCATGTTGAAACAGATGCTTTTGATCGGCGCCGCCGCCGTGAGTTTCCCGGCGCTGGCTCAGACGACCCCGCCGGCTTCGGATCCGATGAATCCGCCGACGACGACCGAGCCGGCTCCGATGCCCGACACGACGACGCCGGACACGACCGCTCCGGCTCCGGCGCCCGATTCTTCGACGCCGCCGGCTGCGACCGAACCCGCGCAGTCGGGTGCGGCGACGCCGACGCAGATCGCGCAGATCGTCGATCAGGAATTCCCGACTTATGACGGGGACAAGAATGGCGATCTCAACGAGACCGAATTCGGTGCGTGGATGAAGAAGCTGCGTGCCGCGACCGACCCCGCCGCCGATGTCGAATCGGCCGAGGTGAAGAGCTGGATCGGTCAGGCGTTCGCATCGGCCGACGGCGACAAGTCGGGCGGCGTGAACAAGACCGAACTTACCGGTTTCCTGTCGCGCGGCGCCTAAGCGCGCCTCGCGGGGTGGTGCGGCCGTCGGAGCGATCCGGCGGCCGCATCGCCGTTCATGCGGCGCGTACTGGCTGCTCGACCGCGACGATCGTCAGCCGGTGCTCGATGCCGCCGCGGTCGGGCCAGTTGATCGACTGGCCGACGCTGAGTCCGATCAATCCCGCGCCGACCGGCGTCAGAATCGACATTCGTCCGGCGGCGATATCGGCGTCGGCGGGATAGACGAGGCGCACCGTCCGCTGGGCGCCGCTTTTTTCGTCGAGGAAGGTGACGCTCGACCCCATCGTGACGACGTCGGGCGGGATGTCGGCGCGGTCGCAGATCGCGGCGCGGTCGATCTCGTCGAGCAGCAATTCATGGAAAGAGATCGAATCGCGCTGATTTTGCAGCGTGAGTTCGGTCAGTGCGTCGGCTTCGCTGTCGATCATGCGGATAAGGGGCATCGCGGCCCCGCTTTTCTTCTTGGTCATGGCGCGGACTTTCCGGCTGGCGCGCGGCCTTTCGCCACGCGCGGCAATATGGGACGGAAGGTGCCCCGGGCTCGGGGCGATCGCGCCGGAACCCGGGGCTAAATGCCCGCGAGAAGCTGTCCTCCGTGGAAACGGAAGCGGAGAAGGCCGCGTCGAATCTGCATCACGCGATGATGTCGCCGGGGGCGGAATAAGTCAAATGGGCTAAAGAAGTCCCATCGCGCGAAAGCTGCGATACTCCGAACCGCCGATGACGATGTGATCGTGCAGCGCGATCCCGAGCTTTGCGGCCGCGCTCGCGATCTCGCGGGTGATGGCGATGTCCTGCCGGCTCGGTTCGGGGCTGCCGCTTGGATGATTGTGGACGAGGATGATCGCTGAGGCGCCGAGTTCCAATGCGCGCTTGATCACCTCGCGGACATAGATGGCCGACTGGTCGATCGATCCCTCGCTCGCAAGCTCGTCGCGGATCAGCATGTTGCGCGAATTGAGATAGAGGACGCGGACGCGCTCGACGTCGATCGGTCCCATGTCGGCGCGCAGCCAGTCGAGAAGGGCGTCCCAGCTCGACAAGAGCGGTTTGTCGCGAAACTCGCCTTTCAAAAGGCGCAGAGCGGCCGCCTGGACGATCTTGAGTGCCGCGATCCCGGTGTCGCCGAGCCCGTGGACGCGGCGCAGCGATTCGGGATCGGCGCTCACAAGCTGCGCAAGCGACCCGAATTCGCGGAGCAGCGCCTTTGCGAGCGGCTTGGTGTCCCGGCGCGGGATCGCGAGGGCGAGCAGATATTCCACCAGTTCATAATCCGCGAGCCCTTCGGAATCGGCGAGCAAACGCGATCGCAGCCGCGCGCGGTGCCCGAGATGATCCGGTGTTTCCCTGTCCCCCATGGTGCGGGAATAACCGCCTTGTGGGGCGCACTCAACGGTCATAGGAAAAGGAAGATGGCGAACCGGATCAGTTTCTTGCAGCGAAATATGATGTCCGGCGTTTCTCCCCTGAACAGGATTTGGGGTGAGGGACGAGATTTTGCCGCCATGACGTCATCGGCCAGCCTAGCATGACTGACGCGACGGACGGAGCGGCGCCGAGGTTCAAATACCGGAAGCTGCTGTTCAAGAAGCGATGGCTGACCGCCGGCGCGGTGATCGTCCTCGTCGCGGGGGCCTGGATCGCGCGCGAACCGATCGCCGACGAGTTTATCCGGGGGGAACTCAGTGGCCGCGACGTTCCCGCGCGTTACACGATCGAGCGGATCGGCTTTCGCAGCGAGATATTGTCCGACATCGTTATCGGCGACCCGAAGCGGCCCGACCTGACGGCGCGGCGCGTCGAAGTCCTGCTCGGCTATGGCTGGTCGGGGCCCTATGTGTCGGGAATCAACGCCGAGGGTGTCCGGCTTTATGGCCGCTTCATCGACGGGCGGCTGTCGTTCGGTTCGCTCGACAAGTTTCGCGATCCCGAAAGCAAGGATCCCTTCGCCTTGCCCGATCTGTCGGTGGCCCTCCGCGATGCGCGGGCGCGGGTCGAGACGCCGTGGGGCGACGTCGGCGCGGCGCTGAACGGCGGCGGCAATCTGCGCCGCGATTTTACCGGCAAGCTCGCGCTGATTGCTCCGCGGGTCGCGGCGGCGGGGTGCAACGGCGACGATGTCAGCTTCTATGGGACAATCCTCGTCCGCGATGTCCGGCCGCAGCTGGTGGGGCCGCTGCGCGGACGCTCGCTTCGCTGCGCCGACGGCAGCGTCAGTGCGGCGTCGCCGCAAATCGCGCTCGACCTGTCGCTGACGGAGGATTTGCAGAGCTGGAAGGGCAAGGCCGACGCCAGCATCGTGCGGTTGATCGCCGGATCGCTCGCCGCCGACCGGATGGGGCTGCTCGCCAGCTTCGACGGGACCGCAGTGCTGACCAAACTCGCCATCGACGCCGACATGGCGCGCCTGCGTGGACCCGATTTCGCGGCCGAGAGCGTGAATCTCGAGGCCGAGGGCAGCGTCGGCAGCGCGGCGCCGAAGTTCGACGGCCGCATTGGTTTCGCACGCGCGAGCGGCAGCGCGGATTTGCGCCGCTCGCTCGCCGAAAGCGCGCGCGGACTGGCGGGATCGCCGGTCGGGCCACTTGCGGAAAAGGCGATGGCGGCGCTTGGCCGCGTGCTCGCCGATGCGAGCGGCAGCGCGGGGTTCGCGCTCGCGGGCGAGGGGGCGACCGCGCGGGTCGACCTGATCGCGCCCGAACTGACGAGCGCGAGCGGCGCCCGCTTCACCGGCAGCGCCGACAGCCGCATCGGCTATCTCTATGGCGCGGACGAACCCGCGGTGATCGCGACGGGCCGCTGGAGCATCGATGGCGGCGATCTGCCGTCGGGGACGCTCAGCATCGATCGCGACGAGGACGGCCGGGTGACAGGCCTTGCCAGCTTCGAACCCTATAGCGCCGAAGGGGCGCGGCTTGCGCTGACGCCGGTGCGCTTTTCGGGCGGCGTCGGCGGCCTGCTCCGCTTCGCGACGACCGCGGCGCTGTCGGGCCCGCTCGTGGGCGGGCGCGTCGAGCGGCTGACGGTGCCGCTGAACGGTTTTCTCGCTCCAACTGGAGCCCTTGCGCTCGACGGCGGATGCAGTCGCCTCGCCGTCGACCGGATCGAGGTCGGCGGATTCCGGCTCGGTCGCAGCGCGATCGATCTGTGCAGCCGTCCGGGCGCGCCGCTGCTCAGCGCCGGGCCGGGCGGGCTGCGCGGCGATATCCGCATTCCGCGCATCGCCTTGCGAGGAACGAGTGGCAGCTCGCCGCTCAGCCTGACGAGCGGGCCGGCGAACATCGACCTCACGGCGATGCGCTGGTCGCTCGCGGGCGCCGATATCCGAATGGGCAAGGGGGAGGGCGCGACGCGCTTCGCCGCCGACAGCCTGAACGGGCGCGCGATACCGCACGGCATGGCCGGCGAGCTTCGCGGCGCCGAGGGCAAGATCGGCGCAGTGCCCCTCAACATGAGCGAGATTGCAGGGCAGTGGCGTTTCGCTAATGGCGCGTTGACGCTCGACGGCGGGCTTTTGCTCACCGACGCCGCGCCCGACGCACGCTTCTCCCCGCTCGTCAGCGATGATGCGAACCTGCGTTTCGCCGATGGAATCATCGAAGCGAAAGCCGGCTTCAACGAACGGAAGACCGGAACGAAAATCCTCGACACGCTGATCCGTCACCGTTTCGCCGACAGCAGCGGCTCGGCGGACCTCGTCGTCGAGGAACTCCGGTTCGACGAGGCATTCCAGCCTGACCAGCTGACCAGCCTCGCGCTCGGCGTTGTCGCCAACGTCCAGGGCTCGGTGGTCGGCGACGGACGGATCGAGTGGACCGCCGACGGCGTCACGAGCCGCGGCACCTTCGCCACCGCCGATGCCAGCCTCGCCGCGGCCTTCGGTCCGGTGACCGGGCTGACGACGACGCTGAGCTTCGACGATCTGATCGGACTCAAGTCGGCGCCGGGACAGATCGCGAAGATCACGGAGATCAATCCGGGTATTCCCGTGGTCGACGGTGAGATCGAATATCGGCTGCTCGGCGACAACCGCGTCCGCATCGAGGGCGGGAGCTGGCCCTTCGGCGGCGGCAAGCTGCTGCTCCACCCGACGACGCTCGATTTCAATGCCGACAAGGCGCGGCGGCTGTCGTTCGACATCGTCGGCGTCGACGCCGCGGTGTTCCTGCAGAATTTCGGGTTCGACAATATCAACGCAACGGGTGTGTTCGACGGGACGCTGCCCGTCGAATTCGACGGGCTCGGCGGGCGCATCGTTGGCGGACGCATCGATTCGCGCGCCGGCGGCGGCACGCTCGCCTATGTCGGCGAATTGTCGAACCGCAATCTCGGCACGATCGCCAATTTTGCCTTTGGTGCGCTGCGCAGCCTCAAATATGACGATCTGACGATCATCCTGAATGGGGATCTCGACGGCGAAATGGTGACCGACATCCGCTTTGGCGGCGTAGGACAGGGCGAGGGGGCGACGCGCAATTTCCTGACCAATCAGGTTGCGAAACTGCCGCTGGTCTTCAATGTGAAGATCAAGGCGCCGTTCCGCCAGCTCCTCACCTCGGCGAAGGGGTTTTACGACCCCTCGCTGCTGATCGAACAGAATTTGCCCGCCCTGATGCGGGCCCAGGAAGAAGCCGAAGCCGCCGCAGGGGGTGAGGCCGCCCCCGTTCAGCCACCAGAAAGCGAGCCTGTGCGATGAAGAGAACCAAGATAGGAGCAAGGAGGCCGACCATTGACGTCAGGCATGTTGCGGTGATGATAGGTGCGCCGACCCTGATGGGGGCCCTTACGGGCTGCGTGCAGATCGAAACGCCCGACAAGCCGATCGAGATCAACCTGAACATCAACATCCGGCAGGAAGTAGTGTACAGGCTTGATGGCGATGCCAAAAAGCTCATCGAGCAGAATAGCGAGATATTCTGATGGGGAAGAATGTGATGCGTATGACGAAGTGGAAACCGACCGGATTGGCCCTTGCCGCGATCGCGACGACGGCGGCCGTGGCGCTTGCCGTGCCGTCGGCGATGGCGCAGCGCGACCCGGCCTATGCCGCCGCGCGCGCCGCGGGACAGATCGGCGAGCAGCCAGACGGCTATCTGGGCTTTGCGACGCCGCCGACGCCGGCGATCCGCGCGCTGGTGCAGGACCTCAACATCAAGCGCAAGGCAGCTTATACCGCGAGCGCGCAGTCGACCGGCAGCACGGTCGAGCAATTCGCCTTTACCAGCGGCTGCAACCTGATCGCGAAGACCAAGCCGGGCGAAAAATATCAAACCCCCGGCGGCGTATGGAAAACGCGCGACGCGAGCCCGCCCGAACGCGACGCGCGCTGCCCGTAAGATCCGAAACCGAATAACGGAGCCCGAGGGCTCTCAGATGCCGCCGCGCCCCTAAACGCGGCGGCATTTTTGTGCGCACAAGCAGAAGCATTGACTTAATGGGGCCGCGTTCCTAAACGGACCGCGCCTTAGGGGTCCCCCGAATTTTCGGGCCTTTTTTTGCAGGCGGAATCGGGAGTTTCCGGTTCCGTTTCAGGAGGATGGCGCAAATGACGGGGAATGGCAGCGATCCGGAACTTGACTCTGAGGATTCGCGCCTGGTCTCGCTCGAAGAGCGATTGGACCGGGCCGAAACCGCAGAAGCAAGAAGGACCGCAGCGACCGCCGGACCGGAGACCGATGCCAATTACAAGCTCGGTAATCGCGTCCTGGCCGAGCTGCTGGGCGGGATCGGTGGCGGCGCGTTGGTCGGTTGGACGATCGACCATTTTGCCGGCACGTCGCCCTGGGGCCTGTTGGCGGTGCTGTTCCTCGGAATAGTCGTCGCCTTCAGGAACATATTTCGGATTGCGAACGTCCGGCCCAAGAAGCCGGATTGATTGGATTTTAGGCGAGGTATCGCGTGGCGGATCAAGGCAAAGTGGACCCGATGCACCAGTTCGAGGTGCAGAAGATGTTCGACATGTTCCATGTCGGCAATCATGAGGTTGCCTTCACCACCAGCGCGCTGTGGATGGTGATCGCCGGCCTTTTGCTGTGGGTTTTCATGATCGGCGGGATGAAGCGCCAGCTCGTTCCCGGCCGCTGGCAGGTCGCCGTCGAGGGCTTCACCGGCTTCATTTCGGGGATGATGAACGCGAATATCGGCCCCGAAGGCCGCAAATATACGCCCTATGTCTTCTCGCTCTTCATGTTCATCTTGATGCTGAACGTGCTGGGTCTGATGCCCTTCGGCCTGTTCGGCCTGCATCCCTTCACCGTGACGAGCCATTTTGCGATCACCGGCGTGCTCGCGATCCTCAGCTTCGCGATCGTGCTGATCGTCGGTTTCTGGCGCCACGGCTTCCATTTCTTCTCGCTTTTCGTGCCGCACGGCACCCCGATCTGGCTGATGTGGCTGATCCCCGTTATCGAACTGGTGTCGTTCCTCGTTCGTCCGTTCAGCCTTGCGCTGCGACTTTTCGTCGCGATGACCGCGGGCCACGTGCTGATGAAGGTGTTCGCGTCGTTCATCATCGACGGCATTGCCGCCGGCCCCGCGATCGGGATCGGCGTCGGCCTCCCCAGCATGGCGTTGATGATCGGGATCAGCGGTCTCGAACTGCTGGTGGCGGGCATCCAGGCCTATGTTTTCGCGCTGCTCACGTCGCTCTATCTGAACGACGCGATCAATCTTCACTAATTTTTCAACTGCATAATCTACGTTTTTCCCAAGGAGTATAAAATGGACGTTCAAGCTGCTTCGCTCATCGGTGCCGGTCTGGCCGCTATCGGTGCCGGTATGGCCGCCATCGGTGTGGGCAACGTGTTCGGTAGCTTCCTCGAAAGCGCGCTGCGCAACCCCGCGGCGGCCGACGGCCAGCAGGGCCGCCTGTTCATCGGCTTCGCGGCCGCCGAACTTCTCGGCCTGCTGTCGTTCCTGATCGCGATCCTGCTGTACCTCAAGGCAGCCTGATTTCGTCTGCGGGGTCTGCTCGCTAAAACAGGCCCCGCGACTGCTTTTCTTTTGTCGGTCGAGTATATCCATGCCTCAAATCAGCCAATTCGCTGAAAGCTGGTACGCCGCATCGCAGATTTTCTGGGTGCTGCTGACCTTTGGCTTCGTCTTTTTCGTCATCGGCCGCGGCATGCTGCCGAAGATCGAGGCGACGGTGGACGCCCGCGACCGCAAGGTGGCCGACGATCTGGCGGCGGCGAAAGCCGCGCACGCCGCGGCCGACAGCCTGGAAGAAAGCTACCGCCAGCAGAGCGACGCGAGCCGCGCCGCCGCGCAAAAGGCGGTGACCGACGCCAAGGACAAGGCCGCAAAGGACGCCGAAAAGCGTCTTGCCAAGGTCGATGCCGAACTCGCCGACAAGCTGGCGGCGGCGGAATCCGACATCGGCGCGGCGCGCACGTCGGCGATGGCGGAAATCGAGGCTGTCGCGGCCGAAGCGGCGGGCGACCTCGTCGCCAAACTGTCGGGTGTGAAGGTCGCCGCGGCGGATGCCAAGGCGGCGGTGAAGGCGGTGCTCCATGGCTGATTTCCTCATGATCATGGCCGAAGGGGCGGCTGAACCCGCGTCCTTCGGTATCCTTACGGCGACCACATGGGTGTCGATCGCAATGGCGATCTTCATCGCGATCCTGCTGTGGAAGAAAGTGCCGGCGTTGATCGCGGGCATGCTCGACAACAAGATTGCCGAGATTTCGAAGCAGCTCAAGGAAGCCGAGCAGTTGCGCCTCGACGCCGAGTCGCTGAAGGCCGAATATGAGGCGAAACTCGCCGACGCGGCCAAGGAAGCCGAAGAGATGCGCGCCCGCGCCGACGCCGAGGCCGAGGCGCTCGTGACCAAGGCGAAGGCCGATGCGACCGCGCTGATCGCGCGCCGCAAGCAGATGGCTGAAGACCGCATCGCCGCGGCCGAAGCCGGCGCCCTCGCCGAAGTCCGCACCGCTGCCGCGAAGGCGGCGACCGATGCGGCGGCGAAGCTGATCGCCGACAAGCATGACTCCGCGGCCGACAAGGCGCTGGTCGATCAGGCCATCGCGGGCGTCGCTCGGGGCTGAGCCCAGCCACGCATTGCCGGAATAACGAAACGCCCGCGGTTTTTCCGCGGGCGTTTTGCTTTGAGTGATGTGGCAGGGTTTAGCCGAATGGCCGATCGCGACCGGTTGCGGCCATTGAGAGAAGAAAGCCCCTCCCCTTCAGGGGAGGGGTTGGGGGTGGGGTCTATCGGCCTTGCGCAAGGCCGATAGACCCCACCCCACTACGACTAGGCAGCAAGCTGCCAAGTCTGCGTTGCCCCTCCCCTGAAGGGGAGGGGCTAAATTGCCGCAACGTCCGCTCCCCACCCCATTTCGGACATCGGAAAATATGTGGGCTTAGCTTTCGGCGTACTCGCCGGGCGTGCCGCTACTCCTCGTCCCGTCTGACCGCCGAAGCCTTTGGCTGCATGATGCGTCTCGCGAGCCCGTGATACAGTCGGGTCGGGCAGATTTGCGCGCTCGTCCAGTCGGCAATCAGCGCGGTGGCGAACAGCGGCAGGATGATGCCGCGCGCCGCGGTGGTTTCGATCAGAATGATCACCGCAGTCAGCGGAGCGCGCACGACCCCGACGAAATAGGCTGCCATGCCCAACATCACGACCGCGCCCGCCGGGCTGTCGGGAAAGGCGGGCGTCAGAAGGTTGCCGAAACCGGCGCCGACCGCGAGCGACGGCGCAAAAATGCCGCCCGGCGCGCCGCTGAGCGTCGAAGCGAGCGCCGCGGCGAATTTGGCCGGAAAAAACCAGAGCTTCCCCTGATTGCCTTCGACGAGGAATTTCGTGACGTCGTAACCGGTGCCCCAGGTGCCGCCGTTGGTTGCAATCCCGACCAGCGCAACGACCAGCCCGCATCCCGCGGCGAACAGCACCGGCTGCGCAGCAGCGCGCCGGGCCCAACCCGCCGACCGGTCGCTCGCCGCGAGAACGATCCGCGCGAACAACCCGCCGGCCAAGCCGCCGCCGATCCCGGCTATCGGCGCGATCAGCAGCACGTCGGCGATGGGTAGCGTATCGCGCATCACGCCGAAATAGACATAGTCGCCCGCGACCGACAGGCTGACGAGACCGGCGATCAGCACGGCGCCCATCGTCAGCACCGCGACGCGCTGTTCATAGGCCGCGGCGAGTTCCTCAATGGCAAAGGCGATGCCGGCGAGCGGCGTATTGAACGCCGCCGCGACGCCCGCCGCACCGCCCGCGATGAAGACGCCGGCGGTGACGCGGACCTTCAGCCAGCGGTGCATCGCGACCATGATCGCGGCGCTGACCTGCACACCGTCGGACCTTCGCGCCCGACCGATCCACCGACCGACAGCGTCGCAAGCGTCAGGCCCAGCTTGGCGAAGGCGGTGCGCAGCGAGACGAGCGCGCCGCCGGCCTCCTGTTCGGGACGCCGCCCCGCCGCGATGATCTGCGGAATGCCCGATCCGCGCGAGGCGGGGAAATAGCGGTTCGCCGTCCATACGATCAGTGCGAAGGCAGCCGGGGTCACCACCGCCGGCAGCCACCACGCGAAGTCCGACATCCGGAATATCGCGTGCTGCGCCCGATCGCCCGCTGCGGCAAAAGCCAGCGCGACGAGCCCGAGCAGGACCGCGCCGCCGACCATCGCGATCCGACGGCGGATATCGCCGACTTCATTCCGGGCGCGACGGTGGAAGCGCAACTGCGCGAGGCGCAGCCAGCGCGGAATGACCGGCTTGAAGGACATGATGCTGCTGTGAACCGGCCGAATGCCGAGCGCAACCCCCGGCCTGAAGACGCCAGCTAGGCGGGGGCCTCTTGCCACAGGATCAATTTGGTCGCGTTCACATTGTCGCGCGCCGCCTGCGCGTCGAGGCGGGTCAGTTTGATGTCGCCCTTGAGCGCCCCCATTTCGATCATCGCGTGGATCACCGCGACCCCGCCGGGGCCCAGATCGATCTCGAACTCGGCGGGACGTGCCAGGCTTTTCTTCGCCGTGGCGACATGCAGATGATGACGCCCCGGTTCGACTTCCGCCATCAGCATCTGACCTGATTTGATCTGGCCGCGTTCGCTGCCGTCGAGCGTGACGTCCATCCCCTGCATTGCGGCTACGAAACCCCGGCGGCAAACATAGATGCGCGCCTTTCCTGCCTGCGGCTGCATCGCGCGCGCGTCGGCAAGCGCGGGCCCGTCGGCCTTGATGCCGCGTTTGTTGCTCGACAGGGCCCAGACGCACACGCCGACGAGGAGGATCAGAAGGATCGGCGCGAGGATCATCATCGTCGTGTCGCCCACGGCCTCGAAAATCGGAGGGCCGAGGAAGGCGCCGATAAGGGCCGCGATCGCGATGATCGTCAGCCACATCATATTTCTGAAACTCATCGCATTCTCCCCTGTCAGGCGGGAGCGAATTCTCCCGTCGCGTCGTCCATCACATGCAATATTCCGTCGCTGATTGCGAAAAAGGCGCCGCGCAGTTTCAGGCTTCCGCGCTTTTCCTTCTCCTCGATACAGGGGAAGGTCCGCAGATTCGCTATGCTCACGCGCACAGCTGCCATTTCCATCGCGCGCCCCGCGTCGCGATTGTCGATGTCGGGATGCGCCGCGCGCACTTCGGCGCTTGCTTCGTCCAGCACGCCGATCCAGTCGGCGATGAAACCGCCGCGCCCGGGTTCGGCGCCTTCCATCGACCGGTGCAATGCCGCATGGCAGCCGCCGCAGAGGCCATGCCCCATCACCACGATTTCCTCGACCTTCAGAAACTGCACCGCGAATTCGAGCGCCGCCGAAACGCCGTGGCGTCCGGGATTCGTTTCGAACGGGGGCACCAGCGCGGCGACGTTGCGCACAACGAAGATTTCGCCCGGATTGGTGTCGAAAATCTGCGACGGTTCCGAGCGGCTGTCCGAACAGGCGATCACCATCACCTTGGGAGATTGCCCCTCGGCAAGCTGTTCCCAGCGTTCGCGTTGTTCCGCCCAGCCGCCGTTACGGAAACGCCGGTATCCTTCGATCATGTCTGCAAAGTGAGTCATGGAGGCGCCTTAGCATAGGTAGAGAGGTTGAGAAGAGGCGCGTGCACGACTATGTGGGCGCCATGAACGCTCCCGCTCAATCCCAGCCGGCCTCCGCTACCACTCCCAGCCAGCGCGCGCGCAAGCCCGACTGGATCCGCGTCAAGGCGCCGACCAGCCCAGGCTATGCCGAAACCCGCAAGCTGATGCGCGAGCTCAACCTGCACACGGTGTGCGAGGAAGCGGCGTGCCCGAACATCGGCGAATGCTGGACCAAGAAGCATGCGACGGTGATGATCCTCGGCGACACCTGCACCCGCGCCTGCGCCTTTTGCAACGTCAAGACCGGCATGCCGCGCCCGGTCGACCTGCTCGAGCCCGAGCATACGGCGATCGCCGCGGCGAAGATGGGGCTGACGCATATCGTCATCACCTCGGTCGACCGCGACGACCTGCCCGATGGCGGCGCGAGCCAGTTCGTGAAGGTCATCAACGCGCTGCGCCGCGAAACGCCGCAGACGACGATCGAAATCCTGACTCCCGATTTCCGCAACAAGCCCGAAAGCGCGGTCGCCGCGATCGTCGATGCGCGCCCCGACGTCTATAACCATAATCTCGAAACCGTGCCGCGGCTCTATCCGACGATCCGGCCCGGTGCGCGCTACTATGCCTCGCTGCGCCTGCTCGAAAGCGTCAAGCGCCGCGATCCGTCGATTTTCACCAAATCGGGGATCATGCTCGGCCTCGGCGAAGAGCGGATGGAGGTGCATCAGGTGATGGACGACATGCGCAGCGCCGACATCGATTTCATGACGATGGGCCAGTATCTTCAGCCGACGCCGAAGCATGCGAAGGTCGCCGAATTCGTCACGCCGCAAGCGTTCGACGCCTATGCGCAGATCGCGCGCGCCAAGGGTTTCCTGCAGGTCGCCTCATCGCCCCTGACCCGTTCCAGCTACCACGCCGGCGACGATTTCGAGCGGATGCGCGCCGCGCGCGAGGCGCAACTGGCGCGCGTCAAGGCGGACTGAGCGGCCTTTGCCAAGGCATCACGAAACGCGCGAGTTACCGTACAGCGACGAGCAGATGTTCGCGCTCGTCACCGATATCGCGCGCTATCCCGAATTTCTGCCATGGGTCGTCGCGCTGCGCATCCGCGACGATAGCGAGCATGAAACCGTCGCCGACATGATCGTCGGCTTCAAGGGGCTGCGCGAAAGCTTCTCGTGCCGCGTCCACAAGCAGCGGCCGCACGAGGTTATCGTCAGCTATATCGACGGGCCGATGAAGCACCTCAGCAACGAATGGCATTTCCATGCCCTCGAGGGCGGCGGCTGCCGCGTCGATTTCATGGTCGATTTCGCGTTCCGCAGCCGCATGTTCGAAGCACTCGCCGGACAGATGTTCGACAAGGCCCTGCGCAAGATGATCGCAGCGTTCGAGGCGCGCGCCGACGCGCTTTACGGGGCGGGGAGGGCGATATCCTCCGACGGCCGCAGCCCGTCCTTGTCGGGCTGAAGCAGGTCGAGAGCAAACAGCGTCGCATGGTGGCGGATGGTGGCGCGATCGGTCGATTCGAACTGGACGCGCTGGGTGAAATAATCGTCGGGATTCTGCCCGCGCAGCGCGCGTGCGAAAACGACAAGACCGACGGGCTTCTTTTCCGACCCGCCGCCCGGTCCGGCAATGCCGGTGATCGCGACCGCGACGTCGGCGTCACTGTTCGCGAGCACACCCGCGGCCATCGCCCACGCCGTGGCGAGCGAAACTTCGCCGAAGGTTTCGAGGATTTCGCTGCTGACGTCGAGCTGCGCCTGTTTTGCTTGTCCCGAATAGGTAACGAACCCGGCAGAAAACACATCCGAGCTGCCCGCGATATCGGTCAGCGCGGCGCTGACCATGCCGCCGGTGCAGCTTTCGGCAACGGCGACCCTGCGACCTGCGGACCGATTGCCGGCGAGCACGGCGGCGGCAAGTTCGTCGCGCGCGGCAAGGCGCGCTTCTTCGACAGATTGCAAGATCAATTCTCCGGAAGTTGGATGGTCGCGACGGCCTGGGCCGATATCCCCTCGCGACGGCCGGTAAAGCCGAGCCGCTCTGTCGTTGTCGCTTTCACACTAACCCGTCCGACCGGAATCGCAAGGATTTCGGCAATTCGTTCGCGGATCGCGACGCGGTGCGGCCCGATTTGGGGGGCTTCGGCGATGATTGTCAGATCGAGATGCGCGATCCGTCCGCCGTTCGCAGCGATGCGCTCGCCGGCAAAGCTCAGGAAGCGATGGGATGCCGCGCCGCGCCACTGCGGGTCGGTGGGTGGAAAATGATCGCCGATGTCGCCATCGCCGAGCGCGCCGAGGATTGCGTCGGTCAGTGCATGAAGCCCGACGTCGGCATCGCTATGGCCTTCAAGTCCATGACTATGCGCAATTTCTATGCCGCCGATCCATAGGGGTTTTCCTTCCACCAAGCGGTGGACGTCATATCCCATGCCGACGGCGGTTCGCATCATGGCGCCTGTCCCCAATAGCCCCGAGAGTATCGCCATATCCTCGGCATATGTCAGTTTGTGGAGCCGCGCGTCGCCGGCGACGGTCGCGACGGCGGTGCCGGTCTGCCGCACAAGCTGGGCATCGTCGGTCGCGCTTGCGCCAGCTGCCGCGGCGTGCGCGCGGCGCAGCGCGCCAAGCCGGAACGCCTGCGGCGTCTGGACCCGCGCCAACCGCTCGCGCGCGATAACATCGCCCGCCGCGCTATCGGCCTGCTCGACCAGCGTATCGGGAACGGGAAGCGTGGGAATGGCCGCGTCGGCGTGAGAGAGCGCTTCGAGCAGCCGGTCGATCACCTCGGGGCCGACACCGGGTCGCGCCGCGTCGTGGACCAGGACGATCGCGTCATCCTCCCATTCGGCGAGGGCGGCGAGCGCATTCGCGACCGAATCCTGCCTTTCGGGGCCGGGGTTGGCGGAAATCCATCCTTCGGGAAGCGGAGCGACGACAGCCTTGACGTCGCCGTTGCCAACCAGAACGCCGCCCGAAACCGCCGGATGCGCATCGAATGCCTCGAGGCTCCAGCACAGCACCGGCTTCCCGCCGAGCCATTCAAGCTGTTTTGGCTGTTCGAACCCAGCGCGCGTGCCTGTGCCCCCGGCAAGCAGGATCGCGGCGACGCGCAGAACAGAAGAAGAAGAAACGGACTCGGTCATCGCCCGCGCGGTTAGCGCAGCCGCGCCTTGCGGGAAAGCTGCTTAGCGTGTAGGGGCGCTGCTTAAATTTTAGGCAATTCGACGAAAGCTCCCCGCCATGGCGCCGCTCCGGCCCATCCAGATCGGCAATATCACCATCGCGGATCCCGTGATCCTCGCGCCGATGACCGGCGTCACCGATCTGCCGTTTCGCAAGCTCGTGCGCTATTATGGCTCGGGGCTCAACGTCACCGAGATGATCGCGAGCCAGGCCGCGATCCGCGAAACGCGCCAGTCGATCCAGAAAGCGGCGTGGGATCCGGTCGAGGAACCGGTCTCGATGCAGCTCGTCGGCTGCACACCCTATGAGATGGGCGAGGCCGCGAAGCTCAACGAGGACCGCGGCGCGTCGATCATCGACATCAACATGGGCTGCCCGGTGCGCAAGGTCACCAACGGCGACGCCGGATCGGCGCTGATGCGCGACCTGAAGCTCGCCGCGGCGCTGATCAAGTCGTGCGTCGAGGCGGTCTCGGTGCCGGTGACGGTCAAGATGCGTATGGGCTGGTGCCACGACAGCCTCAACGCCCCCGAACTCGCGCATATCGCCGAGGATCTGGGCGCGAAGCTCGTCACCGTTCACGGCCGCACGCGCAACCAGATGTATCGCGGCGAGGCCGACTGGGGCTTTGTCCGATCGGTCAAGGATGCCGTGTCGATCCCGGTCATCGTCAATGGCGACATCTGCTCGGCCGACGATGCCCGCACGGCACTCGCGCAGAGCGGCGCCGATGGCGTCATGATCGGCCGCGGCGCCTATGGCCGCCCTTGGCTGCTCGGCCAGGTCATGGCGGCGCTGCGCGGCGAGGCCGAGCGGCCCGATCCCGGCCTCGACGAACAATATGACGTCATTACATCGCATTACCGCGCGATGATCGACCATTATGGAGAGATGACCGGCGTCAATATGGCGCGCAAGCATCTCGGCTGGTACGTCAAGGGGCTGCACGGCTCGGCCGAGTTCCGCAACAAGGTCAACCAGATCCCCGACAGCAAGGGTGTGCTCGACGCGCTCGAGGCCTTTTACGGTCCGCATTTGACCAGGGCCGCTGCGTGAGCGCTCTGACGTCGAGCATCCCGAGCTTCGACCATGACGAGCTGATCCAGTCGCACCCCGTTCCCACGCTGCTCATCGACGGCGGCGGGGTCGTGCTCTTCGTCAACGCCGCCGCCGAACAGCTTTGCAACGTCAGCCGCTCTGCGATGGTCGGGCGCGTCATCTATGACGTGATCGCGATGGATCGCAGCTATCGTCAGCGGATGAGCGACGCCGCGACGTCGGCGCTTTTCGCGCATCGCGCCGAAATCTCGGTCGGTGGGCGCAAGGCGGTCTTCGTCGACATGCAGATGGTCCCCTATGGAAACAGCGGCCACCGTATCCTCGCGCTCGTCCCCTCGCCAAGCGATGCCGAGCTGATGGGGGGCGCGATCGGTCGTTCGGGGCGGGCGGCGGGCGCCGCCGCGTCGATGCTCGCGCACGAGATCAAGAATCCGCTCGCGGGCATCAAGGGTGCGGCGCAGCTGCTCGCGCGCAAGACCGACGCCGGCGGGCAACGCTTCACGACGCTGATCTGCGCCGAGGTCGACCGGATCGCGACGCTGATCGACCAGATGGAGCATTTTTCGCGTGGCCAGCCGATCGCGTGCAGTCCGATCAACCTGTATCAGCCGATCCATCAGGCGATGGAAACCGCGCGTGCGCGCCAGTTTCCCGGCGTGCGCTTTGCCGAGGATTTCGACCCTTCGCTGCCGCTCGTGCACGGCAACCATGACGCCATGGTACAGATATTGCTCAACCTCCTTACCAACGGGTGCGAGGCCGTGGGCGGGCGCGACGACGGCGTCGTGCGGTTGACGACCGCCTATCGCCACGGCCTGTCGATCGACAATGGCGACGGGCGCGGACGCATCGCGCTGCCGATCGAGGTCAGCGTCAGCGACAATGGTCCCGGCGTTCCCGCCGACATTCGCGGCGATCTGTTCGATCCCTTCGTGACGACGAAGCGCGAGGGACGCGGGCTCGGTCTCGCGCTCGTCGCCAAGCTCGCGCGCGACATGGGCGGCACGGTCCAGCATATCCGCGACGGCGAATGGACGCGCTTTCGCGTCCACCTGCCCGTCGCTAGGGAAGGGCGCGCGGCATGACGCAGGGCAAGACGATCCTGCTCGTGGAGGACGATCCGGCGATCGCGATGATCATCCGCGAAACGCTTGTCGGCGAATGCGGTCATTTCGCATCGGTCGGCAGCCTTGCCGAGCGCAACGCCTGGCTGGCCGACCATCGCCCCGACCTCGTCATCACCGACGTCGTCCTGCCCGACGGCGACGGCATCGATTCGCTGGCGCACACGGGCATCGACCCTGCGACGCCGGTGATCGTGCTGTCGGCGCAGAATACGCTCGACACCGCGGTGCGCGCGACCGGCATCGGCAGCTACGACTATCTGCCCAAGCCCTTCGATCTCGACGAACTCACCGCCAGCGTCCGCGCCGCGCTCGAACGGAGCAGCGAACCGGCGGCGCGCGACGCCACCGCACCCGCCGACAGCCACGGACTGGTCGGGCGTGCGCCGGCGATGCAGGCGGTCTACCGCACCATCGCCCGCCTCGCGTCGAACGACCTCGCGGTCCTCATCCTCGGCGAATCGGGCACGGGCAAGGAAGTCGTTGCGCGCGCGATCCACGCGACCGGACTGCGCCGGGGCGGGCCTTTCGTGGCGATCAACATGGCTGCGATCCCGCGCGAGTTGATCGAAGCCGAGCTGTTCGGGCACGAAAAGGGGGCGTTTACCGGCGCGCACAGCCGCAATGCCGGGCGCTTCGAGCAGGCCGCGGGTGGCACGCTTTTTCTCGACGAGATCGGCGACATGCCGCTTGAGGCGCAGACGCGGCTGCTCCGCGTGCTCCAGAGCAACGAATATTCAACCGTGGGCGGCAGTCAGGCGCTGCGCGCCGACGTCCGCGTCATCGCCGCTACGCACCGCGACATGCGTACGCTCGTCGCCGATGGCCGCTTCCGCGAGGATCTCTTCTACCGCCTCAACGTCATCCCGGTCACGCTGCCGCCGTTGCGCGACCGCCGCAGCGACATCGCCGCACTTGTCGGTCATTTCGTCGATGCGGGGCGCAGCTCGGGGCTTCCGCACCGCCAATTCGCTCCCGCCGCAATGCAGTGGCTCGAACGCTATGACTGGCCCGGCAATGTCCGCGAGCTGGGCAATGTCGTCCAGCGGCTCGCCGTGCTGTCGCGCGATACGGTGGTGACGGCGCGCGATGTCGAAACATTGCTCCGCGAAAACGGCGAGGGGGGCGGGGCGGTCGAGCCCGCGGCGCTGATCGCGCGCGCCGTCGACGACTGGGCGCGCGAGCAGATGGCGGATCCGACGAACGACGGCGACATTCACGAACAGCTCGAGGCCATCGTCGAGGCGGCATTATTCCGCCGCGTTCTGCGCGAAGTGCGCGGAAATCAGCTGGAGGCGGCGCGGCGACTCGGGATCAACCGCAACACGCTGCGCAAGCGGCTGGGGCAGCTCGACATCGATCCGGCGCATCCCTGACCGGGAAATAATCCTGAAATCGGTGCGATTGGGCGACATTCGCACGGATTGTGTGTTTTCTATGCAACAGGATTGTCGTAACGCGGCAACAATGGCGCGATCGACTTCCCTGGCCCTCGACATGGATTCGGACGAAGAGGAAGCGCGTTCGGGCTTCTGGCGCTTTGGAACGCCCGAATATTACACGCTCGGCATCATCGTCAGCGTCGCGATCGCGACCTATATTTTCGTTACCGGCGACGCGCAGAGCGAGCGGTTGCTGACCCCGGCGCTGGTGGCGGCGATCATGGTCGTCAACCTTGTGCCGGCGATGGCGCTGATCGTGCTGATCGGCAGCCGCGTCGCGCGCGCGCGCGCGGTGCGTTCGATGGCAGGTGGCAACGGCCGTCTCCATGTCCGGCTCGTCGCGCTTTTTTCGCTGATCGCGGCGGCGCCGACGCTGCTCGTCGTGATTTTCGCTTCATTGTTGTTCCAGTTCGGCGTCGACTTCTGGTTCTCCGATCGCTCGCGCGGCATGTTCGAAAACGCCGCCAACCTTGCCGAAGGCTATTATCAGGAAAATCAGCGACAGGTCGGCGCGAACACCTTTGCCATGGCGACCGACCTCGGCACGCGATTGCAGCAGTTTCCGATCGATGCGCCTGGATTTAACGATTATTATTTCCAGCAGGTCGTCGTTCGCAGCCTCAATGAATCGGCGATCATCGAGATCGGCAGCGATGGCGTCGCGCGGACGGCGACGGCGATCGATCCGGACGAACGCCCTGCCACAAGCCGGCTGAGCAAGGCGATGATCGCGCGCCTCGACGCGGGCGAGGATGTCGTCGTCGTGCGCCGGTCCGATCGCATCGAAGCCGCGGCGCGTTTGCCGGGAACCGATCGCGCCTTTGTCTATGCCTCCCGCGATACCAATGTTCCAGGGTTTCAGCAATCGGCGCGCGCGGGTGCGGTCCTCGCTGACTATAATCAGCTCTTCGACCGGTCGCAGATGCTCCAGCTCCAGTTCAACGGTGCGCTCTATCTCGGGTCGCTTTTGCTGCTCGCGCTCGCGGTGATCGCCGCGATCGTGGTCGCCGACCGCATCGTGCGGCCGCTCGGGACGCTGATCGGCGCGACGCGAACCGCCGCCGATGGCGACCTGTCGGTCCGCGTGACACCGCCGGTCCGCGACGACGAAATCGCGGTACTGACCCGTGCTTTCAACCGGATGACCGAGCAGCTGGAGGGGCAGACCGGCGTGCTCGTCAATGTGAACGAGCAACTCGAGGCGCGGCGCAGCTTCATCGAAGCGGTGCTCAGCGGCGTGTCGTCCGCAGTGGTCTCGGTCGATGCCGATCGCCGCATTCTGCTCGCCAATGCCGCTGCCGAGCGGCTGATCGGTCAGCCTGCCGACGACCTTGTCGGCCTTTTTCTCGACGATGTTGCACCCGAACTGGCGCGCCTGCTGACGAGTGACGAGCGCGAAGCGATCGTGCAACTCTCGCGCAAGGACGCCGAACCCGCGACGCTCGCCGCCAAGGCTGTGGCGCAGGGCGACGGTTTCGTCCTCAGCTTCGAGGACATCACGCAGCAATTGCTCGACCAGCGTCGCGCCGCCTGGTCGGATGTCGCACGCCGCATCGCGCACGAGATCAAGAATCCGCTGACGCCGATCCAGCTTGCCGCCGAGCGGCTCCAGCGCCGCTTCGGCGATAAGGTCGAGGGCGATGCGGCGACCTTCCGGAAGCTCACAGACACGGTGATCCGGCAGGTTCACGACATGCGGCGCATGGTCGATGAATTTTCGAGCTTCGCGCGGATGCCCAAGCCGACCTTCGGCGTCGAGGACGTGCGCGACATATTGCGCCAGGCGGTCTTTCTGTTCGAGGTCGCAAAGCCCGACATCGCCTTCTCGGTCAAGACCCCGGCCGAGACCGAACCGCTCGTCTGCGATCGCCGCCTCTTGTCGCAGGCGGTGACTAATATCGTCAAAAATGCGGTAGAAGCGGTTGAAGAAAAACATAAAAACTCCGATACCGCTGCGACGGGCCACATCAATGCGGCGCTCGACATCGGTGCGGGCGGGGAGGTGATCATTCGCGTCACCGACGACGGTATCGGGTTGCCCGAGGCGCGCGACGCGATCGCCGAACCTTATATGACGACGCGCCAGGGCGGGACGGGCCTCGGCCTCGCAATCGTCAAGAAGATCGTCGAGCAACATTATGGCGAACTTGAATTTTCGGACAATCCGGCGGGGCAGGGGACGTGCGTGACCCTGACGCTCCATCCCGACCGGCTCCGGCCCTTGGCCGGAAAGGGCGGGGAGCAGAATATGGGGCAGAACGAAACGGTCCCGGGGCGCATCCGGAACCGGCAGGACAGAGAAGATCATGGCGCTTGATATTCTGATCGTCGACGACGAACGCGACATTTGCGACCTAGTCGCCGGGGTCATGGAAGACGAAGGTTATGAGGCGCGCACCGCGTCCGACAGCGATTCCGCGCTCGAAGCAATCCGTCAACGGCGGCCTTCGCTCGCACTGATCGACGTCTGGTTGCAGGGCTCGCGGCTCGACGGCCTCGGTCTCGTCGAAGCGATCAAGGCGTTCGATCCAACGCTGCCGATCATCGTCATTTCGGGCCATGGCGGCCTCGATACCGCGGTCGCGGCGATCCGGCGCGGCGCGTTCGACTTCATCGAAAAGCCGTTCGAGGCGTCGCGCCTGCTTCATCTCGTCGCGCGCGCGACCGAAAATGAGCGGCTGAAATTCGAATATGAGCAGCTGCGCGAAAAGGCGGGTCCGTCTGACGAACTCACCGGCACCAGCGCGGCAATCAACAATGTCCGCGCGACGCTGAAGCGCGTGGCGGGGACGGGAAGCCGCGTGCTGATCACGGGCGCGCCGGGCGTTGGCAAGGAGGTTGCGGCGCGTGTGCTGCACGGATGGAGCGGACGGCAAAATGCGCCCTTCCGCGTCATTTCGTCGGCGCGCATGGACCCGGAAACGGTCGAGCTCGAATTGTTCGGGTCCGAGGCGGAGGACGGTTCGATCCGCGTCGGCCTGCTCGAGCAGGCGCACGGCGGCACCCTGTTCCTCGACGAGGTCGCGGACATGCCGCTGACAACGCAGGGCAAGATCCTGCGCGTGCTGACCGACCAGAGCTTCGCCCGCGTCGGGGGACGCACGATGATCCGCGTCGACGTCCGCATCATTTCGGGTTCGGCGCGCGACCTGATGACCGAAATCGCCGAAAGCCGGTTCCGCGAGGATCTTTATTACCGGCTCAACGTCGTGCCGGTGCATATCCCGCCGCTGCGCGAGCGGCGCGACGATATCGCGAGCCTTTGCGACCATTATGTCCGGCGCTATGCGGCCGACCGCCGGGTCCCGCCGCCCGAGATCAGCGCCGAGGCGATGGCGGCGCTGCAGGCGCATGAATGGCCGGGCAACGTCCGCGAACTGCGAAACGTCATCGAACGCGTCATGATCCTTGCACCGAGCGACCGGCTGGCGCGGATCGACGCCGACATGCTGCCCGCCGAACTGGTACGTGGCGGGGCCGACATCTTGCCCAATTCGGAATCGATCACCGCGATTCCACTTAAGGAAGCGCGCGAGAATTTCGAGCGCGAATATCTGCGTATCCAGATCAACCGCTTTTCAGGCAATATTTCGCGCACCGCGACCTTCATCGGGATGGAACGGTCCGCCCTGCACCGCAAACTGAAACTTTTGGGCCTTACCGAGAGTTCGGAAGGCGAAGGTTAGGCTTTGCGCTAGACGTCCCACGCGCTTTGCCGCATATTGCGTTTCAGAAGAAGGTCTTGAATGCCGGAGGAAACCGGCACCGTACCCCGCGGTTACACCGCCAAAAACAGGAGGCAAATGTGTCCGATAAAAACCAGAATCTCCAGGATATTTTCCTCAACGCCCTCCGCAAGAGCAAGACCCCGGTGACCATGTTCCTGGTCAAGGGCGTCAAGTTGCAGGGCATCATCACCTGGTTCGACAATTTCTCGCTGCTGCTCCGCCGCGACGGGCAGTCGCAGCTGGTGTACAAGCATGCGATCTCGACCGTGATGCCGTCGCACGATTTCGACCTGTCGCTGCTCGGCGACAATCTGCGCGATGCGCCGGCGAGCAAGGGCAAGGCGTTGCAGGATGTGTTCCTGAACGCGGTCCGCCGTTCGGACGAGTCGGTCACGATGTTCCTCGTCAACGGCGTGATGCTGCAGGGCGACATCGTCGCCTTCGACCTCTTCTGCATGCTGCTCGAGCGCGAGCGGCAGGTGCAGCTCGTCTACAAGCACGCGATTTCGACGGTTCAGCCGAACGGGCCGATCAACCTGACCGACAATGGCGAGGGTGACGGCGAAACGGACGACGCCTGATCGACCCGATAATTGACAATGAAGACGAGGTAACGCGCGGCGCTTCCGCGCTTGTCATCGTGCCCGAATGGCATAGCCAGCGGCTCGTGCGCGATCTCGACGCGCGCGCCGAGGAGGCGCGGGGGCTTGCGCTCGCGATCGGGCTCGATGTCGTCGCCGTCCACACGCTCCGCCTGCGCCAGACGCGGGCCGCAACGTTGCTCGGCGTCGGGCAGATCGACGCGATCGCGCCCGACATAGCGGCGAAGGGCGTCCAGCTCGTGGTCGTCGATGCGGCGCTCACCCCGATCCAGCAGCGCAATCTCGAAACGGCATTCGGCACCAAGGTGATCGACCGCACCGGCCTGATCCTCGAAATCTTCGGCGAGCGCGCCGCGACGGCCGAGGGCCGCTTGCAGGTCGAACTCGCGCATCTCGATTATCAGGCGGGGCGGCTCGTGCGCAGCTGGACCCACCTCGAGCGCCAGCGCGGCGGTTTCGGCTTCCTCGGTGGCCCCGGCGAAACGCAGATCGAGGCCGACCGGCGGATGATCCGCAACCGGATGGCGCGAATCCGGCGTAGCCTTGAGGACGCGCGCCGGACGCGCCAGCTTCAACGGTCGAAACGCCAGCGTGCACCATGGCCCGTCATCGCGCTCGTCGGCTATACCAACGCCGGAAAATCAACTTTTTTCAATAGGTTGACTGGAAGTGACGTCATGGCGGAAGATATGCTTTTCGCCACGCTCGATCCGACGATGCGCGAAATCCGGCTGCCCGGCATCGACAAGGCGATCCTGTCCGACACGGTCGGCTTTGTGTCCGACCTGCCGACCGAGCTCGTCGCCGCTTTCCGTGCGACGCTTGAGGAAGTCACCACCGCCGACCTGATCGTTCATGTGCGCGACATCGTCCATCCCGACAGCGAAGCGCAATATGACGATGTGCGCGCAATCCTCAATTCGCTCGGCGCGAACGGCCCGCAGGATGGCGGGGAGGGCGATACGGCCGAGGCCATCCCGCAGATCGAGATATGGAACAAGATCGACACCGCCGATATCGATCGCCGGGCGATCATCGAAGAAATGGCGGCGCGGCGTCCCGACGTCGCGGTCATTTCCGCGGTGACGGGCGAGGGCGTCGAGGACGCGCGCATCCTCATGGCGTCACAATTGACCGCGCGGCATCAGGTGCAACGTATCCATCTGGGCTATGAGCAGGGCGAGGCGATGGCATGGCTCCATGCGCGCGGCGAGGTGCTCGCCGACGAGCCGGAGGGTGAGGGGCATGTGCTGACCGTGCGGCTCGATCCCGCCGACCGCGCGCGGTTCGAACGGCTGTGGCCGAACCTCAGGGACGCTCCGACAGCTTGACCGCTTGCCAATGCGCTTCCTGCGCGTCGAGCGACAGGCCCGTCAGCGTTCCGCCTGCGCGGTCTTCCATGGCCGCGAAGCGGCGCGCAAACTTGGCATTGGCATCGCGCAACGCACCTTCGGCATCGACACCCAGCTTGCGCGCGTAGTTGACGACGGCAAACAACAGGTCGCCCACTTCCTCGTGACGCTCGCTGTCATCGGTGGCACCCGCCACTTCGGCCAGTTCTTCGGCGATCTTGTCGCGCGGGCCGTCGGTATCGGGCCAGTCGAAACCGACGCGCGCGGCACGGCCTTGCAGCTTTTGGGCGCGGAGCAGGGCGGGTAGCGACAGCGCGACGCCCGCCAGCGCGCCGCTTGGTCCTTCGGCGGCGCGCTCGTCGGCCTTTATCGCTTCCCATTGCCTGCGGACATCGTCGGTTTTTGCATCTCCGAAAATGTGCGGATGGCGGCGCTCCATCTTGTCGCTGATCGTATTGGCGACATCGTCGAAACCGAACAGGCCGTCGTCGGTCGCGATCTGACTGTGGAACACAACCTGAAGCAGAAGGTCACCGAGTTCGTCGCGGATCGCGGCAGGATCGCCGCTGGCGATCGCGTCGGAAACTTCATAGGCTTCCTCGATCGTATAAGGCGCGATCGTCGAAAAATTCTGCGCGAGATCCCATTCGCAACCGCCGTCGGGATTGCGCAACTGGCGCATGATGACGAGCAAGCGATCGATGGGGGATTGGTTCGCCGCGTCGGGCATATATTTATCCGATAATATATATTATGTTAAATGCTATTAGATTGGTACGTGCAACGGGCGGTATCCCATCCACCCTCACGGCAAATCATAAACCCCGTCTAAAATCGCTTCTAAAATCGCTTCATGCGACAGTAAAGCCTGAGCACCCCATGTCTGAATGGGTTGCCGCGAATGAACCTTTGCCGACGAATATTATCGGTGCCGGACCCATCCGACGTCCCGCGCCGCCCGTTCACCGCTGGCGTCGAGCGCATCGCGCTTCATCATGGCGGCCGCCGCCGCGGCAAGTTCGCCCGATGAGGCCTGCCGGTAATCACCGCGCCTCTGGCCCGGCAACGTCCTTTCGATTTGCCAGCGATCCTGCTCGCGGCACCCGATGCCGTCGATGGCGCGGCTTTCGAAGCTGCGGCAATAGCGGCCGGCCTTGTCCTCGAAGCTGAGGACGATCCGCACCGCGGGATCGCCCGGCTGGGTCGAGGCGAGCTGCGTATCGAGCGCCTCGGCGAGCGGGCCCGCCGCGACCAGCGTGCCATTGTCGATCGCGACATCCGCGGCAGGCATCCAGGGGCGCAGCCCGATCGTGAGTCCGAGTATGAGCGATGCTGCGATGGCGCTCCAATGAATGCCGCTGAAGCGCGCACGCCGGGCGCTGCGGCGATTGGCCAGACTGGTATCGACCTTGTCATCGACTGCATCATCGACCGCGAGCAGCGACCGGAGCCGTTCCGGAACCGCTTCTTCCGCGACGGGAGTATAATGCGCCATCAACTGCGCCTTGAGCGTGCGGTGGCGCGCGATCTCGGCCGCGAGCGCCGCGTCGGTCGCTGCCTCGCGCTCGATCCGGCGCGCTGTCAGGTCGTCGAGTTCGCCGTCGATGAAAGCCGCGACGGTGGCGGGATCAAAGCTCATGCCGCTTCTCCGAGATAGAACATCAATGCCTCGCGCCCGCGCGCGAGGCGCGAGGTAACCGTGCCGACCGGCACATCGAGTATCTCCGCGGCTTCGCGATAGGCATAGCCTTCGACGAGTACGAGCATCACGACTTCGCGTTGTTCGTCGGGAAGCCGGGCCATGGCGCCGTCGACATCGCCGCGAAGCGCCCCCGCCTCGACCTCGGCGGCGCCTTCGCCCGCGACTTGCGTTGCCGCGTCGTCGATCGGGGCGTGAACGCCGCGCCGGCCTGCCGCGCGGCGCTCGTCGATCCAGAGATTGCGGGTGATGCGGTACATCCAGCTGTCCAGTCTCGTTCCTTGTTGCCATTGGTCGCGCGATTTCAGCGCGCGCTCGATCGCGGCCTGGCACAAATCGTCGGCATCGCTTTGATGACGCGCCAATCCACGCGCAAACCGGCGCAAGCGCGGCAGCAGTTCGACCAGTTCCTCTTCGAAGCGCATATTCGCCTTTTCATCGGGTTCGAGGAAGAAACGACGCCACTCTATCGTTTCTTCCGCAGCATGCTAAATTTTTCGGACGCGATTGGTTCCCCTGCCTTTCCGTTCGACGATATGAGGAGTTTCGATGCGCGTCTTGATCGCCCTGCCCGTGATGTTCTCGCTTTTGTGCGCGGGAATCGCGGTGCGTGTCGACGCCCAGATCGCGCTGCCATCGGTTCGGCTGCCCGACACGTCGCGCACCCTGCCTTCGCTGCCGGACATCGTCGCCGAGCCATTGGAAGCTGCGGGCGATACGCTCGCACGGGTCCGGCTCGACCGGATCGACAGGCTGCTTCGCGACAATCGCGACCGGATAGAGCCCGACCGCAACGGCCAGCCTGCGGTGCGCGGCATACTCGTCGCTACCGGCGTCGACGAAGCGATGATCGCGCGCGCTGCCAAGGAAGGGTTTCGGCTGATCGACCGCGATCGGATCGAAGGCATCGATCTCGGCATCGTTCGTTTCGCCGTTCCCGACGATCATAGCCTCGCTCGCGCGCAAAAACGTCTCGCCAAGCTGCTCCCCCATGCCGAAGTCGATGCCGATCATATCTATTTCGCGAGCGGTCCCGGCGGCGCGCTGCCGACAGCCGTTTTGGCGACGGCAGCGTCGCCCGGCCAAGCCCGGCTCGGACTGATCGACGGCGGCGTGGCCGCGCATCCGTCGGTCGCAGGTCGCGTCGAGCAGCGCGGTTTCGCTGCCGGCGCGCCGCATGCGAGCCGTCATGGGACCGCCGTGGCGTCGCTGCTAATCGGCAGCGGGCGGGTGCGCGGCGCGGCTTCGGGACAGAAGCTGCTCGCCGCCGACGTTTACGGTTCCGATCCGGCGGGCGGCAATGCGAGCGCCATCGCGCGCGCGCTCGGCTGGCTGGTTCAGCGCGGCGTCGCTGTGGCCACGATCAGCCTCGTCGGGCCCGACAACAAATTGCTGGCGGCCGCGGTGTCGCGCGCGCAGCAGCGCGGCATGCTGATCGTCGCGGCGGTCGGCAACGACGGCCCCGCCGCCCCGCCCGCTTACCCCGCCTCCTATAAGGGCGTGTTTGCCGTGACCGGGGTCGATGCCAGGAATCGCGCCCTGCCCGAGGCTGGTCGGGCGCTGCACCTCGACTTTGCCGCGCCGGGCGACGCCGTGCTTGCCGCGACCGGGCTCGACACAACCGACCGCCTGCGCGGCACCTCTTTCGCTGCGCCATTGGTCGCCGGGCGCCTCGCCCTTCGCTATCCCGCGCCGGCGATCGAACGGATCGGACCGGCGGTTTCCGCGCTGGTCTTCGAAGCGCGCGACCTCGGCAAAAAGGGTCGCGATAAAATCTATGGCCACGGGCTAATTTGCGGGGATTGCGGCGGGCGCTGACCCGCCCGGCACGGTTTTTCGGAAGAAATTCGAACGCGCCATCGTTCTTCCTTCAGGCCCTCCCCTCCGGGCCGCAATGAAGGAGAAGAATGGTGGCACATCGTATTTTCATGCCGGCGCTCGCGCTCGCCGCGTCGGCTATCGCAATTTCGACCCCCGCCGCGGCGCAGCTGCTCGGCGGCAGCGGCGGACTCGGCGGCGGCTTGGGCGGAACGATAGGCGGCACGCTCGGCAATCCCACCGGGCCGATCGGCGGCACGCTCGGCACCGCGAACGACATCACAGGTTCGGGCCGCGGCGACGCCAATGTCGATCGCCGCTCGGGCCGCGTTCAGGGCAAGGGCAGCGCCGATGCGAACGGCAAGGGTTCGGCCAATGGCGACGCGAATCTGCTCGGCCGCACGATCGGCGGCGACGCCAGTGGTTCGGGTTCGGCATCGGGTAGCGGCAGCCTCGACGCGCAAGCCGTCGGCACCGATTTCGTGGGCCAGACCACGCGTGGCGCCGTCGGCACCGCGCATGGTGCCGCTTCGACCGTCACCGGCACCGCGCGCGGTGCGGTCGGGACTGTCCGTGATCGGGCCGGCGGCGCGCTGTCAGACGTCTCAGGCAGTGCCAGCGGCGCCGGCTCGATCGCGGGCAGCTTCCAGGGCAGCCTCGGCCAGCTTGCCGCCGCGGGTAGCGGCGCAGCCAGCGGCAACGGCATGTTCGCGGTCGCTCCGGGCATGCCCGTCACCGACCCGCGCGGCAAGGTGATCGGTCACGTCCAGAATCTGCGCCAGACCGGCCGCGGTGTCGTGCAGGCGGTGACGGTCGAAGTGGGTGACCGGGTTGCGACGCTGCCCGCCGCAAACTTTGCGGGTTCGGGCGACGTGCTCGTGACCGGGATGACGAAAGGCCAGCTCAAGGACGCGGCCGAACAACAGGAAAACGGCGAATAACCGATCGAATGGGGCGATCGGCGATGACCCCAATGCCGCCGATCGACAACTGGGCGGGCCGCGACGCGGCCCGCCCTCTTTATGTCACCGTCTGCCACGTCCGGATCAAGAGGAACACGAGGCCGAATATCGCAACCCATGCGAGGGCCATCTTGAGCCAGTCGGCCATCGGCAAACGGCGCGCGAGCAACGAGCTTAACACCAGCGCGAACGCGCCGGCGAACCACAGCGTCTGGACGACGGTATCTCCATTCATAGCTGGACCTCCAACCCGTCATAGCCCGGTTCGACCCCCGCGGGCAATTCGGCCGCAAGATCCTCATAATCCATCGTATTATCCATATGCGTGATGATCGCGCGCGGATTGCCGACCTTGGCCAGCCCCTCCAGCGTCATCTGAAGGTGCGGATGCGTCGGGTGGGGGTAGCGGCGCAGCGCGTCGATGACGAACAGGTCGACGTCCTGGAAAAAATCGACCATCTCGTCCGTAAATTTAGAAAAATCAGTGGCATAGGCGATCTTGTGAGCGCCATCGCTGAAGATCAGCCCGCTCGCCTTGATCGGTCCGTGCGGCATTTCGATCGCCGAAACCTCGATCGGGCCGATCGATTGATGATCGTGGAGATCGATCGGATCGACCGACGCCGGATAGCCTGCATTGCCCGCAAAGGCATAGGTGAAGCGCCACTTCAATATGTCGAGGACATGGTCGCGGGCGTAGACCGGGACCGCCGAGCGGCGCAGGTGCATAACCTGGCGCAGATCGTCGAGACCGTGGGTGTGATCGGCATGCTCGTGCGTCCAGATGACGGCGTCGATCTCGCCGATCCCCGCGTCGAGGAGCTGTAGCCGCATATCCGGGCTGGTGTCGACGAGAATACGGAAGCCTCCGAGCGATACCATGATCGACGCGCGGCTGCGCAGGTTGCGGGGATTGTCGGGGTCGCACTGCCCCCAATCGTTGCCGATCCGCGGCACGCCCGACGACGTGCCGCAACCCAGAATTCTCAGCTTCATTGCGCGTGCGACGTCATGGTGCCGCCTTGTCGAAAAGCGCATAGAAATTGGCGCTTGTCGCGGCTGCCAGCGCATCGCTTTCCTCGCCGCGAAGGTTGGCGAGAAACGCGAGTGTGTCGGCGACGAAGGCGGGCTCGCCGGGCTTGCCGCGGTGCGGGACGGGGGCAAGGAAGGGGGAGTCGGTTTCGATCAGCAGCCGGTCCTGCGGCAGCCATTTGGCGGTCGCCTGAAGATCGGCGGCATTCTTGAAGGTCACGATTCCCGAAATCGAGATGTAAAGGCCGAGATCGAGCGCCTTCCGCGCGAAATCGTCGCTCGCGGTGAAGCAGTGGATCACGCCGGGAAAGCTCGCCCGGCCCATCTCCTCGCCGAGCAGCGCCAGCGTGTCGGCTTCGGCATCGCGCGTGTGGACGATGATCGGCAGGCCGGTTTCCTGCGACGCGTGGATGTGGCGGCGGAAACTGTCCTGTTGGCGCACGCGGTCGCTTTTGTCGTAATAATAGTCGAGCCCAGTTTCGCCGATCCCGATCACGCGCGGGTGCGCGGCGCGTTCGACCAGCTTTGCGGTGTCGATATCGGGATGATGGTCGGCATCGTGCGGGTGGATGCCGACGCTGGCCCAAACATCTGCGTTCGCCTCGGCCGCGGCGAGCACCTCGTCCCATTCGCTTTCACGCGTCGCGATGTTGAGCATCGCGGTAACCCCGCGCGTGCCCGGGCGCGCACCAGCACCTCGTCCTGCTGTTCGGCAAGGCCCTTGTAATTTAGGTGGCAGTGCGAATCGACGAGCATCAGGCCTCCCCTTCCCCTTCTCCCTCTGGCAATTCGAGGCGCGGGAAGATCGGCACGGGCTGGCCGACCGCGAAGCCGCTTGCAACCAGCTTCGCGAACCAGTCGGTGTCAGAAAGTGCCGCAAAATTGCGCGCATCCTCGGCGATACCCATCTGGTCGAGCAGCTTGTCGGCCGCAGCGGGCACGACCGGACGGATGGCGATCGCGAGCGTGCGGACCGCCTGAAACAGCGTCATCAGCACCGCACGCATGCGTTCGGGGTCCGTCTTACGCAGCGCCCAAGGCGCCTGCGTGTCGACATATTGGTTGCAGGCGAAGACGGCGCGGATCCAATCCTCGATGCCCACCGAAAAGGCGAGCTGCTCGAATTCGCGCGGCAGACGGACCGCCGCCATGTCGGCGAGGTCGGCCAGCAGGTCGATATCGTCCTGAGCAGGCGCATAGTCGTCCGAAAGCTTGCCATCCAAATTCTTGAAAATCATCGACAAGCTGCGCTGCGCAAGGTTGCCGAAGCTGTTCGCGAGGTCGGCGTTTGCGGTGCGCACGATCGCTTCGGCCGAATAGCTTCCGTCCTGACCGAAGCTGACTTCGCGGAGCAAATAATAACGCAGCGCATCGACGCCAAACCGGTCGGCGAGCGCCATCGGGTCCACGACATTGCCGAGCGATTTCGACATCTTCTCGCCGCGATTGAGCAGAAAGCCGTGGCCGAACACCTGCTTGGGCAGCGGCAGGTCGGCACTCATCAGAAAGGCCGGCCAGTAAACGGTATGAAAACGAACGATATCCTTGCCGATCATATGGATATTCGCCGGCCAGAACGTCCCGAAGTCGCTGGCGGGATCGGGATAGCCGAGCCCCGAGAGGTAGGTGGTCAGCGCATCGACCCAGACATACATCACATGCCCCGGCGATCCCGGCACCGGCACGCCCCAGTCGAAACTGGTGCGCGAGACGCTGAGATCCTTGAGTCCGCCTTCGACGAAGCGCAACACCTCGTTCCGCCGGCTTTCGGGACGAATGAAATCGGGCTGCTCGTTGTAGAGCGCGAGCAGCCGGTCCTGATAGTTCGACAGGCGAAAGAACCAGCTTTCCTCCACGGTCCATTCGACCGGCGTCCCCTGCGGCGAAAGGCGCGCGCCCCCTTCCCCGTCGCTCAGCTCGCTTTCGTCGTAGAAAGCCTCGTCGCGAACCGAATACCAGCCTTCATAGCGGTCGAGATAGAGATCGCCCTTCGCCTCCATCGCTTTCCAGATCGCCTGCGAGGCAGCATGGTGCGCGGCGTCCGACGTACGCATGAAATTGTCATAGCTGATGTTCAGCTTGGCATACATCTCACGGAAATATCCTGACATTTCGTCCGCAAGATCGATCGTCGCACGGCCCTGATCCCGCGCTGTCTGGAACATCTTCAGCCCATGTTCGTCGGTGCCGGTGACCAGCCGGACGTCGCGGCCCCGCGCGCGCTGGAAACGCGCCACGACATCGGTGGCGATCGCTTCATAGGCGTGACCGATATGCGGGCGACCATTGGGGTAGCTGATCGCGGTGGTGATATAGAAAGGTTGGTTATTTTCGGACATGCGCGCGCCTTAGCCGCTGGCGCGCGGGAGGGAAAGCGTCAGCGTGCCGCCCGATCGTGCCGCGGCGCCAACTCGGCCAGGCAGTTGCCGATCTCAAAGCCGACCATCGCACCGTCATAAGATCCGCGGATCGCATCGCGAACGGTGCGCTGGACGCGATCCCATTGCGCGAGGACCGGCGCGATTTCGGAGGCGGGGCGTTCGCGCGCGATACGCGAGAGCAGGCCCGGCACGATATCGATGACCAGTTCGAGGCGGGCCCGATTGCTCGTGCCGCCGACCTCGCGCGCAAGCGCTTCGCGCAGCCGGTTCTCCGGGTCGCCGCTCGCCGCAATCGCGAGCAATTTCTTCTCCATGACCGCGACGTCGCTATCGACGAGTGCAAGCGCCTTGCCCGGAACGCCGCCCGACGCGGTGACGATCGCGCGCACCTCCTCCATCTCGATCATCGGCCGCAGATCATGCAGCCATGTCGTCATGGCGTCACGCCCAACAGGCTGAAAACGCAAGGTTCTGCACCGCGAGCGGATCGTCGGCAACAGGCGTCCGGGCGAGTGGCTGACGAGCAGGAAAAGGGTTTTCGCCGGCGGTTCCTCGAGCGTCTTGAGCAGCGCGTTCGCCCCGTCGGTTTCGAGGTCGTCGACCGCATCGACGATGATCACCCGCCACTCGCCGAGCGACAAAGAGAGATGCAGGCGGCGGATCATCTGCCGCACCTGTTCGATCGTGATGTTGCGCGCGAGTTCCTTGGCCTTGTCCTTCGGCTGACGGGCGAGGCGCAGGATTTCGGGGTGATTGCCCGCGTCAACCAGCCGCGCGGCGGCATCGTCGCCGCGATCGTCGAGCGGCGCCGTTTGGCCTTCGCCGCTGCGCCCGTGGGTGACGAGGAAGCGTGCGACGCGCTCGGCGAAAGTCCCCTTCCCCATCCCCTGCGGCCCCGCCAGCAGCCAGGCATGATGGACGCGGCCGCCCTGCCACGCTTCGAGAAATGCCTTTTCGGCTTCCTGATGGCCGATCATGGTAGCCATTCCGCAAGGTCCGCAAGGATTGCCGCCGTCACCTCTTCGGTGCGCCGGTCGGCGTCGACGATCCGCCAGCGTCCGGATTCGACCGCGGCCATTTCGACGAAGCGCGCGGCGAGGCGCGCCTGATAATCGAGCGGCTTGTTCCCCATGCGGTCGCTGCCCCCGCGCTCGGAGAGGCGCCGCGCCGCCTCTTCGGCGCTGACGGTGAGCAGGAACGTACGATCGGGTAACAGCCCTTCGGAACCGAAGCGGTGCAGCGCGAGGAGATCGGCATCGGTGATGCCGCCGCCGCCGCCCTGATAGGCGCGGCTCGAATCGACGAAACGGTCGCACAACACCCACGCCCCCCCAGCCAGCGCCGGACGGATCGTGCGCGCGACATGGTCGGCGCGCGCCGCGGCGAAGAGCAAGGCCTCGCTGCGCGCGTTCCAGCGGTCCTCGCTGCCTTCCATCAACAGCGTCCGGATCGCCTCTGCGCCGGCGCTGCCGCCGGGTTCGCGCGTCGCGACGACTTCGAGGCCTCGTTCTTCGAGGGCTGCCGCCAGCGCACCGATCTGCGTCGACTTCCCGACGCCCTCGCCGCCCTCCAGCGTGATGAAACGCCCGGACGTCACGTCGCTAGCCCGCGATGGATGAAAAGGAAAAGCACGCCGCGCATGAACCGGCCGTAGCCCGGCGGATCGGCTTTGTCATCTCGCCGCGGCAGCGCTTGTCCGGCCTTTCGCAGCAACCGATGTGTTGGTGGGCGCAAAGCCCCAGTTCATCAGCCGTTCGGCCTCGTCGCGGCGCGCCTTTGCGCTGGACAGGCCGGCCACGACCATGACCAAGCGGCGCCCGTCACGCTTCGCCGAGCCGAGAAAGCAATAACCGGCTTCCGACGTATGCCCGGTTTTAAGCCCGTCCGCGCCGGCGAAACGGCCCAGGATGGGATTGCGGTTCGCTTGGATGATCGGCTGGCCGTCGGGCGATACGCCGTGCTGGAATTTCGGGATCGAGAAATAGCGGGCATAGCCATCGGGATGATCGCGGATCAGTCGGCTGGCAAGCAGGACCAGATCGCCCGCGCTGACTTTGGTTACGCCGCCGTCGGGCCAGCCGCTCGCGGTGCCGAATCGGCTCGACGCCATACCCATCTCTGCTGCCATCTCATTCATTCGTTGGACAAAGGCATCCTCGTTGCCATCGATCCCTACAGCGAGAACCGATGCCGCATCATTCCCCGAAACGGTGATCAATCCCTTGAGAAGATCATCGACCGACACCTTTTCGCCCGCGCGCAGGAACATCGTGGAGCCGCCTCGGCGGGCGCTCCACTTCTTCCATGTCGCGTCTTCGACGGTGATCAGCTTGTCGCGCGACAATTGCCCCTTCTCGATCAGGTCGAGAACGACATAGGCGGTCATCACCTTTGCCATCGACGCGGGCGCGAAACGTTTGTCGGCGCCGCGCGAGAAGAGAATCCGACCCGAATCGAGATCCTTGAGCATCACGATTGGGGCTTCGGTCTCATAGGGCGCGCGGACGACCGGCGCGCTTTTCGGGCGAGCCTCGCCGGCCGATGTCGCGGGACTGGAAACAGCCAGCGCCAAACCCGACAGGAGGATCGCGCCGGTTCGCAAAAACAGGGCTGGCTCAGTCATATCCGGCCGTCAGCGGTCGCGTTGGACGAAGGCGTCGCGGAAACCTTTGGCTTTCGCGGCGCCAAGCGCGCTGCGGGCTTCGGCGTCACTGGCAAACGGCCCCATACGCACGCGCCACAGCTTTCCGGTCTTGCTGACGTGTCCCCCGACCGACTTCGCCGCGGCATTGGCGCGGCTTTCGGTGCTGAAGGCGCCGACCTGCACGACATAAGTGCCGGTGGCGGCAGGTTTCGCCGCCGGGGTCGCCGACTTGGCGCTCTGCGCGGGTTTTATGGCCGGCTCGGCGTTGGGCGCCGGCATCTTCGTGCTCGGTCCTTCGACAATGAAACGGTCCTCGCCTCCCTTTCCGGTCGCCGATGCGGTCGCCGGACTGGCGGGCGCCGACGCCGTCGCGGCCTTTGGCACCGGCAATTCCTTCGCCTTGGCGCGGAGAATCGCCAGCAGCGATTGGGGCGTGGCGATCCGTTCGCGGACCGACTGCCCGGTCCGAAGCCGTGCGCGCTCGGCGGCGGGCGGATTGGTGCGGCGCACGCGGACGGCGGTGGCGCCATCGGTGATGCCGAGTTGCTCGGCCGCGCCGCGCGACAGGTCGATCAGGCGGTCGGTGACCATCGGGCCACGGTCGTTGACGCGAACCAGGATTGTCCGCCCGGTATCGAGCGCGGTCACTTCGACATAGCTCGGCAGCGGCAGGGTCTTGTGCGCCGCGCTGATCGATGCCGGATTGAAGTTTTCGCCGTTCGCGGTCGGTTTTCCGGCGAGTTCGTCGCCATATGAGCCCGCGTAGCCGACCTCGTCATAATCGGCGACGTCGATGGGCGTATAGGTCACCCCGCCGATCTTGTAAGGCTCGCCGATCATCACAGGCACGTCGACTACGCCCGTCACCGTGGTCGCAGGCGCGGGGCTTGCGGTTGGCCCCTCCGCCCGCTGACCATTAAAACTGCCGCAACCGGAGAGCAGCAACGCCGTCCCGGCCATCAGGCCCCCGCCCCTAACGATCGATTTCATCCGCCAGCAACCCCACAGACAATGCGTAAAAATTGGAACAATTATAGTCCAATATCGCACGATAGTTACCGGTCAGCAAATATGCCGTCCGGCCGGGGCCATCGGGTTCGAGCAAGGTCGCCTGGACATTGCCGTCGGGCCAGCGCCCGCTGAGCGGCTGGATGGGGGCGTTTGCGGGAGGGGGCGGAATCCTACGCTAAGGATTTGGGCCAGCGATATTCCCCGGTTAGATTGATGTGTTCCCATCCCAACGGCGAGACGTGGGCGAGTAGATCAGGCTCGATATGGGTACCGCTGGCGGCCCGGGTATTGACGACCTCGCCGAGCTTCATGGTGTTCCAGAATATGATGATGGCGGCGAGCAGGTTCATTCCGGCGATGCGATAGTGCTGGCCTTCGCCGGATCGATCCCGGATTTCACCTCGGCGGTGGAAGCTGATGGCGCGCTTTAGGGCGTGGTGGGCCTCACCCTTGTTGAGGCCGATCTGAGCCTGGCGCTGGAGGCCGGCATCAAGAATCCAGTCGATCATGAACAGGGTTCGCTCGATGCGGCCCACCTCTCGCAATGCGAGGGCCAGCTCATTCTGGCGCGGGTAAGAGGCGAGCTTGCGAAGAATCTGGCTGGGGGCGACGATCCCCGCTGCGATCGTCGCCATGATGCGCAGGATGTCGGGCCAGTTGCGCTCGATGAGCGGTTCATTGATCTTACCTCCGACCAGCGCTCGCACATTGGCCGGCGTCGCGTTGGGCGTGAAGGCATAGAGTCTTTTCTGAGGGAGATCGCGGATACGGGGGGCGAACCTGTAGCCGAGCAAGGCGCAGGCGGCGAACACATGATCGGTGAAGCCGCCCGTGTCGGCAAAATGCTGGCGAACGCGGCGGCCCGCGTCATTCATGAGCAGCCCGTCCAGGATATAGGGAGCCTCGCTGACCGTTGCCGGGATCACCTGGGTTGCGAACGGCGCATATTGATCGGACACATGGCTGTATCCCTTGAGGCCCGGGACGTTGCCATATTTCGCGTTGATCAGATTCATCGCCTCGCCCTGCTCGGTAGCAAGGAAGAACTGCCCGTCGCTGGATGCCGATTGCCCTTGTCCCCAGAAGGCGGCCATGGGCAGGGCGGCGTGGGCCTCCACGATCATGGCGAGCGCCCGATCATAGGCGCTGCCTTCGACATGCCAGCGCGCGATCCGCAGCAATTCCCAGAAGCTGTGCGTGTTGGTCGCCGCCGCCATCTTGCGCAAACCGAGATTGACGCCTTCCGCCAGCAACACGTTCATCAGGCCGATCCGGTCGCTGCAGGGCGCGCCGGTGCGCAGATGCGTGAACGCCTCGGAAAATCCGGTTCGCTCATCGACTTCCAGCAACAGATCGGTGATCCTCGCGGGCGGGAGCTGTTGATAGAGATCGAGCACGAGATCCTCGGCCCCTTCGGGCGTGTCGGCCCTCAGCTTGTCGATGTGCAGCTTGCCGTTCTCGATGATGCCGCCTGGGATCGTGCCGGTTCGCGCCGCGCGGCCAAACTCCTTCAGCCGTGTATCCAGTCGAGCCCTGCGCTCGGCCAGCCATTCGCCGGGTCGCAGCGGCACGGCGAGCCGCGCGGTCTGCTCTATCGCCTGTGGCGGGACCAGAAGCTGCTTGAGGTCGCCATAGCGGCGCGATCCCGCCAACCATATGTCACCGGACCGGAAGGCGTCGCGGATGTGGAACAGCACCGCGATTTCCCAAAGCCGGTGGTCGCCGCTGGGCTCAGCGCGAAGATGACGATGCCATTTCGAGTTGGGACGTAGAAAATCCACCGGCGGATCGACCTTGATCCCGTTACGCAGCATCGCAACGGCCGCCAGAAGAGGCGTGGCGATCGGCGCCGCCTGCATGTCGAGCAGGCGCAGCATCCTGGGCGCGTAGAGGCGGAAACGGTGATAGCCGTCCAGCACACGGCTGAGCGGGTCGGCCGCGAGCACGTTGGTCAGCGCGGAGGCCGTGGCGACAAGGGTTCTGAACCGTTCCCAGCCAGGCCCGGTGGCGATTATCCCGTCCAGGGCCGTGCCATCGTCCTGCGCTCCAAGCAAAGCACCACCGATTTCGGCAAAGGACTTCAGCGTGTCCCGAACGGCCGCCTTTGCGTCGGCGATCCTGGTGTTGCAAAGGCGTTCGGAGGCCCGATAGAGACGGCCTACGATGCGATCGTGGGTCTCCACGATGACATCGGCCAGCGATGACCGCCATTCCAGGGTGCAGACAGCGAGGATCGCAAGCCGCCTGTCTTCGGGCAGATCACGCATGCCGTCGGCGTAATAGCGCTCGCCCTGCCGGCGAAGCCGGGTCACACGATGCGCCGGCACGCCGTCCAGCAAATCCGCCGGAAGATCGAACCTTTGAAGATATTCCAGTCGATCCATCAGCCGGTTAGCGGCTGCTGAATTTGCGCCAACCTCGAACTGTCGCAGCCATACGAAGCGCGTGACGCGACCATCCACCGTATCCTCCAACAGGTGAGCCAAATTCTCGCTCAGGGTTGGCGTGATGCGATGGGCGATAAGATCCTCGATCCGGCGCTCGGCCTCAACCAGCGCATCGGCGCAAAGGCGCTCGATCGTCGAGGAGCCGGGAAGGATCGTGCGGGTGCGGCGACACTCCGCAACGAAGCGACGGGCAAGATCCTCATTCGATGTCGCCGCCTCGGCTTCCCGAGCGATCCATTCGCGCAAATCCCGTGCGCCCCGCCCCGAAAAGGAGCGATAGCCGTAGATTCGGCGAAGGTCCGCCAGATGCTCGTGCCGGGTCTCCTCGCGCGCGGCATAGAGGAGTAGATCGTCGCTGGTCAGGCCGAGCTGGGCCGCGATGAAATCCGATACCTGCGCCGGGATCAACTCGCCAGGAGCGAGCACCCGGCCCGGGTAGCGCAGGACGCACAGTTGCAGCGCGAAGCCAAAACGATTGTGGGCGCGCCGGCGCTGGCGGATATGCCCGAGATCCTCATCGCTGAGGGTATAGTGCCGCAGCAGCTCACCTTGATCGACCGGCAAGTGAAGCAGCGCCTCGCGCTGTCGATCGGTCAGGGTCACGCGACGCGGCATACATGCTCCTTATTCTTTCCGAGCTACGGTTTGAGATAGCTTGATTGAGATGCTGGTTAAGATACACAATAGCCCAATCTTATGTGCTCATGTTCGTCACCGCCTCAAACCTTCGTTTGTGATCCATGCTGATCGGCTACGCCCGCGTGTCCAAAGCCGACGGCTCGCAGTCGCTCGACCTGCAGCACGATGCCCTTCGCGCTGCCGGTGTCGAGCCAGGCAATATCTATGATGATCGTGCATCCGGTAGCCGTGATGATCGCCCCGGTCTTGCCGCCTGCCTGAAATCGTTGCGCGACGGCGATGTCCTCATCGTTTGGAAGCTCGACCGGCTCGGCCGAACGCTCACCCACCTGGTCAGCACGGTGCAGAATCTGTCGGATCGCGGTATCGGTCTGCGGGTGCTCACCGGCAAGGGCGCGCAGATCGACACCACGACGCCATCGGGCCGGATGGTGTTCGGCATTTTTGCCACACTGGCGGAGTTTGAGCGGGATATGATCCGCGAGCGCACCATGGCTGGCCTGGCCGCTGCCCGCGCGCGGGGACGCAAGGGTGGCCGCAAGTTCGCCCTCTCCAAGGCCCAGGTGCGGCTCGCTCAGGCTGCTATGGCCCAACGCGACACGTCCGTTTCCGACCTCTGCAAGGAACTCGGGATCGAGCGCGTCACTCTCTACCGCTATGTCGGTCCCAACGGGGAACTCCGGGATTACGGTCAGCGCGTGCTTGCTGCCAAAACGCGATGATGATGACGGGAGCCCCGATCAAACTTACCCAAGCGGACGCCGCAGACGTTGCAGACCTGTACAACCGTTGCAGCGACTATTTCCTGTTGCAGGACGGGGCCGCGCCCACGCTGGACGATGCTCGCGAGCTTTTCTCCGATGTGCCGCCCGAAAAGAGCGCCCACAATCAAGCTGTCCTGGGATGGAAGGGGCCTGGCGGCCTATATGCAATCGCGGCCATCCTCCGCGATTATCCGCGTGATGGCACATGGTATCTCGGCTTCATGATCGTAGATGCCGCACAGCGTGGTCGTGGCGTCGGACGCTCAATTTACTCGACGGTCGAAAGCTGGGCCGCTGCGAGAGGTGCCACAGAGATTCGGTTGGCCGTGCTGGAAGCGAATGAAGCGGCAGAGCGATTTTGGCGTTCTCTCGGCTTCATTGAGTATCGGCGCGTTGGGCCAGACACCTTCAAAATGCGTAGCCATCGCCGGATAGAACTGAGCCGTCGCCTTTCTGGCGCGACCGTAGAAGGCAGCAACAAGTAAGATCTCGCGCCGGCTATCTGGGCGAGCTTGGCGTAGGATTCCGCCCCCTCCCGCAAACGCCCCCTGGATGCCCGCCGCGCGCCATTCGGCCATCGAGCGCCAGCGGCTGTGGCGGTCGAAAACGCGCGGGCATCGCGTCGGGTTAAGGCGATTGGCGACCGCGCCGCGATTGAAGCTCGCGGGGACCGTGACCGCGACGCCCCACGGCTGTCCGGCGCGCCAGCCGGCGTTCCGGAGATAGGAACCGATCGACTCGATCGCATCGGCTTCGCTCGACCAGATCCGTGCGACACCGTCGCCGTCGCCGTCCTCGGCGACGCGCAGATAGACCGACGGCAGGAACTGGGGATAGCCGAAGGCGCCGGCCCAGCTGCCCTTCAGCGCGCTGCGCGGGACGCCGCGCTCGACCATCACCATCGTCGCGATCAGTTCGGGTTCGAACAGGCTGCGGCGACGCCCTTCATATGCCAGGGTGGCGAGCGCCTCGGGCAGGTCGAAATTCCCGGTCACCTGACCATAGGCGGTTTCGTGGCCATAGATGGCGATCATGATGCTCGTCGGAACGCCGGTGCGCTGCTCGATGCGCGACAGGAGCGGAAGCAAGCGGTCATGGACGCGGCGTCCGCCCCCGATGCGCGCGGCATCGACATGCTTTGCCCTGTAAGGCGCGAAGGCCGGGATCGGGGTATTGGGGTTTGGCGGGCTGCCCAGATTGTCGCGATCGAGCGCAACGACGCGGGGATTGTAACGCAGTCCCGCCGCGACGCGGTCAAAGGTGGTGCGCGACACACCGCGCGCCTGCGCCTTGGGCCACAGTGATTGGACATAGCTATCGAAGCCGGCATCGCCGCTTTGCGCATGAAGCGGTGCCGAAGCGGTGAGCATCCATGCCGACAGGAAGGCTGCGGCGATCCCGAAAAGGCGTCCGGTTCTGAAACGTATAGCGTGCATCATGTCCCCACCCATAGGGTGTGTGTCGCACAGATGCGAGCGGCTTGGCTAGGCTGCGGCGGGACGAGGCGAGTCATTCGCACGATGGGTCGAGCGGGCAAGGTTTCGCTTGCCGCCGGGCATCCGCGCGCTATGGCGGCGGCACAAGGACAGGTGGCCGAGTGGTTTAAGGCAGCGGTCTTGAAAACCGCCGTGGGTGCAAGCTCACCGTGGGTTCGAATCCCACCCTGTCCGCCAGGTTTCAATCCCACTCTTTCCCGAACCATCTCCGAAATCCCAGCTTAGCTGCGGGTTTGAGATGCGATTCGTATCCCTGTGCGTCCCACATGATCCAGGCCGACATTTTTGCCAATGTGGGAACAAATTTTATGATCAAAGGGATGAAAAGCACTTCGAACGGGCTATCGCAGCCCAAGGAAAAGCAGCGGCGCGTGAGTCTCGGTGACGGCCTCATGCGCCTCGAACGGCCGGGAGGCACCAGCAGCTGGGTGTGCCGGGTCCAGAGCGACGGCGTGCGCCGCGATTTCGGCCTTGGCAGCTGCCAGAAAGTCAGTCTGGCTCACGCGCGCGAAATGGCGCAGGAAATTCGCAGCCAGATCGAGCTGGGCGTTGATCCTCAAATTGAGCGGCGGAAGCGGCAGGCAGTGCCGACCTTCAAGGACGCCGCCGTCACAACCTACGAGATACACTCGAAGACGTGGCGCAACGGCAAGCATCACGCGCAATGGATGCGAACGATGGAGCTTTACGCCTTCCCGCACATCGGAAAATTCAAGGTCGATCAGATCACCGGCCCGATGATCCGCGACCTGCTCGCGGACATCTGGCTGGCGAAGCCGGAGACGGCGCGCCGCGTCCGGCAGCGGATCGGCGCCGTCCTCGATTGGGCCTACGCATCAGGCTATCGCGACACTGACGCCCCGATGCGCGCGATTACGAAAGGCCTGCCCCGCCAGCCGCGCCGCGACAATCATTTTGCCGCGATGCCATATGAAGATGTGCCTGCCTTCGTGCAGCGACTGCGAGAGAGGGAATCTTTCAGCCGCCTCGCGCTCGAATTTGCCATTTTCACGGCCGCACGGTCCGGCGAAGTTCGCGGCGCCACATGGGGTGAGTTCGATCTGGAAAAGGGCCTGTGGAAGCTCTCCAAGGACCGCATGAAGGCCTATCGGGAGCATGTCGTCCCCCTCACCCGCCGCCCGCTGCGTATCGTCGAGCGGTGCGCGCGGCTTCGCATCAAGGGTTGCGACCTTGTGTTTCCCGGCATGCGGCGCAATCGCCCGCTGTCGGATCAGACGCTGACCAAGCTGCTCAAGGAAATGGGCGAGCCCTACACGGCGCATGGGTTCCGCTCGTCCTTCCGCGATTGGGTAAGCGAGGAAACGAACCACCCCAGCGACGTTGCCGAGGCCGCGCTCGCCCATACTGTCGCCAACAAGGTCGAGGCCGCCTACCGGCGTGGCAATCTTCTCGAAAAGCGCCGCCTCATGATGGAGGATTGGGCGAACTATTGCGACGGGAGGAAACGGTGAGCCGCTACACCCGCGCGCGGCGCCACCTGCTCCACCAGTATGAGCGCGCCGTCGATCGGATTGACGAGGCCGACCGCGCCATCTTCCTCGGACACCGCGTGGAGGAGCTAAGCTATCGCCAGTTGGCCGAGCGTCACGGCGTTAGCGTCGTAGAAGTCGAGGAAGCGATGATCCGCAGTTTGCGGGTCATCGCCCAATCGGTCGACAGAAAGAACCGTAGGTGGTGGCAATTCTGGCGGCGATGAGCCTCCTAGACCTTGCCAATCAGCCGCCGCGCCGACAGGGTGCCGCCAACGATGAAAACCGATCTCGACCATCTTCCCGCCAGTAAGCAGCGCGAGCTTGAACGCGTGAAGGCAATCGTCTTCGAAGAGTTCGAAGACGCCATCGCACTAGGCACGATGGGTTGGAAGAAGAAGGGCCGGATCGACAAGATCATTCTCTACGGCAGCTACGCACGCGGCGGCTGGGTAGACGAGCCGCACACCTCCAAGGGCTACCGCTCCGACTTCGACCTTCTCATCATCGTCAATGATAAGCGTCTCACCGAGAAGGTCGATTTCTGGAGCAAGCTCGAAGACCGGCTGATCCGCGAACTCGCGATCGACAAGACGCTCAAGACGCCCGTCAACTTCATCGTCCACACCTTACAGGAGGTGAACGACGGCCTCGCCCATGGCCGCTATTTCTTCATGGACGTCGCGCGCGACGGCATCGCGCTCTATGAATATGACGACAAGCCGCTTCACACTCCCAAGCCCAAGACGCCGGAGCAGGCGCTCGCAATGGCGAAGGAGTATTTCGACGAGTGGTACCCGAGCGCGGGCGAGTTCTTCGACAACTACCGGTTCAACAAGGACCAAGGCCGCGAAAACAATGCGGCCTTCCAACTGCACCAATCGACCGAGCGCCTATACCACTGCGTTTTGCTAGTCTGCACGTTCTACACGCCGCATGTACACAACCTAGTCTTCCTCCGCACCCAAGCTGAGCGGATCGACATGCGATTGGTGGATGCCTGGCCGCGTGAAATGCGCGAGGATCGGGCACGCTTTGAGAAGCTCAAAGAAGCCTATGTGAAAGCCCGGTATTCGAAGCATTACCGCATTACCGCAGAGGAGCTGACGTGGCTCGGCAGGTGTGTCGAGGAACTCGGTCGCGCGGTCCACGCGATCTGCTCGGAACGGATCGAAATTCTCAAGGAGAATGCGTCGCTTCTCCCCCGATCGGGGCAAAGCCACACGAACGTCCGTTAGCGACCGAACCTAGCCGTCGCCCCCGCGAAGGCGGGGGCCGCTGTCGTTTTACACAATGCCGCTGAGTAAGGCCGCTAGCGGCCCCCGCCTTCGCGGGGGCGACGGTTGTGGAATGTCCGCTCCCCACCCCAAAACGGTCAATCGCCCCTAGGCTCTTTCACCTGCCCCGGTCCGACGTTTCCGGGCCGCGATGCTTCGCATCGGACCCACATACTGGAGAGACACACCTCACGCACGGGTGCATAGCGCTTTTCTGCCGCTTTTGGAGCGGCTGATCCGACGTCGCCGCTGCCTCTCGATCTCAAATCGACGGTTTTCTGCGACGTTTCGAGGTGCGCATCCGCACCCTCGCGGGACACGAACATGGCGGACGAAAATGACCGAGCGGCGGATCAGCCGCGCGCCAATTTGGCAGCGCTGAGACTGTGTCTGGCGATCTGTCGACCCGCGTTCCGGGCAATCGCAACTGTCCCGCGACACTCCGCCTGCATCCGAGAACGCGTTGCTTTACGTCCGTATGCCGTGCCGTTCGGCGACAACCAAGGGGGTCCATCGGGCCAAGTTGAAGGCAGCCTAACGTAGGAGAACAGGCGGTGGCGTACAAACGTCGTGTGGAATCGCGCAGCACGATTCTGGATAATCGAGCGCGACAGGGCGGTGCCCTTCCAACCGTCCCGTCACCATTATTCAGCGAGAGCGCCGTTTGCCCTTCCAGTCCCCTGTCCCTCCGCCGTCGTCGCCGCTTGCAATCGAGCCCATCAGCATGCGGGTTCCCGATGCATGTCGGTTTACGGGCATAAGTCGCAGTTCCCTCTATCTTCTAATCGCAAGAGGCGAAGTCGAGATCGTCAAGATGGGCGCCGCAACCCTGGTCCTGACGGAAAGTCTGCGCGACTTAATTGAGCGGCAGCGCGGCACTTCGACCAGTCGGACGGCGGCGCCGATCCGACGCCGGAGTGATCAGGACGAAGTACGGAAATCGGGACGCCAATCTCGCCGCAGGAGCGCGCCCAACGATTTTGCGTCCATTCCCCTCTTTGAGCGGGAATAGGCAGCTTCGCGCCCAAGCCCGGCCATTCACCGCCAGCGACGCGTGGCCCAAAACCAGTCGTTCGCAAATGGGCCATTATAGCAGTGGCCGGACGTCCGATCTCCCACGAAACCTAACAGCTGCGAGAAACGCCCTTATCTTTGGAACGCGAGAACTTGCCCCATGCCCGTTCGCTGCCCCACCACAGAGCGGCAAACCCGCCAAGCGTGACTCCGCCCAGAATACCCCAGCCATGTGGCCCCAGCGGCAGCATCCCAATCGCGTAGGCGACGACCAGTATCGCCATCCCAATCAGGAACGGTCCGGTGAAACGGCAATGAGTCCGGCCGCACCGTCTGGCGTTCATGATACAAGCCGCACCCATGGAGGCCAGCATGACGGTCCAGATGACCGCGCGGGGCGTAGGTTCCAGCCACATGGCGGCCAGCATGGCTAGGCCGGGAATAGCCCAGAGCCCGACAAGCGTGCGCCAGTTACCCGACCAATCCCCGGCGCCGCTGGCGGGATCGGAACCGCGCGGGCTACTCATGTCATCTCACCGCCGCGACGCGACCGAGCAATCTTATCCTGCACAGCAGGACAGCCTTTTCACATCCCGATCGAATGTCTGCGCAGCCAGCTTCAGTCCTTCGACCGTGGTCAGATAGGGGAAGATCATCTCCGCCAGATCGTCGATCGTGAGGCCGCAGCGGATCGCCATGGCGGCGGTCTGGATACTGTCCGCACCTTCCGGCGCCAAGATATGCGCGCCCAGCAGTTTGCGGGTCCGGCCATCCGCAACCAGCTTGATCAGGCCGCGCGTGTCGCGAGCCGCCAATGCGCGCGGAACATTCTCGAGCGGGAGGGTCGAGGTTCGCGTTGCATATCCTGCCGCGATAGCCTGCGCTTCGGTGAAGCCGACACTGGCTACCTGCGGATCGCTGAATACGACGGCCGGCATGGCCGAATTGTCGTACCGCAGGCTATCGCCGTTCAAGGCGTTCTTGGCGGCGATCTTTGCGCCATAGGCTGCCATGTAAACGAACTGGTCTCGGCCCGTCACATCGCCGGCGGCATAGACGCCGCGCACCGAGGTTCGCATATGGTCATCGACAATGATGGCACCGCTGAGCGTCTGCTTCACCCCTGCCTCGATGAGACCGAGGTCCTCCACATTCGGGGCGCGCCCGGTCGCTACGAGAAGGCGCTCCGCGACGATGGTTTCGGCGACCCCGTTGCGCAGGACGGTGAGCGCAGTGCCCCCTTCCGCCGTCTTGTGGGCCGACTGATAGGCGAGGTCGCCCAGAACCGTGATGCCTTCGCTCGAAAGATAGTCGGTCAGCGCGGCACCGATCTCCGGCTCCATATCGGGGAGAAGGCGGCTGCGGAAAACGAGCGTCACGTCGACGCCGGCGCGGGAGAACATCTGGGCGAGTTCCACACCGATATAGCCGCCCCCGAGGACGATCATCGATTTCGGCAACTCGGTCAGGTCGAGCGCGGTAGTGCTGTCGAGCGCATCGACGTCCGGAAGGCCCGGGATAGCCGGCACCGCCGGACGCGTACCTGTCGCAATCACGATCCGGTCAGCGGTGAACCGCCTTCCACCGGCCTCGACGCCATTTTCGACGAGCCGCGCCGTGCCTTCATGGTAGGCGATATTATTGTAGAGAGGCAGGAGATCCGCATATTTCGCCTGACGAAGGCCCGAGACGAGCGAGTCCTTTTCGGCGATCACCTTGCCCCAATCGGCCATTCGTGCCCCGGCCTCGACACCGTTGAACCGCATCGGCGCGGCATTCGCGTGGTGAATGCTCTCGACCGCGCGGATCAGCGCCTTGGAAGGAACGCAGCCGACGTTGACGCAGGTTCCGCCGATGGTGCCGGCACCGATAACGGCGACTTGGGCTCCTTGCTCCGCCGCGGTAATCGCGGCCGAGAACCCAGCCGAGCCGCCGCCCACGACGATAAGGTCGTACTTCTTGGCCTGAGAGCCGTCGCCCCGATTGCAGCAATCACTCATGATACGACTTTCACTTGCGGACTCGGGAAGGGTAGCCAGCGTTGGTGGTCGCCGCGATCAACGCCGCGGTGCTGGTCTTGGCGTCGTCATAGGTGACCGTCGCGGTATGCGTTTTGGCCGACACTTCGACAGCGGTCACGCCGGGTACGCGCGACAGGCTCTTTTTGACGGTGGGAGCGCAGGTCACGCAGGTCATGTTCTCGACCGCCAAGGTGGTGGTCCGGATTGCGGCAAAGGCCGGCCCGGATGCGAACAGCGCAGCCGCGGCCGCGAACAGGGTAAGCTTCTTCATCATGGTCTCCTTGTTCAAAGGTCGAGGAATAGGGGGGCGAGATAGGGGAAGAGGACGGCGAGTCCGATCAGCGCCGTTGCAAGCCACAAGGCCGTCTTTGCCAAGCGGTTGGAGGAAGGCGTGCCGCACTCGCCCTCGGCGCAGACCACGCGCGGCTGACGATAGATCCGCCAGAACCCGGCGGCCAGGAAGGCGATCGCCACCGCCAGGAAGATGGGCTGATAGGGGGCGAGCGCGGTCAGGTTGCCGATCCATGCGCCACTGACGCCCAGTGTGAAGAGCACTAGCGGGACGATGCAGCAAGAGGCCGCGCCGAGCGCGCCCAGACTTCCTCCAACAATCGCTATCCACGCACCACGTCTGGAAGCCGTTTTCGGCTGGGTCATTTTCTGTTCTCCGAATCACGTTGTTGACCCTAGATAGGATCTGTAGCGGCTACAGGTTCAAGAGGTATTTCAGCATGGATCGGAAAAATCTGCAGGACACAGCGCCCCGGCTCCCCATCGGAGCACTGTCGCGGCGCACCGGATGCAACATCGAGACGATCCGCTATTATGAGAAAATTGGCCTGCTCTCCGCGCCTGCGCGCAGCGACGGCGGTCACCGGCTCTATGGCTATGGTCATCTCATGCGGCTCGGCTTTGTGCGGCGCGCGCGGGAACTGGGCTTCACGCTGGACGAGATCCGCGCGCTGCTTCGGCTGGCCGAGGACCGCGATCGCCCATGCACCGAAGCGCGCGAGGTCGCCGTGGTCCATCTGACCGACATTCGTACCAAGATCGCGGATCTTCAGGCCATGGAGTCGGTGCTTGCCGAAACCGTCGTGCGATGCGCGGATGGCAAGACCCCGGAATGCCCGCTGCTGGAAACGCTATTCGGTTCGATCGATCCGTCTGCCCGGCCTCCTGCCGGCTAGCCGCCGTCGGCCAGCACAGACCAATGTCGGTTTTCGCAAGGACGACGCTTTGGCGAAGCTCAATGTCTGCTTCTTTCATTTTCAGTCCGAAAGCCGACAGGCTGGAAACGGCCAATGGTACTCATCCAACGCCTCCCCGTTGGCTCGCTTTCCCGATGCTGTGCATGACAACTTCAGGCCTCAAATCTCTGACGATAAATAGATCGGACTGCTCCCAGTGCGCGATGGAGTAGCGAAGAATATATTAGACAATTGCAGCGAACAATGGCAGAAGAGTTGAACGGACTGAATCATGAATTCAGATGCGCGGTGGAACCGTGTGGGTCCGAAATTACGCGGACATGATTTGAAATTATATTTCAAATACATGGATTTAACTTAACAAAACCACCCTGTCCGCCATCATGCGAAATGCAGCCGCCGGTATTTTCCGCGAAAATAGAGCAGCGGGTCGCGATGCGGTTCGAACTGCGCGCGGACGACGCGGCCGACGAGGATAAAATGATCGCCCGCTTCGTGGAGCGATTCGCGTTGGCATTCGAACGACACGAGCGAACCGCCGAGGAGCGGCACGCCGGTTTGCCCGGGCGCCCACGGCTGGTTGGCGAACCGGTCTTCGCCCTTTGCGGCGAACCGGTTCGACGTCGGCTGCTGGCCGATTTGCAGGACATTGACTCCGAAATGCGCCGCGTCACGCAGTATCGGCGCGGTTCCCGCCGTGTTGGCGATGCAGACGAGGAGGAGCGGCGGGTCGAGCGACACCGAGGTAAAGCTGTTCGCGGTCAGCCCGACCGGCGTTCCTGTCGCGTCGAGCGCGGTGACGATCGTGATTCCGGTCGCGAAACAGCCCATCGCATCGCGGAGGGTGCGCGGGTCGGATCCCGCCTTGAACTCCATCGCCTCGCGCGGCTGGTGACGTTCGAGAAATTCGAGGAGTTGCCCGAGCAGCGCCTCTTTCCGGTCCGATGCCAGCGCGAGGTCGCAATCGTCGATGTCGGCGCTCTCTCCCATCGGCAGCGCGACGTTGAAGGCATCGCCCACCGCGCTGCTTTGCGCGGGCGAGAAACCGCCGCGTATTACGAGGGTCGGAACCGCGACACGGGCCGCAAGGCCGTCGGCGATCGCCCCCTCGTCGACCGGCATGTCGACAACGACGAGCCCGGCGGCAAGGTGGGCACCGTCGAGCGCGAGCGCGCGCGCTGCGACCCATCCGCCGTCGGCTGCGGCGACCACGACGGGGCGCGACCCCATCTGCGCCAGCACCAGGCGGAGATCCTCGACATGCGGCGCCAACGGCTGTTCGTCGCGCAGGCCGAGGTTCACGACACGCCGCCCCGACAGCACGAGCGCGTCGGCGACCTCGCGCCACGCGGCGCGATCCTGCCCGATCCCGGGGACCAGCAACACGGCGGGATCGTTCTCGTCGCCCAGCATATCGGCGGCGAGGCGGACACCGCCGAAACCCTTATATTCGATGAGGCTCAAACATCCCCCTTGCCGCGCCGGCGGGCGCGGGCGCCGGCGGGCTTCGATACGGTCAAATTGCGAAGAATCGGATCATATCGAAAGCCGTTGCGGCGCGCCAGCGGCTAAGGTCAGGCCTTTGGGCGCATCAGGTGCGCAACGACGCCAGCCGCTGATCGACGATCGCATCGGCTTCCGACATGATCCGGTCGATCAGTTCCTTGCAGGTCGGTATGTCATGGATGAGACCCTGCACCATGCCCGCCCAGAACACGCCCTTGCTGAGGTCGCCGGTTTCGAGCAGTTCGCGCCCCGCTTTGCCGTTCACCAACTCGGCGACGTCGGCGAAGGTCGCGTCGGGGACCGCGAGGCGGCGGACGACTTCTTCGCTCACCGCACTCTTGCCGACGCGCGCGGTATTCTTGAGGCTGCGGAAGATCAGGAAGCTGCCGCGCTCGTCATTGTCGACATAGGCCTGCTTCACATTGTCGTGGATAGGGGCTTCCTTCGTCGCGCAGAAGCGTGTGCCCATGTTGATGCCCTCGGCACCGAGCGACAGCGCCGCGACGAGGCCGCGCCCGTCGCCGAAACCTCCGCTCGCGAGCATCGGGATCTTCACCTTGTCGGCCGCCGCCGGGATCAGGATCAGGCCCGGAATATCGTCCTCGCCTGGGTGGCCCGCGCATTCGAAGCCGTCGATCGAAATGATGTCGCAGCCCGCGCGCTCGGCCGACAGCGCGTGGCGGACCGCGGTGCATTTGTGGAGGATGGTAACGCCATGCGGCTTCAGCATCTCCCAAATCTCGCGCACCGCCTGCGTGCCCGCGGTCTCGACGATCTTGACCCCGCCATCGATGATCGCCTGCGCATAGGCGTTGTAGTCGGGTGCGTTGATCGTCGGGAAGACGGTCATGTTCACGCCGAACGGCTTGTCGGTCATCGCGCGGCACCGCTCGATTTCGGCGCGGAGCGCTTCGGGCGTCGGCTGGGTCAGCGCGGTCAATATGCCAAGGCCGCCGGCGTTCGACACCGCGCTCGCAAGCTCGGCATAGCCGACGCTCTGCATCCCGCCCTGGACGATCGGATGTTCGATACCCAGCATTTCGGTGATGCGTGTCTTGAAAGCCATCTCGATCCTCCTGTGCGGTCCTGCCCTTACGGCATCGTCGCGGTGGTCCATGAAATAACTTGACGCTTACGTCAACGTCGGGTTGACTGAAAAGAAACTTAGATAACGAAGGGAATCGGAATGACGGCGGGCGAAGGCATATCGGATCGGGCGCGGGCCATCGCCGACCAGGTCGAAGCATTCGTCCGCAAAATCGTGATTCCTTACGAAAGCGACCCGCGCCGCGACCATCACGGCGCGCCGACCGACGAGTTGGTGATGGAAATGCGCGAGCATGCCCGCGCCGCCGGGGTTTTGACACCGCATATCTTCGACGACGGCAGCCATCTCAACCAGCGCGAGACCGCCGTCGTGCTGATCAAGAGCGGTCTGTCGCCGCTCGGCCCGCTCGCGTGCAACACGATGGCACCCGACGAGGGCAATATGTATCTGCTCGGTAAGGAAGGCAGCCCCGAACTCAAGGAACGGTTCCTGAAGCCGATGGTCGAGGGCCGCGTCCGTTCGGCCTTCTTCATGACCGAGCCCGCCGATGAGGGCGGCGCGGGATCCGACCCGTCGATGATGAAGACGACCTGCCATCTCGACGGCAATCATTGGGTGGTGAATGGCCGCAAGACCTTCATCACCGGCGCACAGGGCGCGCGTGTCGGCATCGTAATGGCGAAGGCCGAGCAAGGCGCGTGCATGTTCCTGGTCGACTTGCCCGACCCTGCGATCCGCATCGACGAAGTACCCAACACGATTGACAGTTCGATGCCCGGCGGCCATGCGACGCTGACCATCGACAATTTGCGCGTTCCCGCTGACCAGATGCTTGGCGAAGCCGGCGAAGGCTTCCGCTACGCGCAGGTTCGCCTCTCCCCTGCCCGCCTGTCGCACTGCATGCGCTGGCTCGGCTGCTGCATCCGCGCACACGAGATCGCGACCGACTATGCCAACCGCCGCGAGGCGTTCGGCAAGCCGCTGATCGACCATGAAGGTGTCGGCTTCATGCTCGCCGAGAATATGATCGATCTGAAACAGGCCGAACTGATGATCGACTGGTGCGCCGGCGTGCTCGACACCGGGTCGCTTGGCACCGTCGAAAGCTCGATGGCGAAAGTCGCGGTGTCGGAGGCGCTGATGCGTATCGCCGATCGCTGCGTTCAGGTGATGGGCGGTACCGGGGTCACCGACAGGACGATCGTTGAACAGGTGTTCCGCGAGGTACGCGCGTTCCGAATCTACGACGGCCCGACCGAGGTTCACAAATGGAGCCTCGCGAAAAAGATCAAGCGCGACTGGAAAGCCGGGCACGCCTGACACGGCCGTCAGTTGACCGGCGAGCGGCCGTAGCGTCAAAACACTTGACGTTTACGTTAACGTCCGGATGATGACCGAAAACATAGGGTAGAGGAATCGAGCCAATGTCGATCTTGTACGACGAAGGGCAACAGGCGATCGCAACCGAATCGCGGCGCGCGCTCGAAGCGCGGGTGAACAAGGACGAGCTACTCCCGCTTCTCCAGACCAGCGGCCAATATCATGATGGTTTCTGGACGACGGCGAAGGAACAGGGCTGGACCGCGCTCGCGCTCCCCGAGGCCTATGGTGGCCTTGACCTCGGCCTCGTCGAGCTGGGGCTGATCGCGCATCAGGCGGGGCGGTCGCTCAGCGGCGCGCCGTTCCTGACGTCGAGCTTCGGGGCGGCCAAGGCGATCGAGCTTTACGGTAGCGACGAGCAGAGGGCGCGCTGGCTTCCGGGCCTCGCGAGCGGCGAGACGATCGGTGCCATCGCCTTTGTTTCGGGGCCGGATGCCCTGCCCGCTGTCCCGCCCGTGACATCGAAAGCGGGTCAGGTTGCAGGAACCGCTCCGGGCGTATCGGGCGGACTGTTCGCCGATGTCGCCATCGTTTTCGCGCAAGAGGGCGGAACACCCGCGCTGGCGATCGTCGATCTCGCCGGCATCGAACGCAAGGCCGTCGACAGCTTCGATAACAGCCGCTGCATCGCCGACCTTCTGTTCGCCGGGGCTCCGGGCGAAGCGCTCGTCACCGGCGACGCTGCGCGCGCGGCCGCGCTCCATATTCTTGCGCTGCAAGCGGTCGTGACCGCGCACGAACAGACCGGCGGGGCCGAAGCGCTGATGGAGATCGCGCGCGACTATGCGCTAACCCGCAAAGCCTTCGGCCAGCCGATCGGCGCCTTCCAGTCGATCAAGCACCGCATCGCCGAGCTTTACGGCCTCGTCGAACTCGCGCGCGCAAACGCCATCCATGCCGCGGCGCGCGAGGGACAGAATGATTTCATCCCGGCCGCCGCCGCCGCGCGCCTGTCGGCGACCGAGGCCTATGACACCGCGGCGCGTGATTGCGTGCAGATCCACGGCGGGATCGGCGTAACGTGGGAGATCGGATTGCATCTCCACATGCGCCGCGCACGCACGCTCGCGCTCGAGCAGGGGAGCAGCTTCTTCTGGGAAGATATACTCGTCGACCGGTTGGCAGGAGCACACGCATGACCGATCTCGAAGCATATCGCACCCAGGCGGCAGCCTGGTGCGAATCGATGGTGCCGACCTTCGGCAAGGCGGCGCGCAAATGGTTGAGCGTCGAGGAGGATCTCGCGCTCGGCCGCCGTTACCAGAAGGCGAAGTTCGACGCCGGTTACGCCGGGATCAACTGGCCGACCGACCTCGGTGGTCAGGGCCTCGGCCATATCGAGAAAATCACCTTCGAGGGCGAGGAGATGAAGCATGGCTTCCCCAACGTCTATTTCGGCATCTCGCTCGGCATGCCCGTCCCCGTGCTGATGCAGTTCGGCAGCGACCGCGAGTTCGTCAAGGAACGCGTGCTCAAGGCGCTCAAGGGCGAAGAAATCTGGTGCCAGCTCTTTTCGGAGCCCTCGGGCGGCACCGACCTTGCCGGCCTGCGCACGCGTGCCGAGACCGACGGCAACGGCTGGAAGATCAACGGACAGAAGGTTTGGACGAGCTGGGCGCAATATAGCGATTATGGTGTTATCGTCGTGCGCACCGATCCCACGGTCGCGAAGCACAAAGGCCTCACCTATTTCTGGGTCGACATGAAGGCGCCCGGCGTCACCGTGCGCCCGATCAAGCTCGCGGGCGGTGACAGTCACGTCAACGAGGTGTTCTTCGACGATGTGAAGGTCAGCGACGACCATCGCATGTCGCCGGTCGGCGGCGGCTTCGCGGTCGCGATCGCGACCTTGATGATCGAGCGCTATGTCGCGACCGACAGCGCGGGTTTCGGGCCGCACCTCGACCTCTTCGTCGAGCTTGCCAAAGAGGTGCGGTTGAACGGCCGCCCCGCGATCGAGGACGGTCGTATCCGTCAGCAGATCGCGCGCAACCATGCGATGCGCGCCGGGCTCGATTCGATCAACCGGCGCGCCCGGCTGATGATGCAGGCGGGCATGACCCCGGGCCCCGAAGGCTCGCTCAACAAGCTCGTCGCGGTGCGCTCGCGCCAGAAGCTCTCCGAACTCGCGCTCGACCTTCAGGGCACCGATGCCTTCGCGTTCGACGAACATGCCTCGCCCAAGGACGATTGGGCGTCGAGCTGGATCAATGCGCCGACAGGCCGCATCGCGGGCGGATCCGACGAAACCTTGCTCAATACCATCGCCGAGCGCATCCTCGGTCTGCCGCAGGACCATCGCCCCGACAAGGGCGTCCCCTTCAACCAGATTCCCGCCTGAGGAGCCCCCCATGAAAATCGATTCCAGCTTATCGGCCGTGATCACCGGCGGCGCGTCGGGCCTCGGCCGCGCAACCGCCGAGGCTCTCGCAGCCTCGGGGGTGAAGGTCGCGATCTTCGACATCAATGACGCGCTTGGCGAAGAGGTCGCGGCGTCGATCGGCGGGCTGTTCGTGCATGTCGACATTACCGACGAACAATCGGTCCTCGACGGCTATGCGAAAGCGCGCGCAGCGCATGGGCAGGAACGCGTGTGCGTCCATTGCGCGATGACCTCGCGCCGCGGCAAGACGCTCGCGTACGACAAGGAAAGCGGCGGTTATCGCCGGACGCCGACCGCCGATTATGCCTTCGGTGTCGAAGGCATTTTGACCGCGAGCTATCGCGTTGCGTCGATCGCCGCCGAAGGCATGGCGACACTCCCCGAAATGGAAGACGGCGAGCGCGGCGCGATCGTGCTGACCGCCTCGGTCGCGGCGCAGGACGGGCAGATCGGCCAGGTCATCTATGGCTCGGCAAAGGCCGGCGTGAACGGCCTCGTCCTGCCGATGGCGCGCGACCTGATGGATCTCGGTATCCGCGTCAATTCGATCATGCCGGGCGTATTCGGCACGCCGCTCCTCAACAATATGAACCCGAAGGTAAAGGAGAGCCTCGAGGCCTCGGTCCCCTTCCCCAAACGTCTCGGCAAGGCCGAGGAATATGCGAGCCTCGCGATGGAGATGGTCCGCAACACCTATTTCAACGGCCAAGCCGTCCGCCTCGACGGCGCAATCCGCATGGCCCCCCGCTAAACTCCCCATCAACGCGCTTTTCAATCGACCGACGATCTTCAAAGCTCTCCACGAAAGGATACCATCATGGCCGAGGCCTATATCATCGACGCCGTTCGTACACCCCGCGGGGTCGGCAAGCCGGGCAAGGGCGCTCTCTCGCACCTCCATCCGCAGCATCTCGCCGCGACCGTGCTCGCCGCGATCCGCGACCGCAACAATCTCGACACCGCGACGGTCGACGACATCGTCTGGTCGACGTCGAGCCAGAACGGCAAGCAGGGCGGCGACCTCGGGCGCATGGCGGCGCTGTCGGCCGGCTATGACACGAAGGCCAGCGGCACGACGCTCGATCGTTTTTGCGGCGGCGGCATCAGCTCGGTGAACTTCGCCGCTGCCAGCGTGATGAGCGGTATGGAAGATTGCGTCATCGCGGGCGGGACCGAGATGATGAGCTACACGACCGCCTATGCGGCGGAACAGGCAAATGCGGGCCTGCCCCCGCGTTTGATGGGGTCGGGTCATGAAGCGCTCGACGAAATCCACCCGCAATCGCATCAGGGTGTGTGCGGCGACGCGATCGCGACGATCGAAGGCATCAGCCGCGAGGCGCTCGACGCGCTCGCGCTCGTCAGCCAGCAGCGCGCCGATCGCGCGATCAAGGAAGGCCGCTTCGCCAAGTCGGTTGTCCCTGTGTACAATCCCGACGGCAGCGTCGCGCTCGACCGCGAGGAGTTTCCGCGCCCCGAAACGACCGCCGAAGGCCTCGCCGCGCTGAAGCCGAGCTTCGCCGGCCTCGCCGATTTCGACATGGGCGGCGGTTTCACCTTCCGGAAACAGATCAACCGCCGCTATCCCGATCTCGAAATCCAGCATTTCCACCATGCGGGCAATTCGTCGGGCGTCGTCGACGGCGCCGCGGCGATCCTGCTGACGTCGAAGGACTATGCCGAGAAGAACGGCCTGAAACCGCGCGCACGCGTCGTCGCCTATGCCAATATCGGCGACGATCCGACGTTGATGCTCAACGCCCCCGTCCCGGCGGCGAAGAAAGTGCTGGAAAAGGCCGGGCTGACCAAGGACGATATCGACGTCTGGGAAATCAACGAGGCCTTCGCGGTCGTCGCCGAGAAGTTCATCCGCGACCTCGATCTCGACCGTGAGAAGGTGAACATCAACGGCGGCGCGATGGCGCTCGGGCACCCGATCGGCGCAACGGGCTCGATCCTGATCGGCACCGCGCTCGACGAACTCGAACGCTCGGGCGGCCGCTATGGTCTCGTCACCATGTGCGCCGCCGGCGGCATGGCGCCCGCGATCATCATCGAACGTATCTGAGGAACAGGAGAGCATCATGGCCGGGCCGCTGAAGGGCATCAGGATCATCGAATTTGCCGGCATTGGTCCCGGTCCCTTCTGCGGCATGATGCTCGCCGACCATGGCGCCGAGGTCATCCGCATCGATCGCCCCGGCGGTTTCATGGATCCACGCGATCCGCTGAGCCGCAACCGCACGTCGATCGCGCTCGACATGAAGAACCCGGAGGCGGTGCGGATCGCGCGCGAACTTTGCAAGAGCGCCGACGGGATTATCGAGGGCTATCGCCCGGGCGTGATGGAGCGGCTCGGACTCGGGCCCGAGGTGCTGCTCGCCGACAATCCGAAGCTCGTCTACGGGCGCATGACCGGCTGGGGCCAGTTCGGCCCCTATGCGCAGGCGGCGGGGCACGACATCAACTATATCTCGCTGTCGGGTGTGCTTCACGGCATCGGCCGCGCAGGCGAAAAGCCCGTCCCGCCCGTCAACTATGTCGGCGACTTCGGCGGCGGCGGCATGATGCTCGCCTTCGGCATGTCGAGCGCGCTCGTCCACGCGGCGCGCACTGGCGAAGGTCAGGTGATCGACTGCGCGATGACCGACGGATCGGCGCTGCTCGCGGGCATGACCTGGGGCTTTCTCGCCGCCGGGCGGCTCAAGGACGAAGCGGGCGTCAACATGCTCGACGGCGCGGCGCATTTCTATGACTCCTATGTCTGCGCCGACGGCAAATATATCTCGATCGGCTCGATCGAGCCGCAATTCTATGCGCTGCTCCGCGAAAAAACCGGGCTCGCCGATGACCCTGATTTCGATGCGCAACTCGACCCGTCGAAATGGGGGCCGCTCAAGGAAAAGCTGACCGCGCTGTTCCGGACGAAGACGCGCGATGAATGGTGCGCGATCATGGAAATGACCGACGTCTGCTTCGCGCCGATCCTGTCGCTGACCGAAGCCCCGCAGCATCCACATAATGTCGAACGCGAGACCTTCCTGACCGTCGGCGGCGCGATCCAGCCTGCCCCCGCCCCGCGCTATTCGGCGACGGTCAACGATACGCCGCGCCCGGCGCCTGCGGTCGGCGGCGATGGCGATGCGGTTCTGGCAGGGCTTGGCTATGACGCCGATGAGATAGCGGCGCTCCGAGACGACGGCGCGGTCCGTTAGGGTTCAGGCGTCGCGCGCGGTCATCGCTTTCCAGAGACCGCGCCCGCCGAAACCGGCGACCTGACGGCCGAGGATTTGCGCCCAATGCGCGTCGTTACCGTGCGTACCGCGCCAGCGCATTAGCGGGACGGTGACACGATGGAGGTCATATTCCTCGGTAAAACCGATCGCACCATGCACCTGATGCGCTACCGACGTCACAACTCCGACCGCCCGATTGGCGCGCAGTTTCGCCGCTGCGATCTCGAAGCCCGCGGCCAACGCATCGCCCCCCGTCGCGTCGAGCCGCGCCGCCAGCGCCGCCGCCGCGGCCTCGACCGCGCGCACCTCACATGCCATCACGGCAAGCGATTGCTGCACGGCCTGGAATTTGCCGAGCGGGCGGCCGAACTGCTGGCGCGTGTTGACATGGTCGATCGACAGGGTGAGCGCCTGCCCCATCGCGCCAGCCATCAGGCTGACCGTCGCGGCGGCGTGCAGGGCAGGATCGACATCGCCCAATCCCGACAGGATCAGCGCCGCGACGGGTAGGTCGGGCACGCTATGACCCGCAATCCACAGCACCGCGTTCACGTCGCCCCAGTCGCCGCCGAACCCGCCGTCGGCCTCGGGAACGAGCAGCAGGCCAAAGCCCGCATCCTCGACCGGCCCGATGCCCACGCTCGCCGCTTCGGTGAATACGGCGCTTGCCGTATCGCACAGCATGTCGCGCGCGGCGCTCATCGCAGGCCCAATCCGCGTGCAATGATCCCGCGGATCACTTCGCGCGTTCCGCCGCGCAGCGAGAAACTCGGCGAAGCGATAAGCAGCGCGCGGAGCAGTTTTGCGAGGTCATCGGGATCATCCCAGCCGCTTGTCACGATCGCCTGCACGCGGCGCGGCATATCCTGTTCGAACGCATTGCCCAGTTCCTTGACCACCGACGCCTCGACCATCGGATCCTCGCCCGCCGCGAGCTTCGCTGCGGTCGACATCGACAGCTGGCGCAGCGTCCACATTTCGGCGGTGAGTTCGCCGATCAATGTCGCGACCGCCGGATCGGGGTCGGCGCCCGCCGCGTCGATCAATGCGACGAGCAGCGCATGGCTCGACAGATAACGCTCGGGCCCCGAACGTTCGAGCCCGAGTTCGGCGGTGACCTGTTGCCACCCCTGCCCGCGCTCGCCGACGAGGGCGCCGTGGGGGACGAGCACATCGTCGAAGAACACTTCGTTGAAATCATGGTGGCCCGCCATGTCGATGATCGGTCGGATCGTGATGCCGGGGGTGGCGAGGTCGATCAGCAGCTGGCTAAGCCCCGCGTTGCGTTCGCTGCCCTCTTCGGTCCGCACGAGCGCGAGCATGATGTGCGAGAAATGTGCGCCGGTGGTCCAGATCTTCTGGCCGTTGATGCGCCAGCCTTCGGCGGTCTCGCGCGCCGTGGTCCGCACCGCTGCGAGGTCGGACCCCGCGCCGGGTTCGGACAGGCCGATGCAGGCGTAGAGCTCGCCTTTCGCGATGCCCGGCAGATAGCGCTCGCGCTGCTCTTCGCTGCCGTAACGCAGGATCAGCGGGCCGGTCTGACGGTCGGCGATCCAGTGCGCGCCAACGGGGGCGCCCGCCGCCAGCAATTCCTCGATCACGACATAACGTTCGAGCGGATGGCGGTCGCCGCCGCCATAGCGCGCCGGCAGCGTCATCCCGACATAGCCCGCGGCACCGAGCGCGCGGCTGAAACCGGCGTCGAAACTCACCCAGCAATTCGCCCGCGCCACCAGATCGCCCTGCAGCTGGTTCACCGCAAGCCAGGCCCGCAAATCGGTGCGCAGTGCGGCAATGTCGCTAGGCGGATCGAACGGATAGAGCGCAAAGCCTTGCATGTCGCACCAGCCATGCAATAGCTTTGGTTAGGCAGCAAAGGATAATTGAAGATGGGCGAATTTTTGAGTGTCGAGCGGCGGGGCAAGATCGCGATCCTGACGATGATCAAGCCCGGAAGCATGAATGCGATCGGCACGCACGAGGACTGCCAGGACATTATCGACACGCTGCGCGACCTTGGCGAAGACCGCAGCGTCAGCGCGATCATCCTGACCGGTAGCGGCAAGGCGTTCAGCGCCGGCGGGAACCTCAAAGGCATGCAGGACCGCACCGGCATCGGCGTGCTCGACCAGCCCGATTCCACCCGCGCCAATTATCGCAAGGGCGTGCAGGCGGTGATCCGTGCGCTGATGGACTGCGAGGTGCCGATGATCGCGGCGGTCAACGGTCATGCGATCGGGCTCGGCGCCGACCTCGCCTGCACCTGCGACATTCGCATCGCGGCCGAGAGTGCCAAATTCGCGTGCAGTTTCATCAAGGTCGGGATCGTCCCGGGCGACGGCGGCGCCTGGCTGCTCCAGAAGATACTCGGCTACCCGCGCGCCGCCGAGCTGTTCCTGACCGGCGACCGCTTTGACGCCGCGCAGGCAAAGGAATATGGTCTGGTGACGGACGTCGTGCCCGATGCGGAGCTGCTCGACCGGGCGATCGCCATCGCCGAGCGGATCGTCTGCAACCCGCCCCGCGCGCTGCGCCTGACGAAGCGTTTGTTGCGCGAGGCGCAGCACAGCCGGATGAACGATATTTTGGAGTTGAGCGCAGCCTATCAGGCGATCGTCCACGAAACCGCGGATAACCGCGAGGCGATCAATGCGTTCGTCGAAAAGCGTCCCCCTATGTTTACAGGAGAATGACCATGCTCGCCGAGCGTGTCCTGCCGCTGTCCGGCATCCACAATTTCCGCGACTATGGCGGCTATGCCGTCGATGGCAACGGGCGGCTGCGCGATGGGATGCTGTGGCGATCGGCGCACCATGAGGCGGCGACCGACGAGGATCTGACCGCGCTCGACGCGCTGGGGCTCGAAACGGTCGTCGATCTTCGCGGCGACGACGAGCGCGAGCTGCATCCGTGCCGGCGGTCGGACAATTTCTCGGCGCGCGTGCTGTTCGCGGGCGGTGTGACTGCGGGGCTCGCGCCGCATCTGCAGGCGGCGGGCGGGACGATCGACGTCGCGACGGCGCGCGACCGGATGATCGATACCTATGCCGGCATGCCCTACCGCCCCGCGCTCGTCGCGACGCTGCGGCTCTATCTCGCCGCGCTGTCCGAATATGATGCGCCCAGCCTCGTCCATTGCGTCGCGGGCAAGGATCGCACGGGGTTCGCCGTCGCGATCGTCCACCGGCTGCTCGGCGTCCATGAGGACGATCTGATGCACGATTATCTGCTCACCAACACCGCGGGCAAGATCGAGGAACGCATCGCGCAGGGCGCGGCGCATATCCGATCGCGTTACGGCGCCGAGATTCACGACGATGCGATCCGCGCGCTGATGTCGGTCAATCCCTCCTATCTCGACGCCGCGCTCGCCACGGTGCGCCGCGACCATGGCGATATCCCGACCTATGCCGAGGCGGTGCTGAACTTCACGCCCGAGATGCGCGAGGCGATGCTCGACCGGCTGGTGGTCTAGGGGCTATTCGCCCCTCACCAGCACCCCGCCCTTCACCACCGCATCGACGCTTTCGAGCTGACGTACGTCGGTCAGCGGGTCGCCGTCGACCCCGACGATGTCGGCATAGCGGCCGACCGCGATCGCGCCGACGTCCTGCTCGCGGCCGAGCGCCTCGGCGGCGTTCTTCGTCGCGGCCTGGATCGCCTGCATCGGGGTCATCCCATATTCGACCATGACGCGGAACTGCTTGCCGACCTCGCCGTGCGGCATCACCCCGGCGTCGGAGCCGAACACCATGCGCACCCCGGCTTTCACCGCCTTGCGGAAATTGTCGCGCTGGATCTGCGCAATCTCGCGGTCCTTGCGCAGATTATCCTCGAGCACGCCGTTCTTCGCGCCTTCGGCCTGGGTATATTCGGTGTTGTAGATATCCATCGAGAACCACACCGGCCGCTTGCGCTGGGTAGCCATGCGGATGCCCTCGTCGTCGACCAGGCTGACATGCTCGATCGTGTCGATCCCCGCGGCGATCGCGGCGCGGATGCCTTCGGCGCCATGCGCGTGCGCGGCGACGCGCAGGCCCCATTGATGCGCCTCGTCGGCGATCGCGGCGAGCTCCTTTTCGGAAACCTGCAACTGCCCCGGTTCGGTGTTGCGCGAAAAGACCCCGCCGGTCGCGCACACCTTGATCACCTCGGCGCCATATTTGCGCTGGCGGCGGACCTGATAGCGCAGTTCGTCGGGCGTATCGCCGATGCCCTCTTCTTTGCCGTCCTCCCTTTCGAGGCTTGGCGGCAGAAAGGTGCTGTCGCAATGGCCGCCGGTGGCGCCCAGTGCATAGCCCGCGGGCACGATGCGCGGGCCGGTGGCATAGCCCGCGTCGATCGCCTGCTTGAGCCCGATATCGTTGCGGTCGCTCGACCCAAGGTTGCGCACGGTCGTAAAGCCCGCGCCGAGCATGTCGTTCGCATTCTTGACCGCGGTCATGCCCCAGAAGCTGTCGGTGAATTCGAGCCCGCGATAGCCGCCGATGTCGGCGGGGCCGTCGAGATGGACGTGCATGTCGATCAGGCCCGGCAGCAGCGTTCTGTCGCCAAGGTCGACATGTTTGACGTTCGATCCCCAGCGCACGGTGCGCGCATCGGCGATGTTCGTGATGCGGCCGTCGGCGCCGACGAAGATCGCGGGATTGTCGACCGTTTTGCCGGTCAGCACGTCGACGTAACGCGCGGCGGTGATGACGATCTGGCCGGCACTATCTTGCGCCTGCACCGGGAGCGCAGCGGCTCCGGCCAGCGCCGTCGAGACAAAGATGATTCCCCGCAGAAAACTGCCGAACTTTACTCGCGATTGCATGTTTTTCCCGCCCCTTTTCAGTGCCCGCAAAATGGATGGCAAAACGGGACTTAATAGGACAGCAGAATTTTCACGCGGCGGTGATTTTATGCCGTGCCAGATAGTCGTAACCGGGACGGCAGGCATCGGCGACCGCCCGCCCCTCCGCCGTCAGTTCAGGTTGCGGCTTGTCGGGCGGACCGAAGCCCGTACTTGACGCGACGGCATCGTACCAGTGCGAGGCCCAGACGCCATCCGTATCGTGGATTCCGGCCTTCCAGCGCAGCATCGCGGGGTCCCATGCGATGCCGAGCGCTGCGCACAGCTTCTGCAGCATCGCGGACGGATCGCGCAATATGTCGGCGCTGTCGATCACCGGCGGCGCGTGGCCCAGCCGGTCGGCCTCGCGGTCGAAAAATTCGACCTGCTTCGCGGTGCCGAGATGATCGGGGCGCACCGCAACGCGCTTTGCCGCATAGCTCGCGATCACGCGCGCGGGGTCGCGGATCAGGAAGGCGTGGCGCAGGCCGGGAAGATCGTCGTAGGCGATCGGGCCGACCATGTGGTGCGCCATATGCTTCTGGTACCAGAGCTTCGCGCCGGTCGGACAGGTGCCCGCCATGCTGCGCGCAACGCCGCCCCAGTCGCAGTCCATCGACGCCATGACCGCGTCCATCATCGGCTGCGGATCGCCGGTTTCCTTGAGATATGCGCCATAAAAGGGCTCGTCGCTGACGAAGCTGTCGGCGCGGCTGCCGAAACTGCGCATCATCGCGGTCGACAGATTGCGCGGCCCGGACCACATTGCGATCTTGAGCGGTTCCCCGCTCGGGGCGATCCTGAGCGGATCCCCGCTCGGGGCGATACGCACGCAGTCTGTCACGGCCGCGACCGCCCGGCAATGTCGCGCTCGATCAGCGCCTTGTAGAGGCTTTGCAGTCGTTCGACCATCGCCCTCCTTCCCTCGGTCAGCTTGCGCCCGTCGATCGTGTGCGCGGGCACGACGCCGGCGAAGGTGCCGGTAACGAACGCCTCATCGGCGCCATAGACGTCGGTGAGCGAGAAATTCTTCTCATAGACCGGAATGCCGTTTTCGCGGCAGATGCGGATGACATTGCCGCGCGTGATGCCGCCAAGGCAATAATCGCCGCTCGACGTCCATACCTCGCCCCCGCGCACGATGAAAAAATGCGTCGAATTGCACGTCGCGACGAAACCGTGCGGGTCGAGCATCAGCGCCTCGTCGGCGCCGGCCTGTGCCGCCTGGATGCACGCGGTGATGCAATTGAGCTTCGAATGCGAATTGAGCTTGGGGTCCTGTACTGCGGGGTCGCCGCGCCGGACATGGACGGTGAAAAGCGACAGCCCCTTCTCGACCGTCGCGGGGAGCGGATCCTTGTGCTCGGCGATGATTACGATCGTCGCGGGCGAGACGACAACGCGCGGGTCCTGATAGGGCGTCGAACGGATGCCGCGCGTCACCATCAGGCGGATATGGCAATAGTCCATGCCGTTCGCGTCGATCGTGTCGTAAAGGCGCCGTTCGAGCGCGTCGCGCGTGATCCCGATATCCATCGCGATCGCCTTTGCGCCTTCCCATAGCCGGTCCAGATGCTGGTCGAGAAACGCCATGCATCCTTTGTGAACGCGGATGCCCTCCCACACGCCGTCGCCGAGCATGAAGCCGCTGTCGAACACCGATACGCTTGCCTGTGCCCGAGGAACGAGGGTCCCGTTGACGTTGATCAGGATCGCGTCGTTGCGCGGATCGGGAATGAAATCGTGGGTACCTTGAGCCATGCCGCAAGGTTAGCCGTTGATCGCCGTCTGTCGAGAGGAAAGCCCGGCCCACCACGCACCGAGCAGCGCGAAGGCGCCGCCGAGCATCGTGCCGCCTGCGATGTCGCTCGCCCAATGGACGCCGAGCATGATGCGCGAGAAAGCGTTGAGGACGATCATCGTCGCGGCGAACGCCCAGGCAAAGGGGCGCCAGCGCGGCGGGGCGAGCCAGGCGAGGAGCAGATAGACGACCGCGGCGCTGGTCGCGTGGCCGCTCGGGTAGGAAAAGCTCGTCTGATGGTCGAGATGATCGATCAGATCGGGCCGCGCGCGGCCGAAGCCGAGCTTGAGCAAGCTCGACGCGAGGTTCGAAAGCAGCGACGCGCCGCCGAGCGCCACCGCGCAGCGCGGCCCGCACCAGTGCCAGACGAGCGCGCAGAGCAGGATGACGATGATCCAGCGCGGCGTGCCGCCGCCGATCCAGCTTGCGCCTTGCATGAAGGCAATGAAGGCGGGGTCGCTTTCGTCGATGCGCAGCGAGAGCAGGTGTGACACTTGCCAGTCGGCATCCTGCGTCCAGCCCGCGCCGACCGCAAAGCCGAGCGCGAGGACAGCGATGATCAGCGAAATCGCGGCAGGCACGTGCCTTTGCTTGCTGGCCCCCGTCACTACCCGCGTCATTGGCGGCGTCACGACCGGTCCCCCCTTGCCGTTCGCGCCGCCGATTGGCGCCAGCTGTCCAGATGGGCTGCGAAACGCCGTAAATGCTCCGCCCCGCCGTCGAAGTCATTGTCGATCAGGCACACCTCCTTCAACGAACCATCGACGCGGTAGCGAAGGTAAAGGCCGTGCCGTAGGCGGGCGCCGAGCTTCGCCGATGCGGGGCCATCGCCCGGCAGCCGGTCGGTGCGGTCGAAGAGCGCCTCGGCGATGGCATCGAGCGGCAGCGGGTTCGGCCGGGCGCCATAGCTCGGATGAAAGCGCAAGGCCCCGTTTTCGATCTTCACCGCCTCGCTTCGCATGAAGCCCCGGAGGCCGTGCCGGCCAACATAGAATAGGCAAACCCCGCCCGCGATCATCAGGAACGGGACCTTGAACGGCGCCAGCGGGTCGCGATGCGGCGCCGGCGCGGACAGTTCGATATCGGGCAGGCGGACGGTCCGCGGCGGGGCTTCGCGCTCGGCGTGCATCAGGCCGGAGACAGTGAAAGCGATCGCCGCCATCCCCAGGAAGAACAGCGCCTTGAGAACGCTGCCCGTCCGGGAGAAATGAAGGATCGACGGGTTCAAGCGCGCCTAGATATGCAGCGGACGTCCGAACGCGGTGAGCACGCCCTCGTGCATCGTCTCGCTGAGCGTCGGATGCGGGAAGACCGTGCCGATGAAATCATCCTCGACCAGCTCGGCGGTCTTGCCGATCGTATAGCCCTGAATGAGCTCGGTGACCTCGGCGCCGATCATATGCGCGCCGAGCAGCTCGCCGGTCTTCGCGTCGAACACGGTCTTGGTGAAGCCTTCGGACTCGCCCAGCGCAATCGCCTTGCCGTTGCCGATGAAGGGGAAGGTTCCGGCCTTGACCTCGTAACCCAGTTCCTTCGCCTTCGCCTCGGTCAACCCGACGCTGGCGATCTGCGGGCGGCAATAGGTGCAGCCGGGGATGTTGCGGACGTCCATCGCGTGCGGGTGATTGCCCGCGATCGCCTCGACCGCGATGATCGATTCGTGCATCGCCTTGTGCGCGAGCCACGGCGGCGCGGTGACGTCGCCGATCGCCCAGATACCGGGGACGTTGGTGCGGCACATCGCGTCGGTGTCGATATGGCCCTTGGTAGTTTTCACGCCCAAGGCCTCGAGCCCGATATTCTCGGTGTTCGGGACGATGCCGATCGCGACGATCGCGTGGCTGAACTCGGCGCTTTCGGTCTTGCCGTCCTTGGTCTTGATCTTTGCGGTGACGCCGGTCGCGGTCGCCTTCAATTCCTCGACGCCGGCGCCGGTAAAGATCGTCATGCCCTGCTTCTTGAGCTGCTTTTCGAGGAAGGCCGAGATGTCGGCATCCTCGACGGGCACGAGCCGGTCAAGCATTTCGACGACGGTAACTTCGGCGCCCATGTCGCTGTAGAAGCTCGCGAACTCGATGCCGATCGCGCCCGATCCGATGACGAGCAGCTTCTTGGGCATTTCGGGCGGGACGAGCGCGTGGCGATAGGTCCAGATGCGCTTGCCGTCGGCAGGCGCGAAGGGCAGATCGCGCGCGCGGGCGCCGGTCGCGACGATGATGTTCTTCGCGGTGAGGGTTTCGCTCCCCTTCTCGCCCTTCACTTCCAGCTTGCCCGGTGCGGTCAGCTTGCCTTCGCCCATATGGACGGTGATCTTGTGCTTCTTCATCAGGAAGGCGACGCCCTGGCTCAGCTGCTTGGCGACGCCGCGGCTGCGCTTCACCACCGCGTCGATATCGGCGCTGATCTGCTGGGCGATCAGGCCGTAATCGCCCGCATGCTGCATATAATGATAGATTTCGGCCGAGCGCAGCAGCGCCTTGGTCGGGATGCAGCCCCAATTGAGACAGATGCCGCCGAGATTCTCGCGCTCGACGATGGCCGTTTTCAGCCCCAGCTGCGCCGCGCGGATCGCCGCGACATAGCCGCCGGGGCCCGAGCCGAGGACGATGAGGTCGTAGTTTGTGTCAGCCATTATGGGCTCCTTCAAAAGCCCCCTCTCCCCTTGCGGGAGAGGGGTTGGGGTGTGGGGTCGGCGCGCGTCTGCGCGCCTGAAGAATCGATGACGTCCAATATGCTCGCAACGACGCCATCGCTGTTGGCGAGTATGTCGTTGTTCCAAAAGCGAAGGACGCGGAAACCCTGCGCGTTCAGATAGGCATCGCGTTCGATGTCGTAAGCATTTTTGCCATGCTGGCCGCCGTCGGCTTCAACGATCAGCCGATGCTCGAAGCAGATGAAGTCGACGATGTAGAGGTCATCGATCATCTCTTGGCGGCGCCATCTCAGACCTTCGAGCCGACCAGCGCGGAGGATCGACCAGAGCTTGCGTTCAGCATCGGTCGGGTTCGAGGGCATCTGGCGGGCACGGTCCAGCAACAGGGCTTTGCGGGCGAGGACTTCGGAGAGAGTCTTATGCGCCGCTGCCGCGGCGCGGACCCCACTCCCCAACCCCTCTCCCGCAAGGGGAGAGGGGCTAATGTTCCTCGCGGGCATTTTACGCCACCAGCCCCAGCGGGTTCTCCACCAGTTCCTTGAAGGTCTTCATCAACAGCGCGCCGTCGGCGCCGTCGATCGCGCGGTGGTCGAAGCTGCCGGTTGCCGACATGACGGTCGCGATCGCGAGCGCGTCGTCGACGACATAGGGCCGCTTCTCGCCCGCGCCGATCGCCATGATCATCGCCTGCGGCGGATTGATCACCGCGGTGAACTGCTTGATCCCCATCATCCCCATGTTCGAGATCGAGGCGGTGCCGCCCTGATATTCGTTTGGCTGGAGTTTGCCTTCCTTCGCCTTCGCGGCAAGCTCCGACATTTCGGTCGAGATTTTCGACATCGACTTGCCGCCCGCGTCGACGATGATCGGGGTGATCAGGCCGCCGGGGATGCTGACCGCGACCGAGATGTCGGCGCGGCTGTACTGGCGCATCACGTCGCCGCCGAAGCTGACGTTACACGAGGGCACGCGTTCGAGCGCGACGGCGAGCGCCTTGATCAGCATGTCGTTGACGCTGAGCTTGACGCCGCGGCTCTCGAGGCTGGCGTTGAGTTCGCCGCGCAGCTTCAAGAGCGCGTCGAGGCGGATGTCGACGGTGAGGTAGATATGCGGCGATTCCTGCATCGACTGGCTGAGGCGGCGCGCGATCGTCTTGCGCATGCCGCTGAGCTTCTCGTCCTCGTGCGGGATGCCGAAATCGGGGATCGCGCCGGCGGCTGCCGGGGCCGGAGCGGCCGCGGCGGGAGCCGGAGCGGCGGTTGTCGCGGCGGGGGCTGCGGCGCCCGCCGGGGCGCCTTCGAGGTCGGCCTTGACGATGCGGCCGCCCGGGCCGGTGCCGGTCACGCTCTTGAGGTCGATGCCCTGCTCGGCGGCGAGACGCTTGGCGAGCGGGCTCGCCTTGATACGGTCGCCCGATGCGGCGGGGGTGGCTGCCGGCGCGGGTGCCGGGGTCGGCGCTGGAGCCGCCGCCGTAGCAGCGGGTGCCGGCGCCGGGGCTTCGGCCTTCGGCTCGGCGGCGGGCGCAGGCGCAGCTTTCGCGCTTGACGCGTCCTCGCCCTCGCCCGCGATCGTCGCGATCACGGTGCCGACCTTCACATTGTCGGTGCCTTCGGTGACGAGAATCTGCGCAATCGTGCCTTCATCAACCGCCTCGAACTCCATCGTCGCCTTATCGGTCTCGATCTCGGCGAGCAAGTCGCCCGACTTGACCGTATCGCCCTCCTTCACCAGCCATTTGGCGAGGGTGCCCTCCTCCATCGTCGGCGAGAGAGCGGGCATTTTCAGTTCGATTGGCATGTCTAGGCTTGTCCCTGTCAGTCTTGCAGGCGGGGCCTGCCGCTACGGATTCTTCTTCGCCATAAGCCCTGTACCGATCAAGGTCCAGCGGGCCAGCTTGCGTTTCATACGAATGTGACGCACTCTTTGGGCCAAGCAAAAACACGAGGGGTCGGGGTGATGCGGACATATCTGGTGGTGATCGACGACAGCCCGGAGGCATCGCTGGCGCTGCGCTTCGCGGCGCGGCGCGCAGCGCGAACGGGCGGCGGCGTCACCGTGCTCGCGATCATCGCGCCGCACGATTTCGTAGCCTTTGGCGGCGTCCAGGCGACGATCGAAGCCGAAGCGCGCGAACATGCCGAGGAACTGACCGCCGCGGCTGCCGATGCCGTGGTGCAGGAAGCGGGCCTGACGCCGCAGATATTGATCAAGTCGGGAAAGCCCGTGGAGGTCGTGCGCGAATTGATCGGTGCGAGCGACGAGATCGCCGCGCTGGTCCTTGCGACGGCGCCGTCGGGAGCGCCCGGGCCGCTGGTCGCGCATTTCACCGGACAGGATGCGGGAACCCTCCCCTGTCCGGTGATGCTGGTGCCGGGCGGGATCGATATCGCCCGGCTCGATGCGCTGAGTTAGGCGGCCGCGACACGCGGCGTCGCCACCGCTTTCCATTCGAGGATCGCGAAACCGAGCACGCCAAAGGCCTGCGCGACGACGACCGCGATGCCGATGCCGGTCATTCCGGCGGCAAAACTCGCGACCACCGCGAAGCTCGCCGCGACCCAACCGAGATTGCCAAGCGCTATCAGCTTGACCAGCGCGGCGTGCGGCACCTTCTGCAGCGCGGCAACGACCATCAGCAGCGCGGCGGCGAGGCAGATCCAGCCGCCGATCGCGACGATATTGGCTGGCAGACCGAGCAGCGCGCCGACCGGCGCCGCGGCGAGCAGGCCGATGGCGAAGACGCCCGTGCAGGTGACGGCGTCGGCGATGAGGATATTCTTGAGATTGCGGATCGACATAGTGATTCTCCTTTCGACCCGCCCCAATTGGACCGCGAATGGAATGGCGTCGATTACGCCCGAGGTAATGGAAAAACCGAAGCCAGGGGTATAGCGGACGTTACGAAGGAGAATGATGATGAAGCCCGCAGCCCTTGGCGAACAGCTCCGCGAATGGCGCGTCCGGCGCCGGATGAGCCAGATGGACCTCGCGCTCGACAGCGAGATTTCGACCCGGCATCTGAGCTTCATCGAGACGGGCCGCTCGAAACCGAGCGCGGCGATGCTGCAGCGGCTCGCCGATTGCCTCGAGGTGCCGCACCGCGCGCGCAACGCGCTGCTGCTCGCGGGCGGTTATGCCCCCGACTATCAGGAGCGACCGCTCGACAGCCCCGAAATGGCGGGAATGCGGGCGATCGTCGAGCATGTGCTGAAAGGGCACGAGCCCTATCCCGCGCTCGCGGTCGATCGCCACTGGAACATGGTCGCGGCGAACGCCGCCGTCGCGCTGCTCATGCAACTCGTGGCGCCCGAATTGCTCGAGCCGCCGGTCAATGTGCTGCGCGTCGCGATGCACCCCAATGGGCTCGCGCCGCATATCGTCAACCATGGCGAATGGCGTGCGCATCTCCTCGAACGGCTCGATCATCAGATCGATGCGAGCGCCGATGCTGGATTGATCGCACTGCGCGAGGAACTCGCGGGCTATGGCGGCGGCACCCACGCGCATGACGGCAGCGCGGCGAACGGGATCGCGGTGCCGCTGATCCTGGACACGCCGATGGGGCAGGTCCGCTTCGTGTCGACGGTGACGATCTTCGGCACGCCGGTCGATATCACCCTGTCGGAACTGGCCATCGAGGCGTTCTTCCCGGCCGACGCGGAGAGCGCGGCTCTGTTGCAGGCGATGGCTGCGGCCTGAACTACCGTTTCCGTCCTTTGTGCTTGATATTCGCCGGGCGCCCCCGCTTGCCGACCATATGCTTGCCCGCCCTATCTTTCCCGGCGCCCTTGCCGGTCTTCTTCACCCCGTCGCGGCGCGGCGACCGATTCCGGAAGCCGCCCTCGGGCGCATCGGGCAGTTCGAAGCGCAGCGCGCCGCTGATCGGATTGGCGTCGAGCAATCTGAGCTCGATCCGCTGTCCGACCGTATAGCTTACGCGCCCATGTTCGCTGTCGAGCGTCCGCGCCGCTTCGTCGTAGAAGAAGCGTTCGCTGCCCAAGGTCGAGACCGGCACGAGCCCGTCGCCGCCGAGCCCGTCGACGGTCGCGAAAAAGCCGAAGGGCTGGACCCCGGTGATGCGCGCGACGAGTATCTCGCCCGTTTTGGTCGCGAGGTAAGCCGCGACATAGCGGTCGACGGTCTCGCGCTCGGCCTCCATCGCGCGGCGTTCGAGCGCGCTGATCGTCTCGCCGATGCGCGACAGTCCCTTGGCGTCGGCCTCGCCCAGCCCGGTGCGCGCGGGCAGACCCTTGGGCTTGCCCGGCACTTCGAGGCGATAGCTGTCGACGAGCGCGCGGTGGACGATCAGGTCGGCGTAGCGGCGGATTGGCGAAGTGAAATGTGCATAAGAGCCGAGCGCGAGGCCGAAATGACCCGCGTTGGCGGGGCCATAATAGGCCTGCGTCTGGCTCCGCAGGATCGCCTGCATGATCTCGGGCAGCCGGTCGTCCTCCGAAAATCCATCGATCAGGCGGTTAAACACCGCAGGGGTGATCACCTGCCCGAGCGCGAAGCTCTGCTCGAAGGTTTCGAGATAATCCTTGAGGCTCACGAGCTTCTCGCGGCTCGGCGGTTCGTGGATGCGGTACATCACCGGCGATTTCTTCGCCTCGAGCGCCTTCGCCGCCGCGACGTTCGCCGCGATCATATAATCCTCGATCAGCCGCATCGAATCGAGCCGATCGCGGACGCGAATTTCCGCGATGCCTCCCTGCTCGTCGAGAATGACCTGACGTTCGGGCAGGTCGAGATCGAGCGGCGCGCGGGCGGCGCGAGCCTTTGCGAGGAGCGCCCAGCACGCCCAAAGATTTTTGAGCGTCGGGAGCACATCGGCGTCCCACTCCTCGCGCGGCGCGTCGGCGTCATAGGCCGCCTGCGCATGTTCATAGGCGATGTTCGCGCGCAGCCGCACCAACGCGCGGGCGAAACGCCATGACGTCACCTTGCCATGCCTGTCGATGACAAGATGGCACGCCATCGCAGCACGGTCTTGCCCCGCTTTCAGCGAGCAGACGCCCGCCGATAATGTTTCGGGAAGCATCGGCACGACCCGGTCGGGGAAATAGACGCTGTTGCCGCGTCGCCGCGCTTCGCGGTCGAGCGCGCCGTCGGGGCGGACATAGAAGCTGACGTCGGCGATCGCGACGATCGCGCGAAAGCCGCCCTTGTTGCCGGGGTCCTCGTCGAGGATCGCCCAGACGGCATCGTCATGGTCGCGCGCGTCGATGGGATCGATGGCGACGATCGGCAGCTCGCGCAGATCCTCGCGCCCGTCGGGGGTGAGCGGAAGTTTCGCTGCCGTCCCGGCCTCGGCGAGCGTTTCGCCGTCGAAGACGTGCGGAATCTCATGCCGCGCGATCGCGATCATGCTCAGCGACTTCGGCGCGAAGGGATCGCCGATACGGTCGATGACCTTCGCCTTGGTCGCCGGCCCGCGCCCCGTCAGTTCGGCGCGCACCAGATCGCCGATTTCGGCATCGCCCTTGTCGGCGACCGCGAAGTCGAAGCGCGCGCGCTTGTCGGCGGGACGCAGCCAGACCATCGGCTTGCCGCCGGGCGACTTGTCCTCGACGAGCACCCCGATCACCATCTCTGCGCTCGCCTGCAGCCGCTTCATCGGATGCGCGACATGGCCGCTGCCGCGTTCCTCGGTGCGCGCGAGGATGCGGTCGCCGACGCCGAGCGCGCCCCCCGTACGTTTCGGGCGTCCCTGCTCCATCACGCGCAGCCGCGGCGCGGGACCGGCGCCTTCCCAGCGTTCGGGCACCGCCCAGACATTGCTGCCCTCGATCGCCGCGACGCGCAGCACGGTTACGCGCGGCAAGCCGCCATGTTTGTGAAAGGCGCGGCCCGGCGCCAGATCGACGAGCCCCTCGTCGGTCATATCCCTGAGCAACGCCTTCAGCGCGATCTTGTCATTGCCGTGGAGCGCGAAATGCTTCGCGATCTCGCGTTTGCCGACGGGCTGGTCGGACGCCGTAATGAAGTCGAGGATCTGCTCACTGGTCGGCAGGCCGGGGGCTATATTCGAACGTTTTTTCATTGGTCCAAGGCTATAAGCGCGCCGGGCGCCTTTACCAAGCGATAGCGCGCGATCGGACGATGTCAGCCATAGGCGATCCAGCGCCCCGATGCGCCCGCCGCGAGCCAGAGGAGCAGCGATGCGCCGGCCATTATCCGCGCCGGACGGGGCACGCTGTCGGCCCAGCGCGCCATGTGCGGGTTCCATATCCGTCGAAAAACGGCGGCGTTTGCCAACGCCGCTGCGATAAGGAGCAATTTTCGTTCGAAAATGGCCGATCGCGCCAGCGCCGCGCCGTCGGCGGCGAACAATATCGAGCCGCTGGCCATCATCAGGACCAGCCCCGCGACGGCAACCCGCGTCAGAGCGCGCGACAGTTCCGCCATCGGCAGGCTGCGCCAAAGACCAATAACCCGCAAATCGACGACGCCGATTCCGCCGACCAGCATGACGAGGCCCAGCAGATGCAGCGTATTGGCAACGGGATAGACCAGCGCCGATCCGCGCGCCCATGGCCCGACGCCGATCGTATCGAGCCACGCCGCGGCGGCGGTCAGGACAGGCTCCACGCTGCCCGCCTCAGCGAAGCTCGACCGTTTTCTTGCCGATCATCACGCGCTCGATCCGCATTTCGGGCGCGCCGTCGCGCCGGAGATAACCGGTCAGGCGAAAGCGTTTGCCGGGCTCGATCTCGGCGCGCGTCAGTCCGCGTGCCTCCATGCGGCCGACCGGCGCCAGGATGACGTCCCAGACCTTGCCCTTCCAGCGCATCTTCGCGCTGCCGTGCGGGTTTCCCCACGACAATTCGGTGAATGACGCGGTCAAGGTGACCGGCTTGGTCTCGTCATAGGACGACCAGCCATGATGGGCCGCGGCGGGGAGCGCGGCCAAGGCCAGCGTCGTTGCCGCGATCAGCAGGGGGTAGCGCATCGACAGTCTCCTTCGAGCCCCTCGGCGTGAAGGCTAAAGACCCGCAGCCCTCGGTGCAAGAGCGTCGGGCTCAGTAAGTTCGCCCGATCAGCACCCGCTCGACCGCGGGTTCGCCGGTGAAGAAGCAGGCGCCGTCCGCCGGCGCGGCATCGAGCGGCGTGTTACGCATCGTCAGCTTGAGCGCCTTCAACTGCTCGACGATCTTGTCGAGCGCCGCCCCGCTGGGGCGCGACCATTGCACCTCGGCCCAGCCGACGAACTTGTCATCGCCCGCGAAATGCGCCTTCAAGTCGGTGACGTCGCGGCGGATGTTGCTGTGCAGCCGCCCGCGCGCTTCGGCATGAAGGCTCGACTGGATGTCCTGAAGCGTCGCAACCGCCTCGGCGATGAAATCGCCCTTTGCGACGAACGCCGAGTTGAGCTTGCCGTCATCCTTGTAGAGCCGGTCGCGGCGGATCACCGCGACATTGCCGCCCGCGACGTCGCGCGGGCCGACCTCGACGATGATCGGCGCGCCCTTCTTGACCCAGCCCCAGCGTTTGGTCTGCGCCTTGTTCGCGCCGGTGTCGAACAGCACGCGCACGGGTTCGCGGAACGCGTCGAGCGTCTTCAGCTGCGTTTCGAGGTCGCGGCAATAGTCGAGGATCGCGGCATCCTCGTCATTGTCGCGCAGCATCGGCACGATCACGATCTGGTGCGGCGCGATGCGCGGCGGACAGCGCAGCCCGTCGTCGTCGCCGTGCGTCATGATCACGCCGCCGATCATGCGCGTCGAGGTGCCCCAACTCGTCGTGTGACAGAGGCTGTGACCCCCGTCCTTGTCCTGATAGCGGATGTTCGCGGCTTCGGCGAAGCCGGTGCCCAGATAATGCGAGGTGCCGGCCTGGAGCGCCTTTCCGTCTTGCATCATCGCTTCGATCGAATAGGTCGCGACGGCGCCCGGGAAACGCTCATTCTCGGGCTTCTCGCCCGCGATCACCGGCATCGCCAGCACATCCTCGGCAAAGGCGCGGTACATTTCGAGCGCGCGCAGCGTTTCGGCCATCGCGTCATCCCTGTCGGCGTGCGCGGTATGACCTTCCTGCCACAGGAATTCGCTGGTGCGCAGGAACATTCGCGTGCGCATTTCCCAGCGGACGACGTTGGCCCATTGATTGACCTTCAGCGGCAGGTCGCGCCAGCTCTGCACCCAGCGGCTCATCGCCGAACCGATCACCGTTTCGGAAGTCGGACGAACGATCAGCGGCTCCTCGAGCTTCGCTTCCGGATCGGGGACGAGCTTGCCCTTCCCGTCCGCGATCAGCCGGTGGTGGGTGACGACCGCCATTTCCTTTGCGAAACCATCGACATGGTCGGCTTCCTTTTCAAAGAAGCTCAACGGAATGAAGAGTGGGAAATAGGCGTTCTGGACGCCGGCGTCCTTGATCGCGGCGTCCATCACCGTCTGGATACGTTCCCAGATGCCATAGCCCCACGGCTTGATCACCATGCAGCCGCGCACGCCCGATTCCTCGGCGAGGTCGGCTTCGGCAATGACATCCTGATACCAGGCCGCGAAGTCGGCCTGACGGGTTACGCTGAGCGCATGCTTGATCATCTGTCCTGTTTTCTGTGCTTGGGAGCCGGGAGAGCGGCCCCCGTTATTTCTTGGCGAGCTCAGCCTTGAGCTCGGCGATTTCGGCTTTCAGCGCGGCGATCTCGGTATCCTTCGCCTTGCTGCCCGCAGCACCTGGCATGAAAGCCCCCGCCGCCTGCTGGAACATTTCCATATTGCGGCGGGTGAGTTCGGCGAGCGGGTTCGCGCCGAGCGCCCCTTCGAACGCCGAACGGACGTCCTGCTGGTTCTTGCGGAACGCCGTCATCGAGGCTTCGAGATATTGCGGGACCATCGACTGCATCTTGTCGCCGTACATGCCGATCAGGTGGCGCAGGAAATTGACCGGCAGCAGCGTTTCGCCGCGCGTTTCCTCGTCCATGATGATCTGGGTCAGCACATTATGCGTGATGTCTTCGCCGCTTTTCGCATCGACGACGCGAAAATCGCGGCCATCGCGGACCATCGTCCCCAGATCGTCGAGTGTGATGTAGCAGCTGCGTTCGGTATCGTAGAGCCGCCGGTTGGCGTATTTCTTGATCGTGACGACATCGTCTTCCGCCGTCCCCTTGGACTTCGCCATTTTCACCCGCGCTCCCTGCACGCCCGGAACCTGGCGACCGCGCCGCACCGGACAGGCTGCCGCATTAGCATCAAATTATGATGCGTCGCAACATGCGCCGCCGTTCGCTGCGAGTCGTGGCGGCGCGCGCGCCGCCAGGCTGAACAGCGGCCGCTCGAGTCTTGCGGCGCCGGACCTCACCCCATGACAAAGGCTGGAAAGAAATTTAGTTTCTGCTGCAACGAGAAATCTGAAATATTGCTCTGTACGGAGGGCCAAGTGCGCTCGTTCATGTCGCGCGAGGCAAAGCATATTATCCGCGGCTTATTGCCGTTTCGCGACTCCGGTGTTGCGCAAATGTCACAAACGTCCTGTCATAAATCGCCTGCGTCGGGAAATCGCTACGGAAGGCTTGTGCTCGGATTTCTTTTCGGTCTTTCTGCTGCGTAATCCGTTCAACTTGTTTTTTGAACGGACAACCGGGGAGTTATCAATGAACAAGTCGCACCTGTTTCGGGGTGCTGCTGCCTTTGCAGTGGCCATATCGGTGAGCCAGCCCGTGCTGGCGCAGGACACCGCTCCGGCGGACACCGCCGAAGCAACCGATGATAATACCGAACGCTCGATCGTCGTCACCGGCTCGCGCATCGTGCGCCCGACGCTGGAATCGTCCGTTCCGCTTACGTCGGTAGACGTCGGCGAGTTGACCGACACCGGCGACATCTCGCTGGGCGACGCGCTCAATGACCTGCCGTCGCTGCGTTCGACCTTCAGTCAGGGCAACTCGACGCGCTTCATCGGGACCGCTGGCCTGAACATCCTTGACCTTCGCGGCCTTGGAACCGCCCGTACGCTGGTGCTCGTCAACGGCAAGCGCCACATCACGGCGTCGCCGGGCGACTATCTGGTCGACGTGAACACCATTCCGGTCGATCTGCTTGAACGCGTAGACATCGTTACCGGCGGCAATTCGGCGATTTACGGTTCCGATGCAGTCGCGGGCGTTGTGAACTTCATTACGAAGCGCGACTTCGAAGGTATCAACCTCCGCGCCCAGGGCGGCCTCTCGTCGCGCGGCGACCGCGGCAACGTCTTTGTCAGCGGCACCTTCGGCAAAAACTTCGCCGATGGCCGCGGCAACATCGCGATTTCGGCCGAATATGCAGAACAGACGCCGCTCTATTTCAGCGACCGCGACGCCCTGACGGGCGCTTATTCGGGTCGCTGTCAGTTCCAGACCGTCGAACCGACCGGCAGTGAGCCCGGTGGCTCGGACGGCATCACCGACACGGAGTTTTTCTGCGGCGTCAAAAATGGCTCGATTTCGGACGGCGGCACGCTCGGCCGTGTCGGTCGGGGGCAATATCTGCGCTTCAACTCGGTGGGCGACCTGTTCGTCGACGTTCCCGATGGCGATTTCGAAGCCGGCGGTTCCGCTAACATCCTTGGCGGACAGGGGTCGACGCTGCGCAACACCGGGCAGCTTGCCGCGGGCGTAAAGCGTTATGCCTTCAACCTGCTGGCCCATTATGATGTGAGCGACGCCTTCCGTCCCTTCATCGAGGCCAAATATGTTCGTGTCGATGCGCTGCAGGAAGGTCAGCCCAGCTTCTTCCAAGGATCGCTGGCGAATTTCTTCGCGCTGACGCAGGAACAGTTCGACGCGATCCCCGAACTGCGCTGCGACAACCCCTTCCTGACGTCACAGGCTTTCGGCACCCTGTCCGCCTATGGCGTTTGCGGTGCGACGCCGGATGCGACCGAGTTCACCATTTCCCGCTTCAACACCGACTTCGGTGGTCGCGGCGAAAAGCACAAACGCGAAACCTATCGCGTTGTAGGCGGCGTCGAGGGGACGTTCAACGACGACTGGGGTTATGAAATCGCCCTGAATTATGGCCGCTTTGAATCCAAGATGGATTCGCTGAACAATCTGGTGCTGTTCGACGAACAGGGCAACCTTGACGGCTTCCTGCTCGCCATTGACGCGGTACAGAATACGTCGGGCCAGATCGTTTGCCGCGTGAACGCCGATGCGGACCCGACCAATGATCGCCCGGATTGCGTTCCGATCAACGTGTTCGGCAGCGGGGCGCCTTCGCAGGCGGCTCTCGACTTCGTGAACACCAAGGCGAAGCGCGTCGAAAAGGCTGAAGAGTTCGTCGCAACGGCCAGCGTTTCCGGCGATCTGTCGCAGCTGTTCGAACTTCCCGGCGGTCCGATCGGTTTTGCACTCGGCGCCGAATATCGCGAAGAAACGGCATCGTCGGTTTATGACGCGCTGACGGCCAGCGGCGGTACGTTCCTGAACGCCATCCAGCCGTTCACGCCGTCAAAGCTGTCGGTGAAGGAAGCCTTTGGCGAAGTGAGTATTCCGCTGCTCGCCAATGTTCCGCTCGCTGAAGAACTGACGATCGGTGCGGCGGCCCGCGTCTCCGACTATAATACGTCGGCGGGCACGGTCTGGGCTTACAACGTCCAGGGTCTGTACGCGCCGATCCCTGACGTTCGTTTCCGCGCGGCCTATGCAAAGTCGGTTCGTACACCGACGCAGAGCGACCTGTTCTCGCCGCTCAGCCAGAACTTCGCTCAGTTGACCGACCCGTGCGACACCTCGTTCATCAGCAACAACCCGAACCGCGCGGCCAATTGCGCCGCCGCCGGGGTCCCGACAGTGTTCGACGCGGCTGCGGCCGCAGCGTGCGCCGGGTCGGGCGTGCCGGAAGACCAGCGCGAAGAGGGCGATCCGTGGGTGAACTGCCTTGCCCGCACCTCGTCGACCAGCTTCCTTTCGGGCGGCAACCCCACCCTGCTGAACGAAATCGGCAAGAGCCTGACGATCGGCGCGGTGTTCGAACCCAGCTTCCTGCCGGGTTTCAACTTCACGGTCGACTATTACAAGATCAAAGTCGAAAGCCTGATCGCGGCTCTTGGTGCACAGACGATCATCAATCTGTGCTATGACAGCCCGGACGGCATCAACAACCAGTTCTGTTCGACGGTGAACCGCCAGTCGACCGGCTTCTTCGATCAGCAGGCCGGTGCGGTCATTTCGGGCGGCGTCAACTTCGCCGCGCAAAAGACCGAAGGCATCGACTTCGACGTCGCCTATCGCCGGACGTTCGACAATGGTCATCGTCTGTCGTTCCGCGCGATCGCGACTTATCTGATCCGCCTCGACAACTACACCGATCCGTTGAACCCGGCGAACCCGAACCGCCAGATGAGCGAACTGGGCGATCCACGCTGGGCCGCGAACGCGAGCATCAACTACGATTTTGGCGATCTCGACCTCAGCTGGTCGGTGCGGTACATCGGCAAACAGACGATCGGAACTTAGGAAGCGCAGAACCCCTATAAGGGTGCCTGCCCGGCCAACGGCACGATCCCTGGCGGCGGCAGCTGCACACCGGGGAACATTGTGACGCTTCCGCCGCAGAACGCTGATCAGTTCCCGCAGGTCTATTATCCGGACGCATTTTATCACAATTTCCGGGCGAATCTGGAAATCGACAAGAAGTTCAACTTCTATGTCGGCATCGACAATGTGTTCGACAAGCTCCCGCCGCTCGGCTTGCTCGGTACCGCTGGCGGTGATCCGTTCGACAGCTTTGGTCGCTACTTCTATGCGGGCATCAAGGCCAGCTGGTAAGCCAATCGAGCTTCATGAAAATCGACCGCCTTCCTTTGGGAAGGCGGTCTTTTTTTGTTTGATTTTCCTTTTGCAACGCTCGCTCTAAATCCAACGCCTCTCGAACCGCGGCCCCAGCCCCGTCAGCAGCTCATATTGCGACAGGCCGCTGCGAGCGGAGGTCGATGGGAGGTCATAATCGAGCGTGAGCCAGTTGCCTTCCTGGAGTTCGTCCACCTCGCTGGCGTCGAAGGCGGTCAGATCCATCGATACGCGGCCGATGAGCGGTAGCGGGCGCGACCGCCACGTGGCCGAGCCCGATCCGGCATGGCAGCGTAGATAGCCGTCGGCATAGCCCAAGTTCGCAATTACGACCCGGCTATCCTGCCTCGCGGTCCAGGTTGCGCCATAGCCGACCGTCTCGCCAGCAAACACGTCGCGCACCTGGAGGGCGCGCACTTCAGGGAACACGACCTGCCGGATATGCCCCCCGGCTTCGCCGCGGGGTGTGCCGCCATAGAGCGCTATGCCGGGGCGCGTCAGGTCGAACGCATAGTCGGCGCCGAGGCAGATGCCCGCGCTGTTCGCGAGGCTGTAGCGCCGGGCGGGAACCGCCTGCCGGACGCTGTGGAACGCTGCCAGTTGCAGCGCATTCTGTTCACTGTCCTCGTCGGCCGAGGCGAGATGGCTGAGCAGGGTGCCGATATTCAGGCCGTCGAGCGCGCCGCCGATCGCTTCCTCTACGCGAAGCCCGAGGCGGTTCATGCCCGTATCGATCATCACATCGCACGGGCGCCCCTCCCCCGCTTCGCGCCAGCGCGCGATCTGTTCGAGGCTGCCGAGCACCGGGCGCGCCGGGAGCGTGCGCGCCGCGATCATGTCGCTCGCGCCGACGCCGTGGAGGACCGAGAGCGACACGCCTTCGGGCAAGGGCATCAGCGCGGCGGCTTCGGTCCAGGTCGCGACGAAAAAGTCGCGGCATCCCGCAGCGGAAAGATGTCGCATCACCTCGCGCGCGCCAAGACCGTAAGCATCGGCCTTGATCGCCGCGCCGCACGCCGCCGGACCGCTCTGCTGGGCGAGCCAGCGCCAGTTGGCGACGAGGGCTTCGGATGAAAGGCGAAGGCGAAGCGGCGAGGGAATGGCAATCATTCCTTCGCCCCTATACGGCTTGGCTGCCTCCGCCAATGGGGGCGATCATAGGGCCGGCCTGTCCCATTGCCCCTCGACCGGGTCCTTCAGCATGAAGGCCGTGACGAGGAAGGCGACGAGAACGACGACCCAGGTGTACCAGAGCCCGGCATAGGCATTGCCGGTCTTCGCGACGATGAAACTCGCGATCAGCGGCAGGAAGCCCCCGAAATAGCCGGTTCCGAGATGATAGGGGATCGACAGCGACGAATAGCGGACGTGCGGCGGGAACATCTCCGACAGCAGCGCCGCGACCGGGCCATAAGTGAAACCCGACAGCGCGCTGAGGCCGAGCAGCGCGAGGAAGATGACGACGCCGCCGCCGGCGTTCGGGATCTGCTTGGCGAAATCATAGCCCATCGCTTCGAGCGCGGGCTGGAGCAATTCGGGGTCCTCGCTCGCGACCTCGCGGTTTCCGATGCGGATCTTGACGCTGTCGAAGCCGCTGCCGGTCTCGGCGATCGTATAGGGCACGCCGAGTTTCGTGAGTTCGCCGAGCGTGCGGCCGCACGCGGTCGCCTGCTGCTGCGCGAACGGGTCGAAGCTGCATTGCGAACCCGTCACGGTCACCGGCGCGCGCTCGGCGGCGGCCGAGAGCGCGGGATTGCCGACGCTGCCCATCCACCAGAAGAGCGGGAAGAGCAGCACCAGCGTCGCGGCATAACCCCAGACGATCGGTTTCTTGCGGCCTATCCGGTCGGAGAGTTTGCCGGCCCAGATGAAAAAGCCCATGCCGAGTGCGGCGGCAAGGCCGACGATGATCTCGGCGGCGGTATCCTCGACCTTCATCGGTCCTTTCAGGAACGACAGGCCCGAGAACATCGCGGTGTACCAGATAACCGTCAGGCCCGCGGCGATGCCGAACAGCGCAATGAAGATGCGGCGCGGATTGCCGGGATAGGTGAAGCTTTCCTTGAGCGGGTTCTTGGCCAGCTCGCCCTCCTTCTTCATCGCCTGAAACACCGGGCTTTCGGACAGCTTGAGCCGCATCCACAGCGAAATGGCGAGCAGGATCAGCGACAGCAGGAAAGGCACGCGCCAGCCCCAGCTTTCCCAAACGGCATCGGGCATCAGCGCCTTGCAGCCGAGCACGACGATCAGGCTGAGCACGAAACCGCCGACGACGCTTGCCTGAATGAAGCTGGTGTAAAAGCCGCGCTTTCCGGGCGGCGAATGTTCGGCGACATAGATCGCCGCGCCGCCATATTCGCCGCCGAGCGCGAGGCCCTGCAGCACGCGGAGCAGGATGACGATGATCGGCGCCGCAATGCCGATCGTCGCCGCCGACGGGATCATACCGACCCCCGCGGTCGCGATACCCATCAGCGTAACGGTGACGAGGAAGGTATATTTGCGCCCGAGCCGGTCGCCGAGAAAGCCGAACAGCACCGCGCCCAGCGGGCGGAAACCGAAACCGACCGCGAACCCCGCCCAGACGAGCAATATTTCGAGCGTCGCATTGTCGCTGGGGAAAAAGGCCTTGCCGATGATCGCCGCGAGCGTGCCGTAGATGAAGAAATCATACCATTCGAACACCGTGCCCGCCGACGAAGCGGCGATGACCATGCGGATGTCTTTCGCGGTCGGCTGATAGTCCGCGCCATGGTCGGCGACGGCGGCTGCGTCGGTCATACACTCTCCCCTGCCCCGGTTTCGTCGGCGGGGCTTTGCGCCATCTCTAACGGGCGCCGGACGGTGCGCAAGCCTTCTTGGCGTAGCGTCATTCCGGTGGCAGACTGGACGCCATGCAGTTCATCGACCTATCGATCCCGATCACCAACGATGTCGTCTCCGACCCGCCGGTGATGCGCCCCAACATCACCTATATGACGCATGAGAATACGTGGGAGCAGATCGCGATGTTCTTTCCGGGGCTGACGAAGGATGACCTGCCCGACGGCGAAGGCTGGGCGGTCGAGATGCTGTCATTGAGCACGCATAACGGCACGCATATGGATGCGCCCTGGCATTATCATTCGACAACCGACAGCGGCGCCTCGCCCGCCCCGTCGATCGACGAAGCGCCGCTCGACCTCTTCTTCCGTCCCGGAGTGAAGCTCGACTTTTCGGATCGCCCGCACGGCCATGTGGTGAGCGGTGCCGAGGTCGAGGCCGAACTCGCACGGATCGGCCACGATCTCCAGCCGCTCGACATCGTGCTTGTCCAGTCGGGCGCGATCTATGGCACCGACAATTTTACCGATCAGGGTTGCGGCATGGGCGCCGAGGCGACGCTCTATCTGACGGAACGCGGCGTGCAGGTGGTCGGCACCGATGCGTGGAGCTGGGACGCGCCGTTCAGTCACACCGCGCGACGCTGGGCCGAAACGCGCGATCCGTCGATTATCTGGGAAGGCCACAAGGCGGGGCGTATTCGGCCCTATTACCAGATCGAGAAGCTCACCAACCTCGCCGCGATCCCGGCGACGGGTTTCACCTTCAGCTGCTTTCCGGTGAAGATCGAGCGCGCGAGCGCCGGGTGGATCAGGGCGGTGGCGTTGGTGGAGGCTGGGCGCAACGACTGATCGCGACCGATAGTTGCCATCAAATCCTCCCTGTGGCGAAGCCATGGAGAGGTGGCAGCGCGAAGCGCTGACGGAGGGGCTCATGACGCAGCGTCGTAGCCCCTCCACCGCGCCCTACGGGCGCGGTCCCCCTCCCCATCGCTTCGCGACAGGGAGGACTAAACGTCCGCTCCCCACCCCGAAGCGGAACACGCAATATCCCGCTAGAACAATCGCGAGCCGTTCGGCACCCCCTGATCGGGCGCAAACAGGATCACCGCACCCTCTTCATCGGCAAAACCAAGCGTCAGAACCTCGGACATGAACTTGCCGATCTGGCGCGGCGGAAAATTGACCACGGCTGCGACCTGCCGCCCCGCAAGCTCCTCCAGCGCATAGCGGTCGAGGATCTGCGCGCTGCTCTTCTTCACCCCGATCGCGGGGCCGAAGTCGATCTTCAGCTTGAACGCCGGCTTGCGCGCCTCGGGAAAAGGCTCGGCGTCGACGATCGTGCCGATGCGGATATCGACGCGGAGGAAATCGTCGAAGGTGATTTCCTCCGCTGCCGGTGCGCCCCGCTCGTGATCGACGTGCACAACGTCACTCCATCTCCAGAATCACCGCGTCGACCGCGAGGCTGTCGCCCTGCGCCGCGTTGACGGTCTTCACCACCCCCGCCTTTTCAGCGCGTAGGATATTCTCCATCTTCATCGCCTCGACCGTCGCGAGCGGCTGGCCGGCCTCAACCTTGTCGCCCTCGCCCACATGCAGCGCGACGAGCAGGCCCGGCATCGGACAGATCAGGAATTTCGACAGGTCGGGCGGGATCTTCTCAATCATATGGCTCGCGAGCGGAGCGACATGCCACGGCAGCACGCGCACATCGTGGATGCGTCCGCGCGTCGTCATGCGCCAGCCGGTGCGCGTTTTCGCGACCTTTACCGCGAGTTCGGTTTCGTCGATCTCGGCGACCACCAGCCGGTCGCCCGGCGTATATTCGAGCGCGATGTCGATCCGGTCGCCTTCGACCTTGATATGCTTTTCACCCACCTTGACCTTGTGCGAGGCGCCGTCGATCGACACCTGCCACTTCGCGGGCGGGTCGAGCCGGTCGCCGAGCTGGCCGTCGGTGCGCCGCGCGCGATCGGCCTCGGCGCTCGCCATGAAGCCCGCGATCGCCGCGAGTGCGCGGGTGACCTCTTCACCCGCATCGGCGCCGTGAAAACCCTCGGGATATTCCTCGGCGATGAACCCCGTCGTGAGTTCGCCCGAGCGGAAGCGTGGATGCTGCATGATCGCCGAGACGAAATCGATATTGTGCCCGAGCCCTTCGAGCTCGAAGCGGTCGAGCGCCGCGATCTGCAGGTCGGCCGCCTCGTCGCGCGTTTCGCCCCAGGTGACGAGTTTGGCGATCATCGGGTCGTAGAAGATCGACACCTCGCCGCCCTCCTCGACCCCCGCATCGACGCGCACGCCGTTGACGCCGCGTTCGTCGCCTTCCCACGCCGGAACGGGGGTGCGATAGCGCACCAGCCGCCCGGTCGAGGGCAGGAAGCCGCGATACGGATCCTCGGCATAAACGCGGTTCTCGATCGCCCAGCCGTCGATCTTCACATCGTCCTGCGTCAACTCGAGCTTCTCGCCCGCCGCGACGCGGATCATCTGCTCGACGAGATCGATGCCTGTGATCGCCTCGGTCACCGGATGCTCGACCTGCAGGCGCGTGTTCATTTCGAGGAAGTAGAAGCTCTCACCCGTCGGATCGGCGCCCGACACGATCAGCTCGACCGTGCCGGCGCTGTAATATCCGACCGCCTTGGCGAGTGCGACGCATTGCTCGCCCATCGCCTTGCGCATTTCGGGCGAGACGAAAGGCGACGGCGCCTCCTCGACGACCTTTTGATGCCGCCGCTGGATGCTGCACTCGCGCTCGTTCAAATAGAGCGTGTTGCCGTGCTGATCGCCGAGAATCTGGATCTCGATATGGCGCGGGTTGAGGATGAATTTCTCGATGAAGACGCGGTCGTCGCCGAAGCTGTTCAGCCCCTCGCGCTTGACGCTCTCGAAGCCCTCGCGGACCTCCTTCTCGTCATAGGCAAGCCGCATGCCCTTGCCGCCCCCGCCGGCGGATGCTTTCATCATTACCGGATAGCCGATCTCGTTCGAGATCTCGACCGCATGTTCGGTGTCGCGGATCTCGCCGACGAAGCCGGGGACGACGTTGACGCCCGCTTCCTTGGCGAGCTTCTTCGACTCGATCTTGTCGCCCATCGCGGCGATGGCATTCACCGGCGGGCCGATGAAGGCGATATTTTCCTTGGCCAGCGCCTCGGCGAAGCTGGTGCGTTCGGACAGGAAGCCATAGCCCGGATGCACCGCCTCGGCGCCCGTTTGCTTGCACGCCGCGATGATCTTGTCGGCGATCAGATAGGATTCGGACGCGGGCGACGGCCCGATATGCACGGCCTCGTCGGCCATTTGCACGAAAGGCGCGCGCGCGTCGGCGTCCGAATAGACGGCAACGGTCGCGATACCCATGCGGCGCGCGGTCTTGATGACGCGGCAGGCAATTTCGCCGCGATTGGCGATCAGGATTTTCTTGAACATCTGTCTCAATATTCCTCGAGCAAATCTTGGAGTTGCTTGGTGCGCGCTTCCGTCAACTGGGTCTGGCACCCGCTGATGACCATCGGCTCGGCCGACCCGCCGCGCATCGTGTAGCCTTCGCTGGCGCAATGCTGATCGCGATAGGTCAGCCACGCGCGCTGCGCGGCGAGGAGCGTATCGAAATAGCCGGGGCGGTTGTCCTGCGAGCGGTCGAAATCGGCGTCGATTTCCTTCATGTGCGCGGCCGTCACCTTCCACTGCGCGTTCATCGCAGCGTCGGCGCGTTCATATTCCTTGTAGGCGCAGGCGTTGAGTTCGAACTGCGCCATCGCATTGTCGCAATCGATCTCGGGATCCTGCGCGGCCGCCGCCAGCGCCAAAAGGGTTGCAAGGATCATTCCGCCGCCTCCATCTGCGCACGCATCGGCTCTTCGCTTTCCATCGGGCGGAGGCCTAGCTTCGCGAACAGCGCGGCGTCGGCATTGTCGCCCGCGTTCGCGGTGGTAAGCAGCTTGTCGCCGGTGAAGATGCTGTTCGCGCCCGCCATGAAGCAGAGCGCCTGCGTCGCTTCAGACATGCTCTCACGCCCTGCAGACAGGCGCACCATCGATTTCGGCATGGTGATGCGCGCGACCGCGATGGTGCGGACGAATTCGATATCATCGATCTTCGCCAGCGGGGTGTCGGCGAGCATGTCGCCGAGCACGGTGCCCTTCACCGGCACCAGCGCATTGACCGGCACGCTTTCGGGATGGCGTTCGAGGGTCGCGAGCGCGTGGATGAAGCCGACGCGGTCGGCGCGCGTCTCGCCGAGCCCGACGATGCCGCCCGAGCAGACGTTGATCCCGGCATTGCGGACTTCCTCCAGCGTATCAAGCCGGTCCTGAAACGTCCGCGTTGAGATGATATTCTCGTAATTCTCGGGGGAAGTGTCGATATTGTGATTATAATAATCGAGCCCGGCGACCGCGAGCGTCTGCGCCTGTTCCTTCGTCAGCATGCCCAGCGTCATGCAGGTTTCCATGCCCATCGCGCGCACGCCTTCGACCATCTCGACGATCGCGGGCATATCGCGGTCCTTGGGGTTGCGCCATGCGGCGCCCATGCAGAAGCGCTTCGACCCGGCATCCTTCGCCTGCGCGGCCGCCTGCAGCACAGCGCGCACGTCCATCAGCTTCGTGGCCTTGAGCCCGCTGTCGGCGCTCTTCGACTGCGAACAATAGCCGCAATCTTCTACGCACCCGCCGGTCTTGATGCTGAGCAGCGTGCAAAGCTGCACCTCGCCGCGCGCGTGATGGCGGCGGTGAACGCCCTGCGCTTCCCACATCAATTCGTCGAACGGCAGGTCGAACAGCTCGGCGATTTCTTCGCGCGTCCAGTCGGTGCGCGGCTGGTTATCCTGTTCGGCAGTTTTGGAGAGATTCATGATCGTCGACCCTTTGATGTTATTTGCAGAAGCGCTCGATCGCGGCGCCGTAAAATTCGATCGTCGGCGTTTCGCCGAACATGTCCTGATAATTGCCGTCCGCCCAAGGTCGGCGGTCGCCATAGCTGATCGTCACCTGTCGTGCGTCTTCGGAAGCGCCATATTCGCCGACGCTATAGAAGATGAAGTCGATATCGGCCTCGGGATCGTCGCAGTTGATCCGGACCAGCCCCTTGTTCACAAATTTGTCGCTCGTCTCGAAATAGATGTCGCGCCACGCGCCGTCGGCCTTTTCAAGGCGGCCGTACCAATCGGTGAAATAGACATCGTCGATTTGTTGCCGGTAGATCAACTCGACCGCGACATCCTTGCGAAACTCGCTCGGACGGCTTGCAGGTTCGGCATCTACCGAAGCTGCCGACAAAGCAGCGATCAACAGGCCGAGCGAACCGATCACGCGGCATCCTCCAGCGGGGGCATGTTGTGGCCGAGCAGGCGTAGCACGTCGGCGGCGCATTCGACGACGTTGCTGCCGGGGCCGTAAATGCCCTGCACGCCCGCGTCGCGGAGATATTGATAATCCTGCGGCGGAATGACGCCGCCCGCGATGACCTTGATGTCGCTGCGGCCCGCCTCTTTCAGCTTGCCGATCAATTCGGGGATCAGCGTCTTGTGCCCCGCGGCGAGGCTCGACGCGCCGACGACGTCGACGCCGCTATCGAGCGCGAGCACGACGGTCTCTTCGGGAGTCTGAAACAGCGGCCCCGACACGACGTCGAAACCCATGTCGCCGAACGCCGAGGCGATGACATTGGCGCCGCGATCGTGCCCGTCCTGCCCCATCTTGGCGACGAGCAATTTGGGTTTGCGGCCCATTCGGCGTTCGACCGCCTTCACGCCGTCGAGCACCTGCTGCCAGCGGTCGTCGCCCTCGTAAGGCGCGGCGTAGACACCTTTCACCGGGGTCGGCTGTGTGCCGTAGCGCTCGAAGCTTTCTTCCATCGCCGACGAGATTTCGCCAAGCGTCGCGCGGGCGCGCGCGGCGTCGACCGCATGGGCAAGCAAATTGGTCTCGATCGACTGCGGCGCCGCGGCCGCTTTGCGCAGCGCGTCGAGCGCCGCCTGACACGCCGCTTCGTCGCGGCTCGCCTTGACCCGGTTGATCCGTACGACCTGCGCCTCGCGGACCTTGCTATTGTCGACCTCGAGCGTTTCGAGCAGGTCTTCGTCCTTCAGCCGATATTTGTTGACGCCGACGATCACATCGTCGCCGCGGTCGACGCGCGCCTGACGGGCGGCGGCGGCGGTCTCGATCATCGCCTTGGGCCAGCCCGCCGCGACGGCCTTCGCCATGCCGCCTTCCTTCTCGACGCGCTCGATGATCTCCCACGCCTTGTCGACCAGCTCCTGCGTCAGCGCCTCGACATAATAGGAGCCGCCGAGCGGGTCGACGACCTTGGTCATCCCGGTCTCTTCCTGGATGACGATCTGGGTGTTGCGCGCGATGCGGGCGGAGAAGTCGGTCGGCAGTGCGATCGCCTCGTCGAGCGCGTTGGTGTGCAGCGACTGCGTCCCGCCGAGCATCGCCGCCATCGCCTCGATCGTCGTGCGCATCACATTGTTATAGGGGTCCTGCTCGGTGAGCGAGACGCCCGACGTCTGGCAATGGGTGCGCAACATCTTCGACCGCTCGTCCTTGGCGCCGAGGTTGGTCATCACGCGGTGCCACAGCACCCGCGCGGCGCGCAGCTTCGCGATTTCCATGAAGAAGTTCATGCCGATTGCGAAGAAGAAGGACAGGCGCCCCGCGAACTTGTCGATGTCCAGCCCCGATGCGACGCCATAGCGCACATACTCGGCGCCGTCGGCGATGGTGAAAGCGAGTTCCTGCACCTGCGTCGCGCCGGCTTCCTGCATATGATAGCCGGAGATCGAGATGCTGTTGAACTTGGGCATCTCGCGGCTGGTGTAACCGAAAATGTCCGAAATGATCCGCATGCTCGGCTCGGGCGGATAGATATAGGTGTTGCGGACCATGAACTCCTTCAGGATGTCGTTCTGGATCGTCCCGTCGAGCAATTTGCGCTCGACCCCCTGCTCCTCGCCCGCGACGATAAAGAAGGCGAGGATCGGGATCACCGCGCCGTTCATCGTCATCGACACCGACATCTGGTCGAGCGGGATGCCGTCGAACAGGATCTTCATATCCTCGACGCTGTCGATCGCGACCCCTGCCTTGCCGACGTCGCCGACGACGCGCGGATGGTCGCTGTCATAGCCGCGGTGGGTCGCGAGGTCGAAAGCGACGCTGAGGCCCTTCTGCCCCGCGGCGAGGTTGCGGCGGTAAAAGGCGTTCGATTCTTCGGCGGTCGAGAAGCCCGCATATTGCCGGATCGTCCACGGCCGCCCCGCATACATCGACGCGCGCACGCCGCGCGTGAAGGGCGCGAACCCGGGCAGGCCGGGGTCGGCGGTCACGTCCTCGGCCGTGTAGAGCGGCTTGACGTAGATCCCCTCGGGGGTCGCCCAGGTCAGGTCCTTGCCCTTCACTTCCTTGTCGGCGGCGGCGGCCCATTGGTCGAGGGTCGGTTTATCGGTCATATGCAGTCCTAATCCCAAACCCCCTCTCCCCTTGTGGGAGAGGGATGCGAAGACTTGCCAGCTTGCTGGCCAGTCGTAGCTGGGAGAGGGGTCGCGAGCCGCAGGCTCGCCAACCAACCCCTCTCCAAATTCCGGTAGGGGACAAGTCCCCAACCTTCACTTTGCCTCTCCCGCAGGGGGAGAGGAGAACAGTCAGTGATCGCCCTTCGGCGTCTCCATAATCTCGGTCAGCACCCCGCCCATATCCTTGGGGTGGAGGAAGAAGATCAAGGTCCCGTGCGCGCCGATCCGCGGCTCGCCAAGCACGCGCTTGCCTTGTCCCTCGAACTCGGCCTTGGCGGCATGAATGTCGGGCACTTCATAACATAGATGATGCTGTCCGCCCGCCGGGTTCTTTTCGAGGAAGCCCGTGATCGAAGTGTTGCCGGGCAATGGCTCGACCAGCTCGATCTGCGTGCCGTTCGGCGCGCCATCGGCGCCGGGCGTATCGACGAAACACACCTTCACCCCCTGTTCGGGCAGGTCGAACGGTTCGTGAATGTGGGTTGCTCCCATCACATCGCGGTAAAAGATGATGCTTTCGGCGATCGACGGCGTCGCGACGCCGATATGGTTGAGGCGGCCCAGTTTCATTCCATTCTCCTCAGCAACCCGGAACCTGGTCCTTGCCGACCGGTTCATATTTGCCGTTATTCAGAACATATTGCTGTTTGAAGGACCGCGTGCCGGTGTAGGCGACGGTAAAGCTCTTGTCGGGCGCGGCCGCTGCGATCCGGCCTTCATATTCCTGTTCGGTCTGGCCGATTCCGGCGCCCGAACTCATCCCGTCGGTAAAGCCGCCACGGTCGACCGGCCCGTCGGGCGTCAACTCGGTCACAACGGCCGATCCGATCGCGCAGCCCTGCCACACGCCGCCGCCCGCGGTGATCAGATAGGGATTGCGCCCGAGGAGGTTCGTAAAGGCCCAGCTCGTCGCGGCGTTGCCTACCGTGCCGGTGGCGCCGATCCCGATCCATTCGCCCTGCTTGACCCAGCCCGCAGCGCTCGACTTCAGATAATGGACCGCGTTCAGTCCCCCTTCGCTGTGCCCCGCATCGTCGAGCGATCCCGCGCTCAACAGCACGCCGACATTATTCGGCAGCAGGTGGATAGCGACCGGGCGGAAACGATAGGCCCGTTCGTCGATCGTCCGCGCGGCCTCCGCCCCGGCGCCTTTGGGAAGCCCGAAGGCGGTGCGGAACGCCAGATCGATCGTCGGGTCCTCGTCGCTGCCGAGCGTGATCGGAAAGGCTTCCTTCTCCGCATCGACCGGCGTGTCGGGGTCGAACGCCAATGCTGCCGGCGATACGAGCGCCGACAGGACGACAGCAGCGGCAAGAACGGATTTACGCATCTCGATACCTCATCTGATAGCCAAACATCGCGGTCGCGTTTCCGGGCCGCAGTTCCTAACTATCTCATCCACAGCGAAATTTTAGTGCCTGTTGTCACAGCGGGATATTATCGTGCTTCTTCCACGGGTTTTCGAGGTGCTTGTTCCGCAGCTTGCGCAGCCCCAGCGCGATCCGCTTGCGCGTGTTGTGCGGGTGGATGACCTCGTCGATATAGCCGCGCGATGCCGCGACGAACGGGTTCGCGAAACGGTCCTCATATTCCTTGGTGCGCTCGGCGATCTTTTCGGGGTCGCCGATGTCGCTGCGGAAGATGATCTCGACCGCGCCCTTTGCGCCCATCACCGCGATTTCCGCGGTCGGCCAGGCATAGTTCAGATCGCCGCGCAGGTGCTTCGACGCCATCACGTCGTACGCGCCGCCATAAGCCTTGCGTGTGATCACCGTGATCTTGGGCACCGTCGCCTCGGCATAGGCGAAGAGCAGCTTCGCGCCATGCTTGATGATGCCGTTATATTCCTGCGCGGTGCCGGGCAGAAATCCGGGGACGTCGACGAAGGTGATGATCGGAATCTCGAACGCGTCGCAGAAGCGCACGAAGCGCGCCGCCTTCTTCGACGAATTGATGTCGAGGACGCCCGCGAGCACCATCGGCTGGTTCGCGACGATGCCCATCGTGCGCCCCTCGATGCGGCCGAAACCGCAGATGATGTTCGCGGCATGCGCCGGCTGCACCTCGAAGAAGTCGCCCTCGTCAACGGTTTTGCGGATCAGCTCGTGCATATCGTACGGCTGGTTCGCGTTGGGCGGGATCAGCGTGTCGAGGCTGGCTTCGGCACGGTCATAAGGATCGCTCGTCGGGCGCACCGGCACGCCGCTGCGGTTGTTCTCGGGCAGATAGTCGAAGAAATCGCGCGCCGCGAGCAGCGCCTCGATGTCATTCTCGAACGCGAGGTCGGCGACCGAGCTTTTCGTCGTGTGGGTAATGGCGCCGCCAAGCTCCTCCTGCGTCACCACCTCGTTGGTCACCGTTTTCACGACGTCGGGACCGGTGACGAACATGTAGCTCGAATCCTTCACCATGAAGATGAAGTCGGTCATCGCGGGGCTGTAGACCGCGCCGCCGGCACAGGGGCCCATGATCAGCGAAATCTGCGGAACGACGCCCGACGCCAGCACATTGCGCTGGAACACCTCGGCATAGCCGCCCAATGACGCGACACCCTCCTGGATGCGCGCGCCGCCGCTGTCGTTGAGGCCGATGACGGGCGCGCCGACCTTCATCGCATTGTCCATCACCTTCATGATCTTTTCGGCGTGGCGCTCCGATAGCGAGCCGCCGAAGACGGTGAAATCCTGGCTGAAGACATAGACGAGGCGGCCGTTGATCGTACCGCTGCCGGTGACGACGCCGTCGCCGGGCACCTTCTGATCCTGCATTCCGAAATCGGTGCAATTATGCTCGACATAGGTGTCGAGCTCCTCGAACGAGCCTTCGTCGAGCAGCACGTCGAGCCGCTCGCGCGCGGTCAGCTTGCCCTTGGCGTGCTGCGCGTCGATGCGCTTCTGACCGCCCCCAAGGGCTGCGGCGGCGCGGCGGCGTTCCATTTCGGCGATATTGGCGGACAAAGCGGCTCTCCATCAAAATTCGAAAGCGTCGTCTGCCCGCTTCGCATCGCGGAGGCAAATGTGAATTTGCAAAATTGCGAAGTTCGATTTTGCAAAATTTGTTGCGCGCGTATAGGCTCCTCATCCGTTGGGACAGCGTCGAGACGCAATCGATTACGTCTCAAATCGATTGCGTCTCGGCAATCCGCCGAAAAACTCGATGAAGGAATGCGATGGCTCGGCAACGCATTTTTGCCGGAACCCGGCTGAAGCAGTTACGCGTCGAGCGCGGCACGATGCAGGCTGCTTTTGCGCAGCAGCTTGGTATTTCGACCTCCTATCTCAGCCAGATCGAGCACGACGACCGCCCGCTGACCCCCGCGCTTCTCGAACGATTGCAACGCCTGTTCCCGCTCGAATGGGAGGAGGTCGCGGCCGATGCCGGCGATCGCCGGGCGGGTGCGCTGCGCGAAGCCGCCGCCGATCCTCTGTTCGCTTCGGCGCCGCTGCCGCCCGAGCAACTCGAACGCGCGGCGCTCCAGCAACCGCAACTCGCCGACCAGTTCGTCGCACTCCACGCCGCCTATCGCCGCGCGGGGCAGCGGCTGCAGATCATCGACGAGGCGCTGACCGGCGGCACCGCCGAAGGCAGCCGTCTGCCGTGGGAGGAGGTGCGCGACTGGTTCCACGATGCCGGCAATTATGTCGACAGCATCGACCGCGCAGCTGAGGCACTCGCGGGGCAATTGCGCGGCAAGGCGCCTTCGCCCGCGATCGAGACGATCGAGCGGCGGCTTCGCGACACGCTCGGCATTTCGATCGTCTATCAGCAGAGCCAGGTGCTGCGCGATTTCGACGCAACGATGAGGCACCTCGTCATCGACCCGTCGCAGCCTGCCGAAACCCGCCGCTTCCAACTTGCGCACCAGCTTGCCGCGCTCGCGCTCGCGAAGGAAATCGCCGCGGTGGTCGAAGCTTCGCCGCTGCGCACAGCCGCCGCGCGCCAATTGCTCCATGTCGGCCTCGCCAACTATGCCGCGGGCGCGGTGCTGATGCCCTATGCGCCCTTTCGCGCCAGCGCCCGCGCGGTACGGCACGACATCGACCGGCTGCGGCTGGAATATGGCGTCAGCTTCGAGCAGGCGTGCCACCGCCTCTCGACGCTCCAGCGTCCCGGTGCGCGCGGCATTCCGATGTTCTTCTGCCGCGTCGACATGGCGGGCAACATCACCAAGCGGCACAGCGCGACGCGCCTCCAGTTCGCGCGCTTTGGCGGCGCCTGTCCGCTGTGGATCGTCCACGAGGCCGCGGCGATCCCCGACCGCATATTGTTCCAGCTCGCCGAGACCCCCGACGGGCTGCGCTATGTGTCGATGGCGAAGGGCCTCGTGAAACCCTCGGGCAGCTATGCGCGCAGCCCCCGGCGCTACGCCGTCGCGCTCGGGTGCGAGGCGCAATATGCCGGTGATTTCGTCTATGCCGACGGAGTCGACGTCGCGGCACCGCAGGCCGCGACGCGCATCGGCCCGTCGTGCCGCATCTGTCCGCGCGACGATTGCGACCAGCGCGCCTTCCCGCCGAGCGACCGCCCGATCCTTGTCGATCCCGACCGGCGCGACGTTGTGCCCTACCGGATCGGCTAGCTATAGCCCGCCAAGACGGGGATCGAGGCTATTTCAGCAGCACCAGCTCCTCGGCCATGCTGGGGTGCAGCGCGACGGTGGCGTCGAAATCGGTCTTGGTGAGCCCCGCCTTCACCGCGATCGCCGCCGCTTGCAGGATTTCGGGGGCGTCGGGGCCGATCATGTGGAGGCCGACAACCTGATCGGTCGCGGCGTTGACGATCATCTTGTAGAGCGCGCGCTCGTTGCGCCCCGCGAGGACATTTTTCATCGCGCGAAAATCGCTGGTGTAGACGCGGATCGAGCCGAGCTTGTTGCGCGCCTCGGCCTCGGTCATCCCGACGGCACCGATCGGCGGGTGGCTGAACACCGCGCTCGGAACATTGCTATAGTCGACCACCGTCGGCTTTTCGCCGTAGAAGGTGTCCGAAAAGGCCTGCCCCTCGCGGATCGCCACGGGCGTAAGCTGGATGCGGTCGGTGACGTCGCCGACCGCGAAGATGCTCGGCACCGAAGACTGGTTGCGCTCGTCGACCTTGATCGCACCCTTTTTGTCGAGTTCGACCCCGACCTCTTCGAGCCCCAGCCCCTTGGTGTTCGGGGTGCGCCCGGTCGCCATCAGCACTGCATCAGCGTCGATCGCATCGCAGCCTTCGAGATGGACCGTGAGCGTCCCGTCATCCTTCTTCTCGATCGACTGGAACGGCGCGTTGAACTTGAAATCGATGCCCTTGGTCATCGAAATCTGGAGCAGCCGGTCGCGGATCTGCTCGTCATAGCCACGCAGGATCGTGTCGCCGCGATTGACGATCGTCACCTTGCTGCCGAATTCATTGAAGATGCCGGCAAACTCGTTGGCGATATAGCCGCCGCCCGCGATCACCACGCGTTTCGGCAGCCTTTCTAGATGGAAGACCTCGTTCGAGGTGATCGCATATTCGCTGCCTGGAAATTCGGGAACGTGCGGCCAGCCGCCGGTCGCAATCAGAATGCGCTCGGCGGTGAGTTCGGTTCCGTCGGCAAGGCGTATCTTCTGCGGGCCGGCGACCGTCGCACGCGTCTTGAGCACGGTGACCTTGTGGTTGTCGAGCGTCTGGCCATAGAGGCCCTCCAGCCGGTCGACTTCGGCGAGCACATTGTCGCGCAGCACCGGCCAGTCGAACTTGCAGTCGGGCACATCCCAGCCGAATTTGCGCGCGTCCTTCAGATCCTCGGCGAAATGGGCGCCGAAAACGAGCAACTTCTTGGGCACGCAGCCGCGGATGACGCAGGTGCCGCCGACCCGATACTCCTCCGCCACCGCGACGCGCGCGCCGTGCGAGGCCGCGATGCGCGAAGCGCGGACGCCGCCCGAACCGGCGCCGATAACGAAGAGATCATAGTCGAAATCGCTCATGAATTACCCCTGAATTGGACATGCAGGCATTCGCGCCCGGCGCCTATGTGGTTACACGGGCGCGGCTTGCCAATCGAAATTTGCACTCAGAGTCAGCGACGAGGCCTTCAGTCGCCGAGCGCCGCCTGCATCAGCGCCTGCGTCGCGGCGTCGAACTCGACCGTGCCTTCGGCGAGGCCTTTCGCCATCTCCTTGCCCAGCTCGACCCCGAACTGGTCGAACGGGTTGATGCCGAGCAGCACGGCGTTGGCGAAGACGCGATGCTCGTAGAAAGCAATCAACGCGCCGAGGCTGCGCGGCGTCACCTGATCGAGCAGGATCGTCGTTGATGGGCGATCGCCCGGATAGTTGCGCGCGCCATCCTCGCTCGCGCGCCCGGTCATCAGTGCGGCGCCCTGCGCGATGCAGTTGGCGACGAGCGTTTCGTGATGCGCATCGTCGAGCAGGTGATCGGGCTCGCGCGCGACGACGAATTCGACCGGGGTCAGATGCGTTCCCTGATGAAGCAGCTGGAACACCGCATGCTGCGCATCGGTGCCGACCCCGCCCCAGGTGATCGGCGCGGTCTGCTGCGCCACCGCCTGTCCTTCGAAAGTCACCGACTTGCCGTTCGATTCCATTTCGAGCTGTTGCAGATAGGAAGGCAGAAGCCGCAGCCGCTCGTCATAGGCGAACACCGCGCGCGTTTGGCAGCCCAGGCGATTGGCGTAAACCTGGTCGGCGAAGGCCGCGAGCAGGCAGATATTGTCGGCGCCGTCGGCGAGGCGGAAATGGCGGTCCATCTCGGCGGCGCCTTCGAGCAGGTCGGCAAAGGCGTCCCAGCCCAGTGCGAGCGCCGCGGGAAAGCCGATCGACGACCAGAGCGAATAGCGGCCGCCGACGGTTTCGCTGAACGGCAGAATGCGCGTTTCGTCGATCCCCCACTCCATCGCGCGCTCGGGCTTGGCGGTCAGCGCGATGAAACGGCCGACCGGATCTTCGACGCCCGCCTCGTCGAGCCATTGCAGCGCCGAATTGGCGTTGAGCAAGGTTTCGGTGGTGGTGAAGGTCTTCGATGCGACCGCGACCAGCGTATGCTCGGGGCTGAATTTGGCGAAGACTTCGTCGAGCGCGGCGCCGTCGACGTTCGACACCACCGCGACGTCATATCGGTCGCTATGACGGCCGAGCGCGTCGACGAGCAGGTCGGGGCCGAGCGCCGATCCGCCGATGCCGATGTGGAGCAGGTGCCGGATCTCGCCGAACGCCCCCGCTTCGATCGCGTCGATCATCATCCGCATCCGCTGATGCAGCGCCTGCGCGACATGCACCGATTCCGGCGCGCCGTCGCCGCGTTCGGCGCTATGTTCCGCCGCCCGGTCCTCGGTTGGATTGGCGATGCCGCCCGAAAAGAGCGTCTTGCGCCGCCCCGCGAAATCCTGTGCTTCGGCAAGACCCGACAGGATCGCGAGAGCCGCTCCGTCGAGATGCGTCTTGGCGAAATCGAAGCGGATGTCGGCGACATTGCGCACCAGCACCTGGAGCCGTGCTTCGGGATCGGCCGCGACCAGATCGGTGAGCTTTTGCGGCTGCCAGTCGGAAAGAGCCTGCCAGGCGTCGGATGCGGTCGTCATCGTCTAATATCCTCGAAGGGGGAGTGAATCACGACCTTTCTCTAGGCCCGCCGCCCGCGCGGCGCCAGTGGCGTCCGCCGATATTCGCTTGACGTGGCAACCTATTCATCGCCAATGCCGCAGCATGACCAATGCCAGCTTTACCGCCGATGTGACGCCCCCGACGGGCCCCACGCCGCCTGCTCCGACTCCCGCTCCGGTATCCGCCAAGGAAGAGGCGGTCGATACCGTCCGCTTCCTCGCGCTGCTCGCGATCGCGGTGCTGATTTTCCGCAGCTTTTTCCTGTCGCCCTTCAACATTCCGTCGGAATCGATGCAGCCGCGGCTGCTCATCGGCGACTATCTGCTCGTCAACAAAATGGCCTATGGCTATTCGAAGTTCAGCCTGCCGTTCAGCGCGCCGCTGATCCCGGGCCGCATTTTCCCGCGCACGCCCGAGCGCGGCGACGTCGTCGTGTTCAAGGCGCCGCCGGTCAACGACAATGACTATATCAAGCGCGTGATCGGCCTGCCGGGCGACAGCGTGCAGGTGAAGGGCGGCATCGTCTGGCTCAACGGCAAGCCGCTGAAGCGCGAAGCCATGCCCGACTTCGTCATCCCGGTGACGCCGAACATGATCGAAGCATCGCGCGCGACGGGCACCCTGCCCTGCTATGCGCCCGAGTTCGAGGAAGTCGCCGCCGACGGGACGCGCCAGTGCCGTTACAAGCAGTTCAGGGAAATGCTGCCCAGCGGCAAGAGCTATGCGATCCTCGACATCACGACGATCGCCGAGGACAATACGCCGCTCGTCGTCGTGCCCGAGGGGCATATGTTCCTGATGGGCGACAACCGCGACCGCAGCGCCGACAGCCGTTTCCCCGCGATGGAAAATCAGGGCATCGGCCTTGTTCCCGAAGAAAATCTCGTCGGCCACGCGCTCGTCGGCATGTTCTCGACCGACGGTTCGGCGAGCTGGATCAACCCGATCAGCTGGTTCACCGCCGCGCGCTGGGGCCGCATCGGGGACGGTTTTTGAGCGATACGCTGGACACCGGGGCGCTCGCCGACATTATCGGCTGCACCCCGGACGATGTCGCGCTCTACGACCTTGCGCTGACGCACGGCAGCACCGGGCGCGCCGATTATCAGCGGCTCGAATTCCTGGGCGACCGCGTGCTCGGGCTCGTCATCGCATCGGAGCTTTACACGCGCTTTCCCACGGCAAGCGAGGGCGAGATGTCGTCGCGGCTGCATGTGCTCGCATCGGGGGCGACCTGCGCCGCGATCGCGCAGCGGCTCGACCTGACTGCGCTGATCCGTTTCGGCGCGCAGGCGCGCAATGACGGCGGCCGCTACAGCGACAATATCGCCGCCGACGCGATCGAGGCGCTGATCGGCGCGCTCTATCTCGACAAGGGAGCCGACACCGCCCGGCAGTTCATCCTGACCCATTGGAACGAGATGATCGACGGGCAGCAGGCGGCGCCCAAGCACCCCAAGGCCGCGCTCCAGGAATGGGCGCTCGCCCGCAAGCGCCGCCCGCCCGAATATGAAATCGTCTCGCGCGAAGGCCCCGACCATGCGCCGCGCTTCCGCGTTGCGGTGAGCGTCGGCAAGCTCGCGCGCGCCGAGGCCGAGGGCGCGAGCAAACAGGCGGCCGAAAAGGCCGCGGCGGCAGCCCTGCTCGCCGAACTCGAAGGAATGAAAGAATGATCCAGCATTGCGGTTTCGTCGCCGTCGTCGGCGCGCCCAACGCGGGCAAGTCGACCCTCGTCAACGCGCTCGTCGGCCAGAAGGTCGCGATCGTCAGCCCGAAGGCGCAGACGACGCGCACGCGGCTGATGGGCGTCGCGATGGAGGGCGAAACGCAGATCATCCTGATCGACACGCCCGGCATCTTTGCCCCGACGCGCCGGCTCGACCGCGCGATGGTCGCCGCAGCCTGGGGCAGCCTCGAGGAAGCCGAGGCGATCCTCGTGATGATCGACGCCGCGGCGAAACTGACGGGCCGCGTCGAGCGCGTGCTCGAGGGCATCGCGAACCGGCCCGAGAAGAAATATCTGATCCTGAACAAGGTCGACCTCACCAAGAAGGACAAGCTGCTCACGATCGCGACCGAACTCAATACCAAGGCCCCCTTCGACGAAACCTTCTTCATTTCGGCGAGCAGCGGCGACGGCGTCGCAGAACTCAAGGCGCATCTCGCGAAGCTGATGCCCGAGGGGCCGTGGCATTTCCCCGAGGACGAGGTCAGCGACGCGCCCGAACGCATGCTCGCTGCCGAAATCACGCGAGAGCAGCTCTATCGCCAGCTCCACGAGGAACTGCCCTACCAGTCGACGGTCGAGACCGAGCTGTTCAAGACGCGTCCCGACGGCAGCGCCGAAATCCACCAGCAGATCTTCGTCGCCCGCGACAACCAGCGCGCGATCGTGCTCGGCAAGGGCGGTGCGCGCATCAAGGAAATCGGCGCGCGCGCGCGGGCCGAGCTGGCCGAGTTGATGGGCCGCAAGGTCCACCTGTTCCTGCACGTCAAGGTCAAGGAAAACTGGGACGAGGACCGCAGCATCTATCGCGACATGGGGCTCGACTGGGTCGACTGAACGACAGCAACGAGGGGCTAAAGATGATCAAACCCGTTTCCATCATATTTTTCGACCGTCTGTTTCTGGGGTCGCTGATACTCAGCGTACTGAATTTCCTGTTCGCGTGGAACGACGTATCGGAGAAACTCGCGAGCATGCCCGAGTTTGCGGCGATGGGCTTTGGATCGGGCTTCATTATCGGCACGTTCGCCGTCGGCATGATCATCAACCTGATCATCTGGTATTTCATCTCGGTGCGGGCGAGCAAGATCGCCAAATGGATATTGGTGGTATTTTTCGCGATCGGGCTGTTGTCGATGCTGAGCAATCTCAGCAATCCGCTTGGCCCCCAAGGCCTCTCGCTGGGCATAGCGATCATCATCACCGCCATTCAGGGTGCCGCAGTCTACATGCTGTTCCGTCCCGATGCCGCCGCGTGGTTCAATCGCACGCCGCCGATCGACCCAGAGACCTTCCGCTAAAAGCCGGACTATTGGTTCGCAGATCGGGGAATTCTCGGAAAGCGGGCCGCAAGTCATATTAGCCTATCTGCAGCAGCATTGATTTCACGCGTCGCTATCCGTGTACGACGCCCTTGGGGGAAGCCTTTGTGATGGCATCGTTCTACGACCTCATCGTTCCGACCTTCCTCCAGACCACAAGAGCCGTTGAGGGCTTTCTCGACCGTGCGGCGCGGCACTGCGCTGAAACCGGCCGCGATCCGGACGATTTCGTGGGAGCCCGGCTGTACGAAGACATGGCCCCCTTCCATTTTCAGATCGAGGCGTTGAGGAACCATGCCGTATGGGGGCTTGAGGCCGCCAAGACCGGCGTATTCGCTCCGCCGCCGCTGGTCGGCGCGATGCCTTTCGCCGACCTGCAAGTTATGATCGGTCAGGCCGTAACGGCCTTGGAGGCGTTTTCTCCGGACGAAGTCAACGGCTGGCTTGGCAAGAAACTGGACATTGAAATCTTTCAGCCGCTCGACGTGGACAATGCCACAACTTCGGACTGGGGTCCCCGGACACTGGCCTTCACGCCGGAGACTTTCCTTCTCTCCTACTCGCTGCCAAACTTCTATTTTCATGCGGTGACCGCATACAACATCCTGCGCACCCGCGGCGTGCCGCTCGGAAAATACCATTATCAGGGCCAGTTACGCGCCAAGCCGGCGACGCGGGTTTAAGGGCCTAGATCCGCCGGCAGTCATTTGGCGGAGAATTGCCGTCGAAGCGCGCGGTGATCCAGCCGATCGTCTCTTGCGTGCTGTCCTTGGCGCTCGCGCCATGATCGCCGGTCATGTCGATCCAGCGGGTCGGCGTTCCGCGCTTGCAGACCGCTTTGGCGAACTTGCGGGTGACCGCGGGCGCAACGATCATATCCTTGCTGCTTTGTGCGATCAGCAGCGGCCCCGGCACGCGCGCCGGATCGACGCTGTTGGCGCGCGCGAAAGAGCCGAAGGGTTCGATCTTGCCGATATCCTTGTTCTTCGTAGTACGCGCGACGGTAAGGATGCCAAGGATCGTGCCGAGCTTCGGCTTCTTGTTGAACGCAACACAATTATTCTGCGCCAGCCGGTTGATGATCCCCTGATTGGTGCGATTGGTGACGCCGTCCATCGAATAGCCGTAGAGCGTCGACCAACTGTGCAGCGCGAAAGAGAGGAGCAGCGCGCGCGCATTTTTGTCGCCGCCTTCGCGCAGGTTGGCAGCGAGATCGGTCGGCGGCGCTGCGGCTGCGGTCGCGACGAGCGTCAGGTCGGGCGCGTAGGAACGGGCCAACACGGCCGTCCACAGCGCGGCGTGCCCGCCCTGCGATTCGCCCCACACGGCGAAGCTGCTTCCAGCGGCGGTACCCGGAATCTCCCTCGCCGCCCGCACCGCATCGAGTACCGCATTCGCGGTATCGGGGCCGACCAGAAACGGGTGCATCGCCGGGCTGGCGAGGCCGATATAGTCGGGTGCGACAACGACATAGCCCGACCGAACCGCGTTCATTCCCGCCGAATATTGAAAGAAATTGGGACTGAGCGACGGCGCGCATTTCTCGGCGACGCCCCACGCACCATGAGTCCATGCGATCACGCGGCGCGGACGCGGCGGAATCGCTTCCATCGGCGCGGCGACGATGCCCGTCACGGCGAAGCGCTGACCGCTGCCATTGGTGGTCCAATATTGCACGCGCCAGGCTTGTGTGCCGGGAGGCGTATCGGTCATTGGTTGTGCGGAAATGAGGTAGCGCGTCGGCTGGGCCGACACGGGTAGCGCGAGCAGCGATAAAAGGGCGAGCACGACAGCGAAAACGTGGCGCATGGGCAAGTCTCCCCGATGCGCCTCCCTTATCACGGCAAAACAAGATCGTCATCCCGGCGAAGGCCGGGATCTCGCCGTAACGCTATGAAGCGATGGTGAGATCCCGGCCTTCGCCGGGATGACGGCTATTCCTTGGTTGCGGCCTTCTTCGCCGGAGCCTTCTTCGCCGGAGCCTTCTTTGCCGCTGGCTTCTTCGCCGCCGCCTTTTTCTTGGGCGCCGCCTTCTTCTTGCCCTTTGCCGGCCCCTTTGCCGCGCGCGCGTCGATCAGCGCGACCGCCTCGTCGGCGGTCAGCGTCGCCGGGTCGGCGGTCTTGGGCAGCGTCGCGTTGGTCGTGCCGTCGGTGACATAGGGACCGAAGCGCCCCTCCATCAGCTTCATTTCGCCGCCGCTCGTGGGGTGCGGGCCGAAGGTTTGGAGCGGCTCGGCCTTCGCACGCCCGCGCCCGCCGCCGTTCGCTGCCTCGGCGATGCGGACGACTGCGGCGTTCATGCCGATGTCGAAAATCTCGGCGGTGCCCGTCAGCTTGGCATATTTGCCGTCGTGGAGCAGATAGGGGCCATATCGCCCCAGCCCCGCCATGATGACCTTGCCGCTTTCGGGATGCACGCCGACCTCGCGCGGCAGGCTCAGCAGCCGCAGCGCATAATCGAGGTCAAAATCCTCGCCGGGAATATCCTTCGGGATCGACGACCGCTTCGCTTCCTTGCCGTCTCCGAGCTGGATATAGGGGCCGAACCGCCCGCTGCGCTTCGTCACTTCCAGCCCGCTTTCGGGATCGGTGCCCAGCGTCTCCGGCCCCGTGTCGGCGCCGTCGCTGCCGCCGGGCTGCGCAAACTTGCGCGTAAACTTGCAGTCGGGATAGTTGCTGCACGCGATGAACGGCCCGAACTTGCCGCCGCGCAGCGCGAGCCGCCCGGTGCCGCAATTGGGGCACAGGCGCGGATCGCTGCCGTCGCCCTTGTCGGGGAAGAGATAGGGGCCGAGGAATTCGTCGAGCGCCGCGGTGATCTCCGACGGCTTCTGCTCCATCACCTCGCCCGTGCGCGGCTTGAAATCGCGCCAGAAGCGTTCGAGCACCGCCTGCCATTGCGCGCGGCCGCCCGACACGTCGTCGAGCTCTTCCTCGAGCCCGGCGGTGAAGTCGTAGCCGACATAGCGTTCGAAGAAGCGTTCGAGGAAAGCCGTGAGCAGCCGCCCGCTCTCCTCGGGGATGAAGCGGTTCTTCTCTACGCTCACATAGTCGCGGTCCTTGAGCACCTGCAGGATCGAAGCATAGGTCGACGGGCGCCCGATGCCGAGCTCTTCCATCTTCTTGACGAGGCTTGCTTCCGAATAGCGCGGCGGCGGCTGCGTCTCGTGGCTTTCGACCTCGACGCCGGTCTTCGCGGGCGCGTCACCTTTGGTCATCGCGGGCAGCAGGCGGGCGTCGTCGTCGTCCGCACTGTCATCGCGGCCTTCGTCATAGAGCGCGAGGAAGCCGGGGAACTTGACGACCTGCCCCGTCGCGCGCATCACGGTCTTGCCGGTGCCGTCGGAAAGGTCGACGCTGGTGCGTTCGAGCCGCGCCGACGCCATCTGGCTCGCGAGCGCGCGCTTCCAGATCAGCTCGTAAAGCCGCGCATGATCGCCGCTTCCCGCCTTGTCCTTCGAAAAGTCGGTCGGACGGATCGCCTCGTGCGCTTCCTGCGCATTTTTCGCCTTGGTCTGATATTGGCGTGGCTGGTCGGGGACATAGCCGCCGTCATAGCGCGTCGCGATAGCTTTCCGCGCGGCGCTGATCGCGCTGCCGTCCATCTGGACGCCGTCGGTACGCATATAGGTGATCGCGCCATCCTCGTAGAGCGCCTGCGCGATGCGCATCGTGTGGCTCGCCGAGAAGCCGAGCTTGCGCGCCGCCTCCTGCTGCAGCGTCGAGGTGGTGAAAGGCGGCGGCGGGTTGCGCGTCAGCGGCTTGGTTTCGACCGCATCGACGGTGAAATGGCCCGCCTCCACATCGGCCTCGGCGGCGCGCGCGTCGCTCTCGTTTGTGATCGAGAGGCGCTCGATCTTGTCGCCGCGCCAGCGCGAAAGCCGCGCCTTGAACGGCGTCCCGCCCATTTCGAACAGGCCCGTCACCGACCAATATTGCTGCGCGACAAAGGCCTCGATCTCGCGCTCGCGCTCGACCACGAGGCGCAGCGCGACCGATTGGACGCGCCCCGCCGATTTGGCGCCGGGCAACTTGCGCCACAGCACCGGCGAGAGGGTGAAACCGACGAGATAGTCGAGCGCACGGCGGGCGCGATAGGCGTCGATCAGATCGTCGTCGAGCGCACGCGGATGCGCCATCGCGTCGGTCACCGCCTGCTTGGTGATCGCGTTGAAGGTCACGCGGTCGACCGAGGCGGGGAGCGCTTTCTTCGCGCGCAGCAACTCCTGCACATGCCAGCTGATCGCCTCGCCCTCGCGATCGGGGTCGGTCGCGAGGATCAGGCGGTCGGCGCCTTTGGCGGCATCCTGGATTTCCTTCAGCCGCTTCGCCTTGTCGGGGTAAAGCTGCCACTGCATCGCGAAGCCGTCGTCGGGATCGACCGACCCGTCCTTGGGCGGCAGATCACGAACATGGCCATAGCTGGCCAGCACCTTGAAATCACGGCCGAGATATTTCTCGATCGTTTTCGCCTTTGCGGGCGATTCCACAATTACCAATTGCATGAAAAACCTTAGTCCTGAGATGCCTCTTACGTACGTACGCGTGAGGGTGGCGCCGTATGCGGCAGCGTCAACCGAAAATTTCGGCTGCGCCCGATTGCCGCCTGCCAAGCGCTATATAGAATGTAGCGGCTGCCACCACACCGAACAACCAGCCAGCTTGCGAGAAGGTGTTGGACAAAAGCATCCATCCCCATTGAGCCGCCACGTTCGGCGTTTCGACGAAAAGTCCCCCGGCAATCGGTGCCAGTTGCCAGGCGAAGGCAACGACCACAATCGTCGAGCAACTCAACCACGTGTTTTCGGTACGCTCCCAGCTTTGGGAAAGCGCATCGGATACCGACATATCTTCGGCGAGCAGGATCGGCACGGCGAGAAACCACCGTCCCGCGAGATATACACCCGGAAGAATCAGCAGCACCAGGCCCAAGCCAATCCCCAGCCCGGACAGCAATCCAACGCCGAACATCGATCCGATGCGTAGTTTCCATGGCCGAACGGGCGCGATGCCGGCACCATCGAGAATGGACAGCGTCGCCCACGCCTGAATAATCAGGTTCGCGAACAGAAAACCGATCTGATAGGCGAGCGCGAGGTCGGAATACCAGGTAGCGACCACGTCATAACCGACGCCGGTCGCGATCAATATCCCGAACAGGACGGCAAAATTCAATGTATCGACGTGCATCCGTTCGAAGGCCTCGCGCGCGACCGGCGCGACCATACTGACGTCGAATTGCATTGCCGAACTCCCCGTGCCCTGTGACGCACAGGTGGCGCGCGCCTTCCCTGCCCGTCAAGAGGCTAATCGGCGCGTGTTGCGGCTGCGATCATTCATTGATTCCGCCATTTGAAGTCCGCCGGCAGGATGCACTTGCCGGCGTCATATTTGCCGACGCTGCGGATGACTTCCTTGTCGTCGGGTTCGATCCGGCGGCCGCTGATCTGGCTGTCGATCACGCGGCGGACGAGCGCGTCGAGCCGGGTCACCAGATAACAGTCGATCGCCGGCGGCGCGTGCGGATTGCCGACGCCGCTGTCGTCGGTCAGGAACAGGTAGCGCGACTGCGTCGCCGCCGCCATCGCGCGCATCGCATATTCGGCCTTGTCGGCGACGCCCGACGCGGCGACCGGGGTGATGTGGATACGCTTGGCGCGCGCCGCCTCGGCGGCGATCCAAGTGCGGCCGAACTTGTCGTCGTGCGGCGGCGCGTCGGCCACGAGCAGCAGCGACTTTACGGCGTCGGGACGCCAATCCTGCCCCACCGCCCGGATCAATGCCTGATCCATCGCCTCGGGATAATCGCCGCCGCCGTTCGCCTGTTGCTGCGCGAGCGCCCCCTGCACGCGTCCGATGTCGCGGTCGAAGGCGATCGTGCGCGTGACATACTCGTCGCCGAGATCACGGTAGAAAACGAAGCCGATGCGGATATCGAGATTGCGGTGCTTCGCGGTGATCGCGCCGATGATCGAGCGGAGTTCGGCCTGCAGGTAATTGATCTCGTCGCCCATGCTGCCCGTCGTGTCGATGACCAGCATCAGGTCGAGCTTGGTCGCCTTCGTCGCGGCCTGGCTGGCGGTCAGCCCGACGGTCTGGCCGCCGTGCGCGTCGGCGACGAGCACGGGCCGTGCATCGGCGATCGTACGGCCGCCCTTGCGCGCCGCGACGGTGATCCGTTCGCTCAGCCGGTCGAGGCCCGGGAAGAACACCGCGCTGCCGTCCGCCTGCGTCGCCATGGTGATGCTGTTGCCGTCGGAACAGGTCACGACGACATCGGCGAAGGGGATCGGCTGGCCGCTGCGGTCGTTGACTTTCACCGTCACCACGCGGGTCGTGTCGACGCGCGGCAGCGCCCGCACCTCCTGCCCCAGATCGCCGCTACGGTTCACATAGGCGGCATAAAGTTCGGGATTGAGCAGGTCGTCATGCTCGCCCGCGGTCAATATGCCCGATTGCGGCTGAGGCTGCGGGCGCGGCGGGCGCGGCGGATGGGGCGGCACGATGGTCGGGCTGGTCCGCGCATAGTCGCTCGACGAAGCGGCGGGCGGCGCCGGTGCCGACACGTCGTCCGCGCCGCGCTCGGCGCTCGATCCGGTGACCACAACCGCCTCGGCGCTATCGTCCGAACGCGCCTCGGGCGCATAGACGGGGGACGGCGGCGGGGGCGGAGGAGGAGGTGGTGGCGGCGGCGGCGGTGCCATCGGCATCGCTTCGTCGCGCGAGTCGCGGCCGCCCTCGGTCTTGTAGTCCGCGTTCGATTGCTGCTGCGGCCGCGTCTCGGGATCGAGCCGCGGCAAGGGATCGGCGGTGCGGCAAAAGCCCTGCTGGCTGCCGGGCGCCTGCGCGTGGGCGGTGGCGATCGGCATAGGCGCCGGCACCGATGCCAGGATGGCGAACATCGTAACGCCGGTCAGATATCGGCTACGCATCATCAATCTCCCCGCATGTGATACAATATCATCAGCCTGTCGCTCGGCCGCTGAACCGTGGCTGAACCGGGATGAATTGTTATATTGCTGTGGCTTAGGGCGCTGTGCCGGCCATCACACCAGCGAAACCCGCGCCCCCGCATGCCGCTCGATCCGGCCCGCCAGCTCAAGTTCGAGGAGGACCAGCTGGACGGTCGCCGCCGCCTGCCCCGACTGCCGGACCAGTTCGTCGATCGCCACCGGCGTCGGCCCGAGCAGTTCGGCGACGCCGCGTCGCTCGCCCTCGCCCGCCTCGAACGGCGCAGCGGCCGCCGCATAGCGGCGCACCGGTTCCCGAACCATGCGCGTGTCGATCGGTCCGACCGCTTCCAGCACGTCGTCGACCGTCTGGATCAAGGTCGCGCCCTCGCGGATCAGCAGGTTGCAGCCCTGCGCGCGCGGGTCGAGCGGGGACCCCGGCACGGCCATCACCTCGCGGCCATAATCGCCGGCGCGACGTGCCGTGATCAACGACCCCGATTTCGGTGCCGCCTCGATCACCACGGTGCCGTGGGCAAGGCCGGCGATGATCCGGTTGCGTGAAGGGAAATGCCGCGCGAGCGGCTCGGTCCCCGGCGGCTGCTCGGCGATGAGCAGCTGATCGCTCGCGATCTTTTCCTGCAACGCGGCGTTTTCGGGCGGGAAGGCGATATCGATCCCGCTCGCGATCACGCCGACCGTTGCGCCGCCGAGCGCGCCGATGTGCGCGGCGGTGTCGACCCCGCGCGCCAGCCCGCTGACCACCGTGACCTCGCGCGCGGCGAGATCGGCGGCGAGTTGGCGCGCGAAGCGGCACGCGATCGCCGATGCGTTGCGCGCACCGACGATGGCGACGCACGGGCGGCGCAGCATCGCGGTGTCGCCGCGCACGACGACCACGGGCGGCGCGCCCTCGACCTCGCGCAGCATCGGCGAATAATCATCCTCGTCGCTGAAGATGTGCCGCGCTCCGAGCGCCGCGACCCGCTCGACCTCGCGCTCGGCGACGTCGAGCGGCGCGATCCGCGCCCGCCCCGCCCCGCCCCGCAGCACGAGGTCGGGCAAGGCCTCGAGCGCGGCCTCGCCCGACCCGAACCGCGCCATCAGCTGATGCCAGCTGATCGGCCCGACATGCGGCGTACGGATCAGCCGCAGCCGCGCCAGCCGCTCCGCGTGAGTCACTTAGGCCCTTTGCCGGCGCCGACTCGCGGCTCGGTTCCGGCGCGCAGCCGCGCGATATTTTCGCGATGCCGCCACAGTATAATCACCGCGAGCCCTGCGAGCCCGATCGCATAAATCGGATAGCCCAAAGCCAGCGCGGCGATCGGCGCCGACACCGCGCCGAGCATTCCGCCAAGCGACGAGATGCGCAGAAGCAGAACCGTGCCGAGCCAGACGACTGCGAATATCAGCCCGATCGGCCAGGCGAGCGCCAGCGCCAGCCCGAGCAGAGTCGCAACGCCCTTTCCGCCCCTGAAATTCAGCCACACGGGATAGCAATGGCCGATCATCGCCGCCGCGCCCGCTATCATAGCGGCATGATCGCCGAGTTCGGGAACGAAATGCCGCGCGAGCAACACCGCGACCGCGCCCTTCGCGCCGTCGAGGATCAGGGTCGCCGCCGCCAGCTCCTTGCGCCCCGTGCGCAGCACATTGGTCGCGCCGATATTGCCCGACCCGATCTGGCGCAGGTCGCCCGCGCCGAACAACCGCGTCAGGATGACGCCGAACGGGATCGAACCCAGCAGGTATCCCGCAGCGATCAGCAAAAATATCGTCATAAAATCCCCGCTCCGTTCGGCTCCTTTTGCCGGGGTTGGAAAAAGCAATCAACGGATTCGGACGGACGATCGCCGAAATGGATAAATCCGTCGTCCCCGCGCAGCCGGGGCCACGGGGCATTGACCTCTCACCGCCGCCTGCTAGGCGACGGACATGCACCCGCCGCCCCCTGACGCGCCCCTCCTTTTCTTCGATAGCGGCCTCGGCGGGCTCACCGTCCTCGGCCCCACGCGGGCGCTGCTGCCGACCGCACCGATCGTCTATGCCGCCGATTATGCCGGGTTGCCCTATGGCAGGAAGAGCGACGAGGAACTCGCCGCGCGCGTTCCGGCGCTGCTCGGCCGCCTCGTCGAGCGGTATCAGCCGCGGCTCGCCGTCATTGCGTGCAACACCGCCTCGACGATCGCGCTCGGCCACGTCCGCGCCGCGCTCGACCTGCCGATCGTCGGCACCGTCCCCGCCATCAAACCCGCGGCCGAAATGACGAAGACCGGCGTGATCGGCGTGCTCGGCACCGAAGCGACGGTCCGCCAACCCTATGTCGACGATCTGAGCGCGCGGTTCGCCGACGGAAAGACCGTGCTGCGTCATGGCAGCCCGGGCCTCGTCACCGGCGCCGAGGCCAAGCTGCGCGGCGAGGCGGTCGATCCCGATGCGATCGCGCATGCGATCGCGGGCCTGCGCGATCAGCCGGGTGGCGATGCGATCGACGTCATCATCCTCGCCTGCACGCACTTTCCGCTGCTCCAGCACGAATTGCAGGAGGCCGCGGGCCCCGAAGTCTGCCTGATCGACGGCGCCGCGGGCATTGCAAGACGCATCGCCCATCTCACCCAAGGTCAAGCCTGGCCCGACACGCCCCAGCCCGGCATTGCCGTCTTCACCCGCAGCGACGACCGCCCGCCCCCGCCGCTCGCCGCGCTTGCCCCCTATGGCATCGGATCGGTCGAAACGATCTAATTCACTCGGCGCCGCCGGCGCACGACGCCAGCCATGCGCGGTCCTCGGGCCCGGGACCTTGCTCGCCCAGTTCGTCCGCGCGCGGCATCCCCAAATGCTGGCCTGCGCCGGTGCAGGAGTGGGAATCGCGCCCACCATCGACCAACCGTCCGCCGCACAGGCCCAGCTTCCGGTCGATAACCTGCCAGCCCACCTTCGCCGCGCCCGAAGGCGCGCGTCCGCTGCAATAAGTGTCGGTCTCCGACCCCGGGTCGCCGCAAATCTTCTCGATATGCGCGGCATTGTCTTTTACCGTGCCGACAAAGCGCTGTTCATAATAGGCATTGGTCGCGAAATAGCGCTGGACGCCGCATAGCCGGTCGCCGCGCTGGGCGAGCATTTTATACTCGCAGATCTCCGCGCCCTGATATGTTTCGCAGCTCATCCAGCTCCCGTCGAAAGGTGCCGGCGCCTGCGCGGGTGCCGGGCTCGACGCCCAAAGCCCCGCAGCAATCGGCACGATGACGGTCATGACAAGACGCATAGCGGCATCCTTTCCATTTTCACTGGATTCGCAACTAGCCGTCGCGGATCGAATCTGGCGTGCGGTCGATCACAGCGATGGCGATATCAAGGCGATAGGACAATTTGCCCCAGTGCTGCGAATCGTTCGCACTGGCCTTCGGCGCTTTTCGGCGTTATTGGCCCGCATGTTAATAGCCGCCGGGGGAGCGGCGCCCAGAGCTTGACTGGAACCTGACTGCGGGGCTGAAACGTGAATTACGACGATATCTTCGCACGCGCGATCGATCGGCTGCACGAGGAGGGACGCTACCGCGTCTTCATCGATATCCTGCGCAACAAGGGCGCTTTCCCGAACGCGCGCTGCTTCGCCGGCCATAACGGGCCGAAGCCGATCACCGTCTGGTGCTCGAACGATTATCTCGCAATGGGCCAGCATCCCAAGGTCGTCGAGGCGATGGAAGAGGCGCTGCACGACGTCGGCGCCGGTTCGGGCGGCACGCGCAACATCGGCGGCAACACCCACTACCACATCGACCTCGAGCACGAACTCGCCGACCTGCACGGCAAGGACGGTGCGCTGCTCTTCACGTCGGGTTATATCTCGAACGAAGCGACGCTGGGCACGCTCGGCAAGCTCCTGCCCAACTGCATCATCTACTCGGACGAACTCAACCACGCCTCGATGATCGCGGGCATCCGCAATTCGGGCTGTGAAAAGCGCGTGTGGCGACACAACGACCTCGACCATCTCGAAGAACTGCTCGCCGCCGACGATCCCGAAGCGGCGAAGCTGATCGCGTTCGAAAGCGTCTATTCGATGGACGGCGACGTCGCCCCGATCCACGCGATCTGCGACCTTGCCGAGAAGTATAACGCGCTCACCTATTGCGACGAAGTTCATGCCGTCGGCATGTACGGCCCGCGCGGCGGCGGCATCACCGACCGCGACGAGGCTGCGCACCGCGTGACGATCATCGAAGGCACGCTCGGCAAGGCATTCGGCGTGATGGGCGGCTATATCGCCGCCGAGAAGAATATCATCGACGTGATCCGCAGCTATGCGCCCGGCTTCATCTTCACGACCAGCCTGTCGCCGGTGCTCGTCGCGGGCGTACTCGCGAGCGTGCGGCACCTCAAATCGTCGAGCGTCGAGCGCGAGGCGCAGCAGCAAGCCGCCGCCTATCTCAAGCAAAGCTTCCGCGACGCCGGTCTGCCGGTGATGGATTCGACCACGCACATCGTCCCGCTGATGGTCGGCGACCCGGTGCGCGCGAAGAAGATCAGCGACATATTGCTCGCCGAATATGGCGTCTATGTGCAGCCGATCAATTTCCCGACCGTGCCGCGCGGCACCGAACGCCTGCGCTTTACGCCCGGCCCGGCGCATGACGAAGCGATGATGCGCGAACTCACCGAGGCGCTCGTCGAAATCTGGGACCGGCTCGAACTGCAGCTTCTGAAGGCGGCGTGAGGACCGCGCCCGGTTATGACGACGTCGTCGTCGGACGACGCTCGATCCGCGGCTTCCTCGACAAGTCCGTTCCCAGGGAACTGATCGCCGAGATACTCGAGGTCGCGATGCGCGCGCCTTCGTCGTTCAATAACCAGTGCTGGAATTTCTCGGTCGTCACCGGCGCGCCGCTTGCGGCGATCCGCCAAGGCAACACCGACGGCATTCTCGCGGGCAAACCCGACAGCCGCGAATTCCGCCGCTTCGACGGCATCGCCGACGACCATCGCGCGCGCCAGATCGAGATCGCCAAGCAATTGTTCGGTGCGATGGGCATCGCGCGCGAGGACAAGGACGCGCGGCAGGATTGGGTGCTGCGCGGCTTTCGTCAGTTCGACGCGCCGGTCAGCATCGTCGTCACCTATGACCGCGTGCTGCTCGGCAGCGACATCGCGCCCTTCGATTGCGGCGCGGTGACCAACGCGCTGGTCAACGCGGCATGGTCGCGCGGGCTCGGCTGCGTGATCAACAGCCAGGGGATCATGCAGAGCCCCGTCGTGCGCGAACATGCGCGCATCCCCGACGATCAGGTGATCATGATCTGCGTCGCGATGGGCTGGCCCGATGGCGACTTTCCGGCGAATGCCGTGGTGTCGAAGCGCAAGGGCGTTGACGAGGCGGTGCGGTTCGTCGGTTTCGACGACTGATTCCCGGGCGACAGCATATTGGCGACGCGATAAGCTAGGGCGAGAATCCGACGCCGTCGATCACGAAAGATTGCCATGCCTGCAACGCGTTACAGCTACACCGCCATCGCGCTTCACTGGCTCATCGCGCTGCTTCTGGCCTTCCAGATCGCGCTCGGCTGGGCGCTCGAGGGGAACAACAGCCCCGAACTCTTCGCGCGATATCAGCTCCACAAATCGATCGGCATCACGATCCTGCTACTCAGCGTCGCGCGGCTCGCCATCCGGTTCATCCTGCCGCGCCCGCCCGCATCCGACGGTCCGGCGTGGGCGCGCATGCTTGCCGCCATCGTCCATTGGCTCTTCTACCTCGTGATGATTCTCGGCCCCCTCACCGGCTGGCTGCTCGTATCGACGGCGCGGGTGCAGGTGCCGACGCTGCTCTACGGCATCCTCCCTTGGCCGCACCTGCCCGTCGGCCGCAGTTGGCACGAACCCGCCGAGAGCCTCCACGGTGCAATGGCATGGATCGCGATCGGGCTGTTCCTGCTCCATATCGCGGGGGCATTTCGCCACCAGTGGCTGCTCGGCAAGCCCGAACTGCAGCGCATGATCCCCTTCGCGCGCGGCAAGGCCGTCGGCGCGGCGATCGGCGCGCTGGCGCTCCTCGCGGGCGCGTTCGCCGTGGGGCAGACGATCTATCCCGAGAGGAGCCGGACAGTCGCGGAGAAGGCGGTGCCGGTGCCGACTGCGGCGCCCGTCGTGCCCGCAGTGGCGCCCGCCGCTTCCGCGACCGACGACGCCAAGGCGCCTGTCGAGGATGTCGCCAAGGAGGCTCCCGAGGACAAGGGCGAACCGCTCGCAGACTGGACCGTCGCGCCGGGCGGCCGCCTCGGCTTCACCGCGCGCTGGAACGGCGAGGCCGTAAACGGCAGCTTTGGCCGCTGGCGCGCCGCGATCCGCTTCAGCCCCGACGAACTCGTTAAGTCGAATATCCGCGTGACGATCGACCTTACGTCGGCCGACACGGGCGACGGACAGCGCGACGATTCGCTGAAAGGGAGCGATTTCTTCAACACCGCCGTGCAGCCGAACGCGGTCTTCACCGCGCGCGACGTCCGGCACCTTGGCGGCGACCGCTACGAAGCGCGCGGAACGCTCGACCTGCGCGGCGCCAGCAAGCCCGCGACCGTGCGCTTCACGCTGCGCATCGACGGGGACGAGGCGCGCGTTGCCGGCACCGCGCGCATCGATCGCACCGCTTTTGGTGTTGGGCAGGGCGAATGGACCGCGACCGACGCGATCGCCGCCGCGGTCGACGTCGATTTCTCGTTCAACGCCATCCGCACAGCACCCTGATCAGCGCGGCGACCGCCTGTCGATCCTGAGCGACCAGGCATAGCCGCGATGGAGACGCTCTACCGACATTTTTCCACCGATATCATTCGCCACTTCGCGTCCCGCTTCGATCAGCATCGCGCGCGGCTCGACATGAAAGCGAGCCAGCCAGCCCAGGAGCACAGCACGCCACCAGCCAGGCAGATCCTCCTGCTGACCGAAATCGACGATGTGGAGCGAGCCGTTGGCCGACAAGTGACGCATCGCTTCGCGCATCGCGCGCTGCCAGTCGGGGATCATCGACAGCGTATAGCTTTGGAATATCCGGTCGAACCCGTCGATCCGGAACAGCGCGTTCGGATCGAAATCGGTCGCATCGCCCGCTGCCACGCTGATCCTTTTGGAGAGTCCGGCGCGCGCGATCGAGGCGCGTGCGCTTTTCAGCATCTCCTCTGAAATATCGATGCCATAGAAACGCGCGCCGGGCCAGCATCGCGCCGCGGCAATCAGATTGCGTCCGGTTCCGCATCCGATTTCGAGTACCCGGCCGCCCACCGGCGGCGTCAGCTCGTCGATCAACCGGTCGCGGCCGAGCAGATAATATTTGCGGGTCAGATCATAGATATGACGCTGGCCGCGATAGACGCCATCCATCAGCGCGGCATGCCCCTCCCCCCGGCGCATGCCTCAATCCTTCAGCATATAAAGATGGACCCCGCCATAGATCGCGGATCGATCGCGACGCGTATAGTCGCGCGACGCTTGCTCGCGATAGATCCAGCGGCTGAGCAAATCGCCGGGAAGCCGACCGGGCAGCAGGCTCGGCTCGGCGGCAGTGCGGAACAGCACGCGCGCGCCGGGCCGCGCGGTGCGCGTCACCTCGGTCCACAGCGCGGCGAGCTGCGCGTCGCTCATCCAGTCCTGCGCGTCGAGAAATATATATCGGTCGAAACTGGCCGCGTCGGCAGCGGCAAGCATGTCGGTCATGTTGGCATGCAGCATCGTCACGCGCGCCGCGCGCGCCTTCACCGCCGCATAGTTTTCGGCCTGCAGATAGGGCGGCAGCGGCATCGTCACGCCCTTCCCGTAACCGCGTCCGAACGCCTGCCAGGCGAAATAATTCTCCTCCAGCGGAAAGTCGCAGGCGAGCTTTTCGAGCCGCGCACGGAGCACATCGGCCATCGGCCTGCCGGAAGCGAGCGCGTCATATTGTGCCGGCGGGATGCCGAGCCCGAAGAGCGAGGAGCGCTGATCGGTCACCCAGCGGATGAATTTCCGGTCGAAAAAGGGCGCGAACTTGGCGTCGAAGATCGCCCGCTGTTCCGCGATCGTCTTGGCTTCGAGGAACTGCCGCGGATCGACGCGGTGCATCCTTGCGACAAGATGCGCGAGTCCGATGAAGTTTCCGAGCAGTCCGCGTTTGTAGAGCCCGCGCGCGAAGCCGTTGATGCGGCGGCGCCCGGCGATGTCGCGGCCTTCCCAATAGCGGCGGCTCGTCTCGTCGAGATAGGGACGGACGAACGCGCGATAGTCGGCGATATTCGCGTTGCTGTCGGCATCGGCAAAGAAGCGCCGGAAGCTGAGATAGTCGGGAAGCCGCTGTATTGCGACGCGTTTCAGGTTATTCAGCGCGACATGCGCGGTGTTGAGGTCCACCGCGACGATCTCGGCGGGATTGGCGGTCAGATAGGAAAAGACATTGCAGCCGCCGCTTGCGATCGTTGCGATCCGGTTGCCCGGCCCGATTGCCAGCGCCTCCATATCGACGACCGGATCTTCCCAAATCTGGGCATAGACAAGGCCCTTGAACGCCAGCGCGAAGGCGCGGTCGAGCAAGCGCTGCTTTTGCTCGGCATCTTCGCGCACAACGGCAGCGGCGATCGTGCGGTTCGGCTGTGTGGCCATGCGACATGGTCTCCCTGAGACAGGTTGTCCCCGGGGCCGCCCATGCCAGCGATTCTTGCCATTCCCGCTACGGTTCGGTGACAAAGCCGCGACAGCGTCAAAAAACCATGCCGCGATACTCACCATGCTTTAATCGCGGCAATAACCCTCGCCTTCTTTCACGATCAGGCATTCCTTCTTGCCCGCCAGATATTTGAGCCCGGTATCCTCGCCATTGCCGCGGTGGAGGCTCAGATCCTCACCGCCACGCTTGAACCGGATGCCATGCTCGCTGTCCTCACCGTCATAGGTTCCCTTGGTGTCGAGGTCCGACTGCATCTCAAGTTTGTATTTTCCGGGCTCGGCCGTCGTGATCGTGACGTACATGCCCTCGACGCCGGTCCACTTGCCCGCCCAACTGGCGAAGCGGTGCGGCGCGGTTGCCGGGTCGGTGGCTTCGGCGGTTTCGGGCGGTGCGGTTTCGACCGGAACCTCGGTCGTGGTCGTATCGGTCGGGGCGGGCGCCTCGGCCTTTTCGCAGCCGGCCAGCAGCACGAGCGCCGCGGCGCTCGCCAGAATTACGCTTTTCTGCATCTTGCTTCTCCTTCCCCGTCCAAACGCATGCGGGCGGATAAGTTTCCGCCAGCCTATTCGGTGATGATCTCGGCGAATTTCAGCGGGTCGACATTGCCGCCCGACAGGGTGACGAGCGTCGCATCGGTCACCCATACTTTCCCCGCGAGCACCGCCGCGAGCGCCGCCGCGCCGCCGGGCTCGACGACGAGGTGCAGTCTCTCGAACGCCAGCCGCATCGCATCGCGCACTTCGCTCCGCGTCACAACGACGCCCTTTACGCCGCGCGCCTGCAGTACCGCGAAGTTGATGGGCCAGGTTTCGGGCGTCTGAAGCGCGTCGCATTCGGTCGGATAGGCCATATCCTCGACCGAGAGGATTTTGCCCGCGGCAAGGCTGCGCGTCACATCGTCCCAGCCCTCGGGTTCGACCGCGACGATCTCGGCATCGGGCAAGGCAAGCGCGAGCCCCGCCGACAGACCGCCGCCGCCGCAACAGGCGATCACCTTGTCGGGGCCGTCGATGCCGCGCGCCTTCATCTGCGCCGCCGCCTCGATCCCGGCGCTGCCCTGTCCCTCGATGATCCACGGGTCGCCATAGGCATGGACGAGCGTTCCGCCGCGCTCGGCGAGCAGCTTGGCGGCGACCGCGTCGCGCGATTCGGTGACGCGGTCATAGAGCACCACCTCGGCGCCGAGCTTGCGCGTCGCGGCGAGCTTCATCGCCGGCGCATTGCTCGGCATCACGATCGTCGCCTTGATCCCCAGCCGCTTCGCCGCCCAGGCGACCCCCTGCGCATGGTTGCCGCTCGACACCCCGACGACGCCTTCATTGGCCTGTTCGGGGCTGAGGTCGGTCAGCCGGTGCCACGCGCCGCGGATCTTGAAGGCGCCGACCGGCTGCAGGCACTCGGCCTTGCACCAGATCGTCCTGCCATCGACCTCAAGCGGCAGCAGCGGGGTCGGCGGCAGCAATGCAGCGACTTTCGCCGCCGCGCGTTCGACCCCTGCAAGCGTGGGCGTACGTGTCGGATCGATCAGGGCTTCGGGGCTTTGCTGTGTCATGGCTTCGTCCTATAGGGCGCGGCATACAACACAAGCCGCAGCATAGCGGGCAGGAGATTTTTCATGAGCAAGGTATTGGTGATCGGCGCGGGCGGCGTCGGTTCGGTCGCGGTGCACAAGATGGCGATGAACCCCGACATCTTTCCCGACATCACGCTGGCGAGCCGCCGCAAGTTCAAATGCGACGCGATCGCCGAGTCGGTGAAGGAACGCACGGGCGTCACGATCAAGACCGCCGAGGTCGACGCCGATCATATCGACGCGACCGCGGCGCTGATCCGCTCGATCGGCGCGACGCATGTCGTGAACCTCGCGCTCCCCTATCAGGATCTCACGATCATGGAGGCGTGCCTGTCGACCGGCGCGCATTATCTCGACACCGCGAATTACGAACCGCGCGACGAGGCGAAGTTCGAATATCACTGGCAATGGGCGTATCAGGACCGCTTCAAGGAAGCCGGGCTGATGGCGTTGCTCGGCTCGGGCTTCGACCCCGGCGTCACCAGCGTCTTCACGACCTGGCTCAGGAAACATCATTTCGACCGCATCGACACGCTCGACATTCTCGACTGCAACGGCGGCGACCATGGCCAGCATTTCGCGACCAACTTCAATCCCGAGATCAACATCCGTGAAGTGACCGCGGTCGCGCGCCACTGGGAAAATGGCGACTGGGTCGAAACCCCGCCGATGTCGGTGAAGCAGTCGTTCGACTTCGAGGAAGTCGGCCCGAAGAATATGTATCTCATGTATCATGAGGAAATCGAAAGCCTGAAGACGCACCTGCCCGAGATCAAACGCATCCGCTTCTGGATGACCTTTGGCGACGCCTATATCCAGCATCTGACCGTGCTGCAGAATGTCGGCATGACGCGGATCGACCCGGTAATCTACGAGGGCCGCGAGATCATCCCGCTGCAGTTCCTGAAGGCCGTGCTTCCCGAGCCGTCGAGCCTTGGCGAGACGACGAAGGGCAAGACCAACATCGGCGTCATTGCGACCGGCCTCGGCAAGGACGGCAAGGAAAAGACGCTCTATCTCTACAATATCTGCGATCACGAGGACGCGTTCGCCGAAACGGGCAATCAGGCGGTGAGCTATACCACCGGCGTCCCGGCGATGATCGGCGCCGCGATGATGGTCACCGGCACCTGGTCGGGTAACGGGGTGTTCAACATGGAGCAGATGGATCCCGATCCTTTCATGGACATGCTGAACAAGCACGGCCTGCCGTGGCAGGTGAAGGAACTCGCGGGTCCGCTTGATTTCTAAAGGCCCGCCATCCCAAAAATCCGTCATCCCGGCGAAGGCCGGGATCTCGCCGGCGCGTCGATGCGATAGGGCGAGATCCCGGCCTTCGCCGGGATGACGACATCGCAGGGTTGGCGCGCTAAGGATCGGGCATGAGAATCGCCCTCCTGACTGCCGCGCTGCTTGCGGCTTTCGCCACCCCCGTCGCAGCCCAATCCGACGATCCCTATGCCCCCGCTCGTGCGATCATCGCCGACATCGGCAAGATCGTGACGCCGAACGGGGTACAGGAGACGTTCGAGGTCACGCTCGGCGGCGCGCGGCAGGTCGTGAACGTCCGCGGCTCGGACAAGGCGAATCCGATCCTGATCTTCGTCCATGGCGGTCCGGGCGCGGTCGAGATGCCCTTCGCATGGGCCTTCCAGCGGCCATGGGAGGATGTCTTCACGGTCGTGCAATATGATCAGCGCGGCGCCGGACGCAGCTATCCGCTCAACGACCCCGCGACGCTCGCGCCGACGATGACGCCCGAACGCTATCGCGACGACGCCATCGAACTGATCGAGCTACTCAAGAAACGCTATGCCAAGCGCAAGGTCGTGCTGATGGGGCACAGCTGGGGCTCGATCGTCGGCCTGTCGGTCGCGGTCGAGCGGCCCGACCTTCTCTACGCCTATGTCGGCGTCGGCCAGGGCATCGATTTTCGCGAAGGTGAAAAAACGGGCATGGCGTGGACGCGCGCAAAGGCGCTCGCGGCGGGCAATACGGAAGCCGTCGCGGCGCTCGACGCACTCGCCCCCTATCCGCAAGGCGAATTCACCATCGCCAAGGCCGACGGCTGGCGCAAATATGCGATCCCCTACGGATCGCTCATCTACAACAAGCCCGACCTCAAATATTATTTCCAGACCCCGCGCCTGTCGCCCGAATATGGGCCAGCAGACGTGCAGGCTTGGGGCAAGGGCAGCGAATTTTCGGTGACGACGCTCTGGCCGCGCCTCGCCGATGTCAGCTTCACGAAAGTGAAGAAGATGGACGTGCCGATCGTCTTCCTGCTCGGACGGCATGATTATACTGTCCCTTCGCCTGTTGCGGCCCAGTGGTTCGGACAGGTCAAGGCACCCTCGAAGAAGCTCGTCTGGCTCGAACATTCGGCGCATATGCCGATGGTCGAGGAACCGGGGCATTTCTTCGCCGCGCTGTTTCGCGACGTGCTGCCGCTGACCGCGACGAAAGACCCGAAATGACCGCCTGGCTCGCGCCCATCGGGCTGCTGTTCGTTTCGAACATCTTCATGACCTTCGCCTGGTATGGACAACTCGGGGCGGTGTCGCGGCCGGTGTGGCTCGCGGTGCTGATCGCGTGGGGGATCGCCTTTTTCGAATATTGCCTCGTCATCCCGGCGAACCGGATCGGCTATGGCGTTTACAGCGCCGCCGAACTCAAGACCTTGCAAGAAGTGATCACGCTGATCATATTCGCCGGGTTCGCGGTCTTCTGGCTCGGTGAGAAGCTGACCTTGAACCATCTCGTCGGCTTCGGTCTGATCGCGGCGGGGGCGTTCTTCATCTTCAAGGGACCCATCGCGGTCTGACTTAATTCAGGAATCCCAAGCGACATGGAAACCCGTGCCGGCGACCCCGGAGCCTTTGCCCGCTTCGACCTGAGCCGCGTCCCCTCTCCCGCCTTCGTCGTCGATGCAGCGAAAGTGCGCGCGAACCTCGCGCTGCTCCGTCATATCGGCGACGCATCGGGCGCGCGCGTGCTCGCGGCGCTCAAGGCCTTTTCGATGTGGTCGCTGGGATCGACCGTCGCCGACTATCTCGACGGCGTGTGCGCCTCGGGCCTCTACGAAGCAAAGCTCGGCCGCAGCGAATATGGCGGCGAAGTCGCGACCTATTGCGCGGGCTACAAGGAGATCGACCTGCCCGAGATCGCGGCGCTGTCGGACCATCTCATCTTCAATTCGCCCGGTCAGATTGCGCGCTTCCGCCCGCTGCTCGACGAGTTGCGCGCCCAAGGCGCGACGTTCGACATCGGCCTGCGCATCAACCCGATGCACAGCGAGGGCGAGGTCGCGAAATACGACCCCGCCGCGCCGTGCAGCCGCCTCGGCTTTCCGATCAGCCAATTGCTGCCCGAGCATATGGAGGGCGTCGACGGCGTCCATATGCACAGCCTGTGCGAGCAGGATTTTCCGCCGCTCCAGCGCACCTGGGACGCGGTGCAGCCGATGCTGCGCCCCTTTTTCAACCAGCTCAAATGGATTAATTTCGGCGGCGGGCACCATGTGACGCGCGCCGACTATCAGGTCGACGACCTGATCGCCTTCCTCAAACAGGTGCGCGCGGCGACCGATTGCGACGTGATGATCGAACCCGGCGAAGCGATCGCGCTCGACGCGGGCATTCTGGTAGGCGAAATCCTCGACCTGTTCGACAATGGCATGCCGATCGGTATCACCGACATATCGGCGACTTGCCACATGCCCGACGTGATCGAGGCGCCCTACCGTCCGGCGATGCTCGATGAAGGTAGCGAGGGCATGCCCACGCGTCTCGGCGGCCCGTCGTGCCTCGCGGGCGACGTGATCGGCGACTATCGCCTGCCCGGCGGCGCGCGGATCGGCCAGCGCTTCGCCTTTCTCGACCAGGCGCATTATTCGATGGTCAAGACGAACACCTTCAACGGCGTGCCGCTGCCGTCGATCTGGCTGTGGGACAGCGAGAGTGACGAACTGACGCAGATCCGCGAATTCGGTTACGAGGATTTCAAGACGCGGCTGGGGTAATTGATCCTCCCCGTGGCGAAGCCATGGGGAGGTGGCAGCGCGGAGCGCTGACGGAGGGGCTGTGACGCCGCCCCTCCACCACCACTCGCTACGCGAGCGGTCCCCCTCCCCATCGCTTCGCGGCAGGGAGGATTATTGGGTGCCAAGCTCCGCCAGCGCCTGATGGATGTCGCTGACCACGACCGATCCCTCGCCGACCGACGAGGCGACGCGCTTCACCGATCCCTTGCGAACGTCGCCGACGGCATAGATGCGCGGCCAGCTCGTCTCGAACCGGCTCGGCATGCGGTCGAGCGACCAGCCCGCCTTGACGAGCTCGAGCGGAGCGATGTCTGTGCCGGTCTTCACGAAGCCGCGCTCGTCGCACACCATTTCCTTGGGCAGCCAACTCGTGTTCGGGCTTGCGCCCAGAAAGAGGAACAGGAAGCCGCAATCGCAATGCCCCTCGTCTCCGGTTTCGCGACAACGATAGGTCAGGCCCGCCAGATGTTCTTCGCCGTGCAGCGCGACGACGTCGGTCGACGGGATGATCTCGATATTCGGATGCTCCTCCAGCCGCTTGACGAGATACTCCGACATCGTCTCGCGGAGGCTGCCGCGACGGAAAATCACATAGACCTTCTTCGCGACGCTCGCGAGATAGATCGCCCCCTGCCCCGCCGAATTGCCCGCTCCGACGATCGTCACCTCGGCGTCGCTGCACAGCTGCGCCTCCATCGGCGTCGCGCCATAATAGATGCCGCGGCCCTCATAGGCCTCTATCCCGTCGATCGGCAGGCTCTGATATTTCGCGCCGCTCGCCACGACCACCGCACGGCTGCGCAGCTTGCGTCCGTCGGCGAGGTGCAGGCAATAGGCGTCGCCGTCGCGATTAATCGACGCGGCGCGCACCGGCGACACCAGCCGCGCACCGAATTTCTGCGCCTGAACCGTCGCGCGGCGCGCTAGCTCGTTCCCCGAAATGCCGGTCGGAAAGCCGAGATAATTTTCGATCTTCGACGAAGTGCCCGCCTGTCCGCCCGGCGCGAGCGAATCCAGCGCGATGACCGTCAGCCCTTCTGAGGCGGCATAGACCGCCGCCGCGAGCCCGCCGGGCCCGCTCCCGACGACGAGCACATCGGCGGTCGCGCCATCCGGAAGCAGATCGAGCCCGAGCCCCACCGCAAGCTGCTCGGGGGTCGGTTGCACCAGCACTTCGGCGGCGCCGAGGATCGCGACCGGCAGCTGATCCTCGGTCAGCCCGCGCTCGGCGAGCAGATGTCCTGCGACCGGCCCGTCGGCGGGGTCGAACCAGCGATGCGCGACGCCGTGCTTCATCAACAGGTCGCGTATCGCATAGACGCTGCGATCCATCGCCGCGCCGATGATGATCGTGACGGCAAAGCCGCGGTGCTTGCTGAACTCGCGTCGCGCCGAAAGCACGCGGACGAAGATATCCGAATAATGGCTGTTGCTCGCGATCAGCCGCTGGAAATCGGCGTGAGCGATGCGAATGATCTCGCCGTCCGCGCCCATTTCGACGCGCGACAGGTGGCGCTGACCGGTCAGGACCGACAGGTCGCCCGAAAACTGTCCGCGCTCCATCCAGCCGACGCGTTTGCGCCCCTCGTCGGTCGACGCATAGATATCGGTATGCCCCGACAGGGTGATGATGCAGTCGGGCGCCATCGCGCCTTCCTCGACGATCAGGTCGCCGGCGCGATGCGACTCGATCGTGCCATAGGCTGCCAATTCTTCGAGTTCCGCGTCGGAAAAGTCATGATTCACGTCGGCGCGAGACACCATGGCGGGGAGGTCCTTTTCGGCTTTGACTATGTGCCGTCTCTAGCGCGACGACAAAGCCTTGTCTCGTACTCGTCTCGCATTGCGCGGCTCGACGCGGTTTGACACGGATCGGCCCCGGTTCGACTTCGCCTGTTACCATCGCGTTACAAAATTGCGAGGGAGGGTCTTTACAGGGGAGACCCCCCGCCATATATGCGCAACCCGCTGCCCCAGGGGGACTTCCAATAACCGCAAGGCAGCCTTGGATGTTTAACGTTATTTTTGGGGGTCCCTTGAGTTGCACCAGCATCATAGCGCCCACGGGCTGATTCAGGCACTTTCGCCGGTCGAACCTGTTACGCTTGTCCGCCCGCATGCCGCGCGGCGCGCAGCGCGTTTCTTCATCGAGCGATTTCCCGGCACGACCATGTATGCGGTCAAGGCGAATCCGTCGCCCGACCTGCTGCGCGTGCTGTGGGATTCGGGTGTCACCCATTATGACGTCGCGTCGATCGCCGAGGTCCGCCTCGTTGCGCGCACGCTGCCGCAGGCGACGCTCTGCTTCATGCACCCGGTGAAGGCCGAGGAAGCGATTTCCGAAGCTTATTGGAAGCATGGCGTGCGCACTTTCTCGCTCGACACGCTCGACGAGCTCGAAAAGATCGTCCGCGCGACCGAAGGCGCGCAGGATCTGAACCTGCTCGTGCGCCTGCGCGTCTCGTCGGACCATTCGAAGCTCAGCCTCGCCGCCAAGTTCGGCGCCGAGCCCGACGAGGTCGCCGAACTGCTGATGGCGACGCGGCAGGCCGCCGACGCGCTCGGTATCTGCTTCCACGTCGGCAGCCAGGCGATGACGCCGCACGCCTATGCGCAGGCGATGGAGCGCGTCCGCGCCGCGATCGTCGCGGCGTCGGTCACCGTCGACATCATCGATGTCGGGGGCGGCTTTCCCTCATCCTATCCGGGCATGGAGCCGCCGCCGCTCGACGCCTACTTCGAGACGATCCACCGCAGCTTCGAAAGCCTGCCGATCAGCTATTCGGCCGAACTCTGGTGCGAACCGGGCCGCGCGCTGTCGGCCGAGTATAGCTCGCTGATCGTCCGCGTCGAAAAGCGCCGCGGCGAGGAACTCTACATTAACGACGGCGCCTATGGCGCGCTGTTCGACGCCGCGCATGTCGGCTGGCGCTTTCCGGTCACGCTGCAGCGCGACGCGGGCAGCGACGCCGAGATGGTGCCGTTCAGCTTCTACGGCCCGACCTGCGACGATCTCGACCATATGGCGGGGCCTTTCTTCCTGCCTGCCGACATCAAGGCCGGCGATTTCATCGAGATCGGGATGCTCGGCGCCTATGGCTGCGCGATGCGGACCAAGTTCAACGGCTTCGGCGCCGACGAGACCCATGTCGTCAGCGACGAACCCATGGTCAGCCTCTATACGGGCGAAGTCGAACAGGAACGCCGCAGCGCGACGGTGACCAAGCTGTTCTGACGGACGGCAATTCGGAAAAAAAGAGGGCCGGCGCGCGATGCGACCGGCCCTTTTCCTTTTGGGCGGGAGCGCTAGATTGCGCCTCCCATGCAGCCCTTCCATCATCTCCTCGCCAACAACCTGATCGCCAATATCACCAATTTCACGGTGTGGTTCGCGCTGACCTTCTGGACCTTTCTCGAAACCCGGTCGGTGTTCGCGACGGGGATGATCGCCGGCATCTATCTGGTGCTCACCGCCGCGCTCGGCATCTGGTTCGGCAGCCTCGTCGACCATCATGGCAAGCGCAACATGATGCTCGTGTCGAGCATGGCGTCGCTGGCGCTCTACGCCGCCGCGCTGGCGGGTTATGCGCTCGACCCCGACATTCGCGGCGCGGATACCGGCAGCCTCACGCTCTGGCTTTTCATCCTCGTCACGATGTTCGCCGTGATCGTCGGCAATATCCGCATGATCGCGCTTCCCACGCTCGTCACCCTCCTTGTTCCAGAAGACCGGCGCGATAAGGCAAATGGCCTCGTCGGCATGGTCAGCGGCATCGGTTTCCTGACGACATCGGCGATCAGCGGCTTCCTCGTCGCATGGGGCGGCATGGTCGGGACGCTGGCTTTCGCGATCGGCTTTACGCTGGTCGCGATTTTCCACATGCTGTTCGTTCGGGTCGACGAGCCGCGCAATACCGAAATGCACGACGCGCCGCGGCGCATCGATCTTGCCGGGACGCTCGGCGTCGTGCTCGGCATTCCGGGCCTCATCGCGCTCATCCTCTTCACGACCTTCAACAATCTTCTCGGCGGCGTCTTCATGGCGCTGATGGATGCCTATGGCCTGTCGCTGATGAAGGTCGAGGAATGGGGGCTGCTCTGGGCCGTCATTTCCTGCGCCTTCATCCTCAGCGGGATGGTGATCGCGCGAACCGGGCTCGGCGCGAACCCCGTCCGCACCCTGCTTCTCGTCAATCTGGCGGCATGGATCGTCGCGGTCTTCTTCACGATCCAGTCGTCGATCCTGCTGCTTGCGGCAGGCTGTTTTCTCTGGATGTTCCTCGGTCCCTATGCCGAAGCGGCCGAACAGACGACGCTGCAAAAGGTCGTTCCCTACGAACGGCAGGGCCGCGTTTTCGGCTTCGCCCAGTCGGTCGAGCAGTCGGCCTCGCCGCTCACCGCCTTCCTGATCGCGCCGCTGACGCAGTTCGTCTTCGTGCCGCTGATGACCGACGGTGCCGGCGCCGACGCGATCGGCGACTGGTACGGTCGCGGCCCCGAACGCGGCATCGCGATCGTCTTTTCGATTGCCGGCGCGCTCGGCGTCATCGCGACGATCGCGGCTTTCCGGTCGAAATCCTATCGCCGCATATCGGCCGCCTACGCCGTCGGAACCGGCAACGAAGCGGGTCGCCCGACAGAACAGCCGGCCTGACGACGAAGCCTCTTCCGTTTTACTTTGCAATCATTCTATCCTGCGCGCGAAGCAGAGAGAGGATGTGCGCATATGTTGTCAGGGATCCGGGTCGTCGACCTTACCACGGTCATCTTCGGACCCTATGCGACCCAGATGCTCGCCGATCTCGGCGCCGAGGTGATCAAGATCGAAACCCCCGGCATGGGCGACATATCGCGCTATCTCGGCAACGGCGTTCCCGACCCGACGATGGGGTCGATCCACCTCACCGTGAATCGCGGGAAACGTTCGATAGCGCTCGATCTCAAAAAGCCCGAAGACGCGGCGGTGCTTCGCGAGCTGATCGCGGACGCCGACGTCTTCTTCCACAATGTGCGGGGCAAGGCGATCGCGCGGCTCGGCTTCGATTACGAAGGCTGCAAGGCGCTCAAGTCCGATATCATTTACGTCCATGGCACGGGCTTCGGACAGGACGGCCCCTACGCCGACCTTCAGGCCTATGACGACGTCATCCAGGCGGCGACCGGCACCACCAGCCTGCTTCCCCGCGTCGACGGCAACCCTGCCCCGCGCTATTTCCCGTCGCTGATCGCCGACAAGATCGCGGGCCAGTTCGGCGCGCAGGCTATCCTCGCTGCGCTCGTCCACAAACTCCGCACGGGTGAAGGGCAAGAGGTCGAAGTGCCGATGTTCGAATGCTTCGCTTCATTCATGCTCACCGAACATCTGCGCGACGATACGCTCGACCCGCCGATCGGGCCCGCCGGCTATCCGCGCCAGCTCGACCCGACGCGTCAGCCTTTCCCGACAAGCGACGGCTATCTCGCGATCGTTCCCTACACCCCCGACTCGACGGCGCGGCTGCTGGGCCTGCTGGGAAGTGCCGACCTCCTCGCGACCCCCGAATATGAGGCGGCAAAGGCCAAAGGGCAGCACATGCCGATCATCTATAGCGAAATCGCGCGCAAGACGCCGGCAAAGACCAGCGCCGACTGGCTGGAACTGTTCGCCGCCAACGACATTCCCGCGATGGCGGCGCGCGACCTTCAGGACGTCAGGCAAGACCCGCATCTGGTCGCGACCGGATTTTTCCGCCACCGCACCCATCCCGATGCCGGCGCCTTCCACGAAATGCAGCCGCCGGTGAAATATGGCGCGATGCCGCCCCGCGATCTCGGCTTCGCGCCGCGCGTCGACGGCGACGGCGCGGCGATCCGCGGCGAACTCGCGACCCGGCACCGCTGAATTTTCACAATTGCATATCGGCGCATCATCCCTAGCATCGCAGCCACACGACAAAAGGGGGAGCCATATGACGCCGAACATCCTCGCACCGGGCGCGGTGCTGATCCTGTGGACGCTCGTCATGCTGGTCTGGGTCGCCGTGACGCGTTTTCGCGCGCTCGCCCAATCGGGTATCGATCTCAAGGCAGCACCACCGGGCGGTCGCGGCGGCGACCTCGAAGGCATATTGCCGCCCGTCACCAACTGGAAATCGCACAATTACACGCATCTGCTCGAACAGCCGACGCTCTTCTATGCCGTCATCCTGATCCTGCACGGCGTCGGCGGCTACCCCGCCTATGTCGTATGGATCGCCTGGGCCTATGTCGCGCTGCGTGTCGTGCACAGCGTCTGGCAGGCGACGGTGAACCGCATTCCGGTGCGCTTTGCCATCTTTGCGGCGTCGACCCTGTGTCTTCTGGCCCTCGCGCTGCTTGCGGTAATCGCCACTTTGGGTTGAGGGGGAAAGAAGGATGGACACGAACGCCATATTGGGACCGGTCGCGACGCTCGCGCTCTGGTCGATGATCATGTGGGTGTGGATGTATGCGACGCGCATCCCGGCGATGCAGCGCGCAAAGATCGACGCGGCAAAGATGGTCGGCGGCACCGGCAAGGGGCTCGACGACGTCCTTCCCCCCGAAGTGCAGTGGAAGGCGCACAATTATAACCATCTGATGGAACAGCCGACGGTCTTCTATGCCGTCGCGATCGCGTTGGCGGTCGGCGGAATGGGCGGCGGCCTCAACACCCAGATCGCCTGGGCCTATGTCGTCCTTCGCATCGTCCACAGCCTGATTCAGGTGACGGTCAATCGCGTCATGTGGCGCTTCCTTGTCTTCGCGCTGGCCAGCCTCGCTTTATTCGCGCTCTGCCTGCACGCCTTCATGGGATTTGTGCTGCATTGAGAGAACCCGTCGCCCCCGCGAAGGCGGGGGCGACGGTCGTTTTACGCAGCGGTGCTGGAAAAAGCCTACAGCGGCCCCCGCCTTCGCGGGGACGACGATTTATTTCGAAAAGCGCGCCGCCAGTTCCACATGGGTCGACCAGCGGAACTGGCCGACGGGCTGTACCCAGTCGAGCGTATAGCCGCTTTCGGTCAGGATTTTCGCATCGCGCGCAAAGCTCGCGGGATTGCAGCTGACATAGGCGATCGCGGGCACGCTTGAGGCCGCGATCTGCTTCACCTGCTCCTCGGCCCCGGCGCGCGGCGGGTCGAGGATGATCGCGCCGAAACGATTGAGCTCGGCGGGCACCAGCGGACGGCGGAACAGGTCGCGATGCTCGGTCGCCACGAGCGCTCGGGCACGGTTCGCGGCGCCGGTCAGCGCGGCAATCGCATCGCGCGCGCCCTCGGCCGCATAGACTTTGCGTCCCGCCTGCACCGACAGGGCGAAGGTGCCGACGCCGGCGAACAGGTCGGCGACCGCGCCGGCATCGCCGATTGCCTCGGCCACCGCATCGACCAACGCCGCCTGCCCCGCCGCCGTCGCCTGCAGAAAGGCGAAAGGCGGGACCTCGACCAAAATGTCGCCGAAGCGCATCGTCGGCGGTTCGGGCTGCCAGAGGATTTCGAGCCCCTCGCCCTGATCGATCGCAAAGCGCGCGAGGTTTTGCGCGCCGGCGAAATCCTGTAGCGCCATCGCGGCGTCGAGCCCCTCGGCCCGGACGCCCTCCAATATCAACTCGACGCCCTGATCGAGCATCTGCAGCTTGACCTTTACCGGGCGCCGCGGCTGCGCGATCATCGTGAGCAATGCGCGCACCGGCGCGATCAGCGCGAGGAGTTCGGGAAGCAGCAACGGGCACATCCGCATGTCGACGATCTGGTTGCTCTGCGCCGCGTTGAAACCGATCGCGACCTGCTTGCCCGTCCTGAGCGCGGTCAGCGCGGCGCGGCGGCGGCTCTGCGGCGGCGAAAGCTTCGCGGGACGCACATCGCCATAGGGAACGTCCTGTCCCTCAAGCCCGCCGACCACCCGGTCGCGCACGAAATCGGCGAGCGCCGGTTCGGCGACATGCTGCAACTGGCATCCGCCGCATTTGCCGAAATGGCGGCACACGGGTTCGGTGCGGTTCGGCCCCGGGATGATGATGCCGTCGTCGCGCACGCGGTCGCCGGGCACGCCGCCCGCCACATGGCGGCCGTCGCCCGTCACGCCATCGCCGCGCGCGGCGATGCGCTCGATCAGCGCAGCTTCGCTCATGTCAGTCCCTTATCAGATCGTCGGCTATCAAGCCGGGGCCTATACGCGCGGCCCGCGCGATATGCCAGCCCACCGCCGCCACGGCCGCATCGAACGCATCGCCGCCGCGCGCCAGCATCGCGCCGCACGCGCCCGCGAGCACATCGCCCGTCCCCGCTGTCGCGAGCCAGGGTTCCCCTGGCCACGCGGCGACCACCCGGCCATCGGGGGCGGCGATGATCGTGTCGGCGCCCTTGTAGATGACGACCGCTTGCGTGCGCGCCGCGGCTGCCTTGGCGCGGTCGATCTTGCTGCCGTAAAGTTGCGGAAAGGCGCGCGAGAACTCGCCTTCATGCGGCGTCAGGATGGCTTTTCGGGGCGTTTCGGAGAGACGCGGCAGCGCTGCGTCGATGGCCGCGGCGTCGAGCACGAGCGGCTTCCCCGAATCGAGCGCCGCCTCGACGTCGAACAACAATTCATCACCCGCCGGAAATCCCGGCCCGATGACGACGGCGCCGACGCGCGGATCGTCGAGCCGTTCGCCGAACTTCTCGTCACTCTCGGTAATGATCGCCGAAAAGGGTGCGCGCTCGCTGCCGTCGAGCACGACATAGCCCGCGCCCGCCCGCAGCGCCGCTGCGGCCGTCAGGCCGGCGGCGCCACGCATCGGTCCCGCAAAGACCAGCACCATGCCGCGCGTGAACTTGTGGGCCGCCGCCTCCGGTTTCGTCTCGCGCGACCTCGGCAGCGTCCGCATCGCCTTGTTTGCCGCTATGCCGATCGGTGCGAGCAGGACGCGGCCGCAGGCGGGCGCGGTCGGCAGCAGGACGTGCGCGGGCTTCAGCGCACCCAGCGCCAGCGTCACATGGGCGCGAAGCGGCGGCATCCAGTCGGTGCCCCCGTCGCTGTCGACGCCGCTCGGCACATCGACCGCCAGGATGCGCCGGTCCGAAAAAAGTCCCAGAACAACTGCGATATCGTCGGCGATGGGCCGCGAAAGGCCGACGCCGAATAGCGCATCGACGATCAGAGGCGCCGCGGCTAGCCGGCCATTGAGGGCTTCGACGGGGCCGTTCCACCCCGCCCGCGCCGCCTTCGCCAGCGCGGTCGCGGGTTCGGCCAGCGCGGCGACCCGCACCGCCGCGCCACGTTCGGCGAGCCGTCGTGCCGCGACATAGCCATCGCCGCCATTATTGCCCGGGCCGCAGAGGATCAGGATCGGCGCGCCCGCCGCCATCCGCCAGGCGGTATCGGCAACGGCCGCGCCCGCAAGCTCCATCAGTTCCGAAAGCGAGGTTCCCTGCACCGCGCACGCCGCCTCGGCCTCGCGCATCGCATCGCTGGTCAGGATCGGGGCGTCGGCGGGAACGGACATGCCTCCGCCTTATCACGATCGCGCGAACGCGCCTACTTCGCGCCGCCCGTATTCGCTGGCAGGCGATAGCGGTCGTGCCCGATCGCCACCTCGATCATATTGTTGCCGACGATGCTGACCTTCGCCGGCTCGGCGCCATCCGCCGACACGACCCCGCGCCCGTCGGTGGTGATCTGTAACCTGCGGTAACCGACATTGGCGCGCCCGACGACGAGGATCGTTCCGTCCGCGCCGCTCATTTCGTCGACCGTGCAAGTGCGGTCGAACAGTTTGGCGCCCTCCAGCGCGCATTCGATACGGCCATTTTCGGCCGCCTCGCGCGACCCGCGCGCTTCAGCCTCAGCCAGATCGCCATTGTCCGGCGCACGATCGCAGCCCGCGAGCGCGATCAGCGCCAGCAATGCCCCCCCAAATCGCTTCATCCCTTGCCCTTCAGCTGCGACAGGTCGCGCACCGCTCCTCTGGCGGCGCTCGTCGTCATCGCGGCATAGGCCTGAAGTGCTACCGAAACCTTGCGCGGGCGCGCTTTCTCGGGCTGCCAGGCGGCGTCGCCCTTCGCATCCATCGCGGCGCGGCGCTCGGCAAGGACGCGATCCGCCACCGCGAGGGTGATCGTCCGCGACGGGATGTCGATGTTGATGAGATCGCCATTCTCGACCAGCCCGATCGCCCCGCCCTCGGCCGCCTCGGGCGAGACATGGCCGATCGACAGCCCCGATGTGCCGCCCGAAAAGCGCCCGTCGGTGATCAGCGCGCAGGCAGCGCCCAGCCCCTTCGATTTCAAATAGCTCGTCGGATAGAGCATTTCCTGCATCCCCGGGCCGCCCTTTGGCCCTTCGTAGCGGATGACGACGACGTCGCCAGCCTCGACCTGTCCGGTAAGGATGCCCGCGACCGCCGCGTCCTGGCTTTCATAGACCTTCGCCGGGCCCGAGAATTTGAGGATGCTTTCGTCGACCCCCGCGGTCTTCACGATGCAGCCGTCGAGCGCGATATTGCCCGACAGCACCGCGAGCCCGCCGTCCTTGCTGAACGCATGGTCGGCCGATCGGATCACCCCCGCCTCGCGGTCGAGGTCGAGATTGTCCCAGCGCCGGTCCTGGCTGAACGCGGTCTGCGTCGGCACTCCGCCGGGCGCGGCGAGGAAGAATTTCTGCACCTCGGGATCGTTCGTGCGGGCGATATCCCATTTGTTGAGCGCATCGCCCAGCGTCGCGCTGTGCACCGTCGGCAGGTGCGCGTGGAGCAGCCCCGCGCGCTCGAGCTCGCCGAGGATCGCCATGATCCCGCCCGCGCGGTGGACGTCCTCCATATGGACATCGCTCTTTGCCGGCGCGACTTTCGACAGGCACGGCACGCGGCGCGACAGCCGGTCGATGTCCTCCATCGTGAAATCGACGCCCGCCTCGAACGCCGCGGCGAGCAGGTGGAGCACGGTGTTCGTCGACCCGCCCATGGCGATGTCGAGGCTCATCGCATTTTCGAACGCCTCGAACGTGGCGATATTGCGCGGCAGCACGCTGTCGTCGCCCTCTTCATAATGGCGCTTGCACATCTCGACGACGATCCGTCCGGCGCGCAGGAACAGCTCCTTGCGGTCGGCGTGCGTCGCGAGGGTCGAGCCATTGCCCGGCAGCGACAGCCCCAGCGCTTCGGTCAGGCAGTTCATCGAGTTTGCGGTGAACATGCCCGAGCACGACCCGCACGTCGGGCACGCCGAACGCTCGATCGCGGTGACTTCCTCGTCGGTATATTTCTCGTCGGCCGCGGCGACCATCGCATCGACGAGGTCGAGCGCGACTTCCTTGCCCTTCAGCACCACCTTGCCGGCCTCCATCGGCCCGCCCGACACGAACACCACCGGGATATTGATGCGCAGCGCCGCCATCAACATGCCCGGCGTGATCTTGTCGCAGTTCGAGATGCACACCATCGCGTCGGCGCAATGCGCATTGACCATATATTCGACGCTGTCGGCAATCAGGTCGCGGCTCGGTAGCGAATAGAGCATCCCGTCATGCCCCATCGCGATCCCGTCATCGACCGCGATCGTATTGAATTCCTTGGCCACCCCGCCCGCAGCCTCGATCTCGCGCGCGACCATCTGGCCGAGGTCTTTCAGGTGAACATGCCCCGGCACGAACTGGGTGAAGCTATTGACCACCGCGATGATCGGCTTGCCGAAATCATCGTCCTTCATCCCCGTCGCGCGCCAAAGGCCGCGGGCACCCGCCATATTGCGGCCATGGGTGGTCGTGCGCGAACGATAAGAAGGCATTTGGAGAGTTCCTGATAATATTATTTCATAAAATGACGATGAAATGCGCCTCTACACGCCTATGCACCGATGTTCAACGCCACTTTCTCGCACATCCGCGCCAGCCGCTCGGCGAACAGCGCCTGGCCCGTGGCCTCGCCGACCAGATCCTGCCGCATCTCGATCCCGACATAGGGGATGCCGTTCGCCTCCGCATGGCGGTTCATGGTCGCGTTGAGCAGCTTGCCCGAATAGGGTTGCTGGTCGCCGACGATCAGTCCTTCGGCCTCCAAAGCCGGGATCGCCGCGCCCGCGAGCCGGTCGTCCTCGTTATAGAGCACCCCGACATGCCACGGCCGCGCCTGATCGGGATGCGCCGCGAGCGACGGGGTGAAGCTGTGCAGCGACAGGATCGTCGCGGGCCGCGCCGCCGCGATCGTCGCCGCGATATGGTCGTGATAGGGCCGAAAGAAGCGCGCCAGCCGCGCCTCGCGCGCATCGTCGTTCAGCGCATTGCCCGGCACCGCATGGCCGTCGCTCGCGATCGGGAGCACCCCCGGCGCATCCTCCTCGCGGTTGCAGTCGACGACGAGCCGCGACACGCCGCCAAGGATCGCCGCATCGACCGCGCCCGCTTCGACGAGCCGCGCCGCGACCTCGGCAACGCCGATGTCGATCGCGATATGGTTCGACAGCAGCGCCGGCTCGATACCCAGATCGATATCCTCGGGCACGAACGCCGAAGCATGATCGGCGATAAGCAAGATACCGCCCGCGCGCGCTTCGCCGATCTGCCGCCACGCTTCGCTCACCTTAATGCTCCCGCCATCGTCCACCAGCCCGGATGCCGCTCCGCGAGCAAGGCGGCCGCCGCGTCGCGCTCGGCCGCCGCATCGAACAGCGCGAAGCAGGTCGCCCCCGAACCCGACATGCGCGCCAGCCAGGGCCTGAGCGCGCCGAGTTCGAGCAATATGTCCGCAATCGCCGGGCACTGGGCGATCGCCGGGCGCTGCAAATCGTTGCGCGCGCTGAGCAACCCCGCGCGCGGCTCGGCGCCCGTGAACAGCGGCCCACGATCGATCCCGTCCCATGCGGCGAACACCGGCCCCGTCGCGACCGGCTGGCGCGGATTGACCAGCAGCACCGGCGTTCCGCCGAGCCGCAGTCCGGGCACGACGCTCAATTCTTCGCCCGTGCCGACACCGAGGCAGGTCTCGCTCGCCACGCAAGCGGCGACATCGGCGCCGAGTGGGCTCATAATCCGCGCCAGCGCCCTATCGCCGATCTCGCGCAGAAAGTGACGCCGCACCAGCCGCGCCATCGCCGCGGCATCGGCCGACCCGCCGCCGATCCCCGCCGCAACGGGCAGCGCCTTGGTCAGCGTCACCGCGAGCGGTGGCACGCGGTCCGCGCCATGGCGGTCGCGAAGCAGCGCCAGCGCCCGCATCACCAGATTGTCGCCGTCAGCGCTCAATCCTTCGGCGAACTCGCCGTCGATCGTCAGGCTGTCGGCATCGGCGAACTCCGCCGCGATCGCATCGCCGCCGTCGACAAAGGCGAACAGTGTCTCGATCGCATGATAGCCGTCGGGACGCCGCGCCCGGACATGCAGCGCGAGGTTGATTTTGGCCCAGCCGGTCTCGCGAAACGCCGTCACGGCGCCGTCGTGGCGGGAGTCAACCCGTCGCGCAGCTTTGCCGTCAGCCGCGTCGCCATCTCGGCCTCGGCGAGCAGCGCCGCGGCGCGCCAATTATAGCGCGCGCGAAACTTCTGTCCCGCCTTCCAATAGGCGTCGCCCAGATGTTCGACGATCACCGGATTGTCAGGTTCGCCGCGCTGGGCTTTTTCGAGCAGATCCACGGCATCGCCGGTGCGTCCGGTCAGGAAATAGGCCCAGCCGAGCGAATCGCTGATGCTCGCATTCCGCGGCTCGCGGCGCCATGCCGCCTCGATCCGCGCCAGCGATTGCGTGATATCCTTGCGCCGTTCGAGCGCCGAATAACCGGCGAAATTCAATATCGACGCGTCGCCGGGCCGCAGCGCAACCGCTCGCTCCATCAGCGCTTGCGCCTCGTCCCACCGCCCCGACTGCAATAGCAATTCCGCCCGCGCAATCAGCAAGGTGCCGCGTAAAGCCCGGTCGTTTTCGCCGTCGCCGAGCGATGCCTCGAGCCGCTCATAGGCGCGCGCTGCCGCCGCGGGGTCGCCCGATCGCCGCGCGATGTCGGCAAGCCGGACGAGCAGACCGCGCGCAGGGCTGGCATTGGCGGCGGCTTCGGCAAGCTGCGCTGCGCCCGCGAGATCGCCCGCGTCGGCCATCAGTTCGGCGCGCCGCATCGTCAGCGCGGCGGGCAGTTCCTGACGCCCGCTATCGAGCAAGGCCATCGCGTCCCGGGACTGGCCGTTGCGGTCGAGGGCCTCCACCAGCGTCGCCCGCACTGCCCAATCGTCCTCGTTGAGCCAATAGGCCGCACGCGCGAACAGCAACGGCAGCTTCGCGCTGCCGTTCGGCGTCCGGGCAAGACCGTCGGCCAAAATGCCGAGCCATTGCGCCACGCCCGCGCGCGGTGTCGAAACCGGCTGGTCGGGAAGCAGCAGCATGGGATCTTCGCGTTGCCCCGACGCAAGTGCGATCCGCCCTCGCAGACGCTCGGCCGCGTCGCTTTTACCCGCCTTGTCCAGCGTCGCAGCAACCCGCACTCCCATGAGCTGGCTCGTCCGGTCGGTCAGTGTGATGCTGTCGGTCAGCGACGCGGCCGAATCGGCGCGCTTCGCCGCGATCTGGACGAGCACGACCTGCAGCGTCAGCGCCGGCTCGGGCCGGGTCGCGCTGTTCACCGCGAGCAGATGCTGTTCGGGAAATTTCTTGCGCGCGCCGATGTCGATCCACGCACTCACCGTCGGCAGGATCAACCGCGCGATCGTGTCGGCGCCCGTCTTGTCCGCCCGCCCCGCCATATAGGTACGGGCGGCGTTCCAATCCGACCGGCGCATCGCGTCGACCATCAGCACCAGCTGCGCATCGAAACGCCGGTCGCCCGCCGTCCACAGGCTCTGCGCGGCGGAGCGCGCGGCATCGAGATCGCCCGCCTCGATCGCCTGTTCGAGCATCCGTCCGCGGATACCGGGCAGCCCAGGCGCCGCGCTCGCCACCGCAGCCAGCGCCGACAGCGCCGCCGCCGGCGCTCCGCCCTCTTCCGCCAATCGCGCCCGTACGAGCGCATTGAGGACTTCGCCGCTGTCCTCGGCGGCATGCACGGGCGCCGCCGCCGCAACGGCGGCGGAGATCAAAAGGAAGCGCGCGGGCTTACATGTTCGGATAATTGGGGCCTCCGCCGCCTTCGGGGGTGACCCAGTTGATGTTCTGGGTCGGGTCCTTGATATCGCACGTCTTGCAGTGAACGCAATTCTGCGCGTTGATCACGAATTTCGGATCGCCTTCTTCCTCGCCGACGATCTCGTAAACCCCCGCAGGGCAATAACGCTGCGCGGGCTCGTCATAGAGCGGCAGATTATAGGCGACCGGGATCGACGGATCCTTGAGCTGGAGGTGAACCGGCTGATCTTCCTCGTGATTTGTGTTCGAAATGAACACCGACGACAGGCGGTCGAAGGTCAGCACACCGTCGGGTTTGGGATAGTCCGGTTTCGGCATGATGTCGGCGCGATAGAGGCTCTCATTGTCGGGATGATGCTTCATCGTGAACGGGACTTTGATCTTGAACGTTTCGAGCCACATCGTCATGCCCGACAGGATCGTGCCCGCAAGGTCGCCATATTTCTCGACGAGCGGCAGCACGTTGCGCACGACGCTGAGTTCCTTCTTGACCCAGCTGCCGTCATAGGCCGCTTGATAGGCGTCGAGCGTGTCGCTCGACCGGCCAGCGGTCACCGCCGCGAAGGCCGCTTCGGCCGCCATCATCCCCGATTTCATCGAGGTGTGCGTGCCCTTGATGCGCGGTACGTTGAGAAAACCGGCGCTGTCGCCGATCAGCGCGCCGCCCGGGAAGGCGAGCTTCGGCACCGACTGGAGCCCGCCATCGCTGATCGCGCGCGCGCCATAGGAGACGCGCTTGCCGCCCTTCAGGATTTTAGCGATCTCGGGATGCGTCTTCCACTTCTGCATCTCCTGAAAGGGGGAGATGTGCGGGTTGCGATAGTTGAGCCAGGTCACGAAGCCGAGCGCCACCTGTCCGTTCGCCTGATGATAGAGGAAGCCGCCGCCATTGGCGTTCTGGTCGAGCGGCCAGCCCTGCGTATGAATGACGCGGCCCGCGGCATGGTTCGCGGGGTCGATATCCCACAATTCCTTGACGCCGAGGCCATAGACCTGCGGCTCGCAATCGGCGTCGAGCGCGAATTGCGGCTTGAGCATCTTGGTCAGATGGCCGCGCACGCCTTCGGCGAAGAAAGTGTATTTCGCGTGGAGTTCGAGCCCCGGTGCGTAATCGGCCTTGTGGCTGCCGTCGCGCGCGACGCCCATGTCGCCGGTCGCGACGCCTTTGACCGAACCATCCTCATTGTAGAGGATTTCCGCAGCCGGAAATCCGGGGAAGATTTCGACGCCCAGCCCTTCGGCCTGCTCGGCGAGCCAGCGGCAAAGATTGCCGAGGCTGCCCGTATAGGTGCCCTCATTGTGCATGAAACCGGGCGAGATGAATTCGGGAAGGCCGAATTTCTTGTTCTTGGTCAAAATCCAGTGCTGATTGTCGTTCACCGGCACTTCGGCGAGCGGGCAGCCCTGATCGCGCCATTCGGGCAAAAGTTCGTCGAGCGCCCTGGGATCGATCACCGCGCCCGACAGGATGTGCGCGCCGACTTCGGACCCCTTTTCGAGGATGCACACCGATAATTCGCTGCCGGCCTCATTCGCCATCTGTTTCAGGCGGATCGCCGCCGAAAGCCCCGCCGGACCCGCGCCGACGATGACCACGTCATAGGGCATCGATTCCCGTTCGCTCACCGCAAATACCTTTCTGCCGTCCCCGCGCCGATCATTCATCGTGTCCGGCGCTCATTCTGTCACGAATTGCGATGCCCGCCAATTGACGCGCCCGTCAACTGTCTGTTTCAAACAATTTCATGGGAGGGCAAAACTCTGCGTTGCTGGCGGAAAGCATCCGCGACTGGTGGTCGCTGGCGGGTGTCGATGCGCTCGTCGGCGAGGAACCTGCGGGCTGGCTCGTCGTGCCGCCGGCGAATGACGCTGCGGCCGCCAAGGCGAAACGCGCCCCCGATAACGATCCCGAGCCGCTCCCGCTCCCCGCTGCGCTCCAGCGGCAGGAAGCGCCCGAGGCACTCGAACCGAAGGGCCCGGTCGTATTTCCCGACGACTGGACCGAATTTCAAAACTGGCTGGCGACCGGCGCCGACGTGCCCGGCAGCCAATGGGACGCGCGCCGCGTGCTTCCCGTCGGCGAAGCGGGCGCGCCGCTGATGCTGCTCACCGCCTGGCCCGAAATCGACGATCAGCAGGACGGCACGCTCTTTGCCGGACCCGCCGGAAAATTGCTCGACGCGATGCTGCGCGCGATCGGCGTGGCGCGCGGCGACTGCTACACCGCGAGCCTTGCCGTGACGCGCCCCGCGGGCGGTCGCTGCGACGGCCCGGATGCGGCCGAACTCGACCGTCTGCTATGGCATCATTTGCGGCTCGCCAAACCCGAACGCTTGCTGCTGATCGGAAGCGACATCACGCGCATGGCCGCCGCGACGGCGCTTCCCGACGCGCGCGGAAGGTTACTGAATATTAACCAAGATGGCGCCAAGATGGACGCGGTGGCTGTGGCGCATCCCGCGATGTTGCTGGCCCGGCCCGCCCAGAAAGCGGCGGCTTGGGATAGCCTGAAACGGTTCAACCGGGGACGTTGACAGATGGAAAATATGACCAGAATCCTCCTCTCCGGCGCCGCTCTGGCGCTTTCGCTCGCCGCCGCCGCGCCGGCGGTCGCCGCCGATGCCGGCGACCGCGATTTCGCCTCGGCGCCGCAAACGGTGCCCGATATCCTGTCATCGAAGCAAAAGCAGCTTTACACGCAGGTCCTCACAGCGATCCGCGGCCAGCGTTGGGCCGAAGCCAAATCCCTGCTCGACGGTTCCGATAACGGCCCGCTCACCGATTTCCTGCGCGCCGAACTGCTGACCGCGGCGAACAGCCCGCGCGCCGAAGTCGCCGACATCATGCCGATCCTTTCGCGCTCGCCCTGGTTGCCGCAAGCCGCGCAGCTCGGCCGCCTCGCGACCAGGCGCGGCGCGACCGATCTGCCGACGCTTCCCTTCGAGGCGCGTCTCGCCTGGGCCGGCAGCGCGCCGCGCCGGCTCGGCGCCGACAGCGTCAGCGACCCCGCGGCGGCGCGCCTCGCGGCGACGATCCCCGACCGGATCAAGAATGACGACCCCGCAGGCGCCGAAGCCCTGCTCAACGCCGTCATCGACCAGCTGAGCCCCCCGGCACGCGCCGAATGGACGCAAAAGGTCGCATGGTCCTATTATATAGAAAATGACGATCAGAATGCGCTGCGCCTGTCGCTCGCCTGCACGGCCGCCGGCGGAGCCTGGGCGACGCAGGGCGCCTGGGTTCAGGGTCTCGCTTCGTGGCGGCTTCGCGATTACCGCACCGCGCTCGCCGCGTTCGACCGCGTCGCCAAGGAAGCGCCCGACAGCGAACAGCGTGCCGCCGCTTATTATTGGGCATCGCGCGCCGCCGTCGCCGCGGGCCAGCCCGCCCTCGTACAGCCGCGCCTGCGCGCTGCGGCCGCCAATCAGGAAACCTTCTACGGCCTGCTCGCCGCCGAATCGCTCGGCGTCGAGGCGGCGGTCCAGCGCGAAAATATCCGCGCCGACCGGAGCGCGTGGCGCGCGCTCGAGAAGCTGCCCAACGTCCGCATCGCGATGGCGCTCGCCGAGATCGGCGAGGATGTCTACGCGGGTCAGGCGCTGCGCCATCAGGCCCAGATCGGCAATTCCGACCAGCATGCGCAGCTGATCGCGATGGCGGGCGCGCTCAGCCTGCCCGAAACCCAGCTCTATCTCGCGCACAATACGCCGCACGGCCGCAAGCCCGCTGTGCAGGCCCGCTATCCGCAACCCAAATGGGAACCGAATGGTGGCTGGCGTGTCGATCCGGCGCTCGTCTTCGCCCACACCTTGCAGGAATCCCGCTTCCAGCGCGGCGTCGTGAGCCCCGCGGGCGCGACCGGGCTGATGCAGGTGCGCCCGGGCACCGCGCGCGACATTGTGCGCTGGGAAGGCGCGGTCGCGGCGCTCGGCGATCTCAAGACGCCCGCGGTGAACATGGATCTCGGCCAGCGTTATCTGCAATATCTGAGCCGCGATCCCGCGACGGGCGGCCAGCTGCCCAAGGTCATCGCCGCCTATAACGCCGGCCCCGCGCCGATCGCGCGCTGGCAGACCGAGATCCGCGACAATGGCGACCCGCTGCTCTATATGGAATCGATCCCCTATTGGGAAACGCGCGGCTATGTCGGCATCGTGCTGCGCAACTACTGGATGTACGAAGCGCAGCAGGGCAAGCCGTCGGTCAGCCGCGCCGCGCTCGCGCAGGGGAAATGGCCGCGCTTCCCCGACGGGAAGGACCGCACGCGCCTGACCTATGCCGGCGATTTCGCGAATGCCGATTGACGAGAGCCTGGCGTTCAGGCCCGTCCGCATCGCGCTCCTGACGATTTCGGACAGCCGCAGCGCCGCCGACGACCGGTCGGGCGACAAGCTCGAGGACCTCTTGACCGGCGCCGGCCATATCCTCGCCGCGCGCGCGCTCATCAAGGACGAGACCGACCTGATCGTCTCGCGCCTCCACAACTGGATCGACGACCCCGAGGTCGATGTCGTCATCACCACCGGCGGCACCGGCCTCACGGGCCGCGACGTCACGCCCGAAGCGCTGCACCGGCTCGACGGCAAGGATATTCCGGGTTTCGGCGAGCTGTTCCGCTGGCTCAGCTATAAGACGATCGGCACCTCGACGATCCAGTCGCGCGCCTGCGCCGTGGTTGCGCGCGGCACCTATATCTTCGCGCTCCCCGGTTCGACCGGCGCGGTGACCGACGCGTGGGAAGGCATTCTCTCGACCCAGCTCGACAGCCGCCACAAGCCGTGCAACTTCGTCGAGCTGATGCCGCGGCTGACCGAATAGTCATTTCGTCATCCCGGCGAAGGCCGGGATCTCGCCTTATCGCTTTCACGCCGAGATCGGGATTCCGGCCTTCGCCGGAATGACGAAACTAGATTTGTTCTTTATATGTTCTCATTGCCGAGCTAAGCTCGACCAATGGACTCACCGAAGCCCCTGCCCCCGATTGCGGGCCGCGGAGCCCCGACCAACTTGCGCCCGACCCGCACCGGATCGCTCGACCGCGAGGCCGATGGCGACTGGCTCGACGCTGCTAATGAAATCGATGGCGAAGCGCCCAAATTGCGTACGACGGTGACCGTCGAGCATCCCAGGACCATCATTGCGCGCAACAAATCTCCCGACATCAGCTTCGATCGCTCGATCAACCCTTATCGCGGCTGCGAGCACGGCTGCATCTACTGCTTCGCACGCCCGACCCACGCCTTTCACGACCTCTCGCCCGGGCTCGACTTCGAAAGCAGGCTCTTCGCCAAGCCCGACGCCGCGAAGCTGCTCCGCGCCGAACTCGCGAAACGCAATTACAAGGTCGCGCCGCTCGCGATCGGCACCAACACCGACGGTTACCAACCGATCGAACGCGAATGGGGCATCACCCGCTCGGTCGTCGAGGTCCTCGCCGAAACGCGCCATCCGCTGATCATTACCACCAAGTCCGACCGCGTGCTGCGCGACATCGACCTGCTCGCCGACATGGCGCGCGACAATCTGGTCGGTGTTGCGGTGTCGGTGACCTCGCTCGATCCCGCCATCGCGCGCACGCTCGAGCCCCGCGCGCCGCACCCCAAACGCCGCCTCGCCGCGATCGCCAGGCTGATCGAAGCGGGCGTGCCGACACAGGTCAACATCTCGCCGATCATTCCCGCGATCACCGACCACGAAATCGAGGCGATCATGGCCGCGGCCGCCGAAGCAGGGGCGATCCGTGCGTCCTACATATTGATGCGCCTCCCCTATGAGGTCGCACCGCTGTTCCGCGCCTGGCTCGACGCGCACTATCCCGACCGCGCCGACAAGGTCATGCACATGGTGCAGGACATTCGCGGCGGTCGCGACAACGACGCCCAGTTCTTTACGCGCATGCGCGGCCACGGCGTCTGGGCGCAGCTCATCCGCACCCGCGTCAAGCGCGCCGCGCGCGAACATGGCATGGACAAAAGCTTCCCGCCGATCCGCAGCGACCTGTTCCGCCCGCCCGAACGCGACGGCCAGATGGAGCTGTTCTAAACACCGTCGCCCCCGCGAAGGCGGGGGCCGCTGGCGTCATGGAGAGACGATGGATGAGGAAGGCCTATGTCTACATCATGACCAACAAGCCGATGGGAATCCTCTACATCGGCGTGACAGACAATTTGCCAGCTCGGATTTTTGCACACCGATCGGGAACGGGATCGGAATTTTGCAAAAGGTGGAGCTTGACCCGGCTAGTGTATGCCGAGCCTTCCGATCGTATCGACGAAGCGATTGTTCGAGAGAAAGCGTTGAAGAAATGGAATCGCGTATGGAAATTGCGGCTGATTTCCGAGGGTAACCCCGAATGGGCCGATCTGTTTGACAGCATCAACGCCTGAGCCAGGGCGCCAGCGGCCCCCGCCTTCGCGGGGGCGATCCCTTTTCTCTCGCCTCACGCTTCCGCCAGCGACTTCAACCTGTAATCCTTGTAATCATCCCGAATTTGCCGCTTCAAAATCTTGCCCGTCGCCGTGTGCGGCAGCTCGTCGACGAAGACGATCTCGTCGGGCAGCCACCATTTGGCGACCTTGTCCGAAAGGTAATCGAGCACGCTCGCCTCGCTCACCTCGGCGCCCGGCTTCTTCACGATCAGCAGGATCGGCCGCTCGTCCCATTTGGGATGATAGACGCCCACCGCTGCGGCTTCCTGCACCCCTGGCGCGCCGACGGCGGCGTTTTCGAGCTCGATCGAGCTGATCCATTCGCCGCCCGACTTGATCACATCCTTGGCGCGGTCGGTGATCTGCATGACCCCGTCGGGGTGCAGCACCGCGACATCGCCGGTATCGAACCAGCCGTCGGCATCGGCGGCGTCGGTATCGGCCTTGAAATAGCGCTGGATGATCCACGGTCCGCGGCATTGCAGCCGCCCGCTCGTCTCGCCGTCGCGCGGCAGTTCCTTGTCCTCGTCGTCGACGACGCGCAGCTCGACCCCGAACGGCGGGCAGCCCTGCCGCGCGACGATGTCGACGCGCTCGTCGAAACTCATTTCGTCCCAATTCCACGGCCGCTTGCCCATCGTCCCGATCGGCGAGGTTTCGGTCATCCCCCAAGCATGGCCGACGTCGATCCCCGCCGTCATGAACCGCTCGATCATCGCGCGCGGGCACGCCGACCCGCCGATGATCACGCGGTGCAGCTTGCCATAGCCGATCCCCGTCGCGTCCATATGCGCGAACATCGCGATCCACACCGTCGGCACGCCCGCGCTGTGGGTGACGCCCTCGTCGTGCATCAGGTCGCACAGTATCTGCGCGTCGTTGGTTGCGGAAAATACCAGCTTCGCGCCGACGGTCGCGGCGGCGAAGGGAATGCCCCAGCTGTTCGCGTGGAACATCGGCACGATCGGCAGGACCACGCTGCGGTTCGACATGTCGAACACGTCGGGCTGGATTTCGGTGATCGCGTGGATGACGTTCGAGCGATGCTCGTAAAGCACGCCCTTCGGATTGCCCGTCGTCCCGCTGGTATAGCAAAGCCCGACCGGATCGCGCTCGTCGAGGGAAACCCACTCGAAGCCGCCGTCTTCGGCATCGATCAGGTCGCGATAGGAAAGATAGCCCTCGCGTGCCGGGGCGTCGAACAGGATGAAATGCTCGACGGCCGGCAATTGCGGGCGCAGCCGTTCGACGATCGGCAGGAACATCGCGTCGAACAGCAGCACGCGGTCCTCGGCATGGTTGATAATGTAGATCAGCTGTTCGTCGAACAGCCGCGGGTTCACGGTGTGCAGCACCCCGCCCATGCCGGCGGTGCCGTACCAGCTGACGAGATGGTGGCCATGGTTCATCGCCAGCGTCGCGATGCGGTCGCCCTTTTTCATCCCGAGCTTCACCATCGCGGCAGCGAAACGGCGCGCGTCGGCGCCGACTTCTCCCCAGTTCGATCGCGTCATGCTGCCGTCGGCCCATCGCGACACAATCTCGCGCCCCGCATGTTCGCGTGCGGCGTGATCGATCAGGCTGGTGACGAGCAGCGGCTGGCCCTGCATTCCCATGGTGCGGCATCCTCAAATATATATCGTTGCCGGCAATGGATAGGGGCGGAAACCTCCGATACGCAAGCGGGAAGGAAGGTCAGCGCACCCGGAACTCGCGCGGCGCGACGAGCGACAGCGCGGGCTCGGTCACGCCCGCGATCATGTCGAGCCGCGATACCGTGTCGGGGCCGAGCGCGAAACCGCGGCCAAGTTCGATGCGGATCTCGTCATCGGTCAGCGGATCGATCGTGGTGACGACCACGCGGCCCTTCGCGTCGTCGCGCTTGACGAGCAGCCGCGCCATGTCCTCGATCGCCGCCGGCGTGTCGACGCGGCAGGTCAGCTGGAGCGCGGCCGTCGCCGCCATATCGGCCAGCGACTGCGCACCGCGCACGGTGACCCGCGGCGTTTCCTCGCCTTCGAGCAGATCGAGTTCGACCGACAGCATCGCGCAGCCGCCCTCGGCCGCCAGCGCCTCGAGCGTCTTGCCGGCGATTTCGTCGAAACAGCTCGACTGGAACTGGCCGCTGCGGTCCGACAGGGTGAGGTTGAGGAAACGGTTGCCGCGCTGCGACACGCGCGGGCGCGCGCTTTCGACCATCGCCGCCATCACCATCGGGATGCGCGTTCCCGCCGTCATTTCGACATTGTCGCAGATGTCGCCATAGGAGCGCGCGCCGCGCGCCGAGACGATCGCTTCATATTGCTCGACCGGATGCGACGAGAAATAGAAGCCGAAGGCGTCCTTCTCGCGCGTCATCCGCTCGGCGAGCGTCCAGGGTTCGGCGGCGGGCAGTTGCAGCGCGGGCGCGATCGCGATGTCGCCGCCGAACAGACCGCCCTGCCCCGTCGAGCGTTCGTGCGCCGAGCTGTTCGCGCAGGCGAGCAGGCTCTCGGCCCCGGCAAAGGCGCGCGGGCGGTCGGGCTCGATACAGTCGAACGCCCCCGCCGCCGCCAGCGCCTCGATCTGGCGCCGGTTGAGCAGCTTGGGGTCGATGCGGCTCGCGAAATCGTCAAGGCTGACGAAATCGCCCTTCGCCCGCTCGGCGACGAGCGCCTCCATCGCCTTCTCACCCACGCCCTTGAGCGCGCCGAGCGCGTAACGGACGGTCAGTCCGTCATCGCCGCGTCCGACCGAAAAATCGGCCTCGCTGTCGTTGACCGAGGGCGGCGCGATGGCGACGTCGAGCCGGCGCATGTCGTCGATGAAGATCGAGAGCTTGTCGGTCTGGTGGCTGTCGAACGACATCGACGCCGCGAAAAATTCGTGCGGATAATGCGCCTTCAGCCACGCGGTCTGGTACGACAGCAGCGCATAGGCCGCGGCGTGGCTCTTGTTGAAGCCGTAGCCCGCGAATTTGTCGATCAAGTCGAACAGCTCGTTCGCGGCCTTCGCGTCGATGCCATTATGCTCGCCGCAGCCCTTGACGAAGGTGTCGCGCTGGGCGTCCATTTCGGCCTGGACCTTCTTGCCCATCGCGCGGCGCAAGAGGTCGGCGCCGCCGAGGCTGTAGCCGGCGAGGATCTGCGCCGCCTGCATCACCTGTTCCTGATAGACGAAGATGCCATAGGTTTCGGCAAGGATGCCTTCGAGCAAAGGGTGCGGATAGGCGATCTTCTCGCGCCCGTTCTTGCGCGCGCCGAACAGCGGGATATTGTCCATCGGCCCCGGCCGATAGAGCGCGACGAGCGCGATGATGTCGCCGAAATTGGTCGGCTTCACCGCCGACAGCGTGCGCCGCATGCCTTCGGATTCCAGCTGGAACACCCCGACGGTCTCGCCGCGCTGGAGCAGCGCATAGACTTCCTCATCGTCCCACGCGAGCGCGTCGAGATCGACGTCGACTCCGCGCAGCGCGAGCAGGCGCCGTGCTTCCTTCAACACCGACAGCGTCTTGAGGCCAAGAAAGTCGAATTTCACGAGGCCCGCGGTCTCGACATATTTCATGTCGAACTGCGTTACCGGCATGTCCGAGCGCGGGTCGCGATAGAGCGGGACGAGCTGGTCGAGGGGGCGGTCGCCGATCACCACGCCCGCGGCGTGGGTCGAGCTGTGCCGCGGCAGGCCTTCCAACTGCCGCGCCATGTCGAACAGGCGCCGCACCCCGTCGTCCTGCTTATACTCGGTCATCAGCTCGGCGACGCCGTTCAGCGCGCGTTCGAGCGTCCAGGGATCGGTCGGATGGTTCGGCACCAGCTTCGCGAGCCGGTCGACCTGACCGTAGCTCATCTGGAGCACGCGGCCCGTGTCCTTGAGCACCGCGCGCGCCTTCAGCTTACCGAAGGTGATGATCTGCGCGACGGTGTCGCGGCCGTATTTCTCCTGCACATAACGGATCACCTCGCCCCGCCGCGTTTCGCAGAAGTCGATGTCGAAGTCGGGCATCGACACGCGTTCGGGATTGAGGAAGCGTTCGAACAGCAGGCCCAGTTTGAGCGGGTCAAGATCGGTGATCGTCAGCGCCCAGGCGACGACGCTGCCCGCGCCCGAACCGCGCCCCGGCCCCACCGGAATGTCATGCGCCTTCGCCCATTTGATGAAGTCGGCAACGATCAGGAAATAGCCGGGGAAACCCATCTGGGTGATGACGTCGACTTCGAAATCGAGCCGCGTGACATAGGCTTCGCGGTCTTCGTCGGAGAGGTCGGGATAATGGGCAAGCCGCGCCGCCAGCCCCGCGTGCGCGTCGGCCTTGAGCTGCGCCGCTTCGCCCTCGCGGTCGCCCGCAAGGCTCGGCAGGATCGGCTTGCGTTTAGGCGCCATGAAGGCGCAGCGCTGCGCGACGACCAGCGTATTGCGGATCGCCTCGGGCAGGTCCGAGAAAGCATCCTCCATCGCCTCGGCGGGCTTCAACCACGCCTCGGGGCTCGATACGCGCCGGTCCTCGCTCTCGACATAGGCCGATTGCGCGATGCACAGCATCGCATCGTGCGCGGGATGGAATTGCGGCTCGACGAAGTTCGCCGGGTTGGTCGCGACGATCGGCAGCGCGCGTGCGTAAGCCAGATCGATCAGCGCATCCTCGGCCGCCTTCTCGACCTCATCGCCGCGCCGCGACAGCTCGATATAGAGCCGCCCGCCGAATAGCGCCTCCAACTGCTCGACATAATCGTCGGCGGCGCTTTTCTGCTCGCCCGCGAGCAGCCGCGCGAGCGCGCCCTCGCCGCCGCCGGTCAGGCAGATCAGCCCGTCGGTCTTGCCCGCTATGTCGGACAGCAGCACGTGCGGATCCTGCTCGACCGGACGGCCGAGATGCGCCGCCGACACCAGCGCGCACAGATTGTCGTATCCCGTGTCGTCCTGCGCATAGAGCGCGAGCCAGTCGATCTGCGGCGCGCCGTTCGCCAGCCGCTGCCCGGGCCGCGCAACGCTGAGCAGCGTGCCGACGATCGGCTGCACCCCCGCCGCCTTGCACGCCTCGCCGAATGCCATGACGCCATAGAGCCCGTTGCGATCGGCCACCGCGATCGCCGGAAACCCGCGCTCGCGCGCGGCTTTCGCAATCGCCTTGGGCTCGATCGCTCCCTCCAGCATGGTGAAACTGGAAAAGACGCGCAGGGGAACGAAGGGGCTGTAGGCCATTGGATGACGCTACAGTGACAGCGGTGATTCTGCCAAGGCTTAACCCAGCAGCGCCTCAATCTCTTTGCGCAATTGTTCGGGCTTCGTCGTCGGCGCGTGCCGCGACACGGTCTTGCCGTCGCGATCGACGAGGAATTTGGTGAAGTTCCACTTGATCCCGCTGCCGAGCAGCCCCGATTTTTCCTTCTTCAAATGCTTGAAGATCGGATCGGCATCGTCGCCGTTGACGTCGATCTTGGCCATCAGAGGGAAGGAAACATCATAGGTCAGCGAGCAGAAATTCTTGATTTCCTCGGCATCGCCCGGCTCCTGCGCGCCGAACTGGTTGCACGGGAAAGCGAGGATTTCGAACCCGCGATCCTTATAATCGCGATACAGTTCCTCCAGCCCTTCATATTGCGGGGTGAAACCGCATTTCGATGCGGTGTTGACGATCAGCAGCACCTTGCCGCGATAGTCCGCAAGCGACTGCGTCCCGCCGCCGGGCAATTTCGCCGAAAGATCGTAAAGCGCCATCGTTGGTCCCCTTTTTTGCCGGCGTCAGCCTACGCCTCGATATGCCCTTCGTGCAAGCGAAGCACGCGGTCCATCTTGGCCGCCAGCCGCTCGTTATGCGTCGCGACCAGCGCCGCCGAACCATGATCGCGCACGAGGCCGACGAACTGGTCGAACACCCGGTCCGCCGTCGCCTCATCCAGATTGCCCGTCGGCTCGTCCGCGAGCACGAGCAGAGGCCGGTTCGCGAGCGCGCGCGCCACCGCGACGCGCTGCTGCTCGCCGCCCGATAGCTTGCTCGGCTTGTGGTGCAATCGCTCGCCCAGCCCCAGCCGTCCGAGCAGATCGGCCGCCCGCTCCTCCGCCTCCGCCTGCCCCGCGCCGCGAATCAACTGCGGCAGCACGACATTCTCGATCGCGTTGAAATCGGGCAGCAAATGATGGAATTGATAGACGAAGCCGATCTTCTCGCGCCGCGTCTTCGTCCGCTCGCCCTGCTCAAAGCGCGTAACGTCCTCGCCGTCGATGCGGATGACGCCCTCGAACCCGCCTTCGAGCAGGCCCACCGCCTGCAGCATCGTCGACTTGCCCGATCCCGAAGGCCCGAGCAGCGCGACGATCTCGCCGCGCCGCAGCGACGCGTTGACGCCGCGCAGCACTTCGATCGTGACGTCGCCTTGGCGGAAGCTGCGCTTCAGCCCGACCAGTTCCAGCGCGACATCATTCATAACGCAGCACCTGTACGGGGTCGGTATTCGCGGCCTTGTACGCCGGATAGAGCGTCGCGAGGAAGCTGAACACGATCACCATGATGACGATAGCGGTGATCTCGACCGGATCGGGCTTCGACGGCAATTCGGTGAGGAAGCGGATCGACGGATCCCACAGCGGCTGGCCGGTCAGAAACTCGACCCCGCGCAGCACACCCTGCCGGAAATAGAGCAAGGAGAAACCGACGATCATCCCGGCGATCGTTCCGGCAACACCGATCGACAGCCCGATCGCCATGAAAATACGCATAACCGCGTCGCGCGGCGCCCCCATCGTGCGCAAAATCGCCATGTCGCGCGTCTTCGCGCGCACGAGCATGATCAGCGAAGAGATGATGTTGAACGAGGCGACAAGGATGATCAGCGACAGGATCACGAACATCGCGACGCGTTCGATCGACAACGCCTCGAACAGGCTCGCGTTCATCGATCGCCAGTCGGAGACGACCGCGCGCGCCGCGAGCTTTTCGGCGAGCGGCTGCATGATCTCGCCGACGCGGTCGGGGTCCTCGGTCTTGACCTCGATCATCTGCACAGCATCGCCGGTGAGCAGCAGCAGCTGCGCATCCTCCATCGGCATCACGATATAGGCCTTGTCGAAATCATAGACGCCGATCTCGAAAATCGCGGAGACGCGGTAGCTGATCTCGCGCGGCACCGTCCCGAACGGCGTCGAGCGGCCCTGCGGGTTGATGATCGTGACGTTCGACCCGACCTGCGCGCCCAGATTGCGCGCCAGCTCGCTGCCGATAGCGACATTGCCCGAACCCGCGGTCAGCGTCGTGAGGCTGCCCTGCAGCACCTTTCCGCCCAGCGTCTTGTTGCTGCGGATGTCGGGAACGGTCATGCCGCGCACCAGCACGCCTTCGACCCGCCCGCTGAAGGTTGCGAGCAAGGGCTGTTCGATCAGCGGCGTCGCCGAAACGACCCCCGGCGTCGCCTTCGCCTCTTTCAACACGCCCTGCCAATCGTCGATCCGCCCGCCGAATCCCTGAACGACCGCGTGGCCGTTCAGCCCGACGATCTTGTCGAACAGGTCGCTGCGCACGCCGTTCATCACGCTCATCACCACGACCAGCGCCGCGACCCCCAGCATCACCGCGGTGAAGCTGAACGCCGCCGCGACGAAGATGAACCCCTCGCCGCGCTGCGGAAGCAAATAGCGTTTGAAAATGGTGCGCTCGTACGGACGCAGGATCATGAAGCGATCGGCCTTTGCGGCGCATGTATAGTGACACGCATACCGCCGCTTTAGGCAGGTCAAACACCGCTGGCAATGGGCGCCAGCAAAGCGCCAAACCCCAAATGATTATAGGAATGTGTTGCCCATAGGTCACAGCGGCCCGCAAAATCGGGGCCAACGGGCCGTGAGAGTGTGACAAAGCGGCCCCCAAGACCTACCCCAAGGCTTCTGGTTCAACGCGGCCCAAAGGCCCGGCTCCAGGGAGTGCAGGCCTTTCGCCAGGCCTGCAACAAGGGGGATGGCGATGTTCGTCACAGGCGCCCGGGTCTCGCAAAACGAGGCCCGGGCGTTGTGATTCTCCCGCAACGTTGCGGAAACGACAGCTTAGGGGTGGTGAGCGGACGTTGCGGCAATTTAGCCCTCCCTTCAGGGGGGAGGGGCAGCACTGGCACCGGCGGCAACGCCTGGTCGTAGTGGGGGTGGGGTCTATCGTTGCTGCCAGGCCGATAGACCTCCCAACCCCTCCTGAAGGGAGGGGCTCTCTCTCAATGGCCGCAACCGGTCGGAAGCCGCCTATCCCTCGCTCTCGCTGAAGTATCCTCGAGCATCTCCGCATCGAGCGCGCACCCGCCCTGCTCGAGCGAGATCACGCCGACTCCTCCCAGCTTTTCAGCTGGCGGTTGATATGCTCGCGGCTCATTCCGGCAGAAATTGCGGATTCGGTCTGGCTCAGCTCGACACGCTGTGATGCGTCGACATCCTTGCAGATCAGCCGTTTCAGATGGCGCGCGAGCCGCGGGGCGAAGGCATAGGCGCGGTCACTCTCGATCGTCTGGTCGGCGGTGCGCAAGCGCCGCGCGAGCTGCTGCATCAGCGACCAGGCGAATTCAGGATAGCTCGCGGCGAAATCATGGCGCGGTGCGGCCGAGCTAGACGCGCTCCCCCGCGCGCTCGTCGCGGTCTGGGGCTTGCCGGGTGCGCTCGCCATGGCATCGAGGAGCGCGATCTCCTCCGGTACACCGCGCCCGGATTCGGCAGCATAAGCGAAGCACGATTTCGCGGCCGCCGAGGTCAGCATCGATACCCGCGCAGTGCCATCGGTCAGGATCAGCATCATCGCCCGGGGTCGCCCTGGACGAACGTTCCTTGCCCTTGACGAAATTGACCTTGCACCGCGCGCCTGCGCGCATTTCAGCCCAATCCTCGATCGTCAGGCCGGAAAAAAAAGGTGCTGTCGAGTACCACAATTCGGCGAGGATTTCGCGTGATCCATCTGCCCCTGCGCGTCGTTCTAAACCAGCCGGCTCTGCTTCACCGCCGCTTCGATGAATCCACGAACAAAGGATGCGGGTCGACAACTTCGGTACGAGTTCCGGTGGAACTGCACCCCGATAAACCACGGATGGTCCGGGCGCTCAACGATTTCCGGCAACATGCCGTCGGGCGACATGCCCGAAAGGCAAACCGCCCTTTTCGAACTGCTCGCGATAGGCGCCGTTGACCGTAACGATGACGGTGGCGCTTTCGCTGATGTCGTTGGCGCCATGAACGCTGACGGCTGTTCGGCGACAGCTTCGCTTCATAGGCGCCGGAAGCCGCATCGTGCCGCCCAGATCAGTGTCGGCGCCGCGCTGCAGGCCTTCGTCGCTCATCCATTCGTGATCATCCGACGACGAGAACCGTCCCGTTGGCGAATTCGGTGCTCGACGCGTCCTTGATGCGCTCGTGTTCGCGCGCCCACTCGATGCGCCATCTGCATGCCGGGCAGATGCCGAAGAAGGGCACGCGCCGCGTTCGCGCGCGAAGCGCACGCTCGAAATCTTGCCTTCGGACCCGCTCCTTAAAACCGCCGGGGACGAGAATACCGCTCATCGGATTTCGAGATTGGCGGCGAGATCGTCACGCTCGAACATTTCGGCGTCCAGCGGATGTTGACCCTTGACCCGGTGCGCCATGCCGCCATGGACCAGTGCTTCGTTGAGCGGTTATGACGTCGGGTGGCGACACATATTTTGCCTGACGCCGATGTTGACCTCGCCCTCGGGATGCTGCTTGCGGTCCCGCGTCGTACCAGCGCGTCAGATCGGGCGCAGGCGCGTCGTGAATACCGAAGGCGTGCAGTACTCAGATCGAATTTCGCCGCCGTGTGGACGGGCACCGAATAGATGCTGTCGCGTCGAGGGCAGGATCACCGCTTCCTTGCGGACGTTGCAGAATTGCGCGATTTCGCGCGTTCGGTCTCGGGCAGCAGCTTTTCGCAGCAGCAGGGAAGCGGGATGTCGGGCTGGACGCCCAGGACGCGAGGCTCGCACGCTGTGCTGCGTCGGCGGTCTTCAGTTCGCCAGCAGCGGCGATGCTTTAACACCAACGTGACGTGGACCGAATCATTTCGCGCCCGACCTCGTTGTGAGCTGGCGGATCGCCTCGATGAAGGGGAAGCGATTCGATAACCGACCGTGCCGCCGATTTCGCACAGCACGAAGTCCAGGTCATCGGTCTCGGCGCGCGAATTCTTGATCGCGTCGGTGACGTGCAGGTTGACCTGCACCGTCGCGCCCAGATAGTCGCACCGGCGTTTCATGGCGATGATGCCCTGATAGATGCGGCCCGAGGTGACATTGTCGCTCTGCCGCGCCCGCAACGCGCCCGTAAAACGCTCGTAATGGCCGGGTCGGTCGGTCTCGGCCCCGTCGTCGGTCACATAGACCTCGCCATTGATAAGACGACATCATTGCGGTCGACGTTCGAATGAAGTCGAACGCGAACCGGACACGCGATAGCCGCGCGCCTGCAACAAGGCCTGCGGGCTAGCCGCCATCAAACCTTTGCCAAGCAGGGAGACCACGCCGCCGGTGATAAAATGAACCGCCATGGGAGGAAAGACTTGCTCAGCAGGAGGGACGGCGCAAACCGCCAGATCTTTAACCGCGGAAAATATTTCCGCCGGGCGGGAGTCTGGTCAGAGGCAGAAGCGCCAGTTGACCCCTGTAGCGAAGGGGCGCCTGCGCGGGAGCGGGCGGCTTCCTGACTTGCCGCCGCGGCCGCAGCCGCCAGCGGATCGTCGTCGCCAGGGCCAGCGCCGGTAGAGCGCAGTGCCAGGCGGACTACGCCGGGCCGGTCAACGGCAGGGACGGCGACCGCGCCGCTCGTCCTGCGCCGATTTCGACAGTGAGGTGTCGATCGTCCGAACCGCTGCGGCCGACCGAGGCCATCGCCGCGGTAGGATCGACAGTGCGACAAAGCGGTGGGACCGTCGTCGCACGGAATGTGAAGTCACCGCGCCGCGCCGGAAACAGCAGGCCCGCCGGGTGCCGCCGACACCAGACCGCCTGCCGACTTCATCAGGATGACGCCGATCATCGCCGCGGCAACGAGCGCCTGGACGACAAGCAGGGAAGGTGAAAAGGCTGGACATCATGATTTCCCGAACTCGCGCACGGCCTCCACGGACGCGCCCGCGGCACCACATAGAGACGAAGCGGCCGGCGCTTCAGCCCGCCACCTAATCGTCGCCCCGCGAAGGCAGGGCAACTGGGTTGCTAGGTCGTTGGCCCCCCGCCGTCGCGGGGCGACAGGGTCGATCAGCAACTCGTTGCAGCCGCCACGATCGGCACGAACTTCGCCGCCATCAGGCTCGCTCCACCGACCAGCGCGCCGTCGACATCGCCCGCGCCGAGCAGTTCAGCCGCATTGTCGCCGTTGACCGATCCGCCATAAAGAATGCGCATTTTGTCAGCGGCGCCGCCGAACCGCGCCGCAGTGCTTGCCGGATCGCGCCGATGCATCGCCGCCACATCGGCCGCAGTGAGAACAAGCCCCGTTCAATCGCCCAGATCGGCTCATAAGCGATAGCGAAAGGCGCTGCGCATCGAAAGCGTCAGGCACCGGCCGCGATCTGCGCCAGCACGCATAGATCCACGTCGCCCCGCCCGGTCGCGCACTTCGCGCAGCTCACCGGCCTGGATCACCGACAATCCGGCAGCCAGCCCGGCTTCGGCCTTAGCGCGCACGTCAGCACGGTCGGGGTCTTAGCACAACTCAGCGGCGTCACCGGCAACTCTGACCTTCCGGCGGATCAGCGGCGCCAATGTCGCGAAGGTCGGCAGCGAGAATACGGCGTCGGCGAACTGCGCGAGCGCGTGCGTCAGACTATAATCAGGCGCGGCAGGACCAGCCCGAATGACGTGGCCGCCTTCGTCGAATCGGGCGGGGCTCGACCGGAGTGCTCAATCAGCTCGTCGAAGGATCGGCGTTCGACCAGTTCGCGACCGAGCTGGGCTTCGGCGTCAGCAAGCGGCGATCGACAGCCGCATCGCCGACCTGCCGCTTTCGCCGGCGTGTCGGGCGAAGTTCGACCAGACGGTGTTCAGCTTCGCCGGCAAACGGCATCAGCGAGGGCGCAGCTGCGCGCGCGACCTGCGGCAACTCCTCGTCGAACAGCTCGCCGCGCCGATCATGCAAATGCCGCGCATCGCGCTCGGCATCGCGCAACCTATGCCGCGCTGCTCCTCGAACAGCGCCGCGGTCAGGCGACCTTCTGGCATTCCGATCCAGCCCCTTCGCGCCGACCGCCGACCCCGGCGACGCGGCGCTCAATAACTCTGTCATGGTCAGGCGAAGTTCACCGTGCCCGAACGCCGCGTGATCCAGTACGCCTTGATTCTGACCACGCCGGTTCCGTTCCGCGGTCGCCGACGCCGAAATCGCCGGGTCTATGGACAATGCCGCAATATGCCGCGAGCGAAACCGCTTCGCGCAGGTGATCATCCCCGATCAGGCGGCAGCAAACGCGCTCGCGAAGGTTCGCGGCGGCACCTCGCTCGCCACCGCGGCGCATCAGGCGGCAGGCCTGTCGGCCTCGACCACCGGCGATATGACCAGATCATTTTCTTCATGGCGACCACCGCCGCCGCGGCAGGCCGCACCGCTGCCAGGGCGCGGCGACCTCGTCGGCCGGTGACGCAGACCGGCCTCGGCTGGACCGTCGCGCGCGTCGGACGTCACCGCCAAACCCGCGCGCACTCCTGGCGCAGGCGAGCGAAGATCACCGAACTCGCGAAGAACAAGGCAGACGAAGCGATCGTCGATTATTACAACGCGATTCAGGATGCCGTGAACAGCGGCGCCTCGGTCGAGGAAGTCGCCGCTGAGCCGCAAGCTCCAGCTTGTCGAAGCCCCAGCGTTGCTGCCGAGCGGCCGTGCGCCGCAGCAGCCCGCCTTCGTGCCCGCGCCCGAACTCGCCCGCGCTCGTCGCACAGGCCCTTCCAGGCCGCGGGCGAGCGAGGTCACATCACGACGATCGTCGAGGAATGAGAAATTCGCCGTTTACGCGGGGTGAAGTCGATCGTCGCCGCCGCACCGCCCCTTCACGCGCAGATCCGCGCCGACCTGCTCAGCAGAATGGCGCTTCGCCGAGGGCAGGAACGCCCGCGACAGGCGCGCGCGATCGTGAAGGCGGTCGAGGGCCTGCAAGAGCCTCAATGAAGCGGTCGCCGCCGCCGCCGGTCCGAACATCCGGCGTGCAGGCGATCGGCGGCCACCGCGCCGAGCTTGGCGCCGACGGCAACCCGTTCCGCCCGAACTCGCCCTCCTTTCTCGTGGCGAAGAACGCAGCGTCAAGACGCTCAATCCCAGGCAATCGCGGCTGGATGGTCGTAGCGCTCAGCGTGTGCAGCGCCCCGATCCGAAAGCGATCAGGCGCAGCGCGTCGCCGCGATCGCCCGGCCGCTAGCCCCCGCCTTCGACGGCAGGCTGATCAGATAGCTCGCCGCCGAAACCAAGCGCCGCGTCAGCGTGACGATCAACAAGGATCTCGTCGCCAGCTGCGCGCCGACTCACCGGCAACGCCGGTCGTCGAATAAGAGTGAGCCTCGAAGGAAGAGCCGCGACGCTCGAAGCGCTGGCGCGGGGCCGCAGCGCGGTCGTCTGGCAGCCTTCATCGCGGACTCAGAAACCCCCGTCTCGGCCGCGCTCAAACTCATCGAGCCGGGCCGCGGCGACGCAGGGTGCTCCGGTCAAGCTTGGCGAGACGCGCGGGCGCTACAGCCTGATCGGACTCGACCCCGACCTGATGTTCGAGTCACCGGCGGCGACGCCGCGCGGATCAACCACGACTGGCGCCGCGATCGCGATGCGTTCCAGCCCTCAGGCTCCGGCGCGCGGAATACCGCGACCCTCGTCGCCGAATGCCACTTCGACGTGCCCGAGGGGCCGCGAAGGCGCTCGCGACGCTCGTCGCTTCTTCGCCTATGAAACGATCAGCCTCGTTAGACGCATCCGCGCGCGCCGGGCGCTGGCCTCGGCCTGCCCGACATGATCTTCGTGCGCCCGGCGGTGATCTCGTCTTCGGCCGCCTCGCCGACGAACTCTTCCTCATCGCGCCGATCGGCCCGGCGCGGTGCGATCGACCGGATGATCGACGCCGCTGAGATCGTCTCCGACACCATCGCGCGCGCGCCAATGAAACGCCAGCGCCGCCAAATCGTGCGACGACCACCGACGACCGATATCGCCGCGACCCACTAACGACGCGCATTTCGCCAAAGATGGTGTAGCAGAAGACTATGTCGCCGCGGTGCGACATTTTTCAGGTCGTGCTGTCGCAGCGCTGCAACCCCGTTCGATCTGCCGCCGTTCGACCTCTATCGCGCGCGGCAGATGAAATCCCTCGCCCTTCTCTATTTCTCATTACCCGGCTTCGCGCTGATCGGCTCGTCGCCCGAAATCACCTCGTTCGGGTGCGCGGCGGGTACGATCCGCCCGATCGCGAGCACCCGCCTGACCGCACGAGCACCGAGGATAATCGAGATCGCGACAGCCTGCTCGCCGATCCACGGGCGCGCCGAACTCGAGTGCTCGACCTCGGCGCAACGACGTCGGCCGCGCGGCGATCGGCGGCAGCGTGACCGTCACCGACAGCTATACGGTCGAATATTACAGCCGTCATGCATCGTCTCCGAACGTCTCATCGGCCGCATCGCGCCCGGCAAAGTGCGATCGATGCGTTGTTCGCCAGCTTTCCTGCGGCACGGTGTAGCGCTCCCAAAGTGCGCGCCTGCCCAGATCATCGCCGAACTCAAGCCACGTGCGCGCGGGCCACGCGGGCGGCGTGGCTATTCGCCCCGACGGCAATATGGACAGCTGCATCGTGCTGCGCACCGCGATCGTCAGGATGGCAATGCGCATTCAGGCCAGCGCAGGCATCGTCGCCGACAGCATTTACGCCTGAACAGCGCGAGTGCGAAGCCAAAGTGACGCGCTCTTCGCGGCCGCGCGCGAAGCCGATGCGTTGGCAGAACGCCGGGTTGCAGACGGCCGAGGCGCGGAGTTAGGATGCGTTGATCCGTAGGACACGGGGCTTACGACCGGTTGCTGACGTCCTGTGTAATCATCCCGCCACCGGCAGGCTCCGGGTGAACCGCGCTCCCTGCCCCGGCGCGCCCAATCGACGGTGGGTCGCCGTCCATCGCACCGCGCCAGACGGCGCGCGATGAGCCCAATCCCCGATCTGCTGTGGTGCGCCCGGAAGCGCTCGGGCGCCGGAACACCACCGCCTGCTGCTCCGGCGTCGATGCCTGCCCCTGGTGAGCAGTCACCGTCGCGCGTCTTCGCGGTCGACGCGAATCCATATCTGCAGGTGTCGGGCGGTAACGGATCGCGTTGCGGGCAGTTGAGCAACCTGCAGAACGCGACAAGCTCACCTTAGGCTGGCACTTGATCGTCGGTGCAGCGCGTCGATGCGGATGCCGCTTTTCTCGCTTCATGGCGAGCAGGCCCTGGCGCGGCAGGCCAGATCGCCGAGTCGATATCGTCGCGATGCCATAGCAGAGCAGGGCGCTCGATATTCCCCGGAGGTCGGCAGGTCGTCGGTGAGGCCGAGCAATTGCCGCCCGGCATGCGCGATATCGCGGCGTAGCGCGCATAATCAGCGCGGATCCAGTATCGAACTGGCCCGAAATCGTCTGGCCGTCGCGATGATGCGGCTCCATCGGTCACGCGCATCAATGCAGCGCCCGACTGCAGGTCCAGCGGTAGCGATCAAAGGCCGGATCGACAGCGAGCGCGCCGGATTCTTTGCTGAGCCGCGGCGGAGCTGCTCCTCCAGCGGCGACCGCCGTTGCGCAGCCGGTGCGGCGTCCGGTCGCGTCGAACAAGGTACTCGCCGGCAGAGCGTCATCATCATCTGCCCGTCGGACGCGCTGGCCGTCGAAGCGCGCCTGCCGCGCCAGCGCGCAGCACCGGAAAATAAGCCGTCATCGTCCAGGCTACAACTCGAACAATTCAGGCGGGCGCCCTTGACCGGGAACCGGCGGGGCATCGGCCGCACGCGCAACGCACAACGTACAGTATGGTCGCATTTCCATGCCCAACGCGAACCACGGCGCCCTCGGCAATCGGCGGCGTCTGGGGTTAGCTCAGCGGCCGGGTACGCCAGTCTGGTGATCTCGAACTACACCGTCGGCGTCGGGGGGTGGTGCGGACGGCGCGTGAATGTCGCTATGATCGTCGGCCGCATACAGCGGCCGACTGATAATCATGATCAGCCGCTTTGCATGGCGGGCGCGCGAGTGCGGCAGCGCAGGCAGCTTGTCGAGTCCGCGCGCACTCTTTGACGCAGCGGCAGCGCGTCGGCGCTCCAGCGCAGTGATCGATCCGGCCCCGGATGACGCGCTCGTTCACCGTACGCGCTCGTGCTACATTTGTTCATTATCGTTCTCATAAATGCCTGCGCGTGCCGGCAGCATCGCCAGCGATGCCTCGATCGGCGCCAGCGCCAGCCGAATCGGTGCAGCGGCGCAGGCGGCAGCGCCGCGTCTCGACGTTAATAGCGCCAGCGCCATCGTCATGGCGCGGCGGTACGCCGCCGCCGCGAACACCCAGGCACGGGTAATCGTGCCGTGCGATCGCTGGCAACCGCCGCGTAAACGGCATCAGCGCCCAGTGCTTCGTGTGGGCACGTCCGCGTCGCGATCCCGCTTTCGGTCGCGTTGGCGGTCACTGTTTCGGCGCGCACGGCGTCGCCCAACGGCGGCGCGCTTCGCGTCCTTGCTCGCCTCGGCCAGCCGCCACGCCGCGATATCGAGCAGCAGCGCTGGAGGTCCTCGCCTATCCGGTCGGCGATCGCGATCGCCGATTACCAAGCGCGTCGAACCGCCGGCGGTCGGCGTCTGCAACGCCAATTAAACGGTGACCGACGTCAGACAGCGCTTCGCCGACGGGAGGCTATCGTCGTTCGCACTTCCGGGTTCGGACAGCAGCGGCGGCGGGCTGCGCTGTCCGTTGCTCGCAGCGGCATGTTTTCCTCGGCGCGCGCGAAACAATTTCGCCGCGAGCCCGGTGCGGAGGGCGGTCCGCCGCCGAAGCCTCCGCCATAGGCTGCAGGATCGATCGCAGGATCGAGCCGCGCAGCGATGTCATGACCATCCGCCGCGCATTTGCTAACGCACTGTTCTTCAGTCAACCAGCCCTGCGGCAGTCAGATAATCGCCAGCTCGATACCGACGCGCCGAGCAGCACGACCGGCGACGGGCGATGCCGGGGAAGGACCGGTCACTCATGCGCGTCCGCCAATACATCAGCGCCCGGTATGGACCCTTAAGCGCGAGACTGTTGTTTACCGCCTCGGGACGACGGCGCGAGGCGGAACCACAGCGGGATCTGGGCAGCGCGGCAGTGGCAGGATCCGCGAACATCAGCGGGGCAAAGCCGAACAGCAGCGCGGGGCGAGCAAGATCAAGCCTCGTCCGCATCGGGCGGCAGCCAGTGAAAGCGCCGCCCTTTCGCCCGAATCCTCATAGAGCGCGCGCGCCAGCGAGATCGCCGCGGCGAAGGCGTAGCGCAGGCGCGGCTTCAAAACGGCATCGCATTGCCCGGCCCGGCGGCGACAGCAGCAGGGAAAGACCGCAGGCGCTTACCCATGCAGGCGGATGACGTCGCGCCCGGTCCTGAGCGGCGCTCGGCGCAAACGCGCAGAAGGCGCATCGCCGCCAGCCCCAGCCGCCGAGGACCGCGACAGGCGCGCCCGCCGCCCGCGGGCCTTCGCTCGCGACGAAACAACAGCCGCCACCTGAAGCGCGGTGACATGCAGCAGATAGCGATGCGGTTGTCGGCAGCGATTTGACGAACAGCGGCCCGCGAGCCGGATCACCGGCATCATGATCCTCCGACGCCCGGTACATGCCGCCATATTCGACCGGCTGGGCTCGATCGCTCGATCAGCGCCACCCGGTCGGGCGATCGGCGACGATCGCGATCTCGCCACTGCTCGAACAGGGCGGAACCGCCAATAAACCGCCGAGCGCCCGCCTGCGCAAGTCCGCAGCAGGAGTCAGCATCATCACATTCGCCCGGCATGCCCGCAGAGTTCGGCGACCATCGGCTGGGAGATCGAGGCGAGGCCGCCCCAGCGCCGCATCGCGTCGATCCGCTCAGAAACCCTGCGTCAGCATCGTGTCGCCGGTGACGGGGATCGCGGAGATCCGGAGCTTTGCGATTGCCATAATACGTGCCACCGGCGCGGAGGCCGTCGGCGACAGGATAATCCGGTCAAATAAGCCTCGACCAGCGGGACGAGGTCGCTCACCGCGCACACAAGTCACTATGATTGACAGCGAATGCAGTCGCGAGTCACCGAGCAGTTCGGCAGACCGCGGCGACCACTGACTGCGCCGTCACCCGACGTCAATAGACGCCGCCTGACGCGCTCGAACAGCGTCGCCGGCGACGGTGACGACGCGCGCAGCGACCGTCAGGCAGCGTTTCCGGGAAGCGCCGACCAGCGCGATCAGAGGCTATCGGCGCCAGCTTTTCGGCAGCGGTCATCGCGGTGAAGCTTTGGGACCAGTGGAAGCGATTGGCAGAAGCCCCGCGATGCGCCGCGATGACATCGCACCTTCACCTTGTTTTCCCGCACCTTCGCCGCCGTTTTCTACGCAGGTAAAAAAATCCCAACCGGCAGCCAGATCAACTGGTCTTCCCGCGCCGCCGTTGATATCCATCTCCCGAAAGGCAGAAAAAGGCCGGGTCTTGTGGAAAATACGCCTATGCAGCCGTCCGACGACGGCGGTTTCGCCGATCCCAATATCGTCGACGAAATGAGACGTCTACCTCGATTACGCGATAGGCGTGATCATCAATACCGCGCTCCCCGACGTGCGCGACGGGCTGACCAGTCCACCGCCATCTCTACGCGGCGCGGTACCTTCGTTTGAGCCATCCGTACACAGAAATCGGCAAAATCGTCGGCGACGTCGCCAGGTAACTATCACCCGCACGGCGACAGCGCGTTACGACAGCTCGCACACATCGACGCAGGACTGGTCGCTGCGCGTTCCGCTGATCGACGGTCAGGAGCAATTTCGGCTCGTGGACTGATCCGCCGGCGTCGATGCGCTACGCCGAAGCGCGCCTTGCAAAGACCGCGATGGTGCTGCTGAACGATCTCGACAAAGGACGCGTCGACTTCAGCCCAATGACATGACGCGACGGTACTCGTGCTCCCCGGCGCGTTTCCCAACCTGTCGTCAACGGCACGGGCGGCATCGCGGTCGGCATGGCGACCAACATCCCGCCGCACAACACTCGGTGGTGATCGACGCGACGCTCGCGATGATGACCGCCAGCTCGAAGGCGGGCCGCGGGTCGCGCTCGAGGAGCTGATGGCGATCGTCTTTGACTGACTTCCCGACCGGCGCGTGATGCTCCGGCCAGGGGCGGCGCACGGAAACGCCTGCCACCGGACGCGGCTCGATCATGATGCGCGCGACGCATCATCGAGAAGGCAGAACGACCGCCAATCGATTGTATTGGCATCGGTCAGCACCAGTCAGCAAGTCGGGCCTCGTCGAAAATCGCCGAGGCGGCGCGACAAAGCGGATCCGAGGGTGTCGCCACGACATCCGCGACAGATCGAACCGCGAGGGCGTGCGCGTCGTTATCGACTGGCGCGACGCGTGCCGAAGTCGTCCTGAACCAGCTCAGCGTCACCCCGGCGCAATCGAGCTTCCCCGCGAACATGCTCGCGATGCGGCGGCCGTCCGAGATGCTCGGGCTGCAGAATCCCTCTGCCTTCATCGCCTTCCGCGAGGTGATCACCCGCGCTACCAGAACCGAACTCGCCAGGCGCGCGACCGCGCGCGCATCTTACTCAGCTTCATCGTCGCGGTCAGCAATCTCGACGAAGGTCGTCCGCATCATCCACGCTCGCCTCGCGCCGCCGCTCCTGGCCCTGCTCGCGCGCGAATGGCCGATCGGCGAGATCGCGCCTATATCCGCCTCGTCAAGCCGATCGAGGGCGAAGTGGGCGCCACCTATCGCCTGTCAAAGTGCAGAGTGGCTTGATCTCGACCTCCGCCTCCACCGCCTCACCGCGCTTGGCCGTGACGAAATCGGTAAGGAACTCGGGGGTGGCGTCCGAGATTGAACTGCCGATCCTTGCCGACGCGTCAAGCTCTATGGCGTGATGCGCGAGGAGAAATCGTCGCGGTGCGCGACAGATTGCGACCCGCGCAAGACGCTCGTCGCTCCACTGCGCCGACAGCATCGACGGCGAGGATCTGATCGAGCGCGAGAGATGGTCGTCACGGTCGCCACCTCGACGGCTATATCCAGGCGCACCCGCTCGACACGTTCCGGGGCAAAAGAGAGGAAGACGCAGCAGCAAGGGCCGCGCCGGCATGGCGACCAGGACGGATAATCGTTACCGAGCTGTTCGTCACCTCGACGCACACCCCGTCCTCTTCTTCTCGACCGCGGGCAGGTCTATCGCATGAAGAATGGCGCCTGCCGAGGGCAGGCCGGCGACGCCAACCGCCCGATGATCGGCTCCTGCTGCCACTCGCGCAGGGCAGACGATCTCGACCGTCCTCCCGCTACCCGAGGATGAGGCCGGGCAGGGGGCAAGCTGCACGTCATGTTCGCAACCGCGAAAGGCAGCGATGTCGTCGAACAGCATGGACGCTTTCACCAGCATGCCCTCGAACGGCAGATCACTGATGATTCGAGGCGACGGCGAGGACGTGCCGATCGGCGTCGCGCTTTGCTCGACGAAAGCGACGATGTGCCGCTCGCGACGCGCCGGGAACAAGAGCGTCCGCTTCGCCGGCGACGATGTCCGCAGGTATTCCAGAGCCGCAATTCGACCGGGAATGACCGCGGCATGCGCCTCGCCGACGGCGACGCGGTGATCTCTTTCGATCCTCCACCGCGTCAAGACCAGCGGCGAGGCGCGAAGCTATCCGCGCCGCGCCGTGAAGGATAACGAAAACAGACCGACGCTGCCCGGCATTCCGCATGACGAACTCGCGACACGCGAACGAATTCATCCCTCGCCGTCTGCGCCAGCAGTTGTAAAGATCGTCGGCCTGAATATCGCCACGCAGCCGCGGCGGTCGAAATTATCACCAACATCGGTAATATCGGCCGCAGGTACGTCGTTGCCAGCTTCCCCCGCCACCGGCACTGGCTGATGCTCGTCACCGATCAGGCAGCTCATCCGCGTAAGAACAATTCGATGCGCGTCGTCGTCGCGGCAGTGCGCGGCGTGCGCCTGTTCGACGTTGCGAAGGACAGGCATGTCGTCTCGGCGGCCCCGATCGAGGAAGGCGACGAAGCAGGGGGCGAACGCGGACACCACAGGCCGAAAACCCCGCAGGCGGGCGCCGTCCGAATGACGGCGCCCGCACGCGACCTTCAAGTGCTGACCGCGCGGCAATGGGCGGATTTCGAGCGCGAACGCGCGTCTTCGAAGGCCGCCATTGGATATCATGACAGCCGCCATCCACCTGTCATTTCAGGCAACTCGAGACGACGATCGCCAAATATTTCGCGGGCGAAACCGGGCTGATGATCGCCGAGGTCGACCTTATCCTCCTCGGCGGCCATCACTAGGAACCCGCGCGCGGCGGCGACCTCTTCCCGCATCGCCAGACGCCCGATCCATGCGGTCGTGAACTCAAGCCGCGACTACTTGTAGCCGCATCTTGCTTCCGTGCTGAAGTCCCCACCATCGTCGGACCGCCCGCCGTCCGTTCTTTGGGGAAGAGAAGATGCGCCTCTGTTGATCTTCGCCTGTAATATCCCGCCGCGCGCCCGTTGCCGTCACGCCATGAAGCGCCCGCGCCGCGCAGTCGAAGCCCATCCCCAAGAAGGTGCTGAAGCTACGTGCGGTGCGCTATTCATTCGTCTCGAAAGCCGGGCAGCACGGCAATCAGTGGCGCTGGCGGCCTTCGATGGCGCACGCCCTATCGCTTCGTCGCAGGAACTGCGGCTGGATACCGAGATGGTTGACCGACATTCGCACCCGGCAGCACGATCGCGGCGGTGACCGTCGCAGCGTCCTGTGTCGGGCGACGCGGCCGAGTTCGCGTCGCAAGCGGCCGCGCAGCTGAAAGCGCCGCCAATGATGCGGGCGAAAGCCGCCGCTGGGCAGCTGGTACATCCCGGCGAACGACGTCGGCATCGCCTTGCCCGCTGATCGACGCGCTCGCGTACGAACGCTGAAACGCCTCCCTGCCGAGCGTATATGACCTTCGGCCCGTCCGAGGTCATTCCGGGTAGTGATTTAAGACAGTCAGCTCGCTTTCATCAGCGTATCCTGCCCTCGCCGCTCCCCGTCTGGCTCGATAAGCGCCATTTCGTAGGCTATCAGCTATGTCTCGGTCATTCCGGCGGGCTGAGGGCGCGCTCAAACAGCATCGACGTTCAGGAAAGGCGACGGCGAAGCGGTCGCCGGCGTCGCCAGCCTTTCTGACCCCCCATGCCAGGCCCCGTGCTGTTCGGTAATGTCAGCTGTTCAGCGCCGACAGGGTACTTTCCTCCACGTCTCGCGCGCGGTGCTCTCAGGATGTAGAATCGCCGCGATCCTTCGCCGGATCGCTGAAAGCGCCCGCCAGGACGCGTGTCATCGACAGGCGCGGCAGAACGCTGGTGCCGGGCATCTGGGACAGCCACCTTCATATCGGCGACGGTGGGACGTGCTCTCGAACATGGCGAACGGATCACGCAACTGCAACCCCGGCACGACCTTCGACCGCGCGGTCGACGCGACCAAACGCCGCCGAGGCGGCGGTTTGCTGTTCAGGCGTACGCTTCATCTCGGTCATCATCGACAAGAAGGACCCATCATGGCGGGGCGCCGAAGGTGGTCGGCAGCGCCGAAAAACGATCGCGGCCGTGCGCCAGGTCAAAGGAAGCAGGCCTCTGGGGCGTCAAATTCTATGCCTCGATGAATCCGCGTGGATCGCCCCGCCATGCCGAAGCACACAGGCTCACAGCCTCCACGTCTGTCCTGCAACGATGAAGCCGAGCGAGGCGGTCGCCACGCGAGCTATGACGAACTCACGCACCCTCAATTTCGTCAATGATGGGGATACCGCGCGGTGATCGACAAATCGAACACAGGGCGCGGATGACCCACGCGCTATTTCCAGGACGTCGACCTCGCCCCGCTGATGAAGGCTTCATCGCCTGATCTCGCGGCGAAAGACGATCTCGGCCGACAATCGTGATCTTCGAGGCATGCTGACGCGGGACGGCGGCAAGCCACATCCGGCTTATGCCCCCCTGCCATGGGCATCATCTCTTACGTTATCCAGAACGGTCACGTTCACGGCGGGCGGTTATCCGCTCGTCGAGGGCTGACGCGACGACTATCGCAAAGAAGCTATGCAGTGGTCGAGAACCGTGCGCCCAGCATGCACAAGGCAGGCGTGCCAGTCGTCGCCGGCACCGATGGTTGGGGGATCTGGGCGATCGCGAACTCGAAATCTACCGGCAGGCGGAGCTTCACCCCCGCCGAAGCGGAAATCCAGGCGCGACGATCGCTTCGGCACACGTCGTCAGCGCCGACAAACGCACCAGCGATCACCGGTGGGCAAAGAAAGCCATTTATGGTTCTCGTCGACGGCGACGCCACCGACCGACACTCGGCGCGCTCGCCGCGCGTCGTGACCGTGGTCAGCGACGGCTATGTCGCGGAACGCGACGCTGCGGAAGCGGCGGTATAGCGGCGCTCCGATAGCCCGATAGCGGCTTTGGGGTGGGGAACTGTCATCCAGATCCTCCCTTTGCGCAGCAATGGGAGAGTGGCAGCAGGGCTGACAGAGGAGTCGACGCCGTGAGCGTCGGTGCAGAAACCAGCCCCTCACCACCGCTTCGCCAGGTGTAAGAGATTTAGGATTGCCCAGCGTCAGTCGACCCGAGGGCGGACGACCCAGCCTCCCAGCGCTTCGCGATGGGAGATCACCATCGCTTCCGGTCGTTTCCCGACGCAAACCAAATCGGCGGCGAACAGGGGAACGGGGTGACTTCCGACCGTCGCCCCCGCGAAGGCGGGGAGACGCTATCGGTTTGCCAGCGCTGATAAAAGGCCATAGCGGCCCCGCCTTAGCGAGTGGAAGCGGTAGGTTCAAGCCATTACCGCCTCGGCTCGATCCGGCGTCATGGCATATTCCCGCCCTTACCGCCGCCATCGTCTGCACGCCAGGCATGCGCCTGCGGCTTTGCTGTCAGTGTAGCCAGGCAGGAATCGTCCCATTGGGGGGCGATGACGCATAGGATGTCGGTTCGACAGCATCGTCCCGATGGGGCGCCGCATCGATGAATCATATTTCCGCCGCGACCCTTCGCGCCCAGATCGGCCGCGACCGCGAATTTGACCGCGACACTCGAACTGAAATTCGGCGACGCGATCGGTAATGACGCGCGGTGGCGCGACGACGCGCGCGCCCAGCTGTTAATCGTCGCTCGCCTCGGCGAAACAGATGCCTCAGGCGTGCAGCCCGGCGTAAAGGCGGCGGGGAAGAAATAAAGGGCACCACCGGCCTTCTTCAGCGTCACTGTTGGCAGCAGGTTGAACAGCACCCGCCCTGCGCCGCGCTCGGTGTAAATCCGACGCCTTCGCGCCTTGCTGAAGCGCCGCGATGCCTGGCGCGATGACCGCCAGCAGCAGGCGGACCGGCCGCCATCGTCGGTTTGCCCAGAATTTCATCCGGCAACTCCATGGGAACGGCGGGACGATCCCCGCCGGGACAACCACTCTACCGCCATATTACGCAGACAGCAAATGAACCTGTGCGGCCGACCGGCGGGCGTCGCACCGCGCAGCCCATAGGTGCGCGGCGCAGCGCCAACGGCAGTCATCGCCAGTCAACAGCGGCGTACTACCGATCGATCTCGCGCCGATCAGCGCGCCCGCGGCGCTCGCCATGATGATCGTGCCAGGGCAGGCGGTCATGTGATCGACTTCATGACCGAGCAGGGCGCCCACTGGCACCGCCGGGCGCAATCCAGGCCAGTGGCGCCGCTACCGCGGCAGCAATGGCGGCAGTCGCGATAGTGGCTGCGCCGGTAATCGCGCGCCTGTCTGCGTCGGTAATCGCGACGATAATCGCGGCAGTATCGCGATAATCACCGCGATCGCCACGTAATAGCCAGCGGTGGCGATCGCGCGCCTCCACTATCGGCGGGCAGTGCCGCGACGGTGCGTCGCGCCGATCGCGCCGCCAACGCCAGTTTCTTGAACAGGAACGTCTGTCTTCCGTCTTGCCCCGCCGGGATCAGATTAGGACGGCAAAGATGGCGCCTGGCTGAACTGCCGGCGCCTCTCACCATCCCCGACCCCGTCAGTTCGGCGATCTTTGGGGCGCTGCCAGAGTGATTGACCGCGCACAGCAATCGGCGCAGCATCCTTGCCATGACGTACTACATCATCCCCAGCGGCAGGCGTTGCGGCGCGCGCGTGACCGGCGTCGACCTCACGCGGCCGCTCGACGCCGGAACGATCATAAATCCGCCGCGTAGGCTCGTCATCATGTCCTCTTCCCGACCAGAAAATGAGGCGGACGGATCTGAGGCGTTTCACCCGTTATTTCGGCGGCTTCGGCGACGATCCTTCATTCGCCCGATCCCCGGCCACGTATCATCGCGGTGAAGCGCCAAAGCCGACGAAACGCGCCGCTTTCGCCAGCTTGGCACAGCGACTGGGCTTTCTTGACCCGCCCTGCTGCCGGCACCTGCCTCTTCGGCATCACCCATACCATGCCCGTCGGCGGCAGCGCGGTCGCCAGCCAGCACACCGCGCTCGACATGATGCCGACTTTCGCGCGCGCGTCAGAAGGGTTGCAGGCGATCCACAGCGCCCGTGCGAACTACGCGCCGCAGGGCAGCGCAAACGACAGAACGCAGCATGGATATCCGCTCGGCGACGAGGCGCTCGAAGCAGTTACATCAGCCGTCCGCGCCCATCCCGGAAACGGGCCGCAAGAACCTGTTCGTGCCGAATATATCATCAGCTTCGACAGAACCGACGATGCGAGGGGCTGCCGCTGCTGAGCGATCGGTGGCAGGGCCGCGAGGCGTTTCGCTATACCCATGTCTGGGAGGCCCGACATACTGGTCATATCGGGACAATCGCTCGGTCCTCCACCGCGCGACCGGCGGCTATGACGGCCGACCGCCTCCTCCACCGCGCACGACGATCGCGGCATGGGACGGGCTGGCTGACATTATTGGAGAGCCGGTCTCCCCTTCAGGGGGAGGGGACCATCTGAAGCATGGTGGAGAGAACGCGGGTGTTTCCCTGCCTTTATTCGTCGCGCGACTCCGCGTGCCTACCACCTTCGGTGGTCCCCCTCCCCGTGCCGGGGAGGATCAAGGTAGCTCCCGACCGAAACCCGTCCAACCGCCTCGCCGTCCCGACACGTCGCGAAACCCTGCCTACCCCCCACGCGTTGCTCCCGTCAGAAGGAGCAACTACCATGACCCTCCCCAACAACGCCCTCATCCTCGTCGCCGACGGCCGCAAGGCACTGTTCCTGCGCAATCAGGGCGACGAGCAGCGAATCGACTTGCGCATGTCTTCACACCGCGAGCGCGGGGATCGCAAGGATAGCGATATCAAGACCGACGCCGCGGGCCGGTCGAGCCGCCCCGCCGGTGCCGGCGGCTTTCAGGACACGATGGAGGAAGCCGATTTCCACCAGCAGGAAGAGGACCGCTTCGCGCGCGACCTCGCCGAAAAGGTGAATGCGATGGCGCTATCTGGAAAATTCGATGCGCTCGTCGTCGTCGCGCCCGCGCGCACGATGGGCGAGCTGCGCCCGCTATGGCATAAGGAGGTCAGTGCAAGGATCGTTGGCGAGCATGTCAAGGAAATGACCGACCGCCCGATCCCCGACATCGAGGCGTTGCTCGTCGGCGAAGCCGCGCCGCCTTCCTGATCAGGCGCGCGCCTCCTTGGACAAGGTGCTGACCACGCCCCACGCGATCAGCGCCTGCCCCCCGAAATAGAGCGGCCAGACGAGCCACATCGTGACGTCCTTGGACAAAACAGCGCCCTCGCCCGCGAAGATGAACAGGTCGCTCGCGAGGAAGAGCATCGCGCCCACCCCCGTGCGATAGCGCGGGAAACGGCTGGTCCACGCCGCCGCCGCCATCGCGGCGACGAACAGCGAATAGACGGCGGCGTGCCACCAGCCGGGTGCGGGGCTCAGCATGCCCCACACGATCGCCAGCGTCGCGGGCATGGTCAGCCATCCGAGCAGGCGCTGCGACGGCGTCATCGCGGCCCGCCGGTTGGTCAGATACAGGATGATCGCGATGATGTGCCCGACCACGAATGCGACCGCGCCTGTCTCGAGTCCCTTCGCATCGAGCAGCCAGTCGCCGAGCGCCCCGAAACCGAGCGCCGCCGCGATCAGCCAGCCGCTCCTTTCGCGCGCATTGGCGGCCGCCCACAGCGCCAGGAAGCCAACCCCCGTCGCCTTCCACGCCCAGATTGCAGGACCATCGAGCCGCTGGAACACCGCGACCAAGAAACCGACGCCGCCGGCCAGCGCCAGCCACCACAGCCACCGCGCCCGATCCCAACCCTGTTCGCTGCTCATCGCCCGCCCCTTTGCATCTTGCCGTCAATGGGCCTAGTGCGCGGCGGACCAACTGCAAGTCAATGTTTAGGGTAAATAGTGGCGCACGACATTCACATCATCGGCGGCGGCCTCGCGGGCTCCGAGGCGGCGTGGCAGCTCGCCGAGGCCGGCTATCGCGTGCGCCTCTCCGAAATGCGCGGCGGCGGGGATATGACCCCGGCGCATCAGGGTGACGCGCTCGCCGAGATGGTGTGCTCGAACAGCTTTCGCAGCGACGACGGCGACAGCAACGCCGTCGGCCTGCTCCACCGCGAGATGCGGTCGCTCGGCTCGATCATCATGCGCGAAGCCGACGCGACGAAGGTCCCCGCGGGCTCGGCGCTCGCGGTCGACCGCGACCTCTTCTCGGGCGGCGTCACCAAGGCGCTGTCGGAGCACCCCAATATCACCATCGTCCGCGAACGCATCGACACGCTGCCCGCCGAAGGCCCGACGATCGTCGCCACCGGCCCGCTCACCGCCGCCGGCCTCGCCGCGAGCATCGGCACCGCGACCGGCAAGGACGCGCTCGCCTTTTTCGACGCGATCGCCCCCATCGTCTACCGCGACAGCATCGACATGGACGTCGCGTGGATGGCGAGCCGCTGGGACAAGGTCGGGCCGATCGGCGACGGCAAGGACTATATCAACTGCCCGATGGACAAGGAGCAATATCACGCCTTCGTCCAGGGGCTGGTCGACGGCGAAAAGACCGATTTCAAGGACTGGGAAAAGGACACCCCCTATTTCGAAGGCTGCATGCCGATCGAGGTCATGGCCGAGCGCGGCCCCGAAACGCTCCGCTTCGGCCCGATGAAGGGGGTCGGTCTCGACAATCCGCGCACCGGGCGCTGGCCCTATGCGGTGGTCCAGCTGCGGCAGGATAATGCGCTCGGCACGCTCTGGAACATGGTCGGCTTCCAGACCAAGCTCAAACACGGCGCACAGGTCGAGCTGTTCCGCACCATCCCCGGCCTCGAAAAGGCCGAGTTCGCGCGCCTCGGCGGTCTCCACCGCAACAGCTTCATCCGCTCGCCCGAACTGCTCGACGCCCAGCTCCGCCTCAAATCCGCCCCGCATATCCGCTTCGCCGGCCAGATCACCGGCTGCGAGGGCTATGTCGAAAGCGCCGCGATCGGCCTCGTCGCCGCGCGTTTCGCCATTGCCGAGCTCGGCGGCCGCACCTTGCCCCCGCCGCCGCCCGAAACCGCGCTCGGCGCGCTGCTCGGCCATATAACCGGTGGCGCCGATGCGTCCTCCTACCAGCCGATGAACGTCAATTTCGGCCTCTTCCCGCCGCTCGCCGAGGATGTGCGCAAGAAGGACCGCAAGCTCGGCTATACGCAGCGCGCGGGCGCGAAGCTCGCGGAGTGGATGAAGCAGGCGGAGGGCGTCGCGGCCTGACCGCCGGCTTCAGCAACTACACTTCGGTTTCGCCGCTCGCTTCGGCGCCGTCGTTGCAAATTCCGCGCGCGTCAGATCGCCCGACTTGTCGGCATCGGCGCTGGCAAAGCGCGCACCCGTCGTCACCGCCCATTCCTCGAAGGTCAGCAGATTGTTGCCGTCCTTGTCGAGCTTGCGGAACGCCGCGGTGCGCGACGACATCAGTTCGACGCGGCTGATCTTGTCGTTGCGGTCGCGATCGAAGCGGTTGAAGCGCCGCTCCTCGCGCGACGCCTCTTTCGCGGCGGGCAGCGCCGGCGGCGCCGGGCCGCGTTTCGGCGCATTCGCCGCCGCGACCGGAATTGCGGGCAAGGCGGGCGGCGGATCGGGCAGCACCTCGACCTCCGCGATCTGCGTATAGCCCTTCCACATGAACAGCCCGCCGGTCAGCAGCAGCGCGCTCGCCACGCCGCCGATCAGAAATCGGGAAATCGCCATCCGCCCCTCCGCGCCGGTTGATCGGCCCTTGCTATCACGGCGCGCGTGCGGGCGCCAACGGACGACGCCATAATGGCGGCGAATTTTAATCGACAGGCTTGTTCAAAAGCCCAGCGTCAATTGCTATATCCGATCAATGCACAATTACCTCCCCTCGCTGAAGCAGATGCAATATCTTGTCGCGCTCCACGAGCACGGCCATTTCGGCCGCGCCGCCGACGCGTGCAACGTCACCCAGTCGACGCTGTCGGCGGGCATCCGCGAGCTCGAGACTTTGCTCGGCCAGACGCTCGTCGAGCGCACCCGCCGCGTCGTCCGCTTCACCATGCTCGGCAACGCGATCGTCGAAAAGGCGCACCGCGTGCTGCGCGAGGCCGAGGAGCTCGCCGATATGGCGGCCGCCGCGTCCGCGCCGCTCGTCGGCGAACTGCGCATGAGCGTCATCCCCACGATCGCGCCCTTCCTCCTTCCCGGTCTGCTGCCGCGGCTGCGCAAGGAACGCCCGTCGTTGAAGCTCTTCCTGCGCGAGGAACCGAGCGCGCAGGCATGCGAATCGCTCCATCACGGCACCGTCGACTGCGTGCTGCTCGCGCTCCCCTATGCGTGCGGCGACGTCGAGAGCGAGAAACTGTTCGACGACGCGCTCTTCGTCGCCTTCCCCGGCGAGCAGAGCGAAGACCTGCCCGCCATGGTCAGCGCCGACCAGCTCGACCCCGCGCAGATGCTGATGCTCGAGGACGGGCACTGTCTGAAGGATCATGTCCTGGCCGCATGCAACCGCCCCGAATTGCGCGCCGGGGCGCGGATGATGGGCACCTCGCTCCACACGCTCGTCCAGATGGTCGACAACGGCCTCGGCATCACGATGCTGCCGCAAATGGCGATCGAGGCCGGCATCCTCGACCACACCGACATCGACACGCGCCCGCTCGATTCGGAGCATGACTGGCGCACGATCGCGCTCGTCTGGCGCAAGGGCAGCCCCCGCGCCGACGAGTTCCGCCTGCTCGCGGATATTTTCCGCAAACATCAGGTGAACTAGCGTCCCGAATATTCGTTAGAAAACGACCGAACTTAGCCGTCGCCCCCGCGAAGGCGGGGGCCGCTAGCGGCCTTACTCAGCGGCATTGTGTAAACCGACAGCGGCCCCCGCCTTCGCGGGGGCGACGGTTATGGAATGTCCGATTCCCACCGCTCCGCGCGACTCTGGTCGCCCTCGCGCTCCTCGACCCACGCCACCCGCCCATCGGTGAAGCTTTCGCGCTTCCACAGCATCACATCGGTTTTCAGCCGGTCGATCAGAAACTCGCAAGCCGCCAGCGCCTCGGCGCGGTGCGCGCTGCTCGCGAGCACGAGCACGATCGTCTCGCCCGGCGCCATCGCGCCGATGCGGTGGATCAATGTCAGCGCCGACAGCTTCCAGCGGTCCGCCGCCGCATGGGCCAGATTGCCCAGTCCGGCCTCGGTCATGACGGGATGATGCTCAAGGAACAGCTCGGCCAATCCGTGGTCGCCGCGCACGCGCCCGATAAAGCTCGCGCTCGCGCCATGCCCGCCCGCATCGTGCAGGTCGAACTCGGCGGCGACCTCGATCGCCGACGACTGAACCAATACGCGGATCATCCCCCGGTCACCGGCGGAAACAGCGCAAGCTCGCGCGCACCCGACAGCGGCGCATCGGGGCCCATCATCACCCCGTCGATCGCGGCGCGGATACGCTGCGGCTCGGCAAAGGCCAGCGCGCCGCGCGCGTCGCGCGCCGCGAGCCAGGCGATCAGCGCGCCGACGTCGCCGACGCCCGCGGGCACATCGACCGTCTCGTCGGCCACCCCCATCCTTTCGCGGACCCACGAAAAATAAGCGATGTTCAGCGCCATCGGCCGACCTCAATCCATATGCTTCAGGCCGACGCGCAGATAATCCCAGCCGGTGATCAGCGTCAGCACCGCGGCGCCCCACAGCGAGACGAGCCCGACCGTCTTGATCCACCCTATTGCGGGCAAGGCGCCCGCAAGGATCAGCGCGCCGAACGCAACGAGCTGGAAGGTCGTCTTCCACTTCGCAAGCTGCGTCACCGGCATCGACACCTGCAATGTCGCGAGGAACTCGCGCAGCCCCGACACGATGATCTCGCGCAGCAGGATCATCAGCGCGGCGATGACATGCCAACCCGCGATGTCGCGCGTGAAGACGAGCAGCAATATCACCGCCGCGATCATGATCTTGTCGGCGATCGGGTCGAGGAAGGCGCCCAGCCGCGACACGATCCCGCGCGAGCGTGCAACATAGCCGTCAAAATAGTCGGTAATGCCCATCAGGCAGTAAAGGCCGAAGGCGAGCGCATAGTCGATCGGCTTCGGCTGGTGCGATCCCTCCACCACCCCGGGCCACAGAAGGAAAAGCAGGATGGGGACCGCAAGGATTCGCGAAAGGGTCAGGATGTTGGGAAGGCTCAGCATGATCCCCGTCGATATAGGCGGTCCAAAATGACCTTTGACCCTGTCCGCCCTAGCCGATAAGCCCCCCGGGCGACAACCAAATTGCCCGCGATTTGCGTGGTGACCGAACAAGATTGAAAAGATTGGACCACGCATGACCGGCTCCTTCGCGCTATTGAAGCAACGCCGGTTCCTGCCCCTTTTCGTCACCCAGCTCCTCGGCGCGTTCAACGACAATCTGTTCAAGAACGCGATGGTGCTCTTCGTCGTTTACGGCGTGTTCAACGACGAAGCCTCGGAAACATTGTTCAGTGCGGTCGCGACGGGGCTCTTCATCCTGCCCTTCTTCCTGCTTTCCGCGCTCGCGGGCCAGCTCGCCGACACGCGCGACAAGGCGCGGATCATCCGCATCGTCAAATTCTGCGAAATTCTGATCATGCTCGTCGGCGGGCTCGGGCTCGTCCTCGCGTGGATGGGCTTTGCGGTGCATCTGATCGCGATCCCGCTCATGATGCTCGCGCTCTTCGCGATGGGCATCCACTCGACCTTTTTCGGCCCGATCAAATATGCGATCCTGCCGCAGCACCTGCAAAGCGACGAGGTGCTGGCCGGCACCGGGCTCGTCGAGGCGGGCACCTATATCGCGATTCTCGCGGGCACGATCCTCGCGGGCGTGATCGACGTCGAATGGGCGGCGCTCGGCGTCGTCCTTGTCGCGGGGATCGGTTACTGGACCGGACGCAAAGTGCCCCCCGCCCCGCCCGAGCATGAGGAAACGGGCATCGACTGGCACATCATCCGCTCGTCGATCGCACTCGTCCGCGGCACGATGCACATCCCGCGCCTCTATCTCGCGATCCTCTCGATCAGCTTTTTCTGGACGATCGGCGCGGTGCTGTTCATCCAGTTTCCGCCGCTCGTGAAGAATATCCTCCACGCCGACAAGAGCGTCGCCAGCCTCTTCCTCGCGATCTTCTCGATCGGCATCGCGATCGGGTCGGTCGCGGTGAACCGCCTGCTCAAGGGGCAGGTATCGGCGCGCTACAGCCCCGCCAGCGTCATCGTCATGGGTGTTTTCGTCGTCGCCTTCTATTGGGTGTGCCGCAACTGGGAACATGACCCGTCGGGCGTGATGTACGGGATCGAAGGCTTCCTCGGCCACCCCGACGTCATCCCGCTCCTCGCCGCGCTGCTCGGCATCGCGATCAGCGGCGGCATGTTCGTCGTGCCGCTCTACGCCTTCCTGACCACCACGGTCCCCAAGGACCAGACCGCGCGAACCGTCGCCGCGAACAACATCGTCAATTCGGGCGCAATGGTCGCGGGCTCGCTCCTCGCAATGGGCCTCGGCTTCGCCGGAATCGGCGTCGTCGACCAACTGCTGATGAGCGCCGCCATGTGCCTGATCTCCGCTTGGCTCGCGGTCAAACTGCACCGGGCTTGCGACTGACCGGAAGCGGCGACGGCACACCTGTCTGCTTAGGGCTGGGGAGCGGACGCCGCCTTTAACCGTCGCCCCCGCGAAGGCGGGGGCCGCTGTCGATTTACGCAGCGCCTCCGTGTAAGCCCGCTAGCGGCCCCCGCCTTCGCGGGGGCGACGGCTAGTTCCGCTCGAAACCCGTCCTCAAATCAAGAACATCATCGTCGCGGTAAAGAAAACCGCAAAGCTCTGCAGAAACAGCCGCAAGTCATTGTTCGACCAGATCGTGACCGGTTCGCGGTGCGCCGCGAGCGCCGCGCGCAATTCGCCCTGCCAGTCCGCCGGTGCGTTGAGCCGTGCGATCGCCAGTTGCCGCACGCCATGCGCCCGCACGCGCTCGCGAATGTCGATATGATCGTCCGAGTCCATGCCCCGAAGCTAGGGCGATGTTAACGGATCGGTAAGGTTAAAAGAGTGTTAACGTCCGGGCCGTCCCATGGCGGGACGCTTTTCCCTCGCGGCTTAACCTCCGGCCATCGGCCGCACGCGCACGCGGCGCCCCTCTTTCGCCCCCGCCTGGAACGGCTTGCACCGCGCGGGCTTCATGCGCGGTCCCAGGCAAAGCCGCACTTCGTCGAGCCAACCCTCGCGGCCGACCGACACCGCAATCATCGGCGCCGTCACGCCGCGATTGGCGGCGGCAAAGGCGCGGCGGATGCTGCCCGCGGTCTGCGGTTTCGCGGCGAGCGCCTTCATGTCGGGAAAGCGCACCGCACCGAACAATATTTCGGCCGAGCGGAAATAGGCCGCGGGGTGCGGGCTCATGCACGTCCCGTGCTTCGCCCATTCGTGCTGGAGAAGCTGCGCCGACGGCGTCATGCACAGATGCTTCCTCAGCACCGGCTGCGGCACGATCTTCGCCGGGCGGCACCATTGCGGATAGCCGCGACTGTCGGTCTCGGGCCACAGCCCATGGAGCACCCAGCCGAAACGGCCGTTCTCGCCCGAACATTGGAAAGCATCGCGCGCGCCCTTGGGATTGCGCACGTCGGCGCAATGTTGCGGCGACCAGCTCATGGCCAGCAGATAGCCGGTGATCGGGGGTTTGCGCACCGGCTCGCCCCGGCGCGGCTGTTCGAGCCGCGGGACCGGGATGCGGTCGGGCACCGAGCAGGACAGCGCCTGCGCCTGCGCCGCGACCGGCATCAGCGCCAGCGCGGCGGCGCTAAGCCAGCGCAAAGTCGAGGCCGATGTCCGCCGCGGGCGCCGACTGCGTCAGTCGCCCGACCGAGACATAGGTCACTCCCGTCGCGCCGATATCGTGGATCGTGTCGAGCCGCACGCCGCCTGACGCCTCGGTCGGGACCTTGCCGCCGACGAGCGCGACGCACTGGCGGAGTTCGTCGAGCCCCATATTGTCGAGCAACAGATGCGTCGCGCCGGCGTTCAGCGCGGGTTCGACCTGCGCGACGCGATCGACCTCGACGATGATGTCGGCGATTCCCGCGTCGACCGCGCGCCGCACGGCCTCCTCGACCGATCCCGCGACCGCGACATGATTGTCCTTGATCATCGCGGCATCCCACAGACCCATGCGATGATTCTTCGCGCCGCCCATCCGCGTCGCATATTTCTCGAGCACGCGAAGCCCCGGGATCGTCTTGCGCGTGTCGAGCAAGGTCGCGCCGGTACCCGTCAGCGCATCGACATATTGGCGCGTCATCGTCGCGATCCCCGACAGATGCTGCACCGTGTTGAGCGCCGACCGCTCGGCGGTCAGCATCGCGCGCGCATTGCCCGACAAGCGCATCAGGTCGCTTCCCGCGGCAACTTCGGCGCCTTCTTCGACCAGTATCGCGATCTCCATGCCGGGTTCGAGCGCGCGAAAGAATCGCTCGGCGATCGGCAGCCCCGCCACGATGATCGCATCGCGGCTGTCCATCACTCCGCCGAAGCGCGCGTCGGCGGGGATCGTCGCCATCGAGGTAATGTCGCCCCCCGCGCCCAGATCCTCGGCCAAAGTGGCGCGGACAAAGGCATCAAGGTCGAAATCGGGGAGCGTGAACTGGGTCATGTCCCCCGCGATAATCCGCCCGCCGAGCAAATCAACTTGACGTTTACGTCAACTGGCGCTGACATGCACGCCACGCGGCAACTTTGCCAACTTCGGAGAGGTCCCATGCAATCCCCCATCTGCGCGATGCTCGCCATCGAATTCCCCCTCCTCGCCTTCTCGCACTGCCGCGACGTCGTCGTCGCCGTGTCGAAAGCGGGCGGCATGGGCGTCTTCGGCGCCGCCGCACTACCGCCCGAACGGCTCGAAGAGGAACTCGCATGGATCGACGAGCATATCGGCGGTCGCCCCTATGGCGTCGACCTGATCGTCCCCAACAGCTTCGCGGGCAAAGGCGACGCCCCCTCGTCGGGCGTCGCGAAGGTGCCCGAAACCCATCTGCAATTCGCCGCCGACCTGCTCGGCAAGTTCGACGTCGATGCCGCGGGGCTCGAGGCAGCGATGGAAACGCGCCAAAGCTTCGGCGACAATATGCACGAAGACGGCGCGGCCAGACTTCTCGAAGTCGCCTTCCGCCACCCGATCAAGCTGATCGCCAATGCGCTCGGCGTCCCGCCACCGCTGATGCTCGAGCTCGGCAAGCGCCACAATGTCCCGGTCGCCGCGCTCGTCGGGACGCGCGACCATGCGCTGGCGCAGGTTCGCGCGGGCGTCGACATCCTTGTCGTCGCGGGCGGCGAAGCGGGCGGCCATTGCGGCGAGGTCGCGACGATGGTGCTCGTGCCTGAAGTGGCGGCGGCGGTCGAGGCGATCGGCGCGAGCACGCCGATCCTCGCCGCGGGCGGCATCGTCACCGGGCGCCAGATGGCGGCGGCGATGGCGATGGGCGCGCACGGCGCTTGGTGCGGATCGGTGTGGCTCACCACTGCCGAGGCCGAAACCAACCCGGTCGTGAAGGAAAAGATGCTCGCCGCCTCGGCGCGCGACACCGTGCGCTCGAAAAGCCGCACCGGCAAGCCGTCACGCCAGCTCCGCTCGCCATGGACCGACGCGTGGGAGGCCGAGGGGGCGCCCAAACCCTTGCCGATGCCGCTCCAGTCGCTGGTCAGCGAACCCGCGCTGCGCAAGGTCGATAAATTGTCCGAAGGCGGCCACGAAGGCGCCAAGGCGCTCGCGACCTATTGGGTCGGTCAGGGTGTCGGCCTGATGAACGAGGCGATGGGCGCCGGGCAGGTCGTGCAGGCATTCAAGGAAGACTGGGTCGCGGCCTGCGAACGACTCAACGGCTTTATCGGCGACTAGCTCGCGTCGTTGATCCTCCCTGTCGCGCAGCGATGGGGAGGTGGCAGCCGCATCGCGGCTGACGGAGGGGCAGAGCGCGAAGCGCTCGCGATGCTCGCAGCCCCTCCACCATCCTCCCGATGGTCCCCCTCCCCATACCTGCGGCACAGGGAGGATTGCGGTCGTCGATTACGAAACGGTCGCCTTGACGATCTTGCCGGGCTCGCGCGGCGGCTCGCCCTTGGGCAGCGCATCGACATTTTCCATGCCTTCGGTGACTTCGCCCCAGACGGTATACTGGTTGTCGAGGAAACGCGCATCTTCGAAGCAGATGAAGAACTGGCTGTTGGCGCTGTTCGGATTCTGCGCGCGCGCCATCGAGCAAACGCCACGGACATGCGGCTCGCTGCTAAATTCCTGCGGCAGGTCCGGCAGCTTGCTCCCACCCATGCCGGTGCCCGTCGGGTCGCCGCCCTGGGCCATGAAGCCGGGGATCACGCGGTGGAACACGACGCCGTCGTAAAAGCCTTCCTTCGCAAGGCTGGTGATGCGCTCGACATGCTGCGGGGCGAGGTCGGGACGCAAGCGGATGACGACATCGCCGGTCGACAGCGAAAGCGTGAGGGTTTCGGACATATTGTTACTCCTATGGTCGGGTTTGGCGGTGCCATAGACGGACGCGGCGCCCAAGGCCACGCTCTAAATGCCGAAAGGGTCCGTCACGGCGTTGCCATCGGAGCATGGCCGCTCTAGGGGAAGGCTCGGACGCCGCAAGACCAGGGAGGACCGCGCGATGGACAAACGCGAAGATTCCCTGCCGCCTGATGATATGGCGATTGTTGACGATGCCCTCAGCCGCGAGCCCGAAACCGAACTCGACGAGGATGATCGGCTGAAACCCGAATTCGTCCGCGACGTGATCGAACTTGCCGAGGCCGGCGAGGGAGAGGCCGCGCGCGAGCGCGTGGGCCGCCTCCATCCCGCCGACATCGCCGATCTGTTCGAACTCGCGCGCACCGACGAGCGTCCGATGCTCGCCGCGGTGCTTGGCGACATGCTTTCCGCCGACGTGCTCGCGGAAATGAACGATTATGTTCGCGAAGAATTGATCGATCTTCTCGCGCCGGAGCAAGTGGCCGAACTCGCCTCCGAACTCGACACCGACGACGCGGTCGCGATCATCGAGGATATGGAGGAGGACGAGCAGCAGGCCGTCCTTCAGGCGATGGAGCCCGAGGATCGCGCCGCGATCGAGGACGCGCTGTCCTTCCCCGAGGAATCGGCGGGCCGCCTGATGCAGCGCGACCTGGTCGCAGTGCCCGAACATGTGACCGTCGGCGATGTCATCGACCGCCTTCGTGAAGATACTGAGCTTGCCAGCGATTTCTGGGAAATCTTCGTCGTCGATCCGATGCACCGCCCGGTCGGCACCTGCCAGCTGAGCTGGATATTGCGCACTCCGCGCGACATCGCGATCGGTGACGTGATGAAGCGCGAACAGACGCTGATCCCGGTCGATATGGATCAGGAAGAGGTCGCGCTACGCTTTCAGAAATATGCGCTGATCTCGGCCGCCGTCGTCGACAAGGCGGGGCGCCTCGTCGGCATGATCACGGTCGACGATGTTGTCCACATCATCCAGGAAGAGGCGGGCGAGGATATTCTCCGCCTGTCGGGCGCCGGCGACGGCGACATCAACGAGCCGATCCGCGAGACGTACAGCGCGCGCGTGCGCTGGCTCGTCGCCAACCTCGGCACCGCACTCGTCGCCTCGACGATCGTCGGCCTGTTCGGCGGCGCGATCGAACATATGGTCGCGCTCGCGGCGCTGATGCCGATTGTCGCGGGGGTTGGCGGCAACGCCGGGACGCAGACACTGGCGGTGACGGTGCGCGCCCTCGCGATGAACCAGCTCACCGATTCGAACAGCTGGCGCGCGATCTGGCGCGAAATGAAGATCGCGCTGCTCAACGGCGGCACGATTGCGCTCATCGCCGGCACTGCGACGGCGCTCTGGTTCGGCAACCCGATGCTCGGCGGCGTGATCGCCGCGGCAATGATCGTGAATATCTTCGTCGCCGGGGTCGCGGGGGTCGCAATCCCCCTGCTGCTCGACCGTGTCGATCAGGATCCCGCGGTCGCCAGCTCGATATTCGTGACGATGACGACCGATTCCATGGGTTTCCTGGCCTTTCTGGGCCTCGCCGTGCTCAGCGGACTCACCACGCTTTGAAGCCAAGCCGCTGAAATCCGAGCGATTCAAAAGCGGCGAAAAAAATTTCATGCCTGCGATTTTTTTCGGGAACTTATCGGCCGCATCGGTCGTTTCCTATTCGAGCAGCGGTCATCGCCCCCCCGCAGCGCTGCTCAGCAACATTGGCCCGGCTCGCATTCCCTCCCCCCCCTCGAAGCGTGCCGGGCCATTTTGCGCTCAATTCTGATGAGGTGAAGAATGTCGAGTGTTCGTATTATCCTTCTTACCCTGCTTGCCAGCTTTCTGGTCGCTGGTTGCAACACGGTGAAGGGTGTCGGCCGGGATATCGAATCGGTCGGTCAGGCCGGCAGCGACGCGATCGACTGATCTGAAGGATCTTACCCTAAGCCTCTTCGAGAGGCTCGACAGGCGCCTCTTCGGCGCCTGTTTTGCGTCGGCGCTGGGTAAACCAGATCGCAAAGAGCGACATTTCGTAGAGAAATACGAGCGGCACCGCCAGTAACAGCTGACTGAGGATGTCGGGCGGTGTGAACACCGCGGCGATCGCAAAGGCCGCGACGATCATATAACGGCGCGCCGACACGAGCTGCTCGCGCGTCACCAGCCCCGACCGTTCGATCAGCATCAACAGGATCGGCAGCAGGAAGGCGATGCCGAACGCCATGATGAACTGCATCGTAAAGCTCAGATAATTGCCGACCGACGGCAGCGCTTCCTGCGTAATTCCGCCGATGTCGCCCTGATATCCGAGCAGGAATTTGAGCGCGATCGGAATGGTGATGAAATAGGCGAAGCTCGCACCGATCGCAAACAGCACCGGGGTCGCGAGCAGGAAAGGCAGCAGCGCGCGCTTTTCCTTGCGATAAAGCCCCGGCGCGACGAATTTCCAGAGCTGGTTGGCGATCACCGGAAAGGCGATCATTGTCGCCGCGAACAAAGCGACCTTGATCTCGACGAAAAAGGCCTCGAACAGCTGGGTGTATATCAGCTTGCCCTGCCCCGCGCGCACGAGCGGCTGGACCAGAATGCCGAAGATCGGCTTCGCATAATAGAGGCAAACCCCGAAGGCGAGACCGATTGCCAGAAGCGACTTCAACAGGCGCGAGCGCAGTTCGATCAGATGATCGAGGAGCGGCATCTTGCCGCCGCCGCCATCCTCGTCCCCGGCAGTAGACGCCGTTTCCTCGGTCATGGCAACGGGCCGTCCTTGGGCGGCACCGCATGCGTTTCGGGAGGGTTGGCGGCAGCCGCCCCGTCGGTATCGATCTCGGTTGGGGGCTTGGCCTCCACCGCCGGCGTCGAGGCGGGCGTTGGCGTTGGAGATACGTTCACATCGTCGATGCGCGGAAACTCGCGCATAATCGCCTCATTCTGCTCGCGCCACTGCTTCTCGAGTTCCTCGAGTTCGGCCTCGCGCATCATCGTGTCGAGCCCGGCACGGAAATGGCGCGCCATCCCGCGCGCCTTCCCCATCCATTTGCCGACGAAACGCATCGCCTTGGGAAGGTCCTTGGGGCCGATAACGACCAGGGCCACCACCACGACGAGCAGCAACTCGGTGGGCGCAACATCGAACATGACCTAAAACTTCCCCCGCAAGCGGACTGCGATCAGAGCTTGTCGCGCTCGGCCGTCGGGGTCGAAACCGGGGTGGCGTCGGGCGCGCGCTGGCCCTCGATCTGCTTCGGCGCGGGGGTCGGCGTATCGTCTTCCGACATGCCCTTCTTGAAGCTTTTGATGCCCTTGGCGACGTCGCCCATCATGTCGGAAAAGCGGCCCTTGCCGAACAGCAGCAGGACAAGAATCCCGACCACGAGCCAGTGCCAGATGCTGAAGCTACCCATCTCAAATTCTCCTTGAAGGGCTCATCTAAGCCTCTTCACCGTCTTTTACTAGGTCCAGTTCGCCCATCGCTTCCTCGAAAGCGAGATCGACCGGGTCGAGCAGACCCGCCGCACGCAAATCCTCGATTCCCGGCAGGTCCTTGCGGCTGGTGAGGCCGAAATGTTGCAGGAAAGCGTCGGTCGTCTTGTAGATCAGCGGCCGCCCCGGAACTTCGCGGCGCCCGGCGGGCATGACCCATTCGGCCTCCATCAGCACGTCGAGCGTTCCCTTGGAGGTCTGAACGCCCCGGATCGCCTCGATTTCGGCGCGGCTGACGGGCTCGTGATAGGCGATGATCGCCAGCACCTCGGCGGCGGCACGCGACAATTTTCGCGGATCGTCGCGTTCGCGGCGCAAAAGATGCGCAAGGTCGGCGGGCGTCTGAAAATGCCAATGGCCACCGCGCTCGACGAGCTCGATCCCGCTTCCCGCATGGCGCTGCGCGATGGTTTCGATGATCGCCTTCACCTGTCCGGGCGTCATTTGGTCGCCAAGCCGCCCGGCGACCTGCCGCGCATCGAGCGGTTCGTCGCTGGCGAAAATCATCGCTTCTATCGCGCGTTCAAGATCGTCGATCATACCCCTGCGGCTTTCAAATAAAGTGGTTCGAAGGCGCCTTCCTGTTTCAGCTCGACCCGCCCCTGCCGCGCCAGTTCGAGCGCGGCGACGAAACTCGACGCGATCGCCGACCGGCGCAGCGGGCCGTCATAGTCGGGCGGCAGGAAATCGGCGAGTTCGGCCCAGTCAAGCTTTACCCCCAGCATCCGCTGCAGATGGTGCAGCGCGGCGTCGAGTGTGATCACCGGGCGACGCGACACCATATGCACGACGGGTTCGGCGCGCAGCTTGACCTGCCCATAGGCAGCGAGAAGGTCATAAAGGCTCGCATCCCAGCGGCGCACCTTGATGTCGCGCAGCCCCTCCGGCTTTGCGCGCAGAAAGACGTCGCGGCCGATCCGGTCGCGCGCGAGCAGCCGCGCGGCCGCGTCGCGCATCGCCGCGAGCCGCTGCAGGCGCAGTTGCAGGCGCAGCGCCAGCTCGTCCGGCGACGGATCCTCGAGCGGATCTTTGGGCAGCAACAGCGCCGACTTGAGGTAGGCAAGCCACGCCGCCATCACCAGATAGTCGGCCGCGACTTCCAGCTTGAGTTCGCGCGCCTCGGCGATGAAGGTCAGATATTGTTCGACCAGCGCAAGGATCGAAATCTGCTTGAGGTCGACCTTCTGGCTCCGCGCGAGCGCCAGAAGCAGATCGAGCGGCCCCTCCCAGCTTTCCAGCGAAAGCTGCAACGCATCCTCGCGCTCGGGCGCCGCCGGTACGATCTCGAAATCCAGCGGCAACGCCTCCACCGGCGATCAGGCCGTCGCCAGCAGCGCGTCGCGCTGATCGACCAGCATCGCGAATTCGCGGCCGTCGCTGTCGCCCGAAATTCGGTCCATCGCGCCCTCCAGCCGCGCGAGCGACACCGTGCTGATCGGGTCGAGCGCATTCGCTATGCCAATCATGTCGTCCATTCTCGCCCAGCAATTGAGCGCGATGTCGCAGCCTGCGGCGATCGCATCGGCGGCGCGCGACGGCACGTCGCCCGACAGCGCTTTCATGTCGAGGTCGTCGGTCATCAGCAAACCGTGGAAACCGATGCGCTGACGAATGATATTGTCGATGACGATAGGCGACAGCGTCGCGGGCCGGTCGGGGTCCCAGGCTTCGAAAATGACGTGGCAGGTCATCGCCATCGCGGCGTCGCGGAGCGCCGCGAACGGCGCGAGATCGGTCTGCAGGTCGCGATCCGACGCGGTCACCGTCGGCAGCGCCTCATGGGTGTCGAGCAGCGCGCGGCCGTGGCCGGGGATATGCTTGACGATGCCGACGACGCCGCCCGCCTGCAATCCGCCGAGGATCGCGCGGCCAAGCGCGGCGACGCGCATCGGTTCGCTGCCGAGCGCGCGATCGCCGATGACATCGCTGGCCCCCGGCTGGCGGACGTCGAGCAGCGGCAGGCAGTCGACGGTAATGCCCACCTCGGAAAGCATGGCAGCGAGCGCCATCGCGTTGAGCCGCGCCGCTTCGATCGCGCTGGCGGGGGCGCGGTCATACAGGGCGTCGAACGCCGCGCCGCTCGGGAAAGGCGGCCATTCAGGCGACTTCATCCGCGCCACGCGCCCGCCTTCCTGATCGATCAGGATCGGCAGGTTGGCGCGGCCGTCGAGACTACGAAGCTCGTCGGTCAGGCGCCGCAACTGGTCGCGATTTTCGATGTTGCGCCCGAACAGAATATATCCTGCCGGGTCGCTGTCGCGGAAAAAGGCGCGCTCATCGTCGGTGAGGGCCAAGCCCGACAGGCCGAAAATAGCCGGTATCATCGTCCATCAAACTCCATCGGCAGCCGCCCCCTCAGGCAGCAGCCAAGACAAGAATATGCCATAAGGACCGGGGCGCACCAACGGAGTCTGCGGCCAAGCGGGCCGAATCAGCGGACGACGACGCAATTTTCACCGGCAACGCGTAATTTTCCGCATAAATTCGCCGCATTGGCGGCCGTTCCTGCCGACACGCGCAAGCGATAGACGGTATCGTCGCCGACCTTGGCGGGTAAAATCGATCTATTGAGTTCGGCCAGATAGGCGAAACGTTTCGACAGGTTGGTCCATGCCTTGGCGGCGGCGCCCTCGCTGCTGAAGGCGCCGATCTGGATCATCGCCGAACCCGACGCCGAAGGCTTGGCTTCGGCGGTTTTGGCCAGCGCGACCCGCTTCGCTTTCTCCTGAGGAGCGGCCTTGGTCAGGGCCGGGGCCGCTTTCTTGGCGGCCGCCTGACGCTTTGCCGGCGTCACGGCAGGCTCTTCGGGCATGCGCGCCGGATCGACCTTGCCCGCGGGTTCCGCCCCCTCGCTGGCGGAAAAAGCTGCGTCGCCTTCGCCCTCGAAGGTCTTTGCGCCGTCAGTCTCGGGCGCGACCTTGTAATCGCCCTGCTGCGCCGCGATCAGCTCGCCGTTGCCGCGCGCGCCGCCATTCTGGATCCACCACAGGCCGCCGAGAACCGCTCCGATCAGAAGCAGCCCGCCGAGCACCATGACGAGCAGGCGCACCGGCGAAACCTCGCCATCTTCCTCGAACCCGTCGGCCGCTTCAAGCCAGGGGAGCCGGTCTTCATCATCGAGACCCAGCCCCGCGTCGCCCTGCCCCGCATCCTTTCCCTCGACCATCAATTCATCTCCTCGAGCGCCTCGACCCCCATCAGGAAGAGCCCGTTGCGGATAACCTGCCCTATTCCGTCGGCCAAATAAAGGCGCGTCGCGGTCAGTTCGGGGTCATTGTCGACCACGATCCGCGCTGACGGGTCGTCATTGCCCAGATTATACCAAGCGTGGAACGCCGCGGCGACGTCGGCCAGATAGAAAGCGATCCGGTGCGGCTCACGCGCCGACGCGGCCGCCTCAACAGTGCGCGGGAATTGGGCGAGCAGCTTGATCAGCCCCAATTCGTGCGCGCCAAGCCGTGCCGGAGCCGGCGCTGGCAGGTCGATCCCCGCCTCGGCCGCCTTCTTGCGCAGGCGCGAAATCCGGGCGTTGGCATATTGCAGATACCAGACCGGATTGTCGCGCGATGCCTCGACCACCTTGGCAAAGTCGAAGTCCATCTGCGCGTCGGCCTTGCGCGTCAGCATGGTGAAACGCACCGCATCCTTGCCGACTTCGTCGACGACATCGGCGAGCGTGACGAAATTGCCCGCGCGTTTCGACATCTTGAACGGTTCGCCATTTTTGAGCAGGCGGACCATCTGCACCAGCTTGACGTCGAAACGGGTCTTACCGTCCGTCAGCGCGGCGACCGCGGCCTTGATCCGCTTGACCGTGCCGGCATGGTCTGCGCCCCATATGTCGATTAGCTCGTCGGCATTCCGGCTCTTCTCGTAGTGATAGGCGAGATCGGCGCCGAAATAGGTCCAGCTGCCATCGGACTTTTTGATCGGACGATCCTGATCGTCGCCGAAGCGCGTGGAGCGGAACAGCGGCAGTTCGACCGGCTCCCAATCCTCGGGCGTTTCGCCCTTCGGCGCTTCGAGCAGGCCGTCGTAGACGAGATCATGGTCGCGCAGCCATTTTTCGGCGGCGGCGGGCTTGCCCTCGGCCTGGAGCTCCGCTTCCGAAGAGAAGAGGTCGTGATGGATGCCGAGCTTGGCGAGATCGGCGCGGATCATGTCCATCATCGCGCTGACTGCCTCGGCGCGGAACAGGCCGAGCCACGCGCTTTCGGGCGCATCGACGAAGCGGTCGCCATATTCGGCCGCCAGCTTGCCCGCGACAGGTTTCAGATAATCGCCGGGGTAAAGTCCCTCGGGGATCGCGCCGACATCCTCGCCGAGCGCCTCGCGATAGCGCATGTGAACCGAGCGCGCGAGCACGTCGACCTGCGCCCCGGCGTCGTTGACATAATATTCCCGGATCACCTCGTGCCCCGCATATTCGAGCAACGCGGCGAGCGCGTCGCCGACCACGGCGCCACGGCAGTGGCCGACGTGCATCGGGCCCGTGGGGTTCGCCGAAACATATTCGACATTGACGCGCCGCCCCTGCCCCATCGCCGACCGCCCGTAATCGCGACCTTCGCTGAAGATCAGCGCCAGCTCGTCGCGCCAACTGTCGTCGGCGAGGCGCAGATTGATGAAGCCGGGGCCGGCGACGCTTGCTTCGGTCACCTCGTCAAGCTTGCCGAGTTCGGCAACAAGCAGGTCGGCGAGCGCGCGCGGATTCATTCCCGCAGGCTTCGCGAGCACCATGGCGGCATTGGTGGCGACATCGCCATGCGCGGGATCGCGCGGCGGTTCGACGCTGATCGCACCGCGATCGAGGCCGTCCGGCAGGGCACCTTGGGCAACAAGCGCGTCGAGCGCGGCGCCTATATGATCGGAAAAACGGCTGAACAGGGTCACGGGACTGGCCTATCTTGGATCGGAGAAACGCTTGCGCGCGCCCTAACCCAGCTTGGCGCACGCGAAAAGCCCTGCGTCACCGGGCGGCGCGCAGGGCGTGAAGAAGCGAACGGCGCCACCGCGCCGCCGCGAGATTATCGTCGGACGTTATATTCAAGCTGGTCCTGCGTCAGCTGGAAGCCGACCAGCAGTTCGAAACTCGCGCGCTGCACCGCGGCGCGCACTTCGGGCAGGCTCAGCGGATCGATCGCCGCGTCCTGATCCCCCGGCTTGCGCTTGCGCATGATGCGTTCCTGAATATCGGCGGGAAGCGTGGCGGCGGCGCGGTCGACATAGGCCGAAGCCTGCCCGCGCCCCGTGCCGCGCACCTGCCCCTCGGCGAAGGTCACGGCGACATTGCCGAGGCGCTTCGCGACCACCGCGGTCCCGCCTTGGAGCACCGTGGCGTAATAGGGCAGCGTCACGGTGCGCGCCGGTCCGGCCTCGCGCCGCGTCGCGACGACTTCGAAGCTCGCTAGCTGATAGACTTTCTCGCCCGTTTCGTTGCACTGCGGCGTCACATTGGTGATCGCCGCGACGACGTCGATCGCGCGCGCGTCGCGGCTGGTCGCGGGATCGAACAACGTGATATCGCCCGTGTGCAGCGGCACAGCGACCGCCGGACACGCGCTGCGTGTCGCGGTGATGCCGACGCCGCCCGAAAGCTCGATTTCATTGTCCTTCGCACAGCCCGCCGCCGTCGCCATGGCTGCCGTGCCGCACAGCACAGTCAGAAACTTACGCGACGGGAACGAATTGGACATCATGATAATCGGGCTTTCCAAACAGGCGCTTTGACAGGTGCCGGGACGATTGATCCCGCTTCATGCGCGCCGCTTCTTATCGGTGCGATGAACGCGGCGCAACAAAGAGAACGACCAATCGACGGGACGAAGCGGCTTTACCCCGTGGGACTTGCTGCGCTAGAGCGCGCGCATCATGAACGCACCCCACCCGACGACGCCTGCGCCCGGCCATGAAGCGGCGGAACTCAAGGTTTTGATCGCCGCGCCGCGCGGTTTTTGCGCCGGGGTCGATCGCGCGATCCGTATCGTCGAACTCGCGCTGCAGAAATATGGTGCGCCGGTCTATGTCCGGCACGAGATCGTGCATAACCGCTATGTCGTTGACTCATTGAAAGCGAAAGGCGCGATTTTCGTCGAATCGCTCGACCAGGTTCCCGATGGCGTTCCGGTCGTGTTCAGCGCGCATGGCGTGCCCAAGGCGGTTCCCGCGAAAGCCGAGCTGCGGGGGCTCGACTATATCGACGCGACCTGCCCCCTGGTGTCGAAGGTGCACCGCCAAGCCGAACGCGCGCATGAAGCGGGACGGCATATCGTCTTTGTCGGACACGCGGGCCATCCCGAAGTCGTCGGCACGCTGGGCCAGCTTCCCGAAGGCGCGATGACGCTGGTGGAATCGGTCGACGATGTCGCCGCGCTCGTACCCGCCGACCCCGCGATGCTGTCCTATCTGACGCAGACGACGCTGTCGGTCGACGATACGCGCGACATTATAGCGGCGCTTCAGCACAAATTTCCCGCGATCAGCGGGCCGCGCGGCGAGGATATCTGCTATGCCACCTCGAACCGGCAGGACGCGGTGAAGGCGATCGCCGGGCAGTGCGACCGTATGATCGTGATCGGGGCGCCGAACAGCTCGAACAGCCTGCGCCTTGTCGAGGTGGCCGAGCGGCTCGGCACCCCCGCCCATCTCGTCCAGCGCGGCAGCGACATCAATCCGGCCTGGCTGGAAGATATTGCAACGCTCGGTATCACGGCCGGCGCGAGCGCGCCGGAAACGTTGGTTCGCGAAGTGATCGACGCCGTTGCGGCCGTGAGGACGATCGTCGAAGATATCGTCGTGACCGCCGAAGAGCATATGATCTTCAAGCTGCCGCGCGGGCTCGAAGCGGCATAGGGTCAAAACCCGCGTATGACGCGGTCGAGGTTTGAAGCGATTTTGTTCACGGCAAGGAAGTGAGACGTAGGCATATGAATATATTCCAAGGCTCGCTGACGCAGCCGTGGACAAAATCGATCAAATCCCCTCGGGACATCGAAATGGCTTCGATCTCGTCTCCGCGCCCCCTTGAAGATGGAACCACCATCTTCGGCGGTCACGCAAAGCCGATATCTTCGCCATTTCGACGCCTCGATCGCGTCATACGCGGGTTTTGACCCTGCGATGGCGGTCTATACCCACGTCGAGCCCGACGACCTTGCGGCGCTGGTGGCGCGTTACGACATCGGCACCGTCGTCTCGTGCAAGGGCATCGCCGAGGGCGTCGAGAACAGCAACTTCCTGCTCGAAACCACGGGCGGCCGCTTTATCCTGACGCTTTACGAAAAGCGCGTCAGCGAAGGCGACCTGCCCTTCTTCGTCGATCTGCTCGACCATCTCGCAAACCGGAGCTGCCCGGTTCCGGCGATGATCCGCGACTGCGAGGGCGTCGCCATCCAGCAGGTTTCGGGACGAGCCGCCTGCGTCATCCAGTTTCTTCAGGGCATTTCGCTGACCCAGCCGACACCCGGCCAGTGCGAAGCCGCCGGCGCGGCGCTCGGCGCGATGCACCGCGCGCTCGAAACCTATGCCGGCGCGCGCGAGAACAGCATGGGCCATCGTCACTGGCGCACGGTGGCCGAGGGGGCGGGCGATCTCGACGCGGTTCTCCCGGGGCTGCAAGCGATCGTCGACGGCGAGCTGGAACATCTCGACAGGCACTGGCCGACCGGTTTGCCGGCGCATGTGATCCATGCCGACCTGTTCCCCGACAATGTTCTGATGCTCGGCGATCGCGTCACCGGCTTGATCGACTTCTATTTCGCCGCGAGCGATTTTCGCGCCTATGATCTTGCCATCACCCACGCGTCCTGGACTTTTTCGGCCGACGGCAAAGCGTGCGATCCGGCGCGCGCGCGCGCGCTGATGCGGGGCTATGCTCGCGAAATCGCGCTGACCGATGCGGAGATTGCCGCCCTGCCCCTGCTTGCGCGCGGCGCGTCGCTTCGCTTCCTGCTGACCCGCGCGCACGACTGGGTGCACACACCCGCCGACGCGCTCGTCACGCGCAAGGATCCCTCGCCCTTCCTCGCCCGCCTGCAGCGCTATCGCGCCGCCGACGCTGCCGACCTGTTCACGCTCGCATGACGACAAGCACCGGCAAGACCGTGATCGTCGCCACCGACGGCGCGTGCAAGGGCAATCCCGGCCCTGGCGGCTGGGGTGCCGTGCTGCGCTGGGGCGACGTCGTGAAGACCCTGTCGGGGGGCGAGCCCGATACGACGAACAACCGCATGGAACTGATGGCCGCGATCGAGGCGCTCGCCGCGCTTAAGCGCAGTTGCAACGTCGAGTTGTCGACCGACAGCGTCTATGTCCGCGACGGCATCACCAAATGGATATTCGGCTGGCAGAAGAACGGCTGGAAAACGGCCGCCAAAAAGCCCGTCGCCAATGCCGATCTTTGGCAGCGGCTGGTCAGCGAAAACGCGCGGCACAAGGTCGAATGGATCTGGGTCAAGGGCCACGCGGGCCACGGCGACAACGAACTCGCCGACCAGCTCGCCAGCGATGCCGCGATCGAGGTCGCGCGGGCGCGCAGGGCGCCCGCGCGCTAACCCCTGAAGATCACTCGGCCTCGCGAACTTCGGCGCCGGGACCGTTTTTCAGGATCGAGTCGATGGCATTTTGCGCGGAGGCTTTGCTGCTATAGCCTTCGGTCCAGAAGATCGGCTCGCTGTTATATTTGAAATAGGCGACAAATTCGCCGGCCTTGTTCTTCTTGATCTCGAAATAATGGGCCATGCCATCCTCCACACGTCGCGCCGCGCCGGGGGTGGCGGGCTAAACATATGTTAATTCGCTCGTTTCGCCGTGCAAGACAAGATCGGCTCAGGTGAAGCGTGCGGGAGCGAAGGGCAATGGGTCGACCCGTCCGATCGCGCCCGGTGGCGGCGGCGCTCCCAGTTGCGCCGCGAGCAACCCGGCGATCGCCGGCGCGGTCTGAATGCCGAACCCGCCCTGCCCCGCGCACCAGATGAAACGGCCTTCATGGGGATCCGGACCGAAGACGGGGATCCGGTCGGGGGCGAAGCTACGCAGCCCCGCCCATTTGCGCTCGACGGCGGCGACCGGCCAGTCGACGACCGATTGCATGCGCTCGATGGCGGTTGCGACGTCCCAATCTTCGGGCGCCACGTCATGCGCGATGCTTGGGGTCTCGTCGTGCGGGCTCAGCCATACACGCCCGACACTTTCGCCCTTGAAATAGAATTGGCCGCCGACATGGATCACCAGCGGCAGTTCGGCCGGAACCGCGACGTCGAGACGAACCTGCAGAACTGTCCGCCGATACGGCTGGATCCCGAGCGGCGCGATACCGCAAGCGGCCGCGACCGTGTCGGCCCATGCGCCCGCGGCGTTGACGATCACCGCTGCGTCCACCTCCTCCTCACCCAGCGCGACCCTCCATCCGTCGCGGACGCGGCGGGCACTGCGCAGCGGCGCGCGGGTGGCGAGCAAGGCGCCCGCCCGCTTCGCGGCGCGAAGATAGGCGGCGTGGAGGCCGCCGACGTCGATATCCCGACACGCCGCCTCATAGGCGGCTTCGCTCCATTCGGAACGCAGCCCCGGAACTCTCGAGGCAACGGCGGCGCCCGACATGCGCTCGACATCGACACCCTTCGCCCGGAACTCGGCGACGAAGGCATCGACCGCTGCCGCTTCGGATGTCCGTCCGATCGTCAATGCCGAGCGCGGCGACAGGAAAGCACGATCAGAAAAGGCCGGATCTGGGTTCCGCAGCGTCCCCAGCGAAGCCAGCGTCAGGGGTTGCACTGCCGCCCCGCCATAGGTTTCGTGCCAGAACGCTGCAGACCGGCCTGTGGCGTGATAGCCGGGTATATCCTCGGCTTCGACCAGCACGACGCGGCGCCAGGGCGCAAGCGCAGCCGCCAGGCTCGCGCCGGCGATACCGGCGCCTACGATCAGCACATCGGTGGCGGAGGGCGGCCGGTCGGTCATGGCCCGCCGCATATCGGCTGGACCGCGGAATGCAAGCCGCGTCGCCCGCAACATGGTTACTCTTTGGTAAGCCATGTTGCGTAGGAGGAGCCGATGAATAGCGACGCGATCTCGCTCGGCCTGATGGCCCTACTCGGCCTGCTGATGATTGCCGCGGCGATCAGCGATGTCGGGTCGCGAACGATTTCCAACCGGCTCAACGCCGCGATGGCGCTGCTCGCGATCCCCTTCTGGATCGCTTCCGGCCTCGCGCTCTGGCCCGAGGTCGCGATCCAGTTCGGCGCGGCCTTTCTGGTTTTCCTTCTCTTCGCCGGATTGTTCGCGATCGGAGCGATGGGCGGCGGCGACGTGAAAATGATCGGTGCGGTAATGCTCTGGATCCCGCTTCCGCTGTTTCTGTCGATGCTGACGGTCATGGCCATCGGCGGCGGCATCCTGTCCGCCCTGATGCTTATCCATATGAAATTGCGACCTTCGGACAAGCCGGTCGAGGTGCCCTACGGGGTCGCTATCGCCGCGGCGGGCCTGTGGGCGCTTCACCAACACTATCTTAACCAGTTTCAGGTTATCGGATGACCTGAGGGAAAAGCACGACCGTCTCTGGTGGGTGCAGGAGGGCGAAAACTCGTCATGGATACGCGAAAGATTATGCTGATCGTCGGCGCGCTGGTGATTGCCATCGGCGCGGCGTTCGGGGTCAACAAGATGATGCGCGGCGCCGCCGCTCCGTCGGCACGCGCCGCCGCGGCGCCGGAAATTACGGGCCCGATGATCCTTGTCGCGACGCGGCAGCTGCCGGTCGGCACGATCATCGGCCCTGACAGTTTCCGGTTTCAGCCATGGCCGAAGGAATTGGTCGAACAGGCCTATTTTCTGAAGGACAAGACCGACGTGAACACGCTGGTCGGCACCGTCGTGCGTCACGCGATAACCGCCGGACAGCCGCTCACGCAGGGCGCCCTCGTTCATCCCGACGACCGCGGCTTCCTCGCTGCGGCGCTTGGTCCGGGCATGCGCGCGGTCACCGTGAAGGTTTCGCGCGAAGAGGGCGTCGGCGGTTTCGTCTTTCCGGGCGACCGTGTCGACGTCGTGCTCGCGCAGCAGATCTCGGTCGATTCCGAAACGTCGTCCTACCCGGACAAGGAATTGTTCACCGCAGAGACGATCATCCGCAACGTTCGCGTTCTGGCGACCGACCAGCGCTATAATGCCGAGGACGAGACGGGCAAGACGCCGGTACGCACCTTCAGCTCGGTGACGCTCGAAGCAACGCCGGAGATCGCCGAGAAAATCGCCGTCGCCCAGGACATGGGAAAGTTGTCGCTCGCGCTGCGGCCGCTGGCCGAAAGCGCAGGCGAACTCGAAGCCGCGATCGCCTCGGGCGAGATTGACGTCCCCGCAGGGGCCGATACCGCCGCCGAAAAGAAGATGCTGGCCCAAGCCGCCGCGCGTCCGACCGCCAGCCGCTCGTCGGCGACGACCGGCGGCGACGTGTCGCGTTTCTGGATCCCGGTGCGCGGCCGCGTCACCTCGCCGCGCCCGCAGCAGTCCGAGAACAGCGGCGGCTATGCACCGTCCAATGCTGGGCGACAGGCGGCGGTGCCGACCGGCCCGGTCGTGCGCGTCACCCGCGGCGACAAGATGACCGAAGTTCCCGTGGGGGGTAAGTAAGATGAACAGCAACGCCAATTTCAAGGTGGCGGCACTGGCGCGCACCCTGGCCATCGGCCTGGTGGCGGCGACGCTCGTCGCGGCGCCTTCGCAAACCGCTATCGCCCAAGCCGTCCAGAATGCGAGCGGCAGCCTCGAACTCTCGGTGGGGCGCGGCCGCCTGGTCAGCCTTCCCGCCACGATGTCCGACGTCTTCGTCGCCAATGACGAAGTCGCCGACGTTCAGGTCCGCTCGGGCCGCCAGCTCTATGTCTTTGGCAAAAAGCCGGGCGAAACCAGCATCTATGCTACCGATGCCAGCGGTCGGGTCGTCTTTTCGACCGTCGCCCGCGTCGGCAACAATATCGAAACCATCGACCAGATGCTGTCGCTCGCGATGCCGGAAGCCAGCATTGCGGCGAACCCGATGAACGGCTTTGTGCTGCTCACCGGAACGGTTCGGTCGCCCGACGACGCCGCCGAAGCGGAACGGCTGGTTCAGGCCTTTGTCGGCGAGGAAACCAAGGTGCTCTCGCGCCTGCGTACCGCCACGCCCCTGCAGGTCAATCTGCAGGTCCGCATTGCCGAAGTGAACCGGTCGCTGGTCAAGGAAATCAGCGGCAACCTCCTGACCCGCGACACCGACGGCCCGCTTGGCAACGGCTTTCTGGGTGGGGTTTTCGGAGGGCGTCAAGCGGGCACGATCACGACCGATGCCAATGGCAACACCACCTATACGATCAACACGCCAGCGGGGACGCGCAGCCTCGCCGGTGCCGGCCGCCTGTTCGGGCTCGATCTGATTGCCTCACTCGATATCGGCGAGCGATCGGGCTTGGTCGCAACGCTGGCGCAGCCCAACCTGACCGCAATTTCCGGCGAAACCGCCGACTTCCTGGCGGGCGGTGAATTCCCGGTACCGATCCCGGGGAATTTCGCGGGCACGACGATCGAATATCGCAAATATGGCGTCAGCCTCGCCTACACGCCGACCGTATTGTCGAACGGCCGGATCAGCCTGCGCGTCCGCCCCGAGGTGTCCGAACTGTCGACCGAGGGCGCGATCGAGATGCAGGGCTTTCAGGTCCCCGCGCTGACAATCCGCCGCGCCGAAACGACGGTCGAACTCGGATCGGGCGAAAGCTTCATGATCGCGGGGTTGCTGAACAACCGCTCGATCGGCGCGATCGACAAGATGCCCGGACTCGGAGACGTCCCGCTGCTCGGCATGCTGTTCAAGTCGGACAGTTTCCGCCGCGGCGAAACCGAACTCGTGATCGTCGTGACGCCCTATCTGGTCCAGCCCGTGTCGGCGAATGACATCAAGCTGCCGACCGACGCCTTCCAGGACACGCACGACCTGCAGCGGTTGCTGCTCAACCAGACGAGCGACGGCGTAACCGGCGGCGACCGCCCCAAACCGCGGCTCGATACCAATGTCGGCGACGCCGACCGTCCGCGGACCGGCAGCGGCAACGCGGCGCCCGGTTTCAACATCAAGTGACGCGCTGGATCTCAGGAGCAAAGTGATGAAGAAAATCGCAACTTGGACGGTCCTGGCATGCGCGACCTCGCTCGCCGGATGCACCGGCGCAGCATATAGCAATCGCAGCCTGGAATCGGTGCATCAGCCGGTGGTGCGCAACAATCTTTATCAATTCGACGTCGCAACCGCGAATGGCGAACTGCCGCCCGGCGAGCAGGGCCGGCTGCAAGGCTGGCTCGACGCGATGGGCGTTCGCTACGGCGACCGCATCGCGGTCGAAGACCCCTCGACATATGGGGCAACGTCGGCGCAGGCGACCGTCCGTGCGATGGTCGAACGTCGCGGACTGTTGCTGAGCCGGGACGTGCCGGTGACGACGGGCGCAGTTCCGGAAGGATATTTGCGCGTCGTCGTGACGCGCGCGTCGGCTTCGGTTCCAGGATGTCCCAACTGGGAAAGCAAGTCCTCCTTGAACCCGGCCAATGCGACCTCGTCCAATTATGGCTGCGCAATCAACAGCAACCTCGCCACGATGGTCGCCGATCCCAACGACCTCATCAAAGGCACGCGCGACACGGGGCATGACCCGCTCGCTGCGACGCGCGCGATCCAGACCTATCGGACGAAACCCCAGACCGGTGCCGGCGAGTTGACCAAAGCACCCACCAGCGGAGGTGGCCAGTGAACGCTCCTTTCAAATCAGCAGGACTGCGTGATCCTTTCAACGCCTTCGTCTGCGACGACGATACGCTGGAGTTGATCCGCGCGGCGGCGGGCGACATGGGCTGGCCGATCGAAAAGTGCAACAAGGGCGGCCTGCGCAACGCGGTGCAGTCGCTGTCGGTGTCGGCGAGCCCGAATATCCTGTTCGTCGACATGTCCGAATCGGGCGACCCGATCAACGATATCAATGCGCTGGCTGAAGTCTGCGAGCCCGGAACGGTCGTGATCGCCGCCGGTCAGGTCAACGATGTGCGCCTGTATCGCGACCTTCTGTCAAGCGGCATTCAGGACTATCTTCTGAAGCCGCTGTCGCTCGAACAGGTCCGCGAATCGCTGACCATGGCGCAAGCCATGCTTTCGGCCCCGAAACACGCCGATATGCACGACGACAAGCCGCATCACATGATGGGTGTCGTGGGTGTGCGGGGCGGCGTCGGCGCATCGCTCGTCGCGACGTCGCTCGCCTGGGCGATCAGCGAACAGGCGGATCGCCAGACCGCTCTGCTTGATCTCGACGTCCATTTCGGAACGGGCGCGCTTACGCTCGACCTCGAACCCGGGCGCGGCCTGATCGACGCGATCGACAATCCGAGCCGCATCGACGGCCTGTTCATCGAGCGCGCGATGGTGCGCGCGTCGGACAAGCTCAGCCTGCTTTCGGCCGAAGCGCCGATCCATCAGCCGGTGATGACCGACGGCTCAGCCTTTTTTCAGCTCGAGGAAGAGTTGCGCAACGCGTTCGAGATGACGATCGTCGACATCCCGCGTCAGGTGCTGATCCCCTTCCCGCACCTCGTGTCGGAAATGGGGACCATCCTGCTCGTCAGCGACGTGACGCTCGCGGCGGCGCGGGACACGATCCGGCTTCTGTCGTGGTTCAAGCAAAACGTTCCCGGCGCGCGCGTCGTGCTCGTCGCCAACAAGTTCCAGAACGCGATCGGCGAACTGTCGCGCAAGGAGTTCGAATCCTCGATCGAACGGCCGATCGACATCGTCATCCCGTTCGATCCCAAGCTCGTCGCCCAGTCGGCGAAGCTCGGAAAATCCTACGCCGAAACCTGCAAGGGCACCAAATCGGCGCAGGTTTGGAACAATCTGATGCGTCTCGTCCTCGACGGCGCCGACGTCGATGCCGAGGACGCACCGGTCTCGGCCGCGAAAAGCAAATCAGGCGGTTCGCTGCTCGGCAAGCTCGGCTTGACCAAAAAGGGCGCGAAGCAGGCGGCGTGAGGACGCCACCGGCACGCCGTCGCGATCCTCTGTCATAGAAGCGGACACCAGCTGACCATGAACCTGCCAGTCATCCTTATCATCGCCGGGGCCCTTCTCGCTTTCGTCCTCCTCGTGATCCTGCTCGGCGGGCCTTCGGAGGGCAAGGCGAAGACGCGGCGACTGGCGATGGTCAAGGATCGCCATGCGGCTTCGACCGAAGCGGTCGTCGCGGCGCAGATGCGCAAGACGATCCAGTCGGGCCGCGCGGGCGACTCGTCGCTGACCCATCTGCTGCCACGCCGCGAAGAGCTTGAGAAGCGCATCCGCCGTACCGGCAAGAACTGGACGCTGACGCAATATATGTTTGCGACGATGATCGTGTTCGTCGTCGCCACCGGCGCGATGCTTATCGTCCGCGCGCCCGTCCTGATGGCCGGCCTGGTCGGATTGTTGCTCAGCCTTGGGCTCCCCTATCTCGTCGTCGGCATGACGATCAAAAGGCGCGTAGCCGCTTTCAACAGCCGCTTTCCCGACGCGATCGACCTGCTCGTCCGCGGTCTCAAGTCGGGCTTGCCGGTCACCGAGACCTTTCAGGTGGTTAGCCAGGAACTTCCCGGGCCGGTCGGTGAAGAGTTCAAGGGCGTCGTCGAGCGCATCCGCATCGGCAATACGATGGAAGCCGCGCTACAGGAATCGGCCGAAATGCTCGGCACTCCCGAATTCCAGTTCTTCTGTATCACGATTCAGATCCAGCGCGAAACCGGCGGCAATCTGGCCGAAACGCTGGCCAACCTGTCCGACGTCCTGCGCAAGCGCGCCCAGATGAAACTCAAGATCCGCGCGATGTCGTCGGAGGCCAAGGCGTCTGCTTACATCGTTGGCGCGCTGCCCTTCTTCGTGTTCGGCGTCGTCTGGACGGTAAACCCCGGCTACCTTGAAGGCTTTTTCGTCGAGGAACGCCTTATCATTGCCGGTATCGGCGGCCTGATCTGGATGAGCATCGGCGCCGGCATCATGGCCAAGATGGTCAATTTCGAAATCTAAGGGGGCAGAAACAGTGAACAGCAGCCTCCTTCTCTCGTCCGCCTTCACAGGCGCACAAAGCGGCCCGACCCTGCTCGGCATCGACGTCGTATGGGCCGGCACCATGCTGGCGGCGGTCGGGGTCTTCGCCGTGCTGTTCGCGATCTATAACGCGCTGACCGTACGCAATCCGATGACGAAACGCGTCAAGGCGCTCAACGATCGACGCGAACAACTGAAGGCCGGCATCACGGCCTCGACGGCGAAGCGCCGCGCCCGGCTGGTCCGCAAGAACCAGACCGCCGACAAGATGCGCACTTTTCTGGGCAAACTCCAGGTCCTGCAGGATGGTCAGATCAAGGAAGTCCAGCAGAAGCTCGCGCAGGCTGGTATCCGGTCGAAGGATCTCGCCGTTGCGGTGATCTTCGGCCGCATGGTGTTGCCGATCCTGTTTGGGGGCCTTGCGCTTTTTCTGATCTATGGGGTCGATATGTGGCCCGACCTGACTTCGTTCAAACGCTCGGCCTATACGATGGGTGCGTTGATCCTCGGCTACAAGGCACCGGACCTCTTCGTCGACAATATGCGCCAAAAGCGCACCGACGCGATCCGCAAAGGCCTCCCCGACGCGCTCGACCTCCTCGTCATCTGCGCCGAGGCGGGCCTGACGGTCGACTCCGCCTTCGCACGTGTGTCGAAGGAACTGGGCCGCGCCTATCCCGAACTGGGCGAGGAATTCGCCCTGACGTCGATCGAACTCGGCTTCCTGACCGAGCGCCGACAGGCGTTCGAAAATTTCGCCTATCGCGTGAATCTTGAATCGGTGAAGGGCGTGGTCACAACCATGATCCAGACCGAAAAATACGGCACGCCGCTCGCGTCTGCACTTCGCGTCCTGTCGGCCGAATTCCGCAACGAACGCATGATGCGCGCCGAGGAAAAGGCTGCACGCCTGCCCGCGATCATGACGGTGCCGCTGATCCTGTTCATCCTGCCGGTGCTGTTCATCGTCATTTTGGGCCCGGCTGCCTGTTCGCTGAGCGACGCGATGTCGGGCGGCAGCTTCGGCGGCAAGGGCTGATCACAGCTCCAGCGCCGGTTAAAGAAAGAGGGCGGAGGCGACTTCCGCCCTCTTTTATCAGGCCACGCTTTGTTCGATCGCGCCGAAGATGCTGTGGTGACGGTCATCGTCCATCCAGATGCGGACCGTATCGCCCTTTTTCATGAACGGGGTCTTGGGCTCACCCAGTTGGATCGTCTCGACCGTCCGCACTTCGGCAAGGCAGCTATAACCCAGCCCGCCTTCGCTGATCGGCTTGCCCGGGCCGCCGTCGGCGTCGCGGTTCGACACCGTGCCCGACCCGATGATCGTGCCCGCGCCCAGATCGCGCGTTTTCGCGGCGTGCGCGATCAGCGCGCCGAAGTCGAAGGTCATGTCGACCCCGGCATCGGCGCGGCCCAGCGGTTCGCCGTTCAGGTCGACCGAAAGCGTCCCGTGCAGCTTGCCGTCCTGCCAGCGATCGCCCAGCGCCTCGGGCGTCACGAACACCGGCGACATCGCGCTCGACGGTTTCGACTGGAAAAAGCCGAAGCCCTTGGCGAGTTCGGCGGGAATCAGCCCGCGCAGCGACACATCGTTGGTGAGGCCGACGAGAAGGATCTTGTCGCGCGCCGCGGCGGCATCGATACCGGCGGGCACATCGCCCGTCACGACCACCACCTCGGCCTCCATGTCGCAGCCCCACGCGGGATCGCCGAGCGGGATCGGGTCCCGGGGGGCCAGAAAGGCGTCGCTGCCCCCCTGATACATCAGCGGGTCGTGCCAGAAGCTGTCAGGCATTTCGGCGCCGCGCGCCTGCCGGACGAGCGCGACATGGTTCACATACGCGCTGCCGTCGGCCCATTGATAGGCGCGCGGCAGCGGCGACGCCGCATCGCGCTCGTGAAACCGCTCCTTCGGGATCGCGTCGTGGTTGAGGTCCTCGGCGAGCGCGGCGAGGCGCGGCGCGGCATAGGCCCAATTGTCGAGCGCCGCCTGCATCGTCGCCGCGATCTCGCCGGCGTCGGCATACCAGGCGAGATCGTCCGAAACGACGACCAGACGGCCGTCGCGGCCCTTTTTGAGCGATGCTAGTTTCACGAAAACTCCCTTGTCTGACGATGCGGCTGAAACCGTCATCGCCTGTCGGGAAGCGATAATCAGCGCGACGTCGTGATCGATGCGAAACAGGTAAAGCCGCTCTGCCCTGCCTGCAAGCGCCGGATATATTGCAGATAGGCTTGCGACTGGTTGTAGGTCGTTCCGGGCAGCGTCTGGCCGCGGAAGGCGCGTTTCACTTCCTCGCCCGTAAACGGCCGCGGCGCTCCCGGAAACGCACCTTTCGTCCCCGGAGGCACCAGCTTGCCCGCGCGGTCGATATATTGGCCCGCTGCCGTGGGGCTCGGAACCGGAATCTCGCAATTCATCACCGACACCGCGGTCTGCGCAAAGGCGGGCCGGATCGTCAGCGCCGCCGACACGCCGGCGGCGCCAAGCGCCAGCATCTTGCGGCGCGACGGCACGGCTTCGTCATCCATTTCGGGCGGCCCTGCGGGAATGTCGCTGTTTTCCATGGTCGGCGCATAACGCAATGAAGCGCCTAGGAAAAGAAAAAGACCGCCGCAGATCACCGGCTTCCCGCTTTGGCACATGCGGGCAAAAAGCGTTAACGACCGCAAAGCCGCTTGCGCTGATCCCCCGCTTCGTGCGACCCGAGCGGCGCATGTTCGATCGTCTGTCCAGCCTCGTCATCGCCCTGACGCTGGTCGTCATCGCGGCGATCTTTGCCGCGCTGACGGGGGGCGACCCCTTGTCGATCGCGATGATGGCGATCGCGGGCTTCGCCGCCGCAGGCACGGTTTACAGCGCGCTTCCCGCCCCGCTCCCGGACGCGCCGGGTGCGGCGCCGGCGGCTGATGCCCCGCCGGTCTCGCTTCTCCGCCACCCCGATTTCGCACGCTGGGTCGACCAGGAAAAAGACCCGCTCCTCGGCGTTTCCGACAACATCGTTGCAATCGCCAACGACGCGGCGATCCGCCTGCTCGGGCGCCATATCGTCGGCGCCGACATACGCACCGCGATCCGCCATCCGGCGGCCACAGAGTGGTTGTCGCGCATCAACAGTGACGGCCCGCTGGAAACGGTCAATCTCGTCGATTTCCCCCGCCCCGGCCAGCGCTGGACGATGCGCGTCGCGGCGCTATCGGGCGGACAGCGCATCATCATGCTGTCGGACCATTCGGCAATCGACGCCGCCGACCGCATGCGATCGGATTTCGTCGCCAATGCGAGCCACGAGCTGCGCACCCCGCTCGCCGCGATCCTCGGCTATGTCGAAACGCTGCAGGACATGAACGGCGATACCGACGCGCCGACGCGCAGCCGCTTCCTGTCGATCATCCACCGCGAAGCGGGGCGGATGCAGCAGCTCGTCATCGACCTGCTCTCGATCTCGCGGGTCGAGGCCGACCGCTTTCGCCGCCCGACGACGCCGGTCGACCTAGCGGCGATCGTCCAGACGTCGGTCGCGCAGCTTCGCGACAGCGAACAGCCGCGCGCGAAGGACATCGTCGCGATGCTGGGCGACGCGCCGCAGCCGATGCTCGGCGACGGCGCGCAGCTGGGCCAGCTCGCGCACAATATCATTTCGAACGCGATGAAATATGGCCATCCGGGAACCCCCGTCACGGTCGAACTTGCGCGCGAGGGAAGCCGCGTGCGGCTGTCGGTCAGCGACGAAGGCGACGGCATCGCGCCCGATCATCTGCCGCGCCTGACCGAACGTTTCTATCGCGTCGACGAAGCGCGCAGCCGCTCGGTCGGCGGCACCGGCCTCGGCCTCGCGATCGTCAAGCATATCAGCGAACGCCACCAGGGCCAGCTCGACATAGAGAGCGAGCTTGGCAAGGGAACGAAGGTATCGGTGACCTTCCCGCTCGCCGCCTAGTCGATCGCGCTCAGCAGATCGGCGATCCTTCCGAACATCTCGTCGATCTGCGGTTTTTCGACAATCAGCGGCGGCGACAGCGCGATGATGTCGCCCGTCGCGCGGACGAGCAGCCCGTTGTCGAAACAGGCGTGAAACAACTCCATCGCGCGCGCGGTCGGTTCCCCCGGCCGCGGTTCGAGTTCGATCCCCGCGACGAGCCCGATCGTGCGGATATCGATGACATGGCGCGCACCTTTCAGGCTGTGCGCCGCATCCTCCCAATGGCTGCCCAGCTCGTTCGCGCGGTCGAACAGCCGCTCGCGCGCATACAGATCGAGCGTCGCGAGCCCCGCCGCACTCGCCAGCGGATGCCCCGAGTATGTATAGCCGTGGAACAGCTCGATCCCGCCCGGCACGCTGTCGATCACCGCATCGTGCAGTTCACGCTTCACCGCGACCGCGCCCATCGGCACCGCCGCGTTGGTGAGGCCCTTCGCCATGGTGATTATGTCGGGTGTCACACCCCAGGTTTCGGACGCCGTCGCGCCGCCGACGCGCCCGAAGGCTGTGATCACCTCGTCGAAGATCAGGATAATGCCGTGCCGGTCGCAAATCTCGCGCAGGCGCCGGAGATAGCCGATCGGCGGCACGAGCACCCCCGTCGATCCCGCCATCGGCTCGACGATCACCGCGGCGATCGTCTCGGCGCCGTGCAGATCGACGAGGCGCTGGAGATCGTCGGCAAGCTCGGCACCATGCTGGGGGAATCCTCGGGTAAAGGCGTTGCGTTCGATGTCGTGCGTGTGCCGCAGATAATCGACCCCGGACAGCCCGCCGCCGAACGCGCGCCGGTTGTTGACGAGCCCGCCGACGCTAATCCCGCCGAAGCCGGTGCCGTGATAGCCGCGCTCGCGCCCGATCAGCCGCGTGCGTGTTCCCTCGCCCTTCGCGCGCTGGATAGCGAGCGCAATCTTAAGCGCGGTATCGACCGACTCCGATCCGCTATTCGTAAAGAAGATTCGATCGAGCCCTTCGGGCATCAATTCGGCGAGCCGCTGCGCCAGTTCGAACGGCAGCGGGTGGCCGAGCTGAAACGTCGGCGCGAAATCGAGCGTCGCGGCCGCCTTTGCGATCGCCTCGCTGATCTCGGGGCGGCAATGGCCCGCGTTGCTGCACCACAGACCCGATGTCCCGTCGAGGATCTCGCGCCCGTCGCTCGACCGATAGAACATGCCGCTCGCCGAAACGAGCTGGCGCGGCTGGCGCTTGAAGGCCCGGTTCGCGGTAAAGGGCATCCAGAAGGAGGCCAGCTGGTCGTTGTCACCGCGCATCGCGAACATCTCCTGATCTTGTCGGGCCCAATCTGGCGGGTGCACGCACGGCTGGCAATGTCAAAACCCGCCCCTCTGGCGCTTGAGCCAACTTCAGGATAGGCTTGTCTTCCACAAGCGGGCCGGCTCCTCGGCCCAATCGGGGGCGCATGTCAGTCAATCTGGAACAATGGATCAGCGACCATAATATCGACGAAGTCGAATGTATCGTCCCCGACATCAACGGGGTTCAGCGCGGCAAGGTGTTGCCGGCCAAGAAGTTCCTGTCGTCGGTCAAGGACAAGTCGCTGCGCATCCCGGGCAGCGTCTTCATCTGCACGATCGACGGCCATTATCCCGAAGACATCGACGACATTTGGGACAAGGATCCCGACAAGGTCCTGATCGCCGACCCCGACACGATCTGCGTCGCACCGGGCTTCACCTCGCCGACCGCCTTCGTCATCGCCGACGCGTTCAACCGCGACGGCACCGAAGTCGACATCGCGCCGCGCACGATCCTTAAGAAGGTGCTCGGCCTCTACGAAGAAAAGGGCTGGAAACCGATCATCGCGCCCGAGGTCGAATTCTATCTCGTCTCTCAGAACACCGACCCCGATTTCCCGCTCACCCCGCCCACCGGCCAGTCGGGACGCAGCGAGAGCGCCAGCCAGCCCTATGGGCTCGAGGCGATGAACGAATATGAAGATATCATCGATCATATCTATGACGATTGCGAGCTGATGGGGCTCGATATCGACACGATGATCCACGAAATGGGCGCCGCGCAGCTCGAGGTGAATTTCATCCACGGCGACCCGCTGCGTCTCGCCGACGAGGTCTTCCTGTTCAAGCGCGTCGTGCGCAACGTCGCGAAGCAGCACAATGTCTATGCGACCTTCATGGCGAACCCGATGGCGGGCCAGCCGGGCAGCGCGATGCACGTCCACCAGTCGGTGGTCGATGCCGAGACCGGGCGCAACCTGTTCGCGACCGCCAATGGCCGCGACAGCGCGGCGTTCCGCAGCTATATCGCCGGCCTCATCCGCTTCATGCCGCAAATCTCGCCGATGTGGGCGCCCAATGTGAACAGCTTTCGCCGCATGCGTCCCGACAGCGCCGCGCCGATCAACGTCCAGTGGGGCGAGGATAACCGGAGCTGCGGCTTTCGCGTGCCCATCGCCGACAAGCACAACCGCCGCGTCGAAAATCGTCTCCCGGGCGCCGACAGCAATCCCTATCTGGCGATCGCGGCATCGCTCGTCTGCGGCTATATCGGCATGGTCGACCGCATGGTCCCGCCCAAGCCGATCAGCGGTAGCGCGTACAACCGCGCACGCACGCTGCCGCGCACCCTCGAAGCGGCGCTCGACCGCTTCGCCTCGTGCAAGAAAGTGCGCAACCTGCTCGGCGACGATTTCTTCGAAATCTTCTTTGCGGTGAAGGATTATGAGCTGTTCAACTATCAGTCGGTCGTGTCGAGTTGGGAACGCGAGCACCTGTTGATGCGGGTCTGATCCGCGCGCCGGCGATGACCGATCCGCTGAACCACAGCTATTATGCGGCGACCGCGCATAAGCGGCAGCCGCAGCGCGACATCGAAGGCGACCTTCAATGCGACGTCGCGGTCATCGGTGGCGGCTTCACCGGGCTTGGCGCCGCGCTCGCCTGCGCCGAGCGCGGCTTTTCGGTCATCCTTTTCGAAGCCGAACATGTCGGTTTCGGTGCGTCGGGGCGCAACGGCGGGCAGCTTATTCCCGGCCTCCGCTGGACCGCGTCCGAAATCGAAAGGGAATTCGGACGCGAGCGCGCCGGTGCACTGTTCGATCTCTGCTGGCGCGACAATCGCGTGAAGAACCGGATCGCGAGGCACGGCATCGACTGCGATCTGAAGGCCGGGCATTTGGAGGCGGCATGGACGCCGAAAGACTTCGACGACATGCGGCGCGAGGCCGATTATCTTGCCAACCGCTTCGACTATCGGACCGAGATTGTCGCCAAAGGCGAGATGAGCAGACATATCGCCAGCCCGCTCTATCACGGCGGCATCCATGATCCGCAGGGCGGACATTTCCATCCGCTGAATTATGCGATCGGCCTCGCGCAGGCCGCCGAGACGGCTGGCGTGCGGATCGTCGAGGGGCGCCGTGCATCGCTCGACACCGCCAAGGCGCGCTATGTCATCGACGCCACCGACAGCTGGATCGGCGACGTCGAGCCCGCTCTCGGCCGCTACACCGTGCCGATCATGAACTATAATATCGCGACTGCACCGCTCGCGAATGCCGACGAACTGCTCCCCACCGACGCGGCGGTCGCCGACAGCCGCTTCGTGCTCAACTATTTCCGCCTTTCGGCCGACAAGCGGCTGATCTTCGGCGGCGGCGAGCGTTACTCACAAACCCCGCCGCGCGACATCGCGGCGTTCGTGCGGCCCTTCATGGCCGAAGTCTTCCCGCAGATCGCCGACGCGAAGATCGACTATGGCTGGGGCGGCGCGGTGGCGGTGACGATGAACCGGCTGCCGCATATCGGGCGTCGCGGAAACATCTTTTTCGCCCACGGTTTTTCGGGGCACGGCGCGCTGGTGACGACGCTCGCGGGCGAACTGATCGCCGAGGCGATGGCGGAAACCGCCGAACGCTTCGACATTCTCGCGAACCTGCCTTCGAAGCCCTTCCCCGGCGGAAAATGGCTGCGCCGCCCGCTCGCCACGCTTGGTTTGCTCTGGTATGCGCTGCGCGACCGGTTGGGGTGAAGGAGCATTTATGTCGAAGTCATCGGGCGTGATCGCGCCGCGCTCCGAGGCGGAGGCCTTCTTCAAGGCGAACCCCGACGTCGATTCGATCGAGATGATCTACACCGACATGGGCGGCGTGCCGCGCGGCAAGCGGCTGCGCCAGCACGAGGTGCTTGCGGTGTATGAAAGCGGCCGCATGATGCCGGGATCGATCACCGTCGTCGACATCACCGGGCAGGACACGGTCGAAACGGGCCTCGTGTGGGAGGATGGCGATGCCGACCGCTCGATGAAGCCGGCCCCCGGCACGCTCGTCCGCACCCCATGGGGCGGCGAGAATGCCGGGCAGTTCCTCGTCGGTTTCTACGAACTCGACGGCACCCCGCACGACCTCGACCCGCGCCACGTCCTCGGCCGCGTCATCGACCGCTATACCGCCGATGACCTGACCCCGGTGCTCGCGGTCGAACTCGAATTCTACCTCGTCGATCCGCGTCGCGCGCGCGACGGCCGCATCCGCCCCGCACGCCCCGGCTACAGCCGCGACACCCCGCGCAATGTCGAGGTTTATGGCCTCCGCGAACTCGACGATTTCCGCCCATTCTTCGATGCGCTCTACGCCGCGACCGATGTGCAGGGCCTGCCGCTCGAAAGCGCGATCTCCGAATTCGCGCCCGGGCAATTCGAGCTGACGCTACGCCACAAGCCCGACGCGCTGCGCGCCTGCGACGATGCCATCATGTACAAGCGCCTCGTCAAGGCGATCGCGCAGCAACATGGGCTCGAGGCGACCTTCATGGCCAAGCCCTTCGCCGATCAGGCGGGCAGCGGCATGCACATCCACGTCTCGGTCAACGACGCGGCGGGCGCGAATATCTTCGCCAGCGACGACCCCGAAGGTACGCCCGCGCTTCGCCACGCGATCGGCGGGATGATCGGCAGCGTCGGCGACGGTTTCGCGCTCTTCGCTCCGCATGCGAACAGCTATCGCCGTTTCAAGGCGAACAGCTACGCCCCCGTCGCGCCGACGTGGGGCGTCAACAACCGCACCGTGTCGTTCCGCATCCCCGCCGGCCCGCCGGTGAGCCGCCACGTCGAGCATCGCGCGTGCGGCGCCGACGCCAACCCCTATCTCGCCGTCGCAGCCGTTCTTGCCGGCATGCACCACGGCATGGCGAACCAGAGCGATCCCGGCCCCGCCGTCATCGGCAACGGCTACGATCGCGACAATAGCGGCGACGACAAACCGCCCTCGAACTGGTTCGCTGCGGTCGACCGCTTTCAAGGCTCCAAGCTGATGCGCGATTATCTCGGGGCCCGGTTCGTCGAGATGTTCAGCATCGTGAAGCGCGTCGAACAGGACAATTATTTCAGCGTGGTACCGGCGCTCGATTACGATTGGTATTTGCGCAACGCATGATAATTTCACAAAATCTTGGTGCAGCGCAAAAAAGCCTCTTTCCAAGCCGCCCTTATTGAGTCAGCTTGAGTCCCATACAGGGAGGCTGGCCATGGATTTCAACGAACTGATCAAGCAAACCCGCGGGCGCCGCTCGCTGCTCCAGGCGCTCGGTGTCGCGGCGGTCGGGATCAGCTTCGGCGGGCTCGCGGCGTGCAGCAAGCAGGGCGGCAAAACGCTCGCGAACGGCGAGGAAGCCAAGCTCAATTTCTACAATTGGGACACTTATATCGGCGAAAACACGCTCGATAATTTCAAGGAAGCGACCGGCGTCGACGTCACGATGGACCTGTTCGACAGCAACGACGTGCTGTTCGCCAAATTCAAGGCGGGCAACCCCGGTTACGACGTGATCGTGCCGTCGAACGACTTCGTCGAGCGGATGTCGAAGGCCGGCATGCTCTTGCCGCTCGACCATAGCCTGATTCCGAACAAGCGGAATATCGACCCCGCCTATATCAACGTCGAATATGACCTCCAGCGCAAATTCTCGATGCCTTACACCTGGCTTGCGCTCGGCATCGGCTATCGCAAGTCGAAGGTATCGGCGACGCCCGACAGTTGGAAGGTGCTGTTCGACAGTCCCGAATATGCGGGCCGCATCGCCTGGTTGTCGGAGGCGGGCGACATGTTCCGGCTTTTCGGCAAATATCTTGGCAAATCGGTCAATGCGCTGACCCCGGCGGACATTGCGACGATCGAAAAGATGATGATCAAGCAAAAACCCAATGTGAAGAAATTCCACGAGGATGACGGGCAGGACCTGCTTCTGAAGGGCGACTGCGACGTCGTGCTCGAATATAATGGCGACATCGCGCAGGCGATGGTCGAGGACAAGGACATCGATTTCGTCATTCCGAAGGAGGGCAGCCAGCTCAACTCGGACAATCTCTGCATCCCGAAGGGCGCGCCGCACCCGAAGAATGCGCATGCCTTTATCAACTATATCCTCGACGCCAATGTCGACAAGCATATCACCGAGACGATCCTCTATCCGACGCCCAACACTGCGGCGCGAAAGCTGATGCCCGACAGCTATCAGAACAATCCGGTCATCTTCCCGCCCGCGGAAGCCTTGGCGAAGTGCGAATATGCGCGTTTCAATCCCGAGCTTCAGCCGCTCTATGAAGAAGCCTTTACAAGGGTGCGGGCCGCATAAGGGTCAACAGGGGCATCGGGGGGTGGCCGAGCAGGACTGGAAAGCGAACAGGAGAGCCTTCGCGGCCGTGTCGCTGCCGACGCTCTTCTGGATCGTTCTTTTCTTCCTCGTGCCGATGGCGATCGTCTGGCTCTACAGCTTCGGCGAAAACCGGGGCCTCACCGAGATCGAAATTTCGGGCACGCTCAGCAATTACAAGCGCGCGACCGAGTGGCTTTATCTCACGATTTTCGGCAAGAGTTTCGCGGTCGCGGCGCTCGTCACCTTGATCTGCCTGATCCTTGGCTTTCCGGTTGCGATGGCGATCACCTTCGCGAGCGAGAAGTGGCGGCCGTGGCTGCTCCTCGGCATCATGCTCCCCTTCTGGACCAATTTGCTCATCCGCACCTATGCGCTGATGATGCTGCTCGGCACGCAGGGCTTCGCGAACAAGGGGCTCGGCGCGCTCTGGGAGGGAACGAGCTGGATCAAGACGCTCGTCGGGCTGCAACCGCTCCCGACATGGGAGCCGGTACAGCTCCTATTCAATAATTTCGCGGTCGTCTTCGGGCTCGTCTATGTCCACCTGCCCTTCATGGTCCTGCCGCTCTATGCGGCGCTCGACCGGCTCGACCGCAGCCTGATCGAGGCGAGCCTCGACCTCGGCGCCGGCCATTTCCGCACGATCATGCGCATTGTCATACCGCTCGCCGCGCCCGGCATCATCGCCGGGGTGATGATCACCCTCATCCCCGCATTGGGCGCCTACCTCACGCCCGACCTGATGGGCGGGACCGACAGCCAGATGATCGCCAATGTGATCGAACGCCAGTTCAAGAAGGCGAACGACTGGCCGTTCGGCGCCGCGCTTTCCTTCCTGCTCATATATGCGATGTTCGCGCTGATCGCGATACAGTCGATGCGCCGCAAAGTGCCGGAGGCGCATTGATGGCGCTCTTCGCCCGCATCCCGCGCGCACCGCTCGAATATAGCCGCACCCTCTGGATGCGCCTGTGGGTCGGCGCGGTGATGCTGTTCCTCTACGCTCCACTGATCGTACTCGTGATCTTCAGCTTCAACGACAGCAAGCGCAACGTCGTCTGGCGCGGCTTCACAACGAAATATTATGAGAAGGCGCTGGGTAACGACCAGCTCGTCGAGGCGCTGCTCAACTCGCTGACCATCGCGGCGCTCGCGACGATCGTCAGCCTCGCGCTCGGCGCGGTCGCCGCGGTGATGCTCTGGCGTTTCCGCTTTCCATTGAAGGGCGCGGTCGACGGCACGGTCTCGCTGCCGATCATCGTCCCCGAAATCTGCCTCGGCGTCGCCTTTCTGATGTTCTTTGCCGCGGTGGGCTGGCCGACCGACCTCGTCTGGCCGTTCAACCTCGGCGCGATCACCATCGCGCACGTCACCTTCTGCTTCCCCTTCGTGACGATGGTCGTGCGGTCGCGCCTCGCAAGCTTCAACCGCGAGCAGGAAGAAGCGGCGAAGGATCTCGGCGCGAGCGAGTGGCAGGTGTTTCGCGACGTCCTCATCCCGCACATCAAACCCGCGCTCGTCGCGGGGGCCTTGCTGTCCTTCACGCTCAGCCTCGACGATTTCGTCATCACCTATTTCACCAGCGGCCCCGACACGATCACCTTCCCCGTGAAAGTCTATTCGATGGTCCGCTTCTCCGTGACGCCCGAGGTCAACGCCGCCTCGACTTTGCTCATCATCCTGACCGTCGCCCTCACCTTCGTCGCCCTGAAGGCGCAGGGCGTGAAAGCCATTGCGGAAACCCACTGACCATGACCGATCCCGCCAAACCGATCATACAGATCCAGAATGTCTCGAAACGCTTTGGCAAGGTCACCGCGGTCGACAATGTCAGCCTCGACATCAACGCTGGCGAATTTTTCGTCCTGCTTGGCCCGTCGGGCTGCGGCAAGACGACGCTGCTGCGTATGATCGCGGGGTTCGAACTGCCGACCGAAGGGCGCATCCTGATCGACGGACAAGACATGGAGGGCATCCCGCCGAACAAGCGGCCCGTGAACATGGTGTTCCAGAGCTACGCCGTCTTCCCGCACATGAGCGTCGCCGACAATGTCGCCTACGGCCTCAAGATCGCGGGCGTGAAGGGCGGCGAAGTCAAGGATCGCGTCGCTGAGGCGCTCGAACTGGTGAAACTCGGCGGCTTCGAGACGCGCATGCCCGATCAGATGTCGGGCGGACAGCGCCAGCGCGTTGCGCTCGCGCGCAGTCTCGTCATGCGGCCCAAGGTGCTGCTGCTCGACGAACCGCTGTCGGCGCTCGACGCCAAACTCCGAGCGCAGATGCAGTTCGAGCTGTCGGAGCTTCAGGAAAAGGTCGGCATCACCTTCGTCACTGTGACCCACGACCAGGACGAGGCGCTGTCGATGGCGTGCCGGATAGCCGTGATCAACAAGGGCGAGGTGTCGCAGCTCGCGGCGCCGTCGGATCTTTACGAATTTCCCGCGAACCGTTTCGTCGCCGACTTTGTAGGATCGGTGAATATCTTCGAGGGGAAGTTGACGCTCGACGAGCCCGACAGGGCGGCGGTGGACTGTCCAGGATTAGGAAAAATATATCTAAATCATGGCGTTACGGGCCCGCATGGCGCCGACGTCTGGGTCGCGCTGCGGCCCGAGAAAATCTATCTCCACGTCCCCGGCGCGGGCAAGGCGGTCACGGCCGCGGCGCAGGATGCGCCCGAAGGTCACAATTTCGCGCGCGGGACGATCAGGGGCATGTCCTACCTCGGCGACATCACGCTGTTCGAGATCGAGCTCGAGACCGGCGCGCGCATCCGGGTGTCGCGCCCGAACCTGTCGCGCCGCGACCAGGAGGATTTCACCTGGGGCGACAAGGTCAGCATGCACTGGCGCGCCGACAGCCCGGTCGTTTTGCTGGGGTGACGATCTCAGTGAGCGGCCTTCTTCCCCGGAATGAAGTGCAGCACGCCGACGATCAGACCGCCGAGCAGCAGGCCGAATATGCCCGCACCGGCCGCGTTGATCAGCCATTCCCAGACGCCCGCGCCGGGCAGATTGCCCGCGACCGCATGGGCGAAGTCGTGGAGGCCGTGGCCGATGTTGCCGATATGATATTCGTCGAGACCGTGGAGGAAAATCTGGCCGCCGACCCACAGCATCGCGGCGGTGCCGATCAGCGCCAGCGCCGCGAGCAGCTTGGGCATGAAGGTCACAAGCCCGCGCCCGATCGCGCGGCGCGCATTGCTCCCTTCCTTCGCCATGTGGAGCCCGATGTCGTCCATCTTCACGATCAGCCCGACGACGCCGTAAACCGCTATGGTGATCGCGATCGCGACCACCGCGAGCGTCGCGGCGCGCATCGCGAAATGTTCGTCGAGCACTTCGTTCAAGGCGATCACCATGATCTCGGCCGAAAGGATGAAGTCGGTCCGCACCGCGCCCTTCACCATCGCCTCTTCATGGTCCTGGTCGGCGACGATCGCCGCATCTTCGGCAAGGCTCGTCTTGTCCTTCTGAAGCGAGTGCAGCACCTTCTCTGCCCCCTCGAAACAGAGATAGGCGCCGCCGATCATCAAGAGCGGGGTGATCGCCCATTGCGCGACCGCCGACAGCAACAGCAATGCGGGCAGGATCAGCACCAGCTTGTTGAAGATCGACCCCTTGGTGATCCGCCAGATGATCGGGAGTTCGCGGTCGGGGGTGAAGCCGGTGACGTAGCGCGGCGTCACCGCGGTATCGTCGACGACGACCCCCGCCGCCTTGACCCCGGCCTTCGACGCCGCGGCGCCGATATCGTCGATGCTCGCGGCGGCGACCTTGGCGATGGTCGCAATGTCGTCGAGCAGGGCAAAAAGGCCGGAGGGCATAAGGGTTTGGTCTTTCCTGTTCAGAGCGCGCGGAGTTTGGGCATCACCTCATCCAAGGATTTGCGGATGATGGCAACCATCTCGTCGATCTGCTGCGTGGTGATGATGAGCGGCGGGCACATGACGAGGCTGTCGCGGATGCCGCGCACCATCAGCCCGTTCGCGATGCACGCGTCGCGCGCCATCGGGCCGGCGGTTCCCTCGGCGCCGCCGAAGCGGGCGCGGCTTTCCTTGTCGGCGACGATCTCGACCGCGCCGAGCAGCCCGACCGAGCGCGTCTCGCCGACGAGCGGATGATCGTTCAGCGTCGCGAGCGCCTTGGCCAGATGCGGCCCGGTGACGTTGCCGGTGCGCTCGACCAAGCCTTCGCGCTCGATGATCTCGATATTCTTGAGCGCGACCGCCGCGGCGACAGGATGCCCCGAGTAAGTGAAGCCATGGACGAAATCGCCGCCGGTCTTGAGCGTCTCGACGACATGCGCGGCAACCGCAGTTGCCGAAATCGGCAGATAGCCCGACGAAAGCCCCTTCGCCATCGGCATCAGGTCGGGGGTGAAGCCCATCGTCTCGTGCCCCCACATGCTGCCGGTGCGCCCGAAGCCGCAGATCACCTCATCGGACACCAAGAGCAGGCCATATTTGCGGACCACCGCCTCGACCTTGGGCCAATAGCCCTGGGGCGGGATGATCACGCCCCCCGCCCCCTGTACCGGCTCGCCGATGAAGGCGGCGCAATTTTCAGGGCCGACCTCGAGAATCTTGTCCTCGATCGCCTGCACACAGGCGTCGCAAAACTCTTCCTCGGTCATCCCCTGCCCTTCGCCATAGGCATAGGGTTGGCGCACATGCTCGACGCCCGGGATCGGCAGGTCGCCCTGTACGTGCATCGCCTTCATGCCGCCGAGCGACACGCCCGCGACGGTCGAGCCGTGATAGGCGTTCCAGCGGCTGATGAAGATCGTACGTTTGGGTTCGCCCTTCAGCTTCCAATAATGGCGCACCATACGGAACACGGTGTCGTTCGCTTCGCTGCCCGAGGCGTTGAAGAAGATATGCGGCAGGCGATTGCCTGTCAGGCTCGCGATCTTTGCCGCGAGCGTCACCGTCGGCGGCGTCGCGGTCTTGAAGAAGGTGTTGTAAAAGGGCAGCTCGCGCATCTGCGCCGCCGCCGCCTCGACCAGTTCTTCGCGGCCATAGCCGACATTGACGCACCAGAGGCCCGCCATGCCGTCGAGGATGCGGTGGCCGTCGCCATCGGTGATGTAGCAGCCCTCGGCATGGGTGATGATGCGGCTGCCGCCCAAAGCTTCGATTTCGGCCCAATCGGCCTGCGCGGGAAGATGGTGCGCGATGTCGAGGCGCTTGAGTTCGGCGATGTCGTGATTGCGGGGCATAATCTTGTTCCTGATCCAGAAGTCCGTTCGCATCGAGCGAAGTCGAGATGTCTCTCGATCCTGCGCTACGACGATGGGTGTCTCGACTTCGCTCGACACGAGCGGACGAGAGCCGCGGCTCTTCGATCAGGGCGAAAAGCTGATCCGCGCGAGGTAGCGGTCGTAACGGGTGACGCGGCGGTTCATAATTCGCCTCTTAACGCGCGCCCGAGAAGGTGGAAATAGGTCTGGCTCTGGTCGCTTGCGTCGGCGCGCCATTCGGGATGCCATTGCACCGCGAGCAGTGGCGCGCCGTTCGGCCGCGCGCTATAGGCCTCGACCAGCCCGTCGGGAGCGCGCGCCTCGACCGCCAGCCCGTCGGCGAGCGCGCCGATGCCCTGATAATGAACCGAATTCACGTCGAGCGACGGCGCGCCATAGGCCGAGGCGAGCAAGCCGCCTTCGACCAGATCGACCTTGTGATGGTGATCGAACATGCCGTCGAAGCCGACGCCATCGGGCGCATGATGGTGGAGCAGTTCGTCGCTCGCCGAGGTGTCGCGGCGTAATGTGCCGCCGAGCGCGACATTGATCTCCTGAAAGCCGCGGCAGATGCCGAACAGCGGCCGCTGCGCCGCGATGACCGCCTCGACCAGTTCGGTCATCATGCGGTCGCGATCGGGGTCGAAGGGTCCCTCGCCTTCGGACGCATCGCCGTAGCGCACGGGTTCGACGTTCGACGGTGTGCCGGTGAGCAACACCCCGTCGAGCCGACCGACGATCTCGGTGGCGCGCATATAGTCGGGAAGCGAGGGAATGATCAGCGCCGCACAGTCGGCATGGCGCATCGCCGCGGTCGCATAGCGGTTGATCACCGTCTGCGCGATCTCGGTCCCGACGGTGCGGTTGCAGGCGATAATGCCGAGGACGGGGCGTTGCGACATGGCGCCCACGCTGCCGCGTTTCGGGGACGGGCGCCAGCGAAATATGGGGCGTGGGTGGTGTCGGTTTTGGGGTGGGGAGCGGACATTCCACAACCGTCGCCCCCGCGAAGGCGGGGGCCGCTAGCGGCCTTACTCAGCGGCATTGTGTAAAACGACAGCGGCCCCCGCCTTCGCGGGGGCGACGGCTAGGTTCGGTCGCTAGCGGATAGCGCCAGCTATTCCGCGTGCTGCCGCGCGAACGCCGCCGCCGCGCCGAACAGGCCCGGTTGCGGGTGGGTGATCAGCTTGACCGGCAGCGCCGACATGAAGCCTTCGAAGCGTCCCTTTTCGATGAAGCGTTCGGGGAAGCCCGAGCGGACGAGGCTGTCGCGGATGCGCAGGCCGAGCCCCCCCGCGACGACGACGCCGCTGGCGCCCTGCGCCAGCGCGAGGTCGCCCGCGACGCTGCCGAGCGAGAGGCAGAAGCGGTCGACCGCCGCGGCTGCGAGGCTGTCCTCGCGGTTCATCGCCCGGGTCCAGATCGCCTTGTCGTCGAGCGGGGTCACCGCGCGCCCTTCGAGCGCGGCGAGCGTTTCGTAGATATCGACGATCGCCGGGCCCGATACGATCCGCTCGACCGATACGCGCCGGTGGCGCTTGCGCAGCCGCGCGAGGATCGCATCCTCGATGCTGTCGAGCGGGGCGAAGTCGATATGCCCGCCCTCGGTCGCCTGGACACGATATTGGTGGCCGTCGCGCCAGATATGCGCGACGCCGAGCCCGGTGCCGGGGCCGATGACCGTGATCGTGCCGGTCGCGGGCAGCGGTTGGTCGGGGCCGGCGAGCCGCTCGAAATACCCCTCGTCGGCCTGCGCGACGGCATGGCCGACGGCTTCGAAATCATTGACGAGCACATAGCGGTCGACGTTCAGCTTTTCGCCGATCAGCGCCGGGCGGATGATCCACGGATTGTTGGTGAAGCGGATGATCTCGCCGCGCGTCGGACCCGCGATCGCGATGGCGACGGCGCGCGGCAAGGTTCCGCCCTGCTGCCGTTCGAAATCCTGCCACGCGGTCTGGAAGCTCGCATGATCCTTGGTGTGCAGCGTCGTCGCTTCGCCGAGCGAAAGGACGCGGCCGCCCTCGACCTCGGCGATGGCGAAGCGCGCGTGCGTGCCGCCGATGTCCACCGTGACGATCTGTTCGCTCATGACTCTCCCTTGCCGGTCCCTGCGCCGGTGCCATGGTGGCATGTCGCACAGCCGAAATCGATGCAACAGGGCATAGCTATGCGCGCGCGCCTCTTGCGCGGCAGGCGGGCTGCGGAAGACGTCATCGAACCTCGCGCATTTTTTTCCAAGGCCGCGCGGACAGCATTCCGTCTTGTGATTGTCGCCGGGAAGAGGTCCCGGTCCCGATCTCAAGAGGAACCCGATGCGCAAGACCTTGCTGGCCTCCACCTGCCTGGCCACCCTGATTTCAACCGCCGCCCACGCCGAAACGACGATCACCACCGCGACGACGGCGCCGGTGCGCACCTCGACGATCAAGTCCGGCGCGCCCGACGATATCAAGATCACCTCGGCGGGGTCGATCAAGCCGACCGTTGCCGGGCCCGCGGTCACGATCGACAGCAATCACAAGGTCGTCAACGAAGGCACGATCGAGTTCACCAATGTCGACGGGGCGACGGGCATCCTCGCGGGCGCCGGCACCTCGGGCGGCATCACGAACGGCGCGACCGGCAAGATCACGATCGGGGAAACCTATGCCGCGACCGACATCGACAAGGATGGCGACATCGACGGTCCGTTCGCGATCGGCAGCAACCGCGTCGGCATCGCGACCGCGGGCGCCTTTACCGGCAACATCGTCAATTCGGGCGCGATCGCGATCGAAGGCAATGATTCGGCGGGTATCCGCCTCGGCGGTCCGCTGACGGGCAAATTCACCAACGACGGGACGATCAGCGTTCTCGGCGACCGCGCGCTCGGCGTCGGGTTGCAGGATGTGACGGGCGATGTCCGCATCGCTGGAACCATCTCCGCCACGGGTGTCGACGCGATCGGCGCGCGCCTCGCCGGCGACGTCACCGGTGCGCTGGTCGTCCAGGGCAATCTTACCGCCACCGGCTATCGCGTCACCACGCCGCCGGCCGACCCGTCGAAGCTCGACGCCGACGACCTGTTGATCGGCGGCAACGCGCTCTCGGTCGAAGGCGATGTGACCGGCGGCATCGTCCTCGCCGTCGCGCCCAAGGATGCCAAGCCCGACGACAAGGACGAGGACAAGGACGGGATCGAAGACGCCAAGGAAGGCAATGCCGTCGTGCGCTCCTACGGCTCGGCTGCGGCGATCCGCATCGGGTCGGCCGACCGCGATGTCGCGATCGGCGCGGTTGCCGGGACCGGCACGGGGCTTGGCTTCATCATCGACGGCGCGGTGCTCGGCGACGGGCTTTATGCGGGCAAGGACGGCAACGGGATCCAGATCGGCGGGCTCGGCGGCGCGGTGACCATTGCCGGCGGCATCGGCATCGGCGCGACCGGCAGCGTCGCGGCGAAGTCGCACGACAAGGCGGCAACGGCGATCCGCATCGGCAGCGGCGCGACGACCCCCGAAATCCGCAACGCGGGCAAGATCGAGGCGACGAGCGGCGGCAAGGACGCCGGCGCGGTCGCGACGGCCGTGCTCGTCGAAGCCGGCGGCGATGTCGCGCTGATCCGCAACAGCGGCTCGATCGCCGCCAAGACCGGGGGCGACGGCGGTACCGCGCGCGCTATCGTCGATCTGTCGGGGACGGTCGATACGGTCGAGAACAGCGGCACGATCAGTGCCAGCGGCGCGCTCGCCTCGTCGGACCGCAATATCGCGATCGACCTGTCGGCGAACGGCAATGGCGCGACCGTGAAGCAGACCGCGGTCGCCTCGGGCATCACGGCGCCGAGCATCGTCGGCGACGTCCGCTTCGGCGGCGGCAACGACGTGTTCGACATCGCCGACGGTTCGGTGAAGGGGAACAGCTTCTTCGGCGCCGGCGACAACAAGCTCGCGCTGTCGGGCGATGCGACCTACGCCGGCAACGCCCGCTTCGGCGCCGGCAGCGACACGATGACGCTGGCCGGGACCTCGACGTTCACCGGGCTCGCCGATTTCGGCGGCGGCGCCGACACGCTGACGATCGGCGGCACCTCGACCTTTGCGGGCACGCTCGCCAATTCGCAGGGCCTCGCGGTTTCGGTAGCCGGCGGCACCTTCGACGTCGGCGGCGCGGCGACGATCTCGTCGCTCGCGGTGACCGAAAAGGGCACGCTGGCGGTGATGCTCGATACCGGCGCGACCGGCACCAATCTTCAGGTCACCGGCAACGCCAGCTTCGGCGAAGAATCGAAACTCGCGCTCAAGCTGTCGAGCATCGAGCAGGCCGAGGGCCAGCATGTCGTGCTGACCGCCGGCACGCTGACCGGCGCGGACAAGCTGACCGCGTCGCAGACGCTGCTGCCCTTCCTCTACAAGGGTACGCTGAGCTCGAACGCCACCCAGCTGATCGTCGACGTGTCGCGCAAGAGCACGAGCGAGCTCGGCCTCAACCGTTCGGAAAGCGGCGCTTTCGATGCGGTGCTCGATGCCGTCGTCGCCGACGAGAAGATCGAGGACGTCTTCCTCGGCATCACCGACGGCGACCAGTTCCGGGGCCAGCTCGGCCAGATGCTGCCCGAGCATGAAGGCGGCGTGTTCGAAACCGTCACCTCGGGCTCGCGCGCGCTGTCGCGCTATCTCCAGGATCCCAACGCGCCGTTCCAGGACGAGGGCAAATGGGGCTATTGGGTCAACCAGGCGGTCTGGGGCACATCGAAGAGCGTCGGCGATACCGCGAGCTATGACGTCAGCGGCTGGGGCATCTCGCTCGGCGCCGAGATCGAGAGCGACGTCGGCAATTTCGGCGGCTCGATCGGCTATCTCAGCGGCAAGGACGGCAACGGCAGCAACGCCAATGAAGTCAGCACCAGCCAGTTCGAAGGCGCGCTGCACTGGCGCCTGCGCTCCGACGGTTTCATGGCGAACGCCCGCGTCTCGGGCGCGCCGATCAGCCTGAAGGGCACGCGCATCTTCCGCGCCGAAGCCGGCGCCGAGGACATCGAAAAGACGATGAAGGGCAAGTGGGACGCGACGCTGTGGTCGGCGTCGGGCTCGCTCGCCTATGACACGCGGGTCGGCGGCCTCACCCTCCGCCCGATGGTCGCGGTCGACTATTTCAAGCTGAAGGAGGACGGTTATCAGGAAACGGGCGGCGGCGACGCGCTCGACCTGACGGTCCTGAGCCGCGATAGCGATGAGCTCGCGGTGTCGGGCACGATGACGCTCGGCCTCGAATTCGGCGGCGCCGACGAATATGACGGCTGGACGCGCTTCGAACTCGAAGGCGGCCGCCGCCAGATCGTCAGCGGCGCGCTGGGCGCGACGACCGCGTCGTTCAAGGACGGCACGCCCTTCACGCTGGTTCCGGATGATCGCACGAGCGGCTGGGTCGGCCGTTTCCGCGGCATCGCCGGCAACTCGGCCTTCCAGTTCGCCGGTGAAGTCTCCGCGGAAGAACAGCAAAGCCACATCGGCTGGGCGTTCCGTGCGAGCCTGCGGGTCGGTCTCTAGCCCCCCGGGCCGACCCCGCCCGCAAGGGGGAAGCGCATCCCCTACCCACGCTTCCCCCTTGCATAGGCAGAAATGAATGAAGAAGACGATGCTTGCACTGTCCATCCCCGCTTTCCCGGCACCGCGGTTGCGCGGTGGAGCCTGGACGCTATATGACGGCGTCATCAGGGGGACGTATGGCGCAGGGCGAAGCGGCGCTACCCGACGGAAGATGGCGTTCCAGAGCAAGCAATCCATGACCCATACGCAGGATCGAACCGACGCCGCCCAGGGCATCGAAGGCGTGTTGCTTGCCAACCGCGACCGTATCGTGCGTTTCCTAGAGGTTCGCGGCGCGGGCGACGGCGCCGAGGATCTGTTCCAGGATTTGTGGATGCGGCTTACCGACCGGCGCATGGGGCCGATTTCGGACCCCCTGCCCTATGTGATGCGCGCCGCGAACAATCTGATGCTCGACCGCTACCGCTCGGCACGCCAGCGCGAGCTGCGCGACAAGGCATGGGGCGAAGCATCGGCGACGCAAAGTCCATCGAGCGAAAGCGCGCTGATTTCGCGCGAACAGCTCGCAATCGTCGAAAGTGCGATTGCGGCAATGGGCGAGCGCCCTGCCCGGATTTTCAGGCGCTTTCGCGTCGACGGGATCCATCAACGCGATATTGCCAGTGAAATGGGGGTCAGCCTGAGCACCGTCGAAGCCGATCTGCGCAAGGTCTATGCGAAGCTCGCCGAAATCCGGAGGCAGTTCGATGCAGGTTGAACGGGCGGACGCCGAAGCGCGCGCGATCGACTGGCTGGTCCGCCAGCGCGATCCCGATTTCACCGACTGGGGCGGCTTTGCCGACTGGCTCGCCGAAGATGACTCGCACGCCGCGATTTACGACGCGGTCGCGAGCCTTGATCGCGACCTCGATGCACTGCCGCCCTCCCCTGCGCCGTCGGTCGTGATGATCCCCGACGCCCCGCGCCGGCCTTCGCGGCGCGCCTGGTTCGGCGGCGCCATGGCCGCCGCGATCGTCGGGGTGATCGGCATCTCGGGGCTCGGCCTGTTGGGTGGCGGCGACCGGATCGAGACCCTTGCGGGCGAACATCGCACCGTCCCCCTCGCCGACGGATCGAAGATCGAGATCAACGGCGCCTCGGTGGTCGAAATCGACGCGGATCGTCCGCGTTTTGCCAAGCTCGAATCGGGCGAGGCGATGTTCCATGTCGTGCACCGCGATAACGATCCCTTTATTGTCGAGACGGGCGGCGCAAAGATCGTCGATCTCGGCACGGCCTTCAACGTCGTGCGCCGCGACCGTCAGACCAGCGTTGCCGTGTCCGAAGGCATCGTCCTCTACAACCCCGACCGCGACAATGTCCGGCTCGTCGCGGGCAAAGGCATTGAAGTGCGCGACGGCGACCGCAACCCGCCGGTCGTACAGGACATCGACGTCGCGAATGTCGGCGGCTGGCGCAGCGGTTTGCTCGTATATAACGGCACGCCGCTCGCCGTCGTCGCCGAGGATCTGAAGCGCACCGCCGGGATGGAGGTGCGCATCGCGCCGGAGGCGACCGACCTGTCGTTCCGCGGCGCGCTGATCATCGACAAGAACCGCGACCGCACGATCGCCGACCTTGCCGCATTGTCGGGGACGAAGGCCGCGCGGCAAGGCGATGGATGGATCTTGACCCGCTGACCATGCACCCGCGCCTTTCCCTCGCCGTCGCAGCGATAGCGCTGTGCCTGCCCGCGCAGGCGCTGGCGGCGGACGAGCGCGCGTTCAATGTGCCGAAAGGCAGCCTGTCGTCCGCTCTCCCGCTGATCAGCCGGCAGGCGGGCGTCAGTATCAGCGTCGCCGACGCGAAGCTGTGGCAGGCGCGCGTCAAGCCCGTGCGCGGGCGGATGAGCGTCGAAAAGGCGATCCAGCGCCTGCTCGACGGCTCCGATGCGCGCGCGGTCCGGGTCAGCGCGACGAGCTGGCGGATCGAACGGCGGCCCGCGCCGGCCCGCGTCGCGAAGGCCGCCGCTGCGCCGCGACCGGTGCCGCAGCCGCGGGCGCGCGAACCGGCGAACGACCTGATCGCGGCGGCGCGAGACGAGATCATCGTCACCGCGTCGAAGACCGACCTTCCCCATTCGCATTTCGCGGGCGTCGTCACCCGATTGGATGGCGACGATTTGGCGTTTGGCGGTGAACGCGGGATGGATTCGATCCTCTCGCGCACCGCGACCGTTTCCTCGACCCATCTGGGTTCGGGGCGCAACAAGCTGTTCATCCGCGGCATCGCCGATTCGAGCTTCACCGGCCCGACGCAATCGACCGTCGGCCAATATTTCGGCGACATCCGCCTCAGCTACAACGCGCCCGACCCCGACCTGCGCCTCTACGACATCGACAATGTCGAAATCCTCGAAGGGCCGCAGGGCACGCTCTATGGCGCGGGCTCGCTGGGCGGGATCATCCACGTCGTGCCGAAAGCGCCCGATCCGCGCGCGATGAGCGTCCAGGCGATCGCCGGCCTGTCGGTGACCCAACATGGCGACCCCGGCGGCGACATCGCCGCGATCGCCAACCTGCCCGTGGGCGACAACGGACATGCGCTGCGCCTGGTCGGCTATATGCTCACCGACGGCGGTTATATCGACAATCCGCTGCGCGGACAGAATGACGTCAACCGCGTCCATGTCCGCGGCGGACGGGGCACCTTCCGCCTTGAGGCCGGCGACGGCTGGACGGTCGATTTCGGCGGCATCTATCAGGCGATCACCTCCGACGACGCGCAATATGCCGACAAGGACGCGCCGCCGCTGACCCGCGCCTCGATGGTCGAGCAGAATGCGACCGCGCGTTATGGCATGGGCACGATCGTCGTGATGAAGGATTGGGGCGACCTGTATTTCCAGTCGTCCAACGCCTTCATCGACCATCGCCTTTTCGAGCGGTTCGATGCGAGCCTGCCCGAATCGCGGCGCGGCGACGGGGACGGTGCCGGCGCCGCCATGGGCGCGGTCGATGTCGAGCGCCTGTTCGCCCCGGTCGAGGTCGTGCCGATGGCCGACGTGCCGCGCGTGCTCGACCAGCACAATGACACGCGCATGTTCGTCAGCGAGAACCGCCTGTCGCGGCCCTATCACGACGGGCTCGGCTGGGTGGTCGGCGCGAGCTTCATCCACAATCGCGCGCGGCAGGACCGCGAATATGCCTATGGCCCACTTAGCGCGGTCCTGCCCGGCGTCACCAACCGGATCACCGAGGTCACCGGCTATGCCGAGGCGACGGTCGAAATCATGCCCAATCTGATCGCCTCGGGCGGCCTGCGCCTCTCGCACGCGCGGCTGGGCGGCGAGGCCGAGGGTGTTTCCTTTGCCTTGGCGGAAGCGAACCGCGCGACGACCGCATCGCGCAACGAAACCGATCTGCTGCCGTCGGTTTCGCTGCTGGCGACCCCGCTCGACAACGTCCGGCTCTACGCACGCTATCAGGAGGGGTTCCGCCCCGGCGGCCTTGCGGTCGACGGCAATTTCGTGCGGCGGTTCCTCAACGATCAGGTGCGCACCTGGGAAGCGGGAATGCGGTTCGGCGACAAGGGACGGAGCCTGCTCGACGCGAGCATTTCGGTTTCGCACAGCCGCTGGCGCAACATCCAGGCGGATTTTATCGACAGCAGCGGCTTTCCGACCACCGCCAATATCGGCAACGGCCGGATCACCAGCCTGTCGGGTGCGGTCGCGATGCGGCCGACCGATGCGCTGACCTTTGAACTCGGCGCGGTCTATAACCACAGCCGCGTCGACGATCTTTCGCCGCAGATCCTGCCGGTGTTCGCCGCGGCGCCCGCGCGGCTCGGCCGCATCCCCAATGTCGCGAGCCATGCGGTGCGCGGGTCGGTCAACTATGCGACGATGATCGGCGACGAGGATTTCCGCGTGAACGGCTGGGCGAATTATATCGGGCCGTCGCGGCTCGGCATCGGTCCGGTGCTGGGCGAAAGCCAGGGCGATTATGTCGATACCGGGCTTGCGATGCGGGTCGGCAACAATCGCCGCGGGCTGTCGCTGACCCTCACCAATTTGTTCGATTCGCGCGGCAACCGCTTTTCGCTGGGAACGCCGTTCCTCGAGGGGAACGAGGGCTTTCTCACGCCGCTGCGCCCGCGCACGCTGCGGATCGCGGTGGACGTGGCCTATTGAGCGCGAGATCCTCCCTGTGCCGCAGGCATGGGGAGGTGGCAGCCCGCAGGGCTGACGGAGGGGCCCTTGGCGCGGCGGCGCGGCCCCTCCACCATTCGCTTCGCGAAAGTGCCGGGTCGTCCAGCCCCAGGACTGGACTTGGATTGCCGGGGGCAATCCATCCCTGCACTCCCCCTCCCCATCGCTTCGCGACAGGGAGGATCAATTAATCCGCCAGCGTGATCCGCTCGTAGCGGTCCATATGAAAATCGGCGCTGCCGAACTGGCCTTCGATCATCGTCGCGCGCTTGAAATAATGGCCGATCGCCAGTTCCTGCGTGATGCCGATGCCGCCGTGGGTCTGGATCGCATTCTGCCCGACGAAATTCGCGCCGCGCGCAACCTTGTTCTTCGCCGCCGACACCGCCGCCATGCGTTCGTTCGCGGGCAGGCCCAGCTTCAGCGTCGCCATGATCGTCATCGATCGCGCCTGTTCGACCTCCATGAACATGTCGACCATCCGGTGCTGGAGCACCTGGAACTTCGCGATCGGCACGCCGAACTGCTTGCGCTGCTGCGTATATTCGAGCGTGCCTTCGTGCAGTTTCTGCATCACGCCGGTCGCTTCGGCGCAGACGGCCACCGTCGCTTCGTCGACGATCTGCTCGACAAGCGGCAGGCCTGCGCCTTCGCCGCCGAGCAACGCGTCGCCGGGGATCGCGACATTTTCGAAATAGATTTCCGACGCGCGGCTGCCGTCGACCGTCGGATAGTCGCGGCGGACGATGCCGGGCAGATTGGCGTCGATCAGGAACAGCGACACGCCGTCCTTGTCGCGCTGAGCGCCGCCGGTGCGTGCGGTGACGAGCAGGTGCGTCGCCCAGGGCGCGGCATAGACGACGCCCTTGTGACCGTTCAGCACGTAACCCGCGCCATCCTTCTTCGCCGTGGTGCGCAGATTGGCGAGGTCGTAGCGCCCCTGCGGCTCGGCATAGGCGAAAGCGACGATCGCATTGCCCGCGATGATCTCGGGAATCATCGCATCGGCCTGCGCGCCGCCGACGGCCTTCAAGGCGCCGCCCGCGATGACGACGGTCGGCAGATAGGGCTCGATCCCGATGAACTTGCCCAGTTCCTCCATCACGATCGCATTTTCGAGCGCGCCGCCGCCGAGGCCGCCATGCTCTTCGGCAAAGGGCGCGCCGAGCATGCCGAGCTCCTGCGCGAGCGCGGTCCAGATCGCCGGATCGCGGCCGCTGTCCGAGTTGATGAACTTCTGGCGCGTCTCGAAGTCATAGGTGTCGCTGAGGAAGCGCGACAGCGTGTCGCGGATCATGTCCTGCGTTTCGGTGTAGGTGAAATCCACTATCTTATCCTCTATTTCACCGTCATCCCGGCGAAGGGTGCTCAGAGTCACGGCCTCTGAGCACCCTTCGCCGGGATGACGTCGATTATCTGATCAAAGGCCGAGCACCATCTTCGCGATGATGTTGCGCTGGATCTCGTTCGATCCGCCATAGATGGTCGTCTTGCGCATGTTGAAATAGGTCGGCGCGGCGCGGTGCGCATAATCGGGGCCGATCGGATGCTCGTTGTCGCCCTCTCCGAAGCCGCGAAAGTAAGGAGCGCCATAATGGCCGACGGCTTCGAGCGCCAGTTCGGTGAGGCGCTGCTGGATTTCCGAGCCCTTGATCTTGAGCAGGCTCGACTCGGGTCCCGGTCCCTTGCCCGCATTGGCGCCGGCGAGGCTGCGGAGTTCGGTGAATTCGAGCGCGGTCAGGTCGACCTCGAGCTCGGCGACCTTGCGCTTGAAGAAGGGGTTCTGAAGCAACGGCTTGTCGCCGTCGAGTTCGGTGCGCGCGATGTCCTTCACCTTCTCGATCCCGCGCTTCGACGCCGCGACGCCCGCGATGCCGGTGCGTTCGTGCGCGAGCAGGAATTTGGCGCAGGTCCAGCCCTTATTCTCTTCATAGACGCGCTGCGATTGCGGTACGCGGACGTCCTCGAGCCAGACCTCGTTGACCTCATGCTCGCCGCCGAGCGTAATGATCGGGCGGACGGTGATGCCGGGCGATTTCATGTCGATGAGGAGGAAGCTGATGCCCTCCTGCTGCTTCGCGTCCTTGTCGGTACGGACGAGAAAAAAGCCCCAGTCGGCGTGCTGCGCGAGCGTCGTCCAGGTCTTTTGCCCGTTGACGATATAGTCGTCGCCGTCGCGGACGGCCGTTGTGCGGAGCGAAGCGAGGTCGCTGCCCGAGCCCGGTTCCGAATAGCCCTGGCACCACCAATCCTCGCCCGACAGGATGCGCGGCAGGAAATGCGCCTTCTGTTCGGGGGTGCCGAAGGTGTAGATGACGGGGCCGACCATCGCGAGGCCGAAGGGCATCAGGCGGATGCAGTCGGCGCGCGCGGTCTCTTCGGACCAGATGAAGCGCTGCGTCGGCGTCCAGCCGGTGCCGCCATATTCGACCGGCCAGGCGGGCGCGATCCAGCCCTTCTTGTACAGGATCTTGTGCCAGGCGAGGAAATCCTCCTTGGACAATTCTTCGCCCTCGTCCTGTTTGCCGCGGAGTTCCGCGGGGTAATTTTCGGCTATGAATTGGCGCACTTCCTGCTGGAAGGCCAAATCCTCGGGGCTGAATTCCATGTCCATCACGAATCTCCCATTGGGCACTGACGCCCTTATAGTGGGCGCTCACCTTTACGTAAACGGCAAGTTGCGACTTGCAACGTTTCGCGGGGCGATGATTGCGCGGAATGCGAGAGCTTGTCCAGCCGGGGCGACAGGTGGGGGCGGCGGCTAGTCCGTGCGGCGTGTGACGAGGATGACCGCGCCGTCGCTGGCATAAGGTCCGCGGACTTCGGCAATCGTCAGGTTGACGGCGACGACGCCCCCGTCGCGTGTCACCATTTGCGACGCGATGCGGGCGGGATCGCCCGAACGGAAGACCGATTCGAGCGCCTCGACGAAGGCGGCGCGTTGCCCCACGGGCAGGAGCGCGGAAAAACGCACCCGGCGGATCGCGGCGGGATCGACGCCGACCAGTTCGGTGAGCATTGCATTGGCCGATTCCACCGCCTCGCGAACCGAAATGCGGGCGTGACCGATCCCGCCGTCGACCTCTACGGCCTCCAGCATTGCGGCACGCATGCCGCCAGCCGCGAAATCCTCCATCGCTCCGCTGACGTCACGCAGCATGATCGCACCGCCGACGGGCGCTGGAACCAGATCGACGTGCAGCCATTGGCGCGGTCGCAGCAGCCCCGGCAAGTCGCCCGAAAACCTCTCCCTATGGTCGAGCAGGCGGACGATGTGATGAAGGATGAGGCTGTCGCCGAGCGACGGCAGCGCGGCGGTCAACTCCTCGCCGATCAGGTCCGCCGCGGGCATTTCGAGCATGTCGGACGCCGCCGGATTGACCGCGACGATGCGTCGCTGCCGGTCGATCAGGATCACCGCGTCGCGGACCGATTCGACGAGCCCGGCGAGCGAGGCCTGGAGCATATCCGAAGCCGCGGCGACATCGCGCGCCGTCTTGCCGTCGAGACGGCGATAATCGTCGAGCGAGATCAGCACATGCGCGTCCTTGCCGTGATGCGTCACGACGACGGGCTTGCGCGCCGACTGCAATCGCCAATTGGCAAAGCCGCGGATGAAATCCGCCGCCGATACGCGCTGTGGTTCTTGTGCGGTCGCCACGCTCACCCCCAAATTCTTTCGACCATTATAGGGCGTGCAAGGGGTGATCGGGCGCGCCATTATATCCTTATTGGCGCCACTCCGCGCGCGATCAGACCAGCCGCGCCTTGCCGCAGCGCAGCGCGTTGACCCGCGTGTCGGCCTGCCCGACCTGCAGGCCGAGCAAGCCCGTGAGATCGGCGAGGACGGTATCGAGCACCGGCGCCGCGAGCGCGACGGTTTCGCCCACTACCGCCGTCAACGCTTTCAGATTGAGCGCGAGGCCGAGGACATTAACGTCGAGTTCCATCCGGTCCGAAAGCGATTCCGCCGCACCCGCGACCAGCCCGCTGCTCGACACGGTCTTGACCTGCCCGTCGTCGATCTCGCTTCGCGAAAAGGCCACCTGCTTTTCATTGAGGTCGGACAGGATCAGTTCGGCCTGTGCGTCGATGCTGACGAGCGGCAGTTTCACCACGCGGGCGGGCTGGGGCTCAAGCGGGCGCTGCATGTCCTGAAAATCGCTGTCGGGAACCGTGCCGATCGCCACCATCGCCGGCGAGGTGACGACGCCGAGCGAGACCGCGGCGGCGCTGTCCGGCGCACAATCGATGTCGGTGATCCGCGCCGACGCCGATCCAAGCTCCGCAAGCAGCGGCACATGGACGCTGGCGAGCGGCGTCGCGACGCGCGTATCGACCTTCAAGCGGACCTGCGCGGTGCGGACGACGACGTCATTGGTATCGGTCACCGCGATGAGCGGAGAATCGGCGGGTGGTTCGCCGACCAGCAGCGCGACGTCGATGCCCGATCCGCCGGGCAGGCTGCTCGCGAGCGACATGTCGACTTGGCGGTTCGCATTGCCGAGGAGCAACATCGTGCGCAGCAGGCCGAGCGCATTGACCTTCACCGGATTGGCGGCGTCGATGCGGATGCTCGACGACCGCGGCCCGAGGTCGATCGCGCGCGACGGCAGCAGCGCGCGCGGCAGCGCGGCATCGGCGATATGTTCGAGCGCGCTCGCCGCCTGCCCGTCCGACGCACTCGCCAGCGCCGACACCACCTGCGGCAGCGTCGCCTGCGTGTTCAGCGTCTGACCGAAGGTCAATACATCGGCATCGAGTTCGGTGCGGAGCGCGTCGGAAAAGGCGAGCAGATCGATGTCGGTGCTGGCGAGCGCATTATAATCCATCACCGACAGATTGACCTCGCTGCCGGTCAGGCTGGACAGCAGCGCGTTGGGCAGGCCGCCGTTGAGCGCCGCGACGCGCGATCCGAGCGAAAAGGCGGCATAGCCGCGCCGTGCGCCCGTCGCGGTCGCGCGGATGATGCTGTCCTGCCGGCCCGTCAGGAAACTGCCGAAGAACAGCGGGCGATCGCGCGTCAACGTGACGCGTATCGCGTTCGGCGACGCACCGCCGCCGGTGAAGCGCTGTTCCGCCTGAACCGAAGGATCCGCGGTGTAGGTGCCCGGCGTAAGCGCGGCGATTTCGATGCCGCAGTCGCAATTGGCCGCGATGATCCGCTCCGCCGCCGCGCGCTCCTCGCCGGGCCGCGCCGCCGCCGCCATCGCCGCGGCATCAGCGATCCCCTGCAATTTGCGGCGATCGAGATAGAGCGAGCCGAGGTCGACCGCGAAGGCGGCCGAGCCGATCAGCATCGCCATGCCGAAGGCGGTCGTGATGCTGATGCTCGCGCGGCGGCTGCGGGCGAGGCGGCGAAGGAACGGAAAGAACGCCACGGTCAGTCGGCCGGCAATTCGAAGGTCGCGCGGGCGCGGATGATATGGTCCGGCGACGGAACGAGGCTCGAGCGCAAGAGGCTGCCCTGCGGCGCGGTATAGGTGACGGCGACGGTGATCGCCTCGCTCGTTTCGGACACAGCGACGCTGTGCGTGCCGCCGACTGCCAACAGGCTGCGCGCCACCGCGCGGCTCGCGACCGCACTGCGGTCGGCGGCGTCGAGGCCGACGATCGACGCCCGCGCGCCATCGTTGGCGGCCTGCTGCACATTATGCGCGAGCATGAAATATTGGCCGTAGACGAGAACGCCCATCAGCAACGCGAGGAGCAGCGGCAGCACCAGCGCCATTTCGACGATGGCGGCGCCACGCTCCCCGCGCGCCAGGGTAAGGCCTGTGACGCCGATCTTGCGGATGCGCCGCGAAAAGAAGCTGGAGCCGGTCATGCGGCCAGGATGGCGCGGGCGAATGAAAGCGGCGTCGAGAAGACCCGACGCCGCCTTTATGTATTTTGCAGGATTTCGCCGCGCATCATGTCGCGGCGATCGGCGGCACAGCGGCAGCTATTGCGCGATCGTTAATCGCCGCGATGTCCCGCTGTGCGCAAAATGCGCTTATTCGGCGTTCTCCAGCTTGTCCTGCGTGCGCAGATCGAAGTCCGACGCGTCGTGGCGCTCGCGAAGCTGGCTTGCCGGATCGCCGGTCACGCGGTTGACCATGCGCCCGCGCTTGACCGCCGGGCGCGTCGCGAGCTGATCGGTCCAGCGCTGGACATTCTTGTAATCGTCGACCTGCAGAAATTCGCCGGCGTCATAGACGAGCCCCTTGGCGAGCGCGCCATACCAGGGCCAGATCGCCATGTCGGCGATCGTATAGTCGGCGCCGGCGATATATTCATGCTCCGCGAGGCGCCGGTCGAGCACGTCGAGCTGGCGCTTCACCTCCATCGCATAGCGATTGATCGGATATTCCTGCTTCGTCGGCGCATAGGCATAGAAATGGCCGAAACCGCCGCCGAGGAAGGGGGTGCTGCCCATCTGCCACATCAGCCACGACAAGGTTTCGGCGCGCTTCGCGGGGTCGGTGGGCAGAAAGGCGCCGAATTTTTCGGCGAGATGGATCAGGATCGCCCCCGATTCGAACACCCGGATCGGTTCGGCGCCGCTGCGGTCGACAAGCGCGGGGATCTTGCTGTTCGGATTGGCGCCAACGAAGCCGCTCGAAAACTGGTCGCCCTCGCCGATGTTGATCAGCCAAGCGTCATATTCGGCACCGCCGTGGCCCGCCGCGAGCAATTCCTCGAGCATCACGGTGACCTTCACGCCGTTGGGCGTGCCGAGCGAATAAAGCTGGAGCGGATGCTTGCCGACCGGCAGGTCCTTGTTGTGCGTCGGACCCGCGACGGGCCGGTTGATATTGGCGAAACGACCGCCGCTTTCCTTGTCCCACGTCCAGATCTTCGGCGGCACATATTCGCTGTTATCGGTCATCGGGAGCTCCTCGGCTGATTTTTATACTGACCGGTAACTTAAGTCGCGATTGCCGTTTGTCCACCCTCCCCCCTTCAAATAATCTTTGCCGCGCGCAAAGCCGATATGGCCGCGGCGTCATAACCGAGTTCGGAAAGGATCGCGTCGCTATGCTCGCCGACCCGCGGTGCGCGCGCCGGATCGACCTTGTCGCTTCCGGAAAGTCGGATCGGCGCCCGGATGACGGGAACCGCGCCGTGGGCGCCCGGATAATCGACGGGCTCGACCAATCCCATCGCGGCGACCTGCGGCTGCGCGAGTGCCTCGCCCGCGCGCAGCACCGGCGCGGCGGGAACGCGCGCGGCGGCGAGTTCAGCGATCGCGTCCAGGCTTGTCCGATCGATGCACCAGCGCTGCATGATCGCGCTGAGTTCCTCGCCATTGTCGCCGCGCAAGATGTCGCTGGCGTAAAGCGGATCGTCGACCAATTCGGGGCGCCCGACAAGTTCGGCCCAGCGCGCGAAGATGCCATTCCCGACGATTTGGGTGACGATCCAGCCGTCGCGCGTCCTGAACAGGTCGGTCGGCCCCGAGCTGAAAGCACGGTTGCCGATCGGCTGGCGGTCGATGCCGTTCAGCGCATGGTCGATCGTCAGCGCGTTCGACAGCGCGAGCGCGGTGCCGAGCAGCGATCCCGACACGCATTGCCCCTTCCCCGTCGCCTCGCGTTCGCGCAGCGCGAGCATGATGCCGAAGGCGCAGTGGAGCGCGGTGCCGAAATCGACATAATTGACCTGCGCGCGATAGGGCTGGTCGGAGGTGCCGGTGAGGTGCACCGTTCCCGACATCGCCTGTCCGACCGCGTCGAAACCGACGCGGCTGGCGAGCGGGCCTTCGCTGCCGAATGCCGATGCGGTCGCGAGGATGATGCGCGGGTTGATCGCGGAAAGGCTGTCATAGTCGAGGCCCAATTTGACCAGCGCGTCGTCCGGCAGATTGGCGATCACGACATCGGCGGTTTCGACAAGGCGGCGGACGATCTCGCGTCCCTCCGGGCTGCCGGGTTTCAGGGTCAGGCCGCGCTTGGCGCGGTTCATCTGCATGAACATCGCGCCCGATCCGTCGTCGGCGACCGGCACCGTATAGCGGTCGTCATTGCCGCCGGGCGCCTCGATCCGGATCACGTCGGCGCCATAATCGGCGAGCAGCGCCGCGCAATAGGGTCCGGCGATATAACGGCCGAAATCCAGTACCCTGATCCCTTTTAACGGCACGCCTCATCCTCTCCGATCCTTGTCTTTCGACCGGGCTAGCAGCCGCCCGTCGAGCCTGCCAGCGCCTTCGTCGAAAGCTGTCGCTTGCATGTTCGCGCCCGGGCCATATGCTCGGCACATAATTTCAAACGGGGATAATTTCATGGCGCGCTTCGCTCTCGCCCTTGCGGCGACTTTGGCTTGTTCAACCTCGGTCTGGGCGCAGACCGCGCCTGACGCCGACACGAAGAAGGAGGACAAGTGGGACGTCAATGCGCCGCCGGGCCTCGCGACGCGCAAGGTGCCGATCGCGGTCGACGAGGGAAGCTGGATGAACGTCGACGTCGCGCCTGACGGCCGCACGATCGCCTTCGACCTGCTCGGTGACATCTACACCATGCCGATCGACGGCGGGACGCCGACGCGGATTGCCGAGGGGCTCGCCTTTGAACATCAGCCGCGCTTCTCGCCCGACGGCCAGCGCATCGCCTTTGTCTCCGACCGTGCGGGCGGCGACAATATCTGGCTGATGAACCGCGACGGCAGCGACAAGCGCCAGATTTCGAAAGAGGATTTCCGCCTGCTCAACCAGCCGAGCTGGTCGCCCGACGGCCAGTTCCTCGTCGCCAAGAAGCATTTCACCACGGGCCGGTCGCTCGGCACCGGCGAGGTGTGGATGTATCATGTGTCGGGCGGCGCGGGCGTGCCGCTGGTCAAGAAGCCCAATGAAAAGCATCAGAAGGAGCTCGGCGAACCGATCTTCGCTCCCGACGGCAAGAGCGTCTATTATACGCGCAACGTCACGCCCGGGCCGATCTTCGAATATGCGCAGGACAGCAACACCGACCTGTTCCACATCGAAAGCTACAGCCTCGAGGATGGCGAAATCAGCACCGCGGCGTCGGGCCCCGGCGGCGCGGTGCGCCCGACGCCTTCGCCCGACGGCAAGCGCCTCGCCTTTGTGCGGCGCGAGGGCACGCAGTCGAAGCTCTATGTGAAAGATCTCGCCTCGGGCGCCGAGAAGAAGGTCTATGACGCGCTCGACCAGGATGTGCAGGAAACCTGGGCGGTCACCGGCGTCTATCCGAACATGGCGTGGACCCCCGACAGCCGCGACATCGTCTTCTGGGCCGGCGGCAAGCTGCGCCGGGTGAGCGGCGACAGCGGCGAGGTGCGGGTCATCCCGTTCGCGATCAACGACGACCGGGTGATCGTCGACGCGACGCATCCGGCGGTCGAGGTCGCGCCCGACAGCTTTGCCACGCAAATGCCGCGCTGGGCCGAAGTGTCGCCCGACGGCCGCAGCGTCGTCTTCGAAACGCTCGGCAAGCTCTGGATCAAGCCCGCGACCGGCGGCACCGCGCGGCGGCTGACGAGCGCCAAGGATGCCGCGATGGAATTGTGGCCGAGCTGGTCGCGCGACGGCAAGTCGATCGTGTTCATACGCTGGACCGATGCCGGGCTGGGCGAAATCCATGTCACCGGCGCGGGCGGCGGCGCGTCGCGCAAGGTAACGGCGAACCCCGGTCATTATGCCGAACCGCGTTTCTCGCCCGACGGCAAGACGATCGTGTTCGAGCGGCGTAGCGGCGGCGACCTCACCTCGGGCCGCTGGGGCGAGGACCCCGGCGTCTATCGCATCGCCGCCGCCGGCGGCACGGCCGAACGGATCGCGAGCGATGGCGCCAAGCCGCAATTCGGCGCGACGAGCGACCGGGTGTTCATGGTCACCGCGAGCGATGGCAAGAGCCAGCTCGTCAGCACCGATCTTCATGGTCAGGACAAGCGTGTGCACGCCAATGGCGAGCTCGTCAGCGATTACGAGATTTCGCCTGACGGCCGCACACTCGCCTTCCGGCAGAATTACGACGCCTATGTCACCCCGTTGATGCCCGGCGGGCAGGATGTGTCGCTCGGCACGAAGAGCGCCGCGCTCCCCGTGACGCGCGTTTCGGGCAGCGGCGCCGAATATATGCACTGGTCCGACGGCGGCCGCCGTCTCCACTGGAGCCGCGGCGCAACCTTGTTCAGCGCCGATCTTGCGAGCCTTTTCGCAAGCGCCCCGGTCGACGAAAAGGCGCCGAAGTTCGCCCCGCCGACCGATGGTGTCTCGCTTTCGATGACGCGCGAGGCGGCAAAGCACGAGGGCGTCGTCGTCATCACCGGCGCCAAGATCGTGACGATGGCCGACAAGGACGGCGGCGTGATCGAAAATGGCGCGATCGTCATCGAAGGCGACCGCATCACCGCGGTCGGCGCGGCGGGCACGATTACCGTTCCGGCGGGCGCGGTGACGGTCGATGCGGCGGGCAAGACGATCGTCCCCGGCTTCGTCGATGCGCACGCGCACGGATCGCACGGCGACGACGAGCTGGTACCGCAGCAGAACTGGTCGGAGATCGTCAACCTGGCGATGGGCACCACGACGAGCCACAACCCCTCGTCGCGCGCGTCGGAAATCTTCGTATCGTCCGAAATGCAGCGCGCCGGGCTGATCCTCGCGCCGCGCATCTTTTCGACCGGCGAGGTCATCTATGGCGCGAAGGCGGCGGGCGTCTATGCCGAGATCAACGGCTATGACGATGCGCTTGCGCACGTGCGCCGCCTGAAGGCGCAGGGCGCACACAGCGTCAAAAATTACAACCAGCCGCGCCGCGACCAGCGGCAGATGGTCGTCAAGGCCGCGCAGATGGAAGGCATGACCGTCGTGCCCGAGGGCGGCTCGCTGTTCACACAGGACGTGACGCTGATCCAGGACGGCAACTCGACCGTCGAGCACAACATCCCGCTCGACATCTTCTACAAGGACCTCGTCCAGCTGTGGGGCCAGACGCAGGTCGATTATACCCCGACGCTGGTCGTCACCTATGGCGGCCCCGCCGGCGACCCCTATTGGCGCGCGCACACGAACGTCTGGGAGCATCCGATCCTGACCAAGCACATTCCGCCGGCCGAACTCGCGGCGAACAACAAGCGCCGCGTGATCGCCCCTAAGAGTGACTATGTCGACGATGATTCGGCGCGCGAGGCGGGCAAGATCGCCGCGGCGGGCCGCATGGTATCGATCGGTGCGCACGGCCAGCAATCGGGGCTCGGAGCACATTGGGAAATCTGGTCGTTCGTGCGCGGCGGCTGGAGCAATATCGACGCGCTGCGCGCCGCGACGATCATGCCGGCGACGTCCTTGGGCTATGGCAAGGATGTCGGGTCGCTCGAGGCGGGCAAGCTTGCCGATCTGGTGATTCTCGACGCCGATCCGACGCAGGACATCCGCAATACCGAGAAAATCCACCGCGTGATGCTCGGCGGGCGGCTCTACGACCCGCTGACGATGAACGAGGTCGCGACGGGCGACCGCAAGCGCCAGCCCTATTGGTGGGAGGCCGACAAGCCCTGAGTCGCCCGCCAAAATCAGCGGCGGGCCGCAATTTTGTGACGAGAGGGTTGCAAGACGTGCGGACCGCCGCTAGGGGCGTCTCCTCTCAGCGAGGAGAGTTGGCTGAGTGGTCGAAAGCGTCGCACTCGAAATGCGAAGTGCCGGCAACGGTACCGAGGGTTCGAATCCCTCACTCTCCTCCATTTTTCCCCTTATCGACCTGTAAACTAAGGGGAATTTCGGCGCGCTGATTTTGTGCCAACGCTCATGCCCACTATCAAAGGGCTTTTACCGCGTTCGGAACCGAACGTTGCCCACTTGAACATGAGCGATCATCCGGCCGCCCTTCGGAATTCGGGACATTTGAAACTCGACGATCTGGATGTGCTCTTTGATCGCCGGCAGGAGCGACGGTCCCGGCCCGCTTAAGCCGATTCGGGATAGAGTGCCGAACCGCTCTTGCTGAAACCGCTGACCATTAAAATCGCGATCCCAGGAAACCAATATCCTCCCGGCTTTGAGCGCAGTCATCCCGACAACTGGATCGGGCGAGTTCTCGCTGATGTGATGGCGCAGGCGATACACGCTATGCCCCCGGCCTTGCAGATAGGCCCCAATCGAATCAGGAACGTTCTGGTCGAGGAAAAACCGTAAGCGCGGCCCCCTCCCCCCGGTCACGCTGCCGAGCGCTCCTGGTCGGCTATCGCCGTTTCGATGTCTTCCGGATAGAGGCCGGGAAATTCGCGCACGATGTCGGGCACGGAATAGCCGGCCGAAACGAAATCCAAGATTGTCGACACAGGCACCCTCGTCCCGGCGAACACCCGCACGTTCTGAGCGACGTAGCGGTGCTTCTCGATCTTGCCGACGGAATCCGACCGGTCGTTCATCTCAGCGATCTTTTTCTTCGTGCTCCGAATGACGACGCGTAACGGGATGTTGAAGACCCGCTGCCCTGACACGACCTCCTCGCGTTCGAGGGTGTCCGGATCTTCAAACACTACACGCTTGCCGAGCACGTAAAGAGTGGTCGCTGTCCATCTCTCGTCGCCCAAATGGGCCAACTTCCCAGAAACAGCTTTCAGATGTTGGAGCGGAATTCGTTTCTGATTCCGAAGATCATTCAGCACTTGGAGGGCAACAAGATCGCGAAACGAGTATATCCGGCCAAAGGGGACATGGGCTTGCTTAACCCCGTAGCTGGGCTTGAAAAAACCAACTGCATCCCACTGGCGCAACTGGTTGAGCGAGACACCGGTTATACGAGCCGCTTGCTCGTCGCTAAATGCCCCGATGACCGCATCGCTTTCCATGCGCCTTCCCTATGCCACAACCGATCACTCGGCAATCATCCAATACCGATACGCCCGGTCTTCTGTTTCGACCGGAACCCAGCATATTGCGTAGCGCCGCCCAGCAGCGTCGTCGCGGCGCCAAATCCCGCCGCGACAATGGCCTGCTTACCCTCTGCCTTCTTCGCGCGCTTCTCGCTCTCATAGTTCCAGGCGTTAATCTGATAGCCCTTCACCGCGCGCCGGGTATTTTCGCCGAGCGCCGCGCTGTCCTCTCGACCGATCATGCGGGTATCGTCGATCAAACGGGCGGCCGATCCGCTGGAAATATCAACGTTGTTTCCCGCCATACGAGCCGACTGCGCGCCAACTCGCGCCGCAACCTCACGTCCGAGCTGGCGCTGTTGGTCCTGCCCCTGCACGATTGCGTCGACGGCGCCCTCGCGCGACAACTGCTTGTTCTGTTCCGCAACCTTCGCAGCATATCGAGCTTGCTGGCTCGCATAGATGCCACCCTGGATCTGGCCCGCCGCCGCAACGGCCGAACCGGCGATCATTAGAGGACCGATCATAGCTGGATTACACATAAATATTCTCCTCATGCCTTTGTTTCACCGAGCGTATCGGCGCTGTGGGGAACGGAACCCTAGCCATCGGTGCTCGCCCGCGCGGCTATCGCATCATCCTCCGCCGCCGCTTTCACGGATTCGTCGCTGATCTCCGGAACGACCTTCGCGAGGTGCCGAAGCGCGGTGCCGCGTTGGGCTGCCAACTCCCATACAAGATCACCCCTTAGGCTGCCCTGCTCATGCCGAAATGCTATGTCCGTCATCCCGATTGCCGAAATGGACATGAGGAAATTTCTCAGTTCGTCCGACACACCGAAAAAATTGCCCTTAGTGTCATGGGTGAACCAGCGACGCGCCTCCGCTTCGATCTGCTGCCCAAGGTCGGAGACCTTGCCGATGCTGGCTTCGACATTCCTTCTGGCTGCTTCCAGATCACCAACCGCCCATTCACGCTGCTGCATGAGAGAGAGAATTCTCAGGGCCGAAGTTCGGCGGCCGGCGAGCCTGTCCTGTTCGCGCCGCTCCTTCTCCGAAGCCTCCACGCGTTTCAGGCCAAGGGCGAGCCCTTGCAGCTTCTGCCGCAGTCGGGCGACGTCCTGCTCGGCTGCCAGCATCTCAGTTTCGTCACCGCCGGGAAGGGCGGCAGACAGCGAGGCTTCGTCGAGCCGCTCCTTGGCAGCGTCCAGCGCGTCCAGCGTCTCAACTCGGGCGAGCTCGATCGTGGCGCGGTCCAGTGGCTTCGTCATATCTAACTCCCTAGTAATTGGCGCGCGCCGCGCAGGACGTCGCGAAGGTGGCGCTGCTCGTTGATCGATGCCGCGGATCGGCAGCCGTGAATCCATGCGTTCGAATTGCCCTTCGGGGCGCCGGGGTTAGTGCCGCCGTGCATTCGACACCGTTTCCTTCCCCTCACCGCTGGGGATTGGCACGCCGTTCCCCTGCGAGTCCTGGCTAAGCATCGGGGCGCCGCCGCCAAGCATCGCGGTTGCATGGGATTGTGCGGCGCTTTTTGATTGCCCCCCCTCCCCGGAAGAGTGGTTGAAGGTGTCCGCGACAATGGCTTGCCCCCCTTGGTTGACGTGAATGTGTTTGACCGTCTGCGTTCCGCCGCGCTGCATCTTGTTCAGCGTCTCGGCTAGCACGGCGAACGTGCGCAGGAGCTTGTTGGCGATGTTGTTGAACGCCTCAGGATGACCGGTCATCGACGTTAAAGCCCGCGCGGCGGAATCGTTCGTCAACGCCATCTGCACGGCGATCGCGGCCTGCATCTCGTTCTGCGGTGCGCAGCCGGCAACGAACGCAAGGACCGAATTGATCGACCTGGCCTTCATATTTCCGCCGTGTGTGCATTTGCCGAAGTATGTTCCGATGATGTCGAGCTGATCTTTGACGAAATCGTCCGAATTGGTGGCGAAAGTCCGGACCAACCGGCACCAATACAACATTTTGCTGTCGTCTTCGGCGGGTGTTAGTCGCCCATCTACGACATCGACGCGCGCGCACTGAGATTTGGATCGTGCGAGAATAGCGTCGATGATTTCCGCCTTCTCGTGCTCTGGCGTGTCGGCCCACTGCTCATCCTGCTCCGCGAGAAAAGCGGCGATGCGCTGGCGCTCAGCAAGCTCGGGCGATGGTGCTATGGTCGTCTCGGTTCCCATACCTCAATCCCCTGTCGCCGCGGGTATCACGCCCGCCACGTCGTTGATCGGGTAGCCGGTATCGTCCGCCCAATGGCGGGCACAGTCGGCTGCCGCGGCTGGGTCGGTAATCGGAAAGGTGCCCCTCACGACGAAATGCCGCGACCGGGTTCCGTGCCGCGTCACTTCGCGTCCGACGCTCACCACCAGTTCCTTTGGCTCGCCCCGGTTCGGGTATGCGTGAATCTCCACGGCCCAGCGCTCGCGCGCCTGTAGGATGGGGTCTGGCCCACCGGAGACCGTGCCATTCGACCAGCTCATGACGCCGCCCTCTGCTCGCGGAGCCTATCGACGTAAGCGCGGAGGCTGTCAGCAGGGATGCGCGTGGCACGGCCGATCTTCACGGACTCCAGTTCGCCCGAGGCGAGAAGCTGATAGCCCTTCGATTGGCTGATGCCGATCGCGCGAAAACCCTCTTGGGTCGTGACGAGTAGCTGTTCCAATATTCCGATCCTTACCAATCGGCGGTTGCCGGTGGAGATGCAACGATGCCTGTGGAAGATTAGAACTCAAAACGGTGCGGCGCTCAAAATGCCGTGCTATCATCGTGGCGATACCGGGCGGGAGCGTGGCCCGGTCAGCGAGGGGGGAACGAAATGAAGCGTCTTATCGCCATTCTGGCGGCTTGCACCGTGTCGTTTGGCGCCGGTGCCGCCAGTCCCTACTATTCCAGCGCAAAGGGCGAGTTCAGCACCTTTCTGCGCGGCCTCGAATACGATCCGTCAAGGGCGTGTAGCAAACCCATGCGGCCGTTCGTGAAAGACAAATGGGCTTGGGAGAATTACGCGCGCGATGGTGCCACCTATCTCGACTGCATAAGGGACGCGTCCAGTTCCGATATGGAATATGCTGAGAACGTCATCCAGACCGGGTATCGGGACGCCGCAGACGAGTTTCTTGAGGAAGTGCGGCGCGGTTATTGAGCGCAGATTCGCGGGGCGCGCGGGGTCAAAGAAATCGGGGGATAAGATGACAGCGGATGGCGAGCCGGTGCTGCAAGCATTGATGGATCATATCAACCGCGAGCCGACAGAAAGCGAATATGCAGCAATCGGGAGGGTGGCGCTAAATCATACGGCGCTCGAATACCAAATTGAGTCGCTAATCTGGACCTATATGAAGGACGTCGACCTCGGCCATATCGCCACCAGCGGCCAATCGACGGACAAGCAAATTCAGATATTGAAGACGTTGGTCGAATGGAACGAACCCGAAGATCACGTCGCCGATGCGATCGATTGGAGCATATCCGCATTCAAAGTGCTTCGGACCAATCGCAACAACCTGGTCCATGGCTTCAATTTCACGGCTGACCGCAAAGGTGGCGGCCTTCACATCGAGCGACGACGCAAGCCCCTGATCTTCGACAGCCACGAGATTGTCGTCTTGTCCAACGGCATCCTTGACGGCGTGGTAAACGATCAACGGCGGCTCGCCATCTACCTTTGGCGAATTTCAATGCTGATCTCGCGCCGAGGCGATGAGCATATTGGGCACGACTGCGCGGCGCCAGATGATCCCACCGATCTTCCCTCTCGGCCGGTTATGCCAACGCTACTCCAGGCTCTCCCGCACGAACCGCCGCGAAGCCCCCACCGAAGCAAAGGCTGAGCTTCGAAAATCTGCCGATCCTCATTCCGTCTGCATGGAGCAATGGCGATCGAACCAGCGACGCAATCGACAGCCTACAGGAAATTCGTTTTAGCTACCCGGAGGAATTATGAAAATCTTATTCGGGGCCACTGAGCCTTCGATCTTCGGTATCGACGTGAGCATCTGGCTAAACGCCGCGGGTATTCTCGCGGGCTTGGCGATTGCCGGCCTACTTACGCCTTGGCTCGCATCTCGATCAACCCGCAGGGACCAACAAGAGCGCACCCTGAGGCTTCTTCTCAATACGTGGCAGACCCCGGCGAACCCCGATTATCAGCACGCGATAGCGGTGATTCCGATCGACTTTCGCAAGTGCCGAGCAGTCCTAGACGCTCATGAAGCTCTTATGGTCGCGGTCAACGAAGCCCCAGCCCAAACCGAAGAGGAGGCGCTCACCAAGAACGAAACAATGCAGAATCTTCAACATCAATTGATGGAGGCTATGGCGACGAAATTGGGCCTGGAGGTCACCGCCGAGAAGTTGCGGGCGAGGGCGTATCTATCGAAAGGGTTTGTGGATCGGGAGATGATGTTCATTTCTGCTATGCAAGCTTGGACGAGGATTGCCGACGCTCTTGAACGAAGCAATGAGATGTTCGCACCCACGACCCCAGACCAGCCAGAACCTGAAGAAAAATAGCTGCGAAAGTTGGCAGGTCAGTTGGCATATAATCCTATTCAAGAAAAAAGGCTCGCAGTTTCAACTAGATCGATCCACATACGGAGGACAGATACTCCTCCATGCCATTTCCAGCGCCGTCACCCGCCGAAGAATAGCGACGCGGTTGTCCGTGGGGCGTTGAGCGAGGGGCGCGCCCTCGACATCATTGCCATGTAGCCCCGACGTCGGCTCATCGGATCGTCGATCGCGGCCGACTTATATTCCGGGTCTTTCATCGCTTGGCGCTGCGCAGGCGGTGCGGGAATGTCTGGGGCCTTGGGCATGCACATGATGAATTCCTTCCTTGCTCGAATTGGCGAATCTCAGGAGCCAATTTTCATGGGGGTGCGGCGGCCCCTGCGGCCGCGCCCTCTATATACGTAGTATATACAGTGTGTGCGGGGGGACCGTTTTCTGCGGGTTCGGGATAGTTTGGGGGAAGTGTTCGGGAAGCGTTCGGGGTAGCGTTCGGGGTAGGATAAACGACCTCCTCGATTACCGTCACGTCGCGCCCTTTTGCCGTGTCGCGGAACGTAACGGACTTGATTCTGCCGATCTCGAAAAGGCGATCCATCGCCCGCTTGAGATCCGCTTTTTTGTAATGCTTCGCCTGTGGCATTCCCTCGAATTGCGAAGGTGCATAGTTCGGTCCCGGCGACGGTCCAACGCGGCGCCCATCCCCCTGCCCGCTGCGAGACCGCAGGCAAGCGAGGAACGCTTCATTGGCTGCCGAGGCGGCAGCATTGGCGGCGATCGCAGCGCGCGTGTCCGCGGGCAACTGATCGTTGAGGACGAGCGCGAAATCGTGCCAGCGGAACCGGAGTTCCTGCCCCTGCCGCGCATAGTTTGCCTTTCCGAGCGTCAGGAGGCGTTCGTCGGGATCGTGGCTGTTCTCGGGGCGCCCCAGCACGATCTGCGACCGCACGGCGTTCAGCCAGGCCGTGGAACCCGAATAGGTGTCGCCTGCCTTGTTGCTATGCGCGACAAGGATCACCGTCGCCCCGAGATCTTGGCAGAGGGAATAGAGCAGATTGACGAATGCCGTGACCTGCTGGCGATCGTTCTCATTGCCCGCAAACAGATGCGCGGCGTTATCGAGGACAACTAGCTGCGCCTTCGACTGTTCGATCGTCGCGCGCAGCATCTGGAAGGAGGGCGACGGACGTAGCTTGTTCTCGGCGTCGAATGTCGCCAGCTCATTGCCCAGCCGACCGCGCAGGGATGCAAGGTGCAGCTTACCGGCAAGGGAAGCAATGCCGACCCCGACCGCGTCACAAATATGCTTCTGCATCCAGTGCAGACGTTCTTCGTCATCCTCAGCGGTGATATAGAGAGCGTTGCCCTGAATCACGTCGATACCGAGCATCGGAATTCCGCCTGCGACGCAGGTAGCGAGCTGTTGTCCGAACGTGGACTTGTTGGCGCCCCCTGCCCCAGTGGCGAGTGTAAGTTCGCGGGCGGGGATATATCCCGGCATGATAAATGATTTCGGGCGCGGCTCTGTGCGGTCCCATCGCGCAAGGTCGGCCAGCTGGAATGTCGTGGCGATCGGAGCGAGCGCCGTGTCGACCAACTGCGCCAGATCGTCTGCTGTTCCCGACCAGTCGATAATGTCACCTTTCACCGGCAGTCCCGGTAGCTCGACAATGTGCGCGGTGCCGCCCGCCTTGCTGATGTCACTCGCGGCCCGCGCGGCGAAAGCACGTCCTTCATCGTCGTTATCGGGAAGAATGATGATCTGGCACCCGGCGAGATCGTCGGCATATGCTTTGCGCCAGCCCTTGCAGCCGAAAGCGCACGCCGTCGCGACCAAGCCCCACGACGCTAGCTTGTCGGCCTTACGCTCGCCTTCGACGAGAAACACACGGGGCATCTCGCCGCCGCTCAGCGCCGCTTTGATTTCCGGTAGACGATAGAGCACGCGGGCGACGTCGCCGATCCCGTTGCTCCAGCCTCCCCGACCATCCGGTCGCTGCGCCTGAAACCGCTTCTTCTTGCCCCCCTGTTCGATCCGAACCGTGCGATAGAGGACAACGCCGTCACCATCGACATATTCATACTTAGCAGTCTGACGGGGCAGGCAGTCGTTCGATTGCTCGCGCCCGGGCAGGAGGCCGACGCGGCGGCATTCATCCTTGACGGCCAAGGGGTCGCCACCGTTGAAGCTATGGACCAGCACGCCATCGGGCGCGTCAGGTGCGTCCTTTACTGTCATTCCGCGGTCGGTTCGGCCGTGCCCCGGTGTCGGAAACGCGCCATAGGAGCCGTGCCAATCGCCGCCATAGTGCCGAGTTATGTCCTGGGCGATAGTCACGGCAGCCGCTCCTCGCCGCTCCGAAGAGTTCGATCGATTATCGGGAAGCCTGTTGCGACGCGCAGCATCTCGGCATTCATCGCGGCCGATTGGTGGCTCGCATATGTCCCGGGACGCGCAGCCGCGGGCGGCACGGCGTCTGCCGGACACACGGCCATCCTAAAAAACGGGCCGTCCTTGCGAATCTGAATATAGGGGGAGCCTTCGCTCTCCATTACCGAGCGCCCTTGCTGTGAACAGCGCGATGATGGCGGCGACATAACCAGCGCACGTCCATCGGCCTATCGTAATCATCGTGATGACCATCAACGTTCGGGTCGCCGCATTCGACGCAAGGCTGGCGCTCGATGAGACCTCGACGCAACGCCGAACGCAACGACGCCTGTGCCCACCGCTCCTTAGGGTGAGCCTGCGCCCATCGACGCTGTGGCGTCATCTTGGACACGCCGTCATGTGCGGGGGAACCTCGCATCATGCGCGCCCTGCTGGCGTCCCCGCTTCGAGGAAATCTTGCAGACTGTCCATGAAGACGAGGCGCCGACGCCCGATCATCACCGATTTAACATCGCCTCTTGCGACGATGCGCTTCATTGTCCGTTCGGAGAGCGAGGTAAGCTCGCTCGCCTGTCGGACGGATAATGTCACTCGCTCCATCCTAAAACTCCATTGGCGCGCCTTTGCAGGCCATGTGGCGACCCTAAGGCTCGATCTATAGAACTCAAAACCGTCAAAACTGGGGGAGACTCCCCAGTCAATTCAGTCAGTTATTGATAAGCAGGCGCGGCGAGCCGAAACCCACCGCGCAGTCAATTCAGCCAAGTCACCGCCGTCCGCGGCGTCAATGTCCTTCGTCGGGGTCGCATCCAAGGTCATCGACGGCGCTGTCGGGATCGCTGACCGCGCAGCCGGGACCGGAGGCATCGCAGGTGTGCGCACCTTGCTCGTCCTCCGCGCCCGTCCCGTCCTCCTCGTCGCCGTTCGGCTCTATGTCGGGGTCGCCGTCGGCAAGGTCGAGCAGCGACAGCGCGACCTCGATAAATCCCTCCAGTTGCTCGCGGCTGTGGGATGCGAGCATCCGCATGACGGCGGCCGGGGGCGGGCCAGCATTGGCCAGCTCGTTGATCGTGACGGGCTTATTCATACCCCGTCTCCGGTTAGCAGGGATCGCCACTTGGGTTCTCGGTCACGAAAAGTGGACAGCGCGCAAGTTGACCCGCCGACACCCTCCGCGACTTTGCGCATCAGTTTCCTGCGCTCGTCTCGTTCGACCTTTCCAGAAGCTGGAAGGCGCATGAAATCGTCGAACAGGCCGACCAACTTGGTGGCCGCAAGTTCGTGCTGCCCTGCAAGGCGAATGGCGTCCGGGTCGTCCACACCAAACGTCACCCGCTCGCTCATAGCAAGATAGGAGCGCGCGAGCGCATCGTGGTATGCCGCCAACACCTGCAGGCGCAGCCGACCGTGACGTTCCCGTTCGATTTTTCGTGCGTCTCGGCGGGCGGCGGCGGCCTCCCACCCTTTCAGCTGCGGGGTTGCCGTGAACAACGCCATCAGCCCGCTATTGTGCGCCGCGCTCATGCCTGCCGCCCCTGCCCGAATTGCAGAATGTCGGCCTGCTGCTGCTCGAACTGCGCGACGGCGTGGTTGCGCATCAACCGGCCTGCGTTGAACAATTCGCCCCGGCTCATCACCAGCGCCGCGCCATTGGGGAAGGTGACGACCACAAACTCACCGCCTGCGCGATCTTCGAAGGTCGGAACGCCCTCGGCCAGAACGACGGCGCTCACTTGCCCTGCTCCCGGAGCGAGCGAAGGGCGGCGATCAACAGCTTGTCTTTCCAGTCGAGCCGGTCGTTCTGCGCGGTGAAGTAATCGAGGTCGCCGCGATAGCAGGGGCCTTCGTCCTCGGCGGCGTCGAATTGATAAACGGCAGCGCACCAAAGCTGGATTTCTGCGCCGCGTGGCGTGGCAGCAACGCTGGTGCAGATTTCGGCCTCGGCAACGTCCACGATGGCCCATTGGGCAAGGCGCTCGGGCGTCTCGCCGTCGCCTCGCGGATTGTCGGGCAGTTCTTGAAGGGTCGCAAAGGCTGCGGCCCTGCGATCCCATGCGGCAATTATTGCCGCGTCATCTTTCGTCCTTATTGCTGTGGCGCCATCGGGCGCACGGGTGCTATCGGCAATTCCAGCCATATTCTCGACTCCTCTTTAGTCGGTTTGTGGTCAGGCCGGCGGGGGTGCTTCCAACACCTCCGTCGTCCGCTTTATCGCCGGGTCAGCCGGTCGATTCCTTCATTTTCCTTGCTTCGTTCAAATCAACGATTTCTGCCGCGGCTCCTGTCAGGAACTCGGACCATGCCGCCATCAACGGGCGGCGCTTTTCCAGAAACTTCGTGCGCCGATACGCCGCTTCCACCTTGCTCTTGACGATGTGAGCAAGCGCGGCCTCTGCAACCTCATTCTGCACGTTCGTCCGCTCTGCCGCCCAATCCCGGAAGGTGGACCGCCAGCCGTGAACGGTGGCAGCCGGCGCAGCGACTTTCAGGGTTTTGGATAACGCAACATCGGTGAGAGGCTTGCCCTTCCCGCCGGGAAAAATCAGCTCGTCATTGTTGGCAACGACCGGATGGCCTTTCAGCAGTTCAACCGCAAGCGGCGACAGCGGAACAACGTGCTCCGTCGCCGTCTTCGTGCGTTCCGCCGGGATGGTCCACGTTTTGGCTACCCAATCAACCTCAGGCCACCGAGCGCCCCGCGCTTCGGCTGACCTCGCTGCGGTCAGGATTGCGAAAATCAGGCATCGGGCGGACATGCTGTCCGAGCTTTGGAGAGCCTTGAATGTGGTCGGCGCATCCTCCACCGACACGGCAGCGAAATTCGACTGTTTCGTCGCGTGCCCACCAAGACCCATTCGGATGGCATTAACGGGCAACTCGTGGTCGCGATGCCCCTCCCCGACCGACCACGCCACAACCGCCGCCACGCGCTGGAGAACGCGTCGGGCAGTCTCCGGCTTTTCCAGCCAGATCGGCCGTAGGACGCGGGTGACTGCCGGAATGCCGATTTCATCAACGCGAAGCTTGCCGATGACCGGAAAAGCGTAATTCTGAAGCGAGTTGATCCACTGATCCCGATGCTTGGGATTGCGGAACGAGCCTTTGCGTTGGCCATGAACGGCGCGGGCTGCGACCTCGAACGTCGGAATGGGGTTCCGCTCGGACTGCTTCTTGGCATCCTTTACCGCTTTCGGATCTTGCCCCTGTCGGGCAATGCGCTTGTGATCGAGAACAGCAGCGCGCGCCGCCTCAATCGACACTTCGCCGTATTTGCCCACGCCAATATCGCGGCGCTTGCCGCCTGGGGCGGTAATGCGGGCGATCCATGAGGCATTGCCAGACGGGCCCACGGCAAGGACCAGCCCCTGCCCCCAGCTATACTTGGTCGTGCCAGCACGCTCGCCTGCCTCGCAAGCGGCCCGGTGCTCTTTGATGAGCTTTTTCGCGGTAAGGTCAGAATAGGATCGTGCCATGCCAACATTAATGCCCACATATTCGTTGGCATGTCAAGGCGCGCTGTGGCCCCCTCTGGCACCTACCGCAGGACTTAACCCTGCTTTTCCGTGCTTCTCTGTCCCACGTCGGCGCCGCCCGTCCCCATAGTTTGGAGGACTCACTCTCCTCCATTTTCCTTTCCTAGTGGATTGAAAATGCTTGAAAATTGGGGATTTCGACCATCCCCGTCCTAAGCCCCATCCTAATTTCGGACAATGCACGTAAATTTGCGGGCGTTGAGATTCGCTTAGGTAGCTTGGTCAGGCGTTGACAACGATGCGCCTTGATCCTCTCATTCAACAAGCGCCAATCGCGGGGGTGAGGGTATGGTTGATGTTAGCGTAGAACTATCTGGCCCCGGTGCCGAATTGGCCAAGGAGGTCGCGGGTGGCAGCCGTGGCGCTCTGCGTCGCGTGTTCGGTCCGGCATTGACCGAGTTCGGTGAAATGCTCGGCGACCAAATGGAGCAGTGATCGGCGTGCATTCGCCCGCGGCGCCAATCGGGTATCCCGGACCGACCGAAATGTACAACCAGCCCGGATAACCGGACGCTGGATCGTCCGGAGTTTCGCGCGTGGAACCGGCCCCGTGACGCGCCGACGGTGGATGAATTCGCACCGTTCGGTATGCGCCATATACGCATGTCCTGCGCGACCCATGCACGGAACCAAGGCCTCCTCCTGCGGTATATGGAAGGAAGGCCACGCCGCGATCACAGGCGAGGAAAGCCGGAGATGCCAAAAATGAAAGTGGAGAAAATCTATCCTTCGTTGCTCGTCGCGGATCTCGCCATGGCCGAGCGCTGGTATACGGGCCGCGTGCCTTCCCGGCGGCGTGATGCGTGCCGGTCGGCGGGCCTCATAAGATATGGAGAGAAAGATGCACATAGCCGAAGGTGAAGCCGCCACGCCTGAGATCGCGGACCGGGCGGCATTTCAGGCGCAACTGGACGAACTGCGCGCGCGCGAAAAGGCGCATACGCGCGCCGGCGACGAAATCGCCGCGGCGCGGCGCCGGCTGCCGATGGTGGCGGTCGACGGCGCCGCGCGGCTGATCGGCAAGGACGGCCCCACGACATTGCTCGACGCGTTCGAGGGCCGGCGAATGCTGATCGCCTATTATTATATGTGGTTCACCGGCCGGCCCGCGGAAAGGCAATGCCAGGGATGCAGCTGGTTCACCTCGCAGGTGCGCGAGCTCAGCTACATCCATTCGCGCGACGCGACCTATGCGACATTCTGCCAAGGTCCGTATGAAGAGAGCAGCCGGTATCGCGATTTCATGGGATGGAACATGCCATGGTATTCAGTGACGGAGGGGCTCGACACCCTGCTGGCCGGCCGCGAGGCGGGCAGCATGTACCTCATCTGTTATCTGCGCCGCGGCTCCGATGTCTTCGAGACCTATTGGACGACGCGTCGCGGGGTCGAGGCGATGGACAATAGCTACAGGCTCCTCGACCTCACCGTCTATGGACGGCAAGAGGAGCAGGAAATCTCGCCCCCCGGCTGGCCGCAAGGCTGGGGAGAAAATGAAAAGGTGCACCCCTTCCGCAGCGATGGGCGTCCCATCGGGCAATGGCAGCGCCTCGAAGCCGGTTTTTCGGACGATCTGGGCAACTGACCCGAAGGAGAACCGCGCCGTCAGGCGGCGCGGGGCGCCGGGCGATTACGCCGTTTTTTCCAACCTGTCTTCAGCCGCGAGCGCCAGAATCCGGTCGCGCACGGTTAGGACGGCCTGACGGGTTTCGCCCGCGCGCACGCAAACGAAATGGCTGGCGGGATTCGCCATCGTCTGCAGCGTTATCGTCGTCAGCCGGCCGTCGGTCAGCCAGTCGGCCGCGAGAGGCTGGCGAATGAGCGCGACGCCGAGCCCCGCCTCCGCCGCGGCGAGGACGGTATCATAATCCTCGAAGCGCCGGTCCTGCCAGCGCGGCCGGTACGATACCCCTGCCCGGCTCAGAAAAGCCCGCCACTGCGATGTATCGGAGTCGTGCAGCAACGGCCATTGAAGCAGTTCGTCGATCACAGGCGCGGCGCTCATCCGGTCGCGCAGCCCGGGCGAGGCGGCGGGCGCGAGCATTTCCTCGACGATCTGCCGCGCGTCGACGCCGACCCATGTGCCGCGCCCATAGCGTATCACCACCTCGGCTTCGCGGCTGTCGAGGTCGGTCATCCGGTGATCGAGCGACAGGTCGATATGCGTATCGCTTTGCTCGATGGCCGGGAGGCGGCGCAGCAGCCAGAGCCGCGCGAAGGACGGGACGACCGACATCCGGACCGTCTGACGGCCGCGTCGGGGCCGCCATTGCTCGGCACTGTGCGACAATCGGCCGAGGCTCTGCCGGGCGTCCCTGACAAATCGCAGTCCCGCCGGCGTGAGCCGGACGCCCCGACCATGGCGTTCGAAGAGCGACGCTCCCAGCCAGTGCTCGAGCGCCGCGATCCGGCGGCTGACCGAGCCGTGGGTAAGCCCCAATTTCCCCGCCGCCGCGCTGAACGATCCTTCCTCCGCCGCGGCGAGCATCGCGGTCAGGCCGTCGAGCGGCGGGAGATCGTATGAGCTGTGCGCCATACACACACGATCGCTGCGACCCTTGTGTAATGTCAAGCGTCATTCGCGGTGTGAATATGTGTGCATGGCACGATTCAGAACTATAGCCGGTATCGCCGCATCGCTTGTCGCCCTACCGGCTCACTCACCCGCGTTCGCCCAGAGGGCGGACGACAACGCGATCGCCGACGCCGAGGACGCGTTCGGTTCCAACGACGGCGGCGAAACGCTCGGCATCTACAGTCCGAACTCGGTACGCGGCTTCTCGCCGATCGACGCCGGCAATGTGCGCCTGGAGGGCTTGTATTTCGACCGCCAAGGCGATTTTTCGCCCAGGCTTGTCGAAGGCAACCGGATCAGGGTCGGCCCCTCGGCGGTGAGCTATCCCTTTCCGGCGCCATCGGGCGTCGTCGACTATCGCCTTCGTTCGCCCGGCGAGGACGCGATGTTGAGCGGCGTGATCCAGGCCAATAGCTGGGGTGGTGCACTGGTCGAGATCGACGCCGCACTGCCGATAAACGACGTGCTGAACCTCGGAGGGGGCGCGAGCTTCAGCCGGAGCGAATATCCTTCGGGGAACAACGCCGACATCACCAACCTCGCCGCGATCGCGCATTTGCGGCCCACAGCCGGAACCGATCTGAAGCTGTTCGGAAGCCGCACGCGCATCGCCGACGAGGACATCTATCCCATCATCCTGGGAAACGGCGCGGAGACGCCGGGCCGCCTGACGCGGCGGCGGTTTCTGGGTCAGAAATGGGCGGATGTCGAGACCGAGCGCTACACCTTCGGCGCGATGGGCCGCACCGGCATCGCCGGCTTTGCGGTGCGCGCCGGACTGTTCCGGTCGGACAACGCGGTGCGCGAGGGACACAATATCTTTCTGCGCGCCGCCCCCTTGGGGGCGCCGGCCGACCGCATCGTCAGCACCTATCCGGGCCGGACCGGCGTTTCGACAAGCGGCGAGCTGGGCGTCGCGCGCAGTTTCTCTACCGGTGCCTTCGAACATCGCATCCAGCTCGTCGCGCGCGGGCGCGCCCAAGACCGGCGGTACGGCGGTTCGATCCGGCGCTCGCTGGGATCCGCACCGTTCGGAGAAGCCGATTATGTCGCCCGGCCGGACTTCGATTTCGCGGCGCAGTCCAACGACCGCGTTCGGCAATGGTCGATCGGTCTCGACTATCAGCTGCGGGTACAGCGCCTCGGACAATTCAGCATCGGTGCGCAGAAGGTCGACTATAGCAAGCGGGTGACCACGCCGAACGGCCCCGCGCCCGAATCACGCGATACGCCGTGGCTGATCAACGCGACCGCGACGATCGATCTCGCCCCCGCGATATCGCTTTATGCTTCCTTCGCGCGCGGGCTGGAGGAGAGCGATGTTGCACCGGAAACCGCGGTGAACCGCGACGAGGCACCGCCTGCGATCCGGACGCGGCAAGTCGATGCCGGCGTGAAGTTGCGCACAGGCGGAATGACGCTGATCGCGGGTGCATTCGATATCGAACGACCTTATTTCGGTGTCGATGGAGGTAATTTCTTCCGGCGGCTGGGTGTGGTGCGACACCGCGGAATAGAGGCGTCGCTGAGCGGTTCGCCCACGCCCGGATTGACGCTGGTCGCGGGCGGGTCGTTTATCCGGGCACGCGTCAGGGGCGACGAAGCCGCGTCCGGCGCGATCGGCCGTCGGCCGATCGACGTGCCGTCGCGAAAGATCGTCGCCAGCGTCGATTGGCGGTGGCCGTCATCCCCGACCTCAATCGATGCCACCGTCGAGCATGTCGGGCGGAACACCGCGGACAGGCTGAACCTTGTTGACGTCGCATCCTATACAACGGTCAATATCGGACTGCGCCAACGCTTCGCCATAGGCCGATCGACCGCCGTCTTTCGTATCCAGGCCACGAACCTGTTCAACGCTTATGGTTGGGAAGTCGCGGGCGACAATGCCTTCGTCTACATTCAGCCTCGACAAATCGCGGCCAGAATTACAATGGACCTGTAATCGATCCGTCGAAACAGGAAACCGGATATGGCATCGGAGCATCCAGCTGCAGCCCTTACATGCTCCGCGGCACGACGCTGCGGGGCTCCCGGCCGGAGCATCGGCGAAAAGACGCGATACCCGACGGCGCATCGAGGCGGGAACCATAGCGCCCTTCCCGCATAACTTGCCCATATGTTCGCAATCGACTCGCTACTCGTCAAAATCGCGCTCATCGGCATCATCGGCCTGGGCGCCCAGTGGATTGCCTGGCGAACGGGGCGGCCCGCGATCGCCCTGATGCTGATCGCGGGGATCGTCGCGGGACCGATTCTGGGCTTCATCAATCCCGAGCGGGATTTTGGCGCGCTGCGCGAGCCCATCATCAAGCTGGCCGTGGCGGTGATCCTCTTCGAGGGCGGACTCAGCCTCAAGTTCCGCGAGCTGCGACAGGCCGGCACCGCGGTGCTGATGCTCGTGTTCATCGGCGTCCCTCTCGGCTGGGCGCTCGGCACCGCCGCCGCCTATTATGGCGCGGGCCTGCCGCTCGAACTCGCGGCGCTCTTCGGCGGCGTGATGGTTGTCACGGGGCCGACCGTCATCGCCCCGCTGCTCCGCTCGCTCAACATTCCGCCGCGTGTCAAACACATGCTCAAGTGGGAAGCGATCGTGAACGACCCGATCGGCGCGCTGATCGCCGTCGGCGTCTACAGCTATATCACCCACGGCGGCAGCGCGGCGGCAAGCACGGTCGTCATCGATGTCGCGGCGGCAAGCCTGCTCGCCATCCTCCTCGGCACCGCGGCCGGCTTTGCCCTCACCACGGCCTATCTCCGCGGCTGGATTCCGGAGTATCTTAAGGCACCCATCCTGCTGACGTCGGTGATCGGAGTGTTCGTCCTGTCGGATCTGGTGATGCACGAGACGGGGCTCATCACCGTGACAGCGATGGGAGTCGTGATGGCCAATCGCGAAACCTATTCAAGCCACATGCTCCGGCGGTTCAAGGAAGATCTGACGATCCTGCTCGTGTCGGGCGTCTTCATCATTCTGTCCGCAACGCTCGACTGGCAGGTCGTCCGCAATTTCGAACTGCGCTTTGTCCTGTTCCTGTTGCTGCTCCTCTTCGTCGTCCGCCCGCTCACGATCATGACCGCGCTGCTCTTCACGCGCATCCCGCTACGCGAGCGCCTGTTCGTCGCGTGGATCGCGCCGCGCGGCATCGTCGCGGTCGCCGTGACCGGTCTCTTCGCGCTTCGCCTCACGGACTATGGCGTTCCGGGCGCCGAGGCGCTCGTGCCCCTGGGCTTTGGCGTGGTGATCGTGACGATCTTCGCGCACGGCTTTACGGCGGGAACCGTGGCGCGGCTGCTCGACCTCGATCGCGGCAAGGGCAACGGCGTCCTGCTCGTCGGTGCCAACAGCTGGACGATCGCCTTTGCCGAGTTCGTGAAGGGGCAAGAACGCAACGTGCTGATCGCCGACGAAGACAAGCTCGCGCTCCGCCGCGCACGCCGCGCCGACATTCCGGTCTATCACGGCAATATTCTCGACGAGGCGCATGAGGACGAGATCGAACTCGGCCAGTATCGCCAATTGATCGCGGCGACCGGCAGCGACAGCTACAACGCCCTCGTCTGCAGCGAGCTTGCGCCCGAGATCGGTGCCGACCGCGTCAGCCGCACCGGCGGACAATCGCGCCTGAAGGGCCTGCGCCGCGGCCGCATTTTCACCCTTGCGGGCACGCCGATCGAGGAGTTGCTCGACCGCCTCCAGGCCGGCTGGAGTTTCGGGCGGACGCGCATCACGGAGAAATTCACCTATGATGATTTTGTCGCGCGGATGAAGGCGAACGGCGGCGACAGCCTCGCCGTTGCGAAAGCGTCGGGCGAGCTCGTCATCTTCTCGAGCGACAGGCGCCCTACGATCGAGCCGGAGGATGTGATCTGGACATTCGTTCCGCCCGAAGCGCCGCCCATATCCGAAGCGTCCGCCCGATCGAACAACGCGCCTTCCGGAGCCGCGCCGTAGGTTATAGTCTCGAAGGGAGCCGCTTCATTCGAACAGGTCGAGCGGGATCGCCTCGCCGATCCGCGTTTGACCATGGCCGTTGGGATGCAGATAGTCGCCGCGATGCAATGCCGGATCGAGACGCCTGGGATTCGCGGGGTCGGCGACCGACTTCTCCATATCGATGACGGCGTCGAACGCGCCCGACGTGCGGATCCAGTCGTTGACGCGCTGGCGCATCGCTTCGCCCGCCGCCGTGTGATAATTGGCGCCTTCGAACGGCAATATGGTCATACCGATCGCCTTGATACCGTGCCGATGCGCGCTTGCGACAAGCGTTCGATAGCCTTCGATCAGATGGTCATAGGACAGGGTCGGCGCGGCCGTGCCGTCGGGGCGCCGACGGCCCGAACCCCCGATATCATTGACCCCTTCGAGAATGACGACATGGGTCACGCCCGGCAGCCCCAGAACGTCGCGATCGAAGCGTTCGACCGCGCTGGGTCCCGAGCCGCGCGAAATGACGCGGTTGCCCGAAATCGCCTGCGTCACGACGACATGGGGCTTGCCCGCCCGCGCGAGGCGGCGGCCGAGCACGTCACCCCACCGGCATATCGGCACGGCGTCGTTGGCGCATCCCGGATTGTCGGTGATCGAATCGCCGAAGGCGACGACGACCGGCCGCTGGGCCTTGCCCAGCACATCGACGCCCGCGAGCAGCGGCCGGGTATCAGCTGTGCGCACCGCGACGAAGCCCGCCCGCGTGAAATCGCCCGGCGCCGATATCTGCGTCCGGGCCCCGCCGGCGCCATGGACCGTGTTCAGCTTTACGGCATCGGGAAGATAGACCGAAACCTCGACCACATCGAACGCCCCGACGCGAAGCTCCGCCGCGTCGCTGACCAGGGTCGTGCCGGCGGATGCGCGCACCGACGCCTGACCGCCGAAGCGGACGGGCACCGCCTTTTCACCCGGCTTTCGAACGCTGGCCGCGCCGATGAGCAGCGGCTCGCCATATTCGTTGGACAATCGGAGCCGGACGCCGTCGCCCGCAGCGCCGACGCGAACGGCAAAGCGCAGCGTCGCATCGTCGACCGCGACTTTCTGCTTCTCGTTCGCCGCTTCCCACATGCTCGCCGACCAGGCCGGCGTCCATTCGCCTTTCGCCGGGGCGGCGGCGACCAGCAGCAAAGCCGACGCGGCAGCGAAGAACTTCCAAGGATGAGACATCACATACTCCCTGTTCAGCGGCGCGTCCCCGGGCTGGTCGCAGCGGACCGGGCATAGCGGCCGAAAGGCAGATCGTCCGCGCCGCTGAAGAGGTGATATATATGATAATATCAGACCACGGCTAGCCCCGGATGCTGAGCAGCGACGGCGCCGTCAGCGAAGCGACGATCGCACTGACAATGAATACCAGGACAATCGCGACAATCACGACAACGGCGGTATAGCCGAGCGCCTTGTCCAGCGGCACCTTCATCAGCACCGGCAAGCCGAGATAGAGAAGATAGAGCCCGTAGAGCGCGAACAGCATCCCGATTAGGCCGAGCGCCGGGATCAACCCGAAAATTCCGCCGACCCAGCCGGCGGTTGCCGAATAGGCCGCGACCTTGAGCGCCTGCACCTGATCCTTCTGCCCACCGAAATTGGGTGCCAACCCGTCGATGACGAGCGCAAGGACAAAGACCATTGCGAGCGACAGCCCATAGGACAGGACCGCCGAGCCCAGCGCGGTACCGATCGGCGGGTGATAGGTGACCCCGAAGGCGGTGAAACCGAAGACCTGCCCGCCGATAAACTGCGCAATCGGCCCGATCGCGGCGAGCACGACGACATAGGGGACGTAGATCGACTGCGTTGTCGCCGGCTCGGCCGCGATCACCGGCCATGTTTCCTTCGGCTTGAGCAGGATATCCTTAACGCGCTGGACAATGCCCGATGCGGGTCCGGAGATATTGGGTGGTACGTCAGCCATAATGCTTCTCCCCTGAAGGTGCGGCCCGCAACCCGAACGGGAAATGCACAAGCCAGAGGAGCAACTTAGCCCGATTGGCCAGTCCATCTGTAACGCTGATCACAGCCGATTCGGCAAATCGCGGCCGACGTGAATGTAACGGACTTGAAACAGGCGTAAACAGCCATAGATTGACCTTATGACACCCGAGTCCTCTTCCGCCCTTGGCGCAACCGTTACAGCGCCGCTGATCGGCCGCGCGCGCTTCGCGCCGGGCGACATCGTGCGCCATCGCATGTTCGACTTTCGCGGCGTCGTGTTCGACATCGACCCCGTCTTTGCGAACACCGACGAATGGTATGAGGCGATCCCCGAAGAAATCCGCCCCGCCAAGGAACAGCCCTATTACCATTTGCTCGCCGAAAACGGCGATTCATCCTATATCGCCTATGTCAGCCAGCAGAATCTGGTTGCCGACGGCGACGGCGGGCCCATCGACCATCCGCAGATCGACGCGATGTTCGACGGGCTCGATCACGGCCGCTACCGCGTCCGCGCGATCCACAGGCATTAAATGGAAAATGATCCTCCCTGTGCCGCAGGCATGGGGAGGTGGCAGCGCGAAGCGCTGACGGAGGGGCTCGTGACACGGCCCCTCCACTACTCGCTACGCGAGCGGTCCCCGTCCCCATTGCAGCGCAACAGGGAGGACTTGCAAGATCAGGCCTTCAGCTTCCAGCCCGACGCCAGCATGCGGTAGGTAATCACACCGAGCAGGATGTTGACCGCGACGAGCACCAGCACCGCGGTCAGCACCGGATTGGCGATCGTCGAATCGACCGTGCCGATGAAGCCGTAACGAAAGCCCATAATCGCGTAATAGACGGGATTGCCGTGCGCGATCGTCTGGAACCAGGGCGCCAGCTTGTCGACCGAATAGAAAGTGCCAGAGAGCAGCGCGAGCGGCGTCACGACGAAATTGGTCACCGCGGCGGCATGGTCGAACTTCTCCGCCCACACCGAGGTCATCAGCCCGAGGAAACCGAGCATCATCGCGCCGAGGATGCCGAAAACGGCGACCGCCCAGAAATGATCGGTGCCGACATGCACGCCCGGCCACAGCAGCATCGCGAGCCAGAGCGCGAAGCCGACGAGGATCGCGCGCGTGATCGCGGCGCCGACGAGCGCGATGATCAGTTCGCCGACCGCGAGCGGCGGCATCAGATAGTCGACGATCGTCCCCTGGATCTTGCCGACGAGGAGCGAGAAGCTGGAATTGGCGAAGCTGTTCTGCAGCATCGCCATCATGATCAGGCCGGGCGCGATGAAATCGGCGAAGGGCACGCCGATGACGGTGCGCCCCGCGCCACCGAGCGCGACGGTGAAAATGACGAGAAAAAGGAGCGTGGTGATCGCCGGAGCCCAGATTGTTTGGAGCTGGACCTTGAAAAAGCGCCGCACCTCCTTGACATATAGCGCCTGCATGCCCGGCACGTTCAGCGTGTGGATGTGCGGGACGCCGGGTTCGGCGAAAGCCGGACCCGAGCGGATATTTGCTGAGTCGGGGTTCGAAATTTGGGGCTGGTCGTTCATGGCGTTCTCGCCTATCGCCTCCCCGATCTTACCGCAAGCTGGGCCGTCGCGACATCGATCCGAAAGGGTCGCGATACGACGATATGGCCCGCGGCGTGGAATGATGAGGAATTTTTAGATGTCATGGACTGACGAGCGCATCGAACAGCTGCGCAGCATGTGGGAAAAGGGCCTGACCGCCAGCCAGATTGCCGACGAGCTCGGCGGGGTCAGCCGCAATGCGGTGATCGGCAAGGCGCACCGCCTCGGCCTGAAGTCGCGCCCCTCGCCGGTCAAGGCGACCGACAAGATCGCCAAACCGGCCAAGGCGGCCGCGCCGAAGCCCGCGGCGCCCGCCGCCGCGCCGCGCCCGCCGCGCCGGTGGCACCGCGCCCCGTGGCAGCAGCGCCGAAAGCCGAACCCAAACCGCCGGTCCAGGCATCGGGGACGGATGGCGCCGAAGCCGCGCCGAAGCCCGATGCGCCGCGCATCGTTTCGATCGGCCCGGCGGCTTCATCCGCCAAGGCCCCGGCGACCAGCAGGCGCCAATCCCGCCTGCGCCGCTGCGCCGGCTGGTGCCCGCGAAGCCAGTACGAAATCGCCGACAAGACCAGCCTGCTCGACCTCAACGACCGCATCTGCCGCTGGCCGATGGGCATCCGGGCGAACCCGATTTCCATTCTGCGGCGAGGCGGTGAACCCACTTCCCCTATTGCGTCGAGCATTGCGGCCGCGCCTATCAGGCGCAACTTCCGCGCGGCACGCGCCGCCTGCCCTCGCCCCGCCCTTCTGGCTGGCCCCGTTCGTTAAGCGCGTCGGTGAGGCCCTTCGGGCAGGTTCGAATTCGCCCGCGCGCTCGGCCTGCAAATGGTCGAGCGCGGCGGCGGGCGCTGCACGATGGCGATCGATATCGAGGCCGCACGCCATTTCAATCCGCAGGGCGTCGCGCACGGCGGCGTCGCCTATTCGCTCGCCGATACCGCGATGGGCGGGGCGCTATTCAGCACGCTGGACGAGGGTTTCTGGTGCGCCACGCTGGAAATCAAGTTCAATTACCACGTCGGCGTGCGCGAAGGGCGGCTGACCTGCGATGCGAGCGTGCTGCACAAGGGCAAGCGCGTCGCCAATATCGACGCGCGACTGTTCCAACACGACCGCCTCGTCGCGAGCGCCAACGGCAATTTCGCGATCTTCGCCGCACCGCACACGCGCTAAAGCCAATCATCATACATGGAATCGTCATCCCGGCGAAGCCGGGATCCCGCCGGTGCCCCAAGGCGAGGCGATGAGATCCCGGCCTTCGCCGGGGTGACGGGACAAGGAAGGCCGTGTTTCAGTCTAACCCGATCACGCGCTAGACAAACGAAAGGCGCCGGATCGTAAGATCCGGCGCCTCCCTTTCCGCTCCCAAGAGGTCAGAAGCGGTAGCTCAACGTCCCGCGCACGCTGTGCGTCTGGAAATTCGGGTCGCTGCGGCGGATATCGGTCCCGCCGCCGTTCAGCAGAAACGGATTGGTCGCAGGCGCGGTGCCGGCCCCAACGTTCACGACATAATCCTTGTCCTTGACGTCGGTGTACAGATATTCGAGCCCGAGCCCGATATTGTTCGTCACCATCACCTCGGCACCGCCGCCGACGGTATAGCCCCACGCATTGGTCTTGCCGTTATCGTCGAAGCTGTTGGCGGTGTTGCTCGTCACGAACTTGTTGTCGAGGCGGGCATAAGCGCCGCCGCCGGTGACATAGAAGAGCGCGCCGCCGCCCGGCGTATAGCCGGCACGCAGGCGGGCGTTCGCCTGATAATCGGCCTCACGGCTCATCGTGTAGCTCGCGGGCGTCGTCGAAAAGCCGCTGACGCTGTCGCGCGCGACGCTGTGACCGCCCTCGACGACCGCACCGAGCACGAAATTGCCCATGCGCTTGTCATAGCCGAGACGCCCGAAGAATTCGGGGCCGTCCTTGTCGTTGCGGCAGCCGAGATTGGCGGTGCCGGTGGCCGCGCCGTTACAGAAGCCCGGCGAGAAGGCATCGGTGCCGCCCACGGTCGTCACCTGGTCGCCATAAGTGCCGTCCTGATCGGTATCGAAAATCAGGGTTTCGCCGCGGTCGCTTCCCTGAAGCGACGCGCCGCCGCCGATCGAGATATAGGGACCGTCGAAGTCCTGCGACGTGTCGCGATTGTCCTGCGCGAAGGCCGGAACGGCGAACATGGAAGCCGCCGAAACGGCGAGGAGAGCTGCGAATTTCATTGTTATTACTCCACTTTTTGATGACCTTGCGGTCGCCAGTGCAACCCGGCAGCGTCCGCCAAAGTTCCTTGCGTTCGTCGAAATGCGATGAGCCGAGCCCGCGGCAAGATGCGTATGCGCGGCGCAAAACCGCGCTTGCCAGCGCCCTTCCCCGCCCCTTATAGCCATAGCATGAGTCACGATTTGTTCGACGCCGCGAACCCCGCCACCGACAGCTACAATGCTTCGCAGATCGAGGTGCTGGAGGGACTCGAACCCGTCCGGCGGCGTCCCGGCATGTATATCGGCGGCACCGACGAACGCGCGCTCCATCACCTCGCCGCCGAGGTCATCGACAACAGCATGGACGAAGCCGTCGCCGGCCACGCGACGCGCATCGAGATCACCCTCGACGTCGGCAACCGGCTGACCGTCGTCGACAACGGACGCGGCATGCCGGTCGATCCGCATCCGAAATTCCCGGACAAGTCGGCACTCGAAGTCATCATGACGATGCTCCATTCGGGCGGGAAGTTCGAGGGCAAGGCCTATGCGACCTCGGGCGGCCTTCACGGCGTCGGGGTCAGCGTCGTCAATGCCCTGTCGACCGATACGGTGATCGAGGTGGCGCGGAGCAAGCAACTCTATCGCCAGCGTTTTTCGCGCGGCACCCCGCTCGGCGGGCTCGAAGAGCTGGGCCCGACGCCCAATCGCCGCGGCACCAGCGTCTCCTTCGTCCCCGATCCCGAAATCTTCGGCGAGCATGGCCGCTTCAAACCGCAGCGCCTCTATCGCATGGCACGCTCGAAGGCCTATCTGTTCGCGGGCGTCGAAATCCGCTGGAAATGCGCGCCCGAACTGATCGGCGACGACACGCCGGCCGAGGCGGTGTTCCAATTTCCCGGCGGCCTCGCCGATCATCTGAAGGAACAGATCGGGACGCGCGAATGCGCGACCGCCGAACCTTTCGTCGGGCGGCAGGAATTTCCGGGCGAACAGGGCCGCGCCGAATGGGCGATCGCTTGGCCGCTGTGGTCCGATGGCTCTTACAGCTGGTATTGCAACACCATCCCCACGCCCGCGGGCGGCACGCACGAAGCGGGGCTGCGCGCGGCGCTCACCAAGGGTTTGCGCGCCTTTGGCGAGCTGATCGGGCAGAAAAAAGCGGCGCAGATCACCGCCGAGGACGTGTTCAACGGCGGCGAGATGATGCTGTCGGTGTTCATCCGCGATCCGCAGTTCCAGAGCCAGACCAAGGACCGGCTGTCGAGCCCCGAGGCGGCGCGTCTCACCGAAAACGCGGTGCGCGATCATTTCGACCATTTCCTGTCGGACAATATGGATCGCGGCCGCGCGCTTCTGGGCCTCGTTCTCGACCGGATGGACGAGCGGCTGAAGCGCAAGGCCGAGCGCGAGGTCAAGCGCAAGACGGCAACGAGCGGCCGCAAGCTGCGCCTGCCCGGCAAGCTCACGGACTGTGCGAACGACGGGCCCGAAGGCACGGAATTATTTATCGTCGAAGGCGACAGTGCGGGCGGCAGCGCCAAGCAGGCGCGCGACCGCAAGACGCAGGCGATCCTGCCGATCCGCGGCAAGATATTGAACGTCGCGAGCGCCAGCGCCGACAAGATCCGCGCCAATCAGGAAATCGCCGACCTCGCGCTCGCGCTGGGCTGCGGGATGCGCAAGGATTGCGACGCCGATCGCCTTCGCTACGAGAAGATCGTGATCATGACCGATGCCGACGTCGACGGCGCGCATATCGCGACTCTGCTGATGACCTTCTTTTTCCAGGAAATGCCCGACATCGTGCGCGAGGGGCATGTCTACCTCGCGCAGCCGCCGCTTTATCGCCTGACTGCGGGCAACCTCTCGGCCTATGCGCGCGACGACGCGCATCGCGCCGAGCTCGAAGCGACCACGTTCAAGGGCAAGAAGGTCGAGGTCGGGCGCTTCAAAGGATTGGGAGAAATGAACCCCAACCAATTGAAAGAAACGACGATGGACCCCGCGACGCGGTCGATGCTGCGCGTCACGCTGCCGCAGGAATATGAGGAACGGCATCAGGTCAAGGATCTGGTCGACCGCCTGATGGGCAAGCATCCCGAGCATCGATTCCAGTTCATCCAGGCCAATGCCGCGACGCTCGACGAGGCGGCGATCGACGCCTGAGGAGAAAATTTTCCCGTCGCCGTCAGAAAGTCGCGTCGCCCCCGACTAAATGGGTATGCGACACGAAAGATTGGAGAGCGGCGTGGCCGAGGGGGATCAGGATCGGCTTTTTACGGAAGCGATCGACCGCTTCGGCGGCGCGCTCGCCCGTCTCGCGCGCGGCTATGAAGCCGATGCCGACCTGCGGTGCGATCTCGAGCAGGAATTGCAGGTCGCGCTGTGGCAGAGTTTCGCCACCTTCGACGGCCGCTGCTCGCTCAGCACCTGGGTGTGGCGCGTCGCGCACAATCGCGCGACATCGCACATGCTTGCGAACAAGCGCCGCGCGCAACGCGGCTGGTCGTCGATCGAGGATGTCGAGATCGCCGATGCCGACGCCACCCCGTTCGAGCGCGCCGACAGCGACCGTGCCATGGCGCTGATCCTGTCGATCATCGAGCGGCTCGATCCGCCCGATCGACAGATATTGCTCCTCTATCTCGAAGGCGTGGCCGCGGCGGAAATCGGTGCGGTCACCGGCGTTTCGTCCGATGCGGTCGCTACCAAGGTCCATCGCTTCAAATCCATGCTGACACGCCGCTTTGCCGGCGCCGGAGACGCAAGATGACCGATTTTTCCGACAAAGGGCTCCATACCCTCTGGCACGAGAGCCAGCCCGCCTTCGAACCGCTCGCGCTGGAAGAGATCAAGCGCCAGGCGGGACGGTTTGGCGACGCCATACGCCGCCGCAATCGACGCGAATATGCCGCAACCGCGCTAGTGGTAGTCGTCTTTGCCCTGTACGCCGTGATCTTCGCCGAACCGCTGATCAAGATCGGCAGCTTGCTCGTCATCGCGGGCGCGATGGTCGTCGCGTGGCAGCTCGCCCGTCGCACGTCGCGGCCCGATCCCGACGCCGAGGCGCAGGACATCAGCGGCTATTACCGCGAACGGCTTATACGCGAGGAACATATGCTCGCCCGCGTCGGTCGCTGGTATCTCGCGCCTTTCGTACCCGGCCTACTGGTCTTCATGCTCGGACAGGCCAAGGCAAGCGGAATGGGTGGCTCGCTCGTATTCCTGTTCGTTGTCGCGCTCCAGTTGCTGGTATTCGGCGGGGTATGGATCCTCAACCGGCGCGCGGCGGCCATGCTGCGCGGGCAGATCGAGCGGCTCGACGCGGCATCGCCCCCAACCGAAGGAGATGGGAAATGAAGTGCTTGCTGATGCCGGCGCTGCTCGCCGCGGCCACCCTTTCCGGCGCGCCGTCGGCCGCCCATGCGATCCAGCCGCCCGAAGTGGTCCCGGCTCAGGGCCGCGCATTCGAGCGGCGCGCGGCAGAGCTCGTCGACCTGCTCACCGGCAAGATCGCCTACCCCGATTATTTCGATGCCGCGTTCCAGAAAGCGGTCCCCAAGGAAAAATTCGACGCGATCACCGCCAGCCTCATCGCACAATATGGCCAGCCCATATCGGTCGAAAAGGCGACCTCGACCAACGGACGCTCGGGTACCGTGCAACTGCGTTTCGAAAGGGGCGTCGGCACGCTTTCGCTCGAGGTCGGCGCCGGGCCGGACGAGAAGGTGTTCGGGCTCGTTTTCACGAATTTCGAAATGGCGAACGACAGTTTCGACAAGATCGCCGCCGAATTCGCCGCACTGCCGGGGAATACCGGTTTTCTGGTGGCCGAGCTCGACGGCGGCACCATCCGTCCACTCGCGGCGGCGCATGCCGATACGCAATTCGCTGTGGGGTCGACGATCAAGCTCTATATCCTCGACGAACTCGCCGCCCAGATCGCGGCGGGGACACGGAAATGGAGCGACGTCGCGCCGCTCTCGCACCTCAGCTTCTCGTCGGCGGGCACCGCGAATTGGCCGAAGGGCACGCCGGTCACGCTCCAGACGCTCGCCAACTGGATGATCTCGGTCAGCGACAATGGCGCGACCGACACGCTGATCCACCTGCTCGGCCGCGAACGCATCGAGGCGCGGATGAAGAGCGCGGGGCACAGCGCGCCGTCGCGCAACATCCCCCTGCTGACCACGGTCGAGGCGTTCGCGCTCAAGGGCAATAATTTCAACGACCTGCGCCCGCTCTTTATCAAGGGCGATGATGCGGCGCAGCGCCGGTTGATCGAGAGCAACGAGAACCGCCTCACGCTCTCGAACGTCGACGGCGTCAGCTTCGTCGAGGGACCGCGATTTATCGACAGTCTCGAATGGTTTGCGAGCCCGAACGACATCGCACGCGCGATGGTAGATCTGCGCGCGCGCGGTTCCGCGCCGACGATGTCGGCGCTGGCAATCAACAATGGCGTCGGCCCGGCGGCGGCCGAACCGTGGCGCTATCTCGGCTACAAGGGCGGTTCGGAAAAGGGCGTATTGTCGATGAGCCTGCTCGGCGAGCGCAAGGCCGACGGGAAATGGTTCGTGGTGACCGCGAGCTGGAACGATCCGAAAGCCAATCTCGACGCGGACAGGATGGTCGGGCTGGTCACGCGCATGCTGGCGCTCGCGGCGAAATAGCGAGCTATCCCTATGTCGTTTCAGTGGATTCAGGCCGCCGTCAGCGCGGCGACCAGCGCCTTGACCTTCGCCTGCCGCCATTGCGGCGTCGGCGCGACCAGCCAGTAGCCGCGCTTCACCGGAAAGGCCTCGCGGACCAGCCGCACGCGTCCGGCGGCGATATCCGCCTCGGCGAGCATCGCGGGGACGTTCGCCTGCCCCAGCCCGTTCGCCGCCGCGTCGATCGCGAGCCCCGCGTCGCCCAGCCGCAGCGCCGGCTCGCCTTCGTCGGCGGGGCAGCCCGGCCATGCGATGCGCGTTTCGCTTTCGCTGCCGGGTCCCGCAACGGTCACCATCACCGGGTCGGAAAGCGCCACGCCTTCGTGTTCGCCCGCGCCGTCGGTCCAGAAGATCGCGAGGTCGAGGTTCGCCTCGGTAAAGTCGATCCCGCTATCGGCCGACACCAGGGTGAAGCGCACATCGGGCGCCTGCTGGCTGTAGCGCGCGAGCCGCGGCGCGAGCCATTTCGCGGTGAGATCGCGCGGCGCGGCGATCGTCAGCGACTGCGACGACTGCCCCGCCTGCATCGCGCGCACCGATTCCTCAAACTGCAAAAAGCCCTGACGCAGCGCATCGAGCCCGGCGTTGGCCTCGCCGGTCAATTCCAGCCCCTTGGGCGTGCGGCGGAACAGCACGACGCCGAGCATATCCTCGAGCGCGCGAATCTGTTGCCCAACCGCGGCTGGGGTCACCGCCAGTTCGTCGGCGGCGCGCGTGAAGCTCAGGTGCCGGGCAGCGGCGTCGAAGACGCGGAGCGCGTTGAGGGGCAGGTGCGTGCGTTTCATGACGCGGTCGCGGGCGCCTGAAGCGGGAAATGCGGGATGGCGACGAGCATCTGCGATCCGTCGCCCAGCTCCATCGCATAGCTGCCGACCATCGACCCTTCGGGGGTTGGCAGCGGGCAGCCCGAAACATAATCATAGGCGCCGCCGGGCACGATCAACGGCTGTTCGCCGACGACACCCTCGCCTTCGACTTCGCTGGTCTGACCGCGCCCGTCGCTGATCCGCCAATGGCGACTGATCAGCTGCACCGCATCGTCGCCATGATTCTCGATGCGCACATGATAAGCCCAGAACCAGCGCCCGAGCGCCGGGTGCGATTGTTCGGGCAGATAGCTGACCGCGACGCGCACGGTGATCGACCCGGTGGTCGCCGAAAAGGGGAAGAAGGAGTCGATCATTTCCATGGCAGATTCGCCTAAAGCCCGACCTTGGTCAATGCCTGGTCGAGGTCGGCGATGACATCGCGCGAATCCTCGAGCCCGATATTGATGCGTAGCATACCCTCGACGACACCCATATCGATGCGCGCTTCTTCGCTGACGCCATAATGCGTCGTCGACCAAGGGTGACAGCAAAGGCTGCGCGAATCGCCGATATTGTTGCTGATGTCGACGAGTTCGAGCGCGTTGAGGAAGGCCATAGCCTGTTCGCGGCCGCCATCGAGTACGAAGGAAAAAATCGGTCCGCACGCACTCGACTGGCTCATCGCCAAATTATGCTGCGGGTGGCTGGCGAGTCCCGGATGCAGCATGCGTGCGACGCGCCCCTCGATCGCCTTGCCGACCGCGAGTGCATTTTCCGACTGGCGCCGTGCGCGCAGGTCGAGCGTTTCGAGGCCCTTGAGCACGACCCACGCGTTGAACGGCGACAGATTGGGGCCGGTGTTGCGCTGGAACGGCAGCAGCACATCGTTGATGAACTTCTCGGTCCCGCAAACGGCCCCCGCGAGCACGCGCCCCTGCCCTTCCATCAGCTTGGTCGCCGAATAAGCGACGACATCGGCGCCGAAATCCATCGGACGCTGGAGCACGCTCGTCGCAAAGGCGTTGTCGACGACCGTGGTGATCCCGTGCGCCTTCGCGAGGCCGCAGACATGCTTCATGTCGACGATATCCATCGTCGGGTTCGCCGGGGTTTCGAAGAAAAAGACCTTGGTGTTCGGCTTGATCGCCTTTTCCCACGCGTCGTTATCGCGGCCGTCGACGACGGTGGTTTCGATCCCGAAGCGCGGACAGAGATGGTCGACGAGCCAGCGGCATGAACCGAAGGCGGCCTTTGCGGCGACGATATGATCGCCCGCCGACAATTGACACAGCAGCGCGGTCGTCATCGCCGCCATGCCGGTCGCCTGCGTCCGGCACGCCTCGGCGCCTTCCATCAGCGCGATCCGCTCCTCGAGCATCGCGACGGTCGGGTTCTGCAGGCGCGAATAGGTCATGCCCTGTTCTTCGCCCGCGAAGCGCGCCGCGACTTCCTCGGCGCTCTCATAGGTGTAGCCCGAGGTCAGGAAGAGGGCTTCGGACGTTTCGCCATGCTCGCTGCGCCAGGTGCCGCCGCGCACCGCCTGCGTCGCGGGATGCCAGGTCTTCGTCTTGCTGCGGTCGAAACCCGTCGTCTTTTTCATCTCATCTATCCGTTCAAAGCCGAAACAACCGCATCGCCCAAGGCCGCCGTTCCCATATTGCCCCCCAGATCCGCACCGCGCGCGCCGCCAGCCAGCACCTTCGCCACCGCCGCCTCGATCCGCGCCGCGCTCGACTCGTCGCCGCCCGAATGGCGCAGCAGCATCGCAAGGCTCAGGATCATCGCCAGCGGATTGGCAACGCCCTTGCCTGCGATATCGGGCGCGCTGCCGTGGATCGGCTCGTACAATCCCAGCTTGCCGTCGCTCAGCGACGCCGACGCGAGCAGGCCGATCGACCCGACGCACATCGACGCCTGATCGGACAGGATATCGCCGAACAGATTGCCGGTGACGACGACGTCGAACTGGCCCGGATTGCGCACGAGCTGCATCGCGGCATTGTCGACATACATATGGCTGAGCGCGACGTCGGGATATTCCTTCGCGACCTCGATCACCACATCGCGCCACAGCTGCGAGGTTTCGAGCACATTCGCCTTGTCGACCGAGCAGAGCCGCTTCGCGCGGCCTTGCGCCGCGCGGAAGGCGACATGCGCGATGCGCCGCACTTCGCTCTCGCTGTACGACATGACGTCATAGCCTTCGCGCTCGCCGCTCGCCGTCGTGCGCATGCCCTTTTCGCCGAAATAGACGTCACCGTTGAGCTCGCGGACGATCAAGAGGTCGATCGCCGACGCGACCTCGGGGCGCAGCGCCGAGCTGTCTTCGAGCCCAGCGAACAGCTTGGCGGGACGCAGATTGGCGAACAGCCCGAGTTCGGCGCGCAGGCCGAGGATCGCCTGTTCGGGGCGCAGGTGGCGCTCGACAGTGTCGAAACGCGGGTCGCCGACCGCGCCGAACAGCAACGCATCGGCGGCTTTCGCCTTCGCGAGCGTTTCGGGCGGCAACGGGTGGCCCGTGGCTTCATACGCCGCACCGCCGACAAGCGCACGGTCGAGCGTCACCGGAAGCGCGAGCGCGGCAAGGACCTTTTCGGCCTCCGCCATGATTTCCGGACCGATACCGTCGCCAGCCAGCAGCAGGATTTTCAACTTTTGACCTTCCGTCCAAATACGCCGTTCGCCCTGAGCTTGTCGAAGGGCCGCTCTTCTCTTCGGCGCCGTCGAAAGAAGGACGGTGCTTCGACAAGCTCAGCACAAACGGAAAGGGCGGATAGCCTTGGTTTGACGGTGCCGCTCTAGCCAGCGGCGGCGCGTCACGCAACCGCCCTGCCCAGCCGGCCGATCAATCTTTCCCTTGCGGTCAGCAAGTCACGGTTGCGTCCGTCGAGGACGTCGCGATCGAGGAAATGACGGGTAATGACAAGGCCGTCCAGGACGTCGGTCATCGACGGGCGGGCGTCTTGCCCGCACAGGAAGCGCGGCAGACGGAACAGGCGTTCTTCATAGCCGGCGGCGGCGCTGGCGCTGACCGCACCGCCCGATTTCGGGCTGACAAAGGCGAGATCGGAAACAGCCCCCGTCACCACACAGTCTTCAAGGTTGAGCCCGAAGCCGAGCTCGGCCAGCAACAGCAATTCATAACGTGCCAGCGCCGCGGCCCACAGCCGTGCCGAAGGAGCGACCCCGATCGCTTCCAGCACTGCTTCGAGAGCCGCGTACAGCGCCGGATAGGGCTGGTTCTCGGGCAATGTCGCCGCGGTCAGGCTCGTCACCCAGTCGATGGCGGCCGCCGCGAGCGGCTCGGCGAGCAGCGGCGCGCGGCTTTCGAGCAGTTCGACCGTCGCGCCGCCAAGCTGCTCCTCGGTCCGCGCGCGCAATTCGAGCGCCACCAGATTGCCGGGCATCAGGATCGGGCGGAGCCGCCGCGAGCGTCCGCCGCGAACATAGCCCGCGACCAGCCCCGCTTCCGCCGTCAGCGCGCGCAGGATCGCGCCATGCTCGCCGTGCGCTCGCACCGCGCAGACGATGGCATCGGTGGTCAGGCTTGCCAAAGCACCATCTGCGTCTGCGTCACCAGCGCGACCTCGGCGCCCGCCTCGGTGCGGATACGCGTCTGCCACACCGACAGCCGCTTGCCGATCTTCACCGGGGTCGCTTCGCCGACGAGCGTCGTGCCGACGGGCCCGCCGCCGAGAAAATTGGTCTTGCTCTCGATCGTCGTCGTGCCGCTAGCGCCCTCGGGCAAAGTCAGAAACGCGCCGACGGCACCGAGGCAATCGGCAAAGGCCATGATCGCCCCGCCATGGACGATCCCGCCTGCGGTGCAGATTTCGGGCCGCACGGGCAGCTTGCCCGCGACGCGATCCTTGCTGCCTTCGTCGATCGTGACCCCCAGCGTTCCCGCAAGCGGCATGGTGGCGGCGAAATCCATTATGTCCTCCTCTCTTACTTCGTCACCCCGGCGAAGGCCGGGGTCTCACCGGTGCGCTATGGCGATAAGGCGAGATCCCGGCCTTCGCCGGGATGACGAATGGCGTAATGCTCACCGTCCCGCATGATAGAAATCATGCACCGCCTGCGCGACCGCGGCGCTGACGCCCGGCGCCTTGCGCAAATCCTCGAGGCTCGCGCCGCGCACCGCGCGTGCGGTGCCGAAGTGCATCAGCAGCGCCTTCTTGCGCGCGGGGCCGATGCCCGGAACCTCGTCGAGCGGCGACGATCCCATCGCCTTCGCGCGCTTCTGCCGATGGGCGCCGATCGCGAAGCGGTGCGCCTCGTCGCGCAGCCGCTGGATATAGAAGAGCACGGCATTGTTCGGCGGGAGCGTGAATTCGCGCCCGTCGGGGTGATAAAAGGTTTCGCGTCCGGCATTGCGGTCGGGGCCCTTGGCTACGCCGACATAAGTGAGGTCGTCGATGCCGAGTTCGGCGAGCACCGCGCCCGCCGCCGAGACCTGCCCCTTGCCGCCGTCGATCAGCACAAGGTCGGGCCATTCGCCCTTCGTCCGCTCGGGATCTTCCTCGATCGCGCGCGCGAAGCGGCGCTGGAACACTTCGCGCATCATCGCGAAATCGTCGCCCGGCTGCGTTTCGGGCCGCTTGATGTTGAACTTGCGATAGGCGCCCTTGATCCAGCCCTCGGGGCCCGCGACGACCATCGCGCCGAGCGCATTGGTCCCCTGGATATGGCTGTTATCGTAAATCTCGATTCGCCGCGGCGGATTTTCAAGGTCGAACAGCTCGGCCAATTCGCGCCCGAGCTTTGCCTGGCTGCTGCTTTCGGCGAGGCGCCGGTCGAGTTCCTCGCCGGCATTGCGCACCGCCTGTTCGAGCAGGCGGCGGCGGTTGCCGCGCTGCGGCACGCTGATTTCGACCCTCCGGTTCGCGCTCTCGCCCAGCGCTTCGGCGAGCAGCGCGCATTCGTCGGGCTCGCGGTCGACGAGGATCGTCTTCGGCGGCGGCACCCCTTCGTAGAATTGCATCAGGAAGCTTGCCATCACCTCGCTCTCGGGCACGCCCGCGACATGCGCGGGAAAAAAGCTGCGGTGCCCCCAATTTTGGCCGCCGCGGATGAAGAAGCCCGCGATGCACAGCTGCCCGCCCTTCGCCGCGAGCGCGAACACATCGGCGTCGCCGAGCCCGTCGGCGTGGACCGACTGGCTACCCTGGATGAAGGTCAACGACTTCAGCCGGTCGCGGATCACCGCCGCCTGCTCATAATCCATCGCGTCGGCGGCCTTGGTCATCGCGTCGCCGAGCCTTTTCTGCACCGCGGTCGAGCGGCCTTCGAGGAAATCCTGCGCGTCGCTCACCAGCCCGGCATAATCCTCCTTCGAGATGCGGTCGACGCACGGCGCGCTGCACCGCTTGATCTGGTAGAGCAGACACGGCCGCGAGCGGTTGGCGAAGAAGCTGTCGGTGCAACTGCGGAGCAGAAAGGTTTTCTGCAGCGCATTGAGCGTCTGGCCCACCGACCCAGCGCTCGCGAACGGACCATAATAACGGCCCTTCGCACGCCGCGCGCCGCGATGCTTCTGCACGCGCGGAAAATCATGGTCGGTGCGCAGCAGGATGAAGGGGAAGCTTTTGTCGTCGCGCAGCAGCACATTGTACGGCGGGCGGTAACGCTTGATCAGCTGCGCTTCGAGCAGTAGCGCCTCGGCCTCGCTGACCGTCGTGACGATCTCCATCGCGCGCGTCTGCGACACCATGCGCTGGAGCCGCTGCGGCAGGCGCGCGACCTGCGTATAATTGGTAACGCGATTCTTGAGCGCGCGCGCCTTCCCCACATAGAGCACGTCGCCGCGTGCATCGAGCATGCGGTAGACGCCGGGGCGCGTCGGCAGCTTGCGCACGACGCTGCGGATCGCCTCGGCGCCGCGTTCGAGGTCGGGCTGGTCGCCCTCCGCGTCGCCGCGGATCACATAGGTCGCTTTTTCTTCGTTGAATCGGTCGGGAGCATTCGGGCGGGCCATGATTTTGCATGTAGGCGATGGCGATGCGACCCGCCATAGTGGGCGAGGTAAAACATGGGAGGGGTCTTATGGAATTACGCGGCAAACTGGCTCTCGTTACGGGCGGCAGCGACGGCATCGGGCGCGAGATCGCCCTGCAATTGCAGGGCGCGGGCGCCGACGTTATCGTCACGGGGCGGTCGGCGGAAAAATTGCGGGCGATGGCAGGCCTCGGATTCGGAACGATCGCGGGCGATCTCTCGACGCCGGCGGGGGTCGATGCGGTCGTCGAGGGCGTGGCGGGCAAGCCGCTCGCGCTGCTCGTCAACAATGCCGGGGTCGGCAGCGAATATGAACTGGACCGGCCCGAAACGCTGGACAGTGCGGCGCATTGCATCCGCACCAACCTCGATGCACCGATCGCGTTGTGCACCCGGTTGCTGCCGGTGCTTCGCGCGCAGCCCGAAGCCGCGATCGTCAACGTCACCTCCGGCCTCGCGATCGCGCCGCGCGCGGGCGGTTCGGTCTATTGCGCGACCAAGGCGGGGCTGCGCAGCTATACGCAGGCGATCCGCCATATGCTGAAGAACAGCAATGTTCGGGTGATCGAGGCGCTGCCCCCGGTGGTCGAAACGAACATGACCGCCGGCCGCGCGGGCAGGAAGATGAACGCGCATGACTGCGCCGCCGAAATCGTCCGTGGTATCCGCACCGGCAAGAGCGAGGTCAACGCCGGGATGGTGAAGCTGCTCCAGCTGGTTCACAGCATCTCGCCCGCGCTCGCGCGGCGGATCATGATCCGGTTTTGAGGCGGCTCAGCGTCTGTTTTGGGGTGGAGAGCGGACATTCCACAACCGTCGCCCCCGCGAAGGCGGGGGCCGCTAGCGGCCTTACTCAGCGGCATTGTGTAAAACGACAGCGGCCCCCGCCTTCGCGGGGGCGACGGCTAGGTTCGGTCGCCAGCCGCCACTAGCCGTGCGGCTTGATCAGATATTTCTCGCCCGTGCGCTTCGCATTGTAAGCCTGAGCCATATCGAGGTTTAGCGCCTCAGTCAGCGACACTTCATGGCTGTAATGGCTCTTGAACGTTGTCGTAAGTTCATCGACCACCCGTTTGCGCATCCGTCCGACAACTTCCGGCCCCGCCTTCGCCATGAAAGGCGTCAGCAGGAAACCGCCGAGCGCCCATGTCAGGCCGAAGCTCCGCGCCGAGAAGGTCGTCGGCGACAGGTCGAGCGCGCCGTAGATATAAACCTGCTTGAACGTGTCCGAGCCATAGCGGCTGTAGCTCGTCATCCGCTTGACCGCGGCGGCTTCCATCGCGGTCAGGATCTGCCCCGCGAGCTTGCCGCCGCCGGTCGCGTCGAAACCGAGCGTTGCGCCCGTCTCGACGATCGCATCGATCAGCCGATCCATGAAATCGTCGGCGCTGCTGTTGACGATATATTTGGCGCCGATGCCCTTCAAAATTTCGACCTGCGCGTCGCTGCGCACGATGTTGACGAGCGGGATGCCGTCCTTCGCGCAAATCTTGACGAGCATCTGGCCGAGGTTCGACGCCGCGGCGGTGTGAACGATCGCGCTGTGGTTCTCCATCCGCATCGTTTCGGTGAACGCGAGACTGGTCAGCGGGTTGACGAAGCAGGAGGCACCGTCGGCGGGGGCGGTGCCGTCGGGCAGCGGCATTACCATCTGCACCGGCAGGCAGCGATATTCGGCGTACATCTCGCCGCCAAGCAGCGCGACGGTCTTGCCGAGCAGCGCTTGCGCTTCAGGCGAATCCCCCGCCGCGACGACGGTGCCGCATCCTTCGTTGCCGATCGCGAGTGCGTCGCCGATACGGCCGCCCATAGCGCGCATCCCGGCGGGCGGGACATCGGCGGTGATGACGGGCAGGCCGTCGCGTGTCGATGCGCGCGCAGTCGACATGTCGGCGCCGCCGAACAGCAGGCCAAGATCCGACGGGTTGATCGGTGCGGCGAGGACCTTCACCAGCACTTCGTGCGGCTTCGGCACCGGCATCGGACGTCGCTCGAGCGATACTTCGAGCTGCCCTTCGGGCTTCACGAGCGTCAGCATGGTGAGGTTGGTTTCAGGCAGGTCGGTCATCATGCATCTCCCGTGTTCGGTTTCTTGATGAAACCGAAATAGGACGACAGAAGGACGCTGGCAATCGCCCGCTGCTAAATATGCGCCGATCGCTCGCGTCCCAGCCGTGCCGCCCTCACACCAACCGCACCGAGACCCCGCCATCGGCGATCATCGGGCTCCCCGTCATGAAGCTTGAGCGATCGGAAAGAAGGAACAGCGCCGCCTGCGCGATCTCGACGGGCGTCGCCATCCGTTTCATTGGATGCAATCCGGCGATAAACTCCAGAGCCGCCGGGTCCCCTTCGCCCCCGGCCGGCGTGATCGTGCCGCCGGGCAACAGCGCATTGACCCTGATGCCCTCGGCGGCATGGTCCGATGCCAGCGACCGGGCCAAACCGATCAGTCCCGCCTTGGATGCCGCATAGGCGCCCATGCCCGGCATCCCGCCGTTGCTGAAGCCCACGAAGGACGAGGTGAAGACGATCGAGCCCCGCCCGCGCGCCTTCATCGCCGGTATCTGCGCCTTGGCCGCCAGAAAGGCGGCCGTCAGATTGACCGACATCACATCGGTCCAGTTGTCGATGGCCATATCAGGGACGGGCTGCATTTCGCCTACGATACCGGCATTGTTGAACGCGCCGTCCAGTCCGCCGAACGCCTTTCCAGCAAGATCGACGAGCGCCGCGGCATATCCCGCGTCCCTCACGTCGCCGGCGAGGAACACCGCCCGGTCGTCGGCTTTGTTAATCGACGCTGCAAGGGCCTCGAGTTCGGCGCCGCGACGCGCGCCGAGCACCAGATTCGCCCCTTCGGATGCGAACAGCTTGGCCGCCGCCGCACCCATCCCGCTGCTCGCGCCGGTGACGATGATGGTCTTGTTTTCGAGTTCCATGACGTGCCTTTCCTGACATTGGTCATGGCGGTCTATGGACGCGGCGGAGAGCGCGGCGACCCGATTCTTGCGCTCAAATCGCCTTTCGCCGAAACAGGGCAGCGACGCCCGGCGCTAGCCCGCGGGAGAATATTCCGCGGCGAGGCGCAGCACGCCGGTCGCCAGTTCCTTACGGCAGATCAGCAGGTCGGGCAGGTAGGTATCGGGATTATTGTAACGGATCGGCGAGCCGTCGACGCGGCTGACGTGCAGGCCCGCGGCCTGCGCGACGGCGACGGGCGCGCAATTGTCCCATTCATATTGGCCGCCGGTGTGGAGGTAGATATCGGCTTCGCCGCGCACGACCGCCATCGCCTTGGCCCCCGCCGACCCCATCGCGAGCAGTTCGGCGCCAAGCCTGTCGGCGACAAACACCGCTTCCGCCGCGGGACGCGTCCGGCTGACGAGCATTTTGAGCGGCTGGTTCGCGGGCTGGAGTGATACGGGAGCAGCCGACGTCAGCGTCAGCCCGAGCCCCGGGAGCGCGACCGCGCCGACCGCCGCGATGCCATCTACCGCGAGCGCAACATGCACTGCCCAATCGTCGCGGCCCTCGCCATATTCGCGCGTGCCGTCGAGCGGATCGACGATCCAGACGCGGCGTTGCCCGCAACGCGCGATATTGTCCTTTTCCTCTTCGGACAAAAGCGCATCGTCGGGACGTGCGGCGCGAATCTCGCGGCAGAGCAGCGCATTCGCCTGCTCGTCGCCCGCTTTTCCGAGCGCCTTGCCCTCGAGCTCGCCCTTTGCACGCAGGTCGAGCAGGATGCGGCCCGCGGCCGTCGCTAACCGCTCGGCGAGTTGTTCGTCGCTCTCTCCCACGCGTCCCCCTTAACCCAGTAGCCGATCGATGATCAGGTCCGCCGCCTCTTCGGGCGTCATCGCGGTCGTGTCGATACGAATTTCGGGATTCTCGGGTGCCTCATAGGGGCTGTCGATGCCGGTGAAATTCTTTAGCTGACCCGCGCGCGCCTTTTTGTAGAGGCCCTTCACGTCGCGCTTCTCCGCCTCGGCAAGCGGGGTGTCGATGAAGATTTCGAGGAACTCGCCTTCGGGCAACATGCCGCGCACCATTTCGCGCTCGGCGCGGAAGGGCGAGATGAAGGCGGTGATGACGATCAGCCCCGCATCGCTCATCAGCTTCGCAACCTCGCCGACGCGGCGGATATTCTCGATCCGGTCGGCCTCGGTAAAGCCGAGGTCGCGGTTGAGGCCGTGGCGGACATTGTCGCCGTCGAGCAGGAAGCTGTGCCGGTTCATCCGGTGCAGCTTCTTCTCGACGAGGTTCGCAATCGTCGACTTGCCCGACCCCGACAGGCCGGTGAACCACAGCAGCGCGGGGCGCTGGTTCTTGAGGTTCGCGCGCATGTCGCGGTCGATGTCGGTCGCCTGCCAATGAACATTCTGCGCGCGGCGGAGGCTGAAGTGCAGCATGCCCGCCGCCACCGTGGCGTTGGTCAACTTGTCGATCAGGATGAAACCACCGAGCGTGCGGTTGTCGGCATAGGCCTCGAAGGTGATCGGCTTGTCGGTCGACAGTTCGACAACGCCGATACCGTTGAGTTCGAGCGTCTTTGCCGCGAGATGATCGAGCGTGTTGACGTTGATCTCATATTTTGGCGCCTGCACCGTCGCCGAAACGCTCTGCGTCGCGAGCTTGAGCCAATAGGCGCGGCCCGCGATCATCGCCTCGTCGGCCATCCAGACGAGCGTCGCCTCGAACTGGTCCGCCGCCTCGGGCGGCGCATCGGCGGCGGCGATGACGTCGCCGCGCGAGCAATCGACTTCGTCGGCGAGGGTCAGCGTCACCGACTGGCCCGCCACGGCTTGATCGAGGTCGCCGTCGAGGGTGACGATGCGGTCGACCGTCGTGGTCTTGCCGCTCGGCAGAATGCGTACGGCATCGCCGGGCCTGACTCGGCCGCTCGCGAGTTGGCCAGAGAAGCCGCGGAAATCGAGGTTCGGGCGGTTGACCCACTGGACCGGCAAACGGAACGGCTTCGCCTCGTCGGCGGCGCTGCCGACCTCCACATTTTCGAGATGATCGATCAGCGCCGGCCCCTTGAACCACGGCGTATTGTCCGAGAGCGCGGTGATATTGTCGCCCTTGAAGCCCGAGATCGGGATCGCGGTGAAATTGGTGATGCCGATCTCGCTCGCGAAGGCGCGGTACGCCAGCGTGATGCGGTCGAACACCGCCTTGTCATAATCGACAAGGTCCATCTTGTTCACCGCGAGTATGATATGCTTGATGCCGATCAGGTGCGCGAGGAAGCTGTGGCGGCGCGTCTGCGTGAGGACGCCCTTGCGCGCGTCGATCAGGATCACGGCGAGGTCGGCGGTCGAGGCGCCGGTGACCATGTTTCGCGTATATTGTTCGTGCCCAGGAGTGTCGGCGACGATGAACTTGCGCTTCTCGGTCGTGAAAAAGCGATACGCGACGTCGATCGTGATCCCCTGCTCGCGCTCGGCGGCGAGGCCGTCGACGAGCAGCGCGAAATCGATCTCCTGCCCCTGCGTGCCGACGCGCTTGCTGTCGGCTTCGAGCGCGGCGAGCTGATCCTCGAAGATCATCTTCGAGTCATAGAGCAGGCGCCCGATCAGCGTCGACTTGCCGTCGTCGACCGAGCCGCAGGTGATGAACCGCAGCAGCGACTTCTTTTCGTGGCCCGCCAGATAAGCGTCGATATCCTCGGCGATCAGCGCGTCGGTGACGTAAACAGGATCGGTCATCAGAAATACCCCTCCTGCTTCTTCTTCTCCATGCTGGCGTCGCCGCCATCCTTGTCGATGATGCGGCCCTGCCGTTCACTCGTGGTGGTCAGGAGCATTTCCTGGATCACTTCGGACAGCGTGCTGGCCTCGCTCTCGACCGCGCCGGTGAGCGGATAACAGCCGAGGGTGCGAAAGCGCACCGAGCGTTCGACGGGCACTTCGCCGTCCTTGAGCGGGAAGCGATCGTCGTCGACCATCAGCAGCAAGCCGTCACGCTCGACCGTCGGACGCGGCGCGGCGAAATAGAGCGGCACGATCGGGATATTCTCGCGCGCGATATATTGCCAGATGTCGAGCTCGGTCCAGTTCGAGATCGGGAAGACGCGGATGCTTTCGCCCTTCGCCTTGCGCGCATTGTAGAGGTTCCAGAGCTCGGGGCGTTGCTTCTTGGGATCCCAGCCGTGGCTCGCGGTGCGGAAGGAGAAGATGCGCTCCTTGGCGCGGCTCTTTTCTTCGTCGCGGCGCGCGCCGCCGAAGGCGACGTCGAAGCCGTGGAGATCGAGCGCTTGCTTCAGCCCCTCGGTCTTCCACATGTCGGTGTGGAGCGGACCATGGTCGAACGGATTGATCCCGCGCGCCTTTGCTTCGGGGTTCTGGTAGACGATGAGTTCCATACCGCTCTCGGCGGCCATGCGGTCGCGCAATTCGTACATCGCCTGGAACTTCCACGTCGTGTCGACGTGGAGCAGCGGGAACGGCGGCGGCGAGGGATAAAAGGCCTTGCGCGCGAGATGGAGCATCACCGCGCTGTCCTTGCCGACGCTGTAGAGCATCACGGGCTTGGTGGCATCGGCCATCACTTCGCGCATGATATGGATGCTCTCGGCCTCGAGCCGGTCGAGATGCGTCAACTCGGACGACAACAAACTTCGTCTCCTCACACTTCCGCCGTGCGCCAGCGGAATAGGCTATTTCAAATTCCGTCATACGTCCAAACGGACGGGGTGGATGAGGCCGCCGTAGCTCCGCCCTATGTTCGCGGGCAAACGTTATGGCCTTTCGGCGCTGCAAGCCAGACTTGGGAGGTCTCGCGTCAGGCAGCGGCGTCGACCCGCGACCGGCGCCATTCGGCCGCGATTGCACCGATCGTTTCAAGCGCATGCGCAAGGCGCGGCGCCACCTCGGGCAGCGCACGCCACGCCGGAGCGAGCAGCAGCCCGAGTTCACGGCGAAAGTCATAGCCCGCGACCTTGAGCGGAACGATGCCCTCGATCGCGAGCGACATCGGCGCGGTGGTGATGCCGACGCCGGCCGCGACCATGCGCAGGCAGCGCTCGTCGCTTTCGCTGCGCAACGCAAAGCGCGGACGAACGCCGTGGCGCGTGAAGAAGCGGCTCGTCGCGCCGAGAAATTCGCACGAGCGGCGCGCGATCATCGTCTCGGCGGCGAGTTCCTCGGGCCCGACCTCGATCCGCCCCGCGAGCGGATGGTCCGCCGCGACGAACATCGCAAGCGGTTCCTCGTAGAGCGGCACGACATGCTCGCCGCGCTCGCCATCGCGCAGCGGAACAAGCGCCATATGGAGCCGGCCGCTGCCCAGCGCCGAGCGTAGCTCGGAATCACTGTTTTCGACGAGTTCGATCGAAAAGCCCGGGCGCAACGCCGCGGCGATCGCCTGCAGCAATTCGCCCGGCGCCGAGCGGATGATGCCGAGCTTGAGTTCGGCCGCCTGCCGGTCGGCGTCGCGGCCGAAGCCGTCGGCGGCGCGAAAGCCGCGTTCGAGGTCGCGCGCGATCGGCAGGAAGCGCCCGCCCGCCTCGGTTAGCCGGATCTGGCGGCGGTTGCGGATGAAGAGCGGGGTGCCGACGAGCTTTTCGAGTTCGGCGATCCCGGTCGACAGCGCCGGCTGGGTCACGCGAATGCGGAGTGCCGCCTGCGTGAAACTGCCCGCGTCGACCACGGCGAGGAATTGGCGGATGTGCGCACGTTTAATCATAGATTTTACTTATGATAAATGTGCATTCGTTTCAATTTCCCTATGATGGAATTTTGAGGCACACTCGCGCGCAATCCCGCCCTCCATCGATAGGTCCCCCATGCGCGCCACCCCCGATTTCGATTTCGCGCTCGGCGAAACCGCCGAGATGATCCGCGACACCACCGCCCGCTTTGCCGACGAACGGATCGCGCCGCTCGCCGCCAAGGCCGACGCGCAGGACTGGTTTCCGCGCGACGAATTGTGGACGGCGATGGGCGAGCTTGGCCTGCACGGCATCACCGTCGAGGAAGAGTTCGGCGGGCTCGGGCTCGGATATCTCGAGCATGTCATCGCGGTCGAGGAAGTGAGCCGCGCGAGCGCAGCGATCGGCCTTTCCTACGGCGCGCACTCGAACCTTTGCGTCAACCAGATCCGCCGCTGGGGCAACGCCGAGCAAAAGGCGAAATATCTCCCCAAGCTGATCTCGGGCGAGCATGTCGGCAGCCTTGCGATGTCGGAAGCGGGCGCCGGCAGCGACGTCGTGTCGATGAAGCTGAAGGCCGACAAGGTTCAGGGCGGCTACGTCCTCAACGGCACCAAATTCTGGATCACCAATGCGACCTGTGCCGACACGCTCGTCGTCTATGCCAAGACCAGCCCCGACGCGGGATCGCGCGGGATCACCGCCTTTCTGATCGAAAAGGATATGCCGGGGTTCGCCATCGGGCAAAAGATCGACAAGGTCGGTATGCGCGGCTCGCCGACCGCCGAGCTTGTCTTCACCGACTGCGAAGTTTCCGAAGAACAGGTCATGGGGCCCGAGAATGGCGGCGTCGGCGTGCTGATGTCGGGGCTCGATTACGAACGCGTCGTGCTCGCCGGGCTCCAACTCGGTATCATGCAGGCGTGCCTCGATACGGTCATTCCTTATGTTCGCGAGCGCAAGCAGTTCGGCAAGCCGATCGGATCGTTCCAGCTGATGCAGGCGAAGGTCGCCGACATGTATGTGATGCTCCAGTTGGCGCGCTCCTATGTCTATAATGTCGCCAAGGCATGCGACGCGGGGCAGACGACGCGCTTCGACGCCGCGGGCGCGATCCTGCTCGCGAGCGAGAATGCCGTGAAGGTCGCGGGCGAAGCGATCCAGGCCTTGGGCGGCGCGGGCTACACCAAGGACTGGCCGGTCGAACGCTACTGGCGCGACGCCAAGCTGCTCGACATCGGCGCGGGCACGAACGAGATCCGCCGCATGCTGATCGGCCGCGAACTGATCGGCGCCGGCGCGTGATCTGGCTCTGGCTGTCGACCGCCTTCATGGTGACGACGGCCGGGGTTCATTCGGTGCTCGGCTATCGTCGGATGATGGTGCCGTTGCTGCGCGGCGAGGCGGGCTCGCTTGCCGACCCGCTGACGCGCCGGATCATCCGCTTCGCCTGGCATGCGACGTCGGTGCTGATGCTTATTTCGGCGGCAGCGGTCGCATGGCCCGGCACGCCCAAGGGTGTATTGATCGTCATCGGCGGCGGATGGCTTGCCTCGGGGCTGTTCGATGCCGCCTATACGAAGGGCCGCCATGTCGCATGGCCGGCGCTCGCCGGCGCGGGCATCCTTGCCTTGATCGGCGCGTTGGCATAACCATGCGCGGGCTCGTCCATCACATTGACCTGACGGTCGCCGACAAAGAGCGGTCGCGTCCATTCTATGACGCTATGCTTGGCTTCCTCGGCTATCGCCGCTCGGCCGACGACGAGCGTGGCAGCGACTGGGACCGCGACGGGGAACCCTTCCATTCGATCGGCATCGTCGAGGCGCGGGGTGACGGAGCCGCGAGGATACACGACCGCTATTCGCCGGGTCTGCATCACCTCGCATGGGCGGCGGAGAGCCGCGAGGACGTCGACGCGCTGCACGATCTGCTGCGCGGCATCGGCGCGACGATCCTCGACGCGCCCGCCGACTACCCGCGTTACGGCCCAACCTATTATGCGGTCTTTTTTGCCGATCCCGACGGGCTGAAGCTTGAGTATGTTTTCGGGGCAACAAGCGCATGACCGAATTTCGCGTCGCCGGCTTCGACCATATCGTGCTGTGCGTGCGCGACGTCGCCGCGACGCGCGCTTTCTACGAGCGCGTTTTGGGCATGACCGCGCGCGAGGAGCGGCCCGGCAAATATTCGCTGCAATTCGGCGAAAACAAGATCAGCCTTCAGGATGCCGCCAACAGCCCGACCATCGCGCGCGATACCGTGCCGGGCAGCGGCAATTTCTGCCTGCTCAGCGATACGCCGGTGGCTGAATGGCGGGCGCATCTGGAAGCGCAGGGCGTTGCCATCATCGACGCGGGGTTGCGCGACGGCGCGACCGGGACGATCGACTCGCTCTATTTCCATGATCCCGACGGCAATCTCGTCGAGGTCAGCAATCTGGTCGATCGCCGGTGAGCCAGGCGCTGCTCGACATCCTGCAATATTATGGCGCGGGGGCGGCGACGCTCGCAGCGCTGCTCGTTTCGCTCAACCTCGGGCGGCGCTGGACCGGCTGGGCGTTCGTCATCTTCGTGACGAGCAGCCTCGCGCTGATCGGCTGGGGTTTCCTGCAGCCCGACAGCGAAGGCATCGGGTGGCAGAATATCGCCCTGCTCTGCATCAACTGCGTCGGCGTCTATCGCTATCTGATCCTGAAGGAAAAGCCCGGCGAGCCGGCGAGCCAAGGCGGGACCGACTAAGTGCCCCGCCCTTGCCCGTCATCAGCCCCAGACGCGGACGCGCTTGTCGGGCGCGAGGTAGAGCTTGTCGCCTTCCTTGACGTCGAACGCCTTGTACCAGGCGTCGAGGTTGCGGACGGTGAGCGCGCGGTAATTGCCAGGTGCGTGGCCGTCGGTCGCGACGCGCGCGCGAAGCGCCTCGTCGCGCATCTTGGTCGCCCAGGTCTGCGCATAGGCGATGAAGAAGCGCTGGTCGCCGGTGAAGCCGCCAATCACCGGCGCTTCCTTGCCGTTCAGCGACGCGCGATACGCGTCATACGCCGCCTGAAGACCCGCGACGTCGGCGATATTCTCGCCCAGCGTCAGCTTGCCGTTCACCGCAAGGTCGGGGAACGGCTTGTAGCTGTCATATTGCGCGGCCAGCGCCGACCCCGCTTCCTCGAACTTCTTGAGGTCGGCGGCGGTCCACCAATTGCGCAGCGCGCCGGTCGAGTCGAACGCCGCGCCATTATTGTCGAAGCTGTGGCTGATCTCGTGGCCGATCACCGCTCCGATCGCGCCGTAATTATAGGCCGGGTCGGCCTTGGCGTTGAAGAAGGGCGGCTGGAGGATCGCGGCGGGGAAGTTCAGCGCGTTCTGCACGGGCAGGTTGACCGCGTTGACCGTCTGCGGGGTCATCCACCATTCGGCCTTGTCCATCGGCTTGCCGATCTTCGCGAGCTGGTGGGCATATTCGGCCTTCTCGCCCGCAATCTCGTTCGCATAGGCGTCGGTGGCGCTGACGCTGTAGCTGCCATAGTCGCGCCAGCTTTCGGGATAGCCGACGCCGACGACGATCGTCTCGACCTTCTTGATCGCTTCCTTCTTGGTTTCGGGCGCCATCCAGTCGATGCCGTTCACGCGCGTCGCAAAAGCCGCCTTGATACCCTTCACCATGTCGCCGACTTCAGCTTTGGCGGACGCGGGGAAATATTTCTCGGCATAGACGCGGCCGACCGCGTCGCCGAGGTCGGTGTTCAGCGCATCGAGCGCGCGCTTGTCGCGGCTGCGCTGCTGCGGTGTGCCCGCAAGCGTCGTGCCGTAAAAGGCGAAGTGGGCATTGTCGATCGCGCTCGGCAGCACGTCGCTATGGCTGTTGATCTGATGGAACGTCAGCCAGTCCTTCCACGCATCGAGCGGCTCCGACGCCACAAGCGCCGACAGGCCGGTGATCGCGTTCGCGTGATAGGCGCCGAACTTGCCCGCCGTGTCGAGCTTCGCCGCAGCGAACCAGGCGTCCCAGTCGATGCCCGGTGCCTTCTTGGCGAAATCGGCCTTCGTCCAGACGTCGGCCGATTGGGTAAAGTCCTCGCTCTGTTCGCGGCTGGCGTGCGCGCGCGCGATCTTGAGTTCGAGGTCGTAGATGCGCTTGGCCTTCGCCGCCGCGTCGCTCTGCCCCGCCGCGCTCAGCAGCTTTTCGATATAGGCCTGATAGTCGGTGCGGATCTTCGCCATCTTGGGGTCGGACGACAGATAATATTCGCGCTCGGGAAGCCCGAGGCCGCCCTGCAGCATATAGGGAATCACGTCGCCCGGCGTCGCGAGCCCCTGTGTCACGAAGATGCCGAAGAGATTTTCGGTGCCGAAATCGGTGGCGTTGAGGGGGTCGACGTCGGCGCGGGTCTGTTCGCCGAGGACCCTCGACAGCGCCGCCTTGTCGGTGATCGCGGCGAAGCGCGCGAGGTCGGCGGCGACCGGTTTGATACCCGCCGCGTCGATCGCCTGGGTGTTCATATAGGCCTTGTAGAAGGCCGCGATGCGCCCTTCGTCGGTGGCCGGCTCGCCGCCCTTCTGGACGATCGCGCCGACGAGTTCGCGGACGCGCTTCTCAGTTTCGAGAAAGGCGATGTAGAAGGCGCCGATCGACGAACGGTCGGCAGGAATCTCGGTCGTTCTTTGCCAATTGCCGTTGGCATAGGCGTAAAAGTCGTCGCCGGGCTTTACGCTCGTGTCCATCGCGGCCTTGCTGATCCCGAGTTCGGTGCCGACAGTGTAGCTGGCGTCGGCCTTGTCAGTCTGGTCGCCCTTCGAACAGGCGACGGGCCCCCCGACGATCGCGGCGGTCGAAAGCAAGATGGCGAAGACGGCTTTTTTCATGGGAATGACCTTGTTTCTAACGGGCATGCGGGGGGCATAGGCCTGTGACGAACCGGTTTCAACGCCAACCATTTTCGGCCTGCGGTCCTTGTCGCTCGACGAGCGGCGGGATAGTCCGGCCCGACTTCAGAGGAGAATTCGAGACGTGAGCGCACCTGTTCTGGGCACGATGGTGAATAGCGAAAGCGACGCGTTCCGCGCCAATGCCGCGCACAATCGCGGCTTGCGCGACGAGCTTTATGCGCGCGTCGCCGAGGCCGGCCTCGGCGGCAACGAAAAGTCGCGCGAGCGGCACACGAGCCGCGGCAAGCTGCTGCCGCGCGAGCGCGTCGAGCGGCTGCTCGATCCGGGCTCGCCCTTCCTCGAGATCGGCCAGCTCGCCGCGTGCGACATGTATGGCGGCGAAATCCCCGGCGCGGGGATGATTGCGGGCATCGGCCGCGTGTCGGGGCGGCAGGCGATGATCGTCTGCAACGACGCGACGGTGAAGGGCGGCACCTATTATCCGATGACGGTGAAGAAGCATCTTCGCGCGCAGGAGATCGCCGAGGCGAACCGCCTGCCCTGCATCTACCTAGTCGACAGCGGCGGCGCGAACCTGCCGCATCAGGATCAGGTCTTTCCCGACCGCGACCATTTCGGGCGCATCTTCTTCAACCAGGCGAATATGAGTGCCAAGCGTATCCCGCAGATCGCGTGCGTGATGGGAAGCTGCACGGCGGGCGGCGCCTATGTTCCCGCGATGTCGGACGAGACGGTAATCGTGCGGGGTCAAGGCACGATCTTCCTCGCCGGCCCGCCGCTGGTGAAGGCCGCGACGGGCGAGGAGATCAGCGCCGAGGATCTGGGCGGCGGCGACCTGCACGCGAAGAAGTCGGGCGTCGTCGACCACCTCGCCGAGAATGACGAGCATGCGCTGACCATCGTGCGCGATATCGTCAGTCATCTTGGCACCGACGAAGGTTTCAAGGTCGAAATGAAGGACCCGCGGCCGCCGAAATATGACGCCGAGGAGCTCTACGGCATCATTCCGCAGGATGTGCGCGCACCCTATGACGTACACGAGGTGATTGCGCGCATCGTCGACGGCAGCGAGTTTCACGAGTTCAAGGCGAATTACGGCGCGACGCTCGTCTGCGGCTTCGCGCATATCTGGGGCATTCCGGTCGCGATCCTCGCCAACAACGGCGTGTTGTTCAGCGAAAGCGCGGTCAAGGGCGCGCATTTCATCGAACTGGCGCAGCAACGCCGCATTCCCCTGCTCTTCCTTCAGAATATCTCGGGCTTCATGGTCGGCGGCAAATATGAGGCCGAGGGCATCGCCAAACATGGCGCAAAGCTGGTGACCGCGGTAGCGACAGCGACGGTGCCGAAGATCACCGTGCTGATCGGCGGCAGCTTTGGCGCGGGCAATTACGGCATGTGCGGGCGCGCCTATTCGCCGCGTTTCCTGTTCACCTGGCCCAATGCACGGATCAGCGTGATGGGCGGTGAACAGGCGGCGTCGGTGCTGGCCACGGTCCACCGCGACGCCGACAAATGGACGCCCGAGGAAGCCGAAGCCTTCAAGGCGCCGATCCGCCAGAAATATGAGGACGAAGGCAACCCCTATCACGCCACCGCGCGCCTGTGGGACGATGGCATCATTGACCCCGCGCAGACCCGCGACGTGCTGGGGCTGGCCTTCTCCGCGACGTTGAACGCCCCGGTCGAAGACCGCGGCTTCGGCGTGTTCAGGATGTAATGACGATGATCAATTCCCTCCTCATCGCCAATCGTGGCGAAATCGCCTGTCGCATCATCCGCACCGCGCGCGAGATGGGCATAAGAACCGTTGCGGTCTACTCGGATGCCGACGCCAAGGCGCTGCATGTGCGCGAGGCCGACGAGGCCGTGCATATCGGACCCTCGCCGGCGCGCGAATCCTATCTGATCGGCGAAAAGATCATCGCCGCCGCCAAGGCGACCGGCGCCGAGGCGATCCATCCGGGCTATGGCTTCCTATCCGAGAACGCCGAGTTCGCGCAGGCGGTCGCCGATGCGGGGCTCGTGTGGGTTGGACCGAAGCCCTCGTCGATCACCGCGATGGGGCTGAAGGACGCCGCGAAGAAGCTGATGGCCGACGCCGGAGTGCCGGTGACGCCGGGCTATATGGGCGAAAATCAGGATCCCGCTTTCCTCGCCGAACAGGCGGCCGGGATCGGCTACCCCGTGCTGATCAAGGCGGTCGCGGGCGGCGGCGGCAAGGGGATGCGCAAGGTCGACGCTGCGGCGGACTTTGCCGACGCGCTCGCGTCGTGCCAGCGTGAGGCGGCCGCCTCGTTCGGCAACGACCATGTGCTGATCGAGAAATATATCCTGACCCCGCGCCATATCGAGGTGCAGGTTTTCGGCGACACCCACGGCAACGTCGTCCACCTGTTCGAGCGCGATTGCTCGCTGCAGCGCCGTCACCAGAAGGTGATCGAGGAAGCCCCCGCCCCCGGCATGGACGAGGCAACGCGCGCCGACCTCTGCGCCGCCGCGGTGCGCGCCGCGAAGGCGGTCGACTATGTCGGCGCCGGGACGGTCGAATTCATCGCCGACGCGTCGGAGGGCCTGCGCGCCGACCGCATCTGGTTCATGGAAATGAATACGCGCCTGCAGGTCGAGCATCCGGTGACCGAGGAGATCACCGGGGTCGACCTCGTCGAATGGCAGCTCCGCGTCGCATCGGGTGAGCCGATCCCGCTGGTGCAGGACGAGCTCGCGATCAACGGCTGGGCGATGGAGGCGCGGCTTTATGCCGAAGACCCGGCCAAGGGCTTCCTGCCGTCGATAGGCACGCTCGAACTCTTCCAGCTTCCCGAACATATGGGCCGCGTCGACACCGGCGTCTATGAAGGCGCCGAGGTCTCGCCCTTCTATGACCCGATGATCGCAAAGGTCATCGCGTGGGGCGAGGACCGCGAGGAAGCGCGCGAGCTTTTGTCGGAGATGCTCGAGGACAGCGCGATCTGGCCGGTCAAGACCAACTCGGCGTTCCTGATCAATGCGCTGGGTCATCCCGATTTCGTCGCCGGCACCGTCGATACCGGGCTGATCGGGCGCGACGGCGATGCGATGACCGAGGAGCCGGTGCCGACGAGCCAAGCGCTCACCAACGCCGCGATGGCGATGGTGCCGCGCGCGCTGCAATCGGGCTTCCGCCTCAACGCGGCCGATGTGCGTTCCGCGCCCTTCCTGCTCGACGGCAAGCGCGTCGAGGTTGTGCTGCACGGTCCGGGTGCCGAGGAGCCTGCTCCCGCGATGCTCGTCGCCGAGAACGGCTCGGTCTGGCAGCTCGCCCCGTGGCGCGCCGACGCGAGCGCGGGCGGAGCCGCGGGTGATGGCGCGATCCTGTCGCCGATGCCGGGCAAGGTGATAGCGGTCGATGTCGCCGCGGGCGAGAAGGTGACCAAGGGACAGAAATTACTGACGCTCGAAGCGATGAAGATGGAACACAGCCTGACCGCGCCCTTCGACGGCATCGTCGCCGAACTCAATGCGTCGGCGGGCGCACAGGTTCAGGTCGAGGCGCTGCTCGCGCGGATCGAGAAGGCGGAATAACCGTCCTTCTCCCTTGAGGGGAGAAGGATATGGAGCCTTGCCGCTTCAGCGGTTAGGCGGAGTTGGATGAGGGTGAGCGATTTCAGGGCAATCGCATACCCCCTCACCCAGCTACGACTAGCGAACAAGTTCGCAAGTCTGCGCAACCCTCTTCCACAGGGGCAGAGGGAATAGGGTTGGGAGACGATTGATGGCCGGCAAATATTTCGACGAATGGACGATCGGCGACACGCTGGCGCACGACATCCGTCGCACCGTGACCGAGACCGACAATCTGCTGTTCACGACGATGACGCACAATCCGCAGCCGCTCCACCTCGACATCGAGGCGGCGAAAGCTTCGGAGTTCGGCCAAATCCTCGTCAACGGCACCTTCACCTTCAGCCTGATGGTCGGGCTGTCGGTCGGCGATACGACGCTCGGAACACTCGTCGCGAACCTTGGTTACGACAAGCTCGTCATGCCGAAGCCGGTGTTCATCGGCGACACGCTGCGTGCGGAAAGTGAGGTCATCGGCCTCAAGGAATCGAAATCGCGGCCGAATGCAGGTATCGTGACCTTCCTGCACCGCGCGATCAACCAGCAGGGCGAGATCGTCTGCCAGTGCGAACGCTCCGCGCTCATCAAGAAAAAGGACGCCTGATGCGCCTCCGTTCCCTCCTCTTCGTCCCGGGCGACCGGCCCGAACGCTTTGCCAAGGCGGCGGCCTCGGGTGCCGACGCGATCATCCTCGACCTTGAGGATTCGGTTGCGCTCGCGAACAAGGAGACGGCGCGCGCCGCGATCGCCGATTATCTGGCCGGCGAGCGCGAGGTCATCACGCTGGTGCGCGTCAACCCGCTCGACGGCCATATGACGGCCGCCGACGTCGCCGCGATCGCGGGCGCGCGTCCCGACGCGATCATGCTGCCCAAAGCCGAAGGCGCGCCAAGCATCCTTCAGCTCGACACCGTGCTGCGCAGCGAATCCGCGCGCGATGCTTCGCTGCCCGCCGTCCTGCCGATCGCGACCGAGACGCCCGCCGCGCTCTTCACCCTCGGCAGCTACCGCGAAGTGAAGGACCGCCTGCTCGGCCTGACCTGGGGCGCCGAAGACCTGCCTGCCGCAATCGGCGCAACGACCAGCCGGAATGACGACGGCAGCTACACCTCGCCCTATGAGACCGCGCGCGCGCTGACCTTGTTCGCTGCGCACGGCGCGAACACCGCCGCGATCGACACCGTTTTTCCCGCGATCAAGGACGAGGCCGGCCTTGGCGCCTATGCCGCGCGCGCGCGGCGTGACGGCTTCACGGGCATGATGGCGATCCACCCGTCGCAGGTCGACCCGATCAACGCCGCCTTTACCCCCTCGACCGACGAGGTGGCGCGCGCGCAGGCGATCGTCGATGCGTTCGCGGCCAACCCCGGCGTCGGCGTGCTCCAGGTCGACGGCAAGATGGTCGACGCACCGCACCTCAAGCAGGCGCATCATATCCTGTCGCTGGCGGATTGATTATTCATCGTCATCCCGGCGAAGGCCGGAATCTCACCCTATCGTGTTGCCGCACCGACGAGATCCCGGCCTTCGCCGGGATGACGAGATAGGAAGCGGTGATTTTGTCCGACCCGACCTAGGCCTTGCGCCGAAAGGGCCGATGCCGCTTCATCCAAGACTTGCCGCGATGCCAGCTTTTCCTGAGGCCGCGCTCGGTCAGGCTTTCGAACATGTCGTCGGGGCTCGTCGGATCGAGCAATTCATTCTCGGCGATGAATTCGTCGAACGGACCCGGCTTGGTCAGATCGAGCAGCTCGAGCGACCGCCCGCTGCCGCGAAGCGCCTCGATCGTCGCGATCAGCGATCCTGTCGCATCGAACCGGCTGCCGACCTCGGCCGGATCAACGTCCAGATGCTCGGCGATCAGCGATTCGCGCAGGCGCCGGATCGCAGGGCCGGCGCCGGCGTTCGCGGGCAAGGCGGCGTCGATCGTCACGTCGCATTCGCTATCGAGCCCCATCGAGCGATTGTTCATATTGGCGGAGCCGACGCGGATCATCCGGTCGTCGATCACCGCGGTCTTGGCGTGGACATAGATGGGATCGCCCTTTGCCGTCCGCGGGAAATAGACCTTCAAACGGTCGCCGTGCTTCGCTTTCGCGATTTCGCGGACGAGCTGCACGCGCGCGGCGTCCATCGCCATCTGTTCGAGCCAGCCGTCGGCGGTCTCGGGCATCACCATCACGAATTCGGGCGCGTCGTCCTCGTCGAGCCGCTCGGCGATCGCCGCGGCGATCTTGGCGCAGGTGAAGTACTGGTTTTCGAAATAGATGAAGTGTTTTGCCGCCGCGATCATGTCGAGATAGAGCTGTTCGATCTCGCGGATTTCGCCATAACCGTCATATTCGGCGCGCGTGCGCGAAATGGCGACATCGACGCCCTCGAAGTCGGGCTCCAGATCGTCGGGCCAATTCTCGCCCTTGCCCGTCAGATCGCGGAGCGGCTTTTTCGTCGCCCGCTGCCAGCGTTCATTACCGAGGTCGGCGAGCGCGTTGCCGACCGGCCCCGCCAAGATCATCGTGCTGTCGTGCCAAGGCATATAGGCCTTGCCGTCGGGCGCGGTGCGGTGCGGATCGCCATCCTTGTGATCGCGGGTATCCCAGCGGCGCGACCCGACGTCGATGCCGCCGCACACGGCGAGATGGTCGTCGAACACCGCGACCTTCTGGTGATGGCTGCACCCGACGGGATGCGCGCTGTCGAGGCGGAAGCTGATCGATCGCGTCAATTTCCAGCGCGCGACCATCGACAGGATGCGCGGCATCGCGAATTGTTTCAGCGCACCGAAATTCCAGCGCAATATGTCGATATCGCGATCGGGCTTTTCCTTTGCGAGACGAAGCAAATAGTCGCCGAGCGGTTCGCCCTTGCCGTCCTTGCCGGGCTTCAGCGCGATGCGCGGGTCGAAGTCCCAGCCGATGAGCAGGATACGCTGTTTCGCGTCGGCCATCAGTCGTTCGAGCAGCGCGTAATAGTCCGCCGCATCGACAATCATGCGCGCCTTTTCGGCGCGTTCGATCCGCCAGCAATTGCGGCCTTCGACGACTATCGGTGCAAGCTCTGTCCCCATCGCCGCCACCACGCATGATGGCGGCGATAGTTGCAAGTCCTATCGATCAGGCTGCGACGAACTGCTCGGGCGTCAGCGCCATCATCGCGTCGCTGCCTGCCTCGATCTTGCGGCGGAGCGACCCGGCGTCGGGCAGAAAGCGTTCGGCGAAATAGCGCGCGGTGACGAGCTTGGCTTCGAGGAACGCCTTGTTGCCGCGTCCCTCGGCGAGCGCCTTCTGCGCGGCTTCGGCCATCATAAGCCACATCGAGCCCAAGGAGACGATCCCCAATATGTGCATATAGTGATGCGCGCCGGCGCCGACATTGTTGGGGTTCGCCATGCCATTTTGCATGAACCACATCGTCGCGGCCTTGAGCTCGCCATTGGCTTTTTCGAGCCGGCCCGCGAAATCCGCCAGTGCTTCATCGCCTTTCGCGCGCGCGCATTCTTCGTCGACGATCGCGAAGAAAGCCTGGATGGCGCGGCCGCCATTTTGCGCGAGCTTGCGGCCGACGAGGTCCATCGCCTGCACGCCGTTGGCGCCTTCGTAGATCATCGTGATGCGCGCATCGCGAACATATTGCGACATGCCCTGTTCTTCGATGTAGCCGTGGCCACCGAACACCTGCTGCGCATTGGTCGCAACCTCATAGCCCTTGTCGGTGCCGAAGCCCTTGATGACCGGGGTGAGCAGACTGACGAGATCGTCGGCGCGCTGGCGCTCCTCCTCGCTCTCGGCGACATGTGCAAGATCAACCTGCAGCGCCCCCCAGGTGCAGAGCGCGCGCAGCCCCTCGACCGTCGCCTTGCCGTCCATCAGCATGCGGCGCACGTCGGGGTGGACGAACAGCGGATCGGCTTTTTCCTGCGGATCCCTGGGCCCGGTGAGCGCGCGGCCCTGACGGCGGTCCTGCGCATATTGCACGGCGTTCTGATAGGCGACATCGGCCTGGCCGAGCCCCTGGATACCGACGCCGAGGCGCGCGGCATTCATCATCACGAACATCGCGGCGAGCCCCTTATTCTCCTCGCCGACCATCCAGCCCTTCGCGCCATCATAGTTCATGACGCAGGTCGAATTTGCGTGGATGCCCATCTTGTGCTCGATCGACCCGCACGACAGCGTGTTGCGGTCACCGAGCGAGCCGTCGTCATTGACGAGGAACTTGGGCACGATGAACAGCGAGATGCCCTTGACGCTGTCTGGCGCGTCGGGGGTCTTCGCGAGGACGAGATGGATGATGTTTTCAGTGAGGTCGTGCTCGCCCGACGAAATGAAGATCTTTGTGCCGGTAACGGCATAGCTGCCGTCGCCATTCGGCACCGCGCGCGTCCGGATGAGGCCAAGATCGGTGCCACAATGCGGCTCGGTCAGGTTCATCGTCCCGCCCCAGTCGCCCGCGATCATCTTGGGCACATAGGTCGCCTTCTGCTCGTCCGATCCCTTGACGAGGATCGCCGCGGTCGCGCCCTGCGTCAGCCCCGGATACATCGCGAACGCCTGATTGGCGGCGTTGCGATATTCCTCGACCGGAAAACCGATCACATGCGGTAGCCCCTGCCCGCCGAATTCCTCGGGCGCGGTGAGCAGGCCCCAGCCGGCTTCCGAATAGGCCTTATACGCTTCCTTGAATCCCTTGGGCGTCGTCACCGAACCGTCGTCGTTGCGCGTGCAACCTTCGAGGTCGCCCGACTGGTTGATCGGAAACAGCACTTCCTCGCAGAATTTTCCCGCCTCGGTCAGCACCGCCTCGATCATGTCGGGGGTCGCATTGGCGAAACCGGGCAGGTTCGAATAACGCTCGATCCCGAGCACGTCGTTGAGAAGAAACAGCGTGTCCTGCACGGGAGCGCGATAGACGGGCATGGGAAATCCTTCTGAAAAGCAGTTTCGATGTCAACTTGCCTGGGGAGAGGCAGAGGGTCAGCAGCCGCGCGGCCTATTGGCCCGCGTCGACTTTCTTCACCATATCGATGAAGCGTGACAGCTCATCTACAGCGCTGTCAATATCGTCGCGCTGACGGCGAAGCAGCGCGATGCGCTCCTCGCATTTTTCGATCGTCACCTGGCGCTGCAATTTGCGGCCGTCGCCGACGTCGTAAAGGTCGATCATCTCGCGAATGTCGGCGAGGCTGAACCCGGTGCGCTTCGCGCGCAAAATCCACGCGAGCCGCGCACGATCGCGCTTCGAATAGATGCGCGACAGCCCCTTGCGCGACGGGCTGATCAGCCCTTCGTCTTCATAGAAGCGCAGCGCACGCGCCGTCACACCGAACTCGGTCGACAGGTCGGTGATGCTGAACTGCTCGCGCCCCAGATGATCGGGCGTATCGATATGGGCGTGGCCGTAGGGTTCGGTCATGATGAGGAAACTAGTTTCCGTTGACGTGAACGTCAATAGCGCCCGATCGGGCGTCTTCGGGGCCGATCAGCCCGCGCAGGGACGCGTCATATTGCCGCTTCGATCGGTGATCCGCAAGCCCCTCGCATCATCGGCCGACCAACTCGCACGCGGCAGCCGCAAACCCGAAAGCGAGGCGCGGTTCGGGCACAGCCGCGCGCATTGCGGCGGCAGGCGGCCCGGCAGGCGCAATTCATCCTCTTCCTCGTGCACCAGCGCCTCGCAGCCCTCCGCACCGGCGAAGCGCATCCGCCATTTGTCGCCCTCGCGCGCCATCGTTCCGGTCGCAAGGCAGGACAGGGTCGTTCCGAAGGAGGCGGTGACCGCGAAGCGCCATTTCCCGGTCCCGTCGGGAACGACGCACATCGCGTCGCGGCCGAGGTCGTGCCGGCGCTCGAACACGCCGACCGGCGAGTCCGTTTCGGGACGGACGACGCCGCGCTCGCGCGCCGCGACCTCTAACGGATTGCGCGCGTCGATCCCCTTCGTATCGGGCTCGGGCCGCTCGCACCCCGCGAGCAGCGTCGCCGCCAGCGCCAGAAGGGCTTCAGCCTTGCGCATCGTCCGCCAGAAAGATCAGGCGGCCATCGGCCTCGACGCGGCGATAGAAGCAGGAGCGGCGCCCGGTGTGGCACGCGGGGCCCGCGGGCTTCACGCGCAGAAGCAACGCGTCCTGATCGCAATCGACGCGCATTTCGACCATCGTCAGTCCGTTGCCCGAGGTTTCGCCCTTGCGCCACAGCGAGCCGCGCGAGCGCGACCAGAAATGCGCCTGCCCCGTCTCGCGCGTTATTGCGATCGCCTCTTCGTTCATATGCGCGACCATCAGCAGCACATGGCTATCGGCGTCGGTCACGATCGCGGTGACAAGGCCCGCGGCATCGAAACGCGGAAGAAATCGGTCGGTCGTGTCGCGCTGATCATCCATAAATGGCGCTCTAGAGCAGGATTAAGGCCGCTGCCACCCCGTCCGGCGCACCCTGTGTTACAAATGCGTGATTAGGGGGGCGACATTTGCGATTGCCGTCCCTATATGCGCCGCAGTCACTGCCCCCCTGCCCCTGGCCCCGACCCTGGAATGACATGCTGACGACCCATCCTTTCGACGACGACAAGCTCCGCGAGGAGTGCGGCGTATTTGGTATTCACGGCGCCGACAGCGCCGCCGCGGTTGTCGCGCTGGGGCTTCACGCCCTGCAGCACCGCGGACAGGAAGCCGCGGGCATCACCGCCTTTGACGGCGAGGATTTCCACACCCACCGCGCGATGGGCCATGTCGCGGGCAATTTCGACCGCGACGACATCATGCGCCAGTTGCAGGGCGCGTCGGCGATCGGCCATGTCCGTTACTCGACGACGGGCGAGACCGCGCTGCGCAATGTCCAGCCGCTGTTCGCCGACCTCGCGACCGGCGGCTTCGCGGTCGCCCACAACGGCAATATCTCGAACGCCGCGGCGCTGCGCAAGGTGCTCGTCCGCCGCGGTTCGATCTTCCAGTCGACGAGCGATACCGAGGTGATCATCCATCTCGTCGCGACCTCGAACTATCGTTCGCTGCTCGACCGCTTCATCGACGCGTTGAAACAGGTCGAGGGTGCTTACTCGCTGATATGCCTGACCGCCGAGGGCATGATCGGCTGCCGCGATCCGCTGGGCATCCGTCCGCTCGTCATCGGCAAGCTCGGCGATGCGCATATCCTGGCCTCCGAAACCGTCGCCCTCGACGTCGTCGGGGCCGAATTCGTGCGCTCGGTCGAACCCGGCGAACTCGTCATCGTCCGCGACGGCCAGTTGACTTCGCACCGTCCCTTCGCCGAGCAGTCGGCGCGGCCGTGCATCTTTGAATATGTCTATTTCTCGCGCCCCGATTCGATCGTCGATGGAACGAGCGTCTATTCGGTGCGCAAGGCGATCGGCGCCGAGCTCGCGCGCGAAAATCCGGTCGACGCCGACCTTGTCATCCCCGTGCCCGATTCGGGTACGCCCGCGGCGATCGGCTATGCGCAGGAATCGGGCATTCCGTTCGAACTCGGCATCATCCGCTCGCACTATGTCGGGCGCACCTTCATCCAGCCCGGCGACAAGGTCCGTCACCTGGGCGTCAAGTTGAAGCATAACGCCAACCGCGCGCTGATCGCGGGCAAGCGCATCGTACTGATCGACGATTCGATCGTGCGCGGCACGACGAGTCTGAAGATCGTCCAGATGATGCGCGACGCCGGCGCCGCCGAAGTGCATATGCGTATCGCGAGTCCGCCGACCCAGCACAGCTGCTTTTACGGCGTCGACACGCCCGAACGCGCGAAATTGCTCGCGGCGCAGATGACGGTCGGTCAGATGGCGAATTTCATCAACGCCGACAGCCTGGCCTTCCTGACGATCGACGGCCTGTACCGCGCGCTTGGCGAAGCCGAGCGCCAGCATGACGCCCCCAAATATTGCGATGCCTGCTTCACCGGCGACTATCCGACCACGCTCACAGATTTCGACGAGCATGGGCTGGAAGATCAGTTTTCTCTGCTCGCCGAACGGGTTGTCTGACACAATGACGAACAAGTCTGAAGAACTGGCGGGCCAGGTCGCGCTCGTCACCGGGGCGAGCCGCGGCATCGGCGAAGCGATCGCCGAAGCACTGGCGGCGCGCGGCGCGCATGTCGTGATCACCGCGCGCACGGCGGGCGGACTCGAGGAACTCGAGGATCGCATCCATGCCGCGGGCGGCAGCGCGACGATCGCGCCGCTCGACCTCACCGATGGCGACAGCATCGCCCGGCTCGCGAGCGCGATGGCCGAACGCTGGCAGCAGCTCGACATGCTCGTGCTCAACGCCGCGATGCTCGGCACGCTGACTCCCGTCCCGGCGATCGATGGCAAGGAATTCAACAAGCTGCTGACGCTGAACCTGATCGCGCAGCAGGCGCTCATCGCCAATTTCGATCCGCTGCTGCGCCGCGCGCCGAACGGCCGCCTTCTCGCGCTGTCGAGCGGCGTCGCTCGCGAACCGCGGGCCTACTGGGGCGCCTATGCCGCGTCGAAGGCGGCATTCGAGACGCTGGTGACAAGCTATGGCGCCGAAATGCGTAATATCTCTACCCTGCGCACAGCGATCCTCGACCCCGGCGGCACGCGCACCCAGATGCGCGCGCGTGCCTATCCGGGCGAGGATCCGCAAAGCATCAAGGACCCGGCTGCGGTCGGCGAATATGTCGCGAAGCTGATGGTCGAGGGCTTCGACAGCACCGCGTCCCACGCCCTGCCGAAGGTCATGGAAAAAGCTTAACGCCATCTTCGTTTTCCTGCGCTAAGATGCTCACACAAGAGGGTTTGCGAGGTCGCGGGAAATAATGATCAAGACACTTTTTCGATCGGCGGTTGCCGCTGTGGTCGGCATCCTCGTGGCTTTCGGGCTCATCTGGCTGGCGCAATATGCCGGCAGCGAAGTTTCGCCCTCTGAATATGATGTTGCGACGGGCGAAATTTTGATCCCGATCGGCTCTACGGTCGCTCTTATCGTTGGCTGGTTTCTGGCTACCTTTGCAGGCAGTTGGCTTGCCATGCGGATTTCCGGCGAAACCGGCGCTGGATGGGTGGTCGCCGGCGCTGTTATCGGCGCCGCCCTCTATACCGCCGTGGACTTCTCCGACGCGTGGTGGATCATGGCGCTGGGCGCCCTCGTGCCGCTTTTGGCGGTCTGGCTGGCGCAGCGCGCGGCGGCATCTGTCGTCGAATAGCGATTTTGTCATCCCGCCCAAGGCCGGGATGACATAAATCAGTTTGCGGCCTCTTTATCCACCGCCGCCTGGACACTCTTGTAGAATGCCTCGCGCGCCGCGCCGACCCCTTCGGGGTCGGTCGCGGTCGGCCAGTTGCCGTTCGACGCGATCACCAGCTTCCGCTTGGGATCGATGAAGATTCCCTGCCCAAAGATTCCCTGCGCCGCGAAGCTGCCATCGTCGTTCGTCCACCATTGGTAACCGTAACCACGCCCCGGCACGTCGATACCCGCCTGCTTGGTGGTGGCCGAAGCAAGCCAGTCATCGGGCAGCACCTTCTGGCCGCCCGCGACGCCGCCGTTAAGGATGAACTGGCCGAAGCGCGCATAATCCTTGAGGCTCGCAGACATGCAGCAACCGCTGATTTCGTGCCCCGTCGCGCCGAGCATCCACACCGCGTCCTGCTCCATGCCAAAGGGCTGCCAGATCTTTTCGGACAGATATTGCGACAGCGTCTTGCCCGTCGCGCTCGACACGAGCACGCCGATCAGATTGGTCTCACCGGTCTTGTACACCCACTTCGATCCCGCAGGCGCTTCGCGCGGCAAGGTCTTCATATAGCTGACCGTTATGTCCTCGCCCGCGACGGGCTTTTGCAGATTGAACTGCGCGACGTCCGACTTGGGATCGGTATAATCCTCGTTCCATTTGACGCCGGAGGTCATCGTCAGCAGCTGCTTTACCGAGACATCGTCATAGGCCGAGCCCTTGAGCCCGGGGATATAGGCGGTAACCTTGTCGTCGAGGCTCTTGATATAGCCATCCTTCACCGCCGCACCGACGAGCGTCGAGGTGAAGCTCTTCGCGACCGAAAAGCTCGTCCAGCGTCCCGCCGCGCCATAGCCGAGCGCATATTTCTGGAGGCGGACCTTGCCGTCCTGCACGATGACCAGCCCCGCGTTGCGCTGCTTCGCCATATAGGCGTCGACATCGCCGCCAAGGTCCAGCGGCGTGCCCTCTGGCAGCGGATAGACGGGCCCGCCCGACTTCACCGTGTTCACGACGACCTTAGGGACCGTCTCCATCGTCCGGAAAGCGGCGTCGCGTTGATCTTGGGTCCAGAACAGCACATTCAGATCCTTTGGCAGTTGATCGGTGGTTTGCGTCGTCGCGGGCGCGCTGCATGCCGCCGCCGCGGTGCCGAGCAGCACCGCCGCCAAAAATCTTCGCATATGCTTTCCTCCCCTGTTTTCAGACTATCTTTTCAAGCGTAACTTGCGCGACGTCGATCCCGCCGCCGCGAAAGCCGCCCTCGCAATATTGCAGATAATAGCGCCAGAGCCGCACGAAGCGACCATCGAACCCCGCCGGAAGTTGCTCGGCGGCGACCGCCGCGTCGAAGCGTTCGCGCCATTGACGCAACGTCTCGGCATAATCGCCGCCGAACCGGCGCACGTCGCGCCACGCGAGACCCCTCGCCTCGGCGAGCGCACGAAAGCGGCTTTCCGAGATGAGGCAGCCGCCCGGAAAGATGTAGGCCTGGATGAAGTCGCTGCTCGCGGCATAGCGTTCGAACAGCGCGTCGTTGATCAATATATACTGGATCGCCGCCTTGCCGCCGGGACGCAGCAGCCGCGCGATCGCGTCGAGATAAGCGGGCCAATAGGCCTCGCCCACCGCCTCGACCATCTCGACGCTGGCGATCGCGTCATAGGGGCCCTGCGCGTCGCGATAATCGCACAGCTCGATCCGCGAACGCCCCGACAGGTCGACCGCGTGGAGCCGCGCGTCGGCGATTTCGGCCTGCGCCGGCGACAGGGTGATGCCGGTATAGAGCACGTCGTGCCGTTCGACCGCGCGTTCGGCGAGCGCGCCCCAGCCGCAGCCGATTTCGAGCAGCCGGCTTCCCGAACGCAGGTCGAGCCGGTCGAGGATCGCATCGACCTTCGCCGCCTGCGCATCCTCGAGCGACTGGTGCGGGTCGGCGAACAGCGCGCTCGAATAATTCATCGCAGAATCGAGCCACAAGCGATAGAAATCATTACCTAAATCATAGTGGGCATGGATGTTCCGTTTGGCCCCACGGCGGTCGTTGCGATTAAGCCAATGGATCGCGCGGTTCAGCCAGCGCCAAGGCCCCCGCGCGCGCCCGACATTACCCAGCGCCTCGCCATTGCGCATGAACAGGTCGAACAGCGGCACCGGATCGGGCGACGACCATTCGCGCGCCTCAAACGCTCGATACCAGCCAACCGACCCCGACAGCGCGAGCCGCGCCAGCGCCGTCCAGCTATGAAGATGGACGACCGCCATCGGGCCTTTTCCACGTCCGCCGAGCAGCCGGACGCTCCCGTCGGGCAGATGCCCCTCGATCGTGCCGTAAGCCAGCCCTGCGTCGATCCTGTCGAGCATATGGTGGAAGATGCGCGCCGGCGCCAGCGCCATCAGCCGCGCCATCCCGCCGCCCGCGCGATAGGCGCGATCGGCGCGGAGCAGTTCCTTACCGCGGCGCGGGCTGACATGCGTGTTCATTAACACCTTCCTGCCCCAAACGCACCGCGCTGACAATCGGTTGAAACGCACGCCGCCATGACGTCACATGCGTACGGTCATTCAGGATAGCTTGCCGTATCGGGCGCGGCCAGCCGCACCTGAAACTGCTCCTGCGCCAGTGGGTGCATGAAACGCTGGTCGCGGAGCAGGATGGCCTCGCCATCCTTTTGCGCCACGGGCATGCGCGACCAGAAGAGGAACGCGCGCGCCGCCGGATCGGCCCTGACCCAGGTCGCAAGTCGCGGATCGTCCATGCCCGTCGGCGCGCCGGTCAAATCGACCTCGCCGCCAATGCCCGGCACGAAACTCGCATTCCCGTAACGATCGGCGGTTCGCCAGAAGATGTCCCGTTTCCAGAATGCGAGCGGCGGCGGGCTCGCAACGACCAACGCGTCCTTATGCCCGCCAGCTTCGAGCGCGCGCGACGTCATCCGCTCCGCGGCCCCGGTAATCAGGCCATTGGCGAAGATATAGCCGCATACGAAGATGAAGCCGATCCACGCCGGCAACTGCCAGGTCGCCACCGCGCGCCGTTCGCGGCGGAAGGACATCCAAATCGACACGCCCAGCGCAATCCATATCCACAGGTCGATGATGAAGATGCTGTCGCCATAGAACCAGCGATGGCTGAACGGCTCGAGGAGGCGGATGCCGTAATTGTTGAGCCAGTCGAGCGCCGGATGACTGAGGCAGCCGATATAGGCGAGCGCAAGCAGCCAGCCCTTATGGAGAGGCAGCCGATCGGCGGGCCGCTTGCCGCGCCGCGTTTGCCAGCGGTCGAAGGCGAGCATCAGCCCCCAGAGGATAAGCGGCAGTACAAGAAGGGCAATCGGCCCGTGCGTGATCCCGCGCCGCATCGCCAGCGATTCGATCCCGTAGATCGCGCAGCCGGCGTCGATATCGGGCAGGTTCGCCGCGATGATCAGCGTCGGCATCGCAAGGCCGGTCTTTTTCTTGAGCCCCATCTGGCCCAGCAGTGCGCCGACAAGGCTATGCGTCAGATTGTCCATGCGAATCTATAAATCCGACCCGGAGAGCCGCCGCCAGATCAGAGTTCGGGCCCGCCCTCGGTTACCGTCCAGGTCTGCCCCTTTTTGAGCAGTCCCTGCAGATCGGCCTTCTTGCCTTCCGCCGCCGCCTTGTTCTGGCGCACGACATCGGCCTCGAAGGTCGGGCGCGGGTCGTCGTAGAGGATACCGAGCGCCATCGGGAATTCGCCGAAACGCATCTCGACGAGCATGTGCGCGACGCTGCGGTTGGTGACGTCGTGCACGATCACGCCCGCCGCTTCCCAGTCGCCATCGACGACATCGACGGTCTTGAGATGCAGCGCCTCCGCATCGAGCGCGATACCCTTGGTGCCCTTGGCATAGACCATCGGCTCACCCTGCTTCAGCCAGAGCTGGCGGTCTTCGGCGCCCTTGGGCGCGGCGAAATCCTCGAACACGTCTTTGTTATAGACGATACAATTCTGGAAAATCTCGATAAAGGCGGCGCCCTTGTGCGCATGCGCGGCTTTCAGCACATTCGGCAATTCCTTCGACACGTCGAAGCCGCGCGCGACGAAGCGCGCGCCCGCCCCCAATGCAAAGGCCGCGGGCTGCGCGGGACGATCGACCGAGCCATAGGGCGTCGAAGGGCTCGTGGTGCCGACGCGGCTCGTCGGCGAATATTGCCCTTTCGTAAGACCGTAGATCTCATTGTTGAACAACATGATCTGGCAATCGAGATTGCGGCGAATGAGGTGCATCGTGTGGTTGCCGCCGATCGACAGCCCGTCGCCGTCGCCGGTGACGATCCAGATATCGAGCTCGGGATTGGCGAGCTTCAGCCCGGTCGCAAATGCCGGCGCGCGGCCGTGGATCGTGTGGAAACCATAGGTTTCCATATAATAGGGGAAGCGCGACGAGCAGCCGATGCCGCTGACGAATACGGTGTTCTCGGGCGCCGTCCCGATCTCGGGCATCGTGCGCTGCACCGCTTTGAGGATCGCATAGTCGCCGCAGCCAGGGCACCAGCGGACTTCCTGATCGGTTTCCCAATCCTTGAGCGTCGTCGGGCGCGCGATGGTCGTCATTTCGTTCATTTGAGCACCGTGAAAAGAATGATAGGAAGGAAGGCGGCGGCCCCAAGGACATAGAACATCGCGGTCAGTTTCTTCTGCGAAGGGTTCAGGTCGCGAATTCTCATGCCAACGCCTCCTCGATCGCGCTCTCGATTTCGGCGATGGTGAAGGGCTGGCCCGACACCTTGTTCACCGGCTTGGCGTCCACCAGATACTGGTCGCGCAACACGGTCTTGAGCTGTCCCGTGTTCATTTCGGGCACGATCACCTTGTCATAGCTCTTCAAAAGCTCGCCGAGATTGGCGGGCAGCGGCCAGATGTGGCGAATATGGATATGGCTGACGTCGGCGCCCTGCGCCCGCTGGCGGCGCACCGCCTGATGGATCGGGCCGAAGGTCGAGCCCCAGCCGACGACCGCGAGCTTGCCGCCCTCAGCGCCCAATTCGACGACCTGATCGAGGACCTTGATCCCGTCGATCTTGGCCTTGCGGATGTCGGTCATCGCCTGGTGATTGCCCGGCGCGTAATTGATGTGGCCGGTGTCGACCTCTTTCTCGATCCCGCCGATGCGGTGGAGCAGGTCCGGGGTGCCGGGCTTGACCCACGGGCGCGCGAGCTTTTCGTCGCGGCCATAGGGTTTGAAGCCGCCCTCGGGCACTTCAGTCAGGAACTCGACCGGGAACGCCTCATAGGTCGTAAGATCAGGCACCGCCCAGGGTTCGGCGGCGTTCGCGATATAGCCGTCGGTGAGCAGCATCACCGGGGTCATATATTGCACCGCGATGCGCACCGCCTCGATCGCGCATTCGAACGCGTCGCCGGGCGAGCGCGCCGCGACGACGGGCATCGGCGCGTCGCCGTTGCGGCCGTAAACCGCCTGATAGAGATCGGACTGCTCGGTCTTGGTCGGGAGGCCCGTCGATGGCCCGCCGCGCTGCGAATTGACGATGACGAGCGGCAGCTCGGTCATAATCGCGAGGCCCATCGCCTCACCCTTCAGCGCGATGCCGGGGCCCGACGATGACGTCACGCCGAGCGAACCGCCGTAGCTCGCACCGATCGCCGAACAGATCGCCGCGATCTCGTCCTCGGCCTGGAAGGTCGTGACGTCATATTCCTTGAGCCGCGAGAGGTGATGCAGGATCGCCGACGCGGGGGTGATCGGATAGCCGCCGAAGAACATCGGCAGCTTGGAGAGCTGCGCGCCCGCGACGAGGCCGAGCGCAATGCCCTCGGCGCCGGTGAGCGTGCGATAGAGGCCCGGCGCGACCGGCGCGGGATCGACATGATGCTGCTTGAGCGGCCCCGCCAGCTCGGCGGTCTCGCCATAGGCGTGCCCAGCGTTGAGCGCCGCGACGTTCGCCGCCGCCAGATCGGGCGCCTTGGCGAACTTGGCATTGAGCCAGTCGACGAGCGGCTGGCGATCACGGTCGAACATCCAGAGCGCGAGCCCCAGCGTCCACATATTCTTGCAGCGCAGCGCCTCTTTGTTGCCGAGCCCGAAGGGTTTGACCGCGTCCATGGTGAGCTGGCTGATGTTGAGTTTCAGCAGCTGCCATTTCGCGAGGCTGCCGTCCTCAAGCGGGTTGGCGTCGTACTTCGCCTTGGCGAGATTGCGGTCGTTGAACTCACCCTCGTCGGCGATGATCAGCCCGCCGGGCTTAAGTTGTGGCACATTGGTCTTGAGCGCCGCGGGGTTCATTGCGACGAGTACGTCGGGCGCGTCGCCCGCAGTGTCGATCGCCGACGAACCGAAATTGATCTGGAAGGCCGACACGCCGAACAGCGTGCCCTGCGGTGCGCGGATTTCGGCGGGGAAATCGGGGAAGGTCGCGAAGTCATTGCCCGCGAGCGCCGAAGACAAAGTGAATTGCCCACCGGTCAGCTGCATCCCGTCGCCGCTGTCGCCGGCGAATCTGACTACCACCGCATCCGAAAGGGGGGACTGCCGCTCGCCGTCGGCCCGGTCCTCTACCGCTGTCGCCATTTTTTCCTCTGCCTCAAATCTTGCGAACCTCTGACATGGGCGTAGGCCTCTGCGCCCCAAGCCGCAATTGAGAAAAAATTGTGCGCCGCAAAGGGTGAAGCGCAGGTGAGTTTCATTTCGGGATTGAATTTGCCCCGCCGATACCGAATAGCATGGCAAAAATATCGATCAGGGAGAGATGCGAATGACCGACGGCACCACCCAGCAGGCGCGCCCCGACGTGGCGGCTTTCCTCGCCTTTCTGAATGCACAGGAAGGCCCGAAGATGGAGGAGCTGCCGCCCGCGGGTGCGCGCGAGATGTTCCGGGTGATGGGTCAGCTTGCTGACGTTCCGCGCGGCGAGATCGCGAAGGTCGAAGATCGCACGATTCCCGGCCCGGCGGGCGATATTCCGATCCGAATCTATGACAGCCATCCGGGCCGCGAAACGGGGCCGGTTATGGTCTTCTACCACGGCGGCGGCTGGGTGATCGGCGATCTCGATACGCACGATCCCTATTGCGCCGAGGCCGCGCGGCAGCTCGACATGCCGGTGATCGCGGTCGACTATCGCCTCGCGCCCGAGCACCCCTTCCCCGCGGCGCCGGAGGATTGCGAAGCTGCGACGCGCTGGGTCGCCGACAATATTCCCTGCACCGGACTCATACTCTCGGGCGAAAGCGCTGGCGGCAACCTCACCATCGCGACCGCGCTGACGCTCCGCGACAAGCCCGCATCAAAGCCGGTCATCGCGATCCATCCTATCTATCCCGCGGTCACGACGCACAGCGACTGGCAGAGCTACCGCGATTTTGGAGAGGGTCATTTGCTGACCCAAGGCAGCATGACCTGGTTCGGGAATCACTACGCCGCCGATCCCGCCGACTATCGCGCCTCGCCGCTCGATTTCCCGGCGGAGGGCCTGCCGCCGACCTTGCTCATCACCGCGGGTCTCGACCCCTTGCGCGATCAGGGTCGCGCCTATGCCGCAAAGCTGATCGAAGCCGGCGTGCCCACCACCTATCGCGAGGCGAAGGGCAATATCCACGGCTATATCAACCTGTCGCAGGGCATCCCGAGTGCGCGCGAAGATATTCGCGGTGCATTGACAGTATTGAAGGCGATCGTCGCCGAAGCTACCGGGGCGCGATGATCGACCACAGCAAACTTCCCTATCGCCCCTGCGCGGGCGTCATGCTCGCCAACCGCCACGGCCGCATCTTCGTCGGCCAGCGGCTCGATACGACGACCGAAGCGTGGCAGATGCCGCAAGGCGGGATCGACGATGGCGAGGATGCCGAAACGGCGGCAATTCGCGAACTCGGCGAGGAAACCGGAGTGCATGCCGGGCTGGTCGAGATCATTGCGCGCGGCCGCGAGGAATATTTCTACGACCTCCCCGATCATCTGATCGGCAAGATGTGGGGCGGCAAATATCGTGGCCAACGCCAGCATTGGTTTTTGATGCGCTTCATGGGCGAGGACAGCGACGTCAACATCCACACGAAGCATCAGGAATTCCGCGCTTGGAAATGGGCCGAACTGGGTGAGATCGAGAAGCTGATCGTGCCCTTCAAGCGCGCGCTTTACCGCGGGCTGGTCGAGGAATTCGGCCCGCTCGTCTGATCCCTCAGCGCCACCGCGGAGCGGAAGACGTCGGCAAACATCGTCGGCGTCAGCCGTCCGGTGTTCGTGTTGTAGCGCGAGCAATGATAGCTATCGACGAGATGCCGCCCATCGGACAGCGCGTGGACCGCGCCATGCGCGAAAGGGTACGCGGCGAGGCGCTCGCCTGCGGCACGCAGCGTCGCATCGTGGGCGATCCGTCCGAGCGCGATGATCACGCGCACGTTCGGCAAGGCCGCAAGCTGACGCTCGAAAAAGGGCCGGCAATTTGCGATTTCCATCGGCGTCGGCCTGTTCTGCGGCGGCAGGCATTTGACGCTGTTGACGATGATCGCGCCGTCGAGCGACAGACCATCGTCGATCCGCGCATCATATCGCCCCCGGCTCAGCCCGAATTCGGCGAGCGTTGCGAACAAGAGGTCGCCGGCATAGTCGCCAGTGAACGGTCGCCCGGTGCGGTTCGCGCCATGCTTGCCCGGCGCCAATCCCGCGAACGCCAGCCACGCATCTGGATCGCCGAAGGCGTGGACGGGCGCGTTCCACCAGCCGGGATGCTCGGCCCGGCATTCGCGCCGCAAAGCGACAAGGCGCGGGCAGCGCGGGCAATCGCGCGGCGGCTCGGTTCCGGCCAATGGGCTACCAATTTCCATGCGTCTGCGATAGGCGCGAGGGCATGAGCAACGCAATGCCGCTCCCCCTTTATGCCATCGGCCTCGGGTCGAATCGCCGCCACGCACGTTACGGCGACCCCCGGGCCGTGCTGCTCGCCGCGCTCGCGGCGCTCGTAAGCGACGACATCGAGGCCGTCGATGCGAGCCCGATCATCGCGAGCGATCCGCTCGGCCCGTCGCGCCGGCGCTATGCGAACGCCGTCGCGCTCGTCGCCTCGCAACTGAGTCCGCCCGAAATGCTCGTGCGCCTGCAAGAGATCGAAGCGAATTTCGGCCGCCGCACCGGCCAGCGCTGGAGCGCGCGCACGCTCGATCTCGATATATTGCTCTGGTCGGGCGGCGCCTGGTCCGATGCGAGCTTGAAGATCCCTCACCCCGCGATGGCACAGCGCGCTTTCGTGCTCGGCCCGCTCCGCGCGATAGCCCCCGAATGGCAGCACCCCTTGACCGGACGCAGCATCCGCCAGCTTGCCGCGCGCCTGACGCGTCCGAAGCCGGTTGACCGGGGCGCCTCGGCGCACTAGGGCGACGGCTCACTTCGCAAGCCCGCTTCGGCGGCGCCGCGATGGGCCCTTAGCTCAGTCGGTAGAGCAACTGACTTTTAATCAGTAGGTCGCTGGTTCGAACCCAGCAGGGCTCACCACTATAAAATCCACCATTTTCTGACAGATTGAACGGCTCCCTGATTAGGGCGGATTCGGTTGAAATAAGTATATGGTCAGGATCGCGCGTCACGTTGCGGATAAGTGCAATTCCTCCTGCCCGCTGCCACAGCAAGCCGCATCACGATGTGATCGACGGGGGAAGGTATGGAGAAGCCGACGCTGCTCGAGCGGATGCAATCAGCGGGCATGGAGCAATGGCTGGACCATCTAGCGGGCCAATAGCCTATTCGAGCAGCCCCCCCGTTCGATCTGCTGCTGGATTTCGAGCATCCGGCGCTTGATCGCGACGCGGTTCTTCCGCACGTCCGTGATGCCGGCCTCGGCGCCGAGCGCGTCGGTTCGTCGCGCATGGCGTCGGTCTGCAGGCGAGCAATGCGTTCCTGCTCCTCGCGCGAGATAGCCAGCTGATAAGCCGTCTCGCGGCCCTGCACGGTGATTTCGTCGGCGGCGCCATAGAGATTATCGATGATCTTGCGGCGAGCGTCGGCCTCCTCGCCGGTGAGCGTCTTTTTGCGCACAGCCTCGTCGATATCCTTGCGGCGCATCTCGGCTTCGAGTGCGAGCGCCTGGCGGGCGATATCGGCGCGCGCGGTCGCCGACGTGGCCACCTGTTCCTTGGCTCGCGATTCTTCGAGCTGAAGCTGGCGCAGTTCCTGTTCGTTGCGACTGCGCGTCGAGGGGATCGTCCGCGGCGCGGGTGCGAGGGGTTCTGGTCTTTTTCGGGGTGGCGGTCGATCCCGCGGGCGCCGATTGGCTGCCGTCGAGATCAACGCCCTTGGCATTGCCGAGTGCGCGCGCCTCGATTAGCTTGCGCAGGCCCCTTTCCAGATCTTGCTCGGCCTCAATTTTTCGCTCGGCTCGGACAATCTGCGGGCTCTTGCGGCCTTCGCGGATGGCACCCGGATTTGCGGCGCGGGCAGCGCGCAGATATTCGTTGAGCACCGCCTGTCGCCCCTCTGTACGAGGAACAGTGAGGGTCCGGTTGCCGCCGGGCCCTCACTTCTTCATAAGAGCTCCTTGTGCGGCAAGAGCCGCTGATGTGCCTGGATGAGCCCGCATATCTCGAACCGTTCGAGATATTGTTCGGCCGTCGGCATGGTGACGGTCATGGCCTCACGGTGCCGCTTGCACGCCGCGATCGCCTTGTTTTCGTCGATATCGATGATGTTGACGATGAAGTCGTCGGGGTGGACGACCTCGATCCCGAACTTCGAGACCACCTCGACAGGAAAATGCTTGAGGTTCGCTGTGATGATCCCATGGCACCGACCGACGATCGCCGCGGCGAGGACGTGACGATCGTCGGGGTCCGGAAGCTCCAACGCTTCTATGAATGCGGCATAGTCGGTCACTTCGGCATCGGGAAATTGCGACGTGAAGATCGCCTGGAGCCGGTCGACTTTCGTATCGTCGAGATCGGCGTGCCGTCGCTGGATGCTCCGCCGCCACTCGGCGAGAACGTCTTGCGACCAGACAGGGCGAAGCAGCCGCGCGTCCGCAAACCAGAGCAAAGCTCCCCGCAGGAATGCTGGGTGGAGCACATTGGCGTCAAGGAAAGCGGAATAGCGGCCGACGAGCATCTCAGTCCTTCGATCCCACGCGTTCGTCGTCGATCAGGCCATATTCCTCGTCGAGCTCGGTCATCGAGGCCAGCGCCTTGCGGCGTTCGAGGACGGTCTTCTCACGATAGTTAAGCACTTCGCGCGCCAGAAGCTTTCGATGCGTTCCCACCATGCGGTAAGGGATCGCTCCTTCGCCAAGCAGCTTGACCAGATGCGGCCGCGAGACGTTCAGAAGGTCAGCGGCCTGCTGGGTAGTCAGCTCGGCACTTACCGGTACGACGGCGACAGCATTGCCATTGCCCATTTCGACGAGCATCTTGATGATGGTCTGAAAGATATTCGCGGGGATCGTGATCGGCTCGACAGGCTCGGCGTCAGGCGCCTTGGCGGTAAAGCTGATCGAGGCACTGCGATCGAAGCGCGAGAATTGCCGCGCAGCCGTGCGCGCGGCATCGATTTCGTCGACACTCGGTTCGTGCACGTCTTCCAGATTTACGGGCAGTGCAGCCATGACAGTCTCTCCTTCGCGGTCGTGCCCATATAGGGCATAAACGAAATAAACGCAATAGACGAAATAAACGAAATGGATTCCTTCATCCTTTACGCATCAAGCTTCGTTTCTATCCTCGGCCGAACCGATCATGCGCAGATCGAGGTGGAATAAACAGCGACCGCGGCGAGACTCGGGCCAATGATACAGACATCAAACCCGCAAAATCCGCTTCGCACAGAAGAGCCCATATCGAACAGTAACGACCGCACTAGTGCGAGTTGGCCTAGTTCGCGAGGGCGGACATGAGACGCGAATTTGTCGCCATCCTTGTCGTGATCGACTGACCGCTTTCAGGCATGAAGCAAATTAGGCCGGAACGGCCGACATGAGGCGTATTCTGTTGAAAAACTCCGGCGACGCATCTCGCCCACGCCTCCGTCGTAATAAACATGTACGAAGAGGCCGGGTGGCGATCCAAAGTTATGTCGTAACTAGAAATGCGCTAATATTTGTACTCGCGCCGAGGTGCCCAAAGCTGTTTACAGAGTTTTTCAACAGAATAAGGCGCAAAGCGGTCGGCAGGATGGGGGCGGCGACATGGCGGGGCTTCAGACCGAAGCTGTCTCAAAGGTTGCCCACCTCAAGCGCACCATGGTCGCCGCCAGACGGAGGTTATGAGCTGTAAAGCGGAGCTGGATGGTCGGACCGTTCACGCAAAGCGTATTGTGGATCTCGGCGGGAAGATAAACCTGCAGCTCCTTGGGTTGCACAACGTCGACCCGCGCTCAGCGAGATGCGGTCCATCGCCCGGTCGTTCGATACAAGCGTAAGTCCCCCGCCTGGAAGGCGACGCCGGGTACCGGCGGCCGCGCCGGCTCGTCACGCAGGCGTGCGACGCGGTGCTCCGTACGGACATCTAAGCCTTCGAGCCATTGGCCTTACCAAATATGACGAGACGGCCCCCTAATCTATCAAAATTGGCACGAGGGACTAATGCGCCCGGCTCGGGGCCCGACAGCTCGGCGCCGGCCCATTCCGAATTTAGGGTTAGAAATCAACCATTGTCGACGCGACTCGCCTGTGGCCCGGTCGAATCTTGGTTTTCTTCGTTGATCACATCCTTCCGCTGCCCATGCCGTGCAGGCACGGCGGTGGCGGGACATGTGGCGCGCAACCTGAGCGTAATCCCGACCATTTCGAAATTGGTAAGGCCTATTGTAAAATTGGACTGACAGGACTATCCCGCGACAGGATACACGACGTCAAATCGATCGCCCGTGACCCAATCAGGACGATGGATCTTGGTGCACATCGAAGGGAGAGTAGAATGAGTCGAGATAGCCGCAGCCGTCACCTGCTTGTTTCAACGAGTTTGCTGAGCTTGCTGATCGTGTCGCCAGCGCATGGCCAGACCACCACGCAACAGTCGGCCGAACAAACCAGTGCGACAGGCGAGAACGCCGCCTCCTCCCAGTCTGACACGCAAGAGATCATCGTCACCGGTTTCCGTGGTTCGCTTAATAGCGCGCTGAACCTGAAGCGGCAGGAAACCGCGGCCGTCGACAGCATCGTCTCCGAAGACATCGGCAAATTTCCCGATTCCAATCTCGCGGAATCGATGCAGCGCATTCCCGGCGTCGCCTTGTCGCGCGGTGATGGCGGCGAAGGGCGCAATATCTCGGTTCGCGGTCTCGGCGCGCAATTTACTCGCGTGCGGATCAACGGAATGGAGGGCACCTCGCAGGTCAGCGGCAGCGATATCCGCGGCGGGGTCGCCACGGGGCGCTCGTTCGACTTCGTGACCTTCCCGACCGAAATCTTCTCCGCGCTTTCGGTCCGCAAGACGACTTCCGCCGACGTCGAGGAAGGTTCGCTCGGCGCGACGGTCGACCTGCGCGCACCCCGGCCGTTCGACCAGAATGAGGACTTTGTCTTCTCGGGCACGGCACGCGGAATCTACAACGACATCAGCAAGAAGGCTGATCCGCGGCTATCCGCACTCGTTTCCAAACAGTTCGGCGATACGTTCGGCGTGCTCGCCAGCCTTGCCTATTCGAAGCGTCACATCGACGAATACGCCTATTCGGCGGTCGACATCCTGCCGTCCTACGTCGCCGGGCAACAGCAGCCGGGCGGCATCATCTTCCCCTTTTGCACGCCCGTCGGCTACACCTATGGCGGCGTGCCGGTGGACAGCCCCGCGCCGGGCTATGCCAATGGCGGCACCCCGGTCGGTGCCGATGCCAACAACTGCAGCGCCGGCAACCCCCGCACCAGCACCAAGGAGGCTTATGACTATATCATGAGCCGAACGGGCGTGTCGGGCCGCCCGGGCGGTGGGGTGTTCCTCCCGCGCCTGCCCCGTCCGGTGAAGGGCAGCCAGAATCAGGAGCGCATGGCCGGGTCGCTTACGCTGCAATGGAAACCCACCGACGACACCGACATCTCGCTCGACGGCCTTTACTCCCGCTTCAAGGTCAATCGCCTCGACACGATGCTCGATGCACGCTCGATGGGCCGCACCGCCGCGAACAACGGCCAGCCGATGATGTCGATCCGCGAGATCGAAGTCGATGACAACGGGTCGCTGATCCACGGGCTGTGGGACGGCGTGGACTTGCGGTCGGAAATGCAGGACGAGCATTTCACTTCGACGTTCCGCCAGGTGAACCTCAACATAGACCATCGCTTCTCCGACACGTTCCGCGTCTTCGGCCTTGCCGGCATCAACGATTCCAAATTGAACGTGGATCGCCTTCAGGTCGCTATGGATTCGAACGACACGGACAATTTTTCGATCGACTTCCGCGACAATCCGGACATCCCGAAGATCGGCTACGGCATCGACCTGACCAATCCGGCCAATTTCCTCTATGGCCCGCCGCTGGCCGACGGCACGCAGCGCGGTCAGATTTCGAGTTTCATCCGTAAAAACACGATCGTCAGCAAGACCTTCGAACTCAACGGCGAGTGGGAGGCGGCGCCGAACTTCACCGTTCAGGTGGGTGGCCAGTATCGCACCAACAAGTATACCGCGCGCGAGCGCCAGCTGATCCCTGCCCAGTCACTGCCGCAGTTGCTCCCCGCCGGCGTGTCGCTCGCCGACATCACCTTCGTGACGAAGGGCATCGGCAAGAATCTGAACGGCCAGATGCAGGATTTCCTTGCCATCGATCCGGACAAGTTTCGCGAGGCGGTGAATTTCAGCAGTTATCAATATTGCAACCTCGAGTGCGCCAAGGGCACCTATGGCGGGGTCGACGAGAAATACACGTCGGGCTATGTCATGGTGAGGTTCAACACCGAAGACGCCTTGCCGTTCGCGCTGCGGGGCGATGCCGGTGTCCGTTATGTCCGCACCAGCTTCGACACCTATGGGCCGATCCCCACCGCCGCGCCCGCCGGGTCGCCCTATCCCACGCAATATGTGATCTCAAGGGTGGATCGTTCGTACGAGGACTGGCTGCCGTCGGTCAATCTCGCCCTTGACATCACACCCGACCTGATCGCGCGCTTCTCGGCAGCGCGCGTGATGTCACGTCCGTCCTATGGACAACTCATCCCCAGCGGCAGCGCGAACATCGTGATCCGCACTGCATCGATCACCAACCCCTATCTCGATCCGATCCGGGCCAACACGCTCGACGCCGCGCTCGAATGGTATTTTGCGCCCGGTTCGTTGCTGTCAGTTGCCTATTTTTACAAGAATATCGAGACCTATATCCAGAACACAAACCAGCTGGTGCCGTTCCGCGATCTTGGGCTCCCGCTGTCGCTGCTCGAGGGCACGGGCACGGGCGTCACGCCCGACGAACTCTTCAGCGTGACGCGCAGCAACAACACCGACGGCGGTCCCCTGCGCGGGTTCGAGGCGAACCTCCAGCTACCGTTCCGTTTCCTGCCAGGGGCGCTCAGCAATTTCGGTCTGCTCGCCAACTTCACGCGCGTGCGATCGAGCATCAATTACATCATCTCGCCAACCCTCACGCGCAAGGCGCCTCTCGTCGGGCTCTCGCCGGAAACCGCCAGCGCCACGCTCTATTATGAAGACGACAAGTTCAGCATCCGCTCGACGCTCAACTATCGTGCGGCCTTCCTCACCGGCGTCCCCGGTCCGACCGACAGCGACGCGAACCTAAACGCGAGCTCGATCTTCGTCGACGCCTCGGCCTCCTACAACATCAACGACAATATCAAGCTCGTCGCCGAGGTGTCGAACATCACCAACGAGACCAACCGCCTCTACACTGACACAACGCGGAAAGACCCGCTCTACACCTCCTATTTCGGTCGCACGTTCAGCCTGGCAGTCAATTTCCAGTTCTGAGCTTCGCATCTCGCCGTGAGCATCGATCGGTTTTCCGGACAAGCTCACGGCGATATGTTGCGGTATATCAACGACAAATTCTACAGGGCCCAGCCGACCCGCTTCCCGTAACGAGAACAGGAAAATCGCATGAAGATCCAGTCCGCCCGCGTCATCGTGACATGTCCGGGGCGTAATTTCGTCACCTTGAAGATCGAGACCGATCAGGGGGTTTTCGGAATCGGCGATGCGACGCTGAACGGGCGCGAACTCTCGGTCGTTTCCTATCTCGAAGACCATGTCATCCCTTGCCTGATCGGGATGGACCCGCGCCGGATCGAGGATATCTGGCAATATCTCTATCGCGGCGCCTATTGGCGGCGCGGTCCCGTCACCATGTCGGCGATCGCGGCGGTCGACACGGCGCTTTGGGATATCAAGGGCAAGATGGCGGGCATGCCGATCTATGACCTGCTCGGCGGAAAGAGCCGCGACGGCGTGATGGTCTATGGCCATGCCAATGGCGCCGATATCGCGGAAACTATCGACGCGGTCGGCCATTATATCGACCTGGGATATAAGGCCATTCGCGCGCAATCAGGCGTCCCGGGGATCAGGGACGCCTATGGTGTCGGCCGCGGCAAGCTCTTCTACGAGCCCGCCGACGCGGCGCTGCCGTCGCTGACGATCTGGGATACGAAGAAATATCTCGCTCATATCCCCAAATTGTTCGAAAAAATCCGCGACACCTATGGATTCGAGCATCATCTGCTCCATGACGGTCATCATCGGATGACCCCCATCGAAGCCGCCCAGCTCGGCAAGGCGCTGGAGCCCGCAAAACTGTTCTGGCTCGAAGATGCGACGCCGGCGGAGAATCAGGACGCGTTCAAGCTCATTCGGCAGCATACGACGACCCCGCTGGCCGTCGGAGAGGTTTTCAACACGATCTGGGACTGCAAGGAGCTGATCCAGAACCAGCTGATCGATTATATCCGCGCGACCGTGGTCCATGCCGGCGGGATCACCCATCTGCGGCGGATCGCCGACCTCGCCGCGATCTATCAGATCAAGACCGGCAGCCATGGCGCGACCGACCTGTCGCCCGTGTGCATGGGCGCGGCCCTCCACTTCGACACATGGGTCCCCAATTTCGGAATCCAAGAATATATGCGCCACACGCCCGAGACCGACGAAGTCTTCCCGCACAGCTACCGGTTCGAGCAGGGATATATGTATGCCGGCGACGCGCCGGGGCATGGCGTCGACATCGACGAGAAGCTGGCGGCGAAATATCCCTATCAGCCCGCCTATCTGCCCGTCGCCCGGCTCGAAGACGGAACGATGTTCAACTGGTAGGCTGCCTCGAGGCGGCCCAGCCCGAGCCGATGCATGGGCAACCGCCAGCCCCGTTTCCCCGATCCGTCGCGGTCAAGCGATGATGTCTTCGGGGTGCCATCCCGAAGGGAGCAGGCCGCCTTCGCCGAACAGCCTTGCCATCGCATCGGGGCCTGCCGCCGCTTCGCGCAACTTGTCTGCAAGCGGGTCGTCGATCGGACGATCGCTCCTCAGAATGGCAATCCATGCCGCGATCGCTACTTCGATCGACGGGCAACGCGTCCCGCGCGCCTGATGCCAGGCCATGGTTTCGAGCCAGCGCTGTGGGATCTTCTGGCTGCCGTCCATCGCGATCTGGATCAGCCGGTGGTCGAGCGCGGGGTTGGCGAAGCGGCCCAGCAGCGCATCGGCATAGGCGGCGAGATCCTGCCCCGGCGCGGCGTCGATCGTCGGCGCGGCTTCGCCCAGCATCAGCCGTTCGATGACCGGACGGATTTCGGGATCGGCGATCGCCTGATGGACAAATTCGTGTCCGCGCCCCAGTCCGATATAGGCGAGCGCCGAATGCGCGCCGTTGAGCATGCGCAGCTTCGCGGCCTCATAGGGCGCGACGTCGGCCACCAGTTTGGCGCCTCCAGCTTCCCAGCGCGGGCGCGGGCCGGCGAAATCATCCTCGATCACCCACTGGCTGAAAGCTTCGGTGACCACCGCGCCCTCGTCGCGTGCGCCGAGCGCGGCTTCGACCGCGGCGCGGTCGGCGTCGGTCGTGGCGGGGACGATGCGGTCGATCATCGTCGCGGGACAGGTGCATTCGCCATCGAACCACGCCGACAGGTCGGGGTGATAGGCGGCGAGATATTCGCGCATCAAACGGCGCAGCACCGCGCCATTGCCCGCGAGATTGTCGCAGCTGAGCAAGGTGAGCCCGCCGAGCCCCGCCGCCTTGCGCGCCGCGAGCCCGGCGGCGAGGAAGCGATAGAGACTTGGGTTCCCGACCGCTGCGGCGAGGTCGAGCGAGCTGTCGGAGCGGCGCAGATAGCCTTTCTCGGTGACGGTGAAGCTGACGATATGCGTGCATGGCGCCGCGATCGCATCGATCACCGCCTGGCCGTCGCCGGCCGCGACGAGCACTTTCTGCACCGCGCCGATCAGGCGGAGCCGCGTGCCCGCGGCGCTGCGCGTGCTGACGGTATAGAGCCCGTCCTGCGGACCCAGCTGCGCCGCGACGTCGCCCGAGCGCAGCGACACGCCGATAATGCCCCAGTCGCGGTCGCCCGCGCCCATCGCATCGTCGGTGTAGACGGCCTGATGCGCGCGGTGGAAGGCGCCGATGCCGATATGGACGATGCCCGCCGCCTGGGCGGCGCGGTCGTAACCCGGCGCCTGCACCGACGCCGGGAGCGGTGTTTGTGCCGACAGCCTCACAGCTTGTACGCCGCCTTGGCGAGATTGTAGCTGAGGTCGACCGCGAGTTCGGCCGCCTCCCATTCCTCCATCCGGTGCTCGGCGACCAATTGCGCGAGGAAGCCGCAATCGATGCGCCGCGCGACGTCGTGGCGCGCGGGGATCGACAGGAAGGCGCGCGTGTCGTCATTGAAACCCACCGTATTGTAGAAGCCTGCGGTCTCGGTGGTCTGGCTGCGGAAGCGCCGCATCCCCTCGGGACTGTCGTGGAACCACCAGGCCGGGCCGAGCTTCAGCGCCGGATAATGGCCCGCGAGCGGCGCCAACTCTCGCGCGTAGCTCGTCTCGTCGAGCGTGAAGAGGATTAGAGTCAGCGCAGCTTCGTTGCCATATTTTCCGAGCAATGGGCGCAGCGCGTGGACATAGTCGGTTCTCGTGGGGATATCGGCGCCCTTGTCGCGGCCATAGTTGGCGAACAGCCAGGGATTGTGGTTGCGATAGCTGCCCGGGTGGATCTGCATGACGAACCCGTCGTCGAGGCTCATCCCCGCCATCACCGTCAGCATATGCGCGCGGAACAGTTCGGCATCGGTGGCGCTGACATCGTCGCCGGTGACGCGTACGAAGAGAACTTCGGCTTCAGCGTCCGAGAGGTCGGCGGTCGCGGCGGTCGGGTGGCCGTGGTCGGTCGAGGTCGCGCCCATTTCAGCGAAGAAAGCGCGGCGGTTGCGGTGGGCGGCGAGATAACCGGCGTAGCTGAACGCATCTTCGCCCGACAGTTCGGAAAAGCGCTGGAGATTATCGCGAAAGCCTTCGAATTCGGGATCGACCACCGGATCGGGGCGATAGGCGGTAACCACCCGCCCCGCCCACTCGCCGTTTGCGTTCGCGGCGCGGATCGCGGCGTGGTGTTCGAGCGTGTCGAGGGGGCTTTCGGTCGTCGCGATCACCTCGATCCCGAAGCGGTCGAAGAGCGCGCGCGGGCGGAAGGCATCGGTCGCAAGCTTCTCGGTGATCAGGTCGTAATAGAGGTCCGACGTCTCCGCGCCGAATTGCACGTCGAACCCGAAAGCCTCGGCGAACACCCAATCCATCCACATCCGCGACGGGGTGCCGCGAAAAAGGTGATAATTTTGCGCAAAGAGCCGCCAGCTCTCGCGCGGGTCGGCGTCGCGGTTCCGGATACCCAGATCATCGAGCGAAATGCCCTGCGAATAGAGCATCCGGAATACATAATGGTCGGGATGGAGCAGGAACTCGGCGGCATTGCCGAAGGGCGCATTGCCCGCGAACCACGCTGGATCGGTGTGTCCGTGCGGACTGACGATCGGCAGATCGGCAACCTCGGCATAGAGGCGCCGGCTAATATCGCGCTGCGCGGGGTTGGACGGAAACAAGCGATCGGGATGCAGCTGAAACGGACGCGTCATACGGGAGCGCCTTCGCTTTCGACAGTGACCGGCGCCAGGCGTGGGCTGAGAAGATGGAGCGCCAGCACGGCGAGGAAATAGACCGTCGTGCACACGGCAAAGATAATCGTGTAATTGCCATTTGTCGCGTCAAGCACGAGCCCGGTCGATTTGGCCATGATCATCCCGCCGATACCGCCCATGAAGCCGCCAAGCCCGATCACCGACCCGACCGCGCGTTTGGGAAACATGTCGGGTGGGATCGACACGATCGTCGACGAAAATGCCTGATGACCGGCGAGCGCGAGACCGATCAGGACGATGGCTAGCCACATATTGTCGAGCCCCGTGACGAACAGCAGCGGCAGCACGAAACAACCGGCGATCACCATAGTCAGCTTGCGCGCAAAATTGGGGGTGCGCCCACGCTGGATCAGCTTCGAGGAGAGCCAGCCGCCCGCGATACTGCCTACGTCCGAGAGCAGGTACATGATGATCATCGGGAGCAGCACGACCTTCAGGTCGACGTCATAGGTGCTGGCGAAATATTTGGGCAGCCAGAACAGCATCAGATACCAGACCGGATCGATGAGGAATTTCGCCATCGCAAAAGCCCATGCCTCACGCTTGGTGACGATCCGGCCCCAGCCGATGCGCTCGACCTGCCCGGGCGGATCATGCTCGATCCACGAGAGTTCGGCATCGCTGACCTTCCCGCTCTCGCGCGGATTGCTGTAGAGCCACAGCCACAATAACAGCAGCAGAGCGCCGAATGCGCCGGTATAGATGAAGGTCTGACGCCAGTCGAAACCCGCCCAGACCATGAACAGCCAGATCGTCGGCGCGGTCAGAATGACGCCGATCGTCGTCGCACTGTTAACCCAGCCGATCGCCAAAGCGCGTTCCTTTTGGGGAAACCATTCGCTCGACGCGCGCACGACGGCAGGGAAATGCCCCGCCTCCCCGACCCCGAGGACGACACGCGCTGCCATGAAGGATGCAATCGACCCCGCGAACCCATGGGCGACATGGCCGATCGTCCAGATGGTGATCGCGATGCTGTAGCCAATCTTGGGGCCGAAGCGGTCGATCAGCCAACCCATGAGGAGAAAGCCCAGCGCATAGGCGGCCTGGAAGGCGGTGACGATGTTGCCATAGTCATTCTCGCTCCACCGCATCTCGTCGCCGAGGGCGGGCGCGAGCAGTCCGAGCATGGTGCGGTCGATATAATTGACCGTCGTCGCGGCGAACAGCAGCGCGACGATCAGCCAGCGATAGCGTCCTGCCTTGGGCACCGGCGGCGCCGTTCCGGCTGCGATGGCCTGCGTCATATGTCTCTCCCGTGGCACCAGAAAAATGCCGAGGCCCGTCCGAACGAACCTCGGCAAGGCTGGGGATGGTTAGAAGGCCGGTGCGGTCGCGCCGGTGGCGCGCGCAAGCAGGAGGGCTCCGCCTGTCAAAGGGCGCGCCGATGCGTTATCAGAAGGGAAGGCCTGCATCACATTCTCCGCCGCAGATCCGGACGCTTTCCGCGTCCCTTTGTGCGGCTTTCATAGATATTGGTCAGGCCGATTGCAACAGGTGGTTTGCCACAGATTTTCTGAAAATGCTCAGATCGCGACAGAGATTGGCGCAGCCCGAGTCGCACAGGAAGGGAGAGCGCTTTTTAAATTGGCCATACCAAACAGATTGGCGTCAGCCCGCCGAGATCGTCCGGCGGCGGTATGGCCCGGTTAGGGGGCGTAGCGGCTCCGTTCGTCGGCGACCCGCTTTCGGGCTAGTTCGACCTCGTGCACCTCGGTTGCCTCCAGCAGCGCTTCGAGCACGCGTCCCAGATGTTTTTGCATCGCCATGCGCGCCGCCGCCGGATCGCGCGATTCCAGCGCGAGGAGTATATCTTCGTGTTCGGCAACGCTCGGGGTGACCCCCGCGACATGCGCCTTGCTGCTGAGCAGACGATAAAGCGACGAGCGGGCGCGCATGTCCCACAGCGATTCGACGACCGCGACAAAGGCGCTGTTCAGGCTCGCGCTCGCGATCAGTTCGTGGAACTGACGATCGGCCACCTCAGCGCGCGCGCTGTCGGCGCCGGCGTCGCCCATCGCTTTTACCAGCGCACGAAGCTCGGCAAGCTGGTCGTCGGTGATCCGTCCGGCCGCAAGCGCAGCAACCTCCCCCTCGATCTGACGGCGCGCTTCGAGGAGTTCAAAGGGACCGACGTCGGCCGAAGGGCCTTCAGCATCGGCATGCGACGTTGCCGTCACATAGACGCCCGACCCCTTGCGGACTTCGACCATCCCGTCGACCTCGAGGGCGATGATCGCCTCGCGAACCGTCGGCCGCGATACGTCGTAAGACTGGGCGAGTTGCCGCTCCGACGGCAAACGCGCCCCGATCGGATATTCCCCCGCCTCGATCTTGGCCGCGATATCGGTGGATACGCGTTCGTAGAGCCGTTTTGATTCCATGCCATTCCCCTTGAGGAAAGCGCTATCTTGTTGGCCTATACGTTACAAGGTCGCTTGTTGCCGGGCGGGCTTGGCATGCGCCTGCGCCGTCAATACCAGTTCGGCGGCAAGCAACGCCCCCTCCTGCTCCTGCGCCACCGATGTGCCTTCGACGATGTCGGTGACGAATTGCGGACCGAAGGGCAGAGGCACTTTGGAACAATCCAGGTAGCGAGTGCCCTTCCTATCGGCGATAAGCAGGTGATTTCCGCCCTGCCGCCCGGCGATGTCGACATATTTCCTGAGCTCGATATAGCCCTCGGTCCCGAGAATGAAGAGACGGCCATCGCCCCAGGTCGGCAAACCGTCGGGCGTAAACCAGTCGACGCGGACATAGCCGGTGCCGCCGTCGCCGCTCAGCATCATATCGCCGAAATCCTCGAACGCCGGATGTTCGGGATGCGCGAAATTGCCGGTCTGCGACGCGACGACATGCGCACGCTTGCTGCCGGTCAGATAGACGAACTGATCGGCCTGGTGGCTGCCGATATCGGTCAGGATCCCGCCGTTGCGCGCCGTGTCCCAGAACCAGTCGGGCCGCGATGCCGCGGCCAGCCGGTGCGGGGCAAGGTTGACGGTCTGGATGACGCGCCCGATCGCGCCGTCGTGGACAAGCTGCCCGGCCATGACCGCCGCGGGCACTTCCAGCCGCTCGGAATACATGATCGCAAATTTGCGGCCGGTCTCCTTGATCGCGCGGCGAACTTCGGCGAGCTGCTTCAGCGAGGTAATCGCCGCCTTGTCGCTGAGATAATCCTTGCCCGCGCGCATGACGCGGATGCCCAGCGGCGCGCGCAGCCCGGGAACGGCCGCGCTGCAGACCAGCTTGATCGCGGGATTGCCTAGAATCTCGTCTTCCGACCGCGCCAGCGCAATATCGCCGTAGCGCGCGCGGAACATCGCAATCTGCTTGGGATCGGTGGCATGGAAGGCCGTGAGGACGCCGCCTCCGCGGATCATGGCGTCGGTGATGCCATAGATATGATTATGATCGAGCCCGATGACCGCGAACGGCACGCGATATTTCGCCTCGGGCGCCGGGCGTGCAGGCGCGCTCTCGGTCGGCGCATCGCCCCGCGCCGCGGACTGCGCCAGCGCGTCGGCCGTGAAGCCTGCGGCGAGCCCGGCAGCAAGGCCAAGCCCCAGAAGGTCGCGTCGGTTGGTATCGGTCATGGCGTGTTCCTTCTTCAGGTAGCGACCAGCGACGTCGGCCAGTTCAATATCTGGCTGCTGTCCATCGCCTGTTCGCCGAGCAGCGACGCGACGCTCGCGTAATAGGCCTGCGACAACAGGCCGGGCAGCGGTTTGCCCGTCCGCACCGCTTCGCCAAAACCCTCGAACTGCAGCATCGTCTCGTCATATTCTCCCCAGCCGAGCGAATCGCCGGGCGTGGTGACGGGAAGCTCGGCGAACCAGGTCGCGCCGCCGATCGGCACCGTACGCTTGTGCCCGCTCGCCACGTCGGCCTGCATCCTTAACAGAGCAAGCTCCTTCGGCGGCAGTTCCTGATAAATGCGGCCGAGTTCGGGTTCGATGGTCCCTTTGCTGCCTTGAATCTGTTCTTCGCAGCCGTAGCGCGCATTGTTGAGCAGCGAGGTGTAGATGAGTTTGCGCCCCCCCGCATATTCATAGATCAGTGCGACATGGTCATAGACCTCCCGCCCATCCTTCCAGAAACAGATACTGCCCGATCCCATGACGCGCGTCGGTACGGCATCGAAGAATAGATTGCCGACCTGTATCTGGTGCGTCGCCAGTTCGGTCATAAGTCCGGCGGAGCTGTCGCGATAGAGGCGCCAATTGATCTGTCGATCAGTCGCCCCGGCGGGGACGGGCCGGCGCCAGCTGCTTTGACGGTGCCAGCTGGCCCGGATCTGTGTAATCGCCCCGATTTCGCCCTCCTTCGCACGGCGGACCGCATTTAGATAGGTCGGTTTGAACATACGCTGATGACCGATCTGAAGCAGCTTGCCGCTGTCCTGCGACTTTTTCACCATTGCTCCACAATCGTCGATCGTGCGCGCCATCGCCTTTTCGCACCACACATGGAGTCCGGCGTCGAAGGCATCAAAGCTGTGCTGCTTATGGCCGTCGAGCGGGGTCGCGATCACCACCGCGTCGAGACCGCCCGCATCGAGCATCGCGCGATGATCGGTGAAGGCGCGCGTCGACGCATCGACCAGCGCGCGACCCTTCGCCAGATGCAGCTCGAAATTGTCGCAGATCGCGGCCACGGTGCAGTTGCGGGTCTTGGCGATATTCTGGATCAGGGCCCGGCCGCGATCGCCGGTGCCGATAACGCCCAGTCGCACGCGATCGCCCTTTGCCATCGGTGCGGCGAGGGCCGCCGCGCTTGCCCAAGGCGCCGCTGCGGCCATTCCGGCTCCAGCTGTCGCCATCAGCACGCGATCGATGAACGATCGCCGCGACAGGTCGAAATCTTTGTCAGTCATTAAAACGCATCCTGGCTTGTTAATCGGGGATCGCAGCCCCGCAGGGGAAATCGAACCGAAAACGGCGCGTCCGGTCGCCATTCAGCAAGCGCTCCGCCCGATCTTCATCAGCAACGAGCAAAGCGGTGCTCATCGCCTCGGCATGCGCGCCAAGCCGGTCGATGGCAACCGAGCAGCGCGGCACCGACACGATCGTCGCATCGGCCGGGCGTATCATAGCGGCGCGTTCGGGCGCCGCCGTCCCCGCACCGACGGTCGACGAGATCGACACCGATTCGTCGGTGAGCTCGATTTCGACCAGAATCTCATCGGGGCGCAGCGGGCTGGGAATCGCAAACGGCCAACCGCCGCCAAGCGGGTGTTCGCCGACGACCGCAATCGAACTTTCTCCGGCCGACAGGCAGGCCGATACGACGCCCTTCTCGCGCAACACCGCGCAGGCGCGATCGAGCGCAAAGCCCTTGCCGAGCCCGCCGAAATCGAGCGCGACAGGCTGCGATACCTCGACCCGCGCGGCGCCGCGATCGAATGCGATGGCGCTCCATCCCGCCGACGCGAACCGGCGATCGGCCGCGGGATCGAACAGCCCGAGCGTCGAGGCGTGCAATTCCTCAATCTTGACCAGCGCGTCGAACAGCAGCGCATCGTCGATGGCTGCCCCTTTCCCCGCCATCAGGCGCTCGTTGAGCGCGGTCGTTGCCGAGGGGCGATGGATCGTGAGCGCATCATCGACCGCCTCGATTGCATGCTGCGCCGCGGTCAACGCGTCGTCCTCGCCCGCACCGAACCGGTGCAGCTCGACGCGCGTTCCCATCGACGCAAAGCGCACAACGTCGGCCATGATCGCGCCTGGGGTCAGCCCTTGACCTCCCAGCCCGGCTCATAGTCGACCGACCACAGCTTCATGCCGTCGGCGCTGGTCGGCTTGCCCGTCAACGGGTCGATCGTCAGCGCGCCGCTCGTGCGATAGGCGATATTGCCGAGGTGGCAGAGCGCGGTGCTGATATGTCCTTCGGCAATCGGCGATGCGAGCGCGCTGGCGCGGCCGCGGATGACGTCGACCAGATTGCCGGCATGAAGGACGTCGAGCGCGCCCTCGCCGACCGTTCCGGTGGTTTCCGAACTGGCCGGGGCCTTCACTTCCCGCGTCAACTTGCCTTCCAGATCGTACAGCTCGAACCCGTTGCGATCGACGACGGCCGACCCCTTGGTGCCGAGCAGCAACACGCCGCGGCCACGCCCATAAGTCTTGATGCCATTGCAGCTTTGCCCGTTCCAGCGGATCGCGCGGCCGTGGTCGTAGATCAGGTCGAGCGCGAGCGAATCATACATTTCCCAATCGTCGCCACGGTGAAAATGCCGTCCGCCGTGCGTCGACACGCGGGTCGGATAGGTCAGGCCCATCGCCCAGCGCGCAATGTCGAGTTCGTGCATCGCATTGTTGCAAATCTCGCCGGTCCCGTATTTCCAGAACCAGTGCCAGTTATAATGCACCAGGTTCGACCGGTACGGTCCGCGCGGGCGCGGCCCCTGCCACAAATCCCAGTTCAGATTGGCGGGCGGCGCGATTTCCTGCCCCTTGCCGATCGACCCGCGATTGTTCGCATACCAGGTCTGTGCCTCATAGACGTCGCCGAGTTCGCCGGCCCGGACCATGTCGACAAGCTGCCGCGTCTCCACGCTCGAGCGTTGCTGGTTGCCAACCTGCAACTGACGCCCGGTGCGGCGCTGTGCGGCGATCAGCGCTTCGCCCTCGGCGGGGGCGATACCGATCGGCTTTTCCAGATAGACGTGGCGCCCCGCATTCATCGAATCGATCGCGAGCTTTGCGTGCCAATGATCGGGCGTCGCGATGCTAACGATGTCGACGTCCTTGCCGTCGAGCAGCCGGCGATAGTCCTCAACGATCTTCGGGGCCGGATGGCCTTTGGCGGCAAATTCGCTTGCGCGCTTCGCGAGGATAGCCGAATCCACATCGACGAAATGGGTGACGGCCACGTTCGGCAGCTTCGAGAAGGCGCTCATATGCGCCTGCCCGCGCCCATTCACGCCAACCACCGCCACACGCAGGCGATCGTTCGCACCCTGGATCTGCGCATAACTGCGCGCGCTCATCGTGGCGCCCAGCGTTGCTGCGGCACCCTTCAACATCGTACGGCGGTCAAGCATGTCCTGTCCCCTTAAAATTCGCGCAGCTTGATCGACCGGAAGTCGACCCTGTCGCCATGATCCTGAAGCAGGATCGGTCCCTGCTCCCACTCGCCAAAGTTCGGCCATTTCGCATATTTGCTGCGCGCGACAAGCGCGCGAAAGGCGGGCGATCCCCGTTCATATTCGACGACCTTGAACCCGTTCAGCCAATGCTCGACATGCTTGCCGCGCACGACGATGACCGCTCGGTTCCATTCGCCCGGCGCGTTGACGCGCTTACCCGGGCTATCAGGATCGGAAAGGTTGCGCGCGGTGATCAGATCGTAAAGCGAGCCGATCGTCCGATTACCGTCGCGGCCCATCTTCGCGTCGGGATGGCGCTCATCGTCGAGCAATTGGAATTCGAGGCCGATCGCCGATCCATCCCCCTTGAGCAGGTTCGGATCGACGAAATATTTGATCCCGCTATTGGCGCCCGGCGTCAGCCGGAAATCGACCGACAGCTCGAAATTCCTGTAATCGCGGGTCGTGATGATGTCGCCACCATTGGTCGCTTCGGCGCCGCCCGATTTCTCGACCGACAGGATGCCGTCGGCGATCGACCAGCCTTTCTTCGGGAAGGCAGGCCCCTTGGCGCTCCGCCAGCCCTGCGTCGTCTTGCCGTCCCAGAGCAGCTTCCAGCCGGCGCGGCGCTCGGCGTCGGTCAGGCGATTGGCCAGCCACCCCTGCTGCTCGACCGTCGTCGCGGGCGAGGCGAAACGGGCGGGCGCGTCGGTGATGATCCGCACGTTACGGAAACGCGCCTCGGGCTTTTTAGCCGCGACCGCATCGGGAACGGAGTGCACCTGGAAAGCGATGAAACCGCGCGCGTCCATATCGTCGACGACGTCGGCGGCGGGCACGCCATTGATCCAGGTGCGCAGCCGCGTACCGATCGCTTCGACACGATAGCGATTCCAGTCGCCCGAACGGAAGGCCTGCCGCGCCGCGTCATTGCGACCGAGCGTGTAGAGCCATTGGCGACGCTGCTCGTCATAGATGCCGGCGCTCCAGCGCCGCGACGAGGGATCGATCTCCATCTGATAGCCGTGAACGACGCCATTGCGATAATCGGGCCGGCTCTGGCCTCGGATCATCACGCCCGAATTCAGCGTCGGGTCGGTTTTGGCATCGAATTCGAGGATGAAGTCGCCGTAAAGCGCGTCGGACACCAGCCAGCTGTTCGCCGAGTTCGGCACCGCGCTGCCGACGACCTCGCCATCGACAACGCGATAAGGCGCCTGCCCCCCGGCACTGTGCCAACCAGCTAGTCCGGCGCGCGGCGTTACGTCCTCCCAAGGAGCCTGCTGCTGATCCTGAGCAGCCGAAACGGGCGCGAGCGCTATCATCGGCGCGGGGGCCAAAGCCAGAAACGCGATCTTTCGAAACATCATGGCTCCTCTCAACTTTTTATTGCGTGGGCTTCCCGAACGCGCTTCATTTCCTCACGCGCCATGCTCTCGCGTTATATTGCCGCCAGCGTAACCACGCGCGCACGACTTATGCCAGCTGAGCATTAGTATGTGGTCAGGCCACTTGCAATAGATATGTCAGACCGATTACCGTCAGGGAGGGCGTCACGCTCGCCATGTGTTTACGCCCACGGAAAAAAGGCCGTCAGTCGGCCTTAGATGGGACCCGCTCGTCGGCTATCTTTCGGATGCTGTAACGTGAACCGTCGAGGAGCAGTTCGCAACGCGCTCCGGAATACTGGATTGCTCGAAGCCCCTCGCTTCGTCTCCGGGTGCAGCACCTCGTACGCTTTCTTGCGCCGCGCCGTGAACGGCGCCCTTTTCGATGGCGTCAGGTTCGGCGCGCGACATGATGACAGGGGAACAGGCGCGAATCTGCTTTTCGATGGACGGCTCGCCCTTTCGGTAACCCTGTTATCCTCGCCCCGGCTTGACGTAAAGCCCCGCTTGACATTGCGGCGTAAAGCGTTACCTTCCATAACATGGAAATCGAGAGCATCAATCACAAGGCGCTCAGACGGTTTGTCGAGACCGGCAAGCCGAAGGGGCTTCCCGGTGATCTGGTCGACCGGCTGTTCAAGATGATCAACTTCATCATCGACGCCGAGACGCTGGACGAGCTCTCGACCCCGCCGAACTATGGCCTTCATCCGCCGACCGGTGACCGCGCCGGAACGTGGGCGATGACCGTGACCCGCAACTGGCGCATGACCTTCTCGCTCAATGAGCAGGACGCCATCGCCGATCTGGATCTGGAGGATTATCACTGATGGCTATCAAGATTCATCCGTCGTTCGCGATCCATGCCGGGAAGTGGCTCAAGACCGAAATCGTCGAGGCCCACGGGGTTTCGATCAACGAGCTGGCAGAGGCCTTCGGGGTCAGCCGCCAGTCGATCAGCGCCGTCCTCAACGGGCGGACCTCCCTGTCGGCCGATATGGCGATCCGCTTCGAGCATGCCTTCGGGGTGAAGGCGGAGACGCTGGTGCGGATGCAGGCCCGCTATGAACTCGGCAAGGCCCGTGAACATGAGGCCGACCTCTTGGTGCCGAGCCTAATTGCCGCATAGGCCCCCGTCCCGCAATGGGGTCGGCGGCGCCCTATCTGCGCATTTGCATAAAATATTGTCCACGATGGACAGTATGCCTTCCGAAACTAACTAAGTGCGCGTGTCCGGTGGCGTTGTGGGCAATCAGCTGTCGCGCCCCAATGGGAACAACGGCAGCAATTACGTCATCGTGTTCAAAAGGGGCTCTGACTCACTTTTGGTGCAGGCGGGATGATAATGGCGAGATTTTCCGCAGGAGGATATCGTCATGGGAGACAGCGCGCTTCGCGATCCCCCTTGCGAGATGTGGCGTGACCACGGTACTTGCATGCCTCCCAAGAGCTCCGGCTTCCCGGTCCTTGGAAGGGGTTACGCTCAATATTCTTCAATGGGGCCGTTAATCGGACGAGCGTCATCGGGTCAGCACTAACAGCAGCTTCGGCCCGGCCAAATCGAAGCATTAGCCTAAACAGCCTGCTCTATTTTGTCTGGGCGGGCGCGGCGCCACCTTAAGCCCACCATCAAGACAAAAGGCCAGAATATGGTGTTGATGATGTCGAACGCGGTATCGGGCCGCCAGACACCGTGGGCGATCCGGTCCGCTCCTTCTTTTGCAAGCGCCGCAGCCAGTACGATCAGAAAGGGCGTCCACGTGGCAAGTGATCGGCGCGTCAGAATTCGGGCGACAAACAAGATGAACATACCGCCGTGAACATGCGCCAAGCTGTCGGAAGCGCCGGTTATCATGCCGATTTCGCCGCTCAGCGGCCGATAAAAATCGATTAGGCTCTCCATTAGCGCTCCGTCGCTTAACGTACCTTAACGTCACGTGGCCAATGTCGCGCGAACCCCGAGACCGCCAAGTGACTGTTGGTATTCCAGCATATGTTCATGGATTGCTCCCGTAACGGGATGAATCGCCCCGGGACTGCCGGAGGCCATTTGGTTTAAGTTACGCAGCCATGGAGACGTCGTCCAGCATGGCGTAGTATCGTTCTTCTGCTTCAGCGGGCGGGATATTGCCGATGGGTTCCAGCAGCCGCCTGTTGTTGAACCAGTCGACCCATTCGAGCGTGGCATATTCGACAGCTTCAAAGGATCGCCACGGACCTCGCCGGTGGATCACCTCGGCCTTGTAAAGGCCATTGATCGTCTCCGCCAAGGCGTTGTCATAACTGTCGCCAACACTCCCGACCGACGGCTCGATCCCGGCCTCGGCGAGGCGCTCGGTATATTTGATCGATACAAACTAGGCGGATTCAACCGGTCGTCGCAACACTGGTTTCATACTGCGCGACCAGGAACTGGTCGAGGATTTCTGCTGGGGTCTTCCAGCCGAGCGTTTTTCGCGGCCGCGTATTCATGGCGTGCGCAACGGCTTGCCCCGGATGACACGCTGCAAGCCCAGGTCGCGCATCAGCCGCTCGATGGTGCATCGCGCGACGACGATGCCCTCGCGGTTCATCTGCCGCCAGACCTTGCGCACCCCGTAGACGCCGAAGTTCTCGGCAAAGACGCGCAGCACCTCGGGCTTCAGGTCCCGATCGCGCCGGGCACGATCTGATTGATCTGCCCCCTTCTGAGTGGTCCAAAATCGATGATATTTTGGATTACGAAGGAGAATATGAATGCCGGCCAAGAAGCATCGCCCGGAAGAGATTATCGGCAAGCTGCGTGAGGCGGAGGTTGTGCTGGCGCAGGGCGCTACGACTGCGGAGGCATGCCGCCGGATCGCGATCAGCGAACAGACCTATTATCGGTGGCGCAAGGAATATGGTGGTCTGAAGACTGACCAGGCGCGCCGGATGAAGGATCTGGAGAAGGAGAATGCGCGGCTTCGCCGGGCGATCTCGGACCTGACGCTCGACAAGCTGATCCTGCAGGAGGCTGCCCGGGGAAACTTCTGCCGCCCGCCGCAACGCAGCGGCTAAGCGCATAATCACTCCGGAAAATAAATAACCGATCTCCGGCGCGGCCTTCACCAGATGGCTACTTGACAGTCAGCTACCGCCAGCTTGCAGTGGATGTTTCAGGCCGCTGCGCTGACCAGCGCGAATAATAGGGTTTGAGCTCATCAGGGAGTTTCGCCGAGAATTCGTCGTTGAGTGGATAATGGGGCATGGCAAGCGCCACCGCATTCAAGATCAGCAGCGCCTGTTTTGCATCCTTGCCTCGTTTCAAAGGATTGCGTTTAGGTTGCTCGGACATCCAAAATTTCTGAAGCGCGAACCAGCGTGGATCGGGTGCGACTATGCGCGCCGGTGAACCATCACGGCAGATTACGACTTGGTCGACCGGTTGTCCGACCAGCAACCACTCCTGCTCAGGCAGCGGTACTGGTCGCGGCCGATCCGTTCGCGCCATGGTTTGGGCACGCGAAGGCGCAACAAGAATTTCGACCTCATAAGCCTTTGCATTGCGGGCCTGGAAAGTTCGCTCGGTATTCACGGTGAAGGTTGGATCGACCGCCTTCAGCATGTCCCACAACAGTTGCACGTCGTCCTGTTGTTCGGTTTCAGCCCAAGCCAGATCGAAGCCTGCTGTCTCGTCGGGAATTTCAGGCATGAAGCCCCCTGCCTCGAGGGCATATGCCGCAACGGCATTAGTGCCGACGACGAGAAGCGTGCCATCCAAAAGCCCTCGCCGGTCAGCTTCGCGCAGGATCGGCCCCGCCTCGCTTGCGATCATCGGGAAACGCAGCGCGCGGGCAAGCCTCGATGATTCATCGAGCGCGATGCGACTGGCTTCAATGCGCTCTTTCAGCTGCTGCTTCTCCGCCCGAAAAGCCTCAAAACGATTTTTAAGCTCATCAGACCAAGGGCCCAAGCTCTTACCGTTACCGCTTCGATCACGGATTTCGTACAGATAGGCTTTTCCCGAAACCTCTTTGCGCCGCAGATCATAGGGTAGCGCTGCTCTGGCACGAGCGGCCTCGATCCACACCTCATAGCGCTGGCGCAGATTAACCAGCGCGCGCGCCTGTTCATCAGTGAAGGAACGAAGCATTGCCATTATCCCACAATTTACTGAATTCCAAATATGTGGGATAAACCGGCGAAGTGCAAGGAATCGCAAACTCAGAATCATACATTCACGGCCCGATGTCTCAGCTAACGCTAATTTGTTGCGCGAACAGCGAACACGTCGGGATCGACCGCCCGCCGGATACGGAATCGGGAGGAAGCAGTCGGGTGAGCAGAGGCCAGGATCGAAGTCAGGAAACCGGCGTATGCAGGCCTTGAGCATCCGGCATCAAGATTGTCGTGCGGCGTTCTCTCATCGCATGTGTCAGTTGCTGCGCAGGGTAAGAGGCGGTCGCGCTGGCTGGAGGTGAGTTCGGGAGAATCTGGCATTCGGACATTCTTTGCATTTTCCGCAAAGCAGTCACTGGCGAGCATTTTTGCGGAAAATGCAATTTGCCCCTCTTATTCAACTCAGCCTTTGCCCCTTGCAAACCAGCGCGCTATTTCAAGCCTGCCTTCAATTACCAGTTCCAGCCGTACCCCATCGGTCCGCGATCATACCCGCGATTAGTGCAGCGACGAAATAGACCATGACCTCCTTTGAACAGGCTCTCTGGCTCCGGATCATTGTCGCGGGGATCAGGCCACACTCTCGGCATGTCGCCTTCTATTGCCCATTTGATTCTGGATTGCACGTCGGACGGACGGAAACGCCATGACCGCGAGCACCACACAGGCGATGCCGGTAAGCGATCCAAGCCGGAAATCGGATGCCAACCACAAAATGGGATCGTGCACCGCATAAAGAGGAAACGACACCGCGCCAGCGATCGTCGCCAAGCCTGCCCAGCGCGAATAGGCGGGAAACCGCAATCCACCGGCGATAATCATCGGGCAGATGATTACGACAAAGCAGAGACCAGCAAGCCGCGAATTGCCGCCCATCATGGCCGTGGCCCCGAAAAAGAGCGGCATCGCGAGAAATGCGAAGCTAGTTGACACTTTGATATTGGGCGCATCTCTCCAGCTGCGCCAAAGAATAATTCCGATCGTATAGGACAGGAGCACTCTGGGAAAACCTCCGACGAAGGTATCGGGCCGAGATCCGACGTCGAGGCCGTGCGTCGCGGCTCCCGCCAGCAGGAATGGTACCATTGCAGCCGCAACCACGATGAGGCTGCGCGTGCTCATCCGGCGAAGGACGAGCACATGGAGAAGGTTGACAACCAGTTCGAAGAAAATTGACCAAGCCGGGCCGTTCAGAGGGAAAATTCGCTCACCGAGGAAGTACGGTATGAAGACTAGGTTGATCATCGCGCGCGTCGCATCGCTTGCGGAATAGGCCATCCACACAGAAACCGAGCCGATCAGCGCGCCTACCGTCATTGTCGGCCATAGGCGGCGAAGGCGAACGGCGAGAAACGAGAAGGTCGATGAAGGGCCCGTCCAACCACTTTCGTAAGTTCGCGCCATGACATAGCCGCTGAGCATGAAAAAGAAGTCTACGGCCAAATATCCGGCGCCTCGGGGGATGCCGTCGTGTGATGCCATATAGGTGTGGTGGGCGAGCACCATGAGCGCTGCGACCCCGCGCAATCCATCCAATCCGGTGAGACGCCCCTTCATGCGTGGCATCCTACGGGCCGATAAGAAAAATTTCGTTAAGTGATTGTTTCGCTGATCATGGGTTTCAACAGGCATCCCAGTCCATAAGGCGGTTGATCTCGGCTTCGTCCAGCTTCTGCCCGCGAGGCGCGCGGGCCCTGCGAACGAGCGCGAACCAGAAGCGCCAGTAACGGCGTTCGAGTTCGTCGGGCCACGCTTTTGCGCCATCGCGATCGTTGATCTTCTCCGCCAGGCGGAAGAAGCGGGGATACACGCTGCGTACGGCGCTATGGGGGGGGGCAGAATTGTCGCCAATGATCGTGGCAGAGCCACACTGTCTCGGATCGCCCAGCAAACAAAGTTGGGATCGTCGCGGAAGCTGCGGCATCGCCAGCTACAAGAGATACGATGCGAACATGACTAGCTTGGCTCACCAAATTTCAATGATTTTCCGCTATTCTCTAACGCGAAAGCGCGTGTAGGAAATTCGCCTTCCGGTGATCGGTATCGCACGCAACCCGACGCATCGACCGAACGGCTTGCTACGCATTGCAAAGGCTAGTGGACGACAAGGGGAAGAGATTTGACGACGCTTATTACCGGCGCGGCCGGGTTCATCGGAATGCACGTCGGGGCAGCCCTGCTCGGTCGCGGCGAGTGCGTCGTCGGCATCGACAATTTTACACCCTATTACTCGCTCGATCTCAAACATGCGCGCGTCGCGCATCTCTACGCACGCTATGGCGAATTGTTCACCTTTATAGATGTCGATTTTGGCGATGCCGACGCGCTCGCCGCTGCGCTTTCCAGCCACGGGATCGACCGGATCGTCCATCTCGGCGCACAGCCCGGCGTCCGCTATTCGCTAGAAAATCCCGCTGCTTATATTCATTCGAACGTCGCGGGGCACGTCAACATTCTCGAGCTGGCGCGCCACCGCTCGGTCGCGCATCTGGTTTATGCGTCGTCGTCGTCGGTCTATGGCATGCGCGCCAGTACGCCCTTTCGCGTGGCCGACCGCGCCGATACGCCGATTTCGCTATATGCGGCGACGAAACGGGCGGACGAATTGCTTAGCGAAACCTATGCACATCTCTTCAGGATACCCCAAACCGGCCTTCGCTTTTTCACAGTTTATGGCCCGTGGGGGCGGCCCGACATGGCGGTCTGGAAATTCACCGAGGCGGTTCTCCAGGGCCGGCCGATCGACGTCTATAATCACGGCGACATGCTCCGTGATTTCACCTTCATCGACGATATCGTCAACGGCGTCGTCCTGGCGCTCGATTACCCGCCCGAAGACGACCACCGCGAGAAGCCGGGTGGTTTCACGACGCCGCACCGGCTTTACAACATCGGGAATAACCGCCCCGAACAACTTACCGAACTTATCCGTGCGATCGAAATGGCGTGCGGTCGCAAGGCGGAAATCAGCCTGCTGCCGATGCAAGACGGCGACGTCTATCAGACGGCCGCGGATATCGCCGATATCAGCCGCGATCTAGGCTTTGCACCGACTACCCCGATCACTACCGGAATACCTGCTTTTGTCGCTTGGTATCGGGAGGAATGGATGAAGCGGCAGGAAACGGTTCCGAGCAAGGCGTGACGCGTCCTACCAGCGCAAGAAACGCGGAAGGACCAGCCGCCCCGCAATCGCCGAAAGCAGAACCGCTGCGCCGTGCCAGAGCGCGATGTGGACAACGTCATCGGTCGCGCAATGAAGCGCGACGATGGTCGCGCCCGCAGCCCCCGCGGCGATACCGATGACCCAGCCCGCGCGCGTCGGCGACGTCGGCGCGCCGGCCTTGAGCCAGAAGAAGAGCGCCGCGCCAACTCCCAAGCCCGATGCGACGCCTTGCAAGAGGCAGCGCAGGCCAAAGCCGTGGCGCGCGGATTCCATCGCCGCATGGCCGTCGGTGATGCACGCGACGAGGGCCGCTAGCGGCAGCGACAGCGAGGCACCGACCGCCCAACGCCAGCCGCCATAATCGCGCCCGACACCCGGCAACCCCATGCGCAGAGCGCTCCATGTCGCGGCAAGTCCCGTCGCCGCGGTCAACCAGAAGGCGAGCATCGAAAGCGGCGGCATTCCGCTCACCGCCAGGTCCTCGCGCAAGCCGAAGATCCACAGCAACGCCGCGGCGCCCGCGACCCATCCGGCCGCGACCCATATGGACCCGCGCGCAACGCGCCGCGGCCGCACGGGCGTCAAGTCCCCGGCGAGGTCGTCGATCAGATCATCGATCGATGCGTCCTTCATTTCATTCGCTTTCAATCAGTTCGGCAAGCTTCTTGAGCCCGCGGTGGATATTCACTTTGACGAGCGACTCGCTCTGCCCGCAAATCTGCGATGCCTCGGCTATCGATGCGCCTTCGATCTTGACCAGCGTGATCGCCTGCGCCTGCCTTGGCGGCAACAGCGTCAGCAGATGATCGATGCTCAGCCGCGCATGGACCGCTTCATCCTCGGCGCCGACCGCTGCATCATTGTCGCCGAGTTCGGCCTCGTCACGCTGGCGACGCAGCATGTCGATCCAGCGATAACGCGCTATCGCCGCGAGCCATGGCAGAAACGCCCGCCCGCTGTCCCATGTCGCAAGCTTGCGGTGCATCGACACCAGCGTTTCCTGCACAAGATCGTCGATATGGTGCGGCGCGATCCGCCGGGCGAAATAACGTTCGAGCCATTTGCGGCAATCGACAAGCAACGCGCGATAGGCGCTGCGATCCCCCCGCTGCGATGCGGCCATCAAGCGCGCCAGCGAAGGTTCGTCGATGCTCATTTCGCGCGCACCCTAGCAATCAGCGCGTCGAGCGAGAACAGTCCGCCGCCGCGAACGATCAGGATCGCCGCCATCGCCGCCCACAGCGAATGGACCGGCCACCAAGCGTCGGGAAAGACGAAGATCTGGATGACGAGCGTCATCACGAGCAGGGCGCCCGCCGACAATCGCGTTGCGAGCCCGAAAAGCAGCAACGCCGGGAAAAAATGCTCGGAAAATGTCGTTAGCGGCACTGCTATCGCGGGATCGAGCGGCAGCCCCGAAAATTCGCTGCGGAACAGATCATATTGCGAGGGATCGATCTTGAGGAAGCTGCCCTCGAGCACCTTCGTCTGCCCCGATCGCCAAAAGACGCCCGCGAGCGAGACGCGCAGCAGCAACAGCGCGGCCCCTTCGGCGAGCCGCGACCCCGCAATGGCTACGCTCTTGTCATAAAATCCCGTTATCGCATTCATCGCTCAAACCCTCTCGAAAGCCCCGGCCTCGATGAGCGCCGCGATTGCGGCGCCGCCGTCCGGATGCTGTTCGGCAAGATGCGCGATGAGGTTACCGATGTGCGCGATTTCTTGAGCCATGCCGATCGCGGCTGCCGCAGCCTGTTCGATCGCGAACAGGCGGACTTCGGCGTCGGGGCGCGTAACGAGCAGCGCCCGCGTATCGGACGCAAAGGCCGGATCGGTCAACGGCGCGGCGTCGCTGGAAAGCACCACGACACGCGTTGCCGGGTGAAGCCGGACCGGAAGGCTGAGCAGGCCGGCTTCGCCGAGGGCGAGCAGATCGGCGAGGGCCAGCGCGAGTGCATCGGCTGCGTGATAGCTTTCGAGCCAGGCCCATTCGACGCGCGCGAGGTCGGCGGCGCGCGGATCAGCGAGCCGTTCGGCAAAGGTCTCGCCAATGTCGTTCAACGGCCGGCGTCCCGCCCCGCCTTCTTCGACAAAGCGGCGCGACAGACGGTTGAATTCCTCGTCGCCCAGATAAGCACGCGTGCGCGGGAACGTTTCTTCGAGCGCGACGAGGCGCGCGTGCGATATGGTGTTGGCGTGAACGCGAAGCCCGCGCAGCACGGTGGCCTCGCCTCCCGCAAACAGGTTGGGCGGCAGATGGGCGGGGCCGCGCAGCAAGGTCGCAGCTATCGCCGCCTGCCCGGGCTCAAGCATGAGCGGGCGTCCACAGCAGTGCGTCGGCCTTCGCCACCTCGGCGATCAAGGTCGCGTAATCGGGAATGTCGCTGTCCCATTCGACCAGCACGGGCCTTGGGCCGGATCGGTCGAGGAATCGGGCCAGCAGGTCCCAGCAGCTCGCACGCACCGGCGACCCATGATCGTCGATCGCGATCGTACCGCCCATATCGTCGTCCTTGACCGCGTGACCCGCGACGTGGATTTCGCCGACATGGCGTGGATCGAAGCAGTCGAGCCAGGCCACCGTATCGAGCCCGAGGTTGAAGGCCGAAACCTCGACATTGTTGATATCGAGCAGCAGACCGCAGCCGCTGCGCCGGCAAAGTTCGTGAAGGAAATCGACCTCGCTCCAATCGTCACCAGCATAAGCGAGGTAGCGCGACGGATTTTCGATCAGGATCCGCCGGCGCAGCCGGTCCTGCACACGGCCGACTTCGGCGGTGAAATGGTCGAGCGCCGCGTGGCTATAGGGGATCGGCAGGAGGTCCGGAAATTTGTCGTCGGGCCCGTTGCTCCAGCTGAGATGATCGGAAACCATCGCAGGATCATAACGAAGGCAAAGCGCCGCGAGCGCTTCGAGTTCGCCCTCGTCCACGCCCGCCGCCGAGCCCAGCGACAGCCCGACCGAATGAAAGCTGATCGGCAGATGCTCGGCGATCGCGGTCAGCCAGCGGTGCGGCGGCCCGCCCGCGCCGAAGTAATTCTGGGGGTGGACTTCGGCCCAGGCGGGCGCCCTTCCCTGCTCCGTCGCTGCCAGCACATCGGCATAATGCTGCGGCTTGAGGCCGATGCCGGCGCGTACCGGCAGCGTCGAAAGCAGGGAAGCGATCACGGTCGGTTAGCCCTTCTTGGCAACCGGCTTGGCGTTGCCCTTGTGCGCGGCCAAGGTGCCGCCCATCTTCACGCAGCTGCCAGCGGGCACATGCTTCCAGGCATTGCCCTGATAGTCGACGGTCGAGGTGCCAGCGCAGCTCGTGCCCGGTCCGGCGGCGCAGTCGTTCTGCCCTTCAGCGCGACGCCATAGCATTTTTCCTTGGCGCCCTCGGCGGCGACGGCGGTGCCGCCGATCGCGGTGCCCGCGGCCATGGCGAGGACGGCCGAAGCGGCGAGCGACAGTTTCAGTGCATTGGTCATGATGATCTCCCTTTTGAGAAATGAATGATGCGGAGGATGGCATCGTCATGGGTTCGCGGGAGAAGGTGCGAAAGTTACGCCGAGGCGGGAGACAATGATTTGGCAGGGTAACTCCGATAGAATAGGCCCGGATCGAACGAGGACGCGCGAATGGAGACAAGCAAGGCATGAATATTCTGCTCACCGGCGGCGCCGGCTATATCGGAAGCCATGTCGCGGCGCCGCTGGTGTCGGCGGGGCACGGCGTCGTCTGCTTCGACAATCTGTCGAACAGCGACCCAGCGGTGATGGATCGGCTCGAGGCGATCACCGGCCATTCCGTTCCGCTCGTCACCGGCGACATCCGCGACGGCGATGCGCTGCGCGAAGTGCTGCGGGACCATAAGATCGACGCCGTGATCCACTTCGCGGGGCTGAAGGCGGTCGGCGAGTCGGTTGCCGAGCCCATGAAATATTACGACAATAATGTTCGCGGCACTTTGTCGCTGCTCGAAGCGATGGCCGATTGCGGGGCCAAGACGCTCGTCTTCTCGTCAAGCGCGACCGTTTATGGCCAGCCGCAATATCTGCCGCTCGACGAGAATCATCCGACGTCGGCGACCAATCCCTATGGCCGCACCAAGCTGATGATCGAGGAGATGCTTGCCGACGTCGCCGCCGCCGACCCCGAATGGCGCATCGCGATCCTGCGCTATTTCAACCCCGTCGGCGCGCACGACAGCGGACTGATCGGCGAGAATCCCAACGGCATTCCGAACAATCTGATGCCCTTCGTCAGCCGTGTCGCTGCCGGGCGGCTCGCCGAGCTGTCGGTATTCGGCAACGATTACGACACGCCCGACGGCACCGGGGTGCGCGACTATATCCACGTCGTCGATCTCGCCGAGGGCCATGTCGCGGCGCTCGGCGCAATCGCGAAGAGCGAAGAAGCGCTGTCGATCTGGAACCTCGGGACCGGTCAGGGCTATTCGGTGCTCGACATGGTCGAAGCGTTCGAACGCGTGAACGGCGTCCGCATCCCCTATCGCATCGCGCCGCGCCGCGACGGCGATGTCGCGAGCTGTTTCGCCAGCCCCGACCGCGCCGCGCGCGAACTGGGCTGGAAGGCCGAGCGCGGTCTCGACGCGATGTGCGCGTCGAGCTGGAACTTCGAGCGCACGCTCGCGGGGCGCAATTCGGACTAGGCCGTAGACTCATAAACCCGCAACCGCAGCCGCATTGAGGCGAGTTGGACCATGGCGAGGAAGTTTTCGGCTAGCTTGTCGTAGCGGGTGGCGATGCGTCGAAAGTGCTTCAGCTTGGAGAAGAAGCGTTCGATGAGGTTCCGCTCGCGATAGAGCCAAGTGCTGAAGTACGGTTTTGACCGGCGGTTGGACTTGGGTGGGATATTGGCGAACGCGCCCCTTTCGCGGAGAGACGCCCGGATGCGGTCGGCATCATATGCCTTATCGGCCAGCACTATCGTTCCGGCACCAATATGGTCGAGCAGGCCATCGGCAGCTTGGCCGTCATGGCATTGACCAGCGGTCAAGCTCAGTCGGATCGGGAGGCCTTGCCCATCGACGACAGCGTGGATTTTGGTTGTAAGCCCGCCTCGGGAACGACCGAGACAGTGATCTCGATCCCCCTTTTTGCCGTCGCGGCCTGTTGATGGGCGCGAACGGAAGTGCTGTCGATCATCTGGATATCGCCATCATGCGCGGCGGTGATGGTATCCATCATCCGATCCCAGATGCCCGCCTTCCGCCATCGCACGAAGCGGTTGTAGCAGGTGGTGCGCGGGCCATAGCGTTCCGGCAGGTCGCGCCACGGTGCCCCGGAGCGCAGCACCCAGAAGATACCATTCAGCACGCGGCGGTCATCGACACGCGGAATGCCCCTGGGCTTGTTGGGCAGGAGCGGCTCGATCACGCGCCACTCGAAGTCGGTCAGGTCATATCGGCTCATGCCAATACTGAATCAGACATCGACCGGCAGTGAAAGCGATTTGCGCACCTCAGTCAGAATGGTGCTTGGCGCGATACCGCTCAAGCCAGTGAATCCGGCTTTCAAACGACTTACGGAGCTGGCTTGTCGGCGCGATCTTTAGCCGCGTCCGGCAACGGTCGATCTCCGCATCCAGTTCAACCAGGCTCAGCTTAGCCAAACCCTCCTCATGATCAATGACGCCGCTACGCTTGCCCATGCGCCCAGAGTTAACGGGATGCCCGCGCCCGCTCAACCTTTTATGAGTTCACGACCTAGCCGAACCAGCCCGCGGTCTGCGCCAGTATCCACAGGCCGATCACGAGGAACAGGCCCGCCGCAACGAGGCGCACCTTCGCCAGATCCACCCGCTTCAGCAGTTCGTGCCCGAGGAAGATCGCCGGCACATTGGCGATCATCATGCCGAGCGTCGTCCCTGCGGTGACCGCGACGACGTCATGATATTGGGCGCCCAGCGCGATCGTCGCCACCTGCGTCTTGTCGCCCATTTCGACGAGAAAAAAAGCGACGAGCGTCGTGAGGAACGCCCCGAAGCGCGGCTTCGGAGCCTCATCATCGTCGAACGTGTCGGGGATCAGCGTCCACGCCGCCATCGCGATGAACGAAGCGCCGATAACATAACGAAAGACCGGGCTGTCGAGTAAGGCGGCCGCCGATGCGCCGAGCAGCGCCGCGAGCGCATGGTTTGCGAGAGTCGCGACCAATATGCCCAATATGATCGGCAGGGGCTGCCTGAAACGCGTCGCGAGCAGGATCGCGAGCAGCTGCGTCTTGTCGCCGATTTCGGCGAGCGCGACGATTGCCGTCGATGTGAACAGGGCTTCCATGAGTACTCCGGGGCCGGGCGGCTTGCGATTCCAACGGACATCAAACCCGCCGCCCAGCCCGGACGGAGGTCGATGCCATTGGTCTCGCCCAAGCGGTATCCCGCTTCCACCGCACCATGACCTCTCGGCCAAGTATGTTGACGCGGCGGCCCGTCCCGAAGGACGGCTGGCTACTCCCCAGATGACGGGGGCGCGTTAGCGGGCTTTGCGGGCGCTGACAAGCCCGAAGCCGCGGCCGCCTTTTCGGATTCGGCGATGTCGGCGTCCATCGCCTTGGCGCGCGCTTCGATCTCCTTTGCCGCCTTGTCGTAGCGCGTGTCGAAGTCGGGCTCGTCTTTGCAGGCGGCGAGAAGCAGCAACGGCACGAGCAGAAAGGCGGCGCGCATCAATAATCCTTGCGATAACGGATGGAGAGGTTCGACTGTCCCGAACCGCCCGCCTGGCTGAGCAGCGACAGCGCGCGCGTCAGGCTGATTTCTAGCTGCGTCGCCGTATAGCCGCGCGCGTCGGTGATCACCTCCAGATAGATGTCCTTGGTGATATATTGACCCGCGGCAAGCGCGGCGCCGCGCCCGAGCGTATCGTCGGGCCCGAGCACGCGTAGCCGGTCGATCCCCGTCGCCGACTGGAGCGCGCCGAGCGGGCTCAATCCGCCGCCGCCGCTGCTGAGCGTGTTGAGCGACGCCGCGAGCTGCACCGCCTGCAACGGCGAGAGCGTCGTAATCGAATCGCCGAACAGGATGCGCGAGACGATCTCATCCTGCGGCAGGCCGGGAACGCTCGAAAAGGCGACCTGCGGATTGCTCGCGCGCCCGGTCACGCTGACGGTCACCGTCACCGTTTCGATCTCGTCGCTCGCAATCAGGCGGATCGCGGGGTCGAACGCGTCGCCGGTCGGGAAGGTCACCCTCCCCTCCTGAAGTTCGAACGAGCGGCCCGCAAAGCCGAGCGTGCCGCGCACCAGTTCGATCTCGCCCGTCACCTGCGGCGCCTGCGTCGTGCCGCGTAGCACGATGTCGGCGCTCCATTCGGATTCGAGCCCCATGCCCGAAACATAGATTTCGTCGGGTGCTTTCAGCGCGATGTCGAGGCGGATGAGGTCGAACAGGCTGCCGCCCACCGCCGCAAGCCCGTCGCCGCTGATCCGCTGGCGCCCGGCGGGCGGCTTGCGCCGCACACCGGTCAGCACGGGCACCTGTGCCGCGCCTTCGCGCACGATGCGATAGCGCGTTTCGGGTAACCGCAGGCTCCCCGACAGCAACGCAGTCTGCCCCGCCACCTTTTCGAGCGTCAGATTGCCGGTCGCGCGCGCCGCGATATTTTCGCTGCGGGCAAGGCGGGCGTTGTCGAGCGTCGCCTGAATGTTCATCGGATAGCCGTCGGCCGACGCGAGGCTGATAAAGCCCTTCCCCTGCAGGGTGCCGTCGCCCGCCTTTGCGGTGAGCTGCTCAATCTCCAGCCGGTTGCCCGTGAAACGGCCGTTCACGACGATATTAGTTAGCTTGGTGCCATAAGTCTGGTTCTCGTAGGTCATGTCCTTGCCGCGCACCACGCCATTGAGGCAGGGATCGGCGACGCTGCAGCTGAAATCGGCGGCGACCGCGATCGGCCCCGCGACATGCTGGTCGGCAGGACCGACGAAGGAATAGAGCGTGTCGGCCGGACCGTTGTAGCGAATGCCGCCGCCGAGCGGCGCGGCCATCAGCCGTTCGGTCCAGCTGCCCGCGCCGGGGCCAAGCGGCCGCAGCGACGCCTGCACCCGGCCCACCACGCTGCCGCGCTTGCGCATCACCGCGCGTGCCTCGCCGCCGTCGGCGAGCAGCTTGCCGGCGAAATTGACGTCGACCGGCTGGCTTACCGACGCGGCGGTCGTGCGCGTGAAGCCGGTGATCGTCAGCCGCGCGTCGGCGCGCGGGAAGCTTTCGGAATTCGCCTGCTCGAAATCGAGGCTGCCCGTCGCGCGCCCGCCCAGCCCCATATCGGGATAGACGGCGTTGAGGATCGCCATATTGACGCGCTCAAGCCGGCTCTGAAGCATGAGGCCGTCGCCGAACCGTCCCGCGATGCGCGCACTGCTGCCGCGACCGAGATTGACCGTCGTCGGCAGCAATTCATATCCGTCGGCGCCGGGAATGATGCGCGCGGGCGAGGTGGTGCGGAAATTGATGCCCGTCGCGCGGCCCTGCACCGATGCGCGCCAGAGTTCGGGCGTCAGGTCGGCATTCGCGGCGATGCGGAAGGGGACGCCGCTGGTGCCTTCGACGAGCGCCTGAGCCTTGCCGCTGCCATTCCGATAGTCGATCTTCACCCGTCCGACGGCGATGTCATAGTCGCGGATTTGGGTATCGGCGATCTGGATGTCGGCGACGATATGCGGCTGGTCATAGAGTGTGACGTCGGCATCGACGATCGCCGAACCGACTGCGAGATTGGCGGCCCCGGGAAGCACGACATCGTTCGCGCGGACGTTGATCGCCGCCGCTTGATACTCGCCCGCGGCGCTCAGCCGGACGAGGCCGCCCAGACCCTGTCCCGACGCGTTGAGCTGCCCGGTGAACGGCCCGGCCTCGCTCTGTACGAGCCGGCCGTTGAACCCGATGCCCGCGAGGTCGCCGCGCTCGACGTCAATCGTCAGCGGACCCGCCGCCATCAGCAGCACGACGTCGGCCGACAGCGGCCCATAGTCGGTCTCACCCGTCGCCGCGAGGCGATAGCCGTTCGGCGCTCCGTTGATCTTTGCCACGAGATTGGCAAGCCCGATGCCGAGGCCTGGGCGGTCGGCGGTGACCACCGCGCGCGGATCGCTGATCGTTCCGGCCAGCTGGACGCCGATTGGGCCATAGTCGGTCGAACTCGCGCGCGCGGTCAGCCGGATCTGACCGTTCGGCGCATAGCTCCCCTGCCCGCCGGTGATGCGCAGGCGCGGCGCGGTCAGCCGGAGGCCCGAGAAACGGACGACGCCATCGGTGCCATAGCGCACCGCGCTCGACGCGGTCGCATTGCCGCCGAGGAAATCGCGGACCCCCGAGTTGAACAGCCGCGTCGAACGCGCCCGGACATTGCCGACAATCTCGAACCCGCCGCGCGGCGCGGTCTTGAGGTCGGCGTCGCTGTCGATGTCGAAGATGCCGACGCTTTCGATGCGATAATCGTTGATCCGCCCGTCAATCGCGCCGGTGTAGAAACCCTTGTTCAAGTCGGCGATGATGATCGCCTTCGCGTCGATGCGCGGCGAGCGCAGGCGCAGATTGTCGCTGAGGATGCGGCCGTCCGCATAGGCGAGATCGCCGTCGAGCCGCACTTGCACCAGCGTGCCACCCGCGACGGTGTCGAGCCCGCGAATGCGCGCGGCACGGCCCGCGACCGGAATCACGATCTGGTCGGCATCGACGCGTGCCTTGCCCGCGAGGCTCAGCCGCTCGACGATAATGTCGTTGACCGCGAGGCTGCTCGCATTCGCCTGATAATCGACCGTCGGCAGCGCGAATTCGCCATCGAGCGTTGCTGTGGCGCGTAGGCCGCTCGCCCGCACCGCCGGCGCGATCGCGCCCGGGCGCAGAATATTGGCCGCCAGCTGCAATCCCTCGAAGCGGTTGGTACCGAGGTCGAGCCCGCCGCTGATCCCGAGCTGCGCCGCGTCCGACGAAAGCCGGCCGTCGATCGCGGCCTTGCGCTCCTGCAGCCGTGCCGTAAGATCGATCGCGGTTTCAGTGCCCAGCAATTCGGCCGCCGGCCCGGTCAGCAGCCGCGACGCCTGTGCCGTGCCTTTGGCAGCAAAGGTGCCGTCGCGCCCCGTCAGCGCGACACGCGCGAGCGGCGCGGTGCCGAGATTCGCGGTCAGATTGCCGTTCCACGCCTTCCAGTCGCCGCGCCCGGCAAGCTTCGCGGTCAGCGTTTCCTCGAACCCGCCTATCGCGGCGAGCACCCCGCCCTGGGGCGCGGCCACATCGAGAGTCGCCGCAAGCCGGTTCTGCTCGGGCACCGCATCGAGGACGAGCTTTAGCGCATCGCCCTGCCCGCCGCCGCCGCTGATCGTCTCGGCATTGGCGCTGACCTGCGCCCGCCGATCGGCGATCGCGACCTTGCCGTTGAGCGCCGCCACCTGCCGCTCGCCGGCCACCGCCGGCTCGAAGACGAAGCGGTCGACGCGGAGCTGCCCGACATCGATGTCGAGGTCGGGCAGCAAAGGCTCGCCGGTGTCGGGCACCGGCTTGAAGGCGGGGATTTTCTCCATCACCAGCGTCTTTGCCGTGGCCGATCTGACATCGATATGGTTCGCGAGATAGCGGATCGGCCGCCAGTCGACACGAAGTTCGGGCGAGCGCAGGAAAACGCCCTGCGGATCGGAGAGCGAGAAGTCGCGAACGATCATCTGGCCGTAGAGCGAGCCGTCGAGCCGGCCGATGCCAATCTTCATCCCGTTTTCGAATTCATATTTTTCGATCTGGGTGACGACGAAGCGCCGCCCGGCGTCGCTGTTGAGCCCCATAAGGAACAACGCGAAGAGGAGAACAAGCCCGAGCAGGCCGAGGCCGACCCAGCGCAGGATCGCCAGCGGCCATGACCGCGGCTTCGCTGCGGCTGATTCTGCAGGGGCGAGAGGCGCCTCCTCGGTCATCAGAAGGCTTGCCCGATCGAGACATAGACGCTGACGCGCGCCTCGCCCGGCTTGCGCCCGATCGGCGTCGCGATATCGAAGCGCATCGGGCCGAAATTGGTGTAATAACGCGCGCCGATCCCGGCGCCGAAGCGCAGGTTCTGGAAGGTCGGCGCCGACGAGCGATAGACCTGTCCGCCATCGACGAAGCCGACGACGCCGAAATTGCCGAAGCGATAGCGCGCCTCCAACGCCACTTCGTTCACGCTGCGACCGCCGATCGGGTCGTTGTTGGGGTCTTTCGGCCCGAGCTCCTGAAAGCCGAAGCCGCGCACCGACCCGCCGCCGCCGGCATAGAAACGCCGCGAAGGCGCGAGCCGTTCGCGCGCGGCGCCGACGATCGATCCGACGCGCACACGGCCTGCAAGCACGATGCTGTCGGTCACGGGGTAATAGCCGCTGATGTCGGTACGCAGCCGCGCATAGGGCGAGAAGCGCCCGGCGAGCGAGCCCTCGGGCTGGATCAGGCTGGTGATGCGAAAGCCCTTCGTCGGATCGAGCAGGCTGTCGGTCCGATCCATCCCGACCTGTCCGGTCAGCCCCAAGATCGTATAGAAATCGTAGCTCCGATCGCCCGTCGCGAAATCATAATCATCCTCGCGCGTTGCGATGAGTTCGACGCCATAGGCATAAGTAAATTTTTTCTGCCAGATCGGTGTCGAATCATAGCTGACGCGCGCGCCGACGCGGCCCGTGATCGCGTTGAACGCGTCATAGGTGCTGCGCGTGACCTCGGTAACGAGCTCAAGGGTGCGGTCGCGGCGCCCGGCGTTCGACCGGCGCAGCGTCGCGCCGATCCCCTGCTCCTGCGTTCCCAGCACGCCCCGGAACGTGAGCGCACCCTCGGGCGGCAGCAGGTTACGGTGCGTCCAGCTGCCCTCCAGCCGGATCCCCTCGCCTGTGCCATAGCCTGCGCTGGCGGCGATGGTTCGTGGCGGCCCCGCTTGCTGGGTCACCAGCATCGTCACATATTCGGTATCGTCGCCCGCGCTCTCGCCGGTCGGCTGCGGCTCGGCGGCGACGGTCGCGAACAGGCCGGTCGCGACGAGCGCCTGGCGCAGATCGTCGACCATCCGGCTGTCGTAAAGGTCGCCGCGCTTGAAACGCGCGAGCACCTCGACATGCTCGGCATCGAAGGCGAGATCGCCCGTCGTCTCGATCCCGCCGAAGCGCGATCGTTTGCCGATATCGACGGGCAGCGTGTAAACGCCGTCGCCTGTCGCGCCGTCGAGCAATATATCGCGCTGCCCGACCTTGGCGAAAGGATAGCCTTCCTCGGGCAGCTTGAGCGCGATCGCCGCCTCGGCGCCCTGGATGCGCTGCGCGACGATCGGCTCGCCGACGCTCAGCGGGAAATTATCGGCGATCAGGTTTGGCGGAATGGTCGGGTCCGCGTTGATGATGATGTCCGCCAATGTATAGCGTTTGCCCGGCTTCACATCGATGACTGCGGTGATCGGCCGGCGCTGGCGTTCCTGTCCCTCTTCGCGCGCACCCCGGTCGATCCGCGTGTCGACGACCGCGTCGTAATAGCCCTCGGACGCGAGTATCCGTTGCATCAGTTCGCCGTCGGCCGAGAGGCGCGCGCGGATCATCGCCGCATTGTCGGCCTTGCCGTCGCCGCCGTAGAGCGCCGACAGATCGCCGAACACATCGGCCAGATCGACGTCGGTGCTGTCATCGGCGTCGCTCAGCCCGTTGACCTGTACCGTATAGGAAAGCTCGACATTGTCGCTGTCAGCTTCGGCCTCGGCGAACTCGACGGGTTCGACGTCGAAATTTTCAAGCGGCGGCAGCGGCGCGGCGAGCTCGCTGTCGCTAATCGGCGCATCACCGATCACTTCGGCCGCATCGCCATCGGCCAGCGCGGGAACGGGCACGCCGTCCACCTGCGGCGGCTGGGTTTCCGCGGTCGCGTCCGCGGCATCGTCGGAGCCGTCCGCCGCCCCCTTGTTGGCCGCTTCGGTCACCAGGCGCCGCTCGAATTCGGCGATCGATTCGATCGGCCGATCGAGTTCGGCATCGTCTTCGGCGCTGATGGGCGGGATCGATTTTTCGAACTCCTCATCCTCGATGATCGGTTCGACGGCGGGCAGTTGCGCTTCGGGCGGCGGCGGCGACGGGGCAGCGATCTCGGCCGAATCGGCGTCGAGCGTCGGCACCACCTTCGGCGGCGCGACATCCTGCGCCTGCGCGGCGCCCGCCCAGGCGAGACCGATGAGTGAGGTGGCGCCGATCAGCAGCGGGCGCATGCGTGGGTGCGGCCGCCAACATGATCTGCGAAAAATTTCAGATTGTCTCATCTGCTGGCCACCGGTGCATGCTTGTGGCTCGCGAGATATGGCTGTGCAACCCGTTTCTCCCCTAATTGCAAGCTAACTCGCCGAGATCGGGACAGTTCCCGGCGATGCGGCGAATTGCGTCAGGGGAAACAATCAGGAATCGGCGCCGAACAGGTCGCGGCTGTAAACCTTGTCCGCGACGTCGGCGAGATCGTCGGTCACACGGTTTGCGATGATCACGTCGGCCTCGGCCTTGAAGGCGGCGAGATCGCGGATCACGCGCGAATTGAACAGCAGATCCTCCTCGATCAGCGGTTCATAGACGATCACCTCGATCCCTTTCGCCTTGACGCGCTTCATCACGCCCAGAATGCTGCTGGCGCGAAAATTATCCGACCCCGCCTTCATCGCGAGCCGATGGATGCCGACGATGCGAGGCGCTCGCTTGATCACCTCGGCCGCGACGAAATCCTTGCGCGTCGTGTTCGACGACACGATCGCCTGGATCAGGTTCTGCGGCACATCCTTGTAATTGGCGAGCATCTGCTTCGTATCCTTGGGCAGGCAATAGCCGCCATAGCCGAAGGAAGGATTGTTATAGAAACTGCCGATCCGGGGGTCGAGACACACGCCCTCGATCACCTGGCGCGAGTCCACACCGTGCGCCGCGGCATAGGTGTCGAGTTCGTTGAAGAAGGCGACGCGCATCGCAAGATATGTGTTGGCGAACAGCTTGATCGCCTCGGCCTCTGTATTGCCCGTCTGCAGGATCGCGGCATCGGGCTTCAGCGATCCTTCGAGCAGCAGCCGCGCGAAATCGGCCGCGCGCGGGTGCGTGTTGCCGACGATGATCCGCGAGGGATAGAGATTGTCGTAAAGCGCGCGCCCTTCGCGCAGGAATTCGGGCGAAAAGACGATCGCATCACTGCCGAGTTCGGCGCGCATCCGTTCGGTGAAACCCACGGGCACAGTCGATTTGACGATGATCAGCGCGTCGGGCGCCTTGACCAGCGCGTCGGCGATCACCTTCTCGACCGTGCTTGTGTTGAAATAATTGGTGTCGGGATCATAATCGGTCGGCGTCGCGACCACGACGAAATTCGCATCGGTATAAGCCGCGTCGCGGTCGGTCGTCGCGACGAGGTTCAGCGGCCGGTTCGCCAGATAATCCTCGATCTCCGCGTCGGCGATCGGCGACTGCTTCGCATTGAGTTGTTCGACCTTGCGCACGTCGATGTCTAGCGCAACGACTTCGTTATGCTGCGCCAGCAAGATCGCGTTGGAAATGCCGACATAGCCTGTGCCGACCACGGCGATCTTGACGGGCGAAACAGATGCAGGGGCCAATGATTTAATCCTCTGGGTGATGCGGCGCCGTCCCTAGCAACTTCGATGAACGGGCTCAACCGCGACCGCCTCAGGTGCCGCAAAAGGTCTTGTAGGGCCCCGCATCGGCTGGCGCCGGGAGCGTAAAGCGCTCGAGTCCCGGACGAACTTCATAAGGATGGCGGACGACGCCGAGCAGTTGAAGCCACGGCGCGAGATCGCCAGCCTCGGCCGCCTCTAGCGTCTCCTCGACCAAGTGGTTGCGCGGGATGTAGAGCGGGTTCACCGCATCCATCGCCGCGGCCAGCACGATCGGTCCACTGCTGTCGAGTGCGATCCTGTCCCACCATGCGGCGATCCACGGCGCCATCGCATCGGCGCTGGGAAGCAGGCTTTCGAGCATCGCGCCGTCGCCGCGCAGCAGCATGGCGAGCGCGCGGAAGAAGGCGGTGAAATCGACGCTGTGCGTTTCGAGTTCGTCGAACAGGCCGTCGATCAACTCGCTATCGTCGGCGCCATCGCCGCTCAGCCCCAGCTTCTGCCTGACTTTCGCATGCCAGCTGGCACGAAACCGGCCCGGTATCGCATCGACGATCGCCTTCGCCGCCTCGACATCCTCGGGCGACACGCGGTGGATCGCCGGCAGCAGCGCCTCGGCAAAGCGCGCCATGTTCCAGTGCATGATCTGCGGCTGGTGGCCATAGGCATAGCGGCCATGGGCATCGATCGAGCTGAACACCGTGTTCACCGCAAAGCGGTCCATGAAGGCGCAGGGACCATAGTCGATCGTTTCGCCGCTGATCGCGACATTGTCGGTGTTCATCACGCCGTGGATGAAGCCGATACCGAGCCAATGCGCCACCAACTCGCATTGTAGTCCGATAACCCGATCGAGCAGCGCGAGCGAAGGGTTCGCGGCATCGACAAGGTCGGGAAAGTGACGGCGGATGCTGTAAGCCGACAACTGCGCGACGTGATCGGCGCCGAAATGCGCAGCAAAGAACTGGAAGGTTCCGACGCGGATATGGCTGCTCGCGACACGCGTAAGCACGGCGCCAGGGTGCACGCGCTCACGCTGGACGCGATCTCCGGTAGCCACCGCCGCGAGCGCACGCGTCGTCGGCACACCCATAGCGGCCATCGCCTCAGAAACCAGAAACTCGCGCAAGACGGGCCCCATTGCCGCCTTGCCGTCCCCGTTGCGCGAAAATGCGGTCGGCCCCGAACCCTTGAGCTGGATATCGAAGCGCGCGCCGCCGGGCGCGACGATTTCGCCGAGCAGCAGCGCCCGCCCGTCACCGAGCTGCGGCGAAAAATGGCCGAATTGATGCCCGGCATAGGCGAATGCGAGCGGGCTCGCGCCTTCGGGCAGCGAATCACCCGAGAGAGATCGCGCAAGTTCTTCATCGCCGGCGCTCGACGCGTCCACGCCGAGATTTACAGCCAATGCATGATTAAAAATAAGGAGGTTTGGTGACGACGGTTTCGCAGCCTCGGCCGGCGCGTAAAAGCCCTCCATGCTATTGTAGAAACTATTTTGGAACGCAAAATCCATGACGTTCCATGTCGAGCGTTGACCTCAAAAATGCAAGCGCAACGCTGCAGCCACCAAATGGAGCGCGCGTCATATTCACCCAAAGCGCGCGCAAAATGGGCTAGGCGGCAAAATGCCATCGGCACATCTTTGACCGGACGCGCCACCCCGGATTGACCAGCGCAACCGAAGCAGAATCGAAAACCACCCAAGACGACCTTTGCGCCAACCGCCTTCTGCTATTATTTTTCCATGACGCGAGCCGGATTTCCGATCACGGTGACGCCCGCCGGTACATCTTTCGTAACGACAGCCCCCATTCCGACGGTCGCTCCCGAACCGATCACGAGCGGCTTGCCGGGCGTCCCTTGGCGGAGAATGGCCCCGGTCCCGATATAGGCGCGATCCTCGATATGAACATTGCCATTGCATTTGACGCCGGGAGCAAACGTTACGAAATCGCCGATGACGCAGTCATGCGCGACATAGCTGTAGATATTCGCATGAAAAGCGCGGCCGATCCGGACATCGGATGTCAGGATGACGAAGGGTTGCAGAATAGCCCCTTCGCCGATCGTGATATTGTCGCCCGTCACCACATTGGCGGCCCGAATGTCGCAACCCGCGATCCCCGCCTCGGCGCAGCGAGCCATCAACTTTTCGCGTACCGCCGCATCTGCGATCGCGATCGCGACGGCAGCTCCGTCATCTGCCTGCTCGACAAACGCCTGCCATGTCAGGACATCGTAGCCGTTGACCCGTGCGTCAGAATTTGCCGCATTATCGTCGATGAAAACCAGCCGCTTATTGCTTTGCGCATATTGCTCGCGCGCCACCGACATCACTTCGCGTCCGAAGCCACTGGCTCCATAAATTCCGATCAGCCGACTCATCATTTGCTCCATTCATGACATCGAAACGATCATCGCAACGAATGCTTCGATGGGACAGCTCCGTGAATCCAGATGCGGCGGCGTGAATGCACGATCCCTTCGCCCGTCGCAACCGCGCTGTTCGAAAGATACGGCGAAACGGCGCGGAAATCCGGCGCCAAAGAAAAAATGTCCAAAGGCTTCGCTAGAAAAGTGAATCCAACGCGATGTATAATGATACAGACGAGCCGGCCGTCATGTTCAGTTTTCGCTGGCCAGCATGGATGGCCGCGTTAAAGGCCTCTGGCGTATCTATGCCTTGGATTCCAATTCTCATGACAGTCATCCTCCTGACCCCCAGACGTTTTGCGGACGAGCGCGGCTGGTTCATGGAAACCTATCACGAGCGCCGCTATCTCGACCTTGGCGTCGAAGCGACCTTCGTTCAGGACAATCACAGCTATTCGGCGCCGCCGGGGACGATCCGCGGCATCCATTTTCAGCGCGCTCCGCACGCGCAGGCGAAGCTGGTCCGCTGCCTTCGCGGTCGCATCTACGACGTGGCCGTCGATCTTCGTCCCGATTCCCCGACTTTCGGCCAGCATGTCGGCGCCGAGCTTTCCGCCGACAACGGCCATCAACTCTTTGTCCCGGGGGGTTTCGGCCACGCCTTCATGACGCTCGAAAGCGATTGCGAGGTGGCATACAAGGTCGACGACTTCTATGCGCCGGAAACCGAAGGTGGCATACGCTGGGACGATCCGGCGCTCGGCATCGACTGGCCACTCGCCGCAGCCGGAGCGACCGACGCCGTCCTGTCCGCGAAGGATGCGATCCTGCCGCTGCTCGCCGACGCCGACCTTGATTTTGCCTATGACGGCTCACCCCTGTTGCCGCTTCACCCCTGACGAACGGTTCCCCCTAATGACCTCCCCCCACACCATCTTGATCACCGGCGGCGCCGGCTTCATCGGATCGGCGCTCGCGCGTCACCTCGTCGCCGAAAGCGATTATCGCGTCGTCGTGCTCGATGCCCTAACCTATGCGGGTAACAAGGCATCGCTGCCCATAGCCGAAAGGAACGACCGCTTCGAGTTCGTCCACGGCAATATCTGTGATCGCGCGCTGGTCGTCGATCTCTTGGCCGAGGTCCGGCCCGATATTATCACGCACCTCGCAGCCGAAAGCCATGTCGACCGGTCGATCGATGGCCCCGGTGCCTTCATCGAAACCAACATCGTCGGTACCTTTTCGATGCTCTCGGCAGCGACCGACTATTGGCGCGGCCTTCCCGAGACCCGGAAGGATCGCTTCCGCTTCCACCATATCTCGACCGACGAGGTGTTCGGCGCCCTTGGACCCGAAGGCTTCTTCACCGAAGAGACCGCCTATGACCCGCGTTCGCCCTATTCGGCGTCGAAAGCGGGGTCGGACCATCTGGTGAGCGCCTGGCACCACACCTATGGGCTGCCGACGCTGGTCACCAATTGCTCGAACAATTACGGCCCCTACCATTTCCCCGAAAAGCTGATCCCGCTGATGATCATCAAATGCCTCTCGGGCGAGGCGCTGCCGGTCTATGGCCGCGGCGACAATGTCCGCGACTGGCTGTTCGTCGACGATCATGTCCGCGCGCTCCGCGCGGTGTTCGAGCGCGGCAAGGTCGGCGAAAGCTATATGATCGGCGGCAACAGCGAACGCACCAACTTGCAGGTGGTCGAGGTCATTTGCGACACGCTCGACCAGCTCCGCCCGCGCGCCGACGGACGCAGCTATCGCGAGCAGATCAATTTCGTCGCCGACCGGCCGGGGCATGACTTCCGCTACGCCATCGACGCTGGCAAGCTGAAACGCGAACTCGGCTGGCAGCCGACCGAAAGCTTTGAAACCGGCATCGCGGCAACGATCCGCTGGTATCTCGACAATGAAGGCTGGTGGCGGGACATCCTCTCGGGCAGCTATCGCGGGGAAAGGCTGGGCGCGGCGGTTTCGGCATGACCGCGGCGCATCCCCTCCTTGTCACCGGCGGCAGCGGACAGGTCGGCGGCGCCGTCGCCGCGCTGGCCCGCCGTAACGGGGTGGCCGTCGTCGCGCCCGGCCGAGCCGAATGCGACCTGATCGATCCCGCTGCGCTCCGGGCGTTCGTCGACCGGGGTTCCTGGCGCGCGATCATCAACTGCGCCGCTTATACCGCGGTCGACCGCGCCGAAAGCGAAGCCGCCCTCGTTCACGCCATCAACGCCGAAGCCCCCGGCATCCTCGCCGAGCTGGCCGCAACGCGTGATATCCCCATCGTTCATGTGTCGACCGACTATGTCTTCGACGGCACGAAGGACGCACCCTATCTGGAATCCGATCCGATCGCGCCGCTCGGCGTCTATGGGTCGACCAAGGCAGCGGGCGAAGCGGCGGTACGGCAGGCCGCACCCCGCGGCCACGCCATCGTCCGCACGGCGTGGGTCCTCAGCGCGGGCGGTGCCAATTTCCTGAACACCATGCTGCGGCTCGGCGAAGAGCGCGACCTCGTGCGCGTCGTCGCCGATCAGCACGGCTCGCCGACCAACGCCGCCGACCTCGCCGAAGTGTTGCTCGCCATCGTCGACAGCAATACGGCGACCGGCGAGACCTGGCATGCCGTCAACGGCGGCGATGCGAGCTGGTACGATCTCGCCCGGCATATTTTCGACCGTAGCGCGGCGGCAGGCCGCAAGACGCCGCGGCTCGAACCGATCACGACGCAGGACTATCCGACGCCCGCACGGCGCCCGGCCAACGCGCGGCTGGCGACCGAAAAGCTGCGCGCCGACCTCCGTCTCACCCTTCGCCCATGGCGCGACGCCGTCGATGCGATATTGGACGAACGACTGAATTCAGGAGAGCATCGATAATGCGCGGAATCATTCTGGCCGGGGGCTCGGGCACCCGTCTCCATCCGGCGACGCTGGCGATCAACAAGCAGTTGCTGCCGGTCTATGACAAGCCGATGATCTATTACCCGCTGTCGGCGCTGCTGCTCGCCGGGATTCGCGAGATACTGATCATCTCCTCGCCCGAATATATCGACAATTATCGCCGGCTTTTCGCCGACGGCAGCCAGTTGGGGCTGCGCATCGAATATGCCGTCCAGCCGAAGCCCGAGGGGCTGGCGCAGGCCTTCCATATTGGTGCCGACTTCATCGAGGATCAGTCGGCGGCGCTCGTGCTCGGCGACAATATCTTCTACGGCGCGGGTTTCCAGACTCTGCTCGGCAATGCGCGGAGCCGCCAGACGGGCGCCACCGTTTTCGCCTATGAGGTCGCCGATGCGCGCGCCTATGGCGTCGTCGAGCTCGACGATGCGGGCCGCGCGCTCAGCATCGAGGAGAAGCCCGCGCAGCCCAAATCGAACTTCGCGGTCACCGGTCTTTATTTCTACGACAACCGCGTCGTCGAACTCGCGCGCCAGATCAAACCGTCGGCGCGCGGCGAACTGGAGATCACCGACCTCAATCGCCTCTACATGGAACTGGGCGAGCTTTATGTCGAACAGATGGGCCGCGGTTACGCTTGGCTCGACACGGGCACCCACGACAGCCTCGTCGAGGCGTCCGAATTCGTCCGCGTGATCCAGAACCGCACCGGCCATATGATCGGCTGCCTCGAGGAAATCGCGTTCCGCCAAGGCTTCATCGATACCGACCAATTGCGTAAATCTGGCCAGCTGATGGAAAAGACGGCATATGGCCGTAACATCCTCGCGCTGGCCGACCAGAACTGAACCACGCCGATACCTCGCAGGGAGTGACAATCATTGTCCGACGATAGCAGCCCGATTCTGATTACCGGTGGCACCGGTTCGTTCGGCAAGACGATCTTGCGGGAACTGCTCGCGGTGAGCGACCGCGAAATTCGCGTGCTCAGCCGCGACGAGGAAAAACAGGATGCGCTGCGTAACGACCTGCGCGATCCGCGCGTGCGTTTCTTCATCGGCGACATCCGCGACCGCGGCAGCGTCGATCGCGCGGTCAAAGGGGTCGGCGCGATCTTCCACGCCGCGGCGTTGAAGCAAGTGCCCTCGTGTGAATTCTTCCCGCTCGAAGCCGTGCGCACCAACGTGCTGGGGTCCGAAAATGTGATCCGTTCGGCGGTCGAGCACAGGGTCGGCAGCCTCGTCTGCCTGTCGACCGACAAGGCGGTCCATCCGATCAATGCGATGGGCATTTCCAAGGCGATGATGGAAAAGCTTGCTCATGCGGCGGCGCGCGAAGTCGGCCCGGAGGCAAAGACCACGATCAGCTGCGTCCGCTACGGCAATGTGATGTACTCGCGCGGATCGGTCATCCCGCTGTTCATCAAGCAGATCAAAGAAGGCCGCCCGATTACGGTGACCGAGCCCGAAATGACGCGCTTCCTTATGCCTCTGCGCGATAGCGTCGCCCTTGTACGCTTTGCCTTCGCGCATGCGCGCCAGGGTGACCTGTTCGTCCGCAAGGCGCCTGCTGCGACGATCGCCGACCTCGTGACCGCGCTGAAGGAGCTGTTCGACGCTCCCGATTATCCGGTCGAAGTGATCGGCTGGCGCCACGCCGAAAAGCTCGCCGAAACGCTGGCGAGCGCGCAGGAATTGTCGACCGCCGAGGACCTCGGCGATTATTGGCGGATCCAGCTCGACGGCCGCGACCTCAATTATTCGGCCTATTTCAGCGAAGGCGACGATATCAGCCCCGTGCAGGAGGACTTCCACTCGCACAACGCCGAGCGGCTCGATGTCGCGGGCGTCAAGGAACTACTGCTCACGCTCGGCGAGGTGCAGGCCGAACTGGCGTCGTGGCACGCATGACGGGCCGCAAGGTCGTCGTCACCGGCGCAGCCGGACTGCTGGGATGGCATGCGGCCGCACGCCTGCACGCCGCCAATTGCGCGGCGCGCTATCGCGGCGAGGCCGAGCCGTTCGAGCTCGTCCAGCTGGGGCGCGAGACCTTTGGCGACGATATGGCGCGCGACGCCGCCATCGCCGATGTCGAAGTCATCCTCCACTTCGCGGGGGTCAACCGCGGCGACGAAGTCGAAACCGGCAACCCGGCGATCGCGACGGCGCTCACCGACAGCATTGCGCGCACCGGCGCGCGGCCGCATATCGTCTATGCCAACAGCACTCACGCCGGGTTAGACACGCCCTATGGCCGGTCGAAGAAACGCGCGGCGGAGATATTGGAAGCCGCAAGCGCCGGGTTCACCAACCTGATCCTGCCGCACATCTTCGGCGAATGCGCCCGCCCCTATTACAACAATGTCACCGCGACGCTGATCGACCAGATCTGGGCGGGGCAGGAACCGACAATCAATCCCGAGGGCAAGGTCGCCCTGTTCCATGCAGGCGAGGCCGCGAACCTCGCCACCGCAAAGGGCCTCGCGGGGGAGTCGGGCACGATCGCCCCTGCCGGGCGCGAGATGTCGATCGTCGCGCTCTATGACCGGCTCGCGGCCTTTCACCGCTCCTATCAGGCGAACATCTTTCCCGACCTCGGCGATCCCTTCGACCTTGCGCTGTTCAACAGCTACCGGACCGGTGGTTATCCGGCGCACTATCCGATGCGTATGAAGCTCAACAGCGACGCGCGCGGCGGCCTGTTTGAATCGGCGAAGTCGCTTGCCGGTTCGCAGACCTTCCTTTCGACCACGCGGCCGGGGATGCGCCGCGGCGATCATTTCCACACCAACCTCGTCGAACGATTCCTCGTCGTGTCGGGCAAGGCGACGATCCGCATCCGCAAGGTGCTGACCGACGAAGTCCACAGCTTCGAAGTGTCGGGCGACGAACCGGTCGCGATCGACATGCCGCCGCTGCACACCCACCATATCGTCAATGACACCGACAGCGACGTCGTGACCTTTTTCTGGTCGCACCGGCTGTTCGACCCCGCCAACCCGGACACTTATGCCGACGCGGTGCTTTTGGAGACCGAAAAACAGTGAGCAAGCTCAAGGTCACGACCGTTCTGGGTACCCGGCCCGAGATCATCCGCCTGTCGCGCGTGATGGCGCGGCTCGACACGCTGACCGATCACCGGATCGTCCACACGGGGCAGAACTGGGATTATGAACTCAACGAGGTCTTCTTCAGCGACCTTGGCGTGCGCAAGCCCGACAATTTTCTCGGTGTCGATACATCGAGCCTCGGCGCCGTGCTCGGCGGCATTTTGATCGAGACCGAAAAGGAGCTGAAGGCGAACCGCCCCGACGCGCTTCTCGTCCTCGGCGATACGAACAGCGCGATCGCAGCGATCATGGCGCGCCGGATGAAGATCCCCGTCTATCATATGGAAGCGGGCAACCGCAGCTTCGATCGCAACGTCCCCGAGGAAACGAACCGCCGTCTCGTCGACCATATCAGCGACTTCAACCTCGTCTACACCGAACATGCCCGCCGCCACCTCCTGAGCGAGGGGATGCAGCATCGCCGCGTCTATCTGACCGGATCGCCGATGAAGGAGGTCCTCGACCATTACCGCCCGCAGATCGAGGCGTCGGACATCCTGTCGCGCCTTGGCCTGACGCGCCGCGGCTATTTCATCGTCTCGATGCACCGCGAGGAGAATGTCGACAGCAAGGAGCGGCTGGCGGCGCTCGTCGGCACGCTGAACGCGCTTGCCGAAACCTATGACCAGCCCGTGATCGTCTCGACCCACCCGCGCACGCGCAACCGGCTGGAGGCGCTCGAGGGCATCACCCTCGACCCGCGCGTCCAATATATGAAGCCTTTCGGCTTCCACGATTACAATAACCTGCAAATGCACGCGCATTGCGCGATTTCGGACAGCGGTACGATCGCTGAGGAAAGCTCGATCCTCGACTTCTCCGCGATCACCCCGCGCGACGCGATCGAGCGTCCCGAAGCGATGGACACCGGCAACATCATCGTCACCGGGCTCGACCAGCAGGCAATGCTCGAATCGATCGCCGCCGCGGTGAAGCTGCACGCCGAGCGCGTCGCTGCGGGAATTCCGCCCGTAGTCCCCGCCGACTATCAGATCGCGAACACCAGCGAACGCGTCGCCAAGCTGATCCTCGGAACCGCACGGCTGTCGAACCAGTGGGACGGCATCCGGATGCACGACTATATCTGATCGGTTCGCCGCCGTGTCCGAAGCCAGCGTCTCGGTCGTCATCGTCAACTGGCGCGCGCCCGCCGAAACGCTGGCTGCGGTCGACAGCCTGCAGACGCAAACGCTCGCGCCGCGGCGCATCTATGTCGTCGACAATGGTAGCGGCGACGATTCGATGGAGCGGATGCAGGCCGCGCTGTCGGGCGACCCGCGCGTCGTACTGCTGGCCAACGAGAAGAATCTGGGGTTCGGAGGCGGCTGCAATCGCGCCCTGCGCGAAGCGGTGGGCGATGGGTCCGACTTTATCTGGCTGCTCAACAACGACGCCCGCCCCGACCCCGATTGCCTTGCCGCGCTCATCGCCCGGGCGGACGAGGATGGCGAGAAGTCGGGCATGATCGGATCATGGATGACCGACCCCGACCATCCCGAACATGATCATTCTGGAAGTTGGATGCGCCCCTGGCTGATGAGCTGCGGCACTGTCTTCGGCCCCGCCGATCTCGCCGCGCATCGCTATAGCTGGGTGACCGCCGCTTCGGTGCTCATCCGCGCCGACGCACTGTGCCGTGCCGGGCTCTTCGACGAGGATTTTTTCATGTATTGGGAGGATGCCGACCTCGCTATGCGTATCAGGGCCGCCGGTTTCGGCATCGCGATTGCACCCGAAGCCCGCGTGGTGCACCGCGCGGGGACCAGCTCGGCTGACATCCCCGTCCAGCGCTACCTCTGGCATTATCGCTCGCAGGGACTGTGGCTCCGCAAGCATCATTCCCACCCGGCGATCGCGCTTATGCTGTTGCGGCTGAAATTTCTCGGCAAAGCGCTGATAGACAAAGATTTCGTCCGCTTCCGAGCATTGAAAGCCGCCTAGACCAAACTATCGTGGGTGGGATCAAGACCATTATGTAGGTTGCAGCGCAATTCGCTGTCGCTTTTGCTGGATTTTCGCGCGATCAGCAGCCTGCTCACCGCTTCGGTCGCGATCACGCCTACCATCATTGTGACGAAATCGACCCAGTACCAAGCATCCTCCAGCATGATGCGCAGAATACCGCACACGAACGCGGCGGATGCAGCGGCGCTGAAACGAAACCGGTCCATCGTCGAGCAAATTGATTTGGCACCGAACCAAACGCCACCCCACCCCACAAACCCGTCAGGAGGACGGCGCGACCAACGAGGCCGGGCGAACCGAAATCGTTCGCCCACCGGACGCGAATAATGTCGTTAGTGAAGATATCTGCCGCGGATCGCGCGAGCGAGGGTAGATGAGATCGGGGAAGCGAGTCGCAACCGATCCCGCACGAAAGGGCCAGCCCCTCCACGCCCGGGATGCGGTTGGCGAAAAGCCCGACGACCTAAAACAGCGTGTCGGAAAAATGCCCGTACTAAAGCGACACCCATATCGCAAATCCCCCGCGCCGGATGCCTCGGCGCGAAGCCACGAGCCGATGATAAACGCCAAGTCGCCAGCAAGCCCACGTGATGCGCATCGGATATTTCAGGAGATTCTGTTCGGTCAGATACATGAGCATCATGAGCTGGGCGAAAGAAGAGCATGCCCGCCTTGCTGGTCGTGATCGCCGACAGGATGATGAAGAAGGCAGCCAGGGTGCACAATACCAAGATAACAATGAACCTCGTCCTGATGCCGCCATGCCACCTCATGACGAGCAGGATCAACGGCGGGATCAGGTTGGATTGGGTGCAATAGTTGAGCGTCCCGAAAATGAATCCCGCATCAGCCGCAGCTTCCTGTCCGAGCGCCGGCCCATATTGCGCTCGCACCGCGAGGTTAGCAACGATGAACCCGCCCAGCGCTGCAATGCCCAATAGGTTAACCTGATATAGTTGGGCGGGCTGGCGGTCGACCGATCGCGTGGTAGCGATATGAATAATGCAATAGGTTGCGAAGATCGCCGAGCATATCATTATCCCAGAACCCAAAGGGACGATGTTGACGTTCTGCCGGTCGAGATATTCGGGCGACTGCGAGCTGTTGCTCCCAGATAGTGTGGTAAGAAAAAATATCGAAACACATAACCCATCGCGAACAGGACGAGTGTCACGAACAGAAACAGGCACATCGACGAGCGATAGGTCATGCGGCGGGTTAGTCGCCCCGGGGGCGGTCCTGTGCAAGCCGAAATGGAGCCGAACGCGATTCAGGACCGGTTGCCCCTGCAACAAATGTAACGAATTTCGCACGGCCGGGCAGAGTCATGCCTGCACGATTCCAGCACGGAGTCAAATTCGGGGCAGAGTTTTCAGCCTATTTCTCGCAAAACAGGACAATTTCATCAGATGCCTTGGGTCGAACCAGGTGGATGGCGCTCGCGATGATCGCCCAGAATAATTGAGCGATCCGTCCCGTGGGGCCGACGGGTTTGCCCTGCCGGATTTGCACACTCTGTTGTAATATCCCCCCACCCAACGGCGTGCCGAACAGCTTGACGGTCCGAAATCCGGCCCGCTCAGCATGGCGGATCAGCGAACCCGGAGTCTGAATCGTCAGGTGCCGTGGGGCTTCCAAGCCGCGCCAGTATGCGCCCATCAACCGGCATCCCAGCGACTTGCCATTGGGCGTGATCAGAACCATCCGTCCTCCGGGCGCAAGCTTGTCGTGGATGGCAGCAATCAACTCGCCTGGATCGGGAACATGCTCGATCACATGGCTGCCAACGACGGCATCGAGACTGCAATCGCCATAATTCTGGGCGAGGAAGTCCCCCTCCCCCACGCGAAGTCCAAATGCGCGGGCCTTGTCGACACAGACAGTGTCGAACTCAATGCCTTCGACATCCCAGCCGAGGTCGTGCATTTGCAGGAGAGTCTGCGCGTTTCCAAAGCCGATTTCGACCAGCTTGCCTTTGGCGACATAGGGCAGCCAAAAAACCCGCAACGACGCCATGTGACGCAGCAAGGGGATCACGCGAAAGAACCGCGCCAATATCGAAGTCGCGGTCGACGCATCGGGACGGCGGTAGCCCAGACTCCGATGTAAGAACCATTCGATCGCCCGTCGGAAGCCGCGCTTCGCGCCGCTTACGGCCAGCACCGGGTCGCTGTGGGTGCTATATGTCGCATAGAAGCTTGCGAGTTGTTGGCCGGTCAGGCGGGCGTCGAGATACGCCGCGGCACATGCGGCATTACCACACCGAAACAGGTCCCAGTCGCCGCCCACGCCATATACTCTGTCGCGGACACCCGACAGCCAGGGGTGCAATGGGGCGCCGCACGCGCCGCACTGATTTGGCCGGGAATAAACGAGATCAGTCATTTTTGTGCACGCACCAGCACAACGAACAAATCGTTCCACCTTATTGGAAAAACATCCTGATTAAGTCCGATATCATGGAACAGCGTCATTGCTAGCCGGAGTGCAGCAGAAAGTGTCAATGCCAACGCGATACCTTCTATCCCCATTAACGGCGCAAGGAGGAAGCTCGCCAAGGTTGCGACAATCGCCTCGATCATCGGACTCAACCACAGCGTCGCTTGCCGGCCGACGCTCATCACGAATAGTGTGAAGCACATCGTCTGCAACCGCAATACAGTGGCCGGAAGCAACAGCAACAACATCGTTCGAACGGACCCAGCATATTGGGCGCCGACCCAGAGTTCGAAAATCCGTACGGGAACGAGCAGCACGAACAGGGCGACCGCCACGATGTAGAGGATGAAATAGCCATTGAACCGCCGGAAAACGGCGATCCGGGCCGGGGTATCGTCAAGCGGGATCGAAGCGACCCGCGACGCAATCGGCGCAGATATGGCAATCAATCCACCCGACAACAGACCGATAAGACTGAACACCATGCCGAATGCGACGACATCGCCGGGCAAGATCAACGCCACCACGGCGACGGTGATCGACGTCGCGAAATAGGCGGTCAGGTTCCACCACCCCACCGAGGCCGACGACACGGCCAAAAAGCGAAAAATGGCATTCGGGGTCAGCGGATCGGGAACGCGCTTCGTTCCGGCTTGGCTGGTGACGAACCAACGCCCCACCGCGCCATGATAGCGGAGCATCAACGATCCTGACAACGGCCAAGGGCTCACGGCAACCGCCGCGAATATCCACCATAGCTCATCGCCCGGCGAACTGACGAAGATCGCGACGAGGAGCGCCAGTAGGAGTGCCGGCGGAACAAGCTTGAGCAGGTTTTCGGGCACGAAGTCCTGGCTGGCGGTCGCAGGCCCGGTGACGAGAAGCGAGAAACCGATTCCCGAAACATTGATCAAGATGCAGTAGATGCCGAAGCGGAGCAGCCCTTGATCGAGATCTCCGACCAAAGAAAAGAACCGCAGAAACTCTGTGACCAACACGCCCCCGGCAAGGACCAGGCCCGTCACCAGCAGAACGATACGACGATAAGCGCGCGCGACATCGGCCCCTTCAGCCCTTTGCATGACGACGATCAACGCGCTGCCGGCGCAATTTCGCAAGGACTGCGAGAGCAGCAGCGCAAGCGGCAGAAACGCCATTGCCGTCGCATATATCTGATAGTCCGCGGCGTTGATTGATCGGGAGAGGACCGCGGGCATGGCCAATGTAATGGCGAACACCCCGCCGCTCGCGAAAAGGCTGGACAGCGAATTGGCTCGAAGGCTGCGCTGGCGGATCATCGGCAGCCAAGCGCGTCCAAAATCGCGTTCGCACGCCGGTCGACGCCGAACTGCGCCATATGCTGCTCGAATTGGAACCAGTCTCCGATCGTATACGGCGCCATTGTGTCGAATTCGGCGATCCCGTCGAGCGGCAGGACCAGGCCATATCCGGCAACGCTGTCGCGCAAGCCTCCCACATTGCTGTGGACGACCTGGCAGCCCATCGCGAGCGCCTCGAGCGCCCCGATGCCGAACCCCTCATATTCGGACAATTGCACATAATAGCGCGATGTCCGAAGCAGCCGGATCTTCTCTTCCTCCGAAACATAGCCGACGAAATCGACAGCATCCTCGCAGGAAAGGCGCGCCGCATGATCGCGGGCGATATGCGCGCAGGTCGTGCGGCCGATCACCACGAGGCGGGCATCCGGATGCCGTTCGCGCACCCGCGCCAACAGGTCGATGGCGCGCAATAGCCCCTTGCGCCGGATATTTTCCGCGGTGTCCATCCCGCAGATGGTAACCAGCGAACCGGGCAATCGCTGGGCGGAAAAGTTCGCGGGATCGATACGGCCGACCGCATCGGCGCCATGAAAGCTCAACCGGATTGCCGACCGGCGGAACCAGCCGATCTTGCACATCTCGCGGTAGTCGGTCGACGATGTCGCGAGGATGCGATTGGCGAACAGCAAGGTGAAATAGAACAATATGATGCGCACGAGGAACATCGACAGGCTGGGTGCCATCGAGCGGAGGACCTGTTCTGCGCCCCCGGTCGAGACAACGGGCTTCCCGCGCAAACGCGCGAGAAGCGCAGCCGCCGCCGAATAGGAATAGAAATAGCAGACCAAGCCATCAAAAGACATGCACCACACATCGCCGAGACGATTGGTGACGCGCACCTCCGCCACCGAAGGCTGCCGCAACAGACCCTCGACCTCGGCGGCATAGAAGCCCTGCTTCAGCATGGCTGGATCGGGAACGGCGGCATAGAGGAGGAGACGCACACCGCCGTCCGCATCTGGCGCCCCCGTTGTTCGCCCTTGAATATCTTGGTTGGTCATCGGCGGGAATTCTGGGCCATTGTTGCGTGTCGCTCGCGAGTGGCGCCCATAGCCATTCGGGAAGAGCGCGCCAAGCAATGATTGACACGCCACCGGCTGCGAGCGGCTATCGGTTGCCAGCGCCCGACCGAAAAGCTAGGCACGCGGCAGATATCCCGTTGCAAAGCTCCCCTCTCGTGCGCGTCCTTTTCCTTACCCAGTGGTTCGAACCCGAACCTGCCTTCAAAGGGGCGTCATTCGCCGCCGCCCTTATTGGCGAAGGCATGGAGGTCGAGGTCGCGACGGCATTTCCCAATTATCCGGGCGGAAAGCTGTACCCGGGGTACCGGATCAAGCCCTACCAGCGCGACCGGCAATGGCCCTTCCAGGTTCATCGCCTGCCCATCTGGCCGTCGCACGATCGTTCGGCGATCGGACGTATTCTGAACTATGCCAGTTTCTTCCTGTCGAGCCTGATCTTCGGCCTTTTCACGGCTCGACGCTTCGATGTGATCTATGTCTATCATCCGCCGGTGACCCCGGCGCTCGCGGCAGCGATTTTCGGCGCGGTCTACCGGCGCCCGTTTATCGTCGAAATACAGGATTTGTGGCCCGACAGCGTGCTGGCCTCTGGCATGGGCGGTAAGGCGATCCCATCGATCCTCGGGAAGATTTGCGATTTCGTCTATCGGCGAGCGGCGCTCGTGATCGCCCAATCGGACGGAATGAAGGCGCGGCTGGCCGAGCGCGGGGTTCCGCCTGAAAAGCTCCACCGCCTATACAATTGGTCGACCCATGTCCCCGCGACGCCCTCCGAGCCGCCGGTTGCGATCGACGGATGGGACGATGACACCATCAACTTCGTCTACGGCGGAAATCTGGGACAGGCGCAAAGCCTCGGTTATGTCGTCGACGCCTTTATTCGCGCGCGCACGGCGAACGGCAAAGTCAGGCTGCACCTGTTCGGACACGGGATCGAACGCGACCGCCTGGCACAGCAGATTGCCGCCGACGGCTCGGGCGATATTTTCCTGCACGGTCCCGTCAGCCGGGCGAAGATGGATCGTATATTCGATCGCGCCGACGCGCTGGTTCTGCATCTGAATGGCGAAAGCCTCTACGACGTCACAATTCCATCGAAACTGCAGCACTATCTTTCGGTCGGCAAACCGATCCTGGCCGGGCTTTCGGGTGAAGCCGCGGGGATGTTGCAGGAATCGGGCGCAGCTATCGTCTGCCCGCCCGAAGACGTGGGCTCCATGGCGGCGGCGATCGGGAAAATCGCGGCGCTATCCGATGAAAGCCGCGCCGAGATGAGCCGGAAGGGGCGCGTATTTTACGACCGGAATCTCGCGATGGAACGCGCCGTAGACGAGACCGCCCGATGGCTGCGCGCGGTAGCGGCTTCCAATCGCTGAACACACGGCGATCAGGTCATTGGCAGCAAGTCATCTTTGCCATAAGAGACGCGCCATGCTTAACGCCCCCATATCCCCATGGCCAAGCTTTTCCGACGAAGAAGCCGATCGGGTTCGCGACCTCCTCCTCTCCAATCGCGTCAATTACTGGACCGGCGACGAAGGGCGGAATTTTGAGACCGAATTCGCGCGCTGGTGCGGCAGCCCCAAGGCGATCGCGCTCGCCAACGGGACGCTGGCGCTCGATCTAGCACTGAAAGCGCTGGATATCGGACCGGGCGACGAGGTGATCGTCACCCCCCGCACCTTCATCGCATCTGTATCGACCGTGGTGAATGCCGGCGCGACGCCCGTATTCGCCGATGTCGACCTCAACAGCGGTAACATCCATCCCGCCAGCATCGCGGCAGTTCTGACTGATCGCACGCGTGCGATTGTTCCCGTCCACCTCGGTGGCTGGCCATGTGACATGGACGGCATCATGGACCTGGCGGCCGATCGCGGCATCCACGTCATCGAAGATTGCGCACAGGCGCATGGCGCCAAGGTCCGCGGGCGAAGCGTCGGAAGCATCGGCGATGTCGGCGCATGGTCCTTCTGTCAGGACAAGATAATGACCACCGGCGGCGAAGGCGGCATGGTCACGACGGCCGACGAACGTTTGTGGGATATCATGTGGTCGTTCAAGGACCACGGCAAAAGCTGGGATGCCGTCTATAACCGCCAGCATCCCCCCGGATTTCGCTGGGTTCACGAAAGCTTTGGCACCAACTGGCGAATGCTCGAAGTCCAAGCGGCCGTCGGCCGTATCCAACTCACGCGGATGGAGGAATGGACGGCCCGCCGAACCGCAATTGCCCGCGCGATCGCTTCCGCTCTGGCGCCCTTTGGCGACGCCGTTCGCGTGCCTGAACCTTCGGAAGCGATGACCCATGCCTATTACCGGCAATATGCCTATGTCCGGCCCGACGGTCTGAAGGCCGGCTGGTCGCGCGATCGCATTGTTGCCACTTGCGTCGAGCGCGGCGCTGTTGTAATGCACGGAAGCTGCTCCGAGGTCTATCTGGAGCGAGCTTTCGACGATGCGCCGTTCCGGCCCGCACAACGCTTTCCGGTCGCGCGCGAACTTGGCGAAACGAGCCTGATGTTTCTCTGCCACCCGACGATCACCGATGAAGAGCTGGCGCGAATTCTGGCTGTGGTTACCTCGGTGTTCGAGGAAGCGAGCCGGTAAGCGCCGGGACGGTCAACCGTCCGGAGCGCGTCGTGGATCGGCCGGGATCCCGGTGAAGACCGGCATTGTCGCATCGCCAGCAGCGCTGATGCCTTCGCGCCCGATCACCCGCCTGACCGTCAGTAGCAGGATTTTGAAATCGATCCACAGATTGTGATGATCAACGTACCATACGTCGAGCGCAAATTTTTCGTCCCAGCTCAGAGCGTTACGCCCGTTAACCTGCGCCCAGCCCGTCACCCCGGGGCGCACATGGTGCCGCCGCCACTGTTCTTTTGAATAGAGCGGCAGATATTGCATCAGAAGCGGCCGGGGGCCGATGAGGCTCATGTCGCCGCGTAATACGTTCCAAAGTTCGGGAAGCTCGTCGAGGCTCGTCGTGCGCAGCCAGCGCCCGAACGGCGTCAGCCGATCGGCGTCGGACATCAATTGGCCGTCGGCGTCGCGCCGATCGGTCATTGTCCGGAACTTGATCATACGGAAGGGCTTGCCCATCTTGCCCGGCCTTTCCTGCCGGAACAGGACGGGCGCCCCCAGCCGAGTCCGGACCAGCAGCGCGACCAGGAGCAGAATGGGCGACAAGCAGATCAGCGCCAAGACGCTCGCGGAGATGTCGATAAGGCGCTTGATCACGTCAATTCGCCGCCCCCGCTTTTCCCAACGAAAGGCCGCTTACGATCAGGCTCGCGGGGTTGGTACCAATGCCGCCGACGATCCGCATGTCGAGACGAAAGAGGTCGCATCCTTCGGGCAACGACATCACCATGTCGCGATTGGTCGGCGTCCTTACGTCCAAGAGGTTGACCGAAACCGCCTTTGCACCTTCATCCTGTCCGGACAGGCAGGTTGCCACCCACGTCGCCGAGCTCTGAAGATTGGGGGTCCGCTCGCGAACCCGCCAGCGAAACTGGGTCGATGCATTCGGAGCGAACAGTTTCGTGGCCGTTACACCGACGGTGCCGGATGCGCCGTAAAACTCCATCCCCGCCCCGCCCGCGCCCACGCTCACCAACGTCGCGCCATAGGCCTCATTGCCAAGTTGCCAGATGAAGGGAGGATATCCTTCGACCGTCTTCCCGTTGACGATGCCGCTGACTTCCGCGAGCACGGCGTTATTACCGCGCGGCAGCAACGGATAAAGCTGGAGCGCAACGTCGTCGGCCCCTTGCGAAACCAGCTTCGACACCAGCTGAGCATAAATGGCGTCAAGCTGCCGCAGATCGGGAGCCTTCGCTTTTCGTTCGACTAGAAGCCGACCGACGGGTTCGGACTGCGGCAAGCGATTGACCGCGACGGCGAGCAGTTCGGGGAACCAGGGGTTGCTCTGACGGACATAAGGCTGAAGATACTTCCGGCCCTCCGGTGCGACCATGATCGCAGCCAGGCGCGGCAGGATTTCCTGTGCCGAGTCAGGCCTCGACCGGATGATCAAATCATAATGGCGCAGACCCCCTTCGATCTTTTCGCGGCGCAATGCATCTTCAGCAAGCCAGAGCTGCACAGAGGCCTCGCGGCGCGTAATCCCCTCGGCACGCAACATGGCCTGGCGTGCGCGCGGCAGATCGGCCTTCGCTTCATATCCCTTGCCGACCATCCAGAGCGAGCGCGCCGACAGCGGCGCATAGCGAAGGCCGGTGCGCCCCGTCGCGAACAGCACTTTGGCGTCAACCTTGCCCCGATTGTCGTAGAGTCTTTGAGTCAGCTGGTTTTGGCCACTTCTCCATGAGAAGAACCCGCCACCAAGCGGACGGAAGGTATCGATAACTATTCCCGTCGAGGCGGCGGCTTGGGAAAACGCCAGAATTGCGGTGAGCAAACCGGCAAACAGCGCGATGATGACGCTTGGCGTCAGGCTCTTCGCCATCTCGTCGCGTGTCGAGCGCCGTCGTTCCGCCGAGCGCATCAGTTACGCACTCCGCCGACGCTGTCATCCTCCGCGCCGTCCCGGCCATAACCATAACCATAACCATAGCCATAGCCATAGCCCGACTGCTTTGCCCGATATTTGGTCAGTAAGGCGCCGAGAAGGTGCGCGCGCGAATCGCGAAGCCGCTGGATTGCCGACTGCGACGCCCGAACGGCGGTGCGGTCCGCCTCGATGACATAGACGACGCCTTCGACCACATTCGCGATCAGCGGGGCGTCGGACAGGCCCAGCATCGGCGGACTGTCGAGGATGACATGGTCATACCGGCTTGCCAGCTTCTGAACGAACAGCGCCAGGCGCTCGCCGCTGAGCAGTTCCGATGCACTCGGCGGCGTCGGCCCCGCAGCGATGAAATGGACGTTCGATTTACCCGTGTCCTGAATCAGCTGTTCCCAACTGTCGTCGCCGGCGAGGAAGTTGGAAACGCCGCGTAGGTTCTGCAGTCCCAGCCGCGAAGCGAGAATGGGTCGCCGCATATCGACGTCAACGAGCACGACCGAGCCCGAGGTCCGGCCAAGCACCAGTGCCAGGGAGTAAGCCGAGGTCGACTTGCCCTCCGCAGGCGACGTACTGGTAAGCGCCATCGTCTTCGGGACGCCATGATCGGTCGAGAAGCTCAGGTTCGTTCGAACGGTCATATAGGCTTCGGAGAGGATCGATTTCGGATCGTCCAGCTTCTCGAGCGCATCGTCGTCCACCACCGGGATGGCCCCAAGCAGCGGCACATCCAGCTTGGTCGAGACCTGACCGGGTTCACGCAGGCTTTCGTCGAGATTTTCGAGCACGATGACCGCGATGGCTGCGAGCACGAGGCCGGCAAGAAGCGCCATGATCACATTGATCAGCAACTTCGGCGACGACGGCTTTTCGGGCATGGGAGCAGAATCGACGACCGAGATATTGTTGGTTCCGACACCCGCAACCCCGATTTCCTTGTAGCGCTGCAGCAAAGAATCATAGAGTTGGCGGTTCGTATCCACTTCGCGCTGGTAGATATTATACTGGATGTTCGAACGGCTTTCGGTGTCGAACTTGTCGAGCAAGCCGTTGACGCGCTGCCGCAGGTCCTGCTCACGCTGTGATGCGGCGTCGAATTCCGACAGATAGGCATCGCGGACGCGGCGTTCCTCAGCGGAAATTGCGCGATCAAGCGCAGCCACTTGCTCGCGCCCCGCCTTGGCTTCGGGATATTCGGGTTCGAAATGGACCAGCAGGTCCTGATATTTAGCCTGCGCCTCTGCGCGCTTTTGGCGCAACAGGTTCAGCGATTGATTCTGAAGCGCCAGTTCGGTGCTGCCGGGCGATCGCGCCGCGCGCAGCTTCGCTTCGGCGGCCGTCCGTTCGGCCGTCGCTTCAATGAGCACGCGGTTCAGCTGTTCGAGGTTGCTCGATGCCAGCGTCTGCGTGGTCTGCGTCCGTCCCTCGCCGCTCTTCGATTCTGAAAGTCTCACGATCCCCTGCCGGGCGGCATAATTTACGAGGTCGCGTTCGGATTGCTCGAGCCGCTCGCGCAGTCCCTGCAAGCGCGTTTCCAGATAAATGCGCGCATCCGAAGTAGAGGCAAATCGGCGATCCATGCTCTGCTGTGCAAACTCGCCTACCCACGTTCGGGCCACCGATTGCGAGATATTGGGCGATGCACTAGTATAGCTGATGTCAATCAGCGCCGAGCCGCGCAACGGCGAAATCGCGACATTCTTCAACAAGAGATCGACGGCTTGCCGCTGCCGGCCGCGCATCCGTTCCACCGAGACGGGGGCGCTGCCTTCAGACGAAAGAAAGCCCTCACCTTCCGGTGTTACGCCGTGCGCGGCGAAGAAATCCTTGTTCGACGACAGGCGGAGGCGCCGCTCGACGCGCTCTGCCAAAGAGCGCGCGTTAAGCAGCGAATATTGCGTCAGATAGAATTCCTGGTTTGGTGTGCTATCCTCGCGCTTCAATCCCTCGACATTCGTAACATTTGCCTGTTCGCGAGCGATCTCGATCCGCGAAGTCGCCGTATATTGCGGCGTCATCAGCAACGTCAGAATGACGCCGACGACAAGCGTCACCGCGAGGATCGCACTCGCAAGCCAAGCGTGCCGTTTAAGCGCGTTCCAATATTCGAGGATCGTGGGCGCAGACCAGAATTGGTGCGTGCCTGCCGCGGTTCCGTCCTGGCTGAACATCTTTGTCGGAGATTGCATGGTGGACATAAATTTAAGAACTCACCCGAACAGGAAGGTCAGCGATTGTCGAGGACCGCAACCAGCGGCGAAACGAGAAGCGGAGCGACCGAAATGAATTGCTGGAACATTCGGCGTCCGGGCGATTCACCAACCACCACTATGTCATTGGGATAGAGTATGGGATCCGCATATGCGCCCCGGCGAATAGCTGCGAGGTCATAGAGCGCGATCATCTGCCGGCCTCGCACATTGCGATGGATCACCACCTCGCGCAGCTTGGCAAATTCCGTCGCCCCCTTCGCCGCGGCGACCCCGCGCATCAGCGTCATGCCGCCAACAACCGGGTAATTGCCCGATTGCTGGACTTCGCCGTCGATCGTCACATAGCGGCTGACGGTTTCCTCGAGGTTCACGGCGACCCGTGGGCTGCGCATATGGCCCGCGCGAAGTTGCTGTGTCACACGGTCCGTTGCCTCGCCGATCGTCAGGTTGTTAAGATTGACGACGCCTGCAACGGGAAGTGAGATGTTCGCAGCGCCATCAGCGGTGACGCGGCGATCGGACAATTGCTCGATACCCATCACGTCGATGATCAGCTTGTCATAGGGTCCGATCCGATATTCATAACCCTGCGCCGCACCAACCTCACCGTTCGGACCCGGCAATTCACCGGTGTCAACCAGAGTCACCGTCGGCCCGCCAAGCCCGCCCTTTGTAAGGCTGTTGCCGGCGCAACCCGATGTTGCCATCAGGGTGACGGCCATTGCACCGACAAAGCCCGTACGGGCGCGTTGCTTGAAACTCGCTTGCAGCATAAACCTCTTCACTTTCGAGCGGCCTTGTAGGCAGCTGAACACCAAGCCGCCGTCACTGCAACTAGCAGCATAAGCGAGGGAACGCGGAGCGGATAGTCAGCCGCGCTATAGAGTGCAAGCATGGCGATGATCGATAACCCCGCGCGGCCCAAGACCTGAGCCTGAAAGCCCCGCTCGCCCATCTTCAGGCTTCGCGAGCGGAAAAGCGATATCAACGACCTAAATCCGAGGAAGCCTGCCCACAATATCAATACGACGCCTGCCAAGCCTGTAGTTAGCAACAATTCGGCGAAATCATTGTGCGCATGGTTGAAATAGGAAGGATTGATAAACTTGTTCGGCTCGAAAATCTGATAAACTTCCACGAAGGTGCCGGCTCCGCTCCCGAATGGAAAAAACCGTTCGATCGCCTGGACAATGACCGGTAGCGCGCTGAATCGCAGCTCATCCGCGGGATCCGTCTCAACAAGACGCTGAAGCGCCGGCGTGCGCAAAGCGACGATGATCGAAAAGACGACAAGGACACCTGCAAGACAAAAACTAATCAACCGCTTACGATTGTCCGTTTTGCGCTCTGCCGAGCGGATGCGCGCCACCGGCGATTGAAAGACCCACCAAGCCGATGCGATGCCCGCAACCCCGAGCACCAATCCAGCACGCGATCCGGTCATAAGAATGAGCGGTACAAGCAACACTCCACCCGCAATCGCAATTGCCCGATGAAAAAACAACTGTTCGGGCTTACCTTTGAACAGCGACAGATTGGCCGCAATCATCGGGAACATCACTGCAAGGAAGGCCGCCTGATGATTCCGATTCGCGAACAAGCCCACGCTGACCCCGTTATTAGTAATGCGGTAGAAATAGAGCATCCCCTGCGCCGGTCCTAGCGCCTGCAGCATTCCGATTACGCCACTCACAAAACCAAGCGCTATCAACGCGAGCATCAATTTCCGCTGCGAATTCGCGTCGAGCGTAAGCGCAAGGACGAGTGCCGCCAATGGCGCCGCGAGCGAAAAGAGCGCGTTCCAAGTGCGCGCTTGGGCGACAGATAACGGCTGCCAGGGCAACGCCATTCCGGCGTCGTGATAGATCGATACGAGGATATCCCTGCCCGGAAGTGCGGTCCAGACGGCAGGTGGAAGCGGCACAAGGTGCAACGCCGTCAGCCCAACGACACTCAGCGCCAGGGTCAGAACCGCGCGACCATTAAGCCATGCCTCGCGCCAAGCTGTGGCTAAGGCAAGCGCCAAAACAATCATGCTGATCGGGCGCCAGACAAGCAAAGACAACAAATCGTCTCGCGCGCCCCCAGCGGTCAGGAATCCTGTCACCAGAAGCACCATCAAAATGATGAGCGCAGCTTTTGAACGAGCCCCTTTCGACGCCCCCCCGGCCCTGTCGCCCTGCCTTGATTCAATTGCGTTGGACGAGCTAATCATCGGATTGCGATCCTATTTTTCTTTCCGTTGCATTTGCGAGACATGATCCTCATCGACATCCGTCGGCGAATAGCCAGGAACCACCGCGCGAACGACCGACATTGCGCTGTCGGCGTCGCCTAAATCGAGGGCCCTTTCCATCTCGTTCAACCAGCCCAACAGTTCGGACCAGCCAAGTCGTTCCTCTTTCGCTCTCATGATGCGGCTGTGACTAGTCGGCTCGGGATTGTCGCCGATTAGGAGTTCCTCATACATTTTCTCACCCGGGCGCAAACCAATTTCTTCGATGAGAATATCCCCGTCGAGATTGTTATCATCGCGCACTGTACAGCCCGACAGCTGAATCATTGAGCGCGCGAGGTCGATGATTCGGACGGGCTGCCCCATATCGAGCACAAAGACCTCGCCGCCGTTCGCCATCGCCCCTGCCTGCATGACGAGCTGCGCCGCTTCTGGGATAGTCATGAAATACCGCGTCACATCGCGGTGCGTCAGCGTGACCGGACCGCCGGCGTTGATCTGCGCTTGAAAACGAGGAACGACTGAGCCGCTTGAGCTCAGTACATTCCCAAAGCGGACGATCGAGAACAACGTTGGGTCCTTTCCCTCGTCGGCTTTGGCCTGCAGGATCAACTCGCAAACACGTTTTGAGGCGCCCATGATGTTTGTCGGGCGGACGGCCTTGTCTGTACTGACCAAAATGAACCGCTCGGCCCCGACGCGGCTCGCTTCAACACTGCAGTGATAGGTTCCAAAGATATTGTTCCGCAGGCCTGAAATGGGATTCCTCTCGACCAACGGCACATGTTTATACGCCGCCGCGTGAAAAACTGTCTGCGGGCGGTGACGCTGCATGACGCGCCGGACCGCCGCGGCATCGGCGACATCGATCAATTCCGGAACGATAAGAACATCTTCGCGATCGTTCGCGCCCTCCTCAAGTTCCGACATGATGCTGTAGAGGGCGAATTCCGATTGCTCGGCCACGACTAAGCAACTCGGTCCGCGCGCAGCGATCTGCCGGCACAGCTCCGAACCAATCGAGCCGCCGCCGCCCGAAACCATAACCACCTTGCCCGTGATGGCCTGCCCCAACAGCTGCTCATCGGGCGGAACCGGGTCGCGACCAAGCAAATCTTCGACCCGGATGTCCTTGAGATCCTTGATCGAGACCTCTCCATCGATAATGTTGCCGATGCTAGGCAGCGATCGGACACGCACGGGGAATTTGTTAAGCCGCTCGACGATCTGGGCCCGCCGACTGCGCACGACGCTGGGCAGCGCAAGAAGGATTTCGTCGATGGCGAGTTCCCCGATCAGCGGCCCTATATCATGCGCCGCACAAATCCGGACGCCGTCGATTCGGTCACCAACAACGCTTTCGTCATCGTCAAAATAGCACGCAAGAACGAGATGACCTTCGTGGCGGAGAGCTAGCCCTAGCTGTTGTCCAGCACGTCCGGCGCCATAGATCGCCACTCGATGCTGACGCCCTCTATGTACGAGGTGGAGCACATCGACCAGCGCGTAACGGATCAGCACCCGCGCCGTCGCCAGCCCGATCAGCATGACCATCGGCTGGAGAACGCCGATCGTCCGCGGAATACCCTCGATACCCAGGAACATAAAAATTGTGAGCATCGGCAGTGACATCAATATGCACGCTATGGCAATATTCGCGATAGTTCGCCCGCCGGCAGATCGGATGATGGACCGATAGGTTCCGCACCACCAGGCCGAGATGAACCATGATGGAAGAGCAACGGCGATTACGGTCAGCACCGAGATGCTCGTCAAATCCCATTCTCCGATGCGTATCGAAAAGGCGAGCCAGACCGACAGGACGCACAAGCCGGCATCCATGGCAAATGCAATCAACCGCCGAAAGGGGCGCGGCAAATCCGCTAGTCGCCGCAAAGCAATCACGAAGAATGACAGCATCGGAGAGGGAACGTCGGACCAGCTATTCATCGCATCAGAAACCAACAGGGCTGCCCGGGCCAGCATGCCGATACCCGGTAGAATGTCTGCCGACTTAATCCTTTGTTATGTAAAACGATAAGCGAACCGTGGCTTTCAAGCGGCGCTTAAAGCGCAGGCTTCTAGTGACCGACTTCTCAACAAGCAATCCAAAATCCATCACCACCGAGCATGACTGCTGATGGCTCCGAGCGAGCCGGCCGACCGGAGATGACGTGCGACGCGCCGGAACGCGAACTCGCGAAAGAGCCGTCGACGATGCCTGCGATCAGTGGGGCAAGGGTGTAGCGCGCCGTCTCGATGCCGCTGCCGGATGCTGCAGAAAGTCGCGGTGGCCGACCCGCGCTGCCGGTCGGCCACGGCTAAGCGAGAATAATGCACTAGTCCGCGGGGCCTCGCGTGCCCTAGACGTCTCCGTCTTAAGCGAACGGAGACACGATGGACTATCGCGAGAAATCGATCGGGCGGCGCAGCTTGTTGGCTGCGTCAGGCGCGTGGGCGATGGGGGGCTCGGCCGGGGACCTCGGCGTTGTCCCGCTGGGAACGTCTGCCAGGGAAATCTGGATCACGGACGCGCCTTTCAATGCGGACGCGACGGGCAAGGCCGACGCAGCACCTGCTATCCAGGCAGCCCTCGACGCGGCAAAGGCCGCGGGCGGTGCGACCGTGCGCCTCCCCGCGGGCACCTTCCGCACCCTATCAACCATCAACGTTCCGGCCGGCATCCAGCTGATCGGCTCCGGCAATTTCTATGTCTACGATAATGGCAATGTCTTTCGCGGCTCATGGCTTCGCTATCGCGGCCCGGCCTCATCCCCGGCGCTCCGGTACCGCAACACCCAGAAGAATCGGACGGCCAGCCTCGGCATCGATTGCGGCCAGGACGCCGACTCCGTCGGGATATGGCTCGGCTCTGATAATGCGCCGGCATGCAAGGATCTCGTCTTCGAAGGGATAACGATATTTGGCGCGGGCATTGCAGTAAGATGGGGCGACGCGAACGCGAAGGCTGCTCTAGAGCAGGTCGACAGCATCACGTTCCGCGATGGCGCATGCCACAGTTGCCGCAAGGGCTTCGTAATCAATGCGACTAACGCCGCCGATTATTCAAAGGTGGAGCGCTGGGGCTTCGATGCGATGGAGGAGGTCACCTTCGATTTCCAGACCTTCGGCTTCATGTTGGTCGAAAACTGCGCCGCGGGCACCGAAAAGGCCGGGCATGTCATGTTCAAGATCGCAAGCTCGTCGCCTGACGTCCTGCGCATCATCGGCTGCCAGTCAGAAGGTGTAGCCGGTTCGAAGTTCCTGACCTATTCGGCCACCAACGATCAGGGCGCGATCGTGCTGCAAGCGAATGTCGTCAATCAGCCGATAGAGGTGACCGGCATAACCAAGATCACCAGCCGCGACAATTACGTCAACTCGACGATCACGCTTTCGGGCTTTGTGCGCTGGCGCTCATACTTCGATCATTGGGATCCCTCCCCCGAAAAGAAGTTCGTCACCACGCATGCGGCATCGAGCTTCCGCGCCGACGTCTTCAACAGTGCGGGGCAATGGTTCGGCTATTTCCTGCCTAAGGGTTGGGTCATCGAGGATGGTCAGCCCCACGCGGGGGGTGTCATGGGGGCGGTCGTGGTCCGCGAGGGCGTGAAGTGCGCCAGCTTCAATGCTGGAGCATTTCACGCCACAGGGGAATATTTCCAGCCGAAGGTCGACAATGGTTTCGCGTATAGGGTCACGTCCGGGGGCTGGGCCGGCCCGGAGCCCGCTTGGCCAAAGAAGGTCGGTGCAATCGTCAGGACGGGGTCGGCGACGTTTCAGAACGTCGGCCCCTGCGCGCTGATCAAGGGTTATGGCGCCATCTCGACCTGACGAGCGCCGATCGGCTGTACATGCACCGCGGCGATAGCGGCCGATTGCCTGAACAGCCGCGATGCGACCTCGACAACTGCGACGCCGGAGACCATCGTCACGACGTCGAGCCAGTACCATGCACCCTCCATCATGAAGCGGAGCATGCCGAACATCAAGGCGGCCATCGCGGCGGCGCTGAACTTCAAGCGATCGACCGCGCCAGCAACCCAGCGACCAAAAAACAGGCCGCCAAAGGCAGCTGCGAGCCCGTAGACCATGCCGAAAAGCAGGACGGCGCCTGCTATATAGCCAGGCGAGCGGAAGTCATTCTCATGTTGCACGCCGACAATATCATAGGTGAAGATGTCGATCGCGGTGGCGCGCAGGGTCGGAAATTCAAACGCCGGAATGGTGTTGCAGGAATAGCCGCACGACAGCGCAAGGCCTTCTACGCCGGGGATGCGGTTAGCGATCAGTCCGACGACCTGCAACAGAGTCTCGAAGACATGGCCGTCACGAAGCGACGTCCAGATCGCCGAATCGCCAATGCCCAGAGCTTGCGCGCGCAGCTGCGATGCGACGATGAAGGTCAAAATACCCGCCAAGGCGGCGAGAATGATCCGAACTGGGTGCTTCCAGATCGCTTGCCCGGTAATGTACATCAGCATCACGACCAGGGCGAGGAAGTTGACCATGCCCGCCTTGCTGGTCGTGATCGCAGACAGGGTGAGGAAGAAACCAGCGAGCAGCGTGATCGCGCCCCAATATTGAAACTTGCGTCTCTGCGCCCACGAGATTTCCATGAGCAGCAGTGTGAGGCCCGGGATAACGTCGGACTGAACCCGGTAGTTGAGTGCGCCATATATGAAGCCGGCGTCGGTGGCCTCTTCGCCCAAGGTCGCACCGTAGGCAGCGCGCACCGCAAGGCTCAGGCCGACAAAGCCGACAAAGGCGATGATTCCCCAAGCCGGGATGTCTCGATAGTCGGGCGCCGGACGATCGGTCGCGCGCGTCGTCGGGAATGCGATGATCAGGAATAGCGCAAAGACCCCGGTGCAAATGAGCATCGCGGAGTTTAGCGGCGCCTGATTGACAAAGTGCCAGTCGAGATATTCGGGCGGTAGCTGCGTGTTCGACGAGATATAATAGGTCAGGAACGCGTATCTGAACGCGTAGCCCAAGGCGAACAGCGCCAAGACAACAAGCAAGAATAAACGGGCGGCGGGCCGGTAGGTCATCGTGGCCGATTAGTCGTTCGTGCGGCGAGAAGAAAGTCGAAACGTTGCGCCATACCGAGACTTCAGCTTTCCGGGCGGACGCGCAGACCGCGCCCTTTCGCTATCTCGCCGCGTTCTCTGGTCCGAAGCGTATCACCGCGTAGCGGGGTGCCGTCAGACCGCTTCGGCAACTTCCATGGTCTGGAGATAGCGTCTTTCGGCGCCCTCCAGCACGATCGCAGTCAGAACGCCTGATTTGTAAGCTCCGGTATCGATGCCGATCCGGTTTGCGCATTCGTCAATCTCATCACGAATCGTGTGGCCGTGGACGATCATTTTGCCATGGTCACGCTCATCGCTCAGAAATTCATCTCGTATCCAACGCAGATCCGTCAAAGTCTGACGTTCCAGCGGCACGCCGGGCCGGATACCTGCATGCACAAAAACATAATCACCGATTGCGATAAAATCTTCGCCATTACTCAGAAATTCGACGTGCGACCGGGAAACCATCAAAGGTAGCTGCTCGGCAACCTCTTCAAAGCTGGCTTCGGTCAGGCTTGCATCACTGTTCCAATAGCTCTCGACCGTCGCCTCGCCGCCTATGCGCATGAAGTAACGCAGACGCCGGACATCGCCGGTCAGCGCGGCAAGAAAACATTCCTCATGATTGCCGATCAACAGGCGGGTATCGGGGAATTCACGTCGCAGGCCGATCGCCCGCTCGACCACCTCGGCCGACTGCGGGCCGCGATCGACAAGATCCCCGAGCAGGATCAGCGTGATCTTCGCGACCGGCCGCGCCGCGACATCGGCACGGATGCGCTCTATCAATTCGGCGAACAGATCGTCGCGCCCGTGAATATCGCCAATAGCATAAACGCGCTGGCCATCGGGAATCGCAAGGCTGCTGCGCATTTGCGCGACCGCCTTGCTCTTGCGTCTCCAAAACATGACTTGCTGAACCGATCTCGATCAAACCCGGCACGACCGCAAGGATATCTGCGGTTCGGACATGCCCCGTCCCCTAGCCCTGCAATCGTGCGGTGACAATATACGCGATACGATACGCGATACGCGCGAAGCCGACCTGCGTTGCGGGCTTTTCACAGAAGTCTTTTCGTGAAATTCCCCCGACCGCACCTTAAGGGTGTCGCAAGCTTTGTCGCTTAATCGCGCGTTTACCAGCAGTCGGCATCACGATGCGGAGAGTTGTTTAAAATGAAGGTGATGACGGTCTTCGGCACCCGCCCCGAAGCGATCAAGATGTTTCCGGTGGTCCATGCGCTGCAGAACCGGGAAGGGATCGACGTGCGCGTCTGCGTGACCGCGCAACATCGTGAAATGCTCGATCAGGTTCTGGAAATCGCGCGCATTATACCCGACGTCGATCTTGACGTCATGACGCGGAACCAGACGCTCGACGCGCTGCTGGCGCGGCTCGTCACCGGGCTCGGCGAGACCTTCGACCGCGAAAAGCCCGATCGGGTGCTCGTCCATGGCGATACGCTCACCACGATGGCGGCGACGCTCGCCGCCTATTTCCGCAAAATACCCGTCGGACACGTCGAGGCGGGGCTGCGCAGCGGCAACATCTATCACCCCTGGCCCGAGGAGGTGAATCGCAAGGTCGCGGGCGCCGTCGCCGACCTCCATTTCGCGCCGACGGAAACCGCCGCGGCCGCTTTGCGCGCGGAAAATGTCGACGCCGGCCGCATCCACGTCACCGGAAACACCGTCATCGACGCCTTGCTCGCCACCTCGGCGCGGATCGAGGAACAGCCTTCGCTGGCGGCGGGGCTCGATACGCTGCTCGCGCGTTGCGCCGGCAGGCAGATTATCGCCGTCACTTCGCACCGGCGCGAGAATTTTGGCGACGGCATGAAGGCCATCGCCGACGCCATCGCCGGAATTGCCGAACGCCCCGACGTCGCGATCATCTTCCCCCTTCATCCGAACCCGCACGTCCGCAGCGCAATGGAGCCGATTCTGGGTAGCCTTTCGAATGTCGCGCTGATCGATCCGCTCGACTATCCGCATTTCGTTCGCTTGCTCGGGGCCAGCACCCTTGTCCTCACCGACAGCGGCGGCGTGCAGGAAGAAGCGCCCTCGCTCGGCAAGCCGGTGCTCGTGATGCGCGAGACGACCGAACGGCCCGAAGGCATCGCCGCGGGGACCGCGCGGCTCGTCGGGACCGACAAAAATCGCATCGTTTCGGAAATTTTCAGCCTTTTGGATGACAAAGAGGCCTATAACGCCATGGCCCGCGCCCATAATCCTTTTGGCGACGGCAAGGCGGCGACACGAATAGCGGAGATAGTTGCGCGTGCTCATTGACAGCGAACAGAAGGTCACCGTCCTCGGGCTCGGCTATATCGGCCTGCCCACCGCCGCGCTGATCGCGCGCTCGGGCAGCAAGGTGACGGGCATCGACGTCAGCCGGCACGTCGTCGACACGGTCAACAGCGGCAAGGTCCATATCGAGGAAGTCGATCTCGACGGGCTCGTCCAGGGCGTCGTGTCGCGCGGCACCCTCGTCGCTTCGACCGAGGTTGCCTCCGCCGACGTCTTCGTCATCGCGGTGCCGACGCCGCATGACGAGGAGCATCGCCCCGACATCGGCCATGTCCTGTCGGCCGCGCGCGCGATCGCGCCGAAGCTTCAGGCGGGCAATCTCGTCATCCTCGAATCGACCTCGCCGGTCGGCACGACCGAAAGGGTCGCCGCGCTGCTGGCAGAGCTCCGCCCCGACCTGAAAATCCCCGGCGCCTGCACCGGCGCCGCGGACATCTTCGTCGCTTACTGCCCCGAACGCGTGCTTCCGGGGCGCATCCTCGTCGAGCTGGTCGACAACGACCGCTGCATCGGCGGCATCACCCCGCGCTGCGCGCGCCGAGCGATGACCTTTTACCGCCAGTTTGTGCGCGGCGCCTGCGTCACCACTTCGGCGCGGGCCGCCGAAATGGTGAAGCTCGTCGAGAACAGCTATCGCGACGTCAACATCGCTTTCGCCAACGAGCTGTCGATGATGGCCGAGCATATGGGGGTGGATGTGTGGGAGGTGATCCGCCTCGCCAACCGCCACCCGCGCGTCAGCATCCTCCAGCCCGGCCCGGGCGTCGGCGGCCATTGCATTGCGGTCGATCCCTGGTTCCTCGTTCATGGCGCGCCCGATCACAGCCAGTTGATCCGCACCGCGCGCGAGGTCAATCTCGCCAAGACCGCGCATGTGATCGGCGCCGCCGAGATGCTCGTGTCGCAGCATCCGGAGGCACGCGTCGCCTGCCTCGGCCTCGCCTTCAAGCCCAATATCGACGATTTCCGCGAAAGCCCCGCGGTCGAGGTCGCCGCCGCGCTCGCGCGCCGCTTCGGACAGCAGATCCGGATTGTCGAGCCCTATGCGCGCGGCCTGCCGATGGAATTCGCGGGCACCGGCGCTGAACTGATCGACCTCGATACGGCGCTAGCGCAGTGCGACCTGCTGATCGTCCTCGTCGACCATGATCTGTTCAAGTCGATCCCGATCGAGGAACGCGGCGACAAGATCGTTTATGACACCCGCGGTCTGTGGCTCGACCAGCCGAGCGCTGCGAACGGAAGCCGCCTGCACAGAGCCGCCTGACCTTCCTGCTCGCTTTTGTGCGGCGAAGCGGCCATTATAGGCTATAAATCAATCTCCTTCAGGCGCCGCCCCGGCGAAAAGAACGACAGGTTCCGACCTTCCATGCCGACACTGACTCGCCTCGAAACCATCATCGTCGACAAACCGTGGGGGCGCACCGACATTCCCCGAGATTTCGGCGATTTCGGCGACCGGCGAGTGGGCGAGATATGGTTTGCGCATCCGGGTGGCACCGACGCCCCGATCATGGTCAAATTCCTCTTCACGTCCGAACGGCTATCGATCCAGGTCCATCCCGGCGACGACGACGCGCAGGCGGCGGGCTATCCACGCGGCAAGGAAGAATGCTGGCTGGTGCTCGATGCCGAACCCGATGCCGAACTCGGCGTCGGCCTTGTCGCACCGACGACCCGCGAATTGCTGCACGATGCCGCGCTCGACGGTTCGATCGTCGACATGATCGACTGGCGCGCCGCAAAACCCGATGATTTCGTCTATAACCGGGCCGGCACGATCCACGCGATCGGTGCCGGGCTGACCGTCGTCGAGGTGCAGCAGAATGTCGACTGCACCTACCGCCTCTATGACTATGGCCGGCCGCGTAAACTGCATCTCGATGCCGGTCTCGCGGTATCGGAGACCGCTCCCCGACCCGACCACCGCGATGGCCGCGTCGCCGCGACCGCAAACCGCTTGCTTGTCGACGGTCCGCACTTCCGCCTGCTCCACCTGTCGGGGCCCGAGGCCGCAACGTTCCTGCCGCGGGAAGCGGCCGACTTCACCTTCACCCCATTGTCACGGGGGTGCAGCATTGCCGGCGAAGCGGTAAAGCTCGGCGAATGCGTGGCAACGGATCGCGCCGACGCCATTGCGCTCGCGTCCGGCGCGCGCGCATTACTCTGTTGGCCAGCCTGATTTCCTTCCCTAAAGGCCCGATATGAACAGCATCGTCCCCGTCATCCTTTCCGGCGGCTCCGGCAAGCGCTTGTGGCCCGTGTCGACCGACACGACGCCCAAACAGTTCCAGCCGCTGACCGGAAGCGACAGCATGTTCCGGCAAACGCTCGACCGGGCGGTCGACCGCACGCGCTTCGCCGCACCGCTCATCGTGTGCGGTCCCGGCCATGTCGCCTATGTCGAGGCCGATCTGGCGGCGGCGGGGATCAGCGACGCGCGGATCATCGTCGAGCCCGCAGCACGCAACACCGCTCCGGCGATCGCGCTCGCGGCCCTCACGACGCTCGCCGCCGATCCTGCCGCGATGATCCTCGTGATGCCGGCGGACCATGTGATGACCGACGTGCCGGCCTTCCACGACGCGATCGAGACCGCACGCCCTGCGGTCGCGGCCGGTGCGCTCGCAACCTTCGGCATCGCCCCCGCCTATCCCGAAACCGGTTATGGCTATATCGCCGCGGGCGACCCGCTGACCGGCGCGCCGGGCGTCCACGCGGTGCGGCGCTTCGTCGAAAAGCCGCCGCGCGACAGAGCCGAGGAAATGCTCGCCGAGGGTGGGCATTACTGGAACGCCGGCATCTTTCTGATGCGTGCCGATCGTTTCCTCGCCGAACTCGAACGACAACAACCCGCGATGGCTTCGTCGTGCGCCGCCTCCGCGGTGGCGGCACGACACGACGGTGTGCAAATTCATCCCGGCGACGAAGCCTTCCTTGCCAGCCCGTCGAACTCGATCGACTATGCAGTGATGGAGGGTGCCGAAAGCGTCGTCGTGGTCCCGGTCGATCCGGGCTGGTCCGACGTCGGCGGCTGGGCGGCCCTGCACGACCTCGGTGGCAAGGACGAAGCGGGCAATGTTCGCATCGGCGACGTGATCGCCATCGGCGCGGCCGGAAATTATCTCCGCGCCGACAAGGGCAGGCGCATCGCGGTCGTCGGCGTTTCCGATCTGGTGGTCGTGACCCATGGCGACGACATTTTGATCATCCCGCGAGACCGCGCGCAGGAGGTCAAAGCGATCGTCGAACATCTCGCCGACAATCCGACGGCCTGAAGGCGAATACCCTCCCCTTGCGGCTCCGCCGCCCATCGCCCATATCGCGCGACATGACCAATCCCCATGCGCAAAGTGCCGCGCCTTGGCACGGAACCACCATCCTCTCGGCCCGCAGCGCCAACAAGGTCGTCATCATCGGCGACGGCCAGGTGTCGATGGGCCAGACGGTGATGAAGCCCAACGCCCGCAAGGTCCGCCGCCTCCACGACGGCAGCGTCATCGGCGGTTTTGCGGGCGCGACCGCCGACGCATTCACCCTCTTCGAACGACTCGAGGCCAAGCTCGAGCGCCACAACGGCCAGTTGCTCCGCGCCGCGGTCGAGCTCGCCAAGGACTGGCGCACCGACAAATATCTCCGCAACCTCGAAGCGATGATGATCGTCGCCGACAAGGAGGTCACGCTCGTCATCACCGGCAACGGCGACGTGCTCGAACCGCTGGGCGGCATTGCGGCGATCGGATCAGGGGGCAATTTCGCGCTCTCGGCGGCGCGCGCGCTGGCCGATTATGAAAAGGATCCCGCGGTGCTGACGAAGAAGGCGATGGAGGTCGCCGCCGACATCTGCGTCTACACCAATGACCAGTTCACGGCCGAGACCATCGACATCAAGGGCTGACCCTCTATGGTCGCGGGGTGATTCAAACACTCCCCCGCCGTCATTTCGTCGCCGGCTCCGCCGCCCTCGCCCTCCCCGGCTGCGCGACCACTACCGCGCGAACCCCTGCCACCTGCCTGATGCCGGTGAAGGCGTCACCCGACCGCGTCATCCGGACGGTCGCGGGCCTCCGCCCCTATCGCCCGGGCGGCTTCGTCGTGCGCGCCGACACGCTCGGCACCAAGCGCCTGGTCCACAACTACGGCCACGGCGGGTCGGGCATCACGATGAGCTGGGGCACCGCGAAGCTCGCGGTCGAAATCGGCGCGCCCGGCCACAGCGGCCCCGTCGCGGTGATCGGCGCCGGCATCGTCGGCCTGTCGACCGCGCGGCTGCTGCAGGAGGCGGGCTGTCCCGTCACCGTCTACGCGAAGTCGCTGCCCCCCGACACGACATCGAACATCGCCGGCGGCCAATTCCATCCCTTCGGCCTGTTCAAGGCCGACGCCGTCACCCCCGAGTGGCGGCGGCAATTCACCGCGGCGCTCGATTATAGCTGGCGGCGGTTTCAGATCATGGTCGGCGACGATTATGGCGTGCGCTGGCTGACCACCTATTCCGAAGGCACGCCCGAGGAACCCAAGCTTCCGACCTTCCCACCAGCCGCGCGCGCGCTTCGTGCCGACGAGCATCCCTTCCCGGTTGAACGGCTCTGGCAATATGACACAATGTACGTCGAGACAGGCCGATACTTGCGCCAGATGATGCGCGATATCGAGGGTGCGGGCGGTCGCATCGCGGTGCGCGGCTTCGCGTCGCCCGCCGAAATCGCATCGCTGTCCGAATCGCTCGTCTTCAACTGCACCGGGCTCGGCGCGCGCGATCTTTTCGGCGACATGGACCTGATCCCGATCCGCGGGCAGCTCGCCATCCTGATCCCCCAGCCCGAGGTCCACTACGCCTTCACCGGCGAGGCGGGCTATATGTTCCCGCGTCCCGACGGGATCGTCATCGGCGGCAGCTACGAACGAAACATTTGGGAGGCCGAACCACAGCCCGAACGTATCGCGCGCATCGTCGCGTCGCACCAGCAGCTGTTCGCCGGTTTCCGCTGCCCGGCTTGACTTGCCCCGCCCCCTTCCCATTTAGCGGCGACATGATTTTCTTTCTGCTGGACCTCTCCGACATATGAACAAAGACCTGACCCCGAAGGCGATTGTCGCCGCGCTCGACACGCATATCATCGGCCAGACCGCGGCGAAGCGCGCGGTCGCGGTGGCGCTGCGCAACCGCTGGCGCCGCCAACAGCTTTCGCCCGATCTGCGCGACGAGGTCAGCCCCAAGAACATCCTGATGATCGGGCCCACGGGCTGCGGCAAGACCGAGATTTCGCGCCGCCTCGCCAAGCTCGCCGACGCACCGTTCATCAAGGTCGAGGCGACCAAGTTCACCGAGGTCGGCTATGTCGGCCGCGACGTCGAGCAGATTGCGCGCGACCTCGTCGAGGAAGCCGTGCGGCTCGAAAAGGACCGCCGCCGCGAAGCCGTGCGCGCCGCTGCCGAGGAAGCTGCGATGGAGCGGCTGCTCGACGCGCTCACGGGCAAGGGCGCTAGCGAGGCGACACGCCAGAGTTTCCGCCAGCGCATCCGTGAGGGTCACCTCGACGAGAGCGAGGTCGAGATCGAGGTTGCCGACACCCCGAGCATGAACTTCGAGCTGCCCGGCCAGCCGGGGCAGATGAGCATGATCAACCTGTCGGACATGCTCGGCAAGGCGATGGGCGGCCCGCCCAAGAAGCGCCGCAAGCTGAAAGTCATCGAGGCCGCGACGCGGCTGATCGAGGAAGAGCAGGACAAGCGGCTCGACCAGGACGATGTCGCGCGCGTCGCACTCGCGGATGCCGAGGCGAACGGCATTGTCTTCCTCGACGAGATCGATAAGATCGCGGTCAGCGACGTGCGCGGTGGCTCGGTGAGCCGCGAGGGCGTCCAGCGCGACCTGTTGCCGCTGATCGAGGGCACGACCGTCGCGACCAAATACGGCCCGATGAAGACCGACCATATCCTTTTCATTGCGTCGGGCGCATTCCATGTCGCGAAGCCGAGCGATCTCCTCCCCGAACTTCAGGGCCGCCTACCCATCCGCGTCGAACTCGGCGCACTCTCCGAAGAGGATTTTGTCCGTATTCTCAGCGAGACGAAGGCCGGTCTTCCCGAACAATATGCGGCATTGCTCGGCACCGAAGGCGTGACGCTGAACTTCACCGACGATGCGATCACACGCGTCGCGAGACTCGCGGCAGAGGTGAACGAAAAGGTCGAGAATATCGGCGCGCGCCGCCTCCAGACGATCATGGAGCGGCTGGTCGAGGAAATCAGTTTCACCGCCGAGGATGCGGGCGGCACGACGCTCGACATCGATGCCGCCTATGTCGACAGCCAGCTCGCCGACGTCGTCGGCGACACCGACCTCAGCAAATATGTGCTTTGATCTCCGAAGCCGCTCGGGCGCTCGCGTCTTAACGGCTTTTTCGTGCATCCGCTTCGTGCGTCCGCTGAATAGTTATCATGATCAACGGCACGGTCGGGCTGCGTTCGTCCGCGACGGTAATCAAAGGATAGGCCCCCCTTAGCTGTAAACCTTTGCCAGCAGATAGCCGACAACCGCATCGAGGCCCTGAAGCTCGCCCCTGGTCATTACTGCCAAGGCGGCCCTTCCATCGAATGGTCTGTCCGCGTTCGAAGCACGCAACCAGGCGGCCGCCCGTTCGTCCGGGAAGAGCGTCGTAAGCGATCCGTAAATCGACAGCACGCAGCCAATCCGCACAATCACATCTACGGGAATTGCGATAGTCTCGTGCGCTCGCACGCGGACCTTCCAATCCTCGAAGGTCGCAAGGTCCTGAGTGCCGAGTAGGTCCATTTGCTCCTCGGTGCTGAGGCTCCACGCGTCGGCGATATTGAGGAAGGTGCGCAGGCCCGCCCCTCCATGTCTGACAGGGTCGACGCCCCGTCTCATGAAGTAAGCCCTGGCCTTAAGCCGCGCATCGTTCGGTTCGTCAATGCTCATCGGGTTGTAACACATCGAAATCGACCGACGTGGTCAGTCCCTTTTGCGTCAGCCGGAAAATAGGCCCGCCAGGCTCATGGTCGGGCACGAAATGGAGCACGCCATCGAGTGAACAGGGACGATATTCGTTGTACCAGACAGGTACCAGCCCATCGACCCCGATGTCGAGAATGACCTTCTTCGAGCCGATGCTCGACCGCGATATCCGGACAATCACGGCGTCGCACCGCGAGATCCGCATCGCGTTCGCGACTCTGGGCCGGTCGTCGTGGTAGGTCGCTGTCGACGGCACGACTAGCAGAAAAGAATCGGGCGCTGACAGATAGCGCGCAAACTCGGGCGACAGGACAGGAAGCTTGCCATCGAGTTCCAACCCGGCCGTTCGAACGATCGCAAGGGCGGCCATCAGTGTCTCGGCTTCTTCGAGCCGGTCTTTGGCGGTCATATATTTTTTCATCGTCAATTCCTTGCAGCGGCTTCGGCCGGGCAGCCGCTGCTTTCATTTCTTCGATCCAGCTAGCTGGTCTGTCTTCTTTGGGTGAGAGGCCGACGCCCAGGCCATCGGCATGTCGACGCCGGTTATTCGCCGGCGGGATCGCCGTTAAGTGGCCGTTTCTGCCATTCGGACCATTCTGCCGCGATCATCGCCTTTCCGGCATCGGCGGAAAAGGGCCGGACAAACGGACCGAAGCCGTAACATTGAAGTTCGCGGGCGGGCGCCATCAGATGGATATGGGGCGGATTGGTCGAGCCAACTGTGACTGGCAGATGCATCGCTGCGATTACGGCGACGTTGCGCTCGCGGCACAAGCGTTCGAGAGCAAACGCACGAACATCCTCCCAGGCTCGATGCAAGCGATCGGGATTGGGGAAGCGCAACGTTATCATCACGAGCAGATCCTTGAGCTTATTGCAGGCCTGCTCTTCATACTTTTCGCATAGGCGCTTGGGATCGAGGAACTCGTCGTTTGCGTGGGACGGCAGAAGGACGTCCCAGCGAAGACAGGTCGGTGCCCACGGCGCAGATATCTCGACCTTTTGCCCTGGGCAAAGGCGCTTGATGACCGACGCTGGAACAGTTCGGACGGGACCGTCCTTAATCTGCCGGCGCACGACGCCGAATATGAAGTTCGGGTCGTCACCGCCGGGGACGGGAACGAAATCAAGGTCGCCGGGGACGGGGAATTTCTTCATCACCATGACCAGCCCCCGATCCGGTGCGAGGCGAGATGCGCCATCGCCCTCTCGATTCCCGCATCGCGATCCCAAGCATCGGCAAAGGGATGATGTTCTGACAAGAATAGACCGTGCCGCATCAAATGGATCGACGGTCCGCTACCAAGAGGTACGAGCCAGCTGTCGCCAGCCAGACCGAGAAACAACTGGTATTCGAGAAACCAGCTGAGTTTCGTAGGATCCGGCAAGGCGATGTCGACGGTCAGATCGGTGGATGAACCGTCAGGCGCTCGCCGCAGCAAAATCACTGGCTGACCCGTCGCGATAGCGAGGATCTCGATCTCGCCGAGGAACAGCGGGTTCTGCGCCGCGGTAGCGTAGACGGTGACCCGTGAAGATTTCAGGAAAAGGCTTCCAGGCAGCAGCGTTGCCGCCATACCATGGTCGGAGCGAGCCGAACTATGCATGAGCGCCGCGATATGGTGCATGATCTTGCTGTCAGCCCGCGTCGCCGCCGGAAGATTGACACTTCCTCGTAGCACTGTGGGAAGCATTGTCTCAGATTCGACGACCGGATTCAGCGGGTCGGCTATTGTTGTAACTTGCATGGAAAACTGCTCTTGACCTTGAGCCCGGTTGCCGGGGCTCGGGGCGGCAGCCCTCCTTCAGAATTTCATCCTTCAAGCAGGGCCAACCCTGCAACTTCCCTTTCTGTTCTTGGGCGCCGCCTCAGGCGGTGCAAAACTACCTGCGCGAAGCCGCCTCCGCCGTCGGAAGGCAACTATCCACTGCGCGACAGAGGAGTAGGCAACATGCTACCGTTCGGCAGACACCCTTGTCTCCAGCTCCGAAATTCGGTCCAGACAAACGGCGTGTACGGCCTGCCCCAATGCATCGACATTCGCGCTAAGCCGGAGCAATTCTTCCTGGCTGATACGGTAGTGCTTCGAATAGCGAGCCTTAACGTACGCCTCTTTCAGCTTTTCAAACAGCGCGCGGTCTTCGCGCCGCTCGCGTGGCCAAGCATCAATCAGCCGCATATTGATCCGCTCAGCCTGCGTGCGCAGGAAAGCGAGATTGTGAACATGAGGAGTATAGAAGGTGCACACCAAAAGAACACAATGGTAGAGTGTTTCAGCCGTTTGATGAAGTTCAAACGCTGTTTCCTTTAGGTGACCCTTATCCATTCCAAATCTAGCGAAATCATGCTTTCGCATCGCCGCTGGAAACCATTCTTCGAAATACTCCTTCGCCATAGCCAAAGCCTGTTCCGGCGTCTTCGGCTTGGGAGTATGGAGTTCCTTGTCATCGTAGCTGTAGAGCGCGATGCCATCACGCGCGACGTCCATGAAGAAATATCGCCCGTGCGCGAGACCGTCGTTCACCTCTTGCAGCGTATGCACGATGAAATTCACCGGCGTGTGCAGGCTCTTGTCGATCGCGAGCTCGCGGATCAGCCGGTCATCGAGCTTGAGCCAATAATCGACGCGTTCGGTCAGCCGCTTGTCATTGACGATGATGAGCAAATCGAAGTCGGACCGATATCCCTTCGCGGTATGGGGCTCGTCGACCCAGCCGCCGCGCGCGTAGCTGCCATAGAGGATGATCTTTTCGATCCGCCCTTTCTTCTTCCACTGCTTTTGGGCGAGCGCCAGTGCATCCTCGAATTCCTCGAAGATGATCTGGACAACACGCTCCAATTCACGCTGCTTATTCGCAGGAAGGTGATCCAGGTCGGTACGCATGATCTTTTTCACCCTGTCCGGCTGCCCCTTGCTTGGCAAGCGTCAAACGCGCCGACGGCGCCGACACCCCCGCCCGCGCGAGCGGATCCTCATATTGAAGCGGTGGTCGGTAACCGGCGCTTGGCACGGTTCATCCGCGAGGCGGTGGAGAATGAATTGCGACGCCGCGAGAAGCCGGAACTGCCCAAGAATTAGCATCCAGCGCTTTGGCGTGCTGTCCTTTCTTCTCCCGTTTATAGTCGCGCTTGAATTGGCCCGTGCGCTCAATCGTCCGCGTTCAGGTCCGCCATGAGGTCGGCAACCGTGGCGAACCGCTTTCCTTTGCTCACGCGGGCTTCCTTCATCGCGGCGATGGTCGTTTCGTTCGGCGTCAGCGGCTCGAATGGCAACGCCTTTTCACGGGCAACGCGGGTAAGCATCAACCGCACTGCATCCGAGACGGTAAGCCCCATCGCCGCCAATACGGTAGCGGCTTCTTCCTTCACGGTCCCGTCAATTCGGGTTTGGACGAGTGCATTCGCAGCCATGTCAATTTCCTTCCTGCATGACAATGTAATGCAACATGCTGCCAATTGCAGTTCTGGCGACTAGCGGCGCCAAAATCGCCACCATCGCTGCGGCTCCGGCTCCAGGATATCGGCCAGAATTACGAGGCCCCGACGAAGCGCCGCTTCCACTTCGGCAACGCTGACGCCGTGCTGACGCGCAAGTTCGAAGAAGGTCGCATCATCAACGAAATGTCCGAGGAATATCACACGGTCACACGGCGCCATTCGCAGCATCGCCTGCTCCAACTTCCGAATGAGACGGCGGTTCTTCGATGCCAGTTTGATCATTTTGAGCGTTCCGGCAGTTGCCCGCAGAGACCCGTTACGGGTTGACGCCGCTGCCCGCATCGATGAAGCGGCCGACATCCGAAGGCATCGGCGGACGGCGTCCGCTCGATCCCTCTCTCTCTTTCACATTTGCAAATCTGCTACCGGGACATCTCTCTTCCCTGCCCTTCACCTATTCTTGCTCTTACGCTTTCGCCTCTCTGGTCGCGCTCTCGGCGGATGCTACCCTGCCGGGCCGGTTTGGCGCGATGGCTATGAGCTTGAGGCCCCGCGTCGAAACCACCATTGCGGGTGTATCCGCGTACGAAACCGCACCATCGACCCGACCTCCGGGCCCTAAATTGCATGACATTGCGACACTTGCCCTCGCGCCATCACACTTCGAGCAGCGCCGCTCGCTGCGGCGAGAGCATCGCATTGCGCTCCTTGCGCCGTTTGGGTTGTTCAACATGGATCTTTGACCCCGTCTCAAGCTAGCGGCGCACGGCAAAAATTAGGAAAATTCAGGAAAAGCCAGGAAGAATCTTCCACAAATACCCCAGGACAATGCACCTATAGATTCTCAATCTCTAAATATCTATTCACAATCCACAAACCTCTTAACAGTCCCCAACCTCACAGATTTAGATAACGGCCAAGCTAACTCTAGACTCGTCATAACGAATCGTGTATAGATTCGCGATGCAGCCACCCGCTTCGGATCGGTTTTGTCGCATGTCCCTAGCTTTACGCTAGGCATTTGAGAATGGTATTAAGAAGGAACTGATTCAAATGGCCAATGACAAGACACACGAACGGATCAAGAGCGCTTTGGCGCTTCGCCATGCGTCATCCGGGTTCGTCGCTCGAAATCTGATTTATCAAACCGGCAAGGGAGCCAGAGGCAATGGGACCGACGATGCCGAGCGCCAAGTTTACGGAGTGACGCTCCGCAGCTTGGCGCAAGCCAGGTTGCACTGATCCATGTGTGCCGCGCGCGTTCTCGAACATATCTACGCCGAGCTAAAGGAGCGTATTATGGATGAATTCTGGCCTCAGGGCACACGTCTGGATCCGATAAAAATCGCCGATATGCTGTTTTCCAGCACTGCGCCGGTCCGCGAGGCTCTTCGTCGGCTGGAACGCGAAGAATTGGTCGAGTACATCTCTGGCGAAGGATTTTATGTGCCGCGGATAGATGAAGCCAAACTGCGTCATCTTTTCGAACACCATCAAACTCTTATTCTCGCTGCGATCAAATCTTCGAAAGATTCGTCTGCAATTTCAGCGGATGGAGCCTATCCAAACCGAGTCTCGGAATTTTTCCTGCAACTTGGCAGTCGATCAGGTAACAGCGCACTCATCGCAGATATCTCAAAGCATAATAATCGCCTCTATAAATTTCGCCGATGCGACTCGAAGCTCTTTGAAGATATCGAGTCGGAGCTGGAAGACATCATAGCCGCAGCGAACGATGACCCAAAAGGCGCGAAATTGCGCCGACTTATCAAGCGATTTTGTAATCGGCGTATCGCTAAGGTGGCAGAATATATTCGGCTGACGACATCGGAGTTGGATTCACCAAGCGCCCCCTGATTTCATTGCGGCTGCAAATTTCACGTCGGGAAAGATGGATTGTATCGAAAGACAAATTTCCGCAGCGTTTTGCTTGCCAATTTTCACGGCCGTCGGCATGACGGCAAAGCGCAGCGAGCAAATTGGCAGCAGCCGCGTGGAAGTTCCGTCACGCATTATGAACGCTCGTCCTTACCGGTCGGGTGGCCCGACCATCAAATTGCCGCAGGGCGATTTAACGGCGGCGAAGCGAGAAACGACTTGTAGACGGGTGACAACCCGCCTGCTCGCATTGCCATTTCAGATTAGTCCTGTGGCATTTTCTTCATTCGGTCGCGACCGTTCTGCGCGCACACTCCTGCCTTCAACGTCGGATCGGGTCAGGGAGCCGGAAAAGCCGGTTAACATTTCGACGGCCACCCGGGTCCCCAACCAGGGGAACGCCGCCTTGGACAGAGCCTTTCGCGACGATGGCGCCGTCTTGCTACGCTACCTCGGTCGACACGTTGGTCCAGAGGCAGCACCGGATCTGATGCAGGAAGTGTTCTTGCGTGCCGCGGGCAGCGAACAGCGGCATCGCCTCGCGAACCCGGCTGCCTTCCTCCAGCGCATTGCGCGAAACCTCCTGATAAATCGCGCAGTAAGCAGCCGGCGCAACAAGGTCGTCCTTCTTCCGCTTCATGAAGAACATGATCTTGCCAGTCCGCCAGAGCAAGAACTTGAAATGGAAGCTGGCGATCTCCTCCGGCTCTATGAGCGCGCCGTTGCAGGTCTCAGCGAGAAGACGAGACGAGTTTTTCTGATGCACCGTGTCGAGGAACTTAGCTACCGCGAGATCCATCAGCGTCTGGGCATCAGCATCGCAACGGTTGAATATCATATGATGAAGGCCCTGGCGCATATCGCACAAGTGGTGGACCCGGTCGATGAATGACAATGACAGCGCGAAATCTGGGAGCGACGGTTTCCGCAAAGATGATGCTCTTGAATGGAGCATCAGGATGCGCGGCGAGGTGACCGAACAGCTTCAGGAACAATTCGAGCAATGGCTGGCGAAATCTCCGCGCCACAGGCAGGCTTATAACCGCTATTCTCGCGTGATAGCCCAAGCCGAGATTTTGAAATCCTCCGGGCAAACCAGCGAGGCGGCCACGGCAAAACTTGTCACGTACCCTTCAAGACGCTGGATGATGTTCGGCGCGGCGGCGGCGGCGGTAATCCTGTTTGCGATCACGATCAGCGCCGGTGGAACTCCAATCCCGGGTTCGGGCGTCGTCCTATCTGCCCACGCTGCGGAACCACTGGTGACCGAACGCGGCGAAATACGCAGTTTCAAACTTGAAGATGGATCAACGGCGACGCTCGATTCCGACACCAGGATTGAGGTATCGATATCCTCGGACACACGGTATGTGCGCGTGGCACAAGGCCGAGCTCGAGTGAAGGTTGTCAATGACGTCCGCCCTTTCCGCCTCGCGGCTGGTCAAGGCATCGTGACGACGAGCGAAGGCGTCGTCGACGTGATGATAAGCGCCGACCGCCAAGTCGTCGTGGAACTGATCAGCGGAAAGGCCGATCTTGCTTCAGCATCGCGCGCGGCCTCCGCAGCCGCAGCGCCGCAATCGCTCCGAACTCGCTCGGCGCTCCAATACGGGTTTCACGATCGGCAAATTCATTCCACCGCGCGGCCCAGCGTCAGTTCGTCGGCGGAGTGGCCGTCCGGTTGGGCTGAGCATAGTTCAATCTCCCTGGATCAACTGATTTCGGAAGCCAACGAGTACGCGCCTCTTCCCATTGTTGTGGAAGATCCGAAGCTTGCCAAGCGTGATGTATCAGGACGATTCAAGATCAGCGATACCGAGATTTTCCTGAAACGGATCGCGGACCTGTTTGATCTTACGATTCACCGACGTCCGGACGGCATCTACCTCCGCAGCCAATAAAATATTGCCGGCCGCCTAAGGTCGGCCTCTCCACACTTGTCGAAGCATTCCCGATGGCACTGCGCGCGGCGCGGGCAATTAGGGGAGGCTTTATGAAGATTCTGAAATCACGCACGGTACAGGCGCTACTGGCTGGCACAGTCATGGTGTTGTCACCATTGGAGCTGGCCGCGCAGGAAACCGAGCGCTACATATTCGACATTCCGTCACAGGACTTGGGCGATGCGTTGAGGACCGTCGCGGCAACGGCTGATTGGGAACTCTATGCAGCAGCCGATGAAATAAACGGTGTTTCCGTCCCTCCGCTGCAGGGGACCTTTACGGCCAAAGAGGCAATCGAAAAGCTGCTGCAAGGGACATCGCTGGTAGCTCGGTTCGAAAACGGATCGGTGTTGATCAGGAGACGACCCAGGTCCGGCGCGCTCGCGGTCCAAGAATCAGAGGAAGCCATAGTGGTAACGGGGACGCGCATTGAGGGTGCGCCGCCGGCCGCCCCCGTCATCACGGTCACGAACCAGGACATCAAGAACGCCGGCTTGGCTGATCTTGGCGAAGTGGCGCGTAGCCTTCCTCAGAATTTCGGAGGTGGCCAGAACCCGGGAATCGGCTCGGCCCAAGGCACGCAAAACGAAAATGTGAACGTCAACGGGGCGTCGACCTTCAACCTTCGCGGCATCGGTCCCAACGCTACCCTCACCCTGCTGAACGGCAACCGCTTCGCCTACAGCGGGACGAACAGCGTGATCGACGTGAGCGCCATCCCGATTGCGGCAGTCGAGCGCGTCGAGATCGTCACCGACGGCGCATCGGCAATATACGGTGCCGACGCCGTCGCTGGTGTGGTCAACATCCTGCTGCGCAAGGACTATGAAGGTTTCACGACGACCGCGCGGATCGGCGGCTCGACCGATGGCGGCAATTTCCAGCAGCAGTTTAGCGTGCTTAGCGGAACCAAATGGTCGACCGGCGGCATCCTTGCAGTTTATGACTATTTCGACAACAGCGCGATCCGCGCCAGCGATCGCAGTTTTTCGTCAAGCAGCAACCCCGCTTCCACTTTCTATCCCGACCTGAAGCGCCATAGCGTGCTCCTGAGCGCCCACCAGCAGTTCGTCCCGGGCGTGCGCCTCAAGGCAGATCTCATCTACAAGCGCGGCGACATGACGTCGGTGCGCGGCCTGTTCGTAGATCGGCCGATCGAAACCCGCGGGACCCGAGTTGTAAATGAGTTCGAGACATTTGGCATCGCCCCGACGCTTGAAATCGACATTGGCGGCGACTGGAACACGCGCCTGACGGGATTTTACGGCACTGACGAGACTTACGGCGTCACCGACAATTTCACCAATGGCGTTGCCGCCAAGCTGATCCGGATCTTCGACAATCGCAATATCGCGATCGAGGCAGGCGCGGAGGGCCCGCTGTTCGCTCTCCCCGCGGGCGATGTCCGGCTAGCAGTGGGGGGAGGTTGGCGTCAGAATCGCATTCACGGAGAATTTTCCGGGCGCAACATCACGCCGGCGCGAGAGAATAAATTCGCTTACGGCGAACTGTTCGTTCCATTGGCAAGTCCGGATCAGAAGCTCGGCTTCGCCCATCGCGCCTCCTTTACCGCAGCTTTGCGCTGGGAGGATTATTCGGACTCGGGCAGCATTGTGACGCCGAAGCTGGGGCTGGTCTATTCACCCGTGCCGGAGTTCAGTCTTGGCGTCTCTTGGGGCCGGTCCTTCAAGATGCCGACGCTCATCCAGCAATATACCGGATACTCCGCAAGCCTGGTGCCGGTCACCGGCTACGGCACGCAGTTTCCAGCAGGTTCGACCTTTGTCTATATCGGCGGCCCCAATCCGGAGGTCGGCCCTGAACGCTCGGAGAATATGACGCTGAGCGCGACGTTCCGGCCGTCATCACGCCTCGAAATTATAACGAGCCTTTTCCATATCGACTATCGCGACCGCGTTGCACCGCCGCTGAGATCGGTGCTGGGAGCGCTGACCGACCCGCTCTACTCGCAGCTCGTGACCTTCAACCCGACCGCGGCCGAACTCGATGCCGCGATCGCGGGCGCCGCCGGCCCGCTGGCGAACGGCACGACCGGCCCCTATGACCCTATCAACGTCGTTGCTCTTCTCGACGGGCGCGACCGCAATATCGCCGAGCAGAGATATCGCGGTGCCGATCTCGCAATCCGCTACCGCGCTTCCCTGAGCAGGGGCCGGTCACTGACCCTCAGCGCCGGAGCGACTTTGCTAGACAGCCAGCAGCGTCTGCTTCCTGATCTGCCGGTCACTGACCTGGCGGGCAATATCTTCAGCCCACCGCATTTTCGCGCGCGCGGCGGTGCGACTTACGACGGTGACCGGTTTACGCTCGCGGCCTTCTCGAGTTTCACTGGCGGCGTGACGGACCGACGCCGCGCAGTCCCAATCGAAATTTCTCCGGTTGCGACCTTCGACCTGACCGGCCGAATCAAGATCGCGGGCGTCGCCGACGTCACGGTTAGCGCCCTCAACATATTCAATGCGAAGCCCGATCAAATACTCGTGGCGGCGCCGAACGACACGCCGTTCGATTCGACGAATTATTCGGCGATCGGGCGTTTTCTCGCCCTGACGATCAGCCGCGATTGGTGAGGGCGAGGCCATGCTGAACTGCCCCAGAACCGGCCGGTTCGCCGCGGCGTTCCTTGCCGCCGTGGCTCTCTCCCCTGCCTCCCTGGCGGGGGAGAGAAAGGGCCGGCCCTGGACCTTTGAGGATATCCTGCTGGTGCCCGAGGTGAACGAACTCGCGCTTTCGGCAAACGGTCGCTTTGCGATTTACGCGACCGAAACCGCAGACGCTGAAGCAAAGCGCACGCGGGCGCAGATCCGGATCGTCAATATCGGTGCGAGAACGCAGCGCAGTATCGCAAACGCCGACATCGCGAGATCGTTCAAGAATATTCCAGGGACCGAGGACTGGAGCGCCCTTCTCGATATCGGCGAAGGACTGCAGCTTTACCGAATCTCGACCGATGGCAAGATCGGCACGATAGTTAAAAACCGCGAGTTGGTCTCGGTCGGCAAGGCAGACCTTTCCGTAGCTATGGGCGGCGGAACTTCGCCACACGAGATCGGCATTTTGGCCTATGATTGGTCCTCCGACGGGCAATGGCTCTGGTATTCGCTGCTTAAGGCGAAGCCCGGTCAACCGCTTGTTCGCTTTGACGAGGCCGTGACCCGACTGCGCAGCCGCAGGCGATCATCAATTGAGGCCGAAGTCGAATTTTTCCTGCGCGCGCCGGACGGAAGCATCGACAGGATCATCACCCGTCCGACCAGCGATCGAATGGCGATGCACGCGGGCGGCAAGGTTATCTGGCGCGGCGACGAGATTCTTTTCAGGACCGAGGCGCCCGATGGCACGCCCGGCAGCGTCTTCGAGACGCGTGCATGGGACCGCAAGCAGAAGAGCATCCGTATCGTTTCGAACGAGCGCGACGCGCGCACGCTGACGATGCTCAGAGGTCCGCGGGGCGGCGCACTCTCCACTACGGGCATCGGCGCCGCACTCGAACTGAGAGAAAGCGGCCCAGGTGAGGAGCGCCACCGCTACGGCCGATTCGCTTTCACTATCAGCGATCGCAATTACGCGGCCAGCCGCGACGGGCGGAAGGCCATAGTCGGTACCCGCAGCCTCAAAACTTCGCGCTATGGCCTCGCGCTGGTGCAAAGAACCGGCGTGCGCGAAATTTACGGCGCCGGCAGCCTCTCCAAGTGCAGTTTCGATGATCAAATCAGTTTTGCAATCTGCGTGGAGGAAGGCGTTTCGATGCCGCCAAGGCTTGTTCGTGTCGACATTGCCCGCGGCGGCATCGAGCCCATTGTGACGGTATCTCCCCGCCATGAGGAGATTACGCCGCTTCAGGCGCGCGCCAGAACCTGGATCAATCGCAATGGTTACAAGGCGTCGGGCTATGTCCTCTACCCGCGAGACTTTCGTCCGGACACACGCTATCCGGCGATCGTCATCACGCACGGCTTCGACGCTGACGAGCGCTTTGCCAAGGCGGAAAACCAGTGGAACTATCCCGCGCAGCTGTTTGCCGAACGCGGCTATGTCGTGCTGTTGATCAACGATCCGTCGCCCTATCAGTCAGCGGATCTACGCGCGGCCTATAGCGCCTGGTCCCGAGGTAGCGGACCGCCCAATCCGGAGACCGTGAGGCGGCTCATTTGGATTGAAGGCGTCCATAGCCTCGTGGATGCCATAGGCGAGCTGGCGGCCGAGGGCCTCGTCGACCCGGCCCGCGTTGGCATCGCCGGCTACAGCCGCGGTGCGCAGATGGTCAATGTCGCGATTACGCAGACGCAAATCTTCAGCGCCGCGTCGAGCGGTGATGGCGGCTTCCTCGAACCCTCCGGCTACGCCGGATGGCCGGCGAGCTATGATCCCGTCTATGGCGGCTCGCCGATGAGCGAGCATTTTGAACAGTATCGCCGCTTCGCGCCTTCCCTCAATGCCATCAAAGTCTGTACGCCGGTCTTGCAACAGGTTGCCGCCGCTTCCCCGTCGCAGGCCGAACTGTTCGAAGCGCTGCGGGCGGCGAAAGTGCCGACCCAGCTAACCTACTATCCCGGCGCCAGCGCGGCATCGGACGAAACGCACATCTTTCATATCCCGGCGAACCGGATGCTCGCCATGCGTGAGAATATAGCATGGTTCGACTATTGGCTGCGCGGCAAGCGCGATGCAGACGCTCCTTTTCCGGAACGCCTCGCCATGTGGGACCGCATGGCCGAACACGGGAAGCCGCGCTGCGGCACCGCCGAGGCGGCACCTTAGTTCATCCACCATTCCATCGCCGTGCCCAGCTCTCAGCCGCGGCAAATGCAAGAATGCGTTGCTCCCGCGCATTGCCCCGCCAAGACATATCTTCGGGTTCGTCCAAAAGGGATGTATCGATAATCCCCACGCCAGCTAGAACGCCGTGGCGGATCAGCTCGTGAAGGCGATCACGCTGTGTCCTATAGATCGAAAGGTTGAACTCCGCCGGACCGCCTTTCTGCTGCCGCTCAATAATCGTTCTTGGCAGCCGGTTCGAGAAGGCGGCGCGGGCGACGGCGCGGTCGCGTCCGTCGGCTATCCAGTGCCAAGTCGGAATAGAGAGACATAGTTCGACGATCGGCTGGGAGAGCAGAGGCGCGATGTGCGGCGGCGCGCTTCGCCGCGGATATAGCTCGAGGCTTTTCTGGGCTCGCATCAGGAACGCGACATGAACCGTCTTCCCGGGGAGGGCGTCGGCGGGCGCAGAGAGCCATGGATGAGAAAAACCCTGCGCTTCGATCCGCGCCAGCACCTCCCTTTCAAGACCAAGCTCATTGTAGCGCGGCAGATGCGCCCCGCCCGAGCGCCTATGCCGCAACCAAGCGTGCCTGAGCACCGTCACGATGTCGGCGCCGGTGAGGCTGGAGATATCCCGAACTATTTTGCCGAGACCGGTACGCTGTCCTTTGGACAGGAAATGATCGAGCAACGGAACGGCGCTGCGAATGCTGCAAAATATTCCGTCGCCGCCGTTCCCGGAAAAATGCGCGTCGATAGGCATTTCAGAGTGCAATCGCTGATGGATGGCGCCAACCGCCTGTTTGAATATCGGGGAGATCGGCCAGGGGTGGTGAGGCGTGACCGCACGCTCGACGTCGATATCAGCCAGGTCGAGCGGCGCATGACGCAGGCGGATTCCGAGCGAACTTGCGACGGCGTGCGCATAAGGTCGCTCATCGCCAGCAACGCCTGGACTGACGAGCGTTAGGGCCGTCAGCCTTTCCGATCGCGGAGTGGCCGCCACGGCGACGATCGAGGAATCCAGACCGCCAGATGATCCCAGCAGGATCGACGGAAAACAGCTCGACCAAGAGCCGATGCAATCGGCTATCGTCCAGCGAAGCTGGCTCGTTTCCTCTTCGACGGACATTCCGCGGGGAGTCACATGGTCCCATGGTGACCACCATCGCTCGATCCTCGCGCTCCGCCGATCGACCACGAGGCACTCTCCCGCAATCAACTCCTCGACGCCGACAAGACAGGTATTCCGGCCGCGAGCATCTCCCGAGGCTAGAATGCGTCCGATTTCTTCAAAGTCTAATCGGCCCGGTTCGGGCACTACCAAGTCCGTGACATCGCCAGCCAGCGCCGTCGCGCACCCCGAGCGCCGGATGTAGCAAGGCAATAGACCGGATGGGTCCCGCAGCACGTAAAGCGCGCCATCTTCTGCGGCATGCACGAAAACATAGCCGCCCCAATAGCCATTAATCAGCTCCCGCCCATTGGCAGCAACGAGTGCGCTCCCGTCCACCCCCGCCCAATCGCGTACACGCACGCTCGGCGGCCCCTTCCGGAATAGGTATCCGAGTACGACAGTTCTCGCATCGATCGCGACCATTGGCTCATCCGACCAGAGCATCACATTCGCAGCAGTGAAGTCGGGAGCACGTCCGAAAATTTCCTGACCCGACGGAGTTTTCTCGGCGGTGACATTTATGTCGATGTAAAAGCCGCCAGCCATCAGACAGCGAATATCGGTTGGTAGCGACGGATGATATCGAGCGTGTCCGTGAGAACAACGTCGCTGGCCTGCACCCAGCAGTGCGCCGAGAATGGCATCGTTACCCCGAACACAAGGCTTGCGTCACAGCCTCGCTGCGCCAACAGGCGTTTCATCGCAATTCCCCGCACGAGGCATTGGTCGGCGGCGGAGACAAGGCGCCGACTGTGGAGAAAAGCCGCTGCAGTATTCTGGATGACACGCTCGTCACACGAAGCGTTTCGGGGACGGTCTCGCTCGAGTCGCGCCACGATATCGAGAATGCCGTCTCGACGAAGCTCGGCGCGGGCACGGCCTTGCATCCAGATTGCCCGCAAGATTTGCGGCGTAGACGCCGCGCCGAGCGGACCGTCAACAAGACTCTCGACCGCGTGCGTAAAGGCGAGCGGCGTCGGCGAGTCTTCGGCTTGCCCCGGACCGATCAAGCCCGCGGCAAGGAGTTCGGAAAGCGCGGGAGCACTTGGCGTTCCGTTCAAATAGCTGTCGAAGGCAGCGCGCAGATGGGGCGGAAGGAGGAAATAGCGGTCGGCTGACAAATCGAAGAAGATATGATCCCCTCCGATCCGACGATGATAGAGGCCTGGGCGCAATTGAAGTGGCATGGTCGGCAATGGCACGATGGCGGCTACGGCCGGCGTGCCACCGTTCGGCGGCACGCCGATCGCATTCAATCGTCGGTGCTAATCGCGCCGACAAGGCCATAATGATCGCCATCCTCGAAATCGGGCTCGCCGAGTTGCTTGATGCCGCGTGTCTCGACGCTGATGGCGCCGAGATCGATCATTTCCTCATTGTTCAGGGTCTTCATCGCATTTTCCTTTCAAAATACGACTCAATTGAGCCGCATCCGAAAAGCTATTCAGCAGATGATTCGCGTTCCACTTTATAATCAAATGGGGGATGGACAGGTCTCAGGGTCACTGCCCCAGATTTCGTCGTCAGTTGGGTCATCGCAATCGAGAAACATATCGTCGAAATCTTCGAATACGTACGCGACCTGCGCCGTCATCAGCGTAGACATGGGTTCCCCTTCAGCCTCATGGCGCTGCATCATATACGCGATAACCTGGCCGCCAATTTGTCGACGTTCGCCGGGATCCAACTTTTCCTGCGCGAACCGCTGGCGGCGACATGCTCTTATGAGATCGCCCGGAAAGTCCAAGATCTCGATTGCGTTATCGAATCCTGGATTGGAGTAATCCCCATAGCCGAGCGGCTCGCTTTTGAAGTCGTTCGAATAGCGGTAAGCGAAACCTCCAAACTGATCGTCGTTGGGATCATAGTATTAGTGATAAATGTCTGCGGAACCGTTGTCACGTTCCTCCTCCGACATTTCGTTCCAAATTTTACGAAGTCGGTCAGGCGTAAGAACATTGAGCACCGACATATGGATCATGCCCTCGCTGAGGATTTCGTGCGACCAGCGTTGAAACAGAGCTATCGAACCGGTCCCTGATACAAAACCGTCCAAGTGAGGCAGCATCAAGACCTTGGCCGTATACATTAATGGCCGGCCATCGCGGGAGACGAGCGTATCGGTCGCAAGAAAAATGCCCTCGTGGGTGATCGAAAAATTAAGAGCTGTCATTGGGCCTCCATTCGATCCGGTCCCTGAACCTCGGAAGTAAATTTTTTATTTATTAGCAGCGGATTAGGCGGCGCTCCGCAAGGCGGTACGAGGCAGTTGACTCGTCATCCGATGGCAAGGGCGCGATACAGCGGAACTCATGGCCGAGCAAAAACCTCAGGCCTTTGTCGCGCACAGATGAAACCAGCACAGGAGGCCGAGACGGCGGGAAATTTGGTGGTAGCATCCGCCACGGCACCCGCCGCACAGCAGGTAAAGCATTGCCTCGACATCCGCCGCAGCGACCACTTGCGCGGGTGCCCGAGGGCGGCGGATAAAAGGAAGCCAACCCTCGCATTCGGCATCGGTCAGCTCACCAGCAAGCGGCCTTGGTCTACTGGAATAGACGTCATCAATGATGCAAAATGAACAGTCCGGCAACCGACCCGGCGCGACAACATATCCGATGCAACCAAATCGGCAGCAATTTCGCGTGCCGATAAATACATTATTAAGCAATTTCAAACCACTAATTCGAGCATGACAAATATTATGCTAATGCCCGACTGGTCAGTTTCCGACGTTTATGTTGACGAGAATGACACTTACCAAATCACTGCAACCTATGATCTCGCACCCGACGAGTGCGCACGATGTGAAGACCCTGCCCGACTGGTCAAGCGGGGCGCAACAACCAGGATTTTTGTAGATGCACCGGTTCATGGCAGGCACACCTTCATCCATGTCCGACACAACAAATATACTTGTCGCACATGCGGGGCGTCGTTCAAGCAGATCTTGCCAGGAATGCATCACACCCGCCGGATGACCAAGCGCTTGGTGGAATATATCGAGAAACAATCTCTGTTGAAGCCGATTGCTCACGTGGCCGAAGACACTGGCGTGTCTGAGACAACCGTCGGGGAGATCAGCAAGGCGTATTTCGCCAGATTATCCAAACATCATGCGCGCAATTTACGCGCTCCCCGCCACATCGGAATCGACGAACTGGCGCTGGTTAATAAAGAGATGCGGGCGATCTTCATCAATCTTGAGGACAGTTGGCCGTTCGAGTTACTTCCTAACCGAACACTGAAGTCCGTGCAGAATTTTCTTATGAAGCTACCGAACCGCGGGGATGTCGAGGCGGTCACGATGGACATGTGCGATTACTATAGGACGGCCGTAAAGAAAACGATGCCACAGGCTGCCATTATCGTCGACCGATGGCACATGGTTGATAATGTGAACGACGCTATGGATGAAGCGCGCCGCCGATATCAGCGGACCATTCACCTCGACCTCCGAACTGCCCTCAAGGGCGTGAATGGAATTTTTCTCAAACGAAGGGCCGAGCTGAGCGCTAGCGAGCAATTAGAACTCGGAGGCTGGCTCGCAAATTCGGACGAGCTCTATGCCACGTACGAAGCGAAAGAGGCGCTGCTTAGCATCTGGGATTTACACGACCGCGCCGCCGCGGAAACAGCCCTCGACGAGTGGCGGGCGTCGATACCTGACGATCCCTTGCATGTTTTCGCAGCCGTCGCGACCACAATCGACAATTGGCGGACAGAAATATTGAACTTCTTCGACCACGGGCGACTTACAAATGGCCCGACCGAGGCGAGAAACGGCGCTATAAAGCGGGTGTACAATTATGGCGCTGGCTATGATTTTGAATCGATCCGAGCACGCGCGCTTTTTGGAAAGCGCCCGGGCAGACGTAAAGAGGAAGCGGATGCAAAGGACGAGGCGTGGCGCGCGAGAAAACCCGTCTGCATCAGATGTAGACAACCTATAGACGCGGCTGCCCTGATGGAAGATTGGAAGGCCTATGTCGCGCCGCTCATGGAACCCCCGCCCCGCGTTCACGAATACGCCCTGTGCGAGGAATGCTCGAAACCAGACGCATGGTCGTAAGCAAACGTGCGAGGCTGACCCCATTTGGCCAGCCCGTCTGCTCGGGCAACTCTCACTGCGGGTCCAGTTCGATCCAGAACCAGTTTCCCCAACTCCAAAATCCGCTTCTTTTCAAACCGTCCGTTTACCGAACTTCATTTGACTTTCTCGCGTCGGCAATGCGATGAACGGGCGACACGGTCGAACCTGGGTCAAACGGCCGGCACGGAGACAGCAATGACGGATGAGGACGTCGCCCCCGAACAGGGCGAGTTGGCGATCACGCGCACCGGCGATCGGCTTCGGCTGGCGCGGGAAGCGGCTGGTCTGTCGCTCGCCGACGTGGCGACGCGCACGCGCATTACCCAGCGTCATCTCGCCGCGATCGAAAAGTCCGACTTTTCGGAACTTCCGGGCCGGACCTATGTCACCGGTTTCGCGCGCGCCTATGCCCGCGCCGTCGATTTGCCCGAGGCCGAAATCGGCGCTGCGGTGCGTCAGGAACTCGAAGACGACGAATATGGCTCGCGGCCGCTTTACGAAGCCTATGAGCCGACCGATCCCGCGCGTCTGCCGACCGCGCGGCTGACCTGGACGCTGGTTATCGTCACGCTGCTGCTCGCATCGGCCTATGGCGTCTGGCGTTTCCTGTCGGTCGAACCCGACGAGGCTTTGATCGCCGCGCAGAATCGCGCCGCCGACGAATCCGAAGCGCCGCAGAGCGACGCAGCCGCGACGCCCGCAACCAAGGCGGGAGCGGTCGCGGCCAACGCGCCGGTCGTGCTGACCGGCCTGTCGGAAGTCTGGATCGGCTTCGACGATGCGACGGGCAAGACCGAGAATTGGCGCACGCTCGAGGCGGGCGAAGTCTATCAGGTGCCGCCCGCCTATATCGAACAATTCACGCTGCGCACGAGCATCCCGCAAGCGCTGCGAGTCACGGTCGGCGGTCGCGATGTCGGATCGATCGGACCCGCCGATACGCTCGTCAAGGGCGTGTCGCTGAAACCTGCCGATCTTGTCGCGCGCACCGGAGGCGGCGACGCGGCGGCCCCCGCGGGGCCGCGCCCCAACGGCTGACCGCAGCGGCGACCAAGGGCAAACAAGGCCCGAAACGCCGGTCGTTCGGGCCGGTTCGAACGGCAGCACGCCGAAATGGGTTTGCGCTGGCGCCGATTGCCGCGTTATGGACGGCGAAATTGGTTAATCAGTGGGGACCTAACGGCAGATGATGATGCGTCAGATCACTTTCCTCGGAGCGGCAACGATCGCGCTCGCGGCGGCGATGCCAGCGGCGGCGCAGGACAATAATATCGGCAAGCGCGTCGAGCGGCTCGAAAAGGAAATGCGGGCGGTCCAACGCTCGGTCTTTCCCGGCGGCAGCCCGACCTTTTTCGAAGGCGAGATCGCGCCCGACAATACGCCTGGCGAGCGTTCGCGCACCAACGCCCCGGTGATCGACCTGACCGCGCGCGTCGATGCGCTCGAGGCGCAGTTGCAGACGCTCACCGGCCAGACTGAGCAGAATGCCTATCATCTGCGCGAACTCGAAAAGGCGTTCACCGCCTACAAGGCCGAAATGGACAAACGCTTCGCCGATCCGGCAGCGGTTGATCCGGCGGCGGGCGACCCGACCGCAACCCCCGCGAGCCTCGCCCCCGTGGTAAGGGCACCAGCGACTGCCAACGCGACGCCGACGAAAAAGCCCGCCAGCAAGCCCGCGGCAAAGCCCGGCGCACCCGACGCGGCCCGGCTCGCGCTCGTCAAGAAGGTCGAAGTGCCGTCGACGGGCAATGAGACCAAGGACGCCTATGATTATGGCTATCGCCTGTGGGACGCGAAGCTCTATCCCGAGGCGCAGGCACAGCTGAAGACGGTCGCCGAAAAATGGCCGAAGAGCAGCTATGCGAGCTTTGCGCAAAACCTCCTCGGCCGCGCCTATCTCGACGAAGGCAAGCCGAGCCTCGCCGCGGTCGCCTTCTACAACAATTACAAGGACCGCCCGAGCGGCCCGCGCGCGCCGCACAGCCTCGTCTATATGGGCATCGCGCTCGACAAGCTCGGTCGGAAGGCTGACGCCTGCAAGGCGTTCCGCGAGCTCGACGAAGTCTACGGCGACAAGGCGCCGCAGGATGTTCGCACCGATGCTGCCGCCGCAAAAGCAAAAGCAGGCTGCTGATCGCGACGTCGCCGGCCGGCTCGCCGGCGATATCGCGGCGCTGCTCGGCCCCGACTGGCACCGGCTCCATTATGGCGTCGCGGTATCGGGCGGCCCTGACTCAATGGCTTTGCTCTGGCTGATGACCAGCCTGCTGCCCGGCCAGGTCTGGGCGGCGACGGTCGATCATGGTCTGCGCAAGGGATCGGACGACGAAGCGCGGATGGTCGCGGGCTTTTGCGCGCGCGAGCATATCCCGCATTCGACGCTGCGTCCGCCGGCGCCGATCACGGGATCGCAGCAGGCCGCTGCGCGCGCCGAACGCTACCGTCTGCTCGAACAATGGCGCGAGGCAAACGTGCTCGACCATATCGTCACCGCGCATCACGCCGACGACCAGCTCGAAACGATCGTGATGCGGCTTAACCGGTCGAGCGGTGTCGGCGGACTCGCCGCGATCCGCGCGAAGAACGGCCTGATCCTGCGCCCGCTGCTCGACTGGCGGCGCAGCGAGCTGGTGCAGGTCGCACTCGAAAACGACCTTCCCTTCGTGGACGATCCGTCGAACCGCGACGATCGTTTCGACCGCGCACGTCTCCGCCATGCGCTGCGATCGCAGACGGCGCTCGACCCGGTCGCGTCGGCGCGGTCGGCGGCGTGGCTGGCCGAGGCCGACGAGGCGCTCGACTGGGCGGTCGAGCGGCTGATCGCGTCATGGCCCGACGCGTCGGACATCGCGGTGATCCGCGACGATGGCTATCCGCCCGAAATGTTCCGCCGCATCGTCGCGCAGCGCCTGCGCGCCAACGCGCCGCAGCTCGTCCTGCGCGGTGCCTCGCTCGACGGCGTCATCGCCGCGATGCACCAGGGCCGCCGCGCAATGGTCGGCGAACTACTGATCGACGCCGTGCGCGGGCTCGAAGGGACGATCTGGCGCATTTCCGCGGCGCCGCGGCGGAACAGTGGGGTCAGGACCGACAAAAAGGGCTGATTGCCTCATTGTCATTTAACCCGATTATCCTATCTTGTCGGTAACAGCTTCGCGATGTTCGCGGGCGACAGGAAAGATTCCGAATGCAGGACGACAAGGAACCGCAGGGCAACCCCTGGATGAAGAGCGTGATGATCTGGAGCGGCATCCTGCTCGCCATGCTCCTCGTCGCCTCGATGTTCGGCGGCGCCGCGCAGCCCGCGGGCAGCCCGCTCGCTTATTCGGAATTCCGTCAGAAGGTCGAGGAAGGCAGCGTCAAGGACGTCGTGCTGTCCGAAGACAAGGTCACCGGCACACTGTCGAACGGCGACCGCTTCACCGCGAACGTCGTGCGCGATCCCGAACTCTTGAAGATGCTCAACGAAAATGGCGTCAAATATGACGGGAAGGCGGCCGAAGTTCCGAATTTCTGGATGTATATGCTCGTCCAGTCGCTGCCCTTCCTGCTGATCCTCGGCATCGCCTTCTTCGTCTTCCGCCAGGTGCAGAAGAATAACGGCTCGGGCGCGATGGGCTTCGGCAAGTCGCGCGCCAAGATGCTCACCGAAAAGCAGGGACGCGTGACCTTCGACGATGTCGCGGGCATCGATGAGGCGCGCGAAGAGCTCGAGGAAATCGTCGAATTCCTGAAGGATCCGACCAAATTCTCAAAACTCGGCGGCCAGATCCCGAAGGGCGCGCTGCTCGTCGGCTCGCCTGGCACCGGCAAAACCTTGCTCGCCCGCGCGATCGCGGGTGAAGCAGGCGTGCCATTCTTCACCATTTCGGGTTCGGACTTCGTCGAAATGTTCGTCGGCGTTGGTGCTTCGCGCGTCCGCGACATGTTCGAACAGGCGAAGCGCAACGCGCCGTGCATCGTCTTCATCGATGAAATCGACGCGGTCGGCCGCCACCGTGGCGCCGGCCTCGGCAACGGCAATGACGAGCGCGAGCAGACGCTGAACCAGCTCTTGGTTGAGATGGACGGCTTCGAGGCGAACGAAGGCATCATCATCGTCGCGGCGACCAACCGCCCCGACGTGCTCGATCCCGCGCTGCTGCGTCCGGGCCGCTTCGACCGCCAGGTCGTCGTGCCGCGCCCCGATATCGAGGGCCGCCAGAAAATCCTCGAAGTCCACACGCGCAAGAAGCCGCTCGCGCCCGATGTCGACCTCCGCCGCATCGCGCGCGGCACTCCGGGATTCTCGGGCGCCGATCTGGCAAATCTTTGTAACGAAGCGGCGCTGCTCGCCGCGCGCAAGGGCAAGCGCCTGATCGCCTCGAACGAGTTCGAGGAAGCGAAAGACAAGGTGATGATGGGCGCCGAGCGTCGCTCGATGGTGATGACCGAGGACGAAAAGAAGGCAACCGCCTATCACGAAGCCGGTCACGCGCTGGTCTCGCTCCACGTCGAGCATAACGACCCGCTCCACAAGGTCACGATCATCCCGCGCGGACGCGCGCTGGGCGTGACGTGGAACCTGCCCGAACGCGATCGCTATTCGCAGAATATGAAGCAGATGAAAGCGCGCCTCGCGCTCTGCTTCGGCGGCCGCATCGCCGAGCAGCTGATCTACGGCAAGGACGAGCTCAACACCGGCGCCTCGAACGACATTCAGCAGGCGACCGACATGGCCCGCGCGATGGTCATGGAATATGGCATGTCCGAAAAATTGGGCTGGCTGCGCTATCGCGACAACCAGGACGAGGTCTTCCTCGGCCACAGCGTGTCGCGGGCGCAGAATATGTCCGAAGAGACAGCCAAGTTGATCGACGCCGAGGTTCGCCGCCTCGTCGAGGAAGGCGAAAATGTCGCTCGCAAGGTGCTTACCGACCATCTCGACGAACTCCACCTGCTTGCCGGCGCACTGCTCGAATATGAAACGCTGTCGGGCGAGGAAGCGAAGCGCGCGATCAAGGGCGAGGATATCGGCCGCGAGGACGACGCCGACAAGCGCGGCACGCCGGTTTCGGGACATGCCGGCGGTATCCCGCAGATCAAGCGCAAGCCGCGCCCGTTCGGCGACGCCAATCCGCAGGGCGCATAGGGCTTCGGCCTGGCTTGCTTCAAGGATCATTCATTGGCTGGGGGCAAGTGGCGGCGCATGATCAACGCGAAACATGCGCGCCTCCTGCCTGTCCTGCTTACCGCTCCCCTTCTCTGTGCCATGGCGCCGGGTGACATGAGCGTGGCGGCGTTTCTCGCACGCGCGGCGTCGATCGAGCGGCTCGGTCCGCTCGCGCTCGCGACGCCGCAAGGCCATCAGCTCAAGGGCGAGGTCATCGCGGCAGGCAAACGCTACAAGGCACGGATCGACGCCGAACGCCGCGCCGGCCGCAAGACGACGAGTTGTCCGCCTGAGTCGGGCGATCTCAGCCCCGATCAATGGCTGTCGCACCTGCGCAGCTATCCGGTTTCCGTACGGCGGAAGGTCAGCATCTACTCGGCCTTCGACGCGCTCATGAAGAAGCGCTATCCCTGCCCTGCCTGATGCGCCAAAGATGCTGGCGAGGACCAGGGAGGAAGCGATGACGGGCAAGAAGTGGGGCATTCGGGCGGCGGCAGCGCTTCTGGCGGTCGGCGCCCCGCCGGCGCTGGCGCAGAACACAGGCACGCTGACCAGCAAGGTCGAACTCGAAAAATCGATCTCTGCCACAGACGGAAAGCCCGCGACGAAGACGTACCTCACGCCGGACGTCGTCGTACCGGGCGACCGGGTGCGCATCTCGCTCGCCTTCACCAATAACGGCGCGGAACCCGCATCGGGCGTGGTGATCGCCAATCCGATCCCGCAAGCGCTGTTGTTCGACGGCACCGACGACGAAGCGGGTTTCGGCGTCTCGGTCGACGGCGGCAAGCAATTTGCGCCGCTTTCCGATTTGGCGGTGCCGGTCGAAGGCGGAGCGGCCCGCCCGGCCACCGCGGCCGACGTTACGCATGTCCGCTGGAAGTGGGCCGACGCGGTCGCGCCCGGCCAGACACGCACGGTCGCCTTTTTCGGGCGTGTGCGGTAACCCCTCGGAATGACGATCTATTGCGACGAATCGGGCGGGCTCAACGCCGGCGCGATGACCTTCTCGGCAGTGATGCTCACACCCCAGACAGCGACCGAAATCCACGATCGCTTCCGCGGCGTCACCGGGCTTCGCGGCGAACTCAAGGGCAGCCGCATCAGCCTCGTCGAACGCGCCTACCTGCTCGAACTGTTCGACCGCGCCGGCGGCAGGGCGTGGGTCGCGGTCGCCGAGCGCAAGAAGCTGGCGCAGAATCCGGGCGGCACCCTGCCGAGTGATCTCGCGCTCTACGGCGCGTTGCTCAACAGCGCGGTCGGCCACTGGCTTCCGGAAACGGGAGGCGTCTGCACCGACGTCGTGATCGACGACGGGCGCTACGATCCCAAAATCCTGTCGCATGTCCGCGAGGAGATTCAGGCCGGGCTCGGTCAGTGGGGGCGCGCCTCGCTCGCAGACAGCCGCCGCAGCGACGGGGTCCAGATTGCCGATGTGATCGCCAACAGCCTGTTCAACATCGCGGTCGGCTCGCCGCGCGCGCACCGCATCCAGCGCATTCTGGAGCCGATGCTTGCCTCGAAGGCGATCCGGATCGCCGAACTGACGCACGTTGATTGACAAAAGGGCCGCAGTTTCCTGCGGCCCCGTTGGTAATCAATTGTCAGCAGCGCTTATTCGAAGTCGCCGCCACCGCCGGCAGGACTGCGCGGCGGCGCCGCCGCGGTCAGACGCAGCGCTTCGGCCGAGCGGCTGATCGAGCTGATTTCATCGGGCGTGTCGTCATCGTCAACGACGACCTTCTGCATCGAACCGACGAGCGTTTCCTGCAGATCCTTGGGACGAATCGTCTGTTCGGCGATCTCGCGCAGCGCGACGACGGGATTCTTGTCGCGGTCGCGGTCGACGGTCAGTTCCGAACCGCCCGAGATTTCGCGCGCGCGGTGCGCCGAAAGCAGAACCAGGTCGAAGCGGTTGGAAATCTTGTCGACGCAATCCTCGACGGTAACGCGGGCCATGTTGTTTCCTTAATATCGGAGAGGCCAGCCTTTTGGGGCATGGCGGCAAGCGCTGCGCGCTAGCAGGGAGGCCCGCCGATGTCAACCAAAGCGGCGCTCTTGCAGCCGTTACGGCCACAAGCCTATGAGCGGTTGATGACCGACGCCTGCTCCCCCGCCGATCTGCACCAGAGCTTGACGGCGGATGTCGCGGGCCACCGGATCGAACTGCTCTTCGACGGCGGCGACCGGCTGACACGGCTGCTCGATCTGATCAACGGGGCGGCGCACAGCATCGACCTCATCATGTATATCTTTAAGGGCGACGCGGCGGGTCGGCGCATTCTCGATGCCATGCTCGTCGCCGCGAAACGCGGCGTCCGCGTCCGTGCGGTGATCGACAGTTTCGGTTCGGGAGACACACCCGACAGCCTGTTCGCTTCACTCCGCGAAGCGGGCGGCAGTGTTACCTTCTTCTCGCGCCGCTGGCGGTCGACCTATCTGATCCGCAATCATCAAAAGCTGATCCTGATCGACGACTATATTGCGGTTACCGGCGGGTTTAACATTGCCGACGATTATCTGAGCCCGCCCCGCAGCGACTGCTGGTTCGACATTGGCATGATCGTGAAGGGCCCGACGGTCATACAAGCTGCGCGATGGTTCGCCGAGATCCACGATTACACCGTCAACGACGACGGCAAGGTGCTGACCCTGCGACGGCTGATCCGCGAATGGCCGGTCGATGGCGAGGCTGTCTCGTGGCTCGTCGGGGGCCCGACGCAGCGTCTCTCTCCCTGGGCGCGCGCGGTTCGCGCCGACCTTGATGATGCGCGGCAGCTCGATATGGCGATGGCCTATTTCTCGCCGGGCCAGGGAATGCTGCGCCGGCTCGGCCGCGTCGCGCGGCGCGGCCGCGCGCGGTTCGTGATGGCGGGCAAGTCGGACAATCCGGCAACGATCGGCGCGTCGCGGCTGCTCTATGGCTATCTGCTGCGCAAGACCGGCGAGGTCTGGGAATATCGGCCGTGCCGGCTGCACATGAAGCTGATCGTCATCGACGATGTCGTTTATATCGGATCGGCCAATTTCGACGTGCGCAGCCTGTTCGTGAACGTCGAAGTGATGGTGCGGATCGCCGACGCGGGCTTCGCCGAAAGGATGCGCAACTTCCTCGCGGCGCTGCGGCCCGACTGCGAGATCATCACGTCGCAATCGCACAAGGCGCGCGGCAGCTGGCTGACGCGGCTGCGCTGGACGCTCGCCTGGTTCGTCGTCGGCGTCGTCGATTATACGGTGTCGCGAAAACTCAACTTCGGGCTCGGCGATCCTGACCCGGAAGTTTAGTCCCTTGGACGTTCAGTCCTTCCAGCCCCAGAAGAGGAAGCAGGGCGGGACATTGACCCATTCGAACGCATTGTCGATGCGGTTGAAGTGCGCCGCGAGGAAATCACGCGCGCGGGCGCGGAATTGATAGACGAGGAAAGCGCCGCCCGGACGTAATACGCGGTGCGTCGCCGCTGCGATGGCGGGGCCGACGCCGGCGGGCAGCGTCGAGAATGGCAGACCGGAGAGGACATAATCGGCCTTTTCGAAGCCATGCGCGCGGATAATTTCCTCGACGTCCGCCGCTGAGCCATGAACCGCGATAAAGCGGCTGTCGCGGATATCCCCCCGAAGATAATCGATGAAGTCCTCGTTGGTATCGATCGCGATCAGCGTCGCGTCGCCCGTCATCCGTTCGAGGACCGGACGGCAGAATGTACCCACGCCCGGACCATATTCGACGAACAGCTTGGTATTCTTCCAGTCGACGGGCTTCAGCATATGGCGGATCAGCGTCGGCGACGACGGCACGATCGATCCCACCATGACCGGGTGCTTGATGAAGCCGCGCACGAACATGCCCCACGGCCCGAAAAAGCGTTTGAGGCCCACGCGCAGCCGGCGGGCCAGCGGGACTTTCGTTTGTTGGGCCTGCGCCCGCGGATTGGTCATGATGGCTTTCGCGTTGTTGCGGTTGATCAAATGCGTGGCAAAATCGTGACGGTCGCGCAAGGAAAGAGTCTGTCTTGACTCTGGACAGCGGGACGCTCGCGTGTAGGGAGAAGCCACGTTACCGAAGGCAACAAAGAGGGGGCGGACATGGCGACGACATCGCATTCCATCCCCTCGGACCGCATGGCGGTGCTGTTTGCCGTCATGCTCGTCGCAGCAGCGGGCAATACCGCGATGCAGTCGATCCTGCCCGCCATCGGCGCCAAGCTGCACATTCCCGACGTGTGGGTCAGCCTCGCGTTCAGCTGGTCGGCGCTGCTCTGGGTGCTCACCGCACCGCACTGGGCGCGCCAATCGGACAAACGTGGACGCAAGGCGCTGATGGCGCTGGGCGTCATCGGCTTCCTTTCGTCGATGGCGCTGTGTGGCTTCGTGCTCTGGTCGGGGCTCGAAGGCTGGTTGGCAGCGGGCATGACCTTCATCCTCTTTGCGCTGTTCCGCAGCCTCTACGGCGGGTTCGGCTCGGCTGCGCCCCCCGCGGTGCAGGCCTACGTCGCCGCACGCACCGACCCCGAACAGCGTACGCAGGCGCTGTCGCTCGTATCCTCATCCTTCGGATTAGGCACCGTCATCGGCCCGGCGATCGCTCCCTTCTTCATCCTTCCCATTGTCGGCCTCGCCGGCCCGCTCCTGGTCTTCGCGCTGATCGGCTTGGCCGTGCTCATCGCGCTACGCTGGCGTCTGCCCAACGATGTCCCGCGCTTTGCGGCGCGCGGGGCGATCGCCTCTTATCCCACGACCGCGGGATCTCCGCAGACCGCCGCCGACGAAGACGAAGAGCAGGACCTCGACCGAACCGACATCACACCGGAGACACTCCGCTGGGCGGACAAGCGCGTGCGCCCGTGGCTGCTCGCGGGCTTCTTCGGCGGGCAGGCGCAGGCGATGATGCTCGGGGTAATCGGCTTCCTGATCCTCGACCGCCTGCACCTCCGCCTAAGCCCCGACGAGGGTGCTGCGATGACAGGGATCGTGCTGATGGCGGGCGCATTCGCGACATTGCTTTCGCAATGGGGGTTGATTCCCTTGCTAAAAATGTCGCCGCGGACTGCGGTGCTGTGCGGATCGGCGCTCGGCGGGCTCGGGACCGTGATGACCGGGCTGTCTTATGACTTCCACGGCATCATCATCGGTTTTGCCCTCGCCTCGCTCGGTTTCGGCCTGTTCCGGCCCGGCTTCACCGCCGGCGCCTCGCTCTCGGTTCCGCGGCGCGATCAAGGAGCGGTCGCCGGCATGACCGCGTCCATCAACGGCTCGGCCTATATCGTATCGCCCGCCATCGGCGTGCTGCTCTACAACTGGCATCCCATGGTCGCATATGGCCTGATGGCAGGCTTCTGCGGCTGGCTGATCCTGTGGGGCTGGTCGGCGCTGAGACAGAACCAGCCCCAAGCGTCCTAGTCTTTCGGTTCCTCATGCTTCCGCTCGCGGACGGGCTTGAGCATGCCGGGTGCGAAGAAGCCGATCGGGTCGATGCTCATTGCGGCCTGCTTGATCTCGCCCTGGATCTTTTCATAGTCCCGCTCCATCGCTTCGGTCACCGAAGCGCGGGTGTCCTTGAGCGCGGCCTCGAAGTCCTCCATCATCACCGTATCGCTGCCCATTGAGCGCTTGAGCGCCGCAAGACCCGCACGCCGGGTCAGATCCTCCAGGTCGGCGCCGGTGAAGCGATCGGATTTTTCGGCGAGGACGCCTAGATCGACGTCGTCCGCGAGCGGCATCTTCGCCGTCTGGATTTCGAGGATGCGCTTGCGCCCCTCGCCATTCGGCACCGAGACGTAGATGAGTTCGTCAAGCCGCCCCGGGCGCAGCAGCGCGGGGTCGATCAGGTTCGGGCGGTTCGTCGCGCCGATGACGACGACCGATTGCATCTCCTCGATCCCATCCATCTCAGCGAGGATCGTGTTGACGACGCGTTCGGTCACCTGCGGTTCGCCCGATGTTCCGCTGCCCCGCGCGGGAACCAGGCTATCGAGCTCATCGATAAAAATGATCGTCGGTGCGACGGCTCGCGCACGCTGAAACAGGCGCGCGATCTGCTGCTCGCTCTCGCCATACCATTTCGACAAGAGGTCCGACGATTTGATCGAGATGAAGTTCGCGTCCGATTCGCGCGCCGCGGCCTTGGCGAGTAGGGTCTTGCCGGTTCCGGGCGGGCCATAGAGCAGAAAGCCCTTCGCCGGACGGATGCCCAGTCGCCGGAACGCCTCGGGATTCTTCAGCGGCAGCTCGATCCCTTCGATCAGCTTGTCCCGCGCCGCGTCGAGGCCCCCGATGTCGCTCCAGCGCGTCTTGGGTGCCTGCACCATCACTTCGCGCATCGCCGACGGCTGGACGCGTTTCAGCGCATTGTTGAAGTCCTCGCGCGTCACGCGCAATTCCTCGAGCACCTCGGGGGGGATCGTCCCTTCCTCGAGATTGAGCTTGGGCATGATCCGGCGAACGGCTTCGATCGCTGCTTCGCGTGTCAGCGCCGCCATATCGGCGCCAACGAAACCGAAGGTCGTTCGCGACAGCTCGTCCAGATCGACATTGTCGGCGAGCGGCATGCCGCGCGTGTGGATACCCAATATCTCGCGGCGCCCCTTCTCGTCGGGAACGCCGATCACGATCTCGCGGTCAAAACGACCGGGACGGCGCAGCGCCTCGTCGATCGCGTCGGGGCGATTGGTGGCGGCAATGACGACCAGATTCGTCCGCGGTTCGAGCCCGTCCATCAGCGTCAGCAACTGCGCCACCAGCCGCTTTTCGGCCTCGCCCTGCACCTGCCCGCGCTTCGGCGCGATCGAATCGATCTCGTCGATGAACAGGATCGAAGGAGCCGACTTCGCCGCCTGCTCGAAAATATCGCGCAACCGCTTTTCGGACTCGCCATAGGCGCTGCCCATGATCTCGGGCCCGTTGATCAGGAAGAATTGCGCTTCGCTCTCATTGGCAACGGCGCGTGCGAGCCGCGTCTTGCCCGTTCCCGGCGGGCCGTGGAGGAGCACGCCGCGCGGCGGATCGACGCCAAGACGCCGGAAAAGTTCAGGATAACGCAGCGGCAGTTCGACCATCTCGCGTAACTGGTCGATCGTTTCGCCCAGCCCGCCGAGGTCGTCGTAGGTGACATCAGTGCGGCGGGCGTCCTGCGGCTCCTGATATTCGGGGAGCAATTCGATTTCGGTATTCTCGTCGACGAAAACAACGCCCTTGGGGCTCGCCGACACAACGAGCAGGCGCACTTCGGCGAGCGCATAGGCTGGCGCGTTGAGCATTTGGCGAAGCTGCGGCGGCATATCACCCGACGGCAGCCGCTGCTGTCCCGCAGTCGCGACCGTATCGCCTGCGACGACCGGACGGCCAAAAAAGCTGCGCTTCAGTGCGTTCGCCGAACCCTGAAGCCGAAGATTTTCCTGTGCCGGTGCGAACACCACGCGGGTCGCGGGGCGGGCCTCGACGCGGGTCAGGACCACCATGTCGCCCGCGCCCGCGCCAGCGTTGGCGCGCTGCAAGCCATCGAGGCGGATAACCTCCAGCCCCTCGTCTTCCGCATAGGGTGCCACAACGCGCGAGGCCGTCTGCCGCTTGCCGCTGATCTCGATGATATCGCCTTCGGTAACGCCAAGTTCAGCCATCGCAGAGCGCGGAATGCGGGCGATGCCACCGCCGCTTTCCTCGGCGCGCGAATTCGCCACCTGCAGTTTCACCTGTTTTTCTTTCACTGCCGCTTCGGCCAATGCGCGTCTCCCTCAATAAGGTCAGAATGCGAAACATAGGTTGTCGTTCCCGATTTGCGACCCCGCTTCGCCGTCGATCTATGACGCACTGCACAAAATTCTGGCATGTCGGGCGGGCCCATGCCATCATCGCCAGCCGATATGCCACGCCTTCCTCCCCTCAGCAGCATGGAAGCCTTTCTCGAGGTGGCCCGCCACGGCACTGTCAAGGCGGCGGCGCTCGAACTTGGTCTGTCGATGCCCGCGCTGTCGCGCCGCATCCAGACGCTCGAACATGCCGTGGGGCGCCCACTGTTCAACCGCCATCACCACGGACTCAGCCTCACCGAGACCGGGCGCGCCCTGCACGAGCAATTGTCGCCACTTGTCGATGAACTGCGCGCGGTGATCGGCCAGGCCGGCAGCCCCGACGCATCGCTCCGCCTCCATCTCAACGTCCTGCCGCTGTTCGCGCAGCAAAGGCTGTTCCCGCGCCTTCCCGAACTCAGGCGCCAGCATCCCGAACTGCACATCGATATCGACACCATGTCGCACGGCGAAGCGCGCCTCGGCGAAGGCATCGACGCGGCCATCGCGCTCGCCCGCTCAATTGACCCGATGCTTTACGCGGCGCGTCTCGATCAAGACAAGGTGTTCCCGATCGCGTCGCGAACGCTGGCCGACGGCGACCGCCCGATAACGGTGCCCGAACAGATGCAGCGGATGACCGTCCTGCTCCACAGGGAAATGCCCGAGACCTTCCTCGAATGGAAGAAAGCGATCGGCATGCCCTATCTTGAGCCCGCCGGGACCGACTATTTCGATTCGGGTCCGCTGATGCTGGAGGCGGCCGCGCAGGGCATCGGCGTCGCCTTCATGCACGGCCACCACTTCGACGATGCGCACGACCCGCGCCTCGTCCGCCTGTTCGACTTCGACGTCGACAGTCCCTACAGCTATTGGTTCGTGTGCCGCCCGCGCGCGCTGCGTCAGCCGGCGGTCAAGCTGTTCCACGACTGGCTGCTCGCCGCCAGGATCTGACGCGCCGATCGTCTCGAATGCGGGGAAATGGTGCTGCTGGACAGGATTGAACTGTCGACCTCGTCATTACCAATGACGCGCTCTACCACTGAGCTACAGCAGCAACCGGACTGCCCGCCAACGCATGTTCGCTGGGCAGGCGCGGCCTATGGCGGGGCGTCCCTCGCCTGTCAAGATGCGAGGCTTGACGATGCGGCGATTTCGCGGGCATGGCCACGCTCGTGAGCAAAACGCCCTCCCCCGCCGATCTAGAACGCGAACGCCGCCTCGCCGAAGCGTTGCGCGCCAATCTGCGCAAACGCAAGGCGCAGGCGCGCGACGCGAAGGCCGAAACCCCGCCTAAAGACTGACCGTCACGGTCACTTGATCGCCCTCCGCAAGACCTTCCGCCTTGCGGACCATCGCCTTGACCGGCAGCAACCAGCCGCCGCTTTCCTTGTGCGGGAACACCGACGTTTTCCATCGGGTGTCGCCGATTCTCGCGTCGACGCGCGCCGAGCCGAACCCCTTGCGTCCATTGAGCCATTGACCCGATATTGCAGCAAGGCGAATGCCGTCAGCCGCCTCGCCCGCTATTGTCACGAAAAACCATGCGGCAGGCGCGGTCGCGGATTGCCAGCGCCAGAGCGGCGTCTTGACGGTAAAAGCCTCCACCGACCCTATTTCGCCGCGACCGGACGAACGGGAACCGGGATATTGCAAATATCGGCGCCGCCCGCGGGGCGAATGAAGAAGGGATCGCGCCGGTTGGCGCGCGCATCGGCATAGCGCGCGAAGCTGTCGCTTTCGGTCGATAGATATTCGAATTTGGGTTGTTCGACGGCAGGTAATTCGCTCGCGATGCGGATCGACGCAATGAGCGTGCGCTCGGCCTCGGCTTTATAGAAGCCGAGCGCCTCCGTCCCGCGCGGCAGGCTCGACAGATGCTCGATGCCGCTGATGACGCGGCCGACGACCGCGATGTTGCGATCAAGATGGCGCGGCGCATGTCCTATAACAGCATAAAGTTCGGCGCCGCTGCCGGTGTCCGGTGACATGTTTCGACCGACGCCGACGGCGCCGTAGCAATGGATGGGCCACAAGCCCGTACTTCCCGCTACCGGCCATCCATCAGCAAAACCTTGGAAGTCCGCATAGGGATCGACCTTTGTCCGCATGTCCGGCGCGTAAATTACGGGAGGGTCGGACCTTCGCTGCTCTTTGACCAGCGCCTTGAGCCGCTCCTTGTTGCCATGTATCGTCTCGATGATCGACATGACTTTGGCCGTATCGCGAACCTGATATTCTCTCTCCGGCACCGCCGCCAACCCCTCCGGCAGCACCTTCTTCTCGGTCGCGTCGCCCCATTGCACGACATAATTGTCCTGCACGCGGTTGATGCTCGTCCCGTCCCACCAATGCGCCGCGGCGAGCTTGCGGATATTGCCGATCCAGCCCTGGCTGAACGGCGCGGGCATCAACTGGATGACGACGCGCCGCGGCTTGCCCTTCGCATCGGGCGCGAGATCCATCACCAAGAGGTCGGATGGAGCGATGGCGATCCAGTCGGCAGTGGGTGCGGCCTCGGCAATTTCTCCCGGCGACGGGATGGCCGACGGCTCCGAAGCGGCCACAGGAAGGATGAGCGACGCGGCAGCAGCGGCTGTCAGAAGCAGATGTTTCATGATCGATGTCTGCCACGCCCAACCGGCTTGCGAAAGCCCTGCCAAGCGATTAGGGCGCCCCTTCCAGTGCGAATTGGTTGAGCACCCGATTCACGCTTCGTGCGTCGCACGAAACGACCGGGGTGCGTGCGGAGCGGTGGCCGAGTGGTCGAAGGCGCTCGCCTGGAAAGTGAGTATACGTCAAAAGCGTATCGAGGGTTCGAATCCCTCCCGCTCCGCCACCCCATTCTTCTCACTGCTGCCTTTTCGCGTCGGCTATAATCTATGTTGCAAGAGAAGGGCCGCATCTAGGCTAATGATCGCTTCACGGATACCGACCTGCGACCCGGGACGGTTGATGAGCATCCTCTTGCGTAGCCATATACAAGAGGACTGAAGGGCCCTGCCGCAACGCAGGGCCCTTCTTGCATCTCGACCCCCCCGCCGATCGTTCGCTGACGCGGAGAGTCGGTCTCCGTCAGACAGTCGGCGAAATCGCGCCGTCGCCGTTCGGCCGGTCCGGCCTGTCAAGGTCCGACAGGAATAACATCTTCACGCGTTCGACCAATGTCGCCGCTTCCCCCAGATGAAGATAGGTGGCGTTGAACGAGGCCAAAGCCGCCAACTGCTGGAAATCCGGAATTTCCAGCCGCATATTGCGAACCTCCACCGCGCAGCGGAGGCGGAGTTGCTGGACGATACGGTTGACATGCACCTGCGTCAGCCCCATCGCTTCCGCCATCTGTCCCTGGGTGAGCAGAAAGTCGCAGGCCCCGCCGCCAGCAGACGGGATGTCGTGCTGTCGCACATAGATTTCGCAAAGAAGCTGGGCCACGCGCTCGAGCGCGTTTCGCTGTCCAATGTTGATCGTCCATTCGCGCTGGACCGCCGCGCCGACGATCGCGGCCCAGCACAGCGCCGGCGCCAGATTCGGACATTGTTCGAAAAGGCGCTGCGCGTCCGCCCGGCCGATCTCCGCGACCGACAGGCGGCGCACCGCGGCGATCGAATGATCGGTGCGCGCGACGGTGAAGAGATCGAGGTCGCAAAGTTCGCCCGGCAGGACCAGCCCCAGGATTTGCCGCCGACCGTCGGGCATCTGTTTATATTTCTGCGCCCAGCCCGCCAGGACAATCCGGAGCGCCACGGGCTTTTCGCCTTCGCGGGCGAGGTCGGCGCCTTTCATATATTCACGCGCGTTGCGCGCCAGGCTGGCTTCCCAGACCAACCGCTCCCGCGGGGTCAGCAGCGCGTTCACGATTTCAGCCAGCCCCATGCGTCCCCCTTGGATTCGAGAGACCAGATGCGCGTTACGCGCCGCGCGGACATTCACCCATGTTAAGTTGCTGCAACACTGATGAATAGGCGCCGGCAGGCCCCCTTGACCCACGTCGGCTTACAGGCGCGAGCAGCGCAGAATCCGCTGCGAGAGGCGGCTTCAAGAATGCGTCAATCTTGGGAGAAAATTCCCGATACCTGTCCAGCGACCGGCCGGAGGGAGGGAATGGCGCACCCGGAGCGATTCGAACGCCCGACCCTCAGATTCGTAGTCTGATGCTCTATCCAGCTGAGCTACGGGTGCGTGGAGAGGCGCCTTTAAGGGCCAGTGCCCGGGGGCGCAACCCCCTATTTCAGCTTTATGACCGCTCGGACGGATTATTGGTCGCGGAGTACATCCTGCGCGCCGATTTCCGCGCGGCCCTTCCACCAGCAGCGGCCGGCGCGCGCGACAATGATTCGAAACCGCAGCTTTCGCCGGCGCGTTGGTGCCGTGGCCGGGAGAAGTCCTCCCCCGGCCGCAATCACCCACCGCCGGCAAGCGTGCTATTTCGCCTTCAGCGCCGCCTGCGCCGCCGCCAGGCGCGCGATCGGCACGCGGTAGGGCGAGGCGCTGACATAGTCGAGGCCGGTCTTTTCGCAGAAATGGATGCTCGGCGCGTCGCCGCCATGCTCGCCGCAAATGCCGAGCTTGATGCCCGCGCGCGTGCTGCGGCCGCGTTCGGCGGCGAGCTCGATGAGCTGGCCGACGCCCTCGACGTCGAGGCTGACGAAGGGATCTGTGACGAAAATGCCCTTGTCGACATATTGCGTCAGGAAGCGCCCCGCATCGTCGCGGCTGATGCCGATCGTCGTCTGCGTCAGGTCGTTGGTGCCGAAGCTGAAGAATTCGGCGCTCTCGGCGATCTCGCCCGCCATCAGCGCGGCGCGCGGCAGTTCGATCATCGTGCCGACGAGATAGGCGATCTCGCGACCTTTTTCGGCGAACACAGCCTTCGCCTGGCTATCCACGACCGCCTTCATCAGGTCGAATTCGCGGCGCGTCGCCACCAGCGGGATCATCACCTCGGGGATCGGCGCCGCGCCGGTTTCGGCGGCGACGTCGCAAGCAGCCTCGAAGATCGCGCGCGCCTGCATCTCGTAGATTTCGGGATAGGTCACGCCGAGACGGCAGCCGCGATGGCCGAGCATCGGGTTGAATTCGTGCAGCTCGTTCGCGCGCGCCTTCAGCGCCTCGATCCCTACCCCCGCGGCGGCAGCGACGTCGGCGAAATCCTCTTCGCGCGTCGGCAGGAATTCGTGGAGCGGCGGATCGAGCAGGCGGATCGTCACCGGCAAGCCCGCCATCACGCCGAAGATCGCGGCAAAGTCGCCGCGCTGTTCGGGGAGCAGCTTCGCAAGCGCGGCGCGGCGGCCGTCCTCGCTGTCGGCAAGGATCATCTCGCGCACCGCGGTAATGCGCGCGGCGTCGAAGAACATATGTTCGGTGCGGCAGAGCCCGATGCCTTCGGCGCCAAAGTCGCGCGCCACCTGTGCGTCCGCCGGGGTCTCGGCATTGGTGCGCACCTTCATCCGGCGCACCTTGTCGGCCCAGCCCATCAGCGTGCCGAAATCGCCCACCAGTTCGGGAAGCAGCGTCGGAACCTCACCCGCCATCACCTCGCCGGTCGATCCGTCGAGCGTCAGGATGTCGCCTTCGCGCAATTCACGCCCGCCGACCCGCAGCACCCGCGCCGCGCTGTCGATCGACAGCCCGCCGGCGCCCGAAACGCAGGGGCGGCCCATGCCGCGCGCGACCACCGCCGCGTGGCTGGTCATCCCGCCGCGCGCGGTGAGAATACCCTTGGCGGCGTGCATGCCGTGGATGTCCTCGGGGCTCGTCTCAACACGAACGAGGATCACCGCCTCGCCCATTCCGGCCGCCTTCTCTGCGCTATCGGCGTCGAACATGATCATGCCCGATGCCGCGCCGGGGCTCGCGGGGAGCCCCTTCGTCAACACGTCACGCGGCGCTTTCGGGTCGAGCGTCGGGTGGAGCAGCTGGTCGAGCGCGCCGGGATCGACGCGCTGCACCGCTTCCTCTTCAGAAATCAGCCCTTCGGCCGCCATTTCGACCGCGATGCGCAGCGCCGCCTTGGCAGTGCGCTTGCCCGAGCGCGTCTGCAGCATCCACAGCGTTCCGCGCTCGACCGTGAACTCGATGTCCTGCATGTCGCGATAATGCGTCTCGAGCGTGTCGAAGACGCGGCCGAGTTCCCCGAAGGTCTCGGGCATCGCCTCTTCCATCGACAGCGGCTTGGCGCCCGCCTTCTCACGAGCGATCTTGGTGAGATATTGCGGCGTGCGGATGCCCGCGACGACGTCTTCACCTTGGGCATTGATGAGCCATTCGCCGTACCAGGCGCGCTCGCCGGTCGCAGGGTCGCGCGTGAAAGCGACGCCCGTTGCCGAGGTGTCGCCCATATTGCCGAACACCATCGCCTGCACATTGACCGCGGTGCCCCATTCGCCGGGGATCGAGTTCAGGCGGCGATAGACTTTCGCGCGGTCGCTTTCCCAGCTCGCGAACACCGCGCCAACCGCGCCCCACAGCTGGTCGTTCGGTTCCTGCGGGAACGGCGCGCCGGTTTCGCGCTCGACGATCGCCTGATATTCCTTGACCAGCGCCTGCCAGTCCTCGGCCGACATCTCGGTGTCGAGGTAGAAACCCTTGTCTTCCTTCGCGATCTCCAGCGCTTCCTCGAACTCGGCATGGTCGAGCCCCATGACTACGTCGGCGTACATCTGGACGAAGCGGCGATAGCTGTCCCACGCGAAGCGCGGATCACCCGAGGCTTCCGACAGGCCGACGACGGTGCGATCGTTGAGCCCGAGGTTGAGGACGGTGTCCATCATGCCAGGCATCGAAACGCGCGCGCCCGACCGGACCGAGACGAGCAAGGGATCCGCGGCGTCGCCGAAGCGCTTGCCGGTGATGCCCTCTATATGCGCGATGCCCGCCGCGACATCCTCGACCAGCCCGGCCGGGAATTGCTCGCCATTGGCATAATAAGCGGTGCAGACGTCGGTAGTGATCGTAAAGCCCGGGGGCACCGGGAGGCCGATCGAGGCCATTTCGGCGAGGTTGGAACCCTTGCCGCCCAGCAATTCCTTCGAACGCTCGGCCGTCGTGGCCGCGCCGCCGAACAAATGCACCATCTTCGTCATCATATGCTCCTGCTGCCCCTGGGAGGAGGTGGGCGGGGAAATAGGGTCGAACCGCGACCGGGTCGACTCAGTTTTGCTTTAGCGGTGTCAGGCTGGCCTGCCTCCATGACGCGCCTGCCAATGTTCGAAAATCGCCTGCCCCGCGCCGCCGCCAAAGGTCAGGATCGGCACGTCGCGGCGAAAGGCGAGCGACCAGGCCTTGATCCACAGCGTCTTGCGCGGCTCGATCGAGGCGATCTGATCCCAGCCGATGTGCAGCGGCGGGTGGAACAGGCGAAAGAAGAGCGGCGGGCGAAGATAAATACCGCGCGCGTCGAGCCAGACGTTCATCGCATTCTTGTAGCTGACCCCGCCCGGAAAACGGCCGATGACCATCGTCGCCCAAGCAAAGCGCCGCGCATCGGCGGGGATCGGGCGATCCCATACAAAGACGGGGAGATATTTCGACCACCCCACGAACGACAGGATGCGCGTGACGAGCAGCCACATCGCGACAAAGAACAGCGGAAAGCCGACCGCAAAGATCCAGACGAGATGCGTTTCGTTCATGGCACCCCTTCCCGCGCGCTGCCGCGTCTATCCCTCGATCTTCGAGAAATCGGCGACGCCGTGCACCGCGCCGGTGAAGCGCGACAGCAGGCCGAGGCGATAGGCGCGAACCGCCTCGTTGGGGTCGTTGACCATCACACCGTCGAAAAAGGCGTCGATCGGCGCGCGCAGCGACGCGAGCGCGGCCATGGCGTCGGTGAAACGCTCTTCGGCAACGGCAGCGGAAGCTGCAGGCTCGGCGGCGTCGAGCGCGGCAAGCAACGCGCCGTCGGCCTCGGTCGGCGGCGTCGCGGCGGCCGTACCGCTCACCTCGCCCGCCTGCTTCAGGATATTCGCGGCGCGCTTGTAGCCCGCAAGCAGATTGGTGCCATCCTCGGTCGCCAAGAATGCTTGCAAGTCCCGAGCGCGAGCTTCCGTGCGATCAAGCCGAGTGTCATCTCGACTGTTCCATTCGCGCGAAGCCTGCACCACATCCGCCGACACACCGGTTTCACGCAACTGAACCGCCAAGCGCTCGGTCAAAAAGTCCGGGATCGTTGTCAGAATTTTGCGTTCAGCAATTTGCGTTTCACTCAACGGCGCAGTCGGATCGACTTGACCAAGCCACTGCGTCGCCGCGGCGTCGGTCGATAGCTTCAGCCCGTTTTGCAAAATTAGACGCAAAGAAGAAATGCCCGCACGCCTAAGCGCAAACGGGTCCTTCGATCCGGTCGGGAACATATCCTCGCGGAAGAAGCCAAAAAGCGTATCCAGCTTGTCCGCCAACGCCACAGCCACCGTCACCGGCGCCGTCGGCACGTCATCGCCCTGCCCGACCGGCTTGTAATGGTCGCGGATCGCATCGGCGACCGCATCGGGCAAGCCTTCGGCGCGGGCGTAATAGCCGCCCATCAGGCCCTGCAGTTCAGGGAACTCGCCCACCATTTCGGTGACGAGGTCGGCCTTTGCCAGCTCGGCCGCCTGCCGCGCGAGCGCGGGGTCGCAGTTCGGGACGATGCCTTCGCTCGCCAGCCATTCAGCAAGCTTCGCGACGCGCTCGACCTTGTCGGCGACGGTGCCGAGCTTCTCATGGAAGGTGATGTTCGCGAGCTTCTCGGCGTGCTGCGCGAGCGTTTTCTTCTGGTCCTGTTCCCAGAAGAAGCGCGCATCCGACAGCCGCGCCGCCAGCACCTTGCGGTTCCCCGCGACGATCTCCGCGCCGCCATCGACCGCGTCGATGTTCGCGGTGCAGACGAAGCCGTTCGCCAGCTTCCCATCAGCGCCGTTCACGACGAAATATTTCTGGTTCACGCGCGCGGTGAGCTGGATGACCTCGGGCGGCACTTCGAGGAACGCTTCGTCGAACCGGCCGAGCAGCGGCACCGGCCATTCGGTGAGCCCGGCATTCTCGATCACCAGCCCCTCGTCCTCGACGAGCGTCAGCCCGACGTCGGCCGCGGCCTTGGCGGCGCCGTCGCGGATGATCGACTGGCGTTCTTCATGGTCGACGATGACGTGGCAGGCGCGCAGCTTTTCGGCATAGTCCGCCGCCGAACCGATCGTGATCTCACCCGGGCAGTGGAAACGATGGCCGCGCGTCGCGAAACCGCTGGCGATGCCGCCGATCTCGCACGGCACCAGCTCCTCGCCGAAGATTGCGACGATGCCCGACAGCGGGCGCACCCAGCGGAGGCTCTCGCTGCTTGCGCTTTCCTTGCCCCAGCGCATCGACTTAGGCCACGAAAAGCCGCGAACGATCGCGGGGATCGCCTCGGCCAGAACCTCTGTCATCGCTAAGCCGGGCTCGACTTTGTCCAGAAACAGAATGCCATTCCGTTCGGTTAACTGGTCGCGCGTCGTGTTATGCTTACGCAAAAAGCCTTCCAACGCTTGTGCGGGGGCGTCGGCTTTAGGCCCTTTGACTTCGACAGTGGCGGAATCTGTCTGGTCCGGAAGCCCTCGGGCAATCAGCGTGAGACGTCGAGGCGTCGACCAGACTGTTAAACCGTCCTTGGGGACTTCAAACGCTCGCCGGATCAGTTCCTGTCGGAACAGTTTTTCCAGCTCGGCGCGCGCGCCGGCCTGCATCCGCGCCGGGATTTCCTCGCTGCGCAGTTCGAGAAGAAAGTCGGTCACAGCAAATCCTCCGAACCCCAAACCCCGTTCGCATCGAGCGAAGTCGAGATGCCCCGAAGGACGGCGTCATTGCGAAGGGTGTCTCGACTACGCTCGACACGAACGGAAGGAGAGGTGGCGGTAGAATTCATCACAGCGTCCACCCCGGATATTTTGCGGTCCAGCGTTCGGACTGGCTGTCGATCCACGCTTTGCAGCTGCCCTTTGCGAGGTCGCGGACGCGCGCCATATAGTTCGCGCGTTCCTGCACGCTGATCACGCCGCGCGCCTGGAGCAGGTTGAACAAATGGCTCGCTTCGATCGCCTGGTCATAGGCTGCGAGCGGGACGTTCGCCGCGATCGCGCGCTTGCACTCTTCCTCGGCCGCCTTGAACCCCGAGAAGAGCGTATCGGTGTCGGCAACCTCGAAATTCCATTTCGAGAACTGGCGTTCATTCTCGAGGAAGACGTCGCCATAGCTCACCGCCGCGACATCCCCCACCGCGTCCGAAAAGCGCAGGTCGTACACATTGTCGACATTCTGGATATACATGGCGAGGCGTTCGAGGCCGTAGGTCAGCTCGCCCGCGACGGGCTTGCAGTCGAAGCCGCCCATTTGCTGGAAGTAAGTGAACTGGGTGACTTCCATCCCGTCACACCATACTTCCCAGCCGAGACCCCACGCGCCGAGCGTGGGCGATTCCCAGTCGTCCTCGACGAAACGGATGTCGTGGAGCAGCGGATCGATGCCGATCGCGGCGAGGCTCCCCAGATATTGTTCCTGCAGGTCCGCGGGCGACGGCTTCAATATCACCTGATACTGGTAATAATGCTGCAGCCGGTTCGGGTTCTCGCCATAGCGGCCGTCGGTCGGGCGGCGGCTCGGCTGGACATAGGCGACGTTCCACGGCTCGGGGCCGAGGCTGCGCAGCGTCGTCGCGGGGTGAAAGGTCCCCGCCCCCACGCGCATGTCATAGGGCTGCAAAATCGCGCAGCCGCGCGCGCTCCAGTAATTGTGCAGCGTCAGGATCATGTCCTGAAAACTGAGTGGTGTCTTGTCCGCCCCGTCGGCCACAGCCGCAATCCCTTCGCAGGTGCAAAAAATCGCCGCCGCATTGGCCCAGCGACGGCGCACGGTCAAGGCTTCCCGCCGTTCGCCACAGCGCGAAAATATCCGATTCAGTCAGGTCTCCAGAACTTTTTGTAAGGTGTTGTTGACATGGTCAGCGAATCGCGACATATAGTCATGAACACCTGACATAAAGACAGGTCAAGTTAACCACGACCGCTCGATTCAAGGAAAATGGATATGATGACCCGCATGCTGACCCTCGCTCTCTCGCTCGCCGCCGTTGCAACGCCCGCTATGGCCGCTGAGAGTGAAAATGCCACTGTCGAAGTCCGCATCGATGACCTGGACCTGACCCGCACCGCCGATCGCAAGCGCCTCGACACCCGCATCAAGATCGCCGCGCGAAGCGTTTGCCGCTCAGGCCTTCGCGGCACTGCCGAGCGGGCTCGCCAGTCGGCATGCGCATCGAGCGCGATCGAGAAAGCTGGACTGCAAGTCGCACGCGCGATCGCGCAGGCGCGGAACGGAACACAGCTTGCGCTGCTGATGATCGACAACACCACCCGGTGACAACGGGATCCGGACGGTTTCGCTCGCGCCGTGCCTCCCCGGTGACGGCTGGCGACTTGGGCTGGAGCGCCCTCCATGCGACGGCGCTCCAGTCTCTTGTCGCCGGAGCGAATGTCCGATCCGGTGTTTGCCCACCACCGTTCGAGAGGACGAGCAAATAATTCCCCTATCGCGACATATTGATGTTTATTGGAAGGCCATGGTCTTTCGGACGGAAATGCTGGCGAGGCGCCGATGAACAACAAGCTGAAAGTGCTGCGCGCGATGCGGAACTGGAGTCAGGCGGAACTCGCCGACCGGCTCGATGTCTCAAGGCAGGCGGTGAATGCGATCGAAACGGGGAAATACGATCCCTCGCTCCCGCTCGCCTTCAAATTGGCGCGGCTGTTCGAAATGCCGATCGAGGAGATTTTCGATGATGGATATATGGGAGGCGACAATGTCGCGTGACGACACGAAGCCGCGCAGCCTCGCGGCGCTGATCGCCTGGCCGATCGTCATCGCACTGATCGCCGCCGGGCTGCTCGGCGGCTTCGCGGGCCACAATCAAGCCGCGCTCGATAGCGGCGGCACGCCCCTTCCCGCCTGGGTCGGCCCGCTTGCCGCGGTCGCCTTCGCAATCTTCGCGCTTGCCATCTATGCGCGCCGTTATCGATCGACTTGGCAAGGTCTTTCGCCCCGCAAGCAGCGCTATTGGCTTACGCTCGGCTTTTGCTCAGCGATCGGCGGCATCGTCGGCGGCTGGCTCGTCGCCGACCAGCCGACCGGGCGCGGGCTGAGCGAAACGCTCGCCAGCGGTTCGCTCAGCCCCGGTTTCGCAGTCGGCGCATCGCTGCTGTGGATTGCCGGATTGGCAATCGGCATGGTCCTTTACCATCGCTCGATCGACGATCATGAAGAACGCGCATGGCTGTGGGCCTGCGTTGCCGGTTGGTATGCCTTCATCTTTCCGGCCCCGGCCTGGTGGGTGCTGCATCGCGCCGCGCTGGCGCCGCCGGTCGATATTATGACGCTGTTCGCATTTTCGCTGATTGTGAACGCCATTGTCTGGCTGTGGCTGAAATTCCGCTGACCGAAACGGCCTTCCCCTTTTTTTGCTCCCCTTTTCCCCCGCCACCGGCCACAAGACGCCACGAAGAGAGGCTTTCCCGTGAAAAAATGGTTCAAGACGCTTGCCGCCACCTGCGCGTTCATCCCCTTTGCGCAATGCGCGCTGATCCCCGGCGGCAATTTCGCCTCCGCCGCCGAACCCGCTGCGGCGACAAGCGCACCAGCGCCGGCCACGACCGATGCCGACCCCGCGCTATGGGTGGTGAAGGACGACGATACGACGATCTATCTCTTCGGCACCGTCCATGTGCTGAAGCCCGGGCTCGGCTGGTTCGACGAAGCGGTGAAGACCGCGTTCGACAAATCCGACCAGCTGATGCTCGAGATCGTTCTGCCCGAGGATCAGGCCGAGACGGCCAAGGTGATGATGCCGCTGGCGATCGACCAGAGCGGCAAGAAGCTGTCGTCGCGGCTCGATCCCGATGAGCTCAAGGCCTATCAGGCTGCGATGACAAGCCTCGGCTTGTCCCCCGCGCAGTTCGACATGTTCGAACCCTGGTTTCCAGCGATTACCCTCTCGGTGCTGCCGCTCACCAAGCTCGGCTACGATCCCGAGCAGGGCGCCGAAAAGCTGCTGACCGGTTTTGCAAAGGCCGCGGGCAAGCCGGTCGCGGGGCTCGAAACGCTTCCCGAACAGCTCGGCTTCTTCGATACGCTGCCCGAAACGCTGCAGGTCGCCTTCCTCAACGCGGTGGTGAAGGATCTCGACAAGCTGGGGCCGCAGCTCGACAAGATGGTGCTGTTGTGGGCCAAGGGCGACCCCGACGGCCTTGCCACCGCGATGAACGAGAGCCTGGCGGCGACGCCCGAACTTGCGAAGACCTTGCTCTGGGATCGTAACGCGCGCTGGGCCGACCAGCTCAAGGCGCGGATGGATCAGCCGGGAACCGTGTTCGTCGCGGTCGGCGCCGGGCATCTTGCGGGCGAGCACAGCGTGCAGGATTATCTGAAGGAACGCGGCGTGACGTTGAAACGGGTCGAATATTGAGGCGACCGGCGTCTCGATCCGGACGATGGGGTGGTCGCATCGCGGCCGCCCTTTCGCCATTGCTGTTGACCGCCTGCGGGGCCGCCGAGACGGGGCCCGAGGCACGGCCGGCGATGTGGCTGGTCGCCGACGCCGATACGAACATCTATATTCTCGGCACAATGCACGCGCTGCCGCGCGGCACCGACTGGGACGAAGGCCGGGTGGCGACCGCGACCGCGGCGGCCGACGAGTTGATGATGGAGTTGTCGCCTGCCGAACTTGCGGCCGCGGGCGAGATGTTCCGGAAACTCGCGCCGCGCGATGCCCCGCTCGCGATCGAAGCGCGCCTCTCGGGCAAGGCGCTGACCGGCTTTCGCGCGCTCGAAGCGAGCGGCCGCAGCTTCGGCGAGGACGGGCTTGATGATTGGGCCGTGATGGTCCTGATGGGTCAGCGCGTCGCGCAAAATGCGGGCCTGTCATCGGCCGACGGCGTCGAAACGGGCCTCACGGAGAAGTTCAAGGCCGCAGGCAAGCCGATCGGCGGTTTCGAGACCGCGCGCGAGCAGCTGATGCTGTTCGAAACGCTCGATCCGCGAACTCAGCGCATCCTGCTCACGCGAGCCGCCGAGGAGGCGAGCGATGCGGTGAAGGAGGTCGGCGCACTGACCGCGGCATGGGGCCGCGGCGACGTCGCGGCGCTCGAAAAGGTGATCAATCAGGATATCGACAGCGTGCCCGCCGCGCGCAAGGCGATCATCACCGACCGCAACCGCCGCTGGAGCGCGTGGATCAAACGGCGGATGTCGCAGCGGGGGACCGTACTGGTGGCAGTGGGCGCGGGGCATCTGGTCGGCGCCGACGGCGTGCCGGCGATGGTCGCGGCCGACGGGTTCAAGGTAACGCGGGTGCAATAAGCGCGTCGCGCTTGCAATTCCGCCGCTTCCCCGCTAAGCGCCGCGGCTTCCGTCATGGTCATCCCTGGAGGCGTGGCGGAACTGTGTAACCGAATCTCGGAGAAATATGATGAGCGATCAGCTGACGCTGACGGCCGAGACGCGCGAACGCGGAGGCAAGGGAGCCTCGCGTGAACTGCGTCGTGAAGGTCGTGTCCCCGCCGTCGTCTATGGCGGCAAGGAAGAACCCCTGATGATCCACGTCGAAGAAAAGCTGCTGATGAAGCAGCTGATGACGGGTCACTTCATGAACTCGGTCGTGATGATCGACGTCGGCGGCAAGCAGATCCGCACGCTGCCGAAGGACGTCGCGTTCCACCCGGTCAAGGATCGCCCGATCCACGCCGACTTCCTGCGCATCGCCAAGGACGCCACCGTCCAGGTCGCCGTGCCGGTCTCGTTCCAGAACGAGGAAGCCTCGCCGGGCCTGAAGCGCGGCGGCGTGCTGAACATCGTTCGTCACGAGCTGGAACTCGTCTGCGACGCGGACAAGATCCCCGACGAGATCGCGATCGACGTCACCGGTTTCGACGTCGGCGATTCGATCCACATCAGCAACGTCGCCCTGCCGAAGGGCGTCGAAAGCGCGATCACCGACCGCGACTTCACCATCGCCACCATCGTCGCCCCGTCGGCGCTCAAGTCGAGCGACGGCGACACGACGAAGGACGAAGGCGAAGCTGCCGAAGGCGAAGCGCCCGCCGCCGAAGGCGACAAAGCCTAATATCGTTCGGACGGCCCCTTTCCGCGCGGAAAGGGGCTGCCAACGACAGGACCCGGGAAAGGCAGGACCATGCAGCTCTGGGTCGGTCTCGGCAATCCGGGGCCCAAATATGCGATGCACCGTCACAATGTCGGCTTCATGGCCGCCGACGTCATCGCCGACTTTTACGACTTTCCGGCACCCGCCAAGAAATTCCAGGGGTGGATCCAGGAAGGCCGCATCGGATCGCAGCGCATTCTGCTGCTCAAACCCGGCACCTTCATGAACGAAAGCGGTCGCAGCGTGCGCGCCGCAATGGATTTCTACAAATTGACGCCGCAGGACGTCACCGCCTTTTACGACGAACTCGACCTCGCCCCGATGAAGGTCAAGGTGAAGCAGGGCGGCGGCGCGGCGGGTCACAATGGCATCCGCAGCATGATCAGCCACATCGGCGAGGATTTTCGCCGCGTGCGCATCGGCATCGGCCATCCGGGGCACAAGGACCGCGTGACCGGCCACGTCCTCGGCAATTATCACAAGAGCGAGATGGAGCCGCTGATTGACCTGCTCGGCGCGATCGCCGCCGAAGCGAAATGGCTCGCCAACGGCGACGAAGTGCGGTTTCAGAGCGATTTGGCGCTGCGCTTGCAGCAATAGCGGCGCGCCGACCAACATTTATACAATATCAATCGCTGCCCTCCATACCTCCGGCACTGCGGAATAGTTGGGGGCATCATGCGTTTATATTTCCTTCTGGCGATGGCCGGTTCGCTGATCGGCTGCACACCGCCAAAAAGCGAAGCCGCCGCGCGTGCCGAAATTCTCGCGGCCGGCGTCAATGCCATCACGCCCAAGGATTTGGGCGCGGGCGTTACCATGGCCTCGGCGAAGGCCGATGGAGAGACGGTGACCCTGGCCTTTACGGGCATACACGCCAGCGAGTTCGAATTGCCCGAATTCGATCGGGAACTGCGGGCGACAATCTGTAATGACCCCGGATTCCGTGGCGTGATCGACAAGGAAGTCGATATCAGGATCGAGCTCACCGGTGCTGGCGAACAAAGGAGCGTAAAGATAGAGGATTGTGCATGATCCTCGCTCGATCGGTCATGGCGTTGAGCGTCGCCGGGTCGCTGGCCGCCTGCAGCAGCCCGGAAGACCGGGCCGCGCGCACTGCCGAAAATATGGACGAGGTAAAAGTCGGCACGGTCGAGTCCGTACGTGCTGAAGGCAACCGGCTGATCATCCGTCACAAAGCTATAAGGACGGGCGGCCTGTCCGATAGCGAGCTGGCGCGGATGATGACGGCCGGATTGTGCAAAACTCCCGTAATCGCAGACCTCGTTCGCGACGGAGCCGTCGTCCGCATCGAACTGCCGCGAAATTTCGATTATCTGGCCATCGACATCGACCGCTGCGATGCTTGAACTGCCATCATCCAAGGTGTCCCGGTCTGCACAATAGAAGCCGGCGTCACATGGCCGTCATATAAGTCATTGCATTCCGACGCGTTCGAGCAACGCGGCTGACATCATCCTCTGCAATCGGTGCGCACCTCCCAACCGGGACAATCGAGTCCCGGGGCTCAACCGAAAAACAGGGGAACTGCATGTCACATCTTACCGACGAAGCCCGTGCGCCTTATCGCAGCGAAACCGGCGGCCTTCCGGGTCCCGACAGCCTCGAGGCGATCGTCGCCGAGAATCCGACGCGCCGCACGCTGCTGCGGAACGGCCTGTTCGGCCTGTCCGTGATCCCCGCGATGGCGCTGGCCGGGTGTGACGACGATGGCGCGGTCTGACGAATTGTCCCGCCGACACCGACACGGACGCCGACCCCACCCCCCCGACTTCCGCCGCCGAGCTTCGCCATCTGCTGCGTCGCGAACCAGACGACGGGGTGATTGACGGTACCCGAGGGCTATACCGTCGACGTGCTGCTGAAAGCGGGCGATTCGGTCGAGGCCGGCACCGCCTATTCGGGCAGTTTCCCCGCGAGCCCCGCGGTCGCCGAGAAATGGGCGGGCGGCAATCACGACGGCATGGAATATTTCGCGCTCCCCAACGTCGATGCCAATACCCGCGGCCTGCTCGCGATGAATTACGAATATCCCGACTTCAACATCCTGATGGCGGACGGCTACGACCCCGCGACGGCGAGCGCCGACCAGAAGGCCATCGCGCTCTCGGCCGTCGGCATCGGCGTCGTCGAGGTCGCCAAGGGCAGCGACGGCAAATGGACCGTGCAGGCGGGATCGACCTATAACCGCCGTTACTCCGGCAACAGCAGCTATCGCGCCGGCGGGCCTGCAGCGGGCCTGCTGTCGGGCAGCATCAAGGGCATGCTCAACAATTGCTCGAGCGGCCGGACGCCGTGGAACACCTACCTGACCTGTGAAGAAACGACCGACAATTATCTCGACCCGACGCAGCCCGAGAATAATTATGGCTGGGTGGTCGAAATCGATCCGCTGCGCGAACTGGCGCAGCCGACCAAGCGCACCGCGATGGGTCGATTCAGCCATGAAAACGTCGCCTTCATGTCGAGCGGCGACCGTCGCGTCGCCTTTTACATGGGGGACGATTCGACGCCGGGCTGCATCTATAAATTCGTCCCCGATCGCGCCTGGAGCGACACCAACCGCGCCGCGAACACCGACCTGCTCGATTACGGCACGCTCTATGTGGCACGCTTCAACGGCGACGGCACGGGCGAATGGCGCGCGCTGGTCGTCGGCGAGAACGGCCTGACGGCGGGCGCCTCCGATCCGGGCAATGTCAGCCAGAGCACGACCCCGCCGGCGCCGACGACGATCGATTTCAACAATCAGGCCGACGTGCTGATCAAATGCCAACAGGCGGCGCGCGTCGCCGGCGGCACGGTGATGGACCGCCCCGAATGGCTGACCGTCGCGCCCGACAACAGCGCGGTGTTCTGCACGCTGACCAACAACAGCCGCCGCGCGGTCACCGATGCCGCCAACCCGCGAATCCGCAACCTGCATGGGCATATCATCAAGTTCAGCGAGGAAGGCGATTCGCCGCTGGCGACCAGCTTCAGCTGGGAAATCTTCCTGACCGCCGGCGATCCGTCGCTCGCGGCGGGCGGCAGCAACCTGGTCGGCGACATCGACGGCGACACCTTCTCCAGCCCCGACGGCCTGCGCATCGATCCCGAGGGCCGCATGTGGGTGCAGACCGATCACAGCGTCCCGGGCAATTCGGGCCTCGACGGCACGACGATCGACCAGGCGTTCGGGCATAATGCGATGTTCTATGTCGATCAGCAGAACAAGCAGTCGAAACGCTTCCTCGTCGGGCCGCTCGGCTGCGAGATCACGGGTCTGGCCTATACGCCCGACCTCACGACCTTTTTCGTCAACATCCAGCATCCGACCGGCGAGTGGCCGGTCGCCGGCGAAGCGCCGCGATCGTCGACGATCGTGGTACGGCGGACCGACAATCAGCCGGTCGGCAACTGACGACGCCCGGGGCCGGTCGCTCGCGGCTGGCCCCGTCGCGCTTATTCGGCCTTCGTCGCCGCCCGCCTAGGCGGGGGCGGCGGGGAGCCGTCGCGCGTTTGCGACATCAAGGTCACGCACATCGTCCGGTGCACAGGATGCCGGCCGCACGCGACCCCGGCATAACGATGCGTCGGGCGCAGCAGGCTGTGGCGATGGCCGCGACCGGGAACGCCATCGTCGATCAACAGCTGGTCGACGACGCCTTCAGGCGTATGATGGCCGTAGGTGATGACCTCGCTGACATAGGGCCCGCCGCCGCGGGCGCGCATCCGTTCGCCCGGCCCGCTGCCCCGCGTATAATGGCCGACCGCGCCCGAGCGCGACTGGACCGCGACATGATCCGCCGCAGCGCGGGCGAGCGGATCACTCCATTCCAGGGTCGGAAGCGGCTTTTCGCGGCGCAGGTCGCGGATCGCCTCGTCTACCGCCGCGACGCCCTCGCGCGTCATGATATCGATCTCGCTGTCGTCGTTGCCGATCAGCAGCTTGCCCTCGAAACGCGGGCGATAGTCGCTGAGATATTCGGTATAGGCCGCAGGATCGCTGCGGAAGCGGTTGAGTTCGGCGAAGACGCCTTCCTCGAACCGGTCCTGTGCGGCAACGGCGGCGGTCACGCCGAAGGTGAGAAGGAAGCCGGCGGCGACAAGGCGGGTTTTGATCATGGTTGGCGCGATAAAGCCGCAAGTCTGAACGGCACGCAACGGCAAAGACTGGCATCGGGCGCGACTTGGCGCTAGGGGCGCTGCGATACCGGCGCTCCTTCAACCGCGGCCGGACCTCACGGAGTTTTTATGGGTTTCAAATGCGGGATCGTCGGCCTGCCCAACGTCGGCAAGTCCACCCTGTTCAACGCGCTGACCGAGACGGCGGCGGCGCAGGCGGCGAATTATCCCTTCTGCACGATCGAGCCGAATATCGGCAATGTCGCGGTGCCCGACGCCCGGCTCGAAAAGCTCGCGGCGATCGCGGGCAGCAAGAAGATCATCGCGACCCAGCTCGCCTTCGTCGACATCGCCGGCCTCGTGCGCGGCGCGTCGAAGGGTGAAGGGCTCGGCAACCAGTTCCTCGGCAACATCCGCGAGGTCGACGCGATCGTCCATGTGCTGCGCTGTTTCGAGGATGACGACATCCAGCATGTCGAGAACAAGGTCGATCCCGTCGCCGATGCCGAAACTGTCGAAACCGAGCTGCTGCTCGCCGACCTCGAAAGCCTCGAAAAGCGCGTTCCCGCCTTTGCCAAGAAAGCCGCACAGGGCGACAAGGAAGCGAAGATCGCCTCCTCGGTGCTCGGCCAGGCGCTGGACCTGCTGCGCGAAGGCAAGCCCGCGCGGCTCGTCGAACCGAAGGACGTCGAGGAAGCCCGCGTGCTGCGCACCGCGCAGCTTCTGACTTCGAAGCCCGTCCTCTATGTCTGCAACGTCGACGAAGGCAGCGCCGCGAACGGTAACGCCTTCTCCGAAAAGGTCTTCGCAAAGGCGGCGGCCGAGGGAGCGCAGGCCGTCGTCGTCTCGGCGGCGATCGAGAGCGAGCTCGTCACGATGGACATGGCCGACCGGCTCGAATTCCTCGAAGAGATGGGCCTCCACGAAACCGGCCTCGCGCGTGTTATCCGCGCGGGCTACGAACTGCTCCACCTCATCACCTTCTTCACCGTCGGGCCGCAGGAAGCGCGCGCCTGGACAGTCCACACCGGCGCCACCGCGCCCGAGGCGGCGGGCGAGATCCACAGCGATTTCCAGAAGGGCTTCATCCGCGCCGAAACCATCGCCTATGACGATTATGTCACGCTCGGCGGCGAAGCGAAGGCGCGCGAGGCGGGCAAGCTGCGCGCCGAAGGCAAGGCCTATGTCGTGAGCGACGGCGACGTGATGCACTTCCTGCATAGCTGAGCCTCCCCTCCCGCAGGCGGGAGGGGTCAGGTTGGCTCGAACGCCGCCAATATCGGACACGGACCCTTGTCGCTCGCGGCGCATTGGTCGGCGAGGCGCGCGAGGGCGGCGCGCGTTGCGGTCATCTGTGCGATCTTTTCGTCGAGGACATCGATCCGCTGGCGCGCGAGGGTGCGGACGCGGACGCGGTCGTCGCTCGCTTCGAGCGCGAGCAACTCGCCGATCTCGTCGAGCGTGAAGCCGGCACCCTGTGCCGCGCGGATGAATTTGAGGCGCCGAAGATCGTCTTCGTCATAGCGCCGCACACCGCCGCCCCAGCCGTCGCCGCCGCTGCGCGCGGGCGTGCCCATCAGGCCGCGGCGCTGGTAATAGCGCACCGTCTCGACCCCGACATCACCCGCCGCTGCCAATTTTCCGATCGTCAATTGCATCGCTTGACTCCGTACTATGGTACGGAGCCTATATGGGGTTCATGGCAAAACAGGCAATCCTCCATCGCATGGTCATGCCGGGGCATATCTGCCCCTATGGCCTCAAGGCAAAACATCTGCTCGAAAGCCGCGGCTTCGCGGTCGACGACCGCTGGCTGACGACGCGCGAAGAAACCGACGCATTCAAGGCCGAGCATGGCGTCAAGACGACGCCGCAGACCTTCATCGACGGTAAGCGGATCGGCGGCTACGACGACCTGCGTGGTCATTTCGGGCTGAAGGTCGCCGATCCCGATGCGACGAGCTACACCCCCGTCATCGCGCTGTTCGCGATGACCGCGCTGATGGCGCTCGCGACCAGCTTTTCGGTCTATGGCGAGATTTTCACCCTCCGCGCCGCTGAATGGTTCATCTCATTCAGCATGATCGTGCTCGCGCTGCTGAAATTGCAAGACGTCGACAAATTCGCGACGATGTTCCTCAATTACGATCTCCTCGCACGGCGCTGGGTGCCCTATGCGAGCATCTATCCCTTTGCTGAAGGTCTCGCCGGCGTATTGATGACCGCGCACGCGCTCGACTGGCTGTCGATCCCGGTCGCGCTGTTCATCGGCGGCATCGGCGCGATATCGGTGTTCAAGGCGGTCTATATCGACAAGCGCGACATCAAATGCGCCTGCGTCGGCGGCAGCAGCAAGGTGCCGCTGGGTTTTGTGTCGCTGACCGAAAATCTGATGATGGTCGCGATGGCGCTGTGGATGGCGCGGATGTGGCTGTAACGCCGCGCATCCGTCATTGATGAAACATGGGACTGGGCTATCAGGGGCGGTGATTCGTCCCCAGGGAGCCAGCCATGTTCGACCGCCGCCACTTCCTCGCCGGGGCCACGCTTGCCGGTCTTGCCGCCCCGGCGATCCTGCGCGCCGAGGGCGGGTTCTTTCGCGAATTCCCGTTCAGCCTCGGCGTCGCGGCGGGCGATCCGGCGAGCGACGGCTTCGTCATCTGGACGCGGCTCGCGCCCGAACCGATGGAGCGCCACGGCGGGATGCCGCTGGCGAACTTCCCGGTCGACTGGGAGGTCGCGAGCGACGCCGGATTTCGCGACGTGGTTGCCAAGGGCACCGAGCTCGCGCGCCCCGAACTCGGGCACAGCGTCCATGTCGAGGTCGCGGGGCTTCAGCCCGATCGTCCCTATTATTATCGCTTCACCGCCGGCGGCGAGCGCAGCCTGCGCGGCCGCGCGCGTACGCTCCCCCGCGTGGGCGCGCCGACCGAAGCGCTGAAATTCGGCGTCTGCGGTTGCCAGCATTTTGAATCGGGCTTTTTTGGCGCCTATCGCCACCTCGCGCGCGAAGACCTTGCCTTCGTCTATCATTATGGCGACTTCATCTATGAATATAGCCAGGATTATCTGTTCGACGCGGGGCTGCCGACGCGGCCGGTGCGCAAACATGCGTTCCGTAATCTGATCGACCTCGGCGACTTCCGCCTCGCCTATGCGCAGCAGCTCGGCGACATCGACCTGCAGGCGGCGCGCTGCACCCACGCCTTTCTGTCGAGCTTCGACGATCATGAGATCCGCAACGACTGGGTGTCCGACATCGACAATTGGAAGCTCGGGCTCGACGGCAACGACCCCGACGCACCGCCGCCCGATATCTTCATGCTCAAGAAGCAGGCGGCGATGCAGGCGTGGTACGAACATATGCCCGTCCGCCGTTCGATGTTGCCGCGCGGCGGCATGGTCGCGCTGAACCGCGAGCTTCGCTATGGCGACCTCATGTCGATGCAACTGCTCGACACGCGGCAATATCGCAGCGACCAGCCGTGCGAGGACGGCTTCAAACCCGCCTGTCCGGGCGTTTATGACAAGAAGGCCGAGGTGCTGGGCAAGGCGCAGGAGGATTGGCTGAACCGCAATCTGGGCGAAAGCGGCGCGACGTGGAACACGCTGGCGCAGCAGGTGACGATGATGTCGCTCGACCGGCGGCGCCGCCCCGACGAGCCGAAGAAGATTCTCAACCTCGACAGCTGGGCGGGTTACGAAGCGCCGCGCGAACGCATGTTGTCACGGCTCGGCGGGCTTAAGAATGTCGTCGTGCTGACCGGCGACGAGCACCAGAATTTCTGCGGCGATCTCGTCCTCAAGGACAAGGTCGTCGGTGCCGAATTCGTCGCGACCTCGATTTCGAGCGGCGGCGACGGCAGCGATCAGCGCAATGGCACCGACGTCTTCCTGCGCCAGAACCCCGAACTCAAATTCGCCAACGACCAGCGCGGCTATGTCGTCTGCGAAGTGGGCCGCGAAGCGTGGCAGACGCATTTCATGGTCGTCGACAAGGTGACGGCGCCGGTAAATACGCTGTCGAAGCGCGCAACCGGGGTGGTCGAGCGCAACGTCGCCGGGATCAAGATGGCGTGACGTGTCGTCGGACTGTCACATATGCGCCATAGCGGAGCGCGCATGAACCGCGTCCTATCGCTGCTGCTCGCGCTCTTCCTTCCCTTCGCCGCGCAGGCGCAGGAGGATACCCGCAAGCCCGTTACCATCCTGATCTCGATCGACGGCTTTCGCGCCGACTATCTGGACCGGGGCATCACCCCCCACCTCTCGCGCCTCGCCGCCGAGGGCGCGCATGGCAAGCTGCGTCCTTCCTTCCCGACCAAGACCTTTCCCAATCATTATGCGATGGTCACCGGCAAGCGCCCCGACACCAACGGGATCGTCGGCAACAATATGATCGACCCGCGGCGTCCCGACGTGACGTTCAGCCTCGGCGATCCCAAGCAATCGCTCGATCCCTTCTGGTGGGATGAGGCCGAACCGGCGTGGATTACCGCGGACAAGGCCGGCGTGCGCAGCGCGACGATGTTCTGGCCGGGAAGCGAGGTCGCGATTCACGAGAAGCGGCCGCCCGACTGGCTGCGTTACGACAGGCATGTCGGCTATGCGCAGCGCGTCAACACGATCCTCGACTGGATGCGCCGCCCCTCAGACATTCGCCCCGCCTTCGTCACCCTCTATTTCGAGGCGGTCGACGATGCCGGGCACCGCTTCGGTCCCGACAGCGCCGAAGTGAACGCCGCGATCACCGAAGTCGACAAGCGCATCGGCGACCTGACCGCCGGCCTCGCCGCGATAGGCCAGCCCGCGCGCCTGCTGGTCGTCGCCGACCACGGGATGCGCGCGATCGACGAGAGTCGCGTGATCCAGCTCGCCGACCTCGTCGACCTGCCCAGCATCATAGCGGTCGAAACGGGCCCCTATGCGGCGGTCGAGCCCGCAGCGGGCACCGACAACCGGGTCTATGACGCGCTCTTGAAACCGCACGACCATATGAACTGCAACCGCCGCGAAGAGCTGCCGGAGCGGCTGCATTACGGCCGGAATCCGCGCGTCGCCGCGATCATCTGTATCGCCGAGCCCGGCTGGTCGATCATCGCGGGCACGCCGAGCTGGCCCGTGAAGGGCGGCGCGCACGGTTATGACAATCAGGACCCCCAGATGCTCGCGCTTTTCGTCGCGAGTGGCACGGGGTTGAAGGGCGACGTCGGGACGATCGACAATATCGAAGTCTATCCGCTGCTGATGCTGCTTCTCGGCGTCGCGCCGCTGCCGGGCGACGCGACTGGCGAACTCGCCAAGCGGCTGCCCTGATCAGTCGCGCAGCACCGCCATCGCGTGGATCGAAGCGGTGGGCGCATTGACGATCTGGAGCTGGTAGCGCCCCTGCGCCACGTCATATTCGACCATCTTGCGAATGCCCGAACAGGCGGGACCATGGCCGTGGGCGACCGATTTCACGGCGGCGCCGTCGCGGATGAGGTCGATCCACGCGCCCACGTCGAGCGCGACGATCAGACGCCCCGCCCGCTTCACCTCGATCGGGATCATCCCGCCGAATTTGTGGACGTCGGGTTTATGCTCGGGTGCGACGCCGTAGCGCAGGCTTTCGAACCTGTGCAGCGGCAACGCGGTCCGCGCCGCGCCGAGCGGCAACCAGTCGGCGCCGAGGTCGTCGCCATAGGCATAGATCGTCCGGCTCGAGGCATCGCGCGACCAGCCGGCGAGTTCGGGCGGGAGGACGGGCGCCGTCGGACAGGCGGGCGCGGCGGGCGCCGCGTGGGCCACCACTGGCAAGGCCGCGGCGAGCGATATGGCGATGATCCGGAACCCCATCCTATTTCCTCCCGAACAATTTTTCGACATCCTCCATCGCGAGCTTCACCAAAGTCACGAACTCTTGGTCTTCAAGATCAATAACCAGCAACCCAAGGCTCCGCTTCCAACGCAACCAAATCCCCACGCGCCAAGGCTTCCATCAATTCCAATAACTTGGCTCGCGGCACATTCTCCATATGTCGCGGTTCATCGTCAGCCTCGACATTCTCAAAATCAACATAGCCGTTCCGCCGAATACCCAATCCCCACTGACTCTCATGGATTAGCGACACCGATCCGTGCTCCTCATCCTCCGGCCTGTCGTCGAGTTCGTCGAGTAAATTAGGAAAGGCAGGAATCGGGAGATTAGTCTCGCACCGACCGTATCGATGATAAACGAAATAACTCATACAGATTGCTCACTTCCGCCCGAAAAGTTTTTCTACATTCTTTAGGTCGAGCTTCACCCAGGTCGGCCGCCCGTGGTTGCACTGGCCCGAATGCGGCGTGACCTCCATCGTGCGGAGCAGTGCGTTCATTTCGGCGACACTCAAGGTCCGCCCCGCACGCACCGAACCGTGGCATGCCATCGTCGCGGCGACGAGTTCGAGCCGCTCGCTCAGCCCGAGCGCGGCGTCATAGCCCGCAAGATCGTCGGCGATGTCGGTGACAAGCTTGTGGCAGTCGATGGCGCCGAGCATCGCCGGGGTCGCGCGCACCATCACCGCGGCGGGACCGAAACGCTCAAGCTCGACGCCGAGCGCGGCGAGCTGCGGCGCGGCGGCTTCGAGCCGGTCGCACGCGGGCTCGTCGATCTCGACGACCTCGGGCAACAGCAAGCCTTGCGACGGCACCGCCTGCCCGCTCATCCCGCGGCGGAGTTGCTCGAGCACGAGCCGCTCGTGGGCGGCGTGCTGGTCGACGATGACGAGCCCGTCCTCGGCCTCGGCGACGATATAGGTTTTTGCGATCTGGCCGCGCGCGATGCCGAGCGGATGCGCCTCGGCTCCGGGGACCGGCGCGATCGCCGGCTCGGCGCGGCCCATCGGAAGCGCATCGCGCGGCGGCGCGAAATCGACGATGCGGTCGTGCAGCAGCGCGGTCGTCCCGGCATCGGCAGCACCGAACATGGATGTGGCCGGGCTTTGCGAGTGCGCCGGGTGCGGCGCAAACAAGTTTGGCGCCGGCGGCTGCGGCGCGACCGGTTCCTGCTGCCACGCGGCGAGCGCGGCCTCGGGAGGGCGCTGGACGCTGCGGAAGCCATGCTCGTCGAGCGCGCGGCGGAGGCCCCCGACGATCATCCCGCGAATGAGCTGCGGATCGCGAAAGCGCACCTCGGTCTTCGCCGGATGGACGTTCACATCGACCTCGCTCGTCGGCACATCGAGGAACAGCGCCACAACCGGATGGCGATCGCGCGCGAGCAGATCGGCGTAGGCACCGCGCAGCGCGCCGACGAGCAGCCGGTCCTTCACAGGGCGCCCGTTGACGAACAGATATTGATGATCGGCGATGCCGCGATTGTAGGTCGGCAGGCTGATCACCCCGCCCAGATGCACCTCGCCGCGGTCGAGATCGATCCCGATGCTGTTCGCGGCGAGCTCGCGCTGGGTCAGCGCCGCGACGCGCGTGAGCTGGTCCTGTCCGCCCTGCACATCGAGCGCGCGGCGCCCGTCATGCTCGACCACGAAAGCGATATCGGGGCGCGCCATCGCGAGCCGCCGCACGGCGTCGAGGCAGGCGGCATATTCGCTGCGTGCGCTGCGCAGGAATTTGCGCCGCGCCGGCACGCGCGCGAACAGATCCTCGACCATCACGCGCGTGCCCTTTGCGAGCGCCGCGGGGCCTTCGGCGACCACCGCGCCATTGTCGACGACGCGTTTCCAGCCGTCGCCGCCCGCGACGCGGCTTTCGAGTGTCAGTCGCGCGACGCTCGCGATCGAGGGCAGCGCCTCGCCGCGAAAGCCCATCGTTACGACATCCTCGATCGCGTCCGTCGGCAGCTTCGATGTCGCATGGCGTTCGAGCGCGAGCGGCATCTCGGCGGCGGTCATTCCGCAGCCGTCATCCTCGACTTCGAGGCGTGAAATCCCGCCCTCGGCGATTCGCACGGAAATGCGAGTCGAACCGGCGTCGATGGCGTTTTCAACCAGTTCCTTGAGCGCCGCGGCGGGTCTTTCAACCACTTCACCCGCTGCGATCCGATTTACGAGCTTTTCCGGCAGGCGACGTATTGACATGGCCGCTCTCCTAGCGCAGTCGAACGCAAATCGCGACCCATCCGCACAGCCCTGATCATTTTGTCCAGCCACCCTCCGTGGACGAGCCGGAATCTCCCCCTGATTGTAGCTGTCGCCGGCCGGACGCGCGGGTGAAATCACGACAGGGGGCGTGTCCGTCAGGGGCGCGGCTTCGATGACAGGAAGCAGTATCGATGTCCTTCTTTTCTCGCTGGCTTAAATTCAACTCGCAAGACATGGCAATCGACCTCGGCACCGCCAACACCGTGGTCTATGTGCGCGGCAAGGGCATCGTGCTGAACGAGCCGTCGGTCGTCGCGGTCGAAACGTTGAACGGGATCAAGCGGGTGAAGGCCGTCGGCGACGACGCCAAGCTGATGATGGGCAAAACCCCCGACAGCATCGAGGCGATCCGGCCGCTGCGTGACGGCGTCATCGCCGACATCGACGTCGCCGAGCAGATGATCAAGCACTTCATCACCAAGGTGCACGGCGGCAAGCCCAACGCGTTCCGCAGCCCCGAAATCGTGATCTGCGTCCCCTCGGGCTCGACCAGCGTCGAACGCCGCGCGATCCGCGACGCCGCGTCGAACGCCGGCGCGAGCGAAGTGTGGCTGATCGAGGAACCGATGGCGGCTGCGATCGGCGCCGACATGCCGGTGACCGAACCGATCGGATCGATGGTCGTCGACATCGGCGGCGGCACCACCGAAGTCGCGGTGCTCAGCTTGCGCGGTCTCGCCTACACCACCTCGGTCCGCGCGGGCGGCGACAAGATGGACGAAGCCATCGTCTCCTACGTCCGCCGCCACCATAACCTGCTGATCGGCGAATCGACCGCCGAACGGATCAAGAAGGATTTCGGCATCGCACGCATTCCCGCCGACGGCACGGGCCTGACGATCCACATCAAGGGCCGCGACCTCGTCAACGGGGTGCCCAAGGAAATTTCGATAAATCAGGCGCAGATCGCCGAAGCCCTCTCCGAACCGATCGGCACGATCGTCGAGGGCGTGCGGATTGCTCTCGAGAACACCGCGCCCGAACTCGCCGCCGACATCGTCGACCAGGGCATCGTCCTGACGGGCGGAGGCGCACTGATCGCCGAGCTCGACGAACTACTTCGCGACGCGACCGGCCTGCCCGTCACCGTCGCCGAAGATCCGCTGACCTGCGTCGCGATCGGCACCGGCCGCGCGATGGAAGATCCCGCCTTCCGCGGCGTGCTCCAGCAAGCCTGATCGGACGGTAGCGCTTCACTATGGTCCGCCCGGCACATCGACGTCCGGGGCAATCCCGAAAGGCTCAGTACAGCCTGTTCGTAGCCTATGTCATAGCGGTGACTGGCGCGGTGGCAGGTCTGCTTCTGGCGATCCTGTCGGTCGTTGATCCCGTCGGCTTCGCCCAACTGCGCGTGGCGAGCCAGGAAATCACCGCGCCGATCGCGCGCGTGACGCGGTCGGTGACCGGATCGCTTTCGGGTATCGACGACAGCGTCGGCGCCTATGTCGGCGCGGGCACGCAAAACCGGCGGCTGCGCAAGGAACTCGCCGAGACGCGCCGCCAGCTCGTCGCGACCAGCTCGCTGCAGGAAGAGAATCGCCAATTGAAGGCGCTGCTCAAACTGCAGGAAACCGACAAGACCGCGCTCGCCAACGGGTATCTGCTCACCTCGACGTCGACGAGCGCCAAGCGCATCGCGCTGCTCAGCATCGGACGCAATCTCGGCGTCGCCGCGGGCCAGCCGGTGCGCGGCGCCGACGGGCTGATCGGCCGCGTGCTGACCTCCGGACCGTCAGTGTCGCAGGTGCTGCTCCTCACCGACGTCGACAATATCGTTCCCGTCCGGCGCGCGCGCGACGGCCTGCCCGCGCTCGCCAGCGGCCGCGGCAACGGCGATCTCGACGTCCGCACGCTCAACATCGCGAACAACCCGTTCAAGCCGGGCGACATCCTCGTGACCTCGGGCACCGGCGGGCTCTATCCGCCGAACATCCCCGTCGCGATCGTGGTAAGGCGCCAGCACGACGGCGCGCTCGCGCGCCCACTCGCCGATCCGGGCAAGGTCGATGCAGTGGCGGTGCTGCGCCCCTATACGCCCGACAATATCGAGGCGCAGGGCCGCCCGGCGCCCGCGCCGCTTCCCGCCCCCGCCAGCGCGCCATGAAGCAGAAGGGGCCGCGCCTCGGCGAACCGGCATCGCTGTGGCGGATGCGCATCGTTCCGATCGCGAGCGTGATGTTCGCGTCGGCGGTGCCGCTGATGCTGCCGCTGATCGCCAACTCGCCGGTGCTGCCGCCGCTCGGCCTGCTGTTTTTCCTGTGCTGGCAATTGCTCCGCTCCGAAATGTGGCCGGTGTGGATCGGCCTACCGCTCGGCCTGTGGGACGACCTGTTCAGCGGCGCCCCGATCGGCACCGCGGTCGGGCTGTGGACGCTTGCCAGCATCGCGATCGCCTATTCGTCGCAGCGCATCTATTGGCGCGGCTTTTTACACGATTGGGCGATCGCGGCGCTGCTGATCGCGATCATCCAGTCGCTCGCAGCGCTGATTACCCATCCACAGGCGGACACCCGGCTGGTGCTCGGCCTCGTCGTGCCGCAGATCATCATCTCGGCGCTGCTCGTGCCGCTGTTCATGCGCCTGACCGGCGCGTTTGACAATTTCCGCCTGAAACGCCGATAAACTGGTTCCAATCCGCCGATGCCGAAGAAGAAGAGTCCGCCGATCACCGAAGCCTGGAGGGGCATAACCTTCACCCGCCGCGCGCTCGTCGTCGGCGGGGCGCAGGCGGCGGTCGGCGTCGCGCTCGCGGCGCGCATGACCTATATTTCGGTGATCGACAATGATCGCTACGTCCTCGAATCGGAAAGCAACCGCGTCAATTTGACGCTGATCCCCCCGCGCCGCGGCTGGATCGTCGACCGCCATGGCACGGCGCTCGCGAACAATCGCGTTTCGCTCCGCATCGACCTCATTCCCGACCGTCTGCACAACAAGGAGATGGTGCTGGGGCAGCTCCAGACGCTGCTCCGGCTCGATGGCGATGCGATGGAGCGGATCAATCGCGACCTGAAGGCGGCATCGGGGTTCCAGCCGGTCGCGGTCAAGGAGGACATGACCGAGGCCGAATATAGCTCGATCCTCGTCCGCCTGCCCGAACTGCCCGGCATCGCGCCGCAGCGCGGCTTTGCACGCAATTATCCGACCGGCGCCGCGGTCGGCCACCTGATCGGCTATGTCGGCGCCCCGAACGCCGAGGAGTATCAGAAAGCCAAGGATCCGCTGTACATCACGCCCGGCTACAAGATCGGGAAGGACGGGCTGGAGAAATATTTCCAGGAGATGCTGAAGGGCCAGCCCGGCGCGCGGCGCGTCGAGGTGACGGCGCGCGGCAAGGTCGTCCGCGATCTTTCCACGCAGCCAGACGTACAGGGCAAGACCGTCCATCTGACGATCGACGCCGGCCTGCAGGAATATGTCGCGCGGCGCATGGGGCGCGAATCGGGCGCGGCGGTCGTCATCGACTGCCACAATGGCGACATCCTCGCCTTCGTATCGATGCCGAGCTTCGACCCGAACAGCTTTTCCGACGGCATCAGCACCAGCGAATATGCGTGGCTGCGCGCCGACGATCACCAGCCGCTGATCAACAAGGCGACGCGCGGCCTCTATCCGCCCGGATCGACGCTGAAACCGATGGCCGCGATCGCCGCGGTCGAACATGGCGTCGACCCGAGCGAGCGCCACACCTGCATCGGCGGCTACCGTCTCGGCAACCGTTTCTTCCGCTGTCTCGGCACCCATGGCAGCCTCGACATGCCGTCGGCGATCATGAAAAGCTGCAACAGCTATTTCTACTGGCTCGCGCACCGGCTCGGCTATGATGCCATGGCCCCCACCGCCCGGTTGCTCGGGCTCGGCGAGGAGTTCCGGCTGGCGGGGAGTAACCAGCGCTATGGCACCATCCCCGACAGCGCGTGGAAAATGCGGAAATACGATCAGCAATGGTCGGCGTCGGACTCGCTCAACGCGGTCATTGGACAGGGCTATGTCAGCGTCAATCCGCTCCAGCTCGCGGTGATGGCGGCGCGGATCGCATCGGGGCGCAGCCTCTATCCACGCCTCATCAACCGCGAGTTCGGGAACGAACCGCTGCCCTTCTCGCCCGAAGCGCTCGCCGTCGCGCGGCAGGGCATGGACCTCGTGGTTAATGGCGCCGGCACAGCGGTGCGCAGCCGCCTGCCGCTCGACGGCATCACCATGGCGGGCAAAACGGGCACCGCACAGGTGCGCGGGCTCCGCACTGGCAACGGTTCAAGCGGAACGTGGAAATTTCGCGATCACGGGCTGTTCGTCGGCTTCGCGCCGGTCGACAATCCGCGTTACGCCACCGGGATCGTGATCGAGCACGGCATGGGCGGCAGCCGCGCCGCAGCGCCCGTCGCAAGGGATTTCATGACCTATCTGTTCGACCGCGAAAAGGGAATGGAGGCACTCGAGACGCTCGAGGCCGGCTGGGGCGGGCCGATCAAGGATCGTATGGACCGCGACTATGCCGCATGGAAATCGGGCGCGTCGAGCGACCCCGAGCCCGGAGTGCCGCAATGATTCCCGTCCCGCCCGCGATCCAGCGCATCCCTTGGAAACTGATCGCCATCCTCGGCGGGATCACCGGCTTTGGGCTGCTCGTTCTTTATTCGGCCGCGGGCGGCAACTGGTCACCGTGGGCGTGGCAACAGGGGGTGCGCTTCCTCGTCTTCCTCGGCGCCGCGCTTGTGATCGGGCGTTTCCCGATCCGCATCTTCGAGGACTTCTCCTATATCGCCTATATCGGCGTGCTCGTCCTGCTCTTCGCCGTCGAACTTCTGGGTTTCGTCGGCGGGGGCAGCCAGCGATGGCTGAACCTCGGCTTCATCAACCTCCAGCCATCCGAACTGATGAAGGTCGCGGTCGTCGTCGCCCTCGCCCGCTTCTACGCCCAGTTGCCGCCCGGAAACACGCGCACCTTCACCGCGCTCTGGCCCGCGCTGGTGATGATCGGGCTGCCCGCCGCGCTGGTGATGCTGCAACCCGACCTCGGCACCGCGCTCGCCATCTCGATCGGCGGGGTCGTGGTGATGTTCGTCGCGGGCCTCCCCTTCTGGTGGTTCGGCAGCACCGCGGTCGCGGGGCTCGCGGCGCTGCCCGTGCTCTTCTCCTTCCTGCACGATTATCAGCAGAAACGCGTGCTGATCTTCCTCGACCCCGAGAGCGATCCCTTGGGCGCCGGCTATCACATCAGCCAATCGAAAATCGCGATCGGGTCGGGCGGTATCGGCGGCAAGGGTTTCCTCAACGGATCGCAAAGCCACCTGGACTATCTGCCCGAGGGACATACCGACTTCATCTTCGCCACCATGGCGGAGGAATGGGGGCTGATCGGCGGGCTGGCACTCTTGTTCGGCTTTTTCCTGCTGCTCCGCTGGTCGACGCGCGTCGCGCTCAAGGCGCGCACGCGCTTTGGCCAGCTGACCGCCGCGGGCCTCACGATGACGATCTTCTTCTATATCGCGATCAACCTGATGATGGTTATGGGGCTCGCGCCCGTCGTCGGCATTCCGCTGCCGCTCTTTTCCTATGGCGGCTCGTCGATGCTCACGATCATGACGTGCGTCGGTATCATTCTCGCGATCGAAAACGACAGCAAAACCGGCAGCCGCCGCTTTCATTGATAAAAAAATTCGGCAAGGCCATTGCCAAGGGTCTGGCACCATGATAGCGGGCCGCTCTCTTCACGACGCCAAGGGCTTTTCCGAGGCTGCGTGAGCGCCGGAAACCGGCAGTGGACGCATAGCTCAGTTGGTAGAGCAGCTGACTCTTAATCAGCGGGTCCTAGGTTCGAGCCCTAGTGCGTCCACCATTACTTTTCCGCCAGTTTTGACCGATCAAGCACCAACCCTCGGGGGCCTTTTTCGGGTTCACGTAATCGCCACGTAATCGACCGGCACGATTTCGCGGCATTTGGCATGCGCATTAGGCAGATGCCGCCTATTATCGACCAAGCCGATCAAATGTTGCACGTTGAGCGTCTTTCCCGATTAACGGGTTCGTGCTATGTCCGCCCTCAGGGGAAGCGGGTTGCGACCGAAGACGGCAGCCCCCTAATCCGTCATTCGCGGGCGCTGCCCCGATGACGCCGCCAGATCGTCCCAGCCGCTTCCCTCACCCTTACATCGGCATTGGTCGCTCGCCGGTCCAGAGCAGTGAGAGCTTTTCCGCAATCGCTTTCCATCTCGCGACGCCAGCGGCGTCACCTTCCGACGCAAGGGCACCGATGCGCTCCGCAATGTAGATCGCAGCGTTGTCACCCTGCTCGCGCTCGACGAGCAAAGCGCATGCCCACAGTTCACGCTCGGGTGTGATCGACATTCGCTCTGGCTTCCTCCGCGCCTGAAATTGTGGACCTATCCGGCAGCCATAGGCGTACCGGCTCAAAATCAAGATCGCCCGATTCGGTGCTTTCCGTTTCTCTAGCGCACCTTGCGCGCCCGCCCACATGCCGTGGGCGAGGATCAAGGAGACGGTCATGAATATGCATACTCGCATCGATTTACCGCAAGGTGTCCGCCACTGGACCCACGACGGCTCATCTCTTCCCGATTGGGTGATGAGCGATGTCCGCGGCGAGTTGTCGCCCAACGGCACCTTCCTTATCAAGACGCCGGTCGGAACGGCGCGCGTTCATCTGGGCAATGTCGTGATCCAGCATCAAGGCGAGCTCTGGTGCAGAAACGCCGAGGAGGTTCCCGATTTGGTCGCCGGCCTACGAGCTGAGGAACTGAACAACGTGACAGCGATCGGGCCGGGAAAGTCCGCGCAGTTCGGGACAAAGAGCAAATCCGCAGCGAAGAAAGGCTTCCGGGCCATCGTGGGTGCGCCCCCTATTATCGAATGGGTGGCACCTAGGGACCTCAGCGTTGACCCCAGCTATCAGCGTTCCATCGACAATGCGGCCTCGCGGCGGCTCATCGCCAGCATTGCGGCCTCATTCGACTGGCGGCTCTTTTCCTCTCTGATCGTCTCAGCTCGACCGGACGGCAGCCGTGTCATCATCGACGGGCAGCATCGGTGGGCGGCAGCAGTGCGGCGCGGCGACCTGACCCACCTGCCCTGCTGCTCGTTCTCCTATCCGACGCCCGAGGACGAAGCTCGGATGTTCATTACCGCCAATCGCGCCCGAAAACCGATGAACCGCCTTGATGACTTTTACGCCGCCCTCGCGGCGGCCGACGAAGACGCGTTGGAAATCCACCGGCTGGTTACGGAAGCGGGTCTCACCGTGGCGCGGAGCATGGCGGTTAACGCACGTAAGCCGGGCGAGATATCCTTCACCTCATCAATCGCCGCTGGCTTGCGGCGCCATGGTGAGGCGGTCGTGTCTGCGGCACTTACTTCGATGGCGGAAGCATTTGATGGAGAAAGCGTCGCGCAGGGCTCTTCCGTCTTCAATGCGTTGGTGCTGCTCTTCGCCGAACCTCCGCAGGGCTTCGATCCTGACAAGCTTGTGCCGGCTCTGCGATGTGTAAACAGTGATGGGTTCCGCAATATAATACGCGATCTCCAAGGGAGCGAAGAGCGAGCTGTGGCGCTTAGAATTGCTATCGAAGCTGCGTTGCAATCCGACAGGCAATTTTTGGCAGCAGCGTAAGGGCGTCGGGCGATGGCGCCAAACGTCATCGCCCACCTTCTGGAAACCGTTGCGTAGGCCATTGGCAAGTGCTTCAACCCGATAAAGGGGAGGCTACCGATGAACGAAACTATTTCCGCCGCGCTGCTGCTTATTGCTGCCGCTTCGTCTGCTCCTGCTGCGGCTCAATCCTCCGACCCATTGCAGGACCTTGCCAAGCAGATGGTCCGATCAATCGACTTCGACCTGTGCCTTCCGATCGATTCAATCGAGTATGAGGCACTGGGCAAGCATGCGGTCATCAAACTGGTCACGTCGACTGCAATCGCCTCCGAGTTGCCGTTAAGGTCTGTCTACGTCGATATCCGGGGCGTAAACGTTCCCCTCCGCCGAATTTGGCGCTCGGAGGTTTCGCGCAATGGCGATCGATTTGAACAGACATCGTTCTACGCCGTGCCGATTCAGTTCACGAAGAAGAGCGGTCGGCTCCTAGCCGATTTTACGGGGGAGCGTCGGGGCTTCGGAATCTACAGCTTTGGCCCGACGATTTACGACGACGATGCGCCGGCATTCGTTCGCCTAGATGCTTACGATAGTCCCGGCGAGCCGGACGATGACGCTCTGCGCAAACTGCTAATCCGGGAGTATCCGGACTACTTCTCCAGCTAGCAGCTATTCGCAGCCTACGCCGTCTCCATCTCTATCTAGATGCTTCCCGTATCCCGGCGCCCCGCGCCGAACCGGAGCTGCGCCCGCTGAGCGCGCGGCGGTGCAATTGGGATAATAGACATTACCGCCAAACGCTCTCTGTGGCCGATCAGCCGGAGGCGCCGTGCCTCCCGGAGCGCGATGACAGTGCCGACCGCCGTTCTTTCGGTCGTTGTGACAACCATCAGCAGCCAGCCCGCCCGGATGGGCACTGGCGCTCGCTGCAACCGCAGCCGCAATCATAAGACCGATGAATCGCATCCCGTTCCCCCGGAGCGAGTTTGCCGTTCAAATCTTAAGATGTCGATTCGATCGATCCAGATTGGCAGCGATCGGCCCTGTCGCGCTATTTGCAGCGGTGCCCCAGCCAGTATCGATCCCATCGCGCGGCATAATCGTCACGCACCATGGCACAGGAAATATCGCCGGACTTCGGTGACGTGCAGAAGGCAGCTGTGCGATTGCCCCCTGCGCCGCCCGCCGATCGACAGCGCATTGTTGGCCCCTTCACTAAGATATGTCCGGTGGAGCGCATCCCGGTCGGTTCCCCGACTAATCTGACAAGATGATTGCGAGCTGCGCGCGGATCAGCGGCCGGGCATGGGTGGCCGGGCCTGCACGTACCGTCCATCTCGCGCGCCGCGATGCCTGACAGCCGAATATGCGGCCCCTCAGCGCACCAGATCGGGCCGTCGCCATCCCATACTGCCGTGGGAGTGCAGTCGAAGGCTTGGCCAGCGGGAACTACAGAAGCGGCGAATAGGAGGGCGAAGATCATCCGTAGGCCTCAGCCTCTTCGATCGATCGCCGCAGCCCTTCCGGCGTTACCCACCACAACGCGGCGAGCCTTTCGATCTCGTCCCGCGTTGGCTCCGCGTCGTCGTTCAATTCCTCGATCCGCTCGCGCGAGATTCCTGTCTTGCGCGTGATTGTCTCCCACGGCGTGCACATCTGCCCGAGCCATGCGTCCAACCAATGATCGCCGTCCGCTATGCCGCTGGCGACAGGGTGATCAGGCGAATAATCCACGACCCGTTTTTCAACTGGGCGCTCGCCCTTTCGGTAAACCATGTCAGGCTCTCACTGAAAACAGGACATGGGATTCCGCATTGGCAGGGTCTAGCCGCATGATTTCGGCCTGAGCCGCTTCCGTCGCGGCGCTATGTGTTTCGGCAGCGTGCAGCGTGGCGCCATGCTCCCTGAAATGCTCGTCGGTGCGCGCGTCAGGAGCGAGACCTTCCGCGAGCAGGAGATCGACGCCAGCCGCCTGCACAGCTTCGCGCGGCGAAACCCCTTCGCGTGACAGGACTGCATGGGCCGCTGCAAGCGCCGCGTTCCGCACGTCGGGTCTGAGCTTTTCCTGACCGTAGATCGTGAGCTTGTCGTCCATCGTTCAATCCTCGAATAGACGCGCGCGAATGTCCGATGCCGCCGCGTTCAACGTCGTGGCACGGGATCGCAGCTCGGCATCACCCGTTCGGCCGGCGCGATCGTTGAACCGGTCTGCCTTGCCTTCCAGATAGTCAGCGATCCGATCGGCATCGGGCCTCCCATTATGTCCCGGTGTCACGCGTGCACCTGGTTGGGCTGGAATGAGATGACGCTTCCAGGCTGGCTCGCGCCCAATTTCCGGGCAGCGTTGAGCACGTCGAAAACGCGCTTGTTCGCGCGGACGTGCGCCGGGTCGATGTTGAAGCGTTTATAATCCTCAGCCCGAAGCTGCTGCACGTCGATGCCGGACTCACCCAGAATGCGATACCGATGCGTCAGGTTGTCCAAATCCGCCGCGGTCACGCCATGCTTTTCCAGCACGCCCTCAACTTCGACGCGCGCCTGATCGACGGCAGCTTGGCTGACGCCTCTGGCGACAAGTTTGAAGCCGCGAAAGCTGATCGCTTGCACGTCCATTTTCATTCTCCGACTCGATTCTCGATTGCACAAATGTTCCACCAATGTTCTCATTTGTCGAGTCATGAGTCGAGAGCTGGCAAACCCCATCAGCGACCTGTTCGATGCCGCCGTCCGGCATCGGACCATCAAGGCGTCGTGTCATTGCGGGAACGTCGGCATCTTCGATCCGCACGCGCTCTGGTATCTGTTCGAGCGTAAGGGATGGAACGACAAGCTGCCCGCAGTGCGCGAGCGGATGCGGTGCCTGCAATGCTATTACGCGAAGCGGAAGCGGACGCTAGCGATGCTGGAACTAACTTCCGAGGCTCATACGCGGCAATTGCCGATGCCGCAGATCAGCGAGTGGAAACGACAGCTACGACGCAGGCGGTGAACCTTCGCCAAGACCGAGAGAACCAGACCGGCAGCAAAGGTATTGGCAAAATAGGCCGATGATAGTTACGCGTCGTTGCATCGCTTTGAAAAGGACGCTTTGTGACAAGAACGACAGCTAAAGCCTCGCCACTTATGGAATATTGCTCTGGCGCCGTTGAGTCACTGGCAGCTCAGTTTGCGATGACAAAAGTCTTGGGACATGCGGCAACCGCCGGCGCTGCGCGCGAAAGCCTGATCCAGCACTTTCTGATCAACCATCTGCCCGAAATGAACAGTGTCGTTAGCGGGGTGATCGTCGACGCGAAGGGAAAGCGCTCCAAACAGCAAGATATCGTCCTTCTAGCAGGATCAATGCCTCGACTGCGTTTTGCCAGCGGCCATGACCTAATCTTTCAAGAGGGAGCGATGGCCACTTTCGAAATCAAAACGTCGATCAAGGGCAAGGCAACGATTGGGGAAATTGGCGAAAATATCAGAAGCGTCAGAAAATTGACCTCCAGTTCACTGGCCGGGGTACGTTTCGGCGAGCTATCGTGGCCTCACGGGCGCATACTTGCGGTCGTCGTCACATACGACGGCGCGGCCCTCTCTACGATCGCGCGCTGGTTAAATGCTGTCCCCGAAACGGATAAGCCCGACATCTATCTTGACCTCTCGAAGGGAGTTTTGCTCAAAAACGAGGGTATCTTCGAGGATGTTCGGGACGATGGCACTCAATTCATCGTTGTCGACGGCGCCCCCCTTGGGCTTGCGCGCTTCTTGACCATCCTGGCGAACATTGCCGGCATAATTCAGACCCGTGAAGTGAAGTGGAATGAGTATATCGGCTAACGGCCAGCCTTCATTCGGGAGGGCCGTGGCTCGATGCAAGAGCACTAACCGTCGTCGGAAGCGTCATCGATGAGCCGCTGCATCGCGGCGATTGGCGTGTGATCTTCCAGCTTGATCGTTTCGCCACACCCTTGGCATTCGACCGTGCGACCCAGTCTCAGCGTGCGGTAGGCAACATTCAGTTCCCGACCACAAACGGGGCAGTCGGTCGACGCTCGGATATCGTCCAGTTCATTCGCCACGGGAAGATAATACTCCCGGGGATGGTGCGCGCGCAACATCGTCCAAGAGAAGCGTCGACCGCCATCCCGACATTCGTTGCAATGACAACCTACGAATGATGACGTTTTAGGTGACGGCGTTGAAAAAATGCGGCATCCCGCGAGGCGCCATGATCCGAAAAGAATCCGCAAAAGACCTGATCAAACTGTTGAATGAGACGGATGAACAGGAAGACCTTGAGGCCAAGGAGATCTCTGGCGCGAACCTAGGCAAATCGATTTACGAAACGATTTGCGCCCTTGCAAACGAGCCCGGCTTGGGAGGCGGCACGATCCTCCTAGGAGTCAGCAAGGAGGAAGCCCTTTTCCCCTTCTATTCTGCAGTTGGAGTTGCCGAGCCTGACCGGCTTTCAAGTGATATGGCGTCTGCGTGTGCGACGATGTTCAATCAGCCTATGCGCGTGGATATCGCGCCTTCGGTGGTCAACGACGCCGTAATCCTTCGCGTTGACGTTGCTGAGTTGCCGCAGAACCAGAAGCCGCTCTATGTGAAAGCACGAGGGCTTCCAGCGGGTGCGTACCGACGCATAGGCACCGCCGACATGAAATGCACAGACGAGGACATCCAAGCATTTTTTCAGGGCAAAGCGAACGAGCCCTATGACACCCGCATAATTCGTGAGGCTCGCTGGGATGATCTCGATCCGACTGCTATTGCAGCCTATCGTCGAGCGAGAGTGGAGGCCAATCCGCTTGCCGAAGAGCTGAACTGGTCCGACGAAGAGATGTTGCATGCTCTTGGCGCGATCCAGAGGTTAGACGGAAAAACGCAAATAACTGCTACAGGTCTCCTAACCTTTGGCAAAAGTGCCTCCCTCAGGAGGCTGATGCCGGCGCAGCGTGTCGACTATATACGCGTGCCAGGCAAGGCATGGGTCTCGAATCCAGAAGATCACTTTGAAGCCCTAGATCTTCGCGGACCAATCGTGACCATGATCGGTCGCGTGATCGCGGCAATCACGGACGATCTACCCAAAACATTTGTTATTGAGGATGGCCTTTCTGGGCAACGCACTGAAACGCCAGTGCTTCCGGTGCGCGTCATTCGAGAAGCCGTCGTGAACGCTCTAATGCATCGCAGCTACGAGGTGTTTCAGCCCGTCCAAATCGTGCGCTACTCTAACCGCATCGAGATTAAGAATCCCGGATACTCTCTTAAATCTCAAGATCGATTTTCCGAACCGGGCTCAGCCATTCGCAATCCGACAATCGCAGAAATTCTGCACGAAACCCGATTTGCCGAAACCAAAGGCAGCGGGATCCGGGTCATGCAGGAAAAGATGAAACAGAGCGGTTTGGCGGCACCAGCTTTCGAGTCCGATCGAGAGGCTCAGCAGTTCACCGCTACGTTCCTATTTCATCATTTTCTCGACGAAAGCGATTGGAACTGGCTTGCTCAGTTCTCGGGCCTCCAATTGACGGAGGATCAGATGAAAGCTCTCATCTTCGTCCGAGAGATCGGGGCAATCGATAATCTATCGTATCGCAATCTCACTCAAGCCGAGACACTTACCGCCAGCAAAAGCCTCAAGGCCCTTGTGCAGGCCGACCTATTGCAGGTTCGTGGTAGCGGAACGAAAACCCACTATGTGGCCGGCGCAAAGTTTCTTGCGCTCACTAACATGGATGGTTCGGCGGCAAGCATCCATGCTAAGCCCGTTAACATGGATGGTGAGGACGGCGACGCATCTTCGATCGCCTCAATTCCAACTCCACTTCGTTACACCGTGAAATCGCTGCAGATAAAAAAGCGCGCTCAACCGGAAGAGGTGCGGGCCGTCATACTGCGGCTATGCGACTGGAAGCCGCTTTCCCTACAAGAGATCGCAGGTTTCTTGGGGAAGAAGGCGACCTACGTCTCTCAAAGATTTCTGGCCGGCATGGTTGCCGACGGCGAACTTTGTTACCTTTACCCCGAGATGCCCCAACATCCGGGCCAAAAATACCAGTCGGACAGGCTTGGAAAAAGAGGCGGGAAATGAGGTTCTGGGAGCTATAGATAGGGCGGCGCGAAATGTGCAACCTCTACACGAATAAGCCTATGGCGCAGGAAACTGCGGACCTTTTCGGCGCTACCGCCGACCGCGGTTACAATGTCGCCGATGAAGTCTATCCCGGCTATCCGGGCATCGTCGTCCGCGAGCAAGATGGCGCCCGCGTCCTGCAATCTATGACCTGGGGCTTCCCCGTCCGGCTCAAAGGCATGAAGCCGACGAGCAAGCCGAAGCCGGTCAACAACGCCCGCGACGACAAGCTGCTGACGCCGTTCTGGAAGCATTGGTTCACGACGCCCGCACATCGTTGCCTCATCCCCTTCACCGCGTTCGCCGAAGCCGAGGGGCCAAAGGGAAAGATGACGCGAACATGGATCAGCGTCGAAGATCAGCCTGTCGCGGTATGGGCCGGGCTCTGGCGCCCGACCGACGAATGGGGCGATTGCTATACCGGCGTCATGGTCGACGCGACCGAAGAGCTGTTCGACATTCACGATCGCATGCCGGTGATCCTGCGTCCCGACGAGCACGACGCCTGGCTGAACTGTCCTGCCGAAGACGCGATAGCTTTGGTGCGAAAATACCCGTCGAGCAGGCTGGTTGTCGATCGCACGGCCGAGCCGTGGTTCAAGCGTAAGACGGCCGACGGCCCGACGCTAATCTGAGGGGATAGGCTCAATGGCGAAAAAGCCGACACTGGTGGAAGAGCTAAACGCAGCAAATAACGATGCGTGGCTCGGAAATTTCGAGGACGATCCTGCAGAAGTGGGTCCGCTACATCCATATTGGAAAGCAACTCGGAAGCTCATCGCCAAACACCCGGATGAGGACTTGGCCGAACTGATCGCCACCACGCCCAATAGCCGGGAAGCACACTTGGCCGTCAGCATTCTGAGGGTGCGCGAAGGGTGGAAATCGCCGGCACGCTGGTCAATGCTTATCTCGGGCGCTTCGCTATTCGTTGCGGGGTGGGCCTTTCTGAGGACGCTTTAGGCGACTACCTCGGAACATTATCGCCATTGATGATCGTGTCCGCAATTATCAGATCCTGGGGGCCGGGAAGTCGATGAAGCTTGCCAAGCACGGTGGCCCTTTCCCCGGCTATTGCCGCAAAGCTGCCGGGCGGGATTACGATCGCCATCTTCTCGGCCTCGTTGTCGAGGAACAACAGGTCAGCATCGAACCTCAGCGTTCCCCTCCGCTCTACGCGAACGCCTCCCATCGGATTCGCTCCGGAACCGTGCGCGTGAGATGAGTTGTGCGGCGAGATACCACCTACCAAGCCAGGCGAACTGGCGCCGGTATTGCTTACGGCATCGTGTGGTCGAACTGACGGAGGTTCGTCGGCGCCTGTCGGAAAATGAGCAGATTTGGGAAACGGTAAATCCGCATTATCCGTAGTCACATTCAAAGATGGGCGCCCTACCTCGGCCGCGCCAGTTTCAATTCCGATTGCACCAAGCTTGTGAACCGACGCTCGGCGCTGCATTTCCGGCACGTCGGCACTTCCGATAAGAATGGCGAAGTCCGAAGACCAGTAAGCGTGGTCAGGAAGCCGCCATCGATTAGCTGTCGCGGGATTTAGCGTCGGCGTAGGCGGCTCTTCCCTGTGCTCGTCGCTTGGCGAGCTTCGCCATGCGTGCGTTGATCTCGTCGGCGCCGATATCGGTGGGATCGAAGACGCCGCCATACCATTGCACCATGGATGCGCGCTCGGGATGGCGCGGCTTGGCCATGGCATTGAGGAACTCTTCAAACCCCGGGGTTCCGCCGACATCTTCGGGCGGGGCTCGTCGTTCGCCATCGACGAAGCGCGGGTAATCGATGCCGGGGATGGCGGGTGTGATCTCTTCGATCTCGATACGATGTCGCCAGTTGTCCCCGAAATCATAGGTGTAGGTGAAGCTGGTGATGCCGCGCTCGACGAGCTTGCCGATGCGCATATTGGCGGCATCGCGGGTGCGGACCATGAAAGCGTCATCATCATCGAAGCGGATGCCATAGGCGGCATCGCCGACGTCGAAACGGAACAGATGGTAGTTCTCGAAGAGCATGCAGGCCTGGATCGCGAGGTGCAGGGTCTTGAGGCTGTTGGTGACGGGAAGTTCGACACGGCGCCAGATGGCGGGCTTCATGTCTTCGAGCGTGATGCGAATCCGTGCGATCTGGTCGGTCATGCCGCCATGCTGACGGGTGCGCTTTGCGCTGTCCAGTTCCACGGCATGAGCTCGTCCCAGCGGGAGGCGGGCCAGCCCGATGCGATCTTCTCGATGACATCGGCGATATAGGCCTGCGGCTCGACGCCGTTGAGCTTGGCTGTCTCGATGACCGAGTAGGTGGCAGCGGCGCGTTCGCCGCCAGCCTTCGATCCGGCGAACAGCCAGTTCTTGCGGCCGATCGCGATGGCGCGGATCGCGCGCTCGGCGATATTGTTGTCGATCTCCGCGATGCCGTCATCGATGTAGCGGGTGAGCGCATCCCAACGCTTGCGGCCATAGGCAAGCGCCTTCGCCATCGCCGACTTGGGCGACAGACGACGCAGGGCGTCGTCGATCGCGCCGCGAAGCGCATCGATCTGCGGCCTGGCTTGCTCCTGTCGTTGTCGGCGCCGGATATCGGGCGGCTGGCCGCGCACATCCTCTTCGATCCGGTAGAGCCCGGCGATACGTGTCAGCAGGTCGGTGGTAAGCGGCGTCGGGCTCGTCTGGTGGCACTCGAAGATCTTGCGGCGAAAGTGTGCCCAGCAGGCGACCTCGCGGATGCGGTTGCCTTCATAGAGCTTCTCATATCCGGCATAGCCGTCGGCCTGGAGAAGGCCGGTGAACGATCTGAGCTCGCTCTGCGGATGGATGCCGCTGCGATCAGGGGTGAACCGATACCAGGCGAGTGCCGGGGTTGCGGCGCCCGATGCGCGATCATCGACGACATAGGCCCAGAGCCGTGCCTGCGCGGTGCGGCCCTTGCCGGGCACGAGCATCGGCACCGGCGTGTCGTCAGTGTGCAGCTTGGCGGCCTTCAGCCCTTCTTCGCGGATGCGGCTGACGATCGGGTCGAGCAGATGCGCGGCCTGGCCCGCCCAGCCGGCGAGGGTGGAGCGATCGATGTCGATACCCTGCGCTGCCATCATCTCTGCCTGGCGGTAAAGCGGGAGATGATGATCGAACTTGTTCACGACGACATGGGCGAGCGTGGCAAAGCTCGCCTTACCGCGTGCTATCGCCTTCGCTGGCGCCGGTGCCTGGACGATCTTCTCACAGGCGCGGCAGCTATACTTGGGCCGCACGGTGCGGATGACGCGCCACTGGATCGGGGCGACGTCGAGTTGCTCGTCGCGGTCATCGCCCAACGGACGCAGCGCGCCGCCGCAATCGGGACAGGTGCAACTGCCGGCCTCGGGCTCGATCCGCCGTTCAGCGCGCAGCAGATGATCGGGCAAGGCGCGCACCGGCGATACCCGCTCGGCGGGCACCCTGTCGGTCGTTCGGCTATCCGCGACCTCGGCTTCGCCTTCGAGTTCTTCGAGAGCGAGCTCGAGCTGTTCGATCTGCAGCGCGAGCTTCTCCGACGACTGGCCGAAGGTCATGCGTCGGAGCTGGGCAAGCTGGTGCCGCAGGGTATCGATCAGCGTATCGCGGGCCGCGAGAGCGGCTTCGAGCTCGGCGATCCGGGCGTCCTTGTCGATGCTGGAAGAGGCTGGTTCCGACACCCCGGACGCCTAGCAAAAGCGGCGCCGCGATGCCAGTAGAACCCTCACTAATCCGCCACTTTTTACCCTGCAAGCAGGGGCGCCGCGGTGCGTTCGGGACGCCGCCAGTCGATGCCCTCAAGCAGCATCGAAAGCTGCGCCGCGGTGAGGCTGACTTTGCCCGCCTTGGTGATCGGCCAGATGAACCGGCCCCGGTCCATGCGCTTCGAGAACAGGCACAGGCCCTGGCCGTCATACCAGAGCAGCTTGACCAGATCGCCGCGCTTGCCGCGGAACGCGAACAGCGCGCCCGAGTGCGGACTCTTCTCCAGCACCTGCTGCACCAGCACCGCGAGACCATCGAACCCCTTGCGCATGTCGGTGGCGCCGCAGGCCAGATAAATGCGCGTTGTCGGTGGTAACGGGATCATCGGGCAAGGACGGACAACACCCGTGCCAGCGCATCGGCATCAACCGCCGCGTCGACGGTGAGCCGCACGCCTGACGGCAGCTCGATCCCGATCTGGCCGCTGCCTGCCGTCGCGGTGGCCGGCACCGACACCTCGACCTCGGCGAACGATGGCACCGGCGTGCGCTTCGCTCCCGTCAAATCACCCGCCAGTGCTTGCCGGCGCCACGTATAGAGCATCCCGCTGCCGACCGCGTGTCGCTGGCACGTCGCCGAGACCGAGCCGTCAGGGCCGAACGCCTCGCGCAGGATCGACAGCTTCTGATCCACCGACCAGCGACGACGCCCGCCCACGACCGCGATCCGACTGCTCATATGATCACTCATATGACCGGTCGTAAGAGCACTCGCTCCCGTCGCCGCGATATCCTCGTTCATCACCGCTCCTCGCAAAGAGCGGCTATCAGCACCGCGCAGCAGCTTCCTGCAAGGCGGCCTTCAGGACACGCTTACGCCGCAACATTGGCTGACCAGCTGAACATTGGGAAAAGCTGACAGTTTTCGAATTCAAGTTAGCGAACGCACTTCTCCATCAATTCTCAACCCGTGCCGCAAACGTCAGCGGATCGCAGATGGATGTGGAACTGTGCTATGGCCACTCGCGAATTGTTGGTTTTGCGTGCTGCCTCTTGTTGAGTGAGAACGAATACAGAGACGCATATAGATACCTACAAATTAGAGTATTTTATTCCAACATTCTCTCCTTAGGCGCCATGGCGAGCACGAAAGAGAATGGGTCCATAGATCAGCAGGAACAGCAGGAATGCTCCTGCCCAGAAGGCGCCGGCCCCCTCGATGCCCACCCGGTAACTGATCAGCCCGAGACCAGCTCCGACACGCAAGACCGCGCCCGTCGTGACGAAGATATAGATCGTGATCGTTCCCGCTCCCGCCTTTAGTTCGCGGCCCGTATGGCCCAGCGTAGCGCGGGTCATGACAGCCAGGATCATACTCGCCATCGCTCCTGCGGTGAGCGCATGAAGTGCAACAGTTCGGGGCATGCTTTCACCCAAGATGCTCCAGGCCAGGAGCAAAAGCCCGACAGGCAGCCACAGATAGCCCACATGCAGGATGGCAACCAACGGGTCGGAAAGTGTTCTCCAGCCACTCCACCGAACCATCCGAACGAGCTGGAGGAAACCTGCGAGGAGGAGGAGCCAGCCGGTGAAACTAGCGGACGGCGCGAGCACCCAGAGAAGCAAGCCTATGCCGGTAACGCCGATGGTTATTAGGTCGAAACGCGTGGGCTGCCCCGGCGCATGGTCCTTCAGGCCCTGCTTCACCATCCAGTTGCGCGTGAATGAAGGAATGATGCGGCCACCGATCAACGAGATCATGACCGTCACCAGCGCAATTCCGGCACGAAAGCCCGCTTCACTGTCTTCCAGCCAGCCGGCCACACCAGCATAATCCACCGCATTGGCGGCACCGAACAGCAGCACGAGAGCTGCGATCGGCAGGTTGCGGTTCTTTGCCGCCAGAACTTCCCGCCCCGCCACAAAAGCGAACACGACATAGAACCCGACGTCGAGCGCGGCGGCGGCGGTTAGCCCGACGTCTCCCGACCAGAGAAGCGCAATCCTTCCAGAGAGCCACAACGCGAAGAGCGCCGCAAGAGGAAGGCTTGCGATCGGCAGGCGGCCGGTCCAGTTGGGTATGGCCGTCAGCAGAAAGCCCGCAACAATGGCGCCGACGAAGCCGAAGAGCATTTCGTGCCGATGCCACGCTAACGGATCGAAGGCACTTGGCAGTGTGAGGCCACCGAGCAGCGAAAGGAGCCACAGGACCAGCGCGATGATCGCCCAGGCCGCACCGCCGAAGAAGAAAGGCCGAAATCCGCCGCGCAGGAAGGGCAGCGAGCTATCCATGCGCGCCTTGCGCAGCGCGAGCATTTCTTCACCGCGGGTTTTCGCTCCTGCCATTACGAACTGCCTTCTTTCGCTTCCCGTTGGCCGCGAATCCGAGCCACTGTTTTGGGCAGCCCATTGCGCAGAAGATGGCTCCAGAAAGCCCTGGGAAATTTCCGTTCTGGAACCATGTGTGGCGCCTTCAGCGGCCCCGGGGCAAGTATTTCACCGCATTCATGGCAGAACATGGGCAATTCCTTTGATGGAAGTAGTGGGTGTCAGTTCGCCGGCGCGCTTTTCACCGCTACTATATAGATGGCGCTGAGATTCTTCCGGTGTTGTTCGAACACGGCGCGCATTCCCAGAACGCGCTTTCTAGCTGGCGGATCTAGCAGGATGTTTCCGGCTATTCGTAGAGCTCCCATCACGCCCTCATCCTGAACGAGACGCTTCGGTCGAAGCAGATCCATCGGCGCCTCGTCCATCGCAACCACCTGAAAGCCGGCCTGCTCCAGCAATGCCATCCATCCTTGAGCGCGCAACGGACGTGCGCCCACGTGGATGGCTGAGGACAACCCTTGCGATATCCTGTCGTGCTCAGCTGCCGTGATCGTATCGGGCGAGACGCAGAGCTCATGGATCGCGTAGCGACCACCGGGCTTGAGAAGGCGATGTGCCTCCTCGACGATGCGCCGTTTGTGCTCGGCCGTGTTCATGGTCAGCATCGCCTCCCCGACAACTACTGAGGCGCAGCCATCAAGCAAGCCTGTATCATCAGCAGATCCCGTCAGGACGGAGATGTTGTGTGCGCGAGGGAGTTGGCGTCGGCTCCATGAACTGGCCTCCACATCCCGCTCGACGCCGACATAGCTCCGTGGCTTGGCGGCAAGGATGTGCCGCGCCGTAGAGCCGAGGCCGGGGGCCAGTTCGACAACATCATCTTGCCGCGTGATCTGGATATCCTGGAGCATCGCCCTGGTCATGGCTAACCCGCCCGGTCGAAGGACCCGTTTGCCGAGGCGGGCCAGTAGCCAGTGTCCCGGCATCTTCGCCGTGCTAAGGTCGCTCCCGGGCAGGTCGAAGTGAAGCGCTCTTTGCATGTTCATGTCGGGCTCCTTTAAACCATTCGGTTTTCGCTTGAGACTTCGGTCGCATCGCTGGAAAGACCTTGAGGACCAAACTTCTGTTGCGACACGTTCGCATTTAGCAGGCCTCGTCATCCGCGATGTTGTGCTAGCGCAACATCGAGACTTTTTTGACCTGCGGAGTTGGGGCGCTGATGCTGATGATTAAGAGCGATGGCAGAAGGGAGACGAGATGGGCGGACCAACGTTGAAGCCGGAACTGTCCTCCCTTTCGCGGCTCGATATCTTCACCGGCGTCTCGGCGCCCGGCCTGAGTGCGGCTAGCGAGGCAGCTCGCGCGGAGAGCTTTGGCAAGGGGGCAACGGTGTTCCGCCAGGGAGACGAGGCGCGACGGGCCTATGCTCTAAGCGTGGGGAGTGTACGCATAGTGCAGACCGGCAGCGATGGCGGTCAGGCGATCGTCCGGTTCATTGCGCCGGGCGAGATGTTTGGTTCGGTACCTCTTTTCACCAAGCGCCCGCTACCGGCTGATGCCGTCGTCGCCGAAACAGCGCTCGTGCTCAGCTGGAGTGAGGCAGATCTCGCCTTGTTGATCGACGCCCACCCGCCCATTGCCATCAACATCATCCGGATCGTCGGCGCGCGACTTGCCGATGCGCAGGACCGTGTACGCGAGCTTTCAACCCAGCGGGCAGAACAGCGGATTGCTCACACCCTCCTGCGACTCGTCACGCAAGCCGGGCAGGAGAACCGAGGCGATATTGCAATCGATCTGCCCCTACGCCGCAAGGATGTGGCGGAGATATCAGGCACCACCCTCCACACCGCCAGTCGCACTTTGTCGGCATGGGCGAAGGCCGGCCTTCTCACGAGCCACGATCATCGACTCGTACTCCACGATCTCTCCGCAATCACTAATATTGCTGAGGGATTCGAGAGCTAAATCAAAAACCAGATGGCCAAAACCACGCAGACCACCGTCACCACCACCCAGACGATCGGCCAGCCCTCCCCCTGCCCTTCCCTGGCCTCCGTGGTGTCGATCGGCGCCGGGCTGCGCTCGAGATCGTGACTGGCGTCCGTCTCGCTCTTCAGTCCCCGGTTGAGGGGCCGTTCACGAGGCGGTTCGTTCGGCGGCTGGTTCATGGCTCGTCCTTTCTCTGGCGCTTACCCGATGGTCTGAACAGGTCGGTGCGGAGAGACGCCAATCGACCATCGCAAGAAGGCACATCGTGCCGGGATCCTCGCTGTCCCTCATGGCGGACGTGAGCGTGGCCCAATCCTCTTCCTCCGCCAAGCGCGAGAAATCGGCGACTGCCATGCGAATGAAGGCGGTCGGGCTCATCCCCTCAGCCAGAGCTGCACGGTGGACTCCCTCAGCTCGCTCGGGATCGGCCGCTTGCAGCCAGCCATCGAAGCGCCCTGCCCCATCGCGAGCGGCGGCGAGTAGATCGCCGAGCATCGGCATCAGGCGGTCTCCCCGATGACCACGCCTTCGACTTTGCCGCGCTCTGCGAGCGAAGCGACGTAGCGCACCGCGCCCATCGACCAGCTTCGGGCCTCGAGCATGTCGGCGATGCGATCCTTGACGACCTCGAACGGAAGCTCTCGGCCCTTGATGCTCCGCTGCAGACGGATGATGTGCCAGCCGAACCTGGAACGGATGGGCTGTTCGGCAGTGGCCCCGTCCGCAAGGCGTTCGATAACTGTCTGGACCTCGTCAACCAACTCGCCGCGCCGCACCTGCCCGAGAGAACCGTCCTGCTGCGCCGAAGGGCATTTCGAGTAGGCGCGCGCAGCTGCGGCGAAGGAGGCCGCGTCGTTACCGACCTCCTGCAGGATCACCCGCGCTTGATCGAGCGCCTCTTCCCACGCCTTGTCGCTGTCACCCTCGGGCTCGATGAGGATGTGGCTCGCTTCGTAGATCGTGGCGGTGCGGAAGCGATCGGCGTTCGCCTCGTAATAGCGGCGCGCTTCGGCTTCGCCGGGAGTTTCCGGTATCACTGCCTCTTCGAGCAAGGCACGCACAACCGCATCCTCCTCCGTCTCGCGCGCTCCGGCTTCGTCCTCTTCCGGCTCGGCCTCGAGCTCAAGGCGGCGAGCTTCCTGCAGGAGAAGCTCACGCACCGCCAAGGCCCGGGCCGCTTCGCGCCAGGCCTCCTTGGGGCTCGCCGCCGGATGATGCTGGATTTCCTGTGCAATGGCCTCAGGTGAGATTTCGACCCCGTTGACCGACACTTCGCCGAAGCTGGGAAGTTCGGGCGTCGGCGCAAGCTCGGCCGGCCCGCCGCAGCCCCCCGTTTCACAGGCGCTCGGCATCGCCGGCGCAGGCCGGTTCTCATCGGCCTCTATATTGATAACGTCGAGCCGCCTCATGTCGCTTCTCCGCTTTCTGCTTTCTGGCGCATCGGCGCGTCCCCGCCGTAGGTCGGAGCGAGGTCGGCTACTGGCCCGCGGGTGGGGCTGTAGGCGGGCTGCCGAACCGAGGCGCGCGAGCGGACGATTTGATAGCCTGGCCGCAGCAGGAACCACACGGGCGCGCTCCAGATATGGACCAGCCGCGTGAAGGGCGTGATGAGGAACAGCGTCAACCCCAGGATGATATGCAGCTTGTAGACCAGCGCGACGTCTTGGATCTGCTGCGGTGCCGCCGGATCGACCCGCAGGATACCTTGGGCCCAACCCATGAAGCGCACCATCTCGCTGCCGTCGAGGTGCTGAATGGTCCAGTACGTCGTCGCCACACCGAGCACGAGTTGAAGCCAGATCAGCAAGAGGACGAGGATGTCGCCGATAGAGGAGCTGCGCCGGATTCGTGAGTCGAACAGACGGCGGTGAAGCAGCAGCGAGCAGCCCACGAGCGCGCCTATTCCGGCGATCCCGCCGACCACTAGCGCCATCAACTGCTTCACGTCATGTCCGATTCCCAGGGTGTCGAACACATTGATAGGCGTCATCAGTCCGACAAGGTGACCGAAGAACAGCACGATCACCCCCATGTGGAACAGGTTCGAGCCGATCATCATCTGTTTGCGCCGCAGGAACTGGCTCGATTGCGCGCGCCAACTGTACTGGTCGGCGTCGAAGCGGAAAATGCTCCCGACCACCAGCACGGTGATCGCAAGATAGGGATACCAGCCGAAGGCCAGTTGGTTGATGAAGTCGGACATCCGAACTCTCCTTATCCCTTGATCGCGGTCTTCACCGCCCGGTTGGCTGCGCGTATCTTGGCCACCACGCCGGTGGGGCCGCCCATCTCGTGGGCTCCGCCCGACGTGAAGGTGACGGGGGCTTCCTCCCATTCCTCGTCGATCTTGGCGGGATCGTCTTCAGGCGTATTTTCCTGCAGTTCGGCGAGCGCCTCTGCCCCGGGACGGACATCAGCGGCGGCCAGTATGGCGTGGAAGATCGCGCCGAAACGCTTATCCCGCTCGTCGAGCCGTTCCGCCAGCGCGGCGAAGACATGCGCCGGCTGGTCGAGCATCTCCCGCGCCTCCTCCACTGGAAGGCCCGAACAGAACTCGAGGAACACCGGAATGAAGTCCGGCAACTCCGTGGTTTCCAGAAAGAAACCCGCGCTGGCATATTGCCCGCCCAGATCGATCATCGCCTGGCCGCGTTCGCGGTTATCGCCGTGGACGTGCTCGAACAAATGAAGCGATAGCTTGCGCGATCGGTCGAACAGCTCACTGTAATCCGCCTGCAGATCGAGCAAATCGTCCGTTTCGTAGCTCTGCAGCAGGGGCTCGAGGCGCTGGATCATGGCAGGACCGAGCGCACTCTCGGCGGCCATGGCGCTCCTGACTTCGCCGATATTGTCCTTCAGCTCTTCGGACGGGTAGCCGAGCAAGGCGGCCAGGGCGCGGAGGGTCATTCTCATGTCGGAACATCCATGTAGGGCTTGCGTGGCGTGCGCTTGGTTCCGCCGAACAGGTTCGTCTTGGTCGAGCCTCCAGTGCGTTCGCGGAAACCGAAGCCGGATGAGCCGCGAAGCACGTAGGCGTCCTCCTCCAGCTCGCGGTGGGTCGTGGGAATGACGTAGCGGTCTTCATAGGCGGCGAGCGCCATGATCCGGTACATCTCCTCGATCGTGGCGCCGGTGAGACCGACGCGTTCGGCGATACTCTCGTCAATCCTGCCTTCGACCGATTTCGCGCGCATATAGGCGCGCATGGCGAGCATGCGCTCCAATCCGGTGGCAATCGGCTCCTCATCGCCGGCGGTCAGCAGGTTTGCGAGGTAACGCAGCGGAATGCGCAGCGAGCGGACGTCGGGCATGCCGTCTTTCGCCGACATCTTGCCGGCTTCATGCGCCGATTGGATAGGCGAGAGCGGCGGCACGTACCACACCATCGGTAACGTGCGGTATTCGGGGTGCAGCGGGAAGGCGACCTTCCACTCGACCGCCATCTTGTACACCGGCGAACGGATAGCCGCCTCGAGCCACTGCTCGGGTATGCCCTCCAGCCGCGCCTGTTCCTGCACCTCGGGATCGTTGGGGTCGAGGAACACCCCAAGCTGCGCGGGATAGAGATCCTGCGGGTTCTCGACCGATGCTGCCGCCTCGATCTTGTCGGCATCGTAGAGGAACACGCCGAGATAGCGGATGCGCCCGACGCAGGTTTCGGAGCAGACGGTCGGCTGCCCGGATTCGATCCGCGGGAAGCAGAAGATGCACTTCTCCGACTTTCCGCTCGACCAGTTGTAGTAGATCTTCTTGTATGGACAGCCCGAGACGCACATGCGCCAGCCGCGGCACTTCTCCTGGTCGATCAGGACGATCCCGTCCTCCGCCCGCTTGTAGATCGCGCCCGAAGGACACGAGGCGAGGCAGGACGGATTGAGGCAGTGCTCGCACAGCCTCGGCAGATACATCATGAAGGTCTTCTCGAACTCGCCGTAGATCTCTTTTTCGACCCCTTCGAAGTTGTGATCTGCAGAACGCTTGGAGAACTCGCCGCCGAGCATGTCCTCCCAGTTACCGCTCCACTCGATCTTGTTGATGACCTCGCCAGTCAGCAGCGAGCGGGGCTTCGCCGAGGGTTGTGCCTGCAGTTCCGGCGCCGCCTGGAGCCACTCATATTCGAACGTGTATGGCTCGTAGAAGTCGTCGATCTCGGGAAGATGCGGATTGGCGAAGATCTTCGACAGAATACGCCACTTAGAGCCCTGGCGGGGGATGATCTTGCCGTTCTTCTTGCGGATCCAGCCGCCCTTCCAGCGGGCCTGGTTCTCCCAGTCCTTGGGATAACCGATGCCGGGCTTTGTCTCGACATTGTTGAACCAGACGTATTCCATGCCTTCGCGGTTAGTCCACACGTTCTTGCAGGTGATCGAGCAGGTGTGACAGCCGATGCACTTGTCGAGGTTCAGGACCATCGCGATCTGTGCGCGTACTTTCATTCTGTCGGCTCCCGATTTGCTTCTTGCCGCGGCGAAGTTCCGGTCCCCCAATCGGCGGTGCCACCCTCGACGTTCTTGCTGTCGTCGGCTGCCTTGTCGAACCAGTTCACTTCGCTCATCTTGCGCACGATCACCCACTCGTCGCGGTTGGCGCCAACGGTGCCGTAGTAATTGAACCCGTAGGCGAGCTGCGCATAGCCGCCGATCATGTGGGTCGGCTTCATGTTGATGCGGGTCACCGAGTTATGGATGCCGCCGCGTTGACCGGTGATCTCAGAGCCGACTGTGTTCACCAGCTTTTCCTGCGCGTGGTACATGAGCGCCGAACCCGGCCGGATACGCTGCGAGACGATCGCGCGCGCGGTCAGCGCACCATTGACGTTGAACGCCTCGATCCAGTCATTGTCCTCGATGCCCGCAAGCTTCGCATCGTCCTCGCTGATCCAGAACATCGGTCCGCCCCGGTTGAGGCTGAGCATGATCAGGTTCTCGGTATAAGTCGAATGGATGCCCCACTTCTGGTGCGGAGTGAGGAAGTTGAGCATGATCTCGGCGTTGCCGTTGGGCAGTTTGCCGAGCACCTGCATCACAGTCTTGGTGTCTATTGGCGGCCGCCAGGTGACGAGCCCTTCTCCGAAAGCACGCATCCAGTGGTGGTCCTGGTAAAGCTGCTGGCGGCCGGAAATCGTCCGCCAGGGGACCAGTTCGTGCACGTTGGTGTAGCCGGCGTTGTAACAGACCTTCTCGCTCTCGATCCCGGACCAGGTGGGTGAGGAGATGATCTTCCTCGGCTGCGCGACGACGTCACGGAACCGGATCTTCTCTTCCTCACGTCCTTCCGCAAGATGGACATGGCTGCGCCCGGTGGCCTTCTCCAGCGCATGCCATGCCTTGACTGCGACCTCGCCATTGGTTTCCGGGGCCATCATCAGGATGGTTTCGCAGGCCTCAATATCGCTATCAACCTTGGGGCGGCCGGCGGTGGGGCCTTCGGGCACGATCCCGTTGAGCCTGCCGAGCAGTTCGACCTCGTCCTTGGCATCCCAGTTGAGGCCCTTGGAGCCGTTGCCGAGCGCTTCGACCTCCGGCCCGAAGGAGGTGAACCGCGCGAACACATCGGGGTAGTTGCGTTCGACCAGGCTGATAGCAGGCATGGTCTTGCCGGGGATCGGCTCGCATTCGCCCCTTCCCCAGTCCTTCGGCTCGTAGGGCTGCGCCAGTTCGCCTGGAGTGTCGTGCTGAATAGGCGAGAGAACGACGTCGTGCTCCACGCCGAGCACTTCGGGAGCCACGGCCGAGAACTTCTTCGCGATAGCGCGGAAGATGGCCCAGTCGCTCTTGGCCTCCCAGGCAGGGTCCACCGCCGCGGTGAGCGGGTGGATGAAGGGGTGCATGTCCGTCGTGTTGAGGTCGTGCTTCTCATACCAGGTCGCGGTCGGCAGCACGATGTCGGAATAGACGCTGGTGGTCGACATGCGGAAGTCGATGTTGACCAGCAGGTCGAGCTTTCCCGTGGGGGCCTCGTCGTGCCATGCGACTTCCTGCGGCCGCTCCTCCTCAGGCACCTCCTCGTCGGTCCCGATCACGCCGTGAAGCGAACCGACGAAGTGCTTGAGGAAATATTCGTGGCCCTTGCCGCTCGCGCCCAGCACGTTCGATCGCCAGAAGAACATGTTTCGCGGCCAGTTGCGCGGATTGTCGGGGTCATGCGCCGAGAGCTTCAGCTCGCCCGACTTGAGGCCATCGACCACTTCTGTGACGGGATCTGACCCGGCTTCGTGAATTCGCCGGCCAAGCTCGATGGGATTGGTTTCCAACTGCGGCGCGGACGGCAGCCAACCCATTCGTTCCGCCCGCACGTTGTAATCGATCATCGTGCCCGACCAGTCCCCCGCCGGCGCGAGCGGCGAGAGGATCTCGGACATCTTGAGAGACTCGTAGCGCCATTGGTCGGTATGTGCGTAGAAGAAGCTGGTTCCGTTCATCTGCCGCGGAGGGCGCACCCAGTCGGTAGCAAAGGCAAGAGGTAACCAGCCCGTCTGCGGGCGCAGCTTTTCCTGGCCGACATAATGTGCCCAGCCGCCGCCCGACTGACCCACGCAGCCGCACATCACGAGCAGCGAGATGATCCCGCGATAGCTCATATCCATGTGGTACCAGTGGTTAAGCCCGGCCCCGAGGATGACCATCGACCGGCCGTTCGTCGCCTCGGCATTGGCCGCGAACTCGCGTGCGACCTGGATGATCGCCTCACGCGGGACCCCGGTGACCTTCTCCGCCCATGCAGGCGTGAAGGGAAGGTCGTCGTTGTAGCTCGAGGCGACGTTCTCGCCTCCGAAGCCGCGATCCACCCCGTAATTGGCGCAGAACAGGTCGAACACGGTTGTCACCCTGGCGCTCGATCCGTCGGCGAGCGTCACCTGCTTTGCGGGCAGGTTGCGCGTCAGGATCTGCTCGTGGTCGGTGGCCACGAAATCGTGCGGCGCGGTACTACCGAAATAGGGGAAGGCGGTGGCGACGATCTCGTCCTCGCTGCCGGCCAGTGTGGTGCGGAGGCGTATCTTGCGTCCCTTGCCGTCCTTCTCCTCGAGGTTCCACTTGCCCTGTTCGCCCCAGCGATGGCCCGCCGCGCCAAGCGGGGCGACAAACTCGCCGGAAAGCTCGTCCAGCCCAACGCATTTCCAGTCCGGATTATTGCTCTCGCCCAGTGCGCCAGCGAGGTCGGAGGCGCGCAGCAGGCGGTCGGGAACGGTTCGACCGTCCTGCTCCTTCAGCAGGACCAGCAAGGGAAAGTCGGAGTAGCGACGGGTATAGTCCGAAAAGTACTCCACCTGGCGGTCGACATAGAACTCCCGCAGCACAACATGACCCAAGGCGAGCGCCAGCGCCGCATCCGTGCCCTGCTTGGGATGCAGCCATAAGTCGGAAAACTTGGCCGCCTCGTTGTAATCGGGCGCAATCACCACGCTCTTGGCGCCGCGGTAGCGAACCTCGGAATAGAAGTGCGCGTCGGGCGCGCGCGTCATCGGGACGTTGGAGCCCCAGACGAGCAGGAACCCGGCATTGTACCAGTCGGCGCTTTCCGGGACGTCAGTCTGTTCGCCCCAGGTCTGCGGGCTCGACGGCGGCAGATCGCAGTACCAATCGTAGAAGCTGAGCAGCGTCCCGCCGATCAGAGAGAGGTAACGGCTGCCGGCGGCGTAGGAGATCATCGACATCGCCGGAATGGGCGAGAAGCCGGCTATGCGATCGGGGCCATACTCCTTGATAGTGTAGGCATTGGCGGCCGCAATGATCTCGGTCACCTCGTCCCACCCGGCCCTGACGAACCCGCCCCGTCCGCGCTTCGAAACCCAGTCGCGCCGCTTGTCCGGATTCTTGACGATCGATTCCCACGCCGCGACCGGCGGCATCGTCGCGCGCGCTTCGCGCCAGTGGCGGATCAGCCGTGCGCGAACGAGCGGATATTTGATGCGCGTGCCGGAATAGAGATACCAGCTGTAGCTGGCTCCACGCGGGCAGCCGCGCGGCTCGTGGTTGGGAAGATCGGGACGCGTCCGGGGATAGTCCGTCTGCTGCGTCTCCCACGTGACGATCCCGCCCTTCACATAAATCTTCCACGAGCATGAACCGGTGCAGTTCACGCCGTGAGTCGAACGGACGATCTTGTCCGCCGCCCAGCGCTTCCGATACGCGTCTTCCCAGTCGCGGCTCTCGTTGGTGGTGATGCCATGCCCTTCCGAAAACTCGCTCCGCGCGCGGCGGAAATAGGTCAGGCGGTCCAGGAAATGGCTCATTGCGAGCTCCCTTTATTGGCATGGGCAGGTACGGTGCGGGGGGATTGCGTCCCGCTCGAGACAGGCTGCCGAGCGCGATCGTAGAAGTACCACGTCAGGGCAGCGCAGGTGACGTAGAAGATCATGAATCCCCAGAGAGCCGCGTTGGGCGCGCCCGTCAGTTCGATCGACGAGCCGTAGGCCTTGGGGATGTAGAATGCGCCGTAGGCGGCGATGGCAGAGATGAAGCCGACGATCGCCGCGGACTCGCGGTCCGCCTGGATTCGGCATTCCTGAGCATCGAGATGCGATGCGGTGCGTTCGATCTCCCGCCGCATGATGCCCGGCACCATCTGGAAGGTGGATGCGTTGCCGACGCCGCTTGCCAGGAAGAGCAGCAGCACCATGGCAAAAAAGCCCCAGAAGCTGCGCATGTCGAGGAACCAGATCATCCCGAAGGACGCGGCGATCATCGCCACGAAGACCCAGAAGGTCACCCGCGCGCCCCCCACCCGGTCGGCAATCCAGCCGCTGCCGGCCCGCGCCAACGCGCCCACCAACGGGCCGATGAAGGCGTAGCGAAGCGCGTTCACTTCGGGGAACACGAGCCCTGCAAGCAGCGGGAAGCCCGCAGACATGCCGATGAAGGTCCCGAATGTACCGGTGTAGAGCCAGCACATGATCCAGGTGTGAAATCGGCTGAAGATGGTCGCCTGGTCTGCAAACGACGACTTGGCGCTGAGGATGTCATTCATTCCGAACCATGCTGCGAGTGTGCCGACAATGATTAGGGGCACCCAGAAGAACCCGGCATTCTGCATCCACACCGCTTCGCCACCGGCGGTCATCTGCGCCGATCCGCCCAGCGCTCCGAACAGGCTCATCGTCACGACGAAAGGCACGACAAACTGCATCAGGCTGACGCCGACATTGCCCAGCCCGGAGTTGATCGCCAGCGCGTTGCCCTTTTCAGACTTCGGAAAGAAGAAGCTGATGTTCGCCACCGAAGACGCGAAGTTTCCGCCGCCAAAGCCGCAGAGCAGCGCCAGCACCAGAAAGATCAGATATGGGGTGTCGGGGTTCTGCACCGCATAGCCGATCCCAAAGGCAGGGATCAGAAGGGACGCCGTCGAGATCGTGGTCCACAAGCGCCCGCCGAACACCGGCACGAGAAAGGCATAGAAAATGCGTAGCGTCGCACCTGAGAGGCCCGGCACAGCCGCAAGCCAGAAGAGCTGATCGGTGGTGAAGGCGAAACCGATGGAAGGCAGTTGCGCAACGACAACGCTCCAGACCATCCAAACCGCGAAAGATAGCAGCAGGCAGTACGTCGAAATCCACAGGTTACGGCGAGCAACCGGCCGGCCTTTGGTTTGCCAGAATTCCGGATCCTCCGGTCTCCAATCGGCGATCGGACCGGCGCCGCGCACCGGACGCTCGATATCCTTTTCGCCAAAGCCCTGCATCTCGGGAAGCTCGGGCAGCAGAGCGGTCCGTTCCGGCTCGCGGGCGGCGCGCCTTTCCATGTACTGGATCGCCACGTGCATCCAGGCAAGCGCGACCCCGACAAGAAGGAACAGCAGCGCGAACACACTGGTCCAGATCCCGGTAATGTCGACCAGGGCTCCGAATGCGAGCGGCAGGACAAAACCACCGAGGCCGCCGATCATTCCGACCAGACCGCCAACGGCGCCGACGTGGTTTGGGTAATAGACGGGGATGTGCTTGAACACGGCCGCCTTGCCGAGGCTCATGAAGAACCCCAACACGCAGATCAGCAGGACGAAAGGAACCAGCCCCATTTCGGTACGGAAGGTAATAGGCCCTCTGGCTCCGTCGATGATGTAGGTCGTGGGCGGATAGGAGAGCATGAAGGTGCACAGGACCGAGACACCGAGCGTCCAGTAAAGCACCGCGCGCGCTCCATACTTGTCCGAAAGCCGTCCACCGTAGATGCGGAAGAGGCTGGCCGGGACCGAAAAGCACGCTGCAAGAACTCCCGCAGTCACCAGATCGAGACCGTAGACGTCCATGAAGTAGTGCGGAAGCCACAGAGCCAGCGCCACGAAGGCCCCAAAGACGAAAAAGTAGTAGAGCGAAAACCGCCAGATCTGCAAATTGCTCAGAACGGCGAGCTGCTGCCTCATTGAAACGCCCGGCTGTTCGCTCCGCCGTCTCTGTTGCGTCTCCGGATCTTCCTTTGTCAGCAGAACGAAGCCGGCGGCCATCATCAGAAGAGCAATGCCCCAAATCTGCGCCACTGCACTCCAGCCGAGCGCAAGCATCACAGCCGGCGCGGCGAGTTTGGTCACCGATGATCCGACATTCCCAGCCCCGAAGATGCCGAGGGCAAGCCCCTGCCGCTCGCGAGGATAGAATTTCGAAACGTAAGCGACGCCTGCGGGAAAAGAGCCGCCTGCAATTCCAATGAACAGCGCTGCGACCAGCAGTTCGACATAGCTGTCGGCATAGGAGGTTGCGAAGCTGGCGAGACCCGCGACAAGCATCACCCCGGCGAACACGCGCCGACCGCCGTATTGGTCAGCCCAGATGCCGAAAACAAGTCGCGACAGTGAACCGGTAAGTATGGGGGTGCCGATCAGCAGTCCGAACTGAGTTTCGGAAAGTCCGAACTCGTCCTTGATGGCGATGCCTACGATCGAGAAAATCGTCCAGGCGGCAAAGCAGACGGTGAACGCAGCGGTGCTCGTCCACAATGCGCGCGGTGCGCCGGAAGGTACGCCTGCCCCGGTCACAGGCGTAGCACCGCTAGTTTGGAAGGCGGCGCGATCGAGACGAGGATGTCAACCAGGCGAGCCTCCTTCGTTCCTAATTCGCACGAACCTACGGAGACAAAATGAGTCCGGCAACCGCCGCCGCACCTTTTTTTATTGTACTCCTGTTCATGGTGCTTTGCGGTCCGATCCTGTCCGCTTGGCGCCCGGGCAAGCGACCTCATGGCCGCCGATCCGCCAAGGCTGCGAACAGCATTCGGTACTGTCTGTCGACCGGCTCCGCAGATAGCGGGTCCGCTTCGCCGCTTGTCCGGCTAGCGAGCTCCTGCCAATCCTCATCGGTGAGCACAGTCGTCGCAGCGGGAAAGAGAAAGCGCTCCTCCCAGTCGAGATGTTGCCGGTATGACGAACTCAGTCTCCGCCCGGTTTCAACCAGATCTTCGCGCAGGTACACGCCGCCGCAATTGCAGATATCGTGGAAGATGTGAGTGAGTTCGGCGGTTCGCCTGCCGAGGTCTTGATGCTGGTTCGAGAGCGCCTGCAACGAGCTGCCGACACCATAATCGCGGCGGGAAATCAGTTCGAGTAGCCGATCTTCTCTGGGATGATGCCATTGATCGAGGAAGTCACGGCAATAGGCGATGCAGCCGCCGAGGACCTCGTAATCGGCATTCCGCGCATCGCCGAACTCTGCGAGTTCCTCTTCGAAAACGCCGAGCATAAGCCTGACATGCTCGTGTTCGGAAAGGAAGACACCGAGGATATCCATTGCTCAAACTCCCTCAGCCCGGCAGCTAGGCGGCCGATGCACTGATCGCGGTGATCGTCGCACCCATGAGCGCAAGCAGCACGGACCTGCCAATCTTGACGCCTGCGAGATTCAGACCGGTTCGATCTTCGGGCAGTACCGGGCTTGCCGCATCGACGATCTGCGCAAGATCGCCGGCGCTCACCACTCGCGCATTGGCGACAAAATCTGAGTTAATCGCCGTCATCGTTCCGCTCCTTCTCGTCGATACAAATACTAGCCCGACGAAGGGCTGCGGACACTTCGATCATCTCCCTACGGTCAGCCGCCTAAGGTCCATCCCGGAGGTGACAAACGGCATGCAAAGGCTTGGGTGGCAGAAGCCGGTCCGGGCGCCCTCTCCCCGAGCTCCGAAGGGACCGGGACCACCTCCGGATTCGGGTTCAGCGGTCGATGTCTGCGCCACAGGGCTTCAATTGACCGGCATACGGTTCTAGGCAGAGGCGATACGACATCAAAACGAGGACATTCATGGCATTACATCACGTGACATCGGGCGAGGTCGTCGATCTGAGTCCTTTGGGATCCGAGCTGAATTCCGCGCAGACAAGAGCTTTGGTGAAGACCGACAGTTTCGAGGCAATCTATCTCGCAGTTCCTGCCGGCGGTGAGATGCCGCCCCACAAGGTATCGGGCAGGTTTACGCTGCACTGCCTCGAGGGCCGCGTGGAAGTCGGATTGGAGGATAAGGTCGTCGAGCTGCCGGCTCATGGCTGGGTATATTTCGACGGAGGAGTGCTGCACTCGGTTCGAGGGCTGGAACACTCCTCATTGCTCCTGACGATCATGCTGCCAGCCTCGGGAAGCTCAGCGCAGACAGCGTGAGGCCATTGCCGAACGACGGCTGCAGCCAAGAACGGGCGTTGCAGCTATTCGACTTTGCCCCACCGGGCCTCGATCCACTTGCGAAAACGTATTCTCGGATCTTCGCGCGGCCGATCGTCGCTAAGCGCTTCGACCTTTCGGACCTCAGGGACCCAGTGGCGGATCGCCTGCTCAATCCCACCTTTCAGCGTGATCGCTCCGGACGGGCAGCCGCCGCAGGCGCCTTCCATTTTTACCAGAGCAAGCCCTGATTGCGGATCGAAACTGACCAGCAACGCCTCTCCTCCGTCGGCGGCGAGGAGCGGATTGACGTAGCGAGCCAGCACATCTTCTATCTGTCGCTCGATTGTGGCGATTGTTTCGATTTCGGGCGATGCACCGCTGAGGTCCTCGACCTCCGCGGACGCTGCCCTGGAGAGCGCGATTTTGATCGACGGGCGAAGCGAGTCCCACGATATGCTCTCCGTCTCACGCACTATGGTGACGAAGTTCCGCGCAATCATGACGCGGATAAGCCCGCTTATCTCCAGTAGATCTGCCGCGAGTGGATTGGAGGCGGGTATTCCACGCTTGAACTGCTGTGATGCTCCGTGCGTGAGTGGGAAGCCGGTCACGATTCTGAGTGCGTTTGGATTCGGCGTGGATTCAAATTCAATCGCATCCTGGTTCACTAGCTTGCCTCTGTATTGCGCCGGCCAGCAGGACTGCTTTTCCGCCAGGGCGGGGGGGGGGAACGCGCCGCTTGCATGTGCGCCGCGTTGCCCCCGGGCCCTTGTCAGGCGGCGAGCAGTTCGTCGGCCGGTCCGAAGAACTCGTAATGAATTCTGTCCGCGGGCACGCCGTTCATGGAAAGCGCCGATACCGCCGCACGAAGGAAGGGACGCGGGCCGCAGATGTAATAATCCGCCTGTCCGACGGGCGTCTCTGCGGTGAGCCACTCGTCAGTGATGATGCCGGCATGATCGTAATCGTCTCCTGCGGCCTCATCTTCCAGCGGGGTCTGATGAAAGACACTGACCTTGAGGTTCGCGGCCCCCGCGGCGAGATCGCGCACATGCTTGCGCATGGCATGCGTGTCGCGATTGTGGGTGCCGTGCACATAATGCACCGGCACGTCCGCATCGTTGGCGACCAGCGTTTCCAGCATCGCGATCAGCGGCGTGAGACCGACACCGCCGGAAAGCAGGACGACCGGACGCGCAGGCTTGCCCTCCATGAAGAACTCTCCCGCCGGAGGCGCAACCTTGAGGACCGTGCCCGCTTTTGCATCCTCGTGCAGCCAGCCTGAGGCGAGGCCCTGAGGCTCCCGCTTCACCGAGATCCGGTAAAACTCGCCGTTCGGCGCATTCGAGATCGAATAGTTGCGCTTGACCGGCGGATGTCCCGGAATATCAAGCCAGAAGGTCAGGTACTGGCCCGGTTTGTGCCGGATCACAGCCTCGCCATCGCAGGGGCGCAGGATAAACGAGGAGATCACGCTGCTTTCCGGAACGACTTCCTCGACCCGGAAGTCGCGCCAGCCGTTCCAGCCGCCCTCGGCTTCGCTGAGTTCCTCATAAACGCGCTGCTCGCGAGCAATCAGGATGTTGGCGAGGAACCAGTAGGCTTCGCCCCAGGCTTCCAGGATCTCTTCGGTCGCGGCATCGCCCAGAACGGCGCCGATCGCGCCAAGAAGAGCCTCCCCGACATAGGGATAATGCTCAGGCAGGATCTGCAGCCCGACATGCTTTTGGGCAATCCGCTCCACCGCGGGTGCCAGCGCCGAGAGGTTGTCGATATTGTTCGCGTAGGCGAGAATGGCAGCCGTGAGTGCCCGGGGCTGCGCGCCTTCCTCGCCGCCGTGATGCGACTGGTTGAACAGATCTCGAATTTCGGGGTTCTGGAACATTCGAGCATACATTTCCTTCAGGATCTGCAGTCCGTGCGCTTCCAGAGCGGGCACAGTCGCCTTCACCAGTTCAATCGTTCTGCCGTTCAGCGCATCTGCCATCGAAAATCTCCTGTTGGGTGGGACCGGCGGATACCGCCGGCATTTGGTGGGGTGAGCGCATGAAGCGCGTCAGTCAGTTCCTCGCCGAGCAAGGGCTTTTCGATCAGAATGACGCCGGCCCTGGCGGCGTCGCGCCTCAGGCGCTGCGTTGGATTTGTGGCGAGAAGAATGGCCGGGTTTGTCGAACCTGTGCGGTGCAATTCCTCCAGGAATTGCAGGCCGCCGCCGCGATAGCGCTGCTCGACCACGAGACACGTGGCGCCAGCTTCGCCTGTTTCCTGCGCCGCGCCATCTCGCGGATCGAACCCTTGCAGCGACAGCGCGAACTCCAGTGAAGCCAGGAGAGCGGGATCGGTCACGTACAACACAACTCGAAATCCGGACATCCTCGATGCTCCCGGCTGCGGGCCGGCGGTATTGCCGCCGCCAGCCCCTTCGCGATCAGGCGGCCTTTTTCCAGTTGGGCTCGAGCACCAGATGAGGCGGACATTCGGCAACCTGACCGACCGGGAGTCCGGCGAGTTCGTTGGCGAAGCCGTGGTTCACATCGCGGTGATGTGCCTCGTCCGCTCTGACGACCAGCACGACGTCGCGCAGCGTGGCGCCGTCCGGGAGGTCCCAGTACCTCCGGGCGATTTCCGGTGCCGGCACGTTCTCGCTGCGGCCGCTGTCGATCTCGGCAAGGTAATGGGTGTAGCTGATCACCGCCTCTTCCTCGAAATAGCCGACGACGCGGTGTGCGGTCTTCGAGCTGATCAGGTAGAGCGCGAAGAAGAACAGGTAGAACACCCATTGAACGCCGATGATCACCGCCCGTTCGAACCAGGTCGGTTTGGAGACCTCGATGAACGTCATGAGGTGCATGCGCTCATTTTCGGCCTCGTCCATGAGCGTCTTGATCCAGCCCTTGTCGTCGCACATGCGGCGAAGGCAGGCCAGATGATTGATCGTCGCACCGACCATGCCGGGGACAGCAGCCACGGTCTCCAGCACCACTGCGCGGTGACCGTAACGCTCCGCAAAGAAGGTATCGGCGGTCCACCGCAGTGCCTTCGTGAAACCGAAGGCGATCCGGTCCGAGATTCCGCTCGGCTTGTGGTGAACGCCAAGATCTATGAACGGTGCAGTCACTGGAACTTCTCCACTTGGCGGCGCGATTGATCCATATGCCGCTGCAGCAGCCATCTATGGAACCGAAGAGAGGCATGAAATTTGGATGATGTCCCTACCGCCGATCCCCTAAGGGCTTTCCCGGAGGTCCCGCGGACGACCTTCACCAGCCGCTTCCTTCCTCGCCTCCCCGTGCTTGCCGCGCTGGCTCTGGCCTTGTTAGCGATAGGCGCCGGGGCAGCTGTCCGCCTTCTGTTTGCGGAAGAACTGGGGCAACGGGCCACGTTCATCTTCTTCGTGCCCGGCGTTGTCGTGGCCAGTGCTCTCTCCGGTGTGCGTGCCGGTACCGTGGTGGCGATCGCGGGAGCGGCAGCGGGGCTGTTATGCGACCGGGTGAGCGGGCCCATCATCAGCGGTAGCCTGATCGCCGCGGCGGCTTTCGTTGTGATTGGCTTCGCCATCGCTGTCGGCGGCGAGTGGTTTCAGCGAGCGCGGGTCGACACCGAAGCCGCTGCGGCAGAGCTCGCGCAGCGCGAGGCCCATTTGCGGTCCATCCTCGAGACGGTGCCCGATGCGATGGTGGTGATCGATGAAGAGGGCCTGATCCGCGATTTCAGCACCGCAGCCGAGCAGATGTTCGGCTGGAGTGCGGAGGAAGCCATTGGGCGCAACGTCAGCATTCTGATGCCGGACCCTTACCGCACGGCGCACCCGGATTACCTAGAGCGATATTATCGCACGGGTGAGAAACGGATCATCGGCAAGGGCCGAATTGTCGTCGGCGAGCGCAGCGATGGCTCGACATTCCCGATCGAACTGGCGGTGGGGGAGATGCAAGCCGATGAACAAAGATACTTCACCGGGTTCATACGGGACCTGACTGAGCGGCAGCAGACGGAAACGCGACTGCAGGAATTGCAGAACGAACTGGTCCATGTGTCTCGCCTGACGGCGCTCGGCGAAATGGCTTCGGCTCTGGCGCACGAATTGAATCAGCCGCTGTCCGCGATCGCCAATTATCTGAAGGGCAGCCGTATGCTCCTCCAACGCGACGAAGTGCCGCAGGAGCGCGTCTCCGACGCGCTTGACCGCGCAGCGGCTGAGGCGATGCGCGCTGGTGAGATTATCCGTCGCCTGAGGGACTTCGTGGCGCGCGGAGAAACCGAGCGTGCCGTCGAAAGCCTGCCGAAGATGGTGGAGGAAGCCAGCGCCCTGGCTTTGGTCGGGGCCAAGCAGCACGACATCCGCGTACAGTACGATTTCAGTCCCCAGGTCGAACTTGTACTGGCCGACAAGGTGCAAATCCAGCAGGTCGTGCTCAACCTCGTGCGCAACGCGGTCGACGCCATGGTCGACTTTGGAGCTGACCGCCGCGAGCTGGTCATAATTATCGAGCCGGCCGACAACGATATGGCTTGCGTCGTGGTGGCGGACAGCGGCCCGGGAATCGATCCGGAAATCGCGGATCAGCTGTTCCAGCCCTTTATCACCACCAAACGCACCGGTATGGGCGTGGGCCTCTCAATCTCGCGCACGATCGTTGAAGCACATGGCGGGCGCATATGGGCCAGACCTCGCGAGGGCGGCGGTACCGTTTTCGCCTTCACCGTGCCCCAGGTCGGCAAGCAGGAGCTTTACGATGCCGAGTGATTCGATCGTCTATGTGATCGACGATGACGAAGGAGCGCGGCATTCGCTCGAATTCCTGCTGGACTGCGCTGGCATCAGGGTCCGCTCGTTTCCTTCGGCCGATGCTTTCCTCAAGTCCTCACCCCCTCTTTCAGACGCTTGCGTCGTAACCGACGTCCGGATGCCCGGGACCGGCGGCATCGAACTGGTGGAGGAACTCAAGCGCCGTGGCGCCAGCATTCCGGTCATCGTCATTACCGGGCACGCCGATGTGCCGCTCGCTATCCAGGCAATGAAATCGGGCGCTGCCGATTTCATTGAAAAGCCCTTCGATGACGAGGTGATGCTGGCCGCGATCCGCAGCGCGCTGAGTCAACAAGAAGAAGGGGAGCAGGCAGATGCGGCGCGGCAGGAGGTGTTGGAACGAATGGCCAGCCTGAGTCGGCGGGAGCGGGAGGTTATGGACGGCTTGGTCGCCGGCCTCGCGAACAAGGCCATCGCGTTCGACCTTGAGATCAGTCCCCGAACGGTCGAGGTCTATCGTGCGAACGTGATGATGAAGATGCAGGTCAAGACGTTGTCGGAACTGGTTCGCGTGGTCACCGTCGCCTCTCTGAGGTGATTAGCGGGGTCGCAGACAAAGGGTACATGGCAAGATCATGAACAGCGAAGACGGCTCCGTAGATGGCAGACAGCCCCCGATGGAGATTGGGCTGGTCGGATTGGGCCGCATGGGCGCCAATATAGCGCGGCGGCTGATGGCGCAGGGGCACCGCGTCGTCGCATACGACCATAAGCCGGAGGCGGTTGAGGCACTGGTCTTCGAAGGGGCGGAGGGAGCTGGTTCACTGGCAGACCTGCGCTCCAGGCTGGAAAACCCGGCCACGATCTGGCTGATGCTTCCCGCAGGCGAAGCAACCGAACAAAGTATCTCTGCACTGGCAGCGATCTGCCCGGAAGGCGATGTTCTGATCGATGGCGGAAACAGCCACTTCAAGGACGACATCCGCCGGGCGCGCCTGCTGGCGAAGAGTGGGATCAGTTACATCGACGTTGGCACGTCTGGCGGAATCTTCGGAAGAGAGCGCGGCTATTGCCTGATGATCGGCGGGGATACCGAACCAGTTGAGCGCCTGGACCCAATCTTCCGGGCGCTCGCCCCGGGTCTGGGGATGGTTGGACGCACTCCTGGCCGAGACGGTCACGACCCGAGGGCCGAGCTCGGCTATGTGCACGCCGGGCCGGCGGGAGCGGGCCACTTCGTAAAGATGGTCCATAACGGCATCGAGTACGGCATGATGCAAGCCTTTGCCGAAGGGTTCGATATCCTGAAATCACGATCTTCGGAGCGGCTGCCTGCTGAAGAGCGCTACGATCTTGATCTGACTGACATTGCAGAGGTCTGGCGCCGCGGGAGCGTTGTTTCATCATGGCTCCTCGACCTGTGTGCCGAGGCTTTGGCCCACGACCGCTCCCTTGAGCGTTTTTCCGGATTGGTGCCGGACTCCGGAGAGGGGCAGTGGACCATCGAGGCGGCAATGGAAGAAGCGGTGCCCGCGCATGTCCTCACCGCAGCGCTCTATGCTCGTTATCGCAGCAGGGTCGATCACACATTCGGCGAGAAGCTGCTCTCAGCCATGCGCAAGGCCTTTGGCGGCCATTCCGAGGTGGCGTCTTAGTCACCTGAATCTGGAGTTCGTTCGCCTGGTTGCCTTCTGGCAGCGTTTGAATCGCACCATCTCCAGAAACCTAGGAATCGATGACATGAACTACGGTTCCGGCTGGCTAGTTGGCGCTTTCGAGAGCGGTCTTGTGCAGCGCTCGCACTGAAACCGCGATCCTCTGACGCCGAATCGACGGAGAGGTGAAACGTCATTCGATGGATTGGAAAGGCACTCAAAACACAACATATTGATAGGGGTCAATGCAGCTGCTACTATTTGTGGTAAGTTCTCCGCCGTTGATAATCTTGAGGGAAACATGATGCATCCCATTGCCAAAACGGATTTTCGTCCCCTCGACCCCGGCATGGGAGTTGCAGTCGCCGAGAGGACCTACCTTCGCCGGATCCTCACCCCGCGGGCCACTTCATTGCTTGACCGGATCGTTCGGCTCAATCCAGCGGATCCCCATCTCAAGGGATGGCTGGTCGCGCTGCACAACAGCGACGGCTTTGAGGTCGCATTGGATGCCGACGCTCCGATGCGTGACGGTCGACCGGACACCCGCTGGGAGAATTGGGGTGAGCTCGCCGCCCGCGTCTCCTTGGGAAACGCAAGTCTCTTGCGCCTGCACAATCCGGCGGACGCACCCTATGGAACTCCCGAAGTCGAAAGCCGCGAGCGAGAGGAACTCGGTAAGTTAATCGCCAGGGGCGCTGTCCTGATGTCCGGGCGACACCTCCAGCATGGTGACCGGCACCAAGTCATCCGCAACCAAGAGGTCTTCACGAACTGCAGCACGGCCGCCACCAGTTTCGCGCTGTTCTACCTCCTGCTCAACGGCTCGGGCGTCGGTCGCTGCTACGATGACGACCTGATGCTGGTGAACTGGGATAACATGCCCACGATCCGCGTCGTGCTCGACGAGCTCCATCCCGACTTCGACCACTCGCAGCACACTTCGATTCGCGACGCTCGTCATCTCTACGGCAAGGGCACCAACGTCACTTGGCACGAGGTCGCGGACAGCCGCGAGGGGTGGGCAGTGGCGATCGAACTGCTGGAGATCATGGCCTACCAGAAGGCATATCGTGATCATCTGCTCGTGCTCGACTTCTCACGCGTGCGCGGGCGCGGAGAACCGATCATGGGCATGCAGGGCCGACCTTCGTCGGGTCCGGTGCCGCTGATGAACGCCCTGGAAAAAATCGCCAAGGTCAAAGGAGCCGGTCTCGCTCCTTGGCGCCAGACGCTCTACATTGACCACTATCTTGCCGAGCCGGTGCTGGTCGGCGGAGCACGCCGCGCGGCGCGCATGTCAACCAAGCATTGGACCGACTTCGAGGCCGTGGATTTCATCGAGGTGAAGCGCCCGATCGAATATGACGGTATGCCGATGACGCAGGTCGCCGCTTATCGCAGCGAGTGCAACAATCCGCCGCTCGCATTCCTATGGTCCAGCAACAATAGCATCACGGTCGATGCCGAATTCTGGCGCCGCGTCGAGCTGCCAGAGGGGCACTCCGAATACAATGATCGACTCACCCGCCACGCCCGCGCCGTGCTCCAGCGCGGCGCGGAGTGCGCGTACGGTGATGGTACCGGCGAGCCCGGCTTCATCAATGCGGACAAGCTCGTCCGGAACGACGCCGGCATGGACGCGCCAGCCTATCGCAGCGGAAACTATGTCGGTTCGGCCCGCTACGAAGTCGGCGACGACACACGCCTCTACCTCGCCCGCCTTGCGCGTATCGTCGCATCCAAACCGAACGGCTACATTGTCAATCCTTGCGGCGAGATCGTGCTGTCGGTGGTCGGGGCCTTCTGCGTGATCGCCGACGTCGCGCCGTTTCATTGCGACAACCTGGAGGAAGCCCATAGCGCGGTGCGGGCGGCCGCACGTGCGCTGATGCGGGTAAACCTCATGGACAGCTTCTACTCGACCGAAGTCAAGCGCACCAACCGCATCGGCGTGGGCCTCACCGGCGTCCACGAATTCGCGTGGAAGTTCTTCCGCGTCGGCTTTCGCGATCTCATTGCGCCCGATTTCGTCGGATTCCAGCAGGCGGGGGTTGGCCGCGGCGATCTGTCGGGAAACGCCATTTTCGACTGCACACCGGGCATCCGCGCGGCAGCGTTCTGGGACGCGCTCGGCGCCCTGTCGCGTTCGGTCTATGCAGAAGCGGTGGCCTACGCGGTCGAACTGGGCGTTTCGGTGCCCCATACAGTGACGACCATCAAGCCATCCGGCTCGGTCTCCAAGCTGCTCGGCTTGACCGAGGGCTGGCATTTGCCGTCGATGCTGCGCTACCTGCGCTGGGTGCAGTATCGCAACGACGATCCGCTTGTAGAAGGCTACCGCTCGCTCGGTTATCCGGTTCGCAAGCTGGAAGTTTACAGGGGGCACACGATCGTCGGCTTTCCGACGGCACCCACAATCACCGGCCTCAAGGGAATCGAGCCGCACCTAGTAACGGCCGGGGAGGCGACGATGGAACAGCAGTTCGCCTGGTTGCGCCTCGGCGAAGCCTTCTGGCTCGAAGGCTTCGACGTCGATGAATATCTGACCGGCACCAAAGCGCTTCCAGCCTACGGCAACCAGATCAGCTATACGCTCAAATACCGCTCTGACGTGACCGACTATGCGACGTTCGAGGCTATGATCCGCGCCCACCAGCCGACCGTTCGCGCCTGCTCGGTGATGCCACAGGACGACGACCTCTCGGCTTACGAGTACCTTCCCGAACAGCCCGTCTCCAAAGCGGAATTCGAACGCATCGCGCGCGCCATTCAACGCACAGACTTCTCCGAGGACGTCAGCCTAGAGCATCTCGATTGCTCGACGGGTGCATGCCCGACCGAGTTTCGTGGCGGACAGAAGGAAGCTGCCTAGAGTCCTTCCGCAGTTTAGTGAATCGGGGGGAATCACTTGGGGAGAAGATATCAAGTTCAAGCCGATCACTGTGGAGGAGGTCAGCATGGATAAGGCCATTTTCGCGGGGATACGAGTTTGTGCAGTGCTTGATCGGGGCATGGGCTGATCAACTCGGCATTTGAGAAGGCTGATCGTGTTGAAGCCGTGCTAGAAAGTACGCTTTTCACAAAGTATGAACTTGTGCCGCGAAAATCAGCGGATCGCAGATGGACGTGAAACTGTGCCATCGCTACTTGAGAATCGTTGGTTTTATGTGTTGTCACATATTAAGATAAAAAATGCAAAGACGCAGCTAGATACCTGTAAAAATTAGGAATTTTACTTCAAAATTCCCTTCTCTTAATCAGCGGGTCCTAGGTTCGAGCCCTAGTGCGTCCACCATTTCTCCTTATAAAAAAGGCATCCGCTTCCGGCCTTGTGGAACAATAGGAGGCCGTTCGGCTTGCCAACCGAAATGCCGCAAATTAAACGCAGCTTCGTGCTCTCGTCCGTTTCCTCCCGCTTTGATCGTCTGATCGGCACGCTGTGTGTCGCTTTGATGCTGTTCTATGCGGCGACTGCACCCGCCAAAGCCGCCGATCAGATCCAGCACAGCCCGGTATTCATGATCTCGCACCAGCATGGTGAGTTGGCCGATTTCGCGGTCGACACGGTGCACGATAGCCCAGCCGAACATGCGGACCATCACGACAATGCGCCGGCGGATGACGAAAGCACGCCCGGCGACCATCTCGCCGGCGGGCATCACCACCACGGCGACACAGGACCTAACCTGCTCGTCCCCAATGCCGTGACCGCCTCCGGTATTGCGCCGATCGGAAGTCTGCATGGGATTGGCAACGACAGGCAAATCGCGGGTCGCAGATCCATTGGCCCCGAGCGCCCTCCCCGACCCCACTCGCTGACCGTTTGAGTTCCTGCGCCTCGTAGGCGTGGGAGGTTTTCCACGCCATTCAGCGAGGCTGTTATCACATGTTTTCCCGATCTCGCGCGCGCTCCGGCGCGCACGCTATCCGCAGAGCCATGCTCTGCGGCGGCGTCCTGCTGGCTGCCGCCGCGCAGCCTGTTTGGGCGCAAAATTTAAGTCTGGAAGAAGCGCTGTCGCGGGTCGCGACAAGCGATCCCGCCCTGGCCGCCAACATCGCGCGCCTCGAAGCCGCGGATGCCGTCATCCTGCAGGCCGATGTCCGGCCGCGCGACGTGGTCGGGATCGATCTCGAGGATTTCGCGGGCACCGGTCCCTATTCGCCGCTGAGCCGACCGCAGACCACCGGCTGGTATGAGCGGACATGGGAGCGCGGCGGCAAGCGCGAGGCGCGTATCGGTGCCGCGCGCGCCGACGCGGCCGTCGTCGGCGCCCAGAACCGGGTTCGCCTGCTCGACCGTTTCGCTCGCGTGCAGGCGGCCTGGGTTGAGGCACTTGCCGCGGAAGCGGCGGTTCCTGTCGCGGAGTCCCGTCTTGCCGAGGTGAAACGCGTTGAACTGGAGGTGGTAAAGCGGGTCACCGGCGCACTCGATCCCTGGTTCGCTGCCGAGCGTGCCCGCACCAATGTCGCCCAAGCAGAAATCGCCGCCGACCAGGCGCGAGAGAATGCCCGGATTGCGCGGGCCAGCCTCGCCGCATGGTGGGGCGGCGGCGGTGATTTCAAGCTCGATCCGGCCGCCCTGCTCGTGCTCGATGTCCCAGCGCCTCCCCGCAGTGGCTCGGTCGATATCGCTGTTCTTACTGCCGAGCTCAATGCGGCCGAGGCCAAGGCAAAGCTCGCCGAGACCGGCAATATCGCCGATCCCAGCGGGCGTGTCGGTCTCCGCTATTTCGGGGACGGCAACGACCTTGCGATCATGGTCGGCGGATCGATCCCGCTCGGCACCAAATCCGCGAACCGAGGCAATGTCGTTCGGGCTCGAGCCGATCAGCGCGCGGTTGAGGCCGATATCGCGGTAGCGCGGATCGAGATCGAGCGGGAGATCGACAAACTCGTTGCCGACCGGCGCCTGATCGCGACCGAAATCAAGCGGATCGACGCCGACGCGCTCCCGAGCGCCAACCGCGCCGTCCGGCTGATTCGCGACGGTCTCGCACGCGGCGGCACCGCCTTCACCTTCCTGGAATATGCGCAGGCGCAAGCGGCGACCAACGAAGCGCAATCGCGGCGGATCGAGCTGCTCAGGCGCTTTCATTTGCTCGGCGTGCGGCTCGACCGGCTTTTCGGTCGCCACGCGCCGCTGCTTGCCAAAATGGAGACAATCCGATGAGAATATATCTGCTGGGGGCGGCACCGGTCGTGGTCCTCGCCATGCTTGCCGCATGCGGCGAAACAGCGACGCCTGAAAAGGGGAACGCGGCGGCCGCTGCGAGCGAATATGAACGTGGCCCGCACGGGGGACGCATGCTTCGCAGCGGTCCCTTCGCGCTTGAGATTACCATCTTCGAAGATGGCGTCGATCCCGAGCTCCGCGTCTACGCCTATCGCGACGACAAGCCGGTCAAGCCGACCGAAGTGGCTTTGGCGATCGAACTCGGTCGCCTCGGCGGCAGGATCGACCGATTCAGTTTCACCCGGCAGCACGATTTCCTGCGCGGCAGCGGGGTGGTCGCCGAACCGCATAGCTTCGACGTCCGGGTGACGGCGTCCGAAGGCGGCCGCAATCACAAATGGGCCTATCAATCCTATGAAGGCCGCACGGTCATTGCGCCCGAGGCGGCGAAGGCCGGCGGCGTGAAGGTCGAGGCCGCAGGACCGGCGACGGTCAGCGACCTCATCGACATGGGCGGCCGGATCGAAATCACGCCCGAAGGAAAGGCCGATGTCCGCGCGCGGCTTCCGGGCCTGATCATGTCGCTGAACGGCAAGCTTGGTCAGCAGGTCCGCCGCGGCCAAGTGCTGGCCCGGGTGGAATCGAGCCATTCGCTTCAGATTTATACGGTGCCCGCCCCGATCAGCGGCACGATCGTCGAGAAGAATGTCAATGTGGGCGACACGACCGGTGACCGCGCGCTGTTTGTGATTGCCGATCCGACCAAACTCCACGCTGAGTTCTTCGTTTATCCGCGCGATGCCGAGCGGGTGCGGGTTGGGCAGCCGGTGAGCCTCAAGAGCGTTTCGGGCGAAGCGCGCTTTCAGGCCGAGGTCGAGGCGGTGCTGCCAACGGCGGATGTCGCGAGCCAGACGATGCTCGCGCATGTCCATCTGCCGCCGGTCGCGTCGCGCGAGTTCAGGCCCGGGATGGGCGTGGAAGGCAGCTTCGCCGTGTCGCAAGCGAATGTCCCGCTCGCGGTTCGGACCAAGGCGATCCAGCGTTTCCGAGACTTCGAGGTCGTCTTCGCCAAGGTCGGCAACACCTATGAGGTGCGGATGCTGGAAATCGGTCGCCGCACCCCCGAATGGACCGAAGTCCTCGGCGGACTCGCGCCCGGCGAAATCTATGTCATCGACGGCGCCTTCCTGATCCGCGCCGACATCGAGAAGTCGGGGGCCAGCCATGACCATTGACGCAAGCGCGCCGGCGGGCAGGCCTCCCCTGCTTGAACGGCTGATCGCCGCCGCAATTCGCTTCCGCTTGTCGGTCATCGCAGTTGTTGTCCTGCTCTGCGCGATCGGCGTCTGGAGCTTTCAGCGCCTGCCGATCGACGCCACGCCCGACATCACCAACGTCCAGGTCCAGATTAATAGCGAGGCGGCGGGCTTTTCCCCGCTCGAAGCCGAGCAGCGCGTCACATTCCCGGTTGAGAGGGCGATCGCCGGCCTGCCGGGGCTCCAATACATCCGCTCGGTCTCGCGCTATGGCCTCTCCCAGGTCACTGCGGTGTTTGAAGATGGCACGAGCATCTATTTCGCGCGCCAGCTCATCAACGAACGGCTGCAATCGGCGCGCGAATAGCTACCGCCCGGCGTAACCCCCGAAATGGGACCAATCGCGACCGGCCTTGGCGAGATCTTCATGTATACGCTGGAGGCCGATCCGGGGGCGAAGAAGCCCGACGGCAGTGCTTATACGCCCGAGGATTTGCGCACGCTACAAGACTGGGTGATCCGGCCTCAGCTTCGCAACACGCCGGGGGTGACCGAGGTCAACAGCATCGGCGGCTACGAGCGCCAATATCATGTGACCCCGATCCCGGCGCGGCTTTCGGCCTATGGCCTGACGCTGGCGGATGTCGTGCAGGCGCTGGAACGCAACAACGACAATCGCGGCGCGGGCTATGTCGAGCGCTACGGCGAGCAATATCTCGTCCGCACCCCCGGCCAGGCTGCGGGGCCCGACGAGCTCGGGATGATCATCGTCAGCAACCGGAACGGCGTGCCGATCCGCGTCGCCGACGTTGCCGACATCAGCATGGGCGAGGAACTGCGCACCGGCGCCGCGACAGAGAATGGCAAGGAGGTCGTGCTCGGCACCGTCTTCATGCTCGCCGGCGAGAACAGCCGGATCGTCGCGCGCGCCGCGGCAGAACGGCTGGAAGTAGCGGCAAAGGCGCTTCCTGCGGGCGTCAAGGCCGTGCCGATCTATGATCGCACCAACCTTGTCGAACGCGCGATCTGGACCGTCGAGAAAAATCTTCTCGAAGGCGCGCTGCTCGTCATCGTCGTGCTCTTCCTGTTGCTTGGCAATGTCCGCGCCGCGTTGATCACGGCGGCGGTCATTCCGATCACGATGTTGATGACGATCACCGGCATGGTGCGCGGCGGCGTGTCGGGAAACCTCATGAGCCTCGGCGCGCTCGACTTCGGCCTCATCGTCGATGGCGCCGTTATCATCGTCGAAAATTGCCTCAGGCGCTTTGGCGAAGCGCAGCACAATCTCGGTCGCCTGCTCGATCGCAACGAACGCTTCGGGCTCGCCGCCTCCGCAACCTCGGAGGTCATCCGGCCATCGCTGTTCGGCGTGCTGATCATCGCGCTCGTCTATGTGCCGATCTTCGCGCTCACGGGCGTCGAGGGGAAGATGTTCCATCCGATGGCGATCACCGTCGTGATGGCGCTGACCGCGGCGTTAATCCTGTCGCTGAGCTTCGTGCCGGCGGCGGTCGCGCTGTTCGTGACAGGCAAGGTCGAGGAGAAGGAAAGTCGGCTCATGCTTTGGGCGCGCAAGATCTACGCGCCCGCGCTCGACAAGGCGATCCGCCTGCGCACTGCCTTCATCGCGGCTGCGGTCGGCCTCGTCCTCGTTTCGGGGTTCGCGGCCGGCCGCATGGGATCGGAGTTCGTACCCAATCTCGACGAAGGCGATATCGCGCTCCACGCGCTGCGCATTCCGGGCACGAGCCTCACCCAGGCGGTGGACATGCAGACCGCGCTCGAAGCACGGATCAAGCAGTTCCCCGAGGTTGACCGGGTGGTGGCGAAGATCGGGACGGCCGAGGTCGCGACCGACCCGATGCCGCCCTCGGTTGCCGACACCTTCATCATCATGAAGGACCGCAAGGATTGGCCCGATCCGCGCAAACTCAAGGGCCAGCTCGTTCGCGAGATGCAGGCGGCGGTCGCAAAGATTCCGGGCAATAATTATGAGTTCACCCAGCCGATCCAGATGCGGTTCAACGAACTCCTCTCGGGCGTGCGCGCCGACGTCGCGATCAAGATCTTCGGCGACGATCTCGACACGCTTCACGAGATCGGACAGCAGGTCGAGAGTGTCGCCTCGGGTATCGAAGGCGCGCAGGATGTCGGCGTCGAGCAGGTCACTGGCCTGCCGGTGCTGCAGATCACGCCTGACCGCGCCGCGCTCGCGCGCTTCGGTCTCAATGTCGGCGACATTCAGGATGTTGTCGCCGTGTCGGTCGGCGGGGTCGAAGCGGGACAGATTTTCGAGGGCGACAGGCGCTTTCCGATCATCGTGCGCCTGCCCGAGACTATCCGCGAGCAGGTCAACGAGATCGGCCGCCTGCGCATTCCGCTTCCGGCAAACGGCTTTTCGCCCGACGTCACGTTTGGCGGTGCGCCCGATGCGGGGATGCGCGGCTTCGTGCCGCTCGCCGAGGTCGCGAAGGTCGAGGTCGTGATCGGCCCCAACCAGATCAGCCGCGAGGATGGCAAACGCCGTGTCGTGGTGACCGCCAATGTCCGCGGCCGTGACCTCGGCTCCTTCATCGGGGAGCTGCAGACCAAGGTCGGGTCGGAAGTTGAGGTGCCGTCCGGCTATTGGGTCAGCTACAGCGGCACCTTCGAGCAGCTGATCTCGGCCGCGAAGCGACTCCAGCTCGTCGTGCCCGCGGCGCTGCTGACGATCTTCGGCCTGCTTTATGCGCTGTTCCGGTCGGGCAAGGACGCCGCGATCGTCTTCTCGGGGGTGCCGCTGGCGCTCACCGGAGGCGTTGCCGCGCTCCTGATCCGCGGCATGCCGCTGTCGATATCGGCGGGAGTCGGATTCATCGCCCTCTCCGGCGTTGCGGTACTCAACGGCGTGGTGATGCTGAGCTTCATCAAGCAGCTCCGCGAAAGCGGAAGCGGGCTCGAACAGGCGATCCGCGAAGGCGCGCTCACCCGTTTGCGTCCGGTGCTGATGACCGCGCTCGTGGCGAGCCTCGGCTTCGTGCCGATGGCGTTCAATGTCGGCGCGGGCGCCGAGGTACAGCGCCCGCTCGCGACGGTGGTGATCGGCGGGATCGTTTCGTCGACGATCCTGACCTTGCTCGTCCTGCCGGCGCTCTACCGCATCGTCCATGGGCGGACAGAAAAGGAGGAAGCCAACTCGCCGACGGCGAGTACCGCGCCCTTGGCGGTATGAACCCGATCCTTCCCGGCGCGCTTGGCGAAGCCGGGATTTTATGCCGCGTCGCTGGCGGGTATCATGAAACTTCCACCGGCGCTTCTCGGAAACCACGACAGGCATCACGGCAAAGGCGCAGCCGGTCCATGCTGCCCCTTTTCGCGTCGGCGCAAGTCGGTCGGCGTCGTGCCGAACCGGCGCACGAAGGCGCGCGTGAAGCTGGCGTTGCTTTGATAGCCGCAGCGATAGCCGACGCTGGAAATGGGAAGGTCACTCAGCGAAAGCAAGGTGCGCGCGTGTGACAGCCGTCGCTCGCTCACCGCCTCTGCAACAGTGCATTTATACATCTCGCGAAAACCCTGCGTCAGCTTCGCCTTGCCGAGCCCCGACCGCCGCGCGACCTCCGCCACGGTCAATGGCTCGCGCCAGCTTTCGCTCACCAGCTGATGCGCGGCAGCGACGCGCTTGGCATCGATCTCGCTCAGTGACGTCTTGCCGTGAAATTCGACCATCCGATGCTCTTCGAGCGCCTCGAACAGCCGGCAGAGCAGTTCGAGGCTGCGCGCGATGCGGAGCATGCCCGCCACTTCGCTCTCCCCCTCGACCGCGACGAGCGCGCGACCAAGCTCGCGCAGGTCGGCGGAAAGATACCAGCTTTCCGCCACACTCGGCAGCAGGCCGAACATGCGCAGGCAGGCGGCGCGGCTGATCGCGAACAGCAGAATATGGCCGCCCGCTCCGTGATCGACATTCTCGCTCGCCAATATGCTGACCGCGGGTTCACCCATATCGCCGAAGCCGATGACGATCGGCTCGGGCGGCAGCCACGCCGGATCGACGCGCCCGCGCCCGACGAAGCTGGCGAATTCCGCCGATATGATGATGGCGCGCTTATGTGTCATCGAACCTGCCAGCCTCTCCCGAACCGCCAAGGGCATGAATCCCTTAGAGTTCGCGAAGAAACGCGTCCAGTTCGGCCGACGACGCCTTCGTTCGCAGGATCAGCGGCCGGCGGTTCCGCGGGCCGACAGGCGGTTGAGAAGCAGAACGGTGAGCAGTGCGCCGCCGCTAAGCTGCCCGAGCCATTCGATCGCGCCATAACCCCAACCGAGCGCGAGGCCCGCCACCGGATAAGCGGACAGCAGGAGGAACAAGCCGCCCCGGCGCAGACGGGCGGTCGCCCCTGCGGGGAGCTTGCGGCCCAGAAGATCGCGCTGGTGCCGGTCGCGCGCGGCGCAAAGCAGCACGAAACCTGAAAAGGCGAGCAGGAAGAGCAGAGCATGGATCATGCCGCCTCCACGCCCGGTATCGCATCGGTGGGCGAACGGCGCGCCATGGCTCTGCCGCCTTGCGCCCTGCCCCTCCGCGCAGCTTTCAGCGCTACCCAACCAAAGCCGGCGGCAATAAGGATCATCGCGCCGTCGAACACGGCAAAGACGCTGTCGCCCGCGGCAAGGCTGGTGAAGAAGCCCCGATCCGTGGTCAGGGCGTTGACGACGGGCACCGACGCGAACGCAAGCGCAGTTGCCGACAATGTTTCGAGCCAGGCGTTCCGCGCGGGCCGCGCCAGCGCCCATACCGCCACCGCGCCCCAGGCGATAAACATGGTGTCGATCTCTTGGTCGCTGCGGTCGGCGATGCCGAGCGGCAGCAGGCGGTTGGCGAGGAAATAAACGGCCATGCCGAAGGGCAGACCCGCAATCGCCGCGATGTTCAGCTTTTCGACGAGCCGGAAGCCGAAATGCGGCCGATCGGGATCGGGAAGCTTGGCGCGGCGCTTCACCGTCCAGAGGATCAGACCCGACGCGACCATGATGCAGCCCGCCAGCCCGGACATGAAATAGAGCGCCCGCAGCCAAGGCGAGGCGAAGCGGCCGGCATGGAGCCCGATCATCGTGCCCTCGGTCGCGGTCGCGGCGCCCGAGGGGTCATACGCACCGACCGGGACGCCCGTTACCCCGTCGAAGGTCAGCGAGCGCAAGCGAACCGACATGCCCGCATCGGGCGCGCTCGTCACGATGACCTGCGCCGAGCGATCGCCGGGGTTGAGGATGCGTACGCTGCCGGCGGCGACTCCCCAGCTTCGTTCGGCGCGCTCGACGATCGGCCCGATCGGTGCAAGCGGCGCAGGCCCCGTCTTTTCCGCCGGCACGGGCCAGGGAAAAGCGGCTTCGAAATATTTGTCCTGATTGGCGTAATTGGCGGCAATGCCCCACGGCATATAGTGTGTCGCGAGGCTGACGAGGCCGGTATAGGTGATCATCAGGATGAAAGGCAGGAACAGCACGCTCGACGCATTATGCGCATCGAGCCAGCTCCGCTGGCCCTTCCCGAGCCGTAGCAGGAAGAAATCGGTCAGGATCTTCTTGTGCGTAACGATACCGCTGAGGATCGCGATCAGCATCGCCATCGCCGCGATGCCGACCAGCCAGCGCGCCCAATACCAGTTTAGATAATGAAGATCGTAGTGGAAGCGGTAGAGGAACCATCCGCCCAGCGTCTCGCGGGCGAAGACCTTGGTCCCTGTGCCGTCGAGCCGCGCGCTGGTCGGCGCATCGGCGGGAGCCTCGGGGCCGTTCACCCAATAAAGCTGCAGGCCGGCGGCGCGCTTTCCCGTCGAATAGATCGACCATTCGCTGCCGCCGGGCGCCTCGCGCTTCAGCCACTCGGTCGCCGCGACGAAGCCGCTCGCCCGGTCGGCCGGGACACTCTGCACTTCGGGCGTCATCCAGCGCGTGATTTCTTCCTGAAAATAGGCCGATGTCCCCGTCACGAAGATCGCAAACAGCAGCCAGCCGAGCAGCAGCCCGGTCCAGGTGTGCAGCCACGCCATCGATTGCCGGAAGCCGCTCTTCACAGCCGGCCTCCGACCGCGATCAGCGCCCAATCGGCGGCACCCGCGACGAGTCCGGTGGCAACGAGGCCGAGCCACAGCTTCGCGACCGAGCGGACCGCGAAGGCGGTCATGGCAAGGCCTGCGAAAATCGCAAAGGAAAGCGTGGTCGCGCCGATCGACGCCTGTGCCGCATCGCCCGGCAGAAGTCGCGCGACGAGCATGGTGAGCGCGCTCGTTACGGCATAGTTGAGCGGCACCGCGGCGACCACACGCGCCGCAATGCCGCGCGCACCCGCGCCGCGCAATTTTGGGACCGCTCTGCTCATCGCGTCCCTATCGCAAAACTGCGACTGACTCGCAATAGCCTCGCGCCCATCCCATATGTATCAGAAGCGATAACCGACCGTTCCCATCACATTGCGCGGCGCGCCGACGAAACAGTCGCCGCGCGCGAGACAGGAAGCGAAATATTTGTTGTTGAGCAGGTTCGTCGCGTTGACCGCGAAACGCCAATTGTTCCAGTTGATTTCCGCCAGCGCGTCGACCGTCGTGCGCGATGGCGTGACGATCGACCAGACATCGCTCGTCGACACGCTCTTGCCGCTATAGACGACGCCGCCGCCGAGACGCAGCTGCGCTTCTTCCGGAAGCCCGAAGGTCTTGGTCGACCAGAGCGACGCGGTGTGGCGCGGCATATAGTCGAGGCTGGTGTTGGTTTCCGACTTGAGCTTCGCATAGCCGTAATTGGCGAGCAGTTCGAAATTGCCCGGCAGCGTGTGGCTGGCCTCGATTTCGAAGCCCTTGGTGTCGAGCACGCCCGACTGGGCAGTGCCGCCGGCGGCGAGATAGAGGACGCGGTTGCGTTCCTTGATCTTGAAAGCGGTGGCGGTGACGAGGGTATTCGGCGTCGGCTGCCACTTGATGCCCGCTTCGTACTGCGTGCCGGTTTGCGGGACATAGGGATCGCCAAAGCTGCCGTCGCTATTTTCGATGCGGCCGGCGACCGGCAGGAAGCTTTCGGTATAGCTGAAAAAGGGCGAGAAGCCCGCGCCGATCTCGCCGATGATGCCGGCGCGGAAGGTGGTGGCATTGTCCTTTTGCCCCGAAGAGCCTGTGACGCGGTCGCGGCGGGCGCCGAGCACAACCGAGACGCGGTCGAAGAAGCGGATCTGGTCCTGGACATAGACGCCGAGCTGCTTCTGGCTTTCCGCGACGAAGTCGCCGCTGGGCTCGTAGGCGAGTAGCGCGTCGCCATCGATGTCGTAGAGATCGACGATCTCGAAGCCGAAAATCCCCCGCTTTTGCACCTTGTTCCAGCTGTAATCGACACCGACGAGCAGCTTGTGCTCGATATCGGCGCCGGTATTGAAATTGAACTGGAGATTATTGTCGGTCGAAAACACGTTCATCCGCGCGTCGCTGGCGTCGGCATAAAGGCCGATCGTCCGCCCGTCGGTGCCATAGACCGAGAAGGGGTCCTGCGGGTTCGTATAGCTGTCGGCATAGTGAGTCTTATATTCGAGGTCGCTGTCGATGTAGCGCGCCTTGAGGCTGAGCTGCACATTGTCCGAGAAGCGGTGGGTGATCGATCCGCCGCCCTGGAGCGAACGGCCGGCATAGCGGTCCCAGCCGGGCTTGCCGACGAAGGTGTAGCGGTCGAGCCGCTCGCCGGCGACGGGATTGGGGCGGAAGGTGCCGACAATCGGCAGGAATTGCGAGGTCGAGCCGGTGTCGTCCTCCTGATAGAGGCCGGTCAGCACGACGTCAGTGTCGGGGGTTGGCTGCCAGCGGATCGAGGGCGCGAACATCACCCGGTCGTCGGGGACGTGGTCGACATAGGTGTCGGCATCGCGCGCGCGACCAACGAAGCGGACGGCAAGCGTGTCGGAGGCGGCGAGGTTGATGTCGCCCAGCACTTCCTTGCGGTCAAAGCTGCCATAGACGAGGCTCACTTCGCCGCGCGTGTCGAAATCGGGCGTCTTGCTGACGAGGTTGACGAGGCCGCCGATCGACCCCTGCCCGAACAGCACCGAGGCCGGGCCACGTACGATCTCGACGCGCGAGAAATTATAGGGGTCCGACGTGATCGAGGCATAGTAGCTGAAGATGTCACGCATCCCGTCGCGGAATTGCAGCGCATCGAGCCCGCGCACGTTGAAGCCGTCGACGCGGGTGTCGCGGCCATAAGGATTGGCGAGCACACCCGCGGCATATTTCACCGTGTCGCTGATGCTGATCGCGCCCTGCGCTTCATATTGCTCGGCGGTGATGACCTTGATCGGCTGCGGCAGTTCGGTGAGCGCAGTATCGGTCTTGGTTCCGGTATAGCCGGTGACGACGATCGCGTCCTCGCCGGCGCCCGCATCGGCTTCGGCCGCTGCGTCAGCGAACGCGGCATCGTCCGCCCCCTCGCCCGCCCAAGCCGGATTGGCGGCAAGAGCCAGCGTGGCTGCTCCGCAGAGCGCGATCATTCGGACGGTCATGGCATTTCCCTTTTTGCGACTCAATCTCAATTAAGGGCGGCAGCTAGAGCGAATAGGTCGCAATAGCAAGCTAATAATAATCGTTTGCAATAGATGGCGTTCAAGGTCACACACACCCTCCAACGGGCTGCCCCGCAGCCCCACCGCCGCTTCGGCATATTTGAAAGAGGACGCCCGATGAAAAAGACCTTGGCCGTGCTGATGGCTTTCAGCTTCCTTGCGTCACCTGCCGCGGCTCACGAGGTCTGGATTGAACGCGATGCGCGCGGCCCCGCACGCATCTATCTCGGCGAGCCCGCCGATCCGGTCCCCGAAGCCGGCGACCCCGAATTTTCCAAGCTGACCGCCCCGCGCCTGATCGCGGCCGAGGGCGCGAAGCCGGCGGCGCTGGTCCGTCGCGCGAACCATATCGAAGCGCCGGTGACCGGCACGGACGACGTCCGCCTGACCGACGACAATGTGTTCGCGCCATGGGAGGCCGAGGGCGGCAAATGGGAAGGCGTGATCTATTATGCGCGCGCCGGACGCACCGAAACGCGGTCGGCGCTCGACCTCGAAATCGTTCCAACCGCTGCCGAAGCGAACAGCTTCGTCGTCCACTGGATGGGCAAGCCGCTTCCCGGCGCGAAGGTGACGGTGATCAACGCCGACCGCTGGCAAAAAAGCTTCGCCGCCGACGATCAGGGCCGCATCGACGTGCCCGTGACAGGCTCCGGCCGTTACCTGCTGTCGATCTCGCACGATGTCGAGGGCGTTCGCCCGCTCGGCGGCAAAGACGTCGCGAAGACGTACCACATTTCGACGCTGACCTTCGTCGCGCGATAGGCGTTCGCCGCGATCGATTGCCTTGGTGCCCCTGGCCGGACTCGAACCAGCACTCCTTGCGGAACTCGATTTTGAGTCGAGCGCGTCTACCAATTTCACCACAGGGGCCCGTGGACGCGGAGCCGTTGCCACAAAAGCACGGTCCGCGTCCAGCGTGAATCACGGTGAAGCATATGGTTGCGCGAAACATCGCCGCCGATAAGGTGGTGCGATGACCGAAAAGACGCCGGCGCCCGCCGCCTCGCCCGCCCGACCGCAGAGCAAAACGAGGCCCGTCGGCGCTCCGCCGCCCGCGTTCGGCGCAGGCCGGATCGCGGGAGCGACACTGATCGTGCTAGCGCTGGTCGGCGTCGCGCTCCTGGTGATCGAACTGACGCGGTTCTTCATGCTCGTTTTCGCAGCGGTCGTGCTCGGCGCGATCTTCGACGCCATCGCGAGCTGGCTTTGCCGCAAGATGAAGATCGGCCGCGGCGTCGCGCTGGCGCTGTCGGTCGCCGGGATCGTCGCGATCTTCGCGGGCGCCTTCATGCTGTTCGGATCGCAGCTGGCGCGCGAGGTCGACACGATTCGCGAGCAGATTCCGCAAGCCCTGCGCGGCGTCGAGGCATTTCTCGACCGCTATGGCTTGGGGCAACGCGTGCGCGAGTTGGCCGAAGTGGGCAGCGACGATATCTCGCGCCTCGCATCGCAAGCGGGCGGCTATGCCCTCGCGGCGGGCAGCGGCATCGCCGATTTCGTGCTCGTGCTCGTCGCGGCGATCTTCCTCGCCAGCGACCCTGCGACTTATCGGCGCGGGCTGTTGCTCATGCTTCCGGCGCGCGCGGAAGAGACGGGGGCACTGGCGCTCGACGACGCGGCGCGCGGATTGAAGGGGTGGATGGTCGGACAGGCGGTGTCGTCGCTCGTCGTCGCGGCGCTGACCTGGGCCGGGCTCGCGCTGCTCGGCGTGCCCGCTGCGGGCGGTCTCGGCCTGATCGCCGGTCTGCTCGACGTCATCCCGATGATCGGGCCGATCATCGCTGGCGTCCCGGCCGTGCTGCTCGCCTTCACCGTGTCGCCCATGACGGCGCTGTGGACGCTCCTGCTGTTCCTCGCGATCCAGCAGTTGCAGGGCAATTTCCTGCAGCCGATGATCCAGAAACAGGCGGTCGACGTGCCGCCAGCGGTCCTGCTGTTCGCGGTGGTCGCCGCTGGCATCTTGTTCGGCTTTCTCGGCGTCCTGCTCGCAGCTCCGCTGACCGTCGTCGCCTATGTCCTTGTCCAGCGCATCTATGTGAGGACCCTGCTCGGCAAGCCGATCAGGATCGCCGGCAAGGATTGAGCTATTTCTTCAGCTCCTTCGCCAGTGTCTTCGCCGTCGCCTTGCCATAGGGCGGCTTGAAGCCCGCGAGCCCCGCGACATCGAGCTTGGGCTGGCGATAGACCGCGCGCGCGTGGCTGAAGGTGCGAAAGCCGTCGACTCCGTGATAATTGCCCATGCCCGACGGCCCGACCCCGCCGAACGGCAGGTCTTCCATCGCATTGTGGAACAGCACATCGTTGACAGTCACGCCGCCCGAGATCGTGCGCGTGAGCACGCGATCCTCCTCGCTCTTGTCCTGCCCGAAATAATAGAGCCCGAGCGGGCGGTCGTTGGCGTTCACATAATCGATCGCCTCGTCGATATTCCTGTAGGTCTTGACCGGCAGCACGGGTCCGAAGATTTCCTCCTGCATCACCTTCATGTCGTCGGTCGGATTGCGGACGATGTGGAGCGGCATCTTGTGGCCGTTGGCGCTCGCGAAATCCTCGCCGCCCGGATTGACCTCGATCACCTCGGCACCCTTCTCGCGCGCGTCGGCGAGGTAGGATTGCAGCCGGTCATAGTTCCGGCCGTTGACGACCGACGTATAATCGTCGTTCGCGAGCAGGGTCGGATAGAGCGCCGCCGCGCCCTTCGTCACGCTGTCGATCACCTCGCCCTCCTGATCCTCGGCGACGAGCAGATAGTCGGGCGCGAGGCATATCTGTCCCGCGTTCATCATCTTGCCGAGCGCGACCCTCTGGCCGACGAGATCCTTGTTCGCGCTGCGCCCGATGAAGGTCGGCGACTTGCCGCCAAGCTCGAGCGTGACGGGGACGAGGTTATCGGCGGCGGCGCGCATGATGTGACGCCCGACACTGGTCGCGCCGGTGAAGATCATATGGTCGAAGGCGAGCTTCGAGAAAGCGATGCCGACCTCGGCGTCGCCGGTGAACACCGCCATTTCGCTCTCGTCGAAATAATCGGGAACGAGCCGCGCCATCAGCGCCGATACATTTTCGGTAAACTCGCTCGGCTTGATCATCGCGCGGTTACCCGCGGCGAGGATGCCCGCCATCGGGACGAAGACCATGCCGACGGGAAAATTCCACGGCGCGACGACCCCGACGACGCCCTTGGGCTGATAGACGACCTCGGCCTTCGCGCCGAGCAGTCCGAGCGGAAAGGTGGGTTTGCGCTTCTCGCCCTTCGCCCAGCTCGCCATGTGCTTTTTCGCATGCTTGAGCGCGCTGACCGACGGCATGATATCGGTCATCAGCGTCTGGTCGCGGCTACGATGCCCGAAATCCTCGCTCACCGCCTTGGCGAATTCCTCGGCATGGTCGACGAGCAGCGCGACCGCACGGTCTATACGGTCGGTGCGGACGGCGAGGCTTTCGGGCATGGCTGCGGTGAAGCTCGCCCTTTGCGCAGCAAGCACCTCGTGCATGCGCGCCGTTTCGCCGGCTAGATCCTGCTTGATCGCGGTGGCCATGACCCGTCTCCCCTATGCTTGGCGGCGATGTTTGATCATGTCGCAAGGCCGGTTGCAAGTTGAAACGCTCTCCCCATCTTTGCCCTACCCCTTTCGCAATTGCAGCGAAGCCGCTAATCGGGCCGCCGACCAGTTTTCCCTACGGAGTCTTTTGCCATGACCGCCACCGATCCCGTCGTCTTCCTCTCCTATGCGCGCACCCCGATAGGCAGCATGCAGGGCAGCCTGTCGGACGCGAGCGCGACCGACCTCGGCGCGACTGCGGTGAAGGCGGCGGTCGAGCGCGCAGGCGTTTCGGGCGACGATATCGAGCGCATCTATATGGGCTGCGTGCTGCCCGCCGGGCTCGGCCAGGCACCGGCGCGTCAGGCCGCGATCAAGGCGGGTCTACCCAAGTCGGTGCAGGCGACGACCGTCAACAAGGTTTGCGGCTCGGGCATGCAGACGGTGATCATGGGCGCCGAAGCGCTTGCCGCGGGCAGCGTCGACCTGATCGTCGCGGGCGGCATGGAATCGATGACCAACGCGCCTTACCTGCTCAAGAAGCATCGTTCGGGTGCGCGCATCGGCCACGACACCGCCTATGACCATATGTTCCTCGATGGGCTCGAGGACGCCTATGAGGCGGGCCGCGCGATGGGCACCTTCGCGCAGGACACCGCCGATGCCTATCAACTGAGCCGCCAGTCGCAGGACGACTATACGCTGACTTCGCTGAGCCGCGCCAAGGCCGCGATCACGGACGGCGCCTTTGCCGCCGAAATCGCGCCGGTGACGATCACGGGGCGCAAGGGCGATATCGTCGTCGACACCGACGAAGCGCCGGGCAAGGCGATGCCTGACAAGATCCCGACGCTGCGCCCCGCCTTTGCCAAGGAAGGCACGATCACGGCTGCTACGAGTTCGTCGATTTCGGATGGCGCCGCTGCCGTCGTGCTGACGCGTCAGTCGGTCGCCGAGGCGAAGGGCGCGAAGCCCGTCGCGCGCCTCGTAGCGCACGCCGCGCACGCACAGGAGCCCAAGGATTTCACCGTCGCTCCCGTCGGCGCGATCAACAAGGTGCTGGCGAAAGCCGGCTGGTCGATCGGCGACGTCGACCTGTTCGAAGTCAACGAGGCCTTTGCCTGCGTCGCGATGTTCGCGATGCACGACCTTGGCATTCCGCACGACAAGATCAACGTCCACGGCGGCGCGACCGCGCTGGGCCATCCGATCGGCGCCAGCGGTACGCGCATCATCACGACGCTGATCGCCGCGCTCCAGCGTCACGGCAAGACGCGCGGCATCGCCAGCCTGTGCATCGGTGGCGGCGAAGCGACGGCTGTGGCGATCGAGCTGCTCTAAATCGGAAACCGCGAAAAGTTGCATGGCGCCGTCGCGAGAGGGCGCCATTTCGTCGTTATGGTCACGACAAATTGCGACAGTAATGACCTGAAAATAAACGCGGCATTCTGGGTCGGTTCAAATCGAATCGCCTAGACCATTTCTTGTCATCGGGCAGATCCCCTCCCCCTGACGGATGAAAAAGGAATGGCACAATGAAGAAGACCAAATTTCTCGCCGCCGGCCTGATCGCCGCGATGATGGTTCCGGCCGTCGCGCAGGCACAGACCCGCGATATCCGCGAAGAGCGCCGCGACGTGCGCGAAGAACGCCGCGAGCTGCGCGACGCACAGCGTTATGGCGATCGCGGCGACGTCCGCGAAGAACGCCGCGAATATCGCGATGCGAAGCGCGACTATCGCGACGAGGTCCGCGACTGGCGCCGTGATACGCGCTACCAGAATTATCGCGCGCCCTTCCGCTACCAGCAGTTCCGCGTCGGCTCGACGCTCCGTTCGAGCTATTACGCACCGGCCTATCGCCCGGCTTGGGACAGCCGCTGGGGCGTGCCGCGGGCGGGTCGCAGCCTGACCTATGTCCGCCACTATAACGACCTTCTGCTAGTCAATACGCGCAGCGGCAAGGTCGTGCGGGTCTATCGCAACCATTTCCGGTGGCGCTAACCGCTAAAGACAGGAAGGGCCGGACGAGCGATCGTCCGGCCCTTTTCGTATTGGCCGATCAATCGCCCCAGATATGGTCGGTCTGGATCCAGCCCTTGCGGCCCTGGACGTCGAACAGGCACCAGCCGTTCTTGCAATCGCTGATCCGGCCGACGACGCCGGGCTGAGCGCGATAAGCGACTGCTGCGGACACGCTGGCGTCCTCGCGCATCGCGCGGATTTCGCCGGTGACGATCGCGGTGCGGGTGCGGCTCAAGAGGCGCGCCGCCATCCAGCCTTGCGTCCCGTCAGGATCCTCGACCTTGCGCCAGTTTTCATGGCGCGCGACGACCTTCACCGGCAAATCCTTGCGCCGATACTCCCACATCACGGGGACATGAGGCGACGGCCCCTTGCGCATCCGCGCCTGGTCGACGCTGATCGACGCCCAATAGGGCACTTCGACATCGGATTGGGATTGTGCGGCGGCCGGTCCCACACTGGCCATCAGCACGGCGGCGGCGAATATATGGCGGCTGGTCATCGCTTTGCCTTGTCAAACTCATATCCGCATTTCAACCGCTCACCGCGCAAAAGGCTGCGTTCATCCCCAGCCTTTTTTTCGCGCCGCGGCCCTTGACCGCCGTGCGCGGGCGCGCTCTATCGGCGCCATGCCTGATTCATCTCGCCCCAAGCGCCCGCGCGTCATCGTCACCCGCCAGTTGATGCCACATGTCGAGGCGCGCATGGCCGAATTGTTCGACGTCGCATTGTCGGCGCATGATCGCGCCTTTACCCGCGGCGAACTCAAGGCCGCGGTCGCCGATTGCGACGTGTTCGTGCCGACCGTGACCGACGAGATCGACGCCGAGGTCATCGCCGCGGCGGGCGAGCGGCTGAAGCTGATCGCCAATTTCGGGGCGGGCGTCGATCATATCGACCTCGCCGCCGCGCGCGCCAAGGGCATCATGGTGTCGAACACGCCGGGCGTCTTTACCGAAGACACCGCCGACATGACGATGGCGCTGATCCTCAGCGTCCCGCGCCGCCTAGCCGAGGGCGAGAAATTGATGCGATCGGGTAAATGGGAAGGCTGGGCACCAAGCACGATGCTCGGCCACCGGGTCGGCGGCAAATTGCTCGGCATCATCGGCATGGGGCGCATCGGGCTCTCGGTCGCACGGCGCGCCCGCGCCTTCGGCCTCTCGATCCATTATCACAACCGAAAGCGCCTGCCCGAAGCGATCGAGGAGGAACTCGGCGCGAGCTATCATGCGAGCGTCGACACGCTGCTCCGCATCAGCGACGTCGTCACGATCCACTGCCCGCACACCAATGAAACGAACGAGATGGTGAGCGCGGCGCGCATCGGCGCAATGAAGCCGACCGCCTACCTCATCAACACCGCGCGCGGCGAGATCATCGACGAAAAGGCGCTGATCGCGGCGCTGCAGACGGGCCGCATCGCGGGCGCCGGGCTGGACGTCTATACGCACGAACCCGCCGTCGACCCCGCGCTGCTCGCGCTCGACAATGTCGTGCTGCTCCCGCACCTCGGCTCGGCGACGATCGAGGGCCGCGAAGCCTCGGGCGAGAAGGTCATCGCCAATATCCGTGCCTGGTGCGACGGCCACCGCCCGCCCGACCAGGTGCTGGAAGGGTGGGCCTAGGGGTCGCCGGTCCCTGCCTATACCGCTCTGGATTACTTCGCTACGCTCGCAATGGCGGAAGTGTCCTAGTCCCCCGTCAGAATCCGATCCACGAGCTGCTTCACCGTCGGGGTGAAATTGTTCGAATAAAAGGGATCGGTCTTGAAGTTGAACGCGGCGTGGCCGGCGAACATCAGATTCTGTTCGACGTCGCCGCCGTGCGCGATGTCCTGCAGCGTCTTCTGGATGCAGAAGCTGCGCGGGTCGGCGAGGTAGCCGGTCGAATAATCGTCATGGTCCTTCCACGACGAAAAGCCGCAATGCGACAAGCAGCCCATGCAATCGGCCTGATCCTTGCGGATCATCGCCTTGTCGGGCTCAGTCACGAAGACGACCGTATTGTCGGGGGTCTTCAGCGCCTCGGTATAGCCTTCGGCAAACCAGTCGCGCGCGCGCGCCCTATCGTGCGGCGTGACCCAGAAATTCTTGCCCTTCACACCAACGTCGAGCTGGACGATATGGTCGCCCGCTTCCTGCTTCGAATAGGGGATTTGGCGTTCCGAGCGCGCTTCGAGGTCGCGCAGGAACGGGTTGCGCACCGCGCTCGAATAGAAACCGGTCGGCGAAAAGCGATGGAGCAGCACGTCCCCGTCGTCGAGTGTGCGGAGGCGATCCTTCCATTCTTGCGGGATCGGGCTTTCCTCGGTCAGCAGCGGCCGAGTGCCATATTGGAAGGCGATCTGGCCGAGTTCGGGATTGTCGATCCAGTTTTCCCAGTCGCGCAGATACCAGACGCCGCCCGCCATCACGATCGGCACATCGTCCGAAATCCCCTCGGCGCGCATCGTGTCGCGCAGCGCCTTGACGCGCGGATAGGGATCCTGCGGCACCAGTGGATCTTCGGCGTTCGACAGGCCATTGTGGCCGCCGGCGAGCCACGGGTCCTCATAGACCACCGCGCCGAGCAGGTCCGACACCTTGTGATAGGCGCGCTTCCACAGCGCGCGGAACGCACGCGCCGAGCTGATGATCGGCAGATAGAGCACATTGTGCCGCTGAGCGATCTCGCTCAGCTTGTAAGGCATGCCCGCGCCGCAGGTGACGCCGGCGACAAGGCCCTTGGTCCGCTCGAGCACGCCTTCGAGAATCTGCTGCGCGCCGCCCATTTCCCACAGCACGTTGATGTTGATCGCACCCTTGCCGCCCGACACGTCATAGGCGCGCTCGACTTGGGCGACCGCACCCTCGATGCCGTATTGGATCAACTCTTCGTGGCGTTCTCTGCGCGTCAACGCGCGGTAGATTTGCGGGATGATCTTGCCCTCGGCGTCATAGCTGTCGGCATTGACCGCCGAAACGGTGCCGATGCCACCCGCCGCGGCCCACGCGCCGCTCGACATATGGTTGGTCGCCGACACGCCCTTGCCGCCTTCGACCAGCGGCCAAACTTCACGCCCGCCATAAAGGATGGGCTTCAAACCTTTGAACACTCTAAACCTTCTCTCTCTCCGCCGATCCACGCCTGCGAACCGGCCCCCAATCCCGCTTGCGTAAGCGGAAATTGGCCCCCGTTGTCAATCGAAGCCGACCCAGCCACCGCTGAACGGCCCATAACCTTCCAGCGCGCGAGCATAGAGCTTTTCATAAGCGCCGACCATCATAGATTCGTCGAACCGTTGCACGGCGGCGTGCCGGTTCGCGGCGCCGACTTGGGCGCGCAGCGCGGCATCTTTGGTCATCCGCAGCAGTGCCGCGCGGAAAGCGGATTCGTCCGCCGCGACATAGGAACGGTTGGCGTCCGAAATCATCGCCGCGACATCGCCGACCGCCGGACTGACGACGGGCAGCCCCGCCGCCATCGCCTCGATCACAGCGATCGGCGCCTGTTCGCTGAGTGACGAGAGCGCGAGCAGGTCGAAATGGCCGATCCAGCGCGCGGGTTCGGCCATGAAACCGGGCATGATCAGGCGGTCCGCCATCCCGCACGCCGCCGCCTCGGCGACGATCGCCGCACGCTCGGGCCCCTCGCCCACAATGACGAGCCGGACATTCGCCGGCAGCGCCGCCACTGCGCGCACGAGGCGCGGCAAGTCCTTGACCTTGCGCAGCCCGGCGACGGTGCCGATTACCACCTCGCCGTCGCGCCGCTCGAAGCCCGGGATCGGCTCCGATGGCCCCTTGGCATAGGCGGCGACGTCGATGCCGTTGCGGATCAGATGAATGCGGCCGCCCGCCTTCCACTCATCGGTCGCGATCCGCTGAAGCAAGGTCGACGGGACGATGACCGACTGTGCGGTGCGCAGCGCCACGCGGCGGAACAGATTGCGTTTCCAGTTGCGCCGGACGCTTTCGTCCTCGTTGAACCCGTCCTCGTGATGGATCAGTTCGGGCATGCTGTGCCACCGGCGCGATACCTGGACCCGGCGCGCCATCACCCCGTCCATCGCGCCCCAATTATAGCTCAGAACCAGCTCGAACCGGGTCATATAATCCGCGAGTTCACGGTAGCGCGCGAGCGACGGCCTGCCGTGCAGCGGCGGCGCATCCTCAGGAAAATCGACGACAATCGCCGGATCGATCGCGTCGCGCGCGCCGAGCGCGTCGGGCATCGCCGACAGGATCGTATGGTGCGCCCGATCGCCCATCAGGTTCATCAACCGGACGGCGCGCGCCTCCTTGCCGCCGAGCGAAAAGCTCGAATGAAGGTGCAGGATACGGATCGGCCAGGGCGTGTCGGGCTCGTCGGCGCTCACGCTTGCGGAAGCTCCGCAGCCCATGCGTCGATCGCAGCACGCGCCTCGGGCTCGTCCATCGTCGGCGCATGGCCGACCCCGGGCACCTCGACCAGCCGCGCCCCCGGAAGTTCGGCCGCCATCTTCGCGCTCGCCGGCCGCGCCAATATGTCGGACAGTTCGCCGCGCAGGATCAGAAGCGGAATGCCGGCGAGCGCGCGATAGGCCGGCCACAGGTCGACGCCCGCATCGCCGCCGTTCGGAACGCGCAGCGGCGCCGCGATCTGCTTGTCATAATCGGTGACGATGCGCCCCTCGGGGGTCAGCTTGTGCGTACGCTTGGTCAGCCGCAGCCAGTCGCGGATATCATAGCCCGGATAGACTGCGCCGTTGAGTTCGGCGAAGGCGCGCGCGGCATGAATCCACGTCGGCTGACTGCCGCCCGCGCCGATATAGTCGCGGATGCGCTCGATCCCCGCGGTCTCGAGTTCGGGGCCGACATCGTTGAGCACCGCGCCGACGATCCGGCCGGGCAGCGTCGCCGCCATCAGCATCGCGACGAGCCCGCCGAGCGAGGTGCCGATCGCCGCGAACCGCTCGATCCCCAATTCGTCGAGGAGCGCGACGACATCCTGCACATAGGTCAGCGGAACATAGGTCATCGGATCCTTGGCGTAAGCGCTGTCCCCACGCCCACGGAATTCGATGACGATCACCTTGCGATATCGCGCCACATGCGGCGCCAATTCCTCGAAATCGCGGGCGTTGCGCGCGAGGCCGGGCATGCACAGAACCGGCGGCAGGACCTCGCTGCCTTCGGGGCCGACATAGACGCGCGCGTGCAGGCGGACGCTATCATGCGACCACCAATATTGGTCCGACCAGTCGCTGCGGTTTTCCTGCTGGGCCAATATGCCACGTCCCCTTGTTTGTCTCGCTATTGCCTCGCACATCCCGTGTCCGGGACTCGGCCCCGTCTACCACGCCGGGCGGCGCAAGCAATGCGCGGTGCCGGTGCCGCACAGGTTGCCGCAGCCCGCTTTCGCCGATAAGACGCGGGCGACCATGAGCGAGCCTTTGATTTCCTTCGAACCCGCAACCGGCGAAGAGCTCTGGCGCGGGCCGGTCAGCGACGTCGATGCCGAAGTCGAAATCGCCCGTCGCGCCTGGCCCGAATGGGCGTCCAAGCCCGTCACCTTCCGCACCGAAACGCTGCGCCGCTTCGTCGACCGGGTGAAGGCCGAGGGCGAGGCGCTCGCCGACCTGATCGCGCGCGAAACGGGCAAACCGCTCTGGGAAGCGCGCACCGAAGTCGAATCGGTCGCGAACAAGGTTGATATTTCGGTGAAGGCCTATGCCGAACGCACCCCCAATCGCCGCATTGAGGGCGCGATGGGGCTGCGCAACGCGGTGCGCCACAAGCCGCACGGCGCCGTAGCGGTGCTCGGTCCCTATAATTTCCCGGCGCATTTGCCGAATGGCCATATCGTTCCGGCGCTAATCGCGGGCAATTCGGTCGTCTTCAAACCGTCCGAAAAGACCCCGGCGGTCGGCGCGAAGCTCGTCGAGCTGTTTCACAGCGCGGGCGTGCCGCAAGAAGTCCTCCGCCTAGTGATCGGCGGGCCCGACACGGGCAAAGCGCTCGCGGGGCACGAAGGCATCGACGGACTGCTCTTTACCGGCTCGGCGCGTACCGGGCTTGCGCTCAACCGCCAGTTCGCGGGCCAGCCGGGAAAGATGCTCGCGCTCGAAATGGGCGGCAACAACCCGATCGTCGTGTGGGACACCGCCGATATCCGCACTGCGGCGATCCTCGTCGTCCAGTCGGCTTTTCTGAGCGCCGGGCAGCGGTGCAGCAATGCGCGGCGGCTGATCGTGAAGGACGGCCTCGCCGACGCGCTGATCGACGAGGTTTGCAATCTCGCGAACCGGTTGATCGTCGATCACCCGCACGCCGATCCCGCCCCCTATATGGGGCCCGTAATCGACAATGAGGCGGCGGACGGCCTCACCGAAAGCTTTCTGATCCTGATGTCGAACGGCGGGCAGGTGATCCGCCACATGACGCGGCCGGTCGCGGGTCGCCCCTTCCTGACCCCGGGCATCATCGACGTGACCGCGATGCGCGAACGCCCCGATATCGAGCTGTTCGGCCCGCTGCTGCAGGTCGTCCGCGTCGAAACCTTCGAGGCCGCGATTGCCGAGGCGAACAATACCGCTTTCGGCCTGTCGGCGTCGCTGATCGGCGGCACGCCGCAGCTTTACGACCAGTTCTGGGCCAATGCGCGCGCCGGGGTGATCAACTGGAACCGCCCGACCAACGGCGCTTCGTCGGCTGCCCCGTTCGGCGGCATCGGCCTGTCGGGCAACCACCGGCCAAGTGCCTTTTATGCCGCCGACTATTGCGCCTATCCGGTCGCAAGCTCGGAAAGCGATGCGATGCGCGCATCGATCGGCGTGGGCTTGCGCGATCCCGAGGGATCGCAGCTGGTGACGAAGAAATATCTCTGACACCCGTCGTCACCTCGCATCAAGTCCCGGGTGACGAAATGTTGGGGCAATTTTACCTTCACCACCGTCAATAAAGCCTGCTTTGCGCTTTCCGGGCGCACAAACCATGTTCGCAAGCATGGAAAAGTCTCCCTCTCCTGCGGGCAAGCTTTGGCTCGTCGGCGCCGGTCCCGGCGATCCCGACCTGTTGACGCTGCGCGCCGCGCGCCTGCTCGAAAGCGCCGATCTCGTCGTCCATGACGGGCTCGTCGGCGAGGGCGTGCTCGCGCTGATCCCGTCGCACGTCGAACGGATTTCGGTCGCCAAACAGCGCAGCCGCCACACGATGAAGCAGGAGCTGATCAACGAACTCATCGTTCGCGAGACGCTCGCCGGCAAGCAGGTCGTGCGGTTGAAAGGCGGCGATCCCTTCATCTTCGGCCGCGGCGGCGAAGAGCTCGACGCGGCGCGCGAAGCCGGTATCGCCTGCGATGTCGTTCCCGGCATCACCGCCGCCGCGGGCTGCGCCGCGCAGGCCGGTCTCCCCCTCACCCACCGCGAAGATGCGAGCGCGGTCAGCTTTGTCGCCGGCCAGTGCAAGGATCTGACCGATCAGGACTGGTCGGGGCTCGCGGGCCACGGCCGCACGCTCGTCATCTATATGGGCCTCGCGACCGCGCACGCGATTGCCGACAAGCTGATCGCCGACGGTGTCTCGCCGGGCCTGCCCGTCGCGGTCGTCGAGCGTGGGACCACTGCCAACGCGCGCGTGCTCCGCACTTTGCTCGCCGATCTCGGTGACCTCGTCGCGCGCGAGAAGGTCGCTAGCCCGGCGCTAATCATCGTTGGCAAGGTCGCGGCGCGCGCCGACGCGCTCGATTGCCTCGGCGCGCCCGGCGTCGCCAATAATCTGAAGGATATTGCATGCGAATCTTGACTGGCAACGACCTGAAATCGGGAGCTGTCATCTGGTGGGCCGGCCGCGACTGGTCGCTCCACGTCGAGGATGCCGTCGACGTCGGCGAACATGGCGAGGCGGTGCTGGCGGCCGAGGACGGCGCCAGGCGGGTCAACGGCGGATATATCGTGGATGCCGAGGCGACCCCCGAAGGCCCGCGCCCCGCGCATATCAAGGACCGCATCCGCGCGCTCGGCCCCACCGTGCGCCCCGACCTCACATTGAAACCCGCCGATCCCACGGCCGGCGATTGGGTGATCTGACATGTACCAATATGACAAGTACGACCAGAGCATGGTCGATGCGCGCGTCGAGGAATTCCGCGATCAGGTGCGCCGCCGCATCGCGGGCGACATCAACGACGACCAGTTCAAGCCGCTCAGGCTGAAGAACGGCCTCTATCTTCAGCTCCACGCCTATATGCTGCGCGTCGCCATCCCCTATGGCACATTCAACGCGCTGCAGATGCGCAAGCTCGCTGACATCGCGCGTAAATATGACCGCGGCTATGGCCATTTCACGACGCGCCAGAATATCCAGTACAACTGGATCAAGCTGGAAGAAGCGCCCGACATCCTCGCCGAGCTGGCGACGGTCGAAATGCACGCGATCCAGACGAGCGGCGAAAGCATCCGCAACATCTCGGCCGACCAATATGCCGGCGCCGCCGCCGACGAGATCTGCGATCCGCGCCCCTGGGCCGAGCTGATCCGGCAGGCGACGACCTTTCACCCCGAATTCAGCTATTTGCCGCGCAAGTTCAAGATCGCAGTGATTTCGGCTGCCGAGGATCGCGCCGCGCTGCGCTGGCACGACTGCGCGCTGCGCATCGTCCGCAACGCGGCGGGCGAGGAAGGCTTTGAAGTCTATGCCGGCGGCGGCATGGGGCGCACCCCCTTCATCGCTTACAAGATCCGCGACTTCCTGCCCGCGCAGCAGATTTTCTCCTATCTGCAGGCGATCCTTCGCGTGTGGAACCTCCACGCGCGGCGCGACAATATCCACAAGCAACGGATGAAGATCCTCGTCCACGAACTCGGCGAGGAGGAATTCCGCCGCCAGGTCGAGGAGGAGTTTCAGACCTTCCTCGCGCTCGGCACCGATTTCCCGCAGGCCGAATATGACCGCATCGCGGAATATTTCACGCCGCCGCCGTTCGAGACCGGTCTCTCGGACGAAATCGATCGCAGCGACCCCGACTTCGCCTTGTGGGTCGACCGTCAAGTCGTGGCGCATAAGGCGCCCGGCTATGCGATCGCCAACATCAGCCTGAAACCGATCGGCGGCATCCCCGGCGACATTTCAGCCGAGCAGATGGACCTCGTCGCCGACCTCGCCGAACGCTACAGCTTCGACGAAATCCGCGCGACGCACGCGCAGAATCTCGTGCTGCCGCACGTCCGCAAGGCCGATCTCTACGCCGTCTGGCAGGCGCTCGACGCCGCGGGCCTTGCGAACGTCAATCTCGACCTCGTCACCGACATCATCGCCTGCCCCGGGCTCGATTATTGCACCCTCGCCAACGCGCGCTCGATTCCGCTGGCGCAGAAGATTTCGGAGCGTTTCGCCAATATGGAGCGTCAGCTCGACATCGGCGAGCTCAAGATCAAAATCTCGGGTTGCATCAACGCCTGCGGCCACCATCATGCGGGCCAGATCGGCATCCTCGGCGTCGACCGCAAAGGCACCGAAAACTACCAGCTGCTGCTCGGCGGCTCGGGTGCCGAAGACACGTCGCAGGCCAAGATCACCGGCCCCGGCTTCGACGAAGCCGGGATCGTCGATGCGGTCGAGCGCACCGTCGAACGCTATCGCGAACTGCGCGAGCCCGGCGAACGTTTCCTCGACACCTATCGCCGCGTCGGCCTCGACCCTTTCAAGGAGGCCATCTATGGCTAATTTCCGTTACCGCGACGACCAGCCGCACGAAGAGCCGGCGGTCACCCTCGACGCCTTTCTCGAACAGACCGACGCGACCGCGGTGCGGCTCGAGGCGGGCGAGGATGCGCGACGGCTGATCCCCTTTCTGGACCGTTTGCAACTCATCGAAATCTCCTTCCCACGCTTTCGCGACGGGCGCGGCTTTTCGAGCGCGCGCATCCTGCGCGAGTCCGGCTACAAGGGCGAATTGCGCGCCGAGGGCGATGTGCTGATCGACCTTCTCTTCTTCATGCGGCGCTGCGGCTTCGACAGTTTCTCGTCGCAGCATTCGCTCAACCCCGCCGACGTCGAGGCGGCGCTCAACCGCTATTCGCATGTCTATCAGGATGCGACCGACGAAGCGGTGCCGATCTGGAAGCTGAGGCATGGCTGAGGTGAAGGCCGAACCCCGCTCCCGCGACCGGATCGACGTGGCGCCGCGCTTCACGCAGGCCGACGTCATCCGCCTCAACAACCTCTTCCGCGGCCAGGACGCCGCCGAAGTCGTCGCGAGCGTGATCGGCGCGGGACTGCTCGGCGAGACCGCGATCGTGTCGAGCTTCGGCGCCGAAAGCGCGGTGCTGCTGCACCTCGTGACGCGCGCCGCGCCCGACATGCCCGTGCTGTTCCTCGACACCGGCAAGCATTTCCCCGAAACGCTCGCCTATCGCGACACCCTCGCGGCGAAGCTGGGTCTCAACATCGTCAACCTGACGCCCAACGCCGAGGAACTGGCGAAGAAGGACGCGACCGAACTGCGCTGGTCCTACGACCCCGACGGCTGCTGCGAAATCCGCAAGGTCAAGCCGCTCGAAAAGGCGCTGACCGACTTCGACACGTCGATCACCGGGCGCAAGGGTTTCCAGTCATCGACGCGGCAGGGGCTCGCGCGCTTCGAGCTCGACGGTTCGACCGGCCGGCTCAAGTTCAACCCGCTCGCCAACTGGACGCGCGAGATGCTCGACGATTATTTCGCCGCGCACGACCTGCCGCGCCACCCGCTGGAAGCCGAAGGCTATCCGTCGATCGGCTGCTCGCCCTGCACGTCAAAAGTCAAGCCGGGCGAAGACCCGCGCTCGGGCCGCTGGCGCGGCTGGGACAAGACCGAGTGCGGCATCCACAGCGAAGTGACGCCGATCGACGACGATCCGGCGAACGACCCGGCGTTCTGATAGCTGACCTCCAAATCCGTTTGTGCTGAGCTTGTCGAAGCACCGTTTTTTCCGCGTGCACGCCAGCAAGAAAGAGCGGCCCTTCGACAAGCTCAGGGCAAACGGTGTTGGATATCAATCCCTACTCATAATCGTCATAGGCCATGCTGTCGTCGGCGAGATCGCTGAACTTGGTCGTCTTCGCCTCGAAGTGCAGGCGCACCTTGCCGGTCGAGCCGTGACGCGATTTGGCGACGATGACTTCGGCAAGGCCGAAGACGCGCTCCATTTCGGCCGCCCATTCCTCATGCTGCGCGTGGATTTTCACATCGTCGCCCTCGACCGGACGCTTGGGCTCGCGCGCGGCAACATAATAGTCCTCGCGAAACACGAAGAGCACCATGTCGGCGTCCTGTTCGATCGAGCCCGATTCGCGAAGGTCCGAGAGCTGCGGGCGCTTGTCCTCGCGGCTTTCGACCTGACGACTGAGCTGCGACAGCGCCATTACCGGTACATGAAGTTCCTTCGCCAAGGTCTTCAAGCCGCGTGAGATTTCTGAAATTTCCTGCACGCGATTGTCGCCGCTCTTCGACGAGCCCTGGAGGAGCTGGAGATAGTCGACGACGATGAAACCGATGCCGTGACGCCGCTGCAGGCGACGCGCGCGGGTGCGCAGCCCCGCGATCGTCAGGCCCGGCGTATCGTCGATGAACAGCGGCAGCGTCTGGAGCGCCTGCGCCGCGCGGCTCAATTGCTGGAACTGTTCCTTGCTGATCTTGCCCATGCGCAGCGCCTCGCCCGACACCCCCGATTGTTCGGCGAGGACGCGCGTCGCGAGCTGGTCGGCCGACATTTCGAGGCTGAAGAAGGCGACCTTGGCGCCCATATTCTTCTCGGGCGGAATACCGTCTTCCTCGTCGCGGCGCCAGCGTTCGGCGGCATTATAGGCGATGTTCGTCGCGAACGAGGTCTTGCCCATGCCCGGACGGCCGGCGAGGATCATCAAGTCCGAATTGTGCATGCCGCCGATCTTGGCGTTCATGCTCGCGATCCCGGTGGTGATCCCCGAGAGGTGCCCGCCCGAATTGAGCGCTCGCTCGGCCGCTTGCAGCGCGGTGAGGCTCGCTTGGCTGAAATTCTTGACCGACCCCATCTCGGCCTCGCCACCCGCGACACGGTAAAGCGCGGTTTCGGCCTCCTCGATCTGCGCCTGCGGGTCGACGCGCTCGCTCGTGTCGAGCGCATTGTCTACGAGCGTGCGCCCGACGCCGGCGAGTTCGCGGAGCAGCGCGAGGTCGAAAATCTGCCGCGCAAAGTCGCGCGCGCCGATCAGCCCCGCGCCGCTGCCGGTCAATTGCGCGAGATAGCCGACGCCGCCGACCGCCTTCATCGCCTCGTCGGCCTCGAAATAAGGCTTGAGCGTCACCGGCGTCGCGATGCTGTTGCGTTCGATCAGCGCCATCGTCTGCTGAAAGATGCGGCCGTGGAGTGGCTCGAAGAAATGGTCGGGGTTGAGCGCGACGGGCAGATCCTCGACGACTCGGTTGTCGATCAGGATCGCGCCGAGAAACGCGGCCTCGGCCTCGATATTGCGGGGTAATTGGCGCTCATCCCCGGCGTTGGCCGGGGTCGGAATCAAAGCTAGTTCAGGCATGGCGACCTTCATGCGATGCCGCTTCGGACGGCGCAACAGGCGATACCGCACAGGTTATCATAACTGTGGGTTGCTGTGAATAAGTCCTCCCCCTTGCCCTTCGCCGCAGCCCAAGTAGAAGCACGGACAGCATGAGCCACGCAGACCCCTCCCGACAGCGGATCATTTCGGTCGAGCTCGACGAAGGGTCGATCGTCTGGCGCAATCCCGACGTCGAGCAGGAACGCCGCGTCGCGATCTTCGACCTGATCGAGGACAACAAGTTCGTGCCGCAGCGCGGCCATCCGGACGGCTATGCCGGCCCTTACCGCTTGATGCTGCGTGTCGAGGATGGCCGGTTGATCTTTGAAATCGCGCGTGAAGATGGCTCGCCGTTGGAAGCGATCATCCTCGGCCTCGGGCGTTTCCGCCGGCCGATCCGCGACTATTTCGCGATCTGCGACAGCTATTATCAGGCGATCAAGACTTCGACGGCGCAGCAGATCGAGACCGTCGACATGGCACGCCGCGCGCTGCACAATGAGGCGGCCGAGATGCTGATGGACCGGCTCGACGGCAAGATTGCGGTCGATTTCGATACCGCACGGCGATTATTCACACTGATCTGCGTGTTGCACATCAAGGGCTGACGATGAAGGCGGGGGCAATCAGGGGCGGAAAGGCGGCACAGGCCGCAGCGGCATGGCGCGCGAGGGTCGCGCGTCTGCTGCGCCGGATTGGCGCGGCCATCGTGCTGCTACTCCTCGCCGCGGGCCTCGCGCTCTGGTGGGCGGCGCGCTGGACGCCCGACCGCGCCATCTATCCGACGCAGGGGGTAACGATCAACGCGGGCAACGGCGACGTCCATTGGGGCTCGATCAAGGCCGCGGGCGCCGCGTTCGCCTATATCATGGCGACCGACGGATCGGGCGGGGTCGACGCGAAATTCGCCCGCAACCTGGCCGAAGCGCGCGACGCGGGCGTGCAGGCTGGCGCGATCCATCGCTACAGCCTCTGCCAACTCGCGACCGATCAGGCCGCCAATTTCATCCGCCATGTGCCGCGCCGCGCCGATATGCTGCCCGCGGTGGTCTGGCTCGATTATGACGATCGCTGCCCCGACCGGCCGACGCGCGCGCTCCTGCTGTCCGAACTCGCGACCTTCCTTGCGCAGATCGAGGCGCATATGGGCAAGCAGAGCTTGATCGCGCCCGGCCCGGCGTTCGAAAGCGATTACAAGGTGACGCAGGGGATCGCGCGCACGACCTGGCTGCGCCGCGATTTCTTCGAACCCGATTATGGCGCGCATCCCTGGGCGATGTGGCAGGCGAACGACTATGTCCGCCTGTCGGGCGCCAAGGGCACCGTCGGCTGGAACGTGCTGCGCCCGCAAGGAGAGATGCGATGACCGAGACCCGCCCCGACACTCGCGACGCCTTGATCGACGCGGCACGCGATGCCGCAAGCCGCGCTTATGCGCCCTATTCGGGATTTCACGTCGGCGCCGCGTTGCTGCTCAAGAATGGCGATGTGGTCACGGGCGCCAATGTCGAGAATGCGAGCTATGGCCTGACGCTGTGCGCTGAAACCGCCGCGGTCGCGAAGATCGCCAACGAAGGCTGGATCGGCGAGCTCGCCGAGGTCGCGATCGTCGGCGGACGGCCCGACGACGGCGCCTTACTCGGCGGCGACCCGGTCAATCCTTGCGGCCGCTGCCGCCAGATCCTCAACGAAGCCGCCGAACGGTCGAAGACCGACATTCTCGTCCATTGCGCCTCGGGCGACGGCAAGGCGGTGAAGAGCTACAGGCTCAGCGAACTGCTTCCCGCCGCTTTCGGCCCCAAGGACCTCGGCCTTATCGACTGAAACATGCCGCCGCCCCCGCGCAGGCGGGGGCCGCTGGAAGGATAGCGCAAGGCCGACTGCGGCCCCCGCCTGCGCGGGGGCGACGGTAGGGCCCAAACATCGACTTGCGCGAAGCGCGGCTCCCCGACAAGAGACACTATGGCCATTCTTTCCGATCGCTGGATTCGCGAAGCCGCCCGAACGCAGGGCATGATCGAACCGTTCGTCGAGGCGCAGCGCCGCGACGGCTGCATCAGCTACGGCCTTTCCTCCTATGGCTATGACGCGCGCGTTGCGCCCGAGTTCAAGATTTTCACCAACATCGATTCGACCACGGTCGATCCCAAGGAATTCGATCCCAAGAATTTCGTCGACCGCGAAACCGACGTGTGCATCATCCCGCCGAACAGTTTTGCGCTCGCCCGGACGGTCGAATATTTCCGTATCCCGCGCGACGTACTCGTGATCTGCCTCGGCAAGTCGACCTATGCGCGCTGCGGCATCATCGTGAACGTCACCCCGCTCGAACCCGGCTGGGAAGGCCATGTGACGCTCGAATTCTCGAACACTACCCCCCTGCCCGCCAAGATTTACGCGAACGAAGGCGCATGCCAATTCCTGTTCCTGCAGGGCAACGAGCCGTGCGAGACCAGCTACGCCGACCGCGCGGGCAAATATATGGGGCAAAAGGGTGTGACGCTTCCCAAGCTTTGATACCGCGACTTCACTATCGCGCTTGTCCTCGCGGCGAAAATTGATAACGTTCCCATAAATGAAAAATGGGGATGAGGTCATGAAATTCCGAACGGTCACGCTCGCTCTCGCCGCGCTGCTTTCGCCCGCTGCCGCACATGCCGAAGGCTTTCTGAAGGTCGCGGGGACCGAGATCGTCGACGGATCGGGCAAACCGGTAATCCTGCGCGGCATGGGGCTCGGCGGCTGGATGCTGCAGGAAGGCTATATGCTGAAACTCGGCGAGCTCGGGCAGCAGCACAGGATCCGCGCCAAGCTCATCGAACTGGTCGGCGAGGAGCGGACCGCGGCCTTCTATCGCGCCTGGCTCGACAATCACACGACCAAGGCCGACATCGACCAGATGGCGAAATGGGGTTTCAACTCGGTGCGCCTGCCGATCCATTTCGACCAGCTCACCCTGCCCGCCGACAAGGAACCCAAGCCCGGTGAGGATACATGGCATGAAGAAGGTTTCCAGCGCATCGACCGCCTGCTCGAATGGAGCAAGGCGAACCGCATCTGGCTGATCCTCGACCTCCATGCCGCGCCCGGCGGGCAGGGCAATGATCTCGCCATTTCCGACCGCGATCCGGCGAAGCCGTCGCTGTGGGAGAGCGCGGAGAATCAGCGCAAGACCGTCGCGCTGTGGAGTAAGCTCGCTTCCCGATACAAGGACGAGCCGTGGATCGGCGCCTATGACCTGATCAACGAGCCCAACTGGAGCTTCGCGACCCCCGGCAAAGGCAATGGCTGCGACGAGACCGAGAATAAGGCGGTGTGGGCGCTGCAGCAGCGCATCACCAAGGCGATCCGCGACGTCGACCCAGAGCATATCGTGATCATCGAGGGCAATTGCTGGGGCAATAATTACAAGGGCCTGCCGCCCGCATGGGACGCCAATATGGTGCTGAGCTTCCACAAATATTGGAACCGCAACGACGCGGCGAGCATCGCCGAGATCAAGGCGCTGCGCACCCGCACGAACCGCCCGATCTGGCTCGGCGAGTCGGGCGAGAACAGCAATGGTTGGTATCAGGGCGCGATCGCGCTCGTCGAGGGCGCGGGCATTGGCTGGAATTTCTGGCCGCTCAAGAAAATCGGTTTCAACCAGCCGCTCGAGATCACGCCCGGCGATAGCTGGATGAAGATCGTCCAATGGATGACGGCCAAGGGCTCGAAGCCGGCCGCCGATGAAGCCTTCGCCGCGATGATGCAGCTCGCCGAAAACACCCGCTTCGACAACAACATCCCCAAGCCCGACGTCATCGACGCGATGCTCCGTCAACCGCACGACCCGGCCCATCGCGCTTTCAAGTCCCGCACGCTCGGCGCAAAGCCGCTGACCATCGCCGCCGCCGACTATGATCTCGGCCCGCCGGGCGCCGCCTATCACGATAGTGTCGACGCAAATTATCATGTCGCGACCGGCGGCGAGCGGACGCCGTGGAACAACGGTACGACCTATCGCAACGACGGCGTCGACATCGCGCGCGAACCCGATGGTACACCCTATGTCACCGATTTCGTCAGCGGCGAATATATGCGCTACAGCGCCGACGTCGCCCGCGCGGGGCGCTGGACCGTCAGCGCACGCGCGCGCTCGGCCAAGGGCGGCCGCATCGGCATCGACGAACGCGGCGTCGCGATCCCGCACGGGACGGCATGGCAGACCATAACGCTCGCCGATGCCGACCTGCCCGCCGGGCCCGGCACCGCGACGCTGCGCGCGTTCGATTGCAGCGACTGCGAGATCGCCGAGATCGTCTTCACGCCGCGATAGCCGGAACCCAATGCTCCCATGTGCGTCCTCTTTGCACAAGCGGAGGGGCGTGCAGTGGAGGATGTCTCATGTCCATGATCGCCGTCTTTTTCGGCCGCCTGTTCATCGCGGTGATTTTCATCGTGTCGGGGATCAACAAGCTGATCCATGTCAACGATACCGACGCAATGATTTCCGCCGCTGGCCTGCCCGCCGGGCTCGCGATTCCGACCGGCCTTTTCGAACTTGTCGCGGGCGTCTGCCTTGCGCTCGGCATCGCGACGCGGCTGTGGTCGATCCTGCTCGCGGTGTTCGTTCTCCTGACCATCCTCTTTTTCCACCGCGAGTTCACCGACCCGATGCAGGCGATGGCGGCGATGAAGAATCTCGCGATCGCGGGCGGCCTGCTCTGCCTCTTCGGCTATGGCAACACGCGCTGGAGCTATGATGCGCTGCGCCAGCGCCGCCGCGACGAACTGGCGACGCAGCGCGCACAGCAGCACGCGACCGACGCCGAACTGCGCGCCGCGCGCGCCGAAGGTCGCGCCGAAGCAGCGGGAGCGCCGGTGGTCGTCGAAAAGCGTCGCCCCTTCTGGCGCCGCTAGACCTTCGCGCTTGGCATCGCCGCGCGTCTGCGCTAGCCTTCACTTAACGTTTACGTAAAGGGAGGGTTTTGCCATGGCGTCCCGCGATTTCGACATCGTCGTCTACGGCGCGACGGGCTTTACCGGCCGCCTCGTCGCCGAATATCTCGCGCACCACTACAAGGGCCGCAAGGACGCGCCCAAATGGGCGATGGCGGGCCGCAGCCTCGACAAGCTGGCCGAGGTTCGCGGCCTTATCGGCGCAAGCCCCGAAACGCCCCTGATCGTCGCCGACGCGAGCGATCCCGCGAGCCTCGACAAGATGGCGCAAAGCACGAAAGTCGTGCTGACGACGGTCGGCCCTTACCAGCTTTACGGCAGCGAACTCGTCGCCGCCTGCGTCCGCGCGGGCACCGCCTATGCCGATCTTTGCGGCGAACCCGGCTGGATGCGCGAAATGATCGACGAACATGAAGCCGCGGCCAAGGCATCGGGCGCGCGCATCACCTTCAGTTGCGGTTTCGACTCGATCCCCTTCGACCTCGGTGTCCTCTTCCTTCAGGCCGAAGCGGTAAAGCGCCACGGCAAACCCGCACCGCGCGTCAAGGGCCGCGTCCGCAAGATGGCGGGCGGCGCCTCGGGCGGCACGATCGCGAGCCTCACCGAAACATTGAAGGCGATCGCCAAGAAGCCGTCGCTCGCGCTGCTGCTCAAGTCGAGCTTCGCGCTGACTCCCGGCTTCGAGGGACCCTCGCAGCCAACCGGCCTGATCCCCGAATATGACGCGGCGACCGGCACATGGACCGCGCCCTTCGTTATGGCGCCGATCAACACCAAGAATGTCCACCGCACCAATTTCCTGCTCGGCCACAAATGGGGCGAAGATCTGGTCTACGACGAGATGGTGATGACGACGATCGGCGACGCTGGAAAGGCGATGGCCGAAGCGATGGCGAAGGCGAATCCTTTTGGCGAGTCGACGCTCCAGCCCGGCGAGGGCCCGAGCAAGGAAGAGCGTGAGAAGGGCTTCTACGACATCCTCTTCATCGGCGAATATCCCGACGGCACCACCGTTCGCGCGAGCGTTCAGGGCGACCGCGACCCCGGCTATGGCTCGACCTCGAAGATGCTCGCCGAAACGGGGATGGCGCTGCTCGAAAACAAGGGCGCGGGCGGTGTGTGGACTCCGGGCGCGCTGCTTGGCGATGCGCTGATCGCGCGGCTGACCGCGAATGCAGGCCTGACGTTCCAGATCGAGGACTGAAGACGAGATGACAAGCTCTCCCAGCGCGCTCGACGCGCTGCTCTCCACGCTGCGCGTCGATGCCGATGTCGCAACCGCGCATATCGACGAAGGATGGATGCAGGGGCGCACCGCCTATGGCGGGATCAGCTCGGCGGTCGCGCTAGCCGGCGCGATGGCGCTCCACCCGACCGAGACGCCGCTTCGCTATGCGCAGATCAGCTTCATCGGTCCCGTCGGCGGCGACTGCACCGTCGAGACGCGCGTGCTGCGCCAGTCGAAATCCTCGCTGTTCATCGACGCGGGGGTGTCAAGCGATCAGGGCTTCGGCACCGCCGCGGTCTTCGCCTTTTCAGGCGATCGCCAAAGCCATCTCGACCATAACCGGCTGGCGATGCCCGATGCGCCCGATCCCGCAACGCTGGCGCCGGTGCCCGAACATCATGCGCGCCCGTCCTTCACGCGCCATTTCGACATGCGCCCGACGACCGGCCCGCGCTTTGCGTGGAAAAGCGAGGTCGGCGAATATCTGACCTGGGTGCGCTTCGTCGAGGAGCCCGCGTGCCATCCCGCGGTCGCGCTGCTCGCAATGGGCGACGCGCTGCCGCCCGCCGCGATGGCGCTGTTCAGCCAGTTCGGACCGATCAGTTCGATGAACTGGACGGTCAACATGCTCACCGGCGCGCCGAAAACCGACGATGGTTGGTGGCTGCTGTCGGCAAAGACCGGCTATGCCCGCCACGGCCTGTCGGTGCAGGACATGATGTTGTGGAACCGCGCCGGCGAACCGGTCCTCAGCGGCAGCCAGGCGATCGCGATCTACGCCTGAACGGGCAATGCAATCACTGCATCGAGCCCGCCACCGGGGCGGTTGGACAAGGTCAGCGAGCCGCCTTCGCCTTCCGCGATGTCGCGCGCGATCGACAGACCCAGCCCCGCGCCGCCGGTCGCGCGATTGCGCGACTGTTCACCGCGGGCAAAGGGCTCGATCAGCGTCCGGATCTGTTCGTCGGTCAGGCCGGGGCCGTCGTCGGAGACCACGATCCGCGCGGTCTCTCCTTCGACGCGAACCGACAGGCGCGCCCGCCCGCCATAAGCCACGGCATTGTCGGCGAGGTTGCGCAACGCGCGCTTGAGCAGCATCGGCCGCGTCAGCACGGCGACATCGGCAACGTCGGCGATCGCGACGTCCTGACCGCGTTCCTGATAGTCCGCCGCCAGTTCGCCGATCAATTCGCGAAGCGGAATGCGCTCCTGCGCTTCGGTTCCCGCACCCGAGCGCGCGAGCGCCAAAATGTCGCTCAGCATCGCGGTCATTTCCTCGATGCTTACGATCATCTTGCCCCGCAAGGCCGCGTCCTCGATCTGCTCGACGCGCACCCGCAAGCTTGCGAGCGGGGTGCGCAGGTCGTGTCCGACGGCACCGAGCATCCGGTCCTTGTCGGATAGCATCGTCGCGATCCGCGCGCGATAGGCGTTGAAGGCGGCGATGAGGTCGCGCATGTCCGACGGCCCCTCCTCTTCGAGCGGGGTGGCGTCGCGTAGCGCGGGGTTGGTGCGCGCCGCGCGCGTCAGGTCGCGCAAAGGCCGTGCGACGCGCCACGCGATCAGCAGGATCGGGACGAGAAGAAGGAGGTAGAGCGAGAGCGTCTGCCAGACGAGAAAGCCCTGCAACCGGTCGCCGCCGACCTGAATCCGGCTGCGAACCGCGACATAGCGGCCGTCGATCTTTGCCGAGACGACGACGATCCGGCCCGGGAAACCCGATCTCCCGCGGATGCCGGCACGGGGCACGCGCGGCCGGGCGGGCAAGGCCCAGGCACGGACCGCCTCGGCCCGGACATCGGCATCGTGCAGCAGGCTCGATACATAATCGGCAAGGTCGGGAATCGGCTTCGCGCCGGCCGGAACCGGGATCGGGATGTCTGAAATCACCTGTTTGGGATTTCGCTCGCGGCCGCGCGGTTCGTCGTCCCGGTCGTCGCGGCGTCCCCGCAGTTCGCCGCGCCGGTCGCGCTCGACGGCGTCGACGATCCGTGCGACCGCCATCCCGCCGCCATGTGCAAGGAACTGCTGCCTCTGCCCGCGCACGAGCAGCGCAAAGTTGATCGCCTGCGCGACGAACAGCATCACCGCGACGGCAAAGACGAGCTGGCCGACAAGACTTCTCGGCCACAGGCGGAATTTCATGTGGCGGGACCCATGCGCTTGACCTCGCAGGCGAGCGTATAGCCGCCGCCCCACACGGTCTTGACGATCTGCGGATGCGCGGCGTCGATTTCGATCTTCTTGCGCAGTCGGCTGACCAGATTGTCGATCGCGCGGTCGAAGATGTCGGCCTCGCGCCCGCGGACGAGGTCGAGCAGCCGGTCGCGGCTCATCACCTGGCGCGGATGCCGGACCAGTGCATGGAGCAAATGATATTCGCCCGACGACAGCGCGACTTCCTCGCCGGCTTCGTCGACGAGCACGCGCTCGACCTCGCGCAGCACCCATGGCCCAAAGGCATAGCTGGTGCCGTTGCTGTCGAGCGCCCGCCCGCCCGCCTGCGTCCGGCGCAGCACGGTGCGGATACGCGCGACCAGTTCGCGCGGGTTGAAGGGTTTGACGACATAATCGTCGGCGCCGATCTCTAGCCCGATGATGCGTTCGGTATCCTCGGCGCGCGCGGTGAGCAGGATGACGGGAATGCTGCTCGTCTCGCGCAGATGGCGGGTCAGCGATAATCCGTCCTCGCCGGGCATCATGATATCGCTCACCACGAGATCGACTGTCAGCGCACGCAGCACCGAGCGCGCCTCGGCGGCGCCGGCCGCGTCGACGACGGTAAAGCCCTGCGCGGTCAGATATTCGGCGAGCGGCTCGCGGATCGACGGTTCGTCGTCGATCAGCAGGATGCGTGGCGTATCGCTATCGGTCATCTCTTTTCCGTCAAATGCTAGTTCGCCCACCGGCCCGTGGGGGCCGGTGGGCGATAGCTGGCAGGGACCGGCGGCAAAGGCAATGCCGGGAGGGGGGATGGCCTGTCGTTACCAAAAAGACCCCTGCCAAATCGCTTATTCGCCGGCGGGAGCCGCCGGCGCCGCGCCGCGCTTGGCACGCCATGCACCGCGCTGCGCCTTGCGTTCCTCGGGCGTCACCTGACCGTCCTTGTTCGCATCGGCGGCATCGAAGCGGGCGAGCGCCGCCGTCTGGAATTCGGCCTGGCTGATCGCCTTGTCGCCGTCGGTATCGACCTTGCCCATCATCATCATCATGCTACGATGGCCACCGCGCTTGCCATGGTGACCGCGCATGGCGTGGCGCTTGCCGTCGCCGGCTTCGCCCGCCGCGGCGCGCTTTTCGCCGCGCTCGGCGCGTTTGGCCGCACGGTCGGCACCATGCTGGTCCCATTCGGCCTTGCTGATGCTGCCATTGCCGTCCGCGTCGAGCTTGGCGAACATCTTCGCCTGCCGCTCGGCGCGCTTGGCGGCGCGGTCGGTCGCGTCGAGCTTGCCGTCCTGGTTGGCATCGAGCTTGGCGAACATTTCCGCCGCCCTGGTCTGCACCTCGGAGCGGGTCTGCGTCGCGTTCCGATCATCGCCGGGGGCGGCAATGACGGGCACGGCAATCAGAGCCGCGCCCAGCGTCAAAAGCGTGATTTTCCTGTTCATCTAACGAACTCCTTCGAGGGACCTTGCGGGGGAGAGCCGCGTCCCGATGAAGGCGTTTTAGGCGCGATTTGTCCCAGCCCGGTGCCGGATGACCGAAAAAATGTCGCAAAATGTCGCAGAACGGGCGCGCCATTCATGAGGGCGCAAGCAGAAGGGGCCGGCCGCGCCAAGCGCGACCGGCCCCGATCTGGTGCTCCATTCCCGACTTGTCAGGGACTGACAGGCGAATCCTCGTCATTATCGGCAACGAGGATGATCGCGCCGACGCCGACCAGCAGGCCGACCAAGCCGATGATCCAGCTCGAATTGCCCTCAAGCTCGCTCGCGCCGTCGACGGCCGAAGCCGCGCGCGGGGCGCTCGCTGCGGCCGACGCCGCGACCGGGGCTGCCACGACCGACAGGGCCGCAAAAGATATCGCCGTTTTCTTGAATATATTCATCTCATTCTCCGTCGCTCGACATGTCCCTACCCCCCGAGTAACGACCGAGCGACCGCCATTGATCCGCGTCCAGAGGCCATTCATCGTGGAAGTCGGACGGGTCGACCGGCCGCGGCCGCGTCGCGACAGCGGAAAGTTTCACAATCGCGTCAGCATGTTGCGGCAGCAACCTCACATCTCTACGCTCCCGTCGCATGACAGGAGGGAGACTCGCATGACCGACACGACGCCCGATAGACGGACCATCCTTGCCGCGATGGGCGGCCTTGCCGTCGTCGGCATCGTCCGCCCCGCGGCGGCCGAAGCGAGCGCCGACGCGCGCCTCGATGCGCTGCTCTCAGCACAGTTCGAACAGGGACTGCGCGACGAGCCGACGCGCGCAACTTCGCTCGGGATCGATACCGGCACCCGCGCCGCACTTCGGGCCCAATTTCCCGACTGGTCGTCCGCCGCCCGCGCGGCGCGGGCGCGCCAGATCGACCGCGACCTCGCCGCAGTCCGCGCGATCAACGCCGACACGCTCGGCGACGCGGCACGAATCGCGCACGAGAGCGCCGAATTCGACCTTGTGGCGCGCCAGCGGCTGGCGCGCTTCACCTATCATACCGGCGGCTTCGGGCATCGGCCCGGCCCCTATGGCGTCACCCAGCTCGGCGGCTTCTACACCGGGGTCAGCACCTTCCTCGACAGCCAGCACCCCGTCGCGACAAAGGCCGACGCCGACGCCTATATGGTGCGGCTGCAGGCGATCCCGGCGCTGTTCGACGCCGACACCGAAATCGTCAAGACGAACGCCGCGATGGGCGTCATCGCGCCGCACTTCATCATCGACCAGGCGCTGCAGCAGCTTGGCCGCCTGCGCGACGGCGACGTCGCGGGAAAGACGCTCGTCGCGTCGATCGCGAAGCGCAGCACGGAAATCGGCCTTTCGGGCTATGGCGAGCGCGCCGCCGCGGTCTTCGCAGGCCCGATCCGCGCCGCACTCACCCGCCAGATCGACGCGCTGACCGCGCTGCTTCCCCGCGCGGGGACCGCCGCCGGCGTCGCGCGCCTGCCCGACGGCGAGGCCTATTATGCCGCGACGCTCGCACAGCATACGACGACCAGCCTCGGCGCCGCCGAAATCCACCGCATCGGCCGCGAGCAGGTCGCCGACCTGACCTCGCGGATGAACGAACTGCTCAAATCGCAAGGTTATACGAAAGGCAGCATCCGCGACCGGCTGAACGCACTGGCCAAAGCCGAGGGGCAGCTGTTCTCCAATAGCGACGAGGGGCGCGCCGAAATGCTCGTCTATCTCAACGGCTTGCTCGTCAAGGTGCGCGAGCGGCTACCGCAGGTGTTCAGCCATATGCCCAAGGCGCCCTATGAAATCCGCCGCGTCCCGCCCGAGATCGAGATCGGCGCGCCCGGCGGGTCGGCGCAGGCGGGAACCCCCGACGGTTCGCGCCCGGGCATCTTTTTCATCAACTTGCGCGATACTGCGGAATGGCCGCGCTACACGCTGCCCACCCTCGCCTATCATGAAGGCGCGCCGGGGCATTTGTTCGAAGGGGCGCTGAAGTTCGAGGACAGCGAGTTGCCGCTCTATCGCCAAGCGGCATCGGTCACCGCCTATGGCGAAGGCTGGGGTCTCTATGCCGAACAGGTCGCCGACGAGCTTGGGATGTATGACGACGATCCGCTCGGCAAGATCGGCTATCTCGCTTCCTATGCCTTTCGTGCGTCGCGTCTCGTCGTCGACACCGGTCTTCATTCGATGGGGTGGAGCCGCGAGCAGGCGATCGACTATATGGTCGAAAATTCGTCGAACTCGCCGAGCGCGTCGCGCACCGAGATCGACCGCTATATCGTCTATCCGGGGCAAGCCTGTTCGTACAAGGTCGGGCAGATCGCGATCAGCCGCGCGCGCGACGCGGTGTCGAAGCGCCCCGGCTATGACATCAAGCGGTTCCACGATGTGGTCTTGGGCGCCGGGCGTATCCCGCTCGCGGTGCTCGAACGCCGCGTCCTTGCCGCCTTTCCGGCCTAGAAAAGAGTAAGCCCCGTCGCATTTCTGCGGCGGGGCTTCCCTAGACTTCGTCCGAAGACAGAAGTCAAATTCCACTCTTTCTTTCGATCGAGCAGGTAAGTGAAACGCGGCGGATCCCGGATGGTTCCCGCCGCGCCGAATCTTTTTAACTTATCTTGCGCGCCGCGGCCGAGCCGAGGATCAGGAACAGCACGACGAGCGCGAGGCCGACGAAGAACAGGATCTTGGCGACACCCGCCGCCGCACCCGCGACGCCGCCAAAGCCGAGCACCGCGGCGATCAGCGCGATCACGGCGAAGATCAAAGCCCATTTGAACATCTGTCGTCTCCTTGCATTCGCGCGCGCCACCGGCTTCGAAAGCGCAAGGCTTTCGAGGGGGAAACGGCCGGTGGCCGCGCCTCAAATATCTGATAGTCGATACGAATGCAGAACGACGGCGGCGCGCGAAAGTTCCTGCCATCCGGCAGATAGCCCCTTGCCTATCCAGCCCGCGATGCGTTTATGCTGGCATCGTTCGAGGGAGTTTCACGCCTATGTCATCGCCGCACCGGCTGTTTGCCGCCGCCGCCGCCACCTTGTGTCTATCCGCCGCAGCCCACGCCCAGCCGACCGACGCTGCGCCGATACAGGGCACAGCATATCTTAACCTGCAAATGACAGCGCTCGCCGAACGCCATGGCGCCGACGGATGGCGCGTGACCCCAAGCGGGCTGCGCTGGCGGCGCGTTGCAGGCGACGGCAGCGGCGCCCACCCCGGCCCGACCGATGAAGTCACCGTCCATTATGTCGGCACCTTCGTCGACGGCCGCGAGTTCGACAGCTCGGTCGCGCGCGGCGAACCCGCCACCTTTCCGCTCAATCGCGTGATCGACGGCTGGCAGGAAGGCGTCCAGCTTATGGGCGTCGGCGACAAGGTCGAATTCGCGATCCCCTGGCAGCTCGCCTATGGCCCCGACGGAAAGGGCCCGATTCCGGGCGGCGCGACGCTGCTGTTCTCGGTCGAACTGCTCGGCATCGAGCCCGCGGGCTGATTTTCAGGGAAAGGCCTGGAGCGGGTAGCGGGAATCGAACCCGCCTAGCTAGCTTGGAAGGCTAGAGCATTACCACTATGCTATACCCGCATCGCCAAGGCCGGCGGCGATTGCCAGTTTGATCGGCCGCCGTCAAGCGTGCCATTGCCATTCCGTTCCGTGTCCGAGCCCACACGGACCCGGCGCATCATTCTTCCGAGCTATGCGTTGGAGGCAGTGACCGGCCCCTTCGCGCACCGGCAGGTAACGATACGAAGGAGGGCGTTCGACGGACGTCGCCCGATGCCTTGAAACAGGGGTGCGGCAGCGCTCGCAGGAACAATCGCTGCATCAAAAGGAGGCCCCCGATGCGCCGACTGCGCCAGATTTTCCCCGCCCCTCTCCTCCCCCTGATCACCGGACTGATGGTGGCGGCGATCGGCCTCATCCTGCTGATCGGCGGCATCTGGCTGACGGCGCTCGGCGGGTCGGCCTATTATCTGATCGCCGGCGGTGCGATGCTGGCGGCCGGCCTGCTGCTGATGCGCGGCCGGATATTGGGCGGCTGGATTTACGTCGCGGTCGTATTTTGCACGCTGATTTGGGCATTGTGGGAAGTCGGCGGAAATGGCTGGGCGCTCGTTCCGCGCGTCGTCGCGCCGCTCATACTCCTCCTCCTCGTGATTTTCGCGATGGCCGCGCTCTCCGCCCGGCCGCGCCGCTGGCGGCTGGCGCTCGCAGGAAGCGGCCTTGTCGTCCTCGTCGCCGTGGCGAGCGGCACTATGCTCGGCTTGCTCAACAGCCCCCGGCCGCTGGACAAGCTTCCGGCGAGCCGCTGGGCGATGGCCGATCCCGCGCTGATGCGGGCGGGCAGCGACTGGCCGGCGTATGGGGGCACCTACAGCGCCCGCCGCTATTCGCCGCTGACCCAGATCACGCCGGCCAATGTCGGCAAGCTGGAGCGCGCGTGGCTGATCCAAACCGGCGATCTGCCTTCGAAGGCGGCGCATGGCACCTATGGGGCCGAAAATACGCCGCTGAAGATCGGCGACAGCCTCTATGTCTGCACGCCCAAGAACATCGTCCTCGCGCTCGATCCGGCGACCGGGCGGCAACGCTGGCGCTTCGACCCGAAAGTGTCCGACGAAGCGATCCCCTATACCGCCGCCTGCCGCGGGGTGAGCTATTATGCGTTGCCCGGCGCCGCTGCGGATCAGGCCTGTGCGCGGCGGATCATCTTCGGCACGCTCGACGCGCGGCTGTTCGCGATCGATGCGGCGACCGGACGGCCGTGTCAGGATTTCGGCACCAATGGACAGGTCGATACCAAGATCGGCATGGGCAAGACCTCGCCGGGCTATGTCTCGATCAATTCGCCGCCGACGATCGTTCGCGGCATCGTCGTCACCGGGCATCAGGTGCTCGACGGACAGAGCCGCTGGGCGCCGTCGGGGGTGATCCGCGGCTATGACGCGGTCACCGGCAAGCTCGCCTGGGCATGGGACATGATGAACCCCGACTGGAGCGGCTATCCGCCGCCGGGAGAGGCATGGGCGCGCGGGACGCCGAACATGTGGACGATCGCCTCGGGCGATGAAGCGTTGGGCCTCGTCTATCTGCCGATGGGCAACGCCGCCGCCGACTATTATTCGAGCCTGCGCCGCCCGGCCGAGAATGAATATGCGACCTCGCTCGTCGCACTCGACGTGACGACCGGCAAGCCGCGCTGGCATTTTCAGGCGGTGAAGAAGGACGTCTGGGATTATGATTTCGGCGCGCAGGCAACGCTGATCGACTATCCGGGCCCCGAGGGCGCGATCCCCGCGCTCGTGCTGCCGAGCAAACAGGGCGACATCTATATTCTCGACCGCCGCACCGGGCGTCCGCTCACCCCCGTCGGCACGATCGAGGTCCCGGGCGGCGGGGTCGAGCCGGCCGAGCGGTCGCCGACGCAGATCGTTTCGCTGTGGCATAGTCTCCGCATGCCCGACCTCACCGAGCGCGACATGTGGGGCATGTCGCCGATCGACCAGATGATCTGCCGCATCCAGTTCCGCAAGGCGAGTTACAAGGGTTTCTACACCCCCCCGACGAGCGAGCGCCGCTCGATCGAATATCCGGGCTATAATGGCGGGACCGACTGGGGCGGCATAGCGGTCGACCCGGTCCGCGGCGTGATCGTCGCCAATTACAACGACATGCCCAATTATGTCCGCCTCGTGCCGCGCGCCGAAGCGAACAAGCAGGGTTGGGCGCCGCGCGATCAGGCGCGCGGCGAGATCGGCGGCGCCGAGGGCGCGGGCGATCCGCAGGCCGGCACCCCCTATGCGATCGACGTCAACGCGGGCTGGCGCCTGCCCTTCACCGGCCTGCTCTGCAAGCAGCCGCCCTATGGCGGAATCCGCGCGATCGACATCGCGACCGGCAAGACGATCTGGGACCGCCCGTTCGGTACCGCGCGCACCAACGGGCCGTTCGGCATCCCCTCGATGCTGCCGGTCACCATCGGCACGCCCAACAATGGCGGCGCGGTGGTGACGGCGAGCGGGCTGATCTTCATCGCCGCGGCGACCGACAATCTGATCCGCGCGATCGACCTCAGAACGGGAAAGACGATCTGGTCCGACGTTCTGCCCGCGGGGGGACAGGCGACGCCGATGATCTATGAGGCGAACGGCAAGCAATATGTCGTCATCTATGCCGGCGGCCATCATTTCATGGAGACGCCGATCGGCGACGAAGTGATCGCCTACGCGCTGCCGTGAACGACATGGCCGCAAGCAAGCGCATCGGCCATATCAAGGGCAATATCGTCCTTTACGGCGCCCTGTTCGCCAACCTCGGCATCGCCGTCGCGAAATTCATCGCCGCGGCGGTCAGCGGATCGTCGTCGATGCTGTCGGAGGGCGTGCACTCGCTCGTCGACAGCGGCAACCAGCTGCTGCTGCTCTATGGCCAAGCGCGCGCGAAACGCGCTCCCGACAGCCGCCATCCCTTCGGTTACGGGCGCGAGCTTTATTTCTGGGCCTTTGTCGTCGCGATCCTGATCTTCGCGATCGGCGCGGGCATTTCGGTCTATCAAGGGTGGATTCATATCCACGATCCCGAACCGCTGCGCGACCCGACGATCAACTATATCGTGCTTGCGGTCGCATTTCTGCTCGAGGGCACCTCATGGGCGATTGCCGTGCGCGAATTTGACGCGGGGCGCGGCGAGCTTGGCTGGTGGCAGGCGGTCCGGCGCTCGAAGGACCCCGCCGGCTTCATCGTGCTGTTCGAAGACAGCGCGGCACTCGCGGGGCTGATCATCGCCGCCGTCGGTATCTGGCTGAGCCACGCCACCGGCGACGCCCGCATCGACGGCATCGCGTCGATCGCGATCGGCCTGATCCTCGCCGCCGTCGCGATATTGCTCGCGCGCGAGGCGAAGGAGCTGCTGATCGGCGAGGCCGCCGATCCGGCGCTGATCGATACGATCCGGCGCATCGTCGAAGCCCACCCCGAAATCAGCGCGATCAACCATGTCCGCACGATCCACACCGCCCCCGATTCCATCTTCGTCGCGGTCAGCGCCGATTTCGAGGATGCACTGCGGATGGGACGGGCCGAGGCGCTGATCGAAGTGATCGAGGGCGAGTTGAAGGCAGCGTCGCCGCTGATCAGCTCGATCTATATCCGGCCCGAGAAGCGCGAGGATGCGGTCGTCCAATATGCCGGCGGGTCACCGGCCTGACGGCTACCCACTACAGGTTGCTCACGCCTTGGCCGCCATCTCTTCCGGAATCAGTTCGCGCAGCTTCGCGATGGTGCTTTCCGCGTCGCGGTGGTGGACGAAGATGCCGCCCGCGCCTTCCCAGAGATGCGCGTGCTTTATCTGATCGTCGACGAGAATATCGCCGCGCTGCGCATGGTTGCGCTTGTCGACCGCCATCACGGTCAGAATCTGCGTGCCGGGGAAATGCCGGGCCGCCCAGCGGATCTTCTGCGGCGCCGCCCAGGCGCCGCGCGGCAGGCCGGTCAGGATCACGGGGATGAGGTGGCGCACCGCGGCGAACAGCTCTTTCGCGTCGGGCATCAGCGGAAGCGTGCCGTAGAAATCGGGATGGCGCGCGATCTCGCGCCAGAAGGCCGCGATGCCGTGGCGCTTTTCATAGATGCGCGGCGGCATGTCGAGCAGCTTCGTTGCGCCGCGGTCGAAATCGGCCAATACGCCGTCGCAATCGAGATAGAGTTGCACCCGTCACCCCTTCCAGCGCGCCGGCTGGAGCGCGATCCGGACGCGATCGACGGCGATCCAGCCGGACGCGGCGATCACGTCGTTGCTTTCCTTCGCCGCGCGCCCTTCGCCGAGCGACCAGGTGATATGGAAATGGCTGCCGTCGCCGCGCGCGGTCGTGCCGCCGATTTCGACGACGAGCGCCTGGACGCCCGCGCCGTCATCGGCTTCGCCGACGATATAGGCCTCGGTTTCGGTGGGAAGCGACGTGTCCGCGTCGGTACCGAAGCGGAACGTGACATGATCCGCGATAGGACGTTCATAACTCGGCGGAAAGCGCGCAAGCAGCCGATCGCGCTCTGCGGCGTCGATTTTCCAGCCGGCGATCGTCCTTCCCATTGGTGAACATGTCCTCAGTGTCGGCCCCTCGCCCGACGAACGAACGGAGCGGGCGCAAGTTGCGCCCAGCGCCGCACCGCTTTTCGCAACAAGGGGTCCGCCAGAATGGCGGGCCCCCTCGGGCGTATCGGGGCGCCGGTCAGTCCGGGTTCTGGCGCGCCAGATCCTCTTCGTCTTGCCATCCTTCGGCAGGCTGTTCGGCGGACTGGCCCATGCTGCCGGGCTGCGCGTCCTGCTGGCTTTCGCCGGCAGCGGTCTCGTCATCCTCTTCCATGCCTTCGCCGGAGAGCGGCGCGATATTTTCACCGGGGCCGCGGCCTTGATCGATCGCCTGGCCGCCGGTCGGATCGGCGCCGCCGCGATTATTGTCGAGCTTGTCCTGCTGCTCCTGGTCCTGCTGCTCCTGTTGGCGGTTCTGCTGACCGCCGCCGCCTTGCTGGGTTCCGTCCTGCTGCTGGGCTTGCCCGGGAGCGCGGCCCTGGCCGTCGTCCTGCTGATTCTGCATGTCTTTATCCTCTTCCTCTTCGCCCGATGAACCGGGCGAGGAAAAGACGCGCCAGCCGCGCCGAATGTGCCGGGCCGAAACGCTAACCTGCGTCAAGACCGCGCGTGGACACGCCGGAACTTCCCCCGCTTCCGGACGTCACTCTGGTGCCGGGGGGCTGTCGACCTTTGCGGCAGCCTGACCGCCCGACCGACAATGGAGATGGAAAATGGACAGGTTCGACGACCGAACGCCCCTCTGGGATTATCGCGACAACAGCATTCCCGACGACGGTGGCGGTACAGCGGGTTGGAACCGCGGCCGCGCCGAGGATACTGCGCGCGGCTATACCGCGATCGAGGAGGAGGAACGTCGTGGCGGACGCGGACGAGAAGCCCGCCGCGAACAACCCTATCGACGCGACGAATGGGATGATCGCCACGCGGGCGATCGGCATCCCTCCTATGGTGGCCGCGAAAGCGCCCGGCCCACCTATGAAAGCGACGGCGGCCGCTCGCGCTATTACGACGCGGTCGGCGAAGCGCGCGGCGGGCGCGGCGAACGCCCCGGCTCGCTGTGGCCGAGCGAGTTCGGCTATCCCGCAGCCCGCGGCTACTCGCCCTATGGTGAGGGCCCAAGGTCGCGCCGCGCCGACTATGACGACGACGATCGCGGCTTTTTCGAACGCGCCGAAGACGAAGTCATGTCGTGGTTCGGCGACCGTGACGCGCGGCGCCGCCGCGAACAGGATCATCGTGGTCGCGGCCCCAAAAATTATGCCCGGTCGGACGAGCGCATCCGCGAGGATGTGAACGACCGCCTCACCGAAGACGTCTGGCTCGACGCCTCCGAAATCGACGTTGCGGTCGAGCAGGGCGAGGTCACGCTGTCGGGCACCGTCGAGGACCGCCGCGCCAAGCGCCGTGCCGAAGACTGCGTCGATGCGATTTCGGGCGTGAAGCATGTGCAGAATAATCTGCGCTACACATCGGGGGTGGTCAGTCCAAAACCGGATTGAAGGACGGCGCCGCCGCGAAGGCGGCGCCGTTCGCTTAACCTGGGATAAGCGCTGCCAAATCAACCGCGCGTTTACGATCCGGCCATGCAACTCCGCGCGGCGGAAAGCGTCGATCCGGAAGAACAGCGAAGGATGAAACCATGGCAAGCGCAGCACAAAGACATTCGGGATTGGGAAAGATTCTGGCGCTGGGGACGCTCGGCGCGCTCTTCTGGTTTACCCGCAAATCCGCGTCCCAGACGGCTAAGGGAGAACGGCATAGCGCGGCGTTTGCCGACGGCGAAACCCAATCGGAGAATTTCGACCAGACGCGCTCGGCGGGTCCGGACGGCATGCGCGACGACGTCAAGCGCCCGTGGGAAAGCGTCGATCAGGCGTCAGATGAATCCTTTCCCGCAAGCGACCCGCCGGCGACCTATTGAGGCGGCGGCGATGCCGGACGCTTCCCCGAGGACCAGCTACAGCCTTCAATTCGAGGACGACGGCGTCGGCCTTGCCAAGCGGATGGAGTTCGAAGCCGCGAGCGCGAGCGTCGCGCTCGAAATCGCCGAGCGGGAATGCGACGGCCGCTGGGCGCTGCTTGCTTGCGACGGCCAACCGGTCTGCCGCGTGGGGCACAACGGGGGGACATGGACGATTGCCCCTGCACTTCCTCCGACGTGCCGGGAAGAAACCCAAAGCCTGATCAAATCTCGCTGAATCTTCATCCCGGCGAAGGCCGGGATCTCGCCGTTTCAACCTGACCCAGCGGCGAGATACTCTTCCAGAGTCACGTGCATGAACACCTTCCGGCCGGGATGACGGATTAAAGGGGGCGACGTTTCAGTCCACCAATTGCCCTCTTGTCTCAAAGACCAAAATACGACTTGGGGATATGGGTGATGCGGCAGGCTAGGTCAGCCTCGCCCGACGCGACGATAAAATAGTCGCCCGCGTCGGCGATGCCGGTCGTGAAGACGACGTCGCGCACATACATCTTATCTTCGAGCGACCGCGTGAGATCGGGGTTTGCCTCGATCAGCGGCCGATGCTCGCTGTAGAGACAGCGCGACGGGTCGTCGGGATCGAGCAGCGACCAATAAGTGCGATAGATGCCGACGATCTCCTTCGGCTCGACGCCGTGCCATAAGGTCAGCCAGCCGCGCTCGGTCAGGATCGGCGGGGTTCCACCGCCCATCCTTGCGGTCGCGACGGTGTCGGCATGCGGTCGCAGCCCCGGCTCGCGCCGCGGCTTCCAATGCAGCGTGTCGGGCGAGGAAGCGAGATTGATCGACGGACCCGCGCGCCATTGGCTCCCCGGCGGATAGGTGAAATAGAGCGCGCCGAGCGGCCGCGTCTGCGCCCAATAATGGCCGGCGATCTTTCCTTCGAAGATCAGCATATCCTTGTTCTGATGATCGAGCACGATGTCCTCGAAGCGCCAGCGGAGGCCGTCGTCGGATCTGTAGAGCGTCGTCGAATGACGCTCGGGGCTGACCGAGCAGCTCGTCATCAGCCAGCGGTCTTCGACCCGGCTGATCCGCGCATCCTCGACGCCATAGCATTGAAAGGAAGCGTGCGGCGCGACGGCGCGGTCATAATGCACCGCGACCAGCTCCAGCCCGTCGGGAGTCAGCTCGATCGGCAGCAGCCAGGAAAGCGAGGTCAGCGCCATGACCTGCCAGCTGCCGCCGTGTACGAGGAACTTGCGGGGGTCGGCGGTATCGCACAATTCGAGCGGCCAGGCATCGCGGACATAGCGTCCCTCGTCCCAGCGGATGCTGTGGACATGGCCGTCCGCCACCGGCTCGCGAAGCGCTTCCGCGACGCGCACGAGCATCAGCAGATTGCCGCTCGGCAGGCGCGCCAATCCCGGATTGAAGGCGCCGAGGACGAAAGTTTCGGCATCGAGATGGCCGGCGAGCGGCGACCGCGACAGATCGACGTCGTCGGGACCGAACACCAGCCGGTCGACTGCGAAATCCATGACCTTCTCCTCGGCTGGACCGATGCGGAATCAAGCCCCGAACCGCGGCAATGTTCCCGGCTTCAGTCCTGATCCGCCATCAGATGGCCTTCGGCTTCGCGCAGCCAGTTGTGAAGCCGCGTCGCCGCCATCGCGCCCTGTCCCATCGCGACGCTGATCTGGTCAAGCCCGGCGACGACATCGCCGGCGGCATAAAGGCCGGGAAGAAGCCCGTCGGAAAAGGCATGGAAGGGCATGCACCCGGCGTCCGCGTCGTCCGCCAAGAGGCCGAGGGCTGCTGCCAGTTCGTTGCGCGGGCGCGATCCAAAGGCCGGATAGAATATCGAAGCGGCGCGCGACCGGCTCACCGCGCATCTGGACGGCGATATCGCGGCTGTGGGCGACGAGCCGTTCGACGTGCCTCTCCAGAACGATCACGTCGCTTTGAGCAAGCTCCTCGCGTTGCGCGTCGCTGAGCGCCACCCGCCATTTCGGGATCAGCGTCACATGCCGCGAAAATTGCCGCAGGACATCGCTTCGGCGGCGCCGTGGAGGTCCGATCCGAGCACCGCGATCCGCTCGTCCCGATGCTCGAAACCGTCGCAGATCGGGCAATAGCGCAGCACACCATCACGCACCGCCGTCATGTGATCGCCCTCGTCGAGCCGGGCGAGATTGGTATCGACGCCGGTGGCCAGAATCACGCCGCGGGCGGCGATGGCCGCGCCGTCTTCAAGCGTCGCGCGGTAATGACCCGTCGCGCGCTCGAGCGCCGCGACGCGGCCGAAGACGATCTCGGCGCCATAGCGGAGCGCATGGTCAGTCATCCGCTCGATCAGTTTCTTGCCGACGATACCGTCGGGAAAGCCCGGGACATTGCGCGTGCGCGGCACCCACAAAGCGCGTGCCGTCCCGTCATGGACGACGCGGACCCGCCGCTTGAACCGGGTCAGATACAGGGCGGCGGTCAAGCCCGCAGGTCCAGCGCCGATCACCAACGCATCGACGGGCGACTCATCCATCAGTCGGCGACAGTCGCGTTCGGCACCGCTTCACACAGCATCGTCAGCGCCTCGGCGACCGCGACGTCGAGCACGGCACGGCGGCCGATCTCGCCGAAATGGCATGTGCGGCTGAGGATCCCTCGCCCATGTACCGCGCAGGCGAGATGGACGAGGCCGACTTCCTCGTCGTCCTCCTGCGGGCCGCAAAAGCCGGTGATCGCGATCGCGACGTCGGCGCGGCTCTTGTCGAGCGCGGCCTCGGCCAGCGCCGCCGTCACACTGGTGCCAACGCCCTGCGACCGTTCGGCCAAGGCGCGCGATATACCGAGCATCTCGCACTTGGCGTCGACCGAATAAACGACGTAGCCGCGCTCCAGATGCGATCCGAGCGCACTGTGGCCGGCGAGCGCCGCAGCAAGCTGGCCGCCGGTGCAGCTTTCCGCCGTCGCGAAACGAATATCGCCGTCGGCAACGCGCCCGGCCAGTTCTGCAACGCGCGCGCCGATGGGATCGGAACTCATGGCTACATCGTCACGAGCGCGGCGGGCGGCAGCCCCGCCGTTTCGGCCTGGCGCTTCAGTTCCTCCTTGCGCGCGAGCAATTGTTCGCCGAGCGCGTCGAGATCGACCTCGGCCGCGCGCGCCTGCTGGAACATATTGTCGTGCTGCTTTTCCTCTTCCTTCACATGGTGCTTGATCTCTTCGGACAGCACCGTGACCTTGGCTTCGAAATATTCGTCAGTGGGCCCCGACGCCAGAATGTCGTTGATCAGCACCTTCGCACCGTCATGTTCGACATAGGCTTCCTTCAGAAGATCGTCGTCGACCTTGCCCTTCAGCGCCGGATAGAAGACCTCTTCCTCGATCTGCGCGTGGATCTTGAGTTCGGTGCAGATTTGCTCGGCGATCTTCGCCTTGCGATCGGCGCCGCTGGCTTTCTCGAATTCCTCGAACAAGGCTTCGACCGAGCGATGGTCGGCGGCGAGAATATGAGTGGCGTCGGTATCTTGCGGCATGATGGTCTCCTGTCGAAACAGCCCCCGCCGTTCAACGCGCCGCCGTTTCGGGAAGTTGCCGAAATCGAAGCCCGGTAAAGCTTTTCCATCGGCTTTTATAACTTGCGGCAATATTGGGGCGATGTGCCCCCGCTAAACCATCAACCGGAGCAGGTCGGGCACCGTCGTCGTCGCGAAGCCGATCGCGCTGTCCGATATGCCATAGGGAATGAAAAGCTCATTCCCGATCGCGAGCGCGCCGCAGGTATAGACGACATTGGGGACATAGCCCTCGCGATCGCTTTCGGCGGCCGAAAGGATCGGACAAGCGGTGCGTCCCAAAATCTTCGAAGGGTCATCCTTGTCGAGCAGCGCCGCGCCGAGGCTGTATTTGCGCATCGCGCCAACGCCGTGGGTTAGCAATATCCACCCCTCGTCGCACTCGATCGGGCTGCCGCAATTGCCCATCTGGACGAATTCCCATGGAAAGGCGGGGCTCAGCAGCGGCTGTCCCTCGTCGTCCCAATCGGTCAGGCTGTCGGACGCGAGCAAGGTGATATTCTTGCCGTCCTGCCGCCCGACCGTCAGATAGCGGCCGCCGACCTTTCGCGGAAACAGCGCCATGCCCTTGTTGCGCGCAGCGCGGCCCGAAAGCGGTTCGAGGCAGAAGCTCGCGAAATCATTGGTGCGCAGCAGTTCTGAACGGATCGAATGACCCGAATAGGCGGTATAGGTGCCGAGATATTCGGTGCTGCCGTCGTCGTGCGCGAAGCGGACCAGCCGCAGATCCTCGAGCCCGTTGCGCTGCGCTTCGGTGACCGGAAACAGCACGCTGTTCGAAATCGGGCTGTCGGGCTGGCGGTGAACGGCCACCGCATCCCAGGCCTCCAGATGATGGCGATCGTCGGGGACCGCGGCCATCGCGGGCCCCGACTGCGGCCAGAGGCGGAAATCGCCGTTGGGGCCGACGATGCCCTCGCGGAATGCGATCGAGCTGATATGCCCCTCGCCCACCGCGCGCATCGACATGACGAAGCGCAACTCGTCGCCCCCGAGCCCGCTCTGGTCGGGGTGCAGCACGATGCTGGGATTCATCAGTGCGGCGGCGGCATAGCTATATTCGTGGCAGAAATAGGCGCCGATCAGCCGGCGCTTGATCGGCGAAATCGCGCCCGCGTCCAACCCCAGATCTTCGGCGATCTCGGCAAAGCGTTCGTCGAAAATGCGGCCGATCTGCCAGTGCCGCTCCGAAAAATCCTTCCAGACGAGGCCGAGTTCGAGTTCGGCCTGATCCTCGTTGAGCCGCAACAGATCCTGGACGAGTTGCGCCGAGCGCGACGGTTCCGACACGCTCGACTGCCATGCGAGGTGGAACGGCCGCAGCACGACGCGCGAGGGGTCCGCCGTCAGCTTCTCGCCAAGGATTCGGAGCGGTGTTTGGTCGGGTCGGCAATTGAGCATGGGCGACTGCGAAATCCTGATCTGCCCCCCCCGGGGGCCCAGAATGTTTTGCCGCGCGCGGATAAGCAAGCCAAAACCCAACCGGGGGCCTGAAAGCATGGGATGGCGGCTATGCTAGCCCGAGCCCGGCTCGGCCTGTTTCCGGTGCATTTCCGCGGTCGCCGCTTCGCTCAGCACCGCCGAGGCGAGCAGCTGCGCCTTGTTCTTGAGGCCGTGGACGACCGAATGCTCGCCCTCCTTCATCGCCTCCCATCCCGTCACCGCGACGTCGGCGGGATCGTCCTTCGGCGCCTGTCCGACCTTGGTGTCGAGCATGCCCGCGCGTTCGAAGAAGCGCGTATCGGTTGGGCCGGGTTTCAGGCAGGTGATGGTGACTCCGCTGTCCTTGAGCTCGTTGCCGATGGCGGCTGCGAAGCTGTCGACGAAGGCCTTGCTGCCGTTATAGACCGCCTGAAACGAGCCCGCGACATGCCCCGCGATCGAGCCGGTGATCAGTACCTTGCCCTCGCCGCGCGCGACCATTCGCTTCAAAACAGCTTGAAGCAGCAGCAGCGTGCCGGTGATGTTGGTGTCGATCACATGGCGCCAAGCGGCGACATCCTGATCGAGAAAAGCACGGCCGAGGCCGTGCCCGGCATTGGCGACGAGCACATCGATGTCGCGCCCGTCCGCCGCCGCGAGCAGCCGCTCGACACCTGTCGGGGTCGACAGGTCGGCCTCGATCGCCTCGACCTCGATGCCGTTGCGGCGCAGGCCCGCGGCGGCATCGACGAGCGGTTCGTCGGCGGCGAGGACCAGATCATATCCCTCAGTCGCCGCGAGCATTGCGATTTCGCGGCCAATGCCGCTCGATGCACCAGTGACGATCGCCAGCTTGCGCTCAGGCATGTTCCATCGCCTGCACCGCCTCGATCGTGCCCTTCTGAAGGCCGGGCTTGAGGACGATCTTGGTGTAGCTGTTCTGCTCGTCGTGCCAGTGCCGGTACATTTCGGCGGCATCCTCGAGCGGGGCGTGATGCGAAATCAGCGAGACGGTGTCGAACTTTCCGTCGCGGATCATGTCCAGAAGCTCGCCCGTATAGCGCTGCACATGCGTCTGCCCGCTCTTCACGGTCAGGCCCTTCTCCATCAGCTGACCGAGCGGAAACTTGTCGGCGAAGCCGCCATAGACGCCGGGAATCGAAAGCCGCCCGCCCTTGCGGCACGCGAGGATCGCCTGGCGCAGCGCGTGCGGGCGCTCGGTCCCGAGATATAGCTTCGCCTTCACATGATCGAGCATATTGTCGAGCGCGAAGCCATGGCTTTCCATGCCAACGCAATCGATGCAGGCGTCGGGCCCGATCCCGCCGGTCATCTCGTCGAGCGCCTCGCGCACATTGACCTCGGTGTAATCGAGCACCTCGGCGCCATATTTGCGCGCGAGTGCGAGGCGGGTCGGGTAATGATCGATCGCGATCACGCGCCCGGCGCCGAGCAGCAGCGCCGACTGGATGGTGAAGAGCCCGACCGGGCCGCAGCCCCACACCGCGACCGTATCGCCGGGCTCGATGTCGGCGTTGACCGCCGCCTGCCAACCGGTGGGAAGAATGTCGGAAAGGAAGAGGACGTCATCGTCGGGCAGGCCGTCGGGAATCACGACCGGACCGACGTCCGAATAGGGCACGCGCACATATTCGGCCTGTCCGCCGGCATAGCCGCCGGTGAGATGCGCATAGCCGAAGGCGGCGCCCATTCCGTGGCCCATCATCAGTTCGGACGCATCGCGCGTCTCGCTCGGGTTGCTGTTGTCGCAGGCGCTATATTGCTGCCGCTCGCAAAAGAAGCATTGGCCGCAGCTGATCGTGAAGGGAACGACGACGCGTTGCCCTTTCTTCAATGTCGACCCGGCGCCGGTTTCGACAACCTCGCCCATGAATTCGTGCCCGACGATATCGCCCGCACGCATGCCCGGAATATAGCCGTCGTAGAGATGGAGGTCCGAACCGCAGATCGCGGTCGAGGTGACGCGCAGGATCGCGTCGCGCGGGTTGACGATTTCGGGATCGGGGACGGTTTCGACGCTGATCTTGTGGCGTCCCTGCCAGGTTACGGCGCGCATGGCCTTCTCCTTAGATATGAGGCTGTGTAGGATTTTCGGACGAGCGGGCCGAAGGCGACGCGTTGCTCGTCACCTCGCCCGTTTCCATGAGCTGCTTGAAGCGGTGGAGGTCGCGCCGCGCCTGCACCTCGGGCTCGCGCTGGAGCAATTTCGTACCGAGACGGCCGAGCGTTCCGCCCGGCGGCTCATAGGCGAGGATCAGGCTGACATAGGTCCCCCGCCCGTTGGCGGCGTCGGCAAAGCGCACCTCGCCGCTGTTGGCGATGTCGGAATCGGGAGTGCTTTGCCAGTAGATCGATTCGCCCGGCACCTTCTCGGTAATCCGGTTAACGAGCGTGACTTCGCGTCCCGCGGGTCCCTTGATCGTCCATCTGGAAACGCCGTCGCCCGCTTCTTCGACCGCGACGACATTCTCCATGAACTCGGGGAAGCGCCTCACATTCCACGCGGCGAACAGCTCTTCGCGCGGGCGGTTGACGAGCAAAGATTTGCCGAAAAGCGCGCGGTCGGACTTTCGCTCCTTCGTCCAGTGCGGCGCGTCGGTCGGAAAGGCGGACTTTTCCGCATTCCGGTGCCGCTGCCAAAGCGCGAGGCCGATTCCGGCCGCTGCCAGCCCGACGCCCGCCGCGGCGAGCAGAAACGGGTCCGGGTTCGATCGATCATTGAAATAAGTCATGACTTCCTCCCGCCCGGCGAGCGCCGGACGTCGTTGATGGCCGCTCATATCGGGCCGCTCGCTTAGGAATCGGGCGCGTCAATCATGCCGACCCTATTGCGTCACCGACGTGCCCGAACTTCGATCGTTCCGCGCTGGCCGCACAGGGCGAGCCAAGCGCGAGACGAAACGCCGCTACCGACTGCCGCCGATGGGCGCATCCGCGCCCTCCTTCGGACCGCGGTCGGTGCGGATCGGCGCGTGGCCGCCGCCGCCCTGCGGGTCGGCATCGAAATCCTCGGGATTGCCCTTTCCGCCCGCACCCGCACCGCTTCCGGTGACGGGCCCGCTTCCCTTGCCCGGCCGATGGCCGCGGTTCGCTTGGCCTTCATCGAGCTTGGCGCGCTGATCCTCGGGATAATCCTCGGGGCTGACCATGCCGACATTGTCGCGGTCTTCGACCTTCTCGGGTTTCAGCGACCCCGGCGTTGGCGCGGCCGGGCGCTCCTGAGCATCCGGGCGCGCATCACCGAGCGGGCCACGCGGGGTCGCGTCACCCGGCATCGTCCGGCTCCGCTTGCGCCAGCTTCTGCAGCTCGGCGATATGCTTTTCGATCACCGGCACGATCTCGCCGGCCGCCGCCTTCAGGCCGGGCGTGTCGCCGCCGGTGGCATAGGCGCGATGCAGCGCGAGGGCCGCGTCATGCGCCGCCTGCTGGTTACGAATATAGACGGCATCGATACTCGCCGCATCGGCCGCCTTGATCTCGTCGAGCATCCTTTGCTGTTCGGGATCGAGCGCGGGAGGCGGCACGGTGATCGAGGCGGCATCCGCCGCCGCCTTCACCTTGGCCGTCGACTCGCCATGATTGTCAATCATCATCTGCGCAAAGGCCTTCACATCGTCGCGCTGCGATTTGGCGCGCAACGCCTTCGAGGATTCGATCTCCCACATATCGCCCGCACCCGCCTTGGCGACATAGCCGGCCGCGTCGGTCGGCGTTGCGGCCGCAACCGCGGGTGCGGGGGTTGCCATCGTGGTGTCGGTCGTGGTGGTATCGGCCGGGGGCGCCTCGGTGTCGCCGGTGCCGCAAGCCGAAAGCATGGCGGTGGCGGCCAGAAGAATGATTTTTTTCAACGAACGTCTCCCAATCCTGCCCGCCCGCTCGACCAAGCAACGAGGTCCCCTATCCAAAGTTCCGCGGCTCGGCGCAGCCCCGGCGCGGATTTATCGGGAAGCAAACATAGATCAGTATTTGCGCCGGTCGGGGCCATGCGCATCATTCCGGATGCTCCAGCCGCGTCTCGACGCGCATCAGCGACACCGCCGTGCGGCGCGGCTGGGTGAGCATGAAATGCGTGGCGACCGCGATGTCCTCGGCGCGCAGCATCTTGTGCGCGTTGATCAGTTCGCGCTGCTTTTCGGGTGGAAATTCGGGATACTGGAAATCGGCGCCGGTAAATCCGGGTTCGATCAGCCCGACCTTGATGTCCTGCTCGGCGAGTTCCTTGCGAAAGGACGGCACGAACCCTTGGATGCCCGATTTAGCCGCGACATAGATCGAGCTGCCCGGCCCTTTCGATACCGCCGACATCGATCCAATGAAGATGATGTCGCTTCCGGCCGACATGCAGCGCGCGGCTTCCTGCGCGCAGATCAGATAGGCGGTGAGGTCGGTGTCGAGCTGGTAGCGCGCCTCGCTCTCGCCGCTGTCGGCTAAGGCCGAGGCCGGAATCGCGGCGTTGATGATCGCGATGTCGATCTCGCCGAGATAGGCCCTCGCGGCTTCGAAAAAGCGGTCGACATCCTCGGCGAGTGACAGGTCGACATTGATGCCGTCGCCCTCGCCGACCTCGTCGATGCGCTTGAGCGCATCGTCCAGATGTTCGGGCGTCCGGCCGCAGACGAAGACGCGGACGCCATAGCTTGCCAGAAGCACTGCGATCGCGCGCCCGATGCCCGTCGTGCCGCCGGTGACGATCGCTTTGCGGCCGTCGAGGTTCGGCCGTTCGGTATGGGCATCCTGTTCGTCGATCATTTCGGGCTCCCTATTGCCCGCCGGCACACGCCACGCGGGGTTATGCCCCCCTCATCGGCGACGTCCGGAATGATGCGAAGTTCCCCGCCGATCGAGCGGCGCCGGGCTTTTTCGCGATTATCTGATGCAGGTTAGGAAACGTCCCCGCCTCACAGGCCCACGCGTGCGCCCGGAGGCGCGGCCCGGTCGTTTCCGACGAGCACGTCCACGGTCGGCAACAGCTTCCAGATATTGGCGCCCGATTTGGTCATCCGCGCCAGCAGGGTCGCCCCCTGCCACAGTTCGACATGAACGCCCTCACCCTCGTTGCGGGCGATTTGGAAGGCGTGATCGGGGCCCTCGGCGTTGAAATCGATCCGCCGCAGTTCGGCACCGCCCGCATCCTGCAAAATCATATGAAAAGGACGCATGGCTCTGCTCCTCATTGTCGGGAGCAGGTGCGACCCGGCTCTCGGCATGTCATCGATCGGCCGGCCGTAACAACGGGAAACTGCGGCTAGTGCCGGAGCCAGGAAAGCCGATCTGGGTGGAACCGCAGATGTCGATTGTCATCATATATGGTCTCCGGAACAATGCCCTAACCTAGGTCATGAATCGCGAAGGAAAGTCCGCGGCGGCGGGCAAGTCACTGATTATGTCGTCCTATATATTTGCACCGATTGCACCGGGCCCGCACGGTCGAAGCAACCCGCCGCGCCCCCGTTGCGTTAGCGGATCATGACCCCGCGCTGGCCCTCGACGCTCTGGATCGTCCGCCATGGACAAAGCGCCGGCAACGTCGCCCGCGATGCGGCCGACGCCGCGCGCGACCTTCGCATCGCGCTCGACCACCGCGACGTCGATGTCCCGCTGTCAAATCTTGGCCGCGAACAGGCGCGCGCGCTCGGCGAATGGTTTGCAGAGGGGCAAGAGCATGGTCGCCCCCAGATCATGCTCGCTTCGCCCTATGTTCGCGCGGTGGAGACCGCCAGAATCTTTCGGGCCGCGGGCGGCTGCGACGCCGATGAGCGCATCTGCATCGACGAGCGGCTTCGCGAAAAGGAGTTCGGCATCCTCGACGGCCTGACCCGTTTCGGCATCGAGGCCGCGCATCCCGAACAGGCCGAGTTCCGCAAGCTGCTCGGCAAATTCTACCACCGCCCGCCGGGCGGCGAGAGCTGGTGCGACGTGATCCTCCGCCTGCGTTCGCTGCTCGACACCGTTTCACTTCACTATGGCGGACGGCGCGTGATGATCGTCGCGCATCAGGTTGTCGTCCTGTGTCTGCGCACGATCATCGAGAATCTGGACGAATCCGAAATATTGGCGATCGACCGCGAAGCCGACGTCGCCAACTGCGCGATCACCGAATATCGTTTCGATCCCGAGGCGGGCCGCGACGGCAATCTCGTCCTCTCGCGCTATAACGTCACCGCGCCGATGAAGGACGACGTTCCGGTAACGCGCGAGCCCGATGCGATGGTCGCCGCGCGTGGCTGAAACCGTTCCGCTCGACAGCGCCTGGCTGAAGGCGAACCCGCTACCCGGTCATCACGACCATGTCGACAAGAATGGCCGCGGCCGCGTGCTGGTTATCGGCGGATGCCGGCGCGTGCCCGGCGGCATGTTGCTGACCGCCGAAGCCGCGTTCCGCGCCGGCGCGGGCAAGGTGACCATCGCAACGATCGAGTCCGCCGCGATTCCGATCGGCGTCGCCTTTCCGGCCTGCGCGGTCCTTGCGCTTCCCGAAACGCCGGGCGGCGAGATTTCGCCCGCGAGCGCCGAGTTGATCCTTGATGAAATGGCGGACCACGACGCGATCCTCTTCGGTCCCGCAATGATCGACCAGCAAATCGTCCGCGAGTTGCTCGCGGCGATGCTACCGTCTCTGCCCCCGGAGATGTTTCTGCTGCTCGACGCCTTTGCGCTACGCGCCGCCGCTGATCATGCCGAGGCGATTCGCGCGCGCGGCGATCATGTCGTGCTCACCCCGCACGAAGGCGAACTGGCGGGGCTCCTCGGCCTCGACCGCGAGGAGGTCGCCCGCGACCCCGCGAGCGCCCTTGCGGTCGCCGTGGAGCGCTTCGGCTGCACGGTGATGGTCAAGGGCGCGACCAGCCATCTGATGGCGGGCGATACGCGCCTCGGCTATGCCGGGGGCGGTCTCGGCCTCGCGGTTAGCGGCTCGGGCGATATTCTCGCAGGGCTGATCGCCTCGCTCGGCGCGCAGGGCCTGCCGCCGCTTCAAGCCGCCGCCTGGGGCATCTGGCTGCACGGCGAAGCGGGTCGCCGCCTGTCGGAGATGATGGGCCCGATCGGCTTTCTCGCGCGCGAGCTTCCTCCGCTCGTGCCTGGGCTCATGCGCGGCGTCTAGGGCCGAAGCGCTTTTGGTCCGGGTCGCGTTCGAAGCGGAAGCGCCCCTTGATATGTTCGTTGAAAAACTGCCCGGCCGAGTCCGCCGCGCACAGCGCGTCGAACAGGCTGCGCGGAACTTCGAAATAGAAATAGCAGCCGGTATCGAGGAAGCGCAGGCACAAAAGACGCGTCTCATCGTCATAGCCGGCGCGGTCGATGATCGAGGAGGTGTCGAAACGGCAGACCTGCATGTGCGACAAGCGCCCCGCGCCTTCGGAAGTTCCGACCATCGACCGCATCCCCGAGCGCCCCATCGACGACCAGGAGAGCGGAAAACATTCCGAAATATTGATGCACATGAGTTTCCGCGAAATCGCCACGGAGCGATTGTGAAAGCGCGCGCGTTCGCTCGCCTATGGTCAGTACGCTACCCGAAACCGGATCTTCTATCTCCCTCCGCGACCAGCTTCAGCGATTCATTGGCGATCGCGGTTTCCCCTGCGTGGGCGCGAAGTCGGCGCTCGCGAACGACATGTTGCGGGTGGTGGAGGCTCGCGATCTTACGAGCGGATGGGATGATCTGGAGATCCACCGCGAGCTGCTGGGCTGGGCTCGCGCCTACAAGGCCGACCCCACGGGGCTGCGAAGCCTCGTGGTCGTCTTTCGCGAACCCGGCCGCCTCGACGAACTGGCCTTCGAGGAGGCGCTATGGGCCCGGATTCAGAGTCTGGCGGACAAGGATGCCTGGAAGGGGATGCCCTATGACTCGCGCGTTTGCGCGGAGCCTGACAACGCCCATTTTTCGCTGAGTTTCGGTGGCGAGGCCTTTTTCGTCATCGGCCTCCACCCGCGGGCGTCGCGACCCGCCCGCCGCTTCGACAGGCCGGCGCTCGTCTTCAATCTGCACAACCAGTTCGAGAAGCTGCGGGCCGAAGGACGGTATGAACGGATGCGGGAGCGCATCCTTGCCCGCGACCTCGAACTGGCGGGCAGCATCAATCCGATGCTCGCGCGTCATGGCGAGGCGAGCGAAGCCGCGCAATATAGCGGCCGCATGGTCGAAGAGGGCTGGACATGCCCGTTCCGCGATCCAAGGGCCGAGCCATGACGGTCGAAATTCCTCCGCGCAGCGGTGCCGCGCTGACCATGCGCCACGGCGACATTCTGAAGGTCATCGACCCCAAAGGCGGCCAGGTCAGCGACATGGTCGCCTTCATGGCCGCCGACCCGCGCGAGGCGCTGTCGAACGGCCGGACCTTCGATTATGAGGAGACGATCCGGCTGACCGCGGGCCATCGCCTCTGGTCGAACCGCTCGCGTCCGATGCTCGAAATCGTGGAGGACAGCGTGGGCGTACACGACTTCCTGCTGACGCCGTGCAGCGAGGCGACCTTTCGCCACTTCTATCCCGAAAAGCCCGTTCATCGGGGCTGCCACGGCAATCTGGTCGAAGCCTTGATGCCGCATGGCATCGCGCCCGACGCGATCCCGACCGCGTTCAATATCTTCATGAATGTGCCCGTCGGCGCCGACGGCCGGATCAAGGTGGACCCGCCGACGACGGCGCCGGGGGATTTCATTCGGCTGCGCGCGCTCGCCGATCTGATCGTCGGCCTCACCGCCTGCTCGGCCTATGACAGTTGCGGCGGGACGTTCAAGCCGATCCACTACGCCATCGAGGCTGCTGAACCATGAGCGCGGCTGCGCGCGCCTTCGCGCTTCGCGACGCCGGTCTACCGGGCAGTTATGTTCTGCCGATCGCCGCCGAGACGTCGCAGGCGCGCGCTCTTGCCGGCTATCTCGCCCGCATGTCACGCACGATCGATGAGGTCATCGTCGTCGACGGCTCGCCGCCGCAGGTCTTTGCCGATCATGCCCGCGCATGGGGCGATTTCGTCCGCCACATCCCGCCCGCCGCGCGAACGCCGAACGGAAAGGTCGGCGGCGTGATGACGGGCGTCGATGAAGCGGCCCACGAACGGGTCATCATTGCCGACGACGATGTCCGCTACCGCCGCGCTGAGCTGAAGCAGATGCTCGACCTCCTCGACGATCATGCCGTCGTGCGCCCGCAAAACTACTTCCGTCCCCTGCCCTGGCACGCGCAGTGGGACACAGCGCGCAGCCTGCTCAGCCGCGTCGCCGGGGGGGACTGGCCGGGCACGCTCGGCGTCCGGCGCTCGGTCCTGCGAAGCGCGGGCGGCTATTCGGGCGATGTGCTTTTCGAAAATCTCGAACTGGTGCGCACTGTGAGGGCCGCGGAGGGTCAAGAGGCGGTGCCGCTCGGCCTGTTCATCACGCGCCGTCCGCCAGACGCCCGCCATTTTCTTTCGCAGCGCGTTCGTCAGGCCTATGACGAATGGGCGCGCGCTCGGCGCTTCGCAGCGCAGCTCGCCATCGCGCCAGCGCTGGTCATCTGCGGCATTCCGCTGGCATTCGCGCTGGCCGCTGCGGCGATCGTGGCCGCTGAAATCGGTCGGCGAAGGAGTGGCGGCCGAAAATATTTCGCCCCCGGCGCTTCGCTCTGGGCGCCGCTCTGGGTTGCGGAGCGCGCCGTCACGGCGTGGATCGCGCTCGGGCAGCGGCTCCTGCGGGGCGGAGTGCGCTACCGGAATGGCCGCCTGTGGAGCGCAGCGACATCCGAACGAGCGCTGCGAAAGAAGGTCGCGGCGATCATGGCGGCCGGGTCTGCTGCGAAAGCCGCTGGAATATGATCTGGGATAAGCGCGGCCGAAAAAGTCGGCCGCCCCCGTCTGTCCACCGCAACTCTCGCGCGAGCGCGTGCGTCCTTTGGCTGTAACGCGCGAAGGACACATCATGAGAAGCCATCGATCGGGCAGCGAAGCCTTAAGCAACCCCTCCGGCCTGCGAGCCGGGATTCTGTGATGCCGCCCGAACTTGCCCCCCGCGCCCTCGACCTCCTGCTGAGGAAGCTTTTAAGCCACAGCCTTCTGTCGACCGACGATCAGAATGCGATCGCCGCGCTTCCCTTCACGCTGCGCCGTTTTGACGCGGGCGGCTTCATCATTCGCGAAGGCGAGCGATGCGACATTTGCCCGATCCTCCTGTCGGGTTTCGCCTATCGGCACAAGATGACCGGCGACGGCGGCCGGCAGATCGTCGCGCTCAAGCTTCCGGGCGACCCGCTAGATTTCCAGTCGCTTTTTCTCACCCAGGCCGACCACACGGTTCAGGCGCTCAACCCGGTCGAACTGGCGGTCGTTCCCAACCGGGAGATCGAGCGGTTGATCGTGGTGCGTCCGTCGCTCTCGCGGGCGATCGTCACCGACATATTGGTCGAAGCGTCGATCGGCCGCGAATGGTTGCTCAACATCGGACGGCGCAACGCGCTCGCCCGGCTCGCCCACCTCATCTGCGAAATCCATTACCGCCTTGCGATCAGCGCCACGAATCTGGTCGAAAGCGACCTTCCGGTCACGCAGGAACAACTCGCCGACCTGCTCGGCCTCACCCCCGTGCATATCAACCGAACGCTGAAGGAATTGGAGCGCGCGGGGGCCGTCGCACGGTCGGGGCGGCGCATTCGCATCGGCAATCTCGACCGTCTTCGCGATCTCGCCGACTTCAGCGACCTCTATCTTCACTCTCAGGATGCCGTAATGCACGATCGCGGCGCAAGGACAGGCGCCTAGCCGCGACCGACAAAGCCCGCTCCCATGGTGTTCGCGATATTATTCTGGAAACGGGTTATGCGATCATGACCGAACATGCTTTCGATCGCGACATGGCTTGCAAATCGGCCGCCGCCGCGAAGGCGCTGGTCGACGGGATCGCGCGGGCCGTGTGGGAGACCGATGCGCGCGGCATCGTCGTTTCCGACAGCCCCGCCTGGCGCCGCCACACCGGTCAATCGCTGGCGGAATTTCTGGAGCATGGGTGGGTCGGGGCGATCCATCCCGACCAGCGCCGCGATGTCCGGCGCCAGTGGCGCGCCGCCGTAGCGCGCGGATCCAGCATCGACATCGAAGCGCGTCTCCAGGTCGACGGAGGCGAATATCGTTGGAGCCGTCTGTACGCCGTGCCGCTCCACGCCGCGGATGGAAGCATCCGCAACTGGACCGGCATGAGCATGGACATCGAGGTGCGGAAGAAGGCCGAGCAAGCGCTACGCGAAAGCGAGGCGCAATTGCGGACGCTCGTGGGCGAACTGAAGCACCGCGCGCGCAATATATTGACGGTGGTACGGTCGGTCTTCTCCCGAACCGTCGAAGGCGAGCGCCCGATCGAGGAAATCGCCGAACATTTCCGCGGACGGCTCGACTCGCTGGCGCGCGCGCAGGTGATCCTAACGCAGCATTCCGCGGGGTCGATCGACCTGCAGAATCTGATCCGCGACGAATTGCTCAGCGCCGGCGTGCAGGACGGCCCGCTGCTTTCGATCGAGGGCCCCGATGTGGGGCTCACCCCGGTCCAGGCGGAATTGCTCGCGCTCGCCTTTCACGAGCTCACGACGAATTCCCTCAAATTTGGGGCGCTTCGCGTTCAGGGCGGCCATTTGAACATAAGCTGGACCACCAACATAGGTTATAGCGGCGATCGCCTGCTCGACCTTACATGGACCGAACGGGGCGTTCCCGCCGTTCCCGTTCGGCCCGCCTATCGCGGGTTCGGAATGGAATTGATCATGGATGCGCTGCCCTATCGACTAGGGGCAGAGACCCAGGTCGAATTTCTGGGCGGCGGGATGCGCTGTTCTGTTTCCTTACCGCTACGGGAGCAGGACGGAGCGGCGTCAGCGGGATGAAAGTCGTTCAATGGGGCGCTCGCTAGTCGGACAATATATTCTGATCGTCGAGGACGAATATTTCATCGCGGCCGATCTCGCCCGCGCGCTCGAAGCCGAGGGTGCGACGATATTGGGTCCGTTCTGCGATCTGGTCCTGGCGATGAAAGCCGCGCGCGAAAACCACATCGACCTCGCCCTGCTCGACGTCAATCTCAACGGCGAACACTGCTATTCCGTTGCCGAGCTGCTCAAGGATCGGGCCGTGCCCTTCCTCTTCCTCACCGGCTACGATCGCGCCACGCTGCCCGAACGCTTTCGTTCGGTACCTCGGCTGACGAAACCGTTCAGCACCGGCGCCGTTCTGCGGGAAATCGGGCAGCTCGTCGTAGACTAGCTTCGATTGAATAATAAGCGCGAGCGCCGATTTCGCAACCTAGGTTAACCCTGGATGAATTTTGAGCTGCTGGACACGCGCGGCGGGCAACTCGCGCCATCGGTCCGCGTTGGCAAGACTAAGTGAAGATCAGATTTTCGGCTCCAACCGGTCGCGCGGGGCACCCGTGCGAGCAAGCGGACGTGCACGTAACTAAAGGATCGACGATGAAGCACGACAGCGAAGACCGGTTTTTCTTCCAGCTTTCCGAAGAAGATATCCCTCCCCCTCCCGCCGAAACCCAGACGCCCCCTCAAGCGCGGCGTCTGGCGCTGATCGGCTGCTTCCGCCCTCGCCAATGCGGCATCGCGACGTTCACCGCCGACAGCTTCGATCATCTTCGCACCGCTACGCCCGGCCTTGCCATCGACATTTATGCGATGCGCGGCCGCGCCGGCGACGCCGACGACCCCGATGTGCGGCTGGCGATCGACGAGCAGGACGCCGCCAACTATCGCGCCGCCGCCGAGGCCATCAACGAAAGCGGAGCGGACGCGGTCTGGTTGCAGCACGAGTTCGGCATTTTCGGCGGCCCGGCCGGCGACATGATCCTCGAGCTCGTCGAACGGATCGCGGCGCCGCTGATCGTCACGCTTCACACGGTGCTGGAAGAACCCGGCGCCGACCAGCGGGCCGTGATGGCGCGGCTAGTCGCTCGCGCGTCGAAGCTGGTCGTGATGAGCGAATTCGGGCGCGGAGCGCTGATGGACATTTATGGCGCCGAGGCCGCCCAGATCGAAGTCATCGAGCATGGCACGCCCGATCGTCCGTTCGTCCCGCGGTCGCCGCTACGCGATACGCTGAAGATCGGCGACCGGCCGATATTGTCGACGTTCGGGCTGATCGGGCCAGGCAAGGGACTGGAAACCGCCATCCGCGCGCTGCCCGCGATCGCCGCCCAATATCCCGACATCCTCTACCGCATCGTCGGCGCGACGCATCCCAATCTGATCGCCGCCGAGGGCGAAGCGTATCGCGACAGCCTGAAAGCGCTGGCCGAGGAGCTTGGCGTTACCGGAAATATCGCATGGGACAACCGTTTCCTCGGCAGCGGCGACCTGCTCGACCAGATCGAGCTTTGCGACATCTACCTCGCGCCCTATCCCAATCTTCAGCAGATCACCTCGGGCACGCTGGCTTATGCGGTTGCGCTCGGCCGCGCGGTCGTTTCGACGCCGTTCGTCCACGCCCGCGAACTTCTCCAGAGCGATGTCGGCATCCTCCTGCCCGGCTGCGACAGCAACGCGATCGCCGAAGCGGTGCTGCTGCTTCTCGCCGTCCCCGAGGAACGACGTGCGCTGCAACAGCGGGCCTATGCGCGGGGCCGGCAGACCACTTGGAGCGTCGTCGCCGACCGCTTCGCCGCGCTCATTTCAGAGACGATCGCTCGGACTTCGGCCGTCCCGGCGACGCGCCGCGGACCGGCGCTCGCCGGACTGTGGGCGATGTGCGACGACGTCGGCATCCTCCAGCACGGCATCGAGATCGTGCCCGACCGCAATCACGGCTATTGCATCGACGATAATGCCCGCGCGCTGATGTTCGTGCACGGTCTGCGCGTCGGCGGCGGCGAAGCCGAGCAGCGGATGCTGACCTTTGCGAGCTTCGTTCAGCATGCGTGGAACCCCGAGCACGGCTGCTTTCGCAATTTCATGGGTTATGACCGCCGCTGGCTCGAAGAGGCGGGCTCAGAGGACAGCAACGGGCGCACGCTGTGGGCGCTCGGGCACAGCGCGGCCAAGGCGCACGACGCCAATTTCCGCCGCTGGGCCGCCGGATGGTTCGAGCGCGCCGCCCCGATGGCGCAGAAATTCAAGAGCCCGCGCGCCATCGCCTTCGCACTGCTGGGCGCCGATCATCTGCTCGAAAGCGATCCCGGGAACGCCGCGGCGCGCGCGATCGTCGAGCGCGGCGCTGCCTTCCTTTCCGCACTCTGGAAAAGTGCCCGCCGCGCCGACTGGGACTGGTTCGAGACCGGGCTCGCCTATGACAATGCCCGGCTGGCCGAAGCATTGATCCGCGCCGGCCGCCGCCTCCCCTCGCTTCCGCACGAAGAGGCGGGGCTCGCCGCGCTCGACTGGCTGTGCGCCAAGCAGACCGCGGCCGCCGGGCATTTCCGGCCGATGGGATCGGAAGGTTTCGGGCGCCAGGGCGAATATCTGCCTTTCGATCAGCAACCGATCGAGGCGTGGGCGACGGTCGCCGCATGCGCGACGGCCTTTGCCTTCAGCGGTCTGTCCGTCTGGCGCGCGCGCGCCGAGATCGCGTGGCGCTGGTTTCTCGGCGACAATGATCGCGGCCTCGCGCTCGGCGATGTCCGGAGCGGACGCTGCCTCGACGGCCTTACGCCGCGCGGCGTCAACCTCAACTGCGGCGCCGAGTCGATCCTTGCCTTTCATCTGGCCCATCAGGCGATGACCGAAACCTTTTGGGTCGCCGGCACGGCACCGCTTCTTCGAACAGCGAAAGCTCCGGCCCTTGCCGTTTGAGGCAAACATCACGGCCCGGGACGCCATGCGGACCCGCTTCGCGCGGAGGAGAGGCCCATGCCTTTTTTCGAGCTGCTGAACGGGCTGGCGCCGCCCGCCGAGCGCATGCGGTGGGAAGCCAGCCTCGTCCGCCATGCGCGCGATTATGCGCGAAACGACGATCTCGTCCGCGAGGGCGCCGTTCCGGAAAAGCTGCATGTCGTGCTGGCCGGCTGGGCGCAGCGCTACAAGCAGCTTGAAGACGGGCGGCGGCAAATTCTCGGCTTCATCCTGCCCGGCGAAGTCTGCAACCTCGATCTCTTCACGCTGCTGCGCACCGATCATTCGATCGGAGCCGTTCGCACGGTGACCGTCGCCGAAATCGACCGGGACGAGATCGAACGGCTCCTGGTCGATTGTCCCCATCTCGCCCAAATACTCTGCCTCGGCGAAATCATCGCCAAATCGCGGCAGCATGAGTGGGTCCTGAGCCTCGGCCAGCGCGTCGCGATCGAGCGGGTGGCGCATCTTTTGTGCGAGATTTTCGAACGCGAACGCCTGCGCGGCCGGGTTCGGGGACAAAAATGCGACTTTCCGCCTACGCAAGCGCAGATCGCCGAAGCGGTCGGCCTGACGCCCGTGCATGTCAACCGGATGCTCCACGAGCTGCGCCGCGGCCAATGCGTCGAGATCGCCAACCGGCGACTGTTCGTTCCCGATTTCGAGGCGCTGGCGCGGGTCGCCGCCTTCGACGCGCGCTATCTGCACGGCGGTGAAGCCGAACAGCTTCTCGCGCGGGCGTCGGCGCTTTTCGACAAGAAGGTGACCGCCCCTGCCCGCTCCCTGCCGCTCGGTGCGCCGAACCGCCGCCTCCGAGCGATCGGCAGCCGCCTCGCGCGCTGATTCAGGCGCAGGCCAGATAACCGCTTTCGAACGACGAGGCGCGGGCGAGCGCCGGAAAGTCGAGGATCGACAGCTTGCGGCCGTGAACGTGGGCGAGTTGCTCGCGTCTGAGGCCGCGCAGCGTCCGGCAGACATGGACCGCCGTCATCCCGGTAAAATCGGCGAGGTGCTGCTGCGACAGGGGAAATTCGCAGCGCCAATCGGCGGCGCGGCCGGCGCGGTCGAGGCGGAGGTAAAGTTCGAGGATCAGCTGCCCCAATCGCTCGCGCGCCGACTTGCAGCCGAGCGTCACCATCCATTCGGCCTGCGCCTCGAGCCGTGACAGCGACTCGCTCGCGACGCGGCGCGAAAATTCGGCATCGCGGCCGAAGCGCAACTCGGCGGCCTCGCGGTCCAGCGCCACCGCGCGCAGCGGGGTGAGCGCCAGCACCGAATGCCCCGCCTCGCCCGACAGAAGCCAGCTGCTATCGCACACGTCGCCGGGGGTGTAGAATTGCGAAATATGCCGACGTCCGTCGCGCAAGATCCGGTAGCGCGCCGCCCAGCCCTCATGGATCAAAAACAGCGAATGCGGCCGCTCGCCGCGGCGAACGATATATTGACTGCGCCGGAGGCGGACGGGTTCGCCATCGCGGGCGATGAGATCGGAAAGCGATTGCAACAGGTCGGCATCGGCGGACATTGGGTGATCCTTCGTCCCCCCAGATGTTCGTTGATGGCAGGCTGAAGCCCCCGGCGCACTATACCAGGTTTGCATAATAATCATAATGGCAGCGCTATTTTACCCCGAACTTGATTTCGATCAGTAAAAGGGTTTCGGCATTTCTGTCTCCCGCGCGTTGTCCCGCTGCACCTTGAGGAGACTTCCCATGAAACGTTATGCCTATGCCTGGATCACGGGCCTCTTCTTTTTCGTTTCAATCGTCGGCCACTGGATTTTCGGCCGGTTTGCCTATGTGGACGAGACGCAGCAGCACGGAAGCACGCCCGAGGTCACTTCCTATCTGATCGAGATGGGCCGCGATACGCTCGAAAACTGGCAATCGGAATTCCTCCAGCTGTTGTGGCAGGTCGTCGGCCTCGCCTATTTTCTCTACGTCGGCTCGCCTTCGTCGAAGGAAAATGACGACCGGCTCGAGGCCAAGGTCGACGAACTCATCCGCATCACGGGCAGCGATCGCGCAGACGCGCTGATCGAGGAGATCGACCGTCGCTATCTGCGCAAGGCGGGCCATGCGAAGCCGCACGGGCATGAGAATCTCGGTTACGAATGATGATCGCCGCGCCTTCGGACATGAAAGCTTTAACCTGCGTCAAAGACCGAGTGATCGCCGGAACGATGGGACGCCATGCGCCTTCCTTCAGGTAAATCACGAAGGAGCAAAATCATGGACACGACGACTCAGCGGATCGACGAATGGCTGCGCGATGCGCATGCGGCCGAAGCGCAGGCCGCGACGATGATGCGCGGCACCGCCAGCCGCAACGACGACTATCCCGAATTCAGCCGCCGCCTCAACGAACAGGCCGGGCTTTGCGACAATCACGCCCGCGCGATCGACCAATGCCTCGCCGATCGCGGATCGAGCACCTCGCTCGTCAAGGATGCGACCGGCCAGGCAACCGCATGGGGCCAGAGCCTCAGCGGGCTCGTCGTCAGCGACGAGGTCGTCAAGGCGGCGCTCGCGACCACGACCTTCGCCCGCATGCTCGCCAGTTCGGGCCGGGTTCTCGCAGCCGGTGCCGGCGAGGAAGGTCAGACCGAGACCGAGCGGCTCTGCGGCGCGATGGCCGATGAGAACGAACGCTTTGCGGACGATCTCGAGGCGATGCTGCCGTCGCTGACCGCGCAATATCTCGCCCGCGAGACGAGCGGCACCAGCGAGAACGGCGCCATGGCCGAACCCAACCGTCCGCAGGCGCCCACGGTCGCCTGAGCCGGGCGGCGGTTTGAGTAAGGGGCCCACGCCTCTCCTCCTCGGGGATCGTCCCTCTTCCCCCCTCGGGGGCGATCCCCACCTTTTCAGGTGGTCGAGGCCGGGCGCGGCCGCGAAAAGCCGGAACGCCTGCGCCTTCATATGCGTCGATGCGCCGACTTTTGAAGGTCCGCAGGAGAAACCGTACAGATGTTATCCCCACAGGCGACGATCGAGCCCGCAGAGCTCGAAACCGGGCTCAAGCGCCTCGTCGTCGAAGCCTTATTCTCCAACACCACCGCCGCGCTGACCACGGGCGTCGTTCTGACCGCCTTCGCGCTGCACCTCGGCGCCAACAATGCGACGATCGGCCTGCTCGCCGCCATCCCCTTCCTCACCCAGCTCGCGCAGATACCCGCCATCGCATTGGTCGAGCGGGTCCGCGAGCGAAAGCGCATCGCAGTGCTTTCGAGCGCCTTCGGACGGACGATGCTCGGCGTGATGGCGCTCGCGCCCTTCGCGGGGGCGCTGGGACTGCCGATCATGATCGTCGCGACGATCATCCTCTGCGCGATGGGCGCGATCGGCGGCTGCGCGTGGAACAGCTGGATTCGCGACCTCGCGCCCGAAGACCGGATGGGCCGCATTTTCGCGCGGCGAACCGTCTATGCGACGGTCACGACGCTCGTTGCCGGCATCGCCGCGGCGGTCGCGCTCGAAGCGACGCCCGAGGGCGGCGGCGCGCGCGACTGGAGCTTCGCGGCGCTTTACGCGGTCGGCTGCATCGCCGGGCTGATCAGCGCCTGGATCGTCGCGCGGCTCCCCGAGCCACAGCTTCCCGCCCCGCCCGCCAAGGCGATCGGCCTGATCGAGCGATTGCGCTCGCCCTTTCGCGACCACAATTTCGCGCGGCTGATCGTCTTTCTCGGCACCTGGCAATTCGCGGTCAATTTCGCGACACCCTTCTTCACTGTCTATCTGGTGCGCCAACTGGGCTATGACATGACGATCGTCATGGGGTTGTCGATCGCCAGCCAATTGGCCAATGCGCTCGCGCTTCAAAGCTGGGGGGCGCTCGCCGACCGCTTCGCCAACAAGTCGGTGCTGCTGGTGGCGGCGCCCGCCTATATCCTCTGCATCGCCGCGATGGCGGGCGCGTCGCAGATCGACCACACAGACTTTCGCCTCGCCTGGCTCGGCGCGCTGCATATCTTGATGGGCGCGGCGGTGGCGGGCGTGACGCTCGCGACGGCGAACATCGCGCTCAAGCTGTCGCCGCGCGGCGAGGCGGCCTCCTATCTCGCGGCGAGTGCGGTGGTGACCGCCGTCGCGGCGGGAAGCGCGCCGATCCTCGGCGGCGCGCTCGCCGATTTTTTCGCGGTCCGCCAGCTCGAACTCGTCGGGCGCTGGATGAGCCCCGATGGCGTCTTCACCTATCTATCGCTCAACCTCAGCAATTGGGGCTTCTATTTCCTGCTGTCGGCGCTGCTCGGCGTCTATGCGCTCCACCGTCTTGGCCATGTCCACGAAACCGGCGAAGTGAGCCGCGAGGAGGCGCTGCGCCATCTGGCCAAGGAAACGCGCGGATCGATCCATAATTTGTCGACGGTGACCGGGCTCAAGGCGCTGACCGACTTCCCCGCCGGGCTGGCGCGCGAAATCCGCGTCCGGCAACGCTTCTTCCGGATGCGGACGAACGCCGCGACGGCGGCGAAATGACTAACCTGCGTCAATATTAGCGCGCGCCGGAGGAACGGGTCCAAGTCGCGATCCCTTTGAAACTCGGCACGCATCACCCATCCGGCAAGGACATATCCGTTCCATGACCACCCGCCTCACCACCCGTCTGCTGCTCGGCGCGATCGCCGGGGTCGCGGGGACGGTCGCGATGACCGCCGCGATGAACCGGCTGCATCCCCGCCTGCCCCGATCCGACCAATATCCGCTGCCGCCGCGCGAGATCACCAAGCGCATCGTTGGGATCGAGGACGACGACGACATCAAGGACGCCGCCACCGCCGCGCACCATGGCTATGGCGCTGTCACGGGCGCGCTGCTCGCCGCCGCGCAGCCCGCGATGACCGCGCGCTTGGGCAGCGGCGCGGGCGTCGCCGTGTGGGCAGCAAGCTATTTCGGCTGGATCCCGGCGATGGGCCTGCTCAGCCCCGCGCACCGCCATCCGCCCGCGCGCAACGCGCTGATGATCACGGCGCATCTCGTGTGGGGCGCGGTCACCGCCGCCAGCTACCGCGAACTGGTCACCGCCCGCCGCACCGTATTTCGCGACGGCCCGGTCGCCGATGCACCGGATCAGCTTCCATCGACAGGAGACGATCAATGAACGCACGCGACGAACGAAGCCGGTCGTGCTGGATGGACGTGACAATCGACGATGATGGGCCGCTCACCGGCGATGCGACGGCCGATGTGGTGATCGTCGGAACCGGCATCGCGGGCCTGTCGACCGCCTATGAACTGGCGGGGCTGGGGCAGCAGGTCCTGCTGATCGACCGCGGCGCGATCGGCGGCGGGATGACCGCGCGCACCACCGCGCACCTCGCCTCGGCGCTCGACGATTATTATTCCGAACTCGCCGCCATCCACGGCGAAGACGCGGCGCGCCGCTATTACGAAAGCCAGGTCGGCGCCATCGACCGGATCGAAGCGATCTGCCAGGCCGACGTCGCCGACGCCGATTTCGCCCGCGTCGACGGCTATCTTTTCGCGGCGCGCCCCGAGGATGTCGCCGATATCGAGGCCGAGCACGACATGTGCTGCACGCTCGGCATCGCCGCCGAATGGGCCGACCGCGCGCCGATCACGGGCCGCGACACCGGCCGCGCGCTGCGCTTCGCGGGTCAGGGCCGCGTCCACCCGATGCGCTATCTCGCCGGCCTCGCCCGCGCGGTGCGCCGCGCCGGCGGGCGCATCCACCGCGACACCGCCTATGTCGCCGACCGCGAAAATGTCGAGGGAGTCGAGATCGAGACCGGCACCGGGCATGTCATCCGCGCCAAGGCGGCGGTCTTCGCCACCAATTCGCCGGTCAACGACCGCATCGCCATCCACACCAAGCAGCTTCCGATGCGCACCTATGCGATCGCGGGCCCAGTCCCCGCCCGCTCGGTTCCCGATGCGCTGCTCTGGGACAGCCTCGAAGCCTATCATTATGTCCGGCTCCAGCCGCTCGACGAGGAAGCAGACCTGCTGATCGTCGGCGGCGAGGACCATCGGAGCGGCACGGCGAAGAACATGGAAGCGCGCATCGCCGCGCTGGTCGACTGGACGTGCGAACGTTTTCCCGCCTTTGCCAAGCCGACCTATCGCTGGTCCGGACAGGTGCTCGAACCGATGGACTTCATGCCGTTCAGCGGCCGCAATCCCGGCAACCGGCGCATCTTCATCCACAGCGGCGATTCCGGACAAGGCATCACCAACGGCGTCGCCGGCGCGCTGACCATCGCGCCGCTCATCGCCGATATGCCGACGCGTTATGCCGAACTGTTCGATCCTGGCCGCAAGCCCTTCACCGCGCGCCCGTCACTCGCCAATTTCATCGAGGGGCAGGTCGGTGCGGTCAAAAATTTCGCCGAATATGCGACCCCCGGCGAAATCGCTTCCGAAGAAGAGCTGGAGCCCGGATGCGGCGCGATCCTGCGCGACGGCGCGCGCAAGCTCGCCGTCTATCGCCGCGCCGACGGCGCCGTGTCGCGCCGGTCGGCGGTCTGCACCCACGCGGGCTGCATCGTCCACTGGAACCCGCTCGAACTATGCTGGGACTGCCCATGCCACGGGTCGCAGTTCGGCGCCGAGGGCGAAGTGCTCAACGGTCCCGCGGTGTGCCCGCTGGCGGCGGCCGATCAATAGCGGTCGAGCAGCCGCTCGACTGTCGGCGTCACGGTGCTCGCCTTGCCGCCTCCGTTCTGGATATCATTTTCGAGCGCTTCGCGGATCGCTTCGATCTGATCGTCGGTCAGATGTTCGATTCCGACGAATTCCTCGCGCGCATTGTCGAGCGCACGGAGTATTTCGTCGAGCTTCGCCTGCATTGCGGCGCCGTCGCGATTTTGGCTGTTCTGGATCAGGAAGACCGCAAGAAAGGTCATCACGGTGGTGGCGGTGTTGACGATCAGTTGCCAGGTATCGGAATAGGACAACAGTGGCCCGCTCGCCGCCCAGAGGACGACGAACAGGACCGAGATGATGAAGGCCAGCGGCCGGCCCAGGACGCGCGCGCTTTTCGACGCGACCCTTGTGAAAAATTTGTCCACGGGCGGTCAGCCGAGCTTCAGATATTCGCGCACCTTCCCGGCCGAATTGCCGACGGCATCGACCGCCTCGCGAAGTTGCGCCTCGCTGACGCCCAGCGCCTCGGTCCAGTCGCGGATTTCATAATCTTCGCTGAGGCTTATGCGGTCCCGATCCGGTGCGCCGACATGCTTCTTGTCATCTGCCATCGTCATTCTCCTCGGAGCGTCCTTCGACCCGGTCGAGCAATTCAACGAAAGTCCGAAGCCATGGTTGCGGCCCGGCGCAAGCACGCCCGATTTGTTTCGTTAACCTGTGTCAACGCCCCGCGCCCGGGGCGCGTCGCGCGAGTGGGCCAAGGGAACGAGCGCTCGCCGCAGGCGTCGTCAAAAGACCGCCGCTTGCGACCCTTTCGAAAGGCACCTCATGGCAACGAAGTCCGATTGCAATCAGGACCCGCCCGTCACGCCGACGCTTCTCGCGCTCGGCGAAGCGCTCGGCTCCAACGGAAAGCGTCTCGACCTCTTCGAAACCGGCGATCTCTCGATCGAATTGAGGACCGGAAGCGACGCGCTTTGGGCGGTGATCCGGCGAGCGGGCAAAGGCGGTCTCGCGATACGCGCGGCGACGATTGCCGGAGACGCGCGCACCGACCGGCTCACCGCCGAACCGGGGGAGACCGCACGGATCAAGGCGGTGAGTGCGCTTGGCGCGCATAGCGTCATTTTGCAAGGCCGCACCATCGCGCTGACCTCGATTCGCATCCTGACGAGTTTCACCCCCTCCGCCGCGACCGCGCTGTCTTTCGTTCCGCGCGACCTCTACCCACTCGGCCCCGGCGACGATCCGCTCCGCGCCGAGGGAAAGATCGAGGCGTCGCAGCGCAGGCTCAACGCCGGCCTGCTCTATTTCCAGATCGAGCGGCCCGCCTTCGGCAACATCTTCTATCTCCAGAATCTGACCGCGCTCGGCGACTATTTCCGCGCGACCGACACCAAGCCCGACGCGGTCGTCGGCGGGATATGGCCCGAAATCGGTTTCCTGCTGCCGACTCCGTCGCAGCGCGGGCGGCCCGATCCGAAGCCGCTCGCGGCCGGCGAGGAGGTCATCCTGTCGGATGCGATCCTCGTACTGCGTCCCGACCTTCCGAGCGACGAGCGCGACAGCGCGCGCCATTTCCTTCAGATGCTCGGCGCCGCCTATCAGACGCTCGACCTGCCGCCGGTCGAATATCGCGACTGGATGGCGCGCGCCAAGCGGACGCTCCGCGATCTGGACAAGGCGCCCGAAGCGACGATCCGCCATTATGGGCATCGCTATATCCACCCCTATACCGCCGCCGAATATCCCGATGCGATGGTCCAGATGTCGATCGTCGCGGCGCTGCACGACTGGGGCGTCTGGCAGGGTGCGGCCCATCCGCTCGAAGCCGAATTCCTCGCGGGAATGGGACGCTTCTACGACCCCAAGCTGAAGACGCTTCGCCGCTATCTCCCCAATGTCGGCGACGACAAAAATGCCGACGCGGTCGACAGCTGGTATCTCTATCACCCGCTGCTCAACCTTGGAAAGCTCGCGCTCGCCGGAAACGGCCGGGCGAAGCAGCTGTTCCTGAAATCGATCGATTACGGCATCCGCGCGGCGCATCATTTCGAGTATAAATGGCCCGTCCAATATGACGTCACCGACTTCTCGGTGATCACTGAAACCGCGGAGGCCGACGGGCGCGGACAGACCGATGTCGGCGGCGTCTATGCCTGGGTGATGCTGCAAGCGTTCGAGCTTACCGACAACAAGCGTTTCCTAGACGAAGCGCGCGCCGCGATCGACGCCGCGATCGGGCTCGGCTTCGCGATCAACTATCAGGCGAACCTGACCGCTTGGGGCGCCGCGGCGTGCATGCGGCTGTGGCGGATCACCGACCGCGACGTCTATCTCGAACAAAGCTACGTCTATCTCGCGAGCTTCTTCCACAATTGCGAGATATGGGAAAGCCGCCTCGGCCACGCGGTGCACTATCATAATTTCATGGGCGCAACCTGCCTGCAGGATGCGCCCTACATGGCGATCTACGAATGTTTCGACAGCTTTTCGGCATTCGAACATTATCTGGGCGACAGCGGCCCCGACCTCGAACCGGCGGCGCGGATGCTGATCTCCGAATATTGCAAATATACGCTGCATCGCGCGATCCATTATTATCCCGACGAACTGCCGCCCGAGGCGATCGCCGACGAGCAGCGCGAGAATAACGGCCATGTCGACCGCAAGCTCTCTTTCCCGCTCGAGGATCTCTACCCCGACGGCCAGCCGGCAGGACAGGTCGGACAGGAAATCTATGGCGCCGGCGCCGCCTTCATCTTCGCGACGCGCGCCTTTCACGAGGTCGAGGATGCGCCCTTCCTGCTTTACTGCGACCATTTCATCCGCGCGATCGAGCTGACCGACGCGCGCATGCTCGTCGTCACGCTGGGCGGCGGCGAAGCCTGTACCGCGCTGCTCAGCCTTGTCCGGCGGAAACGGCGCAAGCTGACGGCGACGCGCGCGATGGCGATCGACGGCGACGGCATCCGGCCGCGCGCCGAAAGCCCCGACCGGATCGACTATCATGTCCCTGCGAACGACCGCGTCATCCTCAACTGGGACTGACCGGCGCTTTCCTTAACCTGAGGCAAGCGCAGGAACATGGCCATGGTGTCGGGCGCTCTCCTTCTGTTCCAAAGGAGACCCCATCATGTTCATGCACAACAAACGCCTGCAATATACCGTCCGCGTGGCCGAGCCCAATCCGGCGCTGGCATCGCTCCTCCTCGAACAGTTCGGCGGCCCCGACGGCGAGCTTGCCGCGGCGATGCGCTATTTCACCCAGGGGCTCGCCGAGGACGATCCCGGCCGCAAGGATATGCTGCTCGACATCGCGACCGAGGAACTCAGCCATCTCGAGGTGATCGGCTCGATCGTCGCGATGCTCAACAAGGGCGTGAAGTCCGAACTCTCCGAAGCCGCGCTCGAAGAGGCCGATCTCTACATGTCGCTCAACGCCGGCGGCAACAGCCACACTCAGTCCTTGCTCTATGGCGGCGGGCCGTCGCTGACCAACAGCTCGGGCGTGCCCTGGTCCGCCGCCTATATCGACAGCCGCGGCGACCCGACCTGCGACCTCCGCTCGAATATCGCCGCCGAAAGCCGCGCCAAGATCATCTATGAACGGTTGATCAACATTACCGACGATCCGGGGATCAAGGATGCGCTCGGCTTTCTGATGACGCGCGAAGTCGCACACCAGAAGAGCTTCGAAAAGGCGCTCTATTCGATCACCGACAATTTCCCCTCGGGCAAGCTGCCGGGGCTCGCGGCCTATGCCGACATGTATGTCAACACGTCGCAGGGCGAAGGGGACGCGACCGGCCCGTGGAACGAAGGCGAGCAATGGGAGCGGCTCGATGATGTCGCCGCCAACCTTCCCCTTGATGGCGGCGACGGTACGCCCACCGTCGAAATCAGTGGCGCGCAGATGAAAGCCTATGAAACGATGATGGCGCGGCTTCAGTCGCGCCCCGACGTGAACCCGACGACGGGCGCCGATCTGGGCGCCGGGCCGGGCGCCGGCAGGACGAGCGACGAAGATATGGGCGGCGCCGCCGACATGGCGGAAGCTAAGGCCATGGGCAGGGCCCAGGCCGAAGCGATCGTCGCCACCAAAACCCCCGGATGATCGCCGACTCGATCGTCCTCACCGGCTTCGTCGCCAGCCTCCTCGCGGGCTTGGCGACCGTCGTCGGCGCGCTGCCGATCCTGTCGATCGGGCGTCCGACCGAAGCGCAGCAGAATCTGATGCTCGGTTTCGCGGCGGGCGTCATGCTCGCCGCTTCCTTCTTCTCGCTGATCATCCCCGGCATCGAGCAGGCCGAGGCGCAGGGCGCCAGCCGCTGGGTCGCATCGGCGACCGTCGTCGTCGCCATATTGATCGGCGGGGCGTTCCTCGCGCAGCTCAACGCCATCGTCCCGCCGCTCGACCGTCTCGGCCTTGGTCCCGAAGCGATCGCTGACGTGCGCTTGCGGCGCATCTGGCTGTTCGTCGCCGCGATCACCTTGCACAACTTCCCCGAGGGGCTGGCCGTCGGCGTCAGCTTCGGCGGCGGCGACATGGCCGCCGGCACCGCGACTGCGCTCGGCATCGGGTTGCAGAATATGCCCGAAGGACTCGCGGTCGCGGGCTCGCTCGCCAGCCTCGGCTATTCGCGGCGCACCGCGATCGGCGCGGCGCTCGCCTCGGGCATGGTCGAACCGGTTGCGGGGCTGTTCGGCGCTGCGGTCGTTTCGATAGCGTTGCCGCTCCTGCCTTGGGGCCTCGGCTTCGCCGCGGGCGCGATGATCTGGGTCGTCGCGTCGGAAATCATTCCCGATACGCACAGCCGGGTCGATGGCCGCAAGGCGACGACGGGGCTGATGGTCGGCCTCGTCGCGATGCTCTTCCTCGACACGACGCTCGGCTGAGGCACAGGACGGAACGCCCCGGGGCGGCGGGCTTGCCAGAAGACTGCGGCCCGGGGCGTTCCTCGCCTGCTTTCAGGGGAGGGCTGGTGCAGGCGTGGGTGCGAGGGGCGGCCTGGACGCAGCCGCTCGACACTCTATTGGCCCGGGGGTGGGGTGGTGCCGGTCTGTTCGCCGGTGGTCGAGCTCATGGTGTCGGGACCGCTGCCGCGTTGCGGATCGGTCGTGCCGTCGGAGCCGGTTGGGGGCGAGCCATCGGTCGGGCCCGTCATGCTGACGTCGGCAGCCGGTCCGGTCATAGCGCCGGAATTGTTGTTGTCGGTGTTCGACGACATGTCGGGCGCTGTCATCGCGCCATCGTCGGCAGGCACGGTGGCGCTTTCGGACTGGCTCGTCCCGTCGTTTGGCGAGCTACAGGCGGCCAGCAGAAAGACGGCGGGAAATATCGGCAAGGAAAGACGCGACATGGGACATCTCCATCATGGACTGTCCCCAGCTGACGCCAGACAGGTCCGGATGTTCCACCGGCGTTTGATGGAATGGCCTGAAAATTGACGCAGGATAGGAAATCGGCGCCCCGGCAAAGGATACCGAGGCCACGACGGGAATGATTATGCAGCAAAGACCCGGCCCGCGCGTTGCTCTGCATGATCCCATGACCAAAAATATGTCCCTCTCCCGCGTCCATATCGGCTGTTCCGGCTGGAACTATCGCGACTGGCGCGGCGCCTTCTATCCCGAAGACCTGCCGGCGAAACGTTGGTTCGCCTTTTATGCCGAACAATTCGACACGGTGGAGATCAACAACAGCTTCTATCGCCTGCCCAAGCCCGAAACCTTCGACGCGTGGCGCGAGCAGGCGCGCGCCGGTTTCTGCTATGCTGTCAAGGCCAACCGCTTCATCACGCAGGCGAAGAAGCTCAAGGATTGTGAAGAGCCGCTCGCGCGCATGATCGCGCCGACCCGCCACCTGCGACCGGTGCTCGGGCCGATCCTCTATCAATTGCCTCCATCTCTGCACCTGAACCTCGACCGGCTCGAAGCCTTTCTGAAGCTGTTGCCCGATGACCTGTTGCACGTCTTCGAATTTCGCGACACCAGCTGGTATATCGACGCGACGCTCGACCTGCTCGACCGTTTCGGCGCCGGCTTCGTCACGCATGATTTCCCCAAAAAAGCTTCGCCCCGCTGGGTTTCGGGCGGCATCGTCTATATCCGCTTCCACGGCGGCACCGGCAAATATGTCGGCCGCTATTCCGAAAAGCGGCTGCAGGACTGGACCGGCTGGATCGCGGAGCAAGCCCGCGCAGGACGGTCGGTCTGGGCCTATTTCAACAACGATACCGAGGCGGCCGCGATCGACGACGCACTGACGTTGAAGGCGATGATCCGCCAGATTCTGCCGGGGGTCGCGCATTGACCGGGCAGCCGAACCTATTCGGCCCCTTGCTTCCGCCGGGGCTTGCCTATGCCGAGGACGCGATCGGGCTTGGGGAAGAAGAACGCCTAATCCACCATATCGGCCAAACCGACCTCGCGCCCTTCCGCTTCCAGCAGTGGACGGGCAAGCGCCGGACGCGCTCCTTCGGCTGGACCTATGATTTCACCACCGGCCGCTTCGCCCCGGCCGATCCCATCCCCGCGTGGCTGACCGGGTGCCGCGAGCGGGCCGCACAGTTCGCCGGCATCGCGGGCGAACAGCTCGTCCAGGCGCTCCTCATCGCCTATGCGCCGGGCGCCGGGATCGGCTGGCACCGCGACCGTCCGGTCTTCGACCATGTGATCGGCCTGTCGCTCGGCGCACCCGCAACGCTGCGCCTGCGCCGCCGCGCCGGCCCCAAGTTCGAGCGCGCGGCGCTCCCACTCGCGCCGCGTTCGATCTATCATCTTACGGGCGAAGTCCGGCACGAATGGGAGCATAGCATCGCGCCGATGGAAACCGCGCGCTGGTCGATCACCTTCCGGAGCCTGCGGTGAAGATCGCGACTTATAATGTGAACGGCATCAACGGCCGCTTGCCTGTGCTGCTCAAATGGCTCGCGCTCGCGCAGCCCGACATCGTCTGCCTCCAGGAACTCAAGGCGCCGCAAGAGAAATTTCCGGAAACCCCGATCCGCGACGCGGGCTACGACGTCATCTGGCACGGCCAGAGCCGCTGGAACGGCGTCGCGATGCTCAGCCGCATCGGCGAACTCCACGAAACGCGCCGCGGCCTTCCCGGCGATCCGCGCGACGAACAAAGCCGCTATATCGAGGCGGCGGTCGGCGGCATCCTCGTCGCCGGTCTCTATCTGCCCAATGGCAACCCGTGGCCGGGCCCCAAATATGATTACAAGCTCCAATGGATGGCGCGTCTCGACACGCATCTCGAAACGCTGTTCGACCTGAAAGCGCCCGTCGTGGCGTGCGGCGATTATAACGTCATCCCGACCGACCTCGATGTCTACAAGCCCGAAAATTGGAAGGATGACGCGCTGTTTTCGCCCGAGGCCCGCGCCGCCTTTCAGGGCATCCTCGACCAAGGCTGGACCGACGCGATCCGCCATCTCCATCCCGATGAGCGCATCTACAGCTTCTGGGATTATTGGCGCCGCTCGTATGAGCGCAACGCGGGCATCCGCATCGACCATCTGCTGCTCAACAAGGCCGCCGCCAAACGCCTGAAGGCGGCGGGAGTCGACACGCGGCCGCGCGGCTGGGAAAAGAGTAGCGACCATGCGCCCGCATGGATCGAACTGGCGGACGAAAGGCCGAAGGGCAAAACCGAAAGGACGCGACGATGTTGACGGGCAGTTGTGCATGCGGGACGATCCGCTACCGGATCGACGCCGAACCCTATGACACCGGCTGGTGCCATTGCCGGATCTGCCAGCGGGTGTCGGGATCGGGCGGCATGGTGTTCACCACGGCGGCACTCCGTCACTTCCATATCGAACAGGGCGAGGAGCGTCTGGGGAAATTCGCATCGACGCCGTTCGGCGAACGCGGCTATTGCCGCGACTGCGGCTCGCCGCTCACCATCCATGTCCGGCATCAGCCCGGCGAAATCGACATCGCCGCGGCCTCGCTCGACGATCCTGACGCGATCGCCCCGGCTTTTCACCTTTACGCGGACTTGGCCCCCAAATGGGCGATTCCGATCGACGGACTGCCCCGATATGCTGCGCTGCGTCCGACAACTCGCGGTCTCGCGCCCGGCCAGACCGAGGCTTGAGCGGCGATTTTGCAGCGACGCAAATTCTCCGTTTGTTCTTCTTCTCGCTGGCGCTGCGCGCGATCCTCGGCTAATCTCGACCCAGAGGTAAGCGATTGTCCGTGGATCCCGATACGACGCCGGTGGGCCGCAAGATCATCCATGTCGACATGGATGCCTTCTACGCTTCGGTCGAACAGCGCGACGACCCGGGCTTGCGTGGAAAACCCGTCGCGGTCGGCGGCTCATCGCGGCGCGGGGTGGTCGCAGCAGCAAGCTATGAGGCGCGCAAGTTCGGCGTCCGCTCGGCGATGCCGAGCGTCACCGCGAAGCGCCAGTGTCCCGCCCTTATCTTCGTGCCGCCGCGCTTCGAGGTCTATCGCGACATTTCGCACCAGATCCGCGCGATCTTCCGCGACTACGCCGACGAGGTCGAGCCGCTGTCGCTCGACGAGGCCTATCTCGACGTCAGCGCTGACAAGGCGGGGCTGGGCAGCGCGACCGCGGCGGCGAAGTTGATCCGTCAGCGCATTCGCGCCGAAACCGGCCTCACGGCTTCCGCCGGCGTTTCCTATAACAAGTTTATCGCCAAGCTCGCGTCGGACCAAAACAAGCCCGATGGCCTCACCATCATCCCTCCGGGCAAGGGCGCCGCCTTCGTCCAGACGCTGTCGATCCGCCGCTTTCACGGCATCGGTCCGGTGACCGCGGCGAAGATGGAAGGGCTCGGCATCTTCTCGGGCGCCGATCTCGCCGCCAAAGATCCGATGTGGCTCGCCGAGAATTTCGGCAATAGCGCCGAATGGCTCTATAATCTAGCGCGCGGAATCGACCATCGCCGCGTCAAGTCGAACCGGCCGCTGAAGTCCTTGGGCGGCGAGCGCACCTTCTTCAACGACCTGATCACCGACACCGAAATCCGCGAGGCGCTCGCGCATGTCTGCACCGTCGTCTGGGACCGCGCCGCGAAGAAGGGCGCGCGCGGGCGTACGGTGACGCTCAAGCTCCGCTACGCCGATTTCCGCACGATCACGCGCGCCAGATCGGTCACCGCACCCATCCTCGACGGCAATTCGCTGCTCGCCGTGGGCGAGGCGATCCTGGCCCCCCTGCTTCCTACCGAACAGGGCATCCGCTTGCTCGGCGTGACGCTGAGCAAGTTCGAAGGCGAAGAGGATGAAGACGAAGAGGGCGCCGCGCCGCCCGCCGACCTGCTCAGCCTTATCTAACCGCCAGCCCCGGCGCATGACGCCGCAGCGCCGCCTGCATTTTCGGCGACAGCGTCTTGAAATCGCAGCGGATCAGCGGCTCGTCGGAGACCTGCATCTCTTCGCGGAACGGCGCGCCGACGCGGTAGAGGGCGCGGTCGGTCCCCGCCGATTTCACCCGGAAATAACCCGCGCCGTCGTAGCCGCCGAACTGCATCTGGGTAAAGCCGTCATCGACCGCGCGCGTTTGCGTGATCGGCTCGAGTTCGGCGGCCGGTCCCATATTGCCGCCCGGCCCGTAATAATAGAGGGCGCCCCAGCGTTTGCCGTCAAAGACGTAACCGTGATGAACGGTCGCGCATTTCTCGGTGTCGTTCGTCCAGAAGCCGCTGTCGATCGGCATCGCAATCGTCTGTGCTGCCGCCGGTACGCTGCTCGCCATCGCCGCAAGCGCCAAAATCCATGTGCGCATCGATACCCCCACAATCATCGAGCCGGCAGCCATGGTGAAGCAGATGCGCGGTTCGATCAACCCGCGTCGGCGAACACGCGCTCCTTCGTCGCTGTAAAGCGGATCGACGGGTTGCGCTGGGTCACATAGCCGACCTCCCACGCGTCCTTCGCCATGAACACCGGCGCGCCGTCGCGGTCGGTCGCCGCGGCGCCGCGATTGTCGGCCTGGAACGCCTTCAGCGCCGCGGCATCGTCGCTCGCGATCCAGCGCGCGGTGTCCCACGGCGACTGCTCGAGCTTCGCCTCGACCTTATATTCGGCCTCCAATCGGCTGATCAGCACGTCCAATTGCAGCTGCCCGACGACACCGACGATCATGTTCGCGCCGATTTCGGGATAGAAGACCTGGATGATCCCCTCCTCGGCCATGTCGTCGAGCGCTTTCCTCAGCTGCTTGGTCTTGGTCGGATCGACCAGCGCGACGCGGCGCAGGATTTCGGGCGCGAAATTCGGCAGCCCGGTGATCATGATGTCGCTGCGTTCGGACAGCGTGTCGCCGACGCGCAGCGTGCCGTGGTTCGGAATGCCAATGATGTCGCCGGGGAAGGCCTCTTCGGCCATCTCGCGATCCTGCGCGAGGAAAAGCATCGGGCGGCTGATCGCGATCGCCTTGCCCGTGCCGCCCTGCATCAGCCGCATCCCGCGCTCGAACTTGCCCGAGCAGAGGCGCATGAAGGCGATGCGGTCGCGGTGCGCGGGGTTCATATTGGCCTGCACCTTGAATACGAAGCCGGTGACGGCATCGTCATCGGGCCGGACCGGCGCGGGTTCGGCGGGCTGCGGCTGCGGCCCGGGCGCGTGGCTCGCAAGCCCCGCGAGCAGGTCGACGACGCCGAATTCCTTGAGCGCCGAACCGAAAAAGACCGGGGTCAGGTCGCCATTGCGGTAGGCCGCACCGTCGAAGGGCGCGTAGCAGGCCGATGCCAGCTCGGTCTCTTCCTTGAGCAAGGCGAGCGCCGGCGCGCTGAGCTTCGCGGCAAGTCGCGGGTCTTCGAGACCCTCGACCACGATCCGGTCGCCCTCATACATGCGCGACGCGTCGCCGCCGGGCACCATCAGCGCCGGGTCGACGAGGTCGTAAATACCCTCGAACTGCCCGCCCATGCCCGCCGGCCAGTTCATCGGGCAGACATCGAGCGCGAGCCGGTCGGCAACCTCGTCGAGCAGCTCGAACGGCGTCTGCCCCTCACGGTCGACCTTATTGATAAAGGTAATGATCGGCACCGAACGCAGGCGGCATACCTCGAACAGCTTCAGCGTCTGGGGTTCGATGCCCTTCGCGGCGTCGATCACCATCACCGCGCTGTCGACCGCCGTGAGCGTGCGATAGGTGTCTTCGCTGAAATCCTCGTGCCCCGGGGTGTCGAGCAGGTTGAAGATCAGCCCCGCATGTTCGAAGGTCATCACCGACGAGGTCACCGAAATCCCGCGCTGCTGCTCGATCTTCATCCAGTCGGAGCGGGCGCGCCGGGCGGCGCCGCGCGCCTTGACCTCGCCCGCGATATGAATCGCGCCGCCCGCGACGAGCAATTTCTCGGTCAGCGTCGTCTTGCCCGCGTCGGGATGCGAGATGATGGCGAAGGTACGGCGATCGGGGTGCTTGGACATGGCGCGGGCGCCTAGCAGGTGGCGCGAGATGTGGAAAGGGGCTGGCGCCGGGCTCGCGGCGGACGCATGATCGCGCCATGCGAACCCTGCTCCTCGCCGCCGCCCTGCTCGCTGCGCCCGCCATTCCCGCCGCCGCACAGGAATCGCCATGGGTAGGCGAGTATGGCCTCGCCGAAGGGCCCGATGTCGGCGGCGGCCTCCTCATCCGGAACGACGGTCGCTTTCAATATATGCTCGCTGCGGGCGCGCTCGACGAACGCGCCGAGGGCCGGTGGGAGATCCGCGGCGAGGCCATCTGCCTCACCACCGATCCCAAGCCGGTGCCGCCGGCGATGGAGAAGGGTCAGCTGATCGAGGTCGAGGGCGCCGTCCCCACGCTGCTCGTCACCTGGCCGGACGGCGAAGGCGTACCCGGAGTCGATTTCACGATCGGCTTCGACAGCGGCGATCCTACCGAGGATTATACCCAATATTATGGCTGGACGATGCCCGACGACGACAAGCGCATACCGCGCTGGGTCGAGCTGCGCGAGCCGATCTATGGCATCACCGCGCCGCGCTACGAGCTCACCGAAGCCGACGGCGGCAAGCTGCACGTGATCATCGTGCCCAATGATATCGGTGTGGTCGATTTCGACGGCGCGTGCGCGGAGAAGACCGAGCGCGGCCTGACGCTCCACCGCGCTGAGGGCGATATGCGGTTCGCGCGGCTGGGCGGAGAATGAGATCGGCTTTTGGGTGGGGAGCTGCCGTTGCGGCAATTTAGCCCCTCCCCTGAAGGGGAGGGGCCTTCTTCTCTCAATGGCAGCAACCGGTCGAAACCCATCATCCCCCTTCCCCCTTGCACTCCCCTTCCAAATACGTCACATCTTTACGTGAACGTAAAGGTAAAGTACCCGCGAGAGGATTCTTCCCCATGACCGATGTTCCCAGCTTCGACACGATCAAGTTCGACGTCGCCGACCATGTCGCGACGATCACCCTCAATCGCCCCGACCGGCTCAATTCGATGCCGCCCGCGATGGCCGACGACATTCGCACGGCGCTCGATTACCTACCCATTCTACGCGCGCGCGCGCTGCTGATCACCGGCGAGGGACGCGGTTTCTGTTCGGGTGCGGACCTTGCGGGCGACCGCAGCGGGTCAGCGGTCGGCGGCGGCGCCAACAGCCGCAAGGCGCTGCGCAACCATTATAACCCGATGCTGCTGGCGCTCGCCAATGTCGAGGTTCCGGTGGTCGTCGCGGTCAACGGTCCTGCGGCGGGGGTCGGGTGCAGCTTCGGCCTGTCGGGCGATTTCACGATCGCGGGCAAGAGCGCCTATTTCCTGCAGGCGTTCGTCAACATCGGGCTGGTTCCCGACGGCGGTTCGTCGTGGTTGCTGCCGCGCCTGATCGGCCTGCCGCGCGCGACGCAGATGATGATGCTGGGCGAAAAGATCGGCGCCGAACAGGCCGCCGACTGGGGCCTGATCTATAAATGCGTCGAGGACGCCGAGCTGATGGCCGAGGCGAAGGCGCTCGCGGCGCGGCTCGCGAACGGCCCGACGGTGTCGCTCGGCACGATGCGCCGTGTGCTGCGCGAAGGATTGTCGCAAAGCTATTCGGAAACGCTCGATGCCGAAGCCAAGGGACAGTATATCGCGGGCAACAGCGCCGACGCGATGGAAGGCATCATGGCATTCCAGCAGAAGCGCAAGACCGCGTTCAAGGGTCGATAAGTAAGCGTCGCCCCCGCGAAGGCGGGGGCCGCTGGCCGCCTCGCGCCTACCGATAGCGGACCCCGCCTTCGCGGGAGCGACGGCAGATCTACTCCGCCGCTTCCTCGACCATCACCTTCTTGTAGATGCTCGTGCGCGGATAGGAGCAAAGCCGCATCACCATCGGCTCGAAAAATTCGAGGGACTCGCTAGCATAATCGGGATCGAAGGCCGGCGCGTCGTACTTCTCGCAGAATTCGGCGCACGCGGCATAATAGGGATGATCGCGGAACTGGTCGCGCATGTCGCGGTCGAGCCCGAGATAGTGGAAGAAATAATGGCCCTGGAAGATGCCGTGATGCTGGACGATCCAGAGATTTTCTTCTGACAGAAAGGGTTTGAGGATCGCCGCCGCGACGTCGGGATGGTTGAACGCGCCGAGGGTGTCGCCGATGTCGTGGAGCAAAGCCATCACGACATATTCCTCGTCGCGGCCATCCCGGTGCGCGCGCGTCGCGGTCTGCAGGCAATGTTCGAGCCGGTCGACCGGAAAGCCGCCATAATCGCCGCCGAGCAGCTTCAGATGTTCGAGGATGCGCTTGCCATTGTTTGGCGCGAACTCCTTCTGCTCGCGCGCGATAATGTCCCAATCCTCCTGCGTCCCGTCGATCATCGAGCGGAATGTGGCGTGATCGTGCGTCATGTCGTTCATGGCAGCCTCTCCCTTATCTCGCAGTTTGATGGATTCGGTCGCCGGGCGCAACACCAGCGTCAACAACAAACGCAAAAAAGAAACTCACCTATATGGTTATTATTATTGACATTATGAACCTTTTGTTCTATATATGTTCTCTTACGGGGGGGGGGGCGAGACGATTTGATGAGCTGAGAGATATGCGTGAGCTATCGAATGCCCTACCCCCTTCGCCATGTAAATTCTTAATAATGAAAGAGAAATAAATGACGCAAGAGGTTATCATCGAAACAATCATACTTTCGCCATTTCCTCAGATGATTAACGGTGAAGAATACACCGCTTTCATCGTGCTCGCCAAAACTAAAAACGAGGACGGAAGTGTAAATCCTAGATATGAAGAGATCGGCCAGATCGGCCCCGATACGACCGGCCAAGTCAGCTGGGTCGATGACGGAAGTATCACGATCTACGACGACTTCAATTCTCTAGAGGTTACCTCCCTATCGGATTACGTTGCGGAGCTGCTAGAACGGTATTGGATGGAAGGCGGTGGAGGCTTCGAAACCCCACCCAATGTGGGCGAAGGTTAATACCTAATCAAATGTGGCGTTCACGACGCCATATTTGAGCGCTTCATCCATGGTAAGGCAGCGGCGGGTCGACTTGTCGGCACCGCTGCCTTTCACCGCTTTCTGCTTGTACATGATATCGGTGAGCAGTTCGCGGGATAGGAACATGCGGATCATAAAGTCATTATCTTCGCTCGCAAGCTGCGCCGCATCCTGCTCGATTTCGCCGATCAGCTCGGTGGTCGCGTCGGTTCCCATGGCGACGCTATAGTCGATCGTGCTGCGATCGCCGGTCCGCGTGAACATATGGACGATGAACTGACCGCCGGGATCGATCGTGCGCGATCGCCCGCCCATGAACATGAAGTTACAGGCGCTGTAACAGGCCCAACCCGAAGGAATCCGCGTGATGACGTCCAGCGTGTCGCGGATCAGGCGGCCCGCTTCATTGCCAGCGCGCGCATCGCCTCCGGGCGAACTGAGCCATATTTCATCGAGCCCCGGATGCTTGGCGAGCACGGCCTTGAGCCGGGGCACGACATCCTTGTCGATACGCCCCTCGCCCTTAATGATCTTCCATCCGTCCTTTTCGAAATAGGTGAATTGCATCTGCGGGTTGGTCGACCAGCCCGGATCGAGCGGACAGGTCGGGTTGACCGGGTCCATCGCCGGCTTGGCGCCGAGCGCGAGGAGCGCGGCGGTAGCAATCGAAAGGCGGGCCAGCCGCTTCATGCCGCGACCACATATCGCGCTTGTCCCGGTTCCTTGCACATCCGCTTGGTCACGCGCGTTTCTTCGCCCTCAACGATGATGAAGTCGGTGACGTTCATACAGCGCCGCCCGCCGCTTTCGACGTTGATCGAAGCCACGGTCGACGACCCGCTGACGTTCGCGCGCGTCTCGCTCGTCCAGTTGGCGGTCGCGCCCACCTCTTCGCCGCGCGTCGCCTCCTCGGTCGCAGCCGCTGCCTGCACCTGCTCGGCGGGGTCGAGGCGGCAGGCGATCGCGTCGGTGAGCGTCCCGCTCACCTCCGCGATCGGCACATAGGAGTAGACGCCGGCCTTGCTCGCCACGTCGCCGACCGCGTCGTTGATGACATTGCCCAATATGTTGCGGCCGATGCCGCTGCCCTTCTTGCCCTTGGGGCAGCCGCCATTGTCGTCTTCGCTCGGCTTGGGCGCCGGGGTCGTCACCTTGCGAAGCAGGCTGCCGAACTGCGCCTGCGCGGGCGCCACCGCGAGCAGGCAGGCCGCCAGCACGGCGGGAGTCGCCAATAATTTCCGCATCATCTCATCCACCCTTGTCGCGCCCGGTTCCGGGCCACCATGCGACCATTTATAGACGGGTTCATGCCACCCGCTGTGATTTTCATCAACCGTGCAACATTTGTCATCCAGACAGGTTGAATTAAGGTCGATTATGTCACAGTAACGCCGCCATGCTCTCGCAGAAGACCCGCTATACGATCCGCGCGTTCCAGCACCTTGCCGACCATTGGGGCAAAGGGCAGGTGCAGCTTGCGGATATCGCGGACGCCCAGAACATCCCGCCCAAATTCCTGACCGTTATCCTGTCCGAAATGGCGCGCGAAGGCCTGCTCATCTCGCAGCGCGGGCGCGACGGCGGCTATCAGCTCGCCCTACCGCCGATCGACATCAGCTATGGCGACCTCGTCCGGCTGACGCGCGGTTCGCTCGCGCTCGTCCCCTGCGCAAGCCGAAATGCGCATGAGCATTGCAAGAATTGCCTGCCCGAACGGGATTGCCGGATGCGCAGCCTGATGCTCCGGGTTCGCGACGACACCGCGGCGATCCTCGACCGCATCACGCTCGCCGACTCGATCGAACTGGCACCGCTGTTCGACAAGGAAGAAGCGGCCGAATAGCCGTATCGCGATGCAGCGGAATGGCGGTAGCGACCAGGAGCGGACGTTAAATCCTCCCTGCGGCGAAGCCGTGGGGAGGGGGACCACCGCGAAGCGGTGGCGGAGGGGCCGCGAAGTCGCGCTAACGCCCCTCCGTCAGCGGCTCCGCCGCTGCTGCAACCTCCCCATCGCTGCGCGACAGGGAGGAGCTTAGGGCAGCTCCCCAGCCCAAAGCAGACCTCGCCATCCAGTTCGACGGCAGACCGCAGACCACAAAAAAGGCCCGCTTTCGCGGGCCTTTTTGTAATGGTGGAGCCTAGCGGGATCGAACCGCTGACCTCCTGCATGCCATGCAGGCGCTCTCCCAGCTGAGCTAAGGCCCCGTGCCATTTCGCGTGTCGCCCTCGCCAATATCGCTGGCTGCTGCGACCGGGACGCCGCCTTTAGCAGCGCCGCCGCGTGATGCAAGGGGCCAAATCATCTTTCGAAGCTTTTTTAGCCCCCCGAAATCAAAACCCGGGAATTATCAGCTTTCGTCGTCCTCGTCGTCGCCGGTGGCCACGCCCAGATCGTCGTCACCGCCCAGATCGACGTCATTGTCCGGCGAATCGCTGTCCTCGTCGACATCGACGTCCAGATCCAGATCCTCGTCGGTGCTTTCTTCCTTCGCGACCTTGCCGGGCTTCTCGGCTTCCTCGAACGGCATCGGCTGCTTCGATTTCAGGACCGATTCCGGGATCCAGCTATAGCCGCAATTGATGCAGCTGATCGGATCATCTTTGGTCAAATCATAGAATCGGGTGGCGCATTTCGGGCAGCTGCGCTTCGTGCCCCATTCAGCCTTAATCATAAACGCCTCATAATCCTTTGGAAACAGGATAGAAATATCGGAAAAGCGACGGCACCTGAATAGCTATCCGTCAAATCGGCGTGCGCCTTGCCAGATTGCAAGGCCGCTGTCAAAAGCCGCACGCCATGACCGATCAAACCGCCACGCCGCGCAGCTTTTCCGCTTCCGTTCCGCTCAAAGGCAGGATCGCGATCCCGGGGGACAAGAGCATCTCGCACCGCTCGCTGATGCTGTCGGCGCTTGCGGTCGGCGAAAGCCGCGTCGCCGGTCTGCTTGAGGGGCATGATATCCTCGCGACGGCAGCCGCGATGCGCGCGATGGGCGCGACGATCGAACGGCGGGACGACGGCGAATGGCGCATCCACGGCGTCGGGGTCGGCGGACTGCTCCAGCCGCGCGAAGCGCTCGACATGGGCAACAGCGGCACCTCGACCCGCCTGCTGATGGGCCTCGTCGCGAGCCACCCGATCACCGCGACCTTCGTCGGCGACGCCAGCCTGTCGGGGCGCCCGATGGGCCGCGTCATCGATCCGCTGGCGCAGATGGGCGCCGACATCAGCGCCTCGCCGGGAGGCCTCCTGCCGCTGATGGTCCGCGGCCTCGCTCCCGCCATCCCCCTTTCCTATCGCCTGCCGATGGCGTCGGCGCAGGTGAAGAGCGCGGTGCTGCTTGCGGGGCTCAACACGCCCGGCATTACCGAGGTGATCGAGCCGGTGCCAACGCGCGACCATAGCGAGCGCATGCTGCGCGGTTTCGGCGCCGAGCTGACCGTCGAGACCGATGGCGACGGCACGCGACATATCCGCATTCGCGGCGAAGCCGAATTGCGACCGCAGACGATCGTCGTCCCCGGCGACCCCTCGTCCGCAGCCTTCTTCATCGTCGCGGCGCTGGTCGTGCCCGGATCGGACGTCACCATCGCCAATGTCGGCCTGAACCCGACGCGTGCGGGCCTTGTCGAGGTGCTGCAGGCGATGGGCGGCAACATCACCCTCCTCGATGCGCGCGAAGTCGGCGGCGAGCCCGTCGCCGACCTGCGCGTCCGCCACAGCAACCTCAAGGGCATCGCGGTCGATCCCGCCGTCGCGCCGAGCATGATCGACGAATTCCCGATCCTGTTCGTCGCCGCCGCGCTCGCCGAGGGCCGCACGGTGACGACCGGGCTCGACGAGCTCCGCGTCAAGGAAAGCGACCGCCTCGCCGTGATGGCGGCCGGCCTGAAAGCGATCGGCGCGCGCGTCGAGGAAAGCGAAGACGGCCTCGTCATCGACGGCACCGGCGGCGACCCGCTGCCCGGCGGAGCGACCATCGCCGGCCATCTCGACCACCGCATCTGCATGAGCTTCGCGGTCGCGGGCCTTGTCAGCAAAGCGCCGGTGACGATCGACGACATCGCGCCGGTCGCGACCAGCTTCCCCAATTTCGAAACGCTGCTGGCGGGCTTGCAGCAATGATTATCGCGGTCGACGGTCCCACCGCGTCGGGCAAGGGCACGATCGCCCGGGCGCTCGCGGCGCATTTCGGTCTCCCCGTGCTCGACACGGGCCTCCTCTATCGCGCGGTCGGTTATCAGACCCAGCTCAACCACGGCGATCCCGACAATGCCGCCGACGCGCTCGCCGCGTGCGATTTTCCGAACCGCCTGTTGGACGATCCGGCGCTGCGTTTCGAAAGCACGGGCAGCCTCGCCAGCCGCGCGTCGGTCCATCCCGCGGTGCGCGCCGCGCTGCTCCAGCGCCAGGTCGATTTCGCGAACCAGCCGGGCGGCGCGGTGCTCGACGGGCGCGACATCGGCACGGTGATCGCCCCGCACGCCGACGCCAAATTGTTCGTCACCGCCTCGCCCGAGGAACGCGCGCGCCGCCGCCATGCCGAGATGGCCGCGCGCGGCGTCGAGGTCAGTTTCGACGCGGTGCTCGCCGACGTCCATGCGCGCGACGCGCGCGACACCGGCCGCGCCGACGCGCCGCTGCTTCGCGCCGAGGACGCGATGCTGCTCGACAATAGCGAGATGGACCGCGACGCCGCGATCGCCGCCGCGATCGCCTTCGTCGAGGAGCGCCGCAAGGCACGGGGCTAGGCTGTATCGACATTCAAAAGATGGCGAGTCGAAAATGGTGGTTTTCCGTGACCCGGAGCGCAGCGTGCTTTCTGCACGTGAGCACCGGAAGCGCGGAAGGCCGCCATTTGCAGACCGCCATGGCTGAATGTCGATACAGCCTAGAACCGGCTTTCCGCCTTGCTTTTGCAAGGGCTGCGGACTATATGCGCGCCGTCCGACGGGCTATTTGCCGGTCGAGGCACGGACAAACCGCCGCTCCAGACTCGAGCGTCGGGCGCGACGGGGCTCACCCATCGCGCCCCTTTTGCTTTGCCCCTGCCTTGCCCTGCGAAAGGTTCGAAGGATGTCATGCTCCGCATCCGGCGGGCAGGACGGATCGGCCACAAGACCAGCGGAACCAACCGCTTGGCCGGAACAAATGAAGTAAGGAAAACACTCTATGGCCTCTACGGCTTTTCCGTCGCGCGACGATTTCGCCGCGATGCTCGACGAATCGCTGGGTGGTGCTGATGGCGGCTTTGAAGGCCGCGTCGTCAAGGGCACCGTGACCGCGATCGAGAACGACCTGGCAGTGATCGACATCGGCCTGAAGAGCGAAGGCCGCGTGCCGCTTCGCGAATTCGCGATGCCGGGCCAGAAGGCCGATCTCAACGTCGGCGACGAAGTCGAAGTCTATGTCGACCGCGTCGAAAACGCCAATGGCGAAACCATGCTGTCGCGCGACCGTGCTCGCCGCGAAGCCGCGTGGGACCGCCTCGAAGAAGAATTCAACAAGGAAGCCCGCGTCGAAGGCGTCATCTTCGGCCGCGTCAAGGGCGGCTTCACCGTCGACCTCGGCGGCGCCGTGGCGTTCCTTCCGGGTTCGCAAGTCGACATCCGCCCCGTGCGCGACGTCGGCCCGCTCATGGACCTGCCGCAGCCCTTCCAGATCCTCAAGATGGATCGCCGCCGCGGCAATATCGTCGTGTCGCGCCGCGCCATCCTCGAGGAAACGCGCGCCGAACAGCGTTCGGGCCTGATCCAGAACCTCGAAGAGGGCCAGATCATCGAAGGCGCGGTCAAGAACATCACCGATTATGGTGCGTTCGTCGACCTCGGCGGCATCGACGGCCTGCTCCATGTCACCGACATGAGCTACAAGCGCGTCAACCACCCGAGCGAAGTCATCAACATCGGTGACACCGTCCGCGTCCAGATCATCCGCATCAACCGCGACACGCAGCGCATCAGCCTCGGCATGAAGCAGCTCGAAAGCGATCCGTGGGAAGGCGTCGCCGCCAAATATCCGGTCGGCGCCAAGCTCACCGGCACGGTCACGAACATCACCGATTACGGCGCGTTCGTCGAACTCGAAGCCGGCATCGAAGGCCTGGTCCACGTCAGCGAAATGTCGTGGGTCAAGAAGAACGTCCACCCCGGCAAAATCGTTTCGACGAGCCAGGAAGTCGACGTCATCGTCCTCGAAGTCGACAGCGACAAGCGCCGCATCTCGCTCGGCCTCAAGCAGGCCCAGTCGAATCCGTGGGGCGCCTTTGCGGAAGCCCACCCGGTCGGCTCGGTCGTCGAAGGCGAAGTCAAGAACGCGACCGAATTCGGTCTGTTCGTCGGCCTGCCGGGCGACGTCGACGGCATGGTCCACATGTCGGACATCGCGTGGGGCATCTCGGGCGAAGAAGCGCTGCACCTCCACCGCAAGGGCGAGGCCGTGCAGGTCGTCGTTCTCGACGTCGATGTCGAGAAGGAACGCATCAGCCTCGGCATCAAGCAGCTTGAAAAGGGCGCCCCGGCCGTTGGCGGCGGCGTTGCCGCAGCGGGTTCGCTGAAGAAAAACGACATCGTCACTGTCTCGGTCCTCGAAGTCCGCGACAACGGCCTCGAAGTGCAGGCCGGCGAAGATGGCGCCACCGGCTTCATCAAGCGCGCCGACCTTGGCCGCGACCGCGACGAACAGCGCGCCGAACGCTATCAGGTCGGTCAGAAGTTCGACGCGATGGTCATCGGTTTCGACCGTTCGAAAAAGCCGAACTTCTCGGTCAAGGCGATGCAGATCGCCGAAGAGAAGGAAGCCGTCGCGCAGTACGGCTCGTCGGACTCGGGTGCGTCGCTCGGCGACATCCTCGGCGAAGCGCTGAAGGCCGGCAAGAAGGACTGATCCTCCTTCCGCCGTCAGGCACAGCAAAGGCCCGCAGAGTGTCCCTCTGCGGGCCTTTTTCTTGTCGTGATATATTTTTGTTGACCGGACAGTGATTCGTGATACCTTCGCAGTGCGTTGGGAGGGGTCTCACGCACTAGGGGCCGGCAACGACCGGAACCCGCCTCGGCGGGAAATGCGTGGCTGTATATATTAGGGGAAGCACATGATCCGGTCAGAACTGGTTCAAAAGATCGCGAACGAAAACAGCGATTTGCGGCTCGAGGAAGTCGAGCGTATCGTCGATGCCTTTTTCGATTCCATTGTCGATCAGCTCGCGGCGGGCGGCCGCGTCGAACTCCGCGGCTTCGGCGCCTTCTCGACGCGCGCGCGCGAATCGCGCACCGGTCGCAATCCCCGCACCGGAGCCGCCGTCGATGTAAAGGCGAAAAACGTGCCCTATTTCAAACCCGGCAAGGAAATGCGCGAGCGTTTGAACAGCTGAGCAACCGACCTTTTTCTCGTCATCCCGGCGAAGGCCGGGATCTCACCGCAACCCCGGGACGCCACGTCGAGATTCCGGCCTTCGCCGGAATGACACGCTGCTTGTGGTCGGCATTGCCTCAGTTCTTGAGCCGGTATCCGGTGCGGAACATCCAGAAAATCACGCCGAGGCACAGCGCCAGGAACAGCGCCACCGCGCCCATGCTCACCTCGATCCCGACGTCACCCTTGCCGAAGAAGGTCCAGCGGAACCCGCTGATCAGATAGACGACGGGATTGAACAAAGTCACCGTCCGCCACGCCGCGGGCAGCATGTCGAGCGAATAGAAGGCGCCGCCCAGAAAGGTCAGCGGATAGACGACCAGCATCGGGATGACCTGAAGCTGTTCGAAGCTCTGCGCCCAGATGCCGATGATGAAGCCGAACAGGCAGAATGTCACCGCCATCAGGATCATGAAGGCGGCCATCAGCAGCGGGTGCGCGACCTGCACGTCGACGAACAGGTGCGCGGTCGCGAAAATGATCGACCCGATCACGACCGACTTGGTCGCGGCGGCACCGACATAGGCGATCACCGTTTCCAGAGGCGACAGCGGCGCCGACAGCATCTCGTAGATCGTGCCCGTCCATTTGGGCATATAGATGCCGAACGACGCGTTGCTGATACTTTCGGTGAACATCGTCAGCATCATCAGTCCGGGGACGATGAAGGCACCATAGGGCACGTCGCTGACCTCGGCCATCCGGCTGCCGATCGCCGATCCGAAGACGACGAAATAGAGCGCCGTGGTGATCACCGGCAGCATCAGGCTGGTCCAGAAGGTGCGCCCGAATCGGGCCATTTCGAAAGCGTAGATCGCGCGCACGCCGCGCCAGTTCGCGGTCATGCGGCTTCTCCCTTCGTACCGTTCGATTCGTGAACCAGCCCGACGAAAATATCCTCGAGCGAGCTTTGCCTTGTGTGCAGATCCTTGAACGCTACGCCGATGTCGGTCATCCGCCGCAGCAGCGACGGCACCCCGGTGGCCTCGGCGCGGCTGTCGAACTCATAGACCAACTCATTGCCCTCGCCCGCAAGTTCGAGCTTCCATTGCGCCAGCTCGTCGGGAATCGCCGCGAGCGGTTCGGCGAGGTTGAGCGTCAGCGTCTTGCGCCCGAGCTTCTTGATCAACTCGTCCTTCTGCTCGACCAGAATCAGCCGCCCGCCGGTGATCACCCCGACGCGGTCGGCCATTTCCTCGGCCTCCTCGATATAGTGGGTGGTGAGGATGATCGTGACCCCGCGCTCGCGCAAACCGCGCACCATGTTCCACATGTCGCGGCGCAGCTCGACATCGACGCCCGCGGTGGGTTCGTCGAGAAACAGGATTTCGGGTTCGTGGGAGAGCGCCTTGGCGATCATCACGCGGCGCTTCATCCCACCCGACAATTCCATAATCTTGGAATCGCGCTTGTCCCACAGCGACAGATCCTTGAGCAGTTGCTCGACGAACGCCGTGTCCTTGGGCCTACCGAACAATCCGCGCGAGAAGCTGACCGTCGCCATCACGCTTTCGAACGCATCGGTATGGAGCTCCTGCGGCACCAGCCCGATCATCGCGCGCGCGGCGCGATAGTCGCGGGCGTGATCATGTCCGCCGACGGTGATCGTCCCCGCGCTGGGCGTGACGATGCCGCAGACGATGCTGATCATAGTCGTCTTGCCCGCGCCGTTCGGCCCGAGCAGCGCGAAAATCTCGCCTTTGTTGATCGAAAGGTCGACATCGCTCAGCGCTTTATGACCACTCTTATATGTTTTTCCGAGGCCGGAAATCTGGAGAACCACTGTCATGCCATGCGTTTAGCCCAGCCGCCGCATCGCGTGAAGCGCCAAACATCGCTTGACCTCACCCGGCCCATCGGCTTGACCAAGCCCCGGCGCGGACGTGGCGAAATCGGTAGACGCAGCAGACTTAAAATCTGCCGGCCTAGTGTCATGCGGGTTCAAGTCCCGCCGTCCGCACCATGTTTCACGCACGAGGCCTCATGCTGACAGCCAAATCCACGCTTCGCGGCAACGACGCCATTTCACGGCATCTGGCTGCCCTGATCGCCGCCTTGCTCGTCGCAGCCCCGGCCATCGCGGCGGAAACCGACTGCGCACAGGGTGCATATCGCCTGTCCGGCGGCGCCATCATCGACGTCGCCGCGGCGAGCGAAGGCGCGCTGCGCTGGCGCGGTCTCGACGGGGCGAGCGGCGAGTTGAAACGCGATGGCGATCACTGGGCGGGCACCACCGGCTGGACGGGGCGCCCCGACGGGCTGACGGTCCGTTTCGACTGCGCGGCGGAAACGATGCAGTTCGGCGAGCGCAGCGGGCAGCGGATCGCGCTCGAAACGCGCGAGACCAGCTTCACCAGCCACGGCACCCGCCTCGTCGGACGGCTGGTGATGCCGCCCGGCAACGGCCCCGTCCCGATCGTCGTGCTGCTCCACGGCGCGGAATTCGCATCGGCGCGCGATACCAATTCGCTGCAGCGCATGCTTCCCGCCGCGGGTGTCGGCGCCTTCGTCTATGACAAGCGCGGCACCGGCGCGTCGGGCGACAAATATACGCAGGTCTTCTCGCTGCTCGCCGACGACGCCGTCGCCGCGCTCGCCGAGACGCGGCGGATGGCGGGTGCGCGCGGGACGCGCTTCGGTTTTCAGGGGCCGAGCCAAGGCGGCTGGATCGCACCACTCGCGGCGACGCGCACGCAGGTCGACTTCCTGATCGTCAGCTTCGGCCTCGCGGTGTCGGTCGCCGACGAGGATCGCGAAGCCATCGCGTTTCAGATGGGGCTCAAGGGCTATGGCCCCGACGTGATCGCCAAGGCGCAGGAAATCGGCGCCGCGACAACCCGCATCTTCGCAAGCGGCATGAGCGACGGGATCGAGGAGCTCGACGCGGTCCGGGCGCGCTATCGCAATGCCCCGTGGTACAAGGATGTCTACGGCAACTACACCCACCTCATCCTTGGCATGGCCGCCGAAGAGATCAGGACCAAGGGGCAGGTCTATCGGTTCGGCACGCCGATCCACTACGACCCGATGCCGACGCTCCGCGCGGTCGACGTGCCGCAGCTCTGGGCGCTCGGCGGGCAGGATATTGACGCGCCGGCGGGTGAAACCGCCCGGCGGATCAAAGGGCTGATCGCCGCAGGCCAGCCGATCACCCTCGCTGTCTTCCCCAAGGCCGAACATGGCATGACCGAATTCGAAACCGCGCCCGATGGATCGCGCGTGTCGACCCGCTTCACGCCGGGCTATTTCCGGTTGCTGATCGACTATGCCAAGGGGGTGCAGCTCGCGTCCGCATATGGCGATGCCGAAATAATGCGCCCGGCAACGACGAAATGACACCTGGAGGCTCGAACTTTTCCAGCAACTTATGCTGCGGTCCGGATGACCGCTTCCGGTTTTACCGCTTATCATTATGATGCCTGCCATGCCGCACCAAGACGATCACCCGGCCAGGAGAAAGACGCGCCACGGCCACGATATCGGCCTCACCATCCTGATCGCCTTGAGCCTCGCCGGTTGCGACCTGTTCGGCGAGCGCGGCCCCGTCAAGATCGCCGCGATCGGGACGCTCAACCTCGCCGCGACGCCGCTTTCCGGCGAATTGTCGGCTGCCAACGCCGCGCTGCTCGACGCGACCTCGCAGGGGCTCGTCAGCTATGACGGCGAGGGTCAGATCGACACCGGCCTCGCCGATCGCTGGACCGTCACCACCGACGGGCGCAGCTATATTTTCCGCCTCCGCGAAGCCAAATGGACCAACGGGCGCAAGGTGACGGCCGAGGATGTCGCCGAGATCCTGCGCTCCCACCTCGCGCCCTCCAGCCGCCACATCCTAAAGGACGATTTTCCGGAGGTCGAGACGATCAAGGCGATGACCGACGCTGTGATCGAAATCCGCCTCTCGGTGCCGCAACCCGCGCTCCTCGAACTGCTCGCCCAGCCGTCGATGGCGATCGTCAACAAGGGCATGGGCTGGGGCCCGATGCGCGCGCGCAAGATCGGAAATGCGGTGCGACTCTCGCCCGTTCCCGACCCGCTCGCCGAAGATCCGGAGGCCGCCGAGGCGGCGGCGAACGACCCCGCCGCCGCGATCGAACTCGTCGGCACCTCGCCCGAGGGCGCGGTCGCGCGGTTCAAAAATGGCTATGCCGACGGGGTGATCGGCGGCCGCTTTTCGACCCTGCCCTATTTTGTGGCGTCGAACATCGGCCGCTCGCGCCTCGTCGTCGATCCCGTGCCCGGGCTGTTCGGTCTGTCTTTCGTGCGCGCCGAGGGCTTCCTCGCGACCGACGTCAACCGCGACGCGCTCGTCCGCGCGGTGCGACGCGAGCGGCTGATCGAAGCCTTTGGTCTCGCCGAGTGGCAGCAGCAGGTCACGCTGCGCCCCGCGCTCTACGCGCGCGATGGCGGCCCGGTGCCGCTGGTTCCCGCCTGGGCCGAATTCGACGAAGCCTCGCGCCTTGCCCAAGCGAAGCGCGTGGTCGATGCGTGGCGCGCCGCGGGACGCGAGATCGAACCGCTGCGCATCGCGGTTCCCGACACCCCGGGCGGGCGCATATTGTTCGCCTATGTCGCCGCCGACTTCAACGCGATCGGCGTGCCGAGCCGCCGCGTCGCGATGGCGTCGAAAGCCGACCTGCGCCTGATCGACGAGGTTGCGCCGAACGACGATCCGATCTGGGCGCTGCGCCGCCTGTCGTGCCGGCGCGACACGCTGTGCAATCGCGAGGCGCAGGACCTGATCGCGCTGGCGACCGCCAACATCGACATCGGCCAGCGCCGCCAGCAGATCAGCGACGCCGAGAAGGTGCTCGCGCGTTACGCGCCCTTCATTCCGATCGCGACGCCGCTGCGCTGGTCGGTCGCGTCGCAGCGCCTGACCGGGCTGCGCGCCAACGGCCGCGCGCAGCACCCATTGAATCATCTGATCGACTTACCTAACTAATACAGTGGCGCTTCAAGTTCGGGCGCTTTTGAAAGGACCCCGATGGCCCCTTCGCCCCCCAACCCCGACGCGATCTTCGACGCGCTGATCGCGAACCGGACCGACCCGGCCGCGCTGCGCAAGCGCGTCGAGACGCTCGAAATTCTGCTCGAACGCAGCTTCGTCATCCCCGGCATCAACCGCCCCGTCGGGCTCGACGCGATCGTCGGCCTCGTCCCCGTCGTCGGCGACGTCATCGCGGCGACGATGGGCGCCTACCTCATCTGGGAAGCGCGCAACCTCGGCATGCCGAAATGGAAAATCTGGCGGATGATCGGCAATCTCGGCGTCGATACCGCGCTCGGCGCGGTGCCGCTCGTCGGCGACGTTTTCGACTTCTTCTTCCGCTCGAACACGCGGAACCTCAAGATCATCAAGAAGCATCTCGACAAGCATCATCCGGGCACGATCATCATTGACCAATAGCCGCTTCGCCATCTTCCCTCGGGGTGTGTAATGCTGCTAGCACAGCGGCACCATGCCCCAGGGGAGATAATCGAATGATCCGCGCCAGCCTTGCCGCGCTTGCCCTCAGCTGTTCCCTCGCCGCCGTCGCAGCGGCCGCGCCGCAGGACGACGACCCTTACCTGTGGCTCGAGAATATCGAGGGCGCGAAGGCGCTGGACTGGGTCAAAAAGGAAAATGCGGCAACCGACAAGCTGATCGTCACACGCCCCGGCTTCGAGGCCGATCGCAAGCGCGCGCGCGCCATCCTCGATGACGATCGCCAGATCGCGATGCCGGGCGAGGTGATGGGCCAGACGATCACTAATTTCTGGCGCGACGAGAGCAATCCGCGCGGGCTGTGGCGGCAGAGCCCGCTCGACGCCTATCTTGCCGGGAAACCCGTCTGGACGACGCTGATCGACGTCGACGCGCTCGGCAAGGCCGAGAAGCAGAGCTGGGTCTGGCATGGCGCCGACTGCCTTGCCCCCGAATATAAGCGCTGCCTCGTGTCGCTGAGCCCCGGCGGCACCGACGCCGACATCGTCCGCGAATGGGACCGCACGACAAAAAGCTTCGTCGACGGCGGCTTCAACCTGCCGCAGGCGAAGAGCAGCGTGACGTGGGAGAACGTCGACACGCTGCTCGTCGCGACCGACTATGGCGAGGGCAGCATGACCACGTCGGGCTATCCGCGCATCGTCAAGCGCTGGAAACGCGGCACCCCGCTTTCGGCCGCCGAAACGTTGGCCGAGGGCGAGCATGAGGATGTCGGGATGAACGTCTTCGCGCTCGTCGACGGCGACAAGCGCTGGCCGATGATCAGCCGCGGCAAGACCTTCTATACCGCCGACATCAAACTGCCGAACATCGACGCCTCGCGCTATATCTCGACGATTATCCCCGATACCGCGAGCGTCCGCGACATCGTCGACGGACAGCTGATCATCTTCCTCAACCGGGACTGGGCGAACATCCCGGCAGGCTCGCTCGTTTCGCTCTCGATCGAGGACATGTCGGCCGACCGCAAGGTGCCGATCGTCACCGCGATGACCCCGACGAAAGCACAGGCAATCGAAAATGTCGCGGCGACCGACAATATCCTGTGGGTCAAGGCGCTCGACGATGTCGAGGGCAAGCTCTTCGCGCTGCGCCGCGACCCCGCGACCGGTAAATGGAGCCAGAAGGAGGTTCCGCTCGCCGACAAGGCGACCGTGACGATCGCCGGGACGATCGGCAAGCGCGACATCGTGCTCGCGACCGCCGAGACGATGCTGATGCCGCCGACGCTCTACGCCGCCGCCGAAACCGGCGAGCCGCAAGCGGTGCAGAGCTTGCCCGCGACCTTCGACGCCAAGGACATGCTGGTCGAAAAGCGGTTCGCGACCTCGAAAGACGGTACCCAAATCCCCTATTTCCTCGTCCGCAGGAAATCGGACGGCGAAACGCCGGTCCCCGCGCTCATTCACGCCTATGGCGGCTTTCGCGCCGCGCAGACGCCGGGCTATCTCACCGGCCAGCCCTATCGCGCCGGTCCGCTTGGACTGTTCTGGGTCGAGGACGGCAATGCCTATATCCTCGCCAATATTCGCGGCGGCGGCGAATATGGCCCCGCCTGGCATCAGGCGGCGCTGCGCGAAAAACGCCAGGACAGCTTCGACGACCTGCACGCGGTCGCCGAGGATTTGGTCAAGACCGGCGTCAGCGCCAAAGGCAAGATCGCGATCTCGGGCCGCTCGAACGGCGGCGTGCTCGTCGGCGCGGCGATGACGCAGCGCCCCGACCTTTATGGCGCGGTGATCTCGGGCTCACCGATCAAGGATATGTGGCGTTACGACAAGATGCTGGCCGGCGCCTCGTGGGTCGCTGAATATGGCGATCCCGACGTGCCCGAGGATTGGGCGTACCTGTCGAAATATTCGCCCTATCACAACATCCGCAAGGGCATGAAATACCCGCCGATCTTCCTCTACCTGTCGACCAAGGACGACCGCGTCCACCCCGGCCACGCGCGCAAATTCGCCGCGCGGCTGATGGAGAACGGCAGCCGCGTCTATTATCACGAATATATCGAGGGCGGCCATTCGGTCGGCGCCGACCATGCCGAGGATGCGGTGCGCGCCGCGATGCTCCACGGCTTCCTGCAGCGCGAACTGGTGGAGAAGAAGTAGGCGCAAGACCATCCCCTCTCATCCGTCATCCCGGCGAAGGCCGGGATCTCGCCCTCGCGTCAGGCCGATACGGTGAGATCCCGGCCTTCGCCGGGATGACGGATGAGGTTGGCATTGCCCTGGCCTAGCGAATCTGCCTTTTCTCCAGCTTTCGCGCCAAGGTGCGCCGGTGCATCCCCAGCCGGCGCGCGGTTTCCGAAATGTTGAAATCGGTCTCGACCAGCGTCTGGTGGATATGCTCCCACTCGACCGTCTTGATCGACGAGGGACGCGCATTGAGCGGCGTTTCGGCATTGCCCTCCGATCGTTCAAATGCCGCTTCGATATCGTCGGTGTTCGACGGCTTGGCGAGATAATAGGAGGCGCCGAGCTTGATCGCCTCGACCGCGGTCGCGATGCTCGCAAAGCCGGTGAGCACGACGATCTTCATCGTCGGATCGAGCGCACGCAGCGTCTGCACGCACGCAAGCCCCGACGCGCCGCCGAGCTTGAGGTCGACCACCGCATAGCCCGGCCGGAACGTCGCGAGCAGCGCGTCCATCTCCTCGGGGCTGTGCGCGGCCTCTACCGCATAGCCGCGCCGCTCGAACGAGCGTTTCAGCGTGCGGGCGAAGGCGTCGTCATCCTCGACGATCAGCAATTGGCGCGGGCCGCCTGGGGTGTGGGTCATGCCTTCTCTCCACCGGGCGGGGCGAGCGCCGAAATCGGCAGGAACATCCGCACCAGCGCGCCGCCCGCATCGCGATTGGCGACGCTGGCGCCGCCGCCGAGCTTGCGCAGCACATTGACCAGCAGGAACAGGCCGAGCCCGCCGCCGGGGCGCCCCTTGGTCGATCGGTAGGGCTGGCCGAAATTCTCGAGCATCTCGGCACTGAAGCCGGGCCCGCGATCGGCGATCTCGATCACCAGCATGTCGCCGTCGCGCGACGTGGTGAAGCTGGTCCAGTCGGGCGACACTTCGGCTGCGTTGTCGAGAACGTTGCCGATCACCTGCCGCAACGCGGGATCCGACACGATCGCGACGTCGGCGCCGAAGCGGTCGTTGAATTCGACCGTGCCGGGGCGACGCACCGCACGCGTGTGCGCGACGATCTCGTTAAATGCGGCGCGCATCGTGGTCAGCTGCGGCGCTTCGCCGCGCGCCTCGCCCGCCGACATCAATATGCCGCTGACGATCGCCTTGCACCGCTGCACCGCCGCATCCATGTCGGTGAGGTCTTCCTGCAACTCGCGGTCGTCTTTCAGCCGCGGCGCCGCCTGCCAGTCGCCGATCAGCACCGACAGCGTCGACAGCGGCGTGCCGAGTTCGTGCGCCGCGCCCGACGCGAGCAGGCCCATGCGCACGATATGATCCTCCTCCGCCGCGCGCTGGCGACTGGCGGCGAGCGCGGCGTCGCTGTCGCGCAAGTTGCGGCTGATCCGCGTGACGAAGGCGACGAGCAGCACCGCGATCAGCAGGAAGCAGACGAAGCTGCCCTGCAGATAAAGCCCCATCGGATCGTCCGCATAGGCGGGCGGCAGGACGAGCGGCGTCGGATCGACACGCAGCGCCGCAAGCGCTGCCAATGCCGCGACAACGATCGCCCATGACGAGCGCGGCGTGAGCAGGATCGCGCCGATCACGATCTGGAGCAGGAAGAGCGAGGCGAAGGGATTGGCGAGCCCGCCGCTATGGTGAAGCTGCCAGCCGAGCGCCGCGACGTCGAACAGCAGCGCCGCGGTGAGTTCGGCATTGGTCACGCCGCGACCGCGGCGGAGCAAGGCGGCGCTCGCGAAGTTGATCGCGATCAGCACGAGGATCGCGGCGAGCAAAGGCGCACGCGGCAGCGAAATCCCCATCGGCCCGCTGACCACCCCGATCGTCGCGAGCTGCCCGCCGACCGCGAGCCAGCGCAACTGGATCAGCAGCGTCATATTGCGGCGGCCCGCGGGAGCCCGGGCGGGCGCGGCCGGCAGGATCGTCGGGTCGGTCATCATTCGCGAATACGCCACAGCCGCCACGCGAAAAAGAGGCTGAGCGCACAAAGCGCGAACCAGGTCAGCGTATAGACCAGATGATGGTCGCGAAAACGCACCACCGTCAGCCCCCCGACCGGATAGCCGCCGGGGTTCGGCGCGGCATCGGCATCGACGAAATAGGGCGCGGTCCTGCCGAGCCTCCTCGCCTTCGCGATTCCCGCGACATCGCGCGAGAACCAGCGGCCGGTCGCCGGATCGTTCGAGCGGAGAAAGCCGCCGCCAGGCTCGGAAACGCGCAGCAGCCCGGTCACCGTCACCGGGCCCGAGACATGGCCGGCCGCCCGCGTCTTCGCATCGCGCCGCTCCTTGGGAACGAAGCCGCGATTGATCAGCAGCGTAAAATCGGGGGTTTCGAGCGGGGTGACCACCCAATATCCCGCCCCGCGTTCGGTCACGGCCTGCACCAGCGTCTCGCGATCGTGCTGGAAAACTCCGGTCGCGGTGACGCGCCGATAGGCGTCGTCCCTGGCGTTGACCGCATTCCAGCCATCCGGCCCCGGTGCCGCAACCGGCGGCGCATGAATGCGCGCATCGACCGCCGCGATCAGCTCATGCTTCCAAGCGCGCCTTTCGATCTGCCAGACGCCGAGCGCCGCGAGGCCGATCGCCGCGATCAGCGCCGCCGCGGCAAAGGCCGCGCGGCGGGCCGGTGTCAAAGCACCTGACTCGTCGGTTCGTGCGGCATCGGCATCATGTTGGTGTTGAGGTGGTGCATCACCCACAGCGACCCCGCGAGCATGATCCCGACGACGATGACGGTAAAGACGAGCGAGGTCAGCGACCAGCCGCCCTCGGCCTTGGGCGTCATGTGGAGGAAGAAGATCATGTGGACCACGATCTGCACCACCGCGAAGCCCATGATGATCGCGCCGGTCGCGCCTGCGCTGAGCGGCATCGTCATCACCAGCCAGAAGGGGATGGCGGTCAGGATCACCGAGAGGACGAAGCCGATGACATAGTCGCGCATCGACGCGTGCGGCATCTCGATCTCGTTATGACCGTGCTGGGCGTGGGGATCGGCACTCATCGCAGCACTCCCATCAGATAGACAAAGGTGAAGACGCCGATCCACACGACGTCGAGGAAGTGCCAGAACATCGAAAGGCACATCACGCGGCGCTTGTTCGCGGCGATCAGCCCATGCTTCGAGAGCTGGACCATCAGCGTCACGAGCCAGACGATGCCGAAGGTGACATGCAGCCCGTGCGTGCCGACGAGCGTGAAGAAGCTCGACAGGAAAGCGCTGCGCTGCGGCCCCGCCCCGATCTCGATCAGATGGTGGAATTCGTAAAGCTCGATCCCGAGGAAGGCGAGCCCGAACAGCCCGGTGACCGCGAGCCAGAGCTGGACGCCCTTCACCCTGCCCTGCTGCATCTGGAGCACGGCAAAACCATAGGTGATCGACGAGAAGAGCAGCATCGCGGTGTTGAGCGCGATGAGCTTGAGGTCGAACAGATCCTTCGGCGCGGGCCCCGCGGCATAGCTGCCGCCGAGCACGGCGTAGCAGGCGAAGAGGATCGCGAAGATGAGGCAATCGCTCATCAGATAGATCCAGAAGCCCAGCATCGTGCTGTGCCCCTCGGGATGCGCATGCTCGTCGAGGTCGTAGAAGGCGACGGGCTCGTTCGCGGTGATTGTCTTGGCGCTCATCGGGTCAGGCTCCGGCCGCCAGCTGGCGGGTGCGCGCTTCCTCGACCGCGGTGACCGTCGCCGCCGGAATGTCGAAATCGCGCTTGTAGTTGAAAGTGTGGATGATCGCGGCGGCGATCACCGCGACGAAACTCGCCGCGACGAGCCACCAGATATGCCAGACGAGCGCGAAACCCATCACCAGGCAGATACCCGACAGGATCATCCCCGCGCCAGTGTTCGACGGCATATGGATGTCGCGATAGCCGTCCACCGGCCGCTGGTGCCCGCGCTTTTTCATGTCGTACCAGGCGTCGAGGTCGTGGATCACCGGCGTGAAGGCAAAGTTGTAGTCCGGCGGCGGCGAGCTGGTCGCCCATTCGAGCGTGCGGCCGTCCCACGGATCGCCGCTTTCCTCGCGTAGCTCCTTGCGGCGCCAGATGCTCACCGCGAACTGGACCAGCATCGCGCCGATGCCCGCGGCGATGATCGCCGCACCGATGCCGGCGATCACGAACCAGATCTGCAGGCTCGGGTCGTCGAACACGCGCATGCGCCGCGTCACGCCCATCAGGCCGAGGACATAGAGCGGCGTGAAAGCGACCCAGAAGCCGACCACCCAGCACCAGAAGCTGATCTTGCCCCAGAAGACGTCGAGCTTGAAGCCGAAGGCTTTGGGCCACCAGTAGTTGATCGCCGCGAACAGGCCGAACAGGACGCCGCCGATGATCACATTGTGGAAATGCGCGATCAGGAACAGCGAGTTGTGCAGCACGAAGTCGGCGGGCGGCACCGCGAGCAGCACGCCGGTCATGCCGCCGATGACGAAGGTCAGCATGAAGGCGACCGTCCACATCATCGGCAGTTCGAAACGGATCCGGCCGCGGTACATGGTGAACAGCCAGTTGAAGAGCTTCGCCCCCGTCGGGATCGAGATCACCATCGTCGTGATGCCGAAGAAGCTGTTGACGCTCGCCCCCGATCCCATGGTGAAGAAATGGTGCAGCCACACGATGTACGACAGGATCGTGATGCACACCGTCGCATAGACCATCGACGTATAGCCGAAGAGCCTTTTGCCCGAGAAGGTCGAGGTGACTTCGGAGAAGACGCCGAACAGCGGCAGCACGAGGATATAGACCTCGGGATGCCCCCAGATCCAGATCAGGTTCACATACATCATCGGCGACCCGCCGAGATCGTTGGTGAAGAAGTTCGTGCCGACATAGCGATCGAGGCTGAGCAGAACGAGCGTCGCGGTCAGGATCGGGAAGGAGGCGACGATCAGGATGTTCGAGCAGAGCGAGGTCCAGGTGAAGACGGGCATCTTCATCAGCCCCATGCCCGGCGCGCGCAGCTTCAGGATCGTGACGATCAGGTTGATGCCCGACAGGGTGGTGCCGACGCCGGCTATCTGTAAGCCCCAGATATAATAGTCGACGCCGACATTGGGGCTGTAAGCGATCCCCGACAAGGGCGGATAGGCCAGCCAGCCGGTCTGTGCATATTCGCCGACGAACAGCGAGATCATCGTCAGCACCGCGCCCGACGTCGTCATCCAGAAACTGAAATTGTTGAGGAAGGGAAAACTGACGTCGCGCGCCCCGATCTGCAGGGGGACGATATAGTTCATGATCCCGGTGATGAACGGCATCGCGACGAAGAAGATCATGATCACGCCGTGCGCGGTGAACACCTGGTCATAATGGTGCGGGGTGAGATAGCCTTCGGACCCGCCGAACGCCATCGCTTGCTGGAGCCGCATCATGATCGCGTCGGCAAAGCCGCGCAGGAACATGATAAGCCCCAGGATCATGTACATGATCCCGATGCGCTTGTGGTCGACTGTGGTGAACCATTCCTTCCACAAATATCCCCAGAGACGATATTTGGTGATCAGGCCGAGCACCGCGATGCCGCCAAGGACGACGCCGATGAAGGTGACGACAAGGATCGGCTCGTGCAGCGGAAGCGCCTCCATCGACAGCTTGCCGAGGATCGGACCGGTTTCGGGTGCGGGATGCGGGATGGTCATGGGAATCTCGGGCTCGTTCAGGACAGCGGGCGTTCGGCGGCGGCGGGTGCGCGAAGCGCCGTGCGTTCGGGCTTGGAAGGATGCGGAAGCCCCTCGCCCTTCAGCTTTTCCGGGGCGACCGGCTTCGCGTCGGGACGGTCGTTCGACATCACCGGCGCGCTGCAATAAGCCGCGACGTAACGCACGCTCCAGCGCGCGACGTCGACGGTGCCGCGCGCGGCGAACTTGTCGTAGGTCACCTGCCGGACATTGCCGATACCCGCGATCCCCGCGCCGCCGGCAGCGTCGACCGACATCATGTCGTGCATGCACATCTTGCCGGGTTCGACGCACATGTTGACGACCGCGTCGAACAGCTGCGGATCGCTCGCCGCAAACCGGCGGACGGGCTCCTTGTGGGTCGGCTTTTCGAGTTCCAAATAGACGTTGCGGCTGAGGTCGCCTTCCGCCGAGGCTTTCGTCGTCGCGACCCATTTATCGAACTCGCCGGCGGGCAGGCTCTTCACCGCGAAGCGCATGTTCGAAAAGCCCCAGCCCGAATAATTGGCCGAAAAGCCTTCATATTCGCCGGTCTTGTCGAACACGCCGTGCAGCTTGGTTTCCATGCCCGGCATCGCATAAATCTGCCCTGCGAGCGCGGGCACGTAAAAGCTGTTCATCACCGAGGAAGAGGAGATGCGGAAGCGCACCGGCCGGTTCACCGGCAGCGCCAGTTCGTTCACCGTCGCGACGCCCTGTTCGGGATAGATGAACAGCCATTTCCAGTCGAGCGCGACGACCTGCACGTCGAGCGGCTGGACCTCCGCCGCGACGGGCTGGCCCGGACCCGTCCGCGCGAGCGGGCGATAGGGATCGAGCAGATGCGTCGCGACCCACGTCACCGCGCCGAGGCAGATGATGATCAACAGCGGCGCCGACCAGATGACGAGTTCGAGCTGGGTCGAATGGTCCCAGTCGGGCTTGTAGGTCGCCTCCTTGTTCGACGCGCGATATTTCCACGCGAAGAAGATCGTCAGGCCCATCACCGGCACGATGATCAGCAGCATCAACACCGTCGACAGGACGATCAGGTCGCCCTGCTGGCGCGCGACGTCGCCCGCGGGATCGAGCACGATCAGCCCGCAGCCCGACAAAAAGGGCAGCGCGGCGAGCAGCGGCAACAGCCGCAATCGGGCGAAAAAACGAGGGAGATTGCTTGGCATGATGCGCGCCTAGGCCTCCTTTGTTGCACTGCACATAGGACATTTTGTCCAATCCCGCGACCGTCCATCATCGCGCAGGGGCATTTTCATTACGGGCAATTTTGCCCTATGACCGACTCGTGCTGCCGTATCTTGCGCAAGCGGAGGCACCAGCTCAAGGATTGTTACCATGGCTGCCGACACCGTCCCCACCACCGAGGCCGAACGCGATGCCCGCGCCCTCCACGGCGCCGACGAGCATGGGAGTCACCGCATCGACCCCGCCGAGATCGCGATCGGCGTCATCATCGGGCGGACGTCGGAATTCTTCGACTTCTTCGTCTATGCGATCGCGTCGGTGCTGGTGTTCCCGAAGCTCGTTTTCCCGCATCTCGACCCGCTGACGGGCACGCTCTGGTCCTTCGCGATCTTCGCCCTCGCCTTCGTCGCGCGCCCAGTCGGCACGATCATCTTCACCGCGATCGACCGCGCCTATGGCCGCGGCGCTAAACTTACTATCGCGCTTTTCCTGCTCGGCGGATCGACCGCGGCGATCGCCTTCCTGCCGAGCTACGAGTCGGTCGGCATCGGCGCCGCGCTGTTTCTCGCGCTGTTCCGCATGGGCCAGGGCGTCGCTCTCGGCGGATCGTGGGACGGCCTCGCCTCCCTCCTCGCGATCAACGCGCCCGAAAACCGCCGCGGCTGGTACGCAATGATCCCGCAGCTCGGCGCGCCGCTCGGCCTGATCGTCGCCAGCCTGCTCTTCATGTTCCTGATCGCCACGCTTCCCGCCGAGGATTTCCTCGCCTGGGGCTGGCGCTATCCCTTCTTCGTCGCCTTCGCGATCAACGTCGTCGCGCTGTTCGCGCGGCTGCGTATCGTCGTCACCCCCGAATATGCCGAGCTGTTCGAGAACCGCGCGCTCGAACCCGCGCCCCTGCTCGAAACGGTGCGGTCGGAATGGAAGACGATCATCATCGGCACCTTCGCGCCGCTCGCCAGCTTCGCGATGTTCCATATGGTCACCGTCTACCCGCTGTCGTGGGTGTTCCTGTTCACCGACGAAAGCCCGGTGCGCTTCCTGGTTATCGAAGCGATCGCCGCGGTCGTCGGCGTCATTGCGATCGTCGCGTCGGGCATTCTCGCCGACCGCGTCGGCCGCCGCACGATGCTCGCGGTCACCGCCGCCGCCATAGCGGCGTTCAGCGGCTTCGCGCCGCAGCTGCTCGGCGCGGGCGAAATCGGCGAAGCGGCATTCATGATCCTCGGCTTCGCGCTGCTCGGCCTGTCGTTCGGCCAGTCGTCGGGTGCGCTCTCGTCGAACTTCCATCCGCGCCACCGCTATACCGGCTCCGCCTTCACTTCCGACCTCGCCTGGCTGTTCGGCGCAGGCTTCGCGCCTATGGTCGCATTGTGGCTGTCGAGCCAGTTCGGGCTGATCGCGGCGGGCGCCTATCTGCTCTCGGGCGCGCTCGGCACGCTCGTCGCGCTGTGGCTCAACCGCGAACTGGCCAGCACGATTGACTGATCGACGCGATCGAACCGGGATCGGCGGCCGCCGGTCCCGCACCGGCTTCGTCTAGGAGCAGGCCTTGCGGCATCTCGCCCGGTTCGATCTCAACCTGCTGCGCATTTTCGACGCGATCTTCGCCAAGGGCGGCGTGTCGGCCGCGGCGCGGCACCTGAACCTGTCGCAGCCGGCTATCAGCCACGCGCTCGCGCGGCTGCGCACGCAGTTCGACGACCCGCTCTTCGTGCGGCAGGGCAATCGCCTCGCCCCCACCTCCGCCGCGCGCGCCATCGCGGGGCCGGTGCGCGAGGCGCTGCGCGGGCTCGACGCCGCGCTCGATGCGGCGACCGCGTTCGACCCCGCGCATACGACACGCGAATTTCGTATCGGAGTGCGCCTCTCGGGCGAAATGCCGCGCTTTTCCTCGCTAGTCGCGGGCGTGCGCGCCGAGGCGCCGCATGTCGCGCTCGCCAGCGTGACCTTCCGGCGCCGCGAGCTCGTGACGATGCTCGCGAACGGCGACCTCGACCTTGCGCTCGACGTCGCGCTGCCCGCGGACGACCGGCTATGCCGCCATTATCTAGGCGCCGAGCCGCTCGTCGTCGTCGCGCGCAAAGGGCATCCGCGCGTCGAGGGTGCGATCGACCTCGATACCTATCTGGCGCTCGATCATATCGTCGCGACGGCGCGGCCCTATGGCCCCGGGATCGAGGATATGGCGCTCGACCGCATGGGCCTCGCGCGCCGCGTCGCGGTGCGCTGCCAGCATGCGATCACCGCGTGGCAGATCGTCGCCGCGTCCGACATGCTCTTCGCGCTCCCGAAATCGCACGCCGCCGTGCTCGACGCGATGTGGCCGATGCAGCTCGTCGACCTGCCGCTGCCGGTCGAACCCGGCGGCAGCTATCTCTATTGGCACCAGGCGGCGCAAGCCGATCCCGGGCTCGGCTGGCTGCGCGGCATCATTGTCGAGGAGTTAGGCAAGCCGGCATAAGCTCTCTGTATCGTCATCCCGGCGAAGGCCGGGATCTCGACCTTGCCACCTGACGCACCGGCGAGATCCCGGCCTTCGCCGGGATGACAGAAGGATATTCTCTAGACGAATATCATTTATTCAAACCTATCATTTCTGTCGATGGATGGTTGTCGCTACCGTCTCCGGCGAAACCTGCTGGAGACCCACATGACCGAAATCGAACTTCAGGCCGAACTCAACGACCTGCGCATGTCGAAGGAAGCGCAGCCGCTCTTCGAGGCAGTGAAGCGCCACATCGCCGACAATGTCGATCCGATCACCGAAGAGTTCTTCCGGCTCGGCGAAGGCCGCGCCGATCGCTGGAGCTGGGCGCCGGGACAGCTCGAGCTGCTCGAGGGCGCGAAGAACAAGGCGAAGGCGGCGGGCCTGTGGAATTTCTTCCTCCCGCACGGCGACACCGGCACCCCGCTCTCCAACCTCGACTATGCCTATATCGCTGCCGAGCTCGGCAAGTCGCCGCTCGCATCCGAATCGCTGAACTGTTCGGCGCCCGACACGGGCAATATGGAAGTGCTCGAAATGGTCGGCACCCCCGAACAGAAGGAACGCTGGCTCAAGCCCCTTCTGAACGGCGAAATCCGTTCGGCCTATGTGATGACCGAACCCGGCGTCGCCTCGTCCGACGCGAGCAACCTCGAAACGAGCGCGGTGCTCGAAGGCGACGAATGGGTCATCAATGGCGAGAAATATTTCATCAGCGGCGCCGGCGATCCGCGCTGCAAAATCCTGATCTGCATGCTGAAGACCAACCCCGAAGCCTCACGCAAGGGCCAGCATTCGCAGATTCTGGTGCCGATGGACACACCCGGCGTGCAGGTGCTCGGCCCGATGCGCGTGTTCGGCGCCGACCATGCGCCGCAGGGGCATATGCACATGCGCTTCGACAATGTCCGCGTCCCCCGCGAAAATATCCTGCTCGGCGAGGGGCGCGGGTTCGAGATTTCGCAGATGCGCCTCGGCCCGGGCCGCATCCACCATTGCATGCGCACGATCGGCAAGGCTGAGGTCGCGCTCGACCTGATGGTGAAGCGCGGCAATTCGCGCACCGCCTTCGGACGCCCGCTGTCGCAGCTTGGCAAGAATCTGGAAGTGATCGCCCGCGCCCGCGTCGAGATCGAGGCGATGCGCCTGATCGTGCTCAAGGCGGCAAAGGCGATGGACCTGCTCGGCAATCGTGAGGCGCGCGTGTGGGTCAGCATGGCGAAGGCGATGGTCCCCGAACGCGTCTGTCAGATCATCGACCAGGCGATCCAGATCCACGGCGCGACGGGCATCTCGCACTGGACTCCGCTCGCCGACCTTTACGCCGACGTGCGCCACCTGCGCTTCGCCGACGGCCCCGACGAGGTCCACTATATGGTCGTCGGCCGCGACGAACTCGGACGCCACTGATGCCGCGCGCGGGCGGCGGCCGCCGCCCGCGCCGATCACCGCATGTCAGGGAGCGCCCTCCCCCAGCATATAATCGGCAACGCTATAGGAATGGCTGGCCTGATAGGCGTTCCTGCCGCGGTTCATATGGGTCAGATTGAAACGCCGGACAGCGCGCAGCGCGCGCGGGACCGCGAGGAAGTCGCGGATGGAAGAAGCGCCGCGTATCTTGACGATGAAGATGTCCGAGCCAGCCGGAAACGAATAGCTCAGGTCCCCAGGCGTCCGCACGCTCTGTTCGAGAAAAGCCCGGTCGATCGCCTCCGGCACGAGCGACCCGTCGGTCGTGCAATCCGAAAGATGGACAATGAACCGGGCACGAAGACCGTCGCCGTCGGCGTATAGGGTGAACAGCTCCATCCAGCTCGCGTTGATGCGCACCAAGGGCTTGTCCGAGGTGGACGGCAGGCAGGAAACCGACCAATAATATCGCTCGGTCGCGCGCGGCACGGCTATGCAGGTCCGGCCGTATTGCTCCAGAATCCCGAAGAGGTCGGGCGCCTGCGGCCGGCGAAGCAGCTTCTGGAAACGCGGCGCATATTTCATCCGCTGCTCGATCGAATCCTGCCGCTCCCCGGCGTCGGCCACTTCTGCCCTCCCCTCCAGCCACGCACCCTGCTGATCGGAATTCATGAATTGGCGCAGCCCCTTGGGACGCTGGCTGGATTTCCTGTTCATGCCTCGAGAATGCTGGACACGCGCCGATACATCAAGAGCCCCCGTCCGCATCGCGTGCCGATGCTGGCCAGCGAGGACACGCCGGTGCGATCTTGTTTTCGTGGAGGATGGTGGCAGATCTTATATCGAACTCGTATATTAAAATATTGATATTTATATAATTTCCTCTCGAAATGTGAGCCCACCCCCACATTTCTGACGGTCTAACCCTTGTTCGACCACCCCATTTTGGCCATCGAGGGCTCCAGTCCCCCCTCTGTCGCGGCAATCGCCGACTCCGGCAGATTAACCGCAGTCTAGAACGGGGCCATATCAGCCGCCGTAAGTTCCGGTCGGGATTCCTGAAACCCCAGCTTCCACCTCGAACAGAGCCCCGTCATGGATCGATGGCGGCAGGTCTGTCGCGGCGGAGGTCACGAACATGCGGTCCAGTGCTTCGCCCGCGAAGCAGATGCTGGTAACGCGCCGAGCTGGCAAAGCGATCGCGCGATCCAGCCGGCCTTCGGGCGAAAAGCGGCTGATACGCCCCCCGTCCCAATGGGCGACCCACAGATAGCCTTCGCCGTCGGTCGTCATACCATCGGGATAGCCCTCCTCCTCCGCGAAAAGGATGAACGGCTGCTTGTTGCTGATATCGATTTCGGTGAGTTCGAAGCGATAGATCGTCCGGCGCGCCGTATCGGAATGATAGAGCCAACGACCGCACGGCGAAAAGGCAGGGCCATTGGGAACCAGATAGCCGCTGTCCATGACCCGCCACCCTCCGTCCGGCGCCAGGCGGTAGAGCGCGCCGCATGCGTCGCGTTCGGCCATGTCCATCGTGCCGCACCAGATCGCGCCGTGACGGTCGGCCTTGCCGTCGTTCATGCGGTTTCCGGGCAAATGCGGCTCGGGGTCGGCGATCGGGCGAACCGCGAACGGATCGAGCGAAATCAGGGCAAAGCCGCTCTGGAATCCCCCGATCAGCTCTCCGTTACGGTTCTGCACGACCCAGCCGAGCGGTTCGGGCATATCCCAGCGCTCGATCGCGCCGCCGGCAAGCGAAAGCCGGTTGAGCGCCGGCGCGAGAATATCGACCCAATAGACCGCATTGTCGCGCGCGCTCCACAGCGCACCTTCGCCGAGACGGTCGCGAATGCCGCGGTCGATCGTCCGCCAGTGGGCCATAGTTTCCTCGCCTCCCGTCGGCGTCAGTGATTGTCGCGCGGCAAGCCCATCGTCTGGGCGATGCGCTGATATTTTTCCGCGCCCTCCAGGATCGCGCCGCTGCTCATCGGCCCGACGACGCTACGCTGCATCTCCTGCCACGGGGTCTGCGAGGCAGGATAGGCGTACCCGCCCTTGGCCTGCAACGCCGCGCGCCGCGCAGCGAATTCTTCGTCGGAAACGAGCAGGTCGACGGTTCGCCGACGCAAATCGATGCGCACCCGGTCGCCTGTTTCGATCAGGGCGAGTCCACCCATCGCCGCTGCTTCGGGACTTGCGTTGAGAATCGAGGGGCTGCCGCTCGTGCCCGACTGACGGCCGTCGCCGATGCACGGCAGCGCCGAAACGCCTTCGGTGATCAGATAGGCGGGCGGACGCATGTTAACGACCTCGGCGGCACCCGGATAGCCGATCGGCCCGGCTCCGCGCATGAACAACAGCGTCTTGGCGGTGATCCCGAGCGAAGGATCGTCGATGCGCCGGTGATAATCCTCGGGTCCATCAAACACGACAGCGGGCCCCTCGAACGCGTCCGGATCGTCGGGGTTCGAAAGATAGCGGTCGCGGAATTCGTACGAAATCACGCTGGTTTTCATGATAGCGGCGTCGAACAGATTGCCCGACAGCACCAGAAAGCCGGCGTCCGGCAAGATCGGCTGCGCGAAGGGCCGGATCACCCGCTCGTCCTCGATCACGGCGTCCCGGTAATTCTCGCCGATGGTGCGGCCGTTGACGGTCATCGCGTGCTCGCGGATCAGCCCTTGTTCGATAAGCTGTGCGACTACCGCGGGGACGCCACCGGCGCGATAATAATCCTCCCCAAGATATTCGCCCGCCGGCTGGAGGTTGACGAGCAGCGGCACGCCATGCCCGATCGTCTCCCAATCCTTGACCGGCAGGTCGACGCCGATGTGCCGCGCGATCGCCGCAAGATGGATCGGCGCATTGGTCGATCCGCCGATCGCCGAATTGACGGTGATGGCGTTGCGAAAAGCGTCAAGCGTCAGGATATCCGAGGGCTTCAGATCCTCATGAACCATTTCGACGATCCGCTTGCCGGTGCGCCAGGCGCATTCCTGTCGATCGCGATAGGGCGCTGGAATCGCCGCCGAGCCGGGAAGCATCATACCGAGGGCCTCGGCAAGGCTGTTCATCGTCGTCGCGGTGCCCATCGTGTTGCAATAGCCGGTCGAGGGCGCCGAGGAGGCGACCAGCCGGATGAAGTCCTCGTCGCCGATCTCGCCCGCGGCCAGCATCTGCCGCGCCTTCCACACGATGGTTCCCGACCCGGTGCGTTCGCCCTTGTGCCAGCCGTTGAGCATCGGCCCCACCGACAGCGCGATCGCCGGGATGTTCACCGTCGCTGCTGCCATCAGGCACGCCGGGGTGGTCTTGTCGCAGCCGGTCGTCAGCACCACGCCGTCGAGCGGATAGCCGTAGAGCGTTTCGACGAGGCCCAGATAGGCGAGGTTGCGGTCGAGCCCCGCGGTCGGGCGCTTGCCCGTTTCCTGGATCGGATGGACCGGAAACTCGAGAACGATTCCGCCCGCCTCGCGGATGCCTTCGCGAATACGCTCGGCGAGCACGAGATGGTGGCGGTTGCAGGGACTGAGGTCGCTGCCCGTCTGGGCGATGCCGATGATCGGCTTGCCCGAGCGCAATTCCTCGAGGCTGAGGCCGAAATTGAGGTAGCGCTCCAGATAGAGCGACGTCATGTCGATATTGTCGGGATTGTCGAACCAGGCGCGGCTGCGCAGCTTGGGCATAATCTTTCCGTTCATGATGATGCCGGTCAGCGCGCAGTGGACAGGCGATAGATCATGACATGCCGGTACGGCTTGCCTGGATCGACGCGCGCCGTCACGAAATCGGGATGGTTCGGCGCGTCGGGGAACTTCTGCGGCTCGAGCGCGATACCGTCGCCCATACGAAAGAGATGCCCCGCCTTCCCGACGAGCGTCCCGTCTAGGAAATTGCCCGAGTAGAACTGGATACCGGGTTCGGTCGAAAGCACCTCCAGCACGCGGCCCGACGCCGGATCCTCAAGGCGCGCAGCCAGCTTCGGCTTGGCGGTCAGTCCCGCGTCGAGCGCGAAATTATGGTCGTAACCCCGCCCGAAGACGATCTGCTGGTCGGCGCCGTCGCGCAGGCCGTCGGCGATCCGCCGCGGCGCGCGAAAATCGAAAACAGTGCCCGCGACCGGGCGCAGCTCGCCGGTCGGGATCAGCTTTCCGTCGACCGGCGTATAATGGCCCGCGGGAATCATAAGCCGGTGATCCGTCGTACCCTGCGGCGCACCGTCGCCCGCCAGGTTAAAGATGGCATGGTTGGTCATGTTCACGATCGTCGGCTTGTCGGTTCGCGCCTCGAAGGCGATGCCGAGATTGCCTGCTTCGTCGAGCGTATAGGTGACGGTTGCCGAAAGCGTTCCCGGATAACCCGCATCGCCGTCAGGGCTCCGATGGCCCAGAACGACCTCTGCTTTTGGCCCGGATTTCATCGAAACGACGGTCCATGCGGCCCTATCGAAGCCGTTTCCGCCGCCATGCAGACTGTTGTCGCCGTCATTCCGCGGCAATTGATAGGATTTGCCGTCGAGCGAGAATTTGCCGGCAGCGATGCGGTTGGCATAGCGGCCGACCGTGACCCCGAAATAATTGGGATGGTCGACATAGTCCGACAGGCTGTCATAGCCGAGCACGACGTCGGCCACCCGGCCCTCCCGGTCGGGCCCGAGGAACTTCTGCAATGTTGCGCCATAGCTGAGAATCACCGCGGAGACGCCATTGTTGGCCTTGAGCGTGATCGCCTCCACCGCCGTGCCGTCGGCGAGCGTTCCTGCCGGCGCCCGCGTTGCTTCGACGGCCCGCGCGCCGGAAACTGGCATTGAAACCGTCGTGAGCGCCGCCACCGCAGTCAGTGCCTTTTCCAGAATCCGCATCCCCGATTGCTCCCGCATGGTTTGAACGACGCCGCCCCATTGACGGAATGGCTTCGCGCATATACTCCGACAAATAGAAAAAGCGCAAGCCGGTTCGTCAGGGCACCCGCGGCGCCATAACCGAGAGGACAGATATGCCAGCACCGATCCCTGCATCCGGCTCATCGGCCGATGGTTCGTACAGCGCCGACATACGGTACGGCCCGGCGCTGGCGCTGCTCGCCAGTCTCTTCTTCATGTGGGGCTTCATCACCGTCATCAACAATACGCTGCTGCCGCATCTGCGCAGCGTGTTCGATCTGAACTACACCCAGACGACGCTGATCGAATCGGTGTGGTTCATCGCCTATTTCGTCGCTTCGATTCCGTCGGCGAAGCTGATCGAGCGAATCGGCTACAAAAAATCGCTGGTCGTCGGCCTGCTCGTCATGGCCGCCGGGTCGCTCGGCATGATGCTCGCGGCGGCAATCCCGTCCTATGGCGTCACGCTGGCGATGCTCTTCATCATCGCCAGCGGCATCACCCTGTTGCAGGTCGCGGCGAACCCCTATGTCGCGGTGGTCGGCAAGCCCGAAACCGCCTCGTCGCGCCTCAACCTTGTGCAGGCCATGAATTCGGCTGGAACGATGCTCGCGCCGCTGTTCGGCGCCTATCTGATTCTCGGGCGGTCCAAGGGCGGCACCGCCGAGGTCGGAGCGGTGCTCACCGAGGCCGAACGGCTCGCCGACGCCCAGTCGGTGATCCTGCCCTATGGCCTGGTCGCGGCGGTGCTCGTCATCCTCGCCGTCATCATCGCGCGCTTCCCGCTTCCCGCCATGGGTTCGGCGAATTCGCGCGCCGCAAAGGAGGAGCGCAAGCATCTTTCGCTCTGGAGTCACCGCAATCTCGTCTTCGGCATCCCGGCGATCTTTATCTATCTGATCGCCGAAATCGGCGTCGCGAACCTCTTCGTGAATTTCGTCAGCCAGCCGGACATCGCCAACCTGACCCACGAGCAGGCCGGCCGCTATCTTACCTTTCTATGGGGCGGCATGATGGTCGGGCGCTTCGCGGGCTCGGCGCTCATGCAGCGCTTCGACGCCGCCAAGGTGCTGGCTGTCTTTTCGGTCGGCGCCTTCGCCGTGATGATCGTTACGGTCTTCGCGCACGGCCCGGTCGCGATGTGGTCGCTGATCCTCGTCGGTCTGTTTCACTCGATCATGTTCCCGACGATCTTCACTCTCGGGATCAAGGGCCTCGGGCCGTTGACCGAGGAGGGATCGGGTTTGCTCGTTATGGCGATCGCCGGCGGGGCACTGGTGATCGTCCAGGGCTGGATTGCCGACAATTATGGACTCCAGACCTCCTTCCTGCTGACCGCGGCGTGCGAGCTTTATGTTCTCTTCTACGCCCTGTGGGGCAGCAAGCCGACGCAGGCTCTGCCCAATCCGGCCCCGGAGGCGGAGGCTCCACCCGCACGCGCCATCTGACCTGCTCGGCGCCCTCCCGCCAGAGAGGGCGCCCGGCGGATCAGCTAAGCATCCATCGCGCTGCGCGTATCATCGAGCGCCAGCTCGACGAGCTGGTTCATCGCCTGCGCGGCCGCGTCGCCGTCGCCCGCGGCGATGGCGTCATACACTCGCGCATGATCGGGGATCGGGTTGCGCGGCAACGCGCGGGTGCGCTGCTTGAATTGCGTGGTCCAGTTGACCGCCGCCCCGATGCTGGCGCTCAGCGCCATGAGCGCCTCGTTGCGCGTGGCGTGAAGGATCGCATTGTGAAAATCCCGGTCGGCAGCACGCCCCCCTTCGGTCGTCAGCGTGTGCCGCCGCATGGCGGCAAGCGCTTCTTTCATCGCTTTCAGATCGGCCTTGTCGCGGCGTCCGGCGGCCAGGCGGGCGGCCGCCGGCTCGACGATCGCGCGCAGCTCGAACAGGTTTCGGACGAACTCGATGTCGGGCTCGCCGGCGAAAGCCCAGCCCAGCACCTCGGGATCGAGCAGGTTCCAGCGGTCGCGCGGCAGCACGCGCGTTCCCGCTTTCGGCCGGCTCGCGACGAGCCCCTTGGCCGTCAGAACCTGGATCGCTTCGCGATAAGCGCTGCGCGAGACCTGCAATTCCTCGGAAAAGGCGACCTCCCCCGACAGGACATCGCCCGGCGCATATTTGCCAGACAAGATATCGGTCCCCAGCCGATGCGCGATGGCCCCATGCAGCCGCCTTCCGGGACCACGCGGCTCCTCGGAAGTCTTGGCGCTATCTGACGCTTTTGCGAGCCTGTTTTCCATAGCCAATCGATATGCCTCCTCCCCGGAGCCTAACAGTCCTCGCCGCGCGAAGGAACGACAAAGATTGCGTTTCTCGTCCGTCCATAATATGTCGGAGTAATAAGGAGGACCCAATGCCAGATTTTCGTTCCGTGGCGGCCGAGACCGGTGAGCTGCAAGGCCAGTCGCTTCCCGTACACGGTGCCGCTGATGTCGCCGCCGCCGGCGCCGCGGCGGAGGCGGCATTCGACATCTATCGCGCGACCGACGGCGACACGCGCGCGGCCTTTCTCGACCGTATCGCCGACGAGATTCTCGCGATCGGCGATTCGCTGATCGAGACCGCCATGTCCGAAAGCGGTCTGCCGCGGGCGCGGATCGAGGGCGAGCGCGGGCGCACTATCGGCCAGCTCCGCCTCTTCGGGGACGTCGTGCGCAAGGGATATTGGCGCCGGATCCGCATCGATCCCGCGCTTCCCGACCGCCAGCCGCTGCCGCGCCCCGACCTTCGGCTGCGGATGGTTCCGGTCGGCCCGGTCGCGGTGTTCGGCGCCTCGAACTTCCCGCTCGCCTTCTCGACGGCGGGCGGCGATACTGCCTCGGCGCTTGCCGCCGGATGTCCGGTCATCGTCAAGGGCCATCCCGCCCACCCCGCCACCGGCGCGCTCGTCGCCGACGCGATTTCCAGGGCTGTGGCGGCCTCGGGCCTTCCCGCGGGCGTGTTCGGCCATCTCAGCGGCCCGTCGAATGATCTCGGCGCCGCGCTGGTGCAGGACCCGCGCATCATGGCGGTGGGGTTCACCGGCTCGCGCGCGGGCGGACTCGCGCTCGTGAAGCTCGCGCAGGCGCGCGAGGTGCCGATTCCGGTCTATGCCGAAATGTCGAGCATCAATCCGGTGCTGCTGCTACCCGCGGCGCTCAAAGCGCGCGGGGCGGCACTCGGCGGCGCGTTCGTCGCGTCTCTCACCATGGGCGCCGGTCAATTCTGCACCAATCCGGGGCTGGTCCTGGCGATCGAGGGCGAGGGTCTCGACGCCTTCGTCGCCGCCGCTGCCGACGCCGTTTCCGAAGCTGCGCCGCAGACCATGCTCACCACCGGCATCCGCGAAGCCTATGCACGCGGCGCCGCCGCCCTTGCCCGTAATCCGGCAGTCGCGACGCTCGCGTGTGGCGCCGAGGGCGACCGGACGCATGGCGGCGCGATGCTGTTCCAGACCAGCGCCGCGGCCTTCCTCGCCGATCGGGCACTGGGAGCTGAAGTCTTCGGCGCCTCCTCGCTCGTCGTGCGCTGTGCTGACGAAGCCGAGCTCGCCGGCGTACTCGCCGGGCTCGAAGGCCAGCTGACCGCGACGCTGCACATGGACGGTGCCGACGAAGGGCTCGCCGCGCGCCTGCTGCCGTTGCTCGAACGCAAGGCCGGCCGCATCCTCGCCAACGGCTGGCCGACCGGGGTCGAGGTGTGCCACGCGATGGTCCACGGCGGTCCCTTTCCGGCGACATCCGATTCGCGCACCACGTCGGTCGGCAGCCTCGCGATCGACCGGTTTCTGCGCCCGATCAGCTACCAGAATCTCGCTCAGCCGGTGCTGCCACCCGAACTGCGCGACAAAGCCTTCGGCGACGGCGCGCCCCGCCTGATCGATGGGCGCCTCACGTTCGACTGATAACCAGCATATCCCGCGGCGCCTTCTTCAGCTTCGGCGTCGTGGCAGGGAGAGAACATGGCCTACCTTCGCCTGCTTCAACATAGGGCGCCCGACGGCGCCCGCTCGGTCATCTTCGCCGAGGGGGACAGCGCCCATTTCCTGCCCGGCGCGACCAGCGTCCGCGAGCTCGCGCTCCGCGCCATCGCGGCGGGCACGAACCTCGCGGAAACCGCGCGGGCGTGCGGACGCGGCGATCCGGTCGACATCGCGGCGGCGCTCGCGGCGGGCCGGCTGCTGGCGCCGATCGACCATCCCGATCCGGCACATCTGCTGATGACCGGAACCGGCCTCACCCATCTCGGGTCGGCCGAGGGCCGCGACAAGATGCACCAGGCGGCAGCATCGGGCGAAAAGCAGACCGATTCGATGCGCATGTTCCTCGAAGGGCTGGAGGGCGGCAAACCCGCGCCGGGCAGCGCCGGGCAGCAGCCCGAATGGTTCTACAAGGGCGACGGGTCGCAGCTCGTCGGCCCTGCCGATCCACTGGAGATGCCGCCCTTCGCACAGGATGGCGGCGAAGAGCCGGAACTGGCCGGCATCTATATCGTCGGCGAGGACGGCACGCCCTGGCGCCTCGGCCTCGCGCTCGCCAACGAGTTCAGCGATCATGTCACCGAACGCCACAATTATCTGTGGCTCGCCCATTCAAAGCTGCGCCAGGCCGCGCTCGGCCCCGAACTTCTGCTCGGCGCGCCGCCTGAACATATCGAAGGGACGAGCCGGATTCTGCGCGACGGCCGTTCGGTCTGGGAAAAGCCGTTCCTGTCGGGCGAAGGCCATATGTCGCACAGCTTCGCCAATCTGGAACATCATCATTTCAAATATGATCTGTTCCGCCGGCCCGGCGACGTGCATGTCCATTTCTTCGGCACCGCCACCCTGTCTTTCAGCGACGGCGTGACGCCGCGCGAAGGCGACATGTTCGAGATTTCGGCCGCGCCCTTCACCCTGCCGATCGCCAATGCGCTCATCCGCGGCGCGGCGCGGTCCGTCGACGTCCGGATGCTCTGATCGATGGACCCGATCCGCATCGCCGTGGTCGGCGTCGGCAAGATCGCCCGCGACCAGCATTTGCCCGCGATCGCCGGCACGCCGGCCTTCAGCCTCGCCGCGACGGTCAGTCCCGACCACCGCGGACCCGACGACAGCATCGCGCATCTCGAAAGCCTCGAGGAACTGCTCGACAAGGGGCCCGCCATCGACGCCGTTGCGCTCTGCACCCCGCCGCAGGTCCGCTACGGGCTTGCCGCGATGGCGCTCCGCCGCGGCATTCACGTCTTTATGGAAAAGCCCCCAGGCGCCACCCTGTCGGAAGTGGCGGCGCTGCGCGAGCGCGCCGACAAGGTCGGCGTCACGCTGTTCGCCGCCTGGCATTCGCGCTTCGCCGCCGGCGTCGCGCCGGCACGCGCCTGGCTGTCCGAACGGCGCATCACGAATGTGTCGATCATATGGCGCGAGGATGTGCGCGTCTGGCATCCCGGACAGGCCTGGATCTGGGAACCCGGCGGGCTCGGCGTGTTCGATCCGGGGATCAATGCGCTGTCGATCCTGACCCACATCCTTCCCCGCGCGGTCTTTCTGAAGACAGCAACCCTCGGTATTCCGGCCAACCGCGCTGCGCCGATCGCCGCCGACCTCGCGCTTTGCGACACGACGGGGGCGCCGATCCACATGGATCTCGACTGGCGCCAGACCGGGCCGCAAAGCTGGGACATCATCGTCGAGACCGACGCCGGCACGCTCCGCCTTTCGCAGGGAGGCGCGGTGCTTTCGCTCCCCTCGGGCACCGAACATAACGAGGATCTGGAATATCCCGGCCTCTATTCGCGCTTCGCCAACCTCATTCGCGGCGGGCGAAGCGACGTCGACATCGACCCGCTTCGCCTCGTCGCCGACGCCTTTCTGCGCGGACGGCGCGAGAGTGTCGAAGCCTTTTACGACTGATATATTGGGAAAAGGGAGAAGAGAATGTTGAAGGCTTTGCGCCGCACGAGCGCCGCCCTCCTGCTTTGCGCCACCGCATTGGCGGGAACGGCCCATGCCGACACGCAGGACAGGCCGACAGCGGCGACGATCCGCGCCGGCACCCCCGGGCCGGTCTATAAGAAGGAAATCTTCACCCAGTTCGCCGAGCATCTGGGCAATGGCATCTATGGCGGCCTGTGGGTCGGCAAGGACAGCAGAATTCCGAACACCAACGGCTTCCGCAACGATGTCGTCGGCGCGCTGCGCAAACTGGCGGTGCCGGTGATCCGCTGGCCGGGCGGCTGTTTTGCCGACGAATATCACTGGCGCGACGGCATCGGGCCGCAAGGGGCGCGTCCGGCCAAGATCAACACCCATTGGGGCGGCGTGACCGAACCCAACAGCGTGGGCACGCACGAATTTTTCGAGTTGGTGCGCCAGATCGGCGCCGAGGCCTATGTCGCGGGCAATGTCGGCAACGGTTCGCCCCGCGAAATGGCCGAATGGGTCGAATATATGACCGCGCCCGCCGGCAGCCTGGCCGATGAACGGGCGAAGAACGGCCGCAAGGAGCCCTGGGCGGTGCCCTGGTTCGGCGTCGGGAATGAGCTGTGGGGTTGCGGCGGCAACATGCGCCCCGAATATGCCGCCGACCTGACCCGCCGCTACGCCACCTTCATCAAGGCGCCGGCGGAGACCAGGATCATGAAGATCGCCGCCGGCGCCAATGTCGACGACTATAACTGGACCGAGACGATGATGCGCGTCGCGGCCGGCCAGCTCGATGGCGTTTCGCTGCATTATTACACGCTGCCACAGGGCGGCTGGCCGCCGAAGGCCGATCCCGTCAATTTCGACGAGAGCGGTTGGGCCGATGCGCTCCAGCAGGCATGGCGGATGGACGAGCTGATCACGCGGCACAGCGCGATCATGGACAAATATGATCCCGAAAAGCGGATATTCCTCGCGGTCGACGAATGGGGCGCCTGGTATGCGCAGGACCCCGGCACGCACCCCGGCTTCCTTCGTCAGCAGAACACGCTGCGCGACGCGCTGATCGCTTCGGTCCATCTCGACATTTTCGCGAAACATGCCGACCGCGTGCGCATGTCGGCGATCGCGCAGATGGTCAATGTGCTGCAGGCGATGATCCTGACCGACGGCGAGCGGATGGTGCTCACCCCGACCTATCATGTCTTCGAAATGTACAAACCCTGGCAGGACGCCAGCGTGCTGCCGATCACGATCGACACGCCGCGCTATTCCAAGGGCGCATTCGCAATGCCCGCGGTCAGCGGTTCGGCGGTGCGAGGCAAGGACGGAAAGATCCATGTCGCGCTGTCGAACCTCGACCCGAACGAAACGAACCGCGTGACCGTCCGGCTCGAGGGGGTGAAGGCGTCGGCGGCGGCCGGGCGCCTGCTGACCGCGCCCGCGATCAATGCGCACAACAGCTTCGACGCACCCGACGCCGTCAGGCCGGTCGCCTTCGACGGCGCCAGCATCAAGGGCGGCGACCTGATCGTGACGCTGCCTGCGCGGTCGGTCGTGGTGATCGAGCTGCGATGAGCAGGGCGGTGGATGTGTCGCGCCAGGCGCGTGCCGCGATCGCCGGCTTCGCCTTGCTCGGCGCGATCGCGGTCGCGGCGGAGGGACGGGCCGAACAGCCCGTGCCCGCGACCACGATGGGCGCCAGACTTTCGGGCGACCTTGCCCCGACGCACGATCCCGTGATCATCCGCGAGGGCGACACCTATCATGTCTTCGCCACCGGGGACCGTATCGCGGCGAAGACGTCGAAGGATCTGCTGCACTGGACCGACGCCGGGCCGGTGCTGCCCGCGATCCCCGCATGGGCGACACAAGCCATTCCCGGCGCGACCGGCCTGTGGGCGCCCGACATCTCGTTTGTTGGCGGCGAGTATCGGCTCTATTATTCAGTCTCCACCTTCGGCTCCAACCGCTCGGCAATCGGGCTCGCGACCAGTCCGACGCTCGATCCGAAGGCGAAAAACTATGGCTGGAAGGACCGCGGGCTGGTGGTCATGTCGACCCCCGCCGACGATTTCAACGCAATCGACCCCAATTTCGTCATCGACCGGCAGGGACGGCACTGGCTGGCACTCGGGAGCTTCTGGAGCGGGATCAAGCTGTTCGCGCTCGACCCCGAAAGCGGCAAGCCGGCGCCGGGCGCGAAGCCCTATTCGATCGCGCGCCGCCCCGCGCCCGCCGGCGGCCCCGCCCCGGTCGAGGCGCCCTTCATCATCCCGCACGGCGGCTTCTATTACCTCCTGCTGTCCTATGACTATTGCTGCAAAGGGGTGAACAGCACCTATTACACTGTCGTCGGCCGCGCGAACGACATCACCGGTCCCTATCTCGGCAAGGACGGCAGCAAGCTGATGGAAGGCGGCGGCACGATCTTCCTGCGCGCCGACCTTCAGGAGCAGCAGCGCTTTCGCGGGCCGGGCCATGCCGGCGCCTTCAACGATCGCGACGGCACCACCTATGTCGTCTGGCACGCCTATGACAAGCAGGCGAACGGCGCGCCGACGCTGCGCCTCGCGCCCATCCGATGGGGCGCGGACGGCTGGCCCGTTGCCGAATATTGACCCGCCCGGCCACCGCGCCGCGCGCGGATCGGGCAACGACCCACAATGACTGGAGAGGACCGTCATGACCCACTATCTTTCGCGCCGCGCCTTTGCCGCCACGGCCGCCCTGCTGCCGGTCGCCTGCGCCCCCGCCGGCCGGTCGATCCTGAACGCCGCCACTCCGCCCGCCGCCGCCGGTCCGGCCAACCCGCTCGTTCGCCAGCGCGCCGATGCGCAGATTTTCCGGCACGACGACGGCTATTATTACATGACCGGCTCGGTGCCCGAATATGACCGGCTGGTCCTGCGCCGCTCGCGCACCCTCGCCGGGCTTTCCACGGCCGAGGAGGTCGTGCTCTGGCGGCATCAGGCCAGCGGCCCGATGTCGGGCTTCATCTGGGCCCCCGAACTTCACCTGATCGACGGCCGCTGGATCGTCTATTTCGCGGCCGGCCCCAGCGGCGGCGGCGAGGATGTGTTCCGCATTCGCACCTATGCCGTGGTCTGCGACGGCCCCGACCCGATGGAGGGCCGATGGGCGGTACTCGGCCGGTTCGAGACGCCGTGGGACAGCTTCAACCTCGACTCGACCGTCTTTTCGCATCGCGGCACGCGCTATTTCGCCTGGGCGCAGCGCGAACCGGGAATCGAGACCAATTCCAACCTCTATATCGCCCCGCTGGCGACGCCGCTGACGCTCGCGGCAAAGCCCGCGCGGCTGACGGTGCCGACGCTCGACTGGGAAATCCGCGGCTTCAAGGTCGCCGAGGCACCCGCCGTGCTCCACCGCAACGGTCGGCTATTCATGACCTATTCGGCCAGCGCGACCGACGCGCGCTATTGCCTCGGCCTGCTGACCATCGACGAGGACGCCAACCTGATGGACCCGCGCGCCTGGACCAAATCGCCCACCCCGGTGTTCACAAGCTGTCCCGAAACCTCGGTCTACGGCCCCGGCCACAACAGCTTCACCGTCGACGAGCAGGGCCGCGACATTCTCGTCTATCATGGCCGCGACTATGAAGCGATCGAGGGCGACCCGCTGTTCAACCCCGACCGCCACACGCGCATCCAGCGCCTCTATTATGACGCGGATGGCACGCCCGATTTCGGCGTCCCGGTCGGCAATGGGCCCCTTCCCGACCGCTTTGCCTCGCTCGCACGCCCTGGCGCGTGGCTGGCGCATGAAAACGGCCGCGCCTTCGTCGGGGCCGCTGCGCTGGCGGCGACGCAGTTCCGGACCGCACCGGCTCCTGGCGGCGGCATCCACCTTTCGCCCATCCTCATGCCCAGCCACCACCTTGTGGCCCGCCCCGATGGGTCGATAACAATCGCGCCAAAGGACGCGTCCACCCCGCTGCCAAATGCCGACATCTTCGAGCGGGTCGACGGTGGCGCAGCCGATCGGGTGCGCTTCTTGTCGCGGGCCTACCCCGGTCGGGCGATAGCGGCGATCGGCGAGGCGCTTCGCCTGGCGCCCGCGGCGGAAGCGGTATCGATTTGGGTCGCCATTTGAACGGGATTCATAAACTCTGACAAAAAATTGACAAACGGATGGCGGTCCCGTGCACCATTTCTCGGAAGACAGGGAACACATCGGCTTTTGCGTGCCTCCGGAAGATTCTTCTTGCAATTATTAACTCCGACAAATATCCAGCCTTAAGCTGTTGAGGGCATGGTATGGGCCAGCCCTATTTGGGAGGGTTTTGACGATGGCGTTCCGATCGATTGCATTCTGCACCGCATCCATTCTGGCCTTGAGCCTGTCGGGCGTCGCACGCGCGCAAGATGCGGCGGAGGCGGATACTACCGCCTCGCAGGTGGAAGAGGAAATCATCGTCACCGGCGTGCGCGCCTCGATCGTAGGCGCGCTCAACGTTCGCAAGGAATCGACGCAGATCGTCGACGCGATCGTCGCCGAGGATGTCGGCAAATTGCCCGACAACAATGTGGTCGAAGCGCTCCAGCGCGTCACCGGCATCCAGGTCACCGATCGCGGCGGCGGCGAGGCGGCGGCGGTCACCATCCGCGGCCTTCCGGATCCACTCACGACGCTGAACGGCCGCAACATCTTCACGGCTGCGGGCCAGTCCTTTGCCTTGCAGGACATTTCGGCGAACCTCGTCAATCGCGTCGATGTCTACAAGACCCGCGCCGCCGACCAGATCGAAACCGGCCTCGCCGGCCAGATCGACGTGCAGACCCGCCGCCCCTTTGACTTCGACGGCTTCGCCATCTCCGGCCTTGCGCGCGGCATCTACAACGAACAGGCCGACAGCTATAATCCCAACGTCGCGCTGCTCGTCAGCGACCGCTGGGAAACCGGCATCGGCGACATCGGGCTGCTGGTGAACGGGTCGTGGAGCCGCACCAAATATCGCAACATGTCGACGACGGCGGGCGCGATGGTGCCTTTCGCGACCGAAACGCCGCCGGCGGGATCGGGTTTCGTGCCGCTCGAGCGCATTTTCCCCGGCCCGGATAATATCAACTGGACGCCCGGCCTCGATTACGGCCTGCCCGCTGCGGCCGGCTCGACGCTGAACATCAACGGCGTCGACGTGCCTTATTATCTGTCACGCGACGCGGTGTTCAGCTCCGACCTCTATGGCAAGCGCGAGCGGCCCTCGGCCAATGTCGCTCTGCAGTGGGCGCCGAACGACTCCTCGGTCTATACCGCCGAAGTCTTCTACGCGGGCTTCCGCGGCAGCACCTTCAACTCGCTGCAATTCAGCTTCGTCGACTGGTGGGGCAACCCCGGCCCGGTCGAGCTTTACGAGGGCACCAACATCGTCAAGGCGCGCACGGTCGACGATGTCTATGGCTTCAACAGCGGCGACTTCGCGACCAATAAGACCGACAGCTTCGTCTATGCCCTGAACGGGAAATGGGACGTCGACGGGGACCGCGGCCAGATCGTCGCCGACCTCGCCTATCAGACCAGCACAAACAAGACGAGCTTCATCGCTCTGCGCACCGACCGCGTCGCCGACCAGATTGTGGTCGATTTCAACGCCGGTGGCGGCGTCCCCTCCTTCCACTTCGACGACGATTCGCTGCTCGCCGACCCCGGCGTCTGGAACGTCGCCGAACTCTATGACAATGCCAACAAGGCGAAGGGCAGCGCGCTGACCCTGACGCTCGACGGCTATTACAGCTGGGATGAGGGCTTCCTGCGCCGCATCAAGGCGGGGCTGCGCTACGACGATCGCAAAGCCTCGACCTTCGTCCGCGAGCAGAGCGCCGGTCGCCTCGGCGTACAACTCTCCACCCTGCCCGAAGGCGCGTTGTTCACCAACTCGGGCTTTTTCGACGGCCGCGCCGACGTGCCGACCAGTTGGGTGCTCGGCAACGGCTATTGGCTGCACGACAATGCGGACGAGATCCGGACGCTCTACAATGCCAATCCGGCCAATAATCTGCTGCTCTCGGACGAATTGTCGCTCGACCGCGTCTTTGACATCGGCGAGATCACGATGTCGGCCTATGCGCTCGCCGATGCCGAGGTCGAAGTCTTCGGCCGCCCGCTCCATCTCCAGGCCGGCGTCCGCTATGTCTCGGTCAACACCAAGTCGAACTTCTTCAATCGGCTGGATGGCGGCGCGCTGACCCGTGCCAGCAACGGCAGCGAGAAATTCCTGCCGAGCTTCACCGCGCGCTACGAGATCACGCCGGACCTGCGCCTGCGCTTCAACTATGGCGAAACGCTGCGCCGCCCGAATTTCGGTGACATCAACCCCAATTATTCGCTGACCGGCGACCTCACCAATGTGGGCTATGGCAGCGGCACCGCGGGCACCGCCGATCTGCGACCCACGCATTCGAAGAATTACGATCTTGCGCTCGAATGGTATTTCGACCGCGACAGCGCAATCTATGTGACCGGCTTTCGCCGCGAAATCGACGGGCTGGTGGTGCCGCTCACGGTGCGCGAATATATCCCGAACAACGGGATTGTCGCCGGCGCCACCGATTATTTCGCGATCACCCGGCCGGTGAACGCCTCGAACGGCGTGCTCAAGGGCGTCGAAGTGGGGCTGACCTATTTCCCCACCTATCTGCCCGGCCCGCTCGACGGCCTCGGATTCCAGGGCAGCCTGACGGTCCTCGATTCCAACCAGACGATCCCGATGTCGGATTCGGCGGGCAATATCACCGGCGATACGCAGTCGGATTTCTTCAACGTCTCGAAACTGTCGTACAATGCGACGCTCGCATACGACAAGGGACCGGTCAGCGCCCGCCTGTCCTACATCTGGCGCAAGGCGTTCCTCCACAACAATGAAGCGCGCCTCTTCGCCAATCCGATCGGCGTCTGGTTCCAGCCCGAGGACAGCCTCGACCTGCAGCTCACCTGGAACGTCACCGACCGGGTCGGCGTGACCTTCGACGCGGTGAATCTGCTCAAATCGAAGCAGCAGAATTATTACCGGTTCGACAACGTCGGCGACGCAGAGAAATATAATCTCGGCACCCTGCTGCTCGCGCGTACCTTTGCTGTCGGGGTGCGTTTCACATTCGATTGATGCCGGCCGGCCGAGAAACGGGTCGCCGCGCCCGTTTTAGCCGCTTGCGGTCAGGCGGCTGGAGCCCGGCAGCGTCAGAAGCCGACATTGCATCCATGAGCCTTCGGGATGCACGATCGGCAGGTCGGGCACGATACGCGCTGGAGCGGCCGTCCTTCCAAGAAACGGTTGTTACGTTACGACCGGCCGCAACGTCGGAATCCCTCCGGGTTCAGTTGAGCGAAACGGCTTGCAACAAGCCGTTCATCTCCTGAGCAACCGCCTCGGTAATATCCATGGCGTTGTTCCAGCCATAGGCATTGTCGCGTTCAAAAACCACGCTGCACCCCGAGCGCGTGACAATGCGCGAAAGCGCCTCATTGAGCGCCCGGTCGATCTGCTGCTGTCCGCGGGTTTGCGCCGCGATAAAGCGGGCATTCTGCTGTTGATCGAGCGCCAGCGCTTGCTGATTGAGGGCCGCAAGCTGGCGTTGATATTCGATCGGCGCGGTGGCGTTTTGTCGGGCTTCGAGCGCCCGCCGCTGCTGGTCGATTGCGGCGCGCTGCTGGGCAAGCTGGGCGGAGAGCGATGCCTGCATCTGCTTGAGCTGTGCTTGCATCGACTGGCCCGCGCGCGACGCGCCGATCGCCGCGGGGCGCGACAAAAGGCACATGCCCGGGATCGGTGGACCGAAGGTTTGCGCGGATACCGGGGCGCCCAAAAAGACGAACGCAGAGACGGCGAGCATGACAGGGAAGCGCATGTCGCCGTCTCTGGCTCAATCAGTTCGCCGCCGCAACCCGGTCGGCGCAGGATTGTTCCTGCCAGACCACTTCGGACGCGGTCACATTATAATAGCCGCGCGGGCGCACGAAGCGGATCTCCATCCGGCAGCGCATACGCTCGGTGCTGCCCGGGGCGGCCGGGAAGAACAGGACGTAATTCCATCGCCGCGTAATTCCTTCGCCAAAATGCGGCGCTCCGATCCATCTGTAAATGTCGGACTTGTTCACGCCGGGGGTGATCATCCGCACGGTCGCGGGATTAACGGTCGCTCCCAATTTCTTGTGCTCAAGCGGCTTTTTATGAAATGCGGCGGGGTCTACGGTCGCCACATAGATCGAAGCGGGTGTTGCTGGAGCGTCTTCAGCAACGACCGCGACCGGGTTCAGGAGGCCGAGGCCGGAAAGGATCGGCAGCGTGACAAATTTGGTTTTCATGATGTCCTCCATGGAAGATCAGATGAGGAATGGCCCGGTCAGAACTGGAACCCGACGCCGACATTGGCGCCGGCGCGCTCCTGCGTGTCATAGGTGGCGCCGATCTTAACGACGGTGCGCCCGTCATCCATCACCCGCGACAAGCCCATCGCGAAGGCCGATTGGCCGCGATAAGTGCCGGCGCCAAAGGCAAGCATACCACGGCCGGGCTCGAACGCTTGCGGAAGGCCCGCCGCCGCCAGCGCCCCCGCGGTGCCGGCGAAGGAGTCGCGCCGCGCCTGCGTCAGATCGAAGTCGAAGTCCGCGAACCGCGAGTCGGTATAGGCGTTGGCGCTTGCAAGTGTTTCCGCGAGCCCCTCGCCCAGTTGCTGGACGTTGACCGCGTCGGTGGGTGCCACACCGGCCGCGACATTGTGCAATGTCGTCGCCGACCCGCCGGGGTTGAAGGTCACCGAATTGCCGCTCGCATCATATTGGACCGAGTTGTTGGCGACCTGTTGCACCTGGTGGAGCTGCGACCCGTTGACAGCATCGGTCGACGTCGCGGTCACCGCACCTGCTCCGACATTCTGCACGACGTTCCCGCCCATGTTGACGGTCGTGTTCTGGCCCACCGTCAACCCGCCATTGGCCGTCACCATTCCGCTGAAAGTGGGGTTGTCGACCATCGCGACCTGGAGCTGATTGCCGTTCAACGTCACGACCGTGTTGGAGCCCGCGGTCACATTGAGCGTGCCGTTCGACGGAATGTTGGTGGCCGGCCCGCCATTGGCCTGAAGATTCCACCCGGCGCTCGCCGTCGTGTTGAGCGCCTGCAGCGCGTCGTTGACATTGCTGTAATTGTTGCCGCCGACATTGAGGTTGGTCGTCACCGTGCCCGTGACCGGGTCATAGGTCGAACCACCGCCAAGACCCGCCGCCACGCTGTCGCCGAGATTGGTGACATTGCCTTCGACCGTCGTCACCCGATTGTCGAGGTTGGCGACGTCGGCCTCGACGGTGGTTACCCGGTTGTCGAGATTGGTGATCTGGGTGCTCGCATTTTGCGCGACCGCTTCCAGCTGGCTGACGTTGACCGCATCGGTCGGAGCCGAACCCGCCGCCACATTGGTGATCTGCCGCTCGGCGCCCGCGCTTCCCACCGACACTTCGCCCGCCGAGTTCTGCGGCGCCGCGAGGCCATAGGCGGTATAGCCGGTCTGCGAGCCGACCGAGGTCGTCGCTCCCGCGCCGAGCGCCACGCTGCCCGAGAAGCTGGCGTTGGCGCCGGGACCGATCGCGATCGACTGGATGCCGTTGGCGATCGAGTTGGTGCCCAAGGCGATCCCGTCGGCCTGCGAAACCTGCGCATTTTGGCCGATGGCCGTGCCGCCCGGCGCGGTCATCTGGACGATCGCGCCATTGCCGATGCCGATGCCATTGTCGCCATTGACGACGGTGGTTGGCCCGACAGCGATCGATTCCGCACCCGCGGCGAGCGAGTCCACCGCCGACGAATTTGCATGGAAATATTGCACCGGGGTCACCGAGACCGAAGAGATCGCTCCCTGCAGCTGGCGCAGCGTCACCGCATCCTGCGCCTGCGTGCCGTCGGCGACGTTGGTGATCTGCCGATACTCGCCGGTCGCCGCATTACCGACCGACACGGCACCGAGCAACGTCGCGTCGGTGGTATTGAAGGGCACGAAGCCGATCCCCGCGGGCAATGTACCCGAGGTCGGCGCAATCGCCCGGTCGGAAACCGAACCGGCGCCGAGGGCGAGCGAACCCTCGATGCTGGCCTGCGCATCGCGGCCCAAGGCCACCGCGTTGTCGGCCGTCGCCGCCGCCTGATAACCGAGCGCCGTCGACCCCACACCTTGCGCGAAAGCGTCGGTTTCCGGAAGCCCCGCCTCGTTGGTGCGGGCATAGCGGATGCCATCGCCATTCGCGTCAGTGTAGGCGTCGGAGGTGTCGCCCGCGATGTCGGTGATCGTGTCGCCGACGTTGGTCAGGTCGCCTTCGATCGTCGTCACGCGACCGTCGAGGTTGGCGATGTCGGTCGTATTCTGGTCGACCTGTACGCCCAGGCTGTCGACCGCCTGATTGGTCGCAAAGAGCTGCGAGCCGTTCACCGCGTCGGTCGAGCTTCCATCGATCCGGCCAGCCGCAACATTGGTGATCGTCCGTTCAGCACCCAGCGCACCGATGCTCAACGTGCTCGTCGGCGCCGTGCCTGCAAAGGCATATGCCGTGCCGTCGATCGTAGTGCCCGTCGTTGCCACCGCAGCGTCAGTCACCGATCCCGAGCCCAGCGCCACATCATCAGCGTTACTGGCCACGGCGTTCGGGCCGATCGCGACCGAGTCCGTGCCCAGCGCCTGCGAATCGGGCTCGGTCGAGTTGGCGTGGAAATATTTGATGCCCGCGCCCGTGTTGATGTCGTTGATGATGTTGCCGAGGTTGGTCACATCGCCTTCGACGGTCGTCACCCGCCCGTCGAGATTGGTGATATCGCCTTCGGCGGTCGTTACACGCCCGTCGAGGTTCGAGATATCGGTGGTGTTTTGCGTTACCTGCGTATTCGTCGCGAAGAGCTGCGACCCGTTCACCGCGTCGGTCGAACTGCCGTCGATCCGGCCCGCCGCCACATTGGTGATCGTCCGCTCGGCACCCAGCGCCCCGATACTCAGCGTCGAGGTCGGCGCCGTGCCCGCAAAGGCGTAGTTGGTGCCGCCGATCGTCGTGCCGGTCGTCGCCACCGCCACGTCGGTCGTCGAGCCATTGCCGAGCGCGACGTCGCCGGCATTGTTGGCGACCGCGTTGGGCCCGATCGCGACCGAATCGGTCCCCAGCGCCTGACTGTCGGCCAGCGCCGAGTTGGCGTGAAAATATTTGATGCCGCCGCCATCGCTGATGTTTGTGATCGCGTCGCCAAGGTTGGTGAGATCGCCTTCAACCGTCGTCACGCGACCGTCAAGGTTGGCGATGTCGGTCGTATTCTGGTCGACCTGTACGCCCAGGCTGTCGACCGCCTGATTGGTCGCGAAGAGCTGCGAGCCGTTCACCGCGTCGGTCGAGCTGCCGTCGATCCGGCCGGCCGCCACATTGGTGATCGTCCGTTCAGCACCCAGCGCACCGATGCTCAACGTGCTCGTCGGCGCCGTGCCCGCAAAAGCATATGCCGTGCCGTCGATCGTAGTGCCCGTCGTCGCCACCGCCACGTCGGTCGTGCTGCCCGAACCCAGCGCGACATCGCCGGCATTGTTGGCGACAGCGGTGTCGCCAAATGCCAGCGCGCCCGCGGCCAGCGCGGTGCTGGCATTGCCCAAGGCAACCGAGCCTTGGCCGATGGCTACATTCTCGTTGCCGATGGCGACAGCGCCATTCGCCTGGTTCGCGGCCGTGGCGGTCGCGGTCCCGTCGCTATTGGCGATATTGTTCGCGCCGCCGGTGAAGGCGCCCGTGCCGCTCGCATAGCTCGGATCGCCGATCGACACCGCGCCGTCGCCGAACGCGGTATTCGACCTGCCGATCGCCACCGCGCCGCCGGTGCTATTGGCCGAATCCGCCGTACTGCCGCTGCCGAGCGCGACATTCTGTCCGGTCGCGCCGGTCGTGCTGTTGATACCGATGGCGACCGAGGACCCGCTGCCGGCGACTGCGCCATATCCGACCGAAACCGCCCTCCCGAAAGCGGCGACGCTGTTCTGCCCGATCGCGATGGCCTGAAGCCCGGTGGCGGACGCCGCGGACTGGACTCCGGAACCGTTGCCGCCGCCAATCGCCACGGCACCAAGACCGGTCGCTTGCGCGCCGCCCGCGCCGCCACCAATCGCAACCGCGCTAATGTTCGATGCGTTGGCATTGCCGCCTAGCGCCGTCGAGCCGGCGCCAGCGTTCGCGTTGCCGCCAACCGCCGTGCTGGTGTCCGAAGAGCTCCTGGCCGAATTACCGATCGCAACCGACCCGACGGTCCCGTTGGTCAGGTTCGAAGCGAGGGCGCCATTGCCGATGGCGATGGCATTCGGTCCCTGTACCGAGGCGCTGGTGCCGAGGGCCATCGCGTCGGCCCCAGCCGCGGTAGCAGCATTGCCGAGCGCGATCGCGTTGGAAGAGCTCGCATTCGCTGTGTCGCCCACAGCCAATGCACTTGGCCCGCTTGCCGTGGCACTCACGCCAAGCGCGGTTGAACGCGCGAGGGTCGCACGGGTGCCATTGCCGAGCGCTACGGCGGCATCGGCCATACCTTCGGCGCCCGACCCGATCGCGACCGAACCGATTCCGCTCGACACAGCAGCATTGCCCAGTGCCAGTGCGAAGTTGCCCGAAGCGTCTGCGTTGGGGCCGAGCGTCGATGAGCTTATGCCGGACGCACGGGAATTTACCCCGATCGCAACGGCGAACTGGGCCGATGCCACGCTTTGACGTCCGATTGCAGTGGCGTCGGCCACGTTTGCCGTCACGTCCGTGCCGATGGCGATGGCGCTCTCGGCGAGAGCACCCGTTCCGGCGCCGGTGCGTCCGCCCAGATAGATGGCGTTCACGCCGGTAGCGGTTGCTCCAAAGCCAATGGCAGTGCCGTTGGTCTGGCTGGCGTTGGCATTGTGGCCGATCGATGTTGTCCCGTTGGCGGCAACGCCGATGCCTGCATTGGTTCCGATCGCGACATTGTCGCTGCCCGTAACCAGGCTGCCTGCGGAGGCCGACAGGCTAGCATCGTAGGCAACGGTGCCATCGCCGGTCCCGAGGGCGATATTGCGCGTCCCCGTGACGCCGGAACCGGCGCCTCGCATTACGCTGGCGATGCCGCCGCCCATCGCCGTATTCTGCGCCCCTTGAACGAGCGTACCGGCCGCGATGCCCACCGCGACGGAGCTGGCATTGCCCGTGGTGGATCCGGCGCCGGCACCCTGGCCCACGGCAACGGTGCTTGCGCCAATGGCCAAGGCCTGCGCACCAAGTGCGGTCGCGCTGTCCCCGGTCGCCTGGGCGCGGTTGCCAACGGCGGTGGCAGCGGCGTTTGACGCTATGCTGAGGCGGCCCAGTGCTACGGCGCCCGCGCCTGAGGCTGTGCTCTGAAGCCCGATCGCGACGGCCCATGAGTCGCTTGCTGTTACGTCCGTGCCGATTGCGATAGCTCCGGCGCCCGTGGCGCCCGTGCCGGGCACCGTGCGCGCGCCGAGATAGACCGAGTTGACCTCCGATGCGATCGCCCCGACGCCGATCGCGACGGCGTTGGTGGCGCTGGCATTGGCGTTGACGCCCTCGGCGATCGAGCCTGATCCGGATGCCGACGCATTGCCGATGGCGATGGAGTTGGGAGCCGTCGCCGAACCGCCGCCGGCCTGATATTGCGCCTCGGCGGGCGTGGCCGCGCCGATGGCGGCAATGGCAACCAGGCCGCCGATCACGCCCTGTGCGCTCGCCGATGACAGCAGCACCGCGCGGGCGCCGCCGCCGAAACCAAGCGCGCCCACGCCCAGATCTTTGCGATCCACGCCCAGCACGCGGTGCGCGCGGCGCAGCATCGTCATCAGCCGGCGCCGCTGCGACCAGCTTCCGCCGTCTACGCCGTTGGTCCAGTTCCCGGAAAATTGGCCGCGACGGCCGTGCGATGCGGTTTCGACTTCATTCATGACGCAACCCCTTGTTTCGAAGTTTCGCCCGTCGGTCGGTCAGCCGGACCTCGGGACGCAGATCGGCTCTCCCCCGCACAGGCTGTGCGGAAGCGACTGCTGACCAATATTGGCTGGATCGAGCGCCGCCGGATTGGCGGCGCGTGAAGCAATCCGTTTTAGATTCTGTCTCGCAAACTTACAGCGCGACCGACCGGGCCACGCTCACGACGACGCAAGAGGATCCGCTGGGCAACAAAAGCGCCAGTCCCTGATTGCCGCCCAGATTATATGTCGGCACGCCCGACAATGTGTCGCCCGCCGTGGTGCCCGCAGGCAAGAGACCGACGACTTCCCGACAGGATTGCCGATAGGGCGCGACGCGCACCAGATTTCCTTCGCACGCGCCTCCGGTAGGCGCGGCAAAGATGATGCCCGCCGCCTGCCCCTTAAAGCCCGGAGTATTATAGGTCATGCCGACAACGCCTTGCATCGCGTGCGCGTCCGCGGGTTGTGCGCCCACTTCGGTCTTGACAGCGAAAGCCGACCCCGCTGTCAGACCGTTGCCCAGGCCGGAAAAGAGGCTGGCGCACCTGCTGGCGCCCAGCTTGTTCGCCTCGCCTTCAAAGACGGCGGCGGCGGACGGAGCGGACTGCTGCGCCGCCGCCCAGGCGTTCGTACCTGCGGCGAAAGCGATGGCAGTCATGGCAGATATCGCGACGAAGGCTCTGCCGGAACGCTTCATCAAAATCATTCCGCGAGCCGGCCTGTTAAGCGTCTCCTGTTTCACGCTGAATACCCCCATTTTGCTTGGTGCCATTAGCCCACGTCAATGTGGTCAAGCCTGTCGGCGATTATCGGGTAGGCGCCCAAATCTTAAGAAGGATTATTGCCATTATATTTCAATGGTTTTTGACATGACGAATGTCAAAAGACACCGGTGTAATTCCCGCACGCCTGCAGGGTAAAAAGGGGGGCGGTAATCCTCACCGCGCTCGCCGCGATCCTCGCCTTTGTACCGCTGACCACCTCGGTCTTCTGGGGCGCGATGGCCTTTACGCTGATCGGCGGCACATTGGGCGGAACGATCCTGACCCTCGTCTTCCTGCCCGCGCTCTATTCGCTCTGGTACCGCATCCGCCCTGACGAGGGTCGCGAAACTGCACGGACGGCACCGGCATCGGCTTAGCTATAACCGCGCAGCGAAACGGCGCCGAGCCCGGGAAGGGCGCATCAATTATCAAAGGAGAGAATGTCATGGCCTTTCGCGAAAAGATGACCCGCCTCTGGCGGAATATAATCCTGTTCGGTCAAGCGCTCGACCATGATCCCCAGTCCGAAATAGCCAAGGAAATCTCTCGGTTGGCCGCGGCGCGGAACAGTGATCGGGCAGTGCTCGCCGCCATCGCGTCGCGCGTCGATGCGCTGGCTACCGACCTTCACGCCTTATCGGAGCGAATGGACGGGGTCGGCTGAGCACTGCCGGGGTAAGACGACGCACGATGGCCGGTTACGGACTATCAGGTTTCGAACGTCCCTGATAAAGCAGACCTTCGATCGCAGACCCTCTCGGTGTAAACGAGATGCTCTACCAGCATGGCCCAGGCTGGCCGGTCGCTCGGCTTTCGGAACGACAAGCGCGTATTCTGACAAAGCGATCACTTGCAATGGAAGCGGGCATCGGGATAGAGGGCCGCCATTCGCAAGGACCCGGTGCAACTCCGGGTGGCTATTCCGGCCGCCGATCCGCCGGACAACATCGCACATGTAAATTCGAACGCGGCCTTGCCCGCGCCATGTGTCTTGATGTGAGCTTTTCATGTTCAACGGACTTATCGCCTACCGCCAGCAATGGTTCGCCGGCGCCGCAACCGCGCGCGCCGACATTCTCGCAGGGATCGTCGTCGCGCTCGCGCTCATCCCCGAAGCGATCGGCTTTTCGATCATCGCCGGGGTCGACCCGCGCGTCGGCCTCTATGCGTCGATCGCGATCGCGATCGTCATTTCCTTCACCGGTGGACGGCCGGGAATGATCTCGGCGGCGACCGCCGCCGTCGCGGTGCTCGTTGTCCCGCTCGTCCGCCATCATGGCGTCGAATATCTCTTCGCCGCGACGATCCTGATGGGCATCATCCAGATCATCGCCGGCCTGCTGCGCCTCGACCTCGTCATGCAATTCGTCTCGCGATCGGTGATCACGGGATTCGTCAACGCGCTCGCCATCCTCATCTTCATCGCGCAGTGGCCGCAGCTCACCAACGTGACGTGGGAAGCTTACGCGATGATCGCAGGCGGGCTCGCGATCATCTACCTGCTCCCGCGCCTGACGAAGGCCGTCCCCTCGCCGCTCGTCGCGATCCTGATCCTCTCGGCGATCAGCATCGGTTTCGGCCTGCCGGTGAACACGGTGGGCGACATGGGCAAGCTGCCCGAGGGCCTTCCGAGCATCATACTGCCCGACGTGCCGCTAACCTTGGAGACGTTGCAGATCATCCTTCCCTATTCACTGACGATGGCCGCGGTGGGCCTGCTCGAATCGCTGCTGACCGCGCAGATCGTCGACGACATGACGCACAGCGACAGCGACAAGCGACGCGAATGCGCGGGGCAAGGCAGCGCCAATATCGCGGCCGCCTTCGTCGGCGGAATGGGCGGCTGCGCGATGATCGGGCAGTCGGTGATCAATGTGACCTCGGGCGGCCGCACGCGGCTGTCGACCTTGACCGCCGGCGCGACGCTGCTGATCCTGCTCGGGCTCCTTGGCTCCTATGTCGGCCGCATGCCGATGCCCGCGCTGGTTGCGGTCATGATCATGGTGTCGATCGGCACCTTCAGTTGGAATTCGATCGCGAACCTGCGCCGCCATCCTCCCACCTCGTCGATGGTGATGGTAACGACCGTCGTGGTCGTCGTCGCGACGCACGATCTCTCGGTCGGCGTGCTCGCGGGCGTGCTGCTGTCGGGCATCTTCTTTGCCGCCAAGGTGCAGCGGATGTTCGAGGTCAGGCGCGAGATCGCTCCCGACGGAAGCCGTGCAACCTATTTCGTGACTGGCCAGATATTCTTCGCCTCGGTCGACCGCTTCACGCGGAGCTTCCACACCGACGAGACCGCACCCGACATCCTCATCGACGTGTCGGCCGCACATTTCTGGGATATCTCGGGCGTCGGCGCGCTCGACAAGATCATCGCGCGCCTGCGCCGCGAAGGCCGCACGGTCGAGGTCGTCGGTTACAATCGCGCCAGCGCCGACATCGTCGATAAATTTGCCCTCCACGACAAGACCGGGTTCGAGCTCGGAGCGGTGCCGCACTGACACGGGATAGTCGACGGCCGCTGGCCGTGTGTGGACCGTCCTCTTCCGGCCCGACAAGATAAATAGCGGACGTTCGGCAACCTCGTTTGAAGGGTCATGCCCGCACCTTGCCCCAAGGGCCCGTGATCGCGAGCGTCTTTGCTGGGCTGTAAACGTTCACGAACATCGTCCGGCCGTCTGGGGAGAAGCAGGCGCCGGCAAGTTCCGTCTGCGCATGCAATCGGGCGAAGGCGTAGACCTGCCCGTCGGGGGCGATGCCACGAAGATGATTGTCGACGGTCTCGGTATATTGATCCTCGCAAATGATGAGATGTCCGGTCGGCGCGATGGTGATGTTGTCCCCGAAATTGAGCATCGCCGAATCCGTGGATTCGACGAATAGCTGAAGCCGGCCCGGGCTTGCGCCCTCGCCTTCCTGCCCCTCGTGCGGCGAGGGACGATAGCGCATGACCTGACTGAGCTTCGCCGCTCCGCCCGACGTGCAGCAGAAATAAAGCTCCCCGTCGCCGAAGTGGATGCCCTCCCCGCGCGCGAACCGGACCGCTCCCTGCGCATGACCGCGATGACGCAGGTCGTCGTTCGCGCTGTCGACGCCGTCGAGATCGATCCACCGCGCCGCGATCCACTCGCCTGCGGCGAGATCCGGCGCCGTCCAGTTTCGACTGTCGGTGCCGCGGTCCCGATTGGCGAAAGCGAGCGCCTGGAGCCGGCCGCCGCGCACCAGCTCGCCTCGCCGCTCCGGAAGGAAACGATAGAAGAGGCTGTCGTCGCGATCCTCGGTCAGATAGACGATACCGGTTCGCGGATCGACGGCGGCGGCCTCATGGTTGAAGCGGCCCATGGCGCGCAGCGGCACCGCTTCGACGAGGCCGGGATGGGCCGCAGGAACCTCGAAGACCCATCCATGATCCTGCGTCAGCCCCTTCCCCGCGCGCGAGACATCCTCCTCGCAGCTGAGCCAGCTCCCCCACGGCGTGATGCCGCCCGCGCAATTGCGGATCGTGCCGACCAGACTGAGATGCTGCCGCTCGACCCGCCCGCTGCGCTGATCATAGACCAATGTCGTCGTTCCGCCGGGCAACCAGCCGCCATCGGCTCCCCGCCCGTATCCGCCACCCGTCCGCGAGGGCGAAGCGAACGGGCCGACCCCGGCATGTTTCGGCTGCAACTCATGGTTGCGGACGAGCGCGACCCGATTCCTGTCGATATGGAACGCCCCCATACCGTCGGCACGGTCGGGGACGCGCAGGCCATCGTCCATCCGCTCGCCGAGCTGCGAGATGACCCGGTAGGAAAAGCCGCGCGGCAGATCGAGCAGCCCGCCGGGGTCGGGCTCGAGCGCACCGTAGCCCGGAGCCCCTGCCGAGCGCGGTGCGCTCGACGTCGCGCAGCCGCTCAATGCCAGTCCCGAAAAGGCCAGCGAGGTCAGACCGGACGTGAAAGCGCGTCGATCGACGGAAGCGGAGAATTTCAGCATCTGCGGCCCCTAGCTTGGAAAAAGGACAATCCTGTTACGGCGTCGCAAGAACGGCATAGCCGATCGAGGCTCTCGTGCGAACAAACGAACCCGGGAGAATTGTCGCGGCCCGTCATTTTTCGGCGGGGGCAGGAGAGATGGCGGACGCCGTCGCCGGACCAGCGAACAGAAAGCCCGCGACGGCAAAGGCGGACATCGCCCCGGCAATTTGTGCGGCGACAAAGCCGGGCACGTCGTGCGGCGCGATGCCCGCAAATGTGTCCGACAGGCTCCGCGCCACGGTGATTGCGGGATTGGCGAAGCTCGTCGATGACGTGAACCAATAAGCCGCAGCGATATAGAGCGCGACCGACCCCGCGACTGCCCGGGGCCGGTATCGCGCGGTCCCGAGGATCGTCAGCAAAAGCCCGAATGTCGCAACGAATTCGCCAACCCATTGGCCGACTCCCGTTCGTACCTTCACCGAGAATTGCACGATCGGCAGGTCGAACATCAGATGCGCCGCCCACGCTCCGACGATGCCGAATGCGAGTTGCGCCGCGACATAGGCGCCGGCGTCCCGCCACGTCAGCTCGCGCCGCAACGCGCCAACAAGCGTGACCGCCGGATTGAAATGCGCGCCCGAAATCGGGCCCAGTGCGGTAATCAGGACAAACAGGATCGCACCGGTCGCAATCATATTGGCGAGCAAGGCCAAGCCGTCGTTCCCGCCCGAAAGCACCTCTGCCATGATGCCCGAACCGATGACGCAGGCGAAAAGAAAGAAAGCCCCCAGTCCTTCGGCCGCTATCCGACGCGCCAACGACGCTTCACCCAAGCGTCGTCTCCGTATCGGCCGTTTTTCCGATCGCGCGCAGCCGCTCGGCGAGGCTGAGCTCGTCTAGGCTCGCGAGCGGCAGCGCGAGCAGCAGGTCGATCCGCCGTTTGAGCGCGAGATAGGCTTGCCAGAAGGCCTCGCGCTGGCCTTCGCCCTCGACGGCTGCCGGATCTTCGATACCCCAATGCGCCGTGACCGGCTTGCCGGGCCAGACCGGACAGATTTCGCCGGCGGCATTGTCGCAGACGGTGAAAATAAGATCGAGCGGCGGCGCGTCGGGGAGGGCAAACTCGTCCCAACCCTTCGAGCGAAGGCCATCGGTCGGATAGCCGAGTTCGCCGAGCAGCGCCAAGGCGGCAGGATGTACCTCGCCCTTCGGAAAGCTGCCTGCCGAAAAGGCCTGAAACCGCCCCTCGCCTTCGCGGTTCAATATTGCTTCGGACAGAATCGAACGCGCCGAATTGCCCGTACAAAGAAAAAGGACATTGAAGGGCCGGGTCATGCCGCACCGACCGACTTGGGAACGCAGCAGGTCGAACCCGCATCATTACTCGCAAGCTGGTCGAGCGCGGGGCTGTCGCCATAGGTTGTCGCCTCGCCGTCGGTGAAGAAGGCTTCCCAAACGATCCCGTCGGGATCGGCAATCCAGCTCTTCTCGGACGTGGCGTAGCAGCAGGTGGTCCGCCCTTCTTCGAGGACCGGCCCGTCGGCAGCTTTCAGGCGCCCGTAAACCTCGCCAAGTTCTTCGGCGCTTTCCGCCTGAATGCCGAGATGTTCGATGCCCTTCCGCGCATGATTGCCCGCGGAGATCGCAAAATTGACGCGCGGGTCGTCGAGCATCCATTTGGCATAATCGTCCTTTACGACGGTCGGCTCGGCACCGAACATAGTCGAATAGAAGCCGATTGAGGCGTCGAGATTCTCGACACCGACATGGACATGCAGACGCTTCATGCACTTTTCCTTTCCGCTGCGAGCGTTTCACAGGCCGAACCCGCACCGCAATCGGCGGCACCGGCACAGCAATTTTCCATGAGATAGGCGACGAGCGCGTTCATCGCCGGATAGTTGGCGCGATAGATGATCGAGCGATGCTGTCGTTCCTGCAGAACGAGTCCGGCCGCGCGCAGCTGCGACAGATGAAAGGACAGCGAGCTGTTCGGTATGCCGAGTTTTTTGGCGATCGCACCGGCAGCAAGCCCGCGCTCGCCCGCCTGCACAAGCAAGCGAAACAGGGCGAGACGGTGTTCCTGCGCGAGAGCCCCCAGGGCATTGATGGCAGCGTCGGCTTGCACGGGCGATTCCTTATTTCGAATAATATCGAAATGTCAGGCCCGCGTGCCGCTGTCAACTTCATTTTGACTCTTATCGAAGCGAAGACCTCCGCGTCGGCGATCGACTATCATTTTTGGCAGTTTAGAACGATTGTTTGAAGCGGCGCAGGAGACCGCTCTCACGAAACGAAAGTAACCCGATTCAGCATCGCGGTTGACGGAAACATCGCGGTCGGGCCTCTTAGAGGGTGAGAGGAGCGAAACGACGGAACGTGAGGCGCTAGCCGATTGGGTGGGACGCGAGATCCTGCCGCACGAACGCGACCTGCGGCTATGGCTGCGGCGGCGGCTTGTCGCTGCAGCCGACGTGGAGGACATCGTGCAGGAATGTTATTGTCGCCTTGCCCAGCTCGATGACGTCGCGCACGTCACGACGCCGCGCGCCTATCTGTTCACCATGGCCCGCAACCTGGCGCAGCGGCAGCGCAAGCACGCACGGGTCGTCCGGATCGAAGCGCTGGCGGAAGCCTTCGATGCCGAACCGGAAAGCGACCAGCTCTCGCCCGAACGGTTCGCCGCCGCACGTCAGGAACTCGAACGCGTACAGGCAGCGATCTCCACCCTGCCCGAGCGCGCCCGGCGGATTTTCCTCATGCGCCGGGTTGAAGGGCTGACCCAGAAGGAAATTGCGGCGGCGATGGGCGTGAGCGAGGCTGTGGTCGAGAATGACGCGAGCCGCAGCCTGCGCGCGATCCTGAAGCTGATCACCGAGCCCGAACCCGAGCGGGAAAGATTGTCGGATGGAGGTGCTGCGCATGCGCGATCACGCTGAAGAGACCGCCGCCGCCTGGGCGCTGCGTCATCCGCTCGATGCGACCGAACGCGCCGAGCTCGAGGCATGGTTGGCGCAGGATCACCGCCACGCCGGTGCGCTGCTCCGCGCGCAGGCGGGGTTGAGCGTGATCGACCGTGCGGTGACGGGAGGCGCGCCGATCGACTTCGCACACGCCCCTCCCCCGGCGACCCCGACGCGGCGCTGGCTCCTCGCGGGCGCCGTCGGCGCGATGGCGGCGGGGATTGCCGGAATCGTCGCTTGGCCTCACCTGATGGTCGAGCGCGTGACAACCGCCCGCGGCGAGATCCGGCGGCTGCCGCTCGCCGATGGTTCGGTCGCGACAATCGACACCAGCAGCAGTTTGCGCGTCGCCATGGTGGACGACAGCCGCCGCATCGCGCTCCAGGAAGGGCAGGCCTGGTTTCAGGTCGCCAAGGATCGCAAGCGCCCCTTCGTCGTCGATGCCGGCATCGCCCAGGTGCGCGCGGTCGGCACCGCCTTCTCGGTGAGCCGCACAAACAGCGGCGTGCGCGTCGCCGTCACCGAAGGGAGTGTCGCCGCCTGGCCGACCGACAGCGGCGGGACGATGACGATTCTGGAGGCGGGGCAATACGCCATCTTCCGGCCCGGCGCGGCAGCGCCCGAAGTCGCGACCGAGCCCGCCGCAATCGAGCGATCGCTGGCGTGGCGCAGCGGCGAGATCTCGCTGGAGAACGAGACGCTGGGCAGCGCGGTCGAACAGTTCAACCGGTACAATCGCCGGCAGTTGGTGATCGCGGACCCGGATCTGGCGGGCCAGCGGCTGGTGGGGCTTTTCCAGATCGACCGCCCCGCCGATTTCGCTGCGACGTTGGCCGCCTCGCTCGACGTCGCCGTCACCACCACCCCCACAGAGATCCGGCTGGCGCGAAAAAAGAACCCGTTACCCTGACGGAAATCCGACGACGCGGACTCTTGTTATCAAGAGCGTACCGGAAATAGGGCGCCCGATAAAAACGGGGAGGATCGGATGACGCACGCGCGTATTCATTTGCTGGTGACCGCTGCCGCGATCATATGCGGCGTGGCTTCGCCCGCCGAAGCCGCCGCGCAGGTCCGGCGCTTTGACGTTCCCGCGCAGCCCGCGCGCACCGGTATCCCGATGTTCGCGCATCAGGCCGGTATTCAGGTCCTGGCTCCCGGGGCCCTTACCGAAGGCTTGCAGGTCAATCGCGTCAAGGGATCGATGGAGGTTGCCGCGGCGCTGCGAATGCTCCTGTCCGGCACAAATCTCGTCCCGGTCAAGGTCGGCAACGCCTTCGTGCTGAAGCGCCGCGCGGTGGTCGCGCAGCGCCACCTCGCCGCCGCCCCGCAGGATCAGGCAGGCGGAGCGCAGGCCCCCGCGCAACAATTCCCCGGTCCGGCAGTGGACACGCCAGCCGGCGAGGATATCGTCGTCACCGGTATCCGCGCGTCGCTTCAGGAATCGATCGACGTCAAGCGCGAAGCGCAGTCGATCGTCGACGTCATCACCGCACAGGACATCGGCAAGATGCCCGACCAGAATGTGGCGGAAGCGATGAGTCGCGTGACGGGCGTCCAGATCAGCCGGCGCGAGGGTGATGGATCGAACTTCACCGTGCGCGGGATTTCGCAGAACCGGCTCGAGATCAACGGACGCAACTATATCGGGCCCGGCAACGGCGGCAACGCGGCGCTGGAATCGGTGAGCCCCGAGATCATCTCTTCTATCCTCGTCATCAAATCGCCCACCGCCGACATGCCGGAGGGCGCGCTCGGCGCGACGGTGAACCTCAAGACCAAGCGCCCGCTCGACCTCAAGGACTTCGTCGCCGCCGGACGCCTTCAGGGCGCCTATGCCGATCAGGCCGACCATGTCGGCTATCGCGGTTCGGCGATGGTCTCGAAGAGTTTCGGCGAGCGTTTCGGCCTGCTCGCCAGCATCGCCTATTCGGACACGAAGACGCAGGGCCATTCGTTCGATGCCGGCGGCTGGACGCAGACCGGCGCGCTCGACGGCGATGGTGACGGCGTGGATGATCCGGGCCTGTACCGCCCGAACCGCTTCATGGCGCGCATCTTCAACCGCGCCGAACAGCGGCTGACGGTGAACGGCACCGCGCAGTGGCGCCCCACCGACACGCTCGAAATCATCCTCGACGCGACCTTCAACCACCTCAAGCGCCAGCGCAACAGTGTCAATTACCAAGTGTTGTTCAACAATAATGACACCGATGCGATCGTGAACGAGAGCGATACGGTCGTCGCCGGCACCTTCACCGGCGTGACCATCCGGCCGCTGATCTATGACGAGCCCACCGACCTCAAATCGACCCTGCTTGGCGGATCGGTGAAATGGGAAAGCGACCGCGCCCGCGTAAGCTTCGACATGTCCTATGCGCATGGCAAAGGCAGCGACGGCGGGCCGGGCGCCTCATTCACTTATGTGGTCGTGCCGCGCGCGGGAAACACGGCGAACGCGAGTTATGATTTCAGGGGCGGCAATCCGGTGCCGGACCTGTCGATCGATGCCAATTTCAACCCGAACGACCCGTCGCAATATCAGCTGCTGTCGATCTTCGACTATGACGCGGTGACCGAAAACAGCGGCTATGACGGGCGGCTGGACTGGGAGTATCAGACCGAGTGGGGCATCCTGTCCTCGGTAGAGACCGGGGTACGCTACGAGCGTGTCGAGCTGCTCGCCGCCGATCCGCAGAACCTGCCCGTCGCCGCCAGCCTGCTCGCGGCCGGCGATGCGAACGGCGACGGCATCCTGACCGTCGACGAGCTGCCCGGGCTCAGCTACGGCAAGGACTATGGTGCCTTTTTCCCCGGCGCCGACGGCAGCTTTCCCCGCGATCTTTTGGGCGGCACGCTCGACAAATGGACCGCGCGCGACGCGCTGGGCCTTGCGAGACCCGATCCCTACGACACGACGATCACCGTCGGCCCGACCTCGATCAAGGACGTCAGGCAGGACACGCTGGGCGCCTATGTGAAGGGCAATTTCGAAGGCGATATCGGGGGCCTGCATTATTCGGGCAACGCCGGCATGCGCTATGTCAGCACGGCGCGCGCGACAAAGGGATTTCTGTCGCCGACCGCCACGACGATGATCAAGGCCGATTTCAGCTATTGGCTGCCCAGCGCCAACCTGTCGATCGATTTCAACGACGATCTGACGCTGCGCTTGGCCGGGGCGGAGGTCGTTGCCAGGCCGGGTCTCAATCAGGTCAGCGCGAGCTTCGTACCCAACACCGTCAGCATGACCGGCTCGCGCGGCAATCCCAATCTCCGGCCATTCGAGGCGACGCAATTTGACGCCACCCTCGAATGGTATTTCGCCCCTTCGAGTTCGCTCACCGGTGCCGTCTTCTACAAGAAGGTCGATTCCTTCACGGTGAACACCGTGACCCGCGAGTTCATTCCCGGTTTTTCGGAGCGGTTCGGGCTGTTCGACATATCGCAGCCGCAAAATGGCGAAGATGGCGACATCAAGGGCTTCGAGCTCGCCTATCAGCATGCCTTCCGCTTCCTGCCGGCTCCGTTCGACAATCTCGGGATCCAGGCGAACTACACCTATGTCGACAGCTCGACGCCGCTGGTCGATGCCATCACCCGCGAGCGGCTCCCGCTCCCCGGCTTGTCGCGCGATAGCTACACGCTGATCGGCTATTATGAGGACGACACCTTCTCGGTGCGCGCGGCCTATACCTATCGCAGCAAATATCTGAACTCGGTCGGCGGCGCAGCCAGCGGCGGCAACACCTATATCGCTGGGAGGGGACAGCTCGACGCGTCGGCGCAAATCAACCTGACGCCCAACCTGCGCCTGACATTTGAAGGCATCAACCTGACCAAGGCGATCGACCGTCAGTATCTGGGCGAACCCGATCGCCTGACATTCAGCGCACAGGAGGATCGCAGGATCTTCTTCGGCGTGGCCGCCAGCTTCTGATGATGAGGATCACCATGCGCCGCAAACGCGTCCGCGTCCGCGCCCTCGCCATCGCTTCTGCCTGGCTTATGCCGATGGCGGCTTTTGCTTCGACCGCCTCCGCTCGGCAGCACGCCGACATCGTCATTTATGGCTGCACCTCGGGGGGCGTTGTCGCGGCAATCGAGGCGCGGCGGCTCGACCGGTCGGTGCTACTGCTATGCCGCGAAGACTATCTCGGCGGCATGTCGACCAACGGCCTCGGCTGGTCCGACACCGGCAACCATCGCGCGATCGGCGGCCTGTCGCTCGAATTCTACCGCAAGGTGAAGCGATATTATGACGACCCGTCGGTCTGGGTCCACGCCCCGCGCCCCGCCCGGGCCGAGAACTTCGTCGATGGCGATGCCATGTGGCAGTTCGAACCCAAGGTCGCCGAACGGATCTTCGAGGACTGGGCAAAGCAGGCGGGCGTCACCATCGTGCGCAATCAGCCACTCGACCGCTCGAAGCGCGGCGTCGAGATGGACGGCAATCGTATTGTCGCCTTCCGCTCGAAGTCGGGCCGGCGTTTCGAGGGACATATCTTCATCGACGCGACCTATGAGGGCGACCTGATGGCCGGCGCCGGCGTCAGCTTCGCGATCGGGCGCGAAGCGAACGCGACCTATGGCGAGACGCTCAACGGCGTCCAGCTCGCGAACACCACCAATCACCAGTTCACGCTCGACATCGATCCGTATCGCGTGCCCGGCGACCCCTCGAGCGGGCTCGTGCCCCGGATCAGCGCCGAACGCCCGGCGCCGGACGGCACGGCCGATCGCAAGATCCAGGCCTATACCTATCGTATGTGCCTGACCGACGTGCCTGCGAACCGCGTGCCCTTCCCCAAGCCCGCAGGCTATGACGCAAGCCAGTATACGCTGCTCAAACGCTACATGGACGCCGGCTATCGCGACTATTTTCGCAAGTTCGACCGTATCCCCAACGGCAAGACCGACACGAACAATTTCGGCGCCTTCTCATTCGACAATATCGGTATGAACTATGATTATCCCGAAGGCAGCGATGCCGATCGCGCCGCGATCGCGCGCGAGCACACGACCTATCAGCAAGGGTTGCTGTGGTTCATGGCGAACGATCCCGACGTGCCCGCAGAAACCCGCGCGGAAATGTCAAAATGGGGGCTCTGCAAGGATGAGTTCACCGGCACCGGCCATTGGCCACGCGAAATGTATGTGCGCGAAGCGCGCCGCATGGTTTCGGACTTCGTGATGGCCGAACCGCATTTGCGCGGCACCAAGGCGACGCCGCGGCCGGTTGGAATGGGCTCGTACAACATGGATTCGCATAATGTGCAGCGGATCGTCGACGCACGCGGCTTCGCGCGGAACGAGGGCAATATCGAGATCAGCCCCGGTCGCGCCTATCCGATCAGCTACGACGCCATCGTGCCGAAGAAGCGCGAGGCCGTGAACCTGCTGGTGCCGGTCGCGCTGTCGGCGTCGCACATCGCCTATGGTTCGATCCGGATGGAGCCGGTATTCATGATACTCGGCCAGTCGGCAGCAGCAGCCGCTTCGCTCGCGATCGACGACCAGGTCGCCGTCCAGGATGTCGACTATGACAAGCTTCGCGCAAGATTGACGGCGGAAGGGCAAATTCTCGAGCTTGCGCACTGACAGGAATCGCGCACGCCAAATTCGCCGCACCCGGCAACGCAAAGATCAAGTGAAGGTCGATATCGCCTTTATGAGCATGTCCATATCGCTCGGCGTGTTGAACAACGCTGGTGTGATCCGGACGCACGCACCGCGAGCCGGTCCGGCGCGATGAACCGAGAATATCCGGTGATCTTCAAGCAGGCGCTTGGCAATGGCCATATTGTCCGCCTCGCTTGTGCGGCCCGCGAGGCGAAAGGATGTGATCCCGCCGTGCAGGCGTGAATCGACCGGCGTCAATATCTCGATCCCCGGCGCGCCGCGCAGCGGTTCGGCCCAGCGATCGCGCAAATAGCGCAGGCGCGCCGCGCGCGCCGCATCGCCGATGCGATCCTGGAAATCGAGCGCCGCGGGCACGCTAAGCTGCGCCGCGAAATCGACCGTGCCCGTGTGCACGCGCGCTTGGCTCGTCGCCGCAAATGGCGGTTCGTTAGCAATATCGGGGTCGATCAGTTCGACTTTCGCCTTGCGGATATAAAGCGCACCGACGCCGAGCGGAGCGCCCATCCACTTGTGTAGATTCAGCCCGACGAAATCGGCATCCAAATCGGGAAGCGTGAAATCGAGCTGTCCCCAGCTGTGTGCGGCATCGACGATCGCATCGACGCCGCGGGCGCGGGCCATCGCCACGATTTCGCGGACCGGAACGACCAGTCCCGTCCGGTGACTGAGGTGGGTGAGCAGGATCAGGCGGACGCGGGGATTGGCCTTGAGCGCCGCTTCGTAGCTGTCGATCAGCCCCTGATGCGTTGCGGGTTCGGGGAGCGCGATGCGCACCACATCGACGCCGCGGCTCTTCTTGAGCGAGTCGCAGCACGCCTGCATGCTGTCGTAATCGAGGTCGGCATAGAGCACGGCGTCGCCAGAGCGCAGCCGGTTATAGCCGCCGATCAGCGCCTTGAGCGCCTCGGTCGCGTTACGGGTGAAGGCGATTTCCTCGGGCGCCACACCCAGCTTTGCCGCGACGCGCGCGCGTACCGCGATGAGGTCGGGGACGAGCCCGCGGCGCGCATAATAGCTCGTCGCGCGGTTCACCCGCCGGACGGCGGCTTCATATTGCTCGAGCACGGGCCGCGCCATCATGCCCCAATTGCCATTCTCGAGCTGGATGATGCCATCGATCACATCGTACTGCGCCGCGACCTTTGCCCAATAGCCCTCGTCTTTGGGCTGGGCGCCTGCCGGCAGCGGCGCGGCTTCGAGCCGGCCCGCCACCGGAGCAGCCGCGGCGGCCATCAGCATCTGCCTCCGATTCAGCTCCACGCCCGTTCCTTTTGCGTCAGAAGGTGATCCCGAGGCGAACATAATATTGGCCGCCGTCGGTGTCATAGGGGGCATTGCGCGAATAGATGAGCCCGCGCACCGCCTGGTTGGTCGCCTCGTCGGGATAGGTGTCGAAGATATTCTCGGCCCCGGCGCGGATCGACAGATGATCGTTCAGTTGCAGGCTCGCCGACAGATCGAACATCACCATCGATCCGAAGCGCTGGAATACCTCGCCCGTCGCGTTGCCGCTGACGTCGGTCCACGCGCCATAATAGCGCGCGCGGCCCTGCAATCCGAAACGGCCGACCGTATAGCCGAGCGAGGCGGTGCCATTATGCTTGGGCAAGCGGTCTTCGAACAGCACCCGCTGCGTTTCATTCCCGATCGACGCGCTTGTGCCGCTCGTCACCCGAGTCTGGTTGTAATTATAGGCAAGGCTGAGATCGACCTTGCCCGGACCCAGGTCGCGCGCATAGGCGAGCACGACGTCAACCCCACGCGTGCGGGTGTCGAAATCATTGGTGAAATAGGTGACCGCCGTGAAACGCTGCGGATTCGGCAAATCGGCCGGCACCGCAAAGGTCCTCGACTGGCCGAAACGGTCGCGCAGCTTGATCTGATAGACGTCGACGCTGCCCGTCAGCCCGAAATCCGACTGGAAGGTCAAGCCCGCCGTCAGCGTCCGCGATTTCTCGGGCGTCAGCGGCTTTGCACCCAGTGCGACCGCGATCGGATCGGAGGGCGACAGGCGACCGGTATTGAAAATCTGCAGCGTCGTCGTGTCGAGGCCCTGGCTCGTACTCACAGCATTGAGCTGCGCGGGAGTGGGCGCGCGGAAACCCGTCGACCAGGTCGCACGCAGCGCCACGCCGGTCACGGGTTCGAGGCGCGCCGACAGCTTGTAGTTGAACGTGTCGCCAAAGGCCGAGAAATCCTCGTAACGCCCCGCCGCGCCGAGCGTCAGCATCTCGACCGGTCGGACTTCGACATCGACATAGCCGGCATAGCTGGTCTGCGACCATTCGCCCGCGCTGAGCGGGCTGAAGCCCGGAAAGCCGTTGCTGTTCGGCGCCAGCCCCGTCGCCGCGCCGGGCCCGATCGCATAGGATGCGGGATCGCCGGGCCGGATCGCATAGGTCTCCTTGCGCCGTTCGGCGCCGAAAGCGATATTCGCAGGCTCGGCCATGCCAAGCGGCAGGCGATAGACGAAATCGGCGTTCAGGTTGAACTCGCGCTGTATCAACCGCCCGAGATAGAAGCTGGTTGGACTGTCCGGACCGAGCGAGGCGTTGAGCGATTCGCTCATATTATAATTTATGCGGCTGCGCCCTAGCGCCGCGCTGAGGTCATAGGTGAACGCATCGCCAACCTCGCCGCGCACGCCGCCGGCGGTCTGGAAATCGTCGTACTTCGTCCCGAAGCGCGGGGTGAAGCCCGTGGGATAGAGGGCCCGGAAGCTGAAGCCGGGGAATGCCGTACTCGGGTTGTAGACGTTTCCGGTACCGACGGGGTTGCGCCAGTTGAAATCGGTCACCCCCTCCCCGCTGCCGACCGTGCCAAAGGCATAGGCGGTCGCGCCATCGGCAATCTCATAATCGGCGTTCACCGCGCCGCGCACCGAGCGCAGGTCGGGCTGGCCCCAACGCTGCACCGGGTTCGGCACGTCGAGGTCCGGGTTCGCGGCCTGAAAGGCTTCGGCGTCGGGGCGCTGCCGCGTGCGCGAGGTCGCGTCGGACTTTGAAAATTCGCCCGTGAAGACCAAAGAGCCGCGATCGCCGAGCGCGACGCCGCCCTGCCCGCCGGTCTGGTAGCTTTGACCGTCGCCTTCATAATAGCTCGAATATTGGCCGAAGGCGGTCATGCCGGGCTGGTCGTCGAGAATGATGTTGATCACGCCCGCGATGGCGTCGGACCCATATTGCGCCGATGCGCCGTCGCGCAGCACTTCGATCCGCTTGATCGCAAGGTTCGGGATGGTCGCGAGGTCGGCGGCCTGCGCGCCGCGCGTGCCGAGCAAGGCCGAACGGTGATAGCGCTTGCCGTTGACGAGAACGAGCGTCTGGTCGGGCGACAGGCCGCGCAGCGTCGCGGGGCGGACAAACGCCTGACCGTCGGCCGCCGGTAGGCGCTGCACGTTGAACGAGGGCAGGAGCTGCGCCAGCGTGTCCGACAGATCATTCGACACGCTGTTGTCGATCGCCTTGCCTGACAGGACGTCGATCGGTGCCAGCGTATCGAACTGGGTCCGCCGCGCGTCGCGCGTGCCCGTGACGATGATCATTTCGCCCTCGACGCCTTCGGAGTCGGCCGGAATCATCCCTTGGGCCGCGGCCATCGCGGGCGCAGCGAATTGCAGCGCGACAAGCGCGCAGGCGGTAAGGCGTTTCATGGATGCTCCTTGGATCTCGACGGGGGGAGAGTTATGTTCTGGTTGTGGTCGCGCCCTAGGAATTCATTGTGACAAACAGGTGTCGATCGATGCGTTGGTTTGGATGATGGGCGCCTGCGAACCGCTCATCCTGGCGATAGTCGGCAAAGCTTATCCGGAAAGACCGCGCGCGCATGATCGGGCTCATCGCCATCTCGGCTTCCAGCTGCATCGCGCGTATGGCGTTTCGCGTCTTCCCGTTCGCGGCCTCGTCAATCAATTGCCGATCGGCCGCGAACGCCGATTCGATATGCGCGCATAGAGAGCTCTTTTCCGTCCCGCCGCATTCTCTCTATGATATTGGTGTCAATCGGCGTGCAAACGGGACCCCCTATCGGCGCGCAAAAGGGACCCCCTTTTCAAGATGGCGCAAGGTTGATCGGACACGCGCTCTTGCGCTGCGCGCGGCGTAGGGAGGGCGGAGCCCGACCGGAGGCGCGCGCAGCGCAAAGGCATCTTTTAATCGGAGGTCGGCGGGGGTGGTCAGCTGCGGTTTTTGAAGCGCCAGCTGTCATTGCCGGTCTCGACGATGTCGCAATGATGGGTCACGCGATCGAGGAGCGCGGTGGTCATTTTGGGATCCCCGAACACCGTGGGCCATTCGCCGAACGCGAGGTTGGTGGTGATGATGACGCTGGTCTGCTCGTAGAGCTTACTGATCAGATGGAACAGCAACTGGCCGCCTGAGCGGGCGAACGGTAGATAGCCCAGCTCATCCAGCACCACGAGATCGAGGCGGGCGAGCTGGGCGGCGAGTGCACCGCTCTTGCCGATCCTGGCCTCTTCCTCGAGGCGGGTCACCAGATCGACGGTGTTGAAGTAGCGGCCTCGCGCACCCGAGCGAACGACATTGGCGGCGATAGCGATGGCCAGGTGGGTCTTGCCGGTGCCCGTGCCGCCCACCAGGACGATATTGCGCCGTGCGGGCAGGAACGCGCCGCTGTGCAATGAACGCACCAGCCCCTCGTTGATCGGTGTGCCCTCGAACCGGAACGCATCGATATCCTTCACGACCGGCAGCTTTGCGGCCGCCATCCGGTATCGGATCGACGCGGCATGGCGATGCGTCGCTTCCGCCCGCAGAAGGTCGGTCAGTATCTCCATCGTGGTGCGCTGGCGCTGAAGGCCGGTGGTGACCGCATCGTCGAACGCGCCCGCCATGCCCTTGAGCCCAAGCCCGCGCATCGCCTCGATCATGTCATGCCGCAGCATCGAAGGTCCTCAGCTGGTCGTAACGGGCGCAGTCGGCGATCGGCGGATGGCGTAGCGCGCTATCCTCGGAGGTGATGATCGTAAGTGGGCGCGGCGGCTCGCGGCGGCGCGCCAGGATATTGAGGATCAGATCGTCGCTCGCCGTGCCGGTCGCCAGCGCTTCGCGCACGGCCGCTTCGACCGGATCCAGGCCATCGGTCAGCACGGCCGACAGCACACGGACGAACCGGCGGTCGGCATCGTCGCCGTTCCCCAGCTTGCGGCGCAGGCGAGCCAGTGCCGGCGGCAGATCCCAGTCCTGGAAGGGCGCACCGTTCCGTAGCGCGCCGGGCTTGCGGGCCAGCACCGGCAGATAATGCCAGGGGTCGTAAATCGTGCGGTTACGCCCGAAGTAGCGAGGATGCTCGGCGACAACCTCCTCGCCGCAGCGCACGATGATGCGGTCGGCATAGGCACGGACCTGCACCGTGCGCCGCGCCATCGTCGAGAGAACCGAGTAGCGGTTGCGGTCGAAGCTGATCAGGCAGGTGCCCGTCACGGCATGCTCGCTCTCGTTGAAGCCGTCGAACGGCCCCAGCATCGGTTGCAGTGCCGATCGTTCGATCTCCAGCGCCTGCGCCACGGTTAGCTCGCCCTGCTCAGGATGCGCCTGCCGTTCCGCCCAGCGCCGACACTCGGCCTCCAGCCAGCCATTGAGCTCCTCGAGGCTGGCGAACCGCAACCGGGGCTGGAAGAAGCGGCCCCGGATCGTCTGCACCTGGTTCTCGACCTGCCCCTTCTCCCATCCCGCCGCAGGCGAGCAGGCGGTCGGCTCGATCATATAATGGGCGGTCATGATCAGGAACCGCCGGTTGAAGACCCGTTCCTTGCCGGTGAACACGCTGGTCACCGCCGTCTTCATATTATCGTAGATGCCGCGCCCCGGCACGCCGCCGAAGAAGGCAAAGCCGCGCGCATGCGCGTCGAACAGCATCTCCTGGCTCTCGCGTGGATAGGCTCGGACATAGACCGCTCGCGATGCGCACAGTCGCATATGCGCGACCTTCACTCGCATCGGTGTGCCGGCGATCTCTACATCCTCATGGCTCCAGTCGAACTGGTAGGCCTCGCCCGGCTTGAACGTCAGCGGGATGAAGGCGGTGACACCATCGCCGGCATCCTTGCGCCGAAGGGCCTTCCAGCGCGCCGTGTAGCGGCGCACGGCATCGTAGGAGCCCTCAAAACCTTCGCGCACCAGCAGGTCATGGATCCGCGTCATCCGCAGCCGCTCGCGCCTGCCGCGCACCTCATTCTCTTCCAGCAGCGTATCGAGCCGATCCTGAAACGGACCGATCCGCGGCAGTGGCTGAACCTTGCGCTGATAGTCGAATGTGCCTTCCGGCGCTCGGATCGCCTTGCGGATCACCTTCCGCGACACATGCAAATCCCGCGCGATCGCCTTGATCGCCTTACCACCGGCATACTCGCGCCGAATCCGAACCACTGTCTCCAAAACCAACATCCCGATCTCGCCGCCTGATTATCCAGCCGGCTGCTTAAACCATCGAAATGAGGGGTCCCTTTTAGACGCCGATCACCCCGCTAACGGGGTCCTTTTTGCACGCCGGTCCACAGCCATGAACCTTGGACCGCTGGTAGCTTGGCTGCGTAAGAAGCATCACACGGCTATCGAGCGAGAGCGGATTCAACGGATTAGCCAAATGACGCCCGACGAATATGCGGCGGAGCAGCTCCTATCGGCTCGTGAACTGGCCATGCTTGGCCGGATAATCGACGACCCTGCGTCATCGATAGCAGCCAAGGCCGACGCTCGGGGCAAGATTTCTGCGCATGCTGTGGCGGTTAGGCTGAACAACGGCGAATAGGGCCAATCTCCGCAAATGTGGGAGAGCCGGAGTTTCGCTCCAAAAATTGCCAAAAAACCTCGCCGACCCCTCTTACTCGTCATGCGCGTCCGCTTGCCCAACCTGCTGCGCATCAGCTCTGCCGAGCTGTCGCGCTTGCCCGAAAAAGCTTGAAACGGTCATCAGAGAGGCGACGGCTGCGACAGCTTGATCGTCTCGGAACGCGTCACCTGATCGGACATCAGTTAGTGCCCAGTCACCCGCGCACCCAAAACCGATCCACACATTTTGCACAAAAAAAACCCCAGCATCAGCTGGGGCTTCGGTTAATGGAATGCCGGAATGGGCTACTCAGTGGTATCTTCGACTCCACGCATTTTCATTCTCCTTCACTCTGTTTCTATAACGCTTGGTTCCTTAACGGGATCCTTCAAAACGCCGAAAAGCACAGAAATTTTTGATTCGTGCGAAAGGTTCTCGATCCGGTACGCTTTGTGCTGCTGATCTCCAGGATGAACCTCAAAAATCCGCTTGTCTTGCCCATGTATGGCAATCCGAATCCTATCTGACAAGCTGTTTCGAACTCGGATCGTGAGTTCATCCCAGTGCTTTTTCGCCTGCAAGCGATAACCTTCGTGGTCCCCCGCCGCAGTCTTTAGCTCTTTCAATCCTGCCCCTTCAAGCGGAACCACTTTCTGCCAGCATCGAAAACGGGTTCGAAATTCCCGAAGCTGCCCAGGCAAAATTTCAAGCCTACGAGACTCAGGCTCGAATTTTTCATCGGCGCTGAATTCTCCCCCCTCATGAAGAATTTCGTCTTCATGGCTCTCATAGCCCCCCTTGCCATCAGGAAGTAGGCTTGTCGTAACCGCAGGGAAAATTTTCAAACATGGTTCATTTCCACAGGAATTATCTGGAACCACTCTTTGTTTGAATTCGAAAACTGCCGGCTCGTTTGTTAGATAATTTGCGACAGTGAAGCTGCGCGAGACGTCGATCTGAATTAGTCCGTTCGCCTCGTCGAAGCCTATAACGTCAATCGTTGTATCGTTATTTTGACAGTCAGAACTCACAGTTTGAATCCGAGAGCGGAGATACGCGATCTCTCCACTCCTGAGCCGCTTCGCATCGAAAAGTAGATCGATCTTGTCATCAAAGTTTCGTCCCCGGTCCGCCTCTCTTCTCTGAATTAAAATAATCATGAACCCCAAGAGCGAGAAGAAGACCAAATCCTCCGCCAAAGAGGAAAAAAAGCTCAAAACAATCTGTGGCCTAGTATTTCCGTTAGATTCTAGAACAAGAGCCCAGAAGAATAAAATTGCAACAATGAAAAGCACAGCAAAAGCTGCGAACGTAGGCCACAAGTGCTTCCAAAGAGAGCGCATAGGCGTACGAACTTCTCGCATGTATTTTTGAAATATGACCCATGCCACCACGAACGGCAATACGATAGCGACAAAGATGATCCAGTTTACCAAATCGAAACCGAGAAAACTGCTAACGGCGACTGCGTCGGCTGGCTGACCGCTGGGCAATAATACCTCCCCCTCAAAAACAACTCTGCAGAAATTCTATAGCGACAGAGTGGATTCTGTAAACTTCAAGAGTTTCCCCATCTATCCCCACTCCAGCGAACCCCTGCCTATATCGGGGTAATAAAGCCCTCTCAGCGCCAATATGCCATGTCGATTGACCGATGGGCACGTTGCTGAGCGACAACCTGCGGCGGCTTTCCTATCGCATCTCTGATTTCAAAGCACAAACCACCCCCGCGTCCCTTCTCGGAATCATCGATGCTCTACAACGACCAATTCCCGGGCCGCGATGCTACGCATCGGACCCATAATTTGGATACACACCTCACGCACGGGTGCATGGCGCTTTTTCGCCACTTTTAGAGAGTGCGATTAGAGTGCTCTTGCGTGGCCGAAGTGTAAATCGACGCATTTCCAACGTTTTTTGAGAGTACGATTCGCACCCTCGATGGCAGTTCCGAGAGGAACTGCTGCCTGCAATAAAACGCGCACTACCCCGCCTTCTTGTCAGGCAAAGGCACGACATTGCCGGTGCCAACGACGCCGCCAACGCAAAAACCGCTCCAGGCATCCATCAGCTTAACGCGCGCACCCGGCTGGCTAGGCGTGCCAAGATAGGTTGTGCGGCGATAGGCAGCCTGTACCGCATCGGGCGTCTTGTGAGCCAGCGCCGCTTCTACCACGGCATCGGCAAAGCCTTCGTTCGCTGCCCAATCGGTGAAGGTAGAGCGAAAACCATGAACGTGGAACGGCTCGCGCATGTCGCGCAGCACCTTTAGCAGAGTCATGTCAGACATCGGTTTGCCAGCCAAACCGGGGAAAACGACATCTGTGTCCGGAAGCCGGAAGGCATTCGCTTTTGCCAACACCGCCAGAGCCGCGTCAGACAACGGAACCATGTGCGCCTTGCCTCGCTTCATGTGATCGGCGGGAATGGCCCACAGACGGCCTTCAAGATCAAATTCGGCCCATGTCGCTAACCTTACCTCTTGACTGCGCACGCTGGTAAGGATGAGCAGTTCTAGCGCGAGCCGCCCATAGGATGGCTTGCGCCGCAAAGCAGTGATGAAGGCGGGCAAGGCAACATAGGGCATGGCCTTGCGATTCTCTCGCGATTTAACCTGCCGAGGCAATCCACGCCCCGCTTTCAGGCTGCCATTGCCCGATGGGGCTTCGCGGGAGCGCCAACCCTTAGCGTGGGCATAGTCCAGCACAGCACAAATCCGGTTGCGCACTTGGCGGGCGGTTTCAGGAATTTCCTGCCAGATCGGTGTCAGCACTGTGATGATGTCAGCGGCCGTAATACCCCCGGTCGGCACATCGCCCAATTTCGGGAAGGCGTAATTTTCCAGACTGGCGAGCCATTGCCGCGCGTAAACCGCGCTTTTCCAACCCGCCTCATTCTCGGTGTGATATTGGCGCGCGGCAACGCGGAACGTCACCTTCGCGGCGACTTCATCTTTTCTCTCCGCCAGAACGTCGCGCCGATCTAGCTTGACCGCCTTCCGGAGCCCCGTGGCCTTATCCCGGGCCTCGGCCAGCGTTAGCAGCTTAGCACTACCCAGACCGATGTCCTGCCGCTTGCCGTCGCGTTGGAGCCGCAAAAGCCAGTAGGCTCCGCCCCGCTTGTCCACCCTAAGCACCAGCCCGTCACCGTCCTGATAGGTGCCGGGATTCGCCAAAGCTGCCTTGACCGCAACCGCCGTGAGCTTGCCCATCGCTTACTCCCACACTTTAGCGCCGCTTGCGGAAGGTTCAAAGTGTGGGAGTAATCGATTTACTCCCACATCTCTCCCACATTTGCATCCGGTTGCAGGCAAACACCAAGGGACGCAGGCGGACAATATGGGCGATTATACGCTAGGTTTTCTGGGATTTCTAGGGACTTCTGCGGACACCCTCGGAAGGGAGGGTGGTGGACAGGGCTGGATTCGAACCAGCGTACGGAAACCCGGGCAGATTTACAGTCTGCTGCCTTTAACCACTCGGCCACCTGTCCTTGGGGCCCGCTTTGGGAAGCGGTCCAATGGCGAAACGAGGCTTGCCTGTCAATGGCGGTCGTGGGAAAGGCGCGCCTTATGAGACAATTTTCCCGACATCGCCGCCCGTCAGGCGGAAACCAACGCGGTCAGGCCATCCGTTTCTGGGGCCGCCACGCCGTTCTCGCCGCGCTCGCCAACCCCGAACGCAACGTCAAGCGCATCTGGGGCACGCGCGAGGCATTGGGCCAGCTCGACCTGCCGCCGGTGATTCCGATCAGCTATGCGGACGTCGCCGACCTCGCGCGACTCGTCGCGCGCGACGCGCCGCATCAGGGGTTGGTGATCGAGGTCGACCCGCTCGAGAATATCCATCTCGGCGACCTGTTGCAGGAAGAGGTGGATGCGGAGAGCAAGCGTCCGCTCGTTATCCTCGACCAGGTCACCGATCCGCACAATATCGGCGCGGTGCTGCGCTCGGCGGCGGCGTTCGATGCGGCGGCGATCATCACGCAGGACCGCCATAGCCCGCCCGAAAGCGGCGTGATCGCGCGTTCGGCATCGGGCGCGCTCGAAACCGTGCCATGGGTGCGCGTCGTCAACCTGTCGCGCGCGCTGGAGGAGATCGCCGAGGCCCAATATTGGCGCATCGGGCTGATGGGCGACACCGAAACGACGCTCGGATCGACGCTCGACGGCAGCAAGGTCGCGCTGGTGCTCGGCTCCGAAGGCGACGGGATGCGCCACAATGTCATGGAACATTGCGACGTGCTGGCAAAGCTGCCCATCTCGCCGCGGATGGAGAGCCTCAACATCTCGAACGCCGCGGCGATCGCGCTCTACGCGGTCGCGACGGCGGGCCAATAAGGTCTAATCCTCCGCCGCGATCCGCACTTTCAGCCCGTCGAGCGCGTCGCTGAACGGGATCTGGCACGACAGGCGCGAATTATCGTCGCGGTCGGTGGTCGAATCGAGCAGGTCGTTCTCGTCCTCGCTCATTGCGGGCATCGCGTCCTTGTCGCCCGCCTCGACATGGACATGGCAGGTCGCGCACGAACAGCAGCCGCCGCACAGCGCGAGCAATTCGTCGAAACCGGCGTCGCGGATATTTTCCATCACGGTCAGGCTGGTGTCGCCTTCGATCTCATGTTCGGTTCCGTCGCGCGTCACGACAATCAGCTTGGCCATGCTAGTCCCTCATCTCTTTCTTGTCGCAGGCGCTATGTCGCGCGTTGCCTGTCAAATCAAGCGTTGCTATCAGCAACCTTGGGAACAAAAGGAGAATATAGGATGGGCCTAAGCCAGCAGCAGCTGAACGCGGGAATCGACGCGCTGGCGGAGCGCGACGCCAATTTCGCGCGCGCGCTCGGCAACGCGGGCTATCCCGAGCCGCGCATCCGCGCGCCCGGCTATACGACGCTTCTTCGCACGATCGTCGGCCAGCAGGTCAGCGTCGCCGCCGCGACCTCGATCTGGAACAAGCTCGAGGCGCAATTCGGCGAAGGCTGCCCCGCCGAAGTCATGGCCGCCGCCGATTTCGACACGCTGCGCGCCTGCGGCCTGTCGGGGCAGAAGCAGGGCTATGCCAAAAGCCTCGCCCAGCTCATCCTCGACGGCGATCTGACCTTCGACGCGCTCCCCGCCGACGATGAGGAAGCGATCGCCTTGCTCACGCGCGTCAAGGGCATCGGGCGCTGGTCGGCCGAAATCTACCTGCTCTTCGCCGAAGGCCGCCCCGACATCTGGCCCGCGGGCGACCTCGCGGTGCAGGAAGCCGTCGGCCGCATTATGCAACTGGGCGTGCGCCCGAGCGAGAAAATGGCGCGCGAGCTGGCCGAAGCCTGGCGCCCGCACCGCGGCGCCGCCGCGATCTTCAGCTGGCATTGCTATAATATGGACGTGATTTAGGCGGTGTCCGTCGCCCCCGCGAAGGCGGGGGCCGCCAGCAACCTTGCGTTACACCGGTAGCGGCCCCCGCCTTCGCGGGGCGACGATTCAAACGAAAAAGGCCGGGTGGAGCATCCTCCACCCGGCCTTTTTTGTAATCATCAGCCGAAGCCTATTTCTTCGCCGCAGCCTTCTTGGCCGGAGCTTTTTTGGCGGACTCAGCCTTCTCGGCCGCAGCGGCCTTCGCCGGAGCAGCCTTCTTCGCCGCGGGCTTGTCCTCAGTCTTGGCTTCGGCCTTCTTCGCCGGCGCCTTCTTGGCGGGAGCCTCGGCCTTTTCTTCCTTGGCCTCTTCCTTCACCGCATCCTTCTTGGCGGGCGCAGCCTTCTTCGCGGCCGCCTTTTTGGCGGGCTTCGCGTCATGGTCATGGTCGTGACCGCAGCCCGGGCCGTGGACGTGGCCGTCGTCGTCGGCTTCGATCGCGGCTTCGATCTCTTCGCGCGTCACTTCGCGGTCGCTGATCTCGGCCTTTTCGAACAGGAAGTCGACGACCTTGTCCTCATAGAGCGGGGCGCGGAGCTGCGCGGCGGCGAGCGCGTCCTGCTGGACATATTCGACGAAACGCTGGCGATCTTCGGGGCGATACTGCTGCGCCGCCTGCATGACGAGGCGCTGCATTTCCTGCGCCGACACCTGCACGCCATGCGCCTGGCCGATTTCCGACAGGAGCAGGCCGAGGCGGACGCGGCGCACCGCGATGCTGCGATATTCGTCGCGGTCGCTCTCGAGTTCGGCCTTCGCCGCTTCGGGATCTTCCTCGTGGCTCGCTTCATGCTCGAGCTGCTGCCAGATCTGGTTGAACTCGGCCTCGACCATCGTCGGCGGCACTTCGAAATCATGGCTCGCGGCGAGCTGGTCGAGCAGCTTGCGCTTCATATAGGTACGCGTCAGGCCGTTGAGTTCCTGCTCGACCTGATCCTTCATCAGCTCTTTCAGCTTGTCGAGGCTTTCGAGGCCGAGCGTCTTGGCGAACTCGTCGTCGATCTTCGACGCCGCGGGAACCTTCACTTCCTTCACCGTGACGGCGAATTCGGCGGGCTTGCCCTTCAGATTTTCGACCGGATATTCGTCGGGGAAGCTGACCTTCAGCACCTTTTCGTCGCCGGCCTTGACGCCGACGAGCTGGTCTTCGAAGCCCGGGATCAGCTGGCCCGAGCCGATTTCGACCGCCATGTCCTCGCCCGTGCCACCGTCGAAGGCGACGCCGTCGACGCTGCCGGCGAAGTCGATGATGACCTGGTCGCCGGTCGCGGCTTTCTTGGTCTTCGGCGCTTCCTCGAACCGCTTCATCTGCGCGGCGAATTCCTCGATCTTCGCCATCACCGCCTTGTCGTCGGCGGGAACGGTCAGGCGCTCGAGCTTCAGCCCGTCGATCGACGGGGTTTCGATTTCGGGCAGTACTTCCAGCGCGACGGTGACTTCGGCATCCTTGCCGCTTTCATAACCGTCGGCGAGCGTCACGGCCGGCTGCAGCGCGGGGCGAAGCTTTTCCTTCGCCATCAGGTCGCGCACGCCGGCGTCGATCGCCTTGTTGAGCGCATCGGCCGACAGCGCGGGGCCGTGCATCTTGCGGATCAGGTTCGGCGGCACCTTGCCGGGGCGGAAACCGGGCATGCGGACGGTCGGGGCGATGCTCTTCACCTCGTCGTCGACGCGCGCGTCGATATCCTTGGCGGTGATCGTGACGCGATATTCGCGCTTCAGGCCTTCGTTCAGCGTTTCGACGGTCTTCATTGCCTTGGTCTTATCCTTGCTCAAAATCTCGTATCGAACCCCGCCAAAAGGGCGAAGTTCCCCATGATCCCGGCCTGCATTGCGGAATGGTGCGGGCGAAGGGACTCGAACCCCCACATCTTGCGATACTGGTACCTAAAACCAGCGCGTCTACCAATTCCGCCACGCCCGCAGGTGTTTTCGGCCGGGTGCACGAAATCGCGCGCTGCCGCGCACGCCCGTGCGGGCCGCGCGGGGCTATAGCAGACACGCGGCCAAGGGCAAGGGCACAAAGCCGCCCGTTCCGCTGGCGGAACATGCGTCGCGCCGGTTCGTTGATCAGGTCAAGGAGATATATGATGCCCTACCCCTCGGACCTCCATGTCAAGGCGGCCGACCCGCTGCCCAAGCCCAAGCCCGATATCATCGATCCGGTCGCGCCGCCCGAACGGCCGACCCAGCCGACACCGCTCGAGGACCCAGCCGGTCAACCGGTCGAAATCCCCGGCAGCCCCGGCGGCGGCGATATCGACCAGCCCGGCCGCGGCCCCGACGAAGTGCCGCCCGATCAGGTTTAAGCAGATCCTCCCTGTCGCGAAGCGATGGGGAGGGGGACCGCGCCCGCAGGGCGTGGTGGAGGGGCGACGATGGCAGAGTCACCAGTCCCCGTCAGTCCTACGGGCTGCCACTCCCGATCGCTCCGCGACAGGGAGGATTAAAATTAGCTTGCTAACCTCTTGACCCGCCCTTCCCTCCGCCGCCACGATGGCAGCAAGGGGAGAGACATATGAAATCCATCACCGCCGCCATCGCGCTGCTCTTGGCGAACACAGCGCCCGCCACAGCGCAGGACACCACGCTCTACCTCGGCGGCCCGATCATCACGATGGACGGCGAGACGCCGCAGACTGTCGAAGCGGTCTTGACAAAGGGCGACCGCATCGCCTTCGCCGGTTCCGAAAAGCAGGCTCGCGCCGCCGCTGGCGACGGCGCCGTTGTCCATGACCTCAACGGCGCGACGATGCTCCCCGGCTTCATCGACGCCCATTCGCATTTCACCGTCGCCACGCTGACCGCCGGCGGGCTCGATCTCCGTGCCGGAGCGCCGGTCACCGACGTCGCCGGCGTCATCGCGGCGATCCGCGACTATCTCGCCCGCACCCCGGCCCAGCCCGGACGCTGGGCGACCGTCTGGCAGTTCGACCACGAGACGCTCGCCGAAAAACGCTATATCACCCGCGCCGAACTCGACGCGATCGCCCCCGACCGCCCGCTCGTCGTCCTCCATGTCTCGCTCCACGGCGCGGTCGCCAACAGCGCCGCGCTGAAGGCCGCGGGCATCGACGAGACCACCCCCGTCCCGCCCGGCGGGATGATGCTCCGCGATGAAGCGGGCAAGCTCAACGGCGTATTGCTCGAAAAGGCGATGTTCCTGCTGCTCGCCAAATTGCCGCAGCCGACAGCGGAGCAGAAACTCGCCGCGCTCGACGCCGCGCAAAACGCCTATTTCGCCGAGGGCTATACGCATGCGCAGGACGGCGCGACCCAGCCGCCCGACGTCGCCTTCCTCACGTCGCCCGCCGCACGCGAGCGACTGAAAATCGACCTCGCGCTCCTCCCCTTCTCGACCGGGCTCGACGCGCTGCTCGCGCAGTCCGCGCTCAAATTCGGCAGCTATCAGGGCCATGTGAAGCTGCAGGGGATCAAGTTCGTCCTTGACGGGTCGGTGCAGGCGCGCACCGGCTATTTCACCCGCGATTACAAGCGCGGCAGCCCCGAGGGTCATCATCCCTGGCACGGCGAACCGGTGCTCTCCGAAACCGACTTCATCGTGCAGGCGAAGAAGGTCCACGACCGCGGCTGGCAGCTCTTCGTCCACGCCAATGGCGACGCGGCGATCGACATGGCGATCGAGGGCTTCGACGCGCTCGGAATCACCGCCGCCGCGAACCGCCGCCCGATCGTCATCCACTCGCAGTTCCAGCGCCCCGATCAGCTCGCGGCCTACAAGCGCATCGGCGTCGGCCCCGCCTATTTCTCGAACCACACATGGTATTGGGCCGACATTCACCGGACCAATTTCCCCGACGAAGTGGTCGATTTCATCAGCCCCTTCGCCTCGGCGCGCGCTGCGGGGCTGATCGCCTCCAACCACAGCGATTATAGCGTCACCCCGCTCGACACGCGCTTCATGCTCTGGACCTCGATGGCGCGCGTCTCGCCCGCCGGCGTCGTCAGCGGCGAAAAGGAACGGCTGGGCGCCTATGCCGCACTGCAGGCGCTCACCACCGGCCCCGCCTGGCAAATCTTCGAGGAAGACCGCAAGGGCCGCATCAAGCCCGGCCTGCTCGCCGACTTCGTGATCCTCGACCAGAACCCGCTGACGACGCCGGTCGATGGAATCAAGGACATCCGCGTTCTTGAAACGGTGAAGGAAGGAAAAAGCGTGTGGTCGGCACCTCCACGCTAGACTCGCCCGGCGCCGCTCGCGGACCTCAGAATCTTACGCGCTGCATCATGGCTTGTGCCTCGGGCAGGCCGGCGCCGAAATAGTGCAGTTGCGGCGCATAATAATTCGCTACGAATAATTTGCCGTCGACGACCGCCAGGCGAGCCTCGCCAAGCCGCGTCAACTCGTCATTCGGCATCGTATAACGATAGCGGACCAGCAACCCCTTATTCCCGCCGATGTCGGTTGGGGCCGATTCGACGATCGTAAAATCGGAAAGCTGGTTCGCCGCGCGAAAGCTGCGTTCAAAAAAATCGGCCAGTTCGGGCAGCAACAGACCGCTGTCGAACTTTGGCATCGGATTATTCTTCTTGTCGCGCTCCTTGTACAGCGACCCACCCGCAGGAATGGCGGAGAAGAACTCGATCGCGTTGAGACCGACACCATCCTGCGTCCACACCCGTCCCTGCTTGCCGGGCCGTCCACCTTGGTTCCAGTCTCTTTCGGGCGTTACTTTCAAGCCATCGACCTGCGCGGTTTCTTTTGCGCTTATCAGCTTCCAGCCCGCACTTGCAGACGGGCTCCAGGCAGCAAGCACAACCGCGACGAAAATCACCGAACGACGATGGATAGCCATTTCAATTCTCCAACAGCATTTTCATGGCCGCGGCGTCGGATGCCTGCGGCAATCGGACCAGATATTCGCGCAACGCGGCTTTTCCCGCCGAGCTATCCCCGCCGCGCATCGCGGTCAGTCCCACGCCGCGCCACGCCTCGGCAGGCGCCGAACCGGTCGCGATCGCTTGTTCGTAAAACTGCCGAGCCGTCACCAGATCCCGCGGGTTGCCGCGCAGCCGATACAGCTCGCCGCGGGCATGAAGCAACAATCCGTCCCAGCCCAAGGCGTTGGCCCGGCTTTGGATGACATAGTCGGCAGCGGCGAACTCGTTGCCCTTGACCAAGCTGTCGAAGAGCGTCGGCAGAACGCGCGCGGTCTCCGCACCATAGGCTTCGCGCCCCTCGTCGCCCTCCGCTGCTCCCGCCTCGGCTTCCTGCTCGGCGAAATAGGCGACACGCTGTAAATCAGTGGGGTGCGTATCGATCGCCCCCGGATTTCGCCGGCGAATTTTGCGCAACTTCCGCTCTTCTTTCAGCGCGTCCTCTTCTTCCATCAGTCGCGTCCACACGGCCGATGCACGCAGCGGGTAAGCCGATGCCTTGATGTAGGATGCGGAAAGAGCGTCCGCTTCGGACTCCTGCGCACGCTTAAAGCCGAAGAAACCGAATGCGATCGGCGTTTGGGCGAAGCCGAGACCGGTGTTCGGGGCAGCGGCGGCGCCCGCCAAGCCGATCCACGCCATCAAGTCGCTGCCTTTTCGCTGCTCCTTAAAGCCATTCAAGCTGTGCCGCAGCTCAAAATGAGCAAATTCGTGTCCCAATACCGTCGCCAGTTCCGCTTCCGAATGCACGCGAGCCAACAAGCCGGTGTGTACCTGCATCATTCCATTTGGTGCCATGCTCGCATTGAACAGCTTATCCTGGACAATATAGACTCGCGTTGCTTCGCAACGATCTGGTCCGACCGTTTTACAAAGTACGCTCTTTACATATTTGGTGAGAGCTTCATCTCGAACGACCAAAGGGGAATCGCGAAACGCCCTTTCATAATCGTCCATTTGCATCCACAAACCGCGCTCATCGACGCCCAGCGGCTCATATGCCCCTGCATAGGTCGGCCTTTCGAACGGTTCACGCGCGGCCAAGGAAGAAGGGGCGGCCAGCATCACTACTGCCGCAACGATTGCCCGCTTGGTCATTTGGTTGCCGTAGCGACCGGCTTGAAACCCGGAAAATCCTCCAGCAATTGACCAACGCGCTTTTGCATGCCCTCCTCGGTGCGGACGTCACCGCCCATTTGCTCGTCGGCGTTCAACCAGACCAGATTTCCGGTGTGCAAATCGACAAGTCCCGCATAGCCGACATGCTTGCCCGAACTCACGCCCGCGCCGACCAGCCCGATCGCGAGAACCTGAAACATCTTTCGCCCGAATGAGCCATATTGGTCCTCGGTCCGGACAAATAGCCCATATTGCGCGCCGGTCCTCTCCGCGATTGCTTTGGTGCCCTCTCCCAGCGTCCAGTCAAATGCCTTGTTCTTCCGCGTCGGGAGACGGTTTCCGGCAAAGAACTGGTAATTGACGACCGAACTGGCAACCGAGTTGAACAAAGCCCGATGTTCGGAAAAAAGCTTGGCGTCCTCGCCGACAAGATCGGGCTCGATGATCAGCTCGTTGCTGAACTCTATCTGGCGGCGGGCCAGTTCGGCATTCAGAAACTCGCGCGCCTGCGCGGTCCAATCGGCGTTAGGCTCGGCGAGCCCGCCCGTAGACTGCTCGCCTACCCAAACCGACGGCCGAAACAGCAAAATTTTCTTTCCGCTGAGCGTTTCAGCCGAAAACCCTTCGCGCACTGCGCCTTTTTCCTGCCCATGTGCCATTGGCGCCACGACAAGAAACGATACCGCCAGAATGGCGGCCGCCAGCCATTTATTCATCATCCCCGTCCCCCCGGACATCTTCAGACTCGGGAAGTAATCTTCCGCCTGTCCCAAATGCGTGCATCGTAAAAAGCTTCAAACGCGGCAAGCAAAAAATCGGCGTACCTTCGCTCCAATAAACTGGACCCGCTTTATGACTATCTTTTACTGGCCAGAGCGCCGCACCACGACCTCGGCGAGCATCGCTTTCAGCGCCGTCGCATCATACCAGCGCCCGCCCGCCATCACGACCAGCGGCGACCGCAGCGTCGCGGGCTTCTCCAGCGGGTTCTCCTCGACGAGCAACAGGTCGGCGCGATAGCCCGGCGCCACAACGCCGAACTTCGCCGCGCCCGGCACCGTCTTCGCGATGAATTCGCCCGGCGTGCGCGTCGCCGCCGACAGCGCCTGCCACGGCGTCAGCCCGGCGGCGAGCATCGCGTCGATCTCTTCGTGCAGCGCGAAGCCCGGCACCTGCCCCGGAATCGTCGGCGCGTCGCCGCCCGTGATCAGCGGCACGCCGGCATCGGCCATCGCCTTCACAAAGCGCGCCTCGAACGCCACGCGCCGCGACAGGTCGACCGCCTTTTTCTGATAGCCCGACCCCGCCCACGCCAGCCGGTCGGCGGGCGACAGATAGCGCGCCTCGGGCGCCGCCAGATAGGCTTTCACCACCTCGGGCTTGCCGAACTGCGCCGCGATCGTGCGATAGTTGAACAGGTCGGACGTGACGAAGGCGCCATGCGCCTTCACAAGCGCGATCGCGTCGGCGATCCGCACATCGGCGGGCGGCGCATTTTGATCGTCGGCGGGCGGCTCGGGAAAGAAGCCGTAGAAAAATTCCTCGACATGCGCGACCATCGCCTGTCCCGCCGCCAGTTGCTTCGCAAGCCCGACCGCTTTCGCATTATGCCCGACGATACCGATCCCCTGCGCCTTCGCCTCCCCGGCGAGCGCCGCGAAGGCATCGGCCGGCAGGTTCGTATAGACCTTGATAAAGCTGTAGCCGTTCGCCTTGGCTATCCCGACGATCGCGCGCGCATCCTCGGGCGTCTTGACGACCAGATGGCCATATTGCGGGTCGCCGTCGACCGCGAGCGCCGTGAAAATTTGCGGCCCAGGCACCTCGCCCTTGTTCACCGCTATCCGCGTCCGCCCGGCGAAGCTGTTCGTCGCCTCGCCCATGTTGAGCATCGTGGTGACGCCGTTCGCGAGCAGCAGCGTCAGGTCGTCGCGCGTCGTCACATGATTGTGCATGTCGGCGAGCCCCGGCACCAGCCACGCCCCCTTGCCGTCAATCACCGGCGTCCCCGCGGGCAGCTTCGCCTTGATCCCGATGCTCGCGATCTTGCCGTCGGTGACGATCACCGTCGTGCGCGCAATCACGCGCTCGGCGTCCATCGGCACGACATTGACGTCGGTGAAGACGACCGTCTCCGCCCGCACCATGCCGGCGAAGGCGAGCATCGAGCACAGCGTCAGCAGCGCGCGCAGCATCTGCCGCATCGCGTCAGCCGGCGCAGAAAGCGGCGAAACGCGCTATCGCCTGTTTGCCGCGCGGCGTCGCCGTCATGTCGACTGTGTCGCCATTCGCGGTCATCCGCAGCCAGCCGTTCGCGGCAAAGGCGCGAAAGAAGGGAAAGGTCGCGGGCATTTCCTGCGCGGTAAAGGTCGGTATTTCGTCGGCCTCGGTCGTCCCGGTCAGCCGCACGCGCTGGTCGCCCGACTCGAGAGTGATCGCGGTCAGGTCGGGCGCACCGCCCGAAATCCCTGCAAAGACGCGGTCGCCGCTTTCCTCGCAGGTGAAGTTCAGCGGCTGGTCGTCGGTGCCGTCGACCTCATAGGCCAGGATCGCATCGTGCACCGGCCCCTCGTCGTTGACGCGCATCGCCCAGTCATATCCGTCGTTCACGGCGGGCGCCGCGATTGCCGAACCGCCGATAACCAGCGCGAGCGCGCCGCCGACCGAAACCATCATCCGCTTCATCATGTCCGCCCTTCCCATCATATCTGCACTGGTTTCAATGCCATGACAGCGAAGCGGCCGGATTCGCTGTGAACGCGATCACTTATTGGGTCAGCCGAGCGCCTTCTTCAGCAGTTCGTTGACGACCTGCGGGTTCGCCTTGCCCTGCATCGCCTTCATCGTCTGCCCGACAAAGAAGCCGAACAGGGCCTCCTTGCCGCCCTTATACTGCGTGACCTTGTCTCCATTGGCGGCGAGGACCTTGGCGATCTCGGCCTCGATCGCGCCGGTGTCGCTCGTCTGCTTCAGCCCTTCGCGATCGACGATCACGCCCGCCGCATCGCCGCTTTCGAGCATCTTTTCGAACACCGCCTTGGCGATCGTCCCCGAAATCGTGCCGTCGGCGACGAGCCCGAGCAGTTCGGCCGCCTGGGCGGGACTGACCGGCGAGTCCGAAATATCGCGGCCCAGACGGTTCAAGGCACCGAACAACTCGCTCGTCACCCAGTTCGCCGCTGCGACGGGCTTCGCACCCGCTTCGAGCAACGCGTCGAACCAGCGCGCCACCTCGACCTCGGCGGTCAGCACGTCGGCGTTATAGGCCGAAATCCCTTCGGCCAGATAGCGCGCGCGCTTGGCGTCGGGCAGTTCGGGCAGGCTCGCGCGGCATTCGGTCAGAAACGCATCGTCGAGTATGAGCGGCAGCAGGTCGGGATCGGGGAAATAGCGATAATCATGCGCATCTTCCTTCGACCGCATCGAGCGCGTCTCGTTGCGGTCGGGATCGTACAGCCGCGTTTCCTGCACCACGCTGCCGCCGCTTTCGATCAGCTCGACCTGGCGCTTCGCCTCGCCCTCGATCACCGCCATCACGAAGCGCACCGAATTGACGTTCTTCGTCTCGGTGCGCGTCCCGAATTCGTCGCCGGGCTTGCGAACCGACACGTTGACGTCGGCGCGCATCGAGCCCTCTTCCATATTGCCGTCGCACGACCCGACATAGCGCAGGATCGAGCGCAACTTGCGCACATAGGCCCCCGCCTCGGCGGGCGAGCGCATGTCGGGGCGCGAGACGATCTCCATCAGCGCGACGCCCGACCGGTTGAGGTCGACGTAGGACATCGTCGGATGCTGGTCGTGCATCAGCTTGCCCGCGTCCTGCTCGACATGGATGCGCTCGATTCCGATCACCTTGTCGGCGGGGATACCCGCCTTCTCATCGGCTGCGATCGTCAGCGAACCCTCGCCGACAAGCGGATGATAAAGCTGCGAAATCTGGTAACCCTGCGGCAAGTCGGCGTAGAAATAATTCTTGCGGTCGAAGCGCGACCATTTGTTGATCTCGGCCTCGATCGCCATTCCCGTGCGCACCGCCTGGCGGATACACTCGCGGTTCGGCACCGGCAGCATCCCCGGCATCGCGGCGTCGACCAGCGACACCTGCGTGTTGGGCTCGGCCCCGAACGCCGTCGCGGCGCCCGAGAACAGCTTGGCGTTGGAGGTGACCTGCGCATGGACCTCGAGGCCGATCACGACCTCCCACTCGCCGGTTTCGCCCTTGATGCGATAGTCGCTCATTATTCCATCAAGTCCTTCGATATCTCCGCAGAACCGGAGAATATTTCCTCTGCGCCATCGTTCTGAATCGTCACATTCACCAACCCGTCAAAAGGTCCGGTATGTCTTTTCGACATGGTAACTTTCCAACCGGAGAATTCACCCGGTCCGACGACTCCCACCAATTGATCTCCGCTGCGTTCAGCAATGGCTGTAAACTCACTTGGTGTTTCGACGGTGCCAGCCCCGTCCGTCCAGCCCCATCCATAGACGGGCTTAACGGACAGGTTCAAACTCACCACCACTTCTCCGCACGCGCCGTGAAGCCCGCCCGCTCCTCAATCGCCAGCCCCGCATTGAGCACGCCCTGCTCGTCGAACGCCTTGCCGATGATCTGCAGGCCCAGCGGCAGCCCTTCGCGGTTCAGCGCCGCGGGGACCGACATCGCGGGCAGCCCGGCAAGGCTCGCGGGCACCGCGAACACGTCGTTCAGATACATCGCCAGCGGATCGGCGGTCTTTTCGCCCAGCCCGAACGCCGCCGACGGTGCGGTCGGCGCGAGGATGACGTCGCACGAGGCAAAAGCCTGTTCGAAATCGCGCGCGATCAGCGTCCGCACCTTCTGCGCCTGCGTGTAATAGGCGTCGTAGAAGCCCGCCGACAGCACATAGGTGCCGATCATGATGCGGCGCTTGACCTCGGGCCCGAAGCCGTCGGCGCGCGTCGCGGCATACATATCCTGCAACCCCGCGCCCTGCGGCAGGTCGCGCAAACCGTACCGCACGCCGTCATAGCGTGCGAGGTTCGACGACGCCTCGGCGGGCGCGATGATATAATAGGCCGGCAGCGCATATTTGGTGTGCGGCAGGCTGATCTCGATGACCTCGGCCCCCGCATCCTTCAGCATCGCAATGCCCGCATCCCACATCGCGTCGATGTCGGGGTCGATGCCCTCAAGCCGATATTCCTTGGGAATACCGACCGTCTTGCCCTTGAGATCGCTTGACAAAGCCGCTTCCCAATTGGGCACCGCCATATCGAGGCTGGTCGCATCCTTCGGATCGAAGCCCGCCATATTCTCGAGCATGATCGCGCAGTCGCGGACATCGCGCGCCATCGGCCCCGCCTGATCGAGCGAGCTGGCGAAGGCGACAATGCCCCAGCGCGAGCAGCGGCCATAGGTCGGCTTGATCCCCGAAATGCCGGTGAAGGCCGCGGGCTGGCGGATCGAACCGCCGGTGTCGGTCCCTGTCGCCGCCGGGCAGAGCCGCGCCGCGATCGCCGATGAAGACCCGCCCGACGACCCGCCCGGCGCGAGCGCCGCATTGCCGCCGTCGTTGCGCTTCCACGGGCTGATGACGGTGCCGAAATAGCTCGTCTCGTTCGACGACCCCATCGCGAACTGGTCGAGGTTCAGCTTGCCGAGCATGCCGCAACCCGCGTCCCACAATTTCTGCGAAACGGTCGATTCATAGCGCGGCACGAAGCCTTCGAGCATATGGCTCGCGGCGGTCGTCTGCACCCCGTTGGTGCAGAACAGGTCCTTCATCCCGATCGGCACGCCCGACAAGGGCTTCAGCGTCCCCGCGGCGCGGTCGGCGTCGGCCGCCTTCGCCGCCGTCAGCGCATGATCGGGCGTCTCGACGATGAACGCGTTCAATGCCTTCGCCCCCGCGACATTGGCGTTGAACGCCTCGGCGACCTCGACGGCGCTGAAATTGCCCGCGCGGTGCCCGTCGCGGATCTGCGCGACGGTCAGGTTGGTCAGGTCGGTCATTATTCGATCACCTTCGGCACGCCGAAGAAGCCGTGCTGCGGCGCGGGCGCATTGGCGAGGACATCGTCGCGGCGGTTGCCGCCGGTCAGCGGGTCGGCATCGACGACATCGTCGCGCAGCCGCAGCGTGTTCGGGATCACCGCGGTCATCGGCTCGATCCCGGTCACATCGACCTCGCCGAGTTGCTCGACCCAGCCCAAAATGCCGTTGAGTTCGCCTTCCATCGCGGCGGCCTCGGCATCGCTGATCGCGATGCGCGCCAGCGACGCGATTTTCCTTACTGTTGCCTGATCGATTGACATGATCGCCCTAACTTTAACGAAGCCGCGCCGCTAGCATCCCCGCCGGATCGCATCAACCATGATCCTCCCTGTGGCGAAGCCATGGGGAGGGGGACCGCTCGCGAAGCGAGTGGTGGTGGGGCCGCAACGTCGCGCTACCGCCCCTCCGTCAGCGGCTGCGCCGCTGCCACCTCCCCATGGCTCCGCCACAGGGACGAACAAAACTCAATCGAACGTCCCCGATTCCGGCTCCCCGTTCACCAGCACGCGGCGCTGCGTCACCGTCTCGACCTCGATCCGCGCCGTCGACAGGTCGACCGCCCGCCTTTTCGCGGGCACGGGCTTCGCCCAATCGCCCTGCACCCATTGTCCGGCGTCATTTTGCGTCACGAAGTCGAAATTCAGCGCATCGCCCGGCTCATTCTGCCCCAGCACGCCGATCCTTTTGTCGTCGAGCCACAGCGCGACGCACGCCTTGGCGCGGCTGCACATGTAGCTCGCCGAAATCCGGTCGAGCGCTTCGGCGGGCAAGGCGCGGCCCTCGGGAATGATACGCAACCGCTCGGCCAACGGCTTCAGCAGCAGCGCGCCGCGCGGTCCGCTCAGGTCCCAGCGGTTCTTCGCCGCCAGCGCCGCCTCCGCGGCGTCGGCGCGCTCCTTCCGCGGCGAACGCGCCACCTCCGCCAGCGCCGCGCGCCCGCTCGGCCCAAAATCGAACGCCAGCGCCGCCCAGTCGAACTTCTCGACCGGCGTCGCTCCCGATTTCAGCCGGGCGAGCTGGTCGCGCGTCGAAATCGCCCCGAAATCGAGGATCGGCAACGCAAGGAACAGCGCGAGCAGCGCCAGCCCGATCGCCAGCTTCTGCTGCATCGGCCGCAGCAGGTCGTCGAAATCGCGTCGCCCGCGCGCCACCGCCCACAGCCCCGCGATGCCATAAGCGAGCGCGATCAGCGCCGCGATCACGCCCCAGATGCGCTCGGGGGTCCAGCCATATTGGACCACGCGCAGGTGCATCGAATAAAAGGCGATCGCGGCGAGCGGCAGCACCGCGATCGCCAGCACCGGCGCCGCCCAGCGTAGCGCGGGGCTCGTCGCGCGGTCGTCGCCGCCGTTGCCGATCACCGCATTGGCGAGCAGCACCGCGAACGCCGCCACCGCCATCATCACCGCCGCGGTCGAAAAGCCCGAATCCCACAGCTTCTGCAGCCCCGTTCCCGCGAGCGAAAGCAGGAACAGCACCAATGCGACCGCGAGCACCGGCGCGAGCACCGCGAGCACGATCATCACCAGCCGCTGCAGCGTCGCGACCAGCTTGTCGCGCTCGCGCAGCAGGCCCACCGCGCCGCCGAACGCCGCGCCCGCGAGCATCCAGCCGAACCATTCGTCGTTCAAGAGGTCGAAGATCAGGTTGATCCCGATCAGCTTGAACATCTGCCCGATCAGCACCGTCAGCAAAAAAGTGATGCCGACGAACGCGAGGCTCGCCGCGCCGATCACCGCGTCGGTCCACGCATGGCTGTGCAGCCGCGCGTACGGCATCTGCCACAGCTTCCAGAAGCGCCAGTCGGGCGCGACGTCGCGCCGCGTCTGGAACAGCGGGGTCGCGACGAGCACCGCGAGAATCCCCGACCAGAAGGGCCATTCGACCGGATTGCCCTGGATATTATAAGCCGCGGTCGTCCGCGCGATCAGCCCGAGGATCACGCCCCAGCTGAGCGCGAAGCCCAGCGCCCAGTGCCAGCGGCGTCGTTCGACTCCGAGCACGAACACCACCGTCGCCGCCGCGATCCCCGTCGCCAGCGCGCTCCGCCAATGCGCGAGCGCATCGTCATAATGATGGTCGATCAGCAGGTGAAAGGCGAGCCCCGCGGCGGCGCAGATCGCCGCCATGATCCACGGGCGCAGCGGCCAGGGCGGATCGCTGTCGTCGAGACGCGCGGAGACATGGGACGGTCTGAGGGGCGAATCGGCGGCGGCGCCGGCTGCTACTGCATCGGTCATGCCGACATCTGGGCTTGTTTCACGGCGCGCGGCAAGCCAAATGCGCGTCTCTAGACACCGTGAACCTCCCCCTTTTCCGTTCGCATCGAGCGAAGTCGAGATGCCCCGCGGTCACGCACTGGCGACGGGTGTCTCGACTTCGCTCGACATGAACGGCTAGAATGGGAGCAATTCCTCTCCCATGGAGCCCCCATTTGGCCCGCAAGTTCCTCTACTTCATCGCCGCGATCATCCTCCTCATCCTTGCCGCCGGGGTCGTGTACCAGCTTTTCCCGGGCTGGATCGCGCGCACCGCCTTCGTCCCCAGCACCGAGTTCAAGCCGCAGGCCGCGGTCGCGCCCAACGCCTATGACGACCCCAAAATGTGGTTCGCGCGGCCGGGGATGGAAAAGGATCCCTCGGCCTGGCGTCCCGCCTCCGACGGCAGCGAAACCCCCGGCACCGAGCTTCCGGACGAAAAGACGGCCGGCCGGCTGATCCCGCCCGCCAAGGCGGCCGAGGCTGCCGCCGAAGCCCCCTTCCCCAAGGGCAACGCCGCGGTCTTTTTCGTCCATCCGACCAGCTATTACAGCCGCTCGAGCTGGAACGCCCCGCTCGAGGATCGCGATTCGGACCACCGCGCCAATCTGTTCGTGCAGGGCATGGCGAGCGCCTTTGCCGATGCCGGCGAAATCTGGGCGCCCCGCTATCGCCAGGCGACGCTCGGCGCTTTTCTCGCGCAGGACCGCGTCACCGCGGGCAAGGCGATCGATTCCGCCTATCGCGACGTCGAGGAAGCGTTCGACGCCTTCCTCGCCGCGCAGCCGAAGGACAAGCCGATCATCCTCGCCGGCCACAGCCAGGGCGCGCTCCATCTCACCACCCTGCTCCGCACGAAGATCGCAGGCACCCCGCTCGCGAAACGCATCGTCGCCGCCTATATCATCGGCTGGCCGGTCAGCCTCGACACCGACATCGCCGGCCTCGGCCTCCCCGCCTGCCGGACCCCCGAACAACAGGGCTGCATCCTCGGCTGGGCGAGTTTCGCCGACCCCGCCGACCCGGCGATGGTCACCGACGCCTATGACGGCACCATCGGCTTCGACGGCCGCCCGCGCGCCGAAACGCGGATGCTCTGCACCAACCCGCTCACCGGCGTTCCCGATACCGCCGCGCCGCCCGAGGCGAATATCGGTACGCTCAAGCCCACCACCGGCTTCAAGTCGGGATCGCTGGTCGCGGGCAAGATCGGCGCCACATGCGACGACACGCGAGGCTTCCTGATGATCGGCGACGCCGATATCGCGAAGAATTATGTCGTCGCGGGCTATGTGCTCCCCGGCAACAACTATCACGTCTACGACATCACCCTCTTCTGGGCGAACGTCCGCGCCGACGCGCTCCGCCGGCTTGCCACCTATGAAGGCAAGCCGTCGCCCGTGCCGCCCCCGGCGGCACCGCTGGAGCCGGCGACGCCCACTACTCCCCCTCCGTCACCCCGGACCTGATCCGGGGTCCAGCTCTCAACCCGCTCGCCTCCTCACCTAAATCGTCATCCCGGCGAAGGCCGGGATCTCACTCTGGCATCCTGACACACCGGCGAGATCCCGGCCTTCGCCAGGATGACGGAACGGTGGTGATGTCTTTCATTCAAAGGCGATCATGTTCTAGAGAGGCCGTGATGATCACCACCGCCGCCCCCGAATTTGCCGCCAATTTCCCGAACGGCGGCCGTCTCGCGGGGCTCGACGTCGGCACCAAGACGATCGGCGTCGCCTTCTGCGACACGAACTGGAGCTTCGCGACCCCCGACAAGACGATCCTCCGCAAGAAATTCTCGGTCGACTTCGAAACGCTCAAGGCGCTGATCACACAGCACAATATCGTCGGCCTCGTCGTCGGCCTCCCCCTCAACATGGACGGCAGCGACAGCCCGCGCACCCAAAGCACCCGCGCCTTCGCGCGCAACCTCGCGCCGCTCGGCCTTCCGCTTCTGCTCTGGGACGAGCGCTGGTCGACCGCCGCGGTCGAGCGCGCGATGATCGCCGCCGACGTCAGCCGCGCCAAGCGCACGACACGCGTCGACAGCGCGGCGGCGGCGTTCATCCTGCAAGGCGCGATCGACGCGATGACGCGCTGATCCTCCCCCAACGGGGAGGATCTTCGCTTGCCAGAATCGCCCCCCGCACCTAAACGCTCCCCTTTAATGACAAGCTCCACCACCCGACCCGCCAGCGACTATCCGCCCGGCGGCGATGCTTTTCGCCATCGCCACCTCACCGGTATCGCCCCGCTCACCCCGTGGGAGATTTCCTACGTGCTCGACGCCGCCGAAGAGTGGGTCGAACTCAACCGCAGCGGCGCGTCGAAACATGACGACCGGCTCGCGGGCCTCACCATCATCAACGCCTTTTTCGAAAATTCGACCCGCACGCTTCTCTCCTTCGAGATCGCGGGCAAGCGCCTCGGCGCCGACGTCGTCAACATGCACGCGGCTCAGTCGAGCGTGAAAAAGGGCGAGACGCTGATCGACACCGCGATGACATTGAACGCGATGCGCGCCGATGCGATCGTCATTCGCCACGCCTCGTCGGGCGCGGTCCAGCTCATCGCCGACAAGGTCGACTGCCCCGTCCTCAACGCCGGCGACGGCCGCCACGAGCATCCGACGCAGGCGCTGCTCGACGCGCTGACGATCCGCCGCCGCCTCGGCCGCGTCGAGGGGCTCACGATCGCTATCTGCGGCGACGTCCTTCACAGCCGCGTCGCGCGCTCGAACATCCTCGCGCTGACGCTGCTCGGCAACGAGGTGCGCGTCGTCGCGCCGCCCACGCTCATCCCGCCCGCGATGGAGCGGATGCACGCCACCACCTTCACCGACATGGATGAAGGAATCAAAGACGCCGACGTCGTGATGATGCTCCGCCTCCAGAACGAGCGCATGGACGGCGCCTACCTCCCCTCGGCGCGCGAATATCACGCGCTCTACGGCCTCACGCCGAAGCGGCTCGAAAAGGCGAAGCCCGACGCCATCGTCATGCACCCCGGTCCGATGAACCGCGGGGTCGAAATCGACAGCAGCATCGCCGACGATCCCGCGCGCTCGACGATCACCGAACAGGTCGAAATGGGGGTCGCCGTCCGCATGGCGTGCCTCGACATATTGACGCGCCGCCAGCGGGGGGTCCCGGGATGGAACTGAGGCCGCTCCACATCGTAGGTGCCCAGTTGATCGACGGCGACACGCCGCGCTCGGGCAGCCTGCTCGCGGTCGACGGCCGCATCGCCGCCATCGATCCGACCGAAGTCCCCGACGGAACCGAAACCATCGACGCCAAGGGCCAATGGCTCGCCCCCGGCATCATCGACCTCGGCGTCTTCGCGACCGACAAGCCCGCCTTCCACTTCGGCGGCATCACGCGCGCCGCACTGATGCCCGACAGCGGCCCGCTCGACGGCGCCGGCCTCGTCGAGCGCGCCGCCAAAGGCGGCAAGCCCGATCTCTGGGTCCACCCGCTCGCCGCCGCCACGAAAGGGTTGGAGGGCAAAGAACTCGCCGAAATCGGCCTGATGAAGCAGGCGGGCGCGCGCGCCGTCGCCACCGGCCGCGGTCGCATCGCCGACAGCGGCGTGATGCGCCGCGTCCTCGCTTATGCCGCCTCGCTCGGCCTCGTCACGATCATCCATGCCGAGGATGAAGGCCTCACCGCCGGCGCGGTCGCAACCGACGGCGAAATGGCGACGCGCCTTGGCCTCGCCTCGGCCCCCGCGATCGCCGAGGCGATGGCGGTCGCGCGCGACCTCGCGCTCGTCGAGGAAACCGGCGCCCCCGTCCATTTTCGCCAGGTCACCACCGCGCGCGGGCTCGACCTGATCCGCGCCGCGAAAGCGAAGGGGCTCCCCGTCCGCTGCGGCATCACCCCTGCGCACCTGCTGCTCTCCGACACCGCGATCGGCGATTTCCGCACCTTCGCGCGCCTGTCGCCGCCGCTGCGCAGCGAGGACGACCGCCACGCCTGCCTCGCCGCGATCAAGGACGGCACGATCGACATCCTGTCGTCGGGCCACGACCCGCGCGGCCCCGAGGACAAGCGCCTCCCCTTCGCCGAGGCTTTGCCCGGCATGGCGGGCGCCGAAACCCTGCTCGCGCTTGGCCTCGGCCTCGTCCGCGACGGCCATGTCTCGCCCGGCCGCCTGTTCGAACTGCTCGCGGCGACTCCGGCCTCCCTTCTCGGCGTCGACGCCGGCAGCCTCGCGGTGGGCATGGAAGCCGACCTCATCCTCGTCGACGACGGCACGCCGTGGCAGGTCGATGCGAAGAAAATGGCCGCCTGGGCGGGCAACACGCCCTTCGACGGCATGCCGGTACAGGGCCGCGCGACGATGATGTGGAAGGGCGGGTTGCGGATACGCTGATACAGGCTTTATCTCGCTGATTTAATTCGATACCCCTCGGACAGGTTTGGATAAACAGCGAGGATGACCCCATGCGCCGTCTTGCCGTGCCAGCTCTTCTCTCCGCCCTCCTCGCGCCCGCCGCGGCCGCGCAGATGCAACCCGTCCAGGGCATCCCCTGCGCGCAAGGGCTCCCCTGCAACGCCCCGCCGCCGCAGGTGCTGCAACAAATCTATGGTGACGCCCGCCCCCCGGCCGCGCCCGGGCAGGTCATCCCCTTCGCGCAGGAAAAACAGGAATATGTCGGCGGCTATATGGTCAACAGCTTCGCCGCGATCGCCTTCTGGCGCTCGGCGTCGGGCCAGCCCGGCTATAGCTATGGCGCGCTGCGCGGCGACAGCCGCGAGCAAGCCGAACAATATGCGATGACGGCGTGCCACGAGGCGGGCGGCCGGGACTGCGTCGTTGGCTTATGGGGCGGCAATGGCCATTTCGCGATCGCGCGCGACAAGGAAGGGCAATATTATGCCGGCTTCGCGGGCACGCCCGGCGGCGCGAAACGTTCGGTGATGGGCAGTTGCAAGAGCGTGGGTGCCAAATGCAAGGTCGTCGAGACGCTCGAAAGCATGCCCTATTTCTTTCGCTTCTGACCCTCGGCAGCCGTCGTTTGCGGCCGCCTTATAATGCAAAAGAGGCGCGGCCTCGCGGCCACGCCCCTCCCCCTTTTCCGGAAAATCTGCCCTATCGCGATGCGAGCCGCATCGAACCCGCCTTCGCCGCCCACTGGATCGTCTCGCCGCCGCCCATCGCGCGGATGAAGCAGGTCTGGCCCTGTGCTTTCAGCTGATTGCACAGGCTCGTCGCGTCGGTGCGCGAGGCGAGGCCGTTGACCGTCAGGCGATAGTAAGTGCGGCCCTTGATCGTCGCGGCATGGCTCGACGCCGGGAAATTCCCGAGCATGTTGTTGCGCTTTTTCAGCGTGCCCCATTTTTCCTTGGCGATCGCCAGGCTGTCGTAAGCGCCCAATTGCACCGCCCAGCCGTCGGGATTTTTCGCGTCGAAACCCATCGCCTTGGGGATCAGCACCGTCGCGAGTTCGAGCGCCTGTTGCTGCGCGGGCCGGATGCGCCCCTCGCCCTGGGCGCGCGGCGCGGCGCGATAGGGTGCGGTTTCGGCAAGGATCATCTCGCCAGCCGGCGTCGGCTGCGGCAATTCGGTGACCGGCACGACGCCGCCCTTGGTGCGCACCGGCATCGGCAATTCGACGCTGCGGATCGTGCTGCCCGCATCTGCGAGCACCGGCGGCGGCGGCGCATAGTCGGCGACCGGTGCCGGATCGGCACTGGCGAGCACAGCAGGCGCGCTGACCGGCTCGGCGGCCGCCATTTGCGTATCGGCGAAATTGCTGAGCGCGAGGCGGACCGGCATCCCCGCGTCCTGCTGCGCCTCGGTGCCGATCAGGCCCGCGACGCGGACCTGCGCGTTCGGCTGTTCGGCGAGTTTCGACCATTCGGCCATCCGGCCTTCGAGCTTGTCGAGCGACAGATCCTGCGACGCGACAATGCGCGCCTGTGCCCAGCGGCCCGACAGCGCGAGCGCCAGCGCGAAATTCTGCCGCGTCCGCGCCTCGGCGCCCTCGGCGCGCGCGGCTTGGCCCAGCACATAGAGCGATCCTTCGGCGTCGCCCGCGAGGGCCAGCGCCAGCCCCAGGTCCGACGCGGGAACCGTGTCGCGATGCCGCGTCAATAGCGACACCGCCTCGGCATTCTTGCCCTGCGCGATCTGCGACAGCGTCAGCGACAGGATCGTGTTGCTGTCCGTCGCACCGAGTTCCATCGCCTCGGTCAGCGCCGCGCTCGCCGAAGCAAAGCGGCCGTCATTAAGGTAAGCCTGTCCCAGCAGCGCACGAAAGCCCGCATCGCGCGGGCTGCCCGCGACCGCGGCTTCGGCAAGGCCGACGGCCTTGCTCGCTTTGCCGGCTTCGAGCGCGGCGCGCGCCTTGTCGGCCGATTTGGCGGCAAGCGCGGGCGTTCCGGCGGCGCGCGACGGCGCATCGGCCATCTTGCCCATGCCGCTGCATCCGGTCGCCACGCCGAGGACGAAGCCCGAAAGGGCCAGCTTCTTCAGCAACTTGCGGTTCATGACGGGTCCCCCTCTTATGTCTTTCAGCGCGACCCGCGCGCCGGGCGCGCGGCCGGCAGGCGGCTCGCCATCGCGTCGATTTCGGGCAGCGACGCCAGATATTCGTCGAGCAGATCGGTCAGGATCACCTGCGACGACCGGTTCGTCACCGCGCTCGCAAGGCGCAGACGCAAATGGCGCTCGGCGTCGAGGCGCAGCGTGAAGGCCGCCTTTTCGCGGGCCCGCAGCGCGCGCGGCGCCTTTTCCTTCTTCGGCGCGGCCTCAGGACGCGCTTCGACCTTGCGCGCCACCGCGGCGACGCGTTCGATCAGCGATTCCTGCTGGCGGACGACCTCGGGGACTTCGTGCGTTTCGGCCTCGAACTGGTCGGCGCCATAGTCGTCGGTCGGCCCGGTATATTCGGCCGAAAACTCCTGCGCCGGCTCGAGATGCGCGCTGTCGTCGACCGCATGTTCGGCCTCGATGTTATGCGCCGGCACCGATCCGGTGAGCAAGGGCTTGAGGTCGAGCATCCGCGCGGGTTCGGCCGACTGGTCGGGGTCGACATCATAGCCCATGTCGTTCCAGCCGAGGTCGTCATAACCCATGCTGTTCAGCGGTGCGGGGCCGCTGCCGAGCGGCTGGCGGCGCATCGCCGGACGCGCTCCGCCCTTGCGCGCCAGAAGTCCGGCGCTCAGCGATGCGAGGGGTTTCGGTTCGCCCATGGTTCCCGCTCCCGTCACTGACCGGCGATGCGGCGGCCGAAGCCACCGCCCATCGGGCGGACCGCGCCGTAATTGCCCTGCGTCGGGACCGGTGCGGCAAAGATCGTGCGGCGGAAATTCTTTTCGAGGCGATCGTTCATATAGGTCCACAGCTGGCGGATTTCGTCGGCCGAGCGTCCGTTGGGGTCGACCTCCATCACCGTGCGGCCGTCAATCATCGACGCGGCATAATCGGTGCGGTGGTGCAACGTGACCGGGGCGACCGTGCCGTGCTGCGACAGCGCAACCGCGGCCTCGCTGGTGATTTTCGCTTTCGGGGTGGCGGCGTTGACGACGAACACCAGCGGCTTGCCCGCGCGTTCGCACAGGTCGACGGTGGCGCCGACGGCGCGGAGGTCATGTGGGCTGGGCCGCGTCGGGACGACGATCAGCTCGGCGACCGAAATCACGCTCTGGATCGCCATGGTGATCGCCGGCGGGGTGTCGATGACGGCGAGCTTGAAGCCCTGCTGGCGCAGGATTTCAAGGTCGGAGGCGAGCCGCGCGACCGTGGTCTGGGCAAAGGCCGGAAGGTCGGTTTCGCGCTCGTTCCACCAGTCGGCGAGCGAGCCCTGCGGGTCGATGTCGATCAGGACGACCGGGCCGGCGCCGGCAAGCTGCGCCTGCACCGCCAGATGCCCCGACAAGGTGGTTTTACCCGACCCGCCTTTCTGTGAAGCCAATGCCAATACGCGCACTGCGTTACCCCCTCGGAAATCCAAAAATCGGCGAAGGGATGCCATGCGGGGCGCTAAAATTGGGTTAACGATGATAAAAAGAGGGTGAACGACTTGCTCGCGAATATGGTAAACAACCCCTCAAGACCAACTTGTCCCAGAACGGATCAAGTTCGGCGCACCGCATTTTGTCGCTAACGCCGTGTTAGCCAATTGGCGCTATGAAGCATCCGGGGACTGCAGCCGCTGTCATGCCGCGCAAGTCATTGGAGAATAAGATGCGTTCGTTCCGCACCGCCGTTTCACTGGCCCTGCCGCTCGCCCTTGCGTCGATGCTGGCGGCGCCCGCCCATGCCGACGTCAAGGACGGCGTCGATGCGTGGCAGGCGGGCAATTATCAGGCGGCGGTCGCCGAATGGCGCCCGCTCGCGATCGCCGGCGATGCCGACGCGCAGTTCAATCTCGGCCAGGCGTATAAGCTCGGCCGCGGCGTGCCGACCGATCTGGGCCAAGCCGAAGCCTGGTATCGCCGCGCCGCGAAGCAGGGGCATCTGCAAGCGGAGGACAATCTCGGCCTCGTCCTCTTCACCGCGAACCGGCGCGAAGAGGCGATGACCTTCATCACCCGCTCGGCCGCACGCGGCGAACCGCGCGCCCAATATGTTCTGGGCACCGCGCACTTCAACGGCGACCTCGCGGCGCAGGACTGGCCGCGCGCTTATGCACTCACCAAGCGCGCGAGCGACGCCGGGCTCGCCATCGCCTCGGCGCGCCTCGTCCAGCTCGACAATCTGATCCCGCTCGAGCAGCGCCAGCGCGGCCTCGCGATGATTCCCGACATCGAGCGCGGCGAACAGCAGGCGCGCCTCGCCGCGGTCAGCGCAGCGGCACCGGCCACGCCGAAACCCGCGCCCGCATCTCCGATCAAGACGGCGAGCCTGCCCGCCTCGACCCCCGGTACCAGCTACACGCCGCCGCCGGTGATCAAGGCACAGCCCGCGCCGCCATCCGCCGCGAAGCTTCCCGAACCGATCCGCAGCGTCGCCGTGCCGCCCTCGCCCGTCGCCAGCGCCGCGGCGGCGGCGGCGGCCGAAGCGACCGCCGACGCCGTCGCCGCGACCGGCCAGCCGGGCACGACCTACGCGCCGCCGCCCGCAAGCGGCCCGCTGCCGTCGGCGCCCGCCCCGGCACCGGCAAAACCCGCCAAGGCCGAACCCGCGCCGGCCAAATCCGAACCGGTCAAGGCGGTCCCCGCCCCCGTTCGCGTCCACAGCGGTGCCGCCGCCAGCCCGTGGCGCGCCCAGCTCGGCGCCTTCGGCGTCGACGGCAATGCGCGCAAACTCTGGGCGACGCTCGAAAAGAAGAATCCGGCCTTCGCCGGACGCCAGCCCTATCTGGTCAAGGGCGGCAAGCTCACCCGCCTCCAGGCCGGCGGCTTCGCGAACAAGGGCGAGGCCGAAAGCTTCTGCGCGGCGCTGCGCAAGGACGGCCAGCCATGTCTGGTCGTCGATAAATAGGCGGCGAAGCGGCGAGCAGCCCCCAATACCGGACGCGGTTTCGGCGGTTGGTTGGTGCCGGCTCGACCGAAGCCACATCAAAAAATAGGCACGTCTTGTCGCTGGACCGGCGTCTCATCCTCATCGTCGGCTTGATTGCGATCCGGCATCAGGAATTTCACCGTTTCGACGCAGCCCGACGCGCCCCGCGCCGAAGGCACGACGCGGCCGCTGCGCACGATTGAGATCGCCTGCCCGCCGAAATCCGCCGACGGCTGCGCTTCGAGCAGCTTGACATTGCCCACCTCGCCCCACGGCGCGACGTCGAACGAAACCATCGCCCAGCCCTCGATCGCGCGCTTGCGATAGGCGGTCGGATAAGAGGTCGTCGGCCGGCTCGCCCACTCGATCTTTGCCGGACAAGCGGCGTTCGCGGGGCGCATCGCCGCCTTGTCGGGCCGTTCGGGCGCCGCAATCTTCGCCGCGCCGCGCCAATAGGGATAGAGGCAGCCCGTCCGCGCACCGCCGGTGAAGCGCGACGCCCGCACCGCCTCGATCGCGGCGGTGTCCAGTTCGTCATTGCCGGTGCCATGCGCGATCCGCACATTGACCGGGGTCCCTTCATCATCGGTGTCATAGGTGACGAGCGACCAGTCGCGCACGCCGGGAGTCGCCTTCAGCTTCGCAAAATCGGGACGCGCGCGCAGCAGCGCGACCGGGCGCGGCTTGTCGCGGCAATCGCCGGCGGCGGCGAAGCGGTCCCAACCCGCCTTGGGCAATCTCGGCCCGGTCGGAAAGATCGAATAGGCGGCGATGTCGGCGAGCGGCGCCTGCGCCAGCGACGCGAATTGCGGCGAATAGCTGATTTCGCAATTCGCGCGCGGCGCCCCCGCGGCAAAGCGGCTCGCCGCCAGCGCCGGGCCGATATCCTGCCCGAAGGGCGAAACGCTACCGCTGTCGCGCACGATCGAGTGCGTGCGCCCCGCACCGTCGATTGCGAAACGATAGGATATGGGCTTGATCCGCTGCGGGTCCATCGTCGCCACATCGACGCCGGGGCGCAACGCCGTGCCCGGAACCGCCGCGCCGTCGCAGCGGATCTCGCCGGGATTCCACGCCAGCAGTTGCTGCGAATAGGCGGAATTGCCGGTGACGGGCGGCGCGGGCGCCGCAGCCGGCAGGAAAGCGAACAGCAAGGCGGCGTCCAACATCGAGCAATCCCCCGTAAACTCGCCGTCAGACTAGCGCGATTGCGGGGGCTTACAAGGTTGAAAAGCCGCAGAATTGATTGCTATCGCGTACGCTCCTCCGCCAGCCGTTTCTCGAGCCGCTTGCGCGAGCTGTCGGCATAGGCGCGGCACGCGCCCGGCGCGTCGTTATACCGCCCCGGCCCCGCATTGTCGGGATGCGCCGAGATCAATATGTCGCACGGCATCGCGTCCATCTTGCGATAGCTTGCGGCAAACCCCTCGACAAAGGGCGCGCCGGCCTTGGAGGTGAAGCGATAGCCGTCGGCCGACACCGGATTGAGGCTCGACCCAAAGACCACCGCCTTGCAGACGCGGCCCTCACACGCGCGCCAGCGCCAGCTCATGCTGCCCATCGTGTGCCCCGGCGTCGCGACCGCGGTGATCGCGGTCTTGCCAAGCTTAAGCACCTCGCCGTCCTTGACGACGCGTACCCGCTCCACCGCCGGCCAGCTGCCGCCATAGCCGAGCTGCGGATCGTCGTCGGCGTGCTTCCCCATGCGCAGCCCCTCGGCACCGCGCGCGCTCGCCACCACCGTCGCGCCGGTGTCGCGCGCGAGCGCCGCGAGCCCGCCGGCATGGTCGAAATGCGGTTCGGTGCTCAGAATAAATTTGATGTCTTTGGGGTCGAACCCCAGCTTCTGGACATTGGCGAGGATCGCGGGCGCCGCCTGCGGCAGCGCGCCGTCGACCAGCACCAGCCCGTCGCCGGTGTCGATCAGCGCGACGCTCATCCCCGCGAAACCGACAAGATAGGTCTTACCGAAAATTTTCTCCGGTTCCGCAGGCGCCAGCCACCCGGCCGATCGCGAGGTCTCGATCGGCTGCGTCAGCGGATCGACCGCCGGAACCGGCGCCCCGCTCACACCCGCGAGCCAGGCGAACAGGCTGATTGCATCGAACATTTTCGTCTCCCTTCGTCCCCGGAAATGCCCGTTCGCCGGCCCGACGACAAAGCATCATTTCTCGACAAAGCCATAAGAATAATTAATGACGGGTCATGGACCGCGCCCAGCTCCCGCTCAACGCCCTCCGCGCCTTCGAGGCGGCGGCGCGCCACCTCAACTTCACGCGCGCGGGGATCGAGCTCCACGTCAGCCAAGGCGCGGTCAGCCATCAGGTGGCACAGCTCGAACGCCGCCTCGGCACGCGCCTTTTCCACCGCCTGCCGCGCGGCCTCGCGCTCACCGACGAGGGCCATGCGCTCGTCCCCGTCGTCGCCGAGGCGTTCGACCGCGTCGCCGCGACACTCGATCAATATGCGGACGGCCGCTTCCGCGAGGCGCTCAAGGTCGGCGTGGTCGGCACCTTCGCGACCGGCTGGCTGCTGCCGCGGCTCGATGCCTTCGCGCGCCTGAACCCGTCGATCGACCTGCGCATCGCGACCAACAACAACCGCGTCGACCTCGCGGGCGAGGCGCTCGACTATGCGATCCGCTTCGGCGACGGCGCCTGGCACGGCACCCATGCCGAGCCGCTGCTCGCCGCGCCGCTGGCACCGCTCTGCGCCCCCGCGATCGCCGCGCGCCTCCAAAAACCCGCCGACCTGATCCCCGAACGCCTGCTCCGCTCGTACCGCGCCGACGAATGGGCGCTCTGGTTCGCCGCCGCCGGCGTGCCCGTCCCCGTCCTGCGGGGCCCCGTTTTCGACAGCTCGGCGCTGATGGCGGCCGCCGCCGCTTCGGGCCACGGCGTCGCGCTCGCGCCGCCCTCGATGTTCGCGCGCGAGCTTGCCGCCGAGCTACTCGTCCAGCCCTTCGCGGTCGCGATCGACGCCGGCCGCTACTGGCTCACCCGCCTGATGTCGCGCCCCGAGAGCGACGCGATGCGGCGGTTCCGCGCGTGGCTGACCGAAGAGATGGCGGCTCCCGAAGCCGCGTAGATCAACGCAAAGTTAACAATGTAAATATTGCCGCCGTCAAAGATAACACCATTAACATCGGCGGCAACTATTCCCCCGGAATGCGCAAAATCTTCGCCATCGCCTTGCCCTTGGCGAGTTCGTCGATCAGCTTGTCGAGATAGCGGATTTCCTTCATCAGCGGGTCCTCGATCGTCTCGACCCGGATGCCGCAGATCACCCCCGTGATCAGCTCGCGCGCCGGGTTGAGCTTCGGCGCCGCGGCAAAGAAATCCTCGAAACTCGTGCCCTTCGCCAACTCGCCCTCAAGCGCCTTCTGACTATAGCCCGTCAGCCAGCGGAAAATCTCGTCGACCTCGGCCTTGGTGCGCCCCTTCTTCTCCGCCTTGGCGATATAATGCGGATACACGCTCGCGACGCTGATCGAATAGATGCGGTGCTTGGTCATGGGCTTCTCCCGCCAGCATCATAGTGGGCCGCAGCGCGATCGTCACCCCGATGTCGGCTATGGGGTGGAGAGCGGACATTCCACAACCGTCGCCCCCGCGAAGGCGGGGGCCGCTAGCGGCCTTACTCAGCGGCATTGTGTAAAACGACAGCGGCCCCCGCCTTCGCGGGGGCGACGGCTAGGTTCGGTCGTTTGCTGCCGCTACCCCTACCCCATCACCCACTGCCGCCGCGAATAGCCCTGCGCCCACAGCAACGCCGTCAAATCATGATGCCGGATCACCGCCGCCGCCGCCTCGCCCGCCGAGGGGTGCGGATAATAGCCGATCCCCAGCCCCGCCGACGTGATCATCGGAATGTCGTTCGCGCCGTCACCCACGGCCAGCGTCTCGGCGAGCGGCAGGCCGTGGCGCGCCGCTTCGGCCTTCAGCGTCTCGAGCTTCGCCGAACTGTCGACGATCGGCTCCAGCACCTTTCCCGTCAGCTTGCCGCCTGAAATCTCCAGCTCGTTCGCGACGACCTTGTCGAAGCCGATCGCCTCGGCCACCGGCCCGGCAAAGGGCATGAAGCCGCCCGACACCAGCACCGAATATGCGCCATGCGCCTTCATCGTCTGCACCAAGGTGCGCGCGCCGCGCGTCAACCGCACACGCTCCATCCGGCAATCGACCAAAGTCGTTTCGGGCATCCCGCCGAGCAGCCCGACGCGCTCGGTCAGCGCGGCGCGGAAATCGAGCTCGCCGCGCATCGCGCGTTCGGTGATCGCCGCGATCTGCGGCTTCAGCCCCGCATAATCGGCGAGTTCGTCGATGCACTCGACGGTGATCATCGTCGAATCCATGTCGGCGATGATCAGCTTCTTGGTGCGGTCGCCCAGCGGCTGGACGACGATGTCGAGCGCGCCATGATCCATATGCGCCAGTTCCTTGCGCGCGCTCACCAGACTGCCGTGAAAGACGATGTCCGCCGCGTCATGCTCGTCGAGCCAGTGCGGCGCGCCGACATCGTGTCCCGTCGCCGCCAGCCGGTCTATACCTTCGCGAACCACCTCGTCGGTCAGCTTCCCGGCTGCTATCAGCGTCGCGACGAACATGGCATCTCCTTCTTTCTCGACCGCCAAAGCGCGGCTGCCCGTGGCACTTATCGCCGGACCCACCGCCAGCGGCAAGAGCGCTTTGGCGGTCGCGCTCGCAAAAACGCTCGAAAATGGGATCGTCGTCAATGCCGACGCGAGCCAGGTCTACGCCGACCTCGCGATCCTTTCGGCGCGCCCCACCGCGGAAGAGATGGAGGGCGTGCCGCACCGCCTGTTCGGCCATGTCGACGCCGCCGAAGCGCATAATGCCGCGCGCTGGGCGGCCGAAGCGCGCAATGTCATCGCCGAGGCGCATGCTGCGGGCCGGGTCCCGATCCTCGTCGGCGGCACCGGCCTTTACCTGCGCACCCTGCTCCATGGCATCGCACCCGTCCCCGAAATCGACCCGCGCGTCCGCGAAGCCGTCCGCGCGCTTCCGGTCGCCGAAGCCCATGCCGCGCTGGCGATGGCCGACCCCGCCGCCGCCACCCGCCTCAACCCCGCCGACACCACGCGCGTCGCGCGCGCGCTCGAGGTCGTGCGCGCGACCGGCCGCACTCTCGCCGACTGGCAGCAGGCGCGCGAAGGCGGCATCGCCGATACCATCGCCCTCGCCCCGCTGATCCTCCTCCCCCCGCGCGACTGGCTTCGTACCCGCTGCGATACCCGCCTGATCCAGATGTTCGAGGGCGGCGCGATCCAAGAAGTCGAAGCCCTGCTCGCACGTCACCTCGACCCCGATCTTCCCGCGATGCGTGCGATCGGCGTGCCGCAGATCGCTGCTTTTCTCCGCGGCGAAATCAGCCGCGCCGACGCGCTCGAAGCGGCGCAGGCGGCGACCCGTCAATATGCGAAGCGCCAATATACGTGGTTCCGCCACCAGCCGCCCGCCGATTGGTCGGGCCACGAAGAGTCATTAAACGTCGATTCTATTGATCAATTAGCAATAAAATTACGTGATAGTCTGTTGACAGGATAGAATCATACACCTATTGCCCGCAACCCTGTTGCAGCGCACAAGCGCGGCACTTTTGCGTTGAAAGGAGTTTCGTCGTGACGGAAATGAGTGGTGCCGACATGGTGGTTCAGGCGCTGGTCGACCTCGGGGTCGATACGGTGTTCGGCTATCCGGGCGGCGCGGTCCTTCCGATCTATGACGCGCTCTACAAACACCCGACGATCAAGCATATCCTCGTCCGCCACGAACAGGCGGCGACCCACGCGGCAGAGGGCTATGCGCGCTCGACCGGCAAGCCCGGCGTCGTGCTCGTGACTTCGGGTCCCGGCGCGACCAATGCCGTCACCGGCATCACCGATGCGTTGCTCGATTCGATCCCGATGGTCGTGCTGACGGGGCAGGTTCCGACCACCTTGATCGGCACCGACGCCTTTCAGGAATGCGACACCGTCGGCATCACGCGCCACTGCACCAAGCATAATTATCTCGTGATGGACCCCGACCGTCTCGGCCCGATCATGCACGAGGCCTTCCATATCGCGACGCACGGCCGCCCCGGCCCGGTGGTGATCGACATTCCGAAGAATGTGCAGGTCGCGACCGGCACCTATTCGGTGCCCGAATTCATCCAGCACAACAGCTATCGTCCGCAGGTCGAACCCGACGCCGATGCGATCGCCCAGGCGATCGACATGATCGCCGCGGCCGAACGCCCGATCTTCTACACCGGCGGCGGCGTGATCAACGCGGGGCCGGATGCGAGTGCGGCGCTGCGCCAACTCGTCAGCCTGACCGGCGCGCCGATCACCTCGACGCTGATGGGGCTCGGCGCTTTCCCCGCCGACGATCCGAAATGGCTCGGCATGCTCGGCATGCACGGCACCTATGAATCGAACATGGCGATGAACCGCGCCGACCTGATCATCGCGGTCGGCGCGCGCTTCGACGACCGCGTCACCGGCCGCCTCGACGCCTTCGCGCCCGAGGCGAAGAAGATCCACATCGACATCGACCGCAGCTCGATCAACAAGATCGTCCCTGTCGACCTCGCGGTGGTCGGCGACGCCGGCCGCGCGCTCGACGCGCTGATCGCCGCGTGGCAGGCCAAGGGGCACAAGGCGCGCGACCTCGGCGAATGGTGGCGCCGCATCGACGGCTGGCGCGCGACGCGCTGCCTAGACTTCCCCGAAAAGAAGGAGCCGGACGCCGACATCATGCCGCAGCGCGCGGTGAAGGCGCTGTTCGACGCGACGCGCGGCCGCGACCCGATCATCACGACCGAGGTCGGCCAGCACCAGATGTGGGCGGCGCAGCATTTCGGCTTCTCGGCGCCGAACCGCTGGCTGACCAGCGGCGGGCTCGGCACGATGGGCTACGGCTTCCCCGCCGCGGTCGGCGCACAGATCGCCAACCCGAACCGCCTCGTCATCTGCATCGCGGGCGAAGCTTCGCTCCAGATGAACATCCAGGAAATGGGGACGGTCAGCCAGTACCGCCTGCCGGTGAAGATCTTCATCCTCAATAATGAATGGATGGGAATGGTCCGCCAGTGGCAGGAACTTACTTACGAGAGCCGCTATTCGAACAGCTATTCGGACAGCCTGCCCGATTTCGTGAAGCTCGCCGACGCTTACGGCTGGACGGGGCTGCGCATCGACACGCTGGGCCAGCTCGAGGAGGGCATCGCGAAGATGATCGACACGCCGGGACCGGTGATCGTCGACTGCCGCGTCGCCAAGCTCGCCAACTGCTTCCCGATGATCCCGTCGGGCGCGGCGCACACCGACATGATCCTCCAGCCGAGCGACGTCACCGGCACGATGGACGACGAAGCGAAAGCGCTGGTGTGATGCGGCAGAACCGCAATTTTCTCCTCCGCTGGGAGGGGTCGGGGGAGGGCCTGTTCGCCAGCCCCGCCCCGCAGACATGCCCTCCCCTAGCCCCTCCCGCAAGCGGGAGGGGGAAAGAAAAGTCATGAAAATCACCACCGAAGCCGGCGAGCGCCATGTGCTCGCCATCACCGTCGATAACGAGGCCGGGGTGCTCGCCAAGATCACCGGGCTGTTCACCGCGCGCGGCTACAATATCGAAAGCCTCACCGTGGCCGACATCAGTTCGGACCATGCCTTGAGCCGCATCACGATCGTCACCAACGGCCCGCCGCCGATCATCGACCAGATCATCGCGCAGCTCGACCGGCTCGTTCCCGTGCACCGCGTGGTCGATCTCAACGACGCGGGCGAAGCACATGTCGAACGCGAAATCGCGCTGGTCAAGGTCGCGGGCACCGGTGACAAAAGGATCGAGGCGCTGCGCATGGCCGACGTGTTCCGCGCCAAGGTCGTCGACACGACGCTGTCGAGCTTCATCTTCGAAATCACCGGGACGAGCGACAAGGTCGACCGCTTCATCGCGCTGATGCGCGAATGCGGGCTGGTCGAGGTCGGCCGCACCGGCGTCGTCGCCATCGCCCGCGGGCCGGAGGCGCTCTAGAGTTTACGCATTGGGTTTCAACTATTGGCGCCCCGGATCACGTCCGGGGTGACGGAAGAAGAATAGGGAAGAATGACATGCAGGTTTATTACGATCGCGACGCCGACCAGGATCTGATCAAGGGCAAGAAGGTCGCCGTCGTCGGCTACGGCAGCCAGGGCCACGCCCACGCGCAGAACATGCGCGATAGCGGGGTGAAGGAAGTCGCGATCGCTCTCCGCCCCGGCTCGCCGACCGCGAAAAAGGCCGAAGCCGCCGGCTTCAAGGTGCTTTCGAACAAGGAAGCCGCCGAATGGGCCGACGTGATCATGATCGCCGCCCCCGACGAGCATCAGGCAAAAATCTACGCCGACGACATCGGCCCGAACATGAAGCCCGGCGCCGCGCTCGCCTTCGCGCATGGCCTCAACATCCACTTCGGCCTGATCGACGCGCGCCCCGACATCGACGTCTTCATGGTCGCGCCCAAGGGCCCCGGCCACACGGTGCGCAGCGAATATCAGAAGGGCGGCGGCGTCCCCTGCCTGATCGCGGTCGCGCAGGAAGCGCAGGGCGCGGGCGCCTCGGGCAACGGCTTCGCCAAGGCGCTGGCCCTCAGCTACGCCTCGGCCGTCGGCGGCGGTCGCAGCGGCATCATCGAGACGACCTTCAAGGAAGAGTGCGAAACCGACCTTTTCGGCGAACAGGCCGTGCTCTGCGGCGGCATCACCCACCTCATTCAGGCGGGTTTCGAAACGCTGGTCGAGGCGGGTTACGCGCCCGAAATGGCCTATTTCGAATGCCTCCACGAAACCAAGCTGATCGTCGACCTCCTCTATGAAGGCGGCATCGCGAACATGCGCTATTCGATCTCGAACACCGCCGAATATGGCGACATCAAGACGGGCCCGCGCATCATCACCGACGAAACGAAGAAGGAAATGAAGCGCGTCCTCGCCGACATCCAGTCGGGCCGCTTCGTCAAGGACTTCGTGCTCGACAACCAGGCCGGCCAGCCCGAACTCAAGGCCAGCCGCAAGGCCGCCGCAGCGCACCCGATCGAACAGACCGGCGAAAAACTCCGCGCGATGATGCCGTGGATCGCCAAGAACCAGCTCGTCGACAAGTCGAAGAACTGAACCGCTTGCAAACCCCTCCCCTTCAGGGGAGGGGCAGTGAGACTTGCGGGCTTGCCCGCTAGTCGCAACGGGGTGGGGTCCATCGGCCTCGCGCAAGGTTTCGAGACCCCACCCCAACCCCTCCCCTGAAGGGGAGGGGCTTTTGACAAGGGTCCCGATGACCGACCAGCCTCGCCCCTTCACCGCCCACCGCGCCGACCTCGCCGCGCTCGCGGAGCAGGGCCGCCGCCGCGCCCTCGCTCCGCGCGCAGGCCGCGATTTCGCGTCGAACGACTATCTCGGCCTCGCCGCCTCCGACGTGCTGCGCGACGCGCTCGCCGCCGGCATCGCGCGCGGCCTGCCAGCAGGCTCGGGCGGTTCGCGCCTGCTGCGCGGCAACCACGCCGAACATGAAGCGCTCGAAGCCCATGCCGCGCGCCATTATGGCAGCGAGGCCGCGCTGTTCTTCGCCACCGGCTTCGCCGCCAACGCCGCATTGTTCGCGACGCTGCCGCAGCGCGGCGACCTCGTCGTCCACGACGAGCTGATCCACGCGAGCGCGCACGACGGAATGAAGCTCGGCCGCGCCGGCCATGTCGCCGCCGCGCATAACGACGCGCAGGCGTTCGACGACATCATTTTGCGCTGGCGCGCCGGCGGCGGCGCGGGAACGCCGTGGATCGCGGTCGAAAGCCTCTATTCGATGGACGGCGACCGCGCCCCGCTCGCCGCGCTCGCCGACGTCGCCGACCGCCACGGCGCCGTACTCGTGGTCGACGAAGCGCATGCCACCGGCGTCTTCGGCCCCGGCGGCGCCGGCCTCGCGCACGCGCTGCCGCGCCGCGACAATCTCGTCACCCTCCACACCTGCGGCAAGGCATTGGGCGCCGAGGGCGCGCTGCTCTGCGCCCCCGCGATCGCGTGCGACTTCCTCGTCAACCGCGGCCGCCCCTTCATCTTTTCGACCGCGCCGTCACCGCTGACGGCGTGGCTCGTCCGGCAGGCGATCGAGATCGCCGCGAACCAGCCCGAGCGGCAGGCGCGCCTCCACGCGCTCGTCCGTCACGCCGCCGAGCGCCTCGTCCCGCTCGGCATCCCCGCCAGCGGCACCCAGATCCTGCCCGTGATCATCGGCGATAACGAGCGCGCGATGCGCATCGCGGGCAGCCTGCGCGACGCAGGCTTCGACATTCGCGGTATCCGCCCCCCGACGGTGGCCGAAGGGACCGCGCGCCTGCGCATCGCGATCACGCTCAATGTTGACGAGGATAACATCGACGATATGGCCGACGCGCTCGCGCAGGCGATGGCCACGGCATGACGCGCTTCGTCGTCACCGGCACCGACACCGGCATCGGAAAAACCGTCTTTTCCGCGGGCTTGGCGCAGGCGACCGGCACGCCCTACTGGAAACCGATCCAGTCGGGGCTCGACGAGGAAACCGACAGCGAAGTCGTCGCGCGCCTCGCCGGCGTGCCGATCCGCCCCGAAGCCTACCGCCTCGTCACCCCCGCCTCGCCGCATATTGCCGCCGAAATTGACGGCGTCAACATCGACCTCGAAACGCTGACCCCGCCCCCCGGCGACCTGATCGTCGAGGGTGCCGGCGGCGCGCTCGTCCCCGTCGCGCGCACCACCCTCTACGCCGATCTCTTCGCCAAGTGGCAGGTTCCGGTGATCGTCTGCGCGCGCACCGCACTCGGCACGATCAACCACAGCCTGTTGACGATCGAGGCGCTCCGCGCCCGCGGAGTCCCAATCCACGGCCTCGCCTTCCTCGGCGATGCGGTCGAAGACAGCGAGGCGATCATATCCGAAATCTCGGGCGTCCGCCGCTTGGGCCGCCTGCCGATCATCGATCCGCTGAACAGCGAAACACTGGCGGATGCTTTCGCGGCCAACTTTGATCTCGCAAACTTTCGATAGATATTCGTCATCCCGGCGAAGGCCGGGATCCCACCGATGCGAAAGAATGCGAGGTCGAGATCCCGGCCTTCGCCGGGATGACGATATGAGATAGAGCGCCCTTATGACGCAGAACTCCACCTCCCCCGTCTGGCACCCCTTCACCCAGCACGGCCTCGGCGATCCGATCCCGCTGATCGCCCACGCCAAAGACGCCAAGCTCTACGACGCGCACGGCAATAGCTGGATCGACGCCATCTCGTCATGGTGGGTCACCACTCACGGCCACGCCCACCCGCACATCATGGCCGCGATCCGCGCCCAGACCGAAAAGCTCGATCAACTCATCTTCGCGGGCTGGACGCACGAGCCCGCCGAAAGCCTTGCCGCCGAGCTGGTCCGCATCACCCCCGCCCCGCTCACGCGCGTCTTCTTTTCGGATTCGGGGTCGACCAGCGTCGAGGTCGCGCTCAAGATGGCGCTCGGCTATTGGTACAATATCGGCGAAGCGCGGAGCCGCATCCTCGTCCTCGAACATGGCTATCACGGCGACACGATCGGCACGATGTCGGTCGGCGCGCGCGGCGTCTACAACCGTGCGTGGCAGCCTTTGCTGTTCGACGTCGACACCATCCCTTTCCCGCACGAGGGACTTGAGCAAGCGACGCTCGACGCGCTCGAAGCCGCCTGCGTCCAAAAGCCCGCGGCCTTCATCGTCGAACCGCTCATCCTCGGCGCCGGGGGTATGCTCGTCTATCCCGCATGGGTGCTCGCCGAAATGCGCGCCATCTGCGCCCGCTACAATGTCCTCTTCATCGCCGACGAAGTGATGACCGGCTGGGGCCGCACTGGCACGCGCTTCGCCTGCGATTCTGCGGGCGTCATCCCCGACATCGTCTGCCTGTCGAAGGGCCTCACCGGCGGCAGCCTGCCGCTCGCGGTCACCCTCTGCATCGAGCCGATCTTCGAAGCCCATTTTTCGGAAGACCGCGGCAAGGCGTTCTATCATTCAAGCAGTTACACGGCCAATCCCATCGCCTGCGCCGCCGCGAACGCCAATCTCGAAATCTGGCGCGACGAGCCGGTTCAGCAGCGCATCGATGCGCTCGCCGACGCGCAGGCCGCGCATCTTTCGCTGCTCAGCCACGACCCGCGCGTTCAAAACCCGCGCCGTCTCGGCACGATCGCCGCGCTCGACATCGCCGTCCCCGACGCGGGTTATCTTTCGAATCTCGCCCCGCGCCTGATCGCTTTTTATCGCGACCGCGGCATCCTCCTCCGCCCGCTCGGCAACACGCTCTATGTCATGCCGCCCTATTGCATTACGGCGGACGAACTGGCGCAGGTCTGGAACAAGATCGCGGCGTCGCTGGACAGTCTCGGGAGCTCTCCGGGCTAAGATCGGCCTTCGATCCTCCCTGTGGCGAAGCCATGGGGAGGTGGCAGTGCGAAGCGCTGACGGAGGGGCCTATGGCGCACCGTCGCGGCCCTTCCACCACCGCCGGCGGCGGCGGTCCCCCTACCCATCGCTTCGCGACAGGGAGGAGCTTAGGACAGCCTCCCCCAAAAAAACGGGGCGAGCCAAAAGGCCCGCCCCGTATATCTTGCCTGCCATCAAGGCTTACAGGCCGTCGGTCGCCTTGCTGACCAGAATATTCACCGCGACGCGGCGGTTCTGCGCCTTGCCTTCGGGGGTGGTGTTGTCCGCCGCCGGGTCGGCTTCGGCCATGCCCGTCGGGGTCAGCATCCGATAGGGTTTCCAGCCGCAGGCCTGCTGCAGATGGTTGACCACGCGGCCGGCGCGCTTTTCACTCAGGACCTGATTGAATTCCTGGCTGCCGGTCGAATCGGTGTAGCCGACGACGAGCAGCAATGCATTGTCCATGCCCTCGGCCTGGTTCGCCGCGTTGCAAAGATCGGCCTTCGCCTGTTCGGACAGCACGGCCTTGCCGGTGTCGAAGTTCACGTTCGTCGTGCCCTTGACATTATACTGGTCGATGTCGCCGACGCGGCCGCGCAGCGCCTCGGTCGCCGCCGTCTGTTCGGCAAAGCGCTGGTCGGTGCCGGTGTGGATCATCGACGCGGTGCGCAGGTCCTTGCTCTTGAGGTTGACCTCGTTCGCGACCAGTCCGCCGTCCCACTGCAAGGTGTCGACGCTGACCGGCAGACCGTTAAGCAGCGAATTCGCCGCGAGCTTGTCGCGGTCAAGGCCCAGAAAGCCGCCGCTGCTCTTGATCTTGGTATATTCCGCGATCGCGATCGCCGTGTTGTTGCCGTCGGCGGTCGTGACCTGCATACGGCCGTCGCTGCGCGCCGAGATGATGCCTTCGACCTTGGGTCCCTTGGTCATCTGGTCGGGCGAAGGCAGCTGGCCGTAAACGGTCGTCATGACTTCGCCATTCGTCTCTTGCGCCTGCTCCTGCGCCTGCGCCGCCAGGCCGCCCGTCGCCGGTGCGGCGAGCAGCGCCAGCATCAGCATCGCGCCTGAACTCTTCGAAACGGCACCCATACCCTACTCCTTCAATTGAACCAGCTGCCCCCGCAGCTCGAGCCCGCCCCTTGACGTGGCCCGTTCTGGCACATGAATACTCGTGGACCGGGCGAAAGTTGCGCAGGTCGTCGGCCGTTTCGCACGGCAAGCCGATAAGACCATGTCGCATAAACGAAATTTTTTTCGCTCGCGGATCGATAACAGGGGAAGCGGCGAACGAAAATCCCGCTCCCCTGCCCGGCCTCACTCGCCGAATTTGGCGTCGTCGGGCATCGCCACCCAATTTTTTTCCGCCGCCGCGATAAAACCCGCGCGGTCCTTGTCCCACTTCGCCTTCACCTCCTGATTGAAGTTCAGGTAAAGCTTGCCGTCGACGATCGCATAGGCGAACGGATCGCCCGGCGCGAGATAGCCGCGCGACATCGCCCACGCGCAATGGCCGCCATATTGCGGCATGAACGCCGCCGGATCGGCCCGGAATTTCGCGGCATGTTCGGCGCTCGCGAAATGATAGACCGCCCCGTCATGCTCGACGGCAAAGGCCGCATCGCCCTTCACCGGCACGCCTTCCTCTTCGAAATAACTTACCGGATCATAGCCGCTCACCGCAATGTTTCCACCGTCAACACCGACATAGACCGGCTTCGCATAGGCCTGCGGCGTGAACGCCGCGACCGACAGCGGCGCGAGCACCGCGGCGAGCAGCGCGAAAAAGGCTTGGTTTTTCATAAGCAATCTCCATCTGGAAGGCATCGGCCCCGCGCCGGCCCCGTCGCCACCCAGTTCGCGCCGAAAGCGCAAAGGGTTACGGCAATTGTTGCGGGGGGCAGTTCGGCTTAGGTTCATCTGCGGCGCTCCATCTGCAATGCAGGGAACCGGGGCTTGGGAACGCGATTTTGTGACGAAGAAAAAAGGCGGCCTCCTCCCCCTTCTCGCGGCGCTCGCGCTCGCCGCGCCGGCGCTCGCGCAAGAGGACGGCGGCAGCCTCGCGCAATCGGGCACGCCCCCCGAGCGCACCTCGATACTCTATACTTACGGCGACGAACCCTGCCCCGAGGCGCAGGAGGGCGAGATCGTCGTCTGCGCCCAGCAGCCCGAAACCGAACGCTACCGCGTGCCCAAGGAATTGCGCGAGGAGCTGAAGGAGGACGAGGCTGTCGGCGGCGGCAGCTGGGCCTCGAAGGTCGAGGGCTATGAAAATGTCGCGCGCGCGAGCCGCCCGAACAGCTGCTCGCCCGTGGGGTCCTATGGCTTCACCGGCTGCGCCGCCGCGGCGCTGCGCGACTGGTTCGAGGCGCGCCGCGCGCCTTGACGCCCGGCGCGACGCAAACTGAAACCCTGCGTTTCTCCGCCGCTTGTTGACGCCGTCCCTCGCCGTCGCCTAGCTTCCGCTTCCCCAACAGGAGATTTTTCATGCGCCGCATTGCTCCCCTTGCCGCTATCGCCCTCATCGCCGCCGTCGCGACCCCGATCGTCGTCGCGCAGGGCGGCTCCGCCCCCGGCGCGCCCGACAAGTCGCGCGTCACCGCGGGCACCTATGCCGCCGACCCCGGCCACACGATGGTCGTGTGGGAAGTCGACCATCTCGGCTTCAGCAAATATAGCGGCATCTTCGGCGACGTGACCGGCACGCTCGTCATCGACCCCGCCAACCCCGCCGCCGCCAAGGTCGATGTGACCATCCCGGTGTCGAAGGTCACCACCGCCAGCGCCGGGCTCACCAGCCACCTCCTCCGCCCCGGCAAGGACGGCGGCAAGCCCGACTTCTTCGGCGCCAATCCCGCCGACGCCAAATTCGTCTCGACCAGCGTCGTCGTCGATGCCGACGGCGACGAAGCCAAGGTCACCGGCAACCTCACCCTCAACGGCGTGACCAGGCCCGTCACCCTCGACGTCGATTTCCACGGCGCGGGCATGGGCATGACCAAGAAGGAAACCGTGGGCTTCGAAGCCGAAACCACGATCAAGCGCAGCGATTTCGGCGTCTCGATGGGCATTCCGATGGTCAGCGACGAAGTCGAACTCGAAATCCACGCCGCGTTCGAAAAGCAGTAAGCGCGCATCCAATCTGTCACACGCGCCGCGTATCAGGGGGCGGGACCGGCATGGTCCCGCCCCTTTTCGCACAAGGAGCCCATGTGATGAGCGAACTGGTACGCGAAATCGTCGAAGTGAACGCCGGGATCGACGGCGACGAGGAAAATCCGCTGCTGGTGGTCGAAGCCGAAGGCCTCGCCCCCACCGCGGGCTGGACCAATGTCCGGCTCGACCCCCATGTCTACATCACTCCGCCCGACGACGGCGTGCAGGATTTCGACCTCGTCGGCGACCGCCCTGCTGAGGCCGCCGAGGTACTGAGCGAGGTCGAGGCCGGATGGGAAGGCCCGCTCGAGGATTGGGTTATCGGCGTGCGCGTCCACGCGGTCGACAATCTGATCGAGGACGAGGTCTACGAACCGTGGGACGAGGACGACGAGAGCGAAGCCGCCTGAGGCCCGCTCCGCAACCATCCCCTGCACTACGCCGGGCCGCGAGTTTCTTCGCGGCCCGGCGACATTTTTCGGTTCATCGCAGAGCCAGCCAAAGCGGCCTAGCTTCCCTTGCATTCAAGGGAGGATCCTCATGCGCAGCCTGCTACTCGCTCTCGCCCTTACGTCCACGCCCGCGCTGGCCCAAGCCAATCCGCAGATCGACTATCCGGGTTTTCAGACGCTCACCGCCAGCGTCGCCCCCGAACGCGCGCAGCGCCTCATCGCCTTCGACGCCTTCAAGGCCGCGGCCGCGAAGCCCGGCACCCTGCTCCTCGACGCGCGTTCGAAGGACGCCTTCCAGCGCGGCCACATCAAGGGCGCGGTCAACCTCCCCCTCACCGATTTCACCGCCGAGAGCCTCGCCGCGGTGATCGGCGCCGACCCGAACCGCCCCATCCTCATCTATTGCAACAATAATTTCTCGAACCACAAAAGCCCCGTGCCGCTCAAATCGGCGCCGCTCGCGCTCAATATCCAGACCTTCATCAACCTCGTCGGCTATGGCTATCCGAACGTCCACGAACTCGCCGACGTCGTCGATTTCAACGATCCCAAGGTCGAATGGGTGACGGGCTGACTGAGGCACGCACCCCAAACCAACCTCGTCATCCCGGCGAAGGCCGGGATCTCGACCTGTCGCAAGAACGCACCGGTGAGATCCCGGCCTTCGCCGGGATGACGGATGGGGGAAGACCACGCAATTTTCGCATTCCCCCCTTGCATCCGGCGACATTTTGCATCACTAGGGCGGCCATGCGCGGCAACGCCCTTCTTCTTCTGCGACTTACACGCCCTTGGGCGTGACACTGGCTGCGCGCTAGTCGCGGCCACCCGCTCAAGGGTCCGATCGACAAGCACTCGCAACCACCAGAAGAAGTTTGAACCCCATGACCATGCTCCGCGACCCCTCGGTCAAGTACAGCGCCTTCCCGCAGGTTCCGCTCACGAACCGCGAATGGCCCGGCCGCGTCACCACCAAGGCGCCGATCTGGCTTTCCACCGACATGCGCGACGGCAATCAGGCGCTGATCGACCCGATGGATGCGGAGAAAAAGGCACGCTTTTTCGACCTGCTCGTCCGCATCGGCCTGAAAGAGATCGAAGTCGGCTTCCCCAGCGCCGGCGCGACCGAATATGACTTCATCTCGGGCCTCGTCCAGCAGGGCCGCATCCCCGACGACGTCACCCCGCAGGTGCTCACCCAAAGCCGCGCCGACCTCATCCGCACCAGCTTCGACAGCCTCGAAGGCGCCAAAACCGCGATCGTCCACGTCTATAACGCGGTCAGCCCCGCGTGGCGCAAGATCGTCTTCGGCATGGAGATGGACGAGATCAAGGGCATCGCGATCGAGGGCGCAAAGCAGCTCCGCGACAATGCCGCGCGCTTGCCCGGCACCGACTGGCGCTTCGAATACAGCCCCGAAACCTTCTCGACCGCCGAACTCGATTTCAGCATCGCCTGCTGCGAGGCGGTGATGGACATCCTGCAACCGACGGCGGACAAGCCGATCATCCTCAACCTCCCCGCGACGGTCGAGGCTTCGACGGCGAACATCTACGCCGACCAGATCGAATATTTCTGCAAGAACCTCCCCAATCGCGACCGTGCGATCATATCCTTGCACACCCACAACGACCGCGGCACCGGCGTCGCGGCGGCCGAGCTCGGCCTGCTCGCGGGCGCCGACCGCGTCGAGGGCTGCCTGTTCGGCAATGGCGAGCGCACCGGCAACACCTGCCTCGTCACCATCGCGCTCAACATGTACACGCAGGGCGTCGACCCGCAGCTCGACTTCTCGAACATCGACGAGGTCATCCAGACGGTCGAATATTGCAACAACCTGCCCGTCCACCCGCGCCACCCCTATGGCGGCGAGCTCGTCTACACCGCCTTCTCGGGCAGCCATCAGGACGCGATCAAGAAAGGCTTCGCCGCGCGCGAGCGCCAGAATGATCAGCGCTGGGAAGTCCCCTACCTCCCCATCGACCCCGCCGACCTCGGCCGCAGCTACGAAGCGGTGATCCGCGTCAACAGCCAGTCGGGCAAGGGCGGCGTCGCCTGGGTGCTCGAACAGGACAAGGGCCTGAAACTGCCCAAGAAGATGCAGGCGAGCTTCAGCCATGTCGTGCAGGCACTCGCCGACCAGACGAGCCGCGAACTTGGCGCCGAGGATATCTGGCACGCGTTCGAGGGCCAGTATCTGGCGACCGAAGCCAAGCGCTTCCAGCTCGTCGACTGGTCGGAGACGCATGCGCCGTCCTCAAGCCCCTCCCCTTCAGGGGAGGGGTTGGGGTGGGGTCCATCGGGACAGAACCGCCCCAACCCCGACCGCATCTTCGCAGGCAAACTCCTGATCGACGGCACACCGCGCAGCGTCAGCGGCCGTGGCAATGGGCTGATGTCGAGCGTCATCGCAGCGCTCGCCGAGTCAGGAGGTCCGCTGATGGACATTGTCGACTATAGCGAGCACGCGATCGGCCAGGGCAGCAACGTGCAGGCCGCGGCCTATGTAGAATGCCGCACGGCGGACGGGAAGAGCCTGTTTGGATGCGGGCTGGATACGGACGTGGCGACGGCGAGCGTGCGGGCGATCCTCAGCGCGGCGAATGGGGCCGCCCCGGACTAAGTTGCAAGGCGACATATAGCCACCAGCCGCCGGCCTTGCTAACGTCCAATTCAACCGACTGGGAGCTTGGTAGCGTTCATGACCGACGTAGTATGGGGAACTAACGAGAAGCCGGTTACGAGCCAGCGTCTCGCGACATTGATTGAGCAGAATTTCCCCGGCGATGGTCTATTGTACGTTGGATATCCTGTTTTGGCGGGCGCTGACGATGTAAGCTCCGTTGATGACCTTTGGGTGAGTCCTCAAAAGGGTGTTGTCATGTTTCAGCTTCTCGAAGGAGCGGAAGCAGAGGGCTTCGAGGCCAAGCAGGACGACTACGCGAATAAGCTTGAAACCCGACTCCGATTGCACGCTCCGCTGATGGCGGGCAGAACTCTGTTAGCATCCCCTCGGGTCGTCACGTTTGCCCCCATTGCAGGCAAGGATGTTGTTGATGGTGGCTATCCAATAGCTTCAAATGAGCAAAATCTGCTCGCCATCCTCAACGCCATCCACTGGGACAATCCCGAACTATTCGGACTAACGCACTCAGTCATCCAATCGATCTCGTCAATCAGGAAGGGCGGTCGCCGAAGGCGACCGATCAAGGAGAATTCGCGAGGTGCAATCCTAAAATCCTTGGAGGATTCGATTGCAAATCTTGATTCGCTGCAGAGCCGGGCCGTGATCGAAACGGTTGATCCGCCAGAAAAGGGCATCTCGGCCGGCAAGATTATGCTGGAGGACCTTCCAGCAGAAGACCTAGCTGAACTACGTCGTTTGCTGAACGGCTGACCATTGTCGCCTACATGCACATTAGGCTCTCCGAAATATAGCCTTTCCTACATTTCACCCATATGGTTCATTCTGTCGGTTTCACCCAACCGAAAGGACGAATCGATGGACGACTCCCCGCACGATCCCGCGCATATCCCCGCTCCCGGCAGCTATCACTGGACGCCGCGGCTCCAGCGCGAGTTTCTGGAGGCTTTCGCCACCAACGGGTCGGTGAAGATTTCCGCGGCCAAGGTCGGCATGTCGCCGTCCGCCGTCTATCAGCTCAAACAGCGGCCCGAGGGCGCGGCGTTCCGGCTCGGCTGTGCCGCGGCGCTGCTGATCGCGCGCGGGCGGCTCGTCGACGAGCCGCCCGCGCGCGATCTGGGGGCATGACGAGGTCACCACCGTGATGCGCGAGGAGGACCGCAGCCTCTATAAACGCCGCCGCATCGACAGCCGCCTTGGCCTCGCGATGCTCGCGCGGCTCGACCGCATGGTCGAAACGCGCGCTAAAGCGGGCGAGGAGATGCTCGCGCAGACCATCGCCGGCGACTGGCCGGGCTTCCTGTCGCTCTTCGGCGCCGCCGAAGCCGCAAGCGGCAGGGCCGAAGCCGCGCGCACCGCCGCCACCGACGCCGCATCCGAAGAGGCGCCCGAAGGCACCGCCGAAACCGCGCCCGCACGCGCGACCGAAGGCATGGCCGCCGCGCTCGCGCTCTGGCTCGCCGGCAGCGACAACCGCGCCAACCCCCTCGCCTCGCTCTGGCGCGGCACCGCAATCGCGAATGAAGTTGCGCGGATTTCCGCCGATTGCGACGAAGAACCCGAAACCGAACCGACCCCCGAGGAAGAGGCGGCCGCGATGACCGTCTGGCACGACGAGGAGCAGGGCGAATGGCGCACCAACTTCCCCCCGCCCGACGACTTTACCGGCATCGAGGAGGGCGTCTTCGGCGATCCCGATTACGAACGCACGCTCGACGTCGACGAGGAGGCGCTGATCGAGGAGGCGCACGCCGCCTTCGTCGAACCGCTGCGCATCGCCGGCGAAGCCGCCCGCCGCGCCTTCTTCGGCATCCCCCGGCCCGCCAACGATCCGGCGCAGGAGTGCGGCGCAAAGGCGCGGAAAAGCGGGAGCGTCTAGCTCCTCCCTGTCGCGAAGCGATGGGGAGGTGGCAGCCGCAAGGCGGCTGACGGAGGGGCAAAGGATCGGGTTCACGCGGAGACGCGGAGACGCGGAGGAGATCGTGCTGGGCCGAATGGCCCTTCATCGCTGCCGCGGTCAGGCTTGACGCGACGTGCGGGAAGGGAGCCGCTTCGCGGCAAGCGCCATCTCTCCGCGTCTCCGCGTCTCCGCGTGAACCCGAAAGGCCTCTGCGCCTCTGCGCGCAAATTCCGTCTTTCCGCAGAGTGAGGAGAGGGCCTCCAAATCCGCCAACCTTGACTTTTTCAGGAAAACCGCCATATTCGCGAAGCTATCGTCGCCTGCGACGGAAATTTACGGCCCTTCGGGGTACTATCTTCCCTTCACATGCTACCAGCTCCGCCGGTGCTTTTGCCGGTGGATTCCCGTTTCTCGTGAAAGGAAACACCTCATGCCGATCGGCACCGTAAAATTCTTCAACGCCGACAAGGGCTATGGCTTCATCGAAAATGAAGACGGCTCGGGCGACAGCTTCGTCCACATCACCGCGGTCCAGGCCGCGGGCATGGACACGCTCAACAAGGAGCAGCGCGTCTCCTACGAACTCGAAACCGGCCGCAACGGCAAGGTCTCGGCGATCAACCTCCAGTCGGCCTGATTATTGGCCAAAGAGGAGCTGATGACCTTCGAGGGGCAGATCGACGAGATCCTGCCCGATGGGCGCTTCGGCGTCGTCCTCGAAAATGGTCATCGGGTGATCGTCTATACGGCAGGCCGGATGCGGCGTTTCCGCATCCGGTCGGTCGTCGGCGATGCCGTGCGCGTCGAAATGACGCCCTATGACCTGACCAAGGGCCGCCTCGTCTACCGCGAACGCGGCGGCGGGCCGGTCGCCCCGAGCCAGCGCAAGAGGCGCGGGCTCTGAACGAAGAAGACCGGCGAACCGCGCCGGCTTCCAACAAGCAAAACACTCGAAATCAAAGATAAAGATGATGACACTATTCAATAACAACAATGCAATTTTCCCCGCTCTGCCCGCGCTGTCGCTGGCCGGCAAGGCGATGACGGCGACCCCGCCGCGCCGCCGCCGCCCGACGCTGTCGCGCCGCGAGCTTAGGCGCCTGATCGCCGATATGGTCGATTGATCGACCCGAACCTTTAAAGGAGCAGCCATGTCGGCCACGATCGAATTCTATGTCGCACAGGCCGAAAAATGCACCGCGGAGGCCGAGGCCTCGGCGCTGACGCAGGTCCGCGACCGCAATTTGCGCGCCGCGGCGGCGTGGCAGGCGATGGCCGACAAGCTGCTCCACACCGAAAAGCTGCGCGCCGAAAAGAACGCCGCGATGGCGGCGGCACACGGCGGTTGACGCGAGGCGCGGCGGCGCGTCATGGCTTGGTCATGTTCACGCCCCGCCCCTTCACTCACCGTATCGCCACCCCCGCCGACCTCGAAGCGCTGCGCGCCGTGATGGCGCTCGCCATCGCCGAGCTGCAGAAAGGCTTTCTCGGCCCCGAACAGATCGCCGCGAGCCACGCGGTGATGGGCCTCGATACCCAGCTCATCGCCGACGGCACCTATTTCATCGTCGAGGAAGAAGGCCGGATCGCCGGCTGCGGCGGCTGGTCGCACCGCGCGACGCTCTATGGCGGCGATCACAGCAAGGATCTCCGCAACCCCGCCCCGCTCGACCCCGCCACCGACGCGGCGCGCATCCGCGCCATGTACACCCACCCCGATTTCGCCCGCCGCGGCGTCGGCCGCCTTGTCATGTCGCTGTGCGAGGATGCGGCGCGCGCCGCGGGCTTCCGCCGCGCCGAAATGATGGCGACGCTGTCGGGCGAGCCGCTCTACCGCGCCTGCGGCTACACCCCCATCGAACAGGTCGCAGCTCCCGGCCCGGGCGGCGTCGCCGTGCCGCTGGTCCGCATGGGAAAGGCGCTCGATTGATCGCTACGGGGAACCGAAAGGCCGATGCGACGTTTTCGCCGTTCAGCCCGGGTTATGGTCGATCGTGGCACGATCGGCCATGCCAAGGAAAGGATCAAAGATGCGCAAGACCCTTATCGCCGCCATGATGGCGGCCGTCGCCCTTCCCGCCGCGCCGGCGCTCGCCGACCCGCCGCCTTGGGCCCCCGCGCACGGAAAACGCGCCAAACAGGCCGCCATCTACGACAATTATGGCCGCTATTATGAGCCGCGCCGGCTCGATCGCGGCTCGCGGATCTGGCGCGGCGACGATGGCCGCTACCACTGCCGCCGCGACAACGGGACGACCGGGCTGATCATCGGCGGCGCCGTCGGCGCGCTCGTCGGGCGCGAACTCGACGGCGGTCGCGACCGAACGGTGGGCACGATTATCGGTGCCGCCGGCGGCGCGCTGCTGGGGCGCGCGATCGATCGCGGCGAGCTTCGCTGCCGCTGATGGCAAGCCGCATGCGGGCGGGTCAGTCGACGACCCAATAATCGGCCGCCCCGCCCGGTTCGTACCCACGGCGGCAAATCACCTCGTCCCCGCTCGACAATTCGGCCCATTCGCCGATCGGCTCGCGCTCCATCATCGCCAGCGCCGCGGCGACATCCTCGGCCTCGAACGCCACGCGCTTCTCCATACCGAACCAGGCATCGCGATAACGCAGGAGGAAAGGCGTCAGGATACGCGCTTTGGCGGCGGTTTCGGGGCGCGGCAGACAGTCGCAATCGCTGTCCTTTTGGCCGCTGATGGCGTGGGGGAATTTCATGGGGAGAGCCTTCGGTGGGGGAAACGAAGGGGGCGGTCGCATCGGCCTGTTCGGCCATGACCGCCGCCGGGGCGAAATTGGGTCGGCGACGCATCTCCTTTTGGGCGCACAAGCGTGACCGGATCATCGCGCAAGCCGCGACGAGTCCCGAAAAAGATATTTTATTTCATTGCCATATAGCGCGCGCTCGCCCGTCTTTCCCTTCGACGAGCGGCGCGTTCGAATCGACAAACGACTTGACGGTTATCCGTCATCCCGGCTGGCGCGGCGGCGGCGCCACAGGATCAGCCCCGCGACCCCCAGCCCGAACAGGCCGACCATCCCCGGCTCGGGCACCGGCACCGCGCCGCCGGTAGATCCCCCGCCGCTGGGCGCCCCGCCCCCGGTCGAGCTGTCGCCGCCGGTCGACGTGCCGCCCGAAGGCGGGGTCACATAGCCCCCCTTGAAGATCCCGACGTGCATCTCGCCATTCTGCTTGAGGTTGCCGAAAACCCCCGATCCCTGGATGTAATTGCGCGTCTCGGCATGGGCGAGCGGCGCAAGCACCGACCCGCCCCAGGCGGTGGTCAGCTTGAGTTCCTCGGCATCGGGAAAGTTCCAGATCACCCGTTCGCCAAGATTGTTGGTGCCGCCGAGGAAATTGTCGTTGAGATTGACCGATCGGCCGCGGAGGAGGATTCGAGATTGCCGAGCACGACGAGATTCCATTCGCGCAGCGCGTCGATGCCGGTGATCGACTTGCTCTGCGCAAGCGCCGGGACTGTCAGCGCGGTCGCGGCAAGCGCGGCGGAAACCAGAGTGCGGGTTGGAAAGGCCACGAGTTTGATTCCATATTCGAAGAGGAGAGCGCCGGCGCCCATAGGCGGTTCGTCATCCGCCCTACACCGAAGTGCGGTGGACCGTTGTCCCGTTACGGAACAGCGGCCGATTCTCGGCGAAAGACCGTTGGAAATCTGCGGCGGGCGTCGTCAATCGATCGACAGGAAAGCGGTCACCGTCAACCGCCCCCTAATCGGATCGGCCGGCAGCGGGTTGGCGGCCGAAATCGCGCCGCTGTGCAGGTTCCAGCTGCGATAGAGCAGCGCGCGATTGTAACGCGCCGGCTTAGCCCGGATGCGTTCGAACAACGGCGTATCGCCCAGCATATATCCGGGCGGCGGGACCCCGCCGTGGCGCATCTCGGTATCGAGGTGGCGGAAGAAGATATCGCGCCGCGCGGCATTCACCGTCTCGAATCCCGTCGCACGATGACGAAAGAAGGCGGTCCCGTCGCCGCCTTCGGGCGAGAGATAATGGACGAGCGCGATGCGATCCTTGGTGAAGGCGTCGACATGCGGCAGGCGCTGCGGGATCGTCAGTTCGCCGGGCGGGGTCGACACGATCGAAAAGCTCGCATCGACGACGCGTAGCGCGCCCCGCCGTTCGAAGGCGGCCGCCGCGGCCTCGGCGATAAGCGGGAGCTGCGTCGACAGATAGGCCTCGGGCAGCGCCGCGCGCACTCCCGGATAATGGTTGAGCGCCAGGGCAAAGTCCGCAGCCGCCGCGAAATCGCGCAGGGCGTCGGGATCGGGCGCGAAATCGTCGAGCACGACGAGCGGCTGCCCCTCGGTGCCGATCGTCTCGATGCGCATCTCCGTCATTCGCTACACGCCGCCGCGCGTTCCAGCAGGAAATCGCGCTCGCGCTCATTTCCCGTCAGCGCGGCCGCCGCTTCGAATGCGGCCCGCGCCTCGTCGCGGCGACCGGCACGAAGCAGGAAATCGCCCCGTGCGGCGGGAAGCGGCGCATAGTTTCGCAGCATCGCCGCGTCGGCGATATCGTCGACCAGCCGTAATCCCGCCTCGGGGCCGAACGCCATGCTGTGCGCGACCGCGCGGTTGAGTTCGACCACGGGCGACGGCATCACCTGCCCCAGCCGGTCATAGAGCGCGGCGATACGCCGCCAGTCGGTCGCCTCCGCCGACCGTGCGCGGGCATGGCACGCAGCAAGCGCCGCCTGCAACGCATAGGGACCGTCGGCACCGCCCAACGCCTCGGCGCGGTTCAGCGCATTCAACCCGCGCCGGATCAGCAGCTGGTCCCAGCGCGCGCGGTTCTGCTCGGTCAGCGGCACGAAACGCCCGTCGGGCCCGGCGCGCGCCGTCAGCCGCGATGCCTGGATCTCGACCAGCGCGAGCAATCCCAGCACCTCGGGCTGTTCGGGCATCAACCCGGCGAGGATACGCGCCAGCCGCTGCGCTTCGGCGCAGAGCGGCGGGCGGACGAGCGAGGGCCCCGCGGTCGCGGCATAGCCTTCGTTGAAGATCAGATAGACGACCTCGAGCACCGAGCCGAGCCGCGCCGCCAGTTCGGCGCCGCGGGGCACTTCGAACGCGACACCTGCCTTGGCGATCGCTTTCTTCGCCCGCGTGATCCGCGCTGCGATCGTTGCCTCGTTCGACAGGAAGGCGCGCGCGATTTCCTCGACGGTCAGCCCGCCCACGAGCCGCAGCGTCAGCGCGGCGCGAGCCTCGGGCGAAATCACGGGGTGGCAGGCGGCGAAGATCAGCCCGAGCAACTCATCGCCCAGCGGATCGTCGAGCGCCGCTTCGGCGGCTTCCACGCGCATATCCTGTTCCTCGTCGAGTTCGCGGCCGATTTCGGCCTGTTTTCGCGAGCGCATCGCGTCGTGCCGGACGCCGTCGATCAGGCGCCGCTTCGCCGCGGCGGTCAGCCAGGCGCCCGGCCGGTCGGGCACACCGCTCTTCGGCCATTCGGTGAGCGCGATCAGCAGCGCTTCCTGCGCCAGCTCTTCCGCGCGGTCGACATCGCGCGCCATCCGAGCCAGCGAGGCGACCAGCCGCGCCCGCTCGATCCGGAATATCGCCTCGATCGCCCGATGGGCCTCGTCCTTCGCCATGCCTGCCTTCTCGGGCAAGGGAGCCGGGGAGGCAAGCATGGCGGCCGGCATTGATTATTGGCCGCTGAGCCTGTCGCGCAGCTGTTGCTCGCGCTCGGCCAGTTCGGGGGTCAGCGCGTCGCCGAAATCCTCCATTTCATAAAAGGGGCGGATTTCGAGTTCGCTCGGTCCCGGCATCGGGTTGGGGCAGCGTTTCGCCCACGCGACCGCTTCGTCCATATCCTTGACCTCCCAAACCCAATAGCCGGCGACCAGCTCGCGCGTCTCGGCGAATGGGCCGTCGATCACGGTGCGGCCCGGACCGTCGAACGCGATGCGCTTGCCGGCCGACGAGGGCTTCAGCCCGTCGCCGTCGACCATCACGCCGGCATTGACCAGTTCCTCGTTGAACTTGCCCATCGCCTCGAACATTTCGGTCATTTCCTCGGTCGGCGGCAGGCCCTTTTCGCTGTCTTCGGTCGCTTTCACGAAAACCATCACACGCATTTTCCATCTCCTTTTGATCGGGCCAACAGCGGCTCGTATCCAGACGACGAACGAGCCGCCGTCAAATCGACACGGGGCGAGAAAAAATTTTCAGGCGACCTCCGCCAGCGACTGCGGCGTCGAGAAACGCTGGCGATATTCGCCGGGCGACAAGCCGGTCAGGCGGTGAAACAATTTGCGGAACGCCGCCGCATCCTCATATCCGACGCTCCACGCGATCTGGTCGACCGTCCGCCGCGTGAACTCAAGCAGTTCGCGTGCCTTTCCGACGCGGATATGCTGGACATATTCGACCGGCGTCATGCCCGTCGCAGCCTTGAAGCGGCGCTGGAAGGTGCGCTCCTCCAACCCCGCCTCGCGCGCCATGTCGCCCACGCCGCTTACCCTTCCCTCCTTCGCCTGCAGCCAATGCTGCACCTTCAGGACCGCCTCGTCCCCATGCGTCAGCCGCGGTGCGAAGCTCGCATAATTTTTCTGTTCGCGCCCCGCCGGGTCGATCAGGAAGAAACGCGCGGTTTCCATCATCACCGTTGGGCCGAGCAATCGCTCGACGATGCGAAGTCCGAGATCGGTCCATGCCATCAGCCCGCCCGCGGTGACGATATCGCCGTCGTCGACCACCATCCGGTCGGCCTCCAGCCGCACTTCGGGAAAGCGCATCCGGAACTCCTCGGCAAAGAACCAGTGCGTCGTCGCCGGCCGCCCCGCGAGCAATCCCGTCGCGGCGAGCGCAAAGGCGCCGCCGCAATTCGATGCGAGCACGGTGCCCTGCGCGTGCCGGTCTACCAGCCAGCGTGCGTAGGGCGCGACCTCGTCGGGCTCGAGCAGCTTGTGGAGGCTCCCGGGCGCGATCAGTACCGCGGGCGAATTGCTCGCCGGCTCGTCCGGATGGCTGTCGAAACAGCGCGCGAAACCCCCGCGCTCCTGCAAGCGCCAGTGGCTCGCCCGGATCGGGCGGCGCCCATGATCGATCGCGAACCGCCCGGCAACGTCGAACAGGTCGGTAATCCCGTGGACCATGCCGATCTGGCAGTCGGGATAGAGCATCATCCCTACTTCGACGAGCGCCGGCGGCGCATCGGGCACCTTCAATCTGGGCATGGTGGCTCCTTTGTCGGAATCGGCCCGCATAATGTCGCGTCCGCCAATCCCGCGCAAGGACGCAGCAGCCTATCTCCCTCTCATCGGGGCGGACACCCCGCCCCTTCGAAACGAAAGGAATCAGGACATGACCACGATCACGACCAAGGACGGCACCAATATCTTCTTCAAGGACTGGGGTCCGAAAGACGGCCAGCCGATCGTCTTTTCGCACGGCTGGCCGCTGTCGGCCGACGCCTGGGACGCCCAGATGGTATTTTTCGCCAATCAGGGCTTCCGCACCATCGCGCACGACCGCCGCAGCCATGGCCGCTCGGATCAGGTCTGGGAAAACAACAATATGGACCAGTACGCCGATGACCTCGGCGAGTTGATCGAACAGCTGGACCTCAAAGACGTCATCCTCGTCGGCCACTCGACCGGCGGCGGCGAAGTCACTCGCTATATCGGCCGCCACGGCACCGCCCGCGTCGCCAAGGTAGCGCTGATCGGCGCGGTCCCGCCGCTGATGCTCAAGACCGAAGCCAATCCCGGCGGCCTGCCGATCGACGTCTTCGACGGCATCCGCAAGGGCACGTTCGACAACCGCCCGCAGTTCTTCAAGGACCTGACCCTGCCCTTCTACGGCTATAACCGCGACGGCGCGGCGGTCAGCGAGGCGGTGCGCGACGAATTTGTGCGTCAGGGCATGAACGGCGGCCTCAAGGGCCTGCTCGACAGCATCCGCGCCTTTTCGGAAAGCGACTTCAACGAGGACCTCAAGAAGTTCGATAAGCCCACGCTCGTCCTCCACGGGGACGACGACCAGATCGTGCCGATCGGCGCCGCGGCGCTTTCGACGGTCAAGATCGTCAAACATGCGGTGCTCAAGGTCTATGAAGGTGCCGACCACGGCCTGACCGTCACCCATCAGGACCGCTTCAACGCCGATCTCCTCGACTTCATCAACGGCTGACCGAACGGACGGGCGGCGACCCGCTCGCCGTCCGCTCCAAACAAGGAGTAACCACCATGATCCTCGGCCTCACCATCCCGCAGTTCACCGCACTCCATGTCGCGATCAGCCTGATCGGCATCGGTGCGGGCCTTATCGCCCTTCCCGCCTTCGCGCGCGGGCGCCTCCTCCGCCGCGCCACCCACATCTTCCTCTGGGCGACCTTGCTCACCAGCCTCACCGGTTTCCTCTTCCCCATCCTTGCCTTCACGCCGGCGCTCGGTACGGGAATCCTCTCGACGCTGATCCTCGTCTTCGCCTTCGCTGCCTTTTACGGCCGCAAGCTCGCCGGTCGCGCCGCCACCGTCTATGCGGTCAGCGCCACCGCCGCGCTCTACCTCAACCTCTTCGTGCTCGTCGTGCAGTCCTTCCTCAAGGTCCCCGCGCTCAACGCGCTCGCCCCGAGCGGCACCGAAGCTCCGTTTGCCGCCGCGCAGGGCGCGCTCCTCGTCGCCGCGATCCTCTTCGGATATGTCGCGGTCAGGGCCAGCCGGCGCCCGATCGCAGTCTGATCGGCCCCGAAAGGATCAAGGGCGGCCAGGCGGCCGCCCTTGGTGCGTCAGGCCCACAGCGCGTTGAGCGCGATCACGATCGCGACCTCGGTGAAATTTCCCAGCCCATGCGCGACGATCGGCGCCAGCAGGCTCCGCGACCGCTCCATCAGCCAGACATAGATCAGCCCCCAGGCCAAGGCGTAAATCTGCTGCGCCATCGCCTGATAGAAGGGATCGACGGTAAAGGATTTCCAGTGCGCCAGCCCGAACATCAGCGCGACGAGATAGGCGGCGACGGGCAGGTCGAACGACCCGATCCGCAGCCGTCCGGGCACGAGTACGACCAGCATTCCGACGAGCAGCCCGCGAAAGATCGTCTCTTCCGCCAGCCCCGTCGTGATCATTCCGAGCAGATATCCCGCCGAATCGAGCGGCGCCTTCGAATAGTCCATGTTCGGCGGCGTCTGCGCGGCGAGCGCAGGCCAGTAATCGGCGACGAGCATCACCAGCCCCATCCCGATGCCGATCAACGCGGCGATCCCGACATAGCTCGCGCCCGGCGGCCAGCGCAGATGCGGGTCGGCCGCAGGCAGCAACCGGCGCATGACAAGGATCGCGGCCAGCCCGAGCAGCGCCTGGAATGCGATCGCCAGGAGCAGGAAAACCGAGATATAGCCGTCCCAGAGCGGCGCGCCGGCAAAATAGATTTCGCGGGCGGTGACGCGGCCAAGCTCGAGTATGGCCTGCATCAGCACCGCGGCGAGCAGAATCGGCCACAGTCGGAAGCGGAAACCGGAAAGCGCCACAAACGGGCGCGGCGAAGCGGGAGAGAGGCTTGTCATACGACCGGCCTAACGTCGTTGCGCCTCACATTTCTTGAAAAAATGTGACCTGTGGCAATTATCGATCGCTGGTTGCCGCACGATCCTCCCTGTGGCGAAGCCATGGGGAGGTGGCAGTCCGAAGGGCTGACGGAGGGGCTGTGGCGCACCGTCGCGACCCCTCCACCACCGCTTCGCGGCGGTCCCCCTTCCCACTGCTGCGCGGCAGGGAGGATTTACACGCCCGCTCCCCATCCCAATGCCGCCACGCCCTCAACCCACCGCCATCCGCCATCGCCGCGGCGACAGCCCGGTCACCTTCGTCACCGCGCGCGTCATATGCGCCTGATCGGCATAGCCCGCCTCGATCGCGACCCCGGCAAGGCTGTCCTTGCTCTCCACGATCATCCGCCACGCGCGCTTCGCCTGGCAATCGGCGCGATAGGCGGCGGGCGGCACGCCATAGAGCGTCTCGAAACAGCGCGAGACATGTTCGCGCGACCGGCCGCGCGCCGCCGCCCATTCGCCGATCCGCGGCGGCGCGGAGGTCCGCAGCGCCGCCGACAATTGGTCGGGCAAATCCCCCTCTTCACCGGCGGTCACCGGCACGACTTCGCCGAGCAGCGCGGTCACCGCCGCGACCGGATCGCGTTCGGCCAGCCGGACAATCCGGTCGGGATCGGCGATCCGCGCGCGCGCCGGCCATTCGCGCCCGTCGAACGGCAGCGGCAGGTCGAGCACCATCGTCCGCTTCGCCGAAATCCGGTCGCGGTGCGCCGAAAAAGGCCCGTGAAGCAGCACCTCGCCCGCCTGCGCGGCGATCCGTCCGGCATCGCCTGCTTCCTCATAGGCGCCCGCCAGCACGACCGTCGCATAGGGTTCGCAGTGGCGGTGGCGCGCAATGTCGGTCGCGGGGGGCAAGAGGCTGGGCTGGAGCAACTGCATCGCCCGATAATGTCGCGCCCCGCGGCCCGCCGCAACCGATGCCGGACCAACCCCCGTCTCCACTCGATGGACAGCGGGGGTAGGCACAAGTTAGGAAGTCCGTCCGCAAGAATTCGAGGAGCGATCACCGTGGACACACCCCCCTTCAGCCTTCGCGCGATCGACCATGTGGTTCTGCGCGTCGTCGACGTGGGCCGCATGGTGGCCTTTTACCGCGAGGTTATCGGCTGCACCGACGAACGCACCCAAGCCGAAATCGGACTTTATCAATTGCGCGCGGGCGGCTCGCTGATCGACCTCGTCACCGTCGACGGCAAGCTGGGCGCGATGGGCGGTGCGGCGCCGGGTGCCGAAGGCCGCAACGTCGACCATTTCGCGATCACGATAACCCCCTTCGACGACGCGGCGATCCGCGCCCACCTCGACCGCCACGGCGTCGCCGTCGAGCAGTCGGGCCCGCGTTACGGCGCCGAAGGCGAGGGCCCGTCGATCTACATCGCCGACCCCGAAGGCAATATCGTCGAGCTCAAGGGTCCCGCCTTCGACTAGGGTCAGGACCGTAGCATCTTGCGCAACCTTCCGTTTACGTTAAGGTCAGTTGCAATTGGCAACCGGAGAGACTGATTCATGGCCCTTCCCCCGATTTTCGACCGCCTGCGCCTGCCCGTCATCGGCTCGCCGCTGTTCATCGTCTCGGGCCCCGATCTCGTCATCGCGCAATGCAAGGCGGGCATCGTCGGCAGTTTCCCCGCATTGAATGCGCGGCCGCAGTCGCTGCTCGACGAATGGCTCCACCGGATCACCGAGGAACTCGCCGCGTGGGACCGCGACAATCCCGACCGCCTCTCGGCGCCCTATGCGGTCAATCAGATCGTCCATAAATCGAACGACCGGCTCGAACAGGACATCGCGACCTGCGCCAAATGGAAGGTGCCGATCACGATCACCTCCTTGGGCGCGCGCGAGGAACTCAATCAGGCGGTCCATAGCTGGGGCGGCATCACGCTCCACGACGTGATCGACGATCGCTTCGCGCGCAAGGCGGTCGAAAAGGGCGCCGACGGCCTGATTCCCGTCGCGGCGGGCGCGGGCGGCCACGCCGGGCGCCAGTCCCCTTTCGCCCTCGTGCAGGAAATCCGCGAATGGTTCGACGGCCCCGTAGCCCTGTCGGGCGCGATCGGCCATGGCCGCTCGATCCTTGCCGCGCAGGCGTGCGGCGCCGACCTCGCCTATATCGGCAGCGCCTTCATCGCGACCGTCGAAGCCAATGCCGAGGACGGCTACAAAAACGGCATCGTCGAGGGCCGGGCTGCGGATATCGTCTATTCGAACCTCTTCACCGGCGTCCACGGCAATTATCTCCGCCAGTCGATCGTCTCGGCGGGCATGGACCCCGACAATCTGCCCGAAGGCGATTTGAAGACGATGAACTTCGGTTCGGGAGGCAATACCAAGGCAAAAGCGTGGAAGGATATCTGGGGCTCGGGCCAGGGAATCGGCCCCGTCACCGCAGTGCGCCCGGTGGCCGAATATGTCGCCGAGCTCGAAGCGCAATATCTCGCCGCCCGCCGCGAACTCGAAGCGAAGGTGCGGCTTTAAGCCCAACATAGCCCGGCCAGACGGCAACGGCGGCTTTGGGGTGGTGAGCTGTCGTCCAGATCCTCCCCTTTGCGCAGCAATGGGGAGGTGGCAGCCCGCAGGGCTGACGGAGGGGTCGACGCCGTCAGGCGTCGGTGCAAGGCCAGACCCCTCCACCACCGCTTCGCGGAGTGTAGGGTTGGATTGCCCCCGGCAATCCAAGTCCAGTCCGGGGGACTGGACGACCCAACACTCCCCCTCCCCAGCGCTTCGCGATGGGGAGGATCGAGCGGCAGCTTCCGGTCGAAAGCCGCCGCCTATTCCCCGAACAACCGCTCGATCGCTTCGTCCAGATAGGGGCGGTCGACGAACAGCCGCATCGGATCGCGCCGGTTGAGCCAGAATCCCGCTCCATGCCCGTCGGTCAGCGCGCGCCGGGTCGTGTCCTGCAGCAACCTCAGACGCATAACGGCGGCGCGACGCGCAGCGCGGATGTCGGCCGCCGCCTGCAGCGCGAAATGCACCCTGATCCTTTCGACCCGTGCGGTAACGACATCGCTGTAACCGCAATGCGGCCCCCGATGCAGGGCATGACCCGATCGCAGCGCCGCCGGCTCGCAAGCCGGCAGCACCAGCCCGTTGCCCGCGAAATTCTGAAGCCCGAACCCCTCGTCGCGGAGGTGATCGAACATCACCAGCATCTGCGGGCGTCGCAGCAGGGCGATCGGGATCAGGTGATGACGCTGAAATCCGGACAGCGGCGGCGGCGCCCCATGCCAGCCGCGCCCGATCAACCGTCGCGGCCGAATTCGACGATCACCGTCGATCTTTGGCTCGCGCCATCCATAGGCGGCAACAGGTCGATCCACTCGCCGGCATCCAGCCCGCGCATCGTCCGCGCGGTCCGGACCGGACCGTTGAGCATCATGTCGAGCGCGAGCCGCGACAGGCGCCGTACCATTTCGGCGACCGTCCAGCCGTCCGGAATGCGCGCTTCGAGTTCCTGGTCCGCAAAGAGCGCCAACCCGCGCGTCGCCATGATCCCGCCGTCGCCCGTATCGCGTCGGCGAAATGCGACGAGATGCAGCACCGGCGGCATCCCGCTGACCAGCATTTCGGCGATCGAGGCACGGAACTGCGGCGCATCGGACCAGAGCCGCGCGGGCGACCAGAAGAGATGGCTGGCATCGAACAGGTCGATCAGCAGCAACATCATCTTGAAGAATTCGCGCATCCGCGTCGTCTGCGACGGCGATGCGCCGCGATCGTTTTCAGAAATGAAAATCCAGCAGTCCCGGCTCTCGCGCCATCCGCGCGGCAGGCTGGCGGCGAGCAGGCTCGTCGACGGATGATCGGGATCGGCCAGATCGAGCGCCGCGCCCGCCGCCGGGCCGGCGAGCACCGACACCGCCCCGAACGTCAAGCGAAAACATGGTGCCGTGATCCGCGCTTCGAGATCGGCGCCGACATCGCGAACCCGCACGGGCTGCAACCCCATATGCCGAAGCGATGTTTCGATCGCGTCGTCCGATGCGCCGCGCATCGCAGGGCCGAGAATCAGTGCGAAGGGTTCCGGCGGAACCGGCAGGATCAACGCATCGCGGTCATCGACATCCATCTGTTGCGCGCCCTTCATGGGTTCGCGGCTTGCATCGCAAGACCGATCCGAATGTTCAAACGCTTATCGACGCATGTCGGAAAGTTAATCGGACGGCCCATGCTCCGCCGGCGGCGTCAGATCGCGACCTGGCTGCCCAACTCGACGACGCGGTTCGTCGGCAGGCGGAAATATTCCATCGCGCTTTCCGAGTTGCGGAGCATCCAGGCGAACAGCTTTTCGCGCCAGATCGGCATTCCCGGCTTGCTCGCCGCGATCAACGTCTGTCGCGAGAGGAAAAAGCTCGTTTCGAGCATCTTGAACTCGCCGCCGCAGCTCGTCACGCGTTTGAGCGCGTCGGGCACGTCGATCGGCTGCATGAAGCCGTAGTTCAGGATCAGCCGGTGGAACCCCTGCCCCAGATCGTCGAGCGCGCATTTATTCTCCTCGCGCACATAGGGCACGTCGGCGATCTTGATCGTCAACAGGATGATGCGCTCGTGCAGCACCTTGTTATGCTTCAGATTGTGGAGCAGCGCGTGCGGCACGCCGTCGCTGCTCGACGTCATGAACACCGCGGTCCCGGGAACGCGCGTCGCGCTGTTCGCCGCCGATTTCACGAACACCGGGATCGGCATCGCGCCTTCGGCCATTTCCTGCTGCATCAGCTTGCGCCCCCGCGACCAGGTCGTGAGCATGGTGAAGATCGTCAGGCCGATCGCCAGCGGCACCCAGCCGCCGTCGGGCACCTTGACCAGATTCGCGCCGAAATAGGCGATGTCGACGATGAAGAAGATCGCGAGGATCGGCAGCGCCTTCCACGCCGGCCACTTCCACAAGGTGAAGAGCACGACGCTCATCAGGCAGGTGTCGATGAACATCGCGCCGGTCACCGCGATGCCATAGGCGGCGGCGAGGTTGCTCGACGATCCGAAGCCGAGGACGAGCAGGGTTACCATCACCATCAGCCCCCAATTGACCATCGGGATATAGATCTGCCCCGCAGCAGAGGCGCTGGTGTGTTCGACGCGCAGCCGCGGCATGAAGCCCAATTGGATCGCCTGCTGCGTCAGCGAAAAGGCACCCGAAATCACCGCCTGGCTCGCGATGATCGTCGCGAGGATCGCGAGGATGACGACAGGAATCTGCCACGCGTCGGGCATCATCTGGAAAAAGGGATCGGCGATCAGGTCGCCGCGCGGCCCCATTTCGGCATCGAGCACCATCGCGCCCTGCCCCATATAGTTGAGCATCAGCGCGGGCAGGACGAAGGCCAGCCAGCTCAGTCCGATCGGCCCGCGCCCGAAATGCCCCATGTCGGCATAGAGCGCCTCGGCCCCCGTCACTGCGAGCACGACCGCGCCCAGCGCGATGAAGGCGGTGAAACCGTCGACGTAGAAGAAACGCAGCGCGTTCATCGGGTTCAGCGTTTCGAGGATGATCCCCGGATGATCGACGATATGGATGAGCCCGAGGATCGCGAGCATCGTGAAATAGGCGAGCATGATCGGCCCGAACAGCATTCCGACCTTCGCCGTCCCGCGCGACTGGATCGCGAACAGCCCGATCAGGATCGCGAGCGCGATCGGCACGATATAGGGCTCGAACCCCTTGTTGACGTAGCTCAAGCCCTCGGTCGCCGAGAGCACCGACATCGCCGGCGTGATCATGCTGTCGCCATAGAAAAGCGCGGTAGCAAAGACGCCGAGCAGGATGATCGGCCACGTCCAGCGTTTTTCGCCCGACGAACGGCTGATCAATGCAAGCAAGGCGAGGCTGCCGCCCTCGCCCTTGTTGTCGGCGCGCATGATCGTCATGACATATTTGAACGTCACGACGAGCATCATCGACCAGAAAACGAGGCTGAGGACGCCATAGATGTGCAGCCGGTCGGCCTCGATCGGGTGATGCCCGGCAAAGGTTTCGCGAAAGGCGTAGAGCGGGCTGGTGCCGATGTCGCCGAACACGACCCCGATCGCGCCGACGGCCAGCTTCAGCTTGCCATCGCCATGATGTCCATGGCCGTGATGGCCGGTATCGGCGGCAGCCTCGATGGCGCTTTGCGCGCCTTCGGCCGCCTGTTGCGACTCAGCAGTCATGGCGCGCCTTTAGACGAGCCTGCGCTTTTGGAACAGGTTTCAATTTGGGACGCCCCCCGCTGGCGCAGCGGCTGGAGTTTCGCCAGAGGTTTCAGGGGGAAGCTGCGGGCCCAGCGCCTGCCTCAGCTGCGCCAGCCGCATCTCGAGATCTCTTCGCCACGGCGCATCGACGGGGCTGCGCGCGAGCAGCCCGCTCCACACCGCCTCGGCGCCCTTGAGGTCGCCGCCCTGCGCGAGCGCGAGTCCCGCAAAAAAGGGCGGCGCCGGATGCGACGGGTCGCGCTTCGCCGCCTCGTCGAACGCGAGCGCCGCCGCCGGCGACATCATTCCGCCGCCATGCGCCGCGAGCGCGTTGCCCAGCCCGACCCACAGGTCGACATTGTCGGGATATTTCTCGAGCCCCTTTTCAAGCGTCTTCGCCGCGAGCTCAGTCTTCCCCGTGCGCGCGAAACCGTCGGACATGCCGAGCCACTGCGCGGCGGGTCCGAAACGTTCGGACATGCCTTGCCGCTGGTCGGTGATCGCCTCGCCAAAGCCTTCGGGCTCTTCGGGCGCCGCGACGGGCTTGCCCGGCAACGCCGGACTCCCCTGCAGCGCATAGCCCGCGAGCCCCAGCATCACCGCCGCCGCCGCGAGCGGCCGCGCCGCCGCGGGCAGCCGGCCGAGCCAGAAAATACCGCCGATCGTCAGCATCGCGGCCAGGATGACCAAAAGCCAGATCATGCGCCGTCCTCCGCATCGTCCTTGCCGCGCCGGAACCGCCCGAACGCCAGCCATCCGCCGATCGCAAGAAACAGGAGCGGCCCCAGCCACAGCAGCGCCGTCGCGCCGTCGAACGGCGGGTCGTAACTCACCCAATTGCCATAGCGTGCGACGAGCCAGGCCTTGATCTCGTCCGGGCTCTCGCCCGCCGCAATCTTGCTCCGCACCTCGTGCCGCATGTCCCCCGCGAGCGGCGCGTCCGAATCGGCGATCGACTGCCCCTGACAGACGAGGCAGCGCAATTCCTCCATCAACGCCTTGGCGCGCGCTTCCTTGGCCGGATCGTTCAGCTGCTGATAGGCATAGGGCGCCGGCGGCAACCGGTCCTGCGCCGCCAGCGGCAGCGTCAGCGCGCCAAGCAGACAGAGCAGGATCAGCCGCAGGCTCACTTCATCGCCTCCAGCTTCGCGACGATTTCGGGCACCTGATCGGCGAGGATCACGCCCTGAATCTGCTCGCGGATGATTCCCTTGCCGTCGATCAGGAAGGTTTCGGGCACCCCCGACGACCCGAGCGCGATCTGGACGCTGCTCTGCATGTCCGACCCGATGCGGTCGAACGGATTGCCATATTCTCTCAGGAACATCGCGACATCCTCGGGGCGGTCGCGAATCGCGATGCCGTCGATCGGCACCCCCGCGGCCTTCAGCGCCTCGAGCTGCGGCGCCTCGGCGCGGCACGGGATGCACCAGCTTGCAAAGACATTGACGAGGCGCGGCTTGCCGTCGGCAAGCTGGCTGCTCTTCAGCCCTTCGACTCCAGCGGTCGCGGGCGGCAGGTCGAACAAGGGCATCGGCTTGTCGATCCACTGCGACTGGATCAGCGTCTCGGCGGGCGTCACCAGCCGATAGATGAAGGCGCCGAACAGCAGCCCCATGATCGCCAAAGGCACGAAAAGGACCCAGCGGTTCTTCATGGCGCGAAACGTTCCTGTAATTTGCGGGCACGCCGCGCGCGCCAGATTGCCAAAAGCTGCGCGCGGCCGAGCATCGACAGCGCCGCGCCGACGGCGATCAGGCCGCCGCCGAGCCAGATCCACCACACCAGCGGCTTCCACCACAGGCGGATCTGGTAGCGGTCGGCGCGCCCGTCGTCGCTCGTCACCGGCTGGCCGAGCACGGCATAAAGCTGCCCGCCCGGCCGCGTCAGCAGCGCCGCCTCGTTGGTCTCGGTCGGCGCGGTGCCCATCAGGCCGGGAAAGGTGCGTGCCTCGGGCTTCATCGTAAAGCGGCTTCCCGACGATGTCGTCGCGACCAGCGTCCCCTCGATCGCGGTATAATTCGGCCCCGCGACGGGCTTCACCCCGACGAACTTCACCGAAAAATCGCCGATCCTGATATCGTCGCCGGGTGCCGCCGCGACCAGCCGCTCCTTGATGAACGCGCTTTCGGCGCCCATGCCGGCGAGGCACACCGCGACGCCGAAATGCGCCACCACCATGCCCCACGTCGGCAGCGGCGTGCGGCGAAGATTGCGTCCCCACAGCGGCGCAAGGCTCGCGACCGCGACGATCCCCGCGACGGTCATCCCGAGCAGCGGCAAGATGCCCACCTTGCCGCCGAACAGGACCAGCCCGAACAGCACCGCGGCGCCCGCGAACAGCGCCAGCGGCAGCCGCGACCACAGCCGCTTCCCGTCATCCTTGCGCCAACTGAGCAACGGCCCCGCGACCATGACGAGGCAGAGGATCAGCGCAAGCGGCCCCGCGACGCGGTTGTAATAGGGCGGCCCGACCGAAATCTTCTCGCCCATCGCCTCGGCGACGATCGGATAGAGCGTGCCGAGCAGCACGAGCGCGAGGATCGTCGTCAGAAGCAGATTGTTGATCACCAGCGAACCCTCGCGGCTCAGCAGCGCGAATTTCTTGCCCTCGGCGACCGTTCCCGCGCGCAGCGCGAACAGGGTGAGCGCGCCGCCGATATAGATCGCCATCAGCACGAGCAGAAAGGTGCCGCGCTCGGGATCGACCGCAAAGCTGTGGACGCTCGTCAAGAGCCCCGACCGCACGATGAAGGTGCCGACCATCGACATCGAAAAGCCGATCACCGCGAGCATCACCGTCCACGCGCGCAAGGCGTTGCGCGTCGCGGTCACCGCGACCGAATGGAGCAAGGCCGCGCCCGCGAGCCACGGCACGAGCGAGACATTCTCCACCGGGTCCCAGAACCACCAGCCGCCCCAGCCGAGCTCATAATAGGCCCAGTAACTGCCCGCGGTGATCCCCAATGTCAGGAAAATCCAGCTGCCGAGCACCCACGGCCGCATCGCGCGCGCGAACGCCGGGCCGATCTCACGCGTGATCAGCGCGCCGACGGCAAAGCTGAATGCGACCGACAACCCGACATAGCCGACGTAGAGCGTCGGCGGATGGAAGGCCAAACCGATGTCCTGCAACAGCGGGTTCAATCCCTGCCCGTCGGGCGGCGCCACCGGCAGCCGTTTGAACGGGTTCGACGAAAAGAGCAGGAACGCGAAAAAACCAAGGCTGAGCGCCGCCTGCGCCGCGAGCGTCGCGACCAGCGTATCCTCGCGCAGCCTTTTCTCGAAAATCGCGATCAACCCGCCGGACAGCGACAGGATCATCAGCCACAGCAGCATCGATCCTTCGTGATTGCCCCACGTCCCCGCGATCTTGAAGATCATCGGTTTCAGGCTGTTGCTGTTGCGAGCGACGAGTTCGACCGACATGTCGGAGCGTACGAACAGCGCGATCAGCAGGCCGAAGGCGGCCGTGGTCAGCACGCCCTGCGCAACGCTCGCCGGCCGGACGAGTGATGCGAGATCCTTGGGTCCGCCGCGCAGGAACAGGGTTCCAGCGATAAGCGTAAGGCATGCGAGCGCCGCGGCGATCCAAAGCAGAGCAAGGCCGAGTTCGGCGATCATTGGGCTACACCTCTACCCAACACGCCGTCACCCCGGCGAAGGCCGGGGTCTCGCCGTCTGCGCCCATACGCTCCGGCGAGACCCCGGCCTTCGCCGGGATGACGGAATAGGGTAAGCCGGATCATACCCCCGCCGGCGCTTTCATATTCTTCGGCATCTCGCCCATCTGCGGCGGCATATAGCGCTCGTCATGCTTCGCGAGGATACGATCGGCAACGAACACCCCGTCGGCGCGCATCCGGCCGTCGGCGACCATGCCGCTCTCCTCGCCGAACAGGTCGGGGACAATGCCCTTATATTCGACCGGCACCGACGCCTTGCCGTCGGTCGCGACGAAGCGGATCGTCAGCCCGTCGGCCTGCCGCGCGATGCTGCCCTTTGCGACCATGCCGCCCAGCCGCATCGCCTCGCCGACTTCGGCCTTGCCGCCCTGCACTTCGATCGGCGTGCGGAAATAGGCCGCCTCGTCACGCAGCGCACTCGCCGCGAGCACGCCCGCACCGCCGATGCCCGCGAGTGCCACGGCGGCCAAAATCAATCTTTGATGCTTCGGTTTCATCGAGGATCCCTGCGCAGCGCATCGCTGCGCTTCTCGGCCTTTTTCATCGCACGCCAGCTCGCCCACAGCACCGCCCCGGTCAGCACGGCCGTGAGCCCATAGGCCGCGGCGACGAACGCCCATTGGCCGCCCCCGCTGATCACCCCCGTCACGCGTCAATCCTCCTCGTCGGCCAATCGCCGCAGCCGCGCCGCGACGCGATTGTCGGCGATGATCCGCCGCATCCGCATCAATACGATCGCCCCGAATAGCAGCGAAAAGCCGAGCACGGTCAAGCCCAGCGGCCACAACAAGGCGCCGTCGATGCTCGAACCGGTCAGTGTGATGCTCGGCCCTTGATGCAGGCTGTTCCACCACACGACGCTGCGGTTGATGATCGGAATATTGATCGCGCCGACGAGCGCATAGATCGCCGCGCCGCGCGACAGCGAACCGCCCTGCCGCTGGCCGTCATCGCCGCTCGTCAGCGCAATGAAGCCCGCGTAAAGGAACAGCAGGACGAGCATCGAGGTCATCCGCCCGTCCCACTCCCACCAGGTCCCCCAGGTCGGACGGCCCCAGATCGATCCGGTCGCGAGGCACAGCGCGGTGAACAGCATCCCCGGCACCGCGATCGCACGCGCCGCGATGCCCGACAAGGGATGGCGCCATACGAGCTGGACCAATCCCGCCACCGCCAGCGACGTCCAGCCGCCCATGCCGAGCCAGGCCGAGGGGACATGGACATAAAGAATGCGCGCGGTTTCGCCCTGCTTGTAATCGCCCGGCACCATCGTCAGCCCGGCGAACGCACCGCCGAGCACGAGCAACAGCCCGGAGCCGAGCAACCACGGCGTCAGCGGCTTGGCGATCGCCAGAAAACGGGTCGGATTGGCATAGGCGTGCATCGGTTTCGCGTCGTCCTTAGGCGAGCCGGACAAGAGGGTCCAGCAATTTGCCCGGCGCGGCGCTGCGAATGCGGGGAACGGCCGGTGACGGCCGCTCGATCCTCCCCATCGCGAAGCGATGGGGAGGGGGAGTGTTGGGTCGTCCAGTCCCCCGGACTGGACTTGGATTGCCGGGGGCAATCCAACCCTACACTCCGCGAAGCGGTGGTGGAGGGGTCTGGCCTTGCACCGACGCCTGACGGCGTCGACCCCTCCGTCAGCCCTGCGGGCTGCCACCTCCCCATTGCTGCGCAAAGGGAGGATCTGGGCAGCATCCCCCGCCCCCAAACCGCCGAAACTTCACCCCTCCGGCCGCGTCCAAATCCAGCTCCCGGTCACCGCCGCGGCGAGCACCGGCAGCATCACCCATGGCCAGGGCGAAAAGATCGCGGCGAGCACGATACTCAGCGCAAAGGCGGCCGTCGCGGCGATCTTGCCCTTGCGGCTGATCGCCCCCTTCTCGCGCCACGCGACGATATGATGCCCGAAATGCGGATGGTTCAGCAGCCAGGCCTCGAGCCGCGGCGACGATCGTGCGAAACAGAAGGCCGCGAGGATGACGAACGGCACGGTCGGCAGCAGCGGCAGAAAGGCGCCGATCGCGCCAAGCCCCAACGACGCCCAGCCCGCGACCAGATAGAAATGCCGTTTCATGCCAAGCTGGCTTAGCGGAAATGAACGTCCGCACCACCCACCAATATCGTCATCCCGAAACGGATTAACCCCGCCCGATCAACTTCTGCGCCATCCGGTCCGCGACAACCGACGCCGGCGTCCCGCTCGCCTTGCTCTCGGCCCAGATTTCGGCCAGCCGGCCCGGGATCTGGTGAATGCGGCTCTCGACTTCCTCGCGGCTGCCCTGCCCCAGATATTCGAGCGCGACGTTGATGATGCCGCCCGCGTTGATCACATAATCGGGGGCATAGACAATGCCGCGATCGTGCACGCGCTGGCCATCGGCGGCGGTCGCGAGCTGGTTGTTCGCGCCGCCCGCAACGATCGGCACGCGCAGCTTGGCGATGCTTTGCTCGGTCAGGATCGCGCCGAGCGCGTTGGGGCTCAGCACATCGGCCTCGACCTCCATGATCGCCGCCGAATCGGCGAGCTCGGCGCCGAGTTCTTCGGCGAGCGCCTTCGCACGCGCCAGATTGACATCGGCTAGGGTCAGCTTCGCACCTTCGGCCGCCAGCCGCCGCGCAACGCCGCCGCCGACGCTGCCGACGCCCTGGATCGCGATGCGGACATCCTTGGCGCTGTCGGTGTTCAGCCCTTCGCGAATCGCCGCCTTGATGCCCAGATAGACGCCAAGCGCGGTGAACGGCCCTGGGTCGCCGCCGGCATCGGCCCCGCTCGCCACCGGCAAGCCGCTGACATGCTTCGTCTGCTTGGCGATCTCGACCATGTCGGCGTCGGTGATCCCGACATCCTCGGCGGTCACATAAGCGCCGCCGAGCGAATCGACCGCGCGGCCGAACGCCGCGAGCAGCTCGGGGGTCTTTGCCGCGCCTTCGTCGGCGAGGATCACGCCCTTGCCGCCGCCCATCGGCAGGCCGGCCATCGCATTTTTGTAGCTCATGCCGCGCGACAGGCGCAGCGCGTCGGTGATCGCCGCCGCGCGCTGCGGATAATGCCAGTAACGCACCCCGCCCGCGCCGGGGCCGAGGTGCGTCGAGTGGACCGCGATGACCGCCGTAAGACCGCTCGCCCGATCGCGGAACATGTGGACATGTTCATGATCGTCGAAATCGGCGAAATCCCAGACAGCAGACATGCGCGGCTCCTCGCATTAGAAAATTACGTATAGACGCAATAATCCAATAGAGATGAAGAGTCACCCCAAATCCCGCATATGCGCAACGATAGAGAAAATGGGGCGATCAACGGGGCTCGAACCCGCGACCTCCGGTACCACAAACCGGCGCTCTAACCAACTGAGCTATGATCGCCACATGCCCGGCGAAACCGCCTGCGACAGCGCGCGGCGATAGGCGCGCCCACCCCCTTCGTCAAGCATTGTTCGCTTGGGAGCAAGCCACTAAAAGCGCGCCATGGCTGGCAATGATCATGTCGATATGAGGGCCTCGGGCGCCGACCGCACCGCCGACCGGCTTGCCGCGGTCCCCGGCATTCGCCGCGCGCCGACGCCGAAGCTCCAGCAGTTCATGCTGTCGCGTTTCCTCGAAGCCGACACCTGCGCCGCGCTGATCGCGCAGATCGACCGCGACGTGCGCCCGTCGACCATCGCCGACCCGAATGGCGACGCAGCCTTCCGCACCAGCACGACCTGCGACCTCGACCACCGCGACCCGCTGGTGATCGCTGTCAACAACCGCCTTCACGACCTGACCGGCATTCCGCTCGAATATGGCGAGCCGATGCAGGGCCAGCGCTACGACGTCGGGCAGGAATTCAAGGCGCACACCGACTATTTCGATCCGCACGGCGCCGATTGGGAAACCTATTGCGCGGTGCCCGGCCAGCGGAGCTGGACGCTAATGATCTATCTGAACGAGCCGGCGGCGGGCGGCGCGACGCGCTTCCTCGCCACCGGCAAAATGCACCAGCCCGAGGTCGGCAAGCTGCTCGCCTGGAACAATATAAGGCTCGACGGCAAAGCGAACCCCGACACGCTCCACCACGGGATGAAGGTGCGCAAGGGCCGCAAATATATCATCACCAAATGGTTCCGCGAACGGCCGTGGCCGTGGGCGGAGGGGGAGCTGGGATGACTGCATAAAAGAGACGTCACCCCGGCGAAGGCCGGAGTCTCGCTCGTGCGTCTCGACGCGCCGATGAGATCCCGGCCTTCGCCGGGATGACGAATTGAGGATTACTTCACCAGCCGATACTGGAAATTCAGCGTCAGCGTGTTCGCGACCTGCCCCGGCTCGACGGGCGTCGCTTTCGCCTCCGCCGCCATCAGCCCGCGCGCATAGGGCATCGGCGGCTGCGGGCCGCCAAAGCTGCCTTCGCTGATCGAGACCAGCTCGACGCCGCGGAAACCGGCCAGCTTCGCATAATCCTGCGCTTTCGCCTCGGCCGCCTTGATCGCCGCGCCGCGCGCGCCGACCAGCTGGGCGTCGGCATCCTTCATGCCGAACCACGGGCCGTCGATATTGGTGCCACCCGCGGCGACCAGCGCGTCGAGTAGCGGACCGATGTCGTCGATCTTGCCCGTGGTCGCGCGAACCGTGTTGCTGACCTGATAGCCGAGGAAGCGCGGCGGCTGGCCGTCGGTGCGGTTGTTATAGTCGTACTGCGGCGACAGGTTGATGCCGCTCGTCTGGATGTCCTCGGCCTTGATCCCGCGCGCCTTCGCTGCGGCGATCAGCTTGTCCATCGCCGCGGCATTGGCGCGCATCGCTTCGACCGCGGTCGGCGCGGTCGTCGTCACGCCGGCGCCGACGGTCGCCTGGTCGGGGCGCGAGCGCACCTCCTCGCTGACGCTGAAGCTCAGGATCGGACCTTGCGTCGTTGCTGCCGTCACCGTCGAACCTCCTTGCTGCGCGACAGCGGGCGCCGCCGCCATCAGGGCCAGACCGGATGCCATAGCTGCGAGCATTTGCTTCGTCATTTCATTCTCCTGCGAACCGGGCTTTCGGTTCATTATGATCTCCGCCCCGTAACGCAGACGGAGCGAACGCGTTCCGGCCTTTGCCCGCTGCGCGCTTGCATCAGGCTGAACGTATCGGTAGCGCGCCGTTCATCATGGCTGCTCCCATTCTCTCTTATGAAGGCCTCGGCCTCGTCCAAGGCAGCGGCTGGCTGTTCCAGGACCTCGACATCTATGTCGGCGAACGCGACCGCCTCGCGCTCATCGGCCGCAACGGCGCCGGCAAGACGACTTTGCTCAAACTGCTCGCGGGGCGCATCGATCCCGACAAGGGCAAGCGCACGATCGTCCCCGGCACCCATGTCGTGATGCTCGAACAGGAACCCGACTTCCGTCCCTTTGCAACACTGATGGACTTCGCCATTTCCGGCGACGACGGCCCGCCCGAACATGAGGTGGCCGCCATCGCCGACCAGCTCGGCATCGACATGAGCCGCACCGCCGCCAGCGCCTCGGGCGGCGAGCGGCGCCGCGCCGCGCTCGCCCGCGCGCTCGCGCAGAATCCCGACGTGCTGCTGCTCGACGAGCCGACCAACCATCTCGACCTCGCCGCGATCGACTGGCTCGAAAGCTGGCTCGCGCGCTACACCGGCGCCTTCGTCGTGATCAGCCACGACCGTACCTTTCTCACCCGCCTGACGCGTCAGACGCTGTGGCTCGACCGCGGCAGCATCCGCCGCAAGGAAATCGGCTTCGGCGGCTTCGAGGAATGGAGCGACGCGGTCGCCGCCGAGGAAGCGCGCGCCGCGCAAAAGCTCGATTCGAAACTGCGGCTCGAGGCGCACTGGCTCGAACGCGGCGTCACCGCGCGGCGCAAGCGCAATCAGGGCCGGCTCGAGAAGCTCAAGGAAATGCGCGCCACCCGCGCCGCGATGATCGGCGGCCCCGGCGTCGCCAAGCTCGGCCTCGCTAACGACGATGTGCGCTCGAAATCGGTGATCGTCGCCGAGGACGTGTCGAAAAGCTTCGGTGACCGCACGATCATCAAAAACCTCGACTTCCGCGTCCAGCGCGGCGACCGCATCGGCATCGTGGGTGCCAACGGCGCGGGCAAGTCGACCTTGCTCAAACTGCTGACCGGCGAGATCGAACCCGACAGCGGCATCATCACCCTCGCCCCGACGCTCGACGGCATCATCATCGACCAGCAGCGCAGCCTGATGTCGCCCGACAAGACCGTCCGCGACATCCTCGCCGACGGCGGCGACTGGGTCGAGGTGCGCGGCGTCAAAAAACATATCCAGGGCTATCTCAAGGAATTCCTCTTCGACCCCGGCGTCGTCGAGGCGAGTGTGGGCGCGCTCTCGGGCGGCGAACGCTCGCGCTTGCTCCTTGCGCGCGAATTCGCCCGCGAATCGAACCTGCTCGTCCTCGACGAGCCGACCAACGACCTCGACCTCGAAACGCTCGACCTGCTCCAGGAAGTCATCGCCGACTATGCCGGCACCGTCCTGCTCGTCAGCCACGACCGCGACTTCCTCGACCGCACCGTCACCGTGACGCTCGGCCTCGACGGGTCGGGCAAGGTCGATATCGTCGCGGGTGGCTATGCCGACTGGGAAGCGAAGCGGACCAAGCCGAATGCCGCCAAAACCAAGGCATCGGGCACCGCGCCGCCTCCGCCGCCCACAGCGCGCAAGAAACTGAGCTACAAGGACCAGCGCGACTACGACCTGCTGCCCGCCCGGATTGAGGAGATCGAGACGGAGATGGCGGGGATCGAAACCGAGCTGTCCGACGGCGCCCTGTTCACCCGCGACAGTGCGCGCTTCAACGCCCTCACTGCAAAGCTGGACACGCTGCGTGAAGAAAAGGCGACGGTAGAAGATCGCTGGCTCGCGCTGGCGGAAGAAGTCGAAGCGTTAGGGTAAACGGCGATCGCCAGCTTCGACGGCGGGGCGGCTTAAGCATGGGGAGCTACCGTTACGATAGTGAGCTGATTTCTCCTCCCGCAAGCGGGAGGGGCGAAGAAAGGTCAGCTTCCGGTCGTTTCCTGCCATTTCGTCACCCCGTCCCGTAAAACCCCGCCAGCCGGTCGAGCGCCAGCCCCAGCACCAGCTTGCCCGACCGCGCCGGCCAGCCGAGCCCCTTCTCCGCGCAGCCGATCCCCTCGCCCGCGCAGATCACCCGCCAGCAGATATCGGCGAGCCCCGGCCCTGCCGCGTCGAGCGCCGCGTGAAAGCGCCGGTGCGCATCGATCCGGGCGAGCGACGCGTCGGATGCGGGCGCGCCGCCGCGGCTCTTTCCCGGCGGCGCGGCATCCCAGCGCATCGTCACCCGCGCCGACAGCCCCGCGCGCTCGTAATCGCTGCGAAGCCGCTCGCCCGCCCCGAGCTGCGCCGGGGTGAGCATTCCGCGTGACGCGAGCCAAGCGATCGGACTCTCGGCGACATTCACCGTTACATGCCGCATCACCTGCGGCCCGGCCTTGCCCGGATCGACCCGGTCGTCAGGATGGATGCGCGTTTCGAGGCGGCGTGCGGTCATGCGATTCTCCTTTGCTGCACGCCGGGCTTGACACTGGATTATTTTGTAGGAAAGAGGAAACCGATTTGGTTATTCGAGGGCCGTCCACATGATCAATAGCATTCGCTCCGTCCGCCGCGCCAAGGGCCTGACGCTCGAGGAGGTCGGCCAGCGCTGCGTCCCGCCGACCACGGCGCAGACGATCGGCCGCCTCGAAACGGGTACGCGCACCCTGTCGCTCGGCTGGATGAACCGCATCGCCGCGGCGCTCGGCGTCGACGCCGCCGAGCTCGTCCAGCTGCCGCAGGATACGCAGCTCACGATCACCGCGCTGCTCGGCGCCGAGGGCGCGCAGGCGCCGACGCGCGTCGAGCAGGCGCTCACCGCGCGCCCGGGCGAGGATATGGTCGCGGTGCGCGTCACCTCGTCGATCGGCGATTATCGCGCGGGCGACGAAATCTGGTGCCGCCGCATCGAGGGCGACTGGGCGAGCGTGCTCAATCGCGATCTGCTCGTGCCACGCCCCGCCGGCCGTTTCTTCTTCGCGCGCCTGCTCAACGTCGACGGCGAAAAGCTGCATCTGCTCCCGCTCGGCACCGGTCAGCGCCAGCAGGTCGTCAGCAATCCGCCTTGGGCGGCCGTCGCCGTCCGCCTGCTCCGCACGCTATAACAGCATTCCGTTCGCCCTGAGTTTGTCGAAGGGCCGTCCTTTTTCTCTAAACGCGCAAGGAAGAACGGTGCTTCGACAAGCTCGGCACAAACGGCGGAGAGGTCGGGCATGAATCAGCCCCTCCGCGTCCTCAGCATCGCGACGCTGTTCCCCGACGCCGCGCGGGCGAACTTCGGCCTGTTCGTCGAGAAAAGCCTGCGCGCGCTCGCCGCACAGCCCGGGATTGAACTCACCATCGTCGCGCCGGTCGGCCTGCCGCCCTTTCCGCTGTCGCTGCACCGGCGCTACCGCGCGCTTCGCGGCCTGCCGCGAGCCGAGCAATGGAACGGCGTCACCGTCCTGCGCCCGCGCTTCACGCTGATCCCGCGCTACGGTGCGCGCTTCAATCCCGCGCAGATTGCGCGCGGGGTCCTCGCCGCGGTGCGCGATCGCAAATTCGACGTCGTCGATGCGCAATTCTTCTACCCCGACGGCCCTGCCGCGATGCGCGTGGCCCACGCGCTCGGCCTCCCCTTTTCGGCGAAGGCGCGCGGCGCCGACATCAGCCATTTCGGCCATGGCCCCGCGACAAGATCGCAAGTGATCGAAGCCGGCGCCAGGGCCGCGGGTCTGCTTGCGGTATCCGAAGCGATGCGCGGCGACATGGCGGCGATCGGCATCGACCCGCAAAAGGTCGCGGTCCACTACACCGGCATCGACACCGCGCGCTTCCACCCCGGCGACCGCGCGGCGGCCCGCGCCGCGCTCGGCATGGGCGATGCGCCCGCACTCCTCACCGTCGGCGCGCTCATCGCGCGCAAGGGGCAGGCGCTGGTGATCGCGGCGCTGCCCGCGCTGCCCGGCGCCCACTACTGGCTCGCCGGCGCCGGCGAGGAAGAAGCCCGCTACCGCACGCTCGCCCGCGAACTCGGAGTCGAAACCCGCGTCCATTTCTTCGGCCCCGTCGCCAACGCCGACCTGCCGCAGCTCTATCGCGCCGCCGATGCCGTCGTCATGCCTTCGGCGAGCGAGGGCCTTGCCAATGCGTGGGTCGAAGCGCTCGCCTGCGGCACGCCGATCGTCATCAGCGACGCCGGCGGCGCCGCCGAACTCGTCACCTCGCCGCTCGCCGGCCGCATCGTCGAGCGCACGCCGCAGGCGATCGCCGAAGCGGTGCAAGTGCTCCTCGCCACCCCGCCCTCTCCCGCCGACGTCGCCGCCAGCCTCGGCGGGCGTTTCGACTGGGATCGCAACGGCCGCGAGCTCGCCAATCATCTGCGTCGCTGTGCCGGGGTCTAGATACGCCAACGCCGGCCCGCTCGCGGAGCGGACCGGCGCGGGTTATTCCTGAATGCCGACGATCAGACGACTGCGCCGTCGTCCTTGCGCTCGACGCGCTCGCCGCCCTCGATCCCCGCGACGGTGCGCGGCACAAAGCTGTGCGGACCGACCTTCAGCCACACCAGCACCGGCGTCGACATCAGGATCGACGAATAGGTGCCGACGAAGACGCCGAACAGCATCGCCGCGGTGAAGCCGAAAATGACGTCGGGGCCCATCACCAGCAACACGCCAAGCGCGAGCAGGATCGACACGCTGGTCATCACGGTGCGCGCCAGGGTTTCGTTGATGCTGAGGTTCAGCAGCGGGACGATGTCCATCTTGCGATATTTTTTGAGGTTCTCGCGAATACGGTCATAAACCACAATCGTGTCGTTGAGCGAATAACCGACGATCGTCAGCAGCGCTGCAACGCTGTTCAGGTCGAATTGCAACTGGGTGATCGCGAAAAAGCCGAAGGTCAGCGCAACCTCGTGGAACAGACGGCCGAGCGCGCCGACCCCGAACTGCCATTCGAAGCGGATCCAGATATAGATCGAGATGCCGAGCATCGCGAGCGCAAGGCTGATCGCGCCGGTGCGCAGCAATTCTTCGGACACCTTGCCCGACACGGTTTCGACCGATCCGGTCTTCGCGGTCGGGAACGCCTTCTGGATGCCGGCGACAAGCTGCTGCCCCGCGCGTTCGGCCGCGGCCTTGTCGCCATCGGGAAGCGCGGTGCGGATCGACACCGCGCTGTCCGACCCGAATTGCTGGATCGTCGCCTCGCCGATGCCGATCTCGCGCACGGCTTCGCGAATATCCTCGATCGGCGGCATTTCCTGGGTGAACTCGACGCGAACCGACTGGCCGCCGACGAAGTCGATGCCAAGGTTCAGGCCCTTGACCGCCACCAGCGCGATCGAGACCACGACAAGGAAAAAGCTCATGAAGGAGGCGAGCTTGCGCCACTTCAAAAAGTCGTAATTGGTGTCGTCGGGGACGAGTTTGAGCAGGCGCATCTTTCGCTCCCTCCTTTAGATATTGATCGACGTCGGGCGATTGGTCCGCAGCCAATGGGCGACGAACATGCGCGTGACGGTAACTGCGGTGAAGACGCTGGTGACGATCCCGATGGTCAGCACCACCGCGAAGCCCTTGATCGGGCCCGAGCCGAACCAGAACATCAGCGCCGCGGCGATGACATTGGTGACGTTGGCGTCGAAAATCGCGCGGCTGGCCTCGGTATAGCCGAGTTCGACCGCCTGGAACGGCCGCCGCCCGCGTTTCAATTCCTCGCGGATACGCTCGTTGATCAGTACGTTCGCATCGACCGCCGCGCCGACGGTCAGCACGAAGCCTGCGATGCCCGGCAAGGTCAGCGTCGCATTGAATGCCGCCATGATCGCGATGATCAGGAAGACGTTGAAGACCAGCGCGAGGTTCGCATAGACGCCAAAGCGGCCATAGACGACGAGCATCAGCGTCAGCACCGCCACCGTCGCGATGATCCCCGCCAGCACGCCCTTTTCGATCGAATCCTGCCCAAGTTCGGGCGAAACGGTGCGCTCTTCGACGACCGTCATCTTCACCGGCAATGCGCCCGAACGCAGAGAGATCGCCAGCGCGTTGGCGCTCGCGACGCTGAAGCTGCCCGAAATCTGCGCGCTGCCGCCCAGGATCGGTTCATTGATCGACGGCGCCGACAGCACCTTGCCGTCGAGCACCATCGCAAAGCGCTTGCCGACATTCTGCGCGGTCACCTTGGCAAAGGTGCTCGATCCGCCCGAATCGAAACGAATCGAAACGACCGGCTGCCCGGATTGCGGGTCATAGCTCTGCTGCGCGTTGATCAACTGCTCGCCGCTGATCATCACTTGGCGGCGCAGGACCTCGAACGGCGCGCCGCTGCCCTCGCCCTCGGCATAGGGGACGATTTCGCTGCCCACCGGCACGCGACCAGCAGCGGCTTCGGCCGGGTCGGCATTGGTGTCGACCATGCGGAATTCGAGGCGCGCGGTCTTGCCGATCAGCTCCTTGAGCGCGGCCGGATCCTGCAGGCCAGGGACCTGCACAACGACGCGGTCATTGCCTTCGCGGATGATCGTCGGTTCGCGCGTGCCGAGCGCGTTGACGCGCTTGTCGATGATGTCGCGCGCCGTATCCATCGCGTTCGCGACCGCCTGCGCCTGTCCCGCGCTCGTCGGGGTCAGCACGATACGCTGCGAATCGACGACATTGATATTCCAGTCGCGCTGGCCGGTGAGGCCCGCACCCTGCGTCTCGCTGAACAGTCGCTCGCGCGCCTCGTCGAGCTGCGCCTGATCGCGAACGAGGAAGCTGATCCCGCCGCCCGCATTCGACAGCTCGCCGATCGCGATATCGTCGTCGGGACCGCTGTCGCCGCGCATCGCGGTGCGTACGGTCTTTTCCATATTGGTAAGCTGCGTCTTGCGCAGATCGGCGATATCGGCCTCGAGCAAGAGGTGGCTACCACCGGCTAGGTCGAGCCCCAGGTTGACCTTCGCCTGCGCAAAGCCCGGCAGGCTTTCGAACGCCTTGGTCGGCAGGAAGCTGGGGATGGAAAAGAGAATACCGAGCAGCAGGATGATGCTGATGCCGATGGTCTTCCAGCGCGGGAAATCGAGCATAGTCTTGAGGATCCGATAGCAAGAGCGGGGGCCGGGGGAGCGCCGGCCCCGCCGCGTCAGTCGTTGGCGGGCTTGCCACCGGGCTGCAGGACGTCGGCCAGGGTCGACTTCACGACCTTGATCTTCACCCCCTGTGCGATTTCGACATCGACGAAATCATCGTCGACGCGCGTGATCTTGCCGACGATGCCGCCCCCGGTCACCACCTGATCGCGCGGCTTGACCGCCGCGACCTTGGCGCGATGTTCCTTGGCGCGCACCTGCTGCGGGCGGATCAGGAAGAACCAGAACACCGCGAAGATCAGCAGATAGGGGACCAGCATCAGGAAACCGGCAGCCCCGCCGCCCGATCCGGCCGCCTGGGTCAGAAGCAATTGCGTCGACATGGATGAAAAACTTTCGTTACAGGCAGCGCCCGATCCCCTCCGGAGCGAGCGCGCAAATATGGCGCGGCGCCTATCATGCAGGGGCCTTGCGCGCAACCGGTCGTGCGCCCCTCCCCCGTGGCAAGCGCGCCCGAAATGGGGTCCCGGGCGGCGAGATCAAGCCCGTGGCATCGATCGGGTCGAAAAGCCGCCATCGCGGCTTGCATCCCCCGCCAAGGCGCGCTAGGGGCCTCGCCTGCCCAATCGGGCCGGTCGGGACGTAGCGCAGCCTGGTAGCGCATCACACTGGGGGTGTGGGGGTCGGAGGTTCGAATCCTCTCGTCCCGACCAATTTTACCGGCAGGAACAGCAAAGCGCAGGGATGGCGAAAGCCACCCCTACCGCCATGCGCGCGGGCCGCGCACAGCTATGCAAGATTTGCACCCGACCGCGGGGAGTTGGCAGCTTCACGACGAACGTCTGAAAAGGGGTGGGCTTAAGCCGTTCCCCTCCCTTTTAGGGAGGGGTTAGGGGTGGGTGCGCGAGCGCAGCGAGTAATAAGGAAGAACGTCGCCTTCGGCGGCTACCCACCCCCGGCCCCTCCCTAAAAGGGAGGGGAGAGATATGTCCGCAATCGGTCGATTGCCGTCGTAACCGTCGTCTTCCTCCACCAAGCGATCCTGATCGCCACCGCTTGAGCATCGCGATACAGCGCACTACGAGCGCCCGCATGGAATTTACCCCCGAAATCTTCGCCTTCCTGATCGCCGTCGCCTTTCTCGCGGGGACGATCGACGCGATGGCGGGCGGCGGCGGCCTCCTCACGATCCCGGCGCTGATGGCCGCGGGCGTGCCGCCGGTGTCGGCGCTCGCGACGAACAAGCTGCAAAGCACGATCGGCACCGGATCGGCGTTTGCGACCTTCTGGCGCGCGGGGCATGTCGACCTCCGCCGCTTCGCCTGGCCCGCGACCGGCGCCTTTGCCGGCTCGGTGCTAGGCGCGACGGCGGTGCAATATGTGGGCTCGGATTTTCTCGCCGCTTTCGTGCCCATCCTCCTGATTGCGATGGGGCTTTATTTCCTGCTCGCACCATCGATGAGCAGCGTCGACCGCCACGCGCGCACCGGCCCGCTCGGCCTCACCCTCATCGTCGCCGCGCTCGGCTTCTACGACGGCTTCTTCGGTCCGGGCACCGGCTCGTTCCTGACGCTGACGCTCGTCGCGCTCGGCGGACTCGGGCTGGTCCGCGCGATCGGCAACACGAAACTCCTCAACCTCGCGACCAATATCGCGGGCCTGCTCGCGATGATCGTCGGCGGCCACGTCCTCTGGCTGCTCGGCCTGTCGATGGCCGCCGCCAATGTCGCGGGCAATCAGCTCGGCGCGCGGCTCGCGATCCGCTTCGGTGGGCGCGGGGTGCGGCCGCTGCTCGTCGTCATGTCCTTCGCGCTCACCGCAAAGCTGCTCGCCGACCCCGCCAATCCGCTCTGGGATCTGTTTTAGGGCTCGCCCTCGCCTTCGCCCTCCGCCGGCGGCGGCGGCGGCGGCGCAGCCCGCATCTTGCGGGTGGCTTGCATTTCGGCCTTGTCGACCGCGCCATCGCCATTGGCATCGGCGCGCTTGATGAAAGCGTCGATCTTTTCGGGGCTCTTCAGCGTCGCGTCGCCGCGCCGTTCGGCGCGCATTTCCATCATCTTCGTGATTTCGGCCTTGTCGAGCTTGCCGTCGCCATTGGCATCCATCCGCTCGAACATGCGCCCGCCACCCTGCGGCGGCTGCGCGGCGGCAACAACCGGCAGCGCCAGACCCAGCGAAGCGACAATCCATATAGCTGTCTTCACGTCATTTCCTCTCGAATGATGCGGCGAACCCACCGCGACGCCCCGGCGTCAACCCAATGACGGCGCGATGTCGCAAAATTGTCCCAGCACCGCTCGGACCGTCACGGTTTCAGCACGACCTTCCCCACCACCGCGCGCCGCTCGAGCATTGCAAAGCCCTCGCGCCAGTCGGCGAGGTCGAGCGCGGCGTGGACGTGCGGTCGGATCTTGCCTGCATTCGCCAGCGCGTCGATCGCCGCGACATTCTCCGCCCCGCGCTCGGGAAAGCGCCGGCCATATTCGCCCGCGCGCACGCCGACGACCGAGAATCCCTTGATCAGCGGCATATTCACCGACACCTCGGGAATCCGGCCCGAGGCAAAGCCGACGACGAGCAGGCGTCCCCCAAACGCGATGCAGCGCGTCGATTCGTCGAAGACATCGCCGCCGACCGGATCGAAGATCACATCGGCGCCCTTGCCGCCGGTCAGCGCCTTCACCTCCTCGCGGAACCCCGCCCCCGCCGCGATCACCGCATCGGGCGCATAAAGCCGCGCGACCGCGTCGCGTTTTTCTTCGCTGCTCGCCGCCGCGATCACCCTTGCGCCCAGGGCCTTCGCCAGATCGACCGTTGCCAGCCCGACGCCCCCCGCCGCGCCATGGACGAGCAGCCACTCGCCCGGTTCGATCCGCGCGCAGCGGATGAGCGCGACATAGGCGGTCAGATAGGCGACCGGATAGGCGGCCGCCGCCTCCCAGCTCAAACCGGGGGGTTTCGCGCGCAACGCGCTGGCAGGAACGACGGCATATTCGGCCATCGCGCCAAAGCGATTGCCGCCGACGACCGCGTCGCCCGCCGTCCAGCCGGCCACCTCCTCGCCCACCGCATCGACCTCGCCCGCGAACTCCAGCCCCGACACAAAGGGAAGCTCGGGCTTCAGCTGATAGCCGCCCGATGTCATCAGCAGGTCGGGAAAATTCACGGCCGCCGCGCGCACGCGCACCCGGACTTCGCCGGGTCCGGGCACCGGCATCGGCAGTTCGGCCAGTCCCGCGCCGCCATGGTCGGGGAGCAATTCACGCACCTGCAAAGCCCGCATCGCGAAAAAGCCTTTCCTACAATATTCCAATATGGCTCGTTCTGCTCATTCAACCAACCAGAAGGAGCGAATCATGCCAAGACCCGACCCACTAGCCAGCGACGCCGACGCGTTGATCGACGCCGTCATCGACCGCGAAGGCCGTTATGTAAACCACCCCGCCGATCGCGGCGGCCCAACCTGCTGGGGCATCACCGAAGCGGTGGCGCGCGCCGAGGGCTATACGGGGAACATGCGGGGCCTCCCGCGCGCCGATGCCGCGTCGATCTATCGCCGCCTCTATTGGCTGCGTCCCGGTTTCGACCGCGTTGCGCTGCGCGCCGCGAAGATCGCCGCCGAACTGTTCGATACCGGCGTCAATATGGGCACTGGCACCGCGGCGGGTTTCCTTCAGCGCGCGCTCAACGCGCTCAACCGCGCCGCGCGCGATTATCCCGACATCGCGGTCGACCGCGAAATCGGCCCCCGCACCCTGTCGGCGCTCGACGGCTTTTTGAAAGCGCGCGGCAGGGGCGGCGAAACCGTCCTCCTCCGCGCGATGGAGGCGCTGCAGGGCGAACGCTACATCGCGCTCGCCGAGCGCCGCCCGAGCCAGGAAGCCTTTCTCTACGGCTGGCTCGCGAACCGCGTCGGCGACGCAAACCCCTGATTGGGCGCGCATAGGAGCGTCAACTTAGTCAACTTTCAAAGGATATCGATATGAGCATCATCGAAGGCCTGATCGGCCCCATCGCCAAGCTGATCGACAAGATCATTCCCGATCCCGAAGCGCGCGACCGCGCCAAGCTCGAACTGATCAAGCTCGAGGGCAGCCAGGAAATGGAGGCGATCCGCACCCGGATGACTGCGATCGTCGCCGAGGCGAACAGCGCCGACCCGTGGACCAGCCGCGCGCGGCCGAGCTTCCTCTACGTCATGTATGCGCTCTTGCTCTGGGCGATCCCGATGGGCCTGATCGCAGCCGCGCGGCCCGACATGGCAAAGGGCATCGCCGAGGGCATGAATGCCTATCTCGCGGGTATCCCCGAACCGCTCTACGCGCTCTTCGGCACGGGGTATCTGGGGTATACGGCTGCCAGAGCTTGGGGGAAAGCGAAGGGGGTCGAAAGCTAACACCCACATCCGTTCGTGCTGAGCTTGTCGAAGCACCGTTCTTCTTCTGAACATCGCAAAAGAAGGAACAGCCCTTCGACAGGCTCAGGGCAAACGGATTCAAAGATGGGTTTACTCCACCACCCCCGCCAAATTCGCGAGCGAGCTATTGAGCCCCGCTTCATGATCCTTCGCCGAAATCCCCGGCGGCACATGGTGCGCGTCGATCGTGACCAGCGTGCCGCCGCCCTTGCGCGACAGATACCAGTGCATCGCCATCGTTCCCGAAAAGCGCGGATCGTCGGACTCGAACTCGACCTCCCAGACGATCAGACGCCCCTCGTCGAGCGTCGGGATATGCACTTCGACGACATCGCTGTCGTCGTCGCTCTTGGTTTCGACATCCGGGTCGTCGAAGGTGAGCCGCAGCCGGAATCCGCCGCCCGCGCGCAAGTCGCAATGCTCGAACGCGCCCGTCGCGCCCTCGGGCGGCAACCAGCGCGCCAGCTTGTCGGCGCTGGTGAAGGCCGCGAACACGTCGACCAGTGGCGCCGCGATCAGCCGCTCGGCATGATCGGTGCGCCGCGTCTTCTTGGTGGGTTTCAAGTCCGTCGGCTTCAGGCGAGCGCGGCTTTGACCGCCGCAACGGCGTCGTTCGCCGCGCCGCCGTCGGGACCACCGCCCTGCGCCATGTCGGGACGGCCGCCACCACCCTGCCCGCCGAGCGCCGCGACCGCGGCCTTGACGAGATCGACCGCGCTATGGCTACCCGTCCGGTCGTCGGTCACCCCGACCGCGACCGAGGCGCGACCGTCGTTGACCGCGACGAGCATCGCGACGCCGCTGCCGACCTGTTTCTTGAGGCCGTCGACCGTGCCGCGCAACTCCTTGGGGTCGAGCCCGTCGACCACCTGCGCGAGGAACGCGACATCGCCGACCTGCTCGACCGCCGGGCCGGCCGCTGCGCCGTCGCCACCGCCCCCAGAACCGCTAAGGGCAAGAGCCTTCTTCGCATCGGCGAGCTCGCGCTCGGCCTTCTTGAGCTGCTCGGCGAGCGCCGCGACGCGCGCCGGCACCTCGTCGGGCGAGGTCTTGAGCGCCGCCGCTGCCGCTTTCAGCGCCTCGTCGCGGCCGTTCAGCCACTGCCGTGCCGCCTCGCCGGTCAGCGCCTCGATGCGCCGCACGCCAGAGGAGACCGCGCTTTCGCTCACGATCTTGAACAACGCGATGTCGCCGAGCGCCCGGACGTGCGTCCCGCCGCAAAGCTCGACCGAATAATGATGATCGTCCGCCGCACCCATCGAAAGCACGCGCACTTCATCGCCGTATTTCTCGCCGAACAGCGCCAACGCCCCTGCCGCAACCGCGTCGTCGGGCGTCATCAGCCGCGTCGACACCGCCTCGTTGCCGCGGATCTGGGCGTTCACCTGCGCTTCGATCTCGGCGATCTCCTCGGCGCTCAGCGCCTTGGGATGCGAGAAGTCGAAGCGGAAACGATCCTCGGCGACCAGACTGCCCTTTTGCGTCACATGCCCGCCGAGCTGGTTGCGGAGAGCGGCGTGCAGCAGGTGCGTCGCGCTGTGGTTGGCGCGGATGCGGTCGCGGCGTTCGGCATCGACCGTCAGCTGCACCGTGTCGCCGACCTTCAGCGTTCCGGCTTCGAGCTTCGCCTGATGCGTGTGCAGGCGGCCGAGCGGCTTGCCGGTGTCGCTCACCGACGCCTTCGCGCCTTCGAGCGTCGCGATCGTCCCCGCGTCACCCATCTGGCCGCCGCTTTCGCCATAGAAGGGCGTCTGGTTGGTCAGCACGACGACCTCGTCGCCCGCCTTGGCTTCGTCGACCGGCTTGCCGTCCTTGACGAGGCCGATGACCGTCGCTTCGCCCGCTGTCGAGGTATAGCCGGTGAACTCGGTGCTGCCGTTGGTCTCGGCGAGGTCGAACCAGATTTCGTCCGACGCCTTCTCGCCGCTGCCCTTCCACGCCGCGCGCGCCGCCGCCTTCTGCTGCGCCATCGCGGCGTCGAAGCCGGCGCGGTCGACCGCGATGTCCTGTGTGCGCAGCGCGTCCTCGGTCAAATCGTAAGGAAAACCATATGTGTCGTAAAGCTTGAACGCGACATCGCCCGCCAGCGTATCGCCCTTGCCCATGCCCACCGTTGCCTCGTCGAGCAGCTTCAGCCCCTTGTCGAGCGTCTGGCGGAACTTGGTTTCCTCGCGTTCGAGCGTCTCGGCGATCAGCGGCTGCGCGCGGATCAGCTCGGGATAGGCGGCGCCCATCTCGGCGGTCAGCGACGGCAGCAACCGGTGCATCAGCGGGTCTTTCGCGCCAAGCAGATGCGCGTGACGCATCGCGCGGCGCATGATCCGGCGCAGCACATAGCCGCGTCCTTCATTGGACGGCAGCACGCCATCGGCGACAAGGAAGCTCGATGCGCGCAGGTGATCGGCGATCACGCGGTGGCTTGCCTGCGTCGCGCCTTCGGCGGGCACGCCCGTCAGGTCGACCGACGCCGCGATCAGCGCCTTGAACGTGTCGGTGTCGTAATTGTCGTGGACGCCCTGCATCACCGCGGCGACGCGCTCGATCCCCATGCCGGTGTCGATGCTCGGCCGCGGCAGGTCGACGCGCTCGCCCCCCGGCATCTGCTCATATTGCATAAACACGAGGTTCCAGATCTCGACGAAACGATCGCCGTCCTCTTCGGGCGAGCCTGGCGGGCCGCCCCAGATATGGTCGCCATGGTCATAGAAGATTTCGCTGCACGGCCCGCACGGCCCGGTGTCGCCCATCGACCAGAAATTGTCGCTCGTCGCGATACGGATAATCCGCTCGTCGGGCAGGCCGGCGATCTTCTTCCACAGGTCGAACGCCTCGTCGTCGGTGTGATAGACGGTGGCGGTCAGCTTCTCGGGAGCGAGGCCCCAGGTCTTGGTGATCAGCGTCCAGGCATGGTGGATCGCCTGTTCCTTGAAATAGTCGCCGAAGGAGAAATTCCCCAGCATTTCAAAAAATGTATGGTGCCGCGCCGTATAGCCGACATTGTCGAGATCGTTATGCTTGCCGCCGGCGCGCACGCACTTCTGCGCCGACACCGCGGTGCTGTAGGGGCGCTTCTCGAGCCCCGTGAAGACATTCTTGAACGGCACCATGCCCGCGTTGACGAACATCAGCGTCGGGTCGTTATACGGCACCAGCGGCGCCGACGGCTCGATATGGTGGCCCGCTCCCCCGAAATAATCGAGGAAAGAGCGGCGAATGTCGTTGGTCGATGTCATGCGCGCGATCTAGTGCGGAATGGCGCGTTTCTCAAGCGCGATACGCGCGGCAGCCGAACGCCGGTGAGCGGACCCAAATCGGGTTCGGGGTCAAAAGGCGGTCGCGATGCCCTTGCCCAGATAGCAGGGCAGTTGGTGCAGCACGTCGGCCTTCGGCACTCCGTCTTCGATCAGGTCGGGCGGCACTTCGGACGTGTCGATGCGCACGACCGTCCAGCCGGCGCCCGGCGCGGTGCGGTGGACGACGACATAGCCGCAGTCCATCGTGCCGTCCTTGCGGTCGCCGCGAAAATCGAAGGCGGCATAGAGCCCCGCGGGCTGACCGGCGGGATCGAGATACCAGCTGAGGCGCAGCGGGCGGATTTGCCCGTCGGCCCACAAGGTTTCCCGCTTGCGCAGGTTCATTTCCCATTCGAGCCGCGGGTTCGATGCCTGGAACGACAGGCGAAACATCGCATAGGCGGCCGCGAAATCGCGCTTTTCGAGCGCGAGCGTATATTCGGCGAACCGGTCGACGGCGCCTTCCTCGTCGGACGACGAAGGCTGGAACATGACGCCCTCGGGAGCGACGACCTCGCGCTCGACCTCGGGCGCGAGCGTCGGCGGCGCCGCCACAGCCGCCGGAGTCGCCGCCATCAAGGCCGCGCCGGCGAACAGCACGCAGCCCCGAAGATCAATAGCCATAATAGGCGCCGCCCTTTTCGCGCGCGCGGCGCCATGCCGGCCGGTCGTGGCACGCGCTCACAAAGGCGGCGAGTTTGGGATAGCGCGGTGCCATGCCCTGCATGATCGCGATTTCGGCGGGGAAGCTCAGCATGATGTCGGCCGCCGACAAATCGTCGCCGATGAAATGACCATTCTCGCCGACGCGGCTTTCCATATAGGCGAAATGCGCGTCGAGCTGCTGCGCGATGCGCGGCTCGAGCGGCGCCGCGGCTTCGCCGAGCCGCGCGGTATAAAGCCGCAGCAGGATCGGCGTCATCGCCGACCCTTCTGCGAAGTGCAGCCATTCAAGGTGGCTGATATGGGCATCGCTGCCGCGTTCGGGAACCAGATGCCCGCCGCCGTGCCGCTCGCAGAGATATTCGGTGATCGCGCCCGATTCGGTGATGACGCGGCCCCCACCGCCGGAGGCGGAATCGTCGAACGCCTCGATCACCGGCGACTTGCCGAGCGGATGCACCGCGAGCAGTTCGGGCGGGGCGAGATTGGTGACCGAATCGCGGTCGTAATATTTGATTTCGTACGCCGCGCCGATTTCTTCGAGCAGCCACAGGATGCGCTGCGAGCGGCTGTTGTTGAGGTGGTGGACGATCAGGCTCATGGGCTTTCCTTTGGATCAGGGCCGATAGGGGCCGTTGCGGTCGATCAGCGCCGCGAGTTCGCGTACGAGTTTGGCGCCGAGGATGGCGGTGACGCAGCCGACGTCGTGGCCGGGATGCAGCTCGACGATGTCCGCCCCGACGATCGGCGCGGTCTGTTTGTGCAGCACCGCGAGCAGTTCGCGAACCGTCAGTCCACCGGGCTCGGGATGCGCCACGCCGGGCGCGGCCGACGGGTCGAGGCCGTCGAGGTCGATCGAGATATAGAGCGGGCCGCCCAGAACCGGGACGCGGTCGGGCGAGAAATCGGCCATCGGCACGATTTCGACACCGAAGCGCGCCGCCTGTTCGCGGCAATGATGGTTGAGGGTGCGGATGCCGACCTGCACCAGCCGCTTCGCGTGGCCCGCCTCGCAAATGCGCGCGAAGGGCGACGCATGGCTGCGCGGGTTGCCGGCGAAATCGTCGTAGAGGTCGGGGTGCGCGTCGAAGTGGAGGATCGTCACCGGTCCGTGACAAGCGGCAGCGGCCTCGACGAGCGGGAAGGTGACGGCGTGGTCGCCGCCGAGGGCGAGCGGAATTTCTCCATCTTCGCGCACATAAGCGATGTGGCGGCGGATCATTGCGTCGTCCTGCGCCGTGTTCTCGGTGAGCGGGAGATCGCCGTCGTCGGTGAGGGCGATGTCGGTCCCGATTTCGCGGCCGAGCTCGCTCGCCATATTGCCGCGGTCGCACCACAGCGCCTCGCGAATTGCGGCAGGACCGGCGGCGGCGCCGCGTTCGAAGCTGCTGTTGATGTCGGTGGGCAGGCCGAAGAGGCGGATCGCGGGCATGCGCCGCTTGTAGCCGCTGCCAAGGTCCGCGCAAGGATCAACGGCGGGCGGGCCGACCTGCTTGGGAGGGGGAGAGCGCAGGTCAAAGGGGCTGGTGGCCCGCCGCCGTCGGCCGGCCGGTTCGAGCAAGGCGAACCGGCCGGAAACAATAGGATCAGATGTCGTCGTCGCCCTCGTCGTCGGGGCCGGCCATCATTTCCTCGGCCACTTCGTCGGTGCGGCCGCGGATCGCGGCTTCGAGCCGCTCGCGCAGTTCAGGGTTCTCGGTCAGGAAATTCTTCGCATTTTCGCGGCCCTGCCCGATGCGGATCGAGTCATAGCTGAACCAGGCGCCCGATTTCTCGACAAGCCCGGCCTTGACGCCGATGTCGAGGATCTCGCCGATCTTCGAAATGCCCTGCCCGTACATGATGTCGAATTCGACCTGCTTGAACGGCGGCGCGACCTTGTTCTTGACGACCTTCACACGCGTCGTGTTGCCGACGATCTCGTCGCCATTTTTGATCTGGCCGGTGCGGCGGATGTCGAGGCGGACCGAGGCGTAGAATTTGAGCGCGTTGCCGCCGGTCGTGGTTTCGGGGTTGCCGTACATTACGCCGATCTTCATGCGCAGCTGGTTGATGAAGATCACCATGCAGCGCGAGCGGCTGATCGAGCCGGTGAGTTTGCGCAAGCTTTGCGACATCAGACGCGCCTGCAGGCCGACATGGCTGTCGCCCATTTCGCCCTCGATCTCGGCGCGCGGGACGAGCGCGGCGACCGAGTCGACGACGAGCACGTCGATCGCGTTCGAACGCACGAGCGTGTCGACGATTTCGAGCGCCTGCTCGCCGGTGTCGGGCTGCGACACGATCAGCTCGTCGATATTGACGCCGAGCTTGCGCGCATAGACCGGGTCGAGCGCATGTTCGGCGTCGACGAAGGCGACGGTGCCACCGGTCTTCTGCGCTTCGGCGAGCGTGTGCAGCGCGAGGGTGGTCTTGCCCGAGCTTTCGGGACCGTAGATTTCGATGACGCGCCCGCGCGGCAGCCCGCCGACTCCGAGCGCGATGTCGAGCCCTAGCGAACCGGTCGAGATCGCCTCGACCTGCATCGCTTCCTTCGAGCCCAATTTCATCACCGAGCCCTTGCCGAACGCGCGGTCGATCTGCGCGAGCGCGGCGTCGAGCGCCTTCTGCCTGTCCGTGTTGTTCACTGATTTCCCCGATTCGACGAGTGACAATTGTCCGGCCATTTGCCGTCCCTTTCCAGCTCTAGAGCGACAGCGGAAGCATCGCAACGCCCGAACCATGTGCCACATTTGTTCTCATGGAACAAGAGGGGAACAAAATATTATCGCTTGGATATCGTCGCCCCCGCGAAGGCGGGGGCCGTCGCCGGACTCGCACTTCACCGCCGGACAAGCCTCCAGCGGCCCCCGCCTTTGCGGGGGCGACGGATTATGAAGCGCCGAATTCCTCAAGGGCCGCCTCGATATCGCTGATCCGGAACGGCTTGGTGATCAGCGTGCGGTGCGCGTGCGCGGGCGGAATGACGTCGCCGCCGCCCGAGGTGAAGGCGAAGGGAATATTTTTGGCGGCAAGCGCGTCGGCGACCGGCCAGCCCTTTTCGTCGCCGAGGTTGATGTCGACGAGCGCGCCGCCGAGCGGTTCGGCGGCGATCAGCGCGAGCGCTTCCTCGTTGCTCGTCGCCTGCGCGGGTTCGGGCAGGTCGAGCGCGTCGAACATGTCGGCGAGCATCATGCCGATCAGCACATCGTCCTCGACGAGCAGGATGCGATGGTTACTGGCCATTCGGCACCCGATGCGCGGCGTCGTCGAGCGCCGCCGACGTCGCCTCGGCGAGCTGCGCGACCGAAAAGGGCTTGGGCAGGAAGGCGACGTCGTCGATGTCGATCGACTGGCGCAGTTGTTCCTCGGCGTAGCCCGACATGAAAAGGACGGGCAGGTCGGGGCGCCTGGCGCGCATCGCGCGCACCATCGCCGGGCCGTCCATCGTCGGCATCACGACGTCGCTGATGATCAAATCGACCTTCTCCATCTGCGCAAAGCGTTCGAGTCCCTCTTCGCCCTGCGAAGCGGTGACGACCTTATAACCCGCACGGGTCAGCGCACGTTCCGCGACCGCGCGCACCATATCCTCATCCTCGACGAGCAGAATGGTCCCGGTGCCCCACTGGCTCTTCTTCGGCTTGGCCGGCGGTGGCACGACCGAAGACGTATCGCCCCCGGCGCGATGGACGGGCAGATAGATCGAAAAACTCGTCCCCTGCCCCGGCTTGCTGTCGGCGAAGATGAAGCCCGCCGACTGCTTGATGATGCCATAGACGGTCGAAAGCCCGAGCCCGGTCCCCTTGCCGACATCCTTGGTCGTGAAGAAGGGTTCGAAAATCTTGGGCAGCACATCGGCGGGAATGCCCGTGCCGGTGTCGCTGACCTTGAGCGCGCAATAATCGGCGGGCGGCATGAATTCATTGCCCATCTGGCGCACGTCGGCCGCCGAGACCGGATAGGTTTCGATCGTCAGCGTTCCGCCGCCCGGCATCGCGTCGCGCGCATTGACCGCGAGGTTGATGATCACCTGTTCGAGCTGGCCCGGATCGGCGCGCACCGCGCCGAGCCCGCGGCCATGATGTACCGAGAGCTGGACGGTCTCGCCGATCAGCCGCTTCAAAAGATGCGACACTTCGGAGATCACGTCGGGGAGCTGCAGGATTTGCGGCCGCAATGTTTGCTGGCGCGAGAAGGCGAGCAATTGCCGCGTCAGGCTGGCGGCACGATTGGCGTTGCTGCGGATCTGTTGAATATCATCATAATCGCTGTCGCCCGGCGTGTGGCGCATCAGCATCAGGTCGCACGCGCCGAGCACCGCGGTCAGGATATTGTTGAAATCATGCGCGACGCCGCCCGCGAGCTGGCCGACCGCCTGCATCTTCGACGCCTGCGCGACCTGACGCTTGAGGCGCGATTCCTCGCTCGAATCCTTCAGGCTCAGGAGCACCGCGGCCTCGCCCAGCCCGCGCACGCCGACGACGCGCATCGACACCGGATCGCCGCTCTGTCCCGCGAGGCGGATCGACAGGTCGCCGCCGACCTGCTGCCCGCTGCTGTGGCGGCGGATCATGTCGGCGAGCGGCCCCTTGTCCTCACCCACGACGATGTCGCCGGGGTAGCGCGGCATTTTACCCTCGGGCAGGCTCGCCGCGCGGACGAAGGCGCGGTTCATGTAAAGGAAGCGCCCGTCGCGATCGACCATCGCGAGCCCGAAGGGCAGCAGCGACAGCAGGGTTTCGACATAGGTCTGTGCGGTGCCGCGGTCGGTCGGGCCCATTTCCTCGTCGAGCAGCGCGAGCAGCATCGGCGTGTTGCTGTCGGCGGGGGCGAGCGGGATCTGGATCAGGCGCACCGGGGTCGCGCGGTCGCCTTCGCGCGCGAAATAGAGCGCGCCGGCATCGTCGAGGCGGATCATCGGCGCGACGTCGCGGCCGGCATAATGAACCGCGTCATCCTCACCCAGCGCGCGGAGGAGGAAAGCCTGATTGGCGACGCGCAGCCGCCCTTCGGAGCTGACGAGCGCCGCCATCACCCCCGAATGACCAAGCGTGCGCCCCGCGGGACCGTCGAGATGCCGGCCGATTTCAGCGACGAGATCGAGCCGTTCGAGCGCCGAGAAGCGCCAGACGAGATAATCCTCCGACTGTCCTGTGCGCGTCACCTGCGCACGCAATTGCAGCGGGCCGATCGCGATATCTTCGGCATATCCCTCGCCGTCGCGCCACGCGACGCGGCCGGCATTTTTCAGCTCTTCGGCGCCGCGCCCTTCGAGCGGCAGGCCCGGCGGCGTCACGAAGCCATTGAACCATGTTCCGAACAGGTCGTTCGCGCAGACCATCCGCCCCGCGCGGTCGGTCACTGCGATCGCGACATCGTCGTGACTGACCGCCTGGCGCAGCATCGTCCAGTCGGGCGCGCCCGCCTCCCCCGACACCGCCGCGGGGAACAGGCGGCGCGCGAGCAGCACGCCACCCACAGCAACGGCAAGCCCGGCAAGGAAGCCCGCCGCCAACACCATGTCGCGCGTCGCCCAGAACAGCAATGCGGCGGACAGCGCAGCCAGTCCGCCGAGTATCGCCTTGTCGACCGGCGACAGGCTGGCCGGCGTTGACAGGAGCCCGGCGGGGCCCGCCCCCCTGATGACATCACCATCAGCGGAGGGCAGGCTTTGTACGGTCAACGGCTGTCTTTCCTAATGGCGCATCACCAGATGCGGACGCGGTCCTTGGGCGCCAGATAGAGCTTCTGGCCTTGCTTGATCTGATAGGCCTTATACCAAGGGTCAAGATTGCGCGAGACCCAAGTCCGCTGGATCGAGGGCGAATGCGGATCGGTCGTGATGCGCTGCGACAGATTCTGTTCGCGATAATTGCGGCGCCAGACCTGCGCCCAGCCGAGGAAGAAGCGCTGGTCGCCGGTCAGCCCGTCGATCACCGGCGCTTCCTTGCCGCCCAGCGACTTTTTATAGGCGTCGTAAGCGATCGTCAGGCCCGCGAGGTCGCCGATATTCTCACCCAGCGTGAAGGTGCCGTCGAGCTTTTCGCCCGGCAGGACTTCATAGGCGTCATATTGCGCGACGAGCGCCTTGCCCGCCGCCTCGAACGCCGCGACGTCGGCGGGGGTCCACCAGTCTGCGAGCTTGCCGGTCTCGTCATATTTCGCGCCCTGATCGTCGAAATGATGGCTGATTTCATGGCCGATCACCGCGCCGATGCCGCCATAGTTGATCGCATCGTCGGCGTGCGGATCGAAGAAGGGCGGCTGCAGGATCGCGGCGGGGAAGACAATCTCGTTCATCCCGAAATTGGCATAGGCGTTGACCGTCATCGGGGTCATCCCCCACTCCCAGCGGCGGATCGGGCCGCCGAGGCGGCTGATATTGTCGTCGTGCGCGAACTGGTTCGAGCGGAGCGCGTTACCGAACAGGTCGCCGGTCTTGATTTCGAGCTTGCTATAATCTTTCCAGCGATCGGGATAGCCGATCTTGGTCGTGAAATTGGCGAGCTTCTTCTTCGCCTTCACCTTTGTTTCGGGCTGCATCCACGTCAGATTGGTGATGCGTGTGTCGAGCGCGGCGAGCACATTCTTGACGAGCACGTCCATCGCCGCCTTGGTTTCGGGCGGGAAATATTTGGCGACATAATCCTTGCCGACGGCCTCGCCCATATTGCCCGTCGTGAAGTCGACCGCGCGCTTCCAGCGCTCCTGCATCTGCGGCGTGCCGGACAGCGCGGTGCCGTAAAAGGAGAAAGCCTCCTGCGCGACGGCGTCGGGCAGCACGCCCGAGAAGCCGTCGAGGCTGCGCACGATCAGCATGTCGCGGATCACGCCGATCGGCGCGCCCGCTAGCAGCTTCGCCTCGCCGGCGAAGGCGCTCGGCTGCGACACGAGGATCGAATCCTCATTGACGCCGATGCCGCGAATGAAGGTCGCCCAGTCAAAACCGGGCGCGGCCTGCGCCAGCTCGGCGATCGTCATCTTGTTATAGACTTTGGTCGCGTCGCTGCTGTCATTCTTGTCCCAGTGGACGGTCGCGACCTGCTTTTCGAAGTCATAGACCGCCTTGGCGCGCGCCGCTGCGTCCTTTTCGCCCGCGAGCGTCAGGATATTTTCGAGATGCTTCAGGTATGCGGCCTGCAGCTTGGCGTTCCGCTCATTTTCCTTCAGGTAGAAATCGCGGTCGGGCATGCCGATGCCGCCCTGGAACATCGTATAGATGTAAACCTCGGGATTCTTGTCATCCTGCCCGACATAGCCGCCGAAGAAATGCTGGACGCCGCTGCGGTCGGCTTCGGCGAGCAGCCCGGCGAGGCCGGCCTTGTCGACGGCACGGATTTTGTTCAGCCAGGGCTCGATGGGCGCGAGGCCCTTTGCCTCGACCGCCGGCGCGTCGAGATAGGAGGCATAGGCGCGCCCGATCATGCTGTTCGGGTCGGCCTTCGCCGCTTCGAGGATTTCCTGCGTGCGCTTCTGCGACAGGTCGGCGAGCGCGGTGAACATGCCGTAATTCGACTTGTCGGCCGGGATCTGGGTGTTCTTCGCCCAGGTGCCGTTGGCATAGGCATAGAAATCGTCACCCGGCTGGACGCTCTTGTCCATGCCCGAAAGATCGAAGCCGAAGTCGCCGATTTCAGGCTTGGCATCGGTTTGGGCGGCGGGCGCGGCCTGCTCCCGTGCGGTGGCCGGGACGGCGGCAAGCGTCAGCGCGCCAAGCGCGGCGGTCGCCAGCAGCGGCGAAGAGAGTTTCAAGCGAATCATGATATTCCCCGATCATCGATTTGAAGCGACGATCCGCGCCGTCGAAAAACGCCGCGGATCAGCGATGCAACAGCTATAGGCCCCGTTTTCGGGGCGGTTCAACCGGCGGCCGTGTCGCTCGTCGATGCCTCAAGTCGTTGGTCGCGTGCGCGCGCCAGCTTGCGCCGCCAGCGGAGGCGGATCCAATTGTCCCAGAACAGGGTCGCGAGCACATAGCCTACCGCCGCCGAGACGACCGAGATCACGAACAGCCCCGCAAGCATTGCAGGCGCGGCGTCCGAAAACACCCAGCGCACCCACTCGCCCGCCGACGCGCCATGCTCGATCATCGCCGAAAAGGTCGCGCTGTTGGCGTGAAGCCCGAACAGCCAGTCGCCGAGCCACACCGAGGCGAGGATGATGAACGGCGTCGTCACCGGGTTCGAGAGGAAGGTCATCGCCGCACCGATCGGAATGTTCGCGCGAACGGGCAGTGCGAGCAGCGCGACACCCAATATCTGCACGCCGGGGATCAGGAAAAAGATGCCGACGAACAGCCCGAGCGCGGTGCCGCGCGGCACCGACGTGCGCGTGAAGCGCCACAAATGGCTGTGCGCGACCCGGTGCGCGAAGGGCTTGATGAAGCGGCTTTCGAGCAGCTCCTCGCGCGTCGGCGAGTTGCGGCGGATCCAGTTCATCACCGCCGCCTTGTCCCGCCCCTTTTGGTCGCGCTGCTTACCGCCGCTCATCCGCGGTCCTTCATCAGCCGCTGCTTGTCGCGCTTCCAGTCGCGTTCCTTGATCGACTCGCGCTTGTCGTGCGCCTTCTTGCCCTTGGCGAGCGCGAGCTCGACCTTGGCGCGGCCGCGGCTGTTGAAATAGACGGAGAGCGGCACGAGCGTCATGCCCTGGCGCATCACGCCCGCGTGCAGCTTGTTTATCTCGCGCCAATTGAGCAACAGCTTGCGCGGGCGCTTCGGCTCGTGATTGAAGCGGTTGCCGTGGCTGAATTCGGGGATATTGGCGTTAATCAGCCACACCTCGCCGCCGGTTACCTCGGCATAGCTCTCGGCAATCGTGCCCTCGCCGAAGCGGAGCGACTTCACCTCGGTGCCCTGCAGCGCGATGCCGGCCTCGAACACCTGTTCGATCGCATAGTCGAAGCGCGCGCGCCGGTTTTCGGCGACGACTTTCTTCTTGTCGAATTCGGCGGCGGACTGCGGACGGGCCATGACGAAAGCTTAAATCACTCCTGCCGCGGACAATGCGGCGTCGACGGCGGCGCGCGACGCATCGTTCGCCGGGATGATAGGTAGGCGTACTTCGGGCGAAAACCAGTCGTGGAGACGCGACAGCGCATATTTGACCGGTCCGGGCGAGGTGTCGGAGAACATCGCCTTGTGCAGATCGAACAACCGGTCGTGGAGCGTCAGCGCGCGTGTCCAGTCCCCAGCGGCGCAGGCCGCGGCGAAATCGGCGCAGAGGCGCGGGGCGACGTTGGCGGTAACCGAGATGCAGCCCACGCCGCCCATCACCGCGTGCGGAAGCCAGAGGTCGTCGTTGCCCGAGAGCTGGCAGAAATCCTTGCCCGCTCCCGCACGATGCACGGTGACGCGCGCGAGGTCGCCGCTTGCATCCTTGATCGCGACGACGCTCGGGATTTCGGCGAGCTTGCACATCGTCTCGGCGCTGATGTCGGCGACGGTGCGGCCGGGGACGTTGTAGACGACGATCGGCAGGTCGCTCGCGTCGGCGAGCGCCCGGAAATGCGCGATCATTCCCTCCTGGCTCGGCCGGTTGTAATAGGGTGCGACGACGAGCGCGGCGGTCGCGCCGGCGGCTTGCGCGTGGCGCATGTGGCGGATCGCGGTCGCGGTGTCGTTCGACCCGCAACCGGCGATCACGGGTACGCGTCCCGCCGCAGCCTGGATACAGGTGTCGATGACCTGATAATGTTCGTCGAAGCCGAGCGTCGGGCTCTCGCCGGTCGTTCCGCACGGGACCAGCGCGCTGGTGCCCTCTTTGATCTGCCAATCCACGAGGCGCGCAAAGGCGGGCGCGTCGAACGCCCCATCGCGGAATGGCGTCACCAAGGCGGGAATCGAACCCGAAAACATGCTCCGCTCCTTTACAACGACCCGTTGCGACCGGTAGAATCCGGCCAGCGCGCCGCTATTGAACGTCTATTCAGCGCCCCGCAAGGAGTTTGGCACTAACATGGCCGTCATGACCACGCTGCCCCGCATTTCCCGCTTGGCCCTCGCTGCGGCCCTCCTGATCCCCACCGTCGCCCATGCGAGCGAACTCACCCCCGAGCAAATGGCCTGGTATCGCGCCCAGATGGGGCTCGCATCGGTATCGGGACCGCCGCCATCGCCCAATTCGGTCGGCGATGCGGTGATGGAGTGGCGCCGCCTGACCGCGAACACCGGCGCGTCGTTCGACCAGCTTTCGCGCTTTCTGATGGCAAACCGCGGCTGGCCCGACGCAGAAAAGCTGCGCACGCGAGCAGAGAAAGCGATCTCGCTCGACAGCTACGACCCCGCGCGCACCCTTGCCTATTTCCAGTCCTATCCGCCGCAGACCGCGAGCGGGCAGCTTCGCTACGCCCTCGCGCTCAACGCCGCAGGCCGGCGCGAGGACGCCAACGCCGCGGTCCGCCGCGCGTGGACGAGCGGGCCGCTCGACGATTATGAAACGAGCCGCGCGCTCAGCATGTTCCCCGGCGCGATCACCCCCGCCGACCATGACGCGCGCATGGACAAGCTGCTGTGGCTCAACGCGACCGCGGCGGCGAGCCGCCAGCTCGCTTACACCTCGCCCGCCAAGCGCAGCATCTTCGCGGCACGGCTCGCGATGCGCAGCGGCGCGGTCGACGCGGCTTTTCAGGCGGCGGCGGTCGAAAGCGCGAACCCGTCGCTGACGCGCACCGACCCCGGCTATATCACCGCGAAAGCGACCTGGCTGCGTGCGTCGGGGCGCGCCGGCGAAGCGCGCGCGCTGCTCGCCGCGCCGCGGTCGCTGGCAAAACCGCCGACCGATGCCGAAGAATGGCTGGAAACCTTGCTCACCAACGCACGGCTTGCCGATTCGGGCGGCGACAAGCTGACCGCCTATAATATCGCGCGCCAGCTCGACGACGCGCTGCCGCCCGGCACCGTCGTCCGCGAAACCCCGCTCGGCGTGCGCGACGATTACACATCGCTCGCCTGGCTCGCCGGGCAGCTCGCGCTGAACGACCTGCGCCGCCCGGCCGAAGCGGTGCGGCATTTTCGCGCCTATGGCGAAGCCGCACGCTCGGCGCAGACGCGCACCAAGGGCTTTTACTGGGCGGGCCGCGCGGCACTGGCAGCGGGCGACCGCACCAGCGCAAACGCGCATTTCACCGACGCGGCGCAGCATTACGACCAGTTCTACGGCCAGCTGGCGCTCGAGCGGCTGAACCGCCCGCAGCCCAAGCCGACGCCCGACCCGACGATCGAGGTCAGCAGCGGCGAGCGCCGCGCGTTCGAGGACGACCGGCTGGTGCGCGCCGCACGCGCGCTCGGCGAGATCGGCGCATGGCGCGAACAATCGGCGTTCCTGCGCGCGCTCGCGCAACAGGCCAGCTCCCCCGCCGACCATGTGCTCGCCGGGCAGCTTGCCAAGCAAATCGGGCGCCCCGACCTGGGCGTGATGATCGGACGCAGCGCGCAGGCGAACAGCCTCGACGCGGTCGAGGTGTCGGGCTTCCCGACGGTGCGCGTGCCGTCGGGCCACGAAAGCAACTGGACCTTCATCCACGCGATCACGCGGCAGGAAAGCCAGTTCGACCGCGCCGCGATCAGCCATGCCGGCGCGCGCGGCATGATGCAGCTGATGCCGGGCACCGCACGCGAAGTCGCGGGCAAGCTGGGGATGAGTTACGACGCGGGATCGCTGACCACCGACACCAACTACAACATGACCCTGGGGTCGACCTATTTCCAGCAGATGCTGCGCTATTATGGCGGCAGCTATCCGCTCGCGGTCGCGGCCTATAATGCCGGCCCCGGCAATGTGAACAAATGGCTGCGCGCCAACGGCGATCCGCGCACCGGCGCGGTCGACATTATCGACTGGATCGAGGCGATCCCGATCTTCGAGACGAAAAATTATGTCCAGCGCGTGCTCGAAAATGCCGTGGTCTATGACACGCTGCGCGACGGCGGCACCGCGCGGGCGAAGGCCCCGCTGAGCTTCTACCTCGGCAAGCGCACGCCGGGGTAAGAACCGCATGGCGGGGGACAAGATGAACATCATCAGCCCTGCGGGCTATGCCGCGCTGCGCGCCGAATATGACGCGCTGCTTGGACAGGAGCGGCCCAAGCTGGTCGAGGTGATCAGCTGGGCCGCAGGCAACGGCGACCGCAGCGAGAATGGCGACTATATCTATGGCCGCAAGCGGCTGCGCGAGATCGACCGGCGCCTGGGCTTTCTTGCCCGGCGCATGAAGGCGGCGCGCGTCGTCGACCCGGCCGAGCAACCCGACAAGAGTCGCATCTGGTTCGGCGCGACGGTCGAGCTTGCCGATGACGACGATGCGCGGCGCGTGGTCACATTGGTGGGCGATGACGAGGCCGAGGCCGGCGAAGGCCGGATCGGCTGGAACAGCCCCCTCGCCCGCGCGTTACGCGGCGCTGCGGTGGGCGATCTGCGCACCGTGCAGCTCCCCGCCGGGCCGAAGGAATGGGAAGTGATGGGGGTCGGCTATCCCACCGCTTGATTTTCGCCCCTATCCTCACGTTCGCCAAACTTACCCAAACGAATCAATGGGGGAACGACGGCTTTCGACCGGAAGCGGACGTACAGATCCTCCCCATCGCGAAGCGCTGGGGAGGGGGAGTGTTGGGTCGTCCAGTCCCCCGGACTGGACTTGGATTGCCGGGGGCAATCCAACCCTACACTCCGCGAAGCGGTGGTGGAGGGGTCTGGCCTTGCACCGACGCCTGACGGCGTCGACCCCTCCGTCAGCCCTGCGGGCTGCCACCTCCCCATTGCTGCGCAAAGGGGAGGATCTGGACGACAGCTCACCACCCCAAAACTGACATTCCATGCAGCGTTGCGCGCGTCACCATCGACAAAGTGGATGAAGCGCTAACGGCCAATAATCCGATGCCGGGCCGACTATAATGGAGGAAAGATCACGGCTGCAGCAGCGCCGGAATGATCCACACCGCCGACAGTATGATGATCACCGCGATCAACGAAATGGCCAGTACATAGCGGACATTATGTCCCTTTACCCCGCTGCTTGCCTCGGTCTCGGTCACTTCGACATGGTCATCGACGACTTTCATGGTTCGTCTCCCTTTCTGGTTTCTTCAGAACGCGGCCCGTGTGCGGGCGTTCCCGCACGCGGGGCCTGGAGAGAGTTGCCAGAGGGTCTGTAAGCCGGGTTCTGTCCCCCCCTTGCGGGGATAGGCGATCATTCCTCTAGGCGGACGGTTGCCCGAACGCTCAAGCAGTCAACCCGGACGGCGGGGCCGGAACCGACCCTGGATAAATCCGTGCCATCCCTATTCGACCTTGCTCCCGGTGGGGTTTGCCGTGCCGCGTCCGTTACCGTCCGCGCGGTGCGCTCTTACCGCACCCTTTCACCTTTCGCCGGGCCGAGGCCTTTGGCGGTCTGCTCTCTGTGGCACTTTCCCTGAACCGGCCCTTCGGACCGGCCCGCCGGACGTTATCCGGCACCGTGGTTTCCGTGGAGCCCGGACTTTCCTCCCCCGCTTGCGCGGCGGCGATCGCCCGACCCTCTGGCGCGGACGATTATAAGCCTTCCTGCCGAGTTTGACGAGTCAATTGCCCTCGGGCTGCGGCAGCAACAGCGCGAGCAGGATCGCGCGGCATTCGCCGTCGATCGTGCCGTCGATCAGTTCGGGGCGGAAACGCCGCTGGAACGCCACCGTCGCCGCGAAGCCGTCGGTCACGTCATAACCGAAGCGTTCGAGCGCGAGCAGGAAGCCCGCGTCGGTCCACAAGGGATCGGTGAGCTTCTTTGTGGGGCGCGGCAGCGCGAGGCGGCGGCGCGCAAGTTCCTCCCAGGGGAAAAGCTCGCCCGGATCCTGTTTGCGCGTCGGGGCGATATCCGAATGGCCGACGACATTGCCGCGGGTGATCGCGTGGCGGTCCTTGACCATGTGGACGAGACGGACGACCGAGGCGATCTGCGGGTCGGGAAAGGGCACATAGCCCCATTCATGCCCCGGGTTGACGATCTCGATCCCGACGCTCGCCGAATTGATGTCGCTGACGCCGCGCCAGTGCGATTTGCCCGCGTGCCAGGCGCGCTTGTCCTCCGGCACCATATGGGTGATCTGGCCGTCCTCGCTGACGACATAGTGCGCCGACACCTTCGCCTCTGGATTGGCAAGCCAATCAATGGCTTCGGCACCGGTCTTCATACCGGTATAGTGGAGAATGATCATCGAAATGGGCAGCGAACGCTCGTCGAAGTTGGGAGACCAGCGTTCGATAAAATCGCTCATGCGCTTTGCGGGTCCATCCTGTTCTTGCCAATCCGTCGATTGCGCCAGCGGGGCGCAAAAAGCAAGGTCAGGCGGCGATCGAGCGCGAATCTGGCCGGCGGACCTGCTGGTCGGCGGGTTCGTAAAGGCCGCGCAGGCGCGGGCTCGCGACGAACTGGTCGGTCTGCCCAAGCACCGTTTCGCCGGCGCCGAGAACGAGGAAGCTTTGCGGCGCCGCCATCGCGCGCAGCCGCGCAAAGGCTTTCTGGCGCATCGGTGCCGAAAAATAGAGCAGCAGGTTGCGGCAGAAAATGAGGTCCGCCGGGCTCGCCAGCGGCGGCCGGTCGGTGAGCATATTCTGCACCGAAAAGTCAATCCGGCGCCTGATATCCGCCTTGGCGAGCCAGCCGCCCTCGGTCTGATCGAACCAGCGCACCATTCGCTGGACGGGCAGCCCGCGCTGAATCTCGAACTGAGTGTAGAGGCCGACGCGCGCGCGGCCGATCGCATGATGGCTGACGTCGGTGCCGACGATATCGACCTGCCACCCCGCCCATTTCGCGCCCTGTTCGGCGATCAGCATCGCCATCGAATAGGCTTCCTGTCCCGTCGATACGCCGCAATGCCAGATCGTCAGCCGGCGGCGCAGCTTGTTGATCTCGCGAATTTGCTCGAGTGCTGTCGCAGCTATCTCGTCAAAAACGCTGTATTCGCGATAGAAATAGGTCTCGTTGTTGAGCATGGCGTCGACCGTATCGTCGAGCAGTGCCCGGCTGGTCGAGGTGACGAGCGCGGCGACCAGCGCGTCGAGATCGGCGATGCCGTGACGCTGCATCACCGGTTTGAGCGACATTTCGATCCGCCAGATGCGGCTGGGCGAAAGCGTCTGCCCGGTGCGCGATTCGAGCACGCCCATCAGGACGCGATAGGCCGATTCGCTGGCGCTGCCCCCCATCATGACTTGCGCCTTCCGGGCAGGAAGCTGCCGAGCATCAGCGCGATCGCGTCAGGATTGAGCGTCGCCGCGGCGATGCCCGACTTCGCCACCGCGCCCGGCATGCCCCAGATCACGCAGCTTTCGCGCGCCTGCGCGAAGATCGTTCCGCCCGCATCCTTCAATCGCGCCGCGCCGATCGCGCCGTCACGGCCCATGCCGCTGAGGATCACGGCGATGCCGCCCTTGCCATAGACGCCGGCGACCGAAGCGAGCATCGGGTCGGCGGACGGACAACAACCATTGTCGACGGGGTGATGATCGAGCGCGATTTCGCGGCGCCGGGCGCCCTCGACGACGATCAGATGCGCGTTGCCGGGCGCGAGATAGATAGAGTTTGGTTCGATCGCCATGCCCGCTTCGGCGACGCGCACCCGGCGCGCCGTCATCATCCCGATCTGCTTCGCGTAAAACTCCATGAAGGCGTCGGGCAGATGCTGGGTCAGCAGGATCGGTGCGCTGATCCGCGGATCGAGGTGCGCGAGGAAATTGGTGAAGGCGGGAATGCCGCCGGTCGACGCCGCGACCGCGATGCACTCGATCGGCTGGTCGGTGTCGATCGCGAGCGCGGCCGGCTGCGACGCGCGGCGTTCGGCGGCCGGCACCGGCGCCGGATGGTCCTGCCGGTGGCCGAGCGTCATGATCCGCTCGGTCAGCACATCGGCGAAGCGCCCCGAAAAGCTGCCGCGCCCGGGCTTGGCAAGCGTGTCGCTAGCACCGAGCGCGAGCGCCTCGATCGCGGCGGGGCCGCCCTCGACGCAGTTCGAGGAGAGGATGAGCACGCGGGCCTTTTCGGCGCGTTCCAATATGTGCGGCAGCGCGTCGATGCCGTTCATGCCCGGCATTTCGACGTCGAGCACGACGACATCGACGGGCTCGCGCGAGAGATAGTCGAGCGCGTCCTGCGCCGAGGCGACCGAAGCACAGATTTTGAGCCCCGCGCGCTGATCGACGATCCGTTCGAGGATGCTGCGAACGACGAGGCTGTCGTCGACGAGCATCACGCGCACGGTGCGTGCGGTTGGCTCCGGGTCCGGTATCAGGGGTTGCGGTTGAGCCACGCGCAGGGTTTCCGGATTCAGGCGATGCCGACGAGCTGCAATTTTCCTTCCAGCGTTTCGCGGTCGAACGGCTTCATCACATATTCGTCGGCGCCCGCCTCGATCGCGGCGCGGATGTGGTCGATGCTGTTTTCGGTGGTGCAGAAAACGACGCGCGGCCGCTCGTGATGCCCATAGTCGAGATCGTTGAACGCGCCGAGGAACTCCATGCCGCTCATCACCGGCATATTCCAGTCGAGCAGGATCACGTCGGGCCGATTGGCGCGGCAAAAGGTCAGCGCCTCCTGCCCGTCGGCCGCTTCATCGACGGCAAAGGACATGCTTTCAAGGATATGGCGCGCGACCTTGCGAATGACTTTGCTGTCATCGACCACCAGACAAGATTTCGACATTCAATTAACTCCGACCCCCGGGAATTTGGGATGTTTACCGCCAAGGCGTGTGCAGCCCGTTAATAAACGGCCAGATTCATGCGGCAATTAAGGTAGGCAGCGAGATAAAGTTGGACGGGTCGACGACGAGCAGCGAAGCGCCCTGATATTCGATCACCGCGTCGGCGACGCGCGCCCACCCGGGAAGCAGCTTGCCGGTGATGCGCGTCTCGGGCGCCTCGATAAAACAGACATCCTCGATTTCGTCGGCGAGCAACGCATAGCCATGCTCGGCGACCTCGACGACGATCACCCGCTGTCCCGGCGCCACGGGCACCGCGGAAAGGCCGATGACGACATGCGGATCGACGAGGGTGAAGACACGGCTGCGCAACGCGAAAAGCCCCGCGACATGCGGCGGCGCACCGGGCACCTCGACCGGAGTGCCGACGGTGACAACCGAATGGATCGCGCGGCTGCGCAGCGCGACGCGCGTGTCGGCGATGCGCGCGACGAGATAGAGTTTTTCCATCATTTGCCCGCTCCCCCGACGCTGCGGCGCATCGCATCGAGCAGCGCCTGGCGGTCGTAGCGATAGACGGTTTCGTCCTCCGGTCCCGCCGCCGCGATCGACGTGCGCAGCCGGATCACCGGCACACCCCCGGCGAGCTGCAAGCAGAGCGCGTCGTCGCCGATGAGGCAGAGCAGCACGTCAGGCGCCTCATCGGACGGGTCGCCGTCCGCGATCACCCGGTAACCGGCGCTGCGCAGGATCGGGGCGAGGAAATTGTCGCCCCAGCCGTCGCGATCGTCGGCAAGCCGGCACAGTGGCTGGCGCGGAGTCAGAGCAGTCGCCGCGCCCGCGGCATATTGCTCCATCAGCCAGAAGGGATCGATGAGCTCGACCGGCTCGCCGCCGACGAGCACAACACCGGCGACCAGCCCCGGCGCCGCCGACGGCTGCACCGCGTCGGGCAGGCGGACGATGTCGATCACCTCCGCAATCGGGTAACAGAGCACCGCCTGACCGTCGTAGAGGCGAAGGAGTTTCAGCGTTCCTTGACCCCCAGGCAGCGCCGCAGCATGCACCGGGAAGATTTCGTCGCCGATCTGGGCCTGTATCCGCCCCGCGCTTTCGAACAAGGCCGACACCGGCACTTCCTCGACCCGCTCGATCACCGACAGACGAATGCCGCGAATGCGGGCGTTCGTGTCGCGGAAGAGCAAAAGCTGCGCGGCATTGCGCGCAGCCACCGCCTCGGCTTCGGCTTCGGCGGTCCGGTCGCGGCTGCGGCCCGCCTCGCTCGCATCGATGGCGGCGGCGGCGAGCAGACCCTGAACGTCGAGCAGCAGCACCGGGCGGCCGTTGTCGGGGAGCGTGGTTCCGGCATAAAGCCCGGTCGCCATGATCATCGGCGCGGCGGGCTTGATCACCAGTTCCTCATGATCGTGGATCGCGGCGACGCTCAGCGCATAGCTTTGCCCCTGCCCCGGCCGGACGATGACCAGCGCACGATCGTCGACGTCGTCGCCATCGTGGCGCTCGCGGCCGAGTATGGTTTCGAGGCGGAGCAGCGGATATTGCTCTTCGCGCACCGTCGCCAATTCGCCGCCGCCGACCCGGTCGATACGCACCGTATCGCCGCTTTCGAGCAGGATTTCACGCACCGCACCGCGTGGAATCGCGAAATATTGCCCCGCTGCACGCACCATCAGGCCCGAGATGATCGTCAGCGTCATCGGCACACGAAGCAGGATCGTCAGTCCGCGGCCCTCGTCGTTGCGCAGTTCGACAATGCCGCCGATCTTTTCGACATTCGCCTTGACGATATCCATCCCGACGCCGCGGCCGGAGATGGCGGTGACCTTCGCAGCGGTCGAGAATCCCGGCCGGAAGATCAGCTCGAGCTTTTCCTTCGGCCCCAGCGCGCGCGCTTCGGTCGCGGTCACAAGGCGCGCCGCGATCGCCTTTGCGACGAGCGCATCGGGAGAGAGCCCGCGGCCGTCGTCGCGGATTTCGATTTCGATCTGATTGCCCGACTGGCGCGCCGACACCGAAATGGTCGCCGTAATCTCCTTGCCCGCCGCGACGCGATCCTCGAGCGGCTCGACGCCGTGATCGATCGCGTTGCGGACGATATGGATCAACGGATCGCGGATATTCTCCATCATTTCGCGGTCGAGTTCGACTTCGCCGCCGCTCGTCTGGAAAGCGATTTTCTTGCCCAACTCCTGCGCCAGATCGCGGACGATGCGCGGCAGCGGCGCGAACAGCTTGTCGATCCGCTGCATCCGCATTTGGCTGACCGACTGCCGCATTCCCGCGATCGAATCGGACAGACGGTCGAACGAGGCGATCAGCGACAGGTCCGCCCCCGATTCGCGCAGCATCCGGGCGAATTCGTTGCGCGCGAGCACGATGTCGGTGACGCCCGTCATCACGCTGTCGAGCAGCGGCAGCGGGACGCGGATCGATCGCCAGCCTTGCAAATCGGCGCCAAGATCGTCCTCCCGGCGCAGCGGAACGCCCGCGATTTCGTGCGGGGCATCTTCGTCCGCCCCGCGTTCGGCGAGCGCGCCGATGACGTCGCGGTCGTCGCCCGCCGGTTCGGTTCCATCCTGCCCGAGCGCAGCGCATAGTTCGTTCAACCGGTCGAGGATACCGAGCACGCCCGTGACGAGCGCGGCGTTCGCGGCGCGGTTGCCGCGGCGCACCTGATCGAGCGCATCTTCGGCAGCGTGCGACAGCGCCGTGACCCGCGGCAAGGCGAGGAAACCCGAGCTGCCTTTGATCGTGTGCACGAAGCGAAAAATGGCGTCGAGTTGCGCGCGGTCGGTGGGATCCGCCTCCCACGCGACGATCGCCCCGCCCGCTTCGGCGAGGATTTCCGCCGTTTCGGCCAAAAAGTCGTTCAGCAGATCGTCCATCGCCGTACCGGTGCGCCCCAAAAACTGAGGCTTCACCATGGCCGACAATGGTTAAGGTTGGCTTTACTTGGCCTGCCCGGCGGCGGGAAAGCGAGGGGGCAAACCATTGTTTCGCGACCGCTCGGCGCGATCGGCGGGCAATGCGGGGGAACCCTGCCCGCGGTTGCGCGTATTCGGGCACGAGCTGACCGGGAGGAATTTCATGCGATTGAAGATATTTGCGCTGACAGGTGCGGCGGCGCTGGTGCTGACTGCGTGCACGACGAAGGAAGAGCAGGCGCAAGACGGCACGACGAACACCTCCACCGGCGGTGTCGTGCGCGAGGAGGCCAAAGCCGAAACGGAAACCCCGCCGGTCACGCCGATGCCCGCGGCGACGGTCATCCAGTCGCAGCCCGGCCCCGACGGTTCGCAGGTCGACCTGCTTTCGGTCAAGGTCACGGGCGATATCCTGACGGTCACCCTGCGTTGCTCGAGCCCCGAGCGATATAATCGCGAAACGATCCGCGTCGCCCAGGTCAGCGTGATCGACGATGCCACGTCGCAGCGCATTGGCGTGCTGAAGGACAATGAAGGCAATGCGATGGTGTCGAACCTCAGCCGCAGCAGCAGCCCTGATAACGACAATATGATGGTCGATTGCACCTCCAAGCCCGGCGTGATGTGGGCCAAATTTCCGGCGCCGCCGGCCACCAGCCCCACGGTTTCGATCAATCTTCCCGGGGTCGCGCCCTTCGACGGCATACCTGTCCAGCGATGAAGCGGGCGCTTCTGTCCATCGCCGCCGCCGCTTCGATCGGCGGCTGTTCGGCGAACGCCCCGGCCGATGCCGCCAACGAGGACGAAAGCCCGACCGCGACGCCGGCTGCCGCCGACCCGGCCCCACCGCCGGCTGGCCCGAGCCTGAGCGCAAAAGTCAGCCCGCTAACGGGCGCGGTGAGCGGTCTTCGGACGCGGGTTACCCAGATGGGCACGATCATCGACCTGCCCGCCGACGCGTTGTTCGAATATGACAAGGCCGTGCTGACCCCTGCTGCCGAGGTGGAACTGCGCAAGGCGACCGAGATGATCCGCCGCAGCCCGTCCGGGGCGATCCGGGTGATCGGACATACTGACAGCAAGGGCGATGAAGCCTACAACCAGAGGCTTTCCGAATCGCGCGCGAACAGCGTCGCGGATTGGCTTCGCGAGCAGGTCGGCGTTCGCCAGCGCGAGTTTCTGGTGTCGGGCCGGGGCGAAACCGCGCCGATCGCGCCCAACGAAAATGCCGCGGGCGGCGATGATTCCGCCGGGCGCGCAAAGAACCGGCGGGTCGAGCTGGTTGTGCCGACAACAGGCAGCCGATCGTCAGCCCCCGCCGGGTGACGCCGTCGCGGGAGAAGGCCGTCAGCGCCCTCTAAGTACCGCGCCGACGAGCAGCGAGGTCGGCGTCTCGCGCGCCAGCATCACAGTGCCGTCGCTCTGCCGCGCGACCGCCTGCACCAGTACCGCGGGCGCGGTGCGCGAGGTCATGGCGGTTGCGCCTTCGCCTTCGGCGAGGATGCGTTCGACATCGGCATCGAGGAAAATCCGCTCGGCCTCTACGTGCAGCGCGATTTCGATGCCTTCCGCCTGCTTTTCGCAGCCGATATCGAGCCGGCCGCCGCGCACCAGCGCATCGACGAGCAGCAGCGCGAGGTTGAGGATGATCTTGACCGCCGGCTTGGGCAGCGGATCGCTGCCGATCATCCAGTTAAGCTCGATCGCGCGGTCGCCAATGATGCCCTGGATTGCCGATTTGGCTTCATCGGCCGGCACGAGTTCGCCGAAGCCGCCCGCCGAACCGAAGGCAAGGCGAAAGAATTTGAGCTTGTTCGCCGAGGTGCGCGCGCTCTGCTCGAGCAATTCGATGCAGCGCGCCCGCATGTCGGGGTCTTTTTCGTCGGCGAGCAGTTCGAGGCCGTTGGCGAAGGCGCCGACCGGGCTCAAGAGGTCGTGACACAGGCGCGAAGCCAGCATCGAGGCGAAATCGACGCGATCGTCGGACATGGATGAACAGGCTCCCCAGCGCAGTGGCCGGATATTTCCGGCGTGGATCGCTCCTAGGGCAGGGATAGGCGCGAGGGCAAGCTGGTTCCTGGTCCATTCACCTCACTCACCGTCATCGGGCGCGCGCCTCCGCCCCTTGAAAATCGGTGCCCCGGACCCATATCCCCAGCGATGTTGGGGGACGACGAGATACTTACCGTGACGCTTCAGGATCGCGCGGCCGGGTTGCGGCTCGACCGGGCGCTCGCCGAAGCGCTCCCATCCCTTTCGCGCGAGCGGTTGAAGACGCTGATCAAGGGCGGCCGCGTTGCCGATGCGAGCGGCACGATCTTGTGGGACCCGTCGGCCAAAGCCGCTGCGCCCGCGACGATCGAGGTTCGCCTGCCCGCCGCGAAGCCCGCGCATAACGTCGCGCAGGACATGGACCTTGTCATCGCGTTCGAGGACGAGCATCTGATCGTCATCGACAAGCCCGCCGGGATGGTCGTCCATCCCGCCGCGGGCAATCTCGACGGCACGATGGTCAATGCGCTGCTCCATCATTGCGCGGGGCAATTGTCGGGAATCGGCGGTGTCGCGCGCCCGGGGATCGTCCACCGGATCGACAAGGACACGAGCGGGCTGATCGTCGCCGCCAAGCACGACAAGGCGCACGAAGGGCTCGCGAAGCAATTCGCCGCGCACAGCATCGACCGCCGCTACCTCGCGATCGCGACCGGGCGCCCGATGCCCGCGAACGGCACCGTCGATGCCGCGCTCGGCCGGTCTGCTACCCACCGCAAGAAAATGGCGGTGGTCGCCGAAGGACGCGGCAAGCGTGCGGTCACCCATTACCGGACGGTCGAGCCGCTGAAGAACGCGACGCTCGTCGAATGCCGGCTCGAAACAGGGCGCACCCACCAGGTGCGCGTCCATATGGCGCATATCGGCCATCCGCTCGTCGGCGATCCGGTCTATGGCCGGGCCAAAAAGCCGCTGTCGGAGGTGCTGAAAGCGCGGCATTTCGCGCGGCAGGCATTGCACGCGGCCCATTTGGGCTTTATTCATCCGGTGACCGGTAACAGGATCGCGCTCGACAGCGAACTCCCAGCGGACATGCGGGAACTGATCGATGAATTGCGCGTTTAGGTTTCGAATGAAAATCTATTTTGACCGTGGATGTCAACCGCGGCATATCTCTCCTCTGGAATTTTAGGGAAGACGCTATGGCTAACAAAAGCAACGTTCCGGCAGTGGTGCCCGCGCTCGGCGGTGAGGCGAGCCTGAACCGCTATCTGGCCGAAATCCGCAAATTTCCGCTTCTGACGCCCGAGCAGGAATATATGCTCGCCAAGCGTTTTCAGGAGCATGAAGACAGCGAGGCGGCGGCGCAACTCGTCACCTCGCACCTCCGCCTCGTCGCGAAGATCGCGATGGGTTATCGCGGCTATGGCCTGCCGGTCAGCGAGTTGATCAGCGAAGGCAATATCGGATTGATGCAGGGCGTGAAGAAGTTCGACCCCGAACGCGGCTTCCGCCTCGCGACCTATGCGATGTGGTGGATCCGCGCCTCGATCCAGGAATTCATCCTCCGCTCGTGGAGCCTCGTCAAGATGGGCACCACCGCGGCGCAGAAGAAGCTGTTCTTCAACCTCCGCCGGATGAAGAACAATCTCGAAGCCTTCGAGGACGGCGACCTGTCGCCCGAGCATGTCGCCAAGATCGCGACCGACCTTGGCGTGACCGAGGACGAGGTCGTCAGCATGAACCGCCGCATGGCGATGGGCGGCGACACCTCGCTCAACGTGCCCATGGGCGAGGATGGCGACAGCCAGTGGCAGGATCTGCTCGGCGACGAAGGCCCGCTGCAGGACGAACGCGTCGCCGAAGCGCAGGAACGCGACGTGCGGCATGCGCTGCTCAACGAGGCGCTCGAGACGCTCAACGAACGCGAGCGCCACATTCTGACCGAGCGCCGCCTGACCGACGACCCCAAGACGCTCGAGGATTTGAGCCAAGTCTATGACGTCAGCCGCGAGCGCGTCCGCCAGATCGAGGTGCGTGCGTTCGAAAAGCTCCAAAAGGCGATGCTCAAGCTCGCGGGCGACCGGCGCCTCGTCGGGGCCTGACTGCTCAGAAACGCCGGGCGTAGCCCGCGTAGAGCTGAATGTCGGCGCTGTTACGATTGAGCCCGGCATTGACGCCCATGTCCCATTGGCTGTCGGCGCCGGACTCCCATCCCAGCGACAGACCGGCCAGAGCCTCGGTCGCATGCCCGCCGGGATCGCGGTCGCGGGTCAGCGACAGTTCGGCCGTCGCCGACACCTCGTCCGACAGGGCGAACCCCAGGCCGGCGACCGATCCATAGGCGAGGTGGCGCCCGTCGCCATCGGCATCGACCGCCGCATCGACATGCGGCGAGAGCCCGAGCGAAATCGCGCCGAGTTCGAAACTGACCGGCACGATCAGCCCCGCGCCCCAGTCGCCCGCCCCGACTCCCTCCCCGCCCACCGCCAGCGTGGCGTAAGGCATCAGCGCGGCCGAGAAGCCCGAGCTGTCGGGATTGATGAGATTCTGGCGCAGCGCGAGCGTGACGTCGCCGGTTCGCGTCCATCGCGCAACATCGCCGGTCGGCCGGTCGCGCTCGCGCACATGGCCGAGCATCGTCCAGCCTATCTGGGCTTCGAGCGACGGCGTAAGTCCCGTGCGGAGCAGCGCGCCGCCGAAGGCGAAGCTGTCGGTGCGGCTGTCGGCATCGCGGTCGAGCGTCCAGTCGGCGATCCCGGTCTCAAGCATCGTTGCGCCCGAATCGAGTGTGCAGGCGGGCGTCCCCAGCCCCGGCCGGTCGGGGCAAAGATCGCGGCGCCCATCTTGCCCGAGCGCCGGCACGGTGAAAGTGAGCGCAGCGACGAGCAGGACGGATCGAAGTGGCATCGGAGCCTCTCTTTCGTCGCTTTTCTTTCCGAAACCCGATCGACCTATCAAGCCCGCTTGCCTCGAAACGGCAAGCGGTTAATTTGCCGCCATGGCAACCTCCTCCCGCGCGAAGAAGCGCAAGCTCCCCTGGTATCTCCGTCCGTTCAAATGGCTGCTCTGGTTCGTCGTCATCTCGGTCGTGTGGGTGCTCGTCTACGTCGTCGTGCCGCCGCCTGTGACGCTGACAATGCTGCTCGACAGCAACGGCATCACCAAGGATTGGGAAAGCCTGTCGAACATCGACCGCAACATGGTGCGCGCGGTGATCGCGGCCGAGGACGGCAAATTCTGCAGCCATAAGGGCTTCGACCGCGACGCGATCGAAGAGGCGATCGAGCGCAACGCCAAGGGCAAGAAGCTGCGCGGCGGATCGACGGTCAGCCAGCAGACCGCGAAGAATGTCTTCCTGTGGCAGGGCAGCGGGTGGACGCGCTATGTCCGCAAGGTACCCGAAGTGTGGTTCACCTTCCTGATCGAGACGATCTGGGGCAAAAGGCGGATCATGGAGGTTTACCTCAACGTCGCCGAGACGGGCATCGGCACCTATGGCGTCGAGGCGGGCGCGCAGCGCTATTTCAAGCATGGCGCGGCCAGGCTGACTCCGCGCGAGGCGGCGCGGATCGCGGCGATCCTGCCGCTGCCCAAGAAGCGCGAGGCGATCAGCCCGTCGGGCTTCACGCGGCGTTACGGCAACACGATCACCGCGCGTATCGGCGTGGTGCGGCGCGACGGGCTGGATGCGTGCGTTTATAAATAGCGGTTTCGCCGGGGTGGTTTCCAGTCATTCGTCATCCCGGACTTGATCGGGATCCACCGCGGCGCCGGAGTCATGGACCCCGGATCAAGTCCGGGGTGACGATTATGGGTGGGTCAGCAACCGGCCGCCAACAGCCACGCCTCAACCGGATCGCCGCTAGGCCGGCTTCCAGCTCTTGCGCTCTTCGGCCTGTTTGAGCACTTCGAACGCCGCCTGCCCCGCCGCGAAGCGCTTTGCGGCCTCGGCGTCGCCGGGCTTGACGTCGGGGTGGCATTCCTTGGCAAGATTGCGCCACGCCTTTTTCGTTGCCTCGAAATCGGCATCGGGCTCGAGGTCGAGGATTTCGAGCGCGCGCATTTCGTCGGCGCTGCGGCTGCCGTCGCCCGATCCGCCCCACGCATAATGCTGCGCACGGGCATAGCTGCGTGCACCCTGCGCCTCCTCGGCGGCGCGCGCCGCGGCGTCCTCGGCCGAAAGGCCGGCGAAATAGTCCCAGCCGCGATTATATTCGGCAGCGTGCGCTTCGCAGAAATACCAGCGTTCGGGGCTGTTCGGCGATTTGGGCGCGGGGCAATTGCCGGGGTTGGTGCAGCCATGCCGGTCGCACAGGCGCACCTTCTGCGTCTCGCGCGACGAGCCATAGGCGCGCCAGCGGGGAAAACCCCAGTCGTCGGATCTCTTGGCGCGGCTCATTCCATCCCATGTAGCGGCGGAGGGCCGGAATTGCTAGCCGAGCGGGCCGAAAAACCTAGTCTTTGGGCTTGTACCCAAACGCTTTCGCCGCGAGTTTGACGACCGCCGGATCGCGGTCGGGCGGCGTCATCGGCACCGCCGCCTCGAGCGTTTCGACAATGTGGGTCAGCGCCGCGATACGCGCGGCCTTCTTGTTGTTGCCGTCGATCACCTTCCACGGCGCCCAGCGCGTGCTTGTCTGCGCAAACATTTCTTCGATCGCGGCGAGATAGTCCTTGCGTTTCGACCGGTTGCGATAATCTTCGGTTCCGGTCTTCCAGCGCTTCCACGGGTCGTCGAGGCGCGCGGCGAAACGCTCGTCCTGCTCCTCCTGCGTGATATGGACGAACAGCTTGACGAGATTGGTCGCGCTGCCGGTCAGTTGCGCTTCGAACTCGTTGATCTCGTCATAGCCCTTGCGCCATTCGGCCTCGCTCGCGAAGCCTTCGACACGCTCGACGAGGACGCGGCCGTACCAGCTGCGGTCAAAGATCGAAATTTCGCGATTGCCGGGCAGGCGTTTCCAGAAGCGCCAGAGGAAATGGCGCGCCTTTTCCTCGTCGGTCGGTGCGCCGATCGGCCAGACCTCGAAAAAGCGCGGGTCAAGCGACGCGGTCAGCCGCTGGATGATCCCGCCCTTCCCCGCCGCATCCCAGCCTTCGAACATGATAATGCTGCGCTGGCCATGGATGATATGCGCGGCCTGGAGCCGTTCGAGCCGATCCTCGAGCTCCCCGAGATCGTCGGAATAGTCGCCGTCATATTTGGCGGCGGTTTCATAATCGGAAAGGGCAATGCTCATCCGCCCACCCTAGCGCGCGTCGCCCTTCGCACCAAGCAGGCGATGCGCCATGTCATTTTCTGGCACAGCACGGACCGATTTAACTGCGCGCGTCCTTATCAGAGAAAATTGGCGAGCAGTGCGGCGACGCGCGCCGGATTCTCCATCGGAATAAAATGGCTATGCTCGGCCCATAGCTCGTCACGCTCGGCGCCGATCGCCGAACCGAGGCCGGTCCAGGTCGGGCTCAATGAAAAGTCGAGTTCACCGCCGCGTTCGCCGGTTGGGGCGCGGATTAACGTCGAGGGCACCGACAGATAGTGCAACCATTCGTGCGGACTGGTGCGCAGCGCGTTCTGATAGACCGATGCCTCCAGAGCCGGTGGGCAGGCCAGCTCGAACCCTTCCCCATTGGCTGCGGGAAGCAGACCATGGGTGCAATAATCGGCGAGCACGTGCGGGTCCCAGCTCGCATAGGGCGGGCGGTCGGCGAAGCGTGCACGCATCTGTTCGGCGGCGGCCCAAACGTTGCGGCGCCGCGCGACGGGATGGCCGGCGGGATCGGGAATCGGCTTGGCACTCTCGCCCTCGTAAAAGGCGGGGTGCATGATCACCGGGTCGATCAGGACGAGGTGGGCGAAGGCGGCGGGCCGCTGCGACGCGAGGCGGGTCAGCACATAGGCGCCCATGCTGTGGCCGCAGCCGACGAGCGGATGGCCGCCGAGGCCGTCGAGCAAGGGCAGCAGCGCATCCGCGGTCGCCGACCAGCTGGCGAGGGTCGCGGGGCGATAGCTACGTCCATGACCGCGATGGTCGGGCGCGATGACGTGCGTGCCCGAAGGCAAGGCCGCAACCACCTGATCCCACAGGCGCGCGTGAAAGCCCGTGGCGTGGAGGAGGAGCAGCGAGGGCCGGTCCGAACGGTCGCCCCACTCGAACCAGCAAATCTCGCCGTCCGGTGTTTCCAGCCGGTGCTCCCGGGGTTCGCTCATCCCTTAGTTCTTCGGCCCGTCGACGAGGCGGATGCTGAGTTCCTTGAGCTGCTTGTCGCTGACCGGCGCGGGGGCGCCCATCATCAGATCCTCGGCCTTCTGGTTCATCGGGAAGACGACCACCTCGCGGATGTTGGGCTCGTCGGCGAGCAGCATCACGATGCGGTCGACGCCCGGCGCCGAACCGCCGTGCGGCGGCGCGCCGAACTTGAAGGCGTTGATCATGCCGCTGAAATTCGCATCGACATCGGCCTGCGAATAGCCGGCGATCTCGAACGCCTTGTACATGATGTCCGGACGGTGGTTACGGATCGCGCCCGACGACAGCTCGACGCCGTTGCAGACGATGTCATATTGCCAGGCGAGGATGTCGAGCGGATCCTTCGTCTCGAGCGCTTCGAGTTCGCCCTGCGGCATCGAGAAGGGGTTGTGGCTGAAATCGATCTTGCCCGTGTCCTCGTCGGCCTCGAACATCGGAAAGTCGACGATCCAGCACATTTCGAACTTGTTCGCGTCGATCAGGTCGAGCTGCTCGGCGACGCGCGTGCGCGCCAGCCCTGCGAGCTTCGCCGCAGTCGCTTCCTTGCCAGCGGCGAAGAAGAGGCCGTCGTCGGGGCCGATGCCGAGTTCGGCGGCGAGCGCGTCCATCTTTTCCGGCCCATGGTTCTTGGCGATCGGACCGCCCCATTCGCCGCCCTTGCGCGTCGCATAGCCGAGCCCCGCGAAGCCCTCGCCCTGCGCCCAGCTGTTCATGTCGTCGAAGAATTTGCGGCTCTTCTCGGCGGTTCCCGGCGCCGGGACCGCGCGCACGACGTCGCCCGCGGCGACGATATCGGCGAAGCGGCCGAAGCCCGATCCGGCGAAGTGCGACGAGACGTCGGTGATGATCAGCGGGTTGCGAAGGTCGGGCTTGTCATTGCCATATTTCAGCATCGATTCGCGGTACGGGATGCGCGGGAAGGAACCCGCCGGAGTCACCGACTTGCCGTTCGCGAATTCCTCGAACACGCCGGCGAGCACGGGCTCGATCGCGTTGAAGACGTCGTCCTGCGTGACGAAGCTCATTTCGAAGTCGAGCTGGTAGAATTCGCCGGGCGAGCGGTCGGCGCGCGCATCTTCGTCGCGGAAGCAGGGCGCGATCTGGAAATAGCGGTCGAAGCCCGCGACCATCAGCAGCTGTTTGAACATCTGCGGCGCCTGCGGCAGCGCGTAGAATTTGCCGGGGTGGACGCGGCTCGGCACCAGATAGTCGCGCGCGCCTTCGGGCGACGAAGCGGTGAGGATCGGCGTCTGATATTCGGTGAAGCCTTGTTCGACCATGCGGCGGCGGAGGCTAGCGATGACGTTCGAGCGCAGCAGAATGTTGGCGTGGAGGCGGTCGCGACGGAGATCGAGGAAACGATATTTGAGGCGGATGTCCTCGGGATATTCCTGCTCGCCCGCTACCGGCATCGGCAGTTCGATCGCCGCCGACTGGACCGCCACGTCGCGCGCGCGGACTTCGATCGCGCCGGTGGGCAGATTGGCGTTGGTCGTTTCGGCCGAGCGCGCGACAACGTCGCCGGTGATCGTCACGACGCTTTCGACGCGAAGGCCGTCGAGCGTGGCGAAGGCCGCATCGCTGCTATCGGCGACGATCTGCGTCAGACCATAATGGTCGCGCAGGTCGACGAAGAGCAGCCCGCCATGATCGCGCTTGCGATGCACCCAGCCCGACAGGCGGACATTCTGGCCGACGTCCTCGGCGCGGAGCTGGCCACAATTATGGGTGCGATAGGCGTGCATTTTATCGTCTTTCGATGAATGGAGGAAATCAACTTTAACGTGATTTATGGCCGCGCCTAAGGCAGGTCGGCGCGCCATTTGTCAAGGGTCGAGGCGGTTTCGGCAGGTCAAGCCGAGACCATCGAGCACCTCGCTGCCGAACAGCGCCCGGTGCGCGGGATCGGGCATCAAGCGGCCCTGCGCCGCGCGCCAGCGGCGAAAATCCTCGCCATAATCGGCGGCGACGCGCGCCGCGTCGAGGCGGCAGCTTTTCGCCCAGTGCCGGGTGAAGGCGATCCCCTCGGCATCGAGGCAGTCGACGACGCGGGCATAGGCATCGGCGGTGCGCTGGCTGCGCGGTCCATCGAAATCGATCACCGCATTGTGCGTAAAACGCGCCGGCGCAAGCAATCCCTGCGCACGCTCCATGAAGCGCACGGTGACGACCGTAGAACCTCCGTGGCGTGCATAGACGGCGCAGATCCGCTCGAACGCGCGGGCGAGGTCGGCGCGGTCGATGGTGACCGAGGCGTTGAACAGGTCCGCCATGGGACGGTGCGTGTCGAGCCCCTCGCCCCAGCTCCCATAGACCGGAGGATCGTCGAGGTCGGGGCCGGCGGCATAGCCCATCTTCATCGCGAATTGGAGGAGCGCACCGCGCGCCCATGGATAGTCGTCGAGCAGCCGTCCCAGCAGGCTGAGTGCGTCATAGCCCGCGCCGAGCTGACCGGGCGTCGCGCGCGGATAGTCGTCGCGCCACGGTTCGCGATAGAGGAAGCGCAGCATCGCGGGCCGCTTGAACGGCTTGTAGGGATTGACGATTATCTGGACGAAATCGGGGTCCTGATCGAGCGCATAGGTCGCCGAGAAGCGCCGGAAATCGCCCGCGGCGAGCCAGTCGAGCGCGCCGGGGGCGACCTTGCGCAGATTCTGGATCGGGCGGACGAGGAATCGGGGCACGCTGTCGACGACGAGCGCGGTGATGACGCCGAGCGCACCGACCGGAAGCTGGGCCGCGGCGAAGACATTGTCGTCGCGCAGCGGCGTCGATCCGGTCGCGGCGATGAACGCGTCGCTCATCACGCCTCTCTCCGGCTCCACCCAGTGGATGCCGCCGGGCGTGACGACCTGCACCGCGCGTATATGGTCCTGGATACCGCCGCGCGCGATCATCGAGCCGTGGGTGCCGGTTGCCGCGGCCCCCGCGAACGTCTGTCCGTTGCCGGCGCCGCTGGTCCACAGCGAACGGCCCTGTCCCTCGAGCTTGTCCGAAACCTCGTCGACGAGCGCGCCCGCTTCGACGAGCATCAAAGCGCCCGCATCGATGCCCGGGCGGACATCGCTCGCGCCGATCCGAAAACAGCGGTTGAACCGGCGCGTGTGAAGCAGCCAGCTTTGCGACGCGATATTGACGTTCGACGGCGACCAGCCCGCACCGAGCGGGCGGACGCGGCGCTGCGCGGCGGCGGCCTCGGCGAGCCAGTCCCGCACCGCGTTCGCGGCGATCGCGACTTCGTCGCGTCCGCGCTCCGCGTCGCCGCTGCGCAGCGCGAAGCGCGTCGCCGCCTCGCAGGTCCCGGTGCCGTGATAATTGGTCCAGCGGCCTTCGTCGCGGAGTTTGAGGATAGGCATCACGCCACTCCCAGCGGCGGGACGCCAGCGTGCGCGCGCCACGCCACCGTCACCGGGCGCAGGAATCCGGCGGTCGCGATCGCGACGAGCATCTGGCGCCGTGTCGCAAATACACGCACGTCGCATAGTCCATGATCGGATTCGGGTGTGAGGAACGACTGCGCGGCCTGGGCGGCGAAGCCCCAGCCCTTGAGCGTCACGACCATCACCTCCTCGTCGAGCGGCCGCGGATTGGCGATCGAGACGAAAATATCCGCCTGCCCTGCGAGATATTGTCCGAAAAGCAGGATATAACCGAGCGCCGCAAGCGCCCAACCGAGCCACGTCATGCCCCAAATCCCTTCGTTTTTCCTTCGGCCGGCATTCCGGCTCAACGACCCGAAGAGCGCGGGCAATTTTTCCTGCCCGTTCCTTTCAACTAGCTGTATAGGCGCGCTATGCAAGTCCATCCGTTGATCGAAACCAACGCCGCGCTCGCCGAATTCTGCGACCTGATCGGGAACAGCGATTTCATCGCGGTCGATACCGAATTCATGCGCGAAAACACCTTCTGGCCAGAGCTTTGCCTGATCCAGGTGGCCGACCGCGACCATGCCGCGGCGATCGATCCGATGGCGCCCGGCATCGATTTGAAACCCCTGCTCGACCTGCTTGTCGACAATGAGGATATGCTCAAGGTCTTTCACGCCGGCGGGCAGGATGTCGAAATCATCTTCAACCTGACCGGCAAGACGCCGCACCCGATCTTCGATACGCAGATCGGCCAGATGGCGCTGGGTCAGGCCGAGCAGGTCGGCTATTCGAACCTCGTCGAGGCGTGGATCGGCGTGCAGCTCGACAAGGGCGCGCGCTTCACCGACTGGAGCCGCCGTCCGCTCGACAAGCGCCAGATCGACTATGCGATCGGCGACGTCACGCACCTCGCCAAGATTTTCCCGATGATGCTCGACAAGCTGATCAAGACCGGGCGCGGCCACTGGCTCGACGAGGAGATGGAAAAGCTTGCCGACCCCGCCAATTACAGCGTCGATCCCGACAAGGCATGGCAGCGGATCAAGGTACCGACGCGCAAGCTCGACGTGCTCGGCCGGTTGCAGGCGCTCGCCGCCTGGCGCGAGCGCGAGGCGCGGAACAAGAATCTGCCGCGCGGCCGGATCGTCAAGGACGAGACGCTCGCCGACCTCGCCGCGCATCCGCCGAAGGATCAGGACGGGCTCGGCCGCGTCCGCGGGCTGTCGGCGACATGGCGCACCAACGACATCGGCGGCCGACTGATGGACGCGATCACCAACGCCAAGCCGATGTCGAAGGACGATATGCCCGACCGCGCGCCGCGCGGCCCGGGGCTCGGCAAGGAAGGCACGTTGGTCGCCGACCTTTTGAAACTGCTGCTCAAGATCCGGGCGCGCGAGCTCAATGTCGCGGCGCGGCTGATCGCGCGCAGCGACGATCTCGAGGCGCTTGCCGCCGGGGCGCGGGGCGGCATCCAGATGATGGAGGGCTGGCGCTACGACGTGTTCGGCCACGCCGCGCTCGACCTCGTCGAAGGCCGGATGGGCTTTGCCGTCAAGAACGGCAAGCTGGTGATGAGCGAGATCGACGCGGCGACCGCGGCCGAGGTTTAAAGCAGAACGAGCTCGGGTTTGGCATCGAGCGCCTGCGCGAGGACGCGCAGGCGGCGCTCGACCGATTCGCCCGCGAGATGATGCCAGCCGGCCGCCAGACAGAGCCTGAGCTTGCCGTTGACAAGCGCGATCCCGCTCGCCTTGAGCGGCGCCTCGACGCCGCCGGTGAGCCGCTGGGCAAGGCGGATCGCGAGGCCCCATTGCCGCGCGCGGGCGAGCCGTTCCTGCGCGACAAGCGCGCCCATCGCGGGAAATTCGGCGTCGGCGCCGCCAAAGCCCGCGTAAAGCGCGCGCGCGAGCAGGATGCGTCCGGGAATGTCGATGCTGCGCCAATTGCCGTGCAGGCCGATCTCGGTGCCGCGCTCGGCGCGGAAATCGGGGTTTGCCGACCAGGCGACGTCGCTGAGCAGGCTTGCGGCGAGGCGCACGCGGCTGTCGGCCGGTCCTTCGTCGGTAAAGAGCGGCGCGATCCAGTCGGCGATCGCGCGGCCGTGCGGCGCGAAACGCGCGAGGCGGCGGCCTTCGAATTCGGCGGCGACGATCAGCGGATCCTGCGCGCGCGTCTCGGCATCGAGCGCCTGATAGAGCAGTCCTTCGCGCAGCCCCGACGACGAAACCGTCATTTCGGGAACGTCGAGGATGTTGACGAGCGCCGCGAGCAGCGCCGCCGCGTCGGGCAAGGCGGCGGCGCGGTTCGATGCCATGCCGGGGATCGCGCGCAATTCCTCGAAGCTCAGCCTTTTGGTCGCGCGGATCAGGCGGCGGAGCGCGCTGCGCGGCAGCGTATGCTGGTCGAGAACCGCGAGCGGATCCTTGGTGAGTTCGAGGTCCAGACGCGAGAGGGCGCGCCACGAGCCGCCGACGAGATAGAGCGGCAGTCCGGCGAGCCCCTCGCCGGGCCAGCCGGCGGCGCGAAGCATCTTGCGGATCGCGCGCTCGAACGCCTGCTCGCCATCCTCGCGCAGCGCCGGCAATCGCAGCACGCCGAGCGGAAAGGAGGCGCAGCGGCCGACCCGGCCATCCGAAACTTCGGCCAGTTCGAGGCTGCCGCCGCCGAGATCGACCGCGATGCCGCGCGCATCGGGAATCGCCGAAAGGACGCCGTGCCCGGCGGCCTCGGCCTCCTCCTCGCCCGACAGCAGACGGATATCGAGCCCGGCTTCGGCCGCCGCGGCGATGAAGTCGCGGCCGTTCGCCGCATCGCGCACGGCGGCGGTGGCAACGCACTGGATCATCTTCACGTCCATATGCTTCGCGAGCAGCGCATAACGGCGGAGCGCGACGAGGCCGCGCTCGGCGTCTTCGGTGGCGATGCGTCCGTCGATCGCGAGGCCGCGGCCGAGGCCGGCGGCGACCTTTTCGTTGAAGATCACCGCCGGCGCGCGCGACGGGCCTTCATAAACGACGATGCGGACCGAGTTGGAGCCGATGTCGATGACGGCGGACCGGCTGACCGCTTGTCGGGAGGTGCGCAGGAAGTTCAACCTCTTCTCAATCTTCGCGCATATCGAAGGCCAGCGTCGGCACGTCCTGACGCTTGTGAAGCGCGGTGCCGCGGCCCGACAGCGAAGGGTTGTTCATGAAATAATGGTGCAAGTTGAAAGGTTTGTCACCCGGAGCCACGCGCAGGGAGGTTCCGTCGGGTTGCAGGATCCAGCTTTGTTCATTGTCGATGAGGTTCGCGACGAGGACCTGATCGAGGATCTGGTCGTGGACGGTCGGATTTTCGATCGGGATCATATATTCGACGCGGCGGTCGAAGTTGCGCGGCATCCAGTCGGCGCTGCTGATATAGAGCTTCGCCGCGCGATGCGGGAGCGGCGCGCCGTTGGCGAAGGCCCAGACGCGGCTATGTTCGAGGAAGCGCCCGACGACCGATTTGACGCGGATCGTTTCCGAAATCCCCGCCACGCCCGGACGCAGGCAGCAGATACCGCGCACGATCAGCTCGATCGGCACCCCCGCCGCGCTGGCTTCGTAGAGCTTGTCGATGATGTCGGGGTCGACGAGGCTGTTCATCTTGGCCCAGACGCCCGACGGCCGCCCCGTCCTTGCCGCGGCGATTTCGGCATCGATCAGCTCGCACAGATGCTGGCGCATGTTGAGCGGCGACATGGTGATCAGGTCGAGCCGTTCGGGTTCGACATAGCCGGTGATGTAATTGAAGAGCTGCGCCGCATCGCGGCCCGCGCGGGGATCGGCGGTGAAGAAGCTCAAGTCGGTGTAGATGCGCGCGGTGACGGGGTGGTAATTGCCGGTGCCGAAGTGGCAATAGGTGCGATAGCCCTGTCCTTCGCGGCGCACGACCATCGAAATCTTGGCGTGGGTCTTCCACTCGATGAAGCCGTAGACGACCTGCACCCCGGCGCGTTCGAGCTGGTTCGCCCAGAGCAGATTCTGTTCCTCGTCGAAGCGCGCCTTGAGTTCGACGACCGCGGTCACCGACTTGCCCGCCTCGGCCGCCTCGATCAGCGCGCGGATGACGGGCGACTGGTTGCCGGCGCGGTAGAGCGTTTGCTTGATCGCGACGACGTCGGGATCGGCAGCGGCCTGGCGCAGGAAGGAGAGGACGACGTCGAAGCTTTCATAGGGATGGTGGACGACGATGTCCTTCGACCGGATCGCCGCGAAACAGTCGCCGCCATGTTCGCGGATGCGTTCGGGGAAACGGGGCGAATAGGCCGGGAATTTGAGGTCGGGGCGATCGACGTCGACGAGCGCCGACAGCGCCGCGAGACCGATGAAGCCGCCGATCTTGGCGACGATCGCCTCGTGCCCCTGAATATCGGAGCCCAGCACCTCGGCGATTTCGGCGGGCATGTCGGCCTCGAGTTCCATCAGGATCACGCGGCCGCGGCGACGGCGGCGGATCGCGGTGCGGAACAGGCGCACAAGATCCTCGGCCTCTTCCTCGAGCTCGATATCGCTGTCGCGGATGATGCGGAACACACCCAGGGAGCGGATCGTGAAACCCGGAAACAGCAAGTCGCCGAACAGCTCGATCAGATATTCGATCGGCACGAAGGCGCTCGGCTCGCCGGGGACCGGCACGAAGCGCGCCAGCGAAGCCGGGATCATCACCAGTTCGCGAACCGTCTCGCCATTCGTCTTGCGCTGAAGGTCGAAAATGACGCCGAGGCCGCGGTTCGGGATGAAGGGAAAAGGATGCGCCGGATCGAGCACCTGCGGGGTCAGGATCGGGAAAATCTGCTCGATGAAATATTGGCGCAGCGCCCGGCGGAGCGCCTCCTTGTCCGAGCCCGCACCGTGAACGACGATGCCCTGCTCGGCAAGCTGGCGGTGGAGCAATTGCCATTCGCTCTGCTGCTGGTCGACGAGGCGATGCACCTCGGCCTCGATCTCGGCGAGCTGCTGCCCCGGCGAGCGACCGTCGGCCGAAGGATCGTCGATCCCCTGCAGCTGCTGGCCCTTGAGGCCCGCGACGCGGACCATGAAGAATTCGTCGAGATTGCTGCCCGAGATCGACAGGAAGCGGAGGCGTTCGAGCAGCGGATGCGCGGGATTGCGCGCCTCCTCCATCACTCGCCGGTTGAAGGCGAGCCACGAGAGTTCGCGGTTGAAGAAGCGTTCGGGACCGAAGGTCGGGGCCGTCGTCTCGGCGTCATTATCTGCGCGAAGTGGCTGACCTGTTAGCGACATGTATCGGCGTCCTGTCGTTCGAGCAAATCGGGATCGATCAGCCCCTGTGACAGTAATGTTTCACGCGTAAGACGAATGCCAATGCCGCCCTTTTTTTCGAGCGAGGCGGCGTCGAGCGCCGCGACGACGCGGTGGATCATCGCATAGCTGCGTTCCATCCGGGGGACGATATAGGAGGCGACGCCGGGTGCCAATGCCACGCCGCGCTGCGCGAACAGCGCCTCGATCAGGTCGCGCGCCAGGCAGTCGTCGGGCTCGCCGATCGCGAGCACGGGAACGGCGGCGAGGCGCGAGCGAAGGTCGGGAAGCGCGACATTCCATTCGGACGGCGGCGCATCGGCGACGATCAGCAACGGCGTGCCGCTCGCCTGCGCGGCGTTCCAGGCATGGAAAATCTCTTCTTCGGAAACGCTGTTATGCCCATCGATGACGCGGCCGCCGGTATCGCGCGCGAAAAGGCGGCCCATCAGGCTGCGCCCCGAGCCGCGCGGACCGGTGAGGACGGCGGTGCGGACCGGCCAGGTCGCGACATGGCGCAAATAACGCACCGCGTCGGCGTTGCTGGTGCCGACGATCAGCGGGCCGTCGTTCGAGCCGCCCGCGCTCCAATCGAGCGGTAGCGCGATCTGTCCCATCAGCGGCTGATCCTGAGCTGGCCGCCGCCTTCCTGCACGTTGAACCCGCGCGCCGCGAGCGCCGCGCGCAGCGCCGCCATATCGCCGCGGAAGGTCACGCGCATCACCGACATGCCGCCGAGCGCGAGGCTGGTGGTCGAGGCCGACTGGACGCCGGCGACGCCGGCGACGGCGCGCTCGGTCGCGGTGACCGAATCGACGTCGGGCGAGCTGTACTGCACCGTGAAACTCTGCACGCCCGCCGCAGGCGCGGTGGATACGCTCGCGTCGATCTCGCTGGGCAGTATCTCTTCATCGGTCGCGATCTCTTCGGGCAGATCTTCCCTTTCGACCGGTTTTTCGAGCACGAGATAGGTGTCGGTCTTGAGAATGCCGGCAGTCAGCGCGTCGGTATAGATACGGTCCATCCGCGCGACCGCCTTTTCCATCATGTCGGGCAGCGCCGCAGGGCTGGGACCGGTCATCGTGAAGCTGGAGATCAGCTTGCTGTCGGGGCCGAAACGCGCGGTGAAAATGCCTTTGATCGGCCCGCCGGGATAGGAATATTCGACGCGCGCGATCGGCGTCAGCACGTCGGCGGCGCCATATTGGTCGAGGATCACACGCCACCAGACGCGGCCGCGACGACCCGTCTGCCCCGCGTTGATCAACAGGGTATCCGCCCCGGTGCCCGCGGTGCGGACATAGTCGATCGCGCTTTGCCCCGTATTATATTCGGCCCAGGCGCGCTGCCAGGCGCTGCGTTGTTCGAACACCTGGGGGATGCCGTCGATCGAATAGACCGGGATCACGAGCAAGGGCGGCGAGCGGAGCGTGCGACCGCTGACCCCCAATATCTGTCCGGCGCGGACGCGGTCGAACTGGACGCCGAGCTTGGCGACATAGCGGCGCGGGCCGATCTGCTCGTCTTCGACGACGATCGATGTGACGATCCCGTCGAGCACCGAATCGGTAAGCGCGGGGCCGTCGGTGCCGTTCAGCCGCCGATAAAGCTGCGCCCAGCCCTTGCGTTGCGCCTCGCGCCAGCCCTTCGAGCGCGCGTCGTCGGCATTGTCGCCGGTGACATCGACGAGGATGCCGCTGGCAAGGAAATCGCCGCTGCTGTTGATCGGGGTGATGCCGCGGTCACCGCGCGTGATCTGGCCATCGACGATGCCGGCGAGCAGAATCGCGAACAAAAGGCCGAAAAGAGCGGCCCAGCGCCAGTCACGCGGGCGAATGGCATCGAAGGTCAGGCGGGGCGCGAAGCGGGGGAAAGCAGCCGAAATCATATTGTTCTTACGCTTCGTTCCCAATCTCAGGGTCGACAAATCTTTCTCGTCATTCCGGCGAAGGCCGGAATCTCATCGCCGCGTTTTGGCGCGATGTCGAGATCCCGGCCTTCGCCGGGATGACGATTCAAGCATGCCCTACGCCAAAGGCAATGTCGCCGACAAGGAAATCATGGCATTTCGTGGCCAGAGTCGTTAGTCGCGCTGGCCATGGATTCCAAGCACAACCAACCCGCCTCCTACACTTATGCCGAGGCCGGCGTATCGATCGAGACCGGCAACGCGCTGGTCCGTGCCATTGCCCCGCTCGCCCGTGCGACGCGCCGTCCCGGCGCCGATGCCGATCTGGGCGGTTTCGGCGGTTTCTTCGACCTGAAGGCGGCGGGGTTCAAGGATCCCCTACTCGTCGCGGCGAACGACGGCGTGGGTACGAAATTGAAGCTCGCGATCGAATCGGGCAAGCATGACGGCGTCGGCATCGACCTGGTCGCGATGTGCGCGAACGACCTGATCGTGCAGGGCGCCGAGCCGCTGTTTTTCCTCGATTATTATGCGACCGGCAAACTCGATAACGACGTCGCCACCGAAGTCGTCGCGAGCATCGCCGAAGGGTGCAAGCAGGCCGGCTGTGCACTGATCGGCGGCGAGACCGCCGAAATGCCGGGCATGTATTCGGACGGCGATTACGATCTCGCGGGCTTCTGCGTCGGCGCGGTCGAGCGCGACCAGGTGCTGACCGCCGACAAGGTCGCCGCGGGGGACGTGATTCTGGGGCTCGCCTCGTCGGGCGTGCATTCGAACGGCTTCTCGCTCGTGCGCCGGCTCGCGGTGGACAAGAGGTGGAAGCTCGATCGCCCTGCCCTGTTCGATCAGACTATCCTGTTGATCGACGCGCTGATGGCGCCGACGCGCATCTATGTGAAGAGCCTGCTCCCGCTGGTGAAGACCGGCCGGATCCACGCGCTCGCGCATATCACCGGCGGCGGACTGCTCGAAAATATCCCGCGCATCCTGCCGAAGACCTTGCACGCGCATGTCGATGCCGACGCGTGGGAGCAGCCGCGATTGATGGCGTTCCTGCAGGCGCAGGGGAATATCGAGCCCGAGGAAATGGCGCGCACCTTCAACTGCGGGATCGGCATGGCGGTGGTCGTCGCCGAGAGCGATGTCGCGAGGGTGACGGCGGCGCTCGAAGCTGCGGGCGAGACGGTGTTCCGGATCGGTCATATCGCCGAGGGCGAAAAAGGCTGCACCGTGACCGGCAGCGCCGAAACGTGGAGCGCGATGAGCGCGTGGAGCGCGACGCATAATGGCTAAGGCCATAAAATCCCCCTCCCGCTTGCGGGAAGGGTTAGGGGAGGGCCTGTTTCGAGGCACTTCTTTTCGACATGCCCTCCCCCGACCCCTCCCGCAATCGGGAGGGGAGAAGTGAAGGCGCGTGTCGCCGTCCTGATTTCGGGCGCCGGTACCAATATGGCGGCGCTGCTCTATGCGGCGAAGGCCGAAGCCAGCCCCTATGAGCTGGTGCTCGTTGCGAGCAACGATCCCGATGCACCGGGGCTGGCGATTGCCGAAGCCGAGGGTGTCGCGACATGGGCGCTTTCGCACAAAGGCATGAACCGCGACGCGTTCGACGCGCTGGTCGACGAACAATTGCGCGCAGCGGGCGCCGAGTTCGTCGCGCTGGCAGGCTATATGCGCATATTGTCCGACGATTTCGTTGAACGCTGGACGGGCCGGATGATCAACATTCATCCAAGCCTGCTGCCGCTCTACAAGGGGCTGAACACACACAGCCAAGCGATCGAGGCAGGCGACAAATTCGGCGGATGCAGCGTGCATATCGTGACACCGGGCGTCGACGAAGGTCCTGTTCTCGCGCAGACGCCGGTCGCGATCCTACCCGGGGACACGGTCGAAACGCTGGCGCGCCGAGTGCAGTTCGCCGAACACCAGCTCTATCCCTCTACCCTCGCCGCGTTTGTCACGCGCGAGCGCAGCCCTGACTATCTGCGCGAGCGCGTGCGCGAGCTAGCGATGGCGTTGCCCGAGGCGGACGAAGTGCTGTCACACGGCATGCCCTGCTTCGGGATCGTGAAGGGTAAGAAATTCGCCTATTTCACCGAAGACCACCATGGCCCAAATAGTAAAGAGGGGGGCAAGATCGCGCTGCTCGTCAAGATCAGCGGCGCTGACGAACAGGCGGCGCTGATCGAGATGGACGAAGAGCGCTATTATCGGCCGGCCTATTTCGGAGATGGCTGGATCGGCATTCGTCTCGACCTCGGCGACACCGACTGGGATGCGATCGGCGAATGGCTGCGCAAGAGCTGGCTGTCGGTCGCGCCGAAAAAGCTGGCGGGGCTGATGGGAGTGGCGGAGGAGTTTTGACGAAAAAGGCCGCCGGATAGCTCCGGCGGCCTCTTCGTTTCGGCAATGCCGGTCGGCTTAGCCGACGATTTCTTCGGGCTTGAAGAAATAGGCGATCTCGATCGCCGCATTCTCGTCGCTATCGCTGCCGTGGACGGTGTTCGCCTCGATGCTCTCGGCGAGTTCCTTGCGGATCGTTCCGGGAGCTGCGTCCTTGGGGTTGGTGGCGCCCATGATGTCGCGGTTGCGCTGCATCGCGTTTTCGCCTTCGAGGACCTGGACGACGACGGGGCCGCTGATCATGAAGTCGACGAGTTCGCCGAAGAAGGGGCGTTCCTTGTGGACCGCGTAGAAGCCTTCGGCCTGTTCACGGCTCATGTGGATGCGCTTCGACGCGACGACGCGGAGGCCGGCGTCTTCGAGCATCTTGGTGACCGCGCCGGTCAGGTTGCGACGCGTGGCGTCGGGCTTGATGATCGAGAAAGTGCGGGTGACCGCCATGGGAAAGCTCCTGATTGCTGTGTTATATGATGCGCGCGCCTCTAGCCGCGCTTTCGCCGCACCGCAAGGACAGAGCGCGCGGGCGCTAGGGCCCTTCGGACCAGCGGCCGTTTTCGTCCTGTTTCCAGAAGCGGTTGTCGACATCGTCGCGCGCCGCGAGCGTGCGCCAGAGCGCGCGGGCGTCGTCGATGCGGCTGTTGTCGAAGAGGAGGAAGGTGCGCTCGAACCCCAGCGCCTCCTCGCGCCACTCGCCGTCGGCGAGCGCGAGGAGGGTAGTACCATTGGGGGGCGAAGGGTCGAGCGTGCCCGAAATCAGGATCGGCTCGATCGCCTCGTCGGGCGATCCGGCGTGGCCGTGCGGCAGGAAACTGGCGGGCTGGAGCGTCCACAGGGCCTCGTCGATCGCCTGACGCTGCATCGCCGAGGCGGCGACCACCAGCAGGCGATCGCCATTGCCGAGGATGCGCGCCGCGAGCGCGGGGAGCACGCGTTCGACGGGGTCGCGGGTCAGCCGGTAGAAGTCGACGCGCGCCATGCTCCCGGCCCTGCTCGCTTCAGCCTTCGTGGTTCGCGGCGATATAGCGGTCGAGCAGGCGCACGCCGTAGCCGGTCGCGCCCTTGGCATAGACAGGTCCGTCCTTGTCGCCCCACGCCATGCCCGCGATGTCGAGATGCGCCCAGGCGACGCCGTCCTCGACATAGCGCTTGAGAAATTGCGCTGCGGTGATCGAGCCGCCTTCGCGCGGGCCGATATTCTTCATGTCGGCGATCGGGCTGTCGATCAGCTTGTCGTAGGCGGGCGAGAGCGGGAAGCGCCACAGCTTGTTGTTCGACGCCTCGCCCGCCGCGAGCAGGCCGGCGGCAAGCGTCTCGTCGTTCGCGAACATGCCGGCATATTCGTGGCCGAGCGAAATCACCATCGCGCCGGTCAGCGTCGCGAGGTCGACGATCACCTTGGGATCATAGGCCTTTTGCGCCCAGCTGATCGCGTCGCAGAGGACGAGGCGGCCCTCGGCGTCGGTGTTGAGCACCTCGACCGTCTGGCCCGACATGGTGGTGACGATGTCGCCGGGGCGCATCGCATTGCCGTCGGGCATATTTTCGACGAGGCCGACGACGCCCACGACATTCGCCTTCGCCTTGCGCCCCGCGATCGCCTTGATCGCGCCGGCGACGGCGCCCGCGCCGCCCATGTCCCATTTCATCATGTCCATGCCGGGGCCCGGCTTCAGGCTGATGCCACCGGTGTCGAAAGTCACGCCCTTGCCGATGAAGACAACGGGCGCGTCGCCCGGATTGCCGCCGTTCCAGCGCATCGCGAGCAGCCGCGGCGGCCGCGTCGAGCCCTGCGCGACACCGAGCAGCGCACCCATGCCGAGCGCCTTCATCTGGCGTTCGTCTAGGACTTCGAGTTCGACGCCGAGCTCGGCGAGATGCTGGCAGCGTTCGACGAAGCTTTCGGGATAGAGGATGTTCGGCGGCTCGGCGACGAGCGTCTGGGTGAGCGCGACGCCGTCGGCGATCGCTTCATTTACGGCCCAGCGCGCCGAAAGGTCGCCGTGCGGCGACGCGATCGTCACCGTCTTGAGGCTCGGTTTCGCCTTGTCGGCGAGGCGGGTGCGATAAGTGTCGAGGCGCCAGTTGCGCAAGCGCGCGCCCATCGCGAACGCGAGCACATCGTCGGCGTCGCTCGGCCCGGTGCTCGCGAAATCGACCTGGACCTGGGTCGCACCGCTCGTCTGCAGCTTCGCGGTCAGCGCCGCGCCGCCGCGCTCGATGTCATGCTCCGAGCCTTCGCCGATCCCGACGAGCAACAGGCGCTTCGCCCGTTCGCCGTCGATCGCCGCGGTCTCCGCGACCGTGCCCGCCGCGCCCTCGAAGCGCGCCTGCGTCGCAGCGGCGCCGAGCAGCGCCCCGAGCGCGCCCGCTTCGCCCTTGCGGACGGGAAACGCGACCACGTCGGCAGACGCATCGATTTGCGCGACAAACTGAATGTCCATGCCTTAACTTTCTTATGCGATGATTGATTGGAACGTGGCGGACCGATAGGGGTTTCGCTTGCGAGTTGCAAAAACAAAGCTGCCGGTCCAAGCCGGAAGACGTCGATATAGGGTTCGGGACAAAGGGCTAGGGTCAGAACCTACCAATTACCCGATCGAGGTTTGAAGCGATTTTGTTCAGGGCAAGGAAGCGGGACGCAGGTATATGAATATATTCCAAGGCTCGCTGACGCGGCCATGGACAAAATCGATCAAATCCCGCAGGGACGCCGAAATGGCTTCGATCTCGCCTCCGCGCGGCCTTGCAGATGGACCCACCATCCGCTGCGGCCACGCGAAGTCGATATCTTCGCCATTTCGACGCCTCGAACGGGTAATTGGTAGGTTCTGGCCCTTGATGAGCTGGGCTTTGTTCCATCGGGCGGCGGGTGCGCGGCCGTTCTGGCTGGCGACGGCCAGCGGCCTGGCCTTGGCGGCGAGCCCGGTGCTGGCCCAGAGCGAGGCGAATCCGGCCCAGCCGGCGGAGGAAGTCGCCGGCGAACCCGATTTGCAAACACCCGACGTCGTCCCGACGACATCCGACGCGCCCGATACCGCGAGCGAGCAGCAGATCGGCTTTGCCGCGGACAACCTCAATTACGACGGCGACACCGAGATCGTCGTCGCCGAGGGCAATGTCCAGATGAACCGCGAAGCGATCGAAATGCGCGCGGACAAGGTCACATGGAACCGACAGACGGGACAGGTGTTCGCCGAAGGCAATGTCATGATCAAGAACCCCGAAGGCGACGTCGCCTATGGGGACAAGATCGAACTGACCGACAGTTTGCGCGACGGCGTCGTCGAAAATCTGCTCGTCGTGCTCGACAATGGATCGCGCCTCGCCGCGGTTCGGGGCACGCGGTTCGACAATGGCAATATCGAGTTGGAGAACGCCGCCTATACCCCCTGTCCGGTCGAGGACGACGAGGGCTGTCCGAAAAACCCGAGCTGGCAGATTCGAGCGGTCAAGGTGATGTACGACCGGGCCAAGAACAAGGTCCGCTACAAGGGCGCGCGCGTCGAGATTTTCGGCCTGCCGCTGATCCCGCTCCCCGGGCTCAGCCACTCGATCAACAATGAGGCGAGCAGCGGCATATTGGTGCCCGAAATCCGGCTCGACCGGAGCAACGGCTTCGAGATCGCGGTCCCCTATTATCTGCGCATCGCCCCCGACCGCGACATGACGATCACGCCGCACGTCTACACCGACGCGGCGCCGATGCTGGAAGGCGAGTTCCGTGCGCTGACCGATATCGGGTCGTTCCGTATCAACGGCTATGCGACCTATGGCTCGCTCGTTCCGCTGGTCGGAGAGGATCCGGACAGCCAGAAGAGATTCCGCGGCTATCTGGAGAGCGCGGGCAAGTTCCAGTTCGATCCGCGCTGGAGCCTCACCTATTCGGGTCGCATCGCGACCGATCGCACCTTCATGCGCCGTTACGATATCAGCCGCGATGACCGGCTGCGTTCGACCTTCGAACTCGAACGGATCGGCGGCAATAGCTATCTCTCGATCGCCGGCTGGGCGACGCAGACGCTGCGCGTCAACGATATTCAGGGCCAGCAGCCGATCGCGCTGCCGATCATCGATTATCGCCAACGGCTCGACGATCCGCTCTTCGGCGGGCAGCTGGAGTTGCAACTGAACACGCTCGCGATCGGCCGCACCGCGGGACAAGACACGCAGCGCGCCTTTGCCGGCGCGCAGTGGAATTTGCGCGGGCTGACCGGGCTCGGGCAGGAAGTCACGCTGACCGCCCTCGTGCGCGGCGACGTCTATCACAGCGACGAGAATCTGCTGACCGCGATCCCCGGCTATCGCGGCAAGTCGGGCTGGCAGGCGCGCGCGATCGCCGCGGTGGCCGCCGACATGCGCTGGCCCTTTATCGGCGAATTCGCCGGCGGCACGCAGACGCTGACCCCGCGCGTCCAGGTCGTCGCGACGCCGCCGATCAAGAATCTCGACATTCCGAACGAGGATTCGCGCGCCTTCGACCTCGAGGACAGCAATCTCTTCGCGATCAACCGTTTCAACGGTCACGACCGGTTCGAGGATGGGGCGCGCATCACCTATGGCCTCGAATGGAATTACAGCCGCCCGGGATTCAACATCAACAGCATCGTCGGGCAAAGCTATCGCCTGACCGACAAACCCAGCCTGTTCCCCGACGGCACCGGCCTGACCGACCGCACGTCGGATATCGTGGGGCGGACGACGATTGCGTATCGCGATTTCCTGCGCCTCACCCACCGTTACCGGCTCGACAAGGATAATCTCGCGATCCGCCGCAACGAATTCGACGCGACGATCGGCAGCCGCTCGACTTATGCCGTGGTCGGCTATTCGCGGCTCAATCGCGACATCCTGCTGCTCGGCGAGGATTTGCAGGACCGCGAGGAAGTGCGCGCCGGGGGGCGCGTCGCATTCGCGAAACATTGGTCGCTGTTCGGATCGGCGATCGTCGACCTGACGCAGCAGAGCGACGACCCGCTGAGCGGTGCCGACGGGTTCGAGCCGATTCGCCACCGGCTCGGCCTCGCCTATGACGACGATTGCCTGTCGATCGCGCTGACCTGGCGGCGCGATTATGCCGATACCGGCGACGCGCGGCGCGGCAACAGCTTTTCATTCCGGATCGCTTTCAGGAATCTGGGGTTCTGAGGGCGGACTTCGGCCGGTAGTTGCCGTCTCCCCTCCCGCTTGCGGGAGGGGTCGCGGGGGAGGGCCTGTGACGGCGCAAAGACCCTCCCCGCTGCGACTAGCCAGCAAGCTGGCAAGTCTCGCTGCCCCTCCCGCTTGCGGGAGGGGATGACTGAAACCCACCCCAAACCGGACGGCCCTCGCTCAGCCTAGGTTCAGCGTCCGCGGCGTATCTGCGGGCATCAAATGGCTCCGATGGCGGATTGCGCTGGACCATCGGGCGTGTCCGCTGATACGGAGCGTCCGGACTTTCTCGAATAGGGTAAAGATGACCAAATTTTCGACCATGACCGGCCTGATCGCCTTGGCCGCCGTCGGCGCAGCGCCCGTGCTGGCCCAGACTGTTCCCGACAGCGAAGTGCCGACGACCAGCCTCAACATTCCCGGCAATGTGCAGCTTTACGGCGATGCCAAGCCGAACGTCTATCGCCCCTCGGCGACGGTGAACGGCGAAATCATCACCGCGACCGATATCGAACAGCGCATGGCGCTGATCCGTATCGCGAACAACAATGTCGAATTGCCGCCCGAGGAAATCGAGCGGCTGCGCAACCAGGTGTTCAGCAACCTGATCGACGAGAAACTGCAGATACAGGAAGCCAAGGCGGCCGAGATCGCGATCGACGAGAACATCGTCAACGAACAATTCGCCCGGCTCGCGACGCGCTTCAAGCAGACGCCCGAGCAGTTTTCGGAATATCTGGCGTCGAAAGGCTCGTCCGCAGCGGCGGTGAAGCAGCAGATCCGCGGCGAATTCGCGTGGGATCGCCTATTGTCGCGCAACATCCAGTCAACGACCAACGTATCGACCGAAGAAGTCGACCTGATCGTCAAGCAGATGGAAGCGGCCAAGGGGCAGGATGAATTCCACCTTGGCGAAATCTATCTGTCGGCAACCCCCGACAATATCGCCGCGGTCAACGAAAACGCGAAAAAGATCATCCAGGCGCTGCAGGCCGGCGGCAGCTTCGCCGCCTATGCGCGCCAGTTTTCCGAAGCATCGACCGCGGTCGTCGGCGGCGACCTCGGCTGGGTGAAGGCCGGGCAGTTGCCCGCGTCGATGGGCGAGGCCGCGATGCAGATGCAGCCCGGCCAGCTCGTCGGACCGATCGAGGTGCCCGGCGGCATTTCGATCATGCTGTTGATCGACCGGCGTCAGGTGCTGACCGCCGATCCGCGCGACGCGGTGCTCAGCCTCAAGCAGATTTCGCTCGATTTTCCGGCCGGAACGACACAGGAAAAGGCATCCGAACTTGCCAGCAAGTTCGCCGAAGCGACGCGCACGATCGCCGGCTGCGGTGCCGCCGACGCGGTCGCGCAGCAATTGGGCGCCAGCGTCGTGTCGCGCGACAATATCGAAATGCGCGCCTTGCCCGCCCCGCTCCAGGCGACGCTCGTCAACCTTCAGGTCGGCCAGACGACGCAGCCCTTCGGTGCCGCGAACGAAGGCGTCAGCGTCCTTGTTCTTTGCGGCCGCGACATGCCGCAGACCGCGACGGCGCCGAACCTCGAGCAGATCGAGCAGAAACTGCTGGAGGACAAGGTCAACAAGCGGGCCCAGCGCTATCTGCGCGACCTGCGCCGGGATGCCGTGATCGAATATAGCTGATGTTGAGTTACTACATTCGACGTCCGATCGCGGTCACCATGGGTGACCCGGCCGGCGTCGGCCCCGAAGTCACGGCGCGCGCATGGGCTGCGCGCGGCGAAAACCGCCTGCCTCCCTTTGTCGCGATCGGCGACGTCGCCGCGATCGAAGCGGTGTGGGATGGCCCCGTCGCGCGCGTCGGCGACATGGACGAGGTCGTAAAAGCCTTCGGCGAGGCGCTGCCTGTCTGGCATCTCGAGGACAGCGGCCCGCTGACACCCGGATCGCCGACCGCAGCCGGCGCGACATGCGCGCTCCACGCGCTCGAAACCGGCATCGGGTTGACGCGCAACCAGGCGAGCTCGGCGCTGGTCACCGGTTCGGTGTCGAAACATGCGCTGCACGGCATCGGCTATACGCATCCGGGGCAGACCGAATTCATCGCCGAACGCTGCGGCGTGACCGCCACCAACGCGGTGATGATGCTGGCAGGACCATCGCTTCGCGTCGTGCCGCTGACCGTGCATATTCCGCTCGCCGAGGTGCCCGAGCGGCTGACGAGCGAATTGATCGTCGCCAAGGCGCGGATCGTCGCGCGCGGGCTGCGCCGCGATTTCGGCATCGATACGCCGCGCATCGCGCTGGCGGGGCTCAACCCGCACGCGGGCGAGAGCGGTCAGCTCGGCGGCGAGGAAGAGCGGATCATGAAGCCCGCGGTCGCCCAGCTGGCCCAGGATGGGATCATCGTCGACGGCCCGCTTGCCGCTGACGCGCTCTTCGCGCCCGGCATCCGCGACCAATATGACGCGCTGCTCTGCGGCTATCACGATCAGGCGCTGGCGCCGTTCAAGGCGTTGCATTTCCACGACGGGGTCAATCTGACGCTCGGGCTGCCGATCATCCGCACCTCGCCCGACCATGGCACCGCCTTCAACATCGCCGGCACCGGCCGGGCCGATGCCGGGCCGACGATCGCGGCGATCGCGATGGCCGCGCGCATGGCGACGGCGCGCGAGCGCGGCTGCGCCCCCGCAAAGTGACGGTCCAGCCGCGCACGCCGCTGCCGCCGCTGCGCGAGACGGTGCGCGTCCACGGCCTGTCGGCGAGCAAGGCGCTGGGACAGAATTTCCTGTTCGACGAGCAATTGCTCGACCGGATCGCAGCGCTTCCGGGCGACTTGAAAGGCGCGACGGTCTTCGAGGTCGGGCCGGGCCCGGGCGGGCTGACGCGCGCGCTGCTGCGCGCGGGGGCGAAGGTGGTCGCGGTCGAACGCGACGATCGCTGCCTGCCGCTGCTTGCCGAGCTGGCCGACGCCTTTCCGGGGCAGCTGACGGTGATCGCGGACGATGCGATGGCGATCGACGTCGACGCGCTGACCGGCGGCGCGCCCTATCATATCGTCGCCAACCTCCCCTATAACGTCGGCACCGCGCTGTTCACGCGCTGGCTCGAACCCGCGGCGTGGCCGCCGCGCTGGCTATCGCTGACCCTGATGTTCCAGCTCGAGGTCGCCGAGCGCATCGTCGCGCCGGTCGGGACGGGCGCCTATGGCCGGCTCGCGGTGCTCGCGCAGTGGCGCTCGAACGCGAAAATCGCGATGAAGGTGCATCGGTCAGCCTTCACCCCGCCGCCCAAGGTGATGTCGGCGATCGTCCATGTGACGCCGGGCGATCAGCCTGCGGGCGTCGACCCGAAACGGCTGTCGAAGCTCACCGAAAAGGGATTCGGCCAGCGGCGCAAGATGCTGCGGCAGAGCCTGAAGGGGGTCGAAGGCGCAGTTGCCGCGGCGGAGGCGCTGGGGATCGACCCGACGCGGCGGGCGGAAACCGTCAGCGTCGGCGAATGGGTCGCGCTGGCGCGCGCGCTCGGCGCGTAGATCCTCAGTTCTGGCCGGTGGCGGGCTTGACCGTCGCGACGACCGGCGTCGGCACCAGTGCCTCGGCGGCAACGACGCGTTTCGACGCGCTCGACGCGATCGTCTTTTCGAGCGCGGCGACCTGCGGGCATTTGGCGCCGCAGACGCGCTCGGCCTCGGCGAGCTTTTCGCGCGCCAGTTCGAGCGCCCCCTTGTCAGCGAGCGCCTCGCCCTGCCCGGTCAGCGCGACGATATCCTTCGGTTCGAGGATCAGTGCCTCGCGATAGAGGCCGATCGCCTTGCCCGGCAGCCCCTGCGCACGCGCGACCTGTGCCAGCGCGATGATCGCCGAACGGTTGCGCGGGTCGGCGGCGAGCGCCGATTCATAGAAGTCGATCGCTTGATCGAGGTCGCCGGCCTCCTGCGCCTGATGCCCCTCCTGCTGGAGCGCGATCGAGCGGGGGAAGATGTCGTTGTCGGCGCGCTGCGCATCGGAGGCGGTCGGCAGGCTGGCCAGAACAAGACCAGCGCCAATGGCCAGAAAACTGATGCGCATCGCATTCTCCCATCGCTTCATCGAAAGGGATGCTAACATGGCGATGTCAGCCGCGCGAGAAAAAATCCGTCGCAGCCGTCGGTCGCCGGAGTCAGCAGGAAACCCGCGCCCGCGGGGCGGCCGATACCTTCGGGTAGATAGCCCGCGTCGGCGGTCCAGCCCGGATTCCGGTTCAGAAAATCATCCACCTGTGCCCGCCCCTCGCGCGCGATAACCGAGCAGACAGCATAAAGAAGTTTGCCGCCGGGCGCCACCAGATCGGCGGCTATGTCCAATAGCCTGGCCTGATCGGCGAGATGGCGGTCGAGCCGCGCCGGGGTGAGCCGCCAGCGCAGTTCGGGGCTGCGGCGCCAGGTGCCGCTGCCCGAGCAGGGGGCGTCGACGAAGACATGCGTCGCCTTGCCCTGCCAGTCGGCAAGCATTTCTGCTTCCCTGCCGGGATTGAGGAGGCGCGTCTCGATGCGCGTCGCGCCGGCGCGCTCGGCGCGTGGCGGCAGTTGCTGGAGGCGCGCGCGGTTGGTGTCGCAGGCGAGGATGTCGGCGTCGTTTCCGGTGAGCGAGGCGATGGCGAGGGTCTTGCCGCCGCCGCCCGCGCAGAGATCGACGATCGCCTGCCCCGGCGCAGCGTCCAGAGCGGCGGACGCATATTGGCTCGCGGCGTCCTGCACCTCGAACACGCCGTCAGCATAGGCGCGATGCTGGACCGCGGCCGTTTCGGGCGGCAGGCGCCAGCCGTCGGGCGCGCCGGGGATCGCTTCGCCTTCGGGAAAGAGTGTAGCGAGATCGTCGCGCGTCGCCTTGATGCGGTTGGCGCGGAGGTCGAGCGGTGCGCGCGTCAGCATCGCGTCATGTTCGTCTTCGCCGACGAGCGGGTCGAAGAGACCGATCAGCGCCTCTGCCGCAAGCCCGGTTTCGGCGCGCGGTTCGTCGGCGGCGATCGGCGCCGGACCGTAGGACGAACCGTCGAACAGCGGTGCGAGTTCGGGCCGGGCATCGGCAAGCGCGAGCATCGCCGCGCGGCCCGAAGCCGGCGCCGAGCGCACGGCGCGGATCGCGTCATAGACATGGCCCCGGATCGCACGGCGGTCTTTCGACCCCGCATAGCGGCGCGCGCGCATCGCTTCGGCGAAGATCGCGTCGGCCGGCGCCCCGCCCTCGCGCGCCGCAGCGGCAATGGCGTCGAGGATTTCGATGGCGGTCTGGAGACGGGCGGCGGGGGTCATGCGATGAAGCCCCTCCCGCTTGCGGGAGGGGGGCACAGGGTGAACCAGCCCCCGGCTGGTTCAGGTCGTGCCGGGGGCACGACCGACCCCATGCCGGGTGGACCAGCAGCGTTGCAATTGCCCGCCCCGCTGCGACTAGCGAACAAGCTCGCAAGTCTCGCTGCCCCTCCCGCTTGCGGGAGGGGATAAGGAGTGGACGGCCGCATCGCCGCCCTCAACCCGCCGGGTAGTTCGGCGCCTCGCGCGTGATCGCGACGTCGTGAACATGGCTTTCGCGCAGCCCCGCATTGGTGATGCGGACGAATTTGGCGCGCTCGCGGAAATCCCCCAGCGTGCGGCTGCCGGTATAGCCCATCGCCGCCTTCACGCCGCCGACCATCTGGTGGATGACGTCCTTCGCGGGGCCCTTGAACGGCACCTGCCCCTCGATGCCCTCGGGAACCAGCTTCATCTGGTCCTTGATATCCTGCTGGAAATAGCGGTCGGCGCTGCCGCGCGCCATCGCGCCGACGCTGCCCATGCCGCGATAGCTTTTATAGGTGCGCCCCTGATAGAGGAAGGTCTCGCCCGGCGCCTCGGCGGTGCCCGCGAGCATCGATCCGACCATCACGCTCGACGCGCCGGCCGCCAGCGCCTTGGCGACGTCGCCCGAGGTGCGGAGGCCGCCGTCGGCGATCACGGGAACGCCGAGTTTCGAGGCGGCTTCGACGCTGTCGAGGATCGCGGTGAGTTGCGGCACGCCGACACCCGCGACGATGCGGGTGGTGCAGATCGAGCCCGGACCGATGCCGACCTTGACGCCGTCGGCGCCCGCGTCGATCAGCGCCTTGGTCGCGTCGCCGGTGGCGACATTGCCCGCGAGCACCTGAACCCGGTTCGACAATTTCTTGATGCGTTCGACCGTCTGGCCGACGCCCTTGCTGTGGCCGTGTGCGGTATCGACGACGATAAGGTCGCATTCGGCCTCGAGCAGCGCCTCGGCGCGCTCGACGCCGCTATCGCCAGTATTGGTCGCCGCCGCGACGCGCAGGCGGCCGTTCCCGTCCTTGGTCGCGTCGGGGAAATTCACCGCCTTTTCCATATCCTTGACGGTGATCAGGCCGATGCAGTGATAATCGTCGTCGACGACGAGCAGCTTTTCGATGCGGCGCTGGTGGAGCAATTTGCGCGCCTCGTCCTGCCCGACTCCCGCGCGCACCGTCGCGAGATTTTCGGCGGTCATCAGCTCGCGCACCGGCTGGCCCGGATTGTCGGCGAAGCGGACGTCGCGGTGGGTCAGGATGCCGACGAGCTTACCGCCCGTTTCGACGACCGGAATGCCAGAAATCCGGTGCTGGTCCATCAGCGCGGTCGCGTAGGAGAGCGGCGCGTCGGGGGTGATGGTGATCGGGTTGACGATCATGCCGCTTTCGAACCGCTTGACCTGCCGCACCGCGGCCGCCTGTTCCTCGACGGTCAGGTTGCGGTGAAGCACGCCAATGCCGCCGATCTGCGCCATCAATATCGCCATGTCGGCCTCGGTCACCGTGTCCATCGCCGACGACAGGACCGGGATGTTGAGGCTGATCTCGCTGGTCAGCTGGGTCGACAGATTGGCGTCCGACGGCAGGATGTCCGACGCGCCGGGCACCAGCAGCACGTCGTCGAAGGTAAGGCCGGTGATGATTTCCATGGGTGCCACTTTCTGGTGCGGGCGGCGCCTGCCCCCAAGCTTTCGGGGCGGCACACGCGAATCATTTGGTGGCGGCCCATGTAACCAGTCGCGCCCGCGCGCGCCAGTGGGGGACGAACGATTATTTCGCGCGATTCGGGAGGGCGGCCGGAGCACCGCAGGGACGCACGCCATCGCCACCGATGTAACCGGTTGCATTGCTTCCGAGGCCCCGTTAGACCCGCCGCATAACATAGTAACGGCGAAGAGGATATTCCGAATGAACCTGTCCAGCCAGGCGACCGTCCAGACTGGCGGTCGGTCGAATGCCATGGCGGCCTTTGCCGCGGTGACCGTGCTGTTTTTCGCCTGGGGCTTCATCACCTCGCTGATCGACCCGCTGGTCGCCGCTGTGAAGGGCATCTTCACGCTGAGCGACGCCGAAGCCCAATTGTCGGCGTCGGCCTTTTTTATCGCCTATGGCCTGATGTCCTTCCCCGCCGCGGCGCTGATCGCGCGCTTTCATTCGGTGCCGTCGATCCTGACCGCGCTGTCGACGATGGTCGTCGGTTGCCTCGTCATGCTCGCGGCGGCGAACCTCGCCGTCTATCCGCTCGTGCTCGCGGGCCTGTTCATCCTCGCCAGCGGCATCACCATATTGCAGGTCGCGGCGAACCCGCTCGCGGCGGCGCTCGGCGACCCGAAACGCAGCCATTTCCGCCTGACCTTCAGCCAGACCTTCAACAGTTTCGGCACCTTCCTCGGCCCGCTGATCGGCGCGCACCTGTTCCTCGAAGGCGTCGAGGTCAAGGAAGGTACCGTGGTGACCGAGTCAGTGCGCGCGCAGGCGCTCGGCGGGATCGACGCGGCCTATTTCTGGATCTGCGGCCTGATCATCGCCCTCCTTTTCTTCTTTTGGTTCAGCCGGCGGATCGTCAACGAAGCGGTGCCGCCCGCGCCGATCGGCGAGCGCGCGGGGATGGGCGAACTGATCCGCGAGGCCTTTTCGTCACGCTGGGCGTTGCTCGGCGGCGCCGCGATCTTCCTCTATGTCGGCGCCGAGGTCGCGATCGGGACGCAGATGGCGCTGTTTCTTAACAGCGATGCGATCTGGGGCCAGTCCGACGCGCCCTTCGGCACATTCGGCTGGATCATGGGCAGCGACGGCGTTCCCGGCGTGTCGTTGCAGGAAGCGGGCAAGGCGGTTGCGCTTTACTGGGGCGGCGCGATGGTCGGCCGCGCGATCGGATCGCTGCTGCTCGCGCGTTTCTCGGCATCGAAGCTGCTCGTCCTCTTCACCGCCATCGCGGCGCTGCTCTGCCTCTATATCGTGGTCGTCGGCGGGGTGAGCGCGGGCTTCGTCGCGCTGTCGATCGGCCTGTTCAACTCGATCATGTTCCCGGTGATCTTCACGCTGACGCTCGAACGTTCGACCGCGCGCGCGGAGGCGACGTCGGGGCTGCTGTGCACCGCGATCGTCGGCGGCGCGGCGATCCCCTATCTCGTCGGGCAATTGTCGGACGCGGTCGGTTACAGCGCCGCGCTGATCCTGCCCGCCGCCTGCTATGTCGCGCTGTGCGTCTTTGCCATCGCCGCCGGGCGCGCGCCCGCACGGCAGGCGGGCACGGGCGTCACGGTCCACTGAGGATCGGGGAACGCGGGGGATCATGGCGGGATTATCGATCGAGCGCGCGCGCAAGAGCTTCGGTGCGACCGAGGTCCTGAAGGATGTGTCGATCGAGGTCGCCGACGGCGAATTCACGGTGATCGTGGGGCCTTCGGGTTGCGGAAAATCGACGCTTTTGCGCATCGTCGCTGGGCTTGAGGAACTGACGGCCGGCCGTATCCACATCGGCGACCGCGACGTTACCGGCCTCGCGCCGTCGGAGCGCGGGATTGCGATGGTTTTTCAGTCCTATGCGCTCTACCCGCACCTCACCGTCTATGAAAATATGGCGTTCGGGCTGCGCATCGCGAAGGTCGGCAAAACCGCGACCGATGCCGCGGTGCGCCGCGCGGCGGCGATATTGAACATCGAGGCGCTGCTCGACCGCAAGCCGGCGGCACTGTCGGGCGGCCAGCGCCAGCGCGTCGCGATCGGCCGCGCGATCGTCCGCCAGCCGGAGATTTTCCTGTTCGACGAGCCGCTGTCGAATCTCGACGCCGATCTGCGCGTGCGGATGCGTTATGAATTTGCCGAGCTTCACCGCCAACTCGGCACGACGACGCTTTATGTGACGCACGATCAGGTCGAGGCGATGACGCTCGCCGACCGGATCATCGTGATGCGCGACGGGCGGATCGAACAGGTCGGCACCCCGCGCGAACTTTATGACCGGCCCACGAATATCTTCGTCGCGCAGTTCCTCGGCACGCCGCGGATGAATATCCTGCCCGCGACGGTGGCAGAAGGCGGCCGCGCGACGCTGGCCGACGGCCGCAGCATCGCCCTGCCCGCGCTCGCGGCGCCGCTGGCGGCCGGGACGCCGCTGTCGATCGGCATCCGGCCCGAGGATATCGCGATCGGCGACGCGCCGGGCGCGCTGCCGTTCACCATCGGCTTTATCGAGCGGCTTGGCGGTCTGGCGACGCTGCATCTGGGCGGCCGCGGCGAAGGCGAACCCATCGCGTGCCAGTGGCGCGACGACGGCAGCCTCGGCGAGGGCGACACGGTCGCGGCATCCTTCGCGCCCCGCCATCTCCACCTATTCGACACCGACGGCAAAGCGTTGGAGACGATGGGGAAATGACCTTGCATTTCGCCATTGTAACCGGTTACGCTGTCGCCGTTTCCGCGCTCGGCGAAAGAGCAACGGAGTCGCATCAGCGGCCCGGCGCCAAATGAGGGAAAGGGGGCCAGCGGCATGGCGACATTGAGGGACGTGGCCCGCGAGGCGGGGGTTTCGGTGGCGACGGCATCGCGCGCGATCAACGGGCTCGGCAATGTCACCGCACCGACGCGCGCCGCGGTGATGGCGGCGGTCAAGAAGCTGAACTTCGTTCCCCACAGCGGCGCGCGCAGCCTGACGCGGCGCAAGACTGACACCGTCGGGGTCATCCTGCCCGACCTGTTCGGCGAATTCTTTTCCGAAATCATCCGCGGGATCGACCTGGTCGCGCATGAATCGGGGATGCACCTGCTGCTCGGCAACATGCACGGCAGCACGCACGAGACCGCCGCGGCGATCGCCGCGATGCGCGGCCGCGTCGACGGGCTGCTCGTCATGCCGCCCGACCTGAAGCCCGAACTGCTGGCGGACTATCTCGACCCGGCGCTGCCCACGGTGTTGCTCAACTATGATGCGGGTTCGCTCGACCTGCCCTTCGTGGCGGTCGACAATTATCGCGGCGCCTATGCGATGACCGAAGCGCTCTTGGCACACGGCGCGCGGCAGGTGATCCATATCGCGGGCCCCAAGCACAACCGCGACGCGCGCGACCGCCAGCGCGGCTTCGTCGATGCGATGGCGAAGATCGCCAAGGAACGCAGCCCGGTGATCCTGCCCGGCGATTTTTCGGAGGAAAGCGGCGAGAAGGCGGCGCGGCTGCTCGTCGAGGGGCAGCTTCCCGCCGATGCGGTGTTCGCCGCGAACGATCAGATGGCGGTCGGACTGATCGCCGAACTGGCGCGCGCGGGCGTGTCGGTGCCCGGTGATGTGATGGTCGCGGGCTTCGACGACATTCCGCTCGCGCGCCATTTGAGCCCCGGTCTCACGACGATGCAGGTCAATATCGACCGGCTGGGGTCGACGGGCATGATGCTGTTGCTCCGCTTGCTGCGCGGCGACGCGCTGGGCGCGGCGAGCGCGACGATCCTGACCCCGAACCTAATCGAACGCGGCACCACCGCGAGCGCACCCGGCGCCGCGCGGGCGACCGCCGCGGCAGCCTCTCCATTGTGAACCCCGCGGCGCGCCTTTGCCGATGCAGCTGACGCGCCGCCATATGACCGGCGCGCTCGCCGCGCTGCCCCTCGCCCCGTTACTCGGCAGCTGCGGCGCGCGCGCGCGCGATACGCTGACCGTGTGGGCGATGGGCAATGAGGCGGCGAGCCTGCCCGCGCTGCTCAAGGGTATCGACTGGCCGGCGGACGCGCCGCCGATCGCGGTCCAGCCGCTGCCATGGACCGCGGCGCACGAGAAATTGCTCACGGGATTTGCGGGCGGCTCGCTGCCCGGCGTCGGACAGGTCGGCAATAGCTGGATCGCCGAGCTGGCCGCGATCGGTGCGATCCAACCGGTTCCCGCCTATGCGAAGCGGTTGCTGAGCGACCAGTTCGGCGCGGTGGTCGACACCAACCGCATCGCGGGCAAGACGTGGGGCATCCCCTGGTATGTCGACACGCGGCTGCAATTTTATCGCAAGGACCTGTTCGCGCGCGCGGGCTATGCCGCGCCGCCGGCCGAGTGGACCGATTGGAAGGCGGCGCTTCACAAGGTGAAGCAAGTCGCTGGCGACGGCAATTACGCGCTGCTCTATCCGCTTAACGAATATGAGCAGCTGACGACGCTCGCGCTGTCGGCGGGGGCGCGGATGCTGCGCGACGAGGGCGGACGCGGCGCCTTCTCCGACCCCGAATTCAAGGCCGCGCTCGCCTTCTATAAATCGCTGTTCGACGAGGGGCTCGCGCCGCGGGTCTCGATGGCGCAAATCTCCAACGTCTGGACCGAATTCGGACGCGGTTATTTCAGCCTCTTCCTGTCGGGCCCCTGGACGATCGGCGACATGAAGAGCCGCCTCGGCCCCGAACGGCAGGACGATTGGGGCACGGCGGCGAACCCCGGTCCGGGCGGCATCGGATCGGCGGCGCCGGGCGGGTCGAGCCTCGTCGTCTTCGCCGGGAGCGAGCATGGCAAGGCGGCGTGGGATCTGGTCGCGCGCCTGACGACTTCGGGCGCGCAGCTCGCGCTCCACGAGGCGACGGGCGACCTTCCCGCGCGGCGCTCGGTGTGGACCGCGGCGGGGTTGATGCGCGACCCCGCGGTCGCGCCGTTCCGCGCCCAGCTTGAGCATGCGACCGCGCTGCCGAAGGTGCCCGAATGGGAGCGAATCGTGACCGAGATGCAGATCGTCGCCGAACGCATGGTGCGCGGCCAATATAGCGTCGACGCGGCCGCGAAGGAGATCGACGCGCGCGCCGACCGGCTGCTCGAAAAGCGGCGCTGGATGATCGAGAAGGGGCGGGCGCTATGACGGCCGCTGGCAGGGTGGGCGAAGTGCGCGCGGGTTGGGCGATGTCGTCGCCGGCGCTCGCGGCGATCCTGCTTTTCTTCGTGCTGCCCGCGATCGCCTCGCTGTTTTTAAGCTTCACCGATTTCGACATTTACGCGCTCGCCGACATCGGAAACCTGCGCTTCGTCGGCCTGCAAAACTACGAACGGCTGGTCGAGAACCCGCTGTTCTGGAAGGCGATGACGAACACCCTGCTGTTCGTCGCGGTCGGCACCCCCTTCATCGTCGCGCTGTCGCTGTTCGCGGCGATGCTCGTCAATTCGCGCTGGCTGAAGTGGCGGCCGGTGTGGCGCGTCGCCTTGTTCGCGCCCTATGTGACGACGCTCGTCGCCACGGCAGTGGTGTGGCGCTATCTGCTCCACACGCGTTACGGGCTGCTCAACTATCTGCTCTCCCTTTTCGGGGTGCCCCCGGTCGACTGGCTGGGAAGTCCGACCGCATCGCTGCCCGCGATCCTGATCTTCGTCGGGTGGAAGACTTTCGGCTATAATATGATCATCTTCCTCGCCGCGCTCCAGACGGTGCCGCGCGAGCTCGATGAGGCGGCGCGGATCGACGGCGCGGGTTGGTTCATGCGGCTGCGCCACGTCACCCTGCCCGCGATCGCGCCGACGGTGCTGCTCGTCTCGGTGCTCACCGTCGCGGGCATGTTCCAGCTCTTCGCCGAACCCTATGTGATGACGCAGGGCGGCCCCGCCCAGTCGACCGTCACCATCCTGTATTTCATGTATGAGGAGGGGTTCAAATGGTGGAACCTCGGGTCGGGCGCGGCGGTCGCCTTCCTGCTCTTCCTCTGCATCCTCGCGGTGACGCTGGTGCAATTGCGTCTGGCAAAGCGGAGCGGCGCGATATGAGCCTGCGCCGCTGGTCCGTCACCCTGCTCGCCGCGTTCGCCGCGCTGGTGACGATCGCGCCCTTGCTCTGGATGGTCTCGGTCAGCTTGATGGCGCGGGGCGAGGCGGCGCACTTTCCGCCGCCGCTGTGGCCCGCGAGCCCGACGCTCGAAAATTACCGCGAGCTATTCGGCAGTTTCGGCGTCGGCCGCTTCCTGCTCAACAGCATCCTCATTTCGACGCTCGCGACGGGCCTTGCGCTGCTCTTCACGATTCCGGCGGGCTATGCCTTCGCCAAGCTGCGCTTCAAAGGCCGCGACGCGACCTTCCGCCTGCTCGTCGCGGCGCTTGTCGTGCCGGGGCAGATCGGAATGCTGCCGCTGTTCCTCGAACTCAAGGCGATGGGGCTCGTCAACAGCTATGCCGGCGCGCTGGTGCCATGGCTCGCGGGGATTTTCGGCATCTTCCTCGTCCGCCAATATTGCCTGTCGATCCCCGACGAGATGCTCGAGGCGGCGCGGATCGACGGCGCGAGCGAGGGGCAGATATTGCGCCGCATCGTGCTGCCGATCCTGACCCCGATCATCGTCACGCTCGCGCTCTATGTCTTCCTGTCGAGCTGGAACGATTTCATGTGGCCGCTGATCATCCTCGCCGATCAGGATCTCTACACCCTGCCCGTCGCGCTCGCCGCGAACAGCCGCCAGAATGTGCAGGATTACGAGATCATGATGGCCGGTGCGGTCGTCACCACCCTCCCCGTGCTCATCCTCTTCCTCGCGCTCCAACGCTATTATCTAAGCGGGCTTCTGACCGGGAGCGTGAAGGGATGAAATTTATCAGGAGCAAATCGTTGAAGCTGCCCAAAAACTCGTTCGCCTTTGCTCCGCTTGCGGCCATCGCGTTGGCTTTCTCCCCGCCAGCCTTCGCCCAAAGCGACGGCCAAAGTCCGCAACCTGCGATCGAGGCGGGCAATTACCCCTACCAGCTGTTCCTGCCGCGCGGCTACACCGCCGATTCCAGGGCGAACTGGCCCCTGCTGATCTTCCTCCACGGTTCGGGCGAGCGCGGCAACGATGTCGCGAAGGTCACGGTGCACGGCCCGCCGAAGATCGCCGACCGCACCCCCGACTTTCCCTTCGTCACCGTCTCGCCGCTGCTCGGCGCCGATCAGGACTGGGACGTCGCGAAGCTCGACCAGCTGCTCGATCATGTGACCAAAACGCTGCGCATCGACCCCACGCGCGTCTATCTGACCGGGCTCAGCCGCGGCGGCCATGCGAGCTGGCGCTGGGCCACGGCCGAGCCGCACCGCTTCGCCGCGGTCGCGCCGGTCGCGGGGCGCGGCGATCCCACGACCGCCTGCGCGCTCAAGGACACGCCGGTCTGGGCGTTTCACGGCGACCGCGACGATGTCGTCGTGCCCGAGGGCAGCTTTGCGATGGCGCGCGCGATCCGCGCCTGCGGCGGCCGGGTTTCGCGGCTGACCATCTATCCCGACCTCGGCCACAACAGCTGGGACCCGGCCTATGACGATCCCGCGCTTTACCTCTGGCTGCTCTCTCACCGCCTCCCCACTCCGCCCGACGCGGCGGCAAACAAGAAGACCAAGGAAAGAAAATGACGCAGACGATTTTCCCCGACGATTTCCTGTGGGGCGCGGCGACCGCGGCCTATCAGATCGAGGGGTCGCCGCTCGCCGACGGCGCGGGCGCGAGCATCTGGCAGCGCTTCAGCCACGACCCGCGGCTGATGGCGGCGAAAGGCGACACCGGCGACGTGGCGTGCGACCATTATAACCGCATGCCCGCCGACGTCGCGCTGATGAAGGAACTCGGGCTCAAGGCCTATCGCTTCAGCGTCAACTGGGGCCGCGTGCTGCCCGAAGGCATCGGGCGCGTGAACGAGCCCGGCCTCGACTTCTACGAGCGGCTGGTCGACGAACTGCTCAAGAACGACATCGAGCCGTTGCTGACGCTGCATCACTGGGACTTGCCCGCAGCGCTCGACGACAAGGGCGGCTGGCTCAACCGCGACAGCGCCGACTGGTTCGCCGAATATGGATCGGTGATGTACCGCCGCCTCGACGGCCGGGTGAAGAAATGGGTGACGCTGAACGAACCCTGGGTGATCACCGACGGCGGCTATCTCCACGGCGCGCTTGCCCCCGGCCACCGCAATCTGTTCGAGACACCGATCGCAAGCCACAATCTGATGCGCGCGCACGGCCGCGCGGTGCAGGCCTATCGCAGCGAGGGCGCGCACGAGATCGGGCTCGTCGTCAATATCGAGCCCAAATATCCCGCGAGCGACAGCGCCGAGGATCTGGCCGCCACGGCACGCGCGCACGCCTATATGAACCGGCAGTATCTCGATCCGGCGCTGAAGGGCAGCTACCCCGACGAACTCGCCGACGTGTTCGGCGAAGCTTGGCCGCAATGGCCCGTCGAGGATTTGAAGGACATCTGCCAGCCGGTCGATTTCATCGGTATCAACTATTACACCCGCAACGTCGTCAGGGCCGACCCGAACCAATGGCCCGTCGGCGCGTCGCCGGTGCGGCAGGTCGCGACGCACACGACCACCGACTGGGAGGTCTATCCGCCCGCGCTCACCGACATGCTGATCTGGTTCCGCGACACCTATGGCGACATTCCCGTCTATATCACCGAAAATGGTGCCGCATTCTATGACCCGCCGCGGGCCGGGCCCGACGGCATCGACGATCCGCTGCGCTGCGATTATCTCCGCACGCATATCTCGGCGATCGGCGACGCGATCCGGCAGGGGGTCGACGTGCGCGGCTATATGGCCTGGTCGCTGCTCGACAATCTCGAATGGTCCTTGGGCTTTTCGAAGCGCTTCGGTATCGTCCATGTCGATTATGAAACGCAGGTCCGCACACCGAAGCGCAGCGCGCGTTTCTATAGTAGCGTGATCGCCGCCAACGGAGGAAATCTCGGATGACCCGCAAAGCCCTGATCCTCGCGGCGGCGCTGCTTGCACTGCCCGCCGCGGCGAAAGAGCGCGCCGATCATTATGAAGCGATGACCTATAATATCCGGCTCGATATCGCGTCGGATGGCGGCAACGCCTGGCCGCACCGCCGCGCAGCGCTGATCGCACTCGTCGCCTATCAGGCGCCTGACCTTGTCGGGATGCAGGAGGTGTTGCAGCACCAGAAGCAGGCCGTCGAGGCCGATCTGCCCGCCTATCAGTTCGTCGGCGTCGCGCGCGACGACGGCAAGACGAAGGGCGAATATTCGATGCTGGGGTTCCGCCGCGACCGCTTCGCGCTGGTCGGATCGGGCACTTTCTGGTTGTCGCCGACGCCCGATGTGCCGAGCAAGGGCTGGGACGCCGCGCTGCCGCGGATCGCGACCTGGGCGCGGCTGCACGACCGGACGGCGAAGCGCAATTTGCTCGTCGTGAACACCCATTTCGACCATATCGGCGAGGTCGCGCGGCAGGAAAGCGCCCGGCAGATCCGCCGCTGGATCGACGGCGAGCGCAAGCCTGACGAAAGCGCCATATTGATGGGCGACTTCAACAGCGCCGCGACGAGCAATCCCTATGCCGCGATCGTCGAGCCCGGCGAGGGTGCGCTGCGCGACAGCCGCACGGTCAGCCGCACGCCGCATTACGGCCCGCTCGGCACCTTCACCGGATTCGACATCGCGCGGATGGACGCCAGCCCGATCGACCATATCTTCGTCAGCGACGATGTGGCGGTGCTGCGCCATGCGACGCTGACCGACCAGACCGGCGGGAAGCTGCCGTCGGATCATTATCCGGTGGTGGCCGATCTGTGCATTGGCGAGGCTTGCTGAAGATGGCGCGGTGGCTGGCGTTGCTGATCGCGGCGTCGCTCACCGCATGCTCGGCGACGCCGCCCACCTCGGTGCCGGCGCCGCCTCCATCGCCGCGCATGATCGCCGATCTCGGCGCGGGCTGGCAGTTTCGCTTCGATGAAAAACTGACGCCCGAGACGGCGGCTGCGCTGCCCGATGGCGGTTGGGCGCCGGTCGTCCTGCCCCACACATGGAATCGTCTCGGCGAATATCGCGTCGGCCGAACCGAAGCGACCGACAACAGGCAGGGCATCGGCTGGTATCGGCTGCGGCTCGACGGCGCGACTTTGCCCGCAGGCCGCCGCCATGTGATCGAGTTCGACGGCGTCGGCAATATCGCCGACCTGTGGGTCAACGGACGCAAGGCCGGCAGCCACGCCGGCGCCTTCTCGCGCTTCCGCTTCGATCTCACCGGATATCTCGATCCGGCTGGTTCGAACCTCATCCTGCTGCGCGCCGACAACAGCAAGCCCGAGCCCGGCAGCAGCACGCAGCATGTCATCCCGCTCGACGGCGATTTCTTCATTCACGGCGGCATTTATCGCGGCGTCCGGCTGCTCCATGTCGCACCCAGCCATATCGCGCTCGACGATCATGGCGGGCCCGGCGTCTACGCGACCCCGCGCTTCGCCGCCGATGGCCGCGCGACGCTGGCGGTGCGCGTAAAGCTCGCGGGCGCGGCGGCTGGACAGAGCCTCGTCGTCACCTTGCGCGATGCCGAAGGACGCCCCATCGCCGAAGCGACGACGCCGCTCGATGCGCAGCAGCGCGAGGCGCAATTGACGCTCGACGTCCCCGCTCCGCGCCGCTGGAACGGGCGCGCCGACCCCTATCTCTATCGGCTAGAGGCGAGGATCGCCGATGCGGGCGCGTCACTCGACAGCGTCTCGGTGCCCGTGGGTTTTCGCGAATTCCTTATCGATCCGAACAAGGGCTTTTTCCTCAACGGCAAGCATCTGCCGCTGCATGGCGTCTCGCGACATCAGGACTATCTCGGCAAGGGTTGGGCGCTCGCCCCCGAGGACCATGAACGCGACATGGCGCTGATCGCCGAAATGGGCGCAAACACCGTGCGCTTCGCCCATTATCAGCACGCGCCCGAATGGTTCGAACTCGCCGACCGTTACGGCATGATCGTGTGGGCCGAAATTCCCTTCGTCAACCGGCCGTCGAACGACGGCTCGACCGGATCGCCCGAACTGGTCGCCAATGCGAAAGCGCAGATGGTCGAACTGATCCGCCAGAATTACAACCATCCCTCGGTCGTCACCTGGGGCATCGGCAATGAGGTCGACCTCGACATGGCGACCGGCCGTGCCCCGCCGAGCGCCGACGCCCGTCCGCTGCTGCGCGACCTCGACGCGCTGTCGAAGGCCGAGGATCCGACGCGCCCGACGGTGATCGCCGATTGCTGCGAGGCGACGCACGAGGGCGCGGCTCCGTCCGGCGAGCGGCCCCGCCAGCCGGTGCTGACGGGGCTTGCCGCCCTGATGGGATACAACCGCTATTTTGGCTGGTATTACGGCGACGTCGCCGACCTTGGTCCGCATCTCGACCGTATGCACGCGCGCTATCCGGCGATCCCGATCTCGGTTAGCGAATATGGCGCGGGCGGCGCGCTCAGCCAACATGTCGAGGATGGATCGACCCACAAGATCGCGCACGCCAGCCGCATGCACCCCGAGGAATTCCAGAGCTGGTATCACGAGCAAAGCTGGTCGCAGCTTCGCGACCGCCCCTATCTCTGGGCGAGCTGGATCTGGAACATGTTCGATTTCTCTTCGAAAATCCGGCAGGAAGGCGACGCGACCGACGTCAATGACAAGGGCCTCGTCACATTCGACCGCAAGGTGAAGAAGGACGCCTTTTTCTATTACAAGGCCGAATGGTCGACCGAACCCGTCGTCCATATCAACAGCCGGCGCTGGACGCGGCGCACCGAAGCGACGACGCGCATCCGCATCTATAGCAACGCACCGAAGGTCATGGTGATGCTGGGCGACAAGCCGCTGGGCGAGATCGCCTGCGCCGCAAGCATATGCGAGATCGGGGACGTGCGGCTCGCGCCCGGCGTCAACCGCGTGACCGCCTCCGCCCGCTTCGCCGGCAGGGTGGTCAGCGACGTCGTCGAATGGACGCTGACGCCGCGCTGAGCGTCGCTATTTCGCTTCGTCCAGCCAGCCGCCGGTGAAACCGATGCGCTTCAATCCGCGAACGATATGCGGATTCTTGCGCATCACCTTCCACACCAGTCCGCTGCGATGGTTCTCCATCATCGCGAGGATCGGGCCCTGGTCGATGCCGAGATAATCGTTCGCGACCCAGCCGTGAACGGGGTCGATTGCGCCCGATTTCGAACCGGAATCGGCGAAGGTGAAGCCGGGGTTGAACGCGTCCTTGAAACCATAGCGCGTATAGAGCCGGGGGCCGTATTGCGTGCGCATCGCCATCAGCGCGGGGATCGCCGCTTCGGGTGCAAAGGCGACCGAGCCGCCGGCCGCGGTCGGGACGACGGTACCGTCGTCGACGACGCGGATCGCGCTGACGCCGCGCGCCATATAGCCGTTGAAATCGCGCGGCGTGCTGTTGACGCTATATTTGCCTTCCGAATAGCCGGGCCCGTCGGAGGCGGTCCAGCCCCAGATGTCGGCGCTATAGCCCGGCCATTTGTTCGGATTGTCGGCGCCATAGGCGCGCTGCGCCAGCGTCGCGCGGCGGCTGTTCTCGAAATAGTCGATCCCCTTGCCGCGCATGAATTCGTCGCGAATACCGCGGAAGTCGACCCAGACATGGCTGTACTGGTGCCCGAACAGCGGCTCGAACTGGAGATGCTCTTGCCCGTAATAGGTACCCCAGTCCTTTTCGAGGTCGGCCGCCCAGCCCGTGTCCCACGCATCCTTGCCGACGGGGTGCGTCGGCGAACCCAATGCGAGGATATAGACGAGCATCCCCTCATTATAGCCGACCCAGTCGTGGGTCCCGAAATCGCCGCCTTCGCCGCGTTCGGGATACCAGCCCATCGCGATCGCCTTTTGCCCGCCGCCATTGGCTGATGGAATCCGGCTGTTTTCGCGCTGGACGAAGGTCCAATCGACGCGGGCGTAGATTTTTTCGGCGAGGTCGCGAATCTCCGCCTCGACGGGCGTGTCGCGGTCGTAATAGCTCTGCGCGAAGAGCACGCCGCCGAGCAGCAGCGACGTATCGACGGTCGAAAGCTCGGTCTTGCCGCGCCGCGTTCCGTCCTCATTGTTGAGGAAATGATAGAAGAAGCCCTTGTGACCCGCCATCCCGGTCGCGGCGGGTCCCTGCGGGGCGGTCCAGTAGAAGCGCAGGCAGTCGCGCGTCCGCTCCGCCGCTTCGGCGCGCGTGACATAGCCGCGCTCGGCGCCGACGCCATAAGCGGTGAGCGCGAAGCCGGTCGCGGCGATCGACGAGAAGGGATTGCTCGGCCAGCGATCGGGCGCGAGGCAGCGCTTGGTATCGGTCGTGTCCCAGAAATAGCGGAAGGTCCGCTCGCTCAGCTCTTCCGAAAAGGCGGCCTCGGTCAGCGGGGCGAGCGTCGATGCGGGGACGGCGGCGGAGGGCGCCGGGCTCGGAGCGCAGGCGGTGGCCAGCGCGATCAGGGGCAGGACAAGGACCCCGCTGCGGAACGACATGAAATACTCCAAAAATTGAGGCGCCCGGCCCACGGGAGGGGGGTGCAGGCCGGGCGCCCGGTCAGCCGGTCAGAAAGAGAAGCCGGCCGAAAACTTTAGCGTACGCGGCGGGTTGCCGCCAACGCCATTGCCCGAAATGCTCAGATAGTCGGGCGACGTCGGGTCATTGTTGTAATCGACATAGTTGCGGTCGTTGAACAGGTTCAGAATGTCGACGCGGAGCCGCAGGCGCGATTCCTCGCTGATGAACCTGAACGGGATATATTTGGTGATCGCGATGTCCATCTGGCGGAAACCCCAGCGATCGCCGTTGCCGTCGGCCTCGTTCGAGATCACGTTGCGCGACGGATTGGCGCCGCCGACATCGATGAACCGCTTGAGATATGGCGGCGAGGCGATCTGGAACTTGCCCGACAGCGTAACCCCGATCGGCAGATCGACCGACCCCGTCGCGACGAGGCGATGCTTGCGCACCCCGCTCGACCGCGTAATCGGATAATCGTCGAGCGACGGAAAATCGAGGCTGAACGTCTCGCCAAAGTTTCGGTTCTCCTCGGCCTCGGTATAGGTGTAGGTCGCCGAGAAGCTCCACGGCGAAGCCGCCGTGTAGTTCTTTACGAGCTTCAGATAGCCCGAATCCGCACTGGTTTCGAGGCCGTTCGTTCCGATGATGATCGAACCGAAGCCCGGCGGGGCGAAACCGAAGGGCGATCCCGGTGCCGCCGGCGCGGGCGGGAAGAAGGTGCCGTCGGGCCGGCGATTGCCCAAGAGATAGGCGAAACCATCCTTGCTCTCGATGTGGCTGTAACCGACTTCGGCTTCGAACAGCGGAGTCACGCGCGCACGGAAGCCCAAGCTGAACTGGTCCGAATAGGGCACCTTCAGGTCATTGTCGATGAAACGCAGTTCGCGTCCGCCGCCCGGCCCGGCCTGCGCCAGCAGTTGAGCGCGGCCGGCTTCGGTCAAATAGACCGGATCCCAAGGAACGCAGGTCGGTCCGGGAACGCATGTGTTGTTCGGGTCACCCGTGATGAAGTTGAATGTCCGGGTCGTGTAGGAACCGACGCTGATCTCCTGTTGCAGGAAGTCGAACTGGTTGCGGTCGTACGAGCGGCCGAAACCGCCGAACAGGACATAGCGTGCCTCGTCGTCGAGTTCGTAGCTGAAACCGATGCGCGGTTGCCATGCCCCGGTGAACGCCTTGCGTTCCGATCCCGTCGAGATGAAGTCGTTGATGTCGTAATCGGCGTTGATCAGGTTCGGATAATTGGCCGGCGACACCGCATTGACCGCGTCGGCGGGGTGGACGAAGTCGAGGAAGGCCGGCGTCCGCTCATAGTCCCAGCGCACGCCAAGATTGAGCGTCAGCCGGTCGGTGACCTCCCAGTCGTCCTGGACATAGATGCCGAACTGGAAATTCTTCGAATTGACAATCGGGCTGCCGTTGCCGGTCTGCGCACCGAACTGGACGCGATACGGAACCTCGTCGTTGAAGCTGCCGCCGCCTGGATTGAAAGCGGGATTATAGGTATAAAGCGGGTTGAAATTGCCGAGCTGGAGTGTGTTGAGTTCGACCCATTTGGCCTTTGCGCCAACCTTGATCGTGTGGCCTTCGAAACCGGTCCAGGTGAAGTCGTTCTGGACGCCCCAGCCCTTCTGGCCCTTGTCCTGATAATTGCCGCCGCCGCCGGTGCGCAGAATGTCTCCGCGCACGACCACGCCCGGCTGCGGGTTGGTCGGCGACGGACCCGCATAGGCAAAGAGGAACGCGTTGCCGAATTCGACCGGCGTGGGCGCCCATTTGACGTCTTCATAGGTCAGCTTGAAATCATTGATCCAATTGTCCGCCGTATGTTCCCACCGGCCGGTCACGCGCAGTTCCTCGACATCTTGCGAACTGATCGTGCTGCGGGCGTTGATGCCGCTCGACAGAAACTCGCCGCTTTCCTTGCGATATTTGCCCGACACCTCGATCAGGTCGCTGTTCGAAGGCTGGAAACTGAGTTTGCCGAAATACAGATCCTCGTTGAAGGTCGCGTTGGTCGGCCCGAACACCCCCTGATATTCCGAAGGAAAATAGCTGACCGGCAGGTTGAGCCCCGGCCGGACATCGACCGGATTTTCTTGCCTTTTGCCTTCATAGGTCACGAAGAAGTGCAGCACGTCCTTGATGATCGGACCGCCGAGCGCACCGCCGAACTGGAAATCCTTGGTCTTGACCTTGCCCGTCGTGAGCTCGTTCGGACGCGCGTCGCGCAGGCTCTGGTCGGTATAGTCGATGAAGGCTTCGCCGTGGAATTCGTTGGTGCCCGATTTGGTCACCGCCGTAATCGCGACCGAACTCACCTGGTCGAACTCGGCCTTATAGTTCGATGACAGGACGCGATACTCGCCGACCGCGAGCTGCGGGAACGGGTTGCCTTGCGTCGAATCCTGCCCGGTAACCCCGTTCTTGAGAACATAATCCTTCTGCCCGACACCATCGATGAAGATGTTGACGCTGCGGCTGTCCTGCGCGCCGCCCTGGAGGCGCGACTGCCCGTTACCGCCGGTCACGAACTGGACGCCCGGCGCGAGATCGGCGAAGGCGAGGAAGTTGCGGTTATTTTGCGGCAGCACCTCGATCTGGCGCTGCGTGATGTTCGAGCCGACCTCGCCGCCCTCAAGTGAACGGATGCGCGTACCGGTGACGATGATCGCGTCGCCCTCGGCCGACGCGATGTCGGGCTGCGAGAAATCGAAATCGAGCACCGCGCTCTGTCCCACCGAGAGCGTAAACTCGTCGGTGCGGCGGACACCGTTCGGCGTCGTCAGTTCGAGGCGATAGGTGCCGACGGGGAGCGAGGCGATATTATAGCTGCCGTTCGCGCCCACCGCGACGCTGCGCGTCAGGCCGGTATCGACATTGATCGCGGTGACCTGCGTCACGCCGCCTTCGGCCTTCACCGTGCCGCGCAGCGAGGCGTTCGACACCTGCGCGTGCGCCGGCGTCGCGACGGCAACGGCCAGTGCAGCGCCCGCGCTGCTCCATGCAAGCGCCGCGGCGAGCCGGCGTGCGCGCGACCGGTGCGCGGTCATGGTCTGAAATTCATACGAAAACTTCACGGCATCCTCCCTTTTTGTGCCCCGACCATTTCCGCCCTCGCCTTGCCAGCCGCCCGGCCTTGCCACCGTGCAGCGACGAGTCGCGAAAACCGCGTCGTTGTTTTTTTGATTTGTAACCGGTTTCACGATAGCTGTATAGGGGGAAGCGACACAGATGGATATGATCGGGGGCCAGCCGGTTTTCGGCCGAAATTCGGCCAATCCGCGTGACAATGTATAAGCAAACCCGACCGGGAAGGACGAATCATGCCGCCGATGACGCGCAACCTGACATGCCTGACGCTGGCCACCCTGATGGTGGCAGGACAGCTCACCCCCGCTCCGCTCATGGCGAAACCGGCGACGAGCAAGAGCGAGGCCGCCCCGGAGGATTCGACGGGATGGATGCGCCCCGATCCGAAGATGGATCGCTTCATCGCCGAACTGATCACGAAGATGACGCTCGACGAAAAAATCGGCCAATTGTCGCTGCTGACCAGCGACTGGGATTCGACCGGCCCGACGATGCGCCAGGGCTATCAGGACGATATCCGCAAGGGGCGGATCGGGTCGATCTTCAACGCCTTCACCGCCAAATATACGCGCGACCTGCAGCGGCTGGCGGTCGAGGAAACGCGGCTCAAGATTCCCCTGCTCTTCGGCTATGACGTCATCCACGGTCACCGCACCATCTTCCCCATCTCACTCGGCGAATCGGCGAGCTGGGACTTGAAAGCCATTGAAAAGGCAGCACGAATCGCGGCGACCGAAGCCTCGGCCGAGGGCATTCACTGGACCTTCGCGCCGATGGTCGACGTCGCGCGCGACCCACGCTGGGGCCGCATGTCCGAAGGCGCGGGCGAAGATGTCTATCTCGGCAGCAAGATCGCCGCCGCGCGCGTGCGCGGGTTCCAATGCGACGATTTGAAGCGCGTCGATACCGTGCTGGCGACGGCGAAGCATTTCGCCGCTTACGGCGCCGCGCAGGCGGGGCGCGATTATCATACGGTCGACATTTCGGAGCGCACGCTGCGCGACATCTATCTGCCGCCCTTCAAGGCCGCGGCCGATGCCGGCGCGGCGACCTTCATGACGTCGTTCAACGAGTATGACGGCGTCCCGGCGTCGGGCAGCCACTATCTGCTGACCGACGTCCTGCGCGAGAAATGGGGCTTCAAGGGCTTTATCGTAACCGATTACACGTCGATCAACGAAATGGTCGCGCACGGCTATTCGAAGGACCTGAAGCAGGCCGGCGAACAGGCGATCAACGCCGGCGTCGACATGGACCTGCAGGGCGCGGTGTTCATGGACCATCTCGCCAAGTCGGTCGCCGAGGGAAAGGTCGACGTGAAGCGTGTCGACGCCGCGGTGAAGGCGATTCTCGAGATGAAATACCGCCTCGGCCTGTTCGAGGATCCTTATCGCTATTCCGACGAAGCACGCGAGAAAGCGACCATCTATCGCCCCGACTTCCTCGAAGCCGCGCGCGATGTCGCGCGCAAATCGATCGTTCTCCTCAAGAACAAGGACAATGCCCTGCCCCTCGCCGCAGCGGCGAAGTCGATCGCGGTGATCGGCCCGCTCGGCAACAGCAAGGAGGACATGATCGGCAGCTGGTCGGCGGCGGGCGACCGCAAGACGCGGCCGGTCACCCTGATCGAGGGGATGCAGGCCGGCGCACCGAAGGGGACGAGCGTCGCTTTTGCCAAGGGCGCGAGCTATGCGTTCGCCGACGCGGGCAAGACCGACGGGTTCGCCGAAGCGATCGCGCTGGCGCAGAAATCCGACGTGATCATCGCGGCGATGGGCGAACGCTGGGACATGACCGGCGAGGCGGCGAGCCGCACCTCGCTCGACCTGCCCGGCAATCAGTTGGCGCTGCTTGAAGAGCTCAAAAAGACCGGCAAGCCGATCGTCCTCGTGCTGATGAGCGGGCGGCCGAACAGCATCGAATGGGCCGACGCCAATGTCGATGCGATCCTCGAGGCCTGGTACCCCGGCACGATGGGCGGCCATGCGATCGCCGACGTCCTCTATGGCCGGTACAATCCGTCGGGCAAGCTGCCGGTCACCTTCCCGCGCAATGTCGGGCAGGTGCCGATCCATTACGACATGAAGAATACCGGGCGGCCGATCAATCCGGCGGACCCCGATGCGAAATATGTCTCGCGCTACCTCAATACGCCGAACACGCCGCTCTATCCGTTCGGCTATGGCCTCAGCTACACCAGCTTCACCTATTCGCCGGTGACGCTCGACCGGAATAAGATCCGCCCCGGCGAGACACTGACGGCGAGCGTTACCGTGACCAACAGCGGCGCGCGCGACGGCGAGGAGGTCGTGCAGCTTTACGTTCGCGATCTTGTCGGATCGGTGACACGCCCGGTGAAGGAATTGAAAGGCTTCGAGAAAATCAACCTCAAGAAGGGCGAAAAACGGACGGTCCGCTTCACCCTGACCGACGCCGATCTGGCCTTCACGCGGCAGGATATGAGCTGGGGCAGCGAGCCCGGCCAGTTCAAGCTGTGGGTCGGGCCGTCGTCGGCCGAGGGGCAGGAAGCCAACTTCGAGCTGACCGAATAGGATGCGCTTTCGCCTTCCTCTCGCGCTCGCGCTCCCGCTCGCTTTCGTTGCCGCGGCGGGGGCAGAGCCGGCCGCACGCCCGAACATCGTCTACATCATGTCGGACGATCATGCCTATCAGGCGATTTCGGCCTATGGCTCGCCGCTGTCGAAGCTGGCGCCGACGCCCAATATCGACCGGATCGCGAAAAATGGCGCGATCTTCACGCAGAGCTTCGTTGGCAATTCGCTGTGCGGTCCCAGCCGCGCGACGTTGCTCACCGGGCGGCAGAGTCACGCGCATGGTTTCACCCAGAACGGCCAGCGGTTCGACAATAATGTCTGGGTCTGGCCGCGCGCGCTGGGCCAGGCGGGCTATGCGACCGCGATGTTCGGCAAATGGCACATCAACTATTCGCCCGAAGGCATCGGCTTCGACGACTGGAAAGTGCTCGACGATCAGGGCGAATATTATAACCCTGACATCATCACGCCCAAGGGACGCAGCGTCGTCGAGGGCTATGCCACCGACCTCATCACGCAGTACAGCCTCGACTGGCTGAAAACCGGGCGCGACAAGTCGAAGCCCTTTGCGATAATGATCCACCACAAGGCGCCGCACCGCAATTTCATGCCTGCGCTGCGCCATGTGCGGAAATATCAGGGCGTGACCTTTCCCGTGCCGGGCAATTATTTCGACGATTATCGCGGCCGCATCGCCGCAGGCACACAGGAAATGAACATCTATCGCGATATGTATGAGGGGCACGACCTCAAGATGACGGTCGCGAAGGGGTCGGCGCAGCTGCGCTACAACCGCTGGCCCGGCGCTTTCGACCGGATGACGCACGCACAGCAGGCCGAATGGGACGCGGCGATGCAGGCCGACAACGACCGGCTCAACGCCGCGCCGCTGTCGGGCCGCGACCTCGCGCTGTGGAAATATCAGCGTTACATGCAGCAATATCTGGGCACGATCGCGGCGGTCGACGAAGGCGTCGGCGCGGTGCTCGACTATCTGGAAGAAAGTGGCCTCGATCGGAACACGATCGTCGTCTACACCTCCGACCAGGGCTTTTACCTGGGCGAGCATGGCTGGTTCGACAAGCGCTTCATCTATGAAGAATCGATGCGCACGCCGTTCCTGATCCAGTATCCGGGGCATATTCGCCCGGGCACCCGCATCGCTGCGCCGATCCAGAATATCGACTATGCGCCGACCTTCCTCGACTATGCCGGGGTCAAGGGTCCGGCGACGATCCAAGGCCGGTCGATGACGCCGCTACTGGCCGGCCGCACGCTGCGCGACTGGCGCAAGGATGTTTATTATCATTACTACGAATTTCCAGGGTTCCACGCGGTGCGCGCGCACTATGGCGTACGCGGCGAGCGGTACAAACTCGTGCGTTTCTATGGCGAAGGGCTCGACGCGTGGGAGTTTTACGACCTGAAGAAAGATCCGCACGAGATGGACAATCGGATCGGCGATCCGGCGATGAAGGGTCCGATCGCGGCGATGAAGCGGCGGCTGGTCGAACTGCGCCGCGAATATAGGGATACGAGTGGCCCCGCCATTTCCTGACCGGGTTGCGACGGCTGCTTGCGGACGGTAGGCGCGATGGCGTGAGCCCCGAACCACCCTCTGCGTTCGCGCCCTTCCGCTACCCGGCGTTCCGCGCGATCTGGATCGCGAACCTTGCGTCGAACATGGGATCGATGATCCAGTCGGTCGCGGCGGCGTGGCTGATGACCGAGCTGACCCAATCGCACCTGCTGATCGCGCTGGTGGCCGCGAGCACGACGATCCCCGTCATGCTGCTCGGCATCTTCGCCGGCGCGATCGCCGACAATTTCGACCGGCGACGCGTGATGCTCGCGGCGCAAACGGGGATGCTGATCGTCTCGGCGGCGCTGACGGTCACGACCTATATGGATGCGATCACGCCGCTGACGCTACTGTTCTTCACGCTCGCGGTCGGATGCGGCACCGCGCTCAACGGCCCCGCGTGGCAGGCGTCGGTGCGCTTGCAAGTCGGTCCCAGGGATTTGCCGCAGGCGATCGCTCTCAACACCATCGCCTTCAACCTCGCGCGCAGCGTCGGGCCCGCGCTGGGTGGGATGCTGGTCGCGATCGTCGGCACCGCCGCCGCTTTCGGGCTCAACGCACTAAGCTATGTCGCGTTGATCGTCGTGCTGCTGCGCTGGCATCCCGAAACGCTGCCGCCGCGAAGGACGCCGATGCTGACGGCGATCGCCGCGGGCATAAGATTCTGCGCGCATTCGGACCCGGTGCGCCGCGTGTTGATTCGCGGTTTCGCCTTCGGTTTCGGCGCGGCAGGGTTTCAAGCGCTGCTTCCTTCGCTCGTCCGTGACCGGCTGCACGGGACCGAAATCATCTACGGCCTGTGTCTTGCCGCTTTTGGCGCGGGGTCGATCTTTGCCGCGCTGTGGGTCGGACAGGCGCGGCGCCGCTGGGGCAGCGACCGGGTGGTGACGACCGCGTCGCTGATCTTCACCGCCGCGATGCTGCCGGTCGCGCTGACGGCCAACCTCCCCGCCCTGATGGTCGCCGCCTTCGTCGCGGGCGGCGCGTGGGTCTCGACGCTGACGACGCTGAACGTCGCGATGCAGCTCCGCTCGCCCGAAGAGATACTCGGCCGCTGCCTGTCGATCTATCAGGCGGTGACCTTCGGCGCGATGGCGCTCGGCGCCTATACGCTCGGGCTGGTCGCCGACCTCAGCAGCCTGCCCGCGGCGATCCTCGGGTCCGCCGGCTGGCTTCTGCTCTCCGCGCTGGTGCTGCGTTTCGTCGCGCCGATGCCGCGCCGCGACGAGGGCCGCATCCTGCCCTGAGCTTAGGGTCAGGACCCTAGCCCGCCTCTTCGATCGTGAAGCGGCTGTTCGATAGCGCGAGTTCGTCGCCGCAATGGCTGCACGCCGCGACCATATGCAAGTCATGGCCGCACGGACGATGCGTCAGCAGCACCGGCGGCCCGCGCTCGTCGGAAAACCATTTGTCGCCCCATTGCAACAGCGCGAGCAGCACCGGGTAGAGATCGCGCCCCTTGTCGGTCAGGCGATATTCGACGCGGTCGGCGTGGCTCGAATAGGGCACGGTCTTCAAGATACCCTGCCGCACGAGCCGTTCGAGGCGGCCGGTCAATATGTTCGTCGCCATCAGCGTGTCGCGCTGGATATCGTCGAAGCGGTTGATGTGCGTGAACATCGCGCGGACGACGAGCGTCGCCCAGCGATCGCCGAACAGCTCGATCATCGTGTCGACGAGCGGACGGCCGCCGGGGCGCCGGGCGCCGACTTCGCCGTTGAAGCGGCGGCGCTCGTAATGCGGGACGACCTGTGCAAGCCCCGGCCCCTCGCGCCAGTCGACGTCGCGCGGATCGATCTCGGCGCGGCAATGCGCGCATACGGGCACGGGTTCGGTCGCATGGCCACAGGTGGCGTGGTGAAGCCGGACCTGGAAATCGCGGCTGTCCGCCTCCCACTTATGCTGCCAGCGCAGCATCATCAGGCCGTTCGGGAATTGGTCGCGGCCCTTCTGCGTGAGGACATAGTGAAAGCCGCGCCCATTCTTCTTGGGCACTTTGGCGAGGCAATCCTCCTCGACCAGCTTCTTGAGGCGGCCGTTGACGACCGAGCGCGCGAGGCCGGTGCGCGCGACGAATTCGTCGAAGCTGTGGATGCCGAGGAACGTCTGTTCCATGATCAGCAGGACCGGCACGTCGCCGACGACATCGAGCGCGCGCCAGATCGAGCAGGCCCTGATGGTGCGGTCGTGTTTCAAATAAGCCGTCCTTGCCTCTCCCCGCCCCTAGACCAAGGCGGGTGCATCGACAAGGCTAGCACCCGCGACAGGAGGGCGGCGGCGTGCCGCCCTCCCCGAGTCAGAAGCGTCCGGTCAACTGCACCGCGATCGTGCGCGGGCGGTCGACGATGCCGTTATAGGCGTTGCCGGCGTTTCGCGTGATCGTCGTCGCGAGCGGCATCGAACTCGCGGTCTGCAGGATGCGTTGGTTGGTGAGGTTGCGGCCGATCAGTGCGACCACCCAGCGATCGTCGACCTCAGCCAGCGCAAGCCGCGCGCCGAGCTTCACATAACCGTCCTGATGCGTGCGCGGGTCGAGGTTCGCCGCCGCGATATAGGAGGAGGAGAAGTCGGCATTAAGGTTGAACGCGACCTTCATGTCGCTCGTCACCGGCGTAGTGTAATCGAGGTTGAGGTTGCCCGACCATTTGGGGCTGAGCGCGTTGCGCTTGCCCGAATAGTCGCAGAAGCCGTTCGCGTCGGGCGTCTGCAGATAATAGCATTGGCCGTCGGTGAAATTGCTGAACTTGAAGTCGAGATAGGCGACCGCGCCGCTGACCGTCAGCCCGGGGGCGGGCGCGGCGCGGAAGTCGGCCTCGACCCCCTGCGTGCGGGCCTCGGCGGCGTTGCGGACGTTGAAGTTGAGCGTGCCGTCGAAGATGTTGACCTGCAGATCCTTGTAATCGGTGCGATATACCGAAAGATTGAACGCGACACTGCGCCCCTTGTATTTGACCCCCGCCTCGAAATTGTCGGCGCTTTCGTCCTCGAACTCGAACGCGCCGGGCCGCGCGACGGTGGTCGAGGTCGGCAGCGAGTTCGACCGGATGTCGAAGCCGCCCGCCTTCGTCCCCTTGGCATAGGAAGCGTAGAGCATCAGATCGTCGGTCGCGTCGTACTGGACGTTGACCATCGGGTTGAAGCTGTCCTCGCTGATCTTGCCCGAGATGCTGTGTGCTTCGATATTGAGAGCGCGGAACACCGCCGCAACGACCGGCGCGGGCGCGGTGCTGAGCGGCCCCTGCACGATCGCGAGGCTGCGGCTGCCCGTCTTCTTCTCATGGTTGAAGCGCGCGCCCGCGGTGATGCGAAGCCGGTCGGTGACCGACAGCTCGCCTTGAGCAAAGCCCGAGATCAGGTCGGACTTCTGCGCATAATCACGATCGTTGCTGGTATCGCCGAGCGCGCTGAAGGGGGCGCCCAGCGCGAGAAAGGTCGGGTTGAACAGCGTGAAGTCCTGCACGTCGAGCTTCGCATGCTGGTAATAGACGCCCGCGATATAGTTGAACGCCTCGCCGCCCGGCGACGCGAGGCGGAGTTCCTGGCTGAACTGGCGATAATCCTCGCGCAAGTTGGTGCCGTCGAGGAAGCTGATGCCGGAGAAATCGACGTCGACGATCTCGCGCGTCTTGTAATCGAGCAGCGACGAAACCGAGGTCAGCGTGTGGTCGCCAAGCTCAAGGTCGGCGTTGAGCGTCGCGCCGAACACCTTGTTCCGGCTTTCATAGCCATTGTCTTCGCGGACGAAATCGGGATCGGTGCTGACGAAGAAGGGTCCCTGGAAGACGGCATTGTAATTGCCGACCGCGCCGAACACGTCGCGCGGCTGCCCCTTCGTTTCGAAGTCGGCATATTCGAGCTTGAGTTCGGCCGCGAACGGCCCGCCCTTGTCGAATTCGAGCTTACCGCGGACATAATATTCGTCGACGTTCGGCTCGTCGCGGTCGAGTTCCTGATTGTAGAAATAGCCGTCCATCGAGCGATGATAGCCGACGACGCGCGCTTCGATGCCGTCGCTGAGCGGCCCCGACAGCACGCCGGTGAGCTGCACTTCCTTGTGGTTGAATTCATAGAGGCCGCTGACCGAGCCTTCGAACTCGTCGGTCGGGCTGCGCGTCGTGATGTTGACCGCGCCCGCGATCGCATTTTTCCCGAACAAAGTCGGCTGCGGGCCGCGCAGGACCTCGACGCGCTCCATGTCGACGAGCGGCAGGCGCGAGAGCTGGTCGCGGCCGTAATAGACGCCGTCGACGAACATCGCGACCGACTGTTCGAAACCCTTGTTGTCGCCCGATGCGATGCCGCGGATCGCGATGCGGTTGGCGATCGCGGTCTGGGTGATCTTGAGGTTCGGGACCGACGAGGAGATTTGTTCGAGGTTGGTCTGGCCATAACTTTCGACCTGCTTGCCGCTGACCGCCGAGATCGAGATCGGCACGTCGGAGAGGCCCTCGGCGCGTTTCTGCGCGGTGACGATGATTTCCTCAAGCCCGCCCTGATCGTCAGCCGGCGCCGCGTCCTGCGCAAGGGCGATACCGGGGCTGGCAAGCGCCGATGCGGCGAGCAACGCGACCAAATGCTTTTTCATGAAACTCTCTCCCTCCCACCATCGTCAGGTTTGCCCCGCGATGTTTTTCTGGCCTTGCGACTCATATCGTCTTTAAGTATCGTTATGCAAGTCAGATAATTTGGAGAGGATCGAAGGTGCCGAAAAACGGCCTGCCAACTGCGCTGATGCGGAATTTGCGCCTGCCCGCGATCGCGGCGCCGATGTTCCTCGTCTCGGGTCCCGAGATGGTGATCGCGGCGTCGCGTTCGGGGGTGATCGGCAGCTTCCCGGCCCCCAATGCACGCACATCGGCCGACCTCGAAGACTGGGTCAGCCGGATCGATTCGGCGCTGTCGAACGATCCCGACGCCGCAGCCTGGGCGGTCAATCTGGTCGTCCATCCGTCGAACAACCGCCTGCCCGAAGACCTCGCCTGCGTCGTGCGCCACAAGGTCCCGCTGGTGATCACCGCGCTCGGCAGCCCGGCGCGCGTCGTCGAAGAAATTCACGGCTATGGCGGGCTCGTCTTCGCCGACGTCAATTCGGTGGGTTTCGCGCGCAAGGCGGCGGCGGCCGGAGTCGACGGGCTCGTGCTCGTCGCCGCGGGCGCGGGCGGACACACCGGCGCGACCGCGGGCTTCGCCTTTGTCGAGGAGGTGCGGCAATTCTGGGACGGGCCGCTCGTGCTCGGCGGGGCGATCTCGACCGGCCATGCGATCCGCGCCGCCGAAATCCTCGGTGCCGACTTCGCCTATCTCGGCACCTCGTTGATCGCTTGCGCCGAAAGCATGGCAGTGCCGGGCTATAAGGACATGGTCGTCGCCGCTGGCGCCGAGGACATCGTGCCTTCGAAGGGCATCACCGGCGTCACTGCCAACTGGCTGAAGTCGAGCCTGATCGCTGCGGGCTACGATCCCGTCAACATGCCCCAAGACAAGCGACCAAATTTCTCCGACGCGCAGGACGATGCCAAGGCGTGGAAGAATGTGTGGTCCGCCGGCCAGGGCGTCGGCGCTGTCCGCGCGGTCGAACCTGTCGCGACCATCGTCGATCGTCTCGTGAAAGAATATGATGCAGCCGCCGCAAGGCCACGCTTTGCAGCTGCCGAAGGAGCCCTCGCATGACCGCCCAGCTCGTCGATACGATCACCACCACGATCCAGCCGAACGACCACCCCTATATGAAGGGCGCCTGGCGCCCGACCTATAACGAGTGGAACGCGATCTTTGCCAATGGCGATGCCGAGGTGATCGGCAATATCCCGACCGACATCGACGGCGTTTACGTCCGCACGGGCGAGAACCAGATTCACGAGCCGATCGGGCGCTACCACCCCTTCGACGGCGACGGCTTCATCCATGCGATTTCGTTCAAGGATGGCCGCGCCAGCTATCGCAGCCGCTTCGTGCGCACCAAGGGGTTCGAGGCCGAAAAGGAAGCCGGCCGCTCGCTGTGGGCGGGACTGATGGAGCCGCCGCACAAGTCGACGCGCCACGGCTGGGGGGCGCAGGAATGGCTCAAGGATTCAAGCTCGACCGACGTCGCGATCCACGCGGGCAAGATAATCTCGACCTTCTACCAGTGCGGCGAAGCGTACCGGCTCGATCCCTTCACGCTCGAACAGTTCGGTACCGAAAGCTGGGTGCCGCTCGACGGCATTTCGGCGCACTGCAAGGTCGACCTCGCGACGGGCGAACTCATGTTCTTCAACTATTCGAAGCACGCGCCCTATATGCACTATGGCGTCGTCGGCGCGGACAATAAGCTCAAGCATTATATCCCCGTCCCGCTCGCCGGACCGCGCCTGCCGCACGACATGGCCTTCACCGAAAATTATACGATCCTCAACGACATGCCGCTTTATTGGAACGCGGAACTGCTCGAACGGAACCTCCACGTCGTCCAGTTCCATCCCGACGAGAAGACGCGCTTTGCGATCATCCCGCGGCATGGAAGCCCTGAGGACATCCGCTGGTTCGAGGCCGAACCGACCTACACGCTCCATTGGCTCAACGCGTGGGAGGAAGGCGACGAGATCATCCTCGACGGCTATTATCAGGAAGAGCCGATGCCGAAATCCTATCCGAACGCGCCGGAGGGGCTCGAGCGGATGATGGCGTATCTCGATCAGGGGCTGCTCAAGCCGAGGCTCCACCGCTGGCGCTTCAACCTCAAGACCGGGAAAACGACCGAACAGAGGCTCGACGACCGCGACCTCGAATTCGGCATGTTCAACCACCGCTATGCGGGCAAGCCCTATCGCTACGCCTATAGCGCGATCCCCGAGCCGGGCTGGTTCCTGTTCCGCGGGCTGGTGAAGCACGACCTCGATGCTGGGACGAGCGAGGACTATGAATTCGGCCCCGGCCGCTTCGGCAGCGAGGCGCCCTTCGCGCCGCGGATCGATGCGAAGGACGAGGACGACGGCTATCTCGTCTCCTTCATCGCCGACCTCGAAACCGACAAATCCGAATGCGTGCTGATCGACGCGAAAAATGTCGCGGCGGGGCCGGTGTGCCGGATCATTCTGCCCGAGCGCATCTGTTCGGGAACGCATACCGTCTGGGCGAGCGGCGACGATATCGGCATGGGCGAAAACAGTGTGCTGGCCGCCTGAGATGATCGTCGCGGGAGAGGAAAAACGGCGGCGACATCGGGAAAGCGGCTGGTGGGGCGACGAAACCTTCGCCAGCCTGTTCGCCGCCAATGCGGCGGCGCATCCCGAGCGGATGGCGCTGGTCGATGCGCCGAACCGTTACGACTTCGCCTTCGGCGAGCCGCAACGGCTGAGTTATGCCGAGCTGGCGGCCGAGATCGACCGGCTCGCGGGCGCGCTCGTGAAGGCTGGGATCGGCAAGGACGATGTGCTGCTCGTCCAGCTTCCCAATATCAGCGAATTCGTCGCGCTCTATTTCGCTGCGGCGAAGATAGGCGCGATCGTCAGCCCGGCGGCGGTGCAATATCGCAGCCATGAGCTGAAGGGTATGATCGGCGTCGTCGAACCGAAAGCCTTCCTCTGTGCGACGACGGTCAAGGGATGCGATCATGTCGGTGTTGCGGCGCCGCTGCTCGATGGCATCAGGCTGATGACCTTTGGCCCCAATCCACCAGACGAAGCGCTCGACCTCTCGACCGCCGTGGGTGACGAAGCCGCGCTAGCCGCGCATATCGCCGCCAACCCGGTCGATGCCGACGATATCTTCACCATCTGCTGGACATCGGGCACCACCGGCGTGCCCAAGGGCGTGCCGCGCAGCCACAACCATTGGATCGCGGTTGCGGGCGCCGGTTATGAGGCGATGAAGGTCGGCCCGGGCGACGTGCTGCTCAACCCCTTCCCGCTTATCAACATGGCGAGCATCGGCGGCATTACAATGTGCTGGCTCACCAGCGCGGGGACGATGGTGCTGCACCACCCCTTCGACCCCGGCGTCTACCTCAAGCAGATCGCGACCGAGCGGCCGAGCCTGACGATCGCGCCGCCCGCGGTGCTCAACATGCTGCTGCAGAATGAGGCTTTGCTCGCGTCGGTCGACCTCTCCAGCCTGCGCGTCATCGCCTCGGGCTCCGCCCCCCTCGCGCCCGCGATGGTGCGCGGTTTTCAGGACAAGCTCGGCATCATCATCGTCAATGTGTTCGGGTCGAACGAGGGGATGAGCTTCATCACCGGCGAGGCCGACATGCCCGACCCCGACAAGCGCGCGAGCCTGTTCCCGCGTCGCGGTACATATCAGCGCCCCTATGGCGAAGGCCGCGCCCCCAATATCGAAAGCCGGCTCGTCCCGCCCGGCGGCGGCGAACCGATCGAGGCGGACGGCGTCTCAGGCGAACTCCAGATCCGCGGCCCGACCTTGTTCGAGGGCTATCACAATGCCCCCGAGCGCACCGCCGAAGCCTTCACCGACGACGGCTGGTTCCGCACCGGCGACCTGTTCGAGATCGCCGAGGACGGAGATTTCTATCGCTTCGTCGGGCGCTGCAAGGATCTGATCATTCGCGGCGGGGTCAATATCTCGCCCGAGGAGATCGACCAGATGCTCGGCGGGCATCCGCTGCTGGCCGAGGCCTGCACCTTCTCGCTCCCCGACCCGACGATGGGCGAGCGCATCGGACTCGCCTATGTTCCGCGTGGGAGCGACGATGTGGGGATCGGCGAGGTCGCCGATTATCTGCGCGGCCACGACCTCGCGGTATTCAAACTGCCCGAGCGCCTGTTCCGCTTCGACGCGCTGCCGCGCAACGTCACCAACAAGGTGATGCGCAGCGAAGTGCGCGAAATGGCGCTCGCCACTCTCGAAAAGGAAGCCTGACATGGCAAAGAACGTCTTCATCCTCGGCGGCGCGCAGACCGACTTTTCGCGCAACCTCGAACGCGAGGGCGGCGGGCTGTTCGAGCTGTTCCGCGATGTCGCCGAAGCCGCTTTCGTGGCGACGGGGATCGAACCCAAAGAGGTCGAGACCGCGCATGTCGGCAATTTCGTCGGCGAGCTGTTCGCGGGGCAAGGCCAGCTCGGCGGCTTCTTCGGCCATGTCCACCCCGACCTCGCGGGCATCCCCGCTTCGCGGCACGAAGCCGCCTGCGCGTCGGGCAGCATCGCGATCCTCGCCGCCGCCGCCGAGATCGAGGCCGAGCGCTACGGGCTCGCGCTCGTGCTCGGCATCGAGCTGATGCGCAACGTCCCCGGCCAGCGCGCCGCCGAATATCTTGGCGCCGCCGCGTGGGCGGGGCGCGAGGCGCAGGAGGCGCGTTATCTGTGGCCCTATATGTTCGCGCGCGTCGCCGAGGAATATGAGGAGCGCTTCGGGCTCGACCGTGCGTATCTGCGCGGCATTTCGGCGAACAATTTCGCCAATGCCAAGAAGAACCCATATTCGCAGACGCGCGGCTGGGCGATTACCGACGATCATCTCGGTGAGAATGACGAGGTCAATCCGTTGATCGAGGGGAGTTTGCGCAAGTCCGATTGCGGGCAGGTTACCGACGGGGCGGCTGCGATCTTTCTCGCCTCGGCGGAAGTTGCCGAACGTTACGCGCAGCGTCGGGGGATTTCGATCGACTCGATTCCGCGGATCAAGGGATGGGGGCATGCGACCGCGCCGCTGCTCTATTCGACCAAAGTCGCGGAAAGCAGAGGCCAAGGCTTTGTTTTTCCAAGCGTTCGCAAGGCGATGATGGATGCGCTGCGGCGCGCAGAGATGCCCGACATCTATGCGTGCGACGGGGTCGAGGTGCATGACTGTTTTTCGATCACCGAATATATGGCGATCGATCATTTCGGGATCACCAAACCGGGCGAAAGCTGGCGCGCGGTCGAGGACGGGACGATTGCGCTGGGCGGGAAGCTGCCGGTCAATCCGTCGGGCGGGCTGATCGGGCTCGGGCATCCGGTAGGTGCCACCGGGGTGCGGATGCTGCTCGACGGATGGCGGCAGGTCACCGGAAACGCTGGCGATTATCAGGTCGAGGGCGCGCGCAACTTCGCGACCTTCAACGTCGGCGGCAGCGCGACGACCGCGGTCAGCTTCGTCGTCGGCACCTGATTTGAGCGAGGTCTATCTTTACGACGCGGTGCGGACGCCGCGCGGCAAGGCGCGGCCCGATGGCGGGCTCGCCAAGCTCAGCCCGCAGGAGTTGGTGCGCCAGCAGGCGGCGGCGCTTGCGGCGCGATGCGGCGATGTCGCTACGACGCCAGATGTGCTGCTGCTTGGTTGCGTTACGCAGAGCGGCGAGCAGGGTGGGCATATCGCGCTGGTGTCGAAGCTGCACGCGGGGTTGCCCGACCAGACCGCCGCGCACAGCATCAACAATTATTGCGCGTCGGGATTATCGGCGATCGGGCAGGCGGTCGCGAAGGTCGCGAGCGGCGAGATCGCGGTGGCGCTCGCGGGCGGGGTCGAGTCGATGAGCAGCGCGCCCTTCCTCGGCGATCGCGCCGGATATTACACCAACGACGAATTGCCGCCGCGCGCGCGCTTCGTGCCGCCGGTGCTGGCGGCCGACCGGCTGGCGAACAGCGAAGGCATCGCGCGCGCCGAACTCGACGCGGTTGCGCTCGCCTCGCAACTGAAAGCTGCTGCTGCGGAAACCGATCCCGCCCTGCAAGCCTCGCGCGTCGCGACCGGCGCGCTCGACGGCGAGGAGTGTATCCGGCCGCAAACGAGCGCGGAATCGCTCGCCGCCGCACCGGCGGCCTTTGGCGAGTTGCAGGCGCAATATGCGGGCGCACTCGAAGGCGCGACCTTTGAACCGCTGCACAGTATCGCGCATGCACCGCCGATCTGCGATGGCGCGGGGCTGGCGCTGGTCGGCGGCGACGGGCTCGGCATCGCGCCGCGCGCGCGCGCGGTCGCCTTTGCCGAAAGCGGCGGCGACCCTGCTGCTTCGCTGACCGCGGGGTTCGCGGCGATGGACAAGGTGCTGACGCGCGCCGGGCTGACGCTCGGCGAGATGGACCGGATCGAGTTCATGGAAGCGTTCGCGGTCACGATCGCCAAATTCATGCGCGACCGCGATGCCGATCCGGCGCGCGTCAATGTCAGCGGCGGCCATCTCTCCAAGGGCCATCCGATGGGCGCGAGCGGCGCGATCCTGACCTCGACCTTGCTCGACGCGCTCGATGCGTGCGGCGGGCGTTATGGACTGGTCGTGCTGACCGGCGCGATGGGGGTCGGCGCGGCGATGGTGGTCGAGCGGGTGGCTTAGAACCAACTCCTCCTGTGGCGGAGCCATGGGGAGGTGGCAGCCCGGAGGGCTGACGGAGGGGCATTGGCGCTACGGTTTCGGCCCCTCCACCACCGCTTCGCGGCGGTCCCCCTCCCCATCGCTTCGCGACAGGGAGGATTGCGTCTCGCAAAAGCCGATTGCGCAAAAGCGTGGCTGCGCTATGGGCGGCGCGTGCGGGGCTTGCCCCGCGCATGATCGCGCCGGTGCCCGAAAGGGCTTAAAATGGGAACGCGGTAAAGGGGTTCGTCCTGAACCCCCGAAGCCGAGGCTGTCCCTGCAACTGTAAGCGGCGAGCGCGATGCACCGGTTCGAGGCTTTCGGACCAGCCACTGGGATCATCCTGGGAAGGCGTGCATCAAGCCCAGACCCGCGAGCCAGGAGACCTGCCGGCGTGGGTCGCTCAATGCCATGGCCCAGGGAAAGGCCGCGGCACGGAGGATTCCGTCGAGCGACGACCAGGCGGCTGGAGCCGCCTCGGTGCGGTGCCGCAGGCGTTACGCCACTTGCGACGCCGGCATCGGTCGATCGCGTCCCACGCAGTCGGCAGGCTCCGCCTTCGTTGCCGGCGTGCAGGGACTTCCGATGTTGAAATTTGCGACCATTTCTCTTTTGACACTGGCAACGGCAACACCGGCGCTTGCCGAAACCGTCGATAGCGAGCGCGGAGACGATATCGTCGTCACCGCGTCGGGCATCGAGCAGCCGCGCGACGAAGTCGGTCAGGCGATCACGATCATCGACGCCGACACGATCGCGCGGCGCCAGTCGGTCGATGTCGTCGACCTGCTCGCGACCACGCCCGGCGTGCGCTTCAACCGGTCGGGCAGCACCGGATCGGTCGCGAGCATATCGCTGCGCGGCGCCGAAACAACGCAGACGCTCGTGCTGATCGACGGGGTGAAGGTCAACGACCCGAGCGGCATCGGCGACGGATATGATTTCGGCCATCTGCTGACCGGCAATATCGACCGGATCGAGGTGCTGCGCGGGTCGAACTCGGTCGTCCACGGCAGCCAGGCGATCGGCGGCGTCGTCAGCCTGATGACCGCAACCCCGGCCGAAGGCTTCGCCGCCGATGCCTCGGCCGAATATGGCTATAGCGATACTTTGAATGCCAAGGCCGATGTGTCGGGCACCGCCGGGGCGATTTCGGGCGGGATCGGCGGGGCCTATTTCCGCACCGACGGCATTTCGTCGGCGGCGGTCGGCACCGAGAAGGACGGATACAAGAATTTCGCAGGCAACGCGCGGCTGAAGGTCGCGTTCAGCGACGCGCTGAGCCTCGACCTGCGCGGCTATTATATCAACGCCGACCTCGATTACGACAGCTTCTTCGGCGCGCCCGCCGACAGCGCCGACGTCGCCAAGCTCGACCAATATGTCGGCTATGCGGGGCTGAACCTTGGCCTGTTCGACGGCAATTTCACCAGCCGCGCGGCGGTGACGTGGATGCGGGGCGAGCGCGATTATTATTTCGTGCGCGGGACGGCGCCCGATTACGGCTATTCGGGCAGTAATTTGAGGTTCGAATATCAGGGTGTCGTGACGCCGGTACAGCAGGCCAAGCTGATCTTCGGTTACGAGCATGAGCGCCCCGACTATGATTTCTTCGGCTTTGGATCGACCGACAGCCAGAAGGCCGATATCGACAGCGTCTATGCGCTGGGGATCATCCAGCCGGTCACCGGCCTGTCGCTGTCGGGCGGCGTCCGTCACGACGACCACAGCCAGTTCGGCGGCGCGACGACGCTCGGCGCCAACGCCAATTATTCGCCGAACGCGGGCGCGACCAATTTTCGGCTGAGCTATGGCGAGGGGTTCAAGGCGCCGTCGCTGTACCAGCTCTACGACGCGTTCAGCGGCAATGCCGCGCTGCGCCCCGAACGGTCGAAAAGCTATGATATCGGCGTCGACCAGAGTCTCGCGGAAGGCCGTGCGCTGATCTCGCTCACCGCGTTTCTGCGCAACACCGACGACCAGATCAATTACGACAATGCGACCTTTACCTATGGCAATATCGACCGCACGCGCGCCAAGGGGGTCGAGGCGACGCTTGCGCTGAAGCCCGTCGACGCGCTGAACGTCACCGCGTCGTACAGCTATATCGACGCGCGCGACCGGTCGGGGCGCCCCGCGTTCGACGGCAAGCGCCTGCCCCGCCGCGCCGAACATGCGGTCAGCCTGTCGGCCGATTATGACTGGTCGTTCGGGCTGTCGACGGGCGCGACGCTGACGATGGTCGGCGACAGTTTCGACGATTTCGCCAATAACGTACCGCTCGACGGCTATGCGCTCGCAGGGATCCGCGCATCCTTCCCCGTGAGCGGCCATTTCGAGATTACCGGCCGCGTCGACAATCTGTTCGACGCCGATTATGCGACGGCGTTCAATTACGGCACCTATGGCCGCGCGGCCTATGGCGGCGTGCGGACGCGCTTCTGATGAAGGCGCGGAGCGGCGCCGAGCATAAGGCGAAGATGAAGAAGATCCAGGCGGCGCAGGCGAAGAAGGTCGCGGCGAAGACGGTCGAAAAGGGGTTGGTCATCGTCCACACCGGTCCCGGCAAGGGCAAGACTTCGGCCGCGCTCGGCATGGCGGTGCGCGCGATCGGACACGGGATGAAGGTCGGCGTGATCCAGTTCATCAAGGGCGCGATGACGACCGGCGAGAAAGCCGTGTTCGACCGCTTCCCCGACCTGATCGAATTCAAGCCGATGGGCGAAGGCTTCACCTGGGATACGCAGGACCGGACGCGCGACATCGCGGTCGCGCGCGAAGCGTGGGACGAGGTCAAACGGATGATCGCCGATCCCGACTATGCGATGGTGATCGCCGACGAGCTCAATATCGTGCTGCGCTACGACTATCTGCCGGTCGATGACGTGGTGGAGGCGCTGGGTACGAAACCGCATATGACGCATGTGGTCATCACGGGCCGCAACGCTCCCGAGGCGTTGATCGACGCCGCTGATCTTGTCACCGAAATGGCGCAGGTGAAGCATCCGTTCCGCGAGCAGAATGTGAAGGCGCAAAAGGGAATCGAGTTTTGATGCGGCGGCGCGGCCTTTTGGCGGCGGCCGCGCTGCTCGCGGGCGGCGCGGGGCTGCTGTGGGCGGCCTCCTCCGCCCCGCCGGTCAAGGCGCCGGCGGTGCCGCAGCGCATCGTTTCGATCAACCTGTGCGCCGACCAACTCGTGCTCGCCCTCGCCGACCGGAAGCAGATCGCCGGGCTGACGAAGAACGCCACCGACGCGGAAATGTCGGGCGAGGCGGGGGCAGCGCGTGGACTGCCGCTCCTCAGCAATTCGGCCGAGCAGATTTTGGCGATCGAACCCGATTTGATCGTCGGCATGCCCGCGAGCCGCAGCGCGGCGCTCCGCGCGCTGCCACCGCAACATTATCCGCTGCTCGACCTCGCGACCGCCAACACGCTTGGCGAAATTTACACGTCGATCCGCAAGACCGCCGCGGCAGTCGGCCACCCCGAGCGCGGGACCGCGCTGATCGCGCGGATGGAGCGCGAGCTGGCGGGGCTTCCCAAGCCGGGCAAGGGCCGCGTCGCGGCCTATTACCAGCGGCGCGGCTATATGACGGGGACGGGAACGCTGATCGACGAAATGATGGCGCGCATCGGGCTGGTCAACCTCGCGGGCAAGCTCGGCAAGCCGCCGCTCTCACAACTGAGCCTCGAGGAGATGGTCGCGGCCGAGCCCGATTTCCTGATCGTCGAGAGCGCGACCGATGTCGTGACCGACCAGGGGAGCGAGATGCTGCACCATCCCGCGATCAAGGATATTCCGCGCATCAGCATAGCGCAGGCGTGGACCGTGTGCGGCAGCCCCGCCTACACGCGGGCGGCGCGCAGCATGGCGGCGCAGATCGCGCGGCACGACGGGGGCCGCTCATGAGCCGCTTTGCCCTCCCCCGCTGGTCGCTGATCGGCGCGCTCGCGGTGCTGATGCTGGTCGCGGCGGCCGGCTCGCTCTTGTTCGGCGCGGTCGACCTGTCGGTTGCGCGGCTGATCGCCGCCGCGAGCGGCGACGGCGACCGGGTCGCGTCGATCATCCTCTTCGACCTGCGCTTGCCGCGCACCTTGCTGGCGCTGGCGGTGGGCGCGATGCTCGGGCTCGCGGGCGCGGCGCTGCAAGGCTATCTGCGCAATCCGCTCGCCGAACCGTCGGTGCTCGGAACCTCGAACGCCGCGGCGCTCGGCGGGGTCGCGGCGCTCTATTTCGGGATCGCCGAGCTGCATCCGGTGATGCTGCCCTTGCTCGCGACGGGCGGCGCGCTCGTCTCGCTCGCGCTGCTTTTCGTCCTCGCGGGCCGCGCCGAAAGCCCGCTGACGCTGATCCTCGCCGGGATCGCGGTGGGGACGCTCGCGGTCGCGGGGACGAGCCTCGCGCTCAACCTGTCGCCCAATCCCTTCGCGGCGATGGAGATCATGACCTGGCTGCTCGGCAGCCTCGAGAATAGGTCGTTCGAACATGTGTGGATCGCGTTGCCGTGCATCGCGATCGGCGCCGCAATGCTGCTGTGGAACGGGCGCGCGCTCGACGCGCTGACGCTCGGCGAGGATGCGGCGCAGGCGCTCGGCACCGATCTGCGGCGCACGCGGCTCCGCCTCTTGATCGGGACCGCGATCGGGGTCGGCGGCGCGGTCGCGGTGTCGGGGGCGATCGGTTTCGTCGGGCTGATCGTGCCGCACCTGATCCGCCCGCTCACCGACCGCAGCCCGTCGGCGATCCTGCTTCCTTCGGCGATCGGCGGCGCAGCGTTGCTGACGCTCGCCGACCTTGGCGTGCGGATCATCCCGACGACGAACGAGCTGAAGCTGGGGGTCGTCACCGCCTTTCTGGGGGTGCCGGTCTTCCTCCTCCACCTGATGCGGGAGCGGCGGCTATGGTGAGCCTGGTCCTCGATCATGTCGGCGTGACGCTCGGCCGCCGCGCGGTGGTCCACGACGTCAGCGCCGCGTTCGGCGCGGGAACGCTGGCCGGGATCGTCGGGCCCAATGGCGCGGGCAAGTCGACGCTGGCGCGCGCGATGCTCGCGCTGGTGCCCGCGCGCGGTTCGGTCCGCGTCGACGGGGTCGATGCGGCGGCGATGCCGCGCGGCGAGCTGGCGCGGCGGATCGCCTATGTTCCGCAGGGGCAGACATTGCACTGGCCGCTGACGGTCGAGCGGCTCGTCGGGCTGGGGCGCTTGCCGCATCTGGCGCCGATGTCGCGGATTTCCGATGCCGACGCGGCCGCGATCGAGCGCGCGATGGCGCGCGCCGACGTGCTCGAACTGCGCGGCCGGATCGCGACCGAGCTGTCGGGCGGCGAGCGCGCGCGGGTGCTGTTCGCGCGCGCGCTGGCGGTCGAAGCGCCCGCGCTGATCGCCGACGAGCCGCTCGCGAGCCTCGATCCGGGGCACCAGATCGACGTGATGGAGTTGCTGCGCGCCGAAGCGGCGGGCGGCGGGCTCGTGATCGCGGTGCTGCACGATCTGACGCTGGCCGCGCGTTATTGCGACCGGCTGCTGCTGATCGACGAAGGGCGGATCGTCGCCGATGGGACGCCCGCCGAGGTGCTCACCGCCGAGCGGCTGCGTGCGGTTTACGGCATTGACGCGAGGGTCGAGACCGGCGGCGAATGGCCGACGATCACCACCTTCGGGCGGGCGCGGGCCTAGCCGCTGCCGCCGCTGCGGCAGAAGCCGACGACATAGTCGATGATCATCCGGTCGCGCTGCGGCGACGGCGGGCCGAGCACGCCCTGCGCGTGCGGCGGCAGGTGATCGACCGCGTGCGTCGCGCCGTCGCCGAAGACATAATGGTCGAACCAGCTTTTCCACGCGGCGCGCTCGGCGCCCGGAAGCTCGCGGATCGAGTGCATCGCGAGCATCAGCGCGGCGAAGGGAAAGCGGTCCTGCCGCTGCCCGAACCAATAGTTGACGAGGACACCCACCGCGCCTTCGCTGCGGACATGGTGCCACCACATCGGTGGCATGTAGATGGCGTCGCCGGGTGTGAGTTCGGCGACGCGCTTGTGGCGCTCGGCCTCGGCATAGAGCGGGTAGCGGGCGTGATCGGGATGGTCGGGGTCGACCATGCTCGTCGGCTGACCCGCGATCGTGCGCTCGACGGGGCCGACGTAGAGGTTCGTTATCTGCGCGGGCGGGAAGAGGGTGAAGCGGCGGCGCCCCGCGACGACGACCGCGATATTCGCCGCCATGTCGTAATGCGGCGCGATGCGGCTGGCGTTGCCGACCCAGATGCGGGGATCGACGCCGGTATCGATGGGCAGCGGGTTTTCGACGGCGAAGCTGGCGACGCTTTCGGAGACCGGGGTCGATCCCGCGTAGAGGCTCGGCGCATCAGACCTATCGCGCAGCGCGACGAGACGTTCGACGAGCGCCGTCATCGGCATCTTTTCGCTGCCAAAATTCACCCCGCGCATGTCGTCGGTGTAGAAATAGCGCCCACCGGTTTCGGGCGGGCCGACGAGCACGGTGAGCGGCTTGCCATTGTCGCGCGCGGCGAGATAGGCGGCAATGGATTCGTCGCCTTCGCGCGCCGCGGCGACTGCGGGCCAGTCGGCCGCGATGCCGCGGATGATGGCCGGACGATCGCCTGCCGCGACCGCGCGCGCGATCGCGGCGTGGTCGCTGCCCGATATCTCTTCCAGCACTGCGCTCACTTCGCCTCCCCTGCCCTCAGCGGGCCGGTTCGACCCGCATCGTCCGGCTCGCGCGCTTGCCGTCGGCGGAGCGGCTGCGCAGTTCGGCTGCGCCGCCGACCGCAACGGGCCCGGCATAGCGCGTCCACGCGCCGCCTTCGACCCGATATTCGATCGCCGTGCCGGGGAACATGCTGTTCGCCTCGAGCTTGCCGTTCGCGATCCGCGCGCCCGGCGGCGCGACGCGATAGGCGACGCCGATCTTTTCGAGCATCGGCCATTGCGCGGCGACGCGACCGGCGAAATCCTGCCAGCCCGCCTTGAGCTTCGCGGCGTCGACGCGTTTGTCGCCCCATTCGTAGCTGACGCCCGCCCGATAGGGCGGGGTCCACGGGGCGGGCGCCCAAGCGCGCTCGGCGAGCGCGAGCAGGCGCGGGAAGAGCATATAATCGACCTGCGCGTCGGTGCGGATCGTCTCGCTCCACAGCTGCGCCTGCAGCCCGGCAACCCGGTGCCCGGACTCGAGGACCGGCTTGTCCTCGATCGGCTTGCCCTCGGCATGGATGTTGCGGATCGTCGCGGCGTTGGCGGGCAGATTGTCGGGCATGAAGCCGAAGACCTGCCAGGGATCGACCCCGCGCGAGGCCCAGTCGTAGCCGCCCTCTTCGGGATGCGGCGCATAGGGCATGTCGAAATAGCCGAGGTCGGGGATCGACAGCACCGCGTCCCAGCCGCGGTTCATCTGGTCGTGCGCCTCGCGGATCGCGCCGGTGTGGAGTACGCCCCATATGTTCGTCTGCACCAGATGCGGCGCTTTCGGCATTGCGGCGGTCTCGGTGTGCCCCATGCCGTCGCTCCAGCCGCCTGTGCGCAGGCCCTTCGCGGCGAGGCTGGCGGTCACGCGCTCGATGAAGCGCGGGGTGAGCTTGCCCGCGTCACCGCCATTTTCGGCAGTCATCGCCTGGCACGCGGGCGACTTGACCCACGCGCCCGCGGTCTCGTCGGCGCCGAGGTGGAAGGTTTGGAGCGGCACCCCCGCTTGGCTGTGCATCGCGGCGAGCGCATCGACGATGGTATCGACGAAGCGATAGGTCGCGGGAATGCAGACGTTGAGCGTATTGTCGTTATAATTCTGGATGCTGCGATATTCGGTCGTGTCGGCGGGGTCGATGAGGCGATATTCGTCGGCCTCGGCCTGTTTGCCCGCCGCGGTCAGGCGCGCGTGGCGCACCTCCATCGCCTTGATCGCAGCGCGGCTGTGGCCGGGCATGTCGATCGACGGGATCACCTCGATCTGACGCGCCGCCGCGGCCTCGACGATCGCGACATAGTCGGCGACCGTCAGATAGCCGTTGACGCCGCCGGTGCCGTCGGGCCCGGCGCCGAGTTGCGGCAGGAGACATACCGTCTCGGACGGGTCATGGCAGCGCTTCGAGCCGATTTCGGCGAGCTCGGGGAGCGCCGGGATTTCGATGCGCCAGCCCTCGTCGTCGGCGAGATGGAGGTGGAGCTTGTTGAGCTTGTAGGTCGCCATCGCCTCGACGAGCTTCAATATCTCCTCGCGGCTGTGGAAATTGCGCCCGAGGTCGATGTGGAGGCCGCGGAAGCCATATTCGGGGGCGTCCTCGACGTGCAGCGGCGTGAGCTTGCCCTTTTCGAATGCCGCCTGCTGCGCGAGCGAGCGCAAGGCATGGCTCGCGCCCGCGGCGTCGTGCGCGGTGATCGCGATGCCCGACGCCTTGGCGTCGAGAATATAGGATTCGGGCTCCTCCGCGGCGGCGCGATCGACGCGGATCGTCAGCGGCAGCCCGCCTTCGGGGACGCCGAGCGCCGCGAGCGCGGGCGCGAGCGCGCTACGCTCGACACCGCTCAATGTCAGCGCAACGCCGCGGCCGAGATCGACCGGCTGGCCCTTGCCCTGCACCGCCTTTGCGGGTTTCGGCAGGATCACGACGCCCTTGGCTTCGGGTGCGAGCCGGCCGGCCTGCAGGTCGAAGGCGCGCTCGGCGGTGAGCCAGCGCGTCTTGTCGGCGGCGCTCTTGGTCGCGAGTTTCGCCTCGTCGGTCATCGGCGCGACGAAGGGCAAGGTTTCGAGACCGGTTTCGGGGTCGATCACGGGGCGCGTCGCAGCGATCGTGCGCGGTTTCAGCCCGTCGGCGACGAGATAGGCGTTGGGCATGCCGAACGCCTTCGAGAAATTGGAGCCGACGCCCCAGAGTTTGATCTCATGCTTCGCGCCGGGGCGCAGCGCCGCGCCGGGCTTCAGCGTCAGTTGCTGGAGGTCGCCGTTGATCAGTCGGTGCGCGAAGATGTCGCTTTCGACGAGCGGCAGCCGGTTGACGAAGCTGAAATAGAGCGCGAGCCCCTTGGGCACGTCGGCGGACAATTTTTCGGGCACGGTCAGCGTGATCGTCGTGAGGAAGCAGCCTTCAATCCCCGCCGGGCACGCCGGGCCGTTGTCGACCATGGTGAGGCGGTAGCCGAGCGTGTCGGCGAGGCGGTCGAGCAACGCTTGCGATCCCGTCTCGGCCGCCAGCGCCTGCGGCGGGGCGAGCGCCATCATCGCCATCATGATCCACCCCGCAGCCCGCATCCATTTTCTCCCGCTCGACAATTTGTATCTAATTTGTCATGTAGCCGCGTGCGGGTCAACGTCTTTCGGATCGGGCAGAATTATGGGGGAAATGGATAATATGACGAATATTCGTGCTTTTCGCCTCATCGCGTCGATCCTGATTGGTTTTATATTAGTATTGTCACTGTCGGCCCGAGCGGAGGAGCGACGGCCCGTTGTGGTCGGCTATCTCGCAGCGTTCAAGGGACTCGAGCTGTCGATCGCCCGCACCGACCTTGCAGCCTTCACTCATTTCAACCTGTCCTTTGCCAATCCCGATGCCGGGGGACGCTTTGTCCATGACGGAAGGATGACGTGCATGGGCGACGAGACGGGCGCGAACCTGTCGGTCGCGGCGCTGCGCGGCACGGTCGCGCGGCTGCAGGCGAGCGGGGCGAAGGTGCTGATCTCGACCGCCGGCGGCGTGATCCCCGGCTGTTCGGGCGACTGGAAGGCGCTGCTCGCGCCCGAACGGCGCGCGGCGACGGTCGCGGCGCTGGTCGATCTTGCCGATACCCTCGGGCTCGACGGGGTCGATATCGACATCGAGGGGACGCTGCTCACCGAAATCGACCGCGCGGGCGACTATACGCCCTTCATCGCGGCGCTGTCCGACGCGACGAGGGCGCGCGGCAAGCTGCTGACCTGCGCCACCGCTTCCTATGAAGGCGGGATGATCCCGGTGAGCTCGATCCCCTATTTCGACCTCGTCAACGTCATGTCCTATGACGCGATCGGGCCGAGCTGGGGCGAAGCGGGCGCCGAGCACAGCAGCTATGCGATGGCGGCGCGCGATCTCGACCTGTGGCTGGCGCGCGGGGTGGCGCGCGAGCGGCTCGTCCTCGGCGTGCCCTTTTACGGTTATGGCTTCGGCGGCGAGAAGGCGAATTGGTCCTATCGCGAGATTGCCGACGCACATGGCATAAATGCGACCAAAACCGATGTGATCGGCGATCGGTGCGCGGGCTGTCGCTATATCACCCTCAACAGCTCGGCGACGATCGAGAAGAAAGCGCGACTTGCCAAAGAAAAGGCGGGCGGCGTGATGGTGTGGGAGTTGTCGCAGGACAGCCCAGATCACGCGTTGACCAAGGCGATCGAACGCGGTCTGACGCGCGAATAATTCGCAACAAGGTTGACGCGAGGATACCAATGCAACACATGGGGAGCGGGCGCTGGTCTTATCGACCGAAGCGCCGGGCAACCAAGTGGAGCATCGTCCTTGTCACTGATCGAACGCGTGGGTCCGCTCCAGAAGGACGATCCGACACCGCTTTACCTGCAGCTCCAGAAAATCCTGCGCGACGCGATCGAGGGGCAGGTCGTGAAGGCCGAAGAGGCGATCCCGACCGAGCGCGACCTGGCCGAGGAATTCGACGTGTCGCGCATCACGGTGCGCAAGGCGATCGACGGGCTGGTCGGCGACGGCCTCGTCACGCGGCGGCGCGGCGCCGGCACGTTCGTCACGCGGCCGCGCGTCGAGAAGAGCTTTTCGAAACTCACCTCTTTTTCGGAGGATATGATCTCGCGCGGGCGCAAGCCACACAGCAGATGGGTAAGCAAGACCGCGGGCGCGGTGACCCCCGAAGAGGCGCTGTCGCTCGGGCTGTCGCCGGGGTCGCTCGTCTATCGTTTTCACCGCATCCGCTATGCCGACGACACGTCGATGGCGCTCGAGATCGCGACGATCCCTGCCTATTGCCTGCCGTCGGTCGAGGCGGTGGGCGCTTCGCTCTATGAGGCGCTGGAGGCGGCGGGGCATTTGCCCGTGCGCGCGCTCCAGCGGCTGCGCGCGATCGCGGCGACGACCGAGCAGGCCGAAATGCTCGAGATCGAGCCCGGCACGCCGGGGCTGTTCATCGAACGACGCGGTTTCCTGGCCGACGGGCGCACCGCGGAGTTCACGCAGAGCTTCTATCGCGGCGATGCCTATGATGTGGTCGCGGAACTGAACGGCTGAGCCCTTATCGTCATCCCGGCGAAGGCCGGGATCTCGACCTCGCGTCATAATGCACCGGCGAGATCCCGGCCTTCGCCGGGATGACGAGGGTTAGGAATTAGAGCCGTCGCAGAAATTCCACATGCGGCGGCAGTTCGGCGAGTTGTTCGGCGACGCGGCCGCGCAATGTCGCGAGACGCGTGGCGAGTTCCTCGTCCGAGAGGCCATCGGCGATCGGGTGCCAGCTTTGCGGCCGCACCCCCTGCCCCGTCAGCACCGCATACCAGTTTGTCGGGCCGAACAGGTCGCCGGGTTCGAAGAGGATATTTCCGGTGGCGCGGAACGCCTCGATCCGCTCGGCAAGGCTGTCGGGCTGGCCCGCCGCGGCGACGTCGCGCCAGAAGGGCGTGTCGTCGCGGTTCGCGAGCGCATAATGGGCGATCACGAAATCGCGGATCACCGCATATTCGTGAAGCGCGTCGCGGTTGAAGCGGCGGATGACATTCGGATCGATCGCGTCGCGCGGCAGCAGCGACAGCAGGCGGATGATCGTCGTCTGGATGAGGTGAATCGAGGTCGATTCGAGCGGTTCGAGAAAGCCCCCCGCGAGGCCGATCGCGACGCAATTGCGGTTCCAGATCGCCTTGCGGTGCCCCGCAACGAAACGCAGCCGGTTGGCGTCGGCGAGCGGCGCGCCGGGCAGGCGCGAGCGGAGCAGCGCCTCGGCCTCGTCATGGCCGAGATGCGCGCTCGAATAGACATAGCCGTTGCCGTCGCGGTGCTGGAGCGGGATGCGCCATTGCCACCCCGCCTCGCGCACGGTCGAGCGTGTGAAGGGCGCGGGGTCGCCCGTGCCTTCGCACGGCATCGCGATCGCGCTGTCGCAGGGGAGCCAGTGGCTCCATTCGGTGTAGCCGGTCTGGAGCGCGCCCTCGATGAGGAGACCGCGAAAGCCCGAACAGTCGATGAAAAGGTCGCCATCGATCGTGCGGCCGTCGTCGAGCGCGAGCGCGGTGATGAAGCCATCCTCGGGATCGAGGCGGACGTCGGCGACCTTGCCCTCGATCCGCACGACGCCCTTGTCCTCGGCATAGCTTCGCAGCAAGCGCGCGTAGGCGGCGGCGTCGAACTGGACGGCATGATGCACCGGGCCGTGGCGGGTTGCGGGCGCAAAGCGGCCCTCGCGCGCCGCCATCGTTTCGAGATTATAGGGACCGTGATCGGGGTCGCCGCCCGCGGCGAGATGGCGCAGCCAGAAATGGTGGAAATGGATGCCCGACATTTCGATGCCGAGATAGCCGAAGGGGTGAAAATAGCGGTGGCCCGCCCCGCCCCACCCCTCGAATGCGATGCCGAGCTTGATCGTGCCGTGCGTCGCGCGGAGGAATTCGGCTTGGTCGATCTTCAGGTAGCGGTTGAATTCGTGGATCGGCGGCACGGTCGCCTCGCCGACGCCGACGGTGCCGATCGCCTCGGATTCGACGAGGGCGATGCTGTGCGGCTGCCCCGCGAGCGCGCGACCGAACGCGGCGGCGGTCATCCAGCCTGCGCTGCCGCCGCCGACGATGACGATGCGCCGCACGGGGCGCGCCCGCGCGCTCATCCGCGCATCCGCCGTAGTGCGTCGGCGTGGCTGTCCATCGCATGGACGTCGCTCGCGACGGCGCGGAGCTGGCGCTGGAATTCGGCCATCAGCGCCTGGTCTTCGGTCAAGAGCGCCTGCGGGTCGAAACTGCGCGGGGTGACGCCGTGGCCCGCCATGACGAGCGCCCAGCTATCCTCGACATGCGCCTCGTGATTATAGTGCGCGAACATGCCGCGCGCGGCGAACAGGTCGATCTTGGCCGCGAGTTCGGTTGAGATCGGTGCGGCGCGCGCGGCGTCCCAATAGGGCTCGCCGGTGCGGGCGTTGAGGCGGAAATGCTGCGCGGTGAAATCGGCGACGCGCGCGCGGGTGCCCGCGAGTTCCTCGTTGTAAATATCGGCCTCGGGCATCTGTGCGCGGTCGATCGGCCAAAGCAGCACGAGCTGCGCAATGCCAAGCTGGAGGAGGAGCAGTTCGGCGCCGTCGAGCGGCGGCGGGTCGCCCGCCGCGGGGCCGACCGCGACGACGTTGCCGACCCACGGGCGCGGGCGCGCGGTCGCGGCGAGCGGTGCGGATGGCTCGGCGTCGACGGGGCGTCCGAGGGCCGCCGCGAGCGCGGCGGGGGCGTCGGCGTCGGCCAAGGATGCGCTGTCGTAGGCGAACTCGATCGCGGTGCGGTTCGCGAGCGGGATCAGCGTGAGCCACCCCGCCGGGTGCGCGGCGACGCGGCTGTAGAGCGGCAGCGGATCGAAGGCGGGCGCCGAGGCGCGGATGATGCGGTCGCAGAAAACGGGTCGCGCGGCGGTTTCGCCGGGATCGAGCGCGGCGATCAGCGCACCGTCGGTGTCGATGAACAGGTCGGCGCCGAATTGCTCGCCATCGGCAAGCTCGATGCGGTCGAGGCCCGCTCCGCCGCGATGCGCGACGGCGTCCGCGCCCGCGACGATGCGAATATCGGCCTGTTCGCACACGGCGCGCAGCAGCTTCGCATAGCCGGGGGCGTCGAGATGCCAGCCCGTCTTGACCGCCTGCCGCGTCGCCGGCTCGCGCGGGGCGCCGGTGCGGCCCTGCTTGGCGGCGGCGGCGGCGAGGCAGAAATCCTCGAGCGCGACGCGCAGCCCCGCGGCGCACGCGCGCGTCCAGTGCTGGACGAAGGGCAGCGAGGCGAAGGCGCTGCCCGCGTCGCCATAGGCGTGGAGGAAAGCGTCGTCGCCGCCCGACCAGCCGGCGAACTGCTGGCCCATGGCGATCGTCGCCGCGGCATGGCGGAGCAGCGCGGCTTCGTCGATGCCGAGCAGGCGGTGGAAGGTCGCGAGGTCGGGCGGCGCGATGAGCGCGGCGTGCGGCGCGGGCGCTTCGCCGGTGTCGACCCAGACGGTGTCGGTGCCGAGCCGCGCATAAGCGCGGCCGACCGCGAGCGCCGCCATCGCCGCCGCGACGCCGCCGCCATGGACGACCACCTGCTGCACCGCATTCGTCATGGCGCCGGCGCCGGGCAATAGCGCGCGATGAAATCGGCGTGCGAGGGCAATGTCGCGGCGGCGTCGGCGATCGTCGCGGCGAGGGTCGCGAGGCGTTCCTCGACCGTCGCGGCGGGCAGCGCGTCGGCGAGGCGGTCGGCGGCGCGCGGTTCGATGCCCTGCCCGACGAACACGGCCTGCCAGCTCGGCGGCCCGAACAGTCCGTCGCGATAGGCCTGGACATGGCCGCGATGGCGGAAGCGGTCGATCTTGTCGGCGAGCGTATCGGGCACAGCCATCGTCGTCACGCGCTCCCACAGCGGCGCGTCGGGCTCGTTCGCGATATAGTGGAGGATCAGGAAGTCGCGGATGCGGTCATATTCCACGTCCATCACGCGGTTGAGTTCGGCAGGCAAGGCCGGGTCGATGCCGGGTCTCGAGGGCAGCAGCGTCAGCATGTGCATGATCGCCATCTGGACGAGATAGATGCTCGTCGATTCGAGCGGTTCGAGGAAACCGCCCGCGAGGCCCATGCCGATGCAATTATGCGCCCATGCCTTTTGCCGCTTGCCCGCCCTGAAGCGCAGCACGCGCGGGTCGGCGAGCGCTTCGCCGTCGAGGTTCGCGAGCAGGGTCGCGGCCGCCTCGTCGTCCGAGATATCGGCGCTCGAATAGACATAGCCGTTGCCGGTGCGGTGCTGGAGCGGGATGCGCCATTGCCACCCCGCCGTGCGGCGCGTCGAGCGCGTATAGGGGGTGAAGTCGACCGAACGAGCCGAGGGCACCGCCTGCGCGCTGTCGCACGGCAGCCAGTGCGCCCAATCCTCGAGACCGACGCCGAGCGTCTGGCCGAGGAGCAGCGAGCGGAAGCCCGAGCAATCGACAAACAGGTCGCCCGCGACGCGGGTGCCCGACGCGAGCTTGACCGCGGCGATGTCGCCGCTTTCGCCATGCTGCTCGACCTCGACGATCCGCCCTTCGACGCGCTCGATCCCGCGCGCCTCGGCCCAGCCGCGCAGGTAACGCGCATAGAGAAAGGCATCGAGGTGATAGGCGTAGGCGAAGGCATTGCGCACATCGTTCGCGTCGCCGCTGGGCAGCATGAAGCGGTTCTGCAGCGCGGCGACGATCGGGAAGCAATAGTCGGAGAGCGGCGCGGCCGTGCCGGCAACATGCGCGCGGATCCAATAGCTGAAGAAATCGGCCTCGCCGATCGGGCGGCCGAAGGTGCCGAAGGGGTGGACGTAGCGGACGCCTTCGCGCCCCCAGTTCACGAATTCGATGCCAAGCTTGAAGGTCGCCTGCGTCGCCTGCATGAACTCGACCTCGTCGAGGCCGAGGAAGTCGTTGAAATCCTTCATCTGCGGCAGCGTCGCTTCGCCGACGCCGACGGTGCCGATCTCTTCGGATTCGACGAGGCGGACGCGGAAGCGCGCAGGGTCGAGTTTGGCGGCGCAGGCCGCGGCGCACATCCAACCCGCGGTCCCGCCTCCGACGATTACCAGATCGAACCTATCCCCCATGGCGGCCTAGCTTAACGCGGAAGAAAGCGGGCGCCAGCCCCAATGGACCGGCGCCCCTCCCCATTTTTAGAAGCTCAGGCGCACGCCGAGCTGGTAGCGCCGGTCGTTCTTGAACCAGGCGTTGGGCTTGAGCGTGCCGTCGCCGTCGACCTGCTGCAACAGCACGGTGTCGGTGCCGAGCAGATTGGTGCCCTCCAGCACGAACTCGATATTCGCGGTCGCGCGCAGGCGAAGCGACGCGTCGAGATAGCCCGTGCTCTTTTGCCAGATCGGGAAGCCGACGCAGCAGTCGATCGCGGTCACCAGATATTTGGAGCGCCAGTTGTAGGCGACGCGCGCCGATACCGGGCCCTTCTCATACATGCCGACGAGGTTGTAGCTGTGCTTCGAAATGCCTTCGAGCGCGTTGGCCTTTACCGTGCTATCCTCATAGGTCAGGCCGCCGCCGGCCGTTCCGCCCGCGGTTTCGTTGGTCAGATTGACCGTCTCGATCCCGTCGTTCTTCACATAGGTGTAGTTCGCCTGCACCCCGAAGCCGTCGAACGGCGCCGGCAGGAAATCGAAGAAGGTCTGGAAGGCGAATTCGGCGCCATAGATGCTCGCGCCGTCGCCGTTGACCGGGCGGTTGACGCGGACGTCCTCGGTCACCCCGTTGTTCGTCACTTCGAGGTTGAATTGGCCCGCCTGGATATAATCGTAGAACTTCTTGTAGAAACCCGTGGCGGTGAACGAACTCGACCGGCCGAAATAATATTCGAGCGTCAGGTCGAACTGGTCGGCCGTTATCGGTTTGAGCCCCGGATTGCCCGATTGGCCGGTATATTGCCAGTCATAGGCGATCGCGTTGCCATCCTCGTCGCGCGTGACGTTCGGGTCCGAAAAATCGTTGAGGTTCGGCGTCAGCCGGTTGACCGTCAGGAAATTGCGGAGCAGTCCGAAATCGGGGCGCGACATCGCCCGCGAATAGGCAAATCGCGACACCAGCCTGTCGGTCAGGTCGAACTTGATGTTGAAGCTGGGCAGCGCGTGGAAATGATTGACCTTGGTCGTGTCGGCGACCGTCGCGCCGTTGCTGAAATCAATCTCCTGCTGCGTGACGACGCAGCCCGATGATGCCGTCGGGCGCGGCGGCGGGCCCGGATCGGTCCCCCGCTCGCAAAGGAGCCCTGTCGGCGTGAAGGGAACGGGCAAGGTGGTTGCCCCCACCGTATCGTCGCGCGTCCAGATCAGGCGGACGCCGATATTGCCCGAGATCGGCACCCCGCCGATCGCGAGGCTGTCGCCGCCGAACTTCGCCATCGCATAGGTGGCAATCGTGCGCTCGCTGACGCGGTGGACCTCGCTCGGGAAATAGCAGCCGAAGGCCTTTTCGATCGTCTCGGCACCGCGATAACCCTCGCCCGAACAGACCGGATAATAATCACCGACGCCGATCGACGGGCGCCCGAGCGCGGCCGCGAGCTGTTCGCGATTCGACAACATGTCCATGTTGAAGAAGGCGAAGCTGTTATGATTGATCTGGTTGCCGGCGAAGAAATCGCCGCCGAAGGTGTGCAGCTGGTTGGTGCCCGGCGCATAGGCGGGGCTGTCGATGTTGAAATAGGGCGCCTGCGTATAGGTCCAGGTGTTCGAGATATTCGCCCAGTTATACGCGCCCCAGCGCACCGTCTGATCGCGATCGGCGTAGCGCGCGCCGACCTTGATCGCGTCGAGCCAGCCCGAATCGACGTCATATTCGACGTCGGCGCGGAAGGCGACCTCCTCGCCGTCGCTGTCCTCGGTGTGATCGGTGACCGCGTAGTAGAAATAATTGTTCGGGTTGTTCAGCCCGCCGCTCGACAAATTGATGTTCTCGGCCTGGTTGGGCAGGAATTCGAGGCGCGGATATTTGCCCGTCAGGTCGACGAAGGTGTCGGCGAAGGTCCGCGCGGTGACCGATGCGTTGTAGTTTTGGACGCTGGCGTCGACATATTGGCCGTCGAGCGTGACGCGCAGGCGGTCCGAAACATCCCAGCGGAAGTTGAGGCCGAAATCCTGTGTGATCTGCTTGTTCTTGAGCGCGTTCGCCGCGGTGTCGACCTGCGGCGCGCGCTGTTGCGGGACGCAGCCTTCCCAGCCGTAGCAGCGATTGAAGAAGGCCTCGCCATCCTCGTTGACGCCCAGCCCGAGATTGGCGTCGCCTTCGCCGACATAGGGGCGCGGCGCCGACCACCAGCCGCTGAGGAAATTGCCGTCGTCGTCGAACTGGAAGGGGGCGGTGCCGGTGAGCGGGTTCACGAGCGTCGGGTCGGTGACCTGGTAATCGCTCGGCTGGCCGTAGATGCTGAACGCGCTCGAATAGATCGCATGCTCGCGCCAGCTGTTGTTATATTGCGAGCGCAGATACTGACCGGTCAGTTCCATGTCGCCGTCGTTGGAGCGCCACTGGAAGGCGGCCGAGACGCCGTAACGTTTGCGGTCATATTCATTGTCGCGCATGTAGATGCCGCTGGGGATATATTGCTTCCCCGGGCCGAACACGCCGTCGAAGATCGCCATGCGGTCGAACTGGATGCCCTGGCTCGCGGTGATCGCGTGCGAATAGGCGCCGCTCAGCATCAGGCCGATCTCGCCGATCCCGGTCTGCCAGCGATCCGAGATGATGCCCGAGATTTCGGGCGTCGATTTCTCGGCGATGTCGCCATAGGTGTTCTTGATCGAGATCGAGATCAGGCGTCCGTCCTGATCGAACGGCACGCGCGTGCGCAGATTGACCGTGCCCGCGATGCCGCCCTCGATCAGGTCGGCGGTCTGGTTTTTGTAGGTATCAATGCCGCCGAGAAGTTCGGGCGAGATGTCCTGCCAGCTGAGACCGCGCGAGCTGTTCGCGCTGAAGGTATCGCGGCCGTTGAATTCGGAGCGGACCTGATTGAGGCCGCGGATGACGACCCCCGAGGGTTCGGCGGAAAAGTGCGACGTGTCGTCGGTGCCCGCGAAACGGATGACGGTGATGCCGGGAACGCGCTGCAGCGCTTCAGCGACCGATTTATCGGGGAAAGATCCGATATCCTCCGCCGTGATCGAATCGACGACGGTGTCGGCGTTGCGCTTGCGGTTCTGCGCCGATTCGAGGTTGGCGCGAATCCCGGTAACGACGATGTCGTCGGGATTTTCCTCATCCGCCGATACCGGCACGGTGCTTTCCTGCGCCGCGGCGGGAAGGATCATCGCGCTCGCCAGTGCCGCCCCGCATATCCCCTGGAGCAGGCTCTGGCGAATCCGATATGTCTTGGCAGGCCCCTTAACCATTATGATTTCCCCCATCCAATGCGGTCCAGATTGCCTTCCCACAATCTCTATAAGACCAATTGCGTCCTTGGAATATTACCAATAGACTACAAATCCAGCGCGCTGTCCATTGCAAATTTATGGCAGCGTCAGGATGCCGCCCGAGGGGGCGATGGCGACCGGGGAGGAAATGGCCATGCGATTGATTTCACTCGACGTGCTGCGGGGGCTCACCGTCGCCGGGATGATATTGGTGAATTCGGCCGCGGCGATGAAATATGGCGCGGAGGCAAATGTCGCGCCGATGCTGCTGCATGTGAGCTGGGACGGGCTCACCCTCGCCGACCTTGTTTTTCCGGGTTTTCTGACGATGGTGGGCATCGCCATCCCCTTTTCGATGCGCGATGCGAAGCTCGATTCGGCGCAGCGCCGGCATATCTTCGGCCGCACCGGCCGCCTGCTGCTGCTGGGCTTCATCCTCAGCAATCTTTACTGGTTCACCAGCTTCGCGTCGGGCGACTGGCGGCTGTTCGGGGTGCTTCAGCGCATCGGGCTCGTCTATTGCGCCTGCGCGATCCTGTTCCTGCTCGCGGGGCCGCGCGCGCGGCTGATCGTCGCGGCGGCGATCCTCGCGCTCTACTGGCCGCTCGCGCTGCTCCCCTCGCTCGACGGGCTCGCGACCGACATCTGGGGGCGTGGGCACAATTTCGTCGCTTCGGTCGACCGGCTGCTGCTCGGCACTCACCTCTATGTGAAGGGACCCGAAGGCTATGATCCCGAGGGGATATTGGGCACCTTGCCCGCCATTGCCCAAGGACTGATCGGCGTCGCGATCGGCGAACTGCTGATCCGCCGCCAAGGTCCCGCGGCGCGGCAGCTCGCGACGATCGGCGCCGCGATGCTGGTCGCCGGCAGCGGCTGGAGCCTCGCCTTCCCGATCGTCAAGGATATCTGGTCGAGCAGCTTCGTGCTCGTCACCAGCGGCATCACCGTGCTGGCGCTCGCGCTGCTGCATCATTTACTCGACCGCGAAGGCCGCGATCCCGGGATGGCCGCGACCGCGATGCTGGCGTTCGGTGCCAATGCGATCGCGGCCTATACGCTGCACCAGGTGACGGCGGGCGTGGTGACATGGGACCTGCTGCTGGCGCCCTTTCGCGCGCTGCGCGAGACACTGGGCGATCCGGTCGCGTCGCTCATCCCCATCCTTCTCTATATGCTGCTGATCTGGGGTGCGATGGAATGGCTGCGCCGCAAGGGCTGGATCATCAAAATCTGATCCGGCCGAACATACCTCTTGATAAGACCTATATAACCTATATAATACCAATAATCGGGCGGCGTCGCGTCGCCCGATCCGGAAAGTGATGGACGATGCCGAACGCCGCGACAGACGGACGAATAACGCTGATGGAGCAGGAAGCCGGGGAAGCAGCCGCGGCCGTCGCCACGATGCTGGACGCCAATCGCGACGCCTTCGCCGCGATCGGGCGGCGGCTGCGCGGCGCGCCGCCCGTCGCGGTGGTGACCTGCGCGCGCGGGTCGTCGGACCATGCGGCGACCTATGCCAAATATCTGATCGAGACGATGACCGGGACGCCGACCGCGTCGGCCGCGCTGTCGATCGCGTCGCTCTACGACGCGCCGGCGGTTGCCGGGAATCGCCTGTGCCTTGCGGTGTCGCAGTCGGGCAAGAGCCCCGACCTGCTGGCGGCGGTCGAGCAGCAGCGCGACGCCGGCGCCTTCGTCGTCGCGCTGGTCAATGCCGAGGGATCGCCGCTTGCGGGGCTCGCCGACGTGGTGATCCCGCTCTCCGCCGGGGTCGAACGATCGGTCGCGGCGACCAAATCCTATATCGCCTCGCTCGCCGCCATCGCTGCGCTCGTCGCGGCATGGGCCGAGGATGATGCGCTCGACGCGGCGCTGACCGCCCTGCCCGGCCAGCTTGCGCAGGCCTTCGCGCTCGACTGGTCGCCCGCGGTCGCCGCGTTTCGGGAAGCGACCAACCTGTTCGTGCTCGGGCGCGGCTATGGGCTCGGCGTCGCGCAGGAGGCCGCGCTCAAGTTCAAGGAAACCTCGGCGCTCCATGCCGAAAGTTTCAGCGCCGCCGAAGTGCGCCACGGGCCGATGGCGATCGTCGGCGATGCCTTTCATGTGCTGGCGTTCGGCGGCACCGACCGTGCGGCGGCGAGCGTGCGCGACGCGGCCGCCGAGTTTCGCGGGCGCGGCGCGACGGTGCTGCTCGCCGATCCCGGCGGCGACCTGCCTGTCATCGCCGCGCACCCGGCCATCGAGCCGGTGCTGATGATCCAGAGCTTTTACCGCATGGCAAGCAGGCTGGCGCTCGCGCGCGGCTGCGACCCCGACTCGCCACCGCATCTCAACAAGGTTACCGAGACTTTATGATCGTTCGTTTCCACAACGGCCGGGTCGCACTGCCGGGCGGCACCGTCGACGCGGCGGACATCGCCGTCGAAGGCAGCGCCGTCACCACCGTGTCCGCGCCGGGCGATACGCCGGCGGACCGCGCGGTCGACCTCGAAGGCGGCTGGCTGCTGCCCGGCTTCGTCGACACGCAAGTCAACGGCGGCGGCGGCGTATTGTTCAACGATCAGGTCGATGTCGAAGCGATCGCGGCGATCGGCGCCGCGCATGCGCGCTTCGGCACCACCGCTTTCCTGCCGACCTTGATCAGCGACACGCCCGCGCAGATCGCCGCCGCGCTCGCGGCGGTCGACGCCGCGATCGAGCAGGGCGTGCCGGGCGTCGTCGGCATCCATATCGAAGGGCCGTTCATCAACGAGGTGAAGCGCGGCATCCACGAGGCGCATCGCATCCGGCGGCTCGATACCGGAATATTGGCGACGCTCACCGCGCCGCACCGCGGGCGCGTGATGCTGACGCTCGCCCCCGAACTGTGCGACGAAGAGGATATCCGCACCCTCGTCCGCCACGGGGTGATCGTCAGCGCGGGGCACAGCGACGCGACCTATGACGAGGCGCAGCGCGCGATCGCGGCGGGATTGTCGGGCTTTACCCATTTGTTCAACGCGATGTCGCCGCTGCACCATCGCAATCCCGGCGCGGTCGGCGCGGCGTTCGATTCGGATAGCTATTGCGGGCTGATCGTCGACGATGTCCATTTGCACCCTGCGGTGGTGCGCCTGGCGGTGCGGACCAAGGGCAAGGAGCGCATCATGCTGGTCACCGACGCGATGCCGAGCGTCGGCACCGAGGTCAGCGAATTCACGCTGCAGGGCAAGCGCATTGCGGTGAAGGACGGCGTCTGCATCTTTGAGGACGGCACGCTCGCGGGCACGCATCTCGACATGGCGTCGGCGCTGCGCAAGACGGTCGAGGTTACCGGGCTGCCGGTGCCCGACGTGTCGGCTATGGCGAGCGCGACGCCCGCGGCCTTCCTGTCGCTGGCGGATCGCATCGGGGCGATCGCGGTGGGGCAGCGCGCCGACTGGGTGTGGCTCGATGCCGGTCTCGCTCCGCGCGCAACGTGGATCGGCGGCGCGATTGATTCGGAAACCGCATGGGGCCATTTCCAGGCCGCGCAATGATACGCAAGCCGCATCATAAGCGGCGGACGTTTTGGGGATTATATCGATGGGCCTGATCATCACCTCTCCGCTTCGAGGGTGGGCGACGACGCTGGACGAAGTTCCCGACCCGGTCTTTGCCCAGCGGATGATGGGCGACGGGGTCGCGATCCAGCCGCTCGGCGATACCGTCGTCGCGCCGTTCGACGGCGAGGTGGTGACGCTGCACGAGGCCGGCCACGCCGTGTCGCTGCGCAGCGCCGAGGGCGCCGAGGTCCTGATCCATATCGGGCTCGATACGGTGATGCTGAAGGGCGAAGGCTTCACGCCGCTGGTGGCGATCGGCGATACGGTGGCGCGCGGCGATCCGCTGATCCGTTTCGACCTCGACGCGGTCGCGCTGGCCGCGACGAGCCTGATCACGCCGGTGATCGTGACCAACGCCGAGGCTTTTGCGATCGGCCGCCGGACGACCGATGCCGCGATCGGCGCATGCGAGGCGCTGATGACGCTCGTCCCGGTGCAGGCCGAAGCGCGCCGCCGGTCCGATGACGGAATTTTGGTCGAGCAGGCGGTGACGCTGTCGCTGCCGCACGGGATTCACGCACGCCCCGCCGCGCGGATCGGCGAAGCGGCGCGCGGCTTCGAGGCCGACGTGCATCTGGTGAAGGGCGACAAGCGCGGCGATGCGCGGAGTACGGTCGCCTTGCTCGCGCTCGGCACGGCGTTCGGCGACGAGGTGGTCGTGCAGGCGCGCGGCGACGACGCCGAAGCGGCGCTCGCGGCGATCGTCGCATTGCTCGCGACCGATATGGGCGAAGGAGCGGCGGCGGTCGTCGCGCCCCTGCCCGCCGCCGCTGCCAGTCCGCTGCGCGCGGGACAGATCGGCGGCGTGATCGCCTCGCCCGGCCTGGCCATGGGACCCGCCGCGCGGTTGCGGCAGACGGAGATCGCCGTTGCGCGCGAAGGCGCCGGGGCGGCCGAGGAATGCGAGGCGTTGCTGGCGGCGCGCGAAGAGGTCCGCGCGATGATTGCCGCGCGCGCCGACGGCGCGAGCGGCAGCGTCGCATCGGTGATGCAGGCGCATCTGGCCTTGATCGACGATCCAGAACTGATTGCGGCGGCCGAGGGCCGGATCGCAGCGGGGAACAGCGCCGGTTTCGCGTGGCGCGGCGCGATCCACGACCAGATCGACGCGATCCGCGCGACGGGCAACGCCCATTTGATCGAGCGCATCGACGACCTGATCGACATCGAGCGGCAGATGCTCGCCGTGCTGACCGGGACACCGCTCGACGGGGCGAATATTGCGGCGGGTGCGATCGTCGTTGCCGAGGACCTGTTGCCGTCGCAGCTTGTGGCGCTGGCGGCGCAAAAGCCTGCCGGGATCTGCCTCCGGCGCGGCGGCCCGACGTCGCACGTCGCGATCCTTTGTGCGGGCATGGGATTGCCTTCCCTCGTCGCAATGGGCGACGCGCTCGACGAGATTGCGGAGGGCACACCGCTGCTGCTCGATGCCGAACTGGGTCATGTCACGGCGGCGCCGTCGGCCGCCGGCACCGACGCCTTTACCGCGCGGCTTGCGAAGCGCGACGCGCGGCGCGAAGCGGCGCAGGCGGCGGCGAAGGACGCCTGCCACAGCGCCGACGGCACGCGCATCGAAATCTTCGCCAATGTCGGCAGCGTCGACGAAGCGCGAGCGGCCGCGACGCAAGGCGCCGAAGGATCGGGCCTCGTGCGCAGCGAGTTTCTCTTCCTCGATCGCGACACCGCGCCGTCGGAGGATGAACAGCACGCCGCCTATCAGGGGATCGCCGACGCGCTCGCGGAGCGGCCGGTGATCGTCCGCCTGCTCGACATCGGCGGCGACAAGCCCGCCGCCTATATCCCGTTCGACGCCGAGGAAAATCCGGCGCTGGGCCAGCGCGGCATTCGTGTGGCGCTCGCACGGCCCGACCTCCTCGAAACGCAGCTTCGCGCGATCCTGCGCATCGAACCCGCCGGGCAATGCAAGATCATGATCCCGATGGTCGCGAGCCTCGATGAGCTGCGCCAGGTGCGCGCGGTGGTCGAGAGGCTGCGCGGCGAGATGGGGATCGCGGCGCCGGTCGAAGTCGGGGTGATGGTCGAAACCCCCGCCGCGGCGATGACCGCCGACCTGCTCGCCGCCGAGGCCGATTTCCTGTCGATCGGCACCAACGACCTCACCCAATATGTGCTCGCGATGGACCGCGGCAATCCGGCGGTCGCCGCGGGGGCCGACGCGATGCACCCCGCGGTGCTGCGGATGATCGGCGAAACCTGCCGCCTTGCCGCCGTCCACGGGCGCTGGGTCGGCGTGTGCGGCGGGCTCGCGTCCGATCCCGCAGCGCTGCCGATCCTGATCGGGCTGGGCGTCACCGAATTGTCGGCGGTGCCGGGATTCGTCGCCGAGGCGAAACAGATCGTGCGCGGGCTCTCACTGCCCGAGGCGCAAGCGCATGCGGCGCTGGCGCTGCAATGCAAGTCGGCGGCGGAGGTGCGCGCGCTCGCCCGCGCGTTCGAGGAGACACGGTGATGCGCAAGATACTCGAAACGCTCCAGCCCTTGGGCCGCGCGCTGATGCTGCCGATCGCGGTGCTGCCGATCGCCGGCCTGCTGCTGCGCATCGGCCAGCCCGACCTGCTCGACATCGCCTTCGTCTCGGCGGCGGGCGCGGCGATCTTCGAGAATCTGGGTATCCTGTTCGCGATCGGCGTCGCGGTCGGCTTTGCGCGCGACGGCAATGGCGCCGCGGCGCTCGCGGGGGTCGTCTGCTATCTCGTCACGACGACCGGCGCGCAGACCTTCATGACCGCGCCGGCTGACCTCGGCGCCGGATGGCCCGAGGCGGCGGCGGCGCTGGCAGGCAAGAACTGGGCGCTGACGCAGATCGACAAGCTTGAAGTGCCCATCGGCATCCTGTCAGGATTGATCGGCGGCAATTTCTATAACCGTTTCGCGGCGATCGCCCTGCCCGAATATCTCGCCTTCTTCGGCGGGCGGCGCTTCGTACCGATCGCGAGCGGGGTCGCCGGGCTGCTGCTCGCGGCGGTGATCGGTTACGGCTATGCGCATATCAGCGGCGCAATCGACGCCGCGAGCCGCACCGTCGTCGAAAGCGGCGGCGCGGGCCTGTTCGTCTATGGCGTGCTCAACCGGCTGCTGATCGTCACCGGATTGCACCATATCATCAACAATGCCGCCTGGTTCGTCGTCGGCGATTTCGCGGGCGCGACCGGTGATCTCCGCCGCTTCTTCGCGGGCGATCCAACCGCCGGCGCATTCATGTCGGGCTTTTTCCCGGTGATGATGTTCGGCCTGCCCGCCGCGTGCCTCGCCATGTATCACGAGGCGCGGCCCGAGCGGCGCAAGGCGGTCGGCGGGATGCTGCTTTCGCTGGCGCTCACCAGCTTTTTGACCGGGGTGACCGAACCGATCGAGTTCACCTTCATGTTCGTCGCGCCCTTGCTCTATGCGATCCACGCGCTGCTGATGGGCGTGTCGATGGCGCTGATGGACGCGCTCGACATCCGGCTCGGCTTCGGCTTTTCGGCGGGGCTGTTCGACTATGTGCTCAATTTCAGCCTGGCGACGCGGCCGTGGATGCTGCTGCCGGTCGGCGCAGTTTACGCGCTGCTCTATTATGGCCTGTTCCGCTTCTTCATCCGCCGGTTCGACCTGACGACACCGGGACGCGAGCGCGGCGAGGCCGCCGAGGCGTCAACCGTTTCGACGGGAGGCGCGCGCGGCGAAGCCTTTGTCGCGGCGCTCGGCGGCGCAGCCAATCTCGTCAGCGTCGAGGCGTGCACGACGCGCCTGCGCCTGATCGTCGCCGATCAGTCGGCGGTCGACGACGCGGCGCTGACCGCGCTCGGCGCGCGCGGCATCATCCGGCCGTCGGAAAATGCGGCGCAGGTCGTTCTGGGCCCGGTCGCCGATCTGGTCGCCGAGGAAATCCGCGTCGCGCTGGCCGGCGGCGGCGGGGCGATCGCGGTCCCTGCCCCCGCGGCGGACGGGATCGGAGCGGATGCGACGCTGCCCGACGATCTGGCCGGCGCGCTTGGCGGCGCCGCGAATGTGCGTTCGGTCCGCGCGCTCCACGGCCGCTACCGGGTCGAACTCGCCGACGCGGCGCAGGTCGACGAAGGCGCGCTGGCGCGGTTGACGCGCGGGCTCGTCCGGCCCGCGCCCGACGTCTGTCATATCCTGATCTGAACAGGGCGGCGGTCTTCCCGCCGTTTGCCCTTGGCGCTCGCCGTGTTTTCTTCGAAAGCCCGGCGGGCGTCGCTCACGCAGTCGACGACAGCTTCATCAGGATGAGGCCGCTGACGATCAGCAGCGCGGCGACGATCCGCATCGCGTTCGCCTGTTCGCCGAGGATGAAGATGCCGACGAGGAACGCGCCGACGGCGCCGATCCCGGTCCAGATCGTATAGGCCGTGCCGAGCGGCAGCGATTTCATCGACAGCGCGAGCAGCGCGAAACTCACGATCATCGCGGCGATGGTAACGGCGGTCGCGCCCGGGCGCGTGAAGCCTTCGGACTGCTTCATCGAGAAAGCCCACACGACTTCGAAAATTCCGGCGATCGTCAAATATATCCAGGCCATGGCAGCCTCCTTATCGAGCTGCCGGGCCGTCCCGGACTTGAGAACCCGGCATAGCCGGGCGAGGACGTGGCCTCCGTCGGGAGTCTCTACCGTTGCGAACCCTAGCGCGCAATATCCTGTGCGGCACTGGACGCACGGTCCAGCACCGACCGCGCGAAGGGCGCGAAATCGCCGTGCAGCCCATGTTTGAGCGCCGCGAGCGCAAGGCCGTGCGTCGCCGCATCGGCGAGGCTCTTACCGCTCCACAGGCCGTCGAGAACGCCCGCCGCGAAGGCGTCGCCGGTCCCGACCCGGTCGATCACCGGCGTGATGAGGGTGGGGTCGCTCGCGCCACGGTCGTCCCGCGTATCGACGCGCGCGGTGATCCGGTGGGCGTCGGTGCCGAGGATTTCGCGGGCGGTCGAGGCGATATGTTCGAGCGAGGGGAATTGATCGAACAGCGCCAGCGCGGCCTCGCGCCGCCGGTCTTCGCCCTCGCCCGAAAATTCGCGGCCCAGCAGCAGCCTCGCGTCGCGATGATTGCCGAAAAGCAAGGTCGCGTGCGCGACGATCGGTTTCAGGATCGACGCCGGGTCGGGCTGCCAGCGTTCCCACAGACGCCCGCGCCAATTGCCGTCGAACGACACGCCGATCCCGGCGGCGCGGGCACGCGTGACCGCTGCGAGCGTCGCGGCGGCGCTGTCCGGCCCCAGCGCGGGCGTGACGCCCGAGACGTGCAGCCAGTCGAAGCCGTCGAGCAAGCGGTCCCAATCCCAGTCGTCGCGGCTGGCCGCCGCAAAGGCTGAGCCGGCGCGGTCGTAGACGACCTCGGCGGGGCGCATCGGGCCGCCGGGAAGATGGTAATAGAGGCCCATGCGGCCCGCGGGGCGGCGCACCGACGTCGTATCGACGCCATGACGGCGCAGTTCGCCCATGACCCCGTCGCCGATCGGACCTTCGGGGACCGCGCTGATCATCGCGGTAGCACGGCCGAGCGCTGCGAGCGCGACGGCGACATTCGCCTCGGCGCCCCCGACGTGCGCGCCGAAGCGCGCCGATTGCAGCGGCAGTTCGCCCGCCGGAACCGAGACGCGCATGACGATTTCGCCGAAACAGGCGATGCTGCGGGGCGGAGCGATCATGCGTGGAATCCGGTTTCGGCGGCGGCCGTGCAGGCGATGGTGGCGGCGGCGCCGAAACGGGCGGTTGCGGTCTGGCCGATGGCGATCGGGTGGACCCCGGTGATCGCGCCAGCGGAAATCCATTGCCCGCGCTTGAGTTCGATGACGCCGCGGCGATGGAGGTCGGCGAGGAAATCGAGCGCGCCCCACGGGCCGTCGAGCACGTCGATCGCCCGCCCGCTGCCGACCGCCACGCCGTCGATTTGCGTTTCGACCCCGAGCGTGGCGAAATCGCCGGGATCGAGCTGCGGACCGAGCAGCAGGCCGTTGTTGATGCCGATGTCGGCGATGATGCCATAGGGGGCGTGGTTATGGACGTCAGGTGCGGGCGAGCTTGCGACTTCGAACCCCGCGCGGATCTCGTCGACCCAGCGGGCGCCGTCGCCCGCGGTCACGCGTCCGTCGGGCACCGCGCGGAGGCGCAGCATCACCTCGGACTCGATCGCGCCCGCGCCGTCCCTGAAGATAAGGACCTCGCCCGGCCTGTCTCCGTCGAGTTCGGCGACGCGCAGCACGGGGCCCGCGACGCGCTCGGCACCGAGCGTTTCGACGAGCGCGGGCGGGATGCGGCCGACCTTCCAGCCGAGCACCGGCGCGCCGAGCGCCGCGGTCAGCCGCTGCTGCACATCATAGGCTTCGGCCAGCGTCGCGGGAACAGGCGTGGGAAAGGCGGGAAGCGCCTGCCCCGAAAGGCGCGCGGCAAGCAGCGCCGCAACCGGATCGGGGGTATCGGGCATCAGGCGAGTTTTGCGCTCAGCAGATAGCGCTGGCGACTTTCGGCCGACTGGCGGCGCAATTCGACCATCGCGCGTTCCTCGGTTTCGTCGAGCATCGATTCGAGCAGGCGGTTGAAATGGCGCCGCATCGCGAGCCGCGCGCCGCCCGCGTCGCGCTTGCGCAGCGCCGCGACGACGTCGGCGTGTTCGGCCTGGCGCGCGGCGCCGTCCTTGCGGCAGACGAGCGAATGGCTGCTCCGCACCTCGGGCAATTCCATGCGCATCCGCCACAGGCTCTCGATCACATGGATGATCGCCTTGTTGCTCGACGCGGCGGCGATCGTCATGTGAAACTCGCGGTCGATCGCGCTGATCTCTTCCTCGCTCTTGCTGTCGTCGGCCATCGCCACGAGCAGTTCGTCGAGCTTTTCGAGCGTCTCGCTCGAAATCGTCGGCGCCGCGAGCGCCGCCGCCTCGGCCTCGAACAGCGAGCGCGCTTCGGTCAGCTCGAAGGCGCTGACCTTGGGCAGGATCGCATTGTCGCCGGGCAGCACCGCCTCGACATAGGCGCCCGCGCCGGTGCGGATATGAATCCACCCCGTCGCCTGCAGCGCGATCTCGGCCTCGCGGATCGTCACCCGGCTGACCTCGAACCGCTCGGACAACTCGCGCTCGCCGGGCAGTCGCGTTCCCGGCGGATAGGTTCCGTCGAGAATCAGGCGCCGGATCGTATCGGCGACATCCTCGAAAAGGCGGCGTTCGGCCATATTCAATCGTCTCCCCGCATGATTGCGGGTACGGTCATACAATTTGGTATGACAAGTTTGAAGTGGGTCGTCGCGCGGCGCATCAATTTTTCGCTGCACAAGCCGATGCGACCAACAGTTTGCGGCCACACAGGAAAGCGATCGCCCGCCTCGACACTTCGGCTTGGCGTTGGGGCGTAAATTTGCCGTGACCGCCGCCGCGCACGACGAACAATTCGGACGGGACCGCCAGCGCGTCGAGGCGGCGCTTGAGTTCGATCGACTGGGCGACGGGCACCACCGGGTCGGCATCGCCATGCACGATAAAGACCGGCGGACTGTCCTTGGCAAGCCAGGCGACCGGCGACATCGCCCGCTCGGTTACCGCAGCTTCGGCTTCGTCGCCGATCCAGTTCGCGACGGTAGGATGCCGCGCGCCCGACGGCGACGCGATACGGGTCAGGTCGGCCGGTCCATAGAAATCGAGGATCGCCGCCGCCGCGGGAGCAGCGCGGCATTCGGCGCTGTCGATATCATTTGCCGCGGGTAGCAGGCCCGCCATGAGCGCCAGATGCCCCCCCGCCGAGGTTCCGGTCACAATGACACGGTCGGGATCGAAGCCCAGCCGGGCAGCGTTGGCGGCGACCCAGTGGAGCGCGCAGCGCGCATCCTGCACGGCGGCCGGCGCGCGCGCCTCGCCAGCGAGGCGATATTGCACCGTCACCAGCGATAAGCCCGCCGCCAGATAAGGACGAAACCCCGCCCAGTCGGCGGGCCGCGCGCCGCGCGCCCAGCCGCCGCCATGGAAGTGAACCAACACCGGGCCCGGCGCAGCGACGCTGTCCGCATGGCGATAGACGTCGAGGTGCAGCGCCGTTCCTTCCACCGTCCGGTATACGACGTCCCGGTCGATTTGCGCGAGTTCGACCGCATCGGTCGCAGCGGCGGGCGCTGCAGCCGCGACCGATAACAAGGCGAACAGAGTGCGCACCTTGCCGCCTAGATCCGGGCCCGCAGGCCGATGAAATATTTGGATCCGTAATAATGATATTGGCGGCTGCTGCCGTAGACGGGCATATAGGTCGCCTTGGGCTCGTTGAAGAGGTTCAGCGCCTCGAACCGCAGCGACACACCGGGCATCAGCGCGAGCGATGCGCGGAAATCGAGGGTTTCGCTGGGCCCGACATAGCGCAATTGGCTATTGCCGCCGACGAAGTCCTGGAAATATTTGCTGCGGTAATTGTAGATCGCCTGCAGCGACACCGGCCCGATGTCGTAATAGGCCTGCGCCGATAACACATGCTTCGAATAGCCCGAAAGGCCAGCGGGCGCGATGAGGCCCGGCGTCACCGTTTCGGTTTCCGGATTATATTCGTCGCCGAGCCGGATATCCTGCGTTTCGAAGTTCGAATCGGCGTAATTGTAGCTGACCTTGGCGCCGAGACCGTCGAGCGGCTTGGGCAGGAAGCTGAAGCGCGTCGCGGCGGTGAGTTCGAGGCCGTAGATGCGCGACTTGTCGGGGCTGTTGCGCGTCTGGGTCACCGGAACGGTGACCGTTTCGCCGTTGATCGTGAAATCCTCGTTATAGACCACCGGCTGGAAGCCGCCGTTGAACTGCTTGTAGTAGACGGTTGCCGACAGGAGGCTGTCCTTGTTCGGATACCATTCGATCGCGGCGTCGGCGTTCCACGACATCAGCGGCTTGAGGCGTGGGCTACCGTTGGCGCGGACATTGTCGATGGCTTCCTCGATCGAGGTGAAGCCGCCATCGTCGCCGTCGCCGAGTGTGAAGGTGCGGCCGGCGCCGAGCGCGCTGGGATTGGGGCGCGACATGGCGCGATAGCCCGCGACGCGCACCAACGTGTCGGGCGCGACCTCGAAGATCGCATTGACGCTCGGCAGGATGCGTGTGCTGCTGCTCTCGATCCGCACCGTCTGGAAATCACTGGTTTCTTCGAGCGTGAACCGGCCGGGGTCGGTGTCATCGGGGACGAGGACGAGGTCGCTGCGCAGCCCGTTCGAGGTGACGTCGGTCTTGACGACGCGGACGCCGAAATTGCCGCGGACGGGCATATTGCCCAGATCGGCGTCATATTCGGCCATCACATAGCCCGCGAGCGTGCGTTCGGTGACGTCGCGATTGGCGGCCGCGCGGAGCTCGTCGGGCAAGCCCGGATCCACAGTGCCCAGATATCCGCCGAATATGCAGTCGACGTCAAAGGTCGCCCAGCTGTGGATGTTGTTGCCCTCGGCCGCCGACAGATAACCGGTCTGCGGGAAGGCCTGGCGGCACTGGTTGTTGATCGCCCGCTCTTCGTCGATATCCGATGTCAGCTCGAAAGCCTCGTTGCGCAGGTCGTAGTCGCGAAAGGTGAGTTCGGACCAGCGCGCGCCCGCCGAAATCCGGCTGAGAAAGCCGTCGAGCTCATATGCGGCGTCGAAGCGCCCCGCGATGATCTCGTTGTGGCGCTTGCTCTCGTCGCGGCGCAGGCGGGCGTCGTCCCAGAAGAGATCATGGTTATTGAGGTCGAAGCGCGGGTCGATCGTGATTGTGGGCACGAAGCTGCCCGGCGCGAGTTCGTAGATATAGGGGACGCGCTGGTCGCCCACCGGCGTGCGATCGCCGTTGAGGTCGTTCCGGTCGGTGCGCAGGCGGAAATTGCGTTCGATCTCCTTGCGGATCGTGCGCGAATAGCTGCCGTCGAAGGTCAGCGTCAGCCGGTCGTTCGGCATCCATTCGACCGACAGGCCTCCGCCGAGATATTCTTCCGAACGCGACAGTTCGGAGCCGTTCGATTCGAGCGAACTCGACCCTTCGAGATAACGAACGATGCCGTTTTCGTCATATTCGACGTTGGCCAGGCCGCGCCGCGCCTCCGAAATCGTAAGGTCGCGGCGGCTTTCGACAAAAGTGCGGTCCGAATATTGGACGTCGAGATTGACGTTGAGCCGGTCCGAGGGGCGCCACTGGATCGCGCCGAACGCGGCATCGCGCTTGTCGGTCTCGCTGATCTGGCGGAAGATGTAGGAGTTGGGGACGAGATAATAGGGATCCTGGCCGTAATCCTCGCGCGCGAGTTCGCTGCAATTGCCGCTGGAGGCATTGTCGGCGCGGCACGCGACCCAGGTGCTGCTGGCGGCATAGGTTTCCTCGGGGTTGTTGGTGTCGTTGCGCTGGACGCCGATCGCGATGCCGATCGTGTCGTTCGCGAACTGATCGACATAGCTCAGCGTCCCGCGCCAGCCGATGCCGCCCGACCCGACGATGCGGTCTCCATAGGGGTTGTACTGCGCCTTGACCTCGGCCTGGATGCGGCGCTTGCCGAAGTCGAGCGGGCGCAGCGTCCCGATCTCGATCGTGCCGGCGACGCCGCCCTCGACGAGGTCCGCCTGCTGCGTCTTGTAGATTTTGATATTGTTGACGAGTTCGGACGGGAACTGGTTGAAGTTCACCGAGCGGTCGCCGCTGCCGTTGGTCGCGTCGCGGCCGTTGAAGGTCGCGTTCGAGAGGAAGGGGCCGAGGCCGCGCAACGCGATTTCGGAGGCGTCGCCCTTTTCGCGGTGCGTCGTCGCGCCGGTGATCGTCTGGATCGCCTGGCCGACCGACAGCGCGGGAAGGTCGCCGATGTCATCGGCCGAGAGCGCGTCGACGATCGCCGTCTCCTCGCGCTTGGTGTTGATCGAATTCTGGATCGTCTCGCGAATCCCGGTGACGACGATCGCGTCCTCTTCGTCCTGCGCGGCGGGGGCGGTGTCCTGCGCCATCGCGGGCATCGCGGCGGCGAGCAATGTCGAGCCCGCACCCGCCAGCAAGACGGCGCGGAGCGAACGCGCACGGAATTGATTACGAGAATTCACTTCGTCTCTCCCAAGAAATCGATTCTGTTCTGACCAATGCTGTCGAACATTGCAGCATGATTGTCAACCATTGTGTATGGACAATTGGTTAGTCCATTTTGCCATACACTATTCGTCAGCGGACGAGCTGGCTCCGAAGGTCCGGCACGGCACGGGCAAGCGCCTGCGTCACCAGCTTGGCGGTGACTTCGGCGCCGACATTGCCGAGGTGCGTATAGTCGAACTTGCGCGTCACCTGCCCGCGCGCACCGTCGCCGGCGATCGGCGGGGGCGGAGGCGGCGCCGGGCGCGCGGTCAGCGTCGTTCCGGCTTGCGCGGCGGCGAGTTCTTCGGCCGTCGGCGGTTCCTGCGCGAGCTTGGTCGCCGTCTCGGCGCCCATCTCCTGCGCCTGTGCCGCGCTGAGCGCATTGAGGTCGACGAGCGGCACGTCCATCGCCTTGGCGACGCCGCGAATCTGGTCCGACCAGCTCGCGAGCGTGTTCTTCAGCTTGCCGTCCTTGAACTCGCGGCGCGTCAGCGGGGTGACGAGCACCGGGGTGGCGCCCGCCGCCCGCACCTCTTCGACGAAGCGGCGAAGGTTGGCGGGAAATTCGGTCGTCTCGTCGGTCCAGCGCTCGGACTTCGACGACTGGTCGTTGTGCGCGAACTGGATCAGCACCCAGGTGCCGCGATAGCCCGGCACCTTCGCCTCGGCGAGCGCGATGTCCCAGCTGCCTTCCTGTCGGTAGCTGCGCGTCGAACGCCCGCCACGCCCGGTGTTGAGGCACGCGACCGACGATTTGACATGGTGCGCGCAAAACGCCCCGCCCCAGCCGCTGTGCGGCGCCATCGTGGAGTCGCCGACGAGGATGATCTTGTATGGCTCGAGCGGCGGCGCGTCGGTGCGCTCACGGGTTTGAGCCTGCGCGCCGCTCGCGATCAGGAGGCAGGCCGCGGTTGCGAGAAGCCGGCGCATCACGAGAAGGCCAGCCCGCCGTTGATGTCGAGGCAGACGCCCGCGAGGAAGCTCGCCGCAGGCGACGCGAGATAGACGATCGTGTCGGCGACCTCGTCGGGATGACCTTCGCGGCGGAGCGGGGTGTTGTTCGCGGTCGCGGCGCGCCCCTCGGGCTTCGAGAAGATGTCGTGGAAGCTGGTGCCGATCAGGCCGGGGCAGACGGCGTTGACGCGGATGCCCTGCGGGCCGAGTTCCTTCGCCATCGAACGCGTGTAGGTCATCAGCGCGCCTTTCGCGGTCGCATAGACCGACGCGCCGGGGCCGCCACCGTCGCGGCCGGCAAGCGACGAGACGTTTACCACCGCCGAGCCTTCGCCAAGGAAGGGCTGCGACGCCTGGAGGACGAGGAAGGCCGATTTGAGGTTGAGCGTCATGACATGATCGAAGAAATCCTCGTCCATCTCGCTCAGCGTCTTGCGCGCGACCATGCCGCCCGCGAGGTTGACGAGGATATCGAGCCGGCCGCTGAAGCGGGCGCCGACCTCGTCGAGCATCGCCCGGACGGCGTTGCTGTCGGTGACATCGGCCTGAATCAGAAAGGCGTCACCCCCCGCGTCCTTGATCGTCCGGAGCGTTTCCTCGGCGGCTTCGCGGCCGCTGTTATAGTTGATCGCGACGCGCACCCCGGCGCGCGCGAGCGCGATCGAGACCGAGCGGCCGATGTCGCGGCCGCCGCCGGTGACGAGCGCGGTTTTGCCCTGGAGAGTCATGTGGTGCATTTCCTTATTCTTGATTGTGGGTGGGTTGGGTGGCGACCGGTTCGACGCGACCGCCGACCAGCCAGAAACACAGGAATGAGATCGGGACGATCGCCGCGGAGAGCGCGAAGATCGGCGCGTAGCTCGTCTTGGTGAGTACCGGCACGAGCCAGGTCGTGATCAGCGTGCCCGCGACCGCCGCGGTGCCGCTGATCCCCGCGAGGCTGCCGACCGCGCCGCCGCCGAAATAGTCGCTCGGCAGCGTCTGGATGTTGCCGATCGCCATCTGGAAGCCGAAGAGGATGCACGCGATCAGCAGCACCGCGGTGAGCGGATCGCTCGCGCCGATGGTGAAGAGCAGCGCGGGCAGCATGATCGCGCAGCCGATCGCGATGCTGAGCGTGCGCGCCTTGTGCACGCCGCCGCCGCCGGTGATGATCCTTCCTGCGAACCAGCCGCCGAACAGGCTGCCGAGCATCGCGCCGACGAAGGGCACCCAGGCGAAGAGGCCGATCTGCTTGACGTCGAAGCCGAAGGTTTCGGCGAGATAGATCGGTAGCCACGACACGAAGAGCCACCAGACGGGGTCGAGGAAGAAGCGCGACAGGATGACGCCCCAGCTCTGGCGATAGCGGAGCAGTTCGCCGAGCGGCACGCGGCGGCCGTCGTCACGGCCCGCCTCGGTGCGGCCGGTCAGGATATATTGCCGCTCTTCTTCGCTGAGTCCCGGATGCTTGTCGGGATCGGCCTTGTAGAACCAGAGCCAGGGCACGAGCCAGATGAAGCCGAGCACGCCGATGAGGAGGAAGGTTCCGTGCCAGCCGAACTGGACGAAGAGCAAGGCGATCAGCGGCGCCGAGATGATGCCGCCGAGCGAGGCGCCGGCATTGAAGATGCCCTGCGCCAGCGCGCGTTCGCGCGACGGGAACCACAGCGCGTTCGCTTTTGCGGCGCCGGGCCAGTTACCCGCCTCGCTGACTCCCAATGTGGCGCGCAGGACCATGAGCAGCGGCATCGAGCGCACGAGGGCGTGGGCGGCGATCGACAGCGACCAGATGACGATCGAAAGGGTGAAACCCATCCGCGTGCCGATCGCGTCGAAGATGCGCCCGAACAACGACTGGCCGAAGGCGTAGAAGATCATGAAGATCGTCACCAGCAGCGCGTAATCTTCCTTGGTGGCGCCGATGTCCTTCGACACCTCGGGCCACATCACGGCGAGCGCGTTGCGGTCGATGTAATTGATGACGGTTGCGAGCGCGATCAGCGCGATGACGCACCAGCGGAAGCGGCCCTTGATATTGCTCATTTCTTCGCTCCGGTCTTGGCGAGGTCGAGGCGGCCGACGGGGCCGGTCCAAGCGAGGGTTTGTTCGCCTATGACGAGGCTGTGCTTCGCATGGGCGGCAACGTCGTCGGCGACCGCGATAGCGATGCGGCGGCCGTCGACGAGAGTTACGAGGACGAGATCGACGCCCTTTTCCTTGCGATGCTCAAGCGCCGCGACACGCGCGCTGCTCGCGACGACCGTCTCGGCCGCGGCGTCGTAGGCGCCGTGCGGTTCGAGCAGGCTGACGAAGGTCGCGTTCGCGGCGCCGTCGACGCGCTGAATCAGCGCGGGTTCGCGGCGCAGGTTGAACTCGGGATCGTTCGCGCCGCTTTCGGCGAGGATGAAGCTTGCGCCCGCGGGCGGCAGCATATGATAGCTATAGAAGCGGCTGCCCTGCATCCATGTCAGCCGCGCCTTGCCCGCCTTGGTTCCCGTCCCGTCGACCCACAGATGCTGATAGCCGTTCGCCTTCCCCAGCACCGGCCGCTCGGCGAGATTGCGGTCGAACGCGATGTCGCTGTCGATGATATGCCCCGAAAAATGCAGCGGCAGGTCATAGACATGCCTGCCGCTGCCAGTTCCGTGGAGGATATCGAGCGTCAGAGGATTGGCGAGGCCGTCGATCTCGATCAGCAGCAGCGCGCGGCGGATCGCGACATCCTTGTATGCGCTGTCGATTTCGCCGATCGTGTAGCGGGTGGGGCCTTCGAGCGATGCGGCGAGCTGGCGCGTTCCGGATTTTTCTCCAGCTTTCCAGTCGCCTGCGAAGTGGCTTTGCTCATCGACGACAAGCGTGTTGTGCGCGATCGTCGCGCTCGCCCAGCTGTCGTTTTCGGGGAGGTAGCGCCCGCCGCGCTTCGCCTCGACATTGAGGAAGCGCGCGGCGCCATAGTCGGTCACGACCGCGCCGGTCTCGTCATAATAGAGCCAGCCGAGCCGGTCGAAATGGCCGTGCCCCATGCCTTGCACCGTATTCTTGGCAACGAGCAGCGGGCCGGCGGGATCACTCTTGGTCCGCAGCAGCACGAGCGCGCCGCCCTTGCCGTCGGGGCCGTCGGACAGCAGCCGCGAGGCGAAGGGCCAGGGCTTCGCCTTGCCCGCCGCAAGATCGCCGGCCACCGCCTGCCCCGCCGGGGTCAGCACGGTGCGGCCCTGCCAGTCGGCGATCGACAGGAAGGCCGGATCCTTGGTGGCGCCATAGGCGATGGCAACGGCGTGGTAGAGTTCCTCGGTGCGCAGGCTCTTGTCGGGCATCGCGTCGTTGATCGGGAGGAAAAAGCCATCGTGCGTCAGGTCGATCGCGGTGCGGATCGCTTTCAGGACGATGCCGCCCCGATATTCGAAAATCTCGCGGTCGGGATCATTCGCGGCGATCGCCGCCGCGAAGACGACAAAGGGTTGCAACGCATAGCGTTGATAATAGGGCCCTTCGGCATAATAGCCGTCAGGCGAAAAGAGCAGATCGAGCTGGCGGAGGAATCCTGCCTTGCCGCTCTTGTCGAGCCCGAGCAGCGCCTTGTCGACGAGGTCGCGGTCGCCGAGCAGATAGCCCGACAGGCCGACGCCGGCCGCGGCCCAGGTCGCGTGATTGTGGATGCGGTTGATCACCTCGGGCGACTCGTCCGACAGGAAGCGCGCCATCGGGCGGATCACATTGTCGTCGATCCGCTTGCGCTCGTCGGCGGAGAGCGCCTCGCGGATCTGAGCATAGCCCTGCACCGCGTTCACGAGGAAGACGCTGTCGTTGAGGCTCTGCCAGAAGAGGCGTCCCGGCACCTGGTTCGACGCCGCGGGATGCGGCCCGAGCCCCGGATAGAGGTCGGCATAAGCGAGTAAAAGATCGCGAACATGGTCGCGGTAGCGCGCCTCGCCGGTCAGACGGAAGAGCTGGCCGCCCTCGAAAATGATGCGGTAATTGCGCTTGTGCTGCTCGTGGGTGAAGCCGCCGCCGGGATCCTTGGGCACCGGAACGTTGATGCCCGCCTTGATCGACGCATCGACGTCGCGCCGCGCGCGTTCGACCTCGGCCGCAAAGAGCGGTGCGAAAGCCTGTGCCGAAGCGGCGGGCGGGGTCTGCGCGGCGGCGGGGACCGCCGGCAGCGTCGCGGCGGCGAGCAGGAGCGCGAGGGTGCGGGTCATCGGCGCGCCTCCACGACATTACCGATCAGCTGCCCGCGCGGCGGGCCTTTCCATGCCAGTTCCTCGATGCGCGGCGCGGGGGTCGCGGCGAAGGCGTTCGACGCGATGCGCGTTTCGGGCGCGCCGACCGAATGGATGACGACGATGCCGTCCGACTTGGCGAAGCTGTTCTGCCCGATGTCGGTGTGTTGCGCGCCCGAGACGCGCAGCGACGCGCCGCCCGCACCGCTATTGGCGACGCTCGAACCCGTCATCGAAAACCAGGGGCCGAAGGTGCTTTCGTCGGTGCCCTTGCGCAAGAGGTCGGCGACCATCGCGACGCTCGCGAAGCGGCTGCCGCTGATCGTCAGGCGTTCCATCGGATACCAGCCCTTTGGTTCCTGCTCGCCGGTGCCCGAGACGACGACGCCCATTGCGGAAAAATCGCTGTTCGTGATCGTCACATCGTCGGCGAAGGTGCCGGGCGCCATGACGATGCCGTCGAGGCGGCCCTTGCCCGGGCCGCGCACCGACACGCGGTCGAGCGCAATGCTGTAATTGGGGGCGATGCCAGCGCCGACCGCGATCAGCGCGCCGTCGCCGGGCGATGCACTAGCGTCCACCGCCAGATTTTCGAGCCGCAACCCGCCGCCGCTCGCGATCCGCGCGAGGCTCGACGCGACGCGCAGCACGGGCTTCGCGTCCTTGGCACCTGCGATGGTCAGCCGGCTCTGCACCGTCAGCGGCGCGGCGATGTCGTAGGTGCCCGTCGCGAGCGCCAGCGTGTCGCCGGCCTTCGCATCGGCGACCGCCTCTGCGAGCGAGGCGCCCGCCGCGATCGGCCGTGTGGCGCCGGCGCCGAACGCCGCCTCCGGAGCATCGCCGCGATACCAGCTCGCGCCAACCTCTTCGCGGGTGACGGGTTCGAGGTCGCGGGGCGCGCCGACGGCGGCGAGCGCGGGCTCGATCGGATAGAGCAAGCCATTGGCGGCGCGTTCGAGCGTCATGTCGCGCTGCTCGACCCCGGCGCTCGGCAAGGGCTTCGCGACCTTCGTCTGAACATTGCCCGCGAAGGCGATGCCGCCGATTTCGCCTTCGGCGCGGAACGGGTCCGCACCCTTGGCGCCGACGATCAGATTGCGCTCGAATTTGCTGTCCACGGGCGGCGCCGAACGTTCGGCGTCGGCGCCCGCCGCCAGGGTGATGCGCGCGACGTCGATGAGGCTGTTGCGCTCGATCCGCGCGTTCGCGACCCGATGATAGCGGTTGATCACCGAATTGGGCACGCCGTTCATCACGGTGATCGCGCTTTTGAACGAGCTGCCCGCGAGCCCTTCGAAATAATTGTCGCGCACGATCTGATCGCGGTTGATCACGCGCACGCCGCCGGTGTCGGGCACGCCCTTGCCGAAGAAGATGTTGCGCTCGACGAGATTGCCGTTGCCGTGGCGGAGCACGAAGGCACCCTGCGCTTCGAGCACCAGATTTTCGCGGATGATATTGCCGCCCGACTTGACAGAGACGATCTCGACCTCGCCACTCGTCCGGTCGAAGATGTTGCGTTCGACGATCGTATGGCTGTCGGACAGCGATTCCTCGCTGGTGCCGATGCGGATCGTCTCTCCGCCGTTCGATCCCAGCGGCGGACGCGGGCCGAAATAATTGTGATCGATGCGGTGGCCGTTATCGAGCGGGTCGCCCGCGCGGCGGATCACCGCGAGCGTCACGCCGGCGTTGGTCTTGCCCTCGAAATGCGAATGATCGACGCGGTTGCCGGTGCCGTAAAGCGCGACCCAAATATCCTCGGCGCGGCGGTCGGCCTTGCTGAAGCCGTCGATGACGGTCTCGGTAATGCGGCTGTCGGTGGCGAGCGTTTTGGAATCGCGGCGGAAGCTGATGACTTCGCGGGTCGGGCTCGCGCCATTTTTGAAGACGAGACCCGAAACGAGAAGATGCTTTCCGCCGATGCGCAGGTTCGACTGGCCGGTGATCAGCACCTTGCCCTTGGTCTCAGCGGTCAGCGCGATCGGCTTGGCGGCGGTGCCGGTGCCGGTGAAGACGATCTGGAAATCGCGCCACTCGCCTTCGGCGAGGACAATCGTGTCGCCCGGCTGCGCCTTTTTGACCGCCGCCTTATATTGCGCCTGATCGGCCACGAGCAGGTCGCGCGCCCACGCGGGATGCGCCGTCGATGCCAACATCACTATCGTTAGAATCGCCCTTATCTGCACCGCGCCTCACCCTTTTTATGATTCTTGGCCATTGGCCTATACAAGAGGTAGGACAATATCAACCCAGATATGGTATGAATCATGGGTTGACATATTGGTCTGACAGGAAGAGCCTCTCTCCAAACAAGGCAAACAGGGAGAGTGGGAATGATTCGGGGCAGCCTCGTGCGCGTTTCGCGCGGCAGAATGAATTTCGCGGCGACCTTGTTGGGCACGACGGCCTTGGCGATGCTCGCCATTCCCGCGTTCGCGCAGGATAGGGCGTCGGACGATGCCCCCGCCGATGAGGCGGTCGATGACGCGATTGTCGTCACGGGCATCCGCAGTTCCCTTGCCACCGCGCTGGGCGAAAAGCGCACCTCCGACAATATCGTCGAGGTCATCCAAGCCGAAGATATCGGCAAACTGCCCGACCAGAATTTGGCCGAAGTGCTGGAGAATGTCACCGGGGTCCAGATCACCCGGCAAGCCGGCGTCGGCAATGCGGTGCAGATCCGCGGTACCGACGCCAACCGCACCGAAATCAACGGCGTGTCGACCGTCGGATCAGGCGCCGGCCGCTCGGGCATCAGTTTCGAGGATCTGCCCGCCGCGCTGATCGCCTCGGTCGAAGTCACCAAGGTCCCGACCGCGCAGACGATCGAGGGGTCGGTCGGCGGCACGATCAACCTGCGGACGATCCGCCCGCTCGACCTCAAGGAACCGCTGATCGCCGCGCGCGCGCAGATGGAAAACAGCGACCTGTCGAAGTCGACCCTGCCGCGGCTGTCGGCGACGGTCGGCAGCAATTGGGACACCGGCATCGGCGAAATCGGCATCGTCTTGAGCGGCAGCTATGCCCGGCAGGACGTCGCCGCGTTCAAACCGCGCGTCGACCGCGACGCGGTCGTCCTTCCCGGATCGGGCCCAAGCGCCGAGGCCTTTCCCTTTCTGCGCATCCAGTTCCTTCAGCAGGGATTGGAGAATTACGAATATGAAACCTACAATGGCACCGCCGCGCTGGAATGGAAGCCGAACGACGACCTGAAATTCTATTTCGACGCGACGCTCAACAACCAGACGCGCGGGCAGCAAAGCCACCGCGTGCAGATTTCGGGCACCGCGACGCCGTCGGTCGTCGACGCGACCGACAATAGCGCGTTCGAGACCGTCAACTGGGGCACGCTCGACGGACCCGACGGCCCGATCGACCTTGGCAGCGTCGAGGCGACGGTCGCGGGCACGCTCGGTATCGGCGGCAGCACCGGAACGGTGATCGATCCGAATATGCGCACGTCGAGCGACACCGGAGCGCGCGTCACCAAAAGCCGGGTGTTCGACTTTGGCACCGACTGGCAGGTAACCGACAAGCTGAGGATGCGCGCGGAAGTAGCGCTATCGACCTCGAAATCGGATTTCCCGAACTTTTCGACAACGCTCGATTTCATCAACCCCAACGGCCCGCAGCCGCAAATCGGACGCAGCATCGACAATGGCGTGCCGATCGAATTCGACCTGCGCGGCGGCACACTGCAGTTCGGCATCGACCAGGCGAGCCCCTTCGCGCCGACAACGGCGCAATTGCTCGATCCCGCCAATTACCAGCTGCAGCAAGTGGCGCAGGGCGCGAACACGACCGACAATCAGGAAAGGGCGGCGCGCCTCGATTTCTCCTATGATACGAGCGATCTCAACCCGTTCGTCACTTCGATCGATTTCGGCTATCGCTGGAACCGCACCTCGGCGGAAAACAGCGAATTTTCACGAAATGTCAGCCTGACCAACACGACCAGCGCATGGAACCGGCCGTCGGGCGACCTGTTTTCGGACATATTGATCCCGGGGCCGAGCAACTTCAACGCGGCCGACGGGCGCCGGCTCTATTTCCCCGATTTTCTGCTGATCGACGGCGGGCTGGCGTTCGACGATCCGGCGAAAGTGCTCGACGCACTCAACGCCGCGATCGACGCGAGCAACGCCGCCGCGACGCAGGGGCCGCCCATCGCGTCGCTGGTGACGCCGACCGAATCCTTCGCGGGCTTTTTCAAGATCAAGGAAACGACGAATGCCGCCTATTTTCAGGCGAATATGGAGGGCGAGATCGCCGGCATGCCGGTGCGCGGCAACGCGGGCGTGCGCTGGCTGCACACCAGCCTGTCCTCGACCGGCAACAATATCGCGAACGGCGAGGTCACGGGGCAGACCGTCGCCAAAAGCTCGTACAACTTCCTGTTGCCGCGCTTCAACCTCGTGCTCGAACCCGCCGACCGCTTCCTCGTCCGCGCCGGCATCGCGCGCGACATTCGCCGCCCGAATTTCGACACGCTGTCGACCTCCTTCTCTTTCGGCACCGGCGCGAACACGCCGGTCGCGGTGGGCAATCCCGACCTCGTTCCCGAAGCGGTGTGGTCGTTCGACCTGTCGGGCGAATATTATTTCGCGCCGTCGAGCCTGATCAGCATCGGCTTCTTCCACAAGAGCCGTACCAATTTGTTCGCGCAGCGGCAGGAAGATCCGGCGCCGAATCTCGACGCCGACGGCAACCTCAATATTTCGATCGACCCCTCTTGCCCCGACGGCGGCATCTATAATCCGATCGCCAACCGCAACATCAACAACCCGATTCAGGGCGTCGGCATCTGCGTTCCGCGCAGTTCGACCTTCAACGTTCCGGGCACGACGACGCAAACCGGCGTCGAGGTCGCGTTCCAGCACGATCTTTCGGCGTGGGAGGACGTGCTCGGCTTCGCCTCGGGCTTCGGCTTTATCGGCAATTTCACCTATCAGAAGGCGGGCGGCTCGGCGCGCGAATATCGCACCGCCGACGGGCCGCGGACGGTCTTCACCCAGCTCGGCTATCCGGGTTCGCAGGACCTGATCTCGCTGACCAATCTGTCTAAATATGCCTATAATGCGACGCTGTTCTACGACAAATACGGTCTCAATGCGCGCGTGCGTTATACGTGGCGGTCGAGCTATGTGTCGGACGATCCCTTCTTCTTCGGCCTGCCGCTGATCAACGGCGCGCGGGGCCAACTCAACGCCAGCATCAATTACGACATCAACGATCACATCAATGTCGGCGTCGAGGGCATCAACCTGCTGCGCGGCGACCAGAACCAATATTGCGTCAACAACAAGGCGCTGCTCTGCTTCCAGGGCCTGACCGATCGCCGGATCACTGCCGGACTGAGCGTGAAGTTCTAGTGATCGGAATAGACCGAAACACCGTTATTCCATAGCTCGTCATCCCGGCGAAGGCCGGGATGACGATGCAATTAGAGGATGAGGCCGAGGCAACCTAGGTTGCCTCGGCCTCAAACTGCGTGAACCGCTTCCGATCGGGTCGCTATCAGAAAGCGATGCGCGCAGTTACTCGTGCACCATGGGCGCTGCGATCCGACGCCAGCGTGCCGGTATAGGCGGCGCCGAGGCGGAAGGCCCCCGTGGTGAATTCAAAGCCGGCTTCGACCTCCGCCGAATTTTTGGGGATCGCGATGCCGAGGATGTCGAACGCCGGACCACCCGCGACGAAGCGCGAGACGATCGGGGCGCGGCGATCGTTGAAGGCGCGGTTCCACGCCGCCGACAGATAGGGCTGGAAGCCCGGCTGTCCCGCGTTGAACTGCGCCCGCGCGCCCAAGCTGAGGAAGGTCGTCTTCTGGTCGGCCTTGCCCACCGTCAGCGCCGCACTGCCGCCGGTTTCGGTGAAGGCGTCGCTGCCGGTGTCGACATGCGCCAGCCGGGCAAAGGGTGTGATCGCCGTGTTGCCGGCGGTGATGTCATAACCGATTTCGCCGAAGATCTGCAGCGTGTCGGCATCGCGCTTCGACGTCAGCGTCTGGGCGAGCGGCGCGCCGCTGATGCTGCGGCTGGTGTCGACGTCGTGCCAGGCGTAGCTGACCCCGACGGTGCCGCGCAGCCCCTCGCCGCTGCCATAGGTGGCATGCGCGGCGAAATATTTGCTGTCGACCTCGGTGCGGTCATTACGCCCGTCGAAACGGAAGTCCGAACCGCCGATCCCCGCCGAGAGCGCCGCGGCGAAGCCGTTGCCGCCGAAACCGACCCCCGCGACCAGCCCCTTGTGGTCGGTGTCCATCGCGAAATTGCCGCGATTGGCGTCGAAATCGCCCCAGCCGCCGAAGGCCGAGCCCCAGACGAACGCGCCGCTTCCCTCGGGCGCCTTCATCCCCATCAGGCTGTTGCGCAGGTGCCGGCTGTCGTCGGTCAGGCCGCTGAGCGAACTGGCGAGAATTTCGCCCGACAGGTCGCCGAAGCTCGCCTGTGCGGTCGCCGCATTCTGGACCAGCACCGCTTCGTAGAGCGGGTTGTCGATGCCGAGCGCCTGAACCGCGGTCGCGACGCTCGCCTGGTTGAAACCGATGGCGATGTCGGCGAAGTCGATGTCGTTGCGATAGAGCGACAGGATCACCGAATTGGCGTCGTAGCGCAGCAGCGGATCGAGGAAGGCGAGATCGCTCGTCACCGTCCCGAAGGTGCCGGTGATGCCGCCCGCGCCGGTCAGGATCACATAGTCGGTGCGGCCGGCATATTCGCCATCTTCGGCGAGAACGGCGACGCTCGCCGTGCTGTCGATCGTGACCGCGCCGGTGGCGTCGAGGCGGTCAGCCTCGCCCGCCGCATTGACTTCGACCTCATAGGTCGAGCCGGCGGCGAAGGCGAGGTCGCCGTTGACGGTGAGCCGGCCGATCGAATTGCCCGGCGCGAGCGTCCCGCCGTCGCCGACGGTGGTCGAACCGACGCTGCCGTTGCCGCCGAGCGTGCCGCCGCTGTTGACGGTGACCGGCGAGACGATCGAGCCGTTCACCGCGAGGGTGCCGCCGTCGACCGACGTGGGGCCGGTGTAGGTGCTGTTGCCCGTCAGGTTGAGGGTGCCCTCGCCCTGTTTGACGAAGCTGCCGGTTCCCGAGATGTCGCCGCCGAAGGACGTATTCCCCGGCTGGTCGACGGTCAGCTGGCTGTCGCCGAGTTCGACGTTCGAACCTTCTTCACCCTCGAGACCGCCGATCGTCTGGTCCTTGCCCGTGATGTCGAGCGTGCCGCCCTCGCCGAGATTGAAATCGGTCGTCGGATCGATCGTCCCGCCGATGCGCACCGAACCGCCGAGGATGTTCGTCACGCCTTCGAAGGCATAGTCGCCCATGAAGGTCAGCGTGCCGTCGCCCAGCTTGTCGAGCGCGCCATTGCCCGAGAAATCGCCGAGGAAGTCATAGTTGTCCGAACGATTGAAGACGAAGCGGCCGTCGTTGACGATATTGCCCGCGAAGCTGCCCTCGGTCCCGCCAGCGCCGAGTTCGAAGAAGCCGTCGCCTTCGGTCCGGACGTCGCCCTGCAGCACGCCGGTCAGCACCAGCCCGCCGTTCGAGATGATCGTGCCGCCGGTGTGCGCGATATTCGCGGTATCGACGGTGAACACGGCGTCGCCGATCAGCTGCAGCTGCCCTGCCCCGTCGATCGTCAGATCGTCGAGCGCCGAGACGGTTTCATCCTCACCGAAGTTGAGCACGAGGAGGCCGTCGGTCCGCACCGCCGAGGTGAGGATCGGCGACGAGGTGCCTTCTTCGCCCAGATCGACTTCGTTGACCTGGAGCGACGCACCCGCGTCGACCGTCACATTGCCGAATTCGCCGACGAAGCCCGACGTCGACCAATAGCCCGCCGCGACGTCGAGCGCCTCGAAGCCGTTGGCGGCGGTGAGCTGCTGCGCTTCGGTCAGTTCGAGCACGTCGCCGTCGAGCGTCAGCGTGTCGATACCGTCGCCCGCATCGACGAGGCCCGAAATCGCGCTGCCGGTCTTCAGCGTCACCGTGTCGTCGAACGCGCTGAGCTGCGCCGCGACGCCGTTGCCGCCGGTGATCGTGCCGCTGTTGACCAGGTCCAGCTGGCCAAGCGAAGCCAGGGCGACGCCGGTTTCGCTGACGATCGAACCGCTGTTCGTCGCATCCGCGCTGTCGACGTCGATCTGGACGCCGCCATTGATCGTGCCGCTGTTGACCAGCACGCCTTCCTTGCCCGCGCTGTTCTGGCGGCCGATGATGACGCCCGCGATGCCGCCCGAGATGGTGCCGGCATTGTCGACCGACGCGCCGCTGACCGCGAGCACGCCATAGCGTTCGCCGGTGATCGTGCCGCCGGCCTCGTTGACGACCGTGCCGAGCATCGTGCTGCCGCTCGTGTCCTGCCCGGCGAAGGCCTGGATCGTGACGCCGTCGGCAAAATCGCTGCCCGTACCTTCGATCGTCCCGCTGTTGGTCACGCTGCCGCCGCCGAACAGCCGGATCGCATCGTTGCTCTCGCCGCGGATCGTCCCGCTGTTGGTGACGCTCGTGTTCGCCGCGCGCATCTCGAGCTGGGCGGTGTCATCATTATAATAGAGCTGGGTGACGATGCCCTGCCCGGCGCTCGAAATGATGCCGCTATTCTCGATCACGGCGTTCGCCGAGGTGATCGTCACCCCCGCTTCGGCCGGGCGGTCGGCACCTTCATAAGCACCCTCGCCGCGGATGGTGCCGGCGTTGACGAGCGTCAGCGACCCGGCGCCATCGGCCAGCACGCCATAAGCGCCGCCAGTGATTTCGCCATCGGCAGCGTTGTTGATCGTCACGTCGCCGAGCGTGCCGTGGAAGACGCCCGCCGCCGCCACGCTGCTGATCGTGCCGCTGTTGTCGAGCGTCGCGGTCGAAAGGTCGCTGCCGAAGCCGACGCCATAGCCGTTGAGCCCGTCGGCGCGGGTGCCGGTGATCGTGCCGCTGTTGACGACGCTCGCGGTCAGGCCGCTGCGGTCCTCACCCGGATCGGTGTTGATCGCGGTGCCCTGAATGAACATGCCGCCGTCGCCGCCGGTGATGTCGCCGGCATTTTCGACCGCGCCGCCGCCCGACAGGATGATGCCGAAGCGCGTGCCTTCGATCTCGCCACCCTCGGCGTTGACGACCGAAGCGCTGAAATCCTCGTTCGCCTGATCGGTGAAGGCGTACATCGAGACGCCATCGGAGAAAGCCGTGCCTTCGCCGCGGATCGTTCCGCTGTTGGTGACGGTGCCGCCGCCGATCAGGCGCACCCCGTCATTCGTTTCGCCGAGGATGCTGCCGCTGTTGGTGATTTCGGTACCCACGGCGAGGCCGACGAGCGCATTGATTTCCTCGTCGAACAGCGACGCGGTGGTGATGCCCGCGCCGGCGCCCGAGATGATGCCGCTGTTGGTTACGCTCGAGCTCGCGGTGCCGATGGTGATGCCGGCGTCGGGCGGTGCAGCGAAGCCGTCATAGGCGCCATTGCCGCGGATCGTGCCGGCGTTGTCGACGGTCAGCGTGCCGCTGGCGCCGCTGTAGATGCCCGAGGTGGCGCCGGCGATCACGCCGCCTTCCTCGTTGGTGATCGTCAGATCGGCGAGCGAGCCGTGGCTGACGCCCTCGGCGAATTCGCTGCTGATCGTGCCGCTGTTGACCAAAGTCGCGGTCGACATGTCGCTGCCGAAACCGACGCCATAGCCTTCGGTGCCCGTGCCGCCGAAATCGCCGAGCCCGGTGATCGTGCCGCGATTGACGACGTTCGCGGTCAGTCCGCTGCGTTCCTCGTTCGGGTCGGTGTTGAGCGCGGTGCCCTGAATATAGACGCCGCCCGAGGCGCCGATGATCTCGCCATCGTTCACGACCTCGCCGCCGCCCGACAGGATGACGCCGAAGCGAACGCCGATGATCCGCCCCTCGGTCTCGTTCGTGACCAGCGCGCTATAATCCTCGTTCGCCTGGTCGGTGTAGGCGAACATCGACACGCCGTCGGCGAAGGCGTCGATCTGGCCGCCGATTTCACCGCTGTTGGTGACGCTGCCGCCGCCGATCAGGCGCACGCCATCGTCGTTATAACCATAGATGGTGCCGCTGTTGACCACGGTGGTGCCGGTCGCGAGACCCTGGAGCTGGCCGGTCGCGGCGTTGAAATAATTGGCGGTCGTGATGCCGAAGCGGTTGCCGGTGATGCTGCCGCTGTTGACGACCGAGCTGGGCCCGCCCGAAATGGTGACGCCCGCGTCGGGCGGTGCGTCGAAACCGGGGTTGATGCCGTCGCCGTGGATGGTGCCCGCATTGGTGAGTTCGAGCCCGCCAAGCTCGGCGTGGACGCCCGACGCCGCGCCGGTGATCGTGCCATCCTCCGCATTGTCGATCGTGGTGACGCCGTCCGCGTTCGTATAGATGCCGTCGCTCCCGCCACCGGCGATCGTACCGCTGTTGGTGATCGAGGCGCCCGGGGTGCCGACGCTGATCGCCGTGTTGGCGTTGCTGCGAACCAGCCCTTCATTGTCGAGCGTCAACGTGCCGCCCGCCGAATTGATCGCTATGAAGCCGTTCGATATGATCTCGCCGCCCGCTTCGTTGTTGACGACGAGGTCGCCCGACAGGTTGGCGAAGATCGCAGTGGTGACGGCGTTGATCGTGCCGCTGTTGTTGATGACCGCCGTATCGAGCGAGCCGCCCGCGAGCACGCCGAGGAAACCCGAAACCGTTCCGCTGTTATTGACGGTCGCGGTTCGGCCGACCTGATCGGGCGAGGCGGTCAGAATGATACCGAAGGGGCTGATCCCCGGCGTTGCCGGGTTGGGTGTTCCGGTGCTGCGGATGACACCCGCATTGTCGATCGTGCCGCCGCCTTGCAGCACCGCGCCGAATGTCGTTCCTTCGATCAGGCCGGTTTCGCTGTTGGCGATGGTCCCGACCCCGGTCACGCCTTCGGCAATGCGATCGGCGAATTCGGAGATCGCAACCCCGACGCCCTGCGCGCCGTTGCCGACGTTGCCGCTGAAGCCCAGGATCGTGCCGCTGTTGGTGACGCTGCCGCCGCCGGTCAGGCCGACGCCGGTGCCCGCGTCACCGCGGATCAGCCCCGTGTTAACGACGGTCGTGTCGGCCGCACGCGCTTCGGGCGGCAGTTCGTTGTCATTTTCGTCCTCGCTGAAGAAGTAGGAGGTGACGATGCCGTTGGAGCCGCCGGCGATCGTGCCGCTGTTGGTGACGCTCGACCCCGGCTGCGCGATGACGATGCCGCCGCTCGGCCGGCTGTCGATGCTGCCGAGGCTGGTGCCGTCGCCGCGAATGTCGCCGGCATTGTCGACGGTGACGGGGCCATTGTCTGCATAGATGCCGATGTCGAGGCCTTCGACATCCTCGTCCTCGGCGACGACGATCTCCAGCGTTTCGGGCTGGTCGTTGTGGATGCCGAAGGATTGCTGCGCCGCGGCGGGCGCCGCGATCTGACCTATCGACAGGCCGACGATCGCGCTGGTGGCAAGCAGGCGGGATTTCGAAATACGCGACATGACTGAGACTCCCCTCGACATTCAAGCATGGCGAGGGGTTCGCCGGAGGACGTCGCGTCCTCCGGCTGGTCCACCCCACCCCCCAAAAAATATGCGCCCCCAGCTGATGGGATGACTCGCATCGCTCAGCTTTGTGCGCGTTGACTAGGTCGAGGCTCCCCCGAGCGTCTACCCAATGTTTTTTTGGGTAAATTTGCGACGGACCGTTGACGTCATACTTGCACATCCGGCGGCGTAGTCGTTACGGTGACCTCGTCACCGGGGGGTGGGTCGCTGATATTCGGGGAAGCGCGCGGCTTCGCGCGCCTGCTCTCCCGTGAACATGATGGAACCGCCGGCCCCGTAATCGAACGGGTGCCCATGATGCGAAGCCTGCTTGCCGTCCTGTTTTTCACCCTGCTCGGGCTGGTGCAGCCGGCGTGGGGGGCGACGGACACATTGCCTGTGCTCGAACTGCACGCCCATGAGGATGCGCCGAATCTGGCGCCTTTCATACGCTTCGCCAAGCGCCCCGGCGACATCCGGGCGCCGCAATTGGACGCCATCCTGCGGGGCCCGCTTCAGCAGGTGGAGGGTTCGACCATCCACTTCGGGCCGCCGGGCACACGCACAGTCGTTCTACTACAGGTCCGCAACGCCAGCGACGAGCAAGGAAGCTGGATTCTGACCACAGGCCGCGGGTCGCTCAAACATTTCCGGCTCTATGAAGCAAATGGGGAGCGCCTCGCCTTGGTCGTCGATGGCACGGACCCGCAGGCCGCCCGGCAAAATCTCGGCACATATCAGGCCTTCAGCTCCGAACTGGTCCTCGGCCCGCGCCAGACCACGCTGGTGGCCATCGAGTTCATTTCGGAAAACTCGACCTATATGCCGCTCAAGATCAACAGCTACGGCACCTTCTTCAAGGAACGGCGGGCGAATATCTCGATGGTCTCGGGCGTCGTGGTCGGCGCGCTGACGCTGCTGCTGCTCAACTTCCTCTTCTTCTCGATCACGGGTTTCAGGGAATTTCTGTGGCTGGCGGTCGCCGAGGCCTTTTTCGCACTGAACACGGTCCATTCGGAAGGCTATATCACGATCTTCTTCCTCTACGACAAACCGCTGACCGGGCTGGCGGTAGAGGATTTCATCAAATGCGGCTTTGCCGCGTCGATGGCGCAATTCTGCCGGAGCTTCGTCGACACCCCTACCCATTTTCCGCGGCGCGACATGGTGCTGAAGGCGCTGATCTGGTTCGCGCTCGCGATCATGCTCTTTCAGCCGGGCCTCGCCTATTACCCGCCCGAGCTGCGCTTCCTGCTGCACATCGCGACCTGGCTGGTCGCGGTGGCGGTCGCATTGTTCCTGCCCTTCGTCGGCTATGCCGCAATGAAACAGCTCGGCGTCCAGCTCTGGCCGCTCTTTGTAGGCTGGGCGAGCCTCGCGCTCTTCATCGTCTATGCGGCGATCGCGTCGATGGGCATTTTCGCATGGCTGCCGATCAACTGGCACCTCGCCGGACCGGTCGGGCTGTTCGAATCGGTGATGGTGACGATCGCGCTGGGGCTCAACCTCAAGAAGATCCAGCGCGACAAGCTCGTCGCCGACTGGAAATATGCGCAGTCGCTGACGGAGCGGCTGGAGATCAGCGAGCGCGCCACGCGGCTTGCCGAGGAAAAGGCCTTCGCACTCGAAACGGTCAACAGCCAGAATGCGCTGCTCCACGCGTCGGGGCACGACAGCCGGCAGGTGATTCTGGCGCTCAACAGCGCGGTCGAGGTTCTCAAGCGCCAGAAGCGCGCCGATGCCGACGACGAGCTGGTCGAGATGCTCGAAAGTTCGGCCGACTATCTCAATGAAATCGTATCAACGACCATCTCGGGCGCCAATATCGCCGCAAGCGATACGGGTTTCCTCGCACTCAGCAGCTTTCGCGCCGAGGCGCTCGTCGAGCCACTGTCGATGATGTTCAAGACACCCTTCGCGGGCAAGAGGCTGACGCTCGAAGTCCGCATTCCCGACAAGGCCACGATCATTTCCGACCGCCCCTTGCTGATGCGCGCACTCGCGAACCTGCTGAGCAACAGTTACAAATATACCCACAGCGGAGGGGCGAGCCTCTCGCTCGAAATCGAGGAAGGCTGCGCCATCATCACGGTCCGCGACAGCGGGGGCGGAATGCCCGCCGAACTCGTCGCGGCGTTGAATGACGGCACCATGAACCGCATTCGCGCCGATGAAAGCGACGAAGGCAGCGGGTCGGGCTTCGGATCGGCGCAGCGCATCATCAGCACGCTGCGCGGATCGCTGAAAATTGTCGCATCGAGTGCCGCCGGAACCGAAATCCGGATCGCGCTGCCCGCAGCCTTTTCGTCGATCACTCCGGTGTCCGCCGAAGCCCTACAGGCGGAGCTCGACGGCTGGACGCTGCTCGATTTCGACGACCGCACGGCGTTCGGGGCCGGCCTCGATGCCGCCGCGAGCGGCCCGACGATCGCGCTCACCTATGACGACACGACGGTGACGCGCGGGCGGCTCAGCCAGCTCGTCACGATGATGGCGGTCAAGCCCGCATGCCGCGAAATGGCGCTCCACCCGCTTTTGGGCGCTGTTTCAGCAAGATCAGAGCAGGTTTAGCTCGTTCGCCCGCTCGACGATCTTGCGGTTGTGCGAGACGTCAAGCTTGCGCCGCAGTTCGGCGATATGGAACGACACGGTCGGCGGCGCGATCGCCAGACGATAGGCGATTTCCTTGTTCGTCTCGCCTTGCGCCAGATAGTGAAGAATCGCCATTTGCCGCGACGACAGCGCGACGGGCGGCTGCTGGAACTTGCCGAGCGCCTCGCCGATATGCGGCGAGACATAGATTTCGCCGGCGAGCGCCGCGTCGCACGCGGCGACGATATGGTCGAGCGAGTCCGACTTGCTGACGATCGCGCGCGCGCCGAGCTTCAGCGCCGAATGAATCTCGTTCACATGCGTCTCGCCGGTCAGGATGATCACCGTCATGTCGCGCGAACCCACGATTTCGGCGAGCACATTGATCCCGCGCACGTCGGGCAGGTTGAGGTCGAGGATCACCAGGTCGACGGGCTGCGACTGGACGAAGGCGTTGACCGTCGCGCCGCGATCGAGCGCGCCCACGACCATATAGCGGTCGAGCGACCCGAACAGGAACCGCAACCCGCTCTGGGTGATGCGATGATCGTCGACGATCAATATATTGTGCTTCGACACCATGCCTGCGCCCCGCCTGCCCCCCAGCCTGCCCGATGCGGATTGATCAGCAGATTTTCCCGTCGCCGCAACCCGAATAATATTGGGGGACGCCGGTCGCGACGTCGAGCGGGATGTCACGGCCGCCACGTTTTGGCTGAGCGATCGGGCTGAAAAGCTTCGCTTTCGCCTGCGGCGTCACTGGGCGCGGCGTTTCGCGACCTGATCGACGATCGGCCCCGCCGTAAAGCCATGGACGATCGTCGACAGCAGGATTGTCAAAAGGATCGTAGCCCAAAGCTGTCCTTCGTTGACCAGTTCGAGATGGCTCCCCGCATAGGCGAGATAATAGATCGAGCCGACGCCCCGTATCCCGTAAAATGCCACGAAAAGGCGTTCGCGGGCCGCAAGTCCCGTGCGCACCAGGCCGACCCAGCCTGCGATCGGCCGGACCAGGAATATCAGCCCCAGCGCAATGCCGGCATGCGCCCAGTCGAGTATGCCGAAAAGCCGTGGAAAGGTCGCACCGACCAGAAGAAGCAACAGCGCGGTGAGCGCCAGTTCGATCGCCTCGTTGAAACTGTGGAGACGACCATGGAATTCATGCTCGGCCTCAACCCGGCGGAGGACAATACCGGCGACGAAGCAGGCGATGAAGCCATAGCCTTCGGCGAGTTCGGTTGCGCCATAGCAAAAGAGGACGCCGGCAATCGAAAGCACCCCCGACGCGGTGTCGGCGAGGACGTTGCCGCGCGGAATCACGAAAAGGACGCGCGCGAGGAGCCAACCGACGGCGGCGCCCCCGAGCACACCCGCGGCAATCCGGTAGAAGACGTCGACAAGCAGCCATTCGCCGAGCATTGCCGCGGAGAATCCACTGCTCCCGAGGAGCAGGCCGAGATAGACGAAGGGGAAAGCCAATCCGTCGTTGAGCCCCGCCTCGGTCGTCAAGGTGAAGCGTACCGGCTGTTCGTCGCCCTCGGTCGGCGGGCCGACCTGTACTTCGCCCGCAAGCACGGGGTCGGTGGGCGCCAGCACAGCACCGAGCAGAATGGCTCCGGCGAGAGTCATGCCCGCGAAGGCCCATCCCATGAGTGCCACCGCGGCGATGGTCAGCGGCATCGCTGCCGCGAGCAGCCTGATCGTCGGTCGCCAGCGGCGGTAATGCGCCAGATCGTCGATGCGGATGCCGGTACCGAACAGCGCGACGATCACCGCCAGCTCGCTCGCGACCTCCCAAAGTTTCGGCGCTTCACGCGGATCGAGAGCACGCCAGACGTCCGGCATCGCCCAATGGATTGCGATACCGAAGAGGATCAGCAGTGCAGAAGCCGCAGGCTCGCGTCCCGAGAGAAAGCGCGGAAGCCAGAAAGCCACGATGACGCCCGCACCGACGAGCATCATGGCGAGATGATAGGCGCTCAATCCAAAGAAGGCCTGTTCGTTCATGCGCTCCATCTCCCCGAGCAATCGGTATACGCATCGGCGTCGAGCAGATCGGCCGTTATAACGGGACACAGGTTCGGGGCTTCAACCTGAAGGACGCAGGCAATTATCGCATCAAGACGCCTGTTTCGCCAAGTGGGTTGGGGTCGTCGATATAGTGCTGTCGGGCGTCGTGACGCGTCCGATGCAATGCGCTCGATGCCCATTTCGCCGCGCCAGGGCAAATGCCACCCGGTTAATCGGCGAGGCCGAAATCTTGCTCGAAGACGCCGGCCTGGCAGGGGCAGCAGGACTCGAACCCGCGACCCTCGGTTTTGGAGACCGATGCTCTACCAACTGAGCTATACCCCTAGGCCGGAGTGCGCCACTAGCCGGATTGGAGGGGCGGGGCAAGGGGGATGACGGGTTGCGCGCACGCGCCGGGCTGATATGCGCGATTTCATATGAGCGACGCCCCGTTTCCCGCCCGGCCCGACGGGCCTCCGCAGCATTATCTGGGCGGGATCGCGTTGCGGCTGCTCGCGATGGTCAGCCTGTCGCTGATGTTCGTGCTCGTCAAAAAGATCGACGCCGCGGGCATCCATGTCGTCGAGAGCCTCTTCTGGCGACAGGCGCTCGTGCTGCCCTTCCTGCTGGCATGGGTGATGGCGACCACCGGCCTGTCGTCGCTGAAGACGCGGAGGATCGGCGCGCATGCGCGGCGAATGCTGATGGGCCTCGCCGGCATGGCGTGCAATTTCGGCGCAATGATCCTGCTGCCGATGGCCGAAGCGACGACGATCAGCCTGTCGGTGCCCATCTTTGCCGTTCTCTTCGCTGCGCTTCTGCTCGGCGAGGCGACGGGGTGGCAGCGGTGGAGTGCAGTGATCGTCGGCTTCGTCGGCGTGCTCGTCGTGCTCGACCCGCTTTCAAGCTTCGCGGGCGGTTTCGGCGGCACGCACGGCGTCGGCACATTGGTCGCCCTTACCGGCGCGATCATGACCGCGCTGATAACCATTGCGGTGCGCGATCTCGGCCGCACCGAAAATGCCGCGACGATCGTTTTCTGGTTCAGCCTCTTGTCGATGATCCCGCTCGGCATCGCCCTTCCCTTCGTCATCACGCCGCACGACGGCCACGAATGGCTGTTGCTGATCGGGCTCGGCTTCCTCGGCGCGGTCGTCCAGATGTCGCTGACCGGCGCGCTGCGCCTCGCGCCGGTGTCGGTCGTGATCCCGATGGATTATTCGAGCCTGCTCTGGGCGATTGCCGCCGGCTGGTGGTTTTTCGGCACCCTGCCCGCCGACACCACCTGGGTCGGCGCGCCGCTGATCATCGCGTCGGGCCTGTTCATCGCCTGGCGCGAACATCGCCGCCATATCGACCGGCCGAAGGAGGTTGCCGCATGACGCGCCCTATCCTGTATCACTGCCCCGATGCCCGCTCGTTGCGCTGCCTGTGGGCGGTCGAGGAGGCGGAGATCGACGTCGATCTCAAGCTGCTTAAATTCCCGCCGCGCGCGTTTGAGCCCGATTATCGCGCCGTGAACCCGCTGATGACGATTCCCGGCTGGGCCGAGGACGGGCGGCTGATGACCGAGTCCGCCGCGATCTGCGAACGGATCGCCGAAGGGACGCCGCTCGAAGTCCGGCGGAGCGAAGCCGATTATTGGGATTATCGCAACTGGCTGCACCGCAGCGACGCGACGCTGACCTTCCCGCTCGCGATCATGATCCGCTACACGCGCGTCGAACCCGAGGAGCGGCGGCTCGCGCAGGCGGTCGAGGACTATAAGGCGTTTTTCGGGGGCCGGGCCAGGAGCATCGAGGCGGCGCTGGCCGATGGGCGCGAATGGCTGGTCGCGGGGCGCTTCACCATCGCCGACATCGTGATCGGCTATGCGGCGTTCCTTGCGACGACCCTCGATGCCGACGATGTGCTGGGCGAGGCGACGAAGGCATGGCTCGGTCGCTGCATGGCGCGCGAAGGGTTCCAGCGCGCCCGCACACGTCAGAAGGCCGCAGCGTGACGAAAAAGGGCTCCACCATCCGGTGAAGCCCTCCGTGCCCCCGTGCATGGCAAAGCCAACGAGGAAAACGCATCGGCCCTTCGGGGTGTAGGTCGCGTGAAGGGCCGTATGTGGGCCCAATTTATGGGACGGCGGGAAGGTTGGCTTTCATATTTTCACGCAGGCCATTGCCCTGTCCCAAACTAGCGCTTGTCGGGATGCGCCCGACGCCATCGCAGTCCGACCATCAGGACAATGGCCAGAATATCGTGCTCAGCACATCGAAAGCGCTGTCGGGCATCCGCCATGCGCCACGCGATCGGCCGCTTCTTTCGCAACTGCCGCCGCCAGGACGAACAGAAACGGCGCCCACGTCGCGAGCGAACGCCGGGTTACGATGCGAGCGAGAAACAGGACGACCATGCCGCCATGCACATGCAGCAGACTGTCCGAGGCGCCCGTGCTCATGCCGAGCGCGGCACTCAGCGGACGGTAAAAGTCGATCACCCATTCCATCGTTGCGCGCTAAGCACTGAGGAAATGAACCTGCCGGACGTCCACCGGCACCACGACGAGCGGCTTGGCGCTCAGTTCACCATCCGCTCATAGCCTTCCCAATAGGGCGCGCGCAGGTCTTTTCGCAAAATCTTGCCGCTGGCGTTGCGCGGCAACGCATCGATCAGGTCGATGCTGCGCGGGCATTTGAAGGGGGCGATGCGCTCGCGCGCCCAGGCGATGATATCGGCTTCCTCGACGCTGGCACCGGGCTTGGCCACAACGACCGCCTTCACCGTCTCGCCCCATTTCGCGTCGGGGATGCCGATCACCGCAACTTCCTGCACCGCGGGATGGCCGAAAATCGCGCTTTCGACCTCGGCCGGATAGACATTCTCGCCGCCGGTGATGATCATGTCCTTCATCCGGTCGTGGATGAACAGATAGCCGTCGGCGTCGAGGTAACCCGCGTCGCCGGTGCGGATCCAGCCGTCGTCGGTCATCGTCTTCGCGGTCGCGTCGGGCAGGTTCCAGTATCCGAGCATATTGTTCGACGATCGTGTCACGACTTCGCCGACCTCGCCTGTCGAAACCGGCTGGCCGTCCGGTCCGAGGATGACAATCTCGACCCCGGGAAGCGCCTTGCCCGCCGAGCGCATCCGCGCATTGCCGGCCGGATCATGATCCTCGGGCGGCAGCATCGAGATGGTGCCCGTCGTCTCGGTCATCCCGTAAGCCTGAATGAACTGCGCGCCGAAAACCTGGATGCACTGGCGCAGCAGTTCGAGCGGGATCGGCGCGGCGCCATAGAGGATATATTTGAGGCGGCTGTAATCGACGCTGGCGCAGCGCGGGTGCATCAGCAGCATCTGAAGCGCCGCGGGCACCATGAAGAAGCGCGTGACGCCATGCTGTTCGACCGCGTCGAACACGCCGTCGGGATTGAATTCGGCGAGGATGACGCCGGGAAGCCCCGCCGCGAGCGCCATGATGCCGAGCCCGGTGCCGCCGATATGCGCGCATGGCATCGCGACCAGCACCGCCTCGTCATCCTCCCATTTGGTGTAGGGCATGTCGAGGGTGCTCGAATGTTTGCGCAGCGCGAAGAGGTTGCGGTTCGACAGCACCGCGCCCTTGGGATTGCCGGTGGTGCCCGAAGTATAGAGCTGGAGCACCGCATCGTTGGCGACCGACGGTTCGAAGGGCGTGCGCGCCGCGCCCTCGATCATCACCCATGCTTCGGCGGCACTCATGATCGCCGGATCGTTCGCAAGCTTGCCCGCGAGTTGGCCGGCCGATCCCTCGAACCCCGGCCCGGCGAGGACGATCTTCGCCTGCGTGTCATTGACGATGAACGCCCATTCGGCCGGCGACAGGCGCCAGCCGATCGGCGCCATCACGATGCCCGCGCGCGCCGCGCCATAAAAAAGGGTGAAGTAAAGATCGCTGTTCTTGCCGATCCACGCGATGCGGTCGCCCTTTTTCAGCCCCGCCGCGATCAGCGCCGAGGCGGCGCGCGCCGTCAGGTCGTCGAGTTCGGCGTAGGAATAGACGCGGTCCTCTTCGCGCATCGCCACCCGCTCGGGACGCTCGGCGGCCCAATGGGTCAGGAATTCGTCGAACGTAAACAGCTCCGAAACGTCGCGGCCCATCGCCTCTCTCTCCTCGAATCGCGTCGTTTGCGCGCAATTGATGAGAAAGCTAACGGTTCTGCCGGCGAGGTAAAGCGCCGATCGGCCGACCCTGTCAGGTCCGTCAGGTGCGGCGGAAGAGCAGCATCAGATTGTTGGCGGGCATCGCGCGGCGCTCGATGAAGGCGAGCCCCGCGTCGCGGGCGGCCGCCTTGACCGCATCGATATCGCGCAGCCCCCATGCCGGATCGCGCGTGCGCAGATTGGCGTCGAAGTCGAGATTGCTCGCCGCGGTCGACACATCCGCTTCGATGTAGGGACCGTAGAGGATCAGCGGCGCGCCGGGCGCGAGCAATCGCGCGGCTCCAGCGAGCAGGCCGAGCGTCGCTTCCCACGGGCTGATATGGACCATGTTGATGCAGAGGATCGCATCGGCACGGTCGACCGGCCAGCCCGATGCCGAAGCGTCGAGCGCCAGCGGCGGCGCGACATTGGAAAGCCCGGCCTCGGCGCGCCATGCCGCGATCGACACCAGACCGGCGGGGTCGGGATCGCTCGGCTGCCAATGCAGATGCGGGAAAGCCGCGGCGAAATGGATCACATGCTCGCCCGATCCGCTCGCGACCTCGATCACACTTCCCGCCGGTGGCAACCAGTCGGCGAGCACCGCGGCGATGGCGTCGCGGTTACGGAGCGTCGCGGGGGCGTGGCGCTTGTCGGCTTCACCACCGTCGCCGGGCATCCAGAGCTGCGGCATCACCGTTTCGCCTGCGCCCGCGCGCGACGCTCGCGCACGATCAGCCATGCGAAAAGCCCGACCGGACCGGCCATCAGCGTCAGAAACAGGAAGGGGAATTGCACGACGCGGCTGAAGCCCTTCTGGTCGGCGTCGCGCGCAATCCACATGCCGGTGAACAGGTCGAACGCCAGATAATGGATCCACCCCATAGTCGCCCCGCCCGGGCTGTCGAATAATTTCATCACGCCCTTCAGCGTCGTGAAATCGCCGCCGCCCGGCCCACCCGCATCGATCCCGCCGGTAAGGAAGCCGACGATCAAGACGGTGTAGACCAGACAGAGCAGGAACACGCCGACATAGAGGATCGCCGCGAGAATCTTGGGCCCGCGCGCGAGGAAGGCCAGCGCGATCCAGCCGGCGAAAGCCCAATAATTTGCTAGCAGAAACAAGCTGTCCCAGCTCATATGCACCCTCTTCTCCGTCATCCCGGCGCAGGCCGGGATCTCGCCGTTGGGAACCAACTCCCTGATGAGATCCGGCCTACGCCGCGATGACGGTTAAAGCTAGATTAGCTCAATCCGCGCCGGCCGCTTGAATGGCCTCTATTCATCCTTCCCACGCCAGCATCGGCCTCCGCGCCGCGAGCGTCTCATCGAGCCGCGCGCGGGGCGCGAAATGCGGGGCCGATTTGAGCGCAGGGTCGCCATTCTTCGCGCGCATCGCGATGCTGCGCAGCGCGCCGATGAACTGGTCGAGCACCGCCTTGCTCTCGGTCTCGGTCGGCTCGACGAGCATCGCGCCATGGACGACGAGCGGGAAATAGACCGTCATCGGGTGATAGCCCTCGTCGATCAGCCCCTTGGCGATATCGAGCGTCGAGAAGCCCTCGGCGAGGCCCTTGTCGCTGAACAGCGCCTCGTGCATGCACGGGCCCGAGCCAGCGAAGGGCGCGTCGAGGACGTCCTCGAGGCTGCGCAGCACATAGTTCGCGTTGAGCACCGCATCCTCGGCGACCTGTTTCAGCCCGTCGGCCCCGTGGCTGAGGATATAGGTCAACGCGCGCGTGAACATGCCCATCTGGCCATGGAAGGCGGTCATGCGGCCGAAGGTATCGGGGTGCTCCTCGCCCGCGCTCTCCTCTTCGACCAGCTTGAACGAGCCGTCGGCGTAGCGCGCGGAATAGGGGATCGGGCCGTACGGCGACAGCGCCTCCGACAGCACGACCGGCCCCGAACCCGGACCGCCGCCGCCGTGCGGGGTCGAGAAGGTCTTGTGCAGGTTGATGTGCATCGCGTCGATGCCGAGGTCGCCCGGACGCACGCGGCCGACGATCGCGTTGAAGTTCGCGCCGTCGCAATAGACATAGCCGCCCGCCGCGTGCACCGCGTCCGAAATCGCCTTCATGTCGCGCTCGAACAGGCCGCAGGTATTGGGATTGGTGATCATCACCCCCGCGACGTCGGGGCCAAGGCGCGCCTTGAGCGCCGCGAGGTCGACGCGGCCCTCGGGAGTCGCGGGAATATCCTCGACCGTGAAGCCCGCGAACGCCGCGGTGGCGGGGTTGGTGCCGTGTGCGCTTTCGGGGACGAGCAGCACGCGCCGATCCTCGCCGCGCGCCTCGAGCGCCGCCTTGATACAGAGGATGCCGCAAAGCTCGCCATGCGCGCCCGCCTTGGGCGACATGGCGACGCCATACATGCCGGTGAGCTTGATCAGCCACACGGCAAGTTCGTTGATCACGGCCAACGCGCCCTGCACCGTTTCCTGCGGCTGAAGCGGGTGGACGTCGGCAAAGCCCGGCATCCGCGCGACCTTTTCATTGAGGCGCGGGTTATGCTTCATCGTGCAGCTACCGAGCGGGAAGAGGCCGAGATCGATCGCGTAATTCTGCCGCGACAGGCGCGTATAGTGGCGCACCGTTTCGGACTCGCTCAGCCCCGGCAGGCCGATGGGAGCGCTGCGCATCAGCGAACCGAGGTCGGCGGCGGGCGCCGGCTCGTCGAAATCGACGCCGGTGGTATCGGTCGAGCCGATTTCGAAAATCAGCGGTTCCTCGAGCATCAAGGCACGGTTTCCGGTGAAGGTCATATTGTCGTCGGCGCCGCCCGCGGGGTTCATTTCGGGGCGCCAGCCGGCACGGTTGAGCGCGGTCATGCGAGCACCTCCTTCAGCGCCGCGGCAAAGGCCGCGATATCATCCTCGGTCACGGTTTCGGTCACCGCGACCACCAGCCCATTCGCGAGGCCATCATTTTCGGGATAAAGACGGCCGAGCGACACGCCGCCCAGCACGCCCTTTTCGGCGAGCTTGTGCACTGTCGCGCGCGCGTCGGCGGGCAGCCGCAACGTGAATTCGTTGAAGAAACTGTCGTTCATCACTGACACGCCCGGCACCTTCGCCAGCTCGGCCGCCGCCGCCTGCGCGCGGCCATGGTTGATCGCGGCAAGCTGGCGGAGGCCGGCTTCACCGAGCAGGGTCAAGTGAATGCTGAAGGCCAGCGCGCAAAGCCCTGCGTTGGTGCAGATATTGCTCGTCGCTTTCTCGCGACGGATATGCTGTTCGCGGGTCGACAGGGTGAGCACGAAACCGCGCTTTCCATTCGCATCGACCGTCTCGCCGCAGAGGCGGCCGGGCATCTGGCGGACATATTTCGATTTGCAGGCGAACAGGCCGACATAAGGCCCACCGAATTGCAGCCCGACGCCGATCGCCTGCCCTTCGCCCACGACGATGTCGGCGCCCATTTCGCCCGGCGACTTGATAAGGCCCAGCGCGACGGGTTCGGTGACAACCGCGATCAGCAGCGCACCCGCCGCCTGGCAAGCTTCGGCGAGCTTCGTCATGTCGTCGATGCGGCCGAGGATGTCGGGATATTGGACGACGACGCAACTCACCTCCTTGTCGATGCTATCCGCGAGCGCGGCCCAGTCGGTTCCTGCTTCGAGGCTGGGGTCGCCGTCGACCAGCACATCGCCGGTATATTTCGCCATCGTGCGCGCGACGCTGCGGTAATGCGGGTGGAGGCCGTTCGAAAGCAGCGCCTTGCTGCGCTTCGTGATGCGGCGCGCCATGACGATCGCTTCCCAGCAGGCGGTCGAACCGTCGTACATCGACGCATTGGCAACATCGGTGCCGAGCAGCCGCGCGACCTGCGACTGGAATTCGAACAGCATCTGCAGCGTGCCCTGTGCGATTTCGGGCTGATAGGGCGTGTAGGCGGTGAGGAACTCGCCGCGCTGGATCAGATGATCGACGCTGGCGGGAACATGGTGGCGATAGGCGCCCGCGCCGAGAAAGAAAGGCCCGTCGCCCGCGGCGCGATTCTGTCGCGCGAGCGCCGCCATATGACGTTCGACCGCGAGTTCGCTCGCGTGCATCGGCAGGCCTTCGATCGGACCATCGAGCCGCGCCTCGGCGGGCACATCGGCGAACAGGTCGTCGATCGACGACGCGCCGACCGCCGCAAGCATCGCCGCGCGGTCATCGGGAGTGAGAGGGAGATAACGCATGAAATACTCCGGTCAGGTATCGGAAGAAGAAGCAAAAAGCGGCGCGAGATCGGCGAGCGATCCGCGAAAGGCGGCGGGGCCGCTGTGTGTCGTGCGCACCCAAGGGGCGAGCCAGATACGAAAGCCCGCATCGCGCGCGCGGTGGCAGAAGGCATAGTCTTCCGACAGCATCAGGCCGCTGCCGCCATCGATCTCTGGCAGGAAGAGCGCGTGGACGCTCTCACGCACCCCCGTCCCCTGCCGGTCCCGCGCATCGGTGCGGAAAGCGAGTTCGGGGTGCCGCGCGCAAAGCGTTTCGACGACATCGCGGCGGATCAGCATCAGCCCGGTGCCGAGCTGCGACAGCTCGACGAGGTCGGTCAGCGCGAAGCGCTGATCGGCTTGCAGGAAGCTCAATGCGAAATCACCGGCATATCGGGCAAGATCGGCCGCATTGTCCTTTCCCAATCCGCGCTCCGCAGCGCGCGCGACCTGCGGCCAGTTGACCGTGCGGCGCGGCACCGCGGCCCCGAGAATGGCGCAGTCGGGCCGTCCCGCCATCGCCTCGATCATCGAAAAAATATCGGCGGCGGCAAAGTCGATATCGGCATCGACGAACAGCAGATGACTGCAATCGCTCTGCACAAACAGGTCGGCGAGCAGGCTGCGCGCGCGGTGGATTTGCGCTTCGTGGAGGATGAATTCGAACCGCACCGGCACACCCTCTGCCTGCGCCGCCAACGCGAGACCCAGCGCCGCGCGGACATAGGTGCCCTGCGCGCCGTCATAGATCGGCGTCGCCACCATCAGGCGGCAATTGGCTGGCGCGGCGTCGGTCATCGCATCCCTCCCCCTCCCGCCCGCGGGAGGGGCGATCGGTTACAGGGCGTCGCAGAAGGCCTTATAGGCCTTCGCGTCCATCAGGCCATCGAGCTGGCCCTTGTCGGACAGCGTCATGCGAAAGAACCAGCCTTCGCCTTCGGGGTCCGAATTGACGAGCGCGGGGTCTTCCTCGAGCTGGCCATTGCCTTCGGTCACGGTGCCGTCGACGGGAGCATAGACGTCGCTGGCGGCCTTCACCGATTCGACCACCGCGGCGTCGCCGCCCGCGGTCAGTTCGGCGCCGGTGTCGGGAACCTCGACGAAGACGATGTCGCCGAGCTGGCCCTGCGCAAAGTCGGTGATGCCGACCGTCGCGACGTCGCCGTCGACGTCGATCCATTCATGTTCTTCGGTGTAATAACGCGGCATCGATCAGGCTCCCTGTTTGCGCACATAGCGGTGCGGAATGAATGGCATGGCGGTGACGGTGCAATGGACCAGCTTGCCGCGCACTTCGGCGGCGATCGCGGCGCCCGGCTCGGACAGGCCCGTCGGAACAAAGCCCATCGCGATCGGCGCGCCGACGCTGGGCGCAAAACCGCCCGAGGTCACGACGCCGATTTCATCCTCGCCGTCGAACAGCTTGGCGCCCTCACGCACCGGCAGCTTTCCATCGACGGTCAGGCCGACGCGCTTGCGGGGCGGGCCGTCCTCGAGATGGCCGAGGATGCGCGCGGCGCCGGGGAAATTCTCCTCCTCGCGGCGGCGCTTGCTGACCGCGAAGCCGAGATCGGCTTCGGCGGGGTCGATCTCCGGGCTTAGGTCATGCCCGTAAAGCGGCAGGCCCGCTTCGAGCCGCAGCGAATCGCGTGCGCCGAGGCCGATCGGCTTGACCTCTTCCATCGCGCAGAGCGCGTCGGCAAAGGCTTCAAGTGCCTCGTTGGGCAACGAAATCTCGAAGCCATCCTCGCCGGTGTAGCCCGAGCGGCTGAGGCCGATCGCGTGGCCCTGCCAGGTCGCGCGGGTCGCCTGCATGAAAACGAGCGTCGCAGCTTCAGGAATGAGGCGCGACAGCGCGTCGACCGCCTTCGGCCCCTGCAGCGCCAAGAGGCCGTAATCCTCATTATGGTTGAGCGTGATGTGGTCGGGGAGATTCTCGCGCAGGTGACCGATGTCTTCCCATTTTACGGCGCCGTTGACGACGATGCCATATTGATCGCCCTCGTTGGTGATCATCAGGTCGTCGAGAATGCCGCCGTCTTCATCGAGCAGCAGCGAGTAGCGCATCCGGCCGGGTTTCAGCGCCGAAATATCGCCGGGGACGAGCGTTTCGAGCGCTTCGGCGACGCCGTCGCCCGAGAGTGAGAGCTGTCCCATGTGGCTGACGTCGAACAGGCCGGCATTTTCGCGCGTCCAGAGATGTTCGGCCATGATGCCTTCATACTGGATCGGCATCCAGTATCCGGCGAATTCGACCATGCGGCCGCCCTTCGCGCGGTGCCAGGCGTCGAGCGGCAGGGTGGCCGTTTCGATCGGAATTTCTTCATCTTCGCGCATATCGCACTCCCGTCGTTGACACGGCAAGGCGCGGCCGGGTGCCGCCCTGTGCCATGCCCCCTCTGTCACGGGAACCTGAGAGTTTTCCTCCATGATTTCATGGAGTTACCCCTTCGGTGGTTCCGGCAGAATCGGCCGGAACGCTTTCCAGAGTGTCCGTTCCAGCCCGCGCGGTCCGCTTCACCTGAGAGTTTCCGGGGCGGTTGCTCCTTCGGTGGCGGGGTTGCCCCCGCGCTCTCCCGCGCGGCCGGTCGAATCCCTTGTCAGGACCGACAGACGCCGCGAGCCTTGGCGCTGCGCCCCGGCGGAGTCAATCGGCGAGCGCGCGGATCGCGTCGTTTTCGTGGATATACACGCCCGAAGCCTTTTGTCCGGCCAGCGCGACGATCGCGGCGGCGACGCTGTCGCCCGAAATCGAGCGGTAGCGGCGAAAGCCGCCGTGGAGCAGCGCATCGGTCAGCGGCGCGGCGATCGTCGCGAGCCCTTCGGCGAGGCGCTGGGGTCCCGGCCGGTCGCCGCGGAGCAGGCCGGGGCGGATGAGGTCTAGGCGGTCGAAGCCGAGCGCGCTGAGGTCGTCCTCGGTCTCGCCCTTGGTGCGAAGGTAGAAATTGCCGCTCTTCGCCGCGGCGCCGACCGAGCTGACCGCGATCATATGCGGCGTGCCGCCCGTCCTCGCCCCGCGCGCAGCGGCAAGCACGAGGTCGTGATCGACCGCGCGGAACGCCGCCTGCGACCCCGCCTGGCGGATCGTGGTGCCGAGGCAGGAGATGAGCAGGGCGGGCCGTTCGGCGGCGATGATGTCGCCCCAGCGTTCGGATGGCGCGACCAGCGCCTTGTGATGCGGTGCGAGCCCCTCGACCGCGCGGCGCGCGAGGACGGTTACGGGTGCGGGTCCGAAATGGGCGATCACCGCGCGGCCGACCATGCCGGTCGCGCCGACGAGGAGGATCGACGACATATTCATGAAACCTGATCCGTATCCCCGAGCGAAGACGAGGGGCTATGCCGAGCGAAGTCGAGGCAGCGCGGGTGCGCAGTTCTCGCTCCGTTCGAACGGGCCCCTCGTCTTTGCTCGAGGAAACGGGGAGTTTCAGGCATGCGCCAGCGCCGGGGGCACGGCGTCGCGGCCGAAGATGTCGGCGTAGCGGTCGATGGCGAAACGGTCGGTCATGCCCGCGATATAATCACCGATATGCCGGTTTGTCGCGCAGGTTTCGCCGGGGAGCCGCGCCGCCCAGTCGGCGCCCATCAACGCGGGATCGGCGGCATAGGCGGCGAAGAGGTCGGCGACGACCCGGTTTGCGGCCTCGGCGGCGGCGAGCTGTTCGGGGTGGTGATAGAGGTTCGCGTACATGAAGCGTTTAAGCTCGCGTTCCGCGGCGGCGAGTTCGGGCGAGAAGCCGCCGAGCGTGCGCCCCGCAGCGCGGACCTCATCGGCGCTCGCGACGCCGGCATCGGACACGTTGGCGGCGGTTGCGGCGATCACGTCGTTGACCATCACGCCGATCTGATCGCGGACGAGTTCGCGCAGCAGCCGGTCGCGCGGCGCGCCGGGGAAACGCCCCTCGACCGCATGGTAATTGGCGGCAACGAAGGGCTGCGCCATCAGCTGGTCGAGGTCGAGCAGCCCGGCGCGCAGGCCGTCGTCGATGTCGTGATTGTCATAGGCGATATCGTCGGCGATCGCCGCGACCTGCGCCTCGAGGCTGGCATGGCTGGCGAGATCGAGCCCGAACTCGCCGTCGATTTCGGCGAGCGCCCAGCCGGGGTTCGCGACGGGGCCATTATGCTTGGCGAGCCCTTCCAATGTTTCCCACGTCAGGTTGATGCCGTCGAACAGCGGATAGGGACATTCGAGGCGCGCGAGCGTGCGCAGCGTATGGCCGTTGTGGTCGAAGCCGCCGTGCGCCGCCATCGCGGCCTTGAGCGCATCCTCGCCCGCGTGACCGAAGGGCGGATGACCGATGTCGTGCGCCAGACACAGGGCTTCGGTCAAATCCTCGTTGAGCCCGAGCGCGCGCGCGATACCACGGCCGATCTGCGCGACCTCGATGCTGTGGGTCAGGCGGACGCGGTAATGATCGCCGTCGGGCGCGACGAACACCTGCGTCTTGTGGCGCAGGCGGCGGAAGGCGATCGAGTGGATGATGCGGTCGCGGTCGCGCTGAAAATCGTCGCGTGGGCCGCGCACGACGCGGCCGGATTCGGGGTGGAGGCGGCCGCGGCTGCGCGCGGGGTCGCTGGCGCAATGGGAAATCAAGCAAATCCTCCCTGTGCCGCAGGCATGGGGAGGTGGCGGCGCGAAGCGCTGACGGAGGGGCCATGGCGCCGCGTCGTCGCCCCTCCACCACCGCCTGCGGCGGCGGTCCCCCTCCCCATGCCTTCGGCACAGGGAGGATTTATGTTCGTTTCAGCCCCGCTCACTTGAGCGGCTCTACGATTTCGCCGATTTCGCTGTCGAAGAGGAAGCCGTCGCCTTCGGCCTTTTTATAGTCGCCGAGCCAGTCCTGCGCCGCCTTGCGGTTGGAGAAGGGCCCCACGAGCAGGCGCCGCGTCTGGCCCCATTCGGCGGTCGACCCAGATTTGCCCTTGAACAGCGCCGCGTTGCGCTTGGCGAAGCGGTTGTAGTCGAAGGCGAGCGCCTTGAGGTTCGCGCCCGTCGCGATCTGGACCCAGAGGCGCGCGGGGTTCGCCTTTTTCTTCGCGGCTTCTTCCTTCGCCTTGGCATCCGCTTCGGCCTTCGCCTTGGCGGCCGCCTCTTCCTTTTCGCGCTTCGCCGCTTCGGCCGCTTCGGCCTTGCGCTTGTCTTCGAGCAGCATGGCGAGCGTGTCGGCGCCGATCGCATTGTCCGGCCGACTCAGCTCTTCGGCCGGGATTTCGATCGATCCGACGATCTCGGCAAGCGACGCGAGCGGGGCCGACGCGGCGGCGGAACTCGTCGCGACCGGAGAAGCAGCCGGCGCGGACGGCGATGCGGCCGGGGTCGAACGGCCCATATCGGCGATCGAGAATCCGGGACCGATCGGTCCTTTTCCGGCGTCGACCGCCGCACCGACCGGTTCGGGCGCCGCCGCGGGGCGCGCGGGCGCCGGAGCGGGGCGGCTGGCCTCCACCCGCGCCGAAGCGGGCGGCTCGGCGACCGGCCGGGCGGCCGGCGGCGTGGGCGTGGGCGTGGGTGAACGCACGGCCGGTGCCGGCTCAGGTTTGCGCGCGGTAGGCACCGGCGCGGGCGTCGGCGTCACCGCCGCAGCGGGCCGCCGCCGGTCGTTGGCCGCCGGTTTGCCCGTCGCCCCGGCCGGCGGCGTCGCGGCCGCGACCTGCACGGGCCCACGTTTCGGGCCGGGTTGACCGCTGGGGAAGCGGCCGAAGTGCGCCGCCGCGGCCTGCTGCGCGGGATTGAGCCGGTCCATCTGGAGCAGATAGGGGGTGATATTTTGCGCCATCGCGGGCGGCATCGTCGCATTGACGATTTCGGTCGCTTCCTTGTCGCGGCCGTTCATCGCGAGGATCATCGCGCGGAGCCGCCAAGCCCCGCGATCCTGCGCGCGCAGTTGCGGGGTCAGCATGGCGATTCCGCGATCGGCGTCGCCGCTGATCCCGAGCGACAGCGCATAGCGCCGCGTCAGTTCGTCGTTGGGCGCGATCGACAGGGCGAGCTGATAGTCGCGCTGCGCCGCATCCTGTTGCCCCAGAAGGTCGCGCGCGAGGCCGCGGTCGGCGAGGAACAGGCGTTCGGGCGCACCCATCAGCTGCGCCTCGCCGAAATAGTCGAGCGCGCGCGTCGGATTTTCCATATGGACCATCGCCGATCCCAGCGCCGCCTTGATCGTGCCGTCGCGCGGGCGCGCCTGTTCGGCACGGACGAGGAAACCGAGCGCGGCGCGATAATCCTCGAGATCGATCGACGCGCGCCCCGCATCGAGCAGCGCTGCCGTGTCGCTGCTGTTCGCCGCGATGCGGGCGAGCGACGACGACAGCAAGCTACGCGCGGCCGTGCGCTTTTCCATCGCCGCCTTCGTCGCGGGGTCCGGCGGGGTCACCTGAGCCAGTGCGGGCGCCTGCACCAGGCCGAGCGTCGCGGTTCCAAGCAACAGCGCGCCGAGAGCGCGAACAAGGTAGCGCGCGCGCGCCGGCTTCGCCGTCCATTTCACCTGCCGCATGGGCAACTCATCCCGATTTCCGGCCTGCCGTGCCCGGCGGGCGGCCGCTCGATAGCCCCGTTACTGGTTGTTCTGCCGTCCCAGAAAACGCGGAATATCGACCCCGTCGTCCTTGCCGCCCTCTTCGGCGTCGGGGGTCGATGCCCCGCGCGAGAGCCGCGACATGCGCTCGAACAGGGTGCCGCCGCCGACCGAGCGCGCCGGCGCTTCGGCCGGAGCTTCCGCTGCGGGCGCCGAACGATAATCGCTCGCCGGAGCTTCGGGCGCGTCGAGCACCAGTTCGTCGGCGGTATCGTCATAGGTCGCGGCGACCTGCGACAATTCCATCGGCTCTTCCTCCGCCGCGGCCGGAGCCTCGGGTTCGGGGGCATCGCCGAGCGAGAAGCCCGGTGCCGGGTCGTTGTCCTGCTGGACCGGCGCTTCGGCGACGGGTTCTTCCTGCACCGCGGGTTCGACCACCTCTTCGGCCACCGGTGCCGGCGCCGCGGTGCGCGCGGGAGCGAAGGAGAAGCTGCGCGTCGCGGGCGCGGCCTGCGCCGCTTCGCCCGTACCGTCGATGCCGGTCGCGACGACCGAGACGCGGATCTTGCCGTCGAGGCTGTCGTTGAACGCGCTGCCCCAGATGATGTTGGCGTCGGGATCGACCAGCTCGCGAATATGATTCGCGGCCTCGTCGACTTCCATCAGGCGCATGTCCTCGCCGCCGGTGATCGAGATGATGACGCCCTTCGCGCCCGCCATCGACACGCCGTCGAGCAGCGGGTTGGCAATCGCTTTCTGGGCGGCTTCGAGCGCGCGGCCGTCGCCTTCGGCTTCGCCGGTGCCCATCATCGCCTTGCCCATCTCGCGCATCACGCTGCGCACGTCGGCGAAGTCGAGGTTGATGAGGCCGGGCATGACCATCAGGTCGGTGATGCCGCGCACGCCCTGCTGAAGCACCTCGTCGGCCATGGTGAACGCTTCCTTGAAGGTCGTGTTCGGGTTGGCGACGAGGAAGAGATTCTGGTTCGGAATGACGATGAGCGTATCGACATGCTCTTGCAGCTCGGCGATGCCGGCGTCGGCCGAGCGCATCCGCCGCGAGCCTTCGAACATGAAGGGCTTGGTCACGACGCCGACGGTCAGGATGCCGCGGTCGCGCGCCGCTTTCGCGATGACCGGCGCCGCGCCGGTGCCCGTGCCGCCGCCCATGCCCGCCGCGACGAAGCACATATGCGCGCCGTTGAGCGCCTCTTCGACCTGCGTGATGCTTTCCTCGGCCGCCGCGCGGCCGACCTCGGGCCGCGAACCCGCGCCCAGTCCCTGGGTGATCTGCGTCCCCAGCTGGATGCGCCGTTCGGCCGGCGAGGCGTTAAGCGCCTGCGCGTCGGTGTTCGCGACGACGAAATCGACGCCCTCGACGCGCGCCGCGATCATGTTTGCGATGGCATTGCCGCCCGCGCCGCCGACGCCGATCACCGCGATGCGCGGCTTCAGCTCGTCGACCTGCGGCGGGCCAATATTGATGCTCATCAAATAATCTCCCTGCAGCGGCGAACCGATGCCGCTTCCCTGCACCTTGCGACCCGTCGGGCGGTGGTCCTGCCGCCCGGATAACTGTTACCGCATTGCACTATTGTGACGTCGGAATCACCCAAAAAATTAACCTTTTCGCCTTTGCAGCACCTAAAAACTGCTTTTCAATGCGGCCATCAGCCGGTGGAGGATCGAGGTCCCCGCCGGCTTGTAAACATCCTGCGCCATCATCGGCAGGTCGCGAAGGTCGACGGGGTCCGACGCGGCATAGAGAACCAGACCCGCGAGCGTCGCGAAAGCGGGACCGCCATGCGCATCGGGCAGGCCGTGCAAGCCGCGCGGTCGCCCGACGCGCGCGGCGCGGCCGAGCGCGGCCTGCGTATAGTCGGCGATGCCCTTGAGGTCGGCGCCGCCGCCGACGAGCACGACCTGGCGCCCGATCGGGCCGACGAAATGGAGGTCCTTCAAGGTCCGGCCGATCTCGCCCATCATCGCGTCGAGCCGCTGGCGGATCACCGCGACGAGCTGCGCGCGCGTGATGCGCGGGGAATCGCCGCCCGAAGGCGCGCCGGGTTCGAGTTCGATAATCTCGTTATTGTCGCGCGGACTGGCCGAGGCCGAACCGTAGAAGCTTTGCAAGCGCTGCGCCTGGCTCCGCCTTATGCCGAAGGCCGAGGCGATGTCGTCGGTGATGTCGCTCGCACCGAAGGGCAGCGACGCCATTTCGACGAGCATGCCCCCGGCGTAGAGCGAAACGGTCGTGACTGCGGCGCCGAGCTCGACGAGCGCGACGCCGAGGTCGCGCTCCTCCTCCGACAAACAGGCGAGCCCCGCGGCGATCGGCGAAGCGACGACCGCGTTGACGTCGAGATGCGCCTGACGCACCGCCGCCTCGAGGTTCCGTACCGGCGCGCCGTCGGCCATGATGATGTGGATATCGACGCCGAGGCGGTCGGCGTGAAGGCCGATCGGGTTCTTGACCCCGTTGAGCCCGTCGAGCGTGTAGAGCGCGGGCTGGGCGTGGAGGATCATGCGGCCCTCGGGATCGATGCCCGCGCGGCCCGCGGCGAGCAGATCGTCGACGTCCTCCTGCTCGATCCGGTGGCCGCCGAGTTCGCTTTCGATCGGCGCGACGTCGCTCAAGAGACTGCCCGCCGAGAAGCTGACCCAGACATCGTCGATGTTGAGGCCCGCGATGCGCTCGGCCTGTTCGATCGCCTCGCGCACGACATGCTCGGTCTGTTCCATGTCGGCGACATAGCCGCGCTGGACGCCGCGGCTCTCGCGCTGGCCGGTGCCGAGGACGTGGAGCTTGCCGTCGGCGGTCTGCCCCGCGATCAACGCGCAGACCTTCCACGACCCGACATCGAGCGCGGTGATGATCTTTTCGATGCGCGGCGGCGCCATGCCCCTAGCCCTCGCTCGACTGGCTGGCCGCGACGGCATCGACCGCTGCGCGCATGTCGTCGAGCTTCGCCGGCGCCACCTGTCCCTCGTGCGGCAGGCGAAGCACGAAGCGCGCGGGGTCGCGCATGTCGAAGCGGAGGATGCCGCGGCCGAGCAGGCGGTTGGCGCCGTCCATATGCGCGAATTTGACGAGCGCGGCTTTCGCTTCGGCCTCGCCTTCGGGCAGCGACAGCGTCTCGCCGCTGCGGAAGCGGAGGTCCCAGCGGCGGTTGCCGACCCAGGTCGCGCCGGCGAGCAATTCCTTGAGGCTGCTCGCCTCGGCGAGCAGGCGCGCGAGATCCTGCGACCGCTGGTTGGCGCGCGGGCCGATGACGAGCGGCAGGTCGGGCATCGTCGCGACGGTGACGGGTTCGAGCACGACGCCCTTGTCGTCGATCAGCGACAGACGGCCCGAGTGCTGCCAGATCGCCGCCGGGGTGCGTTCGACGATGTCGACGACGAGCGTGTCGGGCAGGCGTCGCGACACGCGCGCATCCTTGATCCAGCCATATTTCATGAGGTCCGCGCGGACATCCTCAAGATCGACCGCGGCCATCGAGCGGTCCTTCTGCGCGAGCGCGATGTCATAGAGTTTGAGCCGGTCGATGCGGTCGGCGCCGACGACCTCGACCTTTTTGACCTGAAAGCCCGCGCGGCCGACCGCCTGCGCATATTCCTCGTGGATTTTCGCGGTGACGCCGGTCGCGTGCGCGGCGATCGCCGCGACGGCGCAGAGGCTGAGCCCGATCGTCCAGTTGGCGACCTGCTGCAGACGCTGCGGGCTGACCGGCAGCGCGTTGATGATCGCGTTGAGGCGCGACTGCTGGATCTTGCGCCGCTTTTTCGGCGCGCGCGCGGGCCGCCTTGGCGGTGCTTTCCCGCGCTTGATCTGTGTCTTGCTCATATGAGCGCTTCCCCCACGATGCGTTCGACGAGTTCGGCATAATCCATGCCGACGGCGCGCCCCTGTTCGGGCACGAGGCTGAGCGGCGTCATGCCGGGCTGGGTGTTGACCTCGAGCAGGAAGATGCCCGCGAGGCCATGCTCGTCATCCCAGCGGAAATCCGAGCGCGACGCGCCCTTGCAGCCGAGCAGGCGATGCGACTGCAGCGCCAGATCCTTCATCCGCTGCGCGACGTCGGCGGGAACGTCGGCGGGGCAGATGTGTTCGGTGAGGCCCGGAGTATATTTGGCGTCATAGTCGTAGAAGCCCGACTTCACGCGCAATTCGGTGACCGCGAGCGGCGTGTCGGCAAGTACGGCAACAGTCAGCTCGCGCCCCTTGATGAAGGGTTCGGCGAGCAGGCGGTCGAACTTCTGCCAGGGGCCCACCGCATCGCGCGCGATCGGGTTGCCGTAATTGCTGTCGTCCTTGACGATTGCAATCCCGACCGACGAGCCTTCGTTGACGGGTTTCAGCACATAGGGGCGCGGCAGGGGGTCGATGGAAAAGAGGCTTTCGCTGTCGACCATCGTCCCCGTCGGCATGGGAATACCATGCGGCACGAGCGCCTGTTTCGTCAATTCCTTGTCGATCGCGATCACCGAAGTGACCAGCCCGCTATGGGTATATTTGAGGCCCATCAAGTCGAGCATGCCCTGCACCGTTCCGTCCTCGCCCGGCACGCCGTGGAGCGCGTTGAACACGACATCGGGCTTCGCTTCGGCGAGCCGCAGCGCGACGTCGCGGTCCATGTCGATGCGTGTGACCTTGTGGCCGCGGCTTTCGAGGGCGTCGGCGACGCCGTTGCCGCTCATCAGCGACACTTCGCGCTCGGCCGACCAGCCGCCCATCAGGACGGCGACATGCCACGGACCCCGGCTCACTTGGCCTTCCCCACGCGCTGAATCTCCCATTGCAATTCGATGCCGCTCTTGGCCTTGACCCGGCGGCGGACTTCCTCGCCGAGCGCTTCGATGTCGGCGCTCGTCGCCTCACCGGTGTTGATGAGGAAATTGGTGTGCTTTTCGCTGACCTGCGCGCCGCCGACGGTGAAGCCGCGGCAGCCGGCCTCGTCGACGAGTCGCCATGCCTTGTTGCCGTCGGGGTTCTTGAAGGTCGAGCCGCCGGTCTTCGAACGCAGCGGCTGCGACGCCTCGCGGCTCGCCGAAATGCGGTCCATTTCGGCCTGGATCGCAGCGGGTTCGCCGGGACGGCCGCGGAAGGTCGCGCCGATCACCACCGCACCTTCGGGCAATTCGCTGTGGCGATAGGTGTAGCCCAAATCGGCGAGCGGCAGCGACCGGCGCTCGCCCGAGCGCAGCACGACGTCGGCGTCGATCAATATGTCCTTGACCTCGCCGCCATAGGCGCCGCCGTTCATCCGCACGAAGCCGCCAACCGTGCCGGGGATCGAGCGCAGAAATTCCATGCCGGCGATCCCCGCATCGCGCGCGGTCGACGAGACGAGTATCCCCGACGCGCCGCCACCGCAGCGCAAGCTCGTCGCGTCGATGGCTTCGACCTTCGCGAACGCCTTGCCGAGCCGGACGACGACGCCGGGAAAGCCGCCGTCGCGGACGATCAGGTTCGAGCCGAGCCCGAGCGCCATAACCGGCACGGCGGGATCGAGGTCGCGGAGGAAATCGGCGAGATCATCGGCGTCCTTCGGTTCGAAGAGCCAGTCGGCGGGGCCGCCCGACTTGAACCAGACCAGCGGCGCCAGCGGCGCTTTTGCCGTCAGCTTGCCACGCACCGCAGGGAGGGTTTCGGCGGCGCTCATGCTGCCTCGACCGCAGCGGCTAAACCCGCCGCCATCTTGGTAATGTCGCCCGCGCCGAGACAGATGATCTTGTCGCCTGCGCCGAGATCGCCTGCGGCGATGCTGGCGGCGATAGCGGAAGCCAACGCCCCCGCGTCAGCGACGACATTGGCTTGACGATGACCGCGATCGCGGAGGCCCTCGACCAGCGCATCCGACGATACACCGTCAATCGGCGCCTCCCCGGCAGCGTAAACGGGCAGCGCGAGCACGATATCGGCGTCGTTGAATGCCTGCTGGAAATCGTCCATGTGATCGCGAAGGCGCGTGAAACGGTGCGGCTGGACGACGCCGACGACGCGCCCCGCACCGACGCCTTCGCGCGCAGCCGACAGCACCGCGCGGATCTCGACGGGATGATGCGCATAATCGTCGATGACGGTGACGACGCCCTCGCCCGCGGCAATCTCGCCGACCTTGGTGAAGCGCCGCTTGACCCCGGCAAAGCCGTTGAAGCCCGATACAATCTTGTCGTCCGAAACGCCCATGTGCAGGGCGACGGCAATGGCCGCGAGCGAATTCTGCACATTATGGCGCCCCGACATCGGCAGGTGGATGCCTTCGATCGTGCGGCTGTTCCCGTCGCGGTCGCGCACGACGACGTCGAAGCGGTTGCCGTCGGGGCCCGGCGTCACATTGGTGCCGCGCACATCGGCTTGGGCGGAGAAGCCATAGGTAATGATGCGGCGGTCGCGGATGCGCGGGATGATCGCCTGCACCTCGGGATGGTCGAGGCACAGCATCGCGGCGCCGTAAAAGGGCACATTCTCGATAAACTCGACGAACGCATCCTTGATCGCGTCGAAGCTGCCATAATGGTCGAGATGTTCGGGATCGATGTTGGTGACGACCGCGATCGTCCCGTCGAGGCGCAGGAAGCTACCGTCGCTCTCGTCGGCCTCGACCACCATCCAGTCCGACGCGCCGAGACGCGCGTTCGAGCCATAATTATTGATGATGCCGCCGTTGATCACGGTGGGGTCGATCCCGCCCGCGTCGAGCAAGGCCGCAACGAGGCTGGTCGTCGTCGTCTTGCCATGCGTGCCCGCGATGGCGACGGTCGACTTGAGCCGCATCAGCTCGGCGAGCATCTCGGCGCGGCGGACGATGGGGATGCGGCTCGCGAGCGCGGCTTCGACCTCGGGGTTGCCGCGCTTGACCGCGGTCGAGGTGACGACCACCGCGACCCCATCGACGTTCGAGGCCTCATGGCCGATCGCGACCTTGATGCCGCGTTTGCGCAGGCCCTCGACGACATAGGATTCGGCGATGTCGCTGCCCTGCACCCGATAGCCGAGATTGTGCATCACCTCGGCGATGCCCGACATGCCGATGCCGCCGATGCCGATGAAATGGATCGTGCCGATATCGGTCGCGACGCCGCGCATCATTTGTCTCCCGCGCGGGTAGCGGCGACGCCGCCAGCTACCGCCGCGCTGCGCGACGGCGCGCCGACGCGGATCACGTCCATCATCGGCGGCGCGACGAGCGATTCGACAAGATCGGCGAGGTCGCGCGTCGCGTTCGGCAGGCCGCAGCTTGCCGCGCGCTCGGCGGCTTCCTCGATCGCGCCGGGTTCGAGCGCCATGCGCTGGATATGCTTCGCGACCTCGGCGGGAGTGAAGGCCGGCTGCTGAAAGGCGATCGCCCCGCCCGCTTCGACCAGGTCGACGACATTATAAGTCTGATGATCGTCCATCGCACTCGGATAGGGGACGAAGATAGCGGGGCGCCCGGCGCAGGCGAGTTCGGCGACGGTCGACGCCCCGGCGCGCGCGATGACCATATGCGCCCAGCGCAGCCGATCGGGAAAATCCTTGATGTAGGACGCGCATTCGGCGGCGACGCCGAGTTCGGCATATTTGGCGCGCACCGCTTCCAGATCATCCTCGCGGCATTGCTGCACGACCTGCAACCGGTCGAGCAGCGCGCGCGGCAGCATCGCGATCGCGGCGGGCACGACCTCGCTGAGCACCGTCGCGCCGAGGCTGCCCCCGACGACGAGCAGGCGGAAGATGCCGTCCTCGGGCAAAGGCGGGAAACCGTCGTCGCGGATCGCGACGATCTCGTCGCGCACCGGATTGCCGGTGATATGTTTCTTGAGCTCGTGCCCCGCGGGATAGCGCTGGATATTATGATAGGCGACCGCCACCGCGTCGACGCGCGGCGCCATCATGCGATTGACGCGGCCGAGCACGGCATTCTGCTCGTGCAGCACGCGCGGCCGCTTCGTCGAACCCGCCGCGAGCAGACTGGGAAGCGAGGGATAGCCGCCGAAGCCGACGACGACCGCAGGGTCGAACTCGCGGATCAGGTCGATCGCCAAGCGGCGCCCCTTGCGGATCGCGAGCGCCGCCTTGAGCCAGCCGACGGGGCCGCCGTGGACGCGGCCGGCGGGAAGCACATGCGTTTCCATCTCGGCGGGCGCGCCGGGGATCTTCAGCCCGCGGTCGTCGCTGACCAGCGCGACGCGGTGGCCGCGCGCGATCAGTTCGCCGGCGAGGGCGTAGGCGGGCAGCATATGGCCTCCCGTCCCGCCGGCGGCGAGAAGGAAGTGGCGCGTCGCGGTCATTTTTGGGCGCTCATTTCTTGTTCCAGTTTCGGGTCATCGACACCCGTGCCGCATAGGGGTTTCGCCGGGTCAGCGACAAGAGCAAACCCATGCCGATCGACAAAGCGATGAAAGACGAGCCGCCGTAGGAGATGAAAGGCAGCGTCATCCCCTTTGACGGGAATATCTGCGTGTTCACCCCCATGTTGATCACTGCCTGTCCGCCGAACTGCGCGATCAGCCCCGCGACCGCGAGGATCAGGAAGCTGTCCTCCTCGTCGAGCAGGCGAACGAGCACGCGGACGATGATCGCGAGATAAAGCGCGGCGATCGCGATGCAGGCGATCATCCCGAACTCCTCGCCGATCACCGAGAAGATGTAGTCGGTGTGCGCTTCGGGCAGCTGGAACTTGGCGAGCCCGGCGCCGGGGCCGGTACCGATGAGGCCGCCGGCGGTCAGCGTCGCATGCGCCTTGTCGACCTGAAAGCTGTCGCCCTTGTCGAACAGCCAGATGTTGATGCGCTGCTGCGCCACGGGATAGAAGAAATAGGCAAGGATGAGGCCGGCGACGCCGGTGCCCGCGAGCATCCCCATGATCCGCATCGAAAGGCCGGCGACGAGCACGAGCACGAACCAGGTCGCGGCGAAGATCACCGTCTGCCCAAGGTCGGGCTGCCCCATCAGCAGTAGCGCGATGACCCCGGTGAGCGCCGCGGCGAGCGGGACGACGGGCAGGCTCTGGTCGTGGAGGCGCAGCGACAGCACCCACGCGAGCGACACCGCGAAAAAGGGCTTCAGAAATTCGGACGGCTGGAGCCGGAACATCCCGCTTCCGAGCCAGCGCTGCGCACCGTTGACCGAGGTGCCGACGAGCGGCACGAGAAAGAGCAGGAAGAGAAAGGCGACGGTGCCGTAAATGGCGAAGCGCCGCGCCTGCGGCTTGGGCAGCATCGAGACCATGAGCATCACGGGCACGCCGACGATTACCCACATCAGCTGGCGATAGAAATAGTAGAGCGGGTCGAGCGCCGCGGTCGAAGTCGAGAGTTTCTGCGCCGCGACAGGCGATGCCGCCGCGACCGCGACGAGCCCGACCGCGACGAGGATCGAGACGAGCAGCAGCAGCACGCGGTCGATTTCCCAGAACCAGAGGCCGAGCGGCGTGCGGTCGGCGCGGCTGAGGCGCGGGCCCCGGCGTTTGGTCGTGCGCGTCGTGGCGATCACCGGGCGTTCGGTCGCATCCATATTGTCCCCCCCGCTCATGCCCCGAGCGCCCGTACGGCGGCGCGGAACGCATCGCCGCGCTGTTCATAATCCCTGAACTGGTCGAACGAGGCGCAGGCGGGCGACAGCAGGACGATGTCGCCGGGCTCTGCCGCCGCCGCCGCCTGCTTGACCGCCGTCGCCAGGTCGCCCGACCGCTCGACCGGAACCGCGCCGCCGATCTCGGCGGCGAACGGCTCCATCGCCTCGCCGATCAGATAGGCGCGTTTGACGTGCCCGAACCACGGACGGCACGCGGCGAGCCCGTCGCCCTTTGCCTGTCCGCCGGCGATCCAGTGCAAACGCTGGTCCGGCGCCGGCGGGAATGCCGCCAGCGCCGGTGCAGCGGAAGCCGCGTTGGTGGCCTTGCTGTCGTTGAACCAGCGGACACCATCGGCTTCGCCGACCAATTCCATGCGATGCGGCAGCGACGTGTAGGTCGCGAGGCCGCGTTCGATCTGCTCGTCGTTCAGCCCCAGCACGCGGCATACCGCGATCGCGCAGACGGCGTTCTGGGCGTTGTGCGGGCCCTGCAATGCGGGCCAGCGCGCCTGGTCGGCGGGGTCGATATCCCTGCCCGAGACGCGGTGGAGACGATGGTTGATGCGCCCCGCGATCATCTTCGACGGATCGTCGTCGACCGCGACGATCGCGACCTGATCGCGGTGCTGGAGCGAAAAGAGCCGCGCCTTCGATGCCGTATAGCCCGCGAAACCGTCGTAGCGGTCGAGGTGATCGGGGCTGAGATTGGTCAGCACCGCGACATCGCACGCGAGGCTGTGCGCAAGGTCGATCTGGTAGCTCGACAGTTCGAGAACGTAAACGCCGACGCCGTTTTCATTGGGGGCGAGCGGCTCGCGGCTGAGGATCGGCAGACCGATATTGCCGCCCATCAGCGTCGGGATCCCTGCGCTTTCGAGCATGTGGGCGACGAGCGCGGTGACGGTCGACTTGCCGTTGGTGCCGGTGATGCCGACGAGCTTGTGCGGCGGGAGGTCGCCCTGCGCCTCTGCGAAGAGTTCGATATCGCCGATGACGGGTACATGGGCTTCCTTGGCGTGCGCGGCGATGGGGTGGCGGTTCAATGGCACGCCGGGCGACACGACGACGCCCGCGAAGCCGACGAGGTCGATCTCTAGCGGGTCGCCGATGTCGGCGCCGAGCGCCATCGCGTCGTCGCGCGCGTCCTCGCGCTCGTCCCACGCGGTGACGCCCGCGCCGCTGGCGACGAGCGCCTCGACCGTCGCGAGCCCCGAGCGCGCCAGTCCCAGCACCGCGTAGCGGCGGCCGGCGAAGGCGCGCGAGGTGATCACCGGAGTTTCAAGGTCGCGAGCCCTGCCAGAGCGAGGACGATCGAGACGATCCAGAAGCGGATGACGACGGTCGATTCGGGCCAGCCCAATTGCTCGAAATGATGGTGGATCGGCGCCATGCGAAAGACGCGCTTGCCGGTACGCTTGTACCAGAAGACCTGGATGATCACCGATAGCGCCTCGACCACGAACAGCCCGCCGACGAGGACGAGCACCAGTTCGTGCTGCGCGGTCACCGCGATCGTCGCGAGCGCGCCGCCCAATGCAAGGCTGCCCGTGTCGCCCATGAAGACGGCGGCGGGGGGCGCGTTGAACCACAGGAATGCGAGGCAGGCGCCGATGATCGCGGCGGCGAACACCGCGAGCTCGCCCGCGCCGGGGACGTGCGGGATGCCGAGATAGCCCGCGAACTTCGCGTTGCCCGAGAGATAGACGATGACGAGGAAGGTCAGGCTGGCGATGATCACCGGGAAGGTCGCGAGTCCGTCAAGCCCGTCGGTCAGGTTCACCGCGTTGCCGAAGCCGACGATCAGCACCATCGCGAAGACATAGTAGAGCGGGCCGAGCGGGACATAGACGTCGTTGAAAAAAGGCAGGTAGAGGTCGGTGCCGGTGCGCGAGACGATCAGCAGCACCGCAACCCCCGCGATGAGGAATTCGATGAGCAGGCGCACGCGGCCGGGAATGCCGCGGTGGCTGGCCTTGGTCACCTTGTCGAAATCGTCGAGAAAACCGACGACCGCGAAACCCGCGGTTACGAACAGGCACGCCCAGACGAAACGGTTGGAGAGGTCCATCCAGAGGAGCGCCGAGATCATCAGCGAAATGAGGATCATCAGCCCGCCCATCGTCGGCGTGCCCTTTTTGGCGAGGTGGCTCTGCGGGCCGTCGTCGCGGATCGGCTGCCCCTTCCCCTGCCGCATCCGCAACATCAGGATGAAGCGCGGCCCGATCCACAGCCCGAGGATCATCGCGGTCGCGACCGCGGCGCCCGAGCGGAAGCTCAGGTAGCGGATGAGGTTGAGAGCCCCCGGAAAGCCAAGCCATTCCGCCAGCCAATATAACATCAATAATCCCCGTTGGTCAGCGCCGTCACGACATGCGACAGGCCGACGCTGTTCGACCCCTTGACCAGCACGGCGTCGCCGGCGCGGATCAGGTCACCGAGCCGCCCTACCGCGGCCGAGTGGGCGGGCACATGCTCGAAATCGATGCGGCCCTCAAGTGCTTTGGCGAGCGGCGCCATCTCTTCGCCGACAAGCAGGGCGAATTGCACTCCGGCCGCGACGAGCGGAGCCGCGAGCGCGGCGTGATAGGCCTCGCCGTCCGGTCCGAGCTCCTTCATCGCGCCGAGAATCGCGACCTTGCGCGCTGCGGATTCGGTCCCGAGCTGGCCGATCGTCGCGGCCATCGAGGCCGGGTTGGCGTTATAGCTTTCGTCGATGACGAGGATGTCGCCGCCAGGCACCTCGACCCGGTGACGCGCACCGCGCCCTGTGAGGCCTCCCATTTCGGCGAAGGCGAGACCCGCCGCGGGCAAGTCGCCGCCGACCGCTTTCACCGCGGCGAGCACCGCGAGCGAGTTGGCGACCCAGTGCGCCCCGGCCTGCGCGATGGTGAAGCAGAGCAGCGAGTCCTGCACCTCGGCGGTGACGAGCGAGCCGCCCTGCCCGTCGGGCAGCCAGTCGACCGCGCGGACGTCGGCGCCCTCGTTCAGCCCGAAGCTGACGATTTGCCCGGCGTGTTGTTCGGCCTTGGCACGGAGGCGCGCATAATGCGGGCTGTCGAACGGGACGATCGCGGTGCCCCCGGGTTCGAGCCCCTCGAAAATCTCGCCCTTCGCATCGGCGATCGCTTCCTCGCTGCCGAAATACTCCATGTGGGCGGGGGCGATAGTGGTGACGATGGCGACGTGCGGGCGCACCATCCGCGTCAGCGCGGCAAGCTCGCCCGCATGGTTCATGCCCATTTCGAAGATGCCGTAATCGGCCGAGCTCGGCATACGCGCGAGGCTGAGCGGCACGCCGACATGATTGTTGTAGCTTTTGACCGAGCGATGCGCCCTGCCCGGACGGAAGCGGTCGAGCGCGGCGAACAGCGCCTCCTTCGTCCCCGTCTTGCCCGCCGATCCGGTGACGCCGATGATGCGGCCATGACTGCGCGCACGCGACGCGATGCCGAGCGCGTTCAGCGCGGCGGCGCTGTCGGCGACGCGGACATGCGGATGGTCGATCGCACTTTCGCAGATTATGCCTGCCGCGCCCGCCGCGATCGCCTTGTCGATGAAAGCATGCCCGTCGGCGCTCTCGCCCTTCATCGCGATGAAGAGATCGCCCTTCGTCACCTCGCGCGAGTCGAAGGCGACGCCCTGGACGGTGAAGTCGGCGCTGGCGGTGCCGCCTGTTGCCGATGCGATAGCGCGCGCGGTCCAGAGCGGGTTCATGCCGCCTCCTCGCGCGCGACGGTCACATCGTCGAAGGGGATGACGCGCATCGCGTCGCCGCGCCCGACGATCTGGCCCTGTTCGTGTCCCTTGCCCGCGATGCAGATGATGTCGTCGGCCTGCGCTTCAGCGATCGCGGCGGCGATCGCGGCGCGGCGGTCGCCGATCACCTGCGCCGTCGGTGCGGCGGCAGCGATCGCGTCGCGAATGACCGCGGGCTCCTCGCCGCGCGGATTGTCGTCGGTGATGATAAGCGCGTCAGCCTTGGCCGCAGCGACCTTGCCCATTTCGGGGCGCTTCGCCTGGTCGCGGTCGCCGCCCGCGCCGAAGACGAGTATCAGCCGGCCGCTCGCATGCGGGCGCAGCGCGTCGAGCGCCGCTTCGATCGCGTCGGGGGTGTGCGCATAGTCGACATAGACCGGCGCGCCCGCGCGGGTGATGGCGGCGCGTTCGAGCCGCCCGCGCACCGGCTGGAGCCGCGCGAGGTTGGTGAGCGTCTGGCCGATGTCGCCGCCGGTGGCAATGACGAGTCCTGCCGATACCAACGCATTCGCGACCTGATAGGCGCCGATCAGCGGCAGATCGACCTTGTGCGTAGCGTCGCCCGCCGCGATCATCAGCGACTGGCCGAGCTGGGTCGGCGCGCGCGAGACGAGGCGGAGCGCCTCGCCCTTCGTGCCGACAGTCAGCAGGCGGGCGCCGCGCGCCTGCACGGCGTCGATCACGGCGCGTGAATAGTCATCGTCGGCCCAGACCACCGCCGCGCCGCCCGGCTCGACCACTTCGGTGAAGAGGCGGAGCTTGGCCTGAAGATAGGCCTCCATCGTGCCATGATAATCGAGATGGTCGTGGCTCAAATTGGTGAAGGCGGCCGCCTTCACCGGCAGGCCTTCGGTGCGATACTGGTCGAGGCCGTGGCTCGACGCCTCAAACGCCGCATGCGTCACACCCTCGGCGGCGAGGCCCGACATGTTCGAGAGGAAAGTGACGATGTCGGGCGTCGTGAGCCCGGTCGAGGCGCTGTCCATCGACGTCGTGATACCGAGCGTACCGATCGACGCGGCGTTGAACCCCGCCATCCGCCAAAGCTGGCGCGTCATCTCGACAGTCGAGGTCTTGCCGTTCGTCCCCGTCACCGCGACCGAGGTCGCCGGAAAGCGGTGGAAGAAGCGCGCGGCGATATGCGCGAAGGCGCGGCGCGGATTGGCGTCGGCGACGTGCACCGCGCCCTCGACCCGCGCTTCGGGCCGCGCGACGATCGCGACCGCGCCCGCGTCGACCGCGGCGGGAATGAAATCCTCGCCGTTGAATTTTTCGCCGACGAAAGCGCCGAAGATCGTGCCCGGCGCGACCTTGCGATGATCGATCGCGAGCCCCGTCACGACGGGATCGCTTCCCTCCAGCGCCTGATCGTCGAGCAGCGCGGCGAGACGCATCAGTGCGTTTCCTCCTCTCTCCGTAGCAGCGGGGTGAGTTCGGAGACGTCGACATCGCGGCTTTCGTCGGGGAAGACGCCGAGCATCGGCCCCGCGCGCGTCACGACCTTGCGCACGACCGGCGCCGCGGTCCAGCCCGCGGTGCGCTGGCCCGAGCTATAGGCATTGCCTTTGGGCTCGTCGATCATCACGAGCACGATATAGCGCGGATTGTCCATCGGGAAGGCTGCGGCGAAGGTCGAGACGAGCGAATGGCGGCGATACCCGCCCGCGCCCGGCTTTTCGGCCGACCCGGTCTTGCCGCCGACGCGGAAGCCGGGCGCGTCGGCCTGTTTGCCGGTACCGTCCGAAACGATCAGCCGCAACAGCTGGCGCATCCGCGCGCTGGTCGACGCCTTGAACACGCGGCGCCCCTGCGGCGGCGGCTTGTCGCCGAGCTTGAGCATCGTCGCCGGGCGATAGAGGCCGCCGTTGACGAGCGCGGCATAGGCGCTCGCGAGATGCAGCGGCGTCACCGCGATGCCGTGACCATAGCTGGTCGTCATCGTCGTCACCCGGCCCCAGTTTTTGGGCCAGAGCGGAAAGGCGCGTTCCTTGAGTTCGATTTCGGGGCGCTTGTCGAAATCGACGCTGCGGAACAACGCTTCCAGCTTTTCGCGCCCCAGCTCGTCGGCGATACGCGCGGTCGCGATGTTGGAGCTTTCAATCAGCGTCTCGGGCACATTGTACCAGCGGCCGGGATGGCTGTCGCGGATACGGAAGCCCGCGATCGGGAGCGGCGCCGTCGCATCATAGCGGCGCGCCATGCTGGTCACCGTGCCCGCATCGATCGCGGCGCCGATCGACAGCGGCTTGAAGGTCGAACCAAGCTCGTAGAGATTATAGGTGACGGCGTTGCGCCGCGTCGTCGGATCGCTGCCCGTCAGCTTGTTCGGATTATAGGTCGGGAGCGAGGTCATCGCGGCGACTTCGCCGGTGTGGACGTCGAGGATGATGCCCGCGCCGCCGATCGCCTCGAGGTTGGTGACCGCCGAACTCAGCTCGCTTTCGAGCACACCCTGCACGCGCGCGTCGATCGACAGCGCGAGCGGCTGGCCGCGCGTCGCCTCGTCGATCAGCCGCTGGTCGAACGCCCCCTCGACTCCCGTCACGCCATGGCCGTCGGCGTTGATGAAGCCGAGCACATGCGCCGCGAGCGTGAGCTGCGGATAGAGGCGTTCCTTTTCGCGCGGGAAGTCGAAACCGACATCGCCGATCGCATTCACAGCCGCGACCTGATCGGGCAGCGCGCGGCGGCGAATATAGGTCGGGCGCGGCCCGGTCAGCTTTGCCAGCAAGTCCTGGCGCGACATGTCGGGGAAGATCTTGTGAAGCTCGGCCGCCAGATAGTGCCGGTCGTTGAGCAGTTTCGACGGCACGACGCGGATCGAATAGCCGTCGATCGTGCGCGCGAGCGGCACGCCGTTGCGGTCGACGATGTCGGCGCGTGCCGGGACGAACGCCGCCGCCGACGACCGGCCCGACGAGGTGTCGAACAGCGCGAAATAGAGAAGGCGCACCGACACGACGAAAAATGCCGCCATGAACAGCAGCATCAGGATCATCAAACGCTGTTGCGCGGTCAGCAATATCTGCTGCCGCACCCCGGCGGTTCGGACCCGCGTCGGACGGACGACGAGCGTGTTCATCGGCCGGGCTTGCCTCCCGCCGCTTCGATGGCGGCCGCGCGCTTCAAATCGGCGAGCGTCGATTCGGCGAGCAACTGGTCCTCGATCATCTTGAGCTGCTCGCGCCGGCGCGTCGGCGCCATGCGCGGCGCCACGTCGCTGCGCACGCCGGTATCGGCCTGCGCCAGCATGACGGGCTTCGCGGCGACGGGCTTGGGCGCCGCAGGCTTTGCCGCCGCGGGCTTGTTTGCAACCGGGCTTTCCGTCGGCGCGGCCGCCACCGCGACCGGCGAGACCATCGCCATCAGCACCGGCGCCACCTCGCCCGCGCCGCGCGCGCGCGGAAGGCGGTCGAGCGAGGCAAGCTGGCGCTCGTTTTCCAGATATTGCGTCGCGTCGGGCGCCGAATAGCCGAAAGCATCGGCGTTCCACTGTTCGAGCTGGCGCATCGAGGCGCGCACCGCGAGTTCGGATTCGAGGTAGCGGATATTGTCGCGCGTCCGGATAATGTCGCGCTCGATGCGCGTCAGTTCGCTGCGCGTCGCCGCGACCTTGAGCGACACGGGATAGAGCATCATCGCGAAGATGAGCACGAGCAGGACCAGGCCGATTCCCTGGAGCTTGCGGGCCGCCATCAGCATGACATCGCCTCCTTCATCGAACTATCCGGCCCTGAATTTCCTGGCCAGGCGGGCGCCGCGGTGCGGACTGCGCTGCGCAGCGTCGCCGAGCGCGCGCGCGGATTGCGCGCTTCCTCTGCCTTGCCCGGGCGCACCTTGCGCGCCGGGGTCTCGAAAGTTGCGGCCCGCGCCAGAGGGATCGGCGCGGGCCGGTGACGCGAACCCGCGGCATCGCCACCGCTGCGTTCGCGCAGGAAATTCTTCACGATCCGGTCCTCGGTGCTGTGAAAGCTGACGACGGCGAGCCGGCCGCCGGGACGCAGCAGCCGCTCGGCGGCGGAAAGACCCGCGACCAGTTCGTCGAGTTCGCTGTTGATGTGGATGCGGATCGCCTGAAAGCTTTTGGTCGAGGGATCCTTGGGCGCGCCGGGCGGATGGCGCAGCGCCTTGCGGATCACGCTCGCAAGCTCGGCGGTGCGCGTCAGCGGGCGCGCGGCGACGATCGCGCGCGCGACGCGGCGCGACTGGCGCTCGTCGCCATAGTGAAAGAGCACGTCGGCGATCTCGGCCTCGTCGGCGCGATTGAGCCAGTCGGCGGCGCTTTCGCCCTCCTGCGCCATGCGCATGTCGAGCGGGCCGTCCTTTTGAAAGGAAAAGCCGCGTTCGTCACGGTCGAGCTGCATCGAGGAGACGCCGATGTCGAAGGTGATGCCGTCGACCGCGTCGATTCCGCGCTCGGCGAGCAGCCGGTCGATCTCGCCGAAGCGGCCGTGGACCAGCGTCAGCTTGCCGCCGGCTTCGGCGACGAGCGCCTGCCCTTCGGCGATCGCGTCGGGGTCGCGGTCGCAGGCGACGACCTCGGCGCCCGCGGCGAGCATCGCACGCGTGTAGCCGCCGGCGCCGAAGGTCGCATCGACATGGCGCTCACCCGGGGCGATGGCGAGCGCGGCGATGACTTCGTCGCGGAGGACCGGATCGTGGCGGGGATCCCTTGGGAGTCTGGGGGGGAGGTCAGTCACTTGCGCCCCTTCCCTTTCGCCTGATCCCACGAGGCGGCAAGGCGCTGGAGCACGGGATCGGCATCGACGCATTCGGCCAAGGTCGGCAGCCACCAGATTTCGAGGCGGCGGCCCGAGCCCACAAAAGCCGTCGCGCCGGCATCGCCGACGCGGTCGCGGTGGATGAAGCTGGGAAGGAAACGACCGCTGTCGTCGAGCGTGTAGGGCTCGGTATAGCTGAAGCGCTTCTTGAACTCGCTATCCTCATCGAAATCGAGGTTGCGGAGCCGCGCGGTTTCGCGGTCGCGCTCGATCTCGCCGTTCAGCCGGTCGTACTGATCCTGACCATAGGCGACAAGGCAGGGCAGTTTTTCGTGGAAACCGACCCAGAGCACGCGCTGGCCGTCCGCATTGAGGGGCACATTGTTGCGGAACTGAGAGGGGACGGCGATGCGCCCCTTGCCATCGATCGCGGCGAAATTGGTGCCCGCATATTGGCCGGGCGTCACAATCGCCATCGCTCTGCCCCCCGTATCCGCGCCACCGGGCAAAACTTTCCCGGCCCCGGAATCGCGTGATTCCAGCTGGTTCGGCCCGGGCGGAGAATGCCCCTCTCCACTTGCTTGAGTATCAACTATAGATCGGGGTGAAAAGGGGTATTTTAGGGTGAAATAGGGAATCTAGCCCCTATTTACCGCAAAAAGCACTCGAAATTGGGTAAATGGCGGTCGCGCGGCGCAGCGGAGGCACCGTCGGGGAGCTTCGATCGGGGTGAATTGGGGCGAAAACGCCGACTCAGCCGGCGTGGGCGCGAATCCAGAGCGGGCGGAGCACGCTACTGCCCGCGCCGGGCCAGAGGCGCGCCGAAAGCCATTCCATCGTGTCGGCCTGCCGCAGATGGTCGGCGCCGGGCACGAGCGGCCGCCAGAGCGGCGCGAAGAGGAGGTCGGCGTCGCCGACGAGCCAGGCCTCGCCCTCGCCTATCGGGCAGCGGGCAACGCGCCGGTCGGCGAAAGCCTGACATTGCGAAGGAAGGCGATCGAAGCGGCCGGCGCTGAACAGCCGCAGCCGCGCGCCATCGACATCGGCCGGAAGTGCCGCACCCTCGGCGGCGGATGCGGCGGCGAGCACCACGCCCCAATGATCGAGCAGCGGGGTGAGCAGGCTCGTCACCGTCGGGTTGCGCGGATCGCCGAGCGGGTGGCGCGGAGGCCAGCCCGACAGCGCGTCGGCGAGAACGACCGCGCGGCCGCCCCCGCGCACGAAGGCGTCGATCGCGACCAGCTCCTGCGGCGCGACCGCGCGCGGATGCGCGAGCAGCAGCGCCCCGCCGGGCGGCGGGACATGGTCGGCGAGGCTGTCGACGAGCGACACCGGGCCGGCCGCCGCCAGCCGCGCGAGTGCGGGATCGTCATTCGCCCCCTCGGCGATCATCGCCGCGATGTCGCCGCCGCCCGACCAGCGCAGCGGCAGGCCGGTGAGCATCGTGGCGGCGGGCGCACCCGGCCCTGCGGGGGCGGGGCGATAGAGGACGGCAAGCAGCGCATGCCCCGTCGCGAACCAGCCGACGGCGAGCGCGAGCGCGCCGAGCCATGGCAGGACGGCCAAGCGCGGGCGCCACTGAACGACAAGATCGGCAAGCGCCGCGGCAACGCCCGCCGCGACGACGACCAGCGGCAGTTGCGGCCAGCCGGCCGAGCCCGCGAGCACCAGCCCGAGCAACGCCTGCGCCGTGACCAGAAACGCCAGCGTCACGAGCCAAGTGCGCCGCCGCGCCGCGGTGGGTGCGCGGCGCTGCCACCAGGCGAGAAGCAGCATCGAGGGCACAAGCAAGGGGACGGCGAGCGCGGGATCGATGCGCCCGAGCAGCGCCTGCCCGCCCGCGACCCACGCCAGAGCAACAGTTGCAATGGAGATGATGAAAGCGCGCAGCAGCGGTCCGCGCGATACCACGATCACTGTTTCGACTGGCGCGCGCGCTGGAGTTCAGGGTCGGGTTCGAGATCGGGAACGGTCGCCGCCGGCGCCACCGCCTGCGGGATCTTGACCGAGGTCGCCGCATTTTCATCCTTCGACGACGAGGGCGAGACCGGCTGGACGCCAAGTTCTTCGAGGGGCGCGCCGACCGCAGGTTCTTCGCCGGGCATCTTCACCTCGGCGGTTGTCGGAGCCTCGGCTTCCGCCCGTTCGCGCGCGCGCTCGCCGATCAGCCCCGCCATGCCGACGAGCAGCAGCACCGTGAGCACCCCGGCGATGCCGATCTGCAGCCGCCGCATCGTGTCGTTGACGGGCGCCGTCGGCGCTGGCGGCGCGGCTTGCGACTTGGGTGCCGAGGGGGTGTCGATCCGAACGCTCATGCTGCCGCCTCCAGTCCCTTGCTCGCCAGCCATTCGGGGTTGTAGAGCGTCGAGAGATAGCGAAACCCGCTGTCGCAGAGGATGGTTGCGATGCGTTTGCCGGGGCCCAGTTGCCGCGCGAGCGCCATAGCGCCGGCGACATTGATCCCCGACGAGAGGCCGAGGCACAGCCCCTCTTCGCCCAGCAGGCGGCGGACCACCGCGAGCCCTTCGGCGTCCGAGATCCGGAACTGCGTATCGATCGGCGCGCCTTCGAGGTTGGCGGTGATGCGGTTCTGCCCGATACCTTCGGCGACGCTCGACCCCTCGGGCTTCAGTTCGCCGCATTGGTAATAATTATAGAGTCCCGCGCCGTGCGGATCGGTGAGCGCGATGACGATGTCCGAATTATGCGCCTTGAGCCCGAGCCCGGTCCCCGCGATCGTGCCGCCGGTGCCCGCGGCGCAGGTGAAGCCGTCGATGCGGCCGTCCATCTGTTCCCAGATTTCCTCGGCCGTGCCGAAAATATGCGCCTTGCGGTTCGCGATATTGTCGAACTGGTTGGCCCAGATCGCATTGTCGGTTTCCTCGGCGATGCGGCGCGAAGTGTGGACGAAATGGCCGGGGTTGGCAAAGGGCGCGGGGGGAACGAGCACCAGCTCGGCGCCCAATGCGCGGATCGTCGCCATTTTCTCGGCGCTCTGATTGTCGGGCATGACGATGATCGTCTTGTACCCCAAGGCATTGGCGACGAGGGCAAGCCCGATGCCCGTGTTGCCCGCCGTCCCCTCGACGATCGTGCCGCCAGGGCGCAGGCTGCCGTTCGCCTCGGCATCGCGGACGATATAAAGCGCGGCGCGGTCCTTCACCGAGCCGCCGGGGTTCGCATATTCGCACTTGCCCCAGATTTCGCAGCCGGTCGCTTCGCTCGGCCCCTTGAGCAGCACCAGCGGAGTGTTGCCGATCAGGTCGAGGCTGTTTGCAGCAATAGTCATGCCCATGATCTAGGGCGGCGCCCGCGGCCCCGCAAGACAGCTTCGCTTGCCCCGCCGATGATCGGCCTTGTCGACCAACGGGCGCCGAGGCCCGACGAACGACAGGGTTTGCGCGCGTCGGGGGTTGTCATTGTGACAGTATATCATTACTGACGCGCCATCTGATCGCCAAAATTACAGGACTCTCCCCTCATGCGTTTGCTTTGTTCCGCCGGTTTTACCTTTGCCCTTTTCCTCGCCGCCCCCGCCTTTGCGCAGGACCGCGCCAATGCCGGCAGCGATGACGATGTGCATACCGGCGAGCCGATCGTGGTCACCGCGCCCTATGTCCGCAGCCTCGATATCCTCGGCAATGTGTCGGTGCTCGAGGGCGACGAGCTGGCACGCGACATTCGCGGCCAGATCGGCGACACGCTGACGCGGCAACCGGGCGTGTCGGCGACGAGCTTTTCGCCAGGCGCGTCGCGCCCCGTCCTGCGCGGCTTTTCGGGCGAGCGCGTCAAGGTCCTGACCGACGGCATCGGATCGATCGACGCGTCGAACACGTCGGCCGACCACGCGGTGACGATCGACCCGCTGACCGTTGAGCGCGTCGAAATCCTGCGCGGCCCAGCGGTGCTGCTGTTCGGCAGCCAGGCGATCGGCGGCGCGGTCAACCTGTTCGACCGCCGGATTCCGAGGAAAGTCCCCGCCGACCATGTCCATATCGACGCGATCGGCGGCTATGCTACCGCAGCGAACGACCGGAACATCGGCAGCTCGATCGACGTGGCGCTAAGTCCCCAGATCGTTGCACATCTTGACGGCAGCTGGCGCAAGACAGGCGACGTGCGCTCGGGCGGCTATGTCTTTGCCCCCGGCATTCGCGACGACCTGCTCCACCTTGCCGAGCATGAAGTCGAAGAAGGCCATCTCGACGAAGCGGCCGAACTGACCGAGCAGGCGGGCAAGCGCGGCAAGATCGACAACACCCAGAGCGAGACCTGGACCGCGGGCGGCGGCATCTCGCTGATCAACGACGGCGGTCAGCTCGGCATTTCGGTCGGCTATTTCGACACCAATTATGGCGTCCCCGCGCGTCCCGGAACCGAGCATCATGACGAGGACGGCGAAGAGGAAGAAGGCGGCCATGACCATGGCGAAGGCCCCGTCACGATCGGCATGAAGCAATGGCGCGCCGACCTGCGCGGCGAGGTCGAGCTCGGCGACGGCTTTTTCGACAAGCTGCGCGTCCGCGCGGGCTTTGCCGATTACAAGCACACCGAGTTCGAAGGCGACGAGGTCGGCACGATCTTCACCAACCAGGGCGTCGAAGGCCGGATCGAGCTGGCGCAGAACGACCGCGGCGGCTGGCGCGGCGCGAGCGGCGTCCAGTACAGCCACCGCGATTTCAACGCGATCGGCGCCGAAGCCTTCGTGCCGCGCAACCTGACCGACCAGTTCGCGCTCTTCACGCTGCAGGAACTGACGATGGGTCCGCTCGGCCTCGAAGCCGCGGCGCGCTATGAAAAGACCAATGTGCGTGCGCAGACGCTCGGCTTCGAGCGCAATTTCGACAGCTTCTCGGGCGCGCTCGGTGCGACCTACGATATCTTCGAAGGCGGCAAGTTCGGCGTTTCGGTCTCGCGCGCGGTGCGGGCGCCGTCGGCCGAGGAACTGCTGTCGAACGGTCCGCACATCGCGACGCAGAGCTTCGAGGTCGGCGACCCGAACCTGCGTCTCGAGAAAAACTGGGGCGCCGAAGCCTCGTTCAAATTCAAGTCCGACGGCTTCAACCTCAGCCTTACCGGCTATTCGAACTGGTTCGACAATTTCATCTATTCGGCCGCCACCGGTGCCGAAGAGGATGAGCTGCCCGTCTTCCAATATTTCCAGCGCGACGCACGCGTCTATGGCTTCGAGGCCGAGGCGAGCGCGCGGCTGGCGCAGATCGGCGGTTTCAACATCGTCGGCGATGTGACCGCCGACATGACGCGCGCGAAGATCAAGAATGCCGGGCTCGACCGCAACGTCCCACGCATCCCGCCGCTGCGCGTGCTGGGAGGGCTTGAAGCGCAGGGAGAACGCGTCGATGCGCGCGTCGAGGTCGAATGGACCGACGATCAGACGCGCGTCGCGCAGTTCGAGACGCCGACCGACGGCTTCACTTTGGTCAACGCCTCGCTGAGCTGGCGTCCGCTGCCCGACACGAAGAATCTGACGCTCAGCCTGTCGGCGAACAATATCTTCGACGTCGAGGCACGCCGCCACGCGAGCTTTACCAAGGATTATGTGCCGCTGGCGGGCCGCGATTTCCGTCTGACGGCGCGAGCGAGCTTTTAGCTTCCAGCCGAATTTATTTGGATCGTCATCCCGGCGCAGGCCGGGATGACGAACAGATAGAAATCGGACTCGAAGCGATCAGGGCACGAGCAGCTTGCGCTTGTTCCAGTAGATCGAGGTCGCCGCGGCATAGGCGCCGACCTTTTCCCAGACCGCGCCGTCGACCTTGTCGATATCGACCCCGGCTTCGACATAGGCCTGAACGATCTTCATGATCTGCTCTTCGGTCATGTCGGTCGAAAGGTCGGGGTTTGCGCCGGCGGGTCCGAAATCGAGCGCCTTGTCGACGATCGCCGGCGACAGATCGAGTTTGGCGATGTCGTTCGCCAGCCATTCTCGCGAAATGCGCGCGAGGCTATAATCGAAATAAGGACCCTTTTGCTCCGCCGCGATGCCGTGCCGCGTGACGCAAGCGTCGGTAACGCTCGCCAACTGCTTGAACAGGGCTTCGCGCGACGCGTCGTCACCGCCGCCGGCCATCGCATCGCCGATCGAGATCTTTGTGTCGCCGGGCACCGAAGTAACGACGCAATCGAGCTTCTCGCCATCCTGCGCCGCGGCAACGTCCGGCAGCACCGCGAGCATCAACGCCGTGCCCGCCATCAAAACCTTCATCATCGACTCGTCTTTCGATCCGGAGGGTCCGTTCTTCAGGACAGCATGGCCATGCCGCCGTTCACATGCAACGTCTGGCCGGTGACATAGCCCGCTTCCTTCGACGCGAGATAAACGACCGCAGCGGCGATGTCGCTGCCCTCGCCCATCCGGCCTGCGGGAATGCGCTGGTTGAGCGCCTCCTTCTGTGCGTCGGGCAGGTCATCGGTCATCGCGGTCGCGATGAAGCCCGGCGCGACGCAGTTGACCGTGATGCCGCGGCTCGCGAGTTCCTGCGCCAGCGCCTTGCTCATGCCGGTGACACCCGCCTTCGACGCGGCATAATTAGCCTGCCCCGGGTTGCCCGTCGCACCGACGACACTGGTGATCGAGATGATACGCCCGAAGCGCGCCTTCATCATCGGCTTCGCAGCCGCGCGCGCGAGGCGGAAATTGGCCTCGAGGTTGATGCGGATGACGTCGGACCATTCGTCGTCCTTCATCCGCAGGATGAGGTTGTCGCGCGTGACGCCGGCGTTGTTGACGAGGATGTCGAGCTGGCCGAGCGCCTCAACCGTCGACGGCACCAGCGCATCGACGGCGGCGGCATCGCCGAGATTGCACGGCAACGCGACATGGTCGCCGCCGAGCGTGTCGCGGAAGGCGGCGAGCTTGTCGGCGTTGGAGCCCGACACCGCGAGACGCGCGCCCCGCGCCGCGAGCGCCTGCGCGATAGCCGAACCGATACCGCCCGAGGCGCCGGTGACGAGGGCGGTCATGCCGGTGAGATCGAACATAGCTTATTCTCCTGATGATTACCGGTTCACGCGGAGACGCGGAGACGCGGAGGGTTTATGATCGTTGACGATGCGGCGGACGCCTTCCTTGAGCGTCGCGCCACCGAAATTGATAAGCAGTCCGACGGATTGGCCGGTCAGGCGAAGATAGGTCAACAGCTGTTTGCCATGTGCCGGGTTCAGCCGTTCGACCGATTTGATCTCCACCAGCAGACGGTTATCGACGAGCAAATCGATACGAAAGGCCGCGTCGAAGCGAGACCCTTCGAAATATATATCGATCGGCATTTGCCGATCGACCCGATATCCGAGCGCAACCAGTTTTCCGGCAAGCACGGTCTCGTATACGCTTTCCAGTAAGCCCGGTCCCAAATCGCGGTGCAAGCGGAGGGACAAATCAAGCACATCGCCGCTTACGACATCTATGTCCCGCACAATCCCTCCGCGTCTCCGCGTCTCCGCGTGAACTTCTTCGTCGCTGCCCCTGCGCCCCTGCGTGTATTCTTTAGAGGGTTTTCAGCAGCGCTTCGATGTCGTCCATCGAGATGACGCTCACCGTCTCGACCTCGCCCGATGCGCTGCGCTTGACCATCGGCGAGAGGACCTTGCCGCCGAATTCGACGAACTGGGCAACGCCGATATCCTCCATCGACGCGACGCTTTCGCGCCAGCGGACGCGGCCGGTCACCTGCTGGACAAGGAGGTCGCGAATACTGTCGGCGTCGCTCACCGGACTGGCGGTGACGTTGGCGACGACGGGTACCAGCGGCGCAGCGGGCGGGTTCGCGCCGAGCGCTTCGGCCATCGCGTCGGCGGCTCCCTGCATCAGCGGGCAGTGGAAGGGCGCCGACACCGGGAGCAGCACGCCGCGCTTGATGCCATAATCCTTGACCAACGCGACGGCGCGCTCGACCGCGCCCTTGTGGCCCGAGATCACGACCTGCGAGGGGTCGTTGTCGTTGGCGACGGTGCAAACCTCGCCCTCGGCAGCGGCGTCGGCGAGCTTTTGCGCTGTGTCGATATCGGCGCCGAGCAGCGCGGCCATCGCGCCGACGCCGACGGGCACGGCCGCCTGCATCGCCTGCCCGCGCGTCTTCAAAAGCCGCGCGGTGGTCGCGAGGTCGAAGGCGCCCGCAGCGCAGAGCGCGCTATATTCGCCGAGGCTGTGGCCCGCGACATAATCGGCCTTGGCGGCGAGCGTCACGCCGCCTTCCTTTTCGAGCACGCGCAGCGTCGCGATCGCGTTCGCCATGATCGCGGGCTGGGCGTTTTCGGTGAGGGTGAGCTGATCCTCGGGGCCTTCGCTCATCAGCTGGAACAGTTTCTGGCCGAGCGCGTCGTCGACTTCCTGAAACACCTCGCGCGCGTGGCTCGATGCTTCGGCGAGCGCCTTGCCCATGCCGACCGACTGGCTGCCCTGACCCGGAAAGATGAATGCGCGCATGATGCGTCCCCTGCGTGTTCTTGAATGGGCCCGCGCCTATTCGCTCACCCGGCGCGATGCAAGCCGAAGGGCACGACCTTGTTCGCCGCGTCGTGGCCGATGTCGGCGCGGCCGAGATAGGCGATGCCGGTGCGCGCGCACCAGTCCTGCGCGATTTCCACGGCCTCGATGCCGAAGGGACGGTCGTTCTCGGGCACGTCGCTCACCCGCCCCAGCCGTAGCCCGGCGAGCCCGCGCGGTGCGAGATAGGTCGCGACATGGAAAAAGGCGCGGTCGAAGGCGTAAAGATATTCGCTGACCTCCTCGACGAGCAGGACATGCCCCGAAAGGTCGGGCTCGAGCGGGGTCCCGAGCAGCATCGACAGCGTCATCAGGTTGAAGGCGGCGTGCTGCGCGCCATGCTGAAGGCCAGACTCGCAGGCTGCCGGATCGCGCGCGACGAGCCAGTCGAGCGCACGGAGCACCGCCGCGTCGCCCCCCTCGCGGCGGATGTCGGCGACCATCGGGCCGTGCGCGACATGGTCGAAACCGTCGCGATAGAGCGCGCCGAGCAGATTACCCTGATCCGAATAGCCGAGGAACGCCTTGCCCCGCGCGACGTGGGTCATCGCCGCGACCGCATCTTCGGCGATCCGGCACGCACCGTAACCTCCGCGCGCGAACCATATGGCGTCGATGTCGGGGCGGTTCGCCATCTCGACGAGCGCGGCGAAGCGGTGGCCGTCCTCGCCGGCGAAATGGCCGTGTATCGCGAAGCATTGCGGGTCGAATTCGAGTTCGATGTCGGGATAGCCGAGGCTGGCGAGCGCGCGCACGGCTTCGGCATCGTCGGGCAATATGGGAGTGGAGGGGGCAACGATCCCGATACGCATTACATCCTTCTCCCCTTGGGAGAAGGATACGCAGCCTTGCCGGCTCGCCGGCTAGGCGAAGTTGGATGAGGATGTCGGCCGTATCGTTTCACCAGCACCCTCACATCCCCTCATCCAGCTTCGACTGGGCACTTCGCACCAAGTCTGCGCAACCCTCTCCCGATGGGAGAGGGAAGCAATTGCAAATGACTGATGGAAGCCATATCGCGCCGCGATGGCCGAAAACAAATCCTATTTCTTCTGCGGCATCGGTGGATCGGGCATGCTGCCGCTCGCGATGATCGTCGCGGCGCGCGGCGCGGCGGTTTCGGGCTCGGACCGCAGCCGCGACCAGGGCCGGACGCCCGAGAAATTCGCCTGGCTCGAAGGACAAGGCATCGTCTTTTATCCGCAAGACGGCAGCGGGCCGAAGGCGGGGCAGATTCTCGTCGCATCGGCAGCGATCGAGGACAGCGTTCCCGACATCGCCGCCGCCAACGCGCTTGGCCTGCCCCGGATGACGCGCGCCGACCTGAATGCCGCGCTGTTCAACGCGGCCGACGGGGCGGTCGGCGTTGGCGGCACGAGCGGCAAGTCGACCGTTACCGGCATGATCGGCTGGATCCTCGAAAGCGCAGGCAAAAGACCGACGGTGATGAACGGCGCGGTGATGCGCAATTTCACGGGAGACGGCAGGCCCTTTGCTAGCGCGCTGGTGGGCGACGATGCTTTTTATGTCAGCGAAGTCGATGAGAGCGACGGGTCGATCGCGCTCTATGCGCCCGATGTCGCGGTCGTCACCAATATCAGCCTTGATCATAAGAGCCTCGCCGAATTGCACCAGCTGTTCGGCGATTTCGCCACGAAGGCGCGCGTCGCTGTAGTGAATGCGGACGATACGGAATCGGCGCCGCTGCTGTCGGGGCAGAATGTTGTGACATTCGGCTTCCACGACAGCGCAACAGTGCGCGGCAGTGATTTCGAGGCGCTGCCCGATGGGTGCCGCTTCGCCGTCCATGCGGGCGGCACCGCCTATCAGGTGAAGCTGCGCATGCCCGGCCGCCACAATGCCGCCAATGCGCTCGCGGCGATCGCGGCGGCGCGTGCGGCGGGCGCGACCGTGGCGCAGGCGGTCGAGGCGCTCGCCGATTTCGCGGGACTCGCGCGGCGCTATGAGGTGCTGGGACAGGCGAACGGCATCACGGTCATCGACGATTTCGCGCATAATCCCGACAAGGTCGCCGCGACGCTGGCGGCCGTGGCCGAACTGCCGGGCCGCGCCCTGCTCTTCTTCCAGCCGCACGGCTATGGCCCGCTCCGCCAGATGGGCAAGGAACTCGCCGCCAGCTTTGCCGCCGGTATGCGCGACGGCGACAAACTCTATGTCTGCGACCCCGTCTATTTTGGCGGCACCGTCGATCGCAGCATCGGCAGCGAGGCGCTGGTCGCCGATGTCGTTGCGGGCGGCGCCGACGCCGTCCACCTGACGACGCGCGCCAATTGCGGCGCCGCGATCCTCGACGAAGCGCGGCCCGGCGACCGCATCCTGATCCTCGGCGCGCGCGACGACACGCTCACCGAGTTTGGGAGGAAATTGCTGGCAAAGCTTGGCTGAGACTATTGCGCGCAGAGGCGCAGAGGACGCAGAGATTTTTTGTTCACGCGGAGACGCGGAGGCGCGGAGATGATCGGGCCGAAAGGCCCCTTCTTATTGCACCGTCAATTTGCGAGGCGAGGCCGAAGGGAAAGACCGCTTCGCGGCAAACACTTTCTCTCCGCGCCTCCGCGTGAATCCGATATCTTCCCCTCCGCGATCTCTGCGTCCTCTGCGCGAATCCCAATTCTCTCCAGCTCTTGCTTCTTTCACCGAAATCTATATAGGCGCCCGCATTCGGGGCGAGGCCTTGTGCCTGTCGCCCCGTTTGTCTTGCACGAATACGCAAGGCCGGACGACAGCCGGAGGGGTTTCGCGATTGGCGCGAAATCAGCGATCGGCCAAATCGAAGGACGCAAACCATGCCGTTTTACGAGCATGTCTTTATCGCGCGTCAGGACCTGAGCCAGGCTCAGGTCGATGCGCTGGCGGAAACCGTCACCAACGTCATCGGCGAGTTCAAGGGCACGGTCCACAAGACCGAGACCTGGGGCCTCAAGCAGCTCGCCTACAAGATCCAGAAGAACCGCAAGGGTCATTATGTGATGCTGTCGGCCGAAGTGTCGGGCGAAGCGATCGCAGAGATCGAGCGTCAGGCTGCGATCAACGAAGATATCATCCGCTGGCTCACCATCAAGGTCGACGAACTCGAAAAGGGTCCGTCGGTGATGATGCGCAAGCAGGAACGCCGCGGCGGCCGTGGCCGTGACCGCGACGGCGAAGAATAAGGAACAGCACCCATGGCACGACCCTTTTTCCGCCGCCGCAAGACCTGCCCCTTCAGCGCGAAGGACGCACCGGTCATCGATTACAAGGACGTCCGTCTGCTCCAGGGTTACCTGTCGGAGCGCGGCAAGATCGTCCCGTCGCGGATCACCGCGGTGTCCACCAAGAAGCAGCGTGAGCTGGCGAAGGCGATCAAGCGTTCGCGCCATATCGGCCTGCTCCCCTACATTGTGAAGTAAGGAGGGCGGACCGATGGAAATCATCCTGCTCGAACGTATCGAGAAACTGGGCGGTATCGGCGACGTCGTCACCGTCAAGAACGGCTTTGCCCGTAACTATCTGCTGCCGAACAACAAGGCGCTCCGTGCGAACGACGCCAACAAGAAGCTGTTCGAAGCCAATCGTTCGAAGATCGAGGCCGACAACGCCGAGCGTCGCACCGACGCCGAAGGCCGCGCCAAGGACATCGACGGCAAGCAGATCGTCCTGATCCGCCAGGCGTCGAACACCGGCCAGCTCTATGGCTCGGTTGCCGTCCGCGACATCGTCGAGGCACTGACCGAAGACGGCGTCCAGGGCGTCACCAAGGCGATGGTCGAGCTCGAGCGCCCGATCAAGTCGCTCGGCCTCGTCGACGTCAAGGTCAAGCTGCACCCCGAGGTCGTCGTGACCGTCGGCGTCAACGTCGCGCGCTCGCCCGACGAAGCCGAGATGCAGAAGCAGGGCATCGACGTCATCGCCGCGATGTTCGAAGAAGAACAGGCCGAAGCCGCCGCTGCCGCGCTCGAGCCCGACAGCGAGGACGAGTTCGAAGACGCGACCCCGCCTTCGGAACTCGCCGCCGAGGAAGCTCCGGCTGCCGACGAGGCCGAAGAAGAAGCTTAAGCTTTTTCAGGCTGAAGCCTTTCGAAAGGGCCGCGTTTCCCGATGGAGGCGCGGCCCTTTTCTTATGCGATTTTCGAATGGTGGGCGGCTGGAGGCCGGTTGCGGCCGTAGAAAGATCCTCCCCTTCGCGAAGCGATGGGGAGGGGGACCGCGCCCGTAGGGCGTGGTGGAGGGGTCTGGCCTTGCACCGACGCCTGACGGCGTCGACCCCTCCGTCAGCGCTTCGCGCTGCCACCTCCCCATTGCTCCGCAAAGGGGAGGATCTGGACGTCCGATCTCCACCCCCAAAAACCGCCCGTTCAAATCCCGAACAGCTTCGCCAGCGATTTTTCGAGCATGAAATATTGCCAGATCAGCCGGCCGTGGTCGCGGCGGCCCGACTGGTGCGCGGCGACGATGCGCTCGATCTCGGCCATGTCGAACCAGCCCGAGCGCGCGAGCGTCGAGGAGGTCGCGAGCCCCTTCGCCTGCTGCGCGAGCGCGCCGCGGAACCACGCCGACACGGGGGTCACGAACCCCATTTTCGGCCGGTAAAGAATATCGTGCGGCAGATAGCGTTCCATCGCCTGCTTCATGATCGCCTTGCCCGTACCGCGCCTGACGCGCATCGACGCGGGCAGGCTCGCAGCGAATTCGACGAGGCGATAGTCGAGCAAGGGTTCGCGCGCCTCAAGGCTGACCGCCATGCTCATCCGGTCGGTCTTGGTCAAAATATCGCCGGGCAGCCAGATCATCAGGTCGGCATATTGCGCGCGGTCGAGCGCCTCGCGCGCCGGCGCGTCCGTCATCGCTTTCCAATAGCGCGCTTCGGCGACATGATCGCCGAGCGCATGGTGTGCGGCATCGTTGAAGAGCCGCGCGCGCTGCGCCGGCCCCGTCACGCCGACCGCCTCGGCATAGCCTTCCGCCCCGCTTTTCGAGAGGCTGGCGAGCGTCGCGCGGGCGCGCAGGGGGCGCGGCGCCCAGTCCATCTGCGGCCAGACATGCGACAGCGGGCCGAGCAGGCCGCGGCGGAGGAAACCGGGGATCAGCCCGCGCAGCCTTTCCTCCTGATGCTGAAAGACGAGGCGGCGATAACCCGCGAACGCCTCGTCGGCGCCGTCGCCCGACAGCGCGACCGTCACCTCCTCGCGCGCGAGTTCGCAGACGCGGTAGGTCGGCAGCGCGCTGGCATCGGCAAAGGGTTCGTCGAACATGTCGGCGATCCGGTCGACGAGCGTGAAATCGCCGGGTGAAACGATACGGGTGCGGTGATCGGTCGCGAAACGCTCGGCGATCGCTCGCGCATGGGCCGTTTCGTCGAGTGCCGCCTGATCGAAGCCGATCGTGCAGGTCTTGACCGCCTTCGCGCTCGCTTCGGCCATCAGCGCGACGACCGCGCTCGAATCGACCCCACCCGACAGGAAAGCGCCGAGCGGCACGTCGGCGACCATGCGGTCGGTCACCGCGGCGCGCATCAGGTGAACGAGATGTTCGGCCGCCTCGCCTTCGCTAGCCCTGATGCGTTTCGAAAAATCGGGCGCCCACCAGCGCGTCGGCGCCGGGACCGGCTTGCCACGTTCGAGCATCAGACAATGGCCCGCGGGCAGTTTCTCCACGCCCGCGACGATGCAATTGTCGTCGGGGACGTAGCCGAAGGCGAGGAAATCCTCGATCGCGGTGAGGTTCGCTTCCTGTCGCAGCAAGGGATTGCGCAGCAACCCCTTGAGCTCCGACGCGAACGCCACCGAGCCATCGGACAGGCGGGCATAATGAAGCGGCTTCACCCCCAGCCGGTCGCGCGCGAGGAACAGGCCGCCGCGCGCATGATCGTGGATCGCGAAGGCGAACATGCCGTTGAGCCGCGGCAGACAGTCGGGGCCCCATTGGCGCCACGCGGCGATGATGACCTCGGTATCGCCGCTGGTGCGGAAGCGGTGGCCGCGATCCTCGAGTTCGGCGCGCAGCTCGCGGAAGTTGTAGATTTCGCCGTTATAGGTGAGCGTAACGGATTCGTCGTCGCTCGCCATCGGCTGCGGGCTGCCCTCGATGTCGATGATCGACAGGCGGAGATGCCCAAGGCCGACGCCGGGCGCGGTCCATTCGCCCGACCCGTCGGGGCCGCGATGCTGCATCGGCTGGAGCATCGCGCGCAAGCGGGCCGGGTCGACCGGCTTCGCGGTTTCGAGATGATAGATGCCCGCGATGCCGCACATATGGTGCGCTCCTATCGCAGTTTCAGCGCGCGGTCAGCCATTGCTTTGACACCACCCGACGCGGAAAGGAAATCGGTGATCGCATCAAGCCCCCCCTGCCGCTCCTCGCTCGATATGATCAAGGAGAGTGCGCGCGGGTCGCCGCCGAGCAGCCGCGCGCGAAGCCCCGCGAGCTTGGCGCGGCGCGGATCGCCCGTCACACGGCCGTCGACAACGTACCAGGTTGCAGCATCGCGCAGCACCGGGCCGGGGTGGAGCAGGCGCTCGGTCTTCGCACCTTCGACGGGGGGAAGCGCGGCGCTCCATGCCCATTTGCTTTGGGGATCGACGGCGCCCTGCCCGAACGCGACGACCTCGCGTCCCTCGGCCTGGCGCTCATAGCCGCCGATCGCGACCGTCACATACCGCCCAGCGCCATCGACGAAATGCACGATCCGGATCTGGTCGGAGCCATCGAAGCGCGGCGACCATATCGGGCGTTCGAGGATGACCTCGCTCCAGCCCGGCGGCGCGATGATTGCCATTGTCGCGGGCAGCGGCGCGCTGCGACCGCCGATCAGCATCCCCCATCCGGCAAAGACCATCGGAAGTGCGAGCGCGGCAGGCAGCACCGATTTTGCCGGCCCTGCAAAGCGCGGCACGCCGCCCAGAGCGCGCACATCGACCGCGGGGTCGTTCGCCGGCCGGTCGAACCAGCGCAGCGCGACGAGCATCACGAGCAGGATGACGAGCCCGAAGAAAATCCAGCCGTAAAAGACATGGTCAATACCGCCCGCCGCCTCGATCCCCCAGATTTCGGCGGCGACCATCGTACCATAGGCGCGCAGCGCGTTGGCGAGGATCGTCGTCGCGAGCGCCGCGACGACGAAGACGATCCGCCGCGTCCAGCTTTTGAAACAGAGATGCGCCGCGAACACCGAATAGGCGAGCATCGCGATCAGAAAATTGACCCCCGAACATTCCTCGGCAACCTCGAAGAAGCCGGCCTTCGTCGTGATGAACACGCCCTGCATCTCGGCGGCGATGCCCGAGAGATGGAGCAGGACGACGCTGATGTGCGCGGTGAAGGTCTGGAGCAGCGGCACCAGTTCCTCGCCGAACGGCACAAGCAGCAGCGCATAGCCGAGCGGGAACAGCAGTCCGCGAACGAGTTTTTCGCCGAGTGCCGTGCCGACCGCCCCCTGCAGCATCAGCACGAGCCCGAGCTGCCGGAACAGCCCGACCCCCGCCGCCTCGCCGACCAGCCACACCAGCCCCGCCCCCGCCATCCAGATGAGCGCGGGCCACCAGAAGGCGGGTGTCAACGGGCGGAGCAACGATGCGCGCTGCGACACCAGCCAGCCGATCATCGGCACCATCAGCAGGCAATGGGTGAAGGTCGAACTATTCCACCAGATGCCCGCCATGTCGGCGGCATCGCGCCAGAAAAGCGCGAGGATGACTGCTGCGAGCAGGCCGAGCGCGGCGAGATGGCGCTGCCAGAGCGTCATGCGGGCAATCCCAGAAGCTCGCCAAGCGGCGCCATGCGCGCGTCCCAGCCGTAACGCGCGATCATTTGCGCGCGCGCCGCCTGCCCCATCTTTGCGGCGACGTTGCGGTCGTCGAAGAGCGTGCAAACGGCGTCGGCGATCGCTTCCGCCCCGTCGGCGACGAACAGATGCTCGCCGGGCACCGCGTCGATCCCCGTCGCGGCGGCGGCGCTCGCGACCACGGGGCGCGCCATCGCCATCGCTTCGAGCAGCTTGTTCTGCACCCCCCGCGCGAGCAGCAGGGGCGCGACCACCGCGTCGGCGGCGGCAAGCCACGGGCGCACGTCGGCTACTTCGCCGGTCGCGGTCACGCCGGGCAGAGCTTCCAGCGCACGCACCTCCTCGGTCGGCGCGCGGCCGACGATCGCGAAGCGTGCTCGCAGCTGGCGCTTGCGGACCAGCGGCAGAATGTCGTTCGCGAACCAGCGGACCGCGTCGATATTGGGCCGGTAATCCATCTGGCCGGTGAAGACCGCGAGCGGTCCCTCCCCCGTCTCGACCCGTTCCAACGGGATAGCCGGATCGAAGCGATCGGTGTCGATGCCGTTCCCAACCGCGCGCACCTTGTCGGCGCCGAGACCGCTTTGGCTGCGGAACAGCGCCGCCTCCGCGTCGCTGACGAAGAGGCTCGCATCGGCGCGGCGCGCGACGTCCGCTTCATAGGCGGCAAGAACGCGCGCCTCGCGCTTGTGCACCCAATGCAGCGGCTGGCGCTTGTCCTGTTCCGCATAGGTGGCGAATTTGGCCGAATCGACGTCGACGAAATCCATCAGCACCGGCCCGTCGAAACAGGCCGGGAGATATTGCGCCATCTGGCCCGAGAAGGCGACGATATGGCTGATGCCGCCCTGTCCGATCAGCGCGTCGACATGGCGGGCGAGCGCGGCGCTGCGGAACAGGCGGTTCGACATCGGATCGCCGGTCAGGACCGCTTGCGCGAGCGCAAGCGGGCGCGATGCCTTGCGCACTTCGATCGCCAAGCTTTTGCAAAGCGGCGTCATTTTTTCGCGAGCGAGCGCGGCGTCGGCCTGATTGTCGGCGAGCGCCGCGACATGCACCGGCGCGAGCTTCGCCAGCGCCTCGAACATATGCCAGCTGCGGATCCGGTCGCCGCGGTCGGGGGGCCATGGCGCGCGGTGAACGAGGAACAGGATTTCGGCCACTAGCCAAGCCCGCGCGCGATCAGCGGCCCGATCCGGTTCGCCGCCCAAAGCGGCAGCTTCTTCCAGAGGTCGACCTGCAGCCGGTATCGGGCGCTGTTCGGATTGGTATCGCGCGGCGTTTCCCCGGGCGCGAGCCAGCGCGTGTAGATGAGCGGCTGCGGTTCGAAACCCCAATTCTTCTTATAGGCGAACGGGCCGGTGCCGAGCTTCGAGCGGCCGAAATCGAAGCGCGTGCAGCCCCGTTCGCGCGCGTGGCGCATCAGCGCGAAATACATGAGTTCGTTGGCGCGCAGACGGCGGGCGTCGGCGGTGCCGCCGCCCCAATAGGGCATGACGGTTCCGCGCCAGTATAGGCTGAGCACGCTGGCGACGGGGCGACCGCCTTCGCGCACCGTCAGGATATCCGCCGTGTCGCCAAAGGCATCGAGGACCGCGTCGAACAAGGCTTTCGGAAAGACGGGCGTTCCCAAGTTGCGAACGCTGGTCGCATAGATGCGGTAGTGGTCGCGGCGTTCGGCGGCATCGCGGCCGGTGGTGACGGTCAGCGCGCTTTCCAGAACCTTGCGCACTTCGGCGCGCTGCTTGCGCGGGATGGCGAGGAGTTCGGCATCATCGTCCGCCGCGAGGTCGCGCGCGAAGCCGGCGTAGACGCCCTCCTCTCGGGCCCAGCCCTCGCCTTCGGGCTGCGCGCCGCCGCGCAGTTCGACCGACGGCACGCCGAGCGATTTCGCCATGGAGGCCGCGCCTTGCGCCAGCGTCGTCGCGACGGCGGGATCGTCGGCCAATATGCCGCCGCCGACCGCGAAGCCGCTGCCGACGAGCGCCTGCCCGAAGAGCGGCGAGCGGATATGGTGGAGCGGCAGGATACCGGTGAGCGCGCCCGCCGCGTCGCGCGCGGTGACGAGGTGACAGCGATGCCCGGTCGCGCTGGTGATCGCCTCGCACCAGGCGCGGCTGTGGAAGGGGGTCGCTTCCAGATGCGCGGCGACATAGGCGTCCCATTCGCCCGCATCGGAGAGCGGCGCGCCCGAAAAGGCGTTCTTCGCGGCAAGCCCCGGCGCGTTCACGCCGCGGCGCGCCATCGCTGTGCGCGTTGTTGCTGCGCGGGGAGCAGGGCGTCGGCGCGCGTCCATTCGAAATCGGCAAGCAATTTCTTCAGCTTGCCAGCCATTGCCGACAAGCCGCTGTAATGGCGGATTTTCGATTTGATCGGCGCATCGGCGACGCGTGGCTGGCCGGGGTCGATTTCCCACGGGTGGAAATAGAGGATCGCCGGATGCCCCTCTTCATTCATCCGCGCGATCGCCCAGCGCGTGAAGCCATAGGGCAGCATTCGCATGAAGCCGCCGCCGCCCGCCGCCAATGTCCGCCCGGCAAAACGTGCGGTCGTCACCGGCCATTCGACGAGGTCGCTGTCGGCAAGCGGGCGCCACGCATGGCGCGGACTTTGCGGCCAGCCATAATGATCGTGGACCACGGGCGCGACGCTCGACGAATAGGCATAGCCTTGTTCGGCGAGCACCGCGTGCGCCCAAGGCGTGCGCGTATCGACCGAGAAGCTCGGCGCACGATAGCCGCGCACCTGCGCTCCGCCGAGGTCTTCGAGGATGGCCCGCGTCTTCTTGAGGTCCGCGGCGAATTCGTCCGCCGTCATATTGAACACGCGTTTGTGATCATAACCGTGGCTGGCAAGCTCGTGCCCCGCCGCGACGATGCGCTTGATCAGCGCGGGATAGCGTTCGGCAACCCACCCCAAGGTGAAGAAGGTCCCCGTCGCGCCGGCGTCGGCGAAAATCCGCAGCACCGCGTCGCAATTCGCCTCGACGCGGCATTCGAGCGTCGGCCAGTCGGCGCGGTCGATCGTGCGCTCAAAGGCGCCGACCTGGAACCAGTCCTCGACATCGACCGACAGGCCGTTCTGCATTTTCCCTCACCTTCATCAGCGGGATAGCCGATTTCGGCCGGCGTGTCAGGCGGCCCAGGTCCGCGACGTCGCCGGGTTGGGCGCGTTGTCGGGATCGCGCTCGACCCATTCGATGAGCAGGTCGAGAACGCGGCGAAGCGCTTCATCCTGTTCGACCAGCCGCGCCTCGAGCGAGGCGACCTGCGCCTCGAGCGCCGCGAGATGTTCGGGGTCGATCGCCGGCGCGGCCGGCGGGGTGATTTCGGTCGCGTCGGGCGCGACCGCGTCGGCGGCAGGCGGGGTCAGCGTGATGACCTGCGCCGGTTCGGCGGGCACGGCGAAAGGCGCCGGCCCCTCCGTGGCAGGTGCTGCCGCACGCTGCGGCCATTCGGGCGTTTCGTTCGTGGCCGCCGGGGCGGCGAAGGGCGCGGGGGTCGGTGCGACCGCCGTCGCGGCGGCCGCGACGACCTCTTCGACCGGCAGCGGGGCGAGCGTCGAGGCGTCGATGCCGCGATCGGCCTCGATCTCGGCGACGACCGAGCGCACATTCTGCGCGGTGATGCGATTCATCTGTTCGACCGCGCCATAGAGCAAAAGCCGGCTGACGAGGACATTGAGCTTGCGCGGCACGCCTTCGCTGTAATCGAAAATTTCCTCGAACGCGTCGGGGCTGAAGCTGGGGTTCCCCGTCCAGCCGACCTTGCCGAGACGGTGCAGGATATAGGGTTCGACCTCTTCGGGCTCCATCGGGTCGAGGTGGTGCGTCGCGATCACGCGCTGGCGCAGCTGTTCGAGCGTCGGCGAGTGAAAGAGCGTCTGGCGAAATTCAGGCTGGCCGAGCAGGAAGATCTGGAGCAGCGAATGGCCGCCGAGCTGAAAGTTCGAGAGCATCCGCAGCTCTTCGAGCGCCGAGATGGCAAGGTTCTGTCCCTCGTCGACGATCAGCAGCGTGCGTTTACCCGCGCGCGCCTGTTCGCGCAGATATTGTTCCATCGAACGCAGCAGTTCGGCCTTGCTCTGCCCTTCCCATTCGATCCCGAACTGTTCGGCGACGAGGCGGAGCAGATCGTCGCCCTCGACCTGTGTCGACACCAGCTTGACCGCGGTCAGGCGATTGGGGTCGATCGTGTTCATCAGATGGCCGACGAGCGTCGTCTTGCCCGCGCCGACGTCGCCGGTGATGACGATGAAGCCTTCGCCCTGCGCGAGGCCATAACCGAGGTAGGACATCGCCTTGCGGTGCGTGCCGCTTTCGAAATAGAAATTCGGGTCAGGCGTCAGCTGGAACGGACGGCCGGTGAAACCATAATATTGATCGTACATCGCTTGAATTCCCGTTCGACTGGTCAGAAGTTGTAACGCAGTCCCACCAAAGCTGAGCCGATAAGCTGGCTGTTGAAGCCTTCCTGATCGAAGGCGTTGAGGCTGGCCGCCGCGGTCCCGGTCAGGCCGCGCCAGAAGCGCCGCGAATAGGCAGCCGACAATCCGGCCGACTGGACGTCGCTTGCCCCCGGGGCGCCATTGTCGAAATAATTGACGTAGCCCGACAGGCTGAGGTCCGAATCGACGTCGAGCTGACGGCCCGCCGAAACGAAGAGATAATAGCTCTCATCCTTGATTCCGTTAAGCCCGCCGATCGGCGACAGCTGCGGCGCGAGCAGCTTGCGCTGGTCATAACCGAGGCCAACGCCATAGGCCCAGCCGCCGAAACGCGACGACAGCGTCGCCTGCACGCCGCGGCTGCGATATTGCGCCGAGGTCGCATTGCCGAGCTGGTTGTTGAGGCAACCACCGCCCTGCTGGCCGAACACGCACGGGTTGATATTGCCGCCGACCGGGTTGCGCGTCGGATCGAACTGCGTCGGCAGCGCGGCCAGTCCGCCCGACAGGCCGCGGCCGAGGCTCGACAGTCCGTCATAGACGCCGACCTGGATCGACGTCGCATGGTCGGCGCGATAGGCGAAGCTGCCGGTATAGATGGTATCGCCATAGCGGCGCCCGACCCTTGCCGTCAGGGACGTCCGGCGGCTCGGCCGCCACATCACCCCGGCATCCCAGATCAGCCCGTCGGTGTCGAACGACAGGCGGCGCGGGCTCGATTTGTCGGTGACAAAGCGGCCGTTCGCGTCGCGCACCGGAACGCCATCGGCGTCCAGCACAGGATCGCGCTGGCCGATCTCGATATCCTCGTAACCGACGCCGCCGAGCAGCGCGACGGTCGGGCCGATCGGCACCGTGACGTCGGCGCGGGCATATTTGCCCTCGTAACGCTGGTCGAGCTGGCTCGCATCCTCGCGCTCGTAACCGCCCGAAACCTGCCAGCCGAACGGCAGGTCGCCGGGGCGCGCACCGAGGCTGGCCCAGGCGACATGGTTGGTCGAGCTGTCGAAAATATCCTGCGGCTGCACATCGGGCGACAGGATCGCGGGCTGGTCGATATCGACCTTGGTATAGCCGAAGCGATAGCCGGCGCCGAAGTCGAGCCCGCCGATCCGCCGCGCGAGCGTCGGCCCGGCGTAGACCGAATAGAGGTTGGCGACATTGCTGGCGTCGCCGATGAACAGGCCGCTGTCGGCGCCCTGCCCGTCGGCGCGCGTGCGCGTCGCGAGCGCGCCGCCTTCGAGATTGAGGCCGCGCGCGACTTCGAGCCGCCCGCGCGCAAGGCCGCTGACGACGTCGGTATCGCCCTGATCGCCCCAGCCGAATTGATGCTCGTAACGCAAGGTCGCGGCGAGTTCGGCGCGGCGCGTCACGATCGCGGCGTCGATGCCGGCCGCGACAGTTGTGTAGGTGAGCACGTCGCCGCCGTTCTTGAGATCGGCGGTCAGCACCTGCCCGACCTCGAGATAGGGGCTGACGTCGACCTGGCGCTGGGCTCGGCGGCCTTCGGCCCGGCTCTCCGCGCGGCCCGGCTCGGCCGTGGGCACGCCTGTTGGCGCTTCACCGGCGCTCGCACCGGGATCGCCCGAAAATTGCGCGTGCGCGCCCGTTGCGGTTCCGGCGAACAGAAGCGCCGCCAGCGTCGCAACATGACGCGCGGTGGTGGCGGAGCGCATCACGCGCCTCCCTGTCCGTAATAGGTGCCGAAGCGGCGGCCGCCCGGCGAATATTTCACCCCGTTGAGGAGCAGCTGGATATGCGGGCACGCGCCCATCAATCCGATGGCGTCGCGCAGCGCCGATTCAAGCGTCTCGTCGGCGCGCACGACCATGATCGTCTGACCGACATGGCCGGCGAGCACGGCGGCGGGCGAGGCGGCGAGCACCGGCGGCGAATCGAGGATCAGGATGCGGCCCGGCGCGCCGGCTTCGAGCTGGGCCAGCAAGGTCTCGGTACGTGCCGAAGCGAGCAGCTCGGTGTCGTGCATATGCTGGGTGCCGGCGGGCATGACCTTCAGCCCCGCGATGTCGGTCTGGATCAGGCAATCGCCGAGCGGCAGATGCGGGTCGGCGAGCGCGTCCATCAGGCCTGGACCGTCTTCCAGTCCGAGCGCATCGAGCACGCTCGGCTTCGCGATATCCGCGTCGATCAGCAGCACGTCGTGATCGGCCTCGACCGCGAGGCTGAGCGCCAAATTGACCGCCGAGAAGGTCTTGCCCTCACCCGGGTTCGCCGAGGCGATGAGCACGCGGTGCCCGCGCGGCAGGATCGGGCGGTTGCCCGCGCCGCCGAAATTGCGGATCAGCTCGCGCTTCACGATGCGATATTCTTCGGCGATGCCGGTGACCGGCGTGCCGGGTACGATCATGCCGCGCGATGCGAGCCGCTCGCGGTCGATCGTCCCCTGGCGCGCCGGAACGATCGCGGCCGCGGCCTTCGCGACATCCTTGCGCGGCGACGGCTTCGGCGCCGGCGCGGGTTCGACGGCGGGCGCGGCTTCGACGACCGGCTCGAGAATTTCGGGCTGCGGCGCCTCGGCCGCGGGTTCGGCCGGCTCGACCTTCTTCGCTTTTTTCTCCGGCTCGGGCGGCAGGTTCGACACGTCGATCGTCGGCGCGTTGGCGACGGGATCGAGCCCGAACATATCGGCGGCGCGTTCGAGGAGCGAGGGCGGACGTTTGACTTTGCGTTGATCGTTCATGTCATCGTCCCCCGTCACGCAACCATGCCGCGCTGGATGAATTCGGCGACGAGCAGCAACGCATAAAGCCCGACGAGCGCACCGCCGCCGCTGGCCAGCCAGACCAGCTTCTTGCGCCGCTCGACATGGCGTTCGGGCGTCACCACCTCGGTAATCGAGCCGATCACCGGCAGCCCGCTCGCGCGTTCGAGCTTCGCCGCGGTTGCATAGCTCGTGCGCACCTGGGCCAATCCGAAGGCGGCACCGATGCCGCCGCCGATCCCGGCAAGCAGCACGAGCGTCAGGAACAGCGGCCGGTTGGGTGCTGCGGGGCTTGTCGGTTTCGACGGCGGGTCGAGCAGCTCGATCTTCACCGCGTCGGTTTCGGTCTGCACCTCGCCGCGCAGGCGCACCTGCTCGCGCTGCGCGAGCAGCTTGTCATATTGCGCCTTGAACGCCGTATATTCGCCGTTGATCCGGTCATATTCGGCGGCGATGCCGGGGTTCTGGATCTGCTGCGCCGTGATCTTCGATATGTCGCCCATCAGCTGACTCTTGCGCGCCGACAGCGCGCTCACCGTCGCCTGACGCTCGGCGCGCATCGCGGCGAGCGAGGCATAGGCGGGGTTCTGGATGCCGCCACCGCCGCCCGTGCCTTCGCGGTCGGCGATGGCCTTCAGCGAGGCGATCTGGCTTTTGATCGCGATCATGTCGGGGTGCGCATCGGTCAGGCCGCGTGCGCGCATCGCCGACAGCTCGTTCTGCGCACCGGCGAGCTGCTGGCGCGCGACGCCGCCGCCGCCGCCGGGGATCGACTGCGGGGTCGAGGCGAGCTGTCCGTTCGCCGCCGCGAGCTGCGCCTGCGCCGAGACGAGCTGCGAATCGATCTGGCTGAGTTCGGCGCGCGCCGCCTCGACGCGCTGCGCGGGCGAGCCCGCACCAGCCGGGATCAGCCCGATATTCTGCGCCTCGAACGCCGCCCGGCGCGCCTCGACCTCGCGCAGCGCCTTTTCGCGGTCGGCAATCTGCGAATCGAGGAATTTCAGGCTCTCGCGCGCGTTCATCCGGCCGCCGCGCAGCTGATCGTCGCGAACCACGGTGATCAGGCTGTCGAGCACCCCCGACGCGAGCTTTGCATTGTCGGCGTCGGAAAGGCTGCCCACCGCGATGCTCGAAGTGATTTCGAAGATATTGTCCTGCTGCGGAACGACCTTGATACTCTTTTGCAGCATCGCGACCGTGCCGGCCTTTTCGCGGTCGTTCGCGCCCGCCGGAAGCAGGCCCGTCGTCGCCGCGACCTTTTCCATATTGCGCGCACTGGTCAGCGTCTCGCGGATCTGGTCGATGCGCGGCCCCCGGCCGCCCTGCGCCTCGTCGGGCAGAATCTGGTTGATCTCGACGAGCAAACGCGCGCGGCTGTCATAGCGGTTCGGGATCGACGCGATCGCGAGCCAGCCGAGGATGCAAATACCCCACGCGACCGCGAGCACGAGCCAGCGGCGCGTCCAGACGCTGTGCACTGCCACCCGGAATTCGTCGTAGAGGCTGTTCATCGCTCGAAATCTATCCTTGGGAGATGGGTGAGTGGCCGCCGGTCGATATCAGAACATGCTTTCGGGGATGATGATCACATCGCCCGGCTGAAGCCGCACGTTCGCCTTGATATCGCCGCGCTTGATCAGGTCATTAAGCCGCAGGGCAAATTCCTGCTGCTTCCCACTGCCCTTGTCGAAACGGACGAGTCGCGCCTTGTTCCCAGCGGCATATTCGCCCAGGCCGCCGACTGCAATCATCGCGTCGAGCACGGTCATGTTGGCGCGGAACGGAATCGAGGCGGGCTTCTCGGTCGCGCCGACGATCCGCACCTGCTGCGAGAAGGTGCTGTTGAAGCTGGTGACGATCACGCTGACGATCGGGTCGTTGATATATTGGCTGAGCTGGAGCTTGATATCCTGCTGCAGCATCGTGGGGGTTTTCCCCACCGCGGGCATGTCGGTGATCAGCGGCGTGGTGATGCGCCCGTCGGGGCGCACCTGCACCTTGCCGCCGAGTTCGGGGTTGCGCCACACGAAGATCTGGAGCTCGTCCAGCGGGCCGATGATATATTCCTCGCCCGGCCCTTCCTGGTTCGCGACGAAATTCGCGCTGGGAAGCTGCGGCGCGTTTCCCGCCCCCATACAGCCGGTGAGCGCGGTCGCGGCAATGCCCGAGACGAGCGCGGCGCGCGCGATACGGAGCGAGGGAAACGAAGCCATAATCATCAACCTTTCGAGCCGCCGGGGGGAGCCGCGGTCAGAACTTAAGCGGCGACAGCCATTGCGTCAGCGTCCGTCCTTGCTCGGAAAGGGTGAACATAATGTTAGTATTGACATAAGTCTGGACCGCGGCCGCATCAAACTGTCCCGATTGGGAACAGGTCGTGCGGCGTCAGACGAGCATTTCGCGCGCCGGCCCTTGCCCCAGAAACGCCGCCGGGCTCGCGCTCGCGCCATAAGCGCCCGCCTGGAAGATCGCGATCAGGTCGCCGACCTCGGCGCGCGGGAGCGCGACCTGATCGCCGAGCCGGTCGAGCGGGGTGCAAAGGCAGCCGACGACCGATACCGTCTCGACAGGCTCGCGCCCGAAGGCGTTGGCGAGAGCGATCGGATAGTTGCGCCGGATCACCGTGCCGAAATTGCCGCTCGCGGCGAGCTGGTGGTGGAGGCCGCCGTCGGTGACGAGAAAGGTCTCGCCGTGGCTGACCTTCCGATCGACGATGCGCGTCAGATAGACCCCCGCCTCGGCGACGAGCCAGCGGCCGAGTTCCATCGCGAAGCGGCTGTCCGCGAGGACCGGGTCGCGCGCGCGCAGCGTTTCGCCGAGCGCCTGCCCGACCGCCATCGCATCGACCGCCATGTCGCCGGGGAAATAGGGCACCCCCATGCCGCCGCCGATATTGACGAGCGGCGGCGGCCCGCCGATTTCACTCGCCAGCCGCGCGGCGAGCGCAACGGTCTGCGCCTGCGTCTCGGCGATCGCAGCCGCGCCCAGCGCCTGCGACCCCGCAAAGATATGAAAGCCGCGCCAGTCGGCGCCGGCGTCGATCAGGCGGCGGACGAGCGCGGGAACCTCGGCGGCATCGACCCCGAAAGGCTTGGCGCCGCCCCCCATCTTCATCCCCGACCCCTTGAGGTCGAAGTCGGGGTTGACGCGCACCGCAAGTCTTGGCGTCACGCCCAGATGATCGGCGATCGACAGCGCGCGTGCCGCCTCGCCCGCCGATTCGAGATTGAGCGTCGCGCCGGCGCCGATCGCCGCTTCGAGCTCGCGGTCGCGCTTGCCGGGACCGGCGAAGCTGATGTCCGCCGCCGCGATGCCGCTCGCCAGCGCGGCCTTGAGTTCGCCGCCCGATGCCACGTCGAAGCCGTCGACGAGCCCCGCCATGAAGGCGAGCAGCGGCGCATAGGGGTTCGCCTTCATCGCATAATGAAGCTGCACCTCGGCAGGCATCGCGGCGCGCCATTCGGCGACGCGCGCGGCGAGCATCGCGCTGTCGTATACGAAGAGCGGCGTGTCGCCCGCGACGTCGGCGAGCGCGGCGGCGCGGTCGCCGCCGATCAGCAGCATGCCATCGGGATCGGCACGAAAGCCGGGCGGGATCGGGCCGTGCGGTTTCATTGCACTTCCTCCCGCGTCCAGCCCGCGGCGATCGCGACGCGATCGAGCTTGCCGTTCGGATTGCGCGGCAGTTCACTCCGCCATTCGATGGCCTGCGGCTGCATGAAATTGGGGAGGTTCTGGCGAAGATAAGCCGCGAGACTCTCGTCGTCGGCGGCGCCGTCCCTGCCGCGCACGATCAGGACGATCGCGGCGCCGAGCCGCGCATCGGGCACGCCGAAGGCGACGGCTTCATAGATCAGCCCCGACGCGACCGCGACATCCTCGACCTCGGTCGGGCTGACGCGATTGCCCGCGGTCTTGATCATCGCATCGTCGCGGCCGACGAAAGTGAGCAGGCCTTCGGCATCGCGGCGAACGGTGTCGCCCGACCATACCGCGGTGCCGCCATAGCGCGAGGCGGCGGGCGCGGGCTTGAAGCGCTGCGCGGTTCGTTCTTCGTCGCGCCAATAGCCTTTGGCGACCAGAGGTCCCGCATGGACGAGTTCGCCCGGCTCGTCGTCGGCGGTGACGCTGCCGTCGGGACGGCAGACGAGGATTTCGGCGTGCGGGATCGCGCGGCCCATCGAGGTTGGATGATCGGCGACGAGCGTGGGATCCAGATACGTCGAGCGGAACGCCTCGGTCAGCCCGTACATCGGGTAGATGTCGGCGCCCGGGAACGTCCGGCGCATTGCGTCGATCAGCGACGGCGTCAGCGCCCCCCCGCTGTTGGTCAGGCGTTGGAGTACGCCGGCGGTCTCGGCGGGCCATTCAGCCTCGACGAGCTGCACCCAGAGCGGCGGCACCCCGGCGAGCGTCGTTATCGCGTGCCGCGCGACCGCCTTCACGACGTCACGCGCGGTGAGATAGTCGAGCGGCGCGACCGCCGCGCCCGCGTACCAGCTCGAAAGCAACTGATTCTGCCCATAGTCGAAACTGAGCGGCAGCACGCCGAGCACGCGGTCGTCGGGGAACAGCTTGAGATAGGAGGCGACACTTTCGGCGCCGAGCCACAGGTTCGCGTGGCTCAGCATCACGCCCTTCGGCCGCCCGGTCGAACCGCTGGTGTAGAGGATGGCGGCAAGATCGTCGGGCTCGGCGATCGACGGCGGCAGCCCCTGCCCGCCCGAATCGATCACCTCTTCGGCGATCTTCAAATCCTGGAGCGCGCAGTCTTCGGGACGTCCATCGCCGAGCATATCGGCGCGCGAGCCATTGGTGACGAGCAGCTTCGCCCCGCTGTCGGCGAGGATATGCGCGACCTGCGGCCCCTTGAGCAGCGGGTTGACCGGCACATGGATCAGCCCCGCGCGCGCCGCGGCGAGCGGCATCAGGCAGGCGGCTCTGGTTTTCGCGCTCCAGCTCGCGACGCGTTCGCCGGGTCCAACCGCCTGTTCGAGCAGCCACGCGGCGAGGCGGCCGATCCCGGCGTCGAGTTCGGCGAAGGTCGTGACCTTGTCGCCGATCAGCAGCGCAGCCGCATCCGCCGCGCCGCGAAGGGCGAGATGGTCGATCGGAAACGAAGGCGGGTTTTCGGCTTTGGTCATCGGCTGTTAGGAGTGAGGTGATAGAGGGCCGCACGATGCAAGGGAACGGTGAAGATCAGGCTAATGATATTGCGGCGCGCGCCGCAGGCTTCGTCTCGCCCTTCGATCGGGCAGAATGGTTCGACCTGCTGACGGCGCATGGCTTTGCGGGGCAAGGCCGGATCGATGCACGCGGCGCAGCGAACGGCACCGCGGCGTCGCTGCCGCTGCGTGTCGAAAGGCCGGGGCATCTGGCGGGGCTGACGAACTGGTACAGCTTTGCGATCCGGCCGCTTTTTTTGGGCGGAAGCGACCATCGCGCCGCGCTGCTCGCGCTGTTTCGCGATCTGCGCTCCCAAGCGGCGCGGTTGACGCTTTATCCGGTTCGCGACGAAGACCGGGCGGGCATCGCGTCGGCGCTTCGCGACGCCGGCTGGTGGGTGAAAGCCAACCCCGTCGGCGACCGCCACTGGCTCGATCTGTCCGATCTGGACCATGATAGCTGGTGGGCAAGCCGCCCCGGGGCGCTGCGCAGCACCGTCCAGCGCAAGGCAAAAAAGGGGATCGTCGCGGTCGAGCTACTCACCACTTTCGATCCCGGAAGCTGGGCGGCCTATGAACAAATCTACGCCGCGAGCTGGAAGCCCGAAGAAGGCGACCCCGCGCTGCTCCGCGCCTTCGCGGAAATGGAAAGCGCGCGCGAGACTTTTCGCATGGGAATCGCCCGGATCGAGGGAGTCCCGGTCGCCGCGCAGTTCTGGACGGTCGAGGACGGTACGGCCTTCATTCACAAGCTCGCGCATGTCGAGGACAGTCTGAAAGCCTCACCCGGCACTTTGCTCTCGGCGGCGCTGTTCCGTCATGTCATCGAGGTCGATGGGGTGAATCGCGTCGATTTCGGCACCGGCAACGACGCCTATAAGCGCGACTGGATGAACCGGCACGAGCGGCTGTGGCGTATCGAGGCTTTCAATCCGTCGCGTGTCGCGGCATGGGGACCGGCGTTGAAGGCTTTTGCCCACTCGCTGCTGAGGAAAGAGAAGTGACCGAACCCGCCCCTGACGCAACCGGCGTCGACGCCACCCTTCGCGCGCTGCTCGCCGATGTGCTCGGGCTCGGCGAAGCGCGCGCGGCCGCGCTGACCGACGACAGCGGACTGTTCGGCGAGCTTCCCGAATTCGATTCGATGGCGGTGGCGACGGTGCTCACCGAGATGGAGGACCGGCTCGGTATCGTCATCGACGATGATGAGGTCGATGGCGAAATCTTTGAAACCTATGGCAATCTTCTCGCCTTCTCGTGGCGCAAGGTGAACGGCTGAACTCGCCGATGCGCGCATGATCGAACATCTGCTGCGTATCGACCCCGTCGGCGCGCCGCGCGCCACCGTCCTGATCGTTCCGCCGCTGTTCGAGGAAGCGAACCGCACGCGCCGGACGCTGGTGCTCGCGATGAGCGCGCTGGCGGCCCATGGCTTCGCGGCGGTCCTGCCCGACCTGCCGGGTCAGAATGAAAGCCTCGTCCCGCTGGTCGAGGCCGACCTGACGCGCTGGCAGGACGCGCTCGCCGAGGTTGCGGCCGCCATCGACGGCCCGGTTATCGCCGCGTCGGTTCGCGGCGGCGCGCTGATCGATCATCGCGCGGGCGTCGCGGCATGGTGGCGCCTTGCCCCCGTCGGCGGCGCTTCGCTGCTCCGGACGCTGATGCGCGCGCGCATCGCCGCCGACCGCGAGGCGGGGCTCAACTCGTCGCTCGAAAGCCTGCAGGCCGCGGCGGAAACCGCGCCGCTGCTTGTCGCCGGCAATGCGTTGTCGCCCGCGATGGTCGCCCAACTGGGCGCCGCCGAAGCGCAGTCCGTCGAACCGCTGCGCAGCATCGCGCTGGGCGCCGATGGCATCGCGGGCACGCCGCTGTGGCTGCGCGCCGAACCCGGCGAGGATGCCGCGATGGCAGCGGCGCTCGCGGCCGACATTGCGGCATGGAGCACGTCATGCGGCATCAGTTGAGCTTCGACTGCGAAGGCGCGGCGCTTGCCGCCTCGCTCGACGATGCGCCCGGCGGCACCGGGCTGCTGATCGTGTCCGGAGGCAATGAAATCCGCAGCGGCGCGCATCGAGGCATGGCGATGCTGGCGCAGCGCGTGGCGGCGGCGGGGCATCCGGTATTCCGTTTCGACCGGCGCGGGATCGGCGACAGCGAAGGCGAAAACCGCGGCTTCGAAGGAAGCGGCCCCGACATCGCTGCCGCGATCGCCGCCTTCCGGCAGGCTGCGCCCCATGTCACGCGCGTCGTCGCCTTTGGCAATTGCGACGCGGCGAGCGCGCTGCTGCTGCACCAGCCGCTCGCGCTGGACGCGCTGATCCTCGCCAATCCATGGACTTACGAAGGGCCGGATGAGGATGGCAGCGACAAATCCGCGCTGCCGCCCGCGTCCGCCATCCGCGCGCGTTATCTGTCGCGTCTCAAGAACCCCAGTAGCCTGCTCCGCCTGCTGAAGGGCGAGATCGATCTCCGCAAATTGTTCCGCGGCCTTTCGGCGCTCAAACAAGCGCCGCGACCGGCAATGGCGGACAGCCTCGCCCACCGCCTCGAAAGCGCGTTCGCCGAACTTTCCTGCCCGGTGACGATCCTGCTCGCGACCGGCGACCGCACCGCGCAGGCCTTTGCGGAGAGCTGCGGTCGGGCGCTGGCCTGTAGCGGGAAAGAGCCGGGCACAATCCGCGTCGAGCGCCTCGACAGCGCGTCGCACAGCTTTGCCGGCGAGGATGGCGATTGGCTGACGGCGCGGGTTTTGGCGGCTCTGGTCGTCTAGGCGTCCGCCATCGCGTGATATTCGGCTTCGGCGAGGAACCGCTCCGCATCGAGTGCGGCCATGCAGCCCATGCCCGCAGCAGTCACCGCCTGGCGATAGATTTTGTCGGTGACGTCGCCCGCGGCGAAGACGCCGGGGATCGCGGTGAGCGAGGTGCCCGGGGTCACTTCGAGATAGCCGTCGGCGTCGAGCGGCAGCTTGCCCTTGAACAGCTCGGTCGCGGGGCTGTGGCCGATCGCAACGAAACCGCCGTCGGTCGGCTCGTGGCTCGCCTCACCCGTGACGGTGTCGATCAGGTCGACGCCGACGAGCCCCGACACGCCCTCGCCCGCGACGAAGCGGTCGACCTTCTTGTTCCACAGCACCTTGATCTTGGGGTTGGCATGCAGCCGGTCCTGCAGGATCTTTTCGGCGCGCAGGCTGTCGCGGCGGTGGATCAGCGTCACATCGTCGCTATGGTTAGTCAGGTAGAGCGCCTCCTCGACCGCGGTGTTGCCGCCGCCGATCACCACGACCTTTTTGCCGCGATAGAAGAAGCCGTCGCACGTCGCGCACGCCGATACGCCCTTGCCGCCCAGCTCCTGCTCGCCTGGAACGCCGAGCCATTTCGCCTGCGCGCCGGTCGCGATGACGAGCGTTTCGGCCATGTAGAGGTCGCCGCCGTCGCCGGTCAGCTTGAACGGGCGGCGCGACAGGTCGACGTCGACGATGGTGTCCCAGATCATGCTGGTGCCGACGTGCGTCGCCTGCGCGGTCATCTGTTCCATCAGCCACGGGCCCTGGATCACCTCGGCGAAACCCGGATAATTTTCGACGTCGGTGGTGATCGTCAGCTGGCCGCCGGGCTGGAGCCCCTGCACCACGATCGGCATCATGCCCGCGCGCGCGGCATAGATGGCGGCCGAGAGGCCGGCGGGGCCGGAACCGAGGATGAGCATCTTGGTATGGTGAACGGCGGGCATGGCGATCTTTCATTGGCTGTGCGGCAGGCACAGATGGGTGTTGCCAACTGCGCTAGCAAGGGTCACCTTCCGCGCCAAGGGGAGACTGGCGAATGGCAAGCTGGTGGGAACGTCATGGAGTGCCGCGGCTGATCAAATGCGCCTGTTCGCAGGGGCAGATCATGAAGGTGCGGAGCAGGGTCGTGCCGCTCGCGCGCGGCCATGTGCTCGAACTCGGCTGCGGCGGCGGGATCAATATGGAATTCTACCGGCCCGGGCAGATCGAGAGCTTTTCGGGCCTCGACCCCTCGCCCGAGCTGCTCGCGATGAGCCACGCGGCCGCTGCGGAACGCGGGATCGACGCCGACATCCGGAGCGGCGTCGGCGAGGCGATGCCGTTCGAAAGCGCGCGGTTCGACACCGTGGTCACGACCTTCACCCTCTGTTCGGTAACCGATCAGGCGGCGGTGCTCGCCGAAATCCGCCGCGTGCTGAAGCCCGGCGGGACGGCACTGTTCCTCGAGCATGGCTCCGCACCCGACGCGGGGGTCGCGAAATGGCAGCGGCGGATCGAACCGATCTGGAAGCGCATCGGCGGCAATTGCCACCTCACGCGTCCGATTGGCGACGCTTATGAAAAGGCGGGATTTGCCGTCGACCGGCAGGGCGCCGCCTATATGCCGAAAACGCCGCGGCCGTTCGGCTGGGTCGAATATGGCGTCGCGCGCTCGGCGGGCTGACGGGCTCAATTCTTCTCGCCTACCTCGACCAGTCCGTGCCCGACGCTCACCCGCTCGTCGAAAACGAAGCAGCTGCCGTGCCAGCGGCTGTCGCCCTCGGGCACCTGTTCGAGATAGGCGAGGATGCCGCCCTTCAAGTGGACGACGTCCTCGACGCCTTCGTGGCGCAGGAAAGCGGTCGATTTTTCGCAGCGAATGCCGCCGGTGCAGAACATCGCGACGCGCTTGCCCGCGAATTTATCGGCGTTGGCGCGCCACCAGCGGGGGAAGTCGCCGAAGCTTTGCGTGCCGGGATCGACCGCGCCCGCGAAGCTGCCATAGCCGACCTCGAACGCGTTGCGCGTGTCGATGAGCACCGTATCGGGATCGTCGACGAGCGCGTTCCAGTCGGCGGGGTCGACATAAGGCGCGGCTTCGCGCGCCGGGTCGAGCCCGGGAACCTTGAGCGTGACGATTTCCTTCTTCAGCCGCACCTTCATCCGCTGAAACGGCATGTTGGCGGCGGCCGAATATTTGACGTCGAGCCCGGCGCAATCGGGAAGCGCACGGATATGGTCGATGACGGCGGCGATGCCATCGACGGTTCCCGCGATGGTGCCGTTGATGCCTTCGCGCGCGAGGAGCAGCGTTCCCTTGATGCCTTCGTCCATGCACAGGTCGAGCAAGGGCTGACGCAATGCCGCGGGATCGTCGAACGAGGCGAAGCGGTAGAGGGCGGCGACGGTGTAGGTCATGGCGCCCGCCCCCATAGCCGTTCGCCCTGAGCTTGTCGAAGGGCCGTTTCCCTTCATTCCGTCATCCCGGCGAAGGCCGGGATCTCGCCGGATCGTCATGACGGGAGGTTGAGATCCCGGCCTTCGCCGGGATGACGATATGAAGATTGGCCTTACCCGAACGGATCGCCCCGCCCGGTCGCATATTGCGCCATCGCCATCGTCGTCCATTGCGCGTTGACGCGGATGCAGCTCGGAAAGACGCTGGCGTCGGTGACGAGCACATTGGTCGTTTCGTGGACGCGGCAATCGAGGTCGACGACGCCATGTTGCGGATCCTCGTTGATCGCATTGCCGCCGTGCGGATGGCTGCTCGACAGCGTCACATCGTCCTGTTCGCGGATCGCATCGCGGAAGAAGGCATCGACATCCATGTCGGGCGTCACCTTCTGCCCCTTCGCCAGCGCGGGATAGCATTCGAGCGCGCCGGCGGCGAAATGGACCTTGGTCAGCGTCGCCATCGCGTCGCGCAGCACCGGCAGGTCGTCGCTGGTGTCGAGCCGGAATTCGAGCTTGCCGTCCTTCACCCGCCCGCGCCGGTCGGCCGGGAACAAGATGCCCGCCGAATGGACGCGGCCGAAATTCTTCATGCGGTTCGCGTGATCGCCGAACCAGCCGGGCATCAGCGACGCCATCGACATCGGCGGCTGAAAATGGCTTTCGAGCAGATAGTCGCCGCAATCGACATAGCTCGACATCTGATCCTCGTCCCACGCGGCGCCGCCGACGCCATCGGGCATCAGCGCGACGACCGGCGAAGCGACGTTGAGCGAGACCTGATAGCCGGTGCGGTCGATGTCGCTACGGTCGAGCAGCTTCGACGAGGCGATCGTCCCCGCCGCGACCACGACGCCGACGCGCGCGCGGACGAGCGTCTTTGACCCGTCGGGCAGGACCAGCTTCACCGCCTCGGCCTCGCGCCGGCCGTCGTAGGCGGTCTGCCAAACGATCCGGTCGACCTTGGTATCGGGGAGTATCCGCGCCCCGAAATCGCGGCACGCCTCGGGCAGATATGTCTGCGCGATCCCCATGCGGCGGCCGTAGGCGCAGCCCGAATTGCAATAGCCGCAATAAGCGCAGGCACTGGCCGTATTCGGCGGGCCGAAATTCTTGGCGAACCAGTCGGTAACGGCACGTTGATCGCGCGGGTTGTTCGACGTCGCGGCATAAGCGCGCCACCCCTCGATCAGATGTGGGCCGTTGTGACGCCCGCTGCGCGGTTCGATCGGCGCGATGCCGAGCCGCGCCTGCACCGCGTCATAGCTGGCGTGAAAGGCGGCGGCGTCGATCGGGGCGCCGATGCTCGCCCATTTGGCGAGCACATCCTGCGCGTCGGGATGCGTCCGCCCCGCTTCGTTGACGCGCAGGCAAATCCCGTTGTTGATCGTCGACGACCCGCCAACGCAGCGGCCCTGGAACACGACGAAATCGCGGTTGGTCGAGGTTTGCAGCGCGCCATGTTTGTAGAGCCGCGCGATCATGTCGAGTTCGTGATGGGTGATCGCGTGGCTGGGATAGAAGGGCCCCGCCTCGACGATCAGCACCTTGTAACCCTGCGCCGCGATATTGCGCGCGGCGACCCCGCCCCCCGCGCCCGAGCCGATGACGACGACGTCATATTCATCTTCGACGCTGCCAGCATCCAATATGTGCGCTGGGTCGATTTCGCGGCCGTGGACGGGGTCGAGCGGGACCTCGAAGGCGCCGCGCTGGCGAAAGGCGGGAAGCGTGAAGCCGATCTGCCGATGCACCGGATTGGCGGCATTGGCACCCTGATCGCCGGGTTCCAGCCCCGGCTGCCAATGGCCGTAATAGCAGGCGTAGATGATGCCGCGCAGCCGCGCCATATCCTGAAACAGATCGATCTGGCTGTTCTTGAGGCGATCGGTCAGCCGTTCCACGCGGTCCGCGATATCATTCTCGGTGAAAAAGGGCCCGCCGAGCACTAGCTCGGTCGCGGTCAGCGACAGCCGGATTTCATCGAGCTTGGTGCCACCAACCTTTTCGAACAGATCGCAGACATTGGCGACGACCTGGTCGGCCGAAATCACCATCTCGGCCTCGTGGAACAGCGCCTCGGTCAGCGCCTTCAGAAATTTGAGCTGCCCGAAATTGAACGGTGCCGTCATCGCCCTGCCCCCATTGCCCAATGCCGCAAAATGCCGCCTTATAGGGGGGTGGAGCAAGCTGTATTGTATGGGATCGCCAATCAGAGCCGACCCTAAGCGCTGCGCGCGAGGGTCTCGACCGGCAGGAACGGCCGCACCGCCGCCATCGCGCGGCTCACATAATCGGCCTTTTCGCCGACCGGCGCGACATAGTGGAGCGCTTCTTCGGCCGCCGCCGTCCCGGCGAGGCGCGCGATGATCCACGCGCCAAGATATTGCGACGCGAGGCAGCCGCCCGCCGTCGCGACATTGCCGTGCGCGACGAAGGGCGTATCGAGCACCTCCACCCCCGCCTCGATCACCCAAGGTTTGGTGGTGAGATCGGTGCAGGCGGGGAGATTGCCGATCAGCCCGAGCCGCGCGAGCAGCAGCGTTCCCGAACATTGCGCGCCGACAAGCTGGCGTGCGGGGTCGAGCCGGATGCGGCCGAGCATCAGCGGATCGGCCGCGATCTCGCGCGTCCGGATGCCGCTGCCGATGATCACCGCATCGGCCTTTGCCGCGAAGTCGAGCGGTTGCTGCCGCTCGATCGTCACGCCGTTCATCGAGGTGACCTGCGGCGTCGGCGCGGTGATATGCGCCTCCCAGCCCTGTCCGCGCAGGCGGTTGAGGATGGCGGCGGCGACGAACGAATCAAGTTCGTTGAAGCCGTCGAAGGTCAGCACCGCGATCTGCACGTAAAAACTCCTGCGAAAGATGAAGGACCAAAGGGGCTCGCGCCTACACCGCGCCTTCGAAGATGTCATCAACCCAGCGCGACCGCGCGGCATCGTCGCGCGGCGAACCGAGATAGCGGGCCCACGCCGCGCTTTCGTGCGCGACGATGCCGAGCTCCCAGACACAGAAGGTCGGGCGCACCACGCCCGGCTGCGGCGGATAGGCCGCGTCGAAGGGCACGAAGGCGGGCATGTCTCCATGCCGGTACCAGACCGCTTCCCACAGCTCGTTCGAGCCGCGCCACACCGACACGAGCAGGAAATAGAAATCGGCGCCGCAGCGGTGGAGGATGACGAAGCCGCAATCATTTTCGGTCAGCGTCGCGGGCGCCTGCTCCGCGAACCACTGCGCCGCCAGCGTCTTGACATCGTCCGGCACCGGCGCGTCGGGGGCGGTCAGATGATAGAGTTTCAGCGCGGCGCCGCCGGCCTCGACGCACGAATGATAGCGCGCTGCTTTCGGATGGTGGCGATAGGCGCGATCGACGGCAGCGGACATAGGCGGGACTCCAGAATGTTCCCTCTATGTTCTAATCAAATCGCGCCGCGGCGCAACCGCTATCGACGGGTCAGCGCAGCGCGATCGTCAGATGCGCGACCGCCACGATGTCCGTCAGCCGGTCGCGCAGCTCCTCGCACGACACGTCGCCCTTCACTTCGACGATCGCCGCGCGCGCCTCTGGCCCGACGCGCCAGACGTGGAGGTCGGTGACGACCGCCCCCGCCGCCTCGACGCGCGAGCGGATCGCCGCCGCCGCCTCATCGTCATTCGTGTCGAGCAGGATCGCGGAGGTGTCGCGCATCAGTCCCCACGACCAGCGCGCGATCACCAGCGCCCCGACGATACCCATCGCGGGGTCCATCCAGTGGAGTCCGAGATAGCGCCCCGCGAGCAGCGCGCCGATCGCGAGCAGCGAGGTCAGCGCGTCGGCGAGGACGTGGAAATAGGCCGAACGAAGGTTATTGTCGTGACCGTGGTGGTGGGCGTGATCATGGTCATGTCCGTGCCCATGATGATGATGTCCGCCCATCAATAGCAGCGCGCTGACGACATTGACCAGAAGGCCGAGCACCGCGACGAGCGTCGCGCTCGCGAAATCGACGCGAACCGGATCGATCAGCCGCAGGAAGGATTCGACCGCGATGCCGATCGCGAAAATGCCAAGGATCAGCGCCGAAGCAAAACCGGTGAGGTCGCCGACCTTTCCGGTACCGAAGCTGTAGCGCGGATCGTGGCGATGCTTCTTGGCATAGCGATAGGCGAGCGCGGCGAGGCCGAGCGCGCCGGCGTGGGTCGCCATATGGAAGCCGTCGGCGAGCAGCGCCATCGACCCGGTCCAGTAACCCGCCGCGATCTCCGCAACCATCATCACCGCGGTCAGCGCGACGACCCACAGGGTGCGCTTCGCATTCTCGTCGTGCGAGGCGCCGAGGAAGTCATGCAGATGCTGGGTGGACGGGGATTCGGACATGCCGCCTATCTATTTCGCATCGCGGCTTATTCGACAAGGGGCGTGGGTGTGGAGATGGCTTTGGGGTGAAGACCGGCCGTAAGCTCCTCCCTGTCGCGCATTGATGGGGAGGTGGCAGCGCGAAGCGCTGACGGAGGGGCTATGACGCGGCCGATGCGGCCCCTCCACCACCGCTCCGCGGCGGTCCCCCTCCCCACGGCTTCGCCGCAGGGAGGATCAATCGCAGCTATCGGCCGTAAGCGGCCGCAGCTCTTTCAACCCGCCTTTTTCATCTGCCGGTATTTGTGCAGCAGCGGCTCGGTATAGCCCGACGGCTGCGCCACGCCTTCGAAGATCAGCGCGCGCGCGGCGCGATAAGCGATGCCGTCGGGCGACAGTTTTTCATAGAGCGGATCGCCCGCGTTCTGCGCATCGACCTTGGCCGCCATGCGCGCCAGCGCCGCGTCGACCTGCGCCTCGGTGCAGACACCGTGGAGCAGCCAGTTGGCGAGCGCCTGGCTCGAAATGCGCAGCGTCGCGCGGTCTTCCATCAATCCGACGTCGTCGATGTCGGGGACCTTCGAGCAGCCGACGCCCTGGTCGATCCAGCGCACGACATAACCGAGGATGCCCTGGCAATTATTGTCGAGCTCTCGCGCAATTTCGGTTTCGCTCCAGTTGCGGCCGGTGGCGACGGGAATCGCGAGCAGCCGGTCGAGCGACGGCACCGCCTCGCCCGCAATTTCCTTCTGGCGCGCGAAGACGTCGACCTGATGATAATGCAGCGCGTGCAAGGTCGCCGCGGTCGGCGACGGCACCCAAGCGGTGTTCGCGCCCGACTTCGGATGGCCGATCTTGGCGTCGAGCATGCCGCGCATCAGGTCGGGCATCGCCCACATGCCCTTGCCGATCTGCGCCTTGCCCGACAGGCCGCAGGCAAGGCCTATACGGACGTTGCGATCCTCGTAGCTCGCGATCCAGTCCGATGCCTTCATCTCGCCCTTCGGGATCATCGGTCCCGCGCGCATCGAGGTGTGGATCTCGTCGCCGGTGCGGTCGAGGAAGCCGGTGTTGATGAAGACGATGCGGTTCTTCACCGCTTCGATGCACGCGGCAAGGTTCGCGCTGGTGCGGCGCTCCTCGTCCATCACGCCGACCTTGATCGTGTGGCGCGCAAGGCCGAGCATGTCCTCGACCGCGTCGAACAGCCTGTCGGTGAAGCCGCATTCCTCGGGCCCGTGCTGCTTGGGCTTGACGATATAGATGCTGCCCGCGCGGCTGTTCCTGAGCGTGCCGAGGCCCTTGAGGTCGTGCAGCGAGCAGAGGCTGGTGATCACCGCGTCGCAGAGCCCTTCGGGCGCTTCGGCGCCGTTCGGCAGCTTGATCATCGGCGTCGTCATCAGATGACCGACGTTGCGCACGAACATCACGCTGCGGCCGTGGAGCGTGAACGCCTCACCCGACGGCGAAGTCCATTCGCGGTCGGCTTCCATCGCGCGCGTGACCGTCTTGCCGCCCTTGTCGAAACTTTCGACGAGATCGCCGCGCATCAAGCCGAGCCAGTTTGCATAGCCGAGAACCTTATCCTCGCCGTCGACCGCGGCGACGCTGTCCTCAAGGTCGATGATCGTCGTCAGGGCGGCCTCGATCAGGACGTCGGCGATGCCCGCGGGGTCGGTCTTGCCGATCGCGCTGTCGGGGTCGATCACCAGTTCGATGTGAAGGCCGTTATGCTTCAGCAAAATGCCGCCGGGCTTGCTGCCGGCCCATTGCGCCGGGTCGGCGAGCGCGAGCTGCCCGCCCTGCCAGTCGGCCCAGCTCCCCGACGCGAGCGGCACCGCTTCGTCGAGGAATGCCTTCGCCCGCGCGATCACCGCCGCGCCGCGCTCCGCATCATAGCCGCCGGGCTTCGCGGGCGGCGCGTCGAGTGCGTCGGTGCCGTAAAGCGCGTCGTAAAGGCTGCCCCAGCGCGCATTGGCGGCGTTGAGCGCGAAGCGCGCATTGAGCGCGGGCACGACGAGCTGCGGCCCCGCCATCGTCGCGATTTCGGGATCGACATTTTTTGTGCCGACGCTGAACGGCGCGGGTTCGGGGACGAGATAGCCGATCTCGCGCAGGAAAGCCTGATAGGCGGCGGCATCGTGCGCTTGTCCAGCGCGCGCTTCGTGCCACGCATCGATCTGCGCCTGCAGATCCTCGCGCTTCGCCAGCAGCGCGGCATTTTCGGGTGCGAACTTGCTGAGCAGCCCGGCGAAATCGCTCCAGAATTTGGCGGCGTCGAGCCCGGTCCCCGGCAACGCGCGCCGTTCGATGAAATCGGCCAGTCGCGAATCGACGGACAGGCCGGAGCGATCGAGAAATTCGGTCATGCAAATACCCTCTGGTCGGCGCGGCTGCGCCAGTGGACCCGGGGAGGAAAGGGCCAGCGCCCTATGCCGCGATTGGATTCGATTGGCAATGGGCGCTTTTCAATGGGAGCCGCGTAGGTTACGTTGCAACGCACAACGAAAAAACACCCTCCCCTGATGACCGGATCCATGGACGACACACGACTGAAATTGATGGAAGCCATCGCCCGCAAGAAGCTGGTGACGGCGCAGTATAACGGCCAGACGCTTACACTGGCGCCGCATTTGCTGTTCGAACGCCGCGGCGACCTGTTCATCAGCGCGCTGAATCTCAATAAGAGCTGGCGGTCGGACGAAGAGCCGCGGCTGGGACATTTCAAGCTCGGCGGCCTCGCGTCGATCGAGCTCAGCGAAGAGGGTTTCGAGCCCCTGCCCGGTTTCGAAGCGGCACCCCCGCGCGAGGAAGACACGCCGCTGCTCGGCGTCTGACGTCAGGCGACGCCTACTGCCGGCACAGGCGGCATTTCACCGAGCGCGACGCGAACCTGGTTCCGTCCCGCGGCCTTGGCCCGATAGAGCGCGGCGTCGGCGCGGCGCGCCAGTTCGAACAGCGAACGGTCCGACGTTCGCTGGGCGACGCCGAACGACGCCGTGAAGCCGCGATCGACCCCGAGCACCGGCAAGCGCGCCGATGCAAACGCGGCGCGCACGGTTTCGGCATAAAGCCGTCCATCGGACAGCAAGGCGTCGGGAAGCAGGACCGCGAACTCCTCGCCGCCGATGCGGCCCACGATCGCATTGGCAGGCGCGGCACCGGCCAGCATCGCCGCGAAATGCGCGATCACGCCGTCGCCCGCCGCATGGCCGAAACTGTCGTTGATCTTCTTGAAATCGTCGAGATCGGCGGTGATCAGCACCGCCGCCCCACCGCGCAAAAACGCCATTTCGGCATGATGTTCGAAACCGCGCCGGTTGAGCACGCTCGACAGCGGATCGGTTTCCGAACGCGCGACCATTTCCGCCGTCGTGTCGCGCATGATCACGAGCAGCATGACAAGCGCGATTGCCATGAGGGTAACGACGCTGCCAGTCTGCGAGATGGCGGCATAGGTCGTCGCCATATAGTCCTGCGGCGAACTCGCCGTTCCGACCGTCGCCGCGATGAAGGGCTTGGCGACATAGATGATCGCCGCGACCGCCTGCAGCGCAATCAGCAGCAGGTCGAGCGCCTGGCGGCGGCCCGAGCGCCAGATCACCAGCCCGAGCAGCGACTGCATCGCGAAATAGGGAAGCTGATAGAGGGTGAGCCGCAGCGTCGAGCCATAGGTCAGGCTGAAGATCGCGGGCACGGCGAGGATCGTGAGGCCCCATATTACCGCCATCGCAGGCAAGGGCAGTGGCACGCGATAATGATGCGCAACGCCGACCAGCGCGAAGCTGAGCGCGAGCATGAAGACGAGGAAAATGCCGATGCCGACGCCGGTCGGATCGGCCTGCTGCGTCAGCAGAAATTCGAGGCCGACATAAATGATCCCCATGCCGTAGCCCAGCGCGAGCCACCGCGCGCCGCGCGCGGTGCGGTTGGTCGCGGCGACCACGGCAAACGCGACGGCAAAAATGGCCGCCACGGACATGCTAATGCCGAATATAAAGGCAGAAGTCATCGCCCCCCACTCATCATCGGTCCGTCAGCCTAGCCGGACTGTCCCCAACTTTCGGTTAATATATTGCGATTCGGGCTGATTCGCGCGCGTGTTAGCCGATTGGCGGGCCCGCCGCAGCGACTTTACCGTATCGCGGGTTCCCGCGTTGCCCCCGCCGCCACCCATGCTATGCGAGCATCCATTTCCTTAGCCGAGGATATCTACCGTGCTGCGACGTGCCTTTCCGTGGTTTGCTCTCCTGGTCGCCGTCATTCCGTCCCTTGTCCATGCCCAAGAAGTCAGAACGCGCGTCGCGATCCTCGGCGTCGAGCACGCCGCCCAGCTCGTCGCCGAAAAGGATCAACCGGGGATGCTCGCGGCCTGGCTCGATCTCGTAAAGCCCGCGGCGGTGTGTATCGAACGCCCGCCCGAACAGGCGTCGCGGCAGGACTATTACGAATTCACTTATGAAATCCAGGGCATCATCCTGCCTTGGGCCGCGAAGAATGCGACCGAGCTGTGCCCGATCGACTGGATGCCGCCGGCCCACGACCAACTGCTCGGCTTCGGCCTCGATCTCGATACGCCGCTCGAAGTGCGGAAGGCGCAGGGATTTCAGGGCTTCCTGACCTTCCCCGACCGCAAGATACTCGGTTGGGATTTCTTTTCGGCCGATGACCCCGCGACGCTCGCGCCGTTGCAGAAATGGGCAACCGAGCCCGCGCCGCGTGCCGACCGCGACCTGCCGCGCCGCCTCTATCTCTATCGCACCTTCATGCAGGCGCAGCGCGTCCGCGCGATCGCGCATAAGCGGAAAGGCGAAACCGTGCTGGTGGTCGTCGGATATTTCCACAAGCCCGACATCGAGGCGATCCTGAAGCACGATCCCGCGATCGAACTCGTGCCCGCCGCGAGCCTCGGCCGCCCCGGCGACGCTGCCGTGCGCGCGGCGACGACAGCGGACCATCGCGGTGCGATCCTCGCCTTCAACCTACTCGGAATGCAGGCGACCACGGGCGTCGTGAACTGGGGATGGGTCGAGCGCATTCTCGCCGATTTCGCGGGCGAGGCGCCCTCGCCCGAAGCGCGGCTGTTCCAGACGCGATACGGCATATTGACGGGCAAGATATCGCTCGCAGAAGCCGCACGGAGCTATACGACGATTGCCGAGGATGCGGCCAGCGCCAAGCCTTTCGGTTGGACCGGCGTCAAGGATAAGAGCCGCATCGATTCCTTTTTCGACCCCTTCGGCAATCTGGACGTGCGCCAGCGGGCGCGGGTCGAACTCGCCCGCACCCTGTTCGCTGAGGGCAAGGATGTGCGGGCGCAGCAAGTGCTGGGCACGCTCGCCGCGACGCTTTCGCCGCGCAAGGCGTTGCAGCTTCGCGGTTATACACCGCTCCTCGAACCCGTCGCTACTGCTGCAAAGACCCCATAGCGCGTCGGGGGTGGCAAAAGGGCGGCAGGCACGTCTATAGCCGGCGCATGAACTCCGTCACGACCGCCGAGGCCCCCGCGCTCGAAAGCGCCGCCGACGCGCCCATGCTCGCGCAGGTCGAGCGATGGGCCGCGATCAACAGCGGCACGGGCAATCTTGCGGGGCTGAAGAGCGTCGCGGGCCAGTTGGCCGATGCCTTTTCCGCGTTACCGGGCGAGGTCCGGCTCGTCGCCGCCGATCCGGTCGAGAGCGTCGATAGCGCCGGCACCGTCAACATCATCCAGCGCGGCGACCATCTGCACCTTAGCGTGCGGCCCGACGCGCCCGTGCAGCTGCTGCTGACCGGCCATATGGACACGGTCTTTGCCGCCGACCATCCGTTCCAGACGCTGAAATGGCTCGAGCCCGGCGTGCTCAACGGCCCCGGGACCGCGGACATGAAAGCGGGCATTTCGGTGATCCTTGCCGCGCTCGCGGGACTCGAAGCCTCGCCGCTCGCCGAGCGCGTCGGCTATGACGTGATGATCAACAGCGACGAGGAAACGGGAAGCCAGGCGTCGGCGCGGCTGATCGCCGAGCTCGCGAAGGGCAAGACCGCGGCGCTGACCTATGAACCCGCCCTCCCCGACGGCACGCTCGCGGGCGCGCGACCGGGGAGCGGCAATTTCTCGGTAATCGTCCACGGCCGCGCCGCGCACGCGGGGCGCAACCCGCAGGAGGGGCGCAACGCCTTGCTCGCCGCCGCCGACCTCGCGCTGCGGCTCGGCGCGCTCAAATCCGATGCGCTGAAGGTCAATCCGGCGAAGATCGACGGCGGCGGGCCGAACAATATCGTGCCCGATCAGGCGATCCTGCGCGTCAACATGCGCCCAACAACTCCGCAAGCGATGGCGGCGGCCGAAGCCGCGATGCGCGATGCCGTCGCGGCGGTGTCGCGCGAACATGACGTGCATTGCCATGTCCATGGCGGTTTCAACCGGCCGCCGAAGCCGCTCGACCCCGCCGCGACGCGGCTGTTCGAGCTGGTGCGCGACTGCGGGACGGCGCTCGGCCTGCCGGCGATCGGCTGGAACGCGACCGGCGGCGTGTGCGACGGCAACAATATCGCCGCGTGCGGGATTCCGGTGGTCGACACGATGGGACCGCGAGGCGGCGCGATTCATAGCTCGGACGAATTTCTGATCGTCGACAGCCTCGCCGAACGGGCGCGGCTGTCGGCGCTGACCATGTTGAGAATAGCGGAACGGGGGGTAGTGTGAATTATGTGATCCGGGCGGCCAAACCGGGCGACCTGCAAAGCATTTACGAGATGGCGAAGCTGACCGGTGGCGGCTTCACCAACCTGCCCCCCGACAAGAAGGCGCTCCGCGCCAAGCTCGAGCGCGCCGAAGCGAGTTTCGCATCGGAAAAGGAATATCCCGCCGACGAGCTTTACCTGATGGTGCTCGAGGATCTGGACAGCGGCGAAGTGCGCGGCACCTGCCAGATTTTCGGGCAGGTCGGCCAGCGCTGGCCCTTTTATTCCTATCGCATCGGCACCGACAGCAAGCATAGCGAGCAGCTGGGCCGCACCTTTCATGCACAGGTGCTGATGCTGAGCAACGACCTCAACGGTGCGAGCGAAGTCGGCGGACTTTTCCTGCATCCCGCGGCGCGCGCCGGCGGGCTCGGGCTGCTGCTCGCACGCTCGCGCTATCTGTTCATCGCGCGGCACCGTGCGCGCTTTGGTGACCGTATCCTCGCCGAGCTGCGCGGGGTGATCGACGAGGCGGGCGGATCGCCCTTCTGGGACGGGGTCGCGGGCAAATTCTTCGGGATGAATTTCCAGGAAGCCGACCAGTTCAACGCCGTCCACGGCAATCAGTTCATCGCCGACCTGATGCCCAAGCATCCCGTCTATATCGCGATGCTGAACGAACATGCACGCAGCGTGATCGGCGTCCCGCACCCGACCGGCCGCGCCGCGATGCGGATGCTGGAAAATGAAGGTTTCGCGTTCGAAAATTACGTCGACATCTTCGATGGCGGCCCGACGATGACAGCACGCACCGATCAGGTCGCGAGCGTGCGCGATGCGAAACATGTCGAGGTGACGGGCATCGCCGAAAGCGGCGAGGACGCGCTGATCGCGACCGGGCGGCTCGGCGATTTCCGCTGCTGTTTCGGAAAGGTCGGCGCCGACGGCACGGTCGACGCGGAGGCGGCGCGCATTTTGGGCGTCGGCAAGGGCGACGAAATCAGCTGGATCGGGCGGTAACCATGCTCACCGAAATCAATTTCGACGGGATTATCGGCCCCAGCCACAATTATGCGGGGCTCAGCCGCGGCAATATCGCGTCGGCGAGCCATGCCGGCGACGTGTCGCAGCCGCGCGCCGCGGCGCTGCAGGGCATCGAGAAGATGCGCCACAATCTGGCGCTCGGGCTGCCGCAAGGTTTTCTCGTCCCGCTCGATCGTCCCGATGCGCCCTGGCTTGCGGCGCTCGGCACGACGCTGGAGGAGGCCGAAAGCCATTTGCGCGCGCAGGCCTGGTCGGCCTCGTCGATGTGGGCGGCGAATGCCGCGACGGTCTCGCCCGCGCCCGACAGCGCCGACGGCAAATGCCATCTGACCGTCGCGAACCTCGTCACCATGCCGCACCGCAGCCACGAATGGCCGGGCACGCTCGCGCAGCTTCGCCTTGCGTTCGCCGATCCGGCGTTTCAGGTACACGCCCCAGTCCCCGCGCCGTTCGGCGACGAGGGCGCGGCGAACCATATGCGGCTCTGCAGCGGGCACGACGGGCAAGGCGTCGAAATCTTTGTTTATGGCGTCGGTGGCGGCCGCTTCCCCGCGCGCCAGCATCTCGACGCGTCGAAGGCGATCGCGCGGACGCACCGCCTCGACCCGGCGCGCACATTGTTCATCCGCCAGTCGGACAGCGCGATCCAGGGCGGCGCCTTTCACAATGACGTCGTCGCGGTCGCCAACGAGCATGTGCTGTTCACGCACGAAACCGCGTTCGAGGACCGCGAGGCGGCGCACGCCGAAATCCGCGCGGCCTTCCCCGCGGTCGAGATCGTCGAGGTGCCGGCCAGCGCGGTGAGCCTGCCCGATGCGATCAAATCCTATCTGTTCAACGCGCAGCTCGTCAGCCTGCCCGATGGCGGCGGCATGGGACTGGTGCTGCCGACCGAGGCGCAGGGCACGCCGGCGGTGTGGAACTGGCTGGAAGCTATGATCGCGGGCAACGGCCCGATCCGCCGCCTGCTGCCCGTCGATGTCCGCCAGTCGATGGCGAACGGCGGCGGCCCCGCCTGCCTGCGTCTGCGCGTCGTCGCCGATCCCGCCACCGTCGATCCGCGCTTCATCGCCGACGAGGCGAAACTCGATAGCATCGCCGCCGTGGTGGCGAAACTCTGGCCCGAGGCGATCGCGCCTGGCGACCTTGGCTCGGCTGCGTTGGCGAGCGACGTACGCAAGGCACGGAGCGCCCTGCTCGCCGAGCTTGGCCTCAGCGAACTGGACTGATCTTCCTTGAAGATACGCGAACTGATCGACACCGCTCAGATTCCGGGCGGAGACGAACTCCGCCTGTACCGGCGCGGAGACGATTTCATCATCGCGATCGGCGGCAATGAATTGATGAACAGCCGAATGAGCGGCTCCGAAGAGGCGCTCGCGGTGATGAGCTGCGACCGGCTGCGCGGGCCCGACGCGGCGCAATTGCTGATCGGCGGTTATGGCATGGGGTTCACGCTGCGCGCCGCGCTGGCGGCGCTGGGCCCGGACGCGAAAGTCACCGTCGCCGAACTCGTCCCCCAAATCATCGACTGGGCGCGCGGGCCGATGGTGGAGCTTGCGGCGGGCTGCCTCGACGATCCGCGCGTCGAGCTGGTCGTCGGCGACGTCGCAGCGGCCATTGCGGGCGGGCGAAGCCGCTATGATGCGATCCTTCTCGACGTCGACAATGGCCCCGACGGGCTGGTGCGCGCGGCGAACGACGGGATTTACTCGGCGGCGGGGCTCGCATCGGCGAAAGCGGCGCTGCGGCCGGGCGGGGTGCTCGCGATCTGGTCGGCCGCCCCCGACGCGCGCTTTACGCGGCGGCTGATGGCGGCAGGGTTTCGGGTCGAGGAGGTCGGCGTTCGGGCGCGAGCGGGCGGCAAGGGCGCGCGGCACGTGATCTGGTTCGCGCGGGCGGGATAGATCCGTTACTGGCCGGACGCGGCAGGTCGGGCCGGTTTCGCGCTATGTGCAAGCTCCCGGCCCTTCCGTCACCTGTCGGATTAACTTACAATTTACCATAAGACCGGCGCGTCGAATCCCCGATTTGCGCCGGTGGCACGGCGCTTGCTTGGGATAGGGCGATGCTGAAAAAGATCGGACGCCTGTTCGTCATCAAGACCCGCCTCGAGGCGTGCCTGATCATCTATGCGCTCGCCGTCGGCGCGATGGCGCGCGGCGCGGCCTATCTGCACGAATATCCCGGTTACGGCGGCAAATTGTTGCTGTTGGCCTGCACGGGGTCAGTATTCCTTGCCGGCGCGAAGATTTTCGACTGTCTGCGCTACGAGCAGGCGGCGGAGGCCGCGAGGCGGGCGGGCTAGCGCACCGGACTTTCGCCGGTCATCAGGATATGCCAAGGCACGGCCCATGAGCAGGATCAGCGGGCGGCCCACCATCAGCACCGAGCATGTTTACGGCCTGAGCCTGCGCGTCGCGCGCTGGCGCGAAGGCGCGCCCAGTACACCGCTGTTGTTCCTCAACGGCATCGGCGCCGACATCGCCGCCGCTGCGCCTTTGCTCGCGCAGATCGACGGCCGTGAAGTGTGGACGCTCGACATGCCCGGCGTCGGCGGCTCGCCCGACGCGCTGCTGCCCTATGCCGCCCCCACGATCGCGGCGGTGGTGATGGAGATTGCCGACCGGCTCGGTCACAAGGTGATCGACGTCGCGGGGTTCAGCTGGGGCGGCGCGCTGGCGCAGCAGGTCGCGATCCAGTTTCCCGGGCGCATGCGCCGGCTGGTGCTGATGGCGACGACCCCGACGGTGGGCGCGCCGGGGATCGGCTGGGGGGCTTTGCTCGACGACGATATGCTGGCGAGCGGCCTCAAGCTGCCGACCGCGACCCCGCTCGGCCTCGCCTATCAGTCGATGGCAATGGCGGGGTGGACGAGCGCCGCGATGCTGCCGCACCTCAAAGGCACGCCCGTACTGGTCCTGATGGGCGAGCGCGACGGCGTCGTTCCCGCGTGCCACGGCCAGGCGATCGCCGAGTTGATCGACGGCGCGGAGCTGGAGGTGGTGCCGGGATCGCACCTCTTCCCCTTCACCCACGCGGCGACGATTTCGGTACGGATCAGCGCGTTTCTGGACCAGCCGGAGCGGGCGCAAGCCGCCGCTTGAGAAAGCCGGAAATGGCAGCGGCGGTCGCATCGGGCGCTTCCTCCATCGGCAAATGACCGATGCCCGGCAGGATCACGACCTCCGACCCCTTTATCCGTTCGTTGAACGTCTTGGCCGCGCTCGGATTGATCACCCGATCCTTGTCGCCGAACAGGATCAGGGTCGGCGCCGCGATTTCGCCGACCCGCGCCGCAAACTCGGGCTCGCGATCCATCCGCGCACGCAGCACCGTGGCTTCGCGATTGCCGGGGAAGAGGAGCAGCTCCCAATAGCGGTCGATCATCGCGTCATCGACGATGTCCTCTTTCTCGACCGAGCCGCGCAGCGACTGTTCGACGAGCATCCGCGGCGTCACCCGCGTCGCCAGCCAGCGGCCGAACGGATATTCGAGGACGCGGAAGCCGACGTTCGATTCGGGCCGTTTCTCCCCCGGCCGCAACGGCATGCCGGAGGCGTCGATCAGCAGCAGCGCATCGACGCGCGCGGGCTGCGCGAGCGCATAGCGCCACGCGACCCAGCCGCCCATCGAATTGCCGCCGAGAATGAAATGATCGAGGCCGAGCTTCGCCGCGACGACGTCGACGGCGTTCATCATTCCCTCGGCCGAATAATCGGTGTCGGGGGTCGCGCCGGTCAGTCCGTGCCCGGGCAGGTCGAGCGTGACGATGCGCCAGGTGGCGCCGAGCCGCTTCACCAGCGGCTCCCACGTATGGAGGCTGGCGTTGGCGCCGTGGATCAGGATGATCGGCGGGCCGTCGGCGCGGCCCTGATCGCGGTAATGGATACGCTGGCCGGCCGGCCCCGCGACAAAGGCCGCGTCCGGGCCGCCATATTTGGCGATCATCGCGTCGCGATCGGTGTCGGGGGTCAACAGCAGCAGGAAACCGGCGACGATCGCGAGCAGGACGCCGAGCGGGATCAGCACCCGCTTGCGCCGGAACAAGGGACGCCGCCGCGGCTGCGGCTCGTCGAAATCCATATCGTCAGCAACCATCACGCGCCCCCCTCAAGGCGTGAAGCGACCCTAGCGCGCCGAGCTGCTCCGTCAATGTGAAGCTCCTCCCCTCGCGCAGCGATGGGGAGAGGGACCGCTCGCGAAGCGAGTGGTGGAGGGGCCGCGACGGTGACGTCAAAACCCCTCCGTCAGCCCTTCGGGCTGCCACCTCCCCATCGCTGCGCGACAGGGAGGAGCAATTTGGCCTATTCGTGAATTTTACGCCGGAAGGTCTCGGGCAGGAACAACAGGCCGATCACCAAGGTGATCATCGCCACGACCACCGGATACCAGAGCCCGTAGTAGATGTTGCCCGTCGCCGCGACCATCGCGAACGCCGTCGTCGGCAGGAAGCCGCCGAACCAGCCGTTGCCGATATGATAGGGCAGCGACATCGCGGTATAGCGAATGCGGCTGGGGAACAGCTCGACGAGCAAGGCGGCAATCGGGCCGTAGACCATCGTCACGAGCAGCACGAGGTAAAAGAGGATCGCGACGACGAGCGGCCTGTCGATCACGGCGGGGTCGGCCTTGGCGGGATAGCCGGCGGCGGCGAGCGCCGCGTCCATCTCGGCAAGCCGGGCGGGAATGCCGGCGGCGTTCATGCCGGGACCGAGACCCCCTTGCGGATTGGCGATCGTGATCACTTCTTGCCCGATGGTGACCGTCGCCCAGTCGCTCCCCGCGTCTTGCGAAACATAGGGCACGCCGGCCTTGGCCAGATGCGATTTCGCGACGTCGCACGCGGTTCGATCGAACTTGTTCTTGCCGATGGGATCGAACTGGAACGAGCAGGCGGCGGGGTTGGCGATCACCGTCACCGGCGCCTTGGCCTGCGCGGCCGCGAGCCCCGGATTGGCGGCTTCGGTCAGCATCTGAAAGGCGGGAAAATAGGTGAGCGCGGCGAGCGCGCAGCCTGCGAGGATGATGGGCTTGCGCCCGACCTTGTCGCTGAGCCAGCCGAAGAAGATGAAAAAGGGCGTGCCGAGCGCGAGCGCGATGGCGATCAATATGTTCGCGGTCGCACCGTCGACCTTCAGCGTCTTTTCGAGGAAGAAGAGCGCGTAGAATTGCCCCGAATACCAGACGACCGCCTGCCCCGCGACCGCCCCGAAGAGCGCGACGAGCACCCATTTGAGATTTTCCCAGCGCCCGAACGCCTCGGTCAGCGGCGCTTTCGACGTCGTCCCCTCCTCCTTCATCTGCTTGAAGACCGGGCTTTCCTCGAGCTGGAGGCGGATCCAGAGCGAAACGCCGAGCAGGACGATCGAGATCAGGAAGGGGATGCGCCAGCCCCAGTCGGCGAACGCCGCCTCGCCCATCGCCGTGCGGATCGCGATGACGACGCCGAGCGCCGCGAACAGGCCGAGCGTTGCGGTGGTCTGGATAAAGCTGGTGAACAGGCCGCGTTTGCCGTCGGGGGCATGTTCGGCGACATAGGTCGCGGCGCCGCCATATTCGCCGCCAAGCGCGAGTCCCTGGATGAGGCGGAGCAGCACGAGCAGGATCGGCGCCGCGACGCCGATCGACGCATAGCTGGGCAGCACGCCGACGAGGAAGGTCGAGGCGCCCATCAGCCCCATGGTGACGAGAAAGGTGTTCTTGCGCCCGACGAGATCGCCGATGCGCCCGAAGACGAGCGCGCCGAACGGCCTTACCGCGAAGCCCGCGGCGAAAGCCGCGAGCGCGAAGATGAAGCCGGTGGTTTCGTTGACGCCCGAGAAGAATTGCGCCGAAATAATCGTCGCGAGCAGGCCGTAGAGATAGAAATCATACCATTCGAACACCGTGCCGAGCGATGACGCGAGGATGACCTTGCGCTCGCTTTGGCGGGTGCCGAGTGCTGTTGTCGCTACGCCCGCGCCGTCCGTCATTTGCCACTCCCTTTTTTCGGAAGTGGTTCATCCCAACATCCGCTCGCCCTGAGCCCGTCGAGGGGCCGTTCTTCCTTTTGCGCAATGCTAGAGGAAAGAGCGGTGCTTCGACAAGCTCAGCACGAACGGAAAATGAGGTTTGTCTGTAATTTAGCCGACGCGCTTCACCGCGCCCTTGTGTGCGCCGACGCTCTTGTTCCGCGGGCGGAAGCGGCGCTTGCGCTGGGGCTGGCCATCGGCAGCCGGAACCTCACGGCGCGGGCCGCGATCGCCGCGCGGCTGACCGCCATCACGGTGCCCGGCGTCGCGTTGGCCCCCGTCCCGCTGACGGTGCGCGTCCTCGCGCTGACGCTGCGGGTTGCGGCCCTTGCTGCCGGTATCGCGCGGCGGCTGGACCGGCTTGGGCAGGTTGCGCACCAGCTCGCTGAAATTCTCGGGCAGCGGCATCGGTTCGGCCTTGGTCCGCGTCACGCGTTCGATGTCGCGCATATAGGTGCGCTCGTCGGGCGCGATGAAGCTGATCGCCTTGCCTTCTGCGCCGGCGCGCGCGGTGCGGCCGATGCGGTGGACATATTGTTCGGGGACGTTCGGGATCTCGAAGTTGATCACATGGCTGACGCCCGACACGTCGATGCCGCGCGCGGCGATGTCGGTCGCGACGAGCAGCTTGATCTCGCCCGAGCGAAACGCCTGCAGCGCCTGCGTGCGCTGCGACTGGCTCTTGTTGCCGTGGATCGCCATCGCCTTGATCTTCGCGCCCGCAAGGTGACGCACGACGCGGTCGGCGCCATGCTTGGTACGGGTGAAAATAAGCGCGCGATCGATATCCTCGCGGCCGATCACCGCGGTGAGCAGCGCCTGTTTTTCCTTCTGTTCGACGAAGGTCGAATATTGGCGGATCTTCTCGGCGGTCGTCGCCTGCGGCGCGACCGACACGGTGACCGGGTCGTTGAGGAACTGGTCGGCGAGGCCCGCGATCTCTTTCGGCATTGTCGCCGAGAAGAACAGGTTCTGGCGGCGCGACGGCAGCAGCTTGGCGATGCGGCGCAGCGAATGGATGAAGCCCATGTCCATCATCTGATCGGCCTCGTCGAGGACGAAGATTTCGACGTCATCCATACGCAGCGCGCGCTGGTCGATCAGGTCGAGCAGGCGGCCCGGCGTGGCGACGAGGATGTCGACGCCCTGCGCGAGATCGCGGATTTGCTTGTTGATCGGCACGCCGCCGAATACGGTCGACACGCGAAGCTTGGTAAAGCGGCCATAGTCGCGGCAGCTTTGCGCGATCTGCGCCGCGAGCTCGCGCGTCGGCGCGAGCACGAGCATCCGGCAGCTGCGCGGGTTGGCGCGGTGCGGATAGGTCAGGAGGTGATGGATCGAGGGCAGTGAAAAGCCCGCGGTTTTGCCGGTGCCGGTCTGCGCGATGCCGCACAGGTCGCGGCCCTTCATCAGCGGCGGGATCGCCTGCGTCTGGATCGGGGTCGGCTGGGTATAATCCTTGGCGGCAAGCGCGCGGTTGATGTCGGCGTGCAGGCCAAAGTCGTTAAAAGTCGTCATAAAATACTCACATGGGGCGACGCGCAGGCGCATCCGTTCGCATCGAACGGACGGCGCACGGCCGCGGGTTCGAAACGACCCGCGTGAAAGGGTGCCTCTGGGGACAAAGCGCCGGTCCGGCTCGTCCCGCGCCTGTTTCGGGCGGGAAAATCACGCTGCCGGTGGTTGCGGCGGAAGGGTCCGCCATGCTGCGCTGCACCATCATATGGCATGGGTTGCGCGATATTGCAAGATTATTGCTCGGCACGGGATTGCTCGCTTCCCCCGTTCGTGCTGAGCTTGGCGAAGAGCGAACGGGAGAGGGAGGACATCATGCCGGAAAAGATCATCGTGATCGACGAAGGCACGACCTCGACCCGCACGATGCTCTTCGACGCCGACGGCACCCCGCTCGGCAGCGCCCAACGCGAGTTTCGGCAACATTATCCTGCACCGGGGCTCGTCGAGCATGATGCGGCCGAAATCTGGGACGCGACGCTCGCCTGCACGCGCGACATGGTCGAACGGGCGGGCGGCGCGCATCAGGTCGCCGCGATCGGCATCACCAACCAGCGCGAAACGGTGGTGTTCTGGGACCGCAAGACGGGCGAGCCGCTGGCGCCCGCAATCGTCTGGCAGGACCGCCGCACCGCCGCCGATTGCGCGGCGCTGAAAGAGGCGGGGCACGAGGCGATGGTGCAGGAGCGAAGCGGCCTGCTGCTCGATCCCTATTTTTCGGGGAGCAAGATCGGCTGGGCGCTGGAACACTGGCCGCAGCTTCGCGAAGCGAGCGACCGGCTCGCGGTCGGAACGGTTGAATCCTATCTTGTCTACCGCCTGACCGGCGGCGCCCATGTCAGCGATGCGACCAACGCCTCGCGCACGCTGCTGATGGATATCAACGGCGATGGCGGCTGGGACGAGCAATTGTGCGACCTGCTCGGCGTGCCCATGACGCTGCTCCCCGAAATCACCGGCTGCACGACGCGCGTCGGCGTGACCGAACCCGCGCTGTTCGGGAGTCCGATCGCGATCTGCGGCATGGCAGGCGACCAGCAGGCGGCGACGATCGGACAGGCGTGCCTGTCGCCCGGGCAGACCAAGGCGACCTTCGGCACCGGCGCTTTCATCCTGTCGGCGAGCGGTCCCGAACGGCCGCAGTCGGCGAACCGCCTGCTCGCGACCATCCTGGTTCAGGAGGAGAGCGCCCGCTCTTACGCGCTCGAGGGATCGGTGTTCGTCGCCGGCAGCCTGATCAAATGGCTGCGCGACGGGCTGGGCCTGCTGGCGAGTGCGGGCGAGAGCGAGGGGCTCGCGCGGTCGGTCGCCGACAATGGCGGCGTCTATCTGGTCCCCGCCCTCGCGGGGCTCGGCGCCCCGCACTGGCGGCCCGATGCGCTCGCGGCGCTGTCGGGGCTCAGCTTTGCGAGCACGAAAGCGCATGTCGCGCGCGCGGCGCTCGAGGCGCAGGCCTATCAGGCGCACGACCTCAAATCGGCCTTCGCCGCCGACGGGGTCGATTGGGCCGAGTTGCGGATCGACGGCGGCATGGCCGCGAACGACTGGATGGCTCAGGATCTGGCCGACATGCTGGATCTGGTGGTCGAACGCCCGGGGTTCGTCGAAAGCACCGCGCTCGGCGCCGCGATGCTCGCCGCGACGGGGGCCGGCCTTTATCCCGATCTCGCGAGCGCCGCCGCGACAATGCGCGGCACCGCGACGCGTTTCACGCCGGCACTGGACGCCCGGAAACGCAAAACGCGCCTTGCCGGGTGGCAAAGCGCGCTTGCAAAAGTCCTCGGCTGAGGAGCCGAATTAACGCTTGAGGGTGAGACCGCCGAAACGCTTGTTGAACTTCGCGACCTGGCCGCCGGCGTCGAGCAGGCGTCCGGTGCCGCCGGTCCAGGCCGGGTGCGCGGTGGGGTCGATTTCGAGCGTCATTACGTCGCCCTCTTTGCCCCAGGTCGAGCGCGTCTGATATTCGGTGCCATCGGTCATCTTGACCGTGATCATGTGATAGTCTGGGTGAACGTCTTTTTTCATGTCTCAAGCTCCTATGCCGCTGGTTACCGACCAGCGGCTGAGTCTGTGCGTCCGAGAACGCGAAGTGGCGCCCTTAGTGGGCTGGCTGGGAAAATGCAACTCCCCTGCTTCGTCACCCCGGACTTGATCCGGGGTCCGCGACTTCGACGCCGCGGTGGATACCGGATCAAGTCCGGGGTGACGAAGCGGAGACGTGTCGCTTAGTCGCTCGGCGGATCGGCGATCATCGCGGTGAACTGGCATTCGGTCGCCAATTGATCGCCCAGCATCGCCCGCCCTTCGAATTTGCAGATATTCCGCTTCGCCTGGAGGATCGTGACGTGGAGATCGAGCAGCACGCCGGGTTCGACGGGCTTCCTGAACTTCACCCCGTCGATTCCCATGAAATAGACGAGCTTGCCCGAGCCGCCGAGGCCGAGCGATTCGATCGCGAGAATGCCGCCCGCCTGTGCCAGCGCCTCGACGATGAGGACGCCGGGCATGATCGGCCGGCCGGGGAAATGCCCCTGAAAAAAGGGCTCGTTCATCGTCACCGCCTTGACCGCGTGGATCGAGGTGTCCTTCACCATCGATTCCACCCGGTCGACGAGCAGCATCGGATAACGGTGCGGCAGCAGCGTCAGGATCCGGCGGATGTCCACCGGGCCCAGCGCCCCTGCCCCATTTTCCCCGTCCGCCATCGGATCAGCGCGTGGTCGGCTGGGTGCCGGTCGGCGCCGGAGCCGGAGTGCCCTGCGACGCGCGGGCCGCGTCCATCAACTGCTGGTTGCGCTGCTGGACGAGCTGGCCGGGCTGATAGCCGGCCGGGACCGCGATCGACACGCTCGGCAGGATGCGGTTGAGTTCGGTCACCACCGCGTCGGTGATGTCGACATTGTTTTCGCGCGCGAGCACGGCGTCGGGGTTGAGCAGCAGGTCGATCTTCTTCGCGGTCATCGCGGCCTTGATCGCCTCGTTCATGCGGACGCTGATCTGGTCTTCGACATAGGCGATAGCGAGGTCGACCGGCGCGCCGATCTGGCCGAGTTCGGCTTGGGCGGCCTGGCGCTTGTCCTGCACCGCCTTGGCCGCGGCCTGGAGCGCGGCCTGGTTCTGCGGCGTCTTTTTCGCCTCTTCGTTATATTTGGCGATCAGGACATTGATTTCGGCCTGCAGCGTCTGGCCGCGCGACTGCTGCTGGTCGATCTGCGCCTTGTAGGTGGTTTCGATCTGCTGCGACGCGGTGCGGAAGGCGTTCGAACGCGCGGCGGCGACGCGCACGTCGGCGACGCCGACGCCCTTCGCCTGCGCGATGGCGGGGGCCGACAGGATGGGCGAAACCGACAGCGCGGCGATCGCCAGCGCGGATGCGGCAAATATTTTCTTCATCAGAATTGGGTTCCTACATTGAATGAGAAGCGTTTGATATCATCGCCCTCTTCTTTGCGAAGGGCGTAAGCGAAATCGATCCGGAAGGGACCGAAAGGAGAGTTCCAGTTGACCCCGGCGCCGATCGAGACGCGCGGCATCCAGGTGTCGCCGAAGAAACGTTCCTCGAACGGCGCGAGCGACGAGAAGCCTTCCGGGCAGGTCGTATAGTCGCCGGTTCCCGTCGTAACCCCATCGGTCGTCGTCGTGGTTTCGGTCGCGAATTGGCTGACGCCCGTCGTCGCGTTGCGGCAGAGGAATTTTGTGAAGCCGTCCGCGGGATCGCGGAAATCGGCGAGCGTGGTCAGCGTCGGGCGTTTCACGCTGAACACCGAGCCGACATCGAGGAAGATCGACGGCCTGAGCCCCAGTTCCTTCGCCCCGGTGCCGAGCGGAATATCGAGCTCGATCCGCCCCTGATAATAGGCACGCCCGCCGAGCGCGTCGTCGATCTGGCCGCGATTGTCGTTGCTGGTGTCGATCACCGGATTGAGCGGATCATAGGTCGCGGCATAACGAATGACGCGCGGACCGACGCCGCGGATGTCGAAGCCGCGCATCTGCGGTTCGCCGAGGAAAAAGCGGTCGGTCAGACGAACCTTGTCGCTGGTCGGGGTCGGGCGCCCGCCAAACGGATAGATATAGCCGCCCTCGGCCGAGATATTGAGAATGAAGCGGCTGCCGAGGTTGAAGTGCTTGCTGCCCGCGAGGCGCGTGCGGACATATTTGACGCTGCCGCCGAGCCCGGCGAAATCCTGGCTCAAGGACAGCGATTGGCCGCGCGTCGGACGAATGCGATTGTCGCGGTCGTCATAGGCGAGCGTGTAACCGAGCAGCGACGTCGTGCGACTGCCGATCGCGTCGCACAGATAACGGCCGGCGACCAGCGGATCGCATTCGTCGCCGAAATAATAGATCGACCTGTCGAGCGTCACATCGTCGAAGTTGATGCTGTAGCGGCCAAAGAAGGACATGAATTCGGTCAGCGGCACGCCCACGTTGATCTGCGCGCCGGTCGTGACCTGTTCAAAGGTCGTGCGGCGGTCGTTGTCGATGAAGTTGAACGAGTTCAAATCGCGGCGATAGACGCTGCCGCCGATCGAGATGTTGCGATCGAACAGATAGGGTTCGGTGAAGCCGAGCTCGATCGACTTCGAATAGCTCGAATAATTGACCGAGGCTTGGAGCTGCTGACCGAGACCGCGGAAGTTGCGCTGGCGGATCGACGCCTGGAGCAGGAAATTCTCGATCGACGAGAAACCGGCCGAGAGCGACAGTTCACCGGTCGGCTTTTCCTCGACATTGGTTTCGAGGATGATGCGGTCGGGCGCGCTGCCCTCCTTGCGCTCGATCTCCAGATTTTCCTGGAAATAACCGAGGCTGTTGATGCGGCTCTCGGTCCGCTTGACGCCGAAGCTGTTGAAGGCGTCGCCCTCGTTCAGGCGGAACTCGCGGCGCACAACCTTGTCGTGGGTCAGCGTGTTGCCGTTGACGTCGATGCGCTCGACATAAGTCCGCGGGCTTTCGCCGACATTGAAAGTGATCGCCATCGTCCGGTCTTCGGGATTGCGGCGGAATTCGGGATTGATGTCGGCGAAGGCGTAGCCGAACAAGCCCGCGGTCTCGCTGAGGCTTTCGACCGTATCCTCGACCAGCTTGGCGTCGTACCAGTCGCCGGTCTTCATCGGCAGCAGCTTTTTCAGCATCTCGGGCTGGAAGTCGCGGATCTCGCTCTGCACGTCGACGTCGCCGAACTTGTAGCGTTCGCCCTCCTCGACGACATAGGTGATGATGAAGTCCTGCTTGTTGCTCGTGAGCTCGGCCACCGCCGAAATCACGCGGAAGTCGGCGTAACCGTTGGTCAGGTAGAAAAGGCGCACCTTCTGCTGGTCATAGGCGAGGCGATCGGGGTCGTAGCTGGTGTTCGACGACAGGATCGTCAGCAGCCCCGCCTCCTTGGTCGCCATCTCGTCCTTGAGGTCGCCGTCGCTGAACTTCTCGTTGCCGATGATGTTGATCTGGCGGACCTTCGACTTCGGTCCTTCGTTGATTTCGAAGACGACGTCGACGCGGTTCTGGTCGAGCGAGACCATCTTGGGCTCGACGGTCGCGGCGAAGCGGCCCTGCCGCTTGTAGAGTTCGATGATGCGCGCGACGTCGGCGCGGACTTTCGAGCGTGTGTAGATCTGGCGCGGCGCCATCTTGATCTCGGGGCGGATCTTGTCTTCCTTGAGGCGCTTGTTGCCCTCGAGGATCACGCGGTTGATCACCGGGTTTTCGGTGACCTGGATCGTCAGCGCACCATTGTTGTCGGTGATCTGGAAATCCTTGAACAGCTCGGTCGCGGCGAGGTCCTTCAGCGCCTGGTCGAGCACCGCGCGGTCATATTGCTGGCCGACCCGCAAGCGCAGGTACGACAGGATCGTCTGCGCCTCGAGCCGCTGGTTGCCGACGACCGTGATCGACTGGACCGTCGTCGCGGTCGGCGCCGCTTCGGGGGCCGGCGCCGGCACCGTCGGCGCAGGGACGGGCGGCGGCGCAACTTCTTGCGCCATCAACGGCGTCGCGAGCATCGTGCCGGCCAGAAGAACCACCGACAGCTGCGTCCGCGCCGAAAATTTGTGTGAAGCCACGCTGTTCATCCCGAAAAAATAACTCAAAAGCGACAAACCCGCCTGACCGCGGGCTTGGCGCCACTCCCTGCCCCAGACTCGCTAGCCAATCAAGCGGGCGATCCTGTCCCACACGCCAATTGAGCCCAAATCGTTGAAAGTCACGACCAGCATGAGGGTCGCGATCGCCACAAAACCGAATCGGAACGCCCATTCCTGCGCTTCTGGGGGCGCGGGACGTCGCCGGATCGCCTCATAGGCGTAAAAGGCCAGATGACCGCCATCGAGCATCGGCAATGGCAAGAGGTTGATGAACCCCAGATTGATGGAGATGAAGGCGGCGAAGAAGATCAGCGTGCCGATCCCCAGTGTCGCCATCTCGCCCGACTGCTTGGCGATCTTGACCGGTCCGCCCATATCCTTGATCGAACGCTGGCCGGTTACGAACTGGCCGAGGATGCTCCCCGTCAGCCGTACCATCTCCCAGGTTTGCGCAGTGCTTTCCTGGAACGCCGCGACGGGACCCACGGCCGTATAAACCGGCGGCCCCGAACGGATCCCTATCACGGCGCGCTCGCTCTTGTTGCCGAAGGAGTCGCGTTCGGAGATGATCCGCGGCCGCAACATGACGTTCAACCGCTCGTTGCCGCGCGCAATCTCAAGGCTGGCGGGTTTGCCGAGGTTGAACGCCACCGCGCCCTGAATGTCGTTGAACGTATCCATTGTTCGACCGTCGATGCTGACGATCCTGTCGCCGGCCCGCAGCCCCGCTTCCTGCGCGGCGCTGTCCGCCTCTACCGCGCCGATAACGGCCGGGGTGCGGCCAACGCCGTAAACTATTGCAAAGGCCGCAAAGATCAGGATGGCAAACAGAAAGTTGGTCACCGGCCCCGCGAGCACGATCAACGCACGCTTCCACACCGGCTGCGCGGGGAAGGTGTGCGATTTCTCTTCAGCGGGCAGTTGCTGCCATTCGGCGTCGGGCTGGCTGACCGCGTCGCGGTCGCCCGCGAACTGGACATAGCCGCCGAGCGGGAGCCAGCCGATCTTCCATTCGGTGCCGCGCTTGTCGGTCCAGCCGAGGATCTTGCGCCCGAAACCGATCGAGAAGGCGTCAGCCTTCACCCCGCACCAGCGGCCGACGATATAATGACCATATTCGTGCACGAAGACGAGCGGGCCGAGCACCGCCAGAAAAGCGACGAAATAGAGCCAGATGGGCACGTTAGGCATGTTCGAGCTGGTCCACAAAATGCTGAGCGGCCGCGCGGGATGCGGTATCGACGCTGAATATGTCCTGAAGCGAGGTCGGGACGGCCGGGGCGTCGGCATCGATCACCCGGCGCACCGTGTCGACGATCGCGGGGAAGGAAATGCGCCCGGCAAGGAAGGCGGCGACCGCGACCTCGTTCGCGGCGTTGAGCTGCGCCGGGCGCGCGCCGCCCTCGGCGATCGCCGCGCGGCAGAGCGCGGTCGCGGGGAAACGCACCTCGTCGGGCGCCTCGAAATCGAGCCGCGCAATGGTCGCGAGGTCGAGCGGGGCGCACGGCGTCGCCATCCGCTGCGGCCAGGCGAGCGCCGACGCGATCGGGATGCGCATGTCGGGCGAGCCGAGCTGCGCGAGCGTCGAGCAGTCGATATATTCGACAAGGCTGTGGATCACCGACTGCGGGTGGACGAGGATTTCGATGCGGTCGAGGCCGACGGGGAACAGGTGATGCGCCTCGATCAGTTCGAGCCCCTTGTTCATCATCGTCGCCGAATCGACGCTGATCTTTGCGCCCATCGACCAGTTGGGATGCGCGACCGCCTGCGCCGGGGTGACGGCGGCCATGTCGGCGGCGCGCATCGTGCGGAAGGGACCACCGGAGGCGGTCAGGATGATGCGCCGGACCTGATCGATGCGCCCGCCCGAAAGGCACTGGAAGATCGCATTATGCTCGCTGTCGACGGGCAGGATCGTCGCGCCCGAGGCGCGTGCGGCCGCCGTCATCAACTCGCCCGCCGACACCAGCGCCTCCTTGTTGGCGAGCGCGACGTCATGACCGGCTTCGAGCGCCGCCATCGTCGGCGCGAGGCCCGCGGTGCCGACGATCGCCGCCATGACGAGGTCGGTGGGCCGCTGCGCCGCCTCGACGAGCGCGGCGGCGCCCGCGGCGGTTTCGATGCCAGTCCCTGAAAGCGCGTCCTTAAGCGCGACGTGACAGCTTTCGTCGGCTACGACCGCCAATTCTGGGCGGAATTCCTTGGCGAGCTTTGCGAGTTCGGCAACGTCGCAATTGGCGGTGAGCACCGCGACCCGCCACGCCTCGCCATCGCGGCGCACGAGGTCGAGGGTCGATTGCCCAACCGATCCGGTTGCACCGAACAGGGAGAGGCGGCGCGTCATGTCAGCCGCGCACCGCGATCTGGCCCGCGAAGGCCAGCGCGCCGAGCAGCAACGCCACGGGCAGCACGCCATCGACGCGGTCGAAAAGGCCGCCGTGACCGGGGATGAGCTTGCCCGAATCCTTGACCCCGGCGCGGCGCTTCATCCAGCTTTGCGCGAGGTCGCCGAGCTGCGCGAGGAGGCCCATGAACAGGCCGATCCACAGCGGCACGCCGACGATGCCGGCGCGGTCGCCGATCGTCGCGCTGGCGATCAGCGCCGCGACCATGCCGCCGAACAGCCCCGACCAGGTTTTCGACGGGCTGATTTTCGGCGCGAGACGCGCGCCGCCGAAGGCGCGGCCGGCGAAATAGGCGCCGATGTCGGTCGCCCAGACCATGCCGAACACCCACAGCGCCGCGGTCATGCCGAGATGGTCGCGAACGAACCACAGCCCCGCCATTGCGCCGAGCACGAGGATCGGGCCGAGGATGTGGAACGCGGTTTTGCCGCCGCCGCCGAGCGTCATCGCCTTTACAAGCTGGAACCATTCGACGAGGACGAGCGCCCCGCCGACCAGCAGCAACAGACCGAAGGCGATGCCGCCGAACCATAGCGCGGCGCCCGCGATCGCGAACAGGATGATCGCCGAGACGAGCCGCACCCAGAGATCCGATTTCGCCGCTGTCGCCATGCCCTTAAAGTCCCCCGTAACGGCGATCGCGGCGCGCGAAATGGTCGAGCGCCGCTTTGAGATCGGCCGGTTTGAAGTCCGGCCACAAGATGTCGGTGAAATAGAGTTCGGCATAGGCCGACTGCCACAGCAGGAAGTTCGACAGCCGGACCTCGCCCGAGGTGCGGATGAGCAAATCGAGCGGCGGCATGTCGGCGGTGTCGAGGTTCGCCTCGATCGCTTCCGCCGTGATCTCGCCCTGCGCGGCGGCGGCGCTCGCAGCGCGCACCAGTTCGTCCTGTGCGCCATAGTTGAGCGCGACCGCGAGCGTCGTGCGCTTGTTGCCCGAAGTGCGCTCGAGCGCATTTTCGATCAGCGCGACGACGTCGGGCGCGAGCGCGCGCCAGTTGCCGATCACTTTCAGCTTCACATCGTTCGCGGCGAATTCGTCGAGGTCGGAGAGGATGAAGCGCTTCATCAGCCCCATCAGGTCGCTGACCTCTTCCTCGGGCCGCTTCCAGTTTTCGGAGCTGAAGGCGTAGAGCGTCATTGCCTCGATGCCGAGGTCGCCCGCGGCGCGCACGATCGTCCGCACCGCCTCGACCCCCGCCTTGTGTCCGGCGACGCGGGGCAGCAGGCGCTTTTTCGCCCAGCGGCCGTTGCCGTCCATGATGATCGCGACATGGCGCGCGCCATGATGACTCATAAATCCTCCCCGGCACGGGGAAGGGGACCACTGAAGGTGGTGGAGGGGCACATGAGGATACACGGAGCGTATGATGGAGGGTGCCCCTCCACCATGCTGCGCATGGTCCCCCTCCCCGTTCCGGGGAGGATCGCGATGGCCGCTGCGTCGTGCATTGGCTTAGCCCAGGATTTCCTTTTCCTTGGCGGTCGCGGCGGCGTCGATGTCGGCGATCGTCGCATCGGTCAGCTTCTGCACCTCGGTCTCGTGGCGCTTGCGCTCGTCCTCGCTGATTTCCTTCTTGTTTTCGTCGGCCTTGAGATTGTCCATGCCGTCGCGGCGGACGTTGCGGACGGCCACGCGCGCCTTTTCGGCATATTGGCCGGCGAGCTTCGACAGCTCCTTGCGGCGCTCCTGCGTCATTTCGGGGATCGGCAGGCGCAGCATCTGGCCGTCGACGATCGGGTTGAGGCCAAGGCCCGCCGAGCGGATCGCCTTGTCGACCGGGCCGACGTTCGACTTGTCCCACACCTGCACCGACAGCATGCGCGGTTCGGGCGCGCTGACCGAGGCGACCTGGTTCAGCGGCATGTGGCTGCCATAGACCTCGACCGTCACCGGATCGAGCAGCGCGGTGTGCGCGCGGCCGGTGCGCAGGCCTGCAAGGTCGTGCTTCAGCGATTCGACCGCGCCGTGCATGCGGCGTTCGAGGTCGGCCTTGTCATATTTCGCCATCTGTCTTTCCTCTCTGAATATCTTGTCAGCCAGCGTCGCCGACGACGGTCGAAACGCCCTCGCCCGCCAGCACGCGCGCCAGATTGCCGGGCTCGCGGATGTTGAACACGACGATCGGGATATGGTTGTCGCGGCAGAGCGCCACCGCGCTCGCGTCCATCACCTTCAGATTGTCGGCGAGCACGCGGTCATAGCTGAGCGTGTCATAACGCACCGCGCTCGGATCCTTCTTGGGGTCGGCGTTATAGACGCCGTCGACGCTGGTGCCCTTCAAGAGCGCGTCGCACTTCATTTCGGCGGCGCGCAGTGCTGCACCGCTGTCGGTGGTGAAATAGGGGGCGCCGACGCCGGCGGCGAAGATCACGACGCGACCCTTTTCCATATGGCGTTCGGCGCGGCGGCGGATCACCGGCTCGCACACCTTGTCCATTTCGATCGCCGACTGGACGCGCGTTTCGACGCCAAGCTGCTCGAGCGCGTTCTGCATCGCGAGTGCGTTCATCACCGTCGCGAGCATGCCCATATAGTCGGCCTGCGCGCGGTCCATACCCTTGGCCGCGCCCGCCATGCCGCGAAAGATATTGCCGCCGCCGATGACGAGGCAGATTTCAAGGCCGCGGTCCTTGGCTTCCTTGACCTCGGCCGCCATGCTCGCGACCGTTTCAGGGTCGATGCCGAAGGGGCTGGGGCCCATCAGCGCCTCGCCCGACAGCTTGAGCAAAATGCGTTTCATGCCGGGCAATTCCATGTCGTGGGGAACCTCTTGGTATCGATGAATAAGCGAATGGCGCGCACCCTAGAGCGGGCACGCGCCATTGCCAAGCGGACTGCCGCGGCGAATGCGGCAATCCGTATCGTGTCTTTCAGACGCCAGCGGCAGCCGCGACTTCCGCCGCGAAGTCGCTTGCTTCCTTCTCGATGCCTTCGCCGAGCTGGAAGCGGACGAAGCCCTTGAGCGTGATCGTCGCGCCGACATCCTTGCCGGCGGCGGCGACGACTTCGGCGACCGGCGTCTTGCCGTCCATCACGAAGAGCTGCGACAGCAGCGCGTTTTCCTTGCGATACTTGGCGATCGCGCCGTCGACCATCTTCGAAACGATATCGGCGGGCTTGCCCGACTGGGCGGCCTTTTCCTCGGCGATCGCGCGTTCGCGGGCGACGAGGTCGGAGTCGAGATCGTCGCCGTTCAGGGCCAGCGGGTTCGCGGCGGCGACGTGCATCGCGAGCTGCTTGCCGAGCGGTTCGAGAACGTCGGCGCCGGCGGTCGATTCGAGCGCGACGAGCACGCCGATCTTGCCCATGCCGGGCGCGGCGGCGTTGTGGACATAGCCGGTGACGACGCCCGAGTTCACCGAAACGATCGCCGAGCGACGCAGCGACTGGTTCTCACCGATCGTCGCGATATTCTGCGTCAGCTGTTCGGCGACGGTGGCGCCGCCCGGATAGGCGGCGACGTTCAGCGCGTCGATGTCGGTGATGCTGCCCGCGAGCGCAACCTGCGTCACGTCGCGGACGAAGCCCTGGAACTGTTCGTTCTTGGCAACGAAGTCGGTTTCGCTGTTCACTTCGACCATCGCACCGCGGTTGCCGTCGGTGGCGACGCCGACGAGGCCTTCGGCGGCGACGCGGCCGGCCTTCTTGGCGGCGGCGGCGAGGCCCTTGGTACGCAGCCAGTCGATCGACGCTTCGATGTCGCCGTTGTTTTCGGCGAGCGCCTTCTTGCAATCCATCATGCCTGCGCCCGTGCGGTCGCGCAGTTCCTTGACGAGAGCGGCCGTGATTTCAGCCATGGAATATTCCTTTCAAAAGGGGCGAGCCCGTCTGGCCCGCGGGACGCCTCGCGCGCATGGCGGGGCGATAAGTCAATGCGATGACAGGGACGGCGCGAACCCTTGCCGCGCCGTCCCGTCATGCCTGCAAGCGATCAGGCGTCGCTCTGGCGTTCGGTTTCGGCGGCGGCTTCGGCCGGGACCTGCTCGTCCTCGGTCACCGGAGCAGCGGCGTCGGCAACCGGGGCCGCTTCTTCGGTCAGCGCGGCTTCGGCGGCGGGCTCGACCGCGGCGCCGAGATCTTCGCCGCGGTTCGCGCGGGCCTGCTGGCCGCCGCGCGTTGCCGCCTGGGCAACCGCTTCGCAATAGAGGCGGATGGCGCGCGCGGCATCATCGTTCGCCGGAACCGGGAAAGCGATGCCGTCGGGCGAGACGTTCGAATCGAGGATTGCGACGACCGGGATACCGAGGACGTTGGCTTCCTTGATCGCCAGCTCTTCCTTGTTCGCGTCGATCACGAACATCACGTCGGGAATGCCGCCCATGTCACGGATGCCGCCGAGGCTGAGCTCGAGCTTGTCGCGTTCGCGGGTCTTGTTGAGCACTTCCTTCTTGGTGAGGCCCGAGGTGTCGCCCGAGAGCTGCTCTTCGAGTGTCTTGAGGCGCTTGATCGAACCCGAGATCGTCTTCCAGTTGGTGAGCATGCCGCCCAGCCAGCGGTGGTTGACGAAGTGCTGGCCCGACGCACGCGCCGCATCGGCGATCGCGCCCTGCGCCTGGCGCTTGGTGCCGACGAACAGCACCTTGCCGCCGGCGGCCGAGGTCGAGGCGATGAAGTCGAGCGCGCGCGCGAAGAGCGGCACGGTCTGCGACAGGTCGAGAATGTGGATGCCGTTGCGCGCGCCGAAGATATACGGCTTCATGCGCGGGTTCCAACGGTGGGTCTGGTGGCCGAAGTGGGCGCCAGCTTCGATAAGATTCTGCATCGTGACGACAGGTGCCGCCATAGTCTTTCTCCTTCCGGTTAGTCCTCTGGAAAGCAAGAACCGAGGCATCCGCGAAGAGATGATCCCGGCACCGGTATGTGCGCCTTCCATGTGGAATGGGCGGCCCGTTAGCCGCCTTGGCCGCCAAAAGCAAGGGGTGTCGGCGCCTTTTCGCGCTCAATCGAGCGCGCGTGACGGACTCGGTTCGGCGATAAAGCGACTCCGTTCGTCGCAAAAGACTTGAGAACAAAACGGGAACATGGAACAAAAATCCCACGAAAACCGTCGCTGATTACGAAGGTTTCGCACAAGAAAGCCGGAAGGACAAGATCATGGTTCAGGTCGCAGCCGCTCTTCTCTTCGCCCTCGCCGCGGGGCTCGGCGTCACGGTGATCCTCGCCATGCTCAAGAATAATGAAGATGCGATTCTGTCGGCGCTGCTCGGCGAAGGCGCCTTCCCGGCCGACGCCGCGCCGCAACCCGGCCCCGCTCCGCACAAGGTGACGCTGCGCCGTTCACCGGCGCGCCGCGATGCCCCGCGCCCGATCCGCGCCGCGGCGCGGATGCGGCCGGCGATCAGCCGCGCCGCCTGACCTTCGCATAGCTAGCGAGGCCGAAAGGCAGCGTCGCGGCATAGAGCGCACAGACCGCAAGCAAGGTCAGCCAGGGCGCGGTGACAAGCGCAGCGCCGAGGAGGCCTACCCCCGCGAGAGCGAACAGGCGCCACGACCGGCGCAGCCGGATCGACGACCAGCTGTAGGTCGGGATCGCCGAGATCATCAGCATCGCAATGCCGAGCGCCCACGGCATCACGACATACCATTCGCGAAACAGGTCGTTGCCCGTCGTCAGCCACAGATAGATGGGCACGAACGACAGTCCCGCCCCCGCCGGTGCAGGAATGCCGGTGTTGAAGCCTGCCGACTTGTGCGGCTGAAATTCGGCATCCATGCGCGAATTGAAACGCGCGAGCCGAAGCGCGCAGCACACGGCGAGCGCGAGCGCGGCGGTCCAGCCAAATTTCGGCGCCGCGTTGAGCGACCAGAAGAACAGGATCATCGCCGGCGCGACGCCAAAGGCGATCACGTCGGAGAGCGAATCGAGCTCGGCGCCGAACTTGCTTTGCGCGCGCAGCAGCCGCGCAATCCGTCCGTCCATTCCGTCGAGCACCCCGGCGACGATGATCATCGTTATCGCCGCCGCCCAATCGCCATCGATCGCAAAACGGACCCCGGTCAGCCCCGAGCAAAGCGCGAGCAGCGTGATCGCATTGGGCGCAAAGGCGCGCAGCGGAATCCCGCCGATGCGGCGATGCTCGGCATCGAGAGAAACTTGGGCGTCTTCCGCCATCCCTATTGCCCGACGCCTTCGATCGTCTCCCCGATGCCAATCCGCGCGACGATGGTCTCGCCCGCCAGCGTGCGCTGACCGAGCAGCACCTGCGGCGTCGTCCCCGCAGGCAGATAGACGTCGACGCGGCTGCCGAACCGGATGAGGCCGACGCGCTGGCCGGTTTTGAGTTCGTTACCCATCGACACGAAGGGCATGATCCGCCGCGCGACCAGCCCCGCGATCTGGGTGAAGCCGATGCGCACGCCGTCAGCGCGCTCAACGACGAAATGCTGGCGTTCATTCTCCTCGCTCGCCTTGTCGAGGTCGGCGTTTACGAATTTGCCGGGGATATAGACGAGTTTGCGCAGGGCGCCCGCGACGGGGGTGCGGTTGATGTGGACGTCGAAGACGCTCATGAAAATCGAGACGCGCAGCATCGGCGCGGCGCCGAGCCCGTCGGGGCCCGCGATTTCGGGCGGCGGTGGCACTTCGGCGATCTGGGTGACGAGTCCGTCGGCGGGCGCGACGATCAGGTCGCTGCTCGCCGGGGTGATGCGCACCGGATCGCGGAAGAAGGCGCCGACCCAGATTGTCACGCCGAGCATCAGCCAGCCGAACAGGTTCCAGATAGGCAGCAGCCACAGACAGAGGGTGATAATGCCCGAGATCAGCAGGAATTTCCGGCCTTCGGGATGAACCGAGGGCCATTGCCATTTGATGCCGCCGCCGGGCCGGTTCGATGAGATGATTATGGACATGGCGTTCTTCTAAGGTGCGGCTTCTATACTGACAATGGATAAGGCAGCCCGATCGTTGCCGCCCGGACCACCGAGGACGCACGACGGGCGGTTGATCAATCGTCCCGCTTTGCCTAAGGCCCGCTGCAACTCCGACTCCCCAAGGAAAAAGGCTGAAAGCATGGGCAAGATCAAGGTAGCCAATCCGGTCGTCGAACTCGACGGCGACGAAATGACCCGGATCATCTGGCAGTGGATCCGCGAGCGGCTGATCCTTCCCTATCTCGACGTCGACCTTCATTATTACGACCTCGGCATCGAGGAACGCGACCGCACCGACGACAAGATCACCGTCGATGCCGCGAACGCGATCAAGAAATATGGCGTCGGCGTGAAATGCGCGACGATCACCCCCGACGAAGCCCGCGTCGAGGAGTTCGGCCTCAAGAAGATGTGGAAATCGCCGAACGGCACGATCCGCAACATCCTCGGCGGGGTCGTCTTCCGCGAACCGATCGTCATGAAGAACGTCCCGCGCCTCGTCCCCGGCTGGACCGACCCGATCGTCGTCGGCCGTCACGCGTTCGGCGACCAGTATAAGGCGACCGACTTCCGCGTCCCCGGCCCCGGCAAGCTGCGCCTGGTTTTCGAAGGCGAGGACGGCACGCTGATCGACGAGGAAGTGTTCCAGTTCCCGTCGTCGGGCGTCGCGATGGGCATGTACAACCTCGACGATTCGATCCGCGACTTCGCGCGCGCCAGCCTGAACTACGGCCTCGCTCGCGAATGGCCGGTTTACCTCTCGACCAAGAACACGATCCTCAAGGCCTATGACGGCCGCTTCAAGGACCTGTTCGAGGAAGTGTTCCAGGCGGAATTCAAGGCGCAGTTCGACGCGCTCGGCATCGTCTACGAACACCGCCTGATCGACGACATGGTCGCCTCGGCGCTCAAGTGGAGCGGGAAGTTCGTCTGGGCCTGCAAGAATTACGACGGCGACGTCCAGTCGGACACCGTTGCGCAGGGCTTCGGTTCGCTCGGGCTGATGACGAGCGTGCTGATGACCCCCGATGGCAAGACCGTCGAGTCCGAAGCCGCGCACGGCACCGTCACCCGCCACTATCGCATGCACCAGCAGGGCAAGGCGACCTCGACCAATCCGATCGCATCGATCTTCGCGTGGACGGGCGGCCTCAAGCACCGCGGCAAGCTCGACGACAATGCCGCGCTGGTGCAGTTCGCCGACGACCTCGAAAAGGTCTGCGTCGCGACGGTCGAGAGCGGCAAGATGACCAAGGATCTCGCGCTGCTGATCGGTCCCGACCAGAATTGGCTGACGACCGAAGGCTTCTTCGAGGCGATCGTCGAAAATCTCGACAAGAAGATGGGCGCTTAAACAAGCGAATTAGTTGAGATAGCCATCTAGCCAATCGGGGCCGGCCTGCATAAGGTCGGCCCTTATGGTATCCGAAACCGAAACCTCCGCCATCGGCAACGCGCTGGTTGTCCTTGGCGCGGCGGGCGTCGTAATCCCCGCCTTCGCGAGATTCCGGATTTCGCCGGTGATCGGCTTCATCCTCGTCGGGCTGCTCGTCGGCCCGTCGGGGCTCGGCGCGCTCGCGGCCGATTATCCGTGGCTCGAACATGTCACGATCGCCTCGACCGAGGATATCGCGCTGTTCGCCGAATTCGGCATCATCCTGCTGCTCTTCTCGATCGGCCTCGAGCTGTCGTTCCGCCGCCTGTGGCAGCTCAGAAAGCTCGTTTTCGGGATCGGGGCGGCCGAACTCTTCCTTGGCGGCGCTATCCTCGGCACCGCCATCCTGTTGTTTCGCGATCAGTCGGCAGCATCGGCCTATGGCCTTGGCATCGCGCTCGCGCTGTCCTCGACGGCGCTGGTGCTGCCGATCGCCGGCACGAAGTCGGCGGTCGGTCGCGCCTCCTTTTCGATGCTGCTGTTCGAAGATCTTGCGATCGTTCCGATCATTTTTGTACTCGGCGCCTTTGCTCCAACGGCGACGGGCGACAGCGCCGAGCTTTTGCTGACGACCCTGTGGCAGGGCGCCGTGGTTGTCGCAGCACTGGCGATCGGCGGCTGGTTCCTGCTCCCGCGCATCTTCGCGCAGGCCGCGCGCGCGAAGGATCCCGAACTATTCCTCGCGGCCAGCCTGCTCGTCGTCATCGTCGCGGCGCTCGCGACCGCCGCCGTCGGGCTGTCACCGATCGTCGGCGCGCTGCTCGCGGGATTGATGATCGCCGAAACCGAGTATCACGAGGAAGTCGAGGCGATCACCGCGCCGTTCAAGGGATTGGCGCTCGGCGTGTTCCTCATCAGCGTCGGCATGGGGCTGAACCTGAAAACCATCGCCGCCCAGTGGCCGCAGCTGATCGCCGCGGTCGTCGGTGTCGTTCTGGCCAAGGCGATCGTGACCGCCGCCCTGCTCCGCTTTTCGGGCCTTGTCCGGCGCGGGACCGCCGCCGAAGTCGGCCTCCTGATGGCCAGCCCGTCCGAAACGACCCTGATCGTGCTCGCGACCGCCTTGCAGGCGCAGCTGATCAGCCGCAGCACGGCCGAATTCTGGCAGCTCGTCACCGCAATCGGCCTGACGATCACCCCCCTGCTCGCGCGCATCGGGCATGACGTCGCGCGGCGGATCGAGATGCGTACAGGCGACGTACGGACCGAGGAAACGCCCGAAGGTCGCACCGTCATCGTGGGTTTCGGGCGCGTCGGACACACCGTTGCCGAGCTGCTGCGCCAACATGGCCGACCCTATATCGCGGTCGATGCCGATATCGACACGGTCGCCGCGGCGCGGCGCGACGGTTTCAGCGTCCGCTTCGCCGACGTCGCGCGCGCCGGCAGCCTCGACAAGATGGGCATCGAGCATGCCCAGGCCATCGTGCTGACGATGGACGATCCCGTTCAGCAGTTGCGTATGACGCGGCAGCTGCGGCGGAAGTACCCGGCGCTGCCGATCATCAGCCGCGCGCGCGACGCCGACCACGCCGGCGCACTCTATCAGGCGGGCGCGAACGATGCGGTGCCCGAAACGCTCGAAAGCTCGCTGCAACTCGCCGAAGCGGTGCTGATCGACCTTGGCGTCGCGATGGGGCCGGTGATCGCATCGATCCACGACGTGCGTGCCAAGATGCGCCACGACATCATGACCAAGGGCAAGCTCGAGCAGGAGCCACGGATCAGGCGGACGCGCCGTCACGCGGCGGGTGAGGAGTCGCTCTAGGAGGACAAGACTCCATGTCTGGACAAAGTCCGACGCGACGAAAGATTACTCCGACGCCGGCTTCGCAAGCCTCGCTATTCGGCGGACGCTTGTTCGCGCAACCTTTGGCCGGAACCATCCAGAACCGTCCGCTTGACGGCATCATGCACCGCGCTGGCCTTGGCTCCGCGGTCCAGCCGGTAATATGCGGAAAGATAGGCCCAGTCGAAATCGGTCAGCCCATCGGGGGGCGCGGCGCCTTCGGTAAAGAGCGTCAGGATGGATGCCATCCCCCCTTGCGGTACCTCAGCAAAATCTTGCACCGGCGCAAGAATCCGAAAGGTGGCATAATCGGCAAGCTGCCGCACACTGTGGCCGTTGGCATGACCGGAATCGAACAGCAGGATCGTGCCGTTAATATCGCTGCGAATAGGGGAAGTCAGCCGCCCGGTTTGATACAGGCTGTTGCTCTTGTACTCGGCACCCGTTTGGCCATCAACAAATACAGGGATCGACCGGCCGTCACGGTTGCGGATTTCGGTGGCGTTCCACAGCTGCGCCTTGCCACTGCCGCGAAAAATGCGATCGATTTCAAAGGATTTGAGCGACGAGAAAAGTTCCGGCGCTTCCTGGCTCAGGCGCCTCACAGCGGCCCGGCTATCGCGAACGAACCCGATCCAGATGTTGGGCTGGCAATCGCCGCCGCCGACCGTCAGGCGCAGCGTGCGCACATTGTCTTGGATGCGCTCGGCAATGGCAGCGCCATAGGCGGCGTCGATGCCAAAAAGTTTAAGGCACAGCGGCGCATAGCGACGCGGAAGCGGATTGTCGGCCGAAGGGCGCAACGTGATCGCTCGAGCTTGATCGGCGGCGCGCTCGGCCTGCTCCGCACGCTCGCCGGTCACGATGATCGGCGTCTCCCGATCAACATTTTCCTGGGCGGAAACCGGCGCGGCCCAGACCAACGCAATCAGCAACATCAACCGTCGCATCTCTATACGCTTCCCAAATCGCACAGTCACATTCGCGCAGACGATCTGTTCTACTCCCGACGCTGTCAAGCACATGCGACCCAGAATCAATTGGCCGCCTGCCCCCCCGCCGATGCAGCATCCATCCCGCGCGCATCGGCCAGCGTCATCCCCTTGGGCAGGATCGCCAGCGACCATTGCCGCTCGGGCGCCAGATATTGACGCGCGAGCCGCTGGACGTCGGCGGCGGTAACCGCCGAGATATCGTCCTGGATCGATAGCGCCGCCGCAGCGACGCGCGGGTCGCGCGTCGCGCCTTCGAGCAGGAACATCCAATAGACATTGCCCGTCGAGGCGCGCGCGACCTGTTCGCGGATCGGCCCGGCGTTGCGCGCCAACTCGTCGGCGCTGACTGGCTTTGACACCAGATCGGCGGCGATTTCCCGCGCGATGGCATAGAAGCGGTCGAGATCCTTCGGCGCGAGCAAGCTGCCGACGAGCAGATAGCCGCCGCTGTCGAAGCCGGTCGGCCAGTGGCTGTCGACGACGGGGCCATAGCTTGCGCCCTGTTCGGCGCGCAGACGATCGAACAAGCGATCATTGAAGATCGCCGCGAGGATCTCGAGCCCGCGCGCGTCGCGCGGGCTGGCAAGGCCGCCGCCGGTGGGCCAGGCCGTCATCGCCGCCGCCTGCCCCTGCTCGCCGCGGTGATAGGCGATGTCGGGCTCGGTCACATGCTTGGCGAAGGCGACCCGCTGGCCGCTCGGCGGCGCGAGGGTCTTGCGCGACGGCAGCGCGCCCAATGTTTCGGCAAGGATCTTCTTGTAATCGACCGTTTCGAGGTCGCCGAAAATCTGCACCTCGATCGGCCCGCTCGCGAGGCGCGGCTCCCAGAAGGCGCGGAAGGCGGCGGGCGTCAGCGCCTCGATCTGCGCCTTGTCGGGCGCCGCCCAGCGCGCGTCATTGTCGGTCAGCCAGCCGCGCAGATTGCGGTCGAGCACCGCATTGGGCGTCGCGTCGTTGAGATCATATCCGGTGAGATAACCGATACGCAGCCGCTCGACCGGTGCGGGATCCCAGCGGGGAACGGCCAGCTTGCCCGCGATGAGCCGCATCTGGTCGGCAAGATCGGCGGGGCGGCTTTCGGCCGACAGCTCGAACGCATCGTCGTCGATCGCGAAATTCATCTGAATCTGGCGACCATTGGTCAGCTTGTCGATCTCGTTCTGACCCCATGGGCCGATCCCGCTCGCGACCAGCGCATAATCGCCGGTCCACAGGAGATTCGGCGCGTCGGCAGCGACGCTGCGATTGCCGGTGCCGAAGCGCACATTGACGCGGACCTTGCCCGGTTCGACCTTGTTGTTCGAAACCAGCGCGGTCACGCCGTTGGCGAATTCGATGCGCTCGGCGCGCAGCCCGAGGATGGGGCTGGTCGACGTGATGGTCCCCGCTGGACCAAGCGCGGGCAGCTGCTTGAAGTCGGCGTCGACCGCCGCCAGCCGATCGTCGCGCGCCGTCACCGGCGCCTTCAGCGCGGCGAGCACTGCGGCGTTGCCGCCCGCCGACGTCGGCGTCGTCAGCACGACGCGCGTGACCGGCGCGGCGAAGATCGCCTTGCTGATGTCGAGCATCACCTGCGGGGTCGCCGAGGCGCGGATCGCCTTGAACATGTCGACCTGACCCTGCGGGCTCGTCACCGTCTCGCCGATATCGACCGCGCGCACCATATCGTCGGCGAGCCGCGCACCGGGTTCGTTGCGGGCGTTCTCCAGCTCCTTCAGCAGAAAGGCCTCGATCTCGTTCATCTCGCGGTCGATGTCGGCCTGCGACGGCGGGGTTTTCACGGCGTCGGCGATCACCCCGCGCACATCGGCGAGCGCGGCCTTCCAGTCGCTCAGGGGAACGATCGACGCCATCGTCACGTCGGCGCTGCGGCTGACATATTGCTGCTCGACCGTCGCGACGAGATAGCTGCCCCCGGCGCGCGCGGTGTTTTCGAGACGGCGGTTGACGAGCGCCTGGGCGATATATTCGAGGTAGAGCCGCCGTGTGTTTTCGACCGTGTCGATGCGTTTCTTCCACGGCCGCACCATCGCGAGGGTGATTGCGAGCGGCTGGCTGGCCTCGACAATTTCGAGCGCGGCGGGCTGTTTCGGATCGGGCTTGCCAAAATCGGGCGCCCGCGGGTTCGGGCCGTCCGCCTGCCAGTCGCCGTAATATTTGGCGATCAGCCGGGCGAATTCGGCCGGGTCGCCGTCGCCCGAGATGACGACCACCGCCCGGTCGGGGCGATACCAGCGATCGTGAAAGGCGCCGACCGTTGTCGCGCTCGCCTTGCCGAGCGACTCCGTGGTGCCGATCGGCGAGCGATCGCCGAGCAGCTGGCCGGCGAAAAGATGCGCGTTGGTCGCATCGGCGATCCGCTTTTGCGGACCATCGGATTCGCGCAGTTCGGCCATCACGACGCCGCGTTCGGCGGCGACCGCAAGCTCGGAGATGCGCGGAGCGCGGATCATCCCCGACAGCAATTTCATGCCTTCGTCGAGATTGGCCGGCGTGACGCTGGGCAGGTCGAGCTGGTAGACCGTCTGCGTCGGCGTCGTCTGCGCGTTCGAATCGCTTCCGAAGGTCACGCCGAAGCGCTGCCAGATGCGTTTCGCTTCGCCGTCAGGGATATGTTCAGACCCGCGGAAAGTCAGATGTTCGAGCAAATGCGCATAGCCGCGCTCTTCGTCGGTTTCGAACATCGACCCCACGTCCATGCGCACGCGGATCGACACCTGCCCCGGCGGCACGCCGTTGTTACGCACGGCATAACGCACGCCGTTGGGGAGCACGCCGAACTGCCACGCGGTGTCGCGCGGAATGTCGCTGCCGGCATAGAGCCAGTCGGCGTTCTTCGCCTGGCTCTGCGCGGTCGCCGTCGCGCTGTCTGCCTGCGCGCTTGCGGCGAGCGGTGCCAGAAGCAGTGCGGCGGCGCCGGACAGAAAAAGCGAACGGGCGAAACGAAGCGGGCGGCGCGGGGGAGAATAGGACATTGCCCCTTCTTATCGCCTCCGAACCTTGCTGGCCACTGAACTGTCATGCTTGCCCGGGGCGCAGCATGGGCTTAGCCAGCTAGAATGAACGCTTCATCTCCCGTCCCGCTCGCCGCGCTGATCCAGATGACGAGCGGCATCGACCCCGACGCGAATCTGGCGACCATCGATCGCGCGCTAGCGGAGGCCGCGGCGCGGGGCGCTGCCATGGCCTTTCTTCCCGAGATGTCGCTGCTGCTCGACCGCGACCGCACGCGATCGGGCGGGCATATCGCCCGCGAAGCCGACAGCCCTTGGCCCTCGGCGTTACAGGAAATGGCTCAAAAGCACGGAGTCTGGTTACATTCGGGATCGATGCCCTTGCTTGCCGACGACGGCGAGCGGCGCGTCAACCGCAGTCATGTCATCGCCGCCGACGGCGGCATCCGGGCGCGCTATGACAAGATCCACATGTTCGACGTCGCGCTGCCTTCAGGCGAAAACTGGCGGGAATCGGCGACTTATGTGGGCGGGGACAGGTTGACGATCGTCGACACGCCGCTCGGACGGATGGGTCTCAGCATATGCTACGATTTGAGATTTCCCGAACTCTATCGGGCGCTGGCCGACCGCGGCGCGACGGTCATCGCGATTCCTGCCGCCTTCACCGTATCGACCGGCGAGGCGCATTGGCATGTGCTGATGCGCGCGCGCGCGATCGAGACGCAATGCCATGTCCTGGCAGCAGCGCAATGCGGCACGCACGTCGACGGCCGGCAAACCTATGGCCACAGCGTCGCGATCGATCCATGGGGAGCGATCCTTGCCGACGCCAACGGAGAGGAAGCGATGGCCGGGAAGGACTATGTGCTGGCGCTGGCCCCCGTCGATGCGGCGGCCAGCGAACGCGCTCGTCTGGCGATCCCGCTGGAACGATCCCGCGCAATGCGAAACATCACGCCCTGACCAATCGACGCAATGGCTGCGCGCGCCAGCCATCGATATTCGGAACCCCAAATGCACAAAAGGCCCCGAGCGGAGCTCGGAGCCTTTTGGTATCGGTACGATCAGCCGAAATTACGGGCTGGTCGGTTCGTCGTCGTCGTTGTCCGACGCGATGATGATGCCACCAACGACGGCAACGAGAGCGAGGACAGCGATGATCCAGCTCGTGCTGCCTTCGAGTTCGCTCTGGCCGTCAACGGCCGAAGCCGCGCGAGCCGCGGGGGCTGCCGATGCGGCGACCGGAGCCGCGAGCATCGAGGTCGCTGCGAGAGAGATCGCAGCCTTCTTAAGCAGGTTCATCTTATTCTCCGTCCACTGGATTACTCTTGTCGAATCACACCGGAGGAACCTCCCCGGTCTGCTTCTGCAGCGCCTTCTTAGGCACGGCCTTCAGCAATTGCAACGACGATTTGCCCTAGCTCGCCAAATCTTAGTAAATAATAAATAGGGAAAAACTTGTCGCAAAGAATAGCGCTTATCCGCGCCGCACGCGATCGAAGGATTCGCTTGTCACGGGGTAGCCGAGATGCGCCGGAATGCACAGATAGCTCTGCCCTTCGCGATCTTCGACCCACGGCGTGACGAGTTCGACCGGAAACTGCCGAGAATGAACGGAAAATCCTGCAAAATCAGTGGCTTGTGCAATACGCTCGAGATTGCGGCGGGTCGGGAAGATCACCGACACCTCGCCGCGATCAGCCATCGCCAGCGTCTCCTCGGCGCTCGCCCAGAAGATATGGCTGTGCTCGGCTTCTTCGACCGTCAGTTCATGGCTGTGCGGCGGGGCGGCGACGGCATAAAATCGCGTATCGAATGTCCGGGCCTCTTTGAAATTCGGGCACCAGCGGGCGAAGGGAACGAATGATTCCAACGCGATTCGATCGCCGCGCGCAGCCAGAATATCGGAAAGCAGCGTGCCGTCGAGCAGCGCTCGACGCACCTCCGCCACCTCTTTTTCCGCCAACCCCGGCCAGCCGACCGCCAGCCCGGTTTCCTCCAGCGTCTCGCGCAGCGCGGCGACACGCGCCGCGCCATCGGCCTCGTCGACCCCGAAGCCATAGCGGCCCGCCACGCGATAATCGTCGGGATCGACCCGCCCCCCCGGAAATACGACGGCGCCCGCCGCGAAGGCCATCTTTGCCGACCGCTTGACCATCAATATCTCGTCGGGGCCGCCGCTGTCCGACGGCCGCATGATCACAAGCGTCGCAGCGGGCACGGCGCCATCGGGCAAGACGGCGGGCGGTGTGGTCGGCGAAGTGGTGTCGGTCATGACGAAATCGATAACTGTGCCGCGCCGCCCTGTCATCTCGGCATTTCATCCCGGCATTGCGGGTGCGCGCGGACGGGTGCAAGATGACGCGCAATCGGGCGATCCGGAACGGGGAGCAGGATATTGGGAATCGTCGAGATTTTGGGCGTCGCCGGCAGCCTCAGCCTTCTTGCCGGCTGGCGGCTCTACCTCACTATATTGGCGACCGGCGTCGCGATGCGGTTCGGCTGGCTCCCGCTCCCCGAACATCTCGCGGCGCTGCAGATTCTCGCCAATCCCTGGGTGTTGGGCGTGGCGGCAATTGGGACGCTCGCCGAGTTCCTCGCCGACAAGATCGCGTGGGTGGATTCGGTCTGGGACACGGTTCACGGCATCGTCCGCCCTCTGGGCGGTGCGCTCCTCGCGCTTGCGCTCGTCGATTCCTCGGACCCCGCATGGCAGGTCATTGCCTTCCTGCTCGGCGGTGGCGGCGCGCTGCTTAGCCACGGGGCGAAGGCGACGACACGCGCGGTCGTCAACGTCAGCCCCGAGCCCTTCAGCAACGCCGCGGTTTCCACCGGCGAAGATGTCGCGACGGGCGGCCTGCTCGCACTCGCCATCGCCTATCCGCCGCTCGCGATCATTATCGCGATCCTGCTCGCGGTGGCCGCGATCGTGGTGATCATCGCACTGCGGCGGCTGCTCCGCAACGTCAAGGCGACGCTGAAGCGCGCGCTGGGCGACGAGCCGGCGGCGCCAATCGATGCTTAACAGTTTGGCAATATTCAGTTAATAAGCTCGACGAACAGGGGGGCACCGACCCGATAAGGGAGCGATGTCCCATGTCCCCGAAGCAGTCCCTCAGGCCGATACTCCTGTCTTCCGTCGCCGCCCTCGCGCTTGGACAGGCCTCTCCCGCCCTTGCGCAATGCGTCTTTACGCCCACCGCGGGTGACGATCTCCATATCTGCGACAGCGGCACGTCCGTGGGCGGGCTCGACGATCCGGGCGGAAACAACCAACTCACCCTCCCGGCCGGCGGCACCGGCACCCTCGCGGGCGACGTCAACTTCGGCGGCGGCGCCGACATCGTCGTCATCGATTCGGGCCGGATCGAGGGCGCGGTTGACCAAGGCAATGGCGACGACAGCTTCTCGATTAGCGCCGGGACCGTCACCGGCCAGGTGCAGCAAGGCGAAGGCATTGACGACTTTGTCATGACGGGCGGCGAGATCGACCGGCTCAATCAGGGCGGTTCGATGGATACGTTCCAGATGACCGGCGGCCGCATCGTGGATGCCTTCGACGACGGCGACACGGCACGGATGACCGGCGGGCGGATCGGCCGCGTCAATATGAAGCTTGCCGACAATCTCTTCGACATGTCGGGCGGGATCATCGACCGCAACCTCGTCGCCGGCTTCGGCAACGACACGATCATCCTTTCGGGCGGGACGATCGGCGGTAATATCAGCGTGTCGGGCGGCACCGACAGCATGACGATCACCGGCGGGTCGGTGGGCGGCGACGTGCTGATGAGCGTCGGCACCGACAGCCTCGTCTGGGACGGCGGCGGCGTCGTCCACGGCACGGTCGACCTGGGCGGCGACGACGACAGCGCCCGGCTTGCCAATCTAACCAATGCCAACCTCGGCGGCTCGCCGCGGATCACGGGCGGGTGGGCAGCGATGCGCTGGTTGACAATGTCACGATGGACGGGTCGCGCGCTTCGACGGCTGGAAAATATCCAGGCGACGAACGACAGCGAACTGACGTTCGACGGCTTGCTGACGCTCGGCGACGCGGGCACGGGCACGGCGCTTGAACTCGACGCGTCGAGCACGATCTTCGGCGGTGCCGGCAAGGCGGATCGTCGCCTTCACGGCAGGCGAGCGCGCGACGCTGATCAACGCCGGACGCATCGATTGACCAACGCGGCAATGCGCCGGGCGACAGCTTACCGTCGGCGGCGACTATGTCGGAACGATGGATTGTTGCCGATCGATACCGTACTGGGCGACGACGCATCGCTTCCGACAAGCTGGTGATCGATGGCGGCAGTGCCTCGGGCACGACGGGGATCAGTGTGTTCAATGCCGGCGGAACCGGCGCGGTCACCCAACAGAACGGCATTTGTCGTCGAGGCGATCAATGGCGCGACGACCGCAAGGTGCCTTCGCACTCAACAGCCGGATCGCCGTCGGCGCCTTTGAATATTTCCGTTTCGCGGCGGCATCCGGCTGGCAGCGGCGAGAACTGTATCTCCGATCAACGTTGCCGCCGCCGCCCGAGCCGACGCCGGTTTCGAAACCCCGCCGCCGCCCGCCCCGCGCCTGCTCCGCCGGTGCTGACGCCGCCGCCGCCTGAGCCTGCGCCCGCGCCGCTGCCTCCCGAGCTGCCGGCACCGCCGCTCTGCCAGCACCGGAGCCGCCCCGCCGCCGCCCGAACCGACACCGGACAATCCCGATCCGGTCGACCCGCGCCGCCGGTGACGGAGACCGATCCGCCGCCCGAGCCGACACCCGCGCCCCAGCCGGCGCCCGAACCCGAAGCTCCCCCGCGGCCGCCCGAGCCCCCGGCGGAGCCCGCGCCGCTCCCCTCACCCGACCCTGAGGTCGCGCCCGAGCCGCCGACCCCTGACGCCACGCCCGTGGTCGCAGATGCCGGCGAAGTCGTGCCGCTCTATCGCCCCGAGGTCGCGGCTTTCGTCGCAACGGTTCCCGTTGCGCATCATCTCGCCAGCGCGACGCTCGGGACCTTCCACGAACGGCGCGGCGAACAGGCGCTGCTGCGCGGCGGCGGCGCGCTGCCCGCGACCTGGGGTCGCGTCTTCGCCGAGAATAGCGAGATCAAATGGGACGGCGACGTCGCCCCGTCGCTCGACGGCGACCTTTCGGGCTTTCAGATCGGCCAGGATTTTGCCGGTTTCGGTGACGAGGGCGGCACGAATATCCGCCTCGGCGCCTTTGTCGGACGCTCGTCGACCGACGGGACCGTGCGCGGCCAGGCGATCGGCTGGAACGATCTGACCGTCGGCCAGATCGACGTCAAGGCGACGAGTCTTGCCGGTTATGCCACGATCGTCGGCGAAAACGGCTGGTATGTCGATGCCGTCGTCATGCACAGCTGGTTCGACGGCCAGACCTCGGCCGGTTCGGGCGAGGCGATCGACGTCGACGGCAAGGGGTGGACCGCTTCGCTCGAAGCGGGCTATCCGCTCGCCCTCTCCGACAATTGGACGCTCGAGCCGCAAGCGCAGATATTGTGGCAGCAAGTGAAGCTTGACGACCGCGCCGACAGCTTTTCGACGATCGACTTCGCAACGGGCGATTCGCTCACCGGCCGCGCCGGGCTTCGGCTGCAGGGTGAATATGGCGGCTTCCAGCCTTATCTCCACGCCAGCCTGTGGCACGGCTTTTCGGGCGACCAGACGACGCGGTTCGGCGGCGATCCGATCCGCACCGATCTCGACCGCACCGAGGCCGAGGTCGGCGCCGGCCTGATCGCGCGCTTGGGGACAAGCGTCGCGGTGCATGTGAAGGGAGATTATGGCTTCGACGCCAACGGGCCGCGCAGTCGGCGCTACGGCGGCGCGGTGGGCGTAACGATAAGCTGGTAGTCGTCAGGCGGGCAGGAGCGCCTTGAGCGGGGTTTCGGTGTCGGCGAGCTGTTCGGCAGTCGCGCGGAGCCCCGCGGTGACGATCATGCGGCCCTGGACATAATCCTTGGTCGCGTTGACGCAGTCGATCGCGATCACCTTGCCCGCCTTGAGGTAAACCACCGAGAAGCTGCGCGTGGCGGGATCGCCGCGCAGCACCGCCTGATCGTGCCCGGCCGACAGCCCCGCGGTCTGGAGCTTGAGGTCATATTGATTCGACCAGAACCAGGGGATCGCGTGATAGGGCGCTTCGTCGCCGACGATGCCCTTGGCGACGACATTCGCCTGGTCATTGGCGTTCTGGACCGATTCGAGCCGGATCTCGGCGCCCTCGGCAAAGTCGTTCGCATGCGATGCGCAGTCGCCGATCGCATAGATGTCGGGCAGGCTCGTCTTGCAGAACGGGTCGACGCGCACCCCGTTGGCGCAATCGGCACCGGCGGTGACCAGCGGTTCGACTGCGGGCACGATCCCGATGCCGACGATGACGAGATCGGCGGGGATCACCTCGCCGTCCGACAGCCGCACGCCGGTGACATGCGTCTCGCCCTCGATCGCATCGACGCACACGCCGAGGCGCAGGTCGACGCCGTGATCGCGATGTTCCTTTTCATAGAAGCGCGACAGGTCGGGCCCCGCGACACGCGCGAGCACGCGGTCGAGCGCTTCCAGCAGCACGACCTTCTTGCCCGCCTTGGTGAGCACCGCCGCCGCTTCGAGCCCGATATAGCCGCCGCCGATCACGACGATCTGCTTTGCTGTTTCGGATGCCGCCTTCATCGCGTCGGCATCGGCGCGCGTGCGCACGCCCTGCACGCCGGGTAGATCGCCGCCGGGGATCGGCAGCATGCGCGGCGTCCCGCCGGTCGCCCAGACGAGCTTGCCGTAACCGATCGTCTCGCCGTCCGCGGTGGTGACCGTGTGACCGGCCGGATCGACCGACACGACACGCTGGCCGAGCCGCATCGTCACTTCGCGCTCGTCCCAATATTTGGCGGGGCGCAGCTGAATGCGTTCGAATTCCTTCTCGCCCGCGAAATATTCCTTCGACAAGGGCGGGCGCTCGTAAGGCAGCTCGGGCTCGTCGCCGATGATCGCGATGCTGCCTTCGAACTTCTGCGTGCGCAGCATCACCGCAACCTGCGCACCCCCATGGCCCGCACCCACAATCACCACGTCGAATTGCATCGCTCGCATCTCCCGCTGCTCGTCAGCGCGGCCCTTGCACGCGCGGCGGAGCGAGGCAAGCCGCGCCCGCCTCACCCGCAGGAAAGAAAAAGTTGAAGCTCAGCCCACCACGGCCAACGCCGGCTTCGCCCGGTCAGCCGCAAAACCCGCCGTTTCGATTTCCTCGACTTCGGATCGCAGAACCGCAACGACCTCGCCCAGCTTGGCCGCGATGATCGCAGCCTGCGCCGCCTCAAGCCCGGCCACGACGACCTCGATGCGCATGTGTGAAGGCAGAACGTGCATCGTCAGCGCGCTCGGCACGAAGGCGCGCTGCGCAAAGCAATTGGCGACGCGCGGCAGCGATTGCGGATCGAGGATCGCGTCGACCCGGAAACGGTGCATCACGCCGCCTCGCGCTGCGCGCCGGCGATGACCTCTTCGGCCATTTCGTCGGCGACGATCGCCGGCGAACGCCCTTCGCGCGCCGCCCGCGCAAGCAGGTCGCCTACCCGGGGGGCGATCTGGGCAACGCGCAGCTCGACATCGCGCTCGTCCTCGCCCAGATATTCGGCCGACACGTTGATAATGCCGCCGGCGTTGACGACATAGTCGGGCGCATAGGCGATCCCGCGATCGAGCAGCAGCCCCGCCACGTCGGGCGTCGCGAGCTGGTTGTTGGCGGCGCCACAGACTAGCTTCGCCTTCAGCTTCGCGACTGTGTCGCGGTCGAGCGCGCCGCCGAGCGCGCAGGGGGCGAATATGTCGGCATCGACCGAAGCGATCTCCGTCACGTCGACGACTTCGGCGCCATGTACCGCAGCGAGCCGGTCGCGGCGCACCGGGCTGACGTCGGCGATCACGAGCCGCGCGCCCGCGTCGGCGAGGCGGCGACAGAGGTCGGCACCGACATTGCCGGTGCCCTGCACTGCGACCGTCAGCCCATCGAGTTCCCGGCCCAGCGCGAACCCGGCGGCGACCTGCATCGATTCGAACACGCCCTTCGCGGTCCAGGGCGACGGATCGCCGCCCGCGCGCCCTTCGACCGAGGGCAGGCCCGCGACATGGCGCGAGACCGCGGCGACCTCCTGCATGTCCTCGACCGACGTGCCAACATCCTCTGCGGTGACGTAGAGGCCGCCCAGCGCCTCGACCGCGCGGCCGAAAGCGCGGAACAACGCGACGCGGTCCCATTCGCCCTCGGGCCTCCGCAGCACCGCTTTGGCTCCGCCGAGCGGCAGGCCGGCGAGCGCATTCTTGTAGCTCATGCCTTCGGCAAGGCGCACGGCATCGGCGAGCGCGTGGCTCGCGTCGGGATAGGACCACAGCCGGCACCCGCCGGCGCCCGGCCCCAGCGCGGTCGAGTGAATCGCGATAAACCCGTCGAGCCCCGCTTCGAGATCGTAAAGCCGCACGCATTCGAGCGGCGGGGCGAGACGGGCAAGACGAACGACCATGAAACAAACTCCTTGGATGGACGGGAGCTTGTCGCATTTTCACGCGGGGCAAACTTGATCGATTAGCGGCTGCAGAGAGTGATTTATGGATTTTATGATCGATATAGTTCATGTATCGGGTTGAAATGACCGACTTGGACCCGTTCGAGATAAAAATCCTCCGTGAACTCCAACGCGACGCGAATCAAACGACGGCACAGGTCGCCGAACGCGTCGGGCTGTCGGCGTCGCCCTGCTGGCGCCGCATCGACCGGCTCGAACGCGACGGCTTCATCAGAAAGCGCGTCGCGATCATCGACCGGCGCAAGGTCGGGCTCAACGCCCATGTCTTTGCGCAGGTAAAACTCAACGCCCACGGCCGCGCCAATCTCGACGAGTTCAGCGCGGCGATCCGGGGCTTCCCCGAAGTGCTCGACGCCTATGTGCTGATGGGCACGACCGATTTCATGCTGCGCATCGTCGCGCGCGACATCGACGCTTATGAAAGCTTCTTTTTCGACCAACTCAGCAAATTGCCGGGGGTGCAGGAAATCAACTCGACGGTCGCGCTGTCCGAAATCAAGGCGACGACCGAACTGCCGCTCGGCCAGGATTGAAGCCCGCTCGCGGCTCCATCCCTCAGGTGCGAAAAGCGATCGCCCGAAACTTGCGCAAGGACGCTTGTTTTCATCCGACGGCGCTGCTAGTGGCGCCCCTCGTTGCCGCTTTAGCTCAGTTGGTAGAGCACATCATTCGTAATGATGGGGCCACAGGTTCGAGTCCTGTAAGCGGCACCAGTTTCCTGAAAATATGAAGATGAACGCTGCGCGAAGCCCGCGGCGAACCGCGGCTCACGCCATCGCTCAGCCGACGCAAATATTCGCCATATTTTCGTGAATTTCACCCGAAGGGGTAAATGGTGCCAGAAGAGGACTCACATATTCAAAGCAAGATATTGAATATATGAGACAATATCGGTTTGATTTTACCCATGGCCCCGTTGATGGAACCATTTTCGGCTGCATGTGGTGGTTCGGGTCCCAAGTAGATTGAGCCCGCTCTCACCACTCGGCCAGAACCGATTCCACTCCTTCTTGCTCATTCACGTTTCAAGCTCCAGCTCCAAGGCTGGCATCCGCTCATAATTTGCCATGGATAACCGACCAGAATGGCCGGAAGCGGATCGTCGGCTTGACGTATCGCTAGCTCATATTGCAGCCGTCTCGGCGCCCTTGGGGGTATTAAATAAATTTAATGCGGACCGATTGGGCGCCTTCCAACAATCTCGTGTGCGATCATCTATAGACTCGAAAAACCGACGTACGGACTCCAAACGTGCTTCAACACAACGCGCGGCTTGATCCGCTTTAGCACCGATATCGAGAGTTCCTCCATTTCGCGGCGGCTCCGCCGCCGATCCGGTCGCCAATTCGGTATGATTCTAACGATAATCGATCGTCATATGGTGGTTTTTCGCTCCCGCTCGATCGATATTGTGGATGGCAACCGACGCCAAATCGCCAATCGTTCGAATTGGGAAGATCATGCCCGCTTGGGATGGCGAAAGCCAGCTTTGCCGCAACCCTCACCAGAATGGATGCAAAGGGCGCAGAAACCATGCTAGAATTCGGACATAAATGCTGCGTCATTTCGGGGGAAAGGGCAACGCATGGGGGGCATAGGCACTGAAACGGGCTCGCAGGATAGCGATCTCTACGCGCGTCTCGACGAGCTTGTCAATCGGCGTGCAAACGGGACCCCCTATCGGCGCGCAAAAGGGACCCCCTTTTCAAGATGGCGCAAGGTTGATCGGACACGCGCTCTTGCGCTGCGCGCGGCGTAGGGAGGGCGGAGCCCGACCGGAGGCGCGCGCAGCGCAAAGGCATCTTTTAATCGGAGGTCGGCGGGGGTGGTCAGCTGCGGTTTTTGAAGCGCCAGCTGTCATTGCCGGTCTCGACGATGTCGCAATGATGGGTCACGCGATCGAGGAGCGCGGTGGTCATTTTGGGATCCCCGAACACCGTGGGCCATTCGCCGAACGCGAGGTTGGTGGTGATGATGACGCTGGTCTGCTCGTAGAGCTTACTGATCAGATGGAACAGCAACTGGCCGCCTGAGCGGGCGAACGGTAGATAGCCCAGCTCATCCAGCACCACGAGATCGAGGCGGGCGAGCTGGGCGGCGAGTGCACCGCTCTTGCCGATCCTGGCCTCTTCCTCGAGGCGGGTCACCAGATCGACGGTGTTGAAGTAGCGGCCTCGCGCACCCGAGCGAACGACATTGGCGGCGATAGCGATGGCCAGGTGGGTCTTGCCGGTGCCCGTGCCGCCCACCAGGACGATATTGCGCCGTGCGGGCAGGAACGCGCCGCTGTGCAATGAACGCACCAGCCCCTCGTTGATCGGTGTGCCCTCGAACCGGAACGCATCGATATCCTTCACGACCGGCAGCTTTGCGGCCGCCATCCGGTATCGGATCGACGCGGCATGGCGATGCGTCGCTTCCGCCCGCAGAAGGTCGGTCAGTATCTCCATCGTGGTGCGCTGGCGCTGAAGGCCGGTGGTGACCGCATCGTCGAACGCGCCCGCCATGCCCTTGAGCCCAAGCCCGCGCATCGCCTCGATCATGTCATGCCGCAGCATCGAAGGTCCTCAGCTGGTCGTAACGGGCGCAGTCGGCGATCGGCGGATGGCGTAGCGCGCTATCCTCGGAGGTGATGATCGTAAGTGGGCGCGGCGGCTCGCGGCGGCGCGCCAGGATATTGAGGATCAGATCGTCGCTCGCCGTGCCGGTCGCCAGCGCTTCGCGCACGGCCGCTTCGACCGGATCCAGGCCATCGGTCAGCACGGCCGACAGCACACGGACGAACCGGCGGTCGGCATCGTCGCCGTTCCCCAGCTTGCGGCGCAGGCGAGCCAGTGCCGGCGGCAGATCCCAGTCCTGGAAGGGCGCACCGTTCCGTAGCGCGCCGGGCTTGCGGGCCAGCACCGGCAGATAATGCCAGGGGTCGTAAATCGTGCGGTTACGCCCGAAGTAGCGAGGATGCTCGGCGACAACCTCCTCGCCGCAGCGCACGATGATGCGGTCGGCATAGGCACGGACCTGCACCGTGCGCCGCGCCATCGTCGAGAGAACCGAGTAGCGGTTGCGGTCGAAGCTGATCAGGCAGGTGCCCGTCACGGCATGCTCGCTCTCGTTGAAGCCGTCGAACGGCCCCAGCATCGGTTGCAGTGCCGATCGTTCGATCTCCAGCGCCTGCGCCACGGTTAGCTCGCCCTGCTCAGGATGCGCCTGCCGTTCCGCCCAGCGCCGACACTCGGCCTCCAGCCAGCCATTGAGCTCCTCGAGGCTGGCGAACCGCAACCGGGGCTGGAAGAAGCGGCCCCGGATCGTCTGCACCTGGTTCTCGACCTGCCCCTTCTCCCATCCCGCCGCAGGCGAGCAGGCGGTCGGCTCGATCATATAATGGGCGGTCATGATCAGGAACCGCCGGTTGAAGACCCGTTCCTTGCCGGTGAACACGCTGGTCACCGCCGTCTTCATATTATCGTAGATGCCGCGCCCCGGCACGCCGCCGAAGAAGGCAAAGCCGCGCGCATGCGCGTCGAACAGCATCTCCTGGCTCTCGCGTGGATAGGCTCGGACATAGACCGCTCGCGATGCGCACAGTCGCATATGCGCGACCTTCACTCGCATCGGTGTGCCGGCGATCTCTACATCCTCATGGCTCCAGTCGAACTGGTAGGCCTCGCCCGGCTTGAACGTCAGCGGGATGAAGGCGGTGACACCATCGCCGGCATCCTTGCGCCGAAGGGCCTTCCAGCGCGCCGTGTAGCGGCGCACGGCATCGTAGGAGCCCTCAAAACCTTCGCGCACCAGCAGGTCATGGATCCGCGTCATCCGCAGCCGCTCGCGCCTGCCGCGCACCTCATTCTCTTCCAGCAGCGTATCGAGCCGATCCTGAAACGGACCGATCCGCGGCAGTGGCTGAACCTTGCGCTGATAGTCGAATGTGCCTTCCGGCGCTCGGATCGCCTTGCGGATCACCTTCCGCGACACATGCAAATCCCGCGCGATCGCCTTGATCGCCTTACCACCGGCATACTCGCGCCGAATCCGAACCACTGTCTCCAAAACCAACATCCCGATCTCGCCGCCTGATTATCCAGCCGGCTGCTTAAACCATCGAAATGAGGGGTCCCTTTTAGACGCCGATCACCCCGCTAACGGGGTCCTTTTTGCACGCCGGTCCACACTTTCGCGACAGGGCGAGGACAGTTACCGCATCACGCTTGCGGTCGCCGGCTTCCGCCCCGGGGATATCGAGGTGGTGGCCCAGCAGAACCAACTCATCATCAGCGGCAAGCGCGGCGAGGACAATGACGAGGGGCAGTATCTGCACCGCGGCATTGCGGCCCGCGCCTTCGAACGGCGCTTCCAGCTTGCCGACTATGTCGAAGTCGCCTCCGCCGACTTCGATAATGGTTTGCTGAAAATCGATCTGCGGCGCGTCGTCCCCGAGGCAATGAAGCCGCGCAAGATCGAGATCGGCGGCAGTTCCCCTGCCAATGATCGCCTGGAAGCCCCGAAGAAGAAAGACCTCAAGGCGGCCTGATCGGGGCACCGGCTCGCCGCCCGCAGCGGCGGCGAGCCACGCTGAAACTCTCTAGCCAGAAAGGAGATGCTATCATGGCTATTCGTGATCTGATCCCCTGGAGCCGGCAGGAGAACCGGCTCCCCGTTCCGGTCAGCGCCGAGCGCGATCGGGGCGATCATCCGCTTGTGTCGCTTCACCGCGACGTCAATCGCCTGTTCGACGATCTCTTCCGCGGGTTCGGTATGTCGTCGTTCGGCGGCCTCGGTCGCGAACCGTCGTGGCCAAGCCTCGAGTTCGGCGAGACCGACACCGAAGTTCGGGTGATTGCCGAGCTTCCCGGTCTTGACGAGAAGGATGTCGAAATCACCGTCGAGGAAGGCGTTCTGACGCTCCGCGGCGAGAAGAAATCCGAGGTCGAAGACAAGGACCGCGGCTATACCGAACGCAGCTACGGCCGCTTCGAACGGCGCATCGGCCTGCCGCGCGGCGTCGAACGCGACAAGGCGAGCGCGACGTTCCAGAATGGCGTGCTCACCATCACCCTGCCCAAGTCGGAGGCGGCGAACGAGAACGTCCGCCGCATTTCGGTCAATGCGCGGGCAGCATGACGGGCAGGCCCGGGACTTCGGTCCCGGGCCGAGCCTGCCGGGCGCCACAGTACAAGTCGTGCCGGCGGTGGCAGCCAACGATAATCAATGGCCAGCCGCACATCGCATTTGCGCGCTGCCGCCCGACGCCCGGGCGATTATCGAGCCTCTGCCCATCGGCACCAACCGTGCAGGCCGCGCGCAGGCGAGCCGGTGGCGATTGCGTTTTGCTCCGCGATGGCGTCCCAAAGCCGATCCGCTCTCCAGCTGGACCGGGGGTGGCGACCCGCTGGCGCAAGTGGAGCTTCGGTTTGCGACCCCCCATGCCGCCGAGCGCTATTGCCGGATCCAGGGCATCCCGTTCGAGATCCGGGACCCCGCCGGGATACGCAGGTCAGATTTGCCCTGCCTGATCGGCGAAGCCCCGCCCCGGCTTTGCTGCTCGCCAACCGGTCCGCACGCGCTCTGCTGCGGCAATTATCCGATCGGCGCGCAGGGTAAGGAGCGACTCAACTCGGACCCGCCGAGTCATTCTGCGTTCAGTTTCGCCGGATAGATTTCCGTTTCCACCATCAACACAGGAGGACGATTGATGCGTAAAATCCGTACGGCCGTCTTCGCCAGCATCGCGGCGTTGGCAGCCGCAGGCACGGCGGTAGCGGCAACCGCAGATACCCGGGTGATGAAAGTCGGCCTGCCCGACGGTTCGGTCGCCCGGATCGAATATCAAGGCGAAGTCGCACCGAAGGTGACCGTGGTACCGGCGGTGAAGCTCATTCCGGTCCAGTGGACCGATCCTTTCGAAGCCGCCCCCTTCGCCATGTTCGACCGGATCGCAGCGGCAATGCACCGGCAAACCGAGATGATGATGCAGCAGGTGCATACCCTGCAGCGCGAACCGAACGCGCTTGGCATGATGAATCTTGCCGGCTTCGGTTCGCTACCCGCGGGGACGGTGAGTTATAGTTTCTCGTCCGCCAGCACCGGCAATGGCACATGCAGCCGCAGCGTTCAGGTCACCTCCCTCGGGGCGGGGCAGCAGCCCAAAGTCGTGTCCAAGAGTTCGGGCGACTGCGGCCACGCGGCCAAGGCGCCGGCCGGCGAAGCGAGTGCGGCCGAGAATGTCGGCAAACCCCCGCAAACGACATGACCGTCGGGGAGCGGCGCCTGCGCGCCGCTCCCTTTCAGTCGTCGTTTAGCGCACGAAAGCGTTCAGCGACTGATGCTGCGACACAGTTCGTAGAGCTTTCGCACCTTGGGATGGTTCACGCCATGTTCGCTGCGGAACCGCGCTTTATTTGAACAAGCGGCAACCTGTTGCGGTGTCGCGCGGCGTGCGCGATCATTCCGGTGCGCCGGGCCGTTCCCCATTGTCGATTTCAAGAGCATGTCCTGACGCACCACATCGACGTGCCGCTCCAGCTGATCCGTGGGGAGATCCTGAGCGGCGACGGGCGCCGTGAAGATCAGTGCGGCGAGGACCGCCCTTCGCTTGGTAGTCACACCTGTCTCCTGCATCCATGCAACATATAGCGCGAGAGGTGCGGTGAGTAATCGCCACGCCTTCCAGTGGTGCGATCTCAGCGCCGAACCGTTGGCGCAGGCGGTGCGCCGACGGGCAACGGCGCCGCCGGCTGGCGGCGCTGACGTGCAAGTATATCCTGCCGCTGCGCCTCGCTCATCACGCGCCCCGCGATAAAAAAGCGCTTTGGCGTGCGACAGGGCTCTGGCACCGATTCGGTGACATTGCTCAGAGGCCCTGCCCTATAGCCGCCGCTCAGCGCGATTTCGTCGCCGACATGGACGGCATTCCCCGTCGTGCTGTCTGTAATGCCGATACGACCGTCGGGCGTCCTCTCGATGCCGGTATCGTGGTGCCAGACGATGATCGGGCCTTCGTCGCTGTCGCCCCGAAGGCATCCGTGACGATTGAGGTGCAGCCGCCCCATGAAAAGCGCTTGCATCGTCATTTCGGTGCGTATGGTCTGCCGGATCAGCACGGGTAGCGGCGCCGCACCGCTCGCCTGCGCGCTGACCGGAGAGACACGCGCTGTCGATGCACAGGCCGGCAAGCCGAGAATCGCCAGGACCAGAACCGCGTGATGCGAACAGATTTTCATGAAATCCTCCTTTGCCCGCCTCCCCGGCAGGCCATCGCCTCGCATTGGCATCGCGCAGATTGTCAGAGCCTGAACGCCGGGGATAACAAGATTGCGAAGGACGCGTTCACCGGCTTCGCCGGTTGCAGGTGAGAACGACTTAGCGGTACCAGCAAAAGCTCCAAAGATCGCGTAGTCGCAACTGGCCGGTAGCGATCGGTCGGCTTTCAGAGAGGGGCAGAGAAAAGCGGACACCGACCTCCGGCCACCGCTCGCCTCTTACATCTTTGACCCCCGGCCCCCATATCCACGTCATCGCGGCATCGGAAATTGTAGGCCGTCGCGGCTGAGAGACATCGCGCTCCCGCTTACGAAGGAGGCGTAGCATGACTTCCGAGGTGCAGGGACAAGGCGCGATCAAGCGGCGACCTAACCGCTTCTTTCGCAGGAGCAGCACTCCGTTCGCGCGCGATGACGCGCGCAGGCAGGGCGATATCAGTCAGCTTGCCTATCTGGTGATGGGCGGCCGCGATCCTGCGGTTGCCTTTCTCAATACCGAGAATGTCGAACTCGGAGGTCGGCCGCTGGCGGTAGCAACTGCCAGTGCCGAGGGATATGAGCAGGTGGCAGCCGCCATTCGGGCGTGGGAAAGCGGTCCGTTACCAAAATGAGCCGCGCAATGAACCTGGCCTTGCCCGAAGAGGAAGTCCGCCGCCTTTGCCTCGCGCAGGGCGTCAGCATCAGCGCGATCGAGCCGCTTCAGTCGGGCGGCACCCGTCTCGTCTGTACCTCGAGCGCGGGGGCCGAGGAAATGCGGCTGCGACTTCGTGGCCATCTTATCGAGGGCGATGTCGTACGCTACCGTTTTTACCGCCCATCGGCGAACGAGAATTAATATCTCTCAATCCCGTATTCGTGCGGCGATCCTCGCAGAATGTGTTATAAGGCCACATCACCTGAATTTTGAACAAGCTCCATGTGACAGAGGGACAAATATTGTGCTCTCGCTTGATGCAGGAGCACGCACCATGTGCCTCAACCAGCTACTCGAAGACGAACAGATCGCGCTGATGCGCTATTCCGCCGCGACCAAACCCTCGGAGGTCATGCGATATCGGCGCAAGATCGAAAGCCTCGGTCAGCGCTTCAAATCCTTCCCCTACCGTCACCGTCCCTATCTTTCTCCGAATGTCCGGAGCGGAGCGATCGCTTCGGCCCGCCCGCAGCGCTCGGACGAATTCTCGTATCGGGCGATCGAACGGAAGGACGTCTGACATGGCAAAATCGCAAAAGCGCAGCAACCGCGAGATTCGCAAGCCCAAGGCGGCGAAACCGAAAGCGCTCACCACCCTCGCCGCCCACGAAGCATCCGCGGTGAAGATGACCGCCAAACCGAAAGGCAAGCACTGAGATGGCCTGCACACGCCGGCGCTGCGGATCGCGTTCGTCGGCAATGCCCTCCCGCGCCGCTGCGGTATAGCCACCTTCACGACCGATCTCGAACTCGCGGTCGGAGCGCTCGGCGAGGTTGCGGATACGGCCATTGTCGCGATGATCGAGCCGGGCGGAGACCATGAATTTCCGCCACCCGTCCGCAAGACGATCCGCCAGGATCAGGCGGCCGACTATCGCGCCGCCGCCGATTTCATCAATCGCGAGGCGTTCGATCTCGTCTGCCTCCAGCATGAGTTCGGCATCTTCGGCGGCGAGGGGGGCGCGCTGATTCTCGGCCTGGTAGCGAGGCTCGATGCGCCGCTCGTCACCACCTTGCACACGGTTCTCGATCGGCCAACCACGGCGCAGCACCGCGTCATGAAGGATATCATTACCGCATCGGCGCGCGTGGTCGTCATGGCCGACAAGGCCCGCGACATGCTGATCGATGTCTATGGCGCCGATCCGGGGAAGATTGACGTTATCGCCCACGGCATTCCCGATGTTCCGCTCGCCTCGGCGCGAGCCGCCAAGGAGCGGTTGGGGTTTACCCATCGCAAGATGATCCTGACATTCGGGCTGATGAGCCCGAACAAGGGCATCGAGACGATGATCGAGGCCATGCCCGAGATTGTCCGGCGCACGCCCGATGCTCTCTATGTGGTGATGGGCGCCACCCACCCCGCCTTGCTGGCCCGTGAGGGCGAGCGTTATCGCGACACGCTGATGGCGCGGGTACGCGAGCTTGGCCTCGATGACCATATCGCGTTCATCAACCGTTTCGTCGACCGCCCCGAACTGCTCGATCATATCGCGATGTGCGATGTCTACGCGACACCCTATCTGTCGGCGGCACAAATGACGTCGGGAACGCTCGCCTATTCGCACGGTCTGGGGCGTCCGGTCGTTTCCACGCCCTATTGGCACGCCGCCGAGTTGCTCGCCGACGGGTCGGGCGTCCTGATCCCGTTCGACAATCCGGCTGGCTTCGGCCCTGCAATCGCCAATCTGCTGGGCGACGAAACCGGACGTCTGGCGATGGGCCGCAAGGCCTATGCGGCGAGCCGTCCCATGATCTGGGCCAATTCGGCGCGGCGCTATGCCGCGAGTTTTCGTAAAGCCTGCCGGGAGCGCAGGCGTGCGTCCGGCGGCCAAGCGGGGGTGCCCGAACCCGGGCCGGTCCGCCTGCGGGCGAACGTCCAAGGCGGCCTTCCACCGATGGCGCTCGACCATCTCGCCGCGATGTCCGACGACACGGGAATATTCCAGCATGCTGTTCACGCGATTGCCGACCGCAGTCACGGATATTGCATCGACGACAATGCGCGGGCGCTGCTGCTGTGCTGCGGTCTCGCCGGCGGCCCCGATGCGGCGCTGGCGCGGCGACTGTCACCCACGTTCGCGGCCTTCATCCAGCACGGATGGAATCCGGACAATCGACGCTTTCGCAATTTCATGGGCTTCGACCGGCGATGGCTCGAAGATGCGGGCTCGGAAGACAGCCACGGGCGGACGCTCTGGGCGCTGGGCGCCTATAGTGCGCGGGCCTGCTCCCTTGGCCATGCGCGCTGGGCAAAAGAGCTGTTCAGCGAGGCGCTGGGCGAGGTCGAGGCCTTCACGTCGCCGCGGCCCTGGGCGTTCACCTTGCTCGGCCTCGCATCCTATTGCGCGGTTTATGCCGAAGATTATGCCGCCGCGCGCCTGCGCGCCGAACTCGCCGGCCGCCTCGAAAGGTTGCTGGACCAACGGGAAGGTCCCGAATGGACATGGTTCGAAAATGGCCTCAGCTATGACAACGCCCGGCTGCCGCAGGCGCTGATCGTCACGGGCGCCGCAGCGCGCTCGGCGACCATGATCGAGGCAGGGCTGCGAAGTCTGCGCTGGCTGGTGACGATGCAGACGGCGCCCGGAGGACATTTCCGCCCCGTCGGCTCGCATGGATTCCTGATGGCCTCGCGCAATAATCCCGAACCGTTCGACCAACAACCGCTGGAGGCTTGCGCGACGATCGCGGCCTGTATCGCGGCGAAAGGCGTCGATCCGGCCTCTTCGTGGCGTGCGGAAGCCGAGCGCGCCTTTGCATGGTTTCTTGGCGCGAACGATCTCGGCATCGGACTGGTCGACGTCGCGACCGGCAGTTGCCGCGACGGGCTCCACCCCGACCGCGCGAACGAGAACCGGGGCGCGGAATCGGTGTTGTCCTTCCTGCTCGCGCTGGCCGACATGCAGCGCCTGAGAGCGACGGGCTGGCGGGCGCCGTCACCGCCGAGCCCATCCCCACACGAAGCCATCGATGCCTGACGGAACTCCGCCATCCGCGCCCTTCTTCAACCGGCAGGCGCTTCACTTGCGGCCCGACCCGTCGCGCGTCGTCGTCCGCCCGTTCCGGCCGGCGGTCGAACCCCGAGACCTGAATCCCGTCGACAAGACCCGCGCCAATCACATCGTCGACCGCGTCCTCGCGATGACCGCGGACGAGACCGACGCGCTGCTTGCCGAAACGCTGCGCAACTTCGACGACCGGCACCGCAACCTCCCCGCAATCTTCGAACGGCGCGCCGCGGAAATGGAGGATGCGTTTGCCGCTCACGCGAGTTTCTCGCAGGCGCAGCGTCAGCTCGTCGGCGCCTATTTCCTCCACGAATACAGCTTCGAAGCGGCGGCGCTGTTCAATCCCAGCATCGTGCCGCACCCCGACCAGTCGGGAGTCGCCGCAGGATGCCGCCGCTTCATTCTCAGCCTGCGCGCCGTCGGCGAAGGCCACATCTCCTCCTTGACGTTTCGGTCGGGAATATTGGCCGCCGACGGAACCGTTACCATCGACCCGCCCGCGCGGCTCGCCGCGACGCCCGTCGTGACCGCCCGTGTCGGCGATCGTCTGGAACTCGGCTTCGATCCCGCCAGCGACATCGCCGAGCGGGTGATCTTCCCCGTCACCGAGATGCAGGCGAACGGGATCGAGGATGCCCGCTTCGTCGCCTTCCACGACGAAGGCCAAACCATCTATTATGCGACCTTCACCGCCTACAGCGGAAGCGGCATAAGGTCGGAGCTGCTCGAAACCCGGGACTTCGTGACATTCCATCTGGCACCGCTCAAGGGCGCCGCGGCGCGCAACAAGGGAATGGCGCTTTTTCCGCGAAAGATCGGCGGGCGATATGCGATGATCGCGCGCCACGACAATGAGAGCCTGCACCTCATCCTGTCGGACGACCTCCACGAATGGGGCCTCGGCGAGGTGATCGTGAAGCCCGAATATCCCTGGGAGTTCGTCCAGATCGGCAATTGCGGCTCGCCAATCGAACTCGACGAAGGCTGGCTGCTCTTCACCCATGGCGTCGGCCCCGTACGCCATTATTCGATCGGCGCGGTTCTGCTCGACAAGGACGATCCCTCGCGCGTGCTCGGGCGCTCGCGCGTACCGCTCGTCCAGCCTGCGACCGCAGAGCGCCATGGCTATGTCCCGAACGTCGTCTATTCGTGCGGCGCCATCAAGGTCGGAGAACGCATCCTGCTTCCCTATGCCATATCGGACGCCTTTTCGACCGTCGCCACGATCAGGATCACGACACTTCTCGACCAGCTCAAGGATTGAAAGGCTTCGACATGGACAAGAACCCGTCCGGCAACGACCGGCCCTGCAAATGCGGCGGTATCGACGCCGCCGAGCGTGAAACACTCGATCGATACGGTATTACCCGCGTGCCCGCCGCGACCTATCTCCTGGACGGTTATCGCTACACCAGCCTTACCGACGCGGTTGCACAGGCACGCCGTTCTCGCATGTGAAGCGAAATCGGACGCTAGCAAGCGACCGGAAATGACTTGAAACGCCGCGGGGCGCTTCCCAAAACGAAGCCCGGCCGGCGCTGGCTGCTCCGCTTGCTCGGCGTTGCTGCTTCTCCACCCTGTTGAGGCCGCTTATCACGATCCGGTCGGTCCAAGGCACCGACGGGGTTACCAACCTGGGATGGCGGCTCACGCGATCGAGGTCAGGAAATCGGATTCTCAGGTCCGCCGCCCGCTCACCTGCCATGCCAGGTCGCCCAGCTTAACCATTTCGCAGCCGCACACCCTGCAGTGGCCGACGGACCGGCCCCGGTCCTGCCGGCTGGTCCTGATGTTAACGACATGGCGGCCGAAAAGATTGTGCAAAATCACGGTCGCGATCCTCGTCGGGGTTGCGCGCCCCCTTCATTGTCCCATTGTTCAATCGCTTGTTGGGCGGGAGACGATGGTGCGATTTGAAGATGGGCTGGTTGCGAGGCTCCCGAGCGGGCGTTGCTCTCACGCGTCCAGCTATCGATTGCGCGCTCGAGGTCGCGCCGCCGGCGCCGCGACTGGCGAAACGCGTTTTCGATCGTTTTCGGGACATGTTCCAGCCCATGATGGAGAAGCCGGTTCCACAGCCGAATGATCCGGCCGAAAGGTCGCGAGGGTTCGTGGATGGCAATCATCGACATAGACTCCCGTCGGCAAGCGGGAGCTCGATGTCTCTCAGTCACGGGAAGCTTGCGATCGAAATCGGGTGATGGCGCATCCTACCACAGACGGACATAATGCCGGCATCAATTCGTCGCGCAGAACGAGACCATTCCACCCGCCCCAGCCTGCATCGTCGCAATTCCTCCGGTTCACCCGAGCCCGGTGCGAAACCGAAGCGTATCACGAGCGCAATAACCGCCGAGCGAGGCTTTTATCTTTCGCGCCTGGCGGATTTTACCGCTCGACTCTCTCGTGGATAAGCCTAGGCTCTCTATACAAAGACTCTCCGATGCGACCCTCGTGAGAGTTGATGGGGCTTCCTTTGGTCACGACCGCAGAGGATGGAAAAAGCCCCGTCGAAGGATGGGGCTTTTTTCTGCTCTGTCGATCCATCCCTACTGCCATCGCCCCTCGGGGTTTCCGGACGCGATCACGATAATGGCGCGCGTTGGCCGCTACCGGGCTGGATAGTTTGTGCGAGTGACCCTGGCCTTGTAATCAGCGGTTGTTCGCACCACATGTGAGATATCGCCAGACTCGTCTTTTGCATGTTGGCGACCGAGAGACTTTCGCGCTCCCGCACATGGGAGACGGAACATGGATCTCAATCAACTTCTCTATCACCATCAGATGGCCTTGATTGCGGTAAGCCGGGCGCGGCGCGATGGGCATCTTCTGTCCAACTTCGATCTGCCTCGCTATTATTCCAAGCGGATCGCCGAATATCGCGACCGGCGCGGCCTCACCGACGGCCCGCCAACAGAAACGCGGCCTGGTTCCGCACGCCCCAAAGCCGACCAGGCAACCTCCGAACCGGTTGCCGGATATGCGGATTTCCTCGGCGACACGCTCATTGCCGAGCTTCTCATTCACAAGGCGCTCAGTATGACACCCCAGGAACGCAGCGCGTCAGCACTCGAAGATATAGTCGGCCGGCTGGCCGAGATCGAGGAAGCGCTCTGGGTCATCGGCCGCGATATCTATAGGTCGCTCGGATACGATGAAATGGCGCTCGCGACTCTCGCCGACGATATGATGATGGACGACGATGTGAGCACTACCAGCACGGTCAAGCCCGGCTCTGCGTGGCGATCGACGGACGAAGGTATCGCCCGCCACGTGGGGCAATTGCCCCGGGCGACTTCGCGAAACACCAACGTTCATGACGAGCGCGCCGAACTCCTTCGCCAGCGGATTCGGGAACGCAGCGTGAGCGGACAAGCCGATGACGCCTGATCGCGAACAAATCATTTCAAGGGCGATGCTCGACGCAGAAAATCGCCACGGCAATGCTTCGGAACAGTTTGCCGTCGGCAAGGAAGTTGAGGCGGTCAGCCTTGGCGATCGCGCGGCCGCCCATATCTGGCAAACCGTTGCCGAACGGCTTCATACACTCCACGATATAGGCAGGCCGCTCGGGGCAAGGACTAAAAAACTGATTATGCGTCGCTGCCAAAGCGACAAGCTAATAGCGAACCGGAACGATGCGGATGCGATCGATTGCACCCGGCGAAGCGTGCGACCGCGCAACCGCTGCCGCGCGCAAATCCTCTAAAATCAACACATCATAACCATTTTCGTCGGGCTGGAGCGGGACGTCGGTTTCGACAATCAGGATCATTTTTCGTTCACGCCCGTCAATCTCCCACTCGTACCAACTCCGCATGATAGGGTCTCGGTTTTCGCTGATATCGGTCATGACCATCTCCCATATGTAAGCGGGAGCACGGGGTCTCTCGGTTGCGGATGCCTACGAAGCGTTCGCCGCAATGATATACATATAGGCATTCGACCGGATCGATATAAGGGGCATCACCTTTGGTGAATTGCCCCGAATTCGTGCCTCGGTTTTCCTGTTCGTCGTAGAAGGCCTTTCATACCCTGAATTCCGAACAAGCTCCATGTGACAGAGGGACAAATATCGTGCTCTCGGCTTGATGCAGGAGCACGCACCATGTGCCTCAAACAGCTACTCGAAGACGAACAGATCGCGCTGATGCGCTATTCCGCCGCGACCGAACTTCTGGACGGTTATCGCTACACCAGCCTTGCCGATGTGGTCGCGCAGGCACGCCGTTTCCGCGTTTGATGCGAAAATCGGACGCTGCCAGCGGCCGAGCGTGACCGGAAGAGTGGCAGGACACGTCCCAAAACGAAACCGGACCACGTATCGACACGCGGCCCGGCTTGGGGACGATCGGTTAGCCGGGGCTAGCTGCTCTGCTTGCCCGGCTTTGCCGCTTCTCCGCCCTGCTGAGGCCGCTTGTCGCGGTCCGGCTGGCCGGGCTGACGGCGATTGCCATCTTCCTGCTGGGGCTGGCGCTCGCCTTCCGGCTTGCGGCCCGGCTGGTTGCCGGTCTGGTTCTGGTCGGGGTTGACCATGACCATTCTCCTCTCTTCAAATGCCCGGTAGTGGGCATGGAGACGACGCGCGAGAGAGGGCATTGTTCCTGTTTATCATGCCGGGCCGCGAATAGAGCGATTCCGTCCGGTCGAGCGGCAGAGCCGATCGTCTCAGCCCCGCCGTTCGCTCGCCTGCCATACCAAGCCGGGTAGTTTGACCATCTCGCAACCGCAAACGGTGCAATGGCTGACGAAGCGCCCCCGATCCCAGTGGCTGGCCTTGAAATCGACGAGGTGACGGCCGAAGAGATTGTGCAGTATCATGATCGCGTTCCTTTCGCTGGTTGTGCTCCGCTCTCATCGTCCCATTGTTCAAGGGCAGGCTGGACAGAAGACGACGACACGACTTGAGGACGGGCTGGTTGCGAGGCCCCCGAGCAGGCGCCTTTTTCGCGCACCCAGCTATCGATTGCGCGCTCGAGGTCGCGCCGGCGCCGCCGCGACTGGTGAAACGCATTTTCCATTGTTTGCGGGACATGTTCCAGCCCGTGATGGAGAAGCCGGTTCCACAACCGAATGATCCGGCCGAAAGGTCGCGAGGGTTCGGGGATAGCAATCATGGAATAGACTCCCGCTGAGCAAGCGGGAGCTCGATGTCTCTCAGTCACGGGAAGCTTGCGATCGAAATCGGGTGATGGTGCATCCTACCACAGACGGACATGATGCGGGCATCAATTCGCCACGCCGAAAGGGTCTACGCACCGGCATCAGGCGGCATCCTCGTCATCCCCCCGGCGCTGGCGCAGTTCTGGCGCTTCGCCAGGCGGGATGTCGGGACGGCGCTCGAAGGCGCCGCCCTCCCCGGACATGCGCTCCTTCTGAACTATGGCCGCCGCACGCGTCTTCGAGATGCCGAGGCTGCGCAGCGCATAGTCCGCAAGGCCGAACGACAGCTCGCGCGCGCCCATGATCGCGAGGCCGACGCCCTGACCTTCGAGATGGGCGACCTCGGCTTCGCTGTGGGTCCGGATCGCGGTGTCGATTTCGGGATTGAGCTCGCGCGCGATCTCGATGATGCGCCGTGTCTGAAAGCCCTCCGGGGTCGCGATCACGAGCAGCCGCGCTTGGGCGATATCTGCTGCCTCCAAAATACCGGGGGTCGATGCTTCGCCATAGACGGCCGTAATGCCGCGCTCGCGCAGCGCCTCGACGCGGCGTCGATCCTTGTCGACGACGATGAGGGGTAGGCCGGCTTCCGCGAGCATCCTGCCGACCACGCGCCCGACCCGGCCGTAGCCGACGACGACCGCGTGATGGCGAAAGCGGCCGTGCTTCGCGTCGGGCAGACGGGAAAGGCTCTCATCGCCTCCCCGCTCCAGCAATGCCAACAGCCGCGGTCGTCGTCGCAGCCATCTCTCGAAGCCGTCGAAAGCGATGAAGACGAGCGGATTGAACGTAATCGACAGCAGCGCGCCGGCGAGGATCAAGTCCCTCGCTTCCGCCTCGACCAGCCCCAAGGTGACGCCCAGGCCGATCAGGATGAAGGAGAACTCGCCGATCTGCGCCAGGCTCGCCGAGACGGTCAGCGCCGTCCGCGCCGGATAGCCGAAGGCCAGCACAATCCCGAACGCCGCAACCGACTTGCCGGCCAGAATGATCGCCAGCACTGCCAGAACGGCGGACGGTTCACGGACCAGGATGCCCGGATCGAACAGCATCCCGACCGAGACGAAGAACAGGACGGCAAAAGCATCCTGCAACGGCAGCGAGTCCGCGGCCGCCTGATGACTGAAATCGCTTTCGCTGAGGATCACGCCAGCAAAGAAGGCGCCGAGCGCAAAGGACACGCCGAACAGGGCGGCCGAGCCGAAAGCAATCCCGAGCGCGGTCGCGAGAACCGAGAGGGTAAACAACTCGCGCGAGCCCGTCCGGGCGACGCGCTCCAATATCCAGGGCGCGGCGCGCGTGCCGACGACGAGGACGAGGATGAGGAACAACGCGACCTTTCCGAGCGTGACGAGCAAGGCGAGCGCGATTTCGCCCGCGCCGCCCGAAGCCCCTTCACCCCCGGGCGCGCCCGCCAATGCCGGCAGCAATACTAAGGCCAGCACCATGACGAGATCCTCGACGATCAACCAGCCGACGGCGATCCGGCCGTTGATCGAATCCAGCGTATTGCGCTGCTCGAGTGCGCGTAGCAGTACGACGGTCGATGCGACCGACAGGGCAAGACCGAAAACCAGGCCGGCGCCGATCGTCCATCCCCAGAGATGTGCGAGACTCGCACCAAGCAGCGTCGCGACCATGATCTGTACGATCGCGCCGGGAATGGCGATCCTGCGGACGGCGATCAGATCCTTGATCGAGAAATGCAGTCCGACACCGAACATCAGCAGGATGATGCCGATTTCGGCGAGTTGGTTCGCTACATCGGCGTCACCCACGAAACCCGGCGTGAAAGGGCCCACCGCCACGCCCGCGAGCAGATAGCCGACGAGCGGTGGCAGCTTCAGCCTGCTCGCGACAAACCCGCCGATGAAGGCGAGGACCAGTCCCATGACAAGCATGGCGAGAAGACTGGTATCATGAGGCAATAACGATCCTTCCGGAAAGGGTCGCCATGCAGAAGGCGGCCGCGCCATCAGCGATGGCAGAAGGTCGATCCTACAACGGCGACGGTGCCAAGGCCATGCAGCAGCTTGAATCGTACGTCAGCAAGCCAGAGACGAAGTTTCCCCAAAGCTCCATCCGGGCCGTCGACGAATATCATCGCTCTGCCCTAGCATTGGACATGCATCATCCCCACATGGAAGATATCGCACCCCATGCCTTGAGCGCCGGTGCGACTGAGAGATGCCTCCATACTCCCGCTCGACGACGGAGCCGGGTCATGCCGAATATATCAGAAGTTTTGAAGTCCGGGCGGGCCGCAGCCGCGCCTCGCGTGATGGCGTTGCCTTCGCGGCATGAAGCGGACAGGCGATCCGCAGTCGAGAGTTGGGAAAATGAAGGCGGCCATTTCCCCGAGTTCGCGCCCTTCCGAAATCCCCGCCCTGCGGCTCCCGAACCGGCGGCGACCGACTGCGATACGCAGAGAGCGGAAATAGACTGGTTGACCCGTAAACTCGCCGACGATTTCGCCAATGGGCGCGTCGGCAAACGGTACAGCACCTATCAACATCGCACACGGGTCATTCGCCAACTGACGGCGATATGGGCCGCGGGGCGCCACTGATCGCCCCCGGCAGGCTGTTTGTTCCAAGGCCAGCGGCGCGTGCGCTCCAGCCCGTCATTTCTGTCCGAGCTTTGCGTGTCGGCTCAGGCAGCGACGGGGGCATTCGCGCGCATCTCATCAAATCTCCCAGCCGTCTCCCAAGTCCGTTGATAAAATCCCGACTAGAAACAATATAAATTACCCAATTTAGTATCATGATAGGAGGGAATATATCGAATCTTGAAACGATAATTTCAGGAATCAAGGATATAGGGGAACAATAATGAATACTGAGCGTTTTTAATAGCGAGCGGCATCTTGCCAGCTCCAGGAGCCCCCAAATGTACAGGTTTATTCTCGCGGCGAATATCGCCGCCATCGCCCTTGTTCCGTCCATCGCCGGCGCACGAACGCAGTCGCAGGCGACCTGCGAAGAACAGCGCTCGACGCGCGTCGTCGCCACGATCGGCGGCGCCGCGGCCGGCGGAGTGCTCGGCAATGTCGTCGCCGGTCGTGGCGACAAGACGGTCGGAACCGTGATCGGCGCCGCCGCAGGAGCCGTTCTCGCCAACCAGATCGCCAAACCGACGCGCGATTGCCGCGATGCCTTTGGCTATTACGATAATGAAAATCGCTGGCACGCGACCGGCGTGAACTCCTCCGATGCCCGCGGCTACTATGATCGTGACGGGATATGGGTCGATGGTCCGCCCAACGGTCGATATGGCAGCGATGGCCGCTGGGTCACTTACGCGGCGTCCAGTCGCGGAGAAGGCGACTATCGGCCGGGCGGCGAATGGGTGCCCGCATCGGCGAACGGTTATTACGACCGCGACGACATCTGGGTTCCGGGTTCGGCAAGCGGCCGGTATGACGATCGCGGGCGCTGGATCGGAAACGCCGCATCAGCCACGGCAACTCGCCGCGACGATGCCTATGGCTATTACGACACCGCGGGCGCCTGGCACGCGACATCAACCGCGCGCGGCCGGGCTACCGGCTATTATGACCGCGACAACAAGTGGGTCACCGGAACGCCGAACGGCTATTATGACGAACGGCGCAACTGGATTCCCCAGCGCGAGGACGGAACGGCAAGCGGCAGCTATTACGGCCAGAACCGCTGGATACCGGCCTCTTCGGCAGGCTATTACGATGACAATGATCGCTGGATATCCGGCGCGGCAAGCGGCCACTATGATCAGCGCGGCCGCTGGGTCGCCGGCGTTACCGTCGGTCATTACGACGCGAACGGTCGCTGGATTGCCGGCGCGGCGGGCGGACGCCGCGACGCGAACGGACATTGGGTCGCCGATCCGCATCCCGGCTATTATGATCGGAATGGCCGATGGAACGCCGGGGCGACGACGGGCTATTACGACGCCCGTGGTCGCTGGGTTCCTACCGGGCGCGAGGGCATGGGCAGCGACTATGGGGCGAACCGCCCCGCTATCCTCTCGCAGCTCGCCAACCTCGACCGATATGTCCGCACCGCCCGATCGGAGCGCACGATCGACAACCGGACGGCCATGAGTGCCAGCCGCGAGCTGCGATCCATTCGCGCCAGCGAGCGGGCCATGCATCATGACCGGATGGACCGGCTGTCAGAGCGCAACGAAGCCGCGCTTCAGTCGCGGATCGATCGCCTGAATCTTCGCCTGCGGCTCAGCCCGCAGTAAAACGAACGTCCATTAAAGGGGATCTGCCGCTTCCGCTCTATGCGGAGGCGGCAGCTTTTCGTCTGGATCATGGCGAGCGGCAGGCCGATCTTATTAGCTGGTCTAGCCGCTTCAGCTTACACCGACCGGCTCTTCGTGCACGATCGAGACCCTTGTGCCGGGACTGGCTCCCGCCGTTTCGACGGTCGCGCGAAGCTGCTTCGCCAAGGCCTCGACAATACTGGTACCGAGGCCGGGCTTGGCCGCGGCCAGCTTGTGCGGTGTGCCTACGCCGTCGTCATGGACCGTCAACTTCCATGCCTCGCCCAGCGCATGATAATCCACCAGGATCGTTCCACCGCGTTCGCCCGGGAACGCATGTTTGAGCGCATTGATGACGAGTTCGGTCACGATCAACCCGAGGCTGACCGAAATGTCGGCATTCACCTTGCTGTCGTCGGCGCTCACCCTGAGCGATACAAGATCCGAATCACAGATCATCGATGCGCCGAGGCTCTCGCAAAGCTGCGTGAAATAGGCGCCCAATTCGACCTCGCCCAGCCGCGACGCCGCCAGTTGTTGCTGGACGGTGGCAATCGACATCACGCGATTATGCGCATCGCGAAGATGGCTTCTCGTCTCTTCAGATTGCACCCGCCTCGCGCTCTGCATGAGCACGCTCGCAATGATCTGAAGACTGTTGGCGACGCGATGCTGAAGTTCCTGAAGGAGGATCGCCTTCTCGCGCAACAGATCGTCCTTCAGCTTTTCGCTGATCCGCGCTTCGGTCACGTCCGAAATGGTCAGCAGCAAACGCGGTCGGGCGAGATCGCCATAGTCGAGCATCTTCGCATGGAGCACGAGCCGGCGGGGCGCGTGCGGGCCATCGAGATCCATTTCATAGGATTCTATCTGTGCATCGCCGTGAAAGGTGACGCCGAGCAACGTCCGAAGTTGCGGCACGTCCCACTCGCCGTCTCCCAGTTCCAGCGGCGTCCGCCCGACCGCTTGCCGCGGGTCGAGCGCGAAGGCGCGGCAGAAGGATGTGCTGGCGGCAATGATCGTGAAATTCTGGTCGAGCAGCAGGGCGGGTGCGTCGGAGGCGGTAATGACGGCAAGCGCCAGATTGAGCGCGACGTCGGGGTGGGTGGTGTGGGTCATCATGGCCCCTTTCGGGGATACCGGAGAGCTGACGGGCTTGAAAGCCGGGTCCGGGGAGAAACGGCGCGCTCGCGAATACGACAAGGGCGCCCTGAACATGGAGGGTATATCATGAATGCAGGCGCGGTGCGCGAAGATTCCGCTCCATCGGCGGTGGCACACGGTTGACTGCGCACAAGGTTCGGCATTGGAGCGTGTCGCCATCGGTCGCGAGAGCCAAACGACCGCTTTCAAGTGGCGAATGACTCAGGCTGAAAGGCTGTATTCGGGCGCGTTGCTGCCGATGCCCGCACCCATGATTGCAAGTGGCTCGCGGCTCGCTATAGCCGCGGGCATGACCGATGACCTGACCACCATCGTCCTCGGCGCAATTGAGCGCGCTCCGCAGTGGATTCGCCGCGACCTCGAATCCAGAGACCGCGTCGTCCGCATCCAGGCTGAAGAATCGCTGGCGGCAATGATTGCAGACACGCTGCGCAAAACCGAAAAACCTTCGACTTAGTCGTTTGAATCAATCAAGGTTGCGCCATTCTCCAATCTGGCACTGGTCCGACTGACCGACGAACGCGCAGCTCCAATCCTTCCTCATCGTCTCCGGGAGAGGGTCGCTCATCGGACTAATGGCGGAATGCCAATTTAATCGGCGGCCCTCGCATGCGGGCGCATCGCGACCTATATAGATGCCACGCCCGGCCCGGAGTGGAGAGATTGCCTCCCGCAGACGATCGACAGCGGGGAACCGACCGCCGCCAACGCCGAATCGGGTTACGGACCTGATGCAGACCCGCGGGCATGACCCACGCACCTGCCCCACCTGTCGCCCCGAACCGCCTCGCTAACGCAGCCAATCTGCTAGCGCGCGCGCTGGACAGCCTTTCCGCCTCGAACACCGCGCGCATCGAAGATCTGACCGACGCGATCCGCGAGGCCGAGACCTATTTGCATCGCCGCGCAGCATATAATGCGCGCGACCGGGCATGCTATCGCACGGGCAGCGCACTCGAGCCGAATCGCGGTCACCTTCTCGACGACATCGCGCTCGCGGGTTTCGATCACCTCGGTGCATTCGGCCTCTTGCTCCTTGTCGACGTAGCACGGCATCATCCGGGCGAGAGCTTGAGCGGCCTGCTCCGGATATTGTTCGATTCCGAGGCTGGCGCTTGCATCCGCGCGTGGGGAAGCTGGTCCCGGCTGACCTGGCTCCGGCAACTCTACATCAACGAAACCGTCACCTTCCTCCGTTCGAAAATGGGACGCGACCCAAAGCAAAGCTGGCGGCACGACAAGGTCACGGTCAACCAGAAGCATCTGGTCCGGGAGATCGCCCGGACACTCGGCATCGCCGAGCCGAAGTTCCAAAAACGCGGCAGCGCCTTCGAGTGGCTCAAGGAGCAAGGCGGAAATCCGAGATTCTGGACGCCGCCGTCCATGCCGGCGCTGCCGGCACTTCCGGAGCATCTCGCATGACCGACAGCATCCATGATGATTGCGCGCCCGAACCGATGGCAGTTCATGACCTCGCCGCACTGGAACAGCGGATCCAACTCCGACTGCAGGAACGCCATCACCTGGCCGCAGCCTTCGATGCGCTGGCTAATCGCGTCAGGACCGCGCTTGAAGGCGGACGATCACCGCTGACGCAGATCGACGAACTCGATCAATTGAACCGCCGAATTCATCAACTAGAACTCGACCTTGCAGAAGAAATGGTTAACACATCAGAAAATATTACCTTTTCCGAGCCAAAACATAGTTAAGAGAGCGTTGTCATAAGATAATGTATTAAAAATAGATAGATAAGGTTGAAAGCGATCACGGATGTTCCATATACGTTCCAACGGCAACATCGTCGTGCAGAATGAGGTGGTAAATAGCTTATGAAGAAATACTTATATCCATTCGGATCATCTCCCGCCAATCTCGGCGTAGCTCTGACGTCCACGCTTGCTTATCAGGCGGAGGATTATGCCCTCCCGAAGCTCTCGAACGAAGAAATCAAAAAGCTCCTCGCGAAAAAGGTGGAACTGACCGTGCTGGATCTGGTCATCCTCGAGCAGCAGCGTCGCTATTATGACGCCTCGATTGTGGAGCGCACGCAAGCGGGCTTCGATAACTGGATCCAGCGCTGCCTTCTCCGTGTCCCCGACAAGGCAGCGCGACTCGAAATGGCCGATCTGCTCTGCATCGATGATCTGGATCTGCTCGCGAGCGACTTCGATGCGCTCAATGTGATGGATCCCGTTCTGGTCACCTACCTCCTCGAGGGGCGCGGCGTCGCCGCCGCGTGTGCGGTTCCGCGCGAAGGTTATGGCGATAAATATGACGCTAAAGACGTGCTGGCGATCATCGCTACCGTTTCGCGACTCTGGATCGCCCACGATCTGCAAATGGAGGCAGCGGCCGCACATGTCCGCATTTATCGTCCAACCGAACTGCCGCCGCTCGATGGCGCGGCAAACGGAAAGGCTCCGCTGAACGCGAGCCTCGCCGTCCGCATCTCCGACGAACTGGAGCTCTTCGAGGAAGCGGCGCGACTCTATTTCGGGGAGGAGGACAAGCCGGTGCCTCAAGACTTCCAGGCCTCGTTCGCGCACCACGGCTTGATCATCGACACGGATCGCGGGAGCTACGCCGTTAACTGGCCTTCTTGGGGAGGCCTCCCTTTCGGGCGAGATGCAACCGAAGCGGAGGCCAAGCCGTTTCGCGATGCCGGCGATCTCGAGCAGCGGGCGAAGACCGCGCTGGTTGCGTGGCGCGTGGCCCATGGCGACGATCTTGAAGCCTATATTCTGCAGCGCATGATGGAAGCGCGGGCGCTGCTTCGCCAGCTGCGCTCTGACGTCAACAATATCCGTTCTGACAAGTCGCTCTCTCGCCAGCCCGTCTACAAGCGCCGCGAATTCGATCCTTTGGCCCGGCTGTGGCTCGCCTGCGAGCGTGCCGTGGCCTGGACGGGCCCGGTCAATGATAGCGAGAAGGCCATCTACAAACCCCAGCCGGAAGTATTGGATTTGGCGATCGAGGCGGTGCGTTTCGGTAAGCGCGTAACACTCCCAGCGATCAAGCGTCACAATGTGCATCGCGCAAACCGCCTCTTCTTCCTGCTTCGCTGTACGGTTACGCGCGATCCGGGACACCTCCCCAAGGGCCTGCTGGCGGTCACCGACAGCGCCGGCAACGCCATAATCGCCGGAACGCGCGAAATCGCTGAAGCCCACCGCGGCGAACCGTTCACCTTCGAAGAAATTCACGCGCACCAGCAGTCGCGTATCGGAACCGGTGAACGCCGCGATCCGAAAGAGGCTTATTCGCACGCCTATACCCGTATCGGGAAGGCTTTCGCGAAGGCATTCGCCCGCAACCCGACCACCGAAAGCCGCATTATCGCGGAGCAGGCCTGGGGTCCGATCGGCTGGCGCCTGGGCATGCCCTCCAACGGATAGTCGTTAAACCTGTCTGGCGGGCACCAATCAGGGGCGGAATGACAGGATTTCCGCCCCTTTTTGCACCCGGTGGATCGCCCCGCGCCGCCAACGCCGAATCGGGTTCAGCGGCTAGCGCATCAGCATCGTCATGTCCGACGATGTTCCAGAGACACAGAAGCAAAGCCGAGCTGGGCCCCGTCGAGGGTCCCGGACGACGGCCGCGCGTCCCGTGGTTTGCGACCTGCCGGACATGCTGTCGCTGCTCCCGGAAGAGGCCAGGCTCGTCGAATATCATCTCGCCGACCGCCTGCGCCTGCTCTTCGAATGAAGCGGCAGAAAATGGTGAAAAACATGGAATTGAAGGAAATTGAAATGGTGAAGTCGAAGGTTACACTCAAAGCATTTGGTTATGTGCGCGTGAGCGTCGACGAAGAGGGCGAGAACAACGCGAGCATTGCGAGCCAGAAGGCGGCGATTGAAGCCTATGCCGAGAAGGAAGGGATCGAGCTTCTCGAAATTTTTGAAGAACCCGGGGTCTCGGGCCGCAGCCTTGCTCGCAAGCAGTTCGACAAGATGATTGATCTCGCGACCGGCCCCGAGCACCCGGTGCAGGTGGTTATCGTCTATAACCTCAATCGCTTTGCCCGGCGCTTGCTCACCCAGGTTGTTACCGAACATCGTTTGCAGACCGCGGGTGTGCGCCTTATTTCAATCACCGAGGATTTTGGGCCGGGCCCGAACGGCCAGATGATGCGTTCCATGGTTGCGATCATGAACGAAAAATATGCCAATGACGCGTCGCTGTTTACGCGGCGTGATCGTCGGACCAACGCGCGCTCGGGCTATTGGAACGGCGGCACCGTGCCCTACGGCTACAAGACCGAAACCGCCGCGATTGAGGGTAACAAGGAACGCAAGAAGCTCGCGATCGTCGAGCATGAGGCCGCTGTCGTTCGCCGTATCTACGCTCTGGCCCGCCATGGCCTCAGCGGCCAGCCAATGGGGACGCGGTCCATAGCCGAATGGCTCACAGCCAACGGCTATACGATGCGTGGCAATCCCTTCTTTCATTCCGCGGTCGACGGCATTCTGACGCGGCCGCATTACCGAGGAGCCTATCCGGACAAAACTGCCGACGATAACGGTCGCGTCCCCGGACCCGAGGACTGGATCTGGGTTGAATGCCCCCGCATCATCGAGCCCGAGGAAGCCGAAATCGTCGCTGCGACCCGCGCAAAGGCCGCGCCGACAAAGACTCCGCCGCGGATCACGAACGGACGTCCTTTGCTCACTAGCGTGGCCGTTTGCGACATGCCCGGCTGCGACCATGGATTGACGATCCGCACGGGCAAAGGTGGCCGGTACAGCTATTACACGTGCAACGCCAAGGCGAATGGGTCCGCGAGCCGTTGTTCCTGCAAAAGCATCCGTGAAGAACAGCTCGACGAAATCGTCCTCGAAGCAGTGAAAGAGCGCATTCTTGAGCCCCTCCGCCTCCGCGAACTGCTGGGCCATGTGCTTGAGGCTTCGGACGAGGCCAATGAACGCCGAGCGCACGATCTCCAGCAGGCGCGCGCCGAACGTACTCGGGCCGAAACCGCTATTGGCAAGCTGATGGAACTCGTCGAGACAGGGCTCATGTCGCCGCGCGATCCCACCGTCGCCAAGCGTTTCGCTGAGCATCGCACCAAAGTGGCCTCGCTGAACGATACGATCGAAAGCCTCGAGCGGCAGATGGAAAAGGGCAAGCGCCGCATCACGCCCGAAATCATCGATCGCTTCGGGAATATGCTTCGCGAAAAGCTTGAGGCCGACGATCCCGTTCTTCGGAAAGCCTATGTCCGTCTCATCATCGGCAAGGTCGGTCTCGGCAATGACCAGATCACGATCTCCGGCTCGAAACTCGCGCTCGAGCATGCCCTCGTTCGGGGTGACCGCCACCCTGGCGGGGTGGTGCCCAGTTTTGACCGGGAATGGTGCCCAGAAGAGGACTCGAACCTCCACGACCTTGCGATCGCCAGCACCTGAAGCTGGTGCGTCTACCAATTCCGCCATCTGGGCACGGGGTAGGAGCGGGCGCTTAGCGGCGCGGCTATCGGCTTGTCAACCGCGTCGCGGTGGCCGGGACGCATTTTATCGCAAAGCCACCGGTTTTGCGTCATATGGCCGCCTCGCCCCCTTGCTCCCCTTCCCGCTTCGCGGCATGGGAAGGCCGTCGGCGCGCCCCGCGCCATCCAGAGAATCGATATAGGCGGACCCAATGCAGAAACTCGACGGGCAATTGATCACAGTGCTGGGCGGCGGGGGCTTCCTCGGCCGCTATGTCGCGCAGCGGCTGCTCTCACGCGGCGCCCGCGTCCGCATCGCGCAGCGCGAACCCCGCGCCGCGACCTTCCTGAAGCCGCTCGGCGGCCTCGGCCAGACGCAGTTCGTGGCGTGCGACGTCCGCGACCCCGCGAGCGTGGCGCGCGCGGTGCAAGGCAGCGATGCGGTGATCAACCTCGCCGGCGCCTTCGCCGACATGCAGGCGGTGCAGGCCGATGGCGCGGGCCATGTCGCGGCGGCGGCGAAGGCGGCGGGTGCCAGCGCGCTGGTCCATGTTTCGGCGATCGGCGCCGATTCTGAAAGCGCCTCGGCCTATGGCCGCAGCAAGGGCGACGGCGAAGCCGCGGTGCGCACAGCGTTCGCCGACGCCGCGATCCTGCGCCCCTCGATCATCTTCGGCCGCGAGGATCATTTCATCAACCGCTTCGCCACGATGATGCGTATCGCGCCTATCGTCCCGGTGATCGCGCCTAATGCGAAGTTCCAGCCCATCTACGTCGGAGACGTCGCCGACGCGGTCGTCGCCGCGCTCGGCAACGGCGCTGCCGGCAAGACATTCGAAATCGGCGGACCGCAGGTGCTGGCGATGGGCGAATTGCTGCGCTGGATCGCGAGCGCGACTGGCCGCTCGCCGCTGTTCGTCGATGTACCCGACTTTGTTGCCTCGGCGCTCGCCAGCGGCCTCGGCTGGGCGCCCGGCGCGCCGATCACCAAGGATCAGTGGCTGATGCTCCAGCGCGACAACGTCGTCTCCGACGGCGCCGCGGGGCTCGCACAGCTCGGCATCACGCCGGCGTCGCTCGCCTCTGTCGCCGAAGGCTGGCTCGTGCAATATCGTCGCCATGGCCGTTTCGCCGAGCTCGCCTCGCGATAATGGGTATCTGGCTGACCGCAATCATCCTCGGCATCGTCGAGGGTCTGACCGAATTTTTGCCCGTCTCCTCGACCGGGCACCTTATCCTCGCGACCGAGCTGCTCGGCTATGACGCGGCGCGCTGGGCGATCTTCAACATCGCGATCCAGCCCGGCGCGATCCTCGCGATCGTGGTGCTGTACCGGAAGCTGTTCTGGGAGATGTTCGCCGGCTTCTTCCGGCGCGATCCGCAAGCGATCGCCTTTGTGCGCAACCTGCTGCTCGCCTTTTTCCCCGCGGTCGTCCTCGGCCTCGCGTTCGGGGATTATATCGAGCTGCTGCTCGAAAATGCCGTCGTCGTCGCCTGGGCGCTCGTCATCGGGGGCTTTGCGATCCTGCTCGTCGAGCGGTTCGCGAAGACGCGCGACGTCGGCGGGGTCGCCAATGTGTCGGCGCGCCAGTCGATCCTCGTCGGGCTGGTCCAGTGCATCGCGATGATCCCGGGGGTCAGCCGCTCGGGCGCGACGATCCTCGGCGCGATGTCGTTCGGGGTCGACCGCAAGACCGCGGCCGAGTTCAGTTTCTTCCTCGCGCTGCCGACGCTGACCGGCGCGACCGTGCTCCAGCTGTTCAAGCACCGCGACGCGATCACCACCAACGACCTCGGCCTGATCGCGGTCGGCGCGTTCGTCTCCTTCGTCGTCGCCTGGGCGGTGATCAAGGCCTTTCTCGCGGTTGTTACGCGCTATGGCTTCGCGCCCTTTGCCTGGTACCGAATCATCGTCGGGGTCGCGGCGCTGATCTGGCTCGGCATGAGATAGGTCCGAAACGATACTAATTCACGAAAGATAATTGCGCGAGCCTATTTTAGGACGAATTTGATCTCCGATTTAGGTAAGCATTGTTGACCTATCACGCAATTCGCTCGTGACAGGGCGTTTCGGGCCATGCAATTCCCCGCTCAACGAAGGGGATACTGCATGGCTTCCGAACGCATGCTCCAATTTGTGGAGCGTGAACAATCCTATCCGGACAAGCGCTCCGCCGAAGAGCGCGCGCGCGACTTTCGCGAGATCGCCGAGCGTTATGCCGCGCCCGACGCCGATGCGCAGGCGGCGCGCTGCTCACAATGCGGCGTGCCCTATTGCTCGGTCCACTGCCCGCTCCACAATCATATTCCCGACTGGCTGCGCCTGACCGCCGAAAGCCGGCTGCGCGAAGCCTATGAGCTCAGCAACGCGACCTCGACGATGCCCGAGATCTGCGGCCGCATCTGCCCGCAGGACCGGTTGTGCGAGGGCAATTGCGTGATCGAGTTTTCGGGCCATGGCGCGGTGACGATCGGCAGCGTCGAGAAATATATCACCGACACCGCCTGGGCCGAGGGCTGGGTCGAGCCGCTACACGTCGGCGCCGCGACCGGCCAGTCGGTCGGCGTGATCGGCGCGGGGCCGGCAGGCCTGACCGCGGCCGAATATCTGCGCGCGCAGGGGCATGAGGTGCATGTCTATGACCGGCACGACCGCGCGGGCGGCCTCCTCACCTATGGCATCCCAGGCTTCAAGCTCGAGAAGGATGTCGTGATGCGCCGCATCGACCGGCTCGTGGAAGGCGGAATCCAGTTCCACCTCGGCTTTGCGGTCGGCGAGGATGCGACGCTCGACCAGCTCCGCCAGAAGCATGACGCGATCCTGGTCGCGACGGGCGTCTACAAGGCGCGCGAGATCAATGTTCCCGGCAATGCCGCCGACGGCGTGATCGCCGCTCTCGACTATCTGATCGCGTCGAACCGCAAGAGCTTTGGCGACGAGGTTCCGGCGTTCGACGACGGGCGCCTCGACGCCAAGGGCAAGCATGTCGTCGTGATCGGCGGCGGCGACACCGCGATGGACTGCGTCCGCACCGCGGTGCGGCAGGGCGCGAAATCGGTGAAGTGCCTCTATCGCCGCGACCGCGAGAATATGCCGGGATCGCAGCGCGAGGTCGCCAATGCCGAAGAGGAAGGCGTCGAGTTCGTCTGGCTTTCGGCCCCCGAAAGCTTCACCGCCGACAAGCATGTGAAAGAGGTCGCGGTCGCGGGGATGCGCCTCGGCGCGCCCGACGCGAGCGGCCGCCGCAGCCCCGAGGTCGATCCCGGGCGCAAGTTCGACGTGCCCGCCGACATGGTGATCAAGGCATTGGGCTTCGATCCCGAGGAGCTGCCGCACCTGTTCGGCTCGCCCGACCTGTCGGTCACGCGCTGGGGCACTTTGCGCGTCGATCACCAGACGATGATGACCAGCCTGCCCGGCGTTTTCGCGGCGGGCGACATCGTGCGCGGCGCCAGCTTGGTCGTGTGGGGCATCCGCGACGGCCGCGATGTCAGCGAACAGATGGCAAAGTGGTTGAAGGCGAAGGCGAAAAGCGAAAAGAAGGCGGCATGACCAACAGGGGAAGGAAATTATGATGCCGTCGTTCAAATCGATCCTGCTTGCCGGTGCCGTGGCGATGCTGCCGCTGGGCATATCCGCCCATGCAGCGCAGCAGGAAGCGCCCGAAGCCGAAGTCGTCGCCGCCGAAGACGGTAGCGAGACGCCGTTCGACAGCGAGGCTGCCGCCGCCGAGGCGAAGGCCAAGATGCAGAAGGAAATGGACGAGGCGATCGCGCTCATTGAAAAAATGTTCGACACGAGCGACCTGCCGCCGATCGACCCGGCGCGCCTGACGCTCGCGCAGCAGACGACCGCCGCGCTGATCCCGGCCGGCAGCATCGAAAAGATGGTCGACAATCTGTACGGCAAGATGTTCAAGACGATCATGGGCGAGTTCGGCGGTCAGTCGGACCTGCTGCTTTCGATCAAGACCGGCGTCGAAACCGACCAGATCGCGAAGCTCGACGAAGCGACCAAGGGCAAGGTCGCCGACATGTTCGACCCGCATCGCAAGGAACGCGACGAGCAGATCAACCGCGTGATCAAGCCGCTGATCAGCGAAGTGCTGGCCGATATGGAGCCGCCGATGCGCGAAGGGCTGGCCAAGGCCTATGCGCGCAAGTTCACCGGCGCGCAGCTCACCGACCTCAACAGCTTCCTCGCGACGCCGACGGGCAATCTCTACGCCAGCGAATGGATGGCGTTGCAGGCCGATCCCGAAGTGATGGTCGCGGTGATCAAGGCGGTGCCGCCGCTGGTGACCAAATTCATCGACCGCGCCCCCGAGATCGAGAAGGATCTGAAGGAGCTGCCCAAGGAAAAGCAGCTTTCGGACTTCGACGACAAGGAACTCGGCAAGCTCGCCAAGCTGATGAAGGTCGATGTCAGCGTGCTGAAGGAACAGCGCGACATGTGGAAGACCGACATGGAAGCGACCGACGCGGTCGCGGCCGAAGCCGCCGACGATTATGCGGTCGACGCCGCCGCCGATGTCGCCACCGCGGAAGCGGCGGCCGATGCGGCCGAGGCCGCAGCTGACGCCGCCGTCGCGGTCGAAGCCACCGCATATGATCGCAGCAACTGGTCCGAAGCCGATCGCAAGCGCGTCGAGGAACTGGAAGCCGCCTATATCGAAGCCGAAGCCGCCGCCGTCGAAAAGGCGCGCGAGCGATTGGACAAGACCCCCTCCGAATAGGCGTCAGCCTATCCCGTCAGGACGAAGATGATGACCCACTATCCCACCCCCGATCACGCGCGGCTCGAAGCCGAAGGCATGTATCGCCCCGACCTCGAATCCGATGCCTGCGGCGTCGGCATGGTCGCGGCGACCGACGGCAAGCCGTCGCGCCGCGTCGTCGAGGCGGCGATCGAGGCGCTGCGCGCAGTCTGGCACCGCGGCGCGGTCGATGCCGACGGCAAGACCGGGGATGGGGCGGGCATCCATGTCGACCTGCCCGTGCGCTTCTTCGACGATGCGATCGCGGCGTCGGGGCACCGGGTACGCCCGAACCGCCTTGCGGTCGGCATGGTCTTCCTGCCGCGCACCGACCTTGGCGCGCAGGAGGAGTGCCGCACGATCGTCGAGGCCGAGATCATCGACGCGGGTTTCACCATCTATGGCTGGCGGCAGGTGCCGGTCGACGTGTCGGTGATCGGCGACAAGGCGCAGCGCACGCGCCCCGAGATCGAGCAGATCATGATCGCGGGCCCCCTGCCCGACGAGCAGACGGTCGCTGAGTTCGAAAAGCAGCTTTATCTCGTCCGCCGCCGGATCGAGAAAAAGGTGATCGCGGCACAGATCGCCGACTTTTACATCTGCAGCCTGTCGGCGCGCTCGATCATCTACAAGGGGCTGTTCCTTGCCGAGAGCCTTGCCGACTTCTTCCCCGACCTCACGAACAAGCTGTTCGAAAGCCGCGTCGCGATTTTCCACCAGCGTTATTCGACCAACACCTTCCCGCAATGGTGGCTGGCACAGCCGTTCCGCTGCCTCGCCCACAATGGCGAGATCAACACGATCCGCGGCAACAAGAACTGGATGAAGAGCCACGAGATCAAGATGGCGAGCCTCGCGTTCGGCGAGCATTCGGAAGACATCAAGCCGGTTATCCCCGCGGGCGCATCGGACACCGCCGCGCTCGACGCGGTGTTCGAGGCGCTGTGCCGCGCCGGGCGCGACGCGCCGACCGCGAAGCTGATCCTCGTGCCCGAGGCGTGGACCACCGAATGCGACGTCCCCGACAACCACCGCGCGATGTACTCGTACCTCGCCAGCGTCATGGAGCCGTGGGACGGGCCCGCCGCGCTCGCGATGACCGACGGCCGCTGGGCGGTTGCGGGCATGGATCGCAATGCGCTCCGCCCGCTGCGCTACACGCTGACCGCCGACAATCTCCTCGTCGTCGGGTCCGAAAGCGGGATGGTGCTGCTGCCCGAAGCGAGCGTGCGCAAGAAGGGCCGCCTTGGCCCCGGCCAGATGATTGCGGTCGATCTCGACGACGGCACGCTTTATGAAGATCTCGCGATCAAGGACAAGATCGCCGACGCCGCCGACTATGCCTCGCGCGTCAAGGGTTTCCGCACGATGGCCGACCTGCCCAAGGGCGGCAAGTCTAGCCTGCCCGCGTGGGATCGTCAGGAACTGCTCCGCCGTCAGGTCGCCGCCGGGCTGACGATGGAGGATATGGAACTGATCCTCAGCCCCATGGTCGAGGACGCCAAGGAAGCGATCGGATCGATGGGCGACGACACGCCGCTCGCGGTCATCTCCGACAAGCCGCGTCACGTCGCGCAATTCTTTCGCCAGAATTTCAGCCAGGTCACCAATCCACCGATCGACAGTCTGCGCGAACGGCATGTTATGAGCCTGAAGACGCGTTTCGCAAACCTGGCGAACATCCTCGACGAAAAGGGCCAGAGCGATCACGTCCTCGTGATCGACAGCCCCGTGCTCGTCGGCGACGACTGGGATCGACTGCGTGCCTATTTCGGCGATGCGGTCGCCGACATCGACTGCACGTTTGCGGCAGGCGGCGACGCCTCGACGCTGCGCGAGGCGATCGCGCGCGTCCGCCGCGAGGCCGAGGATGCGGTGCGCGCGGGGCGTAGCGAGCTGTTTCTGACCGACCAGAGCATCGGCGCAGGCCGCGTCGGCATGGCGATGGTGCTCGCCGCCGCCGCCGTCCACACGCACCTCGTGCGCAAGGGGCTGCGCAGCTATGCCTCGATCAATGTACGCTCGGCCGAAGTGCTCGACACCCACGCCTTTGCCGTGCTCGTCGGGGTCGGCGCGACGACCGTCCACGCCTATCTGGCCGAAGCGGCGATCGCCGACCGGCAGGCGCGCGGGCTGTTCGGCGAATTGAGCCTCGACGAATGCCGCCAGCGTTTCCGCAAGGCGATCGACGATGGCTTGCTCAAGATCCTAGCCAAGATGGGGATCGCGGTGATCTCCTCCTATCGCGGCGGTTATAATTTCGAGGCGGTGGGTCTCAGCCGCGCGCTCGTCAACGATCTCTTCCCCGGCATGCCGGCGAAGATTTCGGGCGAAGGCTATCAATCGCTGTTCATCAACGCGACCGAGAAGCATGAGGCGGCGTTCGACGGGCGCGTCACCACCCTTCCCATCGGCGGTTTCTATCGCCAGCGCGCGGGGGGCGAGGCGCATGCCTATTCGGCGCAGCTGATGCACTTGCTGCAAACCGCGGTCGCGACCGACAGTTACTCGACCTATCTGCAATTCGCGCGCGGGGTCGCCGACCTGCCGCCGATTTACCTCCGCGACCTGATGGAGTTCAACTATCCGGCGCAGGGCGTCGCGCTCGACAGCGTCGAGGCGATCACCGAAATTCGCAAGCGTTTCGTCACGCCGGGGATGTCGCTCGGCGCGCTGTCGCCCGAGGCGCATGAGACGCTGGCGATTGCGATGAACCGCATCGGCGCCAAGGCGGTGTCGGGCGAAGGCGGCGAGGCGAGCGAACGTTACCGCCCCTATGCCAATGGCGACAACGCCAACAGCAACATCAAGCAGATCGCAAGCGGCCGCTTCGGCGTCACCGCCGAATATCTCGGCGCGTGCGACGAGATCGAGATCAAGGTCGCACAGGGCGCCAAGCCGGGCGAGGGCGGCCAGCTTCCGGGCTTCAAGGTCACCGAGTTCATCGCGCGGCTGCGCCACGCGACGCCCGGCGTGACGCTGATTTCGCCGCCGCCGCACCACGACATCTATTCGATCGAGGATCTGGCGCAGCTAATCTATGATTTGAAGCAGATCAATCCGAAGGCGCGCGTTTGCGTGAAGCTCGTCAGCTCGGCGGGGATCGGCACCGTGGCTGCGGGCGTCGCGAAGGCGCATGCCGACGTGATCCTCGTCGCGGGCAACACCGGCGGCACCGGGGCGTCGCCGCAGACAAGCGTCAAATATGCCGGCACGCCGTGGGAAATGGGGCTGAGCGAGGTCAATCAGGTGCTGACCTTGAACGGCCTCCGCCACCGCATCCGCCTGCGCACCGACGGCGGGCTCAAGACGGGGCGCGACATCGTGATCGCGGCCATTCTGGGCGCCGAAGAGTTCGGCATCGGCACGCTGAGCCTCGTCGCGATGGGCTGCATCATGGTGCGCCAGTGCCATTCGAACACCTGCCCGGTCGGCGTCTGCACGCAGGACGAGAAATTGCGGCAGAAGTTCACGGGGTCGCCCGAGAAGGTGATCAACCTGATGACCTTCATCGCCGAGGAAGTGCGCGAGATATTGGCGAAGCTCGGTGTCACGAGCCTCGACGAAGTGATCGGGCGCACCGAATTGCTGCGGCAGGTCAGCCGCGGCGCCGAGCATCTCGACGATCTCGATCTCAATCCGATCCTCGCCAAGGTCGACGCGCCCGACGATCAGCGCCGCTCGCAGGGGCCGAACTTCCGCAACCCGGTGCCCGACAGCCTCGACGCGCAGATCTTGAGCGACGCCAAGCCGCTGTTCGAGCGCGGCGAGCGTATGCAGCTGACCTACAACGTCCGCAACACGCACCGCGCCGTCGGCACCCGACTGTCGGCCGAGGTTACCGCGCGCTTCGGCATGAAGGGACTCGCCGACGACCATGTGCAGGTGCGCCTGCGCGGCACCGCGGGGCAGTCCTTGGGCGCCTTCCTGTGCCAGGGCGTGACGCTCGAAGTGTTCGGCGACGCGAACGACTATGTCGGCAAGGGGCTGTCGGGCGGGCGCATCATCGTGCGCCCGACCGTCTCGAGCCCGCTCGTCAGCCAGCACAACAGCATCGTCGGCAACACCGTGCTCTATGGCGCGACTGCCGGCACCTTGCTCGCGGCGGGTCAGGCAGGCGAACGTTTCGCGGTTCGCAACTCGGGCGCGAATGTCGTCGTCGAGGGCTGCGGCGCCAATGGCTGCGAATATATGACCGGTGGCACCGCGGTGATCCTCGGCCCGGTGGGCTCGAACTTCGGCGCGGGGATGACTGGCGGCATGGCCTTCATCCTCGACACCGACGAGCAGTTCGAGCGCCGCGTGAACGGCGAATCGATCGTCTGGCAGCGGCTCGCGAGCGGCCATTGGGAGGCGGTGCTCAAGGAGCTGGTCGAGGAGCATGCCAAGGCCACCGGCAGCAAATGGTCGGCCGAAATCCTCGCCGACTGGGACCGCTGGCGCCAGCGTTTCTGGCAGGTGTGCCCGAAGGAAATGCTGAGCCGCCTGACGCATTCGCTCAACGAGGAAGAGGTCGAGGTCGTCGCGGCGGAATAAGCCAATCCTCCCTGCGGCGAAGCCGTGGGGAGGGGAACCGTCCGCGCAGCGGATGGTGGAGGGGCTGCGACGACAGCGCCATAGCCCCTCCGTCAGCGGCTACGCCGCTGCCACCTCCCCATCGCTTCGCGACAGGGAGGAACGTTCACCCTAGCGAAAGCGTCTTTGGGCTAAAGATGCCGCTTTACTGCCCTCCTCTCGTCCCTCGAAAGGATCGAGTCATGACCCGTCTGGCCCTCGCTGCCCTCCCCCTGCTCGCGCTCGCCGCGCCGCTGCCCGCGGCCGCCAACGAGATGCACGATACCGTTGCGACGCTCAGCGATCCGGTCGCGCAGGAGCGGATGGCCGAGACGATCACGGCGATGGTCGGCGCGCTGATGCAGATGCAGGTCGGGCCGCTCGCGAAGGCGGTGGCACAGATCGATCCCGAATCCGATGCCGCATATATCCCGCCCGACGCGACGCTGGGCGAAGTGACGGGCAGCGATCCCTATTATGCCGAACGCATGGGCGACGACGTCCGCGCGACGACGCGTATGGCGGGCCATGCCGCATCGGCGCTCGCGGCTTATGCCCCGGTCCTGAGGGACATGGCGCGCGATCTTGCCGCCCAGTGGGAATATGAGCGCGACGCCGCGCGGCGCTGACGCTTAATTCACAATCGCCAGAGGCAGGCCGCGCCATAGCCGTTGCGCGTGGCGCCCCGCTGCCGCTATGCCAAGCCTATGTGGCAACTCTATCAATTCCCGCTCTGTCCCTTTTCACGCAAGGTCCGCCTTTTGCTGGGCGAAAAGGGCGTCGGATACGAATTGGTGCGCGAATCGCCGTGGGAGCGCCGCGACGAATTCATCGATCTGAACCCGGCAGGCCGCACCCCGGTGATGGTCGATCAGGCGCGCGGACAGGTACTGATCGACAGCATGGCGATCGCCGAATATTTCGAGGAAACCGTCGAAGGTAAGGCGATGATCAACGGCACGGCGGCGAACCGCGCCGAGATCCGCCGGCTGACCGCATGGTTCGATCACGACTTCTACTATGAAGTCACCGGCCCGCTGCTGTTCGAACGGATGCAGAAGCGCATCGTCCACCGCCAGCCGCCCGACGGCGGCGCGCTGCGCGAGGCGATGAAGGCGGCGAACAATCATCTCGACTATGTCGATTACCTCATCGACCATCGCACCTGGCTCGCCGGCGCGACGATGAGCCTCGCCGATCTGACTGCGGCGGCGCATATCTCGGTCGCCGACTATCTGGGTGGGATCGACTGGACCGGGCACGAGCAGACCAAAGGCTGGTATTCGGGGCTGAAGTCGCGCCCGAGCTTCCGCCCGCTGCTCGCCGAGCGGATGGAGATCGTGTCGCCGCCGAAATATTACGAAGACGTCGACTTCTAACCGTCGCCCCCGCGCAGGCGGGGGCCGCCAGCGGCCTTGCTCGGCGGCGCCGCGTAAACCGATAGCGGCCCCCGCCTGCGCGGGGGCGACGGTTTCCCGGCCTTATTTCAGCCCGGCCACCGCGCCGCGACCAGATAGTTGAGCGCCACGCTGCCGCCGAGCTTGAAGCCCTTGGCGGCCGAGGGAGAGAGGCCAGTGCGGTCGATGACCTCGAGCCCCGCGCCTTCGAGCAGGCCCGTTAATTCCCCGGGCTTCAGAAACTGATCCCAATCGTGCGTCCCGCGCGGCACCGCGCCGACACGCTCGGCCGCCTCGACGAGCAGCAGTTTCGACAGCATCGTCCGGTTCGGGGTCGAGAGGATCATCAGCCCGCCGGGCGCGAGACGGCCTGCGAGTTCGCCGATGAAGGCCGCGGGGTCGGCGACATGCTCGACGACCTCCATCGAGGTGACGAGATCGAAGGTCGCAGGCGGCAGCGCGGACAGTTCGCCCGCGAAATAGGTGACCGCAAGCCCCTGCCCCGCCGCATGATCGCGCGCGGCTGCAATATTTTCGGGCGCCGCATCGACGCCGGTGACCGTCGCGCCCATTCGTGCGAGCGGTTCGGCGAGCAGCCCCGCGCCGCACCCGACGTCGAGCGCGCTGCGCCCGGCAAGCGCGTGGCGCTCACGCGCATCGACCTGCCAGTGGGCATCGATGCGGTCGCGAATATAGGCAAGCCGCACCGGGTTGAGCTTGTGCAGCATCGCCGACGAACCGTGCGGGTCCCACCAGTCGGCGGCGAGGGCGCCGAAATGGGCGGCTTCGTGCGGGTTGATCGTGGCGGCACTCATGCCGCCGATTTGCCACCGCCGCCATTTCGGCGCAAGAAAATTACCTCGCAGCATGGATATTCGACGGAAAACCCTGTTTCGGTTTCCCCTCGCCAAGAAAATATATCCCGACGCTATCATCGCCGCCTTGCCATCGCCCTCCCCCTTCCGTAACGACGCGAGCGCCGCGGAAATGCTTGGGAAAGTCGCGGCGGAAACCAGATTCAGGAAAGCGGGGCGACATGGCGCGGATCGTGATGAAATTCGGGGGCACGTCGATGGCGGGCACCGAGCGGATTCGCACCGTGGCGAAACTCGTCGCGCGCGAAGTCACCAACGGCAACGAAGTCGCGGTCGTCGTCTCGGCGATGGCCGGCGAGACCGACCGGCTCGTCAATTTCTGCCGCGAGGCGAACCCGCGCTACGACCCCGCCGAATATGACGTCGTCGTCGCCGCGGGCGAACAGATCACATCGGGGCTGCTCGCGCTGACCTTGCAGGCGATGGGCGTCCCCGCGCGCAGCTGGCTCGGCTGGCAGCTGCCGATCCGCACCGAGGAAGCGCATGCGCGCGCGCGCATCCTCGACATCGACACCGGCGCGCTGCTCGCCGCGATGGGCAAGGGCGAGGTCGCGGTGATCCCCGGTTTCCAGGGGATGATGGACGACGGGCGCGTCTCGACATTGGGGCGCGGCGGATCGGATACCAGCGCGGTCGCGGTCGCGGCGGCGGTGAAGGCCGACCGCTGCGACATCTACACCGACGTCGACGGCGTCTATACCACCGACCCGCGCATCGTCGCGCGCGCGCGCAAGCTCGACTATGTCACCTATGAGGAAATGCTCGAACTCGCGAGCGTCGGCGCCAAGGTGCTCCAGACGCGCTCGGTGGGGCTCGCGATGAAGATGGGCGTGCGCGTGCAGGTTCTGTCGAGCTTCGTCGAGGGCGACGAGGCTCCCGCCAAAGGCACGATGATCGTCAGCGACGAGGAAATAGAGGAACATCAGATGGAACGGCAGCTGATCACCGGCATCGCCCACGACAAGAATGAAGCGAAGATCATCGTCACGCGCGTGCCCGACAAGCCGGGCGCGGTGGCGAACATCTTCGGCCCGCTCGCCGCGGCGGGGATCAACGTCGACATGATCATCCAGAATGTCGGCCGCGAAAAGGGCGAGACCGACGTGACCTTCACCGTTCCGGGCGTCGACCTGCTCCGCTCGATCGACCTGCTCGAAGGCGCGAAGGACAAGATCGGTTTCAACCGCATCATCAGCGACGACAAGGTCGCGAAGGTCAGCGTCGTCGGCGTCGGCATGAAGAGCCATGCGGGCGTCGCGAGCACGATGTTCCGCGCGCTGGCCGACCGCGGCATCAACATCCAGGCGATCTCGACCAGCGAGATCAAGGTCAGCGTGCTGATCGACGAGGACGAAACCGAACTCGCGGTCCGTGTGCTGCACACCGCCTACGGGCTCGACGCCGAGTAACTACTCCGCCGCGAACGGCTGCAGTTCGCCGCTCGCGCGGCGGCGCAGCCGTGCTTGCGTGATGTGATGCACCACCGCGATGTGGATCGCGAACAGCCCGAATTTCGACGCGAGCGGAAAGACGCCGATGAACAGCGGCCACCAGGCAGTGAAGAAGAGCGCGATGACGAGGTTCAGCCCCGCGCTGGTGAACATCAGCGCTGCCCAGATCATGCCGAAGCGATCCATGACGTCGCCGACGATCGCGAGCTGCTCGGGCGGAATATAGCGGTTGAGCCAGCCCTTGCGCAGCATCACGCTGCCGACGATCAGATAGACGATCGTCGGCTTCGCCATCACGAAGCGCGGATCGCCGGTGAACAAGGTCGCTGCCGCGGTGAAGAGCACCGACGCCAGGCTGATCCATTGCAGCGCCGCGACCTTTTTGCCGCGTGCGAGTTCGTAACCGACGACGCCGAGCGCGACGACGATACCCGCGATCGTCGCGGGAACGATACCCGCCCCGGCGACCAGCAGCACTGCGAAGACGAGCACGCCGAGCGAGTCGAACAGCATCGGCCCGATGGCATAGAGCAAGGTTTTCATCCGCCTGTCCTTTCCGACTCAATGTTATCGTCGTAAACATTGCGTGCAGACCGGATCGACGTCAAGGAAAAATTGACATTGTTAACATCGTTTGCGGTAAAACGTCGTGTCGCAGCGATCAGCTACAAAGCCGCCCCTTCGCAAAAACAAGACCCGCCCCCAGGCCCATGTCCCCGGGGGCGGGTCGCGACCCGTCGTCTTTTGCGGCCGCCGCCGGTCCTGCGGCATGATGCGGGACCGGCGGCGCCGGATCAGGCGAGGTCGAAACGGTCGGCGTTCATCACCTTGGTCCACGCCTTGACGAAGTCGCGCACGAACTTTTCGCCATTGTCGGACTGCGCATAGACTTCGGCCACCGCGCGCAGTTCCGAATTGGAACCGAAGATCAGGTCGGCGCGCGTCGCGCGCCAGGTCTCGGCGCCGCCCTTGCGGTCGGTCGCGACATATTCCTGGTCGTCCGATCCATCGACGGCCTTCCACACATTGGTCATGTCGAGCAGGTTGACGAAAAAGTCGTTCGTCAGTTGCCCCGACCGTTTGGTGAAGTGGCCGTGGCCGCGCTCGCCATGGTTGGCGCCGAGGACGCGGAGGCCGCCGATCAGCACCGTCATCTCGGGCACCGACAGGCCGAGCAGCGAGGCGCGGTCGAGCATCATTTCCTCGATCTTCACGGCGAGCTTCTTTTTGCCGACATAGTTGCGGAAGGCATCGGCTTCGGGCTCCATCACCGCGAAGCTGTCGGCGTCGGTCTGTTCGGCCGTTGCATCGCCGCGGCCGCCGGTGAAGGGGACGGCGACATTGAAGCCCGCGTCCTTGATCGCCTTTTCAAGCCCGACAACGCCGCCAAGCACGATCGCGTCGGCCATCGACATCGAACCGCGCAGTCCGTCGAGCGTATCCAGAACCTTGGCGAGCATCGCGGGCTCGTTGACCTCCCAGTCCTTCTGTGGCGCGAGGCGGACGCGCGCGCCGTTCGCGCCGCCGCGGAAGTCGGACTTGCGATAGGTGCTCGCCGAAGCCCAAGCGGTCTTGATCAGCTGGCTGACCGTGAGGCCCGACGCGGCGATCTTGTCCTTCACCGCCTTCACCTCGGCGTCCGACGGCGTCGAACCCGCGGGGATCGGGTCCTGCCAGATCAGATCCTCGGTGGGGACTTCAGGGCCGAGGTAGCGGATCTTGGGCCCCATGTCGCGGTGGGTCAGCTTGAACCAGGCGCGCGCGAAAGCGTCGCGGAACGCCTCATGATCGTCGCGGAACTTCTCGCTGATCTTGCGGTACGCCGGATCGCGCTTCAGCGCCATGTCGGCGGTGGTCATCATCGTCGGAACCTTGATGTTCGGATCCCACGCCGCCGGGGCCATATCCTCCTCTTTCTGGTTGATCGGCTGCCACTGGTTCGCGCCCGCGGGCGATTTCACCAGCTCATAGTCATAGTCGAACAGCAGGCGGAAATAATTCTCCGTCCACTCACGCGGGGTGTTGGTCCATGCGCCTTCGATGCCGCTGGTGACGGTATGTTCGCCGATGCCGCCGCTTTCGTGGCTGCTGACCCAGCCAAAGCCCAGCGCAGCAAGATCGCCGCCCGCGGGCGCCGCGCCCAGCAGCGAGGCGTCGCCATTGCCATGCGCCTTGCCGAAGGTGTGGCCGCCGGCGGTGAGTGCGACAGTTTCCTCGTCGTTCATCGCCATGCGCTTGAAGGTTTCCTTCATATCGCGCGCCATGCCTTCGTCGTCGTGCGGATTGCCGCCGGGGCCTTCGGGGTTGACGTAGATCAGGCCCATCTGGATCGCGGCGAGCGGACCTTCGATCGTTTCCATTCCCTTGGCCGGGTCGATGCGCGTCTGGACGCCCTGATTGACCCATTTGTCTTCGCTGCCCCAATAAATGTCGCGTTCGGGTTCATAGACGTCGACGCGGCCGCCGCCGAAGCCGAACACCGGCCCGCCCATGCTTTCGATCGCGACATTGCCCGCAAGGATGAACAGGTCGGCCCAGCTGATCTTGTTGCCATATTTCTGCTTGATCGGCCAAAGGAGGCGGCGCGCCTTGTCGAGATTGCCATTGTCGGGCCAGCTGTCGAGCGGCGCGAAACGCTGCTGCCCGCTGTTGGCGCCGCCGCGGCCGTCCGCGGTGCGATAGGTGCCCGCGGCGTGCCACGCCATGCGGATGAAGAAGGGGCCGTAATGACCATAGTCGGCGGGCCACCAGGGCTGGCTGTCGGTCATCAGCGCGGTGAGATCGTCCTTCAGCGCTTGATAGTCGAGCGACTTGAACGCCTTGGCATAGTCGAAATCCTCGCCCATCGGGTTCGACGGGCCATTGGGATTAAGGATTTCGGTCGCCAGCATGTCGGGCCACCAATCCTTGTTGGTGCGGCCGAGCAGCGCGCGAACGCCCCCGGGCTGGTGGACGGGGCAACCGCCGGCGGGGTCGATGGGGGTCGGATCGTTCATGCAGTCTCTCCTCGTTTATCTGTTATGGAATGCCGGATCGTGGCGCCGCGGAATGGCGCGCGTATGACGCGAGCGACGGGGGTCGCTGGCGGACGGCCGGCATGGGCGGGCGTCGAGTCGATGGCGCCATCCTTTCGTTCTGACCGGGGAAGGATATGCCGCGCTTCCCCATCGACATAACCGAATAAGCTGAATTCAGTCATCGAATGAACCGATCAAACGCGCGAGAGTTGCCCGGACGAAGGGCGCCCGTCCCGCCCCCGCCACGCCCCGGCTACAGGGAGGAACATCTGACTCGGCCACGGGTTGATCCGGTGTCGCGGCATGATGGCATGGCGCGGCAAAAGGAGATGGAAAGTGGCTAACAACCCGAACCAGCAGAACCAGAAGAACCCGCAGGCTGATCGCGACGAGGAACAACGTCGCCAGCAGCAACAGCAGGGCGGCCAGGATCGCCAGCAAGGCGGCCAGCGGTCCGATCAGGACCAAGGCAAAAACCCGCAGCAGCGCTGACCAGCAGCCTGCATGAGAAAGGGTGGCCCCGCGGGGCCGCCCTTTTCTTTTGCTGGTAAGGGAAGATCAGAAGCTAGCCTTGATCGTCCCGCCCCAAGTGCGGGGATCGCCCGGCAGGCCAGTGATCAGCCCGGTATTGCCCGGCCCCACGCTCAATTGCTCAAGATAATTCTGGTCGAACGCGTTGCGCACCCAGCCGAAGATGTCGAGCCCGGTTTCGGTCCGGAAACCGGCGCGGAAGTTCGAAAGCGAATAACCCTCGATCCAGGTGTAGGCCGACGGCGACGGGTTCGACGACCAGTCCGACCGGTAGCTGCCGTCATAACCCAGATAGAATTGCCCATCCTGTCCGAACAGGCTGGATTCGGCATTGGCTTCCGCCCCGAACGAAAAGGCCCATTTCGACACGCCGGGCAGGCGCTGCCCCGAAATGTCGCAGTTCGGCGCGCTGGCGGACCCGCCCGACAGTTCGGGTGGGCACGGCGCGTCGACGAAGCGTTCATATTTGGCATCGGTATAAGCGCCATTGGCATAGGCGCGAAACCGCTCGCTCGGCCGCACTGAGAAGTCGAATTCGACGCCCTGCGTGCGGACCTTGCCCGCATTGGCCAGATAGCCGCGGAGCACGCCGAACTGCCCATTATTCACATTGGCCTGAAAATTCTTGATGTCGGTGCGAAACGCGCTGAGATTGAAGGTCGCCCGCCGATCCCAGAATTCGGCCTTCACCCCCGCCTCATAATGATCGACCGATTCGGGTTTCACCGTCGCGGCGGCGAGGATCGGGTCGCCGTCGGCGCCGTTCGGCACGCCATTCTGGTTGATGCCCCCCGATTTGAACGTCTTCGCATAGGTCGCATAGAGGAGCAGGTCGCGCGCCGCCTTCCATGTCGCGGTCAGGTCGTAGCTGAAATTCCAGTCGCTGAACGAGGGCGCATATTCCTGCGGCGTGAACACGGCGAGCCGGGCGGCCGACACCGCATCTGTCAGGTCCGCCGTCACCGGCGAGCCGTCGCCGGCAAAGACGAGACGCCGGTAGTAGCCGTCCTTCTTGTCATAATTCACCCGGACGCCGGGCTGGATCGTCAGCTGATCGGTGATTTTCCAGCTCAGCTGCCCGAACAGCGCCGCGCTGGTGTTCTTGAGATATTGCGTGTTGATCGCGGTCAGGCCGCCCAGCACCGAGGGATCGTTCGACAGCGGGTTCGACGGATTGATCGTCCAGCGGCTCGACGCGGGGCCATGGCCTTCGGTGCCCTGCGTCTCGATGCGCTGGTAATAATAGAAGCCCCCGATGACGAAATCGAAGCGATCGCCGGTGTAATTATAGCGCAGCTCCTGCGTATATTGATCCTGCTGCGACGGGTTCTGCGATCTCGTGACGATCGGCAGGCCGGTGAAGTCGCGATCGTTTTCGGGCTGCCAGTCCCAATAGCGCCACGCGGTCACCGAGGTCAGCATGCCCGGTCCGAGGTCCCATTTGACGCGCAGCGACGCGCCGCCGATCTCGTTGCCCGCATTCAGATTGGCGTCGAGGTCGGTGAGCCGGTCATAGGGATTCTCGCTCGGGAAGGCATAGCCCTGCGCCGCCGCGAGCGCGGCGAACTGGCGGTTCAGCGGCCGCTGCGTTTCGCCGGTGCGGACGAAAACCGAGCCGCAGCACACCGCCTCTTGCTTGTTCCAGTCGCCGGCGAGCGTGATGTCGAGATTGTCGGCCGGCCGCCAGAGCAGTTGGCCGCGAATGCCGATATTGTCCTGGCTCTGGATATAACGGTCGGTCGTCACATTGTAGATCGTGCCGCGGCGGCTGGTCGAGGAGACCGCGATGCGCGCCGCAAGCCACTCGGACAGCGGTCCCGAGATCGCGGCCTTCGCCTGTTTGAAATCGAGATTGCCGATGCTGACCTCGGCCTTGCCCTCGAAATCGAAGGTCGGCTGGTTGGTCGTGATGTTGATCGCGCCGGCGGTCGTATTCTTGCCGTAGAGCGTCCCCTGCGGCCCGCGCAGCACTTCGATCTGCGCGACGTCGAGGAAGTCGAAGGTCGAGGAAGCGACGCGCGAATAATAGACGTCGTCGACATAGATGCCGACGCCCTGTTCGATGCCGTCGTTGGTCAGACCGAACGGCGCGCCGATACCGCGGATATTGACCGCCGTGTTGCGCGGGTTCGACGAGTAGAATTGCAGCGTCGGCGTGAGCTGGGTCAGCCGGCCGACGTTGAAGCTGCCGGTATTGTCGATCTGTTCGCCGTCAACGACCGAGATGGCGATCGGCACGTCCTGCGCGGTTTCGCTGCGCCGCCGCGCGGTGACGATGATCTCGCCGCCGTAGCTTCCGCCTTCGACCTGCGCAGCGTCATCGGCGGCGGCGGTGTCGTCGGCAGTTTCCGATGCGGCGGCGGGGTCCGCGGCGATCGCCAAGGCGAGGGAAAGCGTGAAGAGGCCGGCCGGAAGGCGCCGGCGGACAGACGGATATTTTGCGGTCATGACAATTTCCTGTTGCAAGAAAATTGCCACATCCGGTGGTCCGGTCTGCGGCATGAGGTGGGGAATATCCCCGTTGGGAGTAGTTGGAGCCTGAAACCTACATCAGTTGGGGTAGCGGTGCCGCTCGGTCACATCGACTTGCACCAGTCGTCCTTCGTGCACGGTCAGCTGGATCGCGCCGAACTTCAGCTTGTCGAGGGCATCGAGCACGGTCTGGATGGCGCGGGGCACCTCTTCGGAGCCGTCTTTGGCGACGTCCCTGATAGCGCTCATGATCATTCCTTTCCCTTCTGGATTCGCCGCCAAAGCATATGCCAAGTGATTTAGTTGACAATGATTGATTTGCTTTCTGCGCCGAAAGGTTCGGTTGTCGCGCCCAATCGATTCAAGCGTGCGGCGGGTCGACGGGCGCGATGACGCCAGGGATTGCGCGCGAGTCCCAGTGCTGGCAAAGGCAGCCTCAATGAGCAAAATTAACGATCTGATGGCCCGCGGAACCGAACTACTCGGTAGCGACTATGCAATCCTGTGCGGCGCGATGAGCTGGGTTTCCGAACGCCATCTGGTCAGCGCGATCAGCAATGCCGGCGGCTTTGGCGTGATCGCGTGCGGCGCGATGACGCCCGCGTTGCTCGATGCCGAAATCGCCGGGACCAAGGCGTTGGCGACCCGCAATTTCGGCGTCAACCTGATAACCATGCACCCGCAATTGTTCGAATTGATCGAGGTATGCGCCAAGCATCGCATCGGCCATGTCGTGCTCGCGGGCGGCTTGCCGCCGAAGGGCAGCCTCGAGGCGATCAAGGCGTCGGGTGCCAAGGTCATCTGTTTCGCGCCGACGCTGGCGCTCGCCAAAAAGCTCGTCCGTTCGGGCGTCGACGCGCTGGTGATCGAGGGGATGGAGGCAGGTGGCCATATCGGCCCGGTGTCGACGAGCGTGCTCGCGCAGGAGATCCTGCCGACGCTCGCCGACGAAGTGCCGGTTTTCGTCGCCGGCGGGATCGGCCGCGGCGAGGCGATCGCCGCCTATCTGGAGATGGGCGCGTCGGGGGTTCAGCTCGGCACGCGCTTTGTGTGCGCGACCGAGAGCATCGCGCATCCCAACTTCAAAAAGGCCTTCATGCGCGCCTCGGCGCGCGAAGCGGTCGCGAGCGTCCAGATCGACCCGCGCCTGCCCGTCATCCCGGTCCGCGCGCTCAAAAATGCCGGGACCGAAGCCTTTACCGCGAAGCAGCGCGAGGTCGCGAACAAACTTGACGCCGGTGAGGTCGACATGGGTGAAGCGCAGCTCGAAATCGAACATTATTGGGCGGGCGCGCTGCGCCGCGCCGTCATCGACGGCGACGTCGAAAATGGTTCGTTAATGGCAGGGCAATCTGTCGGTATGGTATCCGAAGAGGAGAGTGCGGCAGCGATTGTCGCATCTCTGGTGCAACAGGCCGAAGCGGCGTTGCACGCGCGGGGTTGATGCCGCATGGTGATGCGGTTGGGGAGTGGATCATGAATTTGTCGCGTAAGATCATCGTAGCAGGTCTGCTGGCGAGCGTCGCCGCCTGTGCGCCGAAGCCGCCCCCGCCGCCTCCCCCACCCGCCGCCGCCGGTCGTCGTCACCATCCCGCCGCGGCCGCTGCTGCCGGCAATGCGTCGCTGACGCAGATTCTTCCCGGCCGCGGGATCGACGGAGGTTTCGTCACCGCGAACAGCGGCGTCACCGGCGACCGCGCCTTCTGGCAGCTCAAGATCGGGCTGAACGTCGCCGCCATCGGGTGCCGCGGCGTCGAGGAATCGACGCTGGTTTCGGCCTATAACGATATCATCAAGACGCACGGCAAGGTGATCAAGTCGACCGAGAAATCGGTGATCAAGGACCTCGGCAAGGAAAACAAGAATAACGGCATCGCGCCGCGCGACCGCCTGTCGACGCAGCTGTTCAACTATTTTGCGCAGCCGCCCGCGCAGCGCGCTTTCTGTGCGCGCGCCAACGAGATCGCGCAGATCGTCTCGACGACCCCGACCGACCAGCTCGTCGAGCAGTCGCCCGCGCACCTCGCGCGGCTCGACGAGCCGTTCAAGCAATTTTACGAGGCCTATGCACAGTATCAGGCCGACGTGATCGCCTGGGACGCGAAATATGCGCCGCCGCCGGCGGTGATGACGACGCCGATGCCGGCGACGCCGATCGGCCCGGCGATCACGACCGGCACCACGCCGGTCGCGCCGACGACGGCCCCGGCCAGCCCGACCGGAAATCCCTGAGGGAATTGCGGAGCATTCAGGAATAGCGCGGACAATCGCGCGCGGGGTATTGGCGCGCGCCGCATCCTTCTGTTAGCAGGATTGCGATGACCAACGCCCCGCCCCCGCCCTCGTCGGCCGCCCAGTCCGCGCGCACCATATTGACCCGGCTGCACGAGGTCATGGCGTCGCGCGTCAATGCCCAGGGCAAGCTCAATCAGGTCGTCGGCATCATCGGCGAATGCCTCGATAGCGAGGTCTGTTCGATCTATCTGCTGCGCGACGGCACGCTCGAACTTTATGCGACGCGCGGGCTGAAGCAGGAGGCGGTGCACGTCACCCGGCTCGGCCTCGGCGAAGGGCTGGTCGGCACGATCGCCGACCAGATCGAGACGCTGAACCTCGACGAAGCGGCGGCGCACCCCGACTTTTCCTATCGCCCCGAAACGGGCGAGGAGTTGTTCCACAGCTTTGCCGGCGTGCCGATCATCCGCCGCGAGCGCGCCGTCGGCGTGCTGTGCGTCCAGCATGCCGACCCGAGGCGTTACGACGATATCGAGATCGAGACGTTGCAGACCGTCGCCATGGTGCTGTCCGAACTGATCGCCAACGCCGACCTGGTCGACACCGCCGCGCGCACCGACGCCGCCGCCGCCGATCAGTCGGCGCAGCGGCTGAACGGGCAGAAGCTGGTCGACGGCATGGGCGCCGGGGTCGCGGTGTTCCACCAGCCGCGCATCACCATCGAGCATACGGTCGCCGACGATACCGAGGCCGAGCGCCACCGCGTCTATGCCGCGTTCGACAAGATGCGCGAGCAGATCGACCGCATGGCGAGTTCGGCCGACTTCGGCGTCGGCGGCGAACATGAGGAGGTCATCGAGACCTACAAGATGTTCGCCTATGACGAGGGCTGGTCGCGCCGGATCAACGAAGCGATCGACAGCGGGCTGACCGCCGAAGCGGCGATCGAACGCGTCCAGCAGCGCACCCGGATGCGGATGCGCCAGATCGACGATCCGCTGCTGCGCGACCGCATGCACGACCTCGAGGATCTGTCGAACCGGCTGATCCGCATCGTGTCGGGGCAGATGGGCACCGCGGCGCAGATGGGCCTCAGACAGGATTCGATCCTGATCGCGCGCAACCTCGGCCCCGCCGAACTGCTCGAATATGATCGCCGCCGCCTGAAAGGCGTGGTGCTCGAGGAAGGATCGCTCACCGCCCACGTCATCATCGTCGCGCGTGCGATGGGGGTGCCCGTGATCGGCCGCGTCAACGATGTGCGGGCGTCGATCCGCGAAGGCGATCTGCTGCTGCTCGACGCCACCGCGGGCCAGCTGCACGTCCGCCCGACACAGGCGGTGCAGGACGCGTTCGATGCCAAGCTCGAGATTTCGCAGAAACGCCGCGCCAACCTCGCGTCGCTGCGCGACCTGCCCGCGGTCACCAAGGACGGCGTTCCGATCGAGCTGATGATCAACGCGGGGCTGCGCGAAGACGTCGCCGCGCTCGACCTGACCGGCGCGCGCGGCATCGGGCTGTTCCGCACCGAATTCCAGTTCCTCGTGTCGGCGACGCTGCCGTCGCGCGATCGTCAGCAGCGGCTCTACCGCGACGTTCTCGACGCGGCGGGCGACCGGCCGGTGATCTTCCGCACCGTCGACATCGGCGGCGACAAGGCGCTGCCCTATATGAATGTCGATGGCAGCGCGCAGGAGGAAAATCCGGCGATGGGCTGGCGCGCGCTGCGGCTGGCGCTCGAACGCGAGGGGCTGCTCAAGGTGCAGGCGCGCGCGCTGATGGAGGCCGCCGCCGGCCGCACGCTCCACGTCATGTTTCCGATGGTGTCCGAACCATGGGAATATGAAGCGGCGCGCAACCTCTTCGTCAGCCAGCGCGCGTGGCTCGCGAGCCACAACAAGAAGCTGCCGGTGGCGATCCGCTATGGCGCGATGCTCGAGGTGCCGGGCCTTCTCGAAACGCTCGACCTGATGCTGCCGCACCTCGATTTCCTGTCGGTCGGCACCAACGACCTCACCCAGTTCCTCTTCGCCGCCGACCGCGCGCACCCGCGGCTCGCCGAGCGGTACGACTGGCTCTCCCCTGTCGTGATGCGCTACCTCGCCCGCGTCGTCCGCACCGTGGCCGGATCGAAGGTCGCGCTGGGCGTGTGCGGCGAAATGGGCGGACGGCCCCTCGAAGCGATGGCGCTGCTCGGCGCCGGCATCGAGCGGCTGTCGATCACGCCGGCCGGCGTCGGTCCGGTGAAGGCGATGATCCGCTCGCTCGACCTCGGCGCGCTGCGCGCCGACATGCCGGCGATCCTCGCCCAGCCCGCCGCCGACCCGCGTGGCCAGTATCGGGAATGGGCCCAGCGGCATCAGGTCGATCTGGGCGATTGATCGCGCTTCAGCACCAAAATTAACCTTTCGACAGGGATGTTTTGGTTAATACACTCTTGCACCCGTTCGGGAGGCTGGAGAAGATGATGCAGTTGGTCAAACGGTCCTACTCGGGGGTCATGCACAAGATTGCGGACCTCGGCCCGATGGAAAGGCTTGCCGCAAACGCACGCCAAAGCGATGAATATGGCTGGTTGCGCTGGTCGGCTTCGCTACTCGCGATCCACGATATCGAGCGCATGATCGCACTGGGCCTGCCGTGGTGGAACGTCGCCGCGACGCGCGAGGTCGCCGAATTTCTCCAGTCTCGTCCCAAGGCGCGGGTTTTTGAATATGGCGCGGGCGCCAGCACCATCTGGCTCGCTCGCCACGCCGCGAGCGTCACCTCGGTCGAGCACCATGCCGAATGGCACCAGCGCCTGACCAAAGAGGTCGCGCGCTATCCGAACATCGAGCTGCACCATCGCGAACTCGATGGCGAGGCGTATATCGGCGCGATCGAAGCGGCAGACGGTCCGTTCGACCTGATCGTCGTCGATGGACGCCGCCGTACCGAATGTCTGGCGCGGGCCATCCCGCATCTGGCGCCCGGCGGCATCATCTTGCTCGATGATAGCGGCCGCAGCCGCTATCGCAGCGGGATCGAAAACTGCGGGCTCAGGGAGCGTCGCTATTTCGGCCGTTCCTATTGCGTTCCCTATCCCGATTTCACAAGCATCCTCTATGGCTGATGCGACCGCTGCGCGGCGCCGGCCGTCGTTCGAACGGATCGGGCGATGGGTCGGCGGCGCAGCACTTGCAACCAGCATCGCCTTCATCGGCGAGCGGCTGTGGCGGCTCGAATGGTCGACGCTTCAATCGCACGCCTCGTGGGGCCTCGCGGGCGCGATGATCGGCGCGCCCTTGCTTTTCGCCGCCGCCGACCGCGCGCTGGCGCGCGCGTGGACGGCGCTGGTCGACCCCGAACGGGTCCATCCGCCGCGCGACATGGCGCGCATCTACGCCCGCGGCGTGCTGATGAAATATCTGCCGGGATCGGTGTTCCAATATGTGAGCCGCCAGATCGAAGGCGCGAAGAGCGGAATCGAGCACAAGCTGCTCGCCAAGTCGGCCCTGATCGAGGTCGGCCTGCATGTCGTCAGCAGCATGTCGGTCGCCGCCGTCTGCCTGCTGTTCGGTCGTCAACCGCTCGGCGCGCTCGCCGCGGCCGGCGTCGTCGTCGCTGCCTCGCTGGCGGCAAGGCGCGCGCTGCTGACTGCACTCGCGTTGCAGATCGTAGCGTTCGGCGCCTTTGCGCTGGCCGCGATGCTGATCGGCGCCACCGTTTTGCCCGCCGGCGCCAGCCTGACCCACTTTGCTGCCTTGTTCCTGCTCGCCTGGCTCGCGGGCTTTGTCGTACCGGTCGCGCCGGGCGGCATCGGCGTTCGCGAAGCTGCCTTGCTGGCGCTTGCCGGACCGGGATTGCCCGCGGCGGGGTTGATGGCGGCAACGCTGGCGCTTCGTGCATCGTCGATCGCCGGCGACCTCGGATACGGCCTCGCCACCCTGCGCCGCCGCGCCCAGCCCTGACTGGGTTCGTCGACGACCGCAGCAATACCGCGACCGCGACGTGGTGCAGAACAGCATGAACAGCGGCCCGCCCTCGTCGGGCTGCGCCGGGACCTCGATATTCTTGCCCCAGATCAGCCGCGCACCCGAGGCTCCGGCGGTCGACGCCCGATAGTCGCCGCGATCGAGACGGACCAACTGCCCGGGCGCGAACGCGCGGTCGCCGATCGTGATGCTCGCATCGCGCACCGTGTAAGTGCCGGGCCAGCACGATCCCCGCCATCGGCCAGAAAAGCGAGCCGGCGTCGGGAAGTTTTCCGACGCGGAGGTCGGGCGTCTTGATCGCCGGCGACGTCATGCGACGCCTTTCCGGCACTTCGCCACACCGACATGGCTCGGTGCTTCACCCTGCTGGTCCATGATCCCTTCAATACTCCGTAAAGCTGCGCCCGCTCGGCCAGGCAAAGGCCGGCCGGGCCAGATGATCGCCCCAACGCAGCGTCACGTCGACGCCGCGGCTCCCCGCGACGCTGTGCATACCTCTCGCTAGCGTGACCACGCTTCCGGCGGGATAATATTCCCCATCGATGGCGATGCCCCCGCCCTCGACCGTATAGCGTCCGGGAACAGCGATCGCGATCGCAAGCGGCCGTTCACCCCTCGCGATGGCCTTTCCGGCAACGAACACCCGTCCCCAATGTGGAATATAATTCTCGCGCAGGATCTCGTCGTCTGCGGGCAGAAGACGGCCGCCGGAAAGCGTGTCGTGAAAAAGGCTCCGCAGCACCACATTATTGGCCAGAAGCATCGGGACCGGCTCAGCCGCCAAAGCCTCGCTGTAAATCGGTTCGCCCGCTCTATAGTAATTATCCAGCCCCCATCCGCTGGCGAAGTGATTGACCGCACGCGGAAAGTTTCCCGCCATCCCACTGTTATCGATGTAGGCGACGGGCACGGGAAATATCGTCTGGATGCCGGTCTGGATCGCCCGCTGGCTGGACAGCACCTCGCGGTCCTGACCCAAGGACAACAATAGCGCGCCGGCGAGCGGAAGGAACGAAACCGCGACCACCCCGTAGCGCCGCCGAAGCCAGCCCACCACCGGCGCGATGGCGACCGCGGCGGGGGGCAGGATGAAGGCGAAATGATAGGGAAAGGCGTTGCGATAGATCGCCACCGTCGCCAGCGGCGCGAGGAGCGAGAGAAAGAGGATGCGCTCCATCGGCTCGCGCCCCGGCCAGCAGGCATGAAGGATCGCCGCGAAGATTGCGGCCGACAGCAGCGGGGCGAAAACGATCTGCAGCGCGAGCCAGACCCCTTGGGGAAAGACGCCGCCCGAAAACATGCGGTCGATCGAAGCGCGACCCAGATCGCCGATGTCGCGCAACGCGCCGACCGGCCCGCTCGCCGGCAGATGCGGGGCCAGCCAGAGCAGCGCCAAGCCTGCCAGCAAGACCAGAATGGCTGCGCTCGCCAGTGCCCGGCGATGGCCCGGCCGCTCCAGCCGGAACAGCAGGACGCCCAGAAAGGCGGGCGCATAAAGCACCGCCTTGATTGTCGAAACGAAGGCCAATCCGACAAGCAAAAGGATCAAGGCGATGTTGCCACCACGCAGCGGACGGCAAAGGATCAGCCACAGCGCCGTCATCAGCAGCGCCGCCGCGATCATGTCGGCGCGCAGCGCGAAGGCGTGCAAGAACACATAGCCACCGGTCGCATATATCAGACCGCAAAGCAGCGCCGTTTCGCGGTCGGCGAAACGGCGCACCATTCCCGCGATCATCGCGATCGTGACGATTTCGAACGGAAGAATCAGAAGGCGGATAAGCTGGATATGGTCGATATTGTCGCCGGGCAGCGCGGGCACCCAGAAAAACAGCGCGACAAAGGGCGCCTGCAGCCATGGCGCCGGACGCCCGAGCAGATGCTGGTGAATCTGGCTGAAATGGAAAAATTCGTCCCAGTTCACGCTTTTGGAAAACACGAGCTCGACTTGGAGCAGCAGCACGAAGGCCAGCATCGCGCATAATAGCTGCGCGGCGGTCGGGCGCGGCAGTCTCGCCGCGAAACCTCGCCGATCGGCCACCGATGCCATGTTCAGCGTTCGGCCCGACGCTTGGTTCTCACCTCGCCGGAAACCGGATCGGCAGCGCTGCCGGTCGCCATATCCAGATGCGCCTCGATCTTGTGCAGGCGGACGAGGCCGGCTTCGATCAGCTTGCGGTTCGCGGCGATCAGGTCGGCGAGCAGGCCCATCACCGCGACCATCGCGCCAAGCACCAGCAGCGCCCCGCCGATCACCAGCGACTGGATGTGCCCGTCGCCGCCGCCCTGCAGGAAAAAGATCAGGAAACGGACGATCGGCACGACGCCGACGAAAGCGATGGCCAACCCGAGGCCGACGAAGGCGCGCAGCGGGTTGTAGGTCGTGTAGGCGCGCGCCATCGTGATGCCCGTGTTGACGATGAAGCGCGGGATCGATTTGAACAGACGCGACGGGCGCAGCGTGGCGTTGGTACGGATCGGCACGCTCAGGATCGACAGCCGCTTGCGGCCGGCCTGGATCAGCATGTCGGTCGTATAGCTGAACTCGGTCGTGATGTTGATGCGCTGCGCCGCCTCGCGGCTGATCGCGCGAAAGCCGCTGACGGCGTCCGAAATCTGCACATTGGCGAGGCGCTGGACCACCCGGCTGCCCAGTTCCTGCAGCCGGCGCTTGACCGGGCCGAAATGCGCATTGTCGGCGGCGCCGCGGTCGCCGACGACGATGTCGGCGCGGCCGTCGAGGATCGGCGCGACGATCCGGGCGATATCCTCTCCGACATATTGACCGTCGGCGTCGGTGTTGACGATGATGTCGGCGCCCGCCGCGAGCGCGGCATCGATGCCCGAGCGGAATGCGGCGGCGAGACCGCGGTTGGTGCGGTGGCGTACGACATGGTGCACGCCCCACATGCGCGCGACCTGTGCCGTATTGTCGGTGCTGCCGTCGTCGATGACGAGGATTTCGATCGCGTCGATACCGTCGATCTTGCGGGGCAAGGCCGCGAGCGTCGCGGGGAGGTCTTCGGCCTCGTTCAGACAGGGAATCTGGATGACGAGCTTCATCGTGCAACCCTCCGCAGGGTCGCCATCGACGCCGATCGTCCCGCAGCCGATTTTCCCCATCCGCCCTGATCCATGGAAATTCCCCAAATCCGTGTCTCTGCGGCCTAGGCGCCTGTGGTTAATATCCCGATAATGCTTACCTCTCACATCATTGCCGAGGCGGCTATGTTTATGATATGTTCCCCATCGACTCTATAAGGGAGAGAGCGATGAACGACGAAGCCCCCCGTGTCAGCGGCCAATGCCATTGCGGCCAGATCCGCTATTCGATGAGCACCGCGGTGCAGCACCATGCTCTGTGTCATTGCAGCGATTGCCGCCGTCATTCGGGCGCTCCGCTCGTCGGCTGGGCGCTCGTCGGCAACGACGAGATCGAGATCAGCGGCACGGCGAAAGTCTATGCTTCGTCGGAGCATGGCCGCCGTCATTTCTGCGGCAATTGCGGCACCGGGCTATTCTATACCAACGAGTCGATCTTTCCCGGCCAGATCGACGTGCAAAGCGCGACGCTCGACGATCCCGACCGGATCCCGGCACAGGCGCAGATCCAGACCGCCGAGCGCATCGGCTGGATGGAGAAGCTCAGCGACCTGCCGGCGTTCGAACGCTATCCGCCCTTCGAATAGCGCGCGTCATCGGGGGTCGGCAGCGACAACCGCCGCGACGAGCTTCGCGATGTCGAGCCGGGTCTTGCCGTCGTCATAGCCCTGGCGGACGATAACGAGCTGGCGCGACGGAATGACGACCAGATATTGGCCGCGATTGCCGAAAGCGCCGAAAGCGTCGGCGGGGATGCCGTCCGATTTATCGAACAGCCAGAAGCCCGCGCCATATCCGAAATCCCGGTCGGGCTGCGGTCCGCTGGGTGTCGTGACGAAGCGCCGCCAGCCTTCGGGAAGGAGGCGTTCGCCCTGCCACACTCCGTCATTCTGATAGAGAAGGCCGAGCCGCGCGAGGTCGCGCGCGCTGGTCCAGACCTGGCTCGACAGGATATAATTACCGTCCTTGTCATGCTCGGCGAAGGTGCGCGTCATGCCGAGCCGGTCGAAGAAGGCGGCGGGATCGAGCGGCGTCTCCGCCTTTTCGAGCGCAGCCTTCAGCGACAGCGTCGCGAGCAACGTATCGTTGTTGGCATAGCGATAACGCGCATTCGGCGGATTGAGCAGCGGCCATTGCGTCGTCCACTGGCGCACCGATGCGCCGCCCATATAGATGGCGTCGGTACGATTGCCCGCGGTGTCGCTGGTGAGGCCGCTCGCCATGCGCATCAGCTGTTCGGTGGTGATCGCGGCGCGCGGGTCGCCGGGGGATTTCCATTCGGCGATCATGGCAGGCTTCGTCACGTCGATCCGCCCCTTGAGCACCGCATGGCCGATCAGCGTCGCGGCCATCGACTTGGCGACCGAGAAAGTGCGCTGCGCGGTGTGCAGATCATGCCCGGGCTGATACCATTCGACCATGATCCGCCCGCGCTTGACGATCATCAACGAACTGGTGCGGCCGCCGAAGTCTCCACGATGGGTGAGAACCTCGACGAAAGGCTGAAGACCCGCGGACTTCCCCACGACGCGGCTGTCGCTGTCGCCCATGGGCCAAGGCCGATCGTCAAGGTTCGGGCGCGCCGCCACGCGGCCCTTCGCCGACGTCGGTGCCGACGCGCCGATCGGCAAGGTGACGCAGCCTTCGCGCCCGCGCCATTCGGCGATGCGCGGCGGCATGTCGTCGCGATAAGTAACGCTCACCCGTTTGGCGCGCGGGTCGACATCGGCCTTGAGCGCGCGGACATCGGCTTCGATCTCGGGATAGATGTTGGTGAGCTCGTCGCGCTCGATCGCCGCGAGCGACTTTCCCGCACCGTTCCACAGCGACGAGCAGGTGAAGGCGGCGCGATAGCCCGCCGCCCAGGCGCGATGGAGTTCGGCGTCGGGCTTCGGCGCCTGCGCCGCCGCGGGCGCCGCACCCGCAAGGAGCGCAGCCCCGAACAGGCGCAACAGGTCAGGGACGATCGCCGAAGGCCTGCCGCTGCGCCTTTTTCGCGCGATCCCACCAGGCACGGCGCAGGACATCGGCGACGCGTTCGGGGTCGTCCGATCCGAAACGGACGAGCAGCGCGTGCCACCCTTCATAATGCGGGGTCTGCCAGAAGGTGTCGGGATCGGTTTCAAGCAGGATTTCCTTTTCGTCGGGCTTGCACATGACCGCAAAGCTGCCGGGCTCGCGCCCGGGCGAAGCGAGCGCCTTGCCGTTAAGCTTGGGACAGGGGGTGCCATAAAAGGAAAGCATCTCGACATCGGGAAGCGCGCACGCGAACGCGACCACATCCTCCCAGCTGCCGAATTTCAAAGCCATCTCGCCAGCGTGACTCAGTCTTCCAATGTCCCGGCGGTGACCTCTATGTCGCGCCCCAGAGGCTGCATGGGCTGGAAGCGCAGGCGCGTCAACACCAGCCGGTCGTCCTGAATGTCGAGGTCGAACATGGCGTTGCCGCCGCGCGGGCAGCAATTGCCGTCGCCGTCGCGCGCGACCGGGGCCGACGCGGCCATCTCGGCGAATGCGAACGCGGCCGGGCCGCGCAGCCAATAGCCGGTCGGCAGCAGCTTGCCACCCTGTTCGGACCAGTCGGACAGATCGACGCGCCGCCATTTGGGCGCGGCGGCATCGCTCATGAAGAGCGCATCGGCATTGCCGCCCCCGCTCCCCGCCAGCGCGCCGCCGACATGAACGAGCCGGCGTTGGTCGTTATCGACGACCAGATCGGGCGCCCCGATCGATCCCGAGCTTTCAGCGAAACCCGCGAGCGTCGGCTTGCCCGCCTTGTCCTGTGCAACGAGCACGAGCATCCGCGTTTGGGCGCCGTCGCGCGGGGCGAGCAACATTTTTTGCCATAACAAGGTCGCGCTGCGGTCCGCGGTGTTGATCCGCCCGCTCGCCTCGACGCTGCATTTGCCGCCGAAGTCATAGAGGCACCGCTGCGCGATACTGGCGAGGCGCGCGCGCGTCACCGCGATCTTCGCGGTCACCTCCGCCGCGGTGCAGATGGTTTCGACGGTGCCGCCTGGACAGGACAGGATCGGTGTCGCTGCAGCGGCAAGGACAAGCGCCAATGCCATGATGACTACCCCAGTTCCGGCGCGACCCGACGCGGCGAAAATTAAACCCTCGCGTCATACGGAGCAAGGCTCGGAAAGCCCCCAGCCTCAGTCCTTCGCGCGGCGCCGCTCGTCCCACCAGGCGAGGCGCTCGGCGATGCGCTTTTCGAAGCCGCGATCGACGGGGCGATAGAAGTCCGCGGGCGCCATTTCGTCGGGCCAGTAATTGTCGCCCGAAAAGCCGTCGGGCGCGTCATGGTCGTAACTATAGCCCGCGCCATAACCCAGATCTTTCATCAACTTGGTCGGGGCGTTGAGAATGTTCGCGGGGGGCGCGAGGCTGCCGGTTTCGCGCGCCGCCGCCCACGCGGCCTTCTGCGCCGCATAGGCCGCGTTCGATTTCGGCGCGGTGGCGAGATAGAGGCAGGCCTGCACGATCGCGAGCTCGCCCTCGGGCGAACCGAGGAACTGATAGGCGTCCTTCGCGGCGAGGCATTGCACCAAAGCCTGCGGATCGGCGAGGCCGATATCCTCGCTCGCGAAGCGGGTGAGTCGCCGGAGGACGTAGAGCGGCTCCTCGCCCGCGACGAGCATTCGCGCGAGCCAGTAGAGCGCCGCCTGCGGGTCCGATCCGCGCAGTGCCTTATGGAGCGCCGAGATCAGATTGTAGTGGCCGTCGCGGTCCTTGTCGTAGACCGGCATCCGGCGGTGAAGGAACTGCGCGAGCTCGGCCGGATCGAGCGGTTCTTCGATCGTCACCGAAAACAGAGTTTCAACCTGGTTGAGCAGGAAGCGCCCGTCGCCGTCGGCGCTCGCGATCAGCGCGGCGCGCGCCGCGTCGGTCACCGGCAAGCGCTGGCCGATTTCGGCCTCGGCGCGCTCGATCAATGTGCCGAGCGCGCCCTCGCCGAGCCGGTTCAGCACGAGCACCTGCGCGCGGCTGAGCAGCGCGGCGTTCAATGCAAAGCTGGGATTCTCGGTCGTCGCGCCGACGAGCACCACGGTGCCGCGCTCGACATAGGGCAGAAAGCCGTCCTGCTGGGCGCGATTGAACCGGTGAATCTCGTCGACGAAGAGCAGGGTGCGCTTGCCGGCGGCCGCCATCTTTTCGGCATCGGCGAAGGCTTGCCTGAGGTCGGCGACGCCCGAGAAGACCGCCGACAAGGGCGCGAAGCGCATGCCGACCGCCTCGGCGAGCAGCCGCGCGATTGTCGTCTTGCCCGTCCCCGGCGGGCCCCAGAGGATGATCGACGACAATTGCCCGGCGGCGACCATGCGGCCGATCGCACCCTCGGGACCGGTCAGATGCTCCTGCCCGACGACATCGGCGAGCGTGCGCGGGCGCAGCCGCTCGGCGAGCGGCGCGGGACCGGTCGCGCCGCTATCGCGCTGGTCGGGTGCGCGCTCGCCGAACAGATCCCCGGCCATCGGACGCTCAGCCCCCGCGCCGCTGTTTCTGACGGATCAGGCGGATATAGGTATCGGCGACCGCCTGATTGATCGCATCCCATTGATAGGCACCGCTTTCGAGTACCGCCGCCGCGCCATGTTCGGCGCGGAGCGCGGTGTCGCGGCAATAATGTTGGAGATGGTCGGCAAAGCCGGTGATCGACCCGGGGGCGACGAGATAGCCCGTCTGTCCATGCTTGACGATGCTTGCGCTGCCGGTGGCGCGGGCGGCCACGACCGGCAGCCCACACGCCATGGCTTCAAGGGTCACATTGCCGAAGGTTTCGGTGACCGACGGATTGAAGAAGATGTCGCACGATGCCAACGCGTGGGCGAGATCCGCGCCGCCCTGAAAGCCGACGAAACTGGCGTCGGGCAGCCGCGATTCAAACCATTCGCGCGCCGGCCCTTCGCCGATCACGACGACCTTGTGGGGCACGCCGCGCCGCTGGAGCACGTCGATGGCGTCGGCGAAGACGTCGAGCCCCTTTTCCATCACGAGCCGGCCGAGAAAGGCGATCGCGGGCACATCGTCGCCAATACCGAGCGACCGGCGCCACGCCATGTCCCGCCGGCCGGGATTGAAGACCCCCTGCTCGACCCCGCGCGTCCAGATGCCGATGTCGTAATTCATCCGCTGGTCGCGCAGCACCTGCGCAAAGCTTTCGGAGGGTGCGATCAGCGCGTCGCACTTGCGGTAGAGCTTGCGCAGCCAGGCGACGACGACGGGTTCGAGGAACGACAGGTTGTAATAGCGGAAATAGGTCTCGAAGCGCGTGTGCACCGAGCAGGCGACCGGTAGCCGCCGTCGCCGCGCCCACGCCGCCGCCTGCCGCGACACGCGGTCGGGGCTGGAAATATGGACGATATTGGGCGCGAATGCGGTGATGTCTTGGCGAACGCGCGGCGAAAAGCTCAGCGGAATGCGATATTCGCTGCGCCCTGGAATCGCCATCGACGGCACACTGACGAGGTCGCCGGTCGGCGCGAAATCGGGGTCGGCAACGGTCGGCGAATAGACGCGCACCGCCGCACCATGCGCCAGCAGAAAGCCGACCAGGCGATTGAGCGCCTTGTTCGCACCGTCGGTGGTCATATTGTAATTGCCGCTGAACAGGGCGATGCGAAGATCGGAAACTTCCATCGGGCTTCGCCTAATCCCTCCGCTGTCCAAAGGCAATTGCGTCAGAATTCTTCGCTACGCTCCGACGGTGCTTCTAGATCGATTTCGACGGGCGGGTGGAGGCGCAGCCGGTGGACTCGGCGCTCGTCGGCCTCGATCACCTCGAGCCGCCAGCCGCTCGGATGGAGGAGTATCTCGCCGACCTCGGGAACATGTCCCGCGAGGACCGCGGCGAGCCCGCCCAATGTGTCGACATCCTCGTCGACGTCCGCCAGCCGGGGGTCGACCACCTCACCCACATCGTCGAGTTCGGCGCGCGCATCGGCGTCCCAGCAGCCATCTTCGCCCGCGACGATAAGCGGCTCGGGCTCGTCGTCATGCTCGTCCTCGATCTCGCCCACGATTTCCTCGACCAGATCCTCGATCGTCAGCAGGCCTTCGGTGCCCGAATATTCGTCGATGACGATGGCGAGGTGGGTGCGCTTGGCGCGCATTTCGGCGAGCAGGTCGAGCACGCCCATCGATTGCGGGACGTAGAGCGGCTGGCGGAGCAGGTCGAGCAAGGGCGGCGGCGGGCGCCCCTCGGCGAGCACCGCGAACACGTCCTTGACGTGGATCATGCCGACGACCTCGTCGAGATTTTCGCGATAGACCGGCAGGCGGCTGTGTCCCGCTTCGGCAAACAGCGCGACGACCTCGGCAAAGGGGGCGCTTTCGGAGATGGCGATGATGTCGGCGCGCGGCACCGCGACATCGTCGACGGTCTGTTCGCCGAAGTGGAGGAGGTTACGCAGCATCTTGCGTTCAATGGGCGACAGGTCGCCGACGATATTGCTGCCGCGCCGGTCCTCGCCCTCTTCCTCGGCCTCGTCGATGACCTCTTCGATCTGTTCGCGCAGCGACGGTTCCTTGTCGCCGCCGAACAGCAGGTTTTTCAGTCCGGACAGCAGTCCGGACCTGCTACTGTCCTCTTCCGATCGGTTCGAAGATCCCTGGTCGTCGGGCATTTTCCGGCTTTTCCTAAGTTAATCCTGATCCGCATATGGATTGGCGATGCCCAGCGATGCAAGGGCTTTCACTTCGAGCGCCTCCATCGCCGCCGCCGGGGCATCGTCCATATGGTCGTATCCGACGAGGTGGAGCGTGCCGTGCACGATCAGGTGCGTCGCATGATCGGCGACCGAAATGCCCTTCTCCTCGGCCTCGCGCAGGCAAGTTTCGCGCGCGAGCACGATGTCGCCGAGCAATATTTCGCCGTCGTCGCTGTTGGCGAGGCTTTCGAGCAGATCGTCCTGCACCTGCGGAAAGGACAGCACGTTGGTCGGCTTGTCCTTACCCCGGAAATCGCGGTTGAGCGTGTGCACTTCGGCATCGTCGGTCAGCCGCACGGCGATTTCGACCAGCGGCGCGGCGTCGGCAAGCGCCGCGAAGGGCGTCAGCGCGAGCGCCGCCGCGGCGGCTTCTGCCGCGCGCACCTCCCAATCGAGGGCGTCGGGCCATGGCGATGCCTCATGGGTTTCGACACTCAGCATGAAAGAAGCCCGAAACGGAAACTCGCTGAAAACTGCGCAACTTCACTCAAGATTCGCATGTTTGTCCCTATGCCCGCGCGAATGGCCGCGAAGCGGCGAAGGCTTTTCTCGCCATCTCGTATCGCGGCGCGATTTTATAGGACAGCGATATTTGACGAGCCTTACGGGTCGAGAATGACCGCGCGCTCGACCAGGTGGCGCGCCGCCGCGATCTCGGCCGCGGCGGTATCGGCCAACCAGTCGCGGAAGCGCGCGATCTTCGCGCTCTGCAGCCGCGCGACGGGATAGACGAACCAGAAGGCGCGGCCGTCGCCCGCGACGAGGTCGTGCGCCGGGACGAGGCGGCCGGCGGCGATCTCGTCGCAGAAAAGGATCGGCGATCCGATCGCGATGCCGTGCCCCGCGACGGCGGCGGCGATATCCATATGCTCGGCGGCGAGACTGGTCCCGAAACGATCGGGCCGCGGGCCGGGGACGACGCCGAGCGCGCGGTACCAGAGCGCCCACCAGTCGGGCCGGCCGAGCAGCGGCACATCGAGCGGGCGGACGGGATCGGTGAGCTTGCGGGCGGCATCGCGCAGCGCCGGCGCGCACAGCGGCGTGAACAGGACGGGGAAGAGCCGGACGCTGCGGAGGCCCGGCCAGTCGCCGAGACCGTGGCGGATCGCCGCGTCGAACCGCCCGTTGCCGAGCGGCTGCGGCTCGGCCGACAGTTCGAGTTCGATCGCGATGTCGGGGTGCGCGGTGCGAAACAGCCCGAGCCGCGGGGTGAGCCAACTCGTCCCGAAGGTCGGCAAGGCGGTGAGCGAAAGCCGCGCCTCATCCTGTTCGCGCGCCTTGACGAAGCTCGCCTGAAGCGCCGCGAAAGCGGCGGTCGCCTCACGCGCGATCGCGGCGCCGGTCGCTGTGAGCGCGACCTTGTGCGGATGGCGCACGAACAGGTGGATTCCGGTCTGCCGTTCGAGCTGGCGAACATGATAGCTGACCGAGGCGGCCGTCGTGCCAAGTTCCTGCGCGGCGCGGGCGAAGCTTTCGAGCCGTGCCGCCGCTTCGAAGGCGCGGATCGAAGGCAGGGGCGGAAGTTTGCCGGTACGGACCATAAGCCTACTTTAGCCTCTACGCCAAAACTTCGCGTCGTCCAAGCGCGACCTGTCGGGCAGACCGGACGCCGTCCCGTTCCATCCTGCCGGAGGCCCCATGACCTTTCTTTCCCCTGCCCTCAACCGGCGTCAGCTGGTCGAAGCGATAATCCTTGCCGGCGGCGCGGCGGCGTTCGACATGCCCGCATGGGCCGAGGCGCCCCGACCCGACGCCCACCGGGACGACTGGCGGTGGCTGGTCGGCAATTGGGACGTATGGCACCGGCGGCTGAAGGAACGGCTGGCGGGCAGCGACGACTGGGCCGAGTTCGGCGGGAAGAGCGCGTGCTGGCTGACGCTGGGCGGGCTCGGCACGATCGACGACAATATCCTCGACCTGCCCGGCGGCGAATATCGCGGTTTCGGTATCCGCGCTTTTGATCCTGCGACGCGGCAATGGGCGATCTGGTGGGTCGACGGCCGCAACCCGACGCATATCGAGCCGCCGGTCGTCGGGTGTTTCGACGGCGACGAAGGCGTCTTTACGGGGCGCGACACGTTCAACGGCAAGGATATTGCCGTCCGCTTTCGCTGGCACGAGGTGCATGGCGCGCGACCGCATTGGGACCAGGGATTTTCGACCGACGGCGGCGCGACCTGGGAGATCAACTGGCGTAATTATTTCACCCGCACCGCCGCGACGCCGACCCCGCTGCCCAAATTGGCCGACAGCCCCGGCGCGCCGAACGCGCGCGACTTCGACTTTCTCGCGGGCCGCTGGAAGGTCGCGCATCGGCGCCTGAAAAAGCGGCTGGCCGGAAACAGCGAGTGGATCGATTTCGACGGGACGTTCGTCAACTGGCCAGTGCTGGGCGGGCGCGGCAATGTCGGCGACAATGTCATGAACTTTCCGGGCGCGCCGTTCCGCGGTGTCGGTGTGCGCACGCTCGACCCCGCGACGGGCGAATGGCTGAGCTGGTGGCTCGACGGACGCAGCCCGGCGGCGATCGCGCCGCCCGTCCGCGGCGGCTTCAAGGACGGGACCGGCACCTTCATCGGCGACGACAGTTTCGAAGGGCGTCCGATCAAGACGCGCGTGCTGTGGTCGCGGATTACCGCGACGTCGGCGCGCTGGGAGCAGGCCTTTTCCGCCGATGGCGGCGCAAGCTGGGAGACCAACTGGATCAGCGATTTCGCGAGGGTCGTATAGGATGCTTGCGATAGCCCTGCTCGCCGCCACGCCGCCGGTCGAGATCGTCGGCGCGGCGGAGATGTTTGCCCCGGGCATCGCGTCGACCGGACATTCGGAAGTCCGGCTGACGATCAGCCCCGACGGCCGGACGGCGCTGTGGTTCAGCCGCGACCGGCCCGGCGGCGCGGGCGGATATGATATCTGGATGTCGCGGCGATCGGCATCGGGCTGGTCCCCGGCGACACCGGTTTCGTTCAATTCGCCCGGCCGTGATTTCGACCCCGCTTTCACACGCGACGGCCGCTTCGTCTATTTCTGCTCCGACCGGCCCGGCGGAATCGGCAAGGACGACCTCTACCGCGTCGCGGTGACCCGGTCGGGCTTTGGTACCCCCGCGAATCTGGGGCCCGCGGTCAACAGCGCGGGAAGTGAATTCGCGCCGATGCTGTCGCCGGGCGGCCGGCGCCTGCTGTTTTCGAGCGACCGTCCGGGCGGCGCGGGGCGGCATGACCTTTACAGTGCGCGCACGGCGCGAGGCGGCTTTGCGGCGGCGGCTCCGTTGGCCGGCGCGATCAACACCGCCGCCGACGAGTTCGACGCGACCTTTCTTTCGGACGGAAAGACCGTGATTTTCGCGCGCGCGCCGAGCATGCAGGACAACCGGGTCGACCTGTTCGCCGCCGCGGCGACCGATGGCCGCTACGACGCGGGCATGAAATTGCCGCTGTCGGTGAACGATGCCGTCGGCGACAGCTATGGTCCGATGGTCGACTGGTCGGCGCCGGGCCGGCTGACCTTCTCGGCACGGCGCGATGGCGCGGCGTCGATGGACCTGTATCGCATCGCCTATCGCTTGCCGGCGACCGGAGCGCCGGGGCGATCCAGACCCTAATGCACGTGGCGGAGCTTGTCGGGGTTGCGCATCACATAAATCGCCACGATCCGGCCGTCCTCGATGTCGAGCGCGGTGGTCTGGAGTTCGCCGTCGGCCTCGCGCGTGACGAAACCCGGCAGGCCGTTGATCATGCCGGTGTGAACGAGCGTCGAGCCATATTTGCCGAACAAGACCGCGAGGCCGCGGTGCAGTTTGAGCACGACGTCGTAACCGAGCACCGGCTCCATCGCGGCGGGGCGCTTGCCGCCGCCATCGGTCCACATGCCGACGTCGGCCGCGAGCAGCGCGCCGAGCGCCCCCATGTCGCCGCTGCGCGAGGCAGCGAAGAAAGCGTCGGCGATCTGTAGCCCCCGCTCCTTTTCAAGCTTGTAGCGCGGGCGCGCGTCGCGAACGTGAGTACGCGCGCGGGCGGCGAGCTGGCGCGTCGCCGCCGGATCGCGGTCGATCGTCTTTGCGACCTCGTCGAACCCGACACCGAAGACGTCGTGGAGGAGGAAGGCCGCGCGCTCCAAGGGGGAGAGCCGTTCGAGCGCGAGCATCAGCGGCAGGGTGATGTCATCCTCTTCCTCCTCCTCGACCAGCGGATCGGGGAGCCAGGGGCCGATGTAGGTCTCGCGGCTGCTGCGCGCCGATTTGAGCTGGTCGAGGCAAAGCCGCGTCACGGTGCGGCGGAGGAATGCCGCGGGCTCGCGCACCGCGCCGCGATCGGTGCCGAGCCAGCGGATGAAGGCGTCCTGTACCACATCCTCGGCATCGGCGACCGAGCCGAGCATGCGATAGGCGACGCGCGTGAGCAGCGGACGCAGCGGGTCGAAACTGACCGCCGCATCCTCCGCATCGACACCGTCCCGGACGCCTTCGGGGGTCATCAGGCCGCCTTCGCCGGCGCGCCGCCCTCGTAAAAGAGCTCGAAGCCGACCGCGATGCGGTTCCAGCCATTGATGACGTTGATCATCAGGGTCAGGTTCATTTGTTCCTCTGCGGTGAAATGCGCTTCGAGTGCCTCGCGCGCCTCCTTCCGTGTGTGGCCTTGCGAAAGGCGGGTCAAGGCGTCGGTCCAGGCGAGCGCGGCGCGTTCGCGGTCGGTATAGACCGGCGCTTCGTGCCACGCGGCGAGCAGGTAGATGCGCTGTTCGGTTTCGCCCTTCGCGCGCGCTTCGGCGGTGTGCATGTTGATGCAATTGGCGCAGCTGTTGAGGATCGACGAGCGGATCTTCACCAGCTCGATCAGGCTCTTCTCCAGGCTTTCCTGCGCCGCGAGGCTGACCGCCATCCACTGCTTCATGAGCTGCGGCGAGGCGGCAAAGGGATCGGTTACCTTGGACATATCGTGTCTCCTTCGACGGGTTGTGCAGATATGACGAGACAGGATCGGCGGATGTGACATGCGCTGCGAAAAAAATTCGCGTCGGCGGGAAAATCGGTTAGCCTCCTCGCCTCGACAATCGGAATGAGGGGGCAATTCATGAAGTTTCTGGGTGGTTTCGGCGAACAGGCCTATGCGTTGCTGCGCATCGTCGCGGGACTGCTGTTTCTGGCGCATGGCGTGCAGAAATTCTTCAATTTCCCGGTCGCCTTCCCGATGCCGCTGAACCCGATGCTCCACGCCGCGGGAATCATCGAACTCGTCGCCGGGGCCCTGATCGTCATCGGCCTGTTCACGCGCCCAGCGGCATTCGTCGCCAGCGGGATGGCGGCGGTCGGCTATTGGATGATGCACGGCGTTAGGGGCCCCTATCCGATCGTCAACGGCGGCGAGACGATCGCGCTCTATTGCTTCATCTTCCTCTTCATCGCGACGCGCGGCGCGGGGGTCTGGAGCGTCGACGGGGCGAAGAAATAGGGCGCGCGATTCCGTAGAAAATTCCGAATCCGGTTCAGGATCGCGAATGGCTCGGATCGGCCGAAAGCGGACACGGGGAAAAGAAAGCCCCTCCTCTTCAGGGGAGGGGTTGGGGTGGGGTCTATCGGCCTTGCGCAAGGCCGATAGACCCCACCCCACTACGACCAGGCAGCAAGCTGCCAAGTCTGCGTTGCCCCTCCCCTGAAGGGGAGGGGCTAAATAGGATCGGGAACGGCAACTCACCACCCCAAAGCCGACAATCGGCGCCACAAAATAGGGGGCGCCCCTTCCGGACCGCCCCCAGATGCGGGCTTCACATGGTGAAGGTCGTTACAGCTTGCGCGTGTTCGCTTCGATCAGCTTCTTCGCCTCAGCGATCGCCTTCGCCGTCGTCAGTTTCTTTTCCTGAACCTCGTCGGCCATTTCGAGCAGGCGGCCGCTAATGACGGTGCCGGTGTCAGCCTTTTCGTCGATCGCGATGCCGCCCTTGGTCGCGGCCACCCGGTCCCATTCGGCGCGCACCGCGGCCCAATATTCCTTGGTCGCCGCCCAATAATCGTCGGCCGCCTTCACGTCATATTGGTCAAACTTGCTATAGGTGTTGAGGACATATTCCTGGACGATCGGCACCAGCTTGCCGTCCTTCGTCCCCATTTTGGTATTGTCCTGCCAGTGGATCCAGCCGTCGGGCGAGGGCTGGTGGCGGTTGATCGAAAGGTAGCGGTCGTAGACGGGATTCCGCACCGCATCGCGGCGCGCGAGCGGGCGCCACGTCCAGCTGGAGCGCCAGCGGCGGACGCCGCCCTGCGTTTCGAACTGCCCCCAGCCGGCGTAACGCGGGCTGTCGTCGACCTGATAGACGGTCTGCGACCAGCGGCCGGTGCGCATCCGTTCGGGGACGTCTTCCCACGCCCATTGATTGCGATCCGAATAGGCGAGGATCTTTGCAGGCTCATATTCCCAGTCCTGCCGCCAATGCTTGATCACGAAGCTCTTGTCGTCGTCGCCGGTGATGACGAGCATATGCTGGAGTATGATCTTGCGCCCCGTGTCCTCGATCACGCGCACGACTTCGTTGCCGCCCGACCTTTTGGGTTCGAGCACTTCGTAATCGGGGTCCCAGCGCGTCGATTCCTGCATGTTGAAGCTGACGCGGTAATTGCCGGCCATGGCGAGGATGTCGGCGCGGTCCTGCTCGAAATTGGCGGCGGCCTCCTCGGCGGCGATCGGCGGGTGGGCGGTGGCGACGGCGGGCAGCGCGGCGGTGAGCAGCAAAAGCCCGGCGGCGATCTTGCGATAATGTTTCATCGGTGCAGTCCTTTTCTTGTTTAGAAGCGGAAGCTCAGCGAGGCGCTCACATTGCGGCCGGGCTGCGTATAGGCGTCGGTGACGGTCGAGGTGGACGCGAGCCCGCGCACGTCGCTCCACCACGCATATTTTTCGTCGAGGATGTTGAAGACGCCGGCGCGGAGCGTCAGCCCCTCGACAATCCGCACGAAAGCGGTCGCGTCGAGGATGGTGAAACCGTCGGGACGGAAGCATTCGGGCGTGCACAGCCCGTCGGTCCGCGACGCCTCCTTGCGCGCGCTGTGCGTCATGATCAGCTGGCCGCCGAAACGCCCGTTCTGCGGCTCGCGATAACCGATGCCCACAACGAGCTTGAGCGGGTCGATCGTCGACAGCGGCACGCGCGTGCCGTCGGGCTGAATCTCGTCACCCTTGGCATAGGATAGGGCGAGCGTCGTATACAGGCCGGACGACGCTCGCCCCTCGAACCGCGCTTCGGCGCCTTTGACCCGGGCGCGGTCGAGATTCACGAATTGATAGACGGCGGGATCGGCGGGCGTGAAGCTGCCGCTCACCACTTCCTGGCTGATGAAATCCTTGTAGCGCGCCGAAAAGGCGGTGACGTCGAGGCTGACCTGATCGCTGGAAAAGCGGATGCCGCCCTCGAAGCTTTCGCTGCGTTCGGGGTCGAGATCGGGGTTCGGCGCCGACGTATAGCCGAAGGCGAGATTTTCGAAGAACTGGTTGACCTGCCCCGGCTCGGGCGCCTTGAAGCCGGTCGCATAATTGGCGAACAGCCGGACGGTGTCGGTGATCTTCCACAAAGCGCCGAACTTGGGCGACAGCCGCGAGCCGTCCTGCCCGGCACCGCTGAACGCCGGAAGCAGCGGGTCGTCGTCGGGCGACAAATCATACCAGTCGAAGCGCAATGCCGGATAGAGGATCAGCCGGCCGTCGGCGATGCTGATCTCGTCGCCCGCGAACAGGCCGCCGCGCGTGAAGTCGGTGCTCGGGAAGGCGCGGGTGGGAAACACCTCGCCCGCGGGCGGGACGGTACCATCGCGCAAGCCCCGCTGGCGCGTCTTGCTGATGTCGCCGCCGAAGACGAGGCGATGCGCGATCGCCCCGGTCGCAAAATCGGCGCGCGCATCGGCCGAGGCACCGATGACGCGGTTTTCGAAGGTGTTGAGACGCGTGCGGTCGGCCGAAGGCGTGCGGTCTTCCTCGGTATATTGCCGGTCTTCGCCATCCTGCCAGTAGAGCGCGACGCGCGCGAAATCGATTACCCCCTCGCCCTCCCAGCTCCAGTCGAGCGAAACGCGCTTGCGTTCGCCCGTGTCCCAGCCTTCGAGCCGGTCGACCGATGCGCCGAAGCTTCCCGGCCCGACGCCGGTCAGTCCGTTGGTGTAAAGCTCTGTGTCGAGATATTCGCCGGTCAGCCGCAATTTATGGCCGTTTGCCGGGTCATAGACGATCCGCGCCAGCGCGGCGTTCGAATGGCCGTCCTGCGGATTGGGTTCGGTGCGCGCCGGACCGTTACCGCCGACCGTGCCCTTGTTGTCGAGCTCCTGCCAGTCGCGGCGGGTATAGGCGGCCATCAGCGACCAGTCGCCGCTGCGCCCCGCGAGGATCGCGGTTTCGCTGAACTCCTCGTCGGCGCTGCTGTAGCCTGCGCGGAGGAGGCCGCCGACATTCTTGCCCGTTTCGATGAAATCGGCGGGGTCGGCGGTGATGAAGCTGACCGCACCCGCGAGCCCGTCGCTGCCGTAAAGCGCCGACGAAGGACCGCGCAAGATTTCGACCGACTTGATGAGACCTAGGTCGACATAATCGCCGCGCCCCGACGCCTGCGCGCCGAAGCTGAAGCCATCGGGGACGCGCACGCCGTCGACCTGGATCAGCACGCGGTTGCCGCCGATGCCGCGGATGTTGAAGCTCTCGTTACCGGCGCGCCCGGTCGCGCCCAGCGCGGCGCCGAAGCGCGCGGGCTGGCGCTGGACGCTGACGCCGGGCTCGAAGCGCACGAGGTCGCGGATGTCCGTGACGAGTTCGTCGGCGATCTGTTCGTCGGTCTTGACGCTGACGGTGACGGGCAGGTCTTCGGCCTTCACCGCGGTGCGCGTCGCGGTCACGACGATCTGGTTCTTGCGCGCGAGCCAATATTCGCCGTCATTGTCCTGCGCAAAGGCCGGCGCGGTGGTGGCGGCGAGCGCAAGGCCCAGCGCGTTGCCTGCGGCAAGGCGGCTGACGGACGGCAATCGATGGCTGGTCAATTTTCTTCCCCTGATTGTCTTGCGATTGACTCGCAATAGCTGCGCTCTAGGCGCGCAAAATCCGAGGGTCAAGATGCTATTGCGAATCGTTCTCGAAAATATTGCGAGGGTGGAGCAGGCTAGGCAGGTGTCGTCCGGAACGATTCTCAAGTGGCCATCGGATCACGAGGTTCGAGGCCGCTTCGGCCGATTGCTGCAATCTCGTCCTCCCTGTGCCGCAGGCATGGGAGGTGGCAGCGCGGAGCGCTGACGGAGGGGCTATTGGCGCTACCGTCGCGGTCCCTCCACCGCCGCCTGTGACGGCGGTCCCCTCCCCATGGCTTCGCCACAGGGAGGATGTTTCGCTCATCGTCACCCCGGACTTGTCCGGGGTCCATGACTTCAGCGCTGCAACAGATCCCGGATCAAGTCCGGGATGACGAAAGTGGATGAAGCTCCGTCTGCTCCCCAAAAGCCGGCATCGTTTGCGCTAAGCGCCCGGCCCCTCATAGGCTTCGACGATCCGCCCGACGATCGGATGACGCACCACGTCGGCGGCGGTGAAGCGGCTGACGTTGATCCCTTCGAGCCCCTCAAGCCGCGCGACGGCGTCGGCGAGGCCCGAGGTCGCGGGCATCGGCAGATCGACCTGCTTCGGGTCGCCGCAGATGACCATGCGGCTGTTCATGCCGAAGCGGGTCAGGAACATCTTCATCTGCGGGATTGTCGTATTCTGCGCCTCGTCGAGAATGATGAAGGCGTCGGCGAGTGTGCGGCCGCGCATGAAGGCCAGCGGTGCGATCTCGATCTCGCCGCTCGCGATGCGGCGCTCGACCTGTTCGGCGGGCAGGCAGTCGTGGAGCGCGTCGTAGAGCGGGCGCAGATAGGGATCGACCTTTTCCTTCATGTCGCCGGGGAGGAAGCCGAGCTTCTCCCCCGCCTCGACCGCGGGGCGCGACAGGATCAGGCGCTGGACGCTGCCGGTGATGAGCTGCGCGACCGCCTGCGCGACCGCGAGATAGGTCTTGCCCGTGCCCGCGGGACCGAGCGCGAAGATCACCTCGTCGCGCGCGAGCGCCTGCATATAGGGGACCTGCGATGGCGCGCGCGGGACGATCGTCTTCTTGCGCGTGCGGATCATCACCGGCGGCGCTTCGCTCGCGTCGTGGCGGATGATGCCGTCGAGCGTCGGCTGCGCCGACATCGCGATCAACCCGTCGACCATGCCGGCATCGACCTCCTGCCCCTTTTCGATGCGATCATACAAGTCGGTGAGCACGTCGCGCGCGCGCGCCGCGGCTTCGGCCTCGCCCTCGATCTGCACGCGGTTGCCGCGCGCCGAAATGTATACGCCGAGGCGGTTCTCGATCGCGACGAGGTTGCGGTCGAACTCGCCGAAGAGAATGCCCAAAAGCTGTGTGCGCTCAAATTCCGCCGTCAGTCGGACGCGGTCGCCGGGTTCGGCGGGGGTGGAGGCGGTCAGCGGGCGTTTGGACACGTGGGCAAGGCTCCTTCTGGCGATAAGGCGACTGTAGTCCCGCGAAGGCGCGAGTCCATCTCCCGCGGGTTCGGAATGCGACGGAAAAAGACGGAGTGTGTCTTCGCGGAGACAGCTTCCGCCCGTGGCACTAGGCGACCGCTTCCATCAGCAGCTCGGCACCCAGGCTGTTGGGTCCGGCCGAAGTAATCCGCACGTCGACCATGTCGCCGATCTTCAATCCCGGCGCGATGACGTGAACCGACTGAAGCCAGGGCGACTTGCCGATGAGCTGCCCTTCGAGCTTGCCCTTGCGCTCGAGGAGCAGCCGCGTGGTGCGGCCGACGGTCGCTTCGTTGAACGCCTGCTGCTGCTCGTTGAGCAAGGCTTGCAGCCGCTGGAGGCGATCATTCATTTCGGCTTCGGAAATCTGGCCGTCCATCGTCGCCGCAGGCGTGCCGGGGCGGCGCGAATATTTGAAGCTGTATGCCATCGCGTAATTGGTGGCGCGGACGATATCGAGCGTCGCTTCGAAATCCTCTTCGCTCTCGCCGGGGAAGCCGACGATGAAGTCGCCCGAAATCGCGATGTCGGGGCGCGCTTCGCGAACGCGCTCGATGACGCGAAGATAGCTCTCGACGCTGTGGCTGCGGTTCATCGCCGCAAGGATGCGGTCGCTGCCCGCCTGCACCGGTAGGTGGAGGAAAGGCATCAACTTGTCGACCTCGCCATGCGCCGCGATCAGCCCGTCGGTCATGTCGTTGGGGTGGCTCGTCGTGTAGCGGATGCGTTCGAGCCCGTCCTCGCGCGCCAGTTCGCGAATCAGCCCGTCGAGCCCGATCGCCCGGCCCTTCTCGTCCTCGCCATCCCACGCGTTGACGTTCTGCCCGAGCAAGGTGATCTCGCGCACCCCGCCCGCGACAAGCGCCCGCGCCTCGGCGATCAGGTCAGCGAAGGGCCGGCTGATTTCGGCGCCGCGCGTATAGGGGACGACGCAATAAGTGCAGAATTTGTCGCAGCCTTCCTGCACGGTGAGGAAAGCGGTCGGGCGCTGGCCGCCCACGCGTTTGGGCAGCGCGCCGAACTTGCTTTCGAGCGGCATGTCGAGATCGACCGCCTTTTCGCCGCGCTCGGCGCGTGCGATCAGGTCGGGCAGGCGGTGATAGGCCTGCGGTCCGACGACGACATCGACGCTGGGCGCACGGCGCGCGATCTCGGCGCCTTCGGCCTGCGCGACGCAGCCGGCCACCGCGATGGTGGGCGTGCTGCCGTCGGCGCGCTTCAACCGGCCAATGTCCGAATAGACTTTCTCGGCCGCCTTTTCGCGGATGTGGCAGGTGTTGAGCACGACCAGATCGGCGTCGGCGCCATCGGCGGCCGCGACATAGCCCTCCGCGCCCAACATCTCGGCCATGCGCTCGCCGTCATAGACGTTCATCTGGCAGCCGAAGGATTTGACGTGAAAAGTCTTGCGAGAGTCGGATTTCATCCGCGCGCTATAGGCGATGCGGTGGGCTGGCGGAAGAGCGTGCGATTTCCGCCGCGATCGCCGCGCGTGCCGCTTCGGCGAGCAGCTTGCGGTCTCCTTCGACGGCGTCGGGCAGCGGATCGAGATAATGGATCGTCAAGTGGACCGGGCGCTTGCGCGCGAGCAGCCGCTTGAAGTTGTCCAGCCCGGATTCGGGATCGAGCCACGCGATGTCGTTCGCTTCGGGCCCGTAGTCGAGGAACACTGGCTGGACGCGCAGCTTCGGCGGCGTCGGGATCACCGCCTGGAACAGCGACGCGCGAAAGGGCAGCAAGCCGTCGCCCGGGCCCGTCGTGCCTTCGGGAAACAAAGTCACCGGGCGGCCGCGCGCGAGCGCATTGCGCAAGTCGTTCGCCTGATTGTGGATCTCGCGCCGCGCCTCGCGCTGGACATAGACGGTGTGGTTCTGGTCGGCGAGCCAGCCGACGAGCGGCGCCGAGCCGATCTCGGCCTTCGACACGAACGCCGAGCGCGCCGCACCGCCGAGCGCGAGAATGTCGAGCCAGCTGACATGATTCGACACGAACAGGACATCGCGCCGCAGCCGCGTTCCGGTCGTCTTTATGCGCAGCCCCGCGATCCAGCCGACGGCATTGAGGAAAGCCATCACCATCGGCGACGGGCGGCCGATGGCACGGTAAAGCAGATGCGGAACGATTAGGAAAAGGAGCGCCAGCACCATCAAGGCGAGACGGGCGACCGTCCGCCAGGTGATCGAGGTGCGATCAGTCGCGCTTGCGATCGATGGCGACACCGTAAAGCTCCATGCGGTGGTCGACGAGGCGGAAGCCCAGCCGTTCGGCGATCACCTTCTGCAACGCTTCGAGTTCGGGATCGACGAATTCGATCACATTGCCCGTTTCGACGTCGATCAGATGATCGTGATGCGCCTCGGGCGCGGCTTCGTAACGCGAGCGCCCGTCGCCGAAATCATGACGGTCGAGAATGCCGGCTTCTTCGAACAGGCGCACGGTGCGGTAAACGGTCGCGATCGAGATGCCACTGTCGATCTTCGACGCACGTTCATAGAGGGTCTCGACATCGGGATGATCCTCCGAATCCGAGATGACGCGCGCGATGATGCGGCGCTGTTCGGTGATGCGGAGGCCCTTTTCGTGGCACAGGGCTTCGAGATCGATATTGCCGGACATGCTTGCCTTTCCTGCAGATGCAGCCGTGTCTGTCTTTGTCATAAACTGTATAGGGACGCCCCGCGAATAGGACAAGGGCGGCGCCCCTGCGAACGCCGCCCTTCCTGCTCCGGCTGGAGCGATATATCGCGGCTGTCAGGCCTTGGCTTTGCGCTTGCGCCCGCCGCCACGACCCTTGGTGCCGAGGCCGATTTCCTTCGCCAGCGCGCGGCGCTTTTCGGCATAATTGGGCGCGACCATCGGATAGTCGGCAGCAAGACCCCATTTGGCGCGATAGTCGTCGGGGGTCATGCCATAATGCGTCATCAGGTGGCGGCGCAGCATCTTCAGCTTTTTGCCGTCTTCGAGGCAGACGATATAGTCGGGCTTGACCGAGGTGCGGATCGAAACCGCCGGCACCAGCTTTTCTTCCACGACCGGCTCGCTTCCGAGACCCGACAGCGCGGCGTGGACATTGTTGATCAATATGGAGAGGTCTGAAATGGCGACGCTGTTGTTGCTGACATGCGCCGCGACAATGTCGGCGGTCAACGTAACGAGCATCTCATTGGTGTCGGCAGAATCGGACATGAGACTATTCCTTGTTTTCGATTACCCAGAAGTATCTCGGCGAATATTGGATTTTTTCTTTCACCGCAGGGATTAGTGCCACTTTGGATATAATTCCGCAATGACAGATCAGTCGCCTAGACTCTCGCTGGCCGGCCGCCGCATCGTAATGGCATCGCGAAGCTTGCCGTCGTTGCCGCGATAATAGGCTGGGCGCCGCCCGCATTCGGTAAAGCCCGCGCGTTCATAAAGATGAACCGCGTCATTGTCGGCCCGCATTTCAAGGAAATAGTCTTCGGCGCCCTCGCCTCTAGCCCAGACGCGCCAGTCTTCGATCAATAATCGCCCGATCCCGCGGCCGCGAAATTGCGGGTCGACCGCGAGCAATAATAATTCGCTTTCGGGTCCCGCGATCCGCGCGGCGGAAAAACCGCACGCCTGCTCGCCCTCCCACGCCAGGCACACGCGCGCCGACGGCAGCGCGAACAGGGTCAAAAGCTGCGCGCTGGTCCACGCCTCGCCATAGGCGGGCTCGAACGCCGCATCCATCACGCGCATCACCGCGGCCAGATCGCCGACGCGCGCGGTGGCGAGGCGAATGGCGGCGGTCATGCACGCGCCATCGGCTTGGCGTCGGGCGCGCGGCCATAGATCGGGCTCGGCGTGTCGATCATCGCGCTCGCGGGCAGGTGCAAAAAGGCGCGCGCGTCGGGCAGCATCGTGAGCGCACGCCCCGAGCCGCGTTTCGCGACAAAGGCCTCGGCGCGATTGCCGACCACCAGCGCGTCGACGAGTTCGATCGCCTCGTCGGGAAGCAGCGATCGAAGTTCGGCGCGCGGGGCGAGATCGGCGGCGAAAGGCTGAACGAACCATTGGCCGTGGCCGCCCTCCATCACCACCAGCGCACCGTCTGCCGCCGCGATGTCGTCCGCCGCGGCGGCGGCAACGAGGGCGAGCGTCGAAAAGCCGTGGACCGGTACCTGCCAGCCGAGCGCGAGCGCGCGCGCTGCGGCCACGCCGATGCGCACCCCGGCAAAGCTGCCCGGGCCGCATCCGGCGGCGATGACGTCGGCGCGGCCGCCACCGACGAGTTCGGCGATCAGCGGAACGAGGCGCTCGGCGTGACCCCGCCCGATCACTTCGTGGCGATAATCGACGACCGAGCCCGCCTCGATCAGCGCCACCGAACAGGCTTCACTCGCCGAATCGATGACCAGATGGCGCATGGGCGGGAGCGCGCGCCGCTCAGGCGATGCGGTTGAAGCGCGCGAAATCCGGGCGCGGGCTGCGCTCGAAAATGCTCGCGGGATCGCCATAGCCGAGGGTCGAGATGAAGTTGCTCTTCACCTTCGGCTCGTCGGCGAAGAAGGCCTTGTCGACCGCGGCATTGTCGAAACCCGACATCGGCCCGGTGTCGAGCCCGAGCGCGCGCGCGGCAAGGATGAAATAGGCACCCTGCAGGCTCGAATTGCGAAACGCGGTCGTCTCCGCGTGCGCATCGTTGCCCGCGAACCAGCTCCGCGCGTCGGTATGCGGGAAGAATTCGGGCAGATGCTCGTAGAACTCGGTGTCCATCGCGATGATCGCGGTAACGGGGGCCTTGCGGATCTTTTCCTCATTGCCCGGAATGGCGTGCGCGGCGAGCTTTGCCTTCGCTTCGTCCGACACGCACCAGACGATCCGCGCCGGCAGGCTGTTCGCGCTGGTCGGGCCGAACTTCATCAGGTCCCAGATCGCGTGCAGCTGCGCTTCTGTCACGGGTTTGTCGTGATAGCCATTATAGGTGCGCGCGGTGCGAAACAGCTGGTCGAGAGCGCTGTCGGAAAGCGGCTCGCTCATGGGCTAACTCCTCGAGGAAAAAATCAAACGGCGTGAACTGCCGTTACCTCGGGAACATAATGTTTCAAGAGGGACTCGATGCCATTCTTCAACGTCGCGGTCGAGGAGGGACAGCCGGCGCAGGCCCCCTGCATCTTCAGATACACATTACCCTTGTCGAAACCGCGATAGATGATGTCGCCGCCGTCGTTGGCGACCGCGGGGCGGACGCGCGTTTCAATGAGTTCCTTGATCTGGTCGATGATGTCGGCGTCGGCGGGATCGTCGGCGAAGCCCTCATCCTCGGCCGGAACCGAGAAACCCGCGCTCGCGGCATTGAACAGCGGCACGTCGGCGAGGAAATGATCCATCACGATACCGAGCACGTCGGGCTTCGCATCGGCCCATTCGGCGCCGGGCGCGATCGTCACCGACACGAAATCGCGGCCGAAGAACACGCCCGTCACATCGCCGAGCGAGAAGAGCGCGCTCGCGAGCGGCGAGGCTTCGGCCTCTTCGGGGCTCGCGAAGTCGCGGGTTCCCGTCTCCATCACCGCCCGGCCGGGCAGGAATTTGAGCGTCGCGGGATTGGGCGTCGATTCGGTTTCGATCAGCATGGGGCGCATGTGGGGCTCCGTCGCCCTTTGTGCAAGGTGAGATGGGCAGGCTTCAGCTTCGCTGAAGCAGAAGCGGCACCGGCCCTCTTCCCCCACCCGGCCTCCCCAACGATAGTAACCTAGGGAGGCCGGGGTGAGAGAGGGCCGGTGCCGCTTCCACGCAAGTGGAACAACGCCTAAGGCGCGCCGATGCGTCGCTTCACCCATTTCACCGCTCTCGACTGGTCGGGCGCCCGCGGCGAGCGCCAGCGCGGGATCGCGCTCGCGGTCGCGAGCGGCGCGGCGGCGCCCGCGCTCGTACGGCCCGGCCATATCTGGTCGCGCGCCGAAATCCTCGCCTGGCTGGAGGATGTCGCCGCCGCGGGCGAGGACATGCTGATCGGCTTCGATTTCTCGGCCGCCTTCGCCTTTGCCGACGAAGGCGCCTATTTTCCCGAATGGAGCGAGAGCCCCGCCGATATTCGGGCGCTTTGGGCGCTGGTCGAGCGGCTCGCGCGCGTCGATCCGCACTATGAAGCCGGCGCCTTTCTCGGCCATCCCGACGCGCGGCGCCATTTTCGCCACGGCCGGGGCGATGTCGGCGATCTGTTCGCGCCCGGCGCGGGCCGCCTGCGGATCGTCGAGCAATATCAGCGCGCGACCAAGCAGGCCGCGAGCGTCAGCAATTTCAACCTTGTCGGCGCGGCGCAGGTCGGCAAGGCGAGCCTCGCCGGCATGCGCCTGCTGCACCGGCTGTCAGACCGGATCCCGCTGTGGCCGCTCGATCCGGTTCCGGCCCGCGGCCCGCTGCTCGTCGAAATCTATACGAGCCTTGCGGCGCGCGCGGCCGGCCTGCCGCCGGGGCGCAGCAAGATCCGCGACGGCGCGGCGCTCGATGCTGCGCTCGCCGTACTGGGATCGCCGCCTGCCGGCCTTATCGGCCCGGTCAGCGACCATGCGAGCGACGCGCTGCTGACCGCGGCGTGGCTACGCACGATCGCGAGCGAGGCCGCCCCTTGGTCGCCGCCCCCGCTGACCGAGGCCCTCGCCCGAACCGAAGGCTGGACCTTCGGCATTATCTGACCATTTCCAGCCTACCGCATTTTCCCGCACGTCCGCTGTTTCCATCGGACCGAAAAATGCTTAGGGGAGCGCGAGCGCCGGCTTAGCTCAGTTGGTAGAGCACCTGATTTGTAATCAGGGGGCCACGGGTTCGAATCCTGTAGCCGGCACCATCATCGCACCCGAATCCCGCGGCCTTCTGGCAATCGGTAAGCAAACCGGTCCGGAGAGACTGTCCCCCGCCGCGTCGCCGCACGCGCCGCATGGACGGTGTAACCGCAGAGCAGGCCATAAAACGCCAGCCCCTCGACCTGCCAGAAGGGCATCGTCGCCATGTTGAGCAGGAAGAAAGCGAAATGGGCGGCGATCAGCAGGAAGCGGTCGCCGCGCGCCGACGCCGCCGCCGCGAACATCGCCGTCCACAAGGCAATCATCGCCGCGACGCCGAACCAGCCGAGTTCATAGAGCGTCGCCACCAGCGTGTTGTGCGGATAGACTTTGAACACGCCCTCCCAGCTTTCGGGCCCGAGGCCGAACAAATGCTGAAGCGGCGTGCCGTCGGCCCAGGCATAGATATAGCTGCTCCAGATCAGCGGGCGACCCGACATCACCTGCCGCTCGAGCAGGTCGAACTCGCGTGGCGGCTTGATCAGCGCCGCCGGGTCCGCGAGGAAGGCGGCGAGGTCGGCGAAACTCTCGCGGTAGAGCAGCGCCGCAATCGCAAAGAGCAGCGCCCCCGCGACGGTCGCCGTCACCGCCATCGCACCGCGCTGGTCGCGCCGCACGCTCATCGTCACCCCGCCGAGGAAGATGGCCAGCGCGAGCGGCGCGAGCGCGAGGATCGTGGTGCGATAACCAGCGAGCAGAATGGCAATGAGCGTCACGGACAGAAAGGCGATCCGCACCGCGCGCGGCGCCGAGCGCGCGAGGCCGCCGACGAGGAACCCCGTCAGCAGCGCGACCGAAAAGGCCGCCTCGTGATTATAGCCGCCGATCCAGACGAGCCCGTCGCCATCCTCGGCCCCCTTGGGCATGTTAAGAGCCAGCGACAGCGCCTGAAAGACGAGCAAGGGCAGGAAGGAAACCATCGCCCAGGTCAGAAAGCGCGCATCGGGATCGCGGCGCAGCGCCTGGAAAGCCGCGAGCAGTATCACGATCATATAGGCATATTTGACCGCGACATTGACGCCGCCCACCGGATCGCCGTTGAGGACGGCGCTGACCAGCGCGAGCAGGATGAGCACATAGATGGGCACGAGCCATTTGAGCGCGAGATTGGCGGGCCGCACGACGAAAAGCAGCCCGAAGCCCGTCACCGCGACCGAAAGCAGCGCGTTACCCGACAGTCCGCCCGCAAGCGGCTGGAACATATAGAGATGATAGGCGCCCGCGGTGGTACGCAGCCACAGCGCAACGACCACGAAAGCCCCGGCCATGCCGCCCGCCCGCCGCGCCGCGACGACCAGCGGGACGAGCAGCAGCAGCGTGACGGGCACCAATATGCCGGGCCCGAAGGCCGGGCCATAGGGCAGCGGCTGCGCGGTCACGGCGCCGACGGATCAGTCGGCATAATAGTGGCGGTATGCCTTGAGGAAGGTGCCGCCATCCTCATAGCCGGCGCGTTCCTGCTCGCGCACATCGACCAGCGTCAGCACCGCGCCCAGCATTTCGGCATGGACGTCGTAGAGCCGGCGCAGCGCCACCGACGCCGCCTTCGACGGCGTCTTGCGCCAGCGTACGAGGAAGACGACGCCATCCGCCATGCTGGCGATCACGCGCGCCTCGTCGACCGGCAGGACCGGCGGCGTGTCGAGAATCACGAGGTCGTAGCGGTCGCGCACCTGTTCGATCAGCTCGGCGAGCCGCGGGCTCTCGGTCAGGCCGATACCCTTCGAATCGAGCCGCTGCGGCAGCAAGCAGGCGTCGGACAGGCTGTCCTTGACAATCGCCTGATCGAGGGTCGCCTCGCCTGCCAGCACTTCGTCGAGGCCGAGCGTTACGCCCTCGGCGAACTGCCGGCTCGATGCACGCCGGCGCGCATCGGCGTCGATCAGCAGCACCTTGCCGCCCGTCGCCGCCATCGCGCGGGCAAGACCCATCGCAGTCGTCGTCTTGCCCTCGCCCGGCACCGCCGAGGTGATCGCGACGACACGGACCGGCTTCGCCGCCTCGGCGAACTGGATCGAGGTGCGCAAGGCCCGGAACGCCTCCGCATAGGTCGATTGCGGCCGCTTGATCAGCAGCTCCGCGGGCGGCGCCGGCAGCCCCGACTTGCGATAGCCAGGCAAGGTGCGCGCGTCGGGGATCGAGGCGAGCGTCGCCAACCCCAAAGCTTCCTCGATCGCGTCGCTCGTCTCGAGCCCGCGCTCGAGCAATTGCAGCAGCACCACGAGCAGAACCCCGATACCGAGCCCGCCGACCACCGCCATTGCGGCATAGATCAGCATGTTAGGCGAACTGGGCGCACCGGGAACGCGCGCACGGCTGACGATATAGGAATCGCTGCGCTCGAGCCCCGATTGCGCGACCGTCTGGCGATAGCGGTCGAGGAAGGCCTGATAGAGAGTCCGCGACGATTCGGCGTTGCGCTCCAGCTCGGCCAGCCGCACCGATGCTTCATTGTCGCTCGCGAGCTTGCCTTGAGTCTGCGCGACCGAGCCCGCGAGCGAAGCCGCGCGCTGATTGGCGATGCTCGCCTGGATCGACGCGTTGGCGACGATGCGCTTTACCTCTGCGGCGATATGCTGGTCGGCGGTGCGGAGCTGGTTCTGCGCCTGAACCAGCGCAGGATGACGCGGACCATAGCGTTTTTCGAGCGCCGCCACCTCGCGCGCGGCCTCGGCGCGCTGGGCCCGGAGCTGGCTGACCACCGGAGAATCGAGCGAGTCGCCGAGTTCCTCGCCGCTCCGTCCACCGCGCACCTGTGCGCGTGCTGCCGAAAGTCGCGCCTGCGCCGCGGCATTTTCCGCCTTGGCCTGCGCGAGTTGCGTCGAAAGACCCGACAATTCCTGCTGCGTCACCGTGCTGGCTTCGGAAACGGCGAAAAGATTGTTCGCGGCGCGATAGTCGGCGACCGCTCGCTCGGCGCCGAGCACCTGCGTGCGCAGCTCCTCAAGCCGCTTCTCGAGAAAGCCTTGTGCGCGCTGCGTCGCCTCGGCCTTCGAACCCGCCTGTCCCGAAACATAGTCGTCGACCAGCGCATTGGCGATCTGGGCCGCCTGCGCCGGCGTATTCCCTTCGTAAGACACGCTGATCGCATAGGAGAGCCCGTCGCGCTTCACCGTCAGGCCGCCCAGCAGCGCGCCGATCGCGCGCTGCCGCCCGATCAGGTCGGGCTGCGCTGCGGGAGCGCCCTGCCCCGCGGCCTCGTTGAACGCGGGATCGCGCGCGAGCCGCAGCCGGTCGACCACCCGCCCGATCAGCTCGGGCGAGCGCAGCGCCTGCACTTCGGTGTCGACCGCCGCCGAATCGGGATCGGCGGTCGGGGTCACCGCATCGACGTCGATCACCCGCTCCGCCGTGCGTTCGAGCGCGACCTGCGCGGTGGCGAGATAGCGCGGCTCGGCGACGAGATAGGCGGCGGTCGCGACGATGATCGCCGCGACCATCGCCGCACACAGCACCATCCATCGCCGGCGCAAAATCCCGCCGATATGGCGCAGGTCGATCAGCGCGCCGCGATCGACCTGCGGATCCGCTTCCTGACGAAGCGACGTACGCCGTGAAAGTGCATCCATGTCACGCGGCAGCCAGGAAAGCGCGGACCGCGGGCGCGATATCGGGACGGCCGAGCGCGAGCGCGAGCGTCGCAGTCACGAAACCGCTCTTGTCGCCGCAGTCATAGCGCGTCCCCGCAAAGGTGACGCCGTGGAAGGGTTGCTGGCCGATCATTCGCGCCAGCGCGTCGGTGAGCTGAATCTCGCCGCCCGCGCCTTCCTCCTGACTGCCGAGCACGTCCATCACCTCGGGCTGGAGAATATAGCGGCCGATGATCGCGAGCCGCGACGGTGCGACATCGGGCGCCGGCTTTTCGACCAGCCCCTTCACTTCGGTGATCGGCCCCGCCTGCGCTCCGGGGGTGACGATGCCATATTTATGCGTCTGGTCTGCCGCCACTTCCTCGGTGCAGATCAGATTGCCACCAAGGTCGTTATAGGCTTCGACCATCTGCTTGAGACAGCCGGGCTCGCCGACCATCAAATCGTCGGGCAGCAACACGGCGAAGGGCTCGTCACCGACAAGGCGACGCGCGCACCAGACGGCGTGGCCGAGCCCGAGCGGCTCTTGCTGCCGCACGATGGTAATATCGCCCGGCGAGGGGCGGGTGCCGTCGAGCGCGGAAAGCGATTTGCCGCGCCGCGCCATCGCTTCCTCAAGCTCGAAGGCGTGATCGAAATGATCCTCGATCAGGCTCTTGCCGCGGCTGGTGACGAAGATGAACTGTTCGATGCCCGCCTCGCGCGCCTCGTCGACGGCATATTGAATGAGCGGCCGGTCGACGACCGGCAGCATTTCCTTTGGCATGGATTTGGTCGCCGGAAGAAACCGGGTTCCAAGGCCGCCAATGGGGAACACGGCCTTGCGTATCTTTCGCATTTTTCCACCCTTTTCTGGTCACTGGGTTCCCCCCCAAAAAACCAGTATTCGGCTTGCCAGACACGATCGCCACGTGCTGACGGGCGCGGTTTGCGCCTTTACGCTGCATTGCAGCAAGAGCCCGGCGTCGAAGCGTGTCCAAAGTGCGTCGGGGCTATTTCAAAGCTTCGGCGGCTCGCCCTTGAAGGATACCCCGCCCGGCACCGAACCCCCGCCTCGCGAGCGGACCAGCTGCGTTCCGCGCGGCACCTGGATATCGTGCGAGCCGATGATAATCCTGGCGGGTCCGTTATGAACGTCGAAGATCGGCCAGCCGCGATCGCTCTTCACCGTCAGATGCTCGATATAGATGACCAGCGGCTCGTTCGCGCCTGTCGGCGCCATGATAGAAAAATGGTTGGTGTCGCCGATTCCGCCGATCTTGATCGGATCGAGACTGATAAGCCGCGTCGCGCGAATGCTCGACCAGAGCCGGAAGTTGCGCGCGTTGCGGCCGCTGGTGCAATCGTCGAGCAAAGTCTCGGTCGACTTCAGGTCGAACCCACCGTCGCTATTGTCCCAGGCGGCGCACTGCCGAAACAGGAACCGCGCATTGCCGCGCTCGGTCGAGAAGCCGTCGCCGTTCCAATATTGCGAGTCGCGGCGTTTCCACTGAAACCCCCGCATCGAACAGCGCTCGATCCGGAAATCATGCGCCGTGTCGGCGAATCCGATGCCGACCGGAAGATCGGTCGAACCGGTCGTAAGTCTGCCGCTCGCGCTCACATCCTCGATCACGCCATCGCGGCTGTCATAGCGGATACGCGCAAAGCTGCGTTCGAGATCGCTCGCCTTCGCCCCGCGCACGTGCAGCCCAACGCAGCCTGCGGCCTCCACGCCGGGCGCCGCGGTATTTTCGATGACGCGATAACCGCTTGCCACCCTGACGTTGGAAATCCGCACATTGCGTACCGGTTCGCGAATCACGAACAGGCCGTTGCCGACATCGCGGGCGCGCACGTCGCGATAGGCGGCATCCGAGCGCACGACATAGACAGGCTCGCCGTTCGCGGCGATCTGAACCGCGCTCGCAACGCGGCGGGAGGGCATGTCGGCCATGCGGCGGCGTTAGGCGGTCGGCGCGAGTAAGAGCGAGCGCGATGCGGCGCGGCGTAGTGTGTCCGGGATCAGTGCAGCGCGGGTTCCGGCCCGGAAAGATCGTCGCCGCCCTTGATCGCGAGCCGGGTTGCGAGACCGAAGAAAGGCGGGCGGCAGACGCGCCGGGTTCGACTGAACCGACGAAAGCCTGCTTCCCCCGAGCCGATATTGAGCGTCATGCCCGCGCCCGCCGTAACCGGAGACAGCGCCCGCCCGTCGATCGTGATCGCCGACGACAGGGTGCGCCCCAGCACATGCCGGCGCTCGGCGCCGTCACGCCCGAAATAATATATGGCATGCGGCGGCGCGCGACGGTGGATCGTGGCGATCGCGTCCTCGATCCGGGCATAATTGCACAACGGCAGGATCGGCCCCTCGACATCCTCCTGCATCACCAGCATGTCCTCGCTGGCATGGCGGACGATGTGGAGCGGCATTTCCGTCCCCCGCGGGCGTGCGGTCATCACTTCGCCTCCGCGCGCGCGCGCGTCGTCCAGCAGCCGCGTCCATCGCGCCTGCTCGGCAGCGGTCGGCGCCGCTTCGTTCGCGGCCGGCTGCATCGCCGCGCGCCACAGCCAGGCGGCGATCGCCTCTTCCCGCTCGTCGGGCACGAGCAGATAGTCGGGCGCCAGCGGCACCCGTCCGCCCCGGACGCGCTTGTCCGCGATCACCTTGTCCGCAGCCCGCGCAAAATCGGCCGAGCGCCCGAAGATGACCGGCGACTTGCCCGAGCGCGCGATCATCATGCCGTCGCCCTGTTGTTCGCTGGTTACGAGCAGATCGAATGCGCGCCCCGCAAAGGCCGCGTCCGAAGCGACAGCCAATTCGAGCGGATCGAAAAAGCCGGCAGCCAGCCGGTCGATCAGGTCGCCCAGTCGCGGCGAGGCGGTATCAAATTTCAGCATTATCCGATTGCCCGCGGCAAATGCCCCGGCGAGGACAGTCGCCACCTGGAGCAATGCCAGCGAGGCAGGCGCCGATATTCCGATCACGCCGACCGGCAGATATTCGACATAGTCGCCGCCGCCCCAAAGCCGCGCAAGCAACCGGCCATCGGTTTCGAGGCGCATCCATTGCCCGACGCTGTTTCGCGCCGCGCGCAACACCGCCAATGCCGGGACCACTTCGGAGCGCCTCGCCGACTCGACATCCTGATTCGCCTGATCGGCAGCGAGCGCCGCGCACAGCGCATCGGCATTTTCTTCGATCATCAGCATCGCTCGCCCCAACCGGTCGCGGCGAACCGCCAGCGACACCGGCAGGTCGGCGAAAAATGCCGCGCGTTGCGCTTCCAGCATCCTGCCCTTCCCACAGCTTATCGTATCCAGCTTCTAGTCCCGCGCCGACGCGTGGCAAGTTCAAGTCGAAACGTTTCGTCGCATCGCATCCAAAGCGCTCGATCTTCGTTTGCGCGAAGTCGCGAGTTATCTCCTTAAATTTCTCTCGCTTTTTTAATTCTGCCCCATTTTGAATCGGAATTGCGGGCGCATTCGCTTCGCCTCCGAATTGCCTCTTTTCAAAGCTGCCAAGTTGACGGGCGAGGGCTATCCGGGATGATTGTTCGCAAGCGCAGCATAATCGCCTTCATATAAATAGGGAGCAACGCGTAATGCGTATCGTAATGATCGGGTCCGGCTATGTCGGGCTCGTTTCGGGCGCGTGTTTTGCCGATTTCGGCCATCATGTGACCTGCGTCGACAAGGATGCGGACAAGATCGCCCGGCTCCGCGCCGGCGGCATTCCCATCTATGAGCCCGGGCTCGACAGCCTCGTCGCGCGCAATGTCGCAGCGGGCAATCTGGACTTCACCACCGAGCTTTCCGAAGCCGTTGGCGCCGCGGACGTCGTGTTCATCGCTGTGGGCACGCCGAGCCGCCGCGGCGATGGCCACGCCGATCTTTCCTTCGTCCATGGCGCGGCGCGCGAAATCGCCGGGGCCTTGAGCGGCTTCACCGTGATCGTCACCAAGTCGACTGTCCCCGTCGGCACCGGCGACGAGGTCGAGCGGATCATCCGCGAATGCAATCCCGCGGCCGAGTTCGCCGTCGCCTCCAACCCCGAATTCCTGCGCGAAGGCGCGGCGATCGAGGATTTCAAGCGCCCCGACCGCGTCGTCATCGGTATCGAGGACGGACGCGCCCGCGCGCCGATGGAAGAAGTCTATCGCCCGCTGTCGCTGAACAAGGCGCCGATCGTCTTCACCCGGCGGCGCACGAGCGAGCTGATCAAATATGCGGCGAACGCCTTTCTCGCGATGAAGATCACCTATATCAACGAGATGGCGGATCTGTGCGAACAGGTCGGCGCCGATGTACAGGAGGTCGCGCGCGGCATCGGGCTCGACAACCGGATCGGCGGCAAATTCCTGAATGCGGGACCAGGCTACGGCGGCTCCTGCTTTCCCAAGGACACGCTCGCGCTGATGAAGACGGCGCAGGACCACGACGCGCCGCTGCGGCTGATCGAGGCGACCGTCGCGGTCAACGAGCAGCGCAAGCGCGCGATGGGCCGCAAGATCCTCGCGGCGATCGACGGGCCGGTTCGCGGCCGCACCGTCGCGGTGCTCGGTCTGACCTTCAAACCCAATACCGACGACATGCGCGATGCGCCCTCGATCGCGATCATCCAGGCGCTGCAGGATGCCGGCGCCAAGGTGCGCGCCTATGACCCCGAGGGCATGGACGCGGCCAGGACCGTGCTGAGCGATGTCGACTATGCCGCCTCCGCCTATGCCGCGGCGCAAGGCGCGGCGGCGACGGTGATCGTCACCGAATGGGATGCCTTCCGCGCGCTCGATCTCGCGCGCCTCAAGGCGGCGATGGCCGATCCGCTGCTCGTCGACCTGCGCAATATTTATCGCCCCGCACAGGCGGAGGCGGCGGGCCTGCGCTATGTCGGCATCGGGCGGCCGGGCAATCCCGATGAGGATGCCGAAGGTTCGAGCGAAAGGCGCGCGGCGTGACTGACGACAGCCCCATTCTCGTCACCGGCGCCGCCGGTTTCATCGGCCATGCGGTGTCCGAACGGCTGCTCGCGCGCGGTGAGCGCGTGATCGGCCTCGACAGCTTCACCGACTATTATGACGTCGCGCTGAAGAAAGCGCGCACCGCGCGGCTGGCCGGCAATGTGGGTTTCCGGCTGATCGACGGCGACATCGCCAGCCCAGGGCTGGTCAGCGAGCTGGTCGAGGCGAACGGCATTCGCCGCATCGTCCACCTCGCCGCGCAAGCGGGCGTGCGCTACAGCCTCGAAAACCCCTTCGCCTATGAGCACAGCAATCTCAAAGGGCATCTCGCGGTGCTCGAAGCGGCGCGCCACGCGGGCACTATCGAGCATCTCGTCTACGCCTCGTCGAGTTCGGTCTATGGCGACCGTCCGATCGGCGACGCGGGTTTCCGCGAGGACGAACCCTGCACCGCGCCCGTCTCGCTATATGCCGCAACCAAGCGCAGCTGCGAATTGATGAGCCAGAGCTATGCCACGCTCTACAAACTGCCGCTCAGCGGGCTGCGCTTCTTCACCGTCTATGGCCCGTGGGGTCGGCCCGACATGGCCTATTACGGATTCGCGCAGAAGATATTGCTCGGCCAGCCGATCGAGGTGTTCGGCGAGGGCCGGATGGCGCGCGACTTCACCTATATCGACGATATCGTCGATGGTGTCGTCGGGGTACTCGACAGGCCGCCGGTCGGCGGCGAACATCGTTTGCTCAACATCGGCGACTGCAATCCGGTCGGGCTGATGGACATGATCGCGATGCTCGAGCGTGCGCTCGGCCGGCCGGCGGTCAAGCTGATGCGGCCGATGCAGCCCGGCGATGTGACCGCGACCTATGCCGACATCTCGGCGATCAACGCGCTTACCGGATACAGCCCGAAGGTGCCGCTTTCCCGCGGGATCGAGCGGTTCGTCGACTGGTATCTCAATGAAATAGAAAATGGTGGAAGAGGGCCGATGGCAGCGGTGGCCTGAGCCGGGAAATCCGGCGGGGCGCTTTTGGAGTTTTATGATGCTGCAACGGACGAACATGTCTTCCGGCGACCGGTCGGGGTCGCCCACCATCTGCGTGACGGGCCTGCGCGGCTTCCCGCATGTTATGGGCGGGATCGAAAGCCATTGCGAGGAACTGCTGCCGCGGATCAAGGCGCTGTGGCCCGGCCACCGCTCGGTCGTGCTCGGCCGCGCGCCATATCTGCCCGAGCCCGCAAGCGAGCATCGCGGGGTCGAGATCGTCGGCATCCCCTGCCCGCGCTCGCAGCATTTCGAAGCGATCGTGTCGACCTTTCTCGCCGTGCTGTCGGCGCGCAAGCGTGGCGCCGGGCTCGTCCATATCCATGCGATCGGTCCCGGCCTGCTGGCGCCCGTCGCGCGGCTGCTCGGCCTGAAGGTCGTCGTGACGCACCACGGCACCGATTATCACCGCGCCAAATGGGGCCCGCTCGCGCGCGGCGCGCTGCGCGCCGGCGAATGGCTGGCGCTGAACTTCGCCGACCGGGTCATCGCCGTTTCCCCCTCGCTCGCCGCGCAATTGCGCAAGAGTTTCCCGCAGCGCGCACAAAGGGTCGCCTATATCCCCAACGGCACGTCCGACCTGCCCGGCGATGCCGATCCCGCGCTGATATTCGAGCGGCTGGGAATCGACGACGGCGACTTCCTCCTCGCGGTCGCGCGGCTTGTCCCCGAAAAGGGCCTGCACGATCTGATCGACGCCTATGAACGGTCCGACTGCACCGCCAAGCTGGTGATCGCAGGCTCGGCCGATCACGAAAGCGAATATGCCCGCGAACTCCTCGAACGCGCGAGCGACCGCGTGATCTTTGCGGGCGTCCAGTCGCGCGCGACGCTGAAATGCCTATACGAGCATTGTGCCCTCTTCGTGATGCCCTCCTATCACGAGGGTCTGCCGATCGCGGCGCTGGAGGCGGCGAGTTGCGGCGCGCGAATGCTGCTCAGCGACATTCCGGCCAATCTCGACATCGGGCTCGATCCCGTGAATTATTTCGCGGTCGGCGACGTCGCTGAACTTATCGCGCGGCTAAACGCCGATTGCGCCGACTTCCAGGTCGATCGCGACGCTGTTCGCGCGCGTTTCAGCTGGGACAGGGCGGCGGCGGAAACGCTCGAAATCTACCGTGATGCGCTTGCGCCGCGCCGACCGGTCCCACGCCCCTCCACCACCCCGGGGCCGGCGAGAGGTTAGGACGCTTAGGCGCGAAGCCGAGCGATCACTTCGGCGCGGTCGGCCGCATCGATCGCGCCGTCTATTTCGATCTTGCCGCCGGCCCGTCGCGCCCGCGCGATCCGCGGCCGCCACGCGTTCGCGCGCCATTGCCAGCTGCGGATGCGCCAGCGCCCCGGCCCTTCGGAATCGATCGCCAGCGTCGGGCGGCCGGCGCGGTCGGTCCCGGCGCCATCGTCGTCGCGCCGCGTGCAGGCACCGGCGGCGGCGGCGCCGGCAATCGCCGTCAGCAATGCGCGTCGGTCCATCGGATAATCTCCATTGGTATCGGGATAGCAGGGCGAATCGGCCGTCACGGCGCGGCGATCCTTTCGGGAACGGTCTGATGTGCGCGCGGCGTACCGCGTCCGACGGCTCGTTTGATGACCGCCTTCCCGAGCCGCTGCCCCGGCAGCTCGACCAGCCTGTAGGTCACAAAGGCAAGGAAATAGGTCGCCGGCACAACGATCGCGCCGGTCAGGATGAAGCGCTCGACCGCGCCGAGTCCGGTGCCGAACCGTCCGATCACCGCCGCCGCGACGGGCTGCAGAATCAGGAGGTGGATCAGATAGGTGCCATAGGAAAGCTCGCCCAGCCAGTAGAAGGGCCGGCTACCGAAGAGCCGCGAAATCCAGTCGATGACGCCGAGCGAACGCAGGTGCACCAGCGCGAAAAAGCCGAAGACGAGCAGTTCGCGGACCGCGAAATGGAGCAGATCCTGATCGCCGCCGATCGGGATCGCGGCGAGCAGCATCGCCGCGCCGAGGCGCATCCAAAGCCGCGCAGAGCTTTCGCCCGCACCGGCGGCGAGCAGCATGCCGGCGAGGAAAAGCTGGAGCTTCAATGGCAGGAAGGACGGCATCGGATAGTCGAGGCCCGCCGCCCCGGCGAGCAGCGCGATGACCACCCCGCCGCCGGCCGCGACGAACGCCGACGCGATCCAGCCGAACCGCCGTCCGAGCAGTATGAGGAAAGGAAAAAGCAGGTAGAATTGCATCTCGAGCCCGAGGCTCCAGTCGGGCAGCGGGGTGCGGAAGGCATAGTCGGGCAGCAATCCGAACAGGAAGCTCAGATGCAGCGCGATGTTCGTGAGACTACCGTCGAGATAGCGTTCGGACGGCTGCAGCGACTGGCCGAGGAAGCTGTCGATCGCGACGCGGCCCTCATAGATCGCCGGTCCTGCAATCAGCGCGGCGGCAAGCGTCACATAGAAAAGCGGCGCCAACCGGAAAAAGCGCCGCGTCCAGAAAGCGGCCCAGGTGCCGGGCGCGGTCCAATCCTCGCTTCCCGCGCGCAGCCGGTACTGAAACATCATCAAAAAGCCCGAGAGCAGGATGAACAGGTCGACGCCCAGGTCGGGCTTGCTCATCAGCGGCAGCCGAAAACCGGTGAGGATCATCATGTGTCCGAGCAGCACCCAGAGCGCCGCAACGCCGCGCAAGCCGTCCAGACACTCGACGCGCCGAATGTCCATTACATATCTCCGCAAACGTTCATCGGTGTCGCCGGTAATAGACCCATCCCGGCGCGAAACCCGCTCGAATCGGCCAAATGCCCCCCGCGGGCGATGAAGCGGGCGCGCCTGTGTGCACTGCAACAATTCGGCGTGGTAAGGGTTCTTCCAAGGCGCATTCCGCACCAGCTTCAACGAGGAATCATGCTGCACCGAAAGCGGATATTGTTCGCGATCAACTCGCTTGCGGGCGGCGGCGCCGAGCGCGTGCTGGCGACCCTGCTCGGCGGGTCGGAGCCGTGGCGCGCGCGCTACGACATCCATCTCGCGCTGCTCGACGACGAACCGCGCGCCTATGACATCCCCGAATGGGTCGCGGCCCATCAGCTCGACGCGCGGCATAAATTGCTGCCGAGCCTGACCGGGCTGCGCGCGCTCGCCGGACGGCTCAAGCCCGATGCGGCGCTCAGCTTTTTGACCCGCGCCAATATCGCCAACGCCTGGGCGATGGCGGGACGCCGCCGGCCGTGGCTGATCAGCGAACGGGTGAACACCAGCGCCCATCTTGGCAGTGCCGTTGCCGCCAAGGCGATGGTTCGCCTCGTCTATCCGCGCGCCGCGCATGTCATCGCCGTGTCCGAAGGCGTCGTCGACGATCTTGCCGCCAATTTCGGCGTCGCGCGCAGCCGCATGTCGGCGATCGCCAATCCGGTCGACCATCGCCGCATCGCCGAACTGGCCGCCGAACCGCCCGCCTTCGTGCCTGCCGATCCCTATATCGTCTCGGCCGGGCGGCTCATGCCGAACAAGAATTTTCCGCTCTTGCTGCGCGCCTATGCCCAGGCCGCGCCGCCGGAGCGCCTCGTCGTCCTGGGCGAAGGACCCGAGCGCGGCGCGCTGGAGGCGCTCGCCGCGTCGCTCGGTATCGCGGACCGGGTCGACATGCCGGGCTTCGTCGCCAACCCTTTCGCGGTGGTGTCCCGCGCGCAGGCCTATGCGATGCCCTCGAACGCCGAGGGTTTCCCGAACGGGCTGGTCGAGGCGATGGCGTGCGGCGTGCCCGTCGTCGCGACCAATTGCGCCTCCGGCCCATCCGAGATTCTGGCCGACCGGCCGCGCGAGACGATCGGCGGCGGGATCGATGTCGATGCCGGCGCGTTGGTGCCGACCGATGATGTGCCAGCCTTCGCCGCCGCCTTGCGCCGGGTGCTCGCCGAGCCGCACCGCAGCGAATGCGGCGCGCGCGCGCGCACCCGTTCGCTTGCCTATGGCGTCGAACAGGCCGCGGCGAATTATTGGGCCCGGATCGAGGCGGCGCTCGCCGGATTCCGCACGGGGACCGAATTCAAAGACATTGCAGCATCAAGTCCGGGAGTGGTTTCATGAAATGGCTTAAGCAGATCGCCTTGGCAGGCACGCTCGCAATGCTCGGCGCGTGCGCCGGGCAGTCGCCGCTCGCCGGCAGCGGCGCCGCACCGCCGCCCGCCGAGGCGTTCAGTCTCTCGCCCGGCGACAAGGTCAAGATTGCAACCTATGGCGAAGAGACGCTCACCGGCGACTTCGAAGTCTCCCCCGCCGGCACGATCGCCTTCCCGCTGATCGGCGAGGTCAAGGCGGCCGGGCTGCAGACCGACGAGCTGTCGAAGACGATCGAAGCGAAGCTCGGCGACGGCTATCTGCTCGAGCCCAAGGTCTCGGTCCAGGTCGCGAGCTTCCGGCCCGTCTATGTGCTCGGCGAAGTCAACAAGCCGGGCGAATATCCCTATACGCAGGGCCTCACCATCCGCGGTGCCGTCGCCAAGGCCGACGGTTTCACCTATCGCGCCAACGAAAAGCGCGTCTTCCTGAAACGCGCGGGCGAAGCCGGCGAGCGCGAATATGAGATGACCGCCGATTTCCCGGTGCTTCCGGGCGACACGATCCGTTTCGGCGAGCGTTATTTCTGATGGACATGGCCAGCGCATCGCTCGCCCCCGCTCCGGCGTTCGACGAGCCCGTTTCCGAGGAGACTGGCAAGCCGCATCTGCGCGGCTGCCCGGTGAGCTTCGCGAAGCTCAAGGCGCTGCTCGCCGCTGACCTCTATCGCTATGCCGGCCGCACCGGCTTCGGCGCCTTCGCGCGGCATTATGCCTTCACTCCCGGATATAAATACACCGTGCTGATGCGCACGACCGGTTGGCTCAAGCTGAAGCCCGCCAAGGCTTTCGGTCTCTATCCACTCGCCAAGTGGCTGCTGCTGCGCGCGCGCTACAAATATGGTTTTGCGATCCCCGAATATATGGAAATCGGGCCGGGGCTGTTCCTCAACCGTTTCGGCGGCTTCTATTTTCACGGCGACGCGGTGCTCGGCAGCAATGTCAACATCACCCACGGCGTCGTGCTCGGCTATATGAACCGCGGCGGCCGGCGCGGCGCCCCGGTGATCGGCGACCGCAGCTTTCTGGGGTCGGGCGCCAAGGTCATCGGCGGCATCGCCGTGGGCGCGGAGGCGGCGATCGGCGCCAATGCGGTCGTGACGAAGGACGTGCCCGAGCGCGGCGTGGTCGGCGGTATTCCGGCAAAACTGCTCTCGGATCAGGGATCGGCGGGCTATATCAACCGCCTCGCCCCGCCCGAGCTGCTCGCCGCATGCGAAGGCGCGTTCCACGGGTCGCGGACGAAGCACCGCTGATCGGGCCTACAAACCCGAGAAGGTCACCCCGACCGAGACGCGGTTATCGGTGAATTCGCGGCCGGCGTTGAAGCCCCAGCTCGACTGGGTACGCCGCTGCACGTCGAACCGCAGCGCCAGCCGCTTGCTCACCAGATAGGAGGCGTTGGCGCGCCAGGTCCAGCGCTCGTCCTGCCGGTCGATATTGTTGAAATCGCGCTTTTCCAGCTCGCCGCCCGCGCTGATGATCAGGTTGCGCAGCAGCTCGTAATCGGCGCGCAGCGTCATGTTGGTAGCGAGATAGCCCGTAGCGCCGTTGACGCCGGTTTCCTTGATGCCGCGGTCGACGGTGCCGGTGATCGTCACCAGCGGGGTCAGGAAATAGGCGAGTTCGCCGCGCACGAGGAAGCCCGAGACATCCTCGAACTCGGCCGCCTTGTAATCCTGATGGAGATAGCCGAGGCGAAGCGATCCGCGCGCCTTGCGCCCCAGTTCAAAGCTCGCCCCGGCGGCAAGGTCGAAGCCGGTCGAATCGCGCGCCGGAACCGGGCCGCTGCGTTCGCGATAGTCGCGCTTGCCGAGCGATCCCGCGACGAACAGCGCGACGCTGGGGCTCAACGCATATTCGCCGATCGCGGTGCCGGTATAGCTGGTGTGATCGCGGAAATCCTGATCGATCGGATCGCCGCCCGGCGTCACGCTGTCGCTGTAATTGCGGTTCTCGACATCGATCACGCCACGCACGCGCAGCCGGTTGAAGACGTGCGTATAGGTCGCGGTGCCCCCGTTCAGAGTGAAGCGGATCGGCCGCGACGCCTGCGTCGGGCTGTCGGGCGAGACGCGTTCCTGGCTGTAACGCCCATTGCGCAGCGTGATGTCGAGCGTGTCCGACTTGCTGATCGTCCAGGCCGCGCCCGCGTTCACCGCATATTGGGTGGCATTTTCGCTGGACCGGTCGGCGTAGCGGAGCAGATCGACTTCGCCTTCGAGCGACAGCTTGAGGTCGGGCGACGGCCGCACCAGCGAGATGCGCGGGCGGATGCGTAGATAGGCGTCGCCGATCTCGTCATCGGGCTGCGCATAGAGATTGTCGTCGTAGCCGGCGCCGACCGCGATGCGCGGCATCAGTTCGAGCGAGCCGACACGGATCGGCTCCGCCGTATAATCGGGCCGACGGCGTTCGAGCACGCTGATGTTGCGGTCGCGTCCGAAGCTGTTTTCGCTCGACACCGAACCGAGCCCGTCGGTCGCGTCCGATTGCTGCGCCAGCGCGGGCACGGCGAGGCCGCAGCTGCCGAGCAGCGCGAGGGAAAAGACGCGTTTCATCGGCGCGCCAACGTCACGAGAATCGGCCGATGGTCCGACCCCGTCGCGGGCAATTGCCGCGTGGACACCAGCCCCCAATCGGGCCCGGCATAAAGATGATCGATCGGCAGCACGGGAAGCGCACGCGGCCAGCTGGGCGCACGCGTCATGCGGGTGAGCGGAGCAAGCGCGCGGTCCTGCTCGCGCATCGCCGCGGCCCAAGGGGTCAGGTTCATGTCGCCTGCAACGATCAAGGCATCGCGATCGATCCGCGCCAACGCATGCGCCACGTCGCGCCTGCGCACCGCCTGGTCGCTTGACGTCGGCCGGGGATAGTGGAGCGTCGCGACCATGAACGCTTCTCCCGCGGGTGGCACGATCCGCGCCCAGAGCAACGCGGGGCCGAATTTGCGGCCGGTCGCGTCCTTCAGAAAATAATCGCCATCGGCGATCGGCCAGCGCGAGAATATGGCGAGGTCGCAGCCGCGCGGGCACCGGGTCGCATGGGCGAAATGCTGGCTCAGCGCCGCAAGCATCGGCCGGAAGCTGCCGTTCACCTCTTGCAGCATCACCACGTCGGGCTTCGCATCGATGATCGTCTGCGCGGTGTCGGCGGGGTCGGAGTTGCCCGCCCAGACATTGTGCGTCAGCACAAGAACCCGCGGCGCGTCCGAAGGCGCGGCGGGAATCGAACGCAGCCATTCGGGCGCAACGCCGATCGCGAACGGGACCAGCGCCAGCAGGGCCGCCGCGATCGTAAGGCCCGGTCGCCACCGGGCGAACAACAGCCCCAGCAAGACCGCCACGCCGAAGAAGGGGAGGAAGGAGGCGAGCAGGTCGAGCGCCGGCACCCATCCGCCGGCGAGCGAAAGCCACGCAGCGACGATCCCCCCGCCCGCCAGCAGGGAACCGAAGGCGCGGACCGGTTTCACGCGCGGGCGCGCAGCCGGTTGCGCAGGGCATGGCCCGACTGCCGGAGCGACGCTGGGATAAGCTTCGCGGCGAGCAGGAGCGCCGCGGTGCCCGTCCCCTCGGGCAGATAGACATCGCCGACCCGGATCGCCGTCCGGCCCGGATATTTCATCGCATAGCGCGCATAATGCGCGATTTCCTGATTGACGAGCCGCCGCAGCAAGGCGGCTTCGCGCGGCGTCGCGTCGGCAAGCATCGCCCGCGCCGTCTCGACCAGACAGGGCAGGTCGAGCGTCGTGGTCGACTTGCTGACCTTGTTGTCGCTGTCGCGGTGAAAGCGCGCGGTGATCCGCGGATCATAGCGCAGCGCGCCCTTGGCGAGCACGCGCAGCCACAAATCCTTGTCGCCCCCGCGCACCGCGCGCCCTTCGGGAAACAGCCCCGCCTCGAACAACGTGTCGCGGCGGATCGCGATCGCGCCGGTCCACATCGGGCATTCGCGCACCGCGAGCCATGCTTCAAGGAAGTCCGCGAAGTCCAGGCTCCGCGCGCGATCCAACTTAGGCGCGATCCGCTGCGGCTGCACGCGATCTTCGAACACATGGTCGAACCGCGTGGCCGCCGCGCGCACATCGGCGTCGGCGGCGATGCCTTCGGCGAGCACCGCAAGATGATCGGGCTGCCACAGGTCGTCGGCATCGAGGAAGGCGATCCAGTCGCCGTTCGCGGCGCGAATGCCGACATTGCGCCCCGCATAGCCGCCCGGTCCCGGTGTCGCGAGGTCGAGCAGCGTGATTCGATCGTCGCCGACCGCGGCCGCCAGTTCGCGGCCGCCGTCGGTCGAGCCATTATCGATCACGAGTATCTCGTGCGCCGGATAGCTCTGCGCGAGCGCGCTCTCGATCGCCGCGCGGACATGCGCGGCCTTGTTATAGAGCGGCATCACCACGGAAAAGCGCGGAGCGGGTCGGGAATTTGTCATCAGTCGCGTGCTGCCTTTCGTCCCCCCGCCAGATTGAGGAACTCGCCCACCGCCACCCCGGCGAGCTGCAACGTCAGCAGCATCACCGCCAGCCGTCGCCGCAACGACAGCTCGCGTGTGATCGCCGCCCGGCGCAATCGCCGCACCGTATCGACAGCGGTGATGCCGAGCACATGGACGAGGCGCGGGCGACCCACGGTGCGGTCCCAGCGTCCGCCGCTCAGTCGCTGGCGCTTGCGCACCAGCTCGGCGCGGCTCGCGCGCACCGGATGGCGGACGGTCATCGCCGGCACATAAATGAGCGGCCGGCCGGCGCCCCGGATGCGCAGCGCCATCTGGCGGTCGCCGCCCGATTTCAAAGCCGCATCGAACCCGCCAAGCTCCTTCAGCAGCGCCGTCTCGCTCGCCCAATTGGCGGTCGCGCAATTGCCGCGCGACGCGTGCGCCTGCGGAAAGCTGAAAAGCCGCTCATAATCGCCGAACACCTCGCGCTCGGGCGCGATTTCGTCGAACAGCTCGATCTTGCCCGCGAGCACGCCGAAACCCGGGTTAGCGGCGGCAGCGCGCACCACCTGTTCCAGCCAGTCGGGCGCGGGCTCGCAATCGGCATCGGTAAAGGCGGTAACCGGCGCCCGCACGCGTTCGATCCCGCGGTTACGCGCGACATAGGAGCCGGGCCGCGCCTCTTCGAGCAGCTCGACGCCGGCGTAGCTCCGCGCGATTTCGCGCGTGGCATCGTTCGACCCATTGTCGACGACGATGATCTGATAAGCCTCGCGCGGCAAGGTTTGGTGCGCGAGCGCTTCGAGACAGCGGCCGAGCACCGCTTCCCCATTCCAGACAGGTATGACGACTGCGACTTCAAACATGGATTCGCCTGTTTAAGTGCCCCCGCATCGATCCAATCGGCCTCTCGCCCGGTCCGGGTCAACCTTATGCTGCACCTGCGAAGACGAGCCGCCCCGTTGACCGGACGACCGGAGCCGGGGTGCCTTCGCTCTCAAATAATTGCCCGCTACCAAGGATCGCGTCGGGCTGGTCGCCCGTTCTGCACCGCGCAGACCCCGCAGCGGCGGTGAATAGGAGACGTATATCCGTGGGTGAATTCCTGCCCGAATCGGGCGAGGCTGCCGAAATATTGGTGGTGTCGCTCGAATCCGCCGAGGCTCGGCGGGCCGCCTTCGCCGCGCGCGCCGCGGACACGTCGCTCGCTTGGCGTTTCTTCGACGCGTGCACCGGCCCTGCGGCGGGGATGACGGTCGACGACGCCGCGATCCGCCGCAACAAGGGCCGCGCGATGAGCAAGGGCGAGATCGGCTGCTATGCGAGCCATTTCTCGATCTGGCAGGACATGGTCGACCGCGGCGTGCGCCAGTCGATCATCCTCGAGGACGATACGGTCGTCGACTGGGCCTATCTCGAGCCGCTCGCGCGCACCGATCTCCATGCCGAGGGCATCGATTATCTGCGGCTCTATGCCAAGCGGCCGACGTGGCAGCGCGTGGTCAAGCGCGACTTCCTCCAGCATTCGCGCGCGGTGGTCGAGCTGGTCGGACTCGCTTACGGCACCCAGGGCTATGCGATCACGCTCCCGGGCGCGCGGCGGCTTGTCGAGCATTGCCGCACCGTCCGCCGCCCGATCGATGACGAGATGGACCGGTCGTGGGCGCACGGCCTGCCTAATCTCGCGCTCTATCCGGCGCCGATCCTCGAGGCGGCGATCGTCTCGGACATCGGCAATTCGCGCTTCGTTCCGAAGAACGACCCGCTCTACCATTCGGCAAGACAAAGACTCTGGCGCCATATCGAGCGCGCACGCATGCGGATGCTGAAAGCGAGGCGCCTGCTTGAGCGCTGACCTCCCCACCCGCTTCGACGCGGGGTTACGCGCACGCAGCCGCAGTTCGATCGGCTGGACGGTGACGCGTTTCCTCTCCGACCAGATCTTCTCCTTCGTCGTTTTCGTCATCCTCGCGCGCCTGCTGACCCAAGCGGACATCGGCGCCTTCGCAGTGATGGCGGTGACGGCGGAGGCGTTCCGCATCATCGCGACCGCCGGCCTCGTCCAGACGATCGCGCGCAAGAAGGACATCACGCCGGCCTTCCTCGACACCATCTATCGCTCGCAGCAGGCCTTTTCCTTCCTCTCCGCCCTGCTGATCATGGCGCTGGCCCAGCCCATCGCCAATTGGATGGGTGCGCCGGATATCGCGCTGCCGCTCGCGGTGATGAGCCTGACGCTGCCGATATCCTCGTTCGGCGCGACGCATATGGCGCTGCGCCTGCGCGAGTTCGGGCACCGCACCACCGCACTGCGCTCGGTCGTCGGCGGACTGATCGGCGGGACCGCCGCCGTGGTCGCCGCTTTCGCCGGGCTCGGCCTGTGGAGCCTCGTGATCCAGCGTCTCGTCACCGAGATCGTCGGGCTCATCCTGTCGCGCGCTTCCTATGACTGGAAACCCGGCTGGCAGTTCGACTGGGTCATATTGCGCGGCAATCTGATGCTCAACGCCAGCCTGATCTATGTCCAGCTCGCCTTTCTCGCCACCGTCCGCGTGCAGGAAATGGCGATCGGCGCCGGGATCGGGCTCGCCGCCGTCGGCATTTATCGCACCGCCTGGCGGACCGTCGAGCTAATCGGCCGCGGCGCGATCCAGCCTTTCACGCAGGTCGCGGTCCAGACGCTCGCCCGCGTCAAGGACGATCCTGCCGAACTGCGCCGTGCCTATCGCTGGATGATTTCGCGCGCTTCGGCGCTGTCCTTTCCGGCGCTGGTCGGTTTCGGCGCGCTCGCCCCGATCGCGATCCCGACCGTGTTCGGCGCCAAATGGGCCGAGGCGGGTCAGCTCGCCCAGATTTTCGCCTTCATGGCGGTGCCCTTCACGCTCAACTTCTTCGCTTCGCCCTCGCTGAGCGTGCTCGGCGCATCGCGCAGCCTGATCTCGCTTTCGACGACGCAGCTCGTGCTCGGCGTCGCGCTGACGCTCGCGGCGCTGCCCTTCGGCCTCTTCGCGGTGGCCGTTTCCTATGTCGGGCGTGCCTATCTCACCCTGCCGATGCAGATCTGGCTGCTCCGCCGCGCCTCGGGCATCCGGCCGATCGACAGCCTGCGCGCGGTTGGCCCGCCGCTCGTCGCCTCCTCGCTGATGGGCGTCGCGCTCGCGGTCGCTCTGCGGCTGCTGGGCGACCATCTCGCGGGATGGCAGGCCTTGCTGCTGCTCACGGCTGTCGGGGCGCTCTTTTACGGTATCGCGTTGCTCGCCATCTCCGGAACATGGCGCGGCCGCCTCCTCTCCCTCTCCAGACAGCTCAGAAAGAGCCCGATATGACCATGAAAAGCGCCGACCTGCTTGTCGGCGAACTCGCCGACCATTTTGCCCGCGTGCTCGATGCCGTGCTGCCGGCGGATCGGCTGGCCCTCGTCGACTTTCCCGATCATTCCAACGTCGGCGATTCGGCGATCTGGCTTGGCGAGATGGCCTATCTGCGCAAGCGGAACCGCCTGCCCGCCTATTATTCGGCGATCGCCGATTTCGACGACGAAGCCTGCCGGGAAGCGATCGGCGACGGTCCGATCCTGATCCACGGCGGCGGCAATATGGGGACGTTGTGGCCGAAGCATGAAGCGTTTCGTCTGCACCTTCTTCGCACGCACCGCGGCCGTCCGATCGTGCAGATGCCGCAGTCGATCCACTATGCCGACCCCGCCGCCGCGGCCGAGATGGCCGAAGCGATCCGCGATCACGGCCAGTTCACGCTGCTGGTCCGCGACGCCCGCTCGCTCGCCTTTGCCGAGCGGCATTTCGATTGCGCGATCCGGCTCTGCCCCGATGCCGCGCTGATGCTGGGCCGCCAGCAGCGGAGTCCCGCCATCGTGCCGGTCTTCGCGCTGCTCCGCACCGATCATGAGCGAGCACCCGGCAGCGCCGATGCGCTCCCCGCCGGGGTAGTCGCCGACGACTGGCTTGAAGAAGATGCCGCGCAAAAGCGCCGCCTGCGCCTGTCGCTGGGGCTCGGCCGGCTCTTCAACCGCGATCCGGTGGCGCAGCGCGCCGCGCGGCAACAGCGCCTGGCCGAATGGCGGCTCGGGCGCGGGCTCGCGATGCTCTCCACCGGCGAGCTGGTCGTCACCGACCGGCTCCACGCGCATATCCTCTCGCTGTTGCTCGACATCCCGCATGTGCTGCTCGACAACAGCTATGGCAAGGTCGCGGGCTTCGCCGATCAATGGACCGGGGATTATGCAGGACTGATGCGCGCGACCGGCCGCGCCGAGGCTTTCGAAACCGCGCTTGCCGGCACCGCGCCGCAGATCGTCGACGGCTGAGGGTTCAGCGCCTCAATAGGCGTTGCGGTGGATCAGCACCTGCGCCGTGCGCACCAGAATCGAAACGTCGCGCAGCAGCGACCAGCCATGCTGATATTCAAGGTCGGCGCCCAGCCGGTTGACGATATCGCGTTTTGTGTTGGTCGCACCGCGAAAACCGCGGATCTGGGCGAGCCCGGTGATGCCCGGCTTGAGCGCGTGGCGATGCCAATATTGCCGGTCGACGCGCCAGAACAGCTCGTTCCCCGCTGTCGAGCCCAGCGCGTGTGGGCGCGGCCCGACGAGGCTCATCTCGCCCGAGAGCACGTTGATCAGCTGCGGAAGTTCGTCGATGCTCGTCGCCCGGATGAATTTGCCGACGCGCGTGATCCGGTCGTCGTCGCGGCTCGCCGAGCGCGCGCCGTTCGCATCGGTCGCCTCGACGCGCATGCTGCGGAATTTGAGGATCCGGAAAATGCGATTGCCGCGCCCCATCCGCTCCTGCCGGAAAAACACCGGTCCCGGCGAATCGAGTTTGATCGCGATCGCGACCAGCATCAGAAAGGGCGCCAGCACGAAGAGCGCCGGGATCGTCACCGCGAGATCGAGCGCGCGTTTCTTGACCCGGTTGGCGCGGTTGAGCGGGCCCCACGATACCACCAGCGTCGTCACCCCGCCCGATTGCCGCGTGGTGAGTGGCCCCAGTTCGGCGATCTCGGGCATCACGATCTCGCCAAGGATGTTCACGCCCTTCAGCGCGCGGGCCCATTCGACCTTCCGCTCGGGCGCGCAAACGATCGTCACCCGGTCGTAATCCTGCAACACCGTACCGAGCCGGTCGAGCATGTACGGGTCGTCGAGATCGGTGCGAAGCCCCGACGCGCGCGCGTCGATGATATCGCGCTTCAGATAGGATGGCGGCAGGTTCGCGCCGTCGACGATCACCAGTTCGGCCGTCATCTCGCCGAAAACGCGGCGCACGACATGGCAGACGAGCAACCGCTGCGCGACAAGCAGTATCAGCGCGGTCACCATGCCCATGCCGAGCGCGAAGCGCGGGACGTCGCCGGTCACGCGCAGCGAGAAGGCGGCGAGGAGGAAGACGAGCAAGGTCGTCGCGAACGAGAGCATCGTCTGACGGCAGCTCTTGAGCGGCTTGGTCAGGCAGCGCGGGTTATAGGCCTGATTCTGAAAGGCGATCGCCGCGTGAACGAGCAGCGCGCCGAGCAGCGCCGTCAGCAAACTCTCCGAAATGCTCCGCGGCGCTTCGATGATCAGCGTCACCGCAAAACCCGCCATCAGCGCTACCGCGTCCAACCCCATCAGGCCGAGGCAGAGCCATATCTTGGCATCGCGGCGCGCCGCTTTCGCAATCGGCGTCCGGACGGGTGCGCCCTGGAGCGCCAGGTCGATCTTGGTCATGGGATGGGAGACTCCCTGAATTCACATAATCTTGTTGCGATGCAACATGTCCGGGGAGGCAATAATTACAAGCGGGCAGCGCGGGCTTGTGCCGGATACAGGATGATCCGTGCGGAGGACGACCGGCCGGAGGTTCAGGTGCCGGCCGCAAGTTCGCCCCGCGCCTGCCGGAACACCTCAAGGCTGCCCCAGATCGCGAGCCCGGCCATGATCACCGCGACGGCGAGGTCGGGCCAATTGCGCCCGGTGCCGAATACGCCGAGCGCCGCGCCCATCACGGCAAGGTTACCGATCGCATCGTTTCGCGAACAGATCCATACAGAGCGCATATTGGCATCGCCCGTCCGATAGCGATAGAGCATCAGGGCGACCGCGACGTTGGCGGCGAGCGCCAATGCGCCGATCAGTCCCATCGTCTCGGCATGTGGCGCCGAGCCGGCAAGGAAGCCCCAGACCGCCGATCCGAAAACCCAAAGCCCGAAGGCGAGCATCGTTGCCGCCTTCAGCAAGGCAAGCGCCATACCCGCCACGCCCAGGCTGATCGCATAATTGGCGCTGTCGCCGAGGAAATCGAGCGCGTCGGCCTGAAGCGCACGCGAATCCGCCGCGACGCCCGCGACGATCTCGACGCAGAACATGGCGGCATTGACCAGCAGCGCGAACCACAGGACGCGACGCCATTTGGGGTTGTTCAGCGCGGTCTTGCCGCTTTTGCCGGCACAGCATCGATCGGCCATCGCCGAAATCTCCTGTTATCTTCGAGTCGGCGTCCTATATGCACCCTGTAGCAACTACAGGGTCAAGCGATGAAGATCGGCGAATTGTCGCGTGCCACCGGCGCAAATATCGAAACCATCCGCTATTATGAGCGCATCGGCCTGCTCCCCGCGCCCGCCCGCACCGCGGCCAATTATCGCAGCTATGGCCCGGCGCACCGGTCGCGGCTGAGCTTTGTGCGCCATTCACGCGAGCTGGGCTTCACGATCGAGGAAATCCGGTCGCTTCTCGACTTGTCGGACGATCCGGCGCGCGACTGCGGCGAGGCCGACCGGATCGCGACCGCGCATCTGGGGCAGGTCGAGGCGAAGATCGCACAGTTGGTTCTGCTTCGCGACGAACTTGCGCGCATCGTCGGGCGCTGCCGCGGCGGCATCGCCGCCGATTGCCGGGTCATCGAGGCACTTGGCGACCACAGCCGCTGCGAAAGCCAGCACTAGAGCCTACCGCCCCGCGGAACAGCGGCGGCCAACATGGATCAAGGTCGCGCGGCTATTTCCACTCGCTTTGTCGAACAGGCAGGAACCCGGGCGCCGTACAAGCGTCAATCGGACAGGTTGGGGGCGTCGGCCCCCTTGGCGCCTGCCAACCGCTCCCCCAGCGAAAAGAGGAGACGGAAAGTGGAGAGGCAGACGAACAGAGATCGCGGCAGCCGCGACGAAACCGGCGATCGCGATATGCAATCGGGACCGCTTTACGAGTGGGAATCGAACCGCGCCGACGACGGCGGATACGCCTATGGCGGCTATCCCGAAGCCGGATTCGGTCCGCGCGAGACGCGGCGTTATGGCGACCATGGCCGCAGCGGGCGCGAGCGCACCGAACGCAGCCATTACAGCGCCGATCGCCCGCGCGATTATGCCGGAAACGACTGGAATCGCGCTTATGGTGCGCGGCGCTATTGGGACGACGATCAGCGATATGGCGACCGAGACGACAAGGACCGCTATGGCGGTTCGCGCGATCGCGATTGGCGCGACCGCGAGAATCGCCAGTCGGCTTGGGCCTATATGGGATATGCTGACCCTTATGGCTGGCCGACCTATATCCCCTATGGTGCCGCCGATTTCGGCCGATCGACCTATGACCGCGGCGGCTATTCGCCGCGCGGGCGTCACGAGCGCGGCTTCTTCGAGCGCGCGGGTGACGAGCTGCTGTCGTGGTTTGGCGACGAGGAAGCGCAGCGCCGCCGCGAGCGCGACCATCGCGGGCGCGGCCCTGCCGATTATGTCCGTTCGGACGACCGCATCCGCGAGGATGTGAACGACAGGCTGACCGAGGATTATTGGCTCGACGCCTCGCGCATCGGCGTCACCGTGTCGAGCGGCGAAGTCACGCTCGATGGCAGCGTCGACGGCAAGCGCGCCAAACGCCGCGCCGAGGATCTCGCCGACGATGTGACGGGCGTGAAGCATGTGCAGAACAATCTGCGCGTCGACAGCACGTCGTTCGCCCCACAGGGCAGCTGATAGCAGCAGACTGACCATGGAAAGGGAAGCGATATCAGTTACTTCCCTTTCCCTCGTCTACCGAGGAAACAAGATCGGGGCCGAAACGTTAGGGGGAGATGGTCAGGGACTTGGATCTGGATGATCTGGTGGCGCAGCTGCTTCGCGCCGCGTCTGCACGCGATCTGCGAATAGGGACCGCCGAAAGTTGCTCGGGCGGAATGATTGCCTCGCTACTCACCGATGTCGAGGGACTTGGACATGTATTCGAGCGTGGCTTCGTCACCTACAGCGACGAAGCGAAGATAGAGATGCTGGGTATTGCGCCCGCGCTGATCGAGGAGAATGGCGCGGTCTCTGCAGCGGTCGCGAGGGCGATGGTGACGGGCGCGCTCGCAGCCTCCGGTGCGGATTTGGCGCTCGCAATCACCGGCTTTGCCGGACCCGCCGGGGCGGAAGACGAGGAGGGCTTGGTATATTTGGCGGCCTTGCGCGGCGCACGAATGGAAACGCTCGAACTCCATCTCGGCGCTGCCGGCCGTGATGCCGTGCGGCGGCGATCCGCGTGCGAAGGCATCAGGTTGATGCTGCGGTTGATTGGGGAGGAATAGGTGGGACGATTCTGTTGCCCGGCTCGTCCCCAGCCGCTGGTATCCGATTCTGTTGCCCGGTTCGGTCCGAACCGCGTTCTATTTGTCTAACCTTAGGCCGTGAGGCTTATCGGTTAGGCAGCAAGAGCGAGTGCTTCGTTATCGTTAGCACTTATAGTTTTGAGCCTTGAACGGGTTACTCAGCCCGGAAGAAAACATCGTCTTTGAACACACGTCGATCCTGGTTCGGCCCCGTCAGAAACCCGCGCGCCCATCGATGAAACGCGGGTTTGTGGTGGAGCCGCCGGGTACTGCCCCCGGGTCCGCTGTGTCTATTCCACGACACCATTTATCCTCATAGCCGGCCGAAGCCGGCAACAACCCATATAGGAAGCCCGCCCGCGCTTGGAAAGAGCGGGCGGGCGTTTCGTCGCGGATCGCGAACTACTTCTTTCTCAGCTCGTCGCGGATTTCGGCCAGCAGTTCGACCTCTGTCGGCCCCGCCGGCGCGTCGGGCGCCTTGCGGACGACCTTGTTCACCGCCCTCACCAGCAGGAAGATGATCCACGCGAGGATCAGGAAGTTGATCGTCGCGGTGATGAAGGCGCCATAGCCGAACATCGCGACCCCGGCCTCTTTGAGCGCGGCATAGTCGGTCGCCGACACGCCCGCCGGCACTGGACCGAGGCGGATGAACATGTTCGAGAAATCGACCCCGCCGAAGAGCGCGCCGACGACGGGCATGATGATATCCTCGGTCAGCGACTTGGTGATCGTTGCGAAGGCGCCGCCGATGATGACACCGACCGCGAGGTCGATGACATTGCCGCGGGCGATAAATTCCCTGAATTCATTCAGCATCTTGTCGTACCCCAAGTTGTTGAGCCGTGCCGTGAAAACTGCCGCGACGATTGCACAAAGGCAAGCGCGATCCTATTATGTGTATTGTTGCGGCAAAACGCCGCCGGAGGGAGCCTGATGACCATGACCTATCGTAACGCCCGCTGGTTGATCCTGCCCGTCGCCGCGATGAGCCTGTCCGCCTGCGGCATCAACAGCGTCCCGACCAAGGAAGAGGCCGCGAAAGCGAAGTGGGCGAATGTCGAGGCCGCCTATCAGCGGCGCGCCGACCTGATCCCCAATCTCGTCGAAACCGCGAAGGGCGCCGCCAATATCGAGCAGTCGACGCTCGAGGGCGTCATCCAGGCACGCGCTTCGGCGACGCAGGTGAAGCTCAGCACCGACGATCTCGAAGATCCGGCCAAGGTGCAAGCCTTCCAGCAGGCGCAAGGCAATGTGTCGAGCGCCCTCGGCCGCCTGCTCGTTACCGTCGAAGCCTATCCCGATCTCAAGAGCCAGGCGCGCTTCGCCGACCTGATGACCCAGCTCGAGGGCACCGAGAACCGCATCAACGTGTCGGTGCAGGATTATAACGCCGCGGTGCAGGACTATAATACGACGATCCGCACCTTCCCCGACATCATCGGTGCCAAGATCGTCCATGGCGCGCAGCCGATGACGCCGTACCGCGCGGTGACGCCCAACGCCAATCAGGCGCCGAAGGTCGATTTCGGCAGCTAAGGCAAGCGATATGACCCATTTACCGTTCGCCCTGAGCTTGTCGAAGGGCCGTTCTTTCTTTCGACGTCAAAAGGAGGAAGAACGGTGCTTCGACGAGCTCAGCACGAGCGGAGTTTTTCTGCATAAGCGCAAACTGGCCGCGTGGTTGGCGTTTGCCATTGCCGGGACGGTCGTCGCCTCCCCCGCCGCGGCGCAGACCTTCCCCAAGCTCGCGGGCAACCCCGTCGTCGATCAGGCCGACATCATCCCCGCGGCCGAGGAAGCCGCGCTGAACACGCAGCTGCTCGAATTCCAGCATAAGACCGGACATCAGCTCGTCGTCGCGACGGTGAACGACCTCGAGGGCCATGACGTCTCCGACTATGGCTACCGTCTCGGTCGCGAATGGCAGATCGGCGACAAGGAAAAGGACGACGGCGTCGTCTTCCTGATCGCGCCGAACGAGCGACGGATGAATATTTCGGTCGGCTATGGCCTCGAACCCATCCTGACCGACGCGCTGTCGGGCCGGATCATCCGCGACGTCGTGACGCCCAAGTTCAAGGCGGGCGATATGCCCGGCGGCATTCGGGATGGCGTCAACGCGATCGCGGAGCAGATCCAGCTGACGCCCGAGGAAGCCGCCGCCCGGGCTGCCGCGGCCGACAAGGCCGAGCGCGACCGCGCCGACGACGGCAATTTCGGCGGCCTCTTCTTCATCGGCTTCATCATCCTGATCTTCTTCATCATCCCCTGGCTGTCGAGCCGCTCGCGGCGCGGCAGGAAACGGCGCAAGGGCGGGCCATGGGGCGCCGCGCCGATCATCATCTGGGGCGATGACGACGACTGGGGCAATTGGGGCGGCGGCGGCGGCGGTTCGTCAGCGGGGCGGCGGCGGTTCGAGGCGGCGGTTCGGCGGTTTCTCGCGGGCGCGGGGTAGCTTGGGCGGCGAGTGCCTCGGCGGCTGGTGGGAGCGACCGGCGAGCCGAGCCGTCAGCGAAGCCGACCATGATATCGTCACCGCCGCGGTCGCCACGGCCGAGGCGCATACGAGCGGCGAGATCGTCACCGTCGTCGCCGGAAAATCCAATGACTATGACGATGTCGCGCTCGTCTGGGCCAGCATCATTGCCTTCCTCGCCATGTCGATCGTCGCGCTCTTCCCCGAATTCTATCGCGGCCTGTACGACCGGCTGACTGACGGCTGGGGCCATGAACTCACGGCCAATCAATGGCTGGGGATGGTGATCACGTTCGGCGTCCTCAAATGGATCGGCGTGTGGCTGATCCTGCTATGGCGACCGCTGCGCATGGCGCTGACCCCGCGCAGCATCAAGGCCGAGCGTGTGCGCGCCCGCGCGATCGACCTGTTCAAGGTGGGGACCGAGGGCAAGACCACGGGCCGCACGGGCGTGCTCCTCTATTTGAGCCTGAAAGAGCATCGCGCCGACATCGTCGCCGACGAGGCGATCGCCGCGAAGGTTAAGCCCGGCGTGTGGGGCGATGCGATGGCCGCGCTGATCGAGCGCGTGCGCGCGGGCAAGCCGGGCGAAGGCATGGCCGAGGCGGTGCGTCAGATGGGCGTCGTGCTCGCCGAACATTTCCCGCGCGGCAGTGAAAATCCGAACGAACTCCCCGACCGCCTGATCGAACTCTAAAGGAAATATCATGAGCCGCCCCGGCCCCGACACCCCCATCGAAACGCGGTGGGAAGGCCGCTTCATCACGGTCAAGCAGCAGGGGACGTGGGAATATGTCGCGCGATCGCGCGGCATCCACGCCGCGGTGATCCTCGCGATCGACGAGGACGCGGACGGCCGCCACGTCATTCTCGTCGAGCAATATCGCGTGCCGCTGAAGATCAACTGCCTCGAACTCCCTGCGGGGCTGGTCGGCGACGACATGGCGGGCGAAGCGTCCGAGATCGCGGCGGAGCGCGAGCTCGAGGAGGAAACGGGCTATCGCGCCGCGCACTGGCGCACCGTCGGCGAGTTCTACAGCTCGCCCGGGATGGTCAGCGAAAGCTTCACGCTGCTGGTCGCCACGGGGCTGACCAAGGTGAGCGCGGGCGGCGGGGTCGATGGCGAGGATATCGTCGTCCACCGCGTGCCGCTGGCCGGCGTCGGCGATTTCGTCGCGGCGAAACGCGCCGAAGGCTGCGGGGTCGATGTGCGCGTCGCGATGCTGCTCGCGGGTGGGTTGCTGGCGGGATAGCCGCTCCCGACCGGAAGCCGCCGTTGAGAGAAGAAAGCCCCTCCCCTGAAGGGGAGGGGCTAAATTGCCGCAACGGCAGCTCCCCACCCCCAAAGCCGTTATTTCCGCAAAAGTGAGCGCCTACCGCGCCCCGAAGCGCCATCTCAAAAGCGGGCGCGCAAGGAACAGCCCAGCGAGGAAGCCGCCGACATGCGCCCAGATCGCGACCGCGCCGAATCCGCCACCCCCGGCAAAACCCAACAGCAGCTGCAGCCCGATCCACGCCGCGGCGAGCCACAAGGCACGCACCCAATGGCCGGGGATCGGACCGATGGCGGGCGTCTGCGTGCGGCTGAAGATCAGCGCAAAAACCGCGATCAGCGCCGAAATCGCGCCGCTCGCCCCGATCATCGGCACTGCCGAGGCGGGATCGGCGAGATATTGGGCGAGCGCGCCGCCATAGGCGCCGGCGAGCAGCAGCACCGCCATCGCCTTGGTGCCGAGCGGCGCCTCCAGCTGGCGGCCGATGAAGAGGAGCACGAGCATGTTGAAGACGATGTGCAGCACCCCGCCGTGCAGAAAGGCCGACGACAGCGGCGTCAGCACAAAGGGCACCATCGTCCCCGGCGGCAAGATCAGCTCGTTTCCGAAACGCGCGGGGATAAACCCCGCGCGTACGATCGCGTCGAGTTGAAAGCCGGTAATCCACACAAGCACGAAGATGACGACACAGGCGAGCGCATAGCCCGTAACCAGCGGCGCGTCCTGCGGCTTCATCCTCGCAGCCCTCGTCAGATGAATTCGATCTTGGTCACCAGATAATATTTGTCGCCCGCGGGCACGGTGACTTCGACCTCGTCGTCGACGCGGCGGCCGATCAGCGCGCGGCCGAGCGGCGAATTATAGCTGATCTTGCCGTCCTTGGCGTCGGCCTCGGCCTGCCCGACGATCTGGTACTTCACCGGCTTGTCGTCCTCGTCGGCGAGGGTGACGGTCGCGCCGAACACGATGCGGTCGCCCGACAGCGTCGTCGGGTCGATCACCTGCGCGCGCGAAAGCTTGTCCTCAAGGTCGCCGATCGTGGCTTCGACCTGGCCCTGGCGTTCCTTGGCGGCGTGATATTCGGCATTTTCGCTGAGGTCGCCATGCGCGCGCGCTTCCTCGATCGCATCGACGATCAGCGGTCGCTCGGCTTTGAGGGTCGCGAGTTGCGCGGTCAGCTTCTCATAGCCCTCTGCCAGCATCGGCACCTTTTCAACGCTTGCCATTATCCTGTTGTCCTTCGTCAATAATCCAGCGCCAGCGAAACTTCGCCGGGCGGCTGCGCCGCTGTTCCGTCAATGTCGGGGGGTGGAGCGGTCCTTCAATAATAGTCCTGAAGCGGCTTCACTTCAAGACTATGCGCGCGGAGCGCCCCGATCGCCTGCGTCGCCGCATCGCTCGCCGCCGCCGTCGTATAATAGGCGATGTCGGCCGCCAGCGCCGACGCGCGGATCGATTGCGAATCCTGCAAGCTCTGCCAGCCTTCGGTCGTGTTGAAGATCAGCTGGATGTCGCCGTCCTTGATCCGGTCGACGATATGCGGGCGCCCTTCGGCGACCTTGTTGACGCGCTCGATGTCGATCCCCTGCCCCGCGAGATAGTCGGCGGTGCCGCCGGTCGCGATGACTTTCCAGCCCCAGTCGGCGAGTTGCCTCACCGCGCCGACGATACGCGGCTTGTCGCTGTCCTTGACCGACACGAACACGCGGCCGTCGGTCGGCAGGCGGTCGCCCGCGCCGAGCTGCGCCTTGGCGAAAGCGAGGTTGAAATCGCGATCGATTCCCATGACTTCGCCGGTGGACTTCATCTCAGGCGACAGCACCGGATCGGTGCCGGGGAAACGCGCGAAGGGGAAGACCGCTTCCTTCACCGCGACATGATCGATGTCGCGGTTGATCTTGGGCAGGTCGGCGAGCTTTTCGCCCGCCATCACCCGCGCCGCGATCTTGGCGATCGGCGAGCCCACCGCCTTGGCGACGAAAGGCACGGTGCGGCTCGCGCGCGGGTTGACCTCGATCAGATAGACCTCGTCATCCTTGACCGCGAACTGGATGTTCATCAGGCCGCGGACTTCGAGCGCGCGCGCCAGCGCGTCGGCCTGCCGTTCGATCTCGGCGACGATCCCGGCCGACAGGCTGTAGGGCGGGATCGAGCAGGCGCTGTCACCCGAATGGACGCCGGCTTCCTCGATATGCTGGAGCACGCCCGCGACGACTACGTCGGTGCCGTCACACAAAGCATCGACATCGACCTCGATCGCGTCGCGCAGGTAGCGGTCGATCAGGACGGGCGAGTCCCCCGACACCTGCACCGCGGTCTCGATATAATTTTCGAGCTGCGCCTGATCGTCGACGATTTCCATCGCGCGGCCGCCGAGCACATAGGAGGGACGCGTCAGCACCGGATAACCGATGCGCGCCGCGACCGCGACGGCTTCCTCGCGGCTGCGCGCGATGCCATTCTCAGGCTGCTTGAGGCCGAGCTTGTTGACGAGCGCCGCGAAACGCTCGCGGTCTTCGGCAAGGTCGATCGCGTCGGGCGATGTGCCGAGGATCGGGATCCCCGCCTCCGCCAGCGCCTGCGCCAGCTTGAGCGGCGTCTGCCCGCCGAACTGCACGATCACGCCGACGAGTTCGCCCTTCGACATTTCGACATGCAGGATCTCGAGCACGTCTTCGGCGGTCAGCGGCTCGAAATAGAGGCGGTCCGACGTGTCATAGTCGGTCGACACAGTCTCCGGGTTGCAGTTGACCATGATCGTCTCGTAACCCGCCTCTTCGAGCGCGAAGCAGGCGTGGCAGCAGCAATAGTCGAACTCGATCCCCTGCCCGATCCGGTTCGGACCGCCGCCGAGGATGACGACCTTCTTGCGATCCGACGGGTTCGCCTCATTCTCGGGCTCGCCGAACGTCGGCGCTTCATAGGTCGAATAGAGATAGGGCGTCTGCGCCTGAAACTCCGCCGCGCAGGTGTCGATCGTCTTGAACACCGGGCGCACGCCGAGCTTGTGGCGAAGGCTACGCACTTCGGCCTCGGTCACGCCGCCGGTCATCGCCTTCACCGCTTCGTGAATCAGGCCGCTGCCGCGCGCGGTCGCCTGCCGCGATCCGGGGCGAAGGTTCGCCGACTGGAGCGCGAGATAGGCGAGGCGCTTGTCGGAGAAGCCCATGGCTTTGAGTTTGCGCAAGCCCTCGGCATCGCGCGGCAGGCCGTTTTCGCACACATCCTGTTCGGCGGCGACGATCTCGGCGATGCGTTCGAGGAACCACATATCGTAACCCGCGACGCGGTTGATCTCGGCGAGCGGCAGCCCTTCGCGGATCGCCTGCGCCGTGTTGAGCAGCCGGTCGGGGGTGCGCTGCGCCAGCTCGTTACGCAGCTGGTCGTGGCTCGCGCCCTTGAGGCGGTCGACGAAATTGAAGCCCGAAAGCCCCGTCTCCAAGCCGCGCAGCGCTTTCTGCAAAGACTCATGGATCGTGCGGCCGATCGCCATGACCTCACCGACCGACTTCATCGCGGTCGACAGCGTCGCCTCGGCACCCTTGAACTTTTCGAAAGCGAAACGCGGGATTTTGGTGACGACATAATCGATCGTCGGTTCGAACGACGCCGGGGTCACCCCGGTTATGTCGTTCATGATCTCGTCGAGCGTGTAGCCGACCGCGAGCTTCGCCGCGACCTTGGCGATCGGGAAGCCCGTCGCCTTCGACGCAAGCGCCGACGAGCGCGACACGCGCGGGTTCATCTCGATCACGATCAGGCGGCCGTCCTTCGGATTGACCGCGAACTGCACGTTCGACCCGCCCGTCTCGACGCCGATCTCGCGCAGCACCGCGATGCTCGCGTTGCGCATGATCTGATATTCCTTGTCGGTCAGCGTCAGCGCGGGCGCGACCGTGATGCTGTCGCCGGTATGGACGCCCATCGGATCGACATTTTCGATCGAGCAGATGATGATGCAATTGTCCTTGCGGTCGCGCACCACCTCCATCTCATATTCTTTCCAGCCGAGGAGCGATTCCTCGATCAGGACTTCGGTGGTCGGCGAGGCGATCAGGCCGCCGCGGACGATATGTTCGAACTCCTCGCGGTTATAGGCGATGCCGCCGCCGGTGCCGCCGAGCGTGAACGACGGACGGATGATCGACGGCAGCCCGGTGCGTTCGAGCACCGCGAACGCCTCGTCGAGCGTGTGTGCGACGCCGCTGCGCGCGCTTTCGAGCCCGATCTTGTCCATCGCGTCGCGGAACTTCTGCCGATCCTCGGCCTTGTCGATCGCTTCGGCATCGGCGCCGATCATCTCGACGCCGTACTTGGCGAGCGTGCCGTCCTGCGCGAGCGCGAGCGCGGTGTTGAGCGCGGTCTGCCCGCCCATCGTCGGCAGCACCGCCCAACCACCCGGAAACGCGGCGGTCTCCTTTGCGATGATCTTCGCGACGATCTCGGGCGTGATCGGCTCGACATAGGTCGCGTCGGCGAGGTCGGGATCGGTCATGATCGTCGCCGGGTTGGAGTTGACGAGGACGATGCGATAGCCCTCCTCCTTCAGCGCCTTGATCGCCTGCGTCCCCGAATAGTCGAACTCGCACGCCTGACCGATAACGATCGGGCCGGCGCCGATGACGAGGATGGATTGGATGTCGGTTCTTTTGGGCATTATTTCTGTTCTTCTTGGGCAGGTGCTTCACCGCTGACGAAGCCAATTTTTACATGATTTGCGAATTCCGGCTTCTTCAGTCCTCGAGCGACACAATCGACTCGTTCATATTTCTCGCTCGGTGAGGGTCGGAAGCTGACCAACCCGTCAGAACCAAGTTTGAGCACGTCCGATGCAACGCCGCATTGCTTTCCGAGTTCGGCAAGTGCCGACTCGACTTTTGCCGTCTCACCCTCTGCTGGAACGGACGAGCACCCCGTTAGTAGGGAGATGAACAGGGCTATTGGGAGCGCCCGTTTTATCACTTCAATCCACCCACAAACTTCTCGAACAGATAGAAGCTGTCCTGCGGCCCCGGGCTCGCCTCGGGGTGATATTGCACGCTGAACGCCTTCTTGCCCGTGATCGCGATGCCGCAGTTCGATCCGTCGAACAGGCTCTTGTGCGTCTCGACGACGCCAGCGGGCAAGGTCGTGGCGTCGACCGCGAAGCCGTGGTTCATGCTGGTGATCTCGACCACGCCGTCTTCCGCGCGCTGGACCGGATGGTTCGCGCCGCGATGGCCCTGGTGCATCTTCACGGTTTTCGCGCCCGCAGCCAACCCGAGCATCTGGTGGCCAAGGCAGATGCCGAAGATCGGCACGTCACGTTCGAGCAGCCCCTGGATCACCGGCACCGCATAGTCGCCCGTCGCCGCGGGGTCGCCGGGGCCGTTCGAGAGGAACACGCCGTCGGGCTGATGGCTGAGCACTTCGTCGAGGGTCGCGGTCGCCGGCACCACGGTGACGCGCGCGCCGGCCTTTACGAGGTTGCGGAAGATATTGTCCTTCGCGCCATAGTCGATCGCGACGACATGCGGCCTATCATCCCCCCTCACGCTTGCGGGAGGGGTCGGGGAAGGGCTTGTTTCGGTCGAGGCGGAGGTCGACATGCCCTCCCCTAGCCCCTCCCGCAAGCGGGAGGGGGACTGGTAGCCCTTGCCCAATTCCCACGTCCCCGCGTCCCAGTCGCCCGTGTCGGTGCGGCTCACCGCCTTCGCGAGGTCCAGCCCTTCCAGTCCCGACCAGCCGCGCGCCATGGCGAGCAGTTCATCGATGTCGAACTGACCCTCGGGGCTGTGCGCGATCACGCCGTTCGGTGCGCCCGCGTCGCGGATGCGGCGCGTCAGCGCGCGCGTGTCGATGCCCGCAAGTCCGATCACGCCCTGTTCGGTCATCCATTCGGGGAGCGTCTGCACGCTGCGGAAATTGCTCGGCTGCGTCGGCAGCTCGCGCGTGATCGCGCCGAGCGCGCCGTGCACGCCGCGTTCCATATCCTCGGGGTTCGCGCCGACATTGCCGATGTGCGGGAAGGTGAAGGTGACGATCTGCCCCGCATAGCTCGGGTCGGTCAGGATTTCCTGATAGCCCGTCATCGACGTATTGAAACAAATCTCGCCCACAGCGGCGCCACTCGCGCCATAGCCGACGCCCCACAGGATCGTGCCATCGGCAAGGACAAGGACGCCAGTCGCGCCGTTGGGCTGACTTTTGGGCGCGGCAGAGGGGTTGGCAGGTGCCATTCAACATGCTCCGGACGGGGGGCTAAACGGCCGACCAAGTAGGCGGCAAAAAAGTGATTCACAAGCTATCGGATTTGGAATCTTCCCGCTAGGGAGGGTCTTTCCGAAATTTGCAGCGCATGGGGACACGCATGATTCGTGACGACATCAAGGCTGCGCAGGTCGCGGCGATGAAGAGCGGCGACAAGGCGCGTCTGGGCACCATCCGGCTGATGCTGGCCAAGATCAAGGACAAGGACATCGAGCTGCGCACCGGCACCGCGCCGGCCGACGACGATGTGCTCGTCACCGACGTGCTGCAGAAGATGGTCAAGCAGCGCCGCGAATCGATCACCATGTACGAACAGGGCGGACGGCAGGAGCTCGCCGACATCGAGGCGGCCGAGGTCGCGGTGATCGAGGATTTCCTGCCCGCGCAGCTTTCCGACGATGAAGCGATGGCGGCGATCAAGGCGATCGTGGTCGAGCTTGGGGCGGAGAGCCTCAGGGATATGGGCAAGGTGATGGCCGCGGTGAAGGACCGGTTGGGTTCGCAGCTTGATATGAGCAAGGCGAGCGGCTGGGTGAAGGCGGCGCTGAGCTGATCCGCTAGCGGCGCTGCCCACCCCTAACCCCTCCCGCAAGCGGGAGGGGGACAAGGAGGGCGCGACATTGCTTCCCCCCTCCCGCTTGCGGGAGGGGTCGGGGGTGGGCATACCGCCCTATGATGGACGGACAATTTCAGCCCCGCGACACGCCGCGCGCGAAGGAGTTGCGCAATGCTGCGTCTCCCGCCGAGCGGACTCTATGGCGCTGCTTGTCCGGTAGAAAAATCGGCGGCTGGAAATTCAGCCGACAGATGCCTGTCGGACCTTATTTCGCCGACTTTCTTTGCCGGGAAGCGCAATTGATTATCGAACTCGATGGATATTCGCACGACATGCGGCAAGCCCATGACCAGCGCCGAGACCATTGGCTTGTAGAAAACGGGTTTCGAGTCCTTCGTTTCACGAACTGTGACGTGATGGCGAACATCGAAGGCGTCGTGAGCGAGATCGAACGCGCGCTTGCTCTGCTGCCCTCCCCTAACCCCTCCCGCAAGCGGGAGGGGGATAGATGAACTCGAACGCGGCTCTTCTCCCCTCCCGCTTGCGTGAGGGGGTGTCGCGAGTCACGTGCCTCGTGACACGGGTGGGCATGGCGCAACCATGACCCTCACCCCGCAATGGCTGGACGAACTGCGATCGCGCGTCACGCTGTCGACCCTCATCGGGCGGACGGTGAAGGTGACGCGCGCGGGGCGCGAGTATAAGGCCTGCTGCCCCTTCCATAACGAGAAGACGCCGAGCTTCACGATCAACGACGAAAAGGGCTTCTACCACTGTTTCGGCTGCTCGGCGCATGGCGACGCGATCCGCTGGATGACCGACCAGCGCGGCCTCAGTTTCATGGACGCGGTCAAGGAACTCGCCGCCGAGGCCGGGATGGAGGTCCCCGCCCCCGACCCGCGCGCGGCGAAAAAGGCCGAGGAACAGGCGAGCCTCCGCGACGTGACGCAGGCGGCGGCCGACTGGTTCACCCAGCAACTCGGCAGCAGCAACGGCGCGCCGGCGCGCGAATATCTGGCGAAGCGCAGTATTTCGGAGGCGACGCGCAAGGCGTTCGGTTTCGGCCTTGCGCCCGAAAGCCGCAACGCATTGAAGGAAGCGCTCAAGAAATTCCCGACAGCGATGCTCGTCGAGGCGGGGATGCTGATCGCGGTCGACGACAAGGAGCCGTACGACCGCTTCCGCGGCCGGCTGATGATCCCGATCCGCGACGCACGCGGGCGGGTCATAGCCTTCGGGGGCCGCATCCTCGGCGATGGCGAGCCCAAATATCTGAACTCGCCCGACACGCCGCTCTTCGACAAGGGGCGCACGCTCTACAATCTCGACAAGGCGAGCCCCGCCTCGCGCCAGACGAACCGGATCATCGTCGTCGAAGGCTATATGGACGTCGTCGCGCTCGCCGAGGCGGGGATCGCCGATGCCGTGGCGCCGCTCGGTACCGCGCTCACCGAGAATCAGCTCGGGATGATCTGGCGCATGGTGCCCGTGCCCATCCTCTGCTTCGACGGCGACAGCGCGGGACAAAAGGCCGCGATGCGCGCCGCGATCCGCGCGCTTCCGTTGCTGCGTCCCGGTTTCAGCCTGTCCTTCGCGACCCTGCCCGCCGGGCAGGACCCCGACGATATCGTTCGCGCGCGCGGCGCCACCGGCTTCACCGAAATCCTCGAGGGCGCGCAGCCGCTCGTCGAGCGCCTGTGGGCGCACGAGGTTGCGTCCGGCCCGCTGACGACGCCCGAGGAGCGCGCCGCACTCAAATCGCGCCTACTCGCCCACGCCGACGCGATCGAGGATGCCGACGTCCGCCATCATTATCGAGAGGCGTTCCGCGAGCGGCTCGATGCGCTGTTCGCGCGCAAAACGCCCGAGCGCGGACCGCGCCAGCCGTGGACGCCGAACGCGCCGCGCGGCGGATTTGGCGGAGGGGGACGCCGCTTCGCCCCCGACCCGCGGCTGCAACCTCCAGCCGACGAAACGCGTTCCATCGGACAAGCCGGAATTTCGGCGCCTTACATCGCTGCCCTGATCGGCGGATTGCTGCGCTATCCCGACGCGCTGAGACGCAACGAGGAGGCGCTCACCCGCCTGCCGGTGAGCGATCCGAGCGACGCCGAACTGCTCGGCGTAATGCTTGACAGCGCAATGTGCCGCGAAGGGCTTGATTGCGAGGGGTTGCTTGCCATATTGGAGCCGATGAAAGTGTATAATAGGGCGACGACATTGCTCAGAGCCGACGGAATGCACTTCTCGTTCAATCGACGGCTTGAAGGCGACGAGGCCGATGCGGCGCGCGAAACCGCGCTGCGCGACCTCGACGAATATATCGGCGTGCTGGTCACCCAGCCCGAAATCCGCGAGCGGCTGGCACAGGCGACCGCGGATTTCCAGCGTACGATGGATGATGAAGGATTCGCGCGGCAGCAAAAGCTGTACGCCATGGACAAAGAACTGACCCGCCGTCTGGCCGCGCTGTCCGAAAACAGCAGCCAGTAACGACCAGCAAATGCCCCATAGGCAGGAACAAATATGGCCACCAAAAACTCCGAAGCCGACACCGACGCCCCGCTGATCGACCTCAACGAGGCCGACGTCAAAAAGCTGATCGCGCGCGGCAAGAAGCGCGGTTACCTGACCTATGACGAGCTCAATGAAGCGCTGCCGCAGGACCAGATGTCTTCGGAGCAGATCGAGGACATCATGTCGGCGATTTCCGACATGGGCATCAACATCGTCGAGAGCGACGAGGATGTGCAGGAAGAGGCCGAGCAGGAGGTCGACGACGAGGTCGATGTGTCCGCCGGCACGGGTTCGGTGTCGAACCCCGCGATCGAGAAGAAAAAGGAAACGGTCGATCGCACCGACGATCCCGTTCGCATGTACCTGCGCGAAATGGGCGCGGTCGAGCTTTTGAGCCGCGAGGGCGAAATCGCGATCGCGAAGCGCATCGAGGCGGGCCGCGACACGATGATCCTCGGGCTCTGCGAAAGCCCGCTAACCTTCAACGCGATCATCGACTGGTCGACCGCACTGAACAATGGCGACATGCAGCTGCGCGAGATCGTCGATCTGGAGGCGATGCTGTCGAAGGACCCCGCGCCCGAGAATCTCGAGGAAGAGGGCGCTGAGGACGACGGCGAGATCAGCGAAAAGACCGCCGGCGTCTCGTTCAAGGACGAGGACGAGGTTGAGGAAGAACCTTCGGCCGACGGCGACGACGAGAATGGCGAAGGCTCGTCGGGCAAGCGCGAGAGCTTCGAAGAGGATGAGGAAGACAACACGCTCAGCCTCGCCGCGATGGAAGAGCTTTTGAAGCCCGACGCGCTCGAAAAATTCGCGAACATCACCAAGAGCTTCAAGGCCTTCTCGAAGCTGCAGGAAGCGCGTCTCGAATCGCTTTCAGGCGGCGAGGAATTCCCCGCGGCGTCGGAAAAGAAATATCACAAGCTGCGCGAGGAACTCACCGCGCAGGTCGAGAGCGTGCAATTCCACGGCACCAAGATCGAATATCTCGTCGACCAGCTCTACAGCTACAACCGCCGCCTGACCGCGCTCGGCGGCCAGATGCTGCGCCTCGCCGAGCGCCACAAGGTGCCGCGCAAGTCGTTCCTCGACAATTATGTCGGGCGCGAGCTCGAAGAGAATTGGCTCGATAGCGTCAGCGGCATCGACAAGAAATGGGCCGCCTTCGCCGAGAATGAAGCGGGCGCGGTCGACCGCATCCGCATCGAGATCAGCGAAATCGCGCAGGCGGCGGGCATGAGCCTGACCGAATTCCGCCGCGTCGTGAACATGGTCCAGAAGGGGGAGCGCGAAGCGCGCATCGCCAAGAAGGAAATGGTCGAGGCGAATTTGCGCCTCGTGATCTCGATCGCGAAGAAATATACGAACCGCGGCTTGCAGTTCCTCGACCTGATCCAGGAAGGCAATATCGGCCTGATGAAGGCGGTCGACAAGTTCGAGTACCGCCGCGGCTATAAATTCTCGACCTATGCGACCTGGTGGATCCGGCAGGCGATCACCCGCTCGATCGCCGACCAGGCGCGCACGATCCGTATCCCGGTCCACATGATCGAGACGATCAACAAGCTGGTGCGCTGCAGCCGCCAGTTCCTCCACGAGAGCGGCCGCGAACCGACGCCGGAGGAAATGGCCGAGCGCCTGTCGATGCCGCTCGAAAAGGTCCGCAAGGTGATGAAGATCGCCAAGGAGCCGATCAGCCTCGAAACGCCGATCGGCGACGAGGAAGACAGCCACCTCGGCGATTTCATCGAGGACAAGAACGCCGTCATCCCGGTCGACGCCGCGGTGCAGTCGAATCTCAAGGAAACGGTGACGCGGGTGTTGGCGTCGCTGACCCCGCGCGAGGAACGCGTGCTGCGCATGCGCTTCGGCATCGGGATGAACACCGACCATACGCTCGAGGAAGTCGGCCAGCAGTTCAGCGTGACGCGCGAACGCATCCGCCAGATCGAGGCGAAGGCGCTGAGGAAGCTCAAGCACCCGTCGCGGTCGCGGAAAATGCGGTCGTTTCTGGACCAGTAAACCTCCGTCGCCCTCGCGAAGGCGGGGGCCGCTAGATATGTGGTGCAAGGCTGCGGCCCCCGCCTTCGCGGGGGGCGACGGCTGATTTTCAGCGCCCTTCCCTGCCCGCCTTGTGGAACAGCGCCGCCGAGACCAGCCACATCGCCGCGAAAAAGCCGCAAAGCACGAGCGCACCCGCGGCGCCGCGGGGCTCGTTCGCGGCCGAGGGCGCGGTCGCGATCGCAAGGGCGAGCAATCCCTGCATCACGGCCGTGCCGAACATCGCCCGCGCCATGCCGTCGGGACGGAGCCGCGCCGCGAATGCGCCGACCCCCGACGCCATGACGAGCAGGAAAAAGCTGAAATTGATCGGATTATCCTCTCCTAGGATGCCCACCGCGAGATTGATCCAGATCAGCAGGAAGGAGACCACAAGTGCGGTGGCAACGCCGCCACGATAGGCGAGGTTCGGCCACAGACGCGCTGTGCGTTCATAAGCGAGAATAGGGCCGAAGATCATGACCCCGGCCAGCAGAAAGGAGGCAGGCCCCCAATTCCAGTCGTCGCTGACCTGCATCATCACCGCCGGGGTCAGCAACAGTGCCGTCGCTATCCCCCAGCGCGCGACACGCCAGCCGTTCCACCCCATTCGCACTTCGCCGTCCATGGACTTGCCTCCTTCGATATTTGGGGCTTTACCCTGCGCTGCCGGCCGATGAGCGGCATGAGCAGTTCGTGAGATTTTGCTGAAAAATGGATTCGGGCCGCTATCAGTTCGACGATTTCACGGTCGATCCCGCCGACCGCAGCCTGTGCCGTTCAGGAGCCGCGGTCGAAGTCGGCAACCGCTATTTCGATGCGCTCGCGCTGCTGCTGCGCGAACGCGGACGACTCGTCAGCAAGGACCGCTTCATGGCCGAAGTGTGGAATGGTGTGCCGGTCACCGACGAAGCCCTGACGCAGTGCATTCGCGCATTGCGCCGCCTGCTCGGCGACGATGCGGGAAATCCGCGCTTCATCGAGACGGTCCCCAAGCATGGCTATCGCTTCATCGGCGCGGTCGAGATCGTGGAGAGCGACGCCCATCCCCGCCCTGTCCTCCAGGCTCCCCAAAACCGGTGGGCGCATGCGCTGAGGACCGGCGCGGCCGCCGCAATGGGCGGGGGTGTCGCCGGCGTGCTCGGGGGCCTCTTCTATGGCCTCAGCATCGGAATCGGGCCCGCGATGGGCGGAACCTCGGCCCTCTTCGTGCTGCTCGCGATCAACATGATCGTCGGGCTGACCGCCGGTGCCGGCGTCGGCGCGGGCATAGCGGCGGCGGAGTTCGCGCCCGGCGGGCGCTGGCAATGGACGGTGCTGGGCGGCGCGGCCGGTGGCCTCCTGACCGGCGGCGCCGCAAGGCTTGTCGGCCTCGACGCTTTCGCGCTCCTGCTCGGCCAGTCGCCGGGCGATATGACCGGCGCATCGGAGGGCCTGATATTGGGCGCGGCCGTCGGTTTCGCCGCGTGGACGGCGCGTCGCCGCATGCTGACGCTGCCAGGAAGCGCCGCCCTCGGCGGGCTGGTCGCCGCGGCGGCGGGCATCGTCATTTCGCTTTTCGGCGGGACTTTTCTTGGCGGCAGCCTCGATTTCCTTCTCCGGCGCTTTCCCGAATCGCGCTTCCGGCTCGACGCGATCGGCGCGCTTTTCGGCGAGGAGATTTTCGGGCCGGCCAGCAGAACGGCCACATCGGGCATCGAATGCCTGCTGTTCGGCGCCTGCGTCGTCGGGGCCATGTTCTTCGTGCGCCCGGCACCGCCCGGCGCCCCGCGTCGTAGCGCGCCCTGAACCGAGGCCAAACGAAGCTTGCGGCGATGCTGCATCGCACAATTTTTTTTGCCGATGCTCTTCAAATCTCCATATTTCCTCATCACATAGCGCACGTCACAGCGATGCGGAGGCTTTCATCGCCGGTTCAGGCACCGCCCATCAAATGGCAATCATTCCCACTCATTGGGAATCGATTCACGTATAATCGCGGGCATTTCGTCGGGGCGAGACGGGAAAAAGCCCGGAAATTCGCGGGACTGCGAAAATTGGCACGGCCTTTGCGATGCTTCGGGCATCGGCGCGGGGCAGTGCTCGCAGCCAAAGGGAAAGATAGAAAAATGCAGAACGAAACCACCAATCTCTTCCGCCGCCGCGACACCTTCTTCGGTATCTGCGAGGCCGTGGGCCAGGATTTCGGCTTCAACCCGCTGTATCTACGCCTGGCGTTCATCGCGCCGCTCTTTTTCTTCCCCGTCCAGACCTTTGCGGCCTATTTCGCGCTCGGGCTCGTCGTGCTCGCATCGCGGCTGCTCTTCCCCGCGAAGACCGCCGGCCAATCCGCACTGACCGCGATCGAATCCGACGCGCCGAACGCCGAAAAGACCCCCGAAAAAACGGGCGAACTCGCACTCGCGGCTTGAGCGGTCCCGGCCGGGCATTCCCTCTCCCCGTCTGGCCTCTCCGCTCCGATGGTGCACCCCGCGCCATAGCATGGGACCGGCAAGCTTCTCCCCGAGGCTTGCCGGTTCCTTCGTCTGTCCCCGACTGAAACAATCGGATCACAAATCCGTCCCCGCTTATAAACGCGTCGTTTACGACGTTGCCCTATGACCGATCGCTGACATTCCATTGGCTTGGGCGCTCGCGCGCCTGCCGCAGCGAGGATCGGCCGTTGAACCAGTCGCCCCAGCCCAAAGCGCCGACGCGCGGCGTCGCCGAACTGCTCGACGCGCTGGTCGCCAGCGACGGCACCGGCGCGCACCCGCACGTCCGCTCGGGCGCGCTGTCGAGCGGGCCCGAAGCGATGCGCAATCTCGCCGACGCGGTGCATTTCCTTTGCCTTCTCCATGGCCGCCACCCCGGGGTCATCGACAATGCCGCGCGCAAGGCGGTCGATCCCGCGTCGCGCCGGTGGATGGACGAAGCCGCCGACGCCTTTGTCGAAGAGCGCGCCTTCCTGTCGAAGATCGCCTCGGCGGTCGGCCCCGTCCCGAGCACGCAGGGCCAAGCGCAATGCGAAGCCGCGGTCGCCGCGCAGCGCAAGGCGCTCGACATGCTCGCCGAATCGGACCGCCACGGCTGCGCGCTCGGCGCCGCGATCGCGCTGACGCTCGACTGGCGCACGATTCGCGTGCTGCTCGACATCAGCGCGCTGCGGCTCGATCTGGTGCCGCCGACCTGCACTCTGCCCGACCTGCCGGGCACCGCGCGGCTCGCGGCAGCGGTCGCCGACACCCCGGCGATCGAACGCGCGATGGTGTTCGGCGCACAGCAGCTCATCACCCAGCACAGCGGCCTCTGGGATTTGATGGCCGCACGCGCCGCAAGCCGCGCGCATTCATGATTGATATCCTCCCTGTGGCGAAGCCATGGGGAGGTGGCAGCGCGCAGCGCTGACGGAGGGACTGTGACGCGGCCCCTCCACCACCCGCTTCGCGAGAGTGCTGGGTCGTCCAGTCCCCCGGACTGGACTTGGATTGCCGGGGGCAATCCAACCCTGCACTCCCCCTCCCCATCGCTTCGCGACAGGGAGGACCATCTGCCCCACACGCTTGCACCCATCCCCTACCCCCGCTATGCCCGCTTGACGTTCACGTTAAGGGAAAGAGCCGATGCGCTTCGAAGGCACCAGCGCCTATATCGCCACCGACGACCTCAAGGTCGCGGTCAACGCCGCGACGCTGCTCCGCCGTCCGCTGCTCGTGAAGGGCGAGCCCGGCACCGGCAAGACGGTGCTGGCCGAGGAAATCGCCAAGGCCTTCGACGCGCCGCTGATCACCTGGAACATCAAATCGACGACGAAGGCGCAGCAGGGGCTTTACCAATATGATGCGGTCGCGCGCCTGCGCGACGGCCAACTCGGCGAAGAGCGCGTCCACGACATCCGCAATTACATCAAGAAGGGCAAATTGTGGGAGGCGTTCACTTCGCCCAAGCTGCCCGTGCTGCTGATCGACGAGATCGACAAGGCCGACATCGAATTCCCGAACGACCTGCTCCAGGAACTCGATCGCATGGCGTTCCACGTCTACGAGACCGACGAGACGGTCACCGCGAAAGAACGCCCGATCGTCGTCATCACCTCGAACAATGAAAAGGAACTGCCCGACGCCTTCCTGCGCCGCTGTTTCTTCCACTATATCAAATTCCCCGACCGCGACACGATGGCCGAGATCGTCGAGGTCCACTTCCCCGGCATCCAGAAGACGCTCGTCAGCCGCGCGATGGATATCTTCTACGAGGTGCGCGAAGTGCCGGGGCTCAAGAAAAAGCCTTCGACGAGCGAGTTGATCGACTGGCTCAAGCTGCTGCTCAACGAAGATATGCCGCTCGAAGTGCTCCAGAACCGCGACGTCGGCAAGGCGATCCCGCCCTTGCACGGCGCGCTGCTCAAGAATGAGCAGGATGTGATGCTGTTCGAAAAGCTGGCGTTTATGGCGCGGCGGCAGGGAAGCTGACAACGATCCTCCCCGTGGCGAAGCCATGGGGAGGTGGCAGCGGCGCAGCCGCTGACGGAGGGGCTATTGGCGCAAGATCGCGGCCCCTCCACCACCCTTCGGGCGGTCCCCCTCCCATGGCTTCGCCACAGGGAGGATCAATCATTAGAGCTGGTACGCGACCTCGACATCGCCCCAGCGGCGGCCGCCGATCACCGCCGGCATATAGACGTTGCGCACGGTCAGATAGTTGATGCCGTCGCCTTCCTGCCGATAGACAGTCATGAAGAAGGGGGCGGTGCTGCGCTTCGCCGCGGCGTCGGTCTCGTCGTAAAGGATGCGGCCGTTGCGGCAGTGCGCCGTGTCATGCTCGATGTCGCCCGTGGGCGCGCGCGAGCATTCGGTTATATGCGTCGGCAGAAAGCCGTTCATGTCGCCCGCCGACGACATCTTGATTTCGGGGTGCTCGGCGACGATGCGGTCGAACAGCGGGCGCCAGTTGGCGTCGGCCCAGTCCGACAGCGTCGTGCGGAACCGTTCGGGGTTCGAATTCGGCACGCGCACATAATTGGTGTCGAAGACCTGCTCCATCGTCAGCTCGCCGCGCGCGATCGCGCGTTCGGCCAAGCCCACGAATTCGTTGCGCACCTTCGCCGCCAGTTCGACGATCGCCGAATCCTGCGGGCTCACGCCGGCCGAAATCACCGCATTGAACATGCGGTTCGACACATGCTCCATCGCCAGGATCGAATCGCGCGTGCCGTCGAGCGTCAAACTATTGTCGCGCACCGAGGCGACGACGCTGTCGAGCGCCTCGCGCACCTTCGCGCCATTGGCGTGCACCATCGCACTCGATTGCGCGATGCGGTCGCTCTGGTCGTCGAGCAGCGCGACGAGGTGCGTCGCGTCGTGCAGCGCATCGGTGATCGTTTCGAACTGCGCCTCGGCGCGGCTCGACTGTTCGACGCCCGACTGGATTTCGGCGACGAGTCCGCTCGCCTCGGTCGCGAGGCTGCCGATGCTCCGGCGGATCTCGTCGGTCGCGCCGCGCGTGTTCTGCGCCAGCTTCTTCACCTCGGCGGCGACGACGGCGAAGGTGCGCCCCGCGTCGCCGGCGCGCTCGGCCTCGATCGCGGCGTTCAATGCAAGCATGTTGGTGGTCTTCGCAATCTGTTCGATCGACTGGCTGACCTGCTGGACCTGCTCCATCACCGCCGCGAAATTGGTGACATGCGCGCCGAGCCGCGCGATCAGGTCGATCACCGAGCGGAATTCGGTCACCGCCGCATTGACGCGCTCGGCGCCGGTATCGAGTTGTTCGCACGCACGCGCCGACAGCAGCTTCGCTTCGTCGGTCGAATCGGCGATCTGGCGCTGGTCGGCCTCGAGGCTGACGACATATTCCTCAAGTCGGCCAAGCTCGCCGATCTGCCGCTCCATCTGATCGGTCGCGCGCTTGATCCGCCCCGCGGCATCGCTGCACCCCACGGCCAGTTCGCCGCAGTCGCTCGCAACCGACTGGTCGAGGATCGGCTCCGCCGGGTTGATCGGATCATATTTCATTGGCTTGCCCACGTCCCTGAATGATCGAGAAGCTATGACGCGCAATGGTTAACGCTGGGTCAATGGAAGGACGCGCGGAGGTGTCGACTTTGGGATGGGAAGTGGATGTTGCGGCAATTTAGCCCCTCCCCTTCAGGGGAGGGGCAACGCAGACTTGGCAGCTTGCTGCCTAGTCGCAGTGGGGTGGGGGCCATCGGCCTTGCGCAAGGCCGATGGCCCCCACCCCAACCCAGTATCAGGTGAAACGTCCCCCGGACGCTTCACCTGATACTCCTGAAGGGGAGGGGCTTTCTTCTCTCAATGGCAGCTTCCGGTCGAAACCGGTCGTTTGCCGCATCCCATTTTTCGCCGCAAAAATCCCTTTCCTAAAAAATCCGGCCATGATCTACCCTGCCGGATGACCCCGCCACCTCCGTGCCGCCCTATCTATTTCTGCGACAGCGATTACCCTCTCGTGCGCGCGATGAGGCGTCAACTTCGTCAACTTTCGCCCGCTGGAGCAGCTGGTTTCCGTAAACGTAAAGTGATTGCGCCGGCCGTCCCGAAAGGATAACCCTGCCCCATGTTTTTCGGCTTTCTCGACGAGCTTCGCGCTGCGGGCATTCCCGCCAGCCTGAAAGAGCATCTGATGCTGTTGGAGGCGCTCGACCGCGAGGTAATCGATCGCAGCCCCGAGCAATTCTATTACCTCTCGCGCGCGATTTACGTGAAGGACGAAGGCCAGCTCGACCGTTTCGACCAGGTGTTCAACAAGGTCTTCAAGGGCATCATTTCCGATTACGGCCAGAATCCGGTCGACGTCCCCGCCGACTGGCTGAAGGCGGTCGCCGAGAAATTCCTGACGCCCGAGGAAATGGCCGCGATCGAATCGCTCGGCGACTGGGACAAGATCATGGAGACGCTGAAAGAGCGGCTCGAGGAACAGCAGAAGCGCCACGAGGGCGGCAGCAAGTGGATCGGCACCGGCGGCACGTCGCCTTTCGGCAATTCGGGCTATAACCCCGAAGGCGTGCGGATCGGCGGCGAGAGCAAACACAAGAGAGCTTTGAAAGTCTGGGAAAAGCGCGAGTTCCAGAATCTCGACAACACCAAGGAACTCGGGACCCGCAACATCAAGATCGCGCTGCGCCGCCTGCGCAAATTCGCGCGCGAGGGCGCGGCCGACGAGCTCGACATCCCCGGCACGATCGATGGCACCGCGCGCCAGGGCTGGCTCGACATCCGCATGCGCCCCGAACGGCGCAATGCGGTTAAATTGCTGCTGTTCCTCGACGTCGGCGGATCGATGGACCCGTTCATCAAGCTGTGCGAAGAATTGTTCAGCGCCGCGACGACCGAATTCAAAAATCTCGAATTCTTCTATTTCCACAATTGCCCGTACGAAGGCGTGTGGAAGGACAACAAGCGCCGTTGGTCCGAACGCCATCAGATGTGGGATATCCTCCACAAATATGGCCATGATTACAAAGTGATCTTCGTCGGCGACGCGTCGATGAGCGCCTATGAAATCACCCATCCGGGCGGCAGCGTCGAACATTTCAACGAGGAATCGGGCGCGGTCTGGCTCCAGCGCATCACCCATGTCTATCCCGCCGCGGTGTGGCTCAACCCGGTGCCCGAGGCGCATTGGGGCTACACCCAGTCGGTGAAGCTGATCAAGCAGCTGATGAGCGACCGCATGTATCCGCTGACCCTCGCGGGCCTCGACGATGCGATGCGCGAATTGACGCGCAAGCATTGATCCATGGTCCGGCGCTGGTCGCTTCGCCTGATCAAGACGATCGGCGCGCTGTTGGCGCTGTCGCTGCTTGCCTTCGCCGTTGCGCTCGCCTGGCCGCGCGCCGCCGCGCCGCGACCCGACCACGCACCGCTGCTGCTGATCGAGGGCGCGCGTATCGTCGATGTCGAAAGCAGCACCGCGGGCGAACCCACGCGCTTGCTGGTTCGCGACGGGCGGATCGCAGCGATCGGCTCCGCCATAACGGCACCGGCGGGCGCACGGCGGATCGATGGACGCGGCAAGTGGTTGATCCCCGGCCTTTGGGACATGCACAGTCACAGCTTCCAGATATCGCCGCAATTGCATCTGCCATTACAGGTCGCAAACGGCATCACCGCGGTGCGCGACATGATGGGCTGCCCGGAAGCGAGCGACCCGCTGCTCGCCTGCCACGACGACAAGCTGCGCTGGTCGCGCGCAGCCGTGGCGGGCACGATGGCGAGTCCGCGCTTCATCGGCGACGCGAGCTTCTATTATGAAGATCCGAACCTCACCGCCGCTGCGGTCGCCGCGCGCGCTGCCACCGACAAGGCCCGCGGTGTCACGCTCCTCAAAAGCTATAACCGCCTTTCGTTGCCGGCCTGGCGCGCGCTGATCGCAGCCAGCGCCCGTCACGGCCTGCCCGTCGTCGGCCATGTCCCAAAGGCCGTTCCACTGGACGAGGCCGTTACCGGCGGTCAGCGCAGCTTCGAGCATGGTCGCATTTTCATTGAAGGCTGCGCCGCCGAGGCGCCCGCATGGCGCGCCGGGCGGCTCGACGGACTGCCGTCGCCCGCACGCCTGCGTCGCTTGCTCGCCAAGCGTGACGAGCCGGCCTGCGCCGCGATCATGATGCAGATGGCCGCACGTAAACTGGCCTTCGTCCCGACGCTCGTGACGCGCGAGGAAGATGCGCGAGCGCATGATTCCGCCCTTACCGAAGATCCGCGTCTTCGCTTCGCCGATCCGCTGTCGCGCTGGGCCTATCGCGACGATGCCGGCGCGACCGCCACCAGCTATGCGGCAGCTGCCGACCGGGCGCTACTCACGCAGGCGCTGCGGCGAGCGCAAGCCGATGCGCTCGCGGCCCATCGCGCTGGCGTCTCCGTGCTGGTCGGCAGCGACACGATCATCGCCGGGCTGCGTTACCATGACGAGTTGGCGCAGCTCGCGGCGGCAGGACTGACACCGGCCGAGGTGTTGCGAGCCGCGACGATCGACGCCGCGCGCTTTGTCGGGCACGATCGCGAGCTTGGTTCGATCGCGGTCGGGAAACGCGCCGACCTCGTCCTGCTTGACGCCGATCCGCTCACTGACGTAGCAGCGAGCCGCCGTATCGCTGCGGTGCTGCTCAACGGCCATGTCTATGACCGTTCGCGGCTCGCCGCTCTCCATGATTATGTCGCGCGACAGGCCAATCATCCCGCCAACTGGGCGCGCATGATCTGGGGCTTTGCGACGAGTCCCGCGAGTTCCAGCCTGTAACGATGTTCGACCTTCCCCTCCTCACCATCTTAGCCCTCACCGGCTTCATCAACCTGATCGGCGCGCTCGCCTATGCCGCGCGTATCGCCGGCGTCCGCACGCGGCGCATCGCGATGTCGTTTGCGCTGTTCAACATCCTCGTGCTCTTCTCGCGCACCTCGAACAGCTTCCTTGGCCCCTTCCTCGCCAAGCGCATCGAGACGCGCATCCACGACGGCAGCGGTGGACAGCTCTTCTTCGACATGCAGATGGTGCTCGCCGCGGCGAGCGTCGCGACGCTGGTGGGCATATTGCTCGTCCCCACCGGCCAGCGCATGTTCGCCGCCGCGATCGGCTGGTATCAGGACAATCGTTCGACGACGAAGCTCGCACTGAAGGCGATCAGCCCGAGTGGCGTGCGCACACTCGGCCGGTCGCTTACCCTTCCCCGCCTGTCGCACCTCAGGAGCTGGAAGATGCCGAAGGGGATCGGCTGGGGGGTGCTGATCGCCAACTGCCTTGCGCAGTCGTTGCTCGCTGTCGGCGTCGTGGCGTCGCTCTACGCTGGCTATCTCGCCCCCGAATTCCGCGTCACGGCCTCGCAGCTCTCGGCGCTGATCAACGGCTTTGCGACGATCCTGCTGTTTGCCTTCATCGACCCGCAACTGTCGGTGATGACCGACGACGCGGTCGAGGGAAAGGTCGACGAGGCCGATTTCCGCCGCGCGATCACCTTCATTTCGTTGAGCCGCCTCGCCGGTACGGTGCTTGCGCAGGCGCTACTGCTTCCCGCCGCGGCGCTGATCGCATGGGTCGCCGTATATGTCTGATGCAGACAGCGGCGCGCGCAACCACAGCCGCTTTCACGCGGTCCGCGCGCAACTGGAAACGATGGCGGTCACGCCGGGACCGCGTGGCTGGTTTCTCGAATTCTGTGTCTTCGGCTTCAAGCAGGGCTGGGCGTGCCTATTCGGCGGACTGATGCTCGCGCTCTTACTCGGCACGCACCTCTTCTGGCCCGACGACGCGCCGCTGCACCGCTATGATGCGATCACGATCGGCGCGGTGCTGATCCAGCTCGGGATGCTCGCCTTCCGGCTCGAAACGCCGAAGGAAGCGCTCGTCATCCTGATCTTCCACATCGTCGGCACGGTGATGGAGCTGTTCAAGACCGCCGCGGGATCGTGGCAATATCCCGAAGCGAGCCTCCTCCACATCGGCGCGGTGCCGCTCTTCTCGGGCTTCATGTACGCCGCGGTCGGCAGCTATATCGCGCGCGTCTGGCGCATCTTCGACTTTCGTTACACGGGCTATCCGCCGGTGTGGACGAGCTATGCACTGGCAGCGGCGATCTATGTCAATTTCTTCGCGCACCACTGGACTTACGACATCCGCTGGTTCCTGTTCGCGGCGACGGCGCTGCTCTTCTGGCGTTGTCAGGTGTGGTTCCGCCCACTGCACGTCCGCCGCCGCATGCCGCTACTCGTCGGCTGGGGACTCGTCGCGCTGTTCATCTGGTTTGCGGAAAATATCGGCACCTTCGCACGCGCCTGGACCTACCCGAGCCAGAACGACGGCTGGCACATGGTCGGGGTCGAGAAGCTTGGCAGCTGGTATCTGCTGATGATCATCTCGTTCGTGCTGGTCAGTCTGGTGCAGCGGCCGAAGGGGCCGGACACCAGCTCCTAACCCGTTCGTGCTGAGCTTGTCGAAGCACCGCCCTTCTTCTTGCGACGCAAAAAACAAGAACGGCCCTTCGACAAGCTCAGGCAAACGGAGTTTTTTAGGCAAATGGCCGGTCGATCGACGGCGGCGGCTCGCTGAACCATTTCGGCCCGCTGTCGGTCATGTAGAAACAATCCTCGAGCCTGATACCGAACTCGCCGGGGATATAGATGCCGGGTTCGTTCGAGAAACACATGCCCGGTGCGAGCTTCGTCATCTCGCCGCGCACGAGGTTGACCGGCTCGTGCCCGTCGAGCCCGATGCCGTGACCGGTGCGGTGCGAGGTGCCGGGGAGCTTGTAACCGGGGCCCCAACCGAGGCTCTCATAATAAGCGCGCACCGCGTCATCGACCTTGCCCGCAGGCGTGCCGAGCTTCGCCGCGGCGAAAGCGACGTCCTGTCCCTTGCGCATCTGGTCCCACACTTGCCGCTGGCGCGGCGTCGCCTTGCCGTAAACGAAGCTGCGCGAAATATCCGACTGATAGCCATGGACCGTCGCGCCGCAGTCCATCAGCACGACCTCGCCGTCCCTCACCGCCTGCGGCTTGCCCGACCCGTGCGGATAGGCGCTCGCTTCGCCGAGCAGGATCAGCTCAAACTCGCTGCGCCCGCCGAGCGCGATGGTCGCGGCCCTCATGATCGCGCCGATGTCGGCCGGGGTCATCCCCGCTTCCACCCGCGGCGCGGTGTGGCGATAGGCGGCGAGCGTGATGTCGGCGGCGACCTGCATCAGCGCAATTTCGGCGAGTGACTTGTGCATGCGGCACCCGCGCACGACGGGCGCGCCATTGACGACGGTCGCCTCCGGCATCGCCTTTTCGAGCCCGTCGACCGCGAAATAGCGCACCGTCTCCTCGACGCCGATCCGGCCCTTCGCCAATCCGCGCTTGCCGAGCCATGCGGCGACGGCGGCGAGCGGATTCTCGTCCTCGTTCCAGGTCAGCACCTCGGCGTCGATCGCGAGGCTTTCGCGCACCGACGGCTCTTCGAAGAAGGGCGTAACGACCGCGATCTCGCCTTCGCGCGTCAGCACCGCGGCGGTCAGCCGCTCGCTGCGCGACCAGCGCACGCCGGTGAAATAGATGAGGCTCGAGCCGGGCTCGATCAGCAGCGCGCCGATGTCGTTCGCGCGCATCAACTCCTTCGCTTTCGCGATGCGCGCCATGCGCTCGGCCTTGCCGATGGGGACGGCTTTGGCGGCGAGGTTCGGCAGACCCGCCGTGTCCGCTGCAAGCGCCGATACCGGCAAGCTCGCAGCCAGCCCAGTCAGCGCCGCGGTTCCCAGAAATTGCCGCCGGTGCATCGTCATTCCCCTCACTTGTAAATCAGCAGGTCGGCGATTTCCTCGCGCCACCCCGCCTCGTCGGGCAGCGCGAGCGCGTCGAGATCGCCCGGCGCCGCGCCCGCATCGTCGACCCACTCGCGCAGGCCCGGACCGCCGTTGATCACGTCGATCGCGAGCACATCGTCGGTATATTCGTATTGGAAATCCTTGCCGCGCCAGATCGGGTAGTCGGGGTAGAGCGAACGGATCGCCTTGAAGCCCAGCGCCTGCACGCGCCACGGGCGGAAGGCGGCGTGGTCGTACCAAGCACCCTCGGCATGGATATGCACGCCGCTGTTGAGCTGCTTCATATGCTTGTGGAAGGTCGGCTCGAACCAGATGTCGCGCAGCTTGCATCCCGACAGCCATTCGGGCGCGAGGCGCTGCATTTCGGCGATCACCGCGCGCGCATCGATGTCGGGCGCGCCGAACAGTTCGAGCGGGCGCGTCGTGCCGCGGCCCTCGCTCAAGGTCGCGCCCTCGACCATCACCGTGCCGGCATAGGCGCGCGCCATGTTGAGGTTCGCAGCGTTGGGGCTGGGGTTGATCCAGACGCGCGTCGTGGGCCAGCCGAAGCCGGGGCCTTTCGGGTCCCAGCCCTCCATTTCGATCACGCGATAATCGACGTCGAGCCCGAAGTGGCGGATGAACCAGTGCCCCATCTCGCCCATCGTGAGGCCGTGGCGCATCACCATCGGCCCCGCGCCGACGAAGCTTTCCCACCGGAGCAGAAGCCGCGTGCCCTCGACAGGGCGACCCGCGGGGTTCGGACGATCGAGCACCCACACCGCCTTGCCATGCTGCGCCGCGGCTTCGAGGATGTAGAGCAGGGTCGTCACATAGGTGTAGATGCGGCAGCCGAGATCCTGCAGATCGACGAGCATCACGTCGAAGGTGTGCATCGACTGTCCCGACGGCCGCCGCACTTCGCCATAAAGGCTGAACACCGGCATGCCATAAGTCGGATCGGTGAAGTCGGGCGACTCCATCATATTGTCCTGCAGGTCGCCGCGTACGCCATGCTGCGGCCCGAACACCGCCGTGATGTCGATCCCGGCCGCGACGAGCGCATCGAGGCTGTGGGTCAGGTCGGCGGTGACCGAGGCGGGATGCGCGAGCAGCGCGACGCGCTTTCCCTGAAGCGGCGTGCGAAGCGCGGGGTCGGCGAGCAGGCGGTCGATACCGAAAAGGGTCGTCATGCCCGTCCGCGTGCCTCAAGCGTCAGCGCAAAGCAATCGGGATGATGGAAGTCGGGCTTGCCCGGCGGATGCGCGAGCGCCCAATAGCTTTTAGTGCCGTCGAGCTCCTCGATCACCGCCGACAGCGCGAGCTTCGCACCGATGTCGGGAAAGATGCCAGGTTCGACGCGCAGCGCATAGCTTTGCTCGCCGCGCTCGGCGACCATTTCCCACGGCGCGAGTTCGTCGGAGCGCAGCAGCGAGCGATAATCGTCAAACTGGTAACAGGCCCAGCGCCCATCGGGACCATAGTTGAATTCGGTATAGTCGGGCTGGCCCTCCTCCGTCAGGAAGGCCTCGAAACAGGTGCTTTCCCACAGGCAATCGGTCGCGCTGTCGGCGATGACCAGTTCGCCCTCACCGTGGGGCAGCACGAGGTCGGCGATCGATCCGTCGACGACGTAGCGCAGCGCGAAACCGTCCTCGAACGACAGGCTGACCTCGACCGCGACCGACCGCACCGCCTTGGCCGGCGTATCGGGGTGACAGATCAGCTCCTTGCGCATGCTATCCAAATATCAAACCCCATGTTATGCGCCCGCCCGCTATGACGAACTATAAATCCGACCTGCTGCGCCTTCTCGACGAGCGAGGCTATATCCATCAGACGACCGACGCGGAAGGGCTCGATGCGCTCGCGGCGAAACAGGTCGTCCCCGGATATATCGGCTTCGACGCAACCGCGCCGTCGCTGCACGTCGGCAGCCTCGTCCAGATCATGATGCTGCGCCGCCTGCAACAGACGGGCCACAAGCCCGTCGTGCTGATGGGCGGCGGGACGACGCGGATCGGCGACCCGACCGGGCGCGACGAAAGCCGCAAGATGCTGTCGGACGAGACGATCGCCGCGAACATCGCCTCGATCTTCAGCATTTTCCAGCAATTCCTCACCTTCGGCGACGGTCCGACCGACGCGGTGATGGTCGACAATCAGGACTGGCTCGGCCAGCTCGGCTATATCGAGCTGCTGCAGGAAGTCGGCACCCACTTCACGATCAACCGCATGATGACCTTCGATTCGGTCAAGTTGCGGCTCGAACGCGAGCAGCCGATGACCTTCCTCGAATTCAACTACATGATCCTGCAGGGTTATGATTTCCGCCATCTGTCCAAGAATATGGGCGTTCGGCTCCAGATGGGCGGGTCGGATCAGTGGGGCAATATCGTCAACGGCATGGAGCTGGGCCGCCGCATGGACGGCGCCGACCTCTTTGGCCTGACGACTCCGCTGCTGACCACCGCGGCGGGGGCAAAAATGGGCAAAACCGCCGCGGGCGCGGTGTGGCTCAATCCCGAACAACTGTCCCATTTTGACTATTGGCAATATTGGCGCAACTGCGACGACCGCGACGTCGGCAAATTCCTGAAGCTGTTCACCGACCTGCCGCTGGGCGAGATCGCACGGCTCGAAGCGCTCGAAGGCGCCGAGATCAACGAGGCGAAGAAGATCCTCGCCAACGAAGCGACCGCGATGTGCCGCGGCGAAGAGGCCGCGAAGGCCGCTTCGGACACCGCGGCGCAAACCTTTGAAAAGGGGCAGATCGGCGGCGACCTTCCGCAAGCCGTCGCGCCCGCCGCAGGGATCGGCGTCGTCGATGCGCTGCGCGAACTCGGCTTTGCCGCGTCGAACAAGGAGGCCCGCCGCAAGCTCGACGAGGGCGCGGTCAAGGTCGACGGGACCGTCGTTCGCGACCCGCAACATTTGATCCAGCCGGGCGAAACGCCGGTTCCGCTGAGCCTCGGGTCAAAAAAACATGGCCTTGTGGTGCGGTAACGCGCACAAAAGCGTTTACCACTTCTTCAGCAATCGGATGGATCGTCCATGGCAAAATCAACAAGGTCCACGAACATGCGCAAGATCGACACGAGCAAGGCCCATTATATCGGGCTCGACCAGCGGATCGCTCCGCGTAGCGACGTCTATTGCCGTCTGCCCTTCGTGATGCCCGACGGACGGCAGGAAATGTGCACCTGTGTCAACATCAGCGCCGACGGCATGCTGATGCGCTTCGAACGCGGGCTGGAGATCGGCGACCTCGTCATATTCCGCATGCCGATCATCGGGCGCACCGCCGCGAAGGTCGTCTGGTCGCTCGGCGGCAAGACCGGCGTGCAGTTCGACAAGTCGATCTCGGTCGAGGATTATCTGCCGATGATCCGCGCCATGGGCGCCAGAGGCGACGTAAACTAACCGCTTCTGAGCAGTGGCACCGCCGCATCGCGTTCGAACAGGTAAAGGCAGAGCCGCACCGCCTCGGCCCGCGCGCCCTCCATCCCGCCGTCGCGCTCGACGAACAGCCGCGCGTCGTCGTGCGCGACCGGTAGCAGTCGCACCAGCTGTTCGGGCGTCGCGAGCCGGTAATCGGCATCGCCAGATTGCTTGAGCCCGAGCAGTTCGCCGCCGCCGCGCAATTCCAGATCCTTCTCGGCAATCACGAAGCCGTCGTTGGTATCGCGCATCAGCGCCAGCCGCTCGCGCGCGGTCTCCGACAGATTTTGTGAGCGGAGCAGCAGGCACACCGATTTCGCGGCGCCACGCCCCACGCGGCCGCGCAGTTGGTGCAGCTGCGCCAGCCCGAAATTTTCGGCATGTTCGACGATCATCAGGCTCGCGGCGGGGACATCGACGCCGACCTCGATCACCGTGGTCGCGACGAGCACCCCGATTTCGCCTGCCTGGAAGCGCGCCATGACCTCGTCCTTCTCGGGGCCCTTCATCCGGCCGTGGACAAGCCCGACGCGCGCATCGCCCAGCCGCTCGCGAAGCAACGCTGCCCGATCCTCGGCCGCCGCCAGTTCGCTCCCTTCGCTTTCGGCAACGAGCGGGCACACCCAATAGGCCTGCGCGCCCGTGGCGAGGTGGCGGTCGAGCGAGTCCACGACATCGTCGAGCCGGTCGAGCGAGATGACGCGCGTATCGACGGGGGTGCGGCCGGGGGGCATTTCGTCGATCTGCGACACGTCCATCTCGCCATGGTTGGCGAGTTGCAGCGTGCGCGGGATCGGCGTCGCGGTCATCACGAGCAGATGCGGCGGACGCGCCGCCTTTTGGGTCAGCATCAACCGCTGCGCGACGCCGAAGCGATGCTGTTCGTCGACGACGACAAGCGCGAGGTCCCGGTAATTCACCGCCTGCTGGAAGATCGCGTGGGTGCCCACGAGAATGTCGATGCTGCCGTCGGCGAGCCCCATCAGCGTCGATTCGCGCGCCTTGCCCTTGTCGCGCCCGGTCAGGATCGCGAGATTGACGGGCAGGCCGGACAGCATGCGCTGCAAGGTCGCAAAATGCTGGCGCGCGAGGATTTCGGTCGGCGCGAGCAGCGCCGCTTGCGTCCCCGCCTCGACCGCCGACAGCATCGCGCGCAAGGCGACGAGCGTTTTGCCCGACCCGACGTCGCCCTGCAGCATCCGCAGCATCGGCGTGTCCTGCGCCATGTCGCCCGCAATCTCGCGCCCGACGCGTTCTTGCGCGCCGGTCAGCCCAAACGGCAGCTTGAGCGCAGCGGTGAGCCGCCCGTCGCCGACGATCGGCCGCCCCTTGCGCGTGCGGAGCCCCTGCCGGATCAGCATGAGCGCGACCTGGCTCGCGAAAATCTCGTCATAGGCGAGCCGGTCGCGCGCCGCCTCGTCGCGCGGGCTGGCGTGGGCGCGCTCCATCGCCTCGTTCCACGCGGGCCATCCGCGCGTCGCGAGCAAGGGGGCGTCGATCCACTCGGCCAGCTCGGGACGGCGTTCGAGCGCGACCTGACCCAGCTGCGATAGCCGCGCGTTGGTCAGGCCCTCGGTCAGCGGATAGACGGGCTCATGCTCGGCGATTCCCGCTTCGTCGCCCGGCTCGGCGACATGGTCGGGATGCACAATCTGGCGCATGTCGCCGTAGAGGTCGAGTCGGCCCGACACACGGCGTTTTTCGCCGAGCGGAAAAAGCTTGCGCGCCAGCCCCGATGTCCGCCCGAAATAGACGAGCCGGACATGATCGCCCGCGCTGTCGAACGCCTCGACCCCAAAGGGCGCGCGCGGGGACCGGCCCGGCCGGTAATCCTGCGCGGTCAGTTCGACGATGATCGTCTGCCCCGCCTGCGCCTGATCGAGCCGGTCGACCGGGAAGCGCGAGATCAGCCCCGTCGGCAGGTGAAACAGCACATCGACCACGCGCTCGAGCCCCAGCCGCGTCAGCGGCTTGGCAAGCTGCGGCCCGACGCCTTTGAGGTCGGTGAGCGCGGCAAAGAGCGGATTGAGGATTTCGGGTCGCATGGATCATCATGTCTAACGCTGACAGCGCAAAGTTGCACCCCCTCTCCCCTTGCGGGAGAGGGCAGCGACACTTACGAGCTTGCTCGTTAGTCGCAGCGGGTGAGGGGTAGCGCTTGCAAAGCAAGCGCGCGCTCGCCATGCGAGCGCTCACCCTCATCCAACTTCGCCTAGGCGCTTTGCGCCAAGGCTTCGTATCCTTCTCCCGTCAAGGGAGAAGGGAAAGAGAAATAGATGACCGACCGCCTCAAACGCCTGAAATTCCGCGCCTGGCACCGCGGCACGCGCGAGGCCGATTATATGATCGGAGGCTTCTTCGACCGCTATTCGGCCGGCTGGAGCGAGGAGGAGATCGCTTGGTTCGAAATCGTCGTCGAGGAAGACGACGTCGACATCATGGCATGGGCGCTCGGCACCGGCCATCCGCCGACGCATCTCGACCGCCCCGATATGATCGCGGCGATGCGCCGGCTGGACTATATCCCGCTGCCATGACCCGGAGTGCCGCCGACATATTCGCCGCCATCGCGTCGGCCCCGGCGCCGCTGACGCTGGCGCGCACCGCCGACGGTTTCCTGCCGCTGCTGCTTGCCGACCTTGCGCGCGCCAGCGACAAGCGCCTCGTCTATGTCGCGACCGACGATGCGGCGATGCAGGCGGTCGCCGATGCCGCCCCCTTCTTCGCGCCCGACCTGATCGTCCACCGCTTCCCCGCATGGGACTGCCTGCCCTATGACCGCGCGGGGCCGTCGATGCGCGTCAGCGCAGACCGGCTTGCGACGCTCTCGGCGCTGCAACTTCCCGCGAAGCGCGGCGAGTTGATCCTCACGACCGTCGCTGCAATCACCCAGCGCACGCTCACCCCGTTCCGCATCCGCCAGCTCGCGACGACGCTTGCCCCGGGACAGCGGATCGACCGCGACGCGCTCGCCGAGCTACTCGTATCGAACGGCTTCAGCCGCGTCGACACCGTCGCCGATCAGGGCGAGTTCGCGGTGCGCGGCGGCATTCTCGACCTGTTCCCGGCGGGCGAGGAAAATGGCCTGCGCGTCGATTTCTTCGGCGACGAGATCGAGAGCATCCGCCGCTTCGACCCCGCCGACCAGCGCAGCCTCGGCCCCGCAAAGGCGCTGCAACTGCTCCCCGCCAGCGAAACCTTGCTCGACGAAGCGACGATCAAGCGTTTCCGCTCCGGCTATCGCGACCTGTTCGGCGCACAGGCGACTGGCGACCCGCTCTATCAGGCCGTCAGCGACGGCCGGCGTCAGGCGGGCATGGACCATTGGCTGCCCTTGTTCGAGGAACGGCTGGCGACGCTGTTCGACCATATCGATCCCGCGGCGCCGGTGCTGCGCGGCCATCGCACCGAAGCGACCGCCGAGACGCGCTTTGCCGCGATCGCCGACTATCATGCCAACCGCGTCGCCGCCGAGCGCGAGTCGCCGGGAAGCTATCGCCCGCTCGCGCCCGAAAGGCTCTATCTGACCGAGGCCGAATGGATCGGGGCGGCCCGCGAGCGTCCGATCCATGTCGTGACCCCCTTCGACGTGCCCCCGTCGGCAACGGTCGTCGATCTCGAAACCTTCGCCGCGCGCGATTTCACGCCCGAGCGCACCGCCGACGAAAATGTCTACACAAAGGTCGCCGACCATCTGTCGGACGAGCGTCGCAAGGGCCGCAAGACGATCATCGCCAGCTATTCGGGCGGCGCGCGCGAGCGATTGTCGGGCTTGCTGCGGGACCACGGCGTCACCTCTCTCGCCCCCGTGGACAGCTGGCAGGATGCGCTCGGCACAGCTTCGTCCGAAAGCGGCGGCGCGACCGCGATGGTCGTCCTGCCGCTCGACCATGGCTTTGCGAGCGACGCGGTCAGCCTGCTCACCGAGCAGGATATCCTCGGCGAGCGCCTCGTTCGGCGTCAGAAGCGCCGCAAGAGCGCCGACGCCTTCCTCGCCGAACTCGCGACGCTCAGCGTCGGCGACCTCGTCGTCCACCTCGATCATGGTATCGGGCGTTACGAGGGCCTGACGCAAATCCCGGTCGGGAGCAGCCCGCACGATTGCGTCGCGCTCACTTATTCGGGCGGCGACAAGCTCTACGTCCCCGTCGAGAATCTCGATGTCCTCTCGCGCTACGGCGGCGAGAGCGACGGGGTCGCGCTCGACAAGCTCGGCGGCGAAGCCTGGCAGCGCCGCAAGGCGCGGATGAAGGAACGCATCCGCGAGATCGCGGGCGAACTGCTCGCGACCGCGGCGCAGCGCGCGCTGCGTTCGGGCGAATTGCTCGCGCAGGATGCTGCCTATCCCGCCTTCGCCGACCGTTTTCCCTATCAGGAGACCGACGATCAGGACCGCGCGATCGGCGACGTGCTCGCCGACATGGCGTCGGGGCGCCCGATGGACCGGCTCGTGTGCGGCGATGTCGGCTTCGGCAAGACCGAGGTGGCGCTGCGCGCGGCTTTCGTCGCCGCGATGGCGGGGGTGCAAGTCGCGGTCGTTGTCCCGACAACGTTGCTTGCGCGCCAGCATTACACCAATTTCGTCGAGCGCTTCAAAGGCTTCCCGGTCAACATCGGGCGCCTCTCGCGTCTCGTTCCCGCGAGCGAAGCGCAAAAGACGCGCGACGGCCTCGCGAGCGGTCAGATCGATATCGTCGTCGGCACCCATGCGGTGATCGCCAAGGCCGTCGAGTTCAAGAATCTCGGCCTCGTCATCGTCGACGAGGAGCAGCGTTTCGGCGTCGTCCACAAGGAGCGGCTGAAGCAGCTCAAGGCCGACGTCCACGTCCTGACGCTGACCGCAACGCCGATCCCGCGCACGCTCCAGATGGCGATGTCGGGCCTCCGCGAACTCAGCGTGATCCAGACGCCGCCGGTCGACCGGCTTGCGGTGCGGACTTACGTCGCGCCGTGGGATCCGGTCGTGATCCGCGAGGCACTGCTCCGCGAACACGACCGCGGCGGGCAGAGTTTCTTCGTTACCCCGCGGATCAAGGACCTTCCCGACATCGAGGAGTTCCTGCGCACGCGCGTGCCCGAGATCAAATATGTCGTCGCGCACGGCCAGATGGGCGCGCAAGAGGTCGAGGAGCGGATGAGCGCTTTCTACGACCGCAAATATGACGTGCTCGTATCGACGACGATCGTCGAGAGCGGGCTCGACATTCCGAGCGCGAACACGCTGATCGTCCACCGAGCCGACCGTTTCGGGCTCGCGCAACTCTATCAGCTGCGCGGCCGCGTCGGGCGCTCGAAGACGCGGGCCTATGCCTATCTCACGACGCTCGAAGGCGGCGCGATCACCGACACCGCCGAGAAGCGGCTAAAATTGCTCGGCGATCTCGACACGCTCGGCGCGGGCTTCCAGCTCGCGAGCCACGACCTCGACATTCGCGGCGCGGGCAACCTCGTCGGCGACGAGCAGTCGGGGCATATCCGCGAGGTCGGATTCGAGCTGTACCAGTCGATGCTCGAGGAGGCCATTTTGGTGGCCAAGGCCGAGGGCATGGGCGCCGCGCCGCCGCGCGAGGCGCTGTCGCCGGTCATCACCGTCGACGCGCCGATCCTGATCCCCGAGGATTATGTCCCCGACCTGCCGCTGCGCATGGCACTCTATCGCCGCCTCAACGAAGCGAGCGACCGGCCGGCGCTCGATGCCTTCGCCGCCGAGATGATCGACCGCTTCGGCCCGCTGTCGCCCGAGACCGCGAACCTCATTCAGCTGATGGAGATCAAGGCGAACGCCAAGCTCGCGGGCATCGCCAAGCTCGACGTGGGGACCAAGGGCGCGCTGATCAGCTTCCACGGCGACCAGTTCGCCAACGTCCCCGGCCTGATCGCCTATGTCGAACGGCTGAAGGGCCGCGCGCGCATCCGCCCCGACAACAAGCTGTCGATCAGCGGCGACTGGGTGAGCACCGGTGCGCGGCTCAACGGTGCGCTGCAATTGTCGAAAGGATTGGGCAAGCTGGCGAAGCAGACTTCATAACGTCGCCTTCGCGGGGGCGACGGCTATTCCATCAACCCAAGCAGTTGATCCCCCGGCACTGGCCCCGATTTCAGGAATCCCTGCCAGGTCGCAACGCCGAGTTCCTTCAGCCGTTCCAGCTGGCGCTCCTTCTCGATCCCCTCGGCAACCACGAGTAGCCCGAGAGCGCGCGCGAGATCGACGATCGCGCGCACGACGATGCGGTCGCGGTCGCTGCCGTCGATCGTGCGGGTAAAGCCGCTGTCGATCTTGAGATAATCGATCGGCAGCCGCGCGAGCAGCGACAGGCTGGAATAGCCGGTGCCGAAATCGTCGATAGCGATCGCGACGCCGAGCGCGCGAATCTGCGCCAGCTGGTCGGCGGCACTCGCCGGATCGCTGAGCATCGCCTGTTCGGTCAGTTCGAGCGTCAGCCGGTCGGGATCCACCCTCGCCGCCTTTGCCATCGCCGCGAAGCGCCCGGCGAATTCGGGGTCACCAAGGTCGGCGGCGGTGATGTTGAGCGAGACGCGCAGCTTCGCGAGCGCCTTTGGCCAGGTCGCCATTTCGGCGAGCGCGACGCGGTGCGCATGTTCGGTGAGCTCGCATTCGAGGCGTGCCGCACGCGCCGCGGTCACCAGCGGCCCGGCCCCAAGCAGCCCGAGTTCGGGATGCTGCCAGCGCAGCAGCGCCTCAACGCCCGTCATCGCGCCGGTCGCCACATCATATTGCGGCTGGTAATGGATCGCGACCTCATTTCGCGACAGCGCGGCATGGACCATCACTCCGTCGCGTGCCGACGCGGGCCGCGCGAGCTGGTCACACGCTGCACCAAGTTGCTCGGCGACCGATTCGCCCTGCGTGATCAGTGCAGCGGCGATGCGGATCGACAGGCGACCGTGCGGATCGCCGACGATTGGTTCGGCAAGCGCAACGTGCAGCGCGCGCTCCTGTGCGCGAAGCGCCCCGAGCGACAGCGGCGTTGCAGGAACGATCAGGAAGCGCGGCCCGTCGAGCCGGTCGACGCACGACCCTTGGCCGAACTCGTCGCTCGCAAAATTTTCCAGCCGTCGCCCGATTTCGTCGAGCACCGAATCGCCTGCTGCTGTTCCAGCGCTGTTGTTAATGCGCGCCATCTGATCGACCTGAACCAGGATGACACCGACGTCGGCGTCGTGCCGGGCGTGCAGGATTTCGAGTTTGTGGGCGCAGGCGGAAAGGGTTTCGGACAGGCGATTCATTGCCCCTTCCTAACAGGCTTTCCTTGCCAAGCTCCTGCCTTTTGCACCACAATATGTCCGTGGCTGTCTCATTATCCCACCACGCCGCGTCGTCGGCACCGTTAATCGACGGACTTGGTCGCCAGATCAGTTACTTGCGCCTGTCGGTCACCGACCGCTGCGACCTGCGCTGCCGTTATTGCATGGCCGAAGACATGACCTTCCTGCCCAGGTCGGCGGTGCTCAGCATCGAGGAAATGGCCGAACTTGCCGAGCGTTTCGTCGCACGCGGCATCCGCCGCATCCGCCTGACCGGCGGCGAGCCGCTCGTGCGGCGCGGTATCGACACGCTCGCGATGCGATTGGGGGCGCTGATCGGCCACGGCCTCGACGAGCTCACGCTGACGACCAACGCGATGCGGCTTGCCGAACATGCGTCGATGCTGGCGGCGGCAGGGGTGCGCCGTATCAACGTGAGCCTCGACACCCTCGATCCGGCGGCGTTCCGGCATATCACGCGCGTCGGCGACCTCGATGTCGCGCTGCGCGGGATCGAGGCGGCGCGCGCGGCCGGGCTGGCGATCAAGATCAACATGGTCGCGCTTGCTGGACTCAACGAGGATCAACTGCTCCCCATGCTCGATTATTGCGCGGAGACCGGCTGCGACCTCACGCTCATCGAGACGATGCCGCTCGGCGAGATCGCGGACGATCGCAGCGATCATTATATCCCGCTCCATCATTTCATCGCGCCGCTGCGCGATGCGCATGCCATTTTTCCCGTCGACAAACACACCGGTGGCCCGGCGCGCTATTTCGCGGTCGAGGACAGCCCGGTCACGCTCGGGCTGATCACGCCGCTCAGCGACAATTTCTGCGCGACGTGCAACCGCATACGCCTGACCGTCGAAGGCCGCGTCTATATGTGCCTCGGCCAGGACGATCATGTCGACCTGCGCGCAGCCTTGCGCGAAGACGGCGACGTCGACGGCTTGATTGACGCCGCATTGGCTGGCAAACCCCGCGCGCATGACTTTCATATCGAACGAGAGTCCAAACCGGCGGTCGCGCGTCATATGAGTGCAACGGGCGGCTGACAGGCCGTTCCCATATTCGAAGGCACGGGGGAACCGGACAATATGCAACGCAAGATCGCGCTTGTCGCATCGAATGCGCCCGCGGCCATGGAAGCGGAAGCCGAACTTCGCCCGCTCTACGACTTCGTCGATCTGGCGGAGGCCGACCTCTTGATCGCGCTCGGCGGCGATGGCTTCCTGCTGCACATGCTGCATCAGCTGCTCGACCAGCGCCGCAGCTTGCCCGTCTTCGGAATGAACCGCGGCACGATCGGCTTTCTGATGAACGAGTTTCGCGTCGAAGGGCTGCTCGACCGCATCGCCGCCGCGCGCCCCTATCTGATCCATCCGCTGTCGGGCGACATCACCACGATCAGCGGGGAGCGGCACATTTTGCCGGCGATCAACGAAATTTCGCTACTCCGCGAAACGCGCCAGGCCGCGAAGCTCGAAGTGATGATCAACGAAAAGACGATGCTCGAGGAATTGGCCTGCGACGGCGTGCTCGTCTCGACCCCTGCCGGATCGACTGCCTACAACCTCAGCGCGAACGGCCCGATCCTGCCGCTCGATTCGGCGATGCTCGCGCTCACGCCGATCAGCCCCTTCCGCCCGCGGCGCTGGCGCGGCGCGCTCGTCCCCGAATCGACGAGCATCCGTTTCAACGTCCGCGAGGCCGCCAAACGCCCGGTCAGCGCGGTCGCCGACCAGCGCGAGATCCGCGACGTGAAGACCGTGCTTGTCACGACTGACCGCAGCCGGCCGCTGACTTTGCTGTTCGATCCCGACCAGGGCCTCGACGAACGCATCGCGATGGAACAATTTATCGCCTGAGAGTCACAAAGCCGCCAAAACCCTCTTGATAATTATATCGGTTGGCGGCAAAGGGGCCGCCTTGTCCGCATCGGCGGCGTGTTCCTCGGTAGCTCAGCGGTAGAGCAATCGACTGTTAATCGATCGGTCGTAGGTTCGAATCCTACCCGGGGAGCCATATCTTTCCAGACTTGTGCAGGGCTACGCTGAAACACCTTGCTTCGACTGAACCCTGTTCCGGCCACGCCCTACGTCGCACAGCTCAACATCGGGGTAGGTCGCCGCACGCTTGCCATCAGCCTGGCCGTGGCGATTGCCGGACTTCTGCTGCTCATGCTCCTCTCGTGGGGGCCCGGAACGCAGCCTGACGCTGAGGAAGAGTCGATCAGCGTGGTGAGCCTCGAGGCCGCCGAGACCGCGAAAGATGCGCCCGAGCCGGACAGCCCGGAACGCCAGCAGACCGAGGAACGGACCACCTCGCCGCAGCCAGAACCCGACGAACCGCAGCCGTTGACACCGCTGCCGCCGCAAGTCCCCGAACCGCCGGCCGCGCCGCCAATGCCAGCGCCCGTCCAGCGGCCAATGCCGGCGAGTCCCCCGAAGGCCGCGCGTCCACAGGGCGGGCCGGTTTACGGACCACCCGATACAGGCCGATCATCCTCTTCGCGCGACACCGAACGCGTGGGAACGGCACCCAACGGCGAGCCGCTCTATGCGGCCGCCTGGTACCGCGAGCCGAGCGATGGCGAGTTGCGCGGCTATCTGTCCACCGCCAGCGGGCCCGGCTGGGGATTGATCGCCTGCCGCACGGCGCCCGATTACCGGGTCGAGGATTGCGTCGGGCTCGACGAATATCCGTATGGATCGCAGATCAATCGCGCGGTGCTCGCCGCGGCGTGGCAGTTTCAGGTGCGGCCTCCGCGGCTTGGCGGGCGGCCGATGGTGGGTAGCTGGGTCCGAATCCGGATCGATTACGGCACCAGGCGGCGTTGATCGTCGCTTGCGCAAGGCCGATGCGCCGCTGATTTGCCATCGGCGGGTTCGGTGTTTGATAAAGCGTCGATGATACTTTATATCATGCTAATGATATTTGATGGTGAACAGGGACAGTCGGTTTCGGGACTTTTTCAGGAAATCGAAGCCCTTCAGGATGGGCAGCCATGGGGCAAATTCCTCGATGCCGGGACGGGAACCCACTCGATCGGCTGGATCGGTTCGCTCGCCACCGAATGCTGGACCGCGGTGAGCGGCGCCGGAGCCCACGCCGCGCAGGTCGCCGATGCGATCGCGGCGAAGCGCCGCACCGCCGACCGCATCATCGTCGGCAACTGGGCCGACCCCGCGCTGCTGGCGGGCGAGCGATATGACACGGTGCTGGCGGATTACCTTCTCGGCGCAATCGACGGTTTCGCGCCCTATTTCCAGCATCGCCTGTTCGCGCGGCTGCGTCCGTTCGTCGGACGACGGCTCTATGTCGTCGGGCTGGAGCCTTATGTGACCGGCGCGCCAGATACCGAAGCGGGGCGGCTGATCTGGGAGATCGGACGCTTCCGCGATGCCTGCCTGCTCCACGCGGGCGAACAGCCCTATCGCGAATATCCGGCGCAATGGACGGTCGATCATCTCGAAGCGTCGGGCTACCGCGTCATCGCCGCCAAGCGGTTCGCGAACCGCTACAAGGAGCGTTTCGTCAACAGCCAGATCGACATGTGTGCGCCGCGGCTCGCAAGGATCGCCGACCGCGGCCTAGCGGGCGCCCTCGCTGCGCGCGGCGAGGCGTTGCGGGCCGAAGCCCTCGCGCATGTCGTACGCGAGGACGGGCTTCGCCACGGCTTCGACTATGTCCTGGCGGCCGAGCCCGTCTGAAAAGATCGGCGGAAGGAGGGGCGCGGGACCATATGCCCCTCCTTCCGGTCGCCCCCTTTGGCCCTATAAGCTCGTCCGCAACCCGAAGACGAAATTCCGTCCGCGCAGCGGCGACGCATTTTTGATGAAGGACGCGTGGTTATAGGCGAGTTCGTTGGTCAAATTCGTCGCGCGCACGAACAATTCGGCGTCGGCCTTCGGCCCGAGTGCGAGCTTGTAGGCGAGCGTCGCGTTGAGCATGTCATAGCCTGATGTGCGCGTTTCGAACGCCGCGATCCGGTCCTGTTCGAAGACGTGATAATATTCGACGTCGCCCGACAGCGGCCCCCATCGCCCGTCGGCGCGGGCGCCAAGACGGCCGGCAGGAATGCGCGGCAGGTTGCCGAGATCCCCCTTGAACTTGGCCCGCACATAATCGCCGAACAGCGACACGCCGACGGTGCCGAAATCATGCCGCACCTCACCGTCGACGCCGGTGAAGGTCGCGTCGGCGGCGGTGTAGCGGATGAGCCGGAAATCCTCGAACCGGTCGAGCGTGTTGGCGAAGATATAGTTGTCGAAATCCTGATGATAGGCCGCGATCGTAAAGGTGGTCGCGCCTTTTATCTTGCGGAAGGTCAGGTCGATCGATTTGCCGGTTTCCTTGCCGAGCGTCGCGGTGCCGAGTTCATAGGTGTTCGTGGCAAGATGGATGCCGCGCGCATAAAGCTCCTGCACATTCGGCGCGCGCTGCGAGCGCGCGAGCGACAGCGCGAGCGAATAATCGCCGCCGATGTCCCAGATCGCCGCGCCCGAAATCGAGAAGGGCTTGTGGCTGACCTCACGGTTCAGCGTCGTCTCGATCCTCTGCCATTCCTGCCGCGCCGCGAGTTCGAAGCGGGCTGGACCGGCATCGAGCGTTTCCATCAGAAAAAGCGCGGTGTTGCGCGTCTCGCTTTCGGGCAGGAACGCCTCCTCGCCGACCGCGCTGAACTTGCTTTCCGAATGCTGCACCCCGAATGCCCCACGCAGAGGGCCGATCGGCTTGTGCGCCAGTTCGAAGCGGAGCTCGTGCGCCTTGTTGCTGAAGGTCGTCGCGACCTCGTCATGCTCGATCTCGTCATGCTCATAATCGGTGAACGACAGGCGGAAGCGCACCTTTTCGAACCCGGGCAGCGGATCCTCATATTCGCTGCGGATGTCGAACCGCTCGCTGCGCAGTTTGACGAACGGCACTTCCTCATGCTCGTGGTCGTGATCATGGTCGTGATCATCATCCTCGTCGTCGTGCCCGTGCCCGCCGCAATGGAGGCTGCTGCCGTGCGGATGGCAGCCTTCATAATCGTGGCTGTGCCCGGGCAGGCCATATTCGCTCCGCTGGCGGGTGTAAGCGACCCCCAGATAGCCGCCGCTGCCAACCCATGAGCCGCCGACGGTGAAGGTCGAGGTGTCGTTGTACGATCCGTCGACATGGCGCTCGCCGAAGCCCTTCGGCACGCGATAGTCGTTCGACGAGCGATGGACGCCCTCGACGCGCAGCGCGAGCCCCTGCCCGCCGATCGTGATCCCGCCCACGAGCGACCGTTCGTCGTCCGCGGTACCGAAGCGCCCCTCGACCGTGCCCGCGATGCCGCCTTCGGGTATCGAGGTCGGCACCTTTTCGTCGAGAAGGTTAATCGCGCCGCCGATCGCGCTGCCGCCGTAAAGCAGCGCCGATGGGCCGCGCAGCACCTCGATTCCGCGCAGCAGCAAAGGTTCGGTCGTCACCGCATGGTCGGGCGAGATCGCCGACGCGTCGTGGATGCTCGCGCCGTCGGAGAGCGCCTGAACGCGCGGCGCCGTCTGGCCGCGGATCACCGGACGGCTCGCGCCGCCGCCGAAATTGTCGAAATTTATTCCCGGCTGCCCGGCGAGCGTGTCGCCGAGCGTCGCCTGACGGCGGTGAACCAGTTCCTCACCAGTCAGCGTGATCACCGGCGTTGCGGTCTCGTCGGCGCGGAGGCCGAGGACATTGGCCGAGACGACGATCTCGGGATCGGCGGTGCTGCCGGCCTGCATGAAGCCGGCGTCGGGCCCTGCAGCGGATTTGACCGCCGGCACCGTTTCGCCCGCAAAGGCGATGTGCGGAACGACCGCCGGAACCGCGGCGGACAGGAGGAGAACTCGAAACTTCACAAAAACCCCTTTCTTATCTGGACGCCGGCCGTATATGATACGTTATCTCATATCACAACCCCTCAAGGCTTTTCTTGCATGTGCGCTCTCCCCTCGCGCCCCTCGCGGCGCCAAATGACGACGAACCTCGTCGAAGGAACGGCGGTGTCGGCCTCGCTTCTCTGCCTCGGACATTGTCTGGCATTGCCGCTGATCCTGCTCGCCTTGCCGATGCTCGCCGGTACCTTTTTCGAATCGGAGGTCTTCCACATCGTGGCGGCGGTGCTGGTCGTCCCCGCGGCCGCCCTCGCGTTCCTTCTCGGCTACCGCCGGCACCGCGCCCTTCTTCCGGCACAGCTTGGGGCGGCCGGGGTCGCCTGCATCGTGGCCGCGCTGTTCCCCGTCTGGGGCGAGCCGGCGTCGGCGGGGATAACGGCGATCGGCAGCCTGTTTCTGATCGGCGGGCATCTTATCAACTGGCGGCTACGCCGGACCCTTGCCTGAGCATGGCGAGCAGATCCGCCCGCTCGGCATCGGTGCAGGTAGCAAAGATACGCGACGCGAAAATGCCAAGCGGACGCCCGCGGAGCTCGAGGAAGTCGTCATGGCAATCGTGCGTGCCAGTCCGCGGCCGCTCGGAGCCTACAGGATCGCGCGCCAAAGCCGGGTGCTCGGTGTGCCGCTGGCGCCCAATCAGGTCTATCGGATCCTCGATCGGTTGGGCGGGCGCGTCCATCGGGTCGAAACGCTGAATGCCTATTTCGAGGCCGGCGGCCAGCCCGGAGCGATAACAATCTGTCGCGGCTGCGGCCGCACCCGCACGCTCGACGCCGGATACGAGACCGAAGTCGACCGCTTGTGCCGAGCTGCAGGCTTCCGCCCGAGCCGCGTCATCGTGGAAGTCGTGGGTGTCTGTCCCGATTGCGGAGGCAAATAGCGGCGGCTCCGGTCGGCCGGTCGATGGTTGACCCCCGCATCCTTGGCCTCTAGCCTTGCTGCGATGCACAAAAGGGACCATCTGCCGCTTCCGCCACCGCTTACGCAATGGGCGGCACAGCAGCCGGTGGCGCTCTTTCTGGATTTCGACGGCACGCTAGTCGACATCGCGGAAACGCCGGACGCGATCCTGGTCCCCGACGGCCTTTTACGACGGCTCGAAGCCTTGGCGGCGCGCGTGGATGGCCGCCTCGCGCTGATCACCGGGCGGTCGCTTTCGGACATAGGCGGGCATCTCGGGCGCGGGGCGATCAGGATCGTGGGTTCGCACGGCGCCGAACAAGGCGATGCCACTGTGCCGGCGGTCACGCTATCCGGCGATACAACCATGGCAATCGCGTCGCTCGCGGCGCGGTGGCCCCACCTGCTTGTCGAAACCAAGCCGCACGGCATGGCAATCCATTACCGGCAGGAACCACATGCCGAGGCAGCCGTCTTTAGCGTCATGGACGATATTGCAGAGCGCGAAGGTCTGGCCGTGCGGCGAGGCAAGATGGTTGTCGAACTGGGACCGGCCCAAGCCAATAAGGGACGGGCGGTGGCGCGGCTTCTGGACCAGTCGCCCTATGCCGGCGCCACGCCGGTTTTCATCGGAGACGACATTACCGACGAAGACGGGTTTGCCGCCGCCGCCGCTGCGGGCGGACACGGCATCCTCGTCGGCGCGCCGCGTCCGACCATCGCCCATTACCGGCTTCCCGGCACCCGCGAGGTCTATAATTGGCTGGGCCTGTGAGCGATCTGTCGCTCTGGCCGATCGGCAATTGCCAGGTCAGCGCCCTCGTCGACAGCGCGGCGGGGCTCGTATGGGGATGCGTTCCGCGGGTCGACGGCGATCCCGTCTTCTGCGCCCTGATGAACGGCGAGCGGCAGGACGAGGGGGTGTGGCGTTTCGCGCTCGAGGGACAGGTGCGCGCCACCCCGCGATACAGCCGCAACACGCCAATCCTCGTGACGCGCCTCGAAGCCGCCGATGGCAGCGCGGTGGATATTATCGACTTTTGCCCGCGCGCAGAACGCTCGGGACGCATGTACCGGCCGGTCGCCTACACGCGCATCGTCCGCCCCGTTGCCGGCAGCCCGCGCGTTCGCATGAACCTGTCGCCGATGCGCGGCCATGGCGCGGAAACCGCCCCGACGACGCGTGGTACCAACCATATCCGCTATCTAATCGGCAATCAGCCGCTCCGCCTGACCACCGATGCGCCGGTCGGCTATCTTATGCAGGAGCTCGCATTCCGCGTCGAATCCGACCTCCATTTCTTTCTCGGCCCCGACGAGCCCTTTACCGGCAACGTTCGCGAATCGGTGCGCGGGATGGAGGAAGCGACGGGTCAATATTGGCGCAGCTGGGTGCGCGGGCTCGCGACACCCATGGACTGGCAGGATGCGGTGATCCGCGCCGCGATCACGCTCAAGCTCTGCCAGCATGAGGAAACCGGCGCGATCGTCGCCGCGCTGACGACCTCGATTCCCGAAGCCCCGCACAGCGAGCGCAACTGGGACTATCGCTATTGCTGGATACGCGACGCCTATTACACGGTGCAGGCGCTCAATCGACTCGGCGCGCTCGACGTGCTCGAAAAATATCTCGCTTACCTCCGCAACATCGTCGATCGCGCCGCAGGCGGGCAGATCCAGCCGCTCTATTCGGTGATGGGCATCGCCGAACTCGACGAGGGGGTTGCCGAACATCTCGCCGGTTATCGCGGCATGGGGCCGGTGCGCATCGGCAACGCCGCCTATCAGCAGGTCCAGCACGACGCCTATGGCCAGATCGTGCTGCCGACCGTGCAGGGTTTCTTTGACCAGCGCCTGTTCCGCATGGCCGACGAGCGCGATTTCGAAAGCCTCGAAAGCGTCGGCGAGGTCGCATGGGCGATGCACGACCAGCCCGATGCAGGACTGTGGGAATTCCGCACCAAACAGCTCGTCCACACCTATTCGGCGGTGATGAGCTGGGCGGCGTGCGACCGGCTCGGCAACGTTGCGGCGCGGATCGGCAAGCCCGACCGCGAAGCCTATTGGAACGACCGCGCTGCGAAGATCCGCGAAACGATCGAACGCGAGGCGTGGGATGAGCCTGCCGGCCATTATGGCGCCGCCTTCGGCCATGCCCACCTCGACGCCAGCCTGCTCCAGATGGTCGAGCTGCGCTATATCCGCGCCGACAACCCCCGTTTTCAGGCGACGTTCGCCGCGATCGAGAAGGCACTGCGCCGCGGCGAACATATGCTGCGATACGACAGCGAGGATGATTTCGGCCTGCCCGAGACCGCTTTCAACTTCTGCACCTTCTGGCTGATCGAGGCGCTGCACCTGTGCGGGCGAAGCGACGAGGCGCGCGAACTGTTCGAAAAGATGCTCGCGCACCGCACCCCTTCGGGCTTGCTCTCCGAAGATCTCGATTTCGAGAATGGCGAGCTCTGGGGCAACTTCCCGCAAACCTATTCGCTCGTCGGCATCATCCATTGCGCCGGGCTGCTGTCGCGCGGCTGGGACACGGTGCGATGAGCCGGCTGATCGTCGTCTCGAACCGCGTGTCGGTCGCGAAGGGCCGCGGCGCGGCGGGAGCGCAGGGCGGGCTTGCGGTCGCGATGAGCGCGGCGCTGCACAAACGCGGCGGGATATGGTTCGGCTGGTCGGGAAACGAGGTCGAACAATTCACCGGCCAGCTCACGATGGAACGCGTCGACGGCTTCACCACCGCAACGGTCGACCTCGAACCCCATGATGTCGAGGAATATTACAACGGCTATGCCAACCGCACGCTGTGGCCGCTCTTTCACTACCGCATCGACCTTGCCGAATATGAGAATGAATTCGGTCGCGGCTATGAACGCGTCAACGAGCAATTCGCGAACAGCCTCTTTCCGCTGATCGAGAAGGACGACGTCGTCTGGGTGCAGGATTATCACTTCCTGCCGCTCGGCGAACGGCTGCGCGCGCACGGCGTGCAAAACCGCATCGGCTTATTCCTGCATATCCCCTGGCCGCCGACCCGCCTGCTCGTTTCGCTCCCGCATCACGAGCGGCTCGTCGCCGCGATGCTTCGCTATGACGTCATCGGCTTCCAGTCGGTCGAATGGCTCGAAAGCTTCCTTCACTATTGCCGCAAGGAGCATGGCGCCGAGGTCGACGAGGACAGCGGCGCGGTCCGCATCGGCAACCAAAGCACCATCGCACGCGCCTTTCCCATCGGTATCGACCATGCCGAATTCATGGCGCTCGGCGAAACCGAGATCGCCCGGCGATCGCAGCAGCGGCTCGGCGGCAGCGCGCGCAAACGCACGATCGCGATCGGCGTCGACCGGCTCGATTACAGCAAGGGGTTGCCCGAACGGATCGACGCGCTCGAACGGCTGTTCTCCAGCCATGACGACATGGTCAACCAGCTGCTTTTCGTCCAGATCGCCCCGCCCTCGCGCGAAGACGTCCGTTCGTATCAGCAAATCCGCGCGACGCTCGAGCAGAAAACCGGCCAGTTCAACGGCGCGCATTCGGACGTCGACCTCGTCCCGATCCGATACGTCAACCGCGGTTTCGGGCGGGCGGAGCTGTTCGGCTTCTATCGCGCGGCGAAGATCGGCCTCGTCACCCCGCTTCGCGACGGGATGAACCTCGTCGCGAAGGAATATGTCGCCGCGCAGGATCCCGAAGATCCGGGCGTACTCATTCTCTCGCGTTTCGCGGGCGCGGCCGAACAGCTGACCGATGCGCTGCTCGTCAATCCGCACGACGGCGGCGAGGTCGCCCGCGCGATCTGGACCGCGATGCAAATGCCGCTCGCCGAGCGCAAGGCGCGCTGGGAAAAGCTCTACGCCGTCGTCCGCGACGCCGATGTGATCGGCTGGGCCGATGATTTCCTGGCGGCGCTCACGCAGGATATAGCCTCGCCAGCGACGTAAAAGCCTCCTATTTCCCGATCTGCGCATGGGGCAGTTGCGGAACCTCCGCGCCCCCCCAGATCTGACGCTCGCGCCCTTTGAGGTGCGGGTCATAAGCGTCGCTCCAGGCATCGACAAAGCTGCGCGCCGCCCAAGCGTCCCATTGCTGCGCCATCTTGCGCACGCGATCTGGCTGGCTCGCGGCGAGATCGTGCATTTCGGTGCGGTCGGCGGTCATGTCGAAGAGTTGCCAAGGCTTCTCGAAGCCCGCGACGAGTTTCCACTTGCCGTCGCGGACGGCGCGGTTGCCCTCATGCTCCCAGAAAATCGGCTTGCCGCGCGTCAGCGCCTCGCCGCGGAAGGCGGGGACCATCGAACGCCCCTCCATCGGCAGGATCGCATGGCCATTGAAGGATTTGGGATAGGTGGCGCCGGCGAGCTCGACGAGCGTCGGCATGACGTCGATCAGATGCCCCGGCTCGCGCACCAGCGTGCCGCGCGCCTTCGCCGCGATCCCGCGCGGCCAGTGCGCGATCAGCGGCGTCGCGATCCCGCCCTCATAGGTGTGGTGTTTGTAATATTGGAAGGGCGCGTTCTGCAGCGTCGCCCAGTTCATTCCGGTCCAGACCACCGACTGCGCGCTGCCCGGCAGACCTTCGCCCTTAAGACGGCCGTCGGGGCCGCTTTCGGCGGTGCCGCCATTGTCGCTCATCAGGAGGATCAGCGTATTGTCGAGCTCGCCCGATTGCCGCAGACGATCGACGAGCGTCCCGATCGAGCGGTCGACGCGGTGGATCACCGCGGCATAGACCGCCATCATCGTGTCGAAGCGATCCTTCTCCGCCGGTGACAGCTTGTTCCAGTCGTAGCTGCCCGGCAGCGCGGCGGGCAGTTCGGCGTCAGCGGCGATGATGCCGAGCTGCTTTTGCCGCTCGAAGCGATCGCGGCGCACCGCCTCCCAGCCCTGCATGTACCGGCCCTTGAATTTCGCGACATCCTCGGGCGGGGCCATCAGCGGGAAATGCGCCCCGACGAAGGGCATGTAGAGAAAGAAGGGTTTGCGCTGTTCGCGCGCCTCGCCGATGAACTTCACCTGCCAGTCGACGAACATGTCCGACGAATACCAATAGCCCTGCCCGACGCGCGGCGAACTGGCGGGCACGCGCTCGCCGTCGATATAGACCGATTTTGCCAGGGGTTGGGGCTGGTCGCGGTAATATAGCTCGCCCGAAGGCGAGGTCAGCGAGCGGTTGAAGCCGCGCTGCCACGGGCCGACGCCGCGCGAGATGCCGAGATGCCATTTGCCCGCCATCGCGGTGAAATAGCCCGCCGATCGCAGCACCTCGGCCAAAGTGACGACGCGATCGGACAGTTTGCTGTGCAACCCCTTCGAGCCCGGCACATGGACCGATTCGAGATGCCCCAGCCCCGCCTGATGCGGATAGGTGCCGGTCAGCAGCGACGCCCGCGACGGGCTGCACCGCGCATTATTGTAGAATTGCGTGAAAGCGAGACCGTTTTTCGTCAGCGCATCAATGTTCGGCGTCGGAATTTCGCCGCCGAAGCTGCCCATGTCGGAAAAGCCGACATCGTCGAGAAGGATCACCACGACGTTCGGACGAGTCGGTTGCGGACGGGCCGGCGCCGCCTCGGCCGCGATCGCGACCGACGGCAAGGCGGCGGTTGCGATCGCCGCGGCGGCGCAGCCCGCACGGGCCAAAAGGCGGGCAGCAAATCTGATATTCACCGAGCACTCTCCCTATTCACCGATTTATCATATATATATTGACTTTGTTTGGCCCGTTGGTCAACGTCCGCGGCGAAGCGTCGACGAAAAGGGTGCGGAAGAGCTGGGTAGAGTCGGGTTTGCGGCCGGAGTGCCCCCGCCGACTCATCCACGGCCCGCCTCCTGTTTGCCGGCGCCAAGGGCAAAAATGCCTGCGCACGGAACTGGGAGAGGGAAGATGAAGAAGCAGACAGGTTTTGCGGCCGCCGTGTCGGTCATTGCACTCGTCGCGAGTGTACCGGCGTGGGGCCAGTCGACCGACGCGGACGGCACCGTCGCCAGCGACACGCTGGTCGACGCGCCGCAGGAAAACACCGGGGATGCGATCGTCGTCACCGGCATCCGCCGCTCGCTCGAGCGCGCCGCCGATATCAAGCGCGAGTCGGTGCAGGTCGTCGATGCGATCGTCGCGCAGGACATCGGCAAGCTTCCCGATCCCACCACTGCCGCCGCGCTCCAGCGCGTACCCGGCGTCCAGGTGTCGGTAAACCGCAACAACGAGCTCGGCGATGTGCGCGTCCGCGGCCTTCCCGACGTGCTCACCACGGTCAATGGCCGCGAGGTGTTTTCGACCATCGGCCGCAACTTCGACCTGCAGGACATGCCTGCCGAAGCGCTGTCGCGCGTCAATGTTTTCAAGTCGCAGACCGCCGAGCTGACCGAAGGCGGGCTTGCCGGGGTCATCGACCTTCAGCTCAACCGTCCGTTCAATTTCAGGGATCCGACCGTCGTCCTTGGCGGCCGCGCCAATTACGGCGATCGCGTCGACAAGATCAATCCGCAGTTCAGCCTGCTGGCGACCGACCGCTGGGACACCGGCATCGGAGAGATCGGGGCGCTGATCAACGGCACCTATTCGAAGTCCGACTATTATCGCGCGACGACCGTATTGTTCCAGCGGCGCAGCACCAACACCGCGCCGTTCAACACGCCGGGCTATGTCATCCCCGGCATCCTCCAGAATTTCCCGCAACAAGGCTTTATCGAGCGGCACCAGTTCAACGGCGCGCTGCAATGGCAAGCCTCGCCGTCGCTCGAAGTCTATGCCGAGGGCTTCTATACCTATTTCCGCGACCGCGGCAGCCGCAACGGTGCAAATATCCAGCCCTTTACCAACGGTACGACGATCACCGACGTCACCCCCGGCACGAGCTGCATCAACACCTATGTCCGTTCGAACGGCAACAACCCGGTCATCCAGACCGACGCCGAGGGCAACAAGTCGTGGACGCTGACCCAGGCACAATTGGATAACCCGGTCGAGCTGTGCCAGCCCGAAAGCATGACCTTCGTCAACCTCGTGTCGAACCAGACGACGCAGGCGCGCGACCTCAACCAGCGTAACAAGCAGTTCGCCGGCGGGCTGAAATATGAAGAGGGCCGACTGAACGCGGTGCTCGACGTCGCATACCAGACCTCGAAATACGAGCTGCAGAATATCACCTCAGACATCGGCCAGCGGCTGCCCAGCCTGACCGTGACGATGGATAACGACGGCCACGCCGAATATACGGTGCCCGGCGATGCCCTGCTCAGCCGCGACAATCTTTATATCCGCAACGCGCTGATCCAGAATTTCACCGAGAACCGCGGCAAGCTGTTCCAGGCCAAGGGCGACGTCGATTATGATCTCGACGGCTTCCTGTCGAATATCGCGGTCGGTGTTCGCTACGCACATCGTTCGGCCGAAGAGCAGGCGGTCAATCTCAACACGGCGACGCCCGGCGGAAATATCGGGACGGGGAGCGAGGCGACCGCGGTGCTCGTCTCCGATACCGGACTGCCCGACGATTTCCTGGTGCTCGGCTCGCGCGCACCCGACCTCAACAATGGTTCGCGCTTCTACATCCCCAACCCTGATTTCCTCCTCTCGGAAGACGGGCTCGACGCCGCGCGCGCCTATTTCGGATTGCCGGCGGGCCGGCCCGACTTCGATCCGGGCCGTGCGTTCGACGCGAAGGAGGATACGCTCGCCGCCTATGTGCAGGGCAAATATGAAACCGACCTGTCGAACAGCATCACATTGGATGGCGTCGTCGGGGTGCGCTATATCCGCACGAGCCGTACGATCGGCACGTTCGTGGAGGCGGAGGGCGGCGAATATGACAGGCTGACCGCCGACTCGGTCGATCACGACTGGCTTCCCAATGCGACGGCGCGCTTCCGGATCGGCGACAATATCCAGGTCCGCTTCGGCTATGCCAAGTCGCTGCGCCGCCCGAACTTCGAAGCGCTCAACCCGGCGATCACGCTCAACCAGTCGAACAACCCGCTGGTTCAGAGCACCGGCAATGCGGGCAACCCCGACCTCAAGGCGCAGAAGTCCGAAAGCCTCGACGCGACCTTCGAATATTATTTCCCCAGCGGCTATGTGGCGATCGCCGGCTATTACCGCGACATCACCGATCGCGTCATCACGAGCGGCGCGGTCGAGATGATCGATGGCGTCGATTATTCGGTGGCGCGCCCGCGCAACGTCGGCCAGGCGACGCTGAAGGGCATCGAACTCAGCACCCAATATTTCTTCGACTTCCTGCCCGGCGCGCTGTCGGGGCTGGGGGTGCAGGGAGCCTTCACGCTGGCCGATTCCAAGGTCGGGGGCGACGATCCGCTGGCAGGCTATCCGCTTCAGGGCGTGTCGAAATACAACTACACCGTCGGCCTGCTGTACGAAAAGAGCGGGATCAACGCGCGACTGGTCTATACCTATCGCTCAAAATATCTCTCGCTCGACGCCACCGGCCAACCGACGCTGCGGCCCATGACCGAAGAGACGATCGCTTCGCTCGAAGTGCCAGCGCTCGTCACCTACGCGCGCGGGGGTGGACGGCTCGATTTCAACATCGGCTATGACATCACCGACCAGATCCGCGTCGATGTCGGCGGCACCAACATCCTCGGGAACAACACGTCGACCTATTACGACTATCCCGGATATACGAATATCAACAACGAGATGGCGTATGACGAAACGACCTATTCGGTGGGCGTGCGCATCAAATTCTAGAGGAAATGCGCGGCGGCAGCGATCTGCCGCCGCGCGCTCCTGTCATTCGGTCGGCCCCGCGCTCCATGCGACGGGGCCGCTTTCTTATCGGCGCAGCGTCGCCATCCACGCCTTGAGCTTGGCGAGCAGGCGGTCGCGGACCGCGGGTTCGCTTGCTGCGACATCGTTCGCCTCGCCAGGGTCGCGTGCCAGATCGAAGAGCTGCGGGCTCGCCCCGCCCGCCTCGGCAAGCAGCTTCCAATCGCCTTCGCGGATCGCGAAGGGCGGCGCCTGATCGCGCTCGAGCTCCGGCTGCGGCGGCTCTTTCGCCGCGCCTTCCTTGCCATAGGCCCAATAGAGATCGGGCCGCTGCGCGATCGCGCGGCCCTGGATCACCGGCGACAGGTCGACCCCGTCGACTCCCGCCGGTGCCCGCGCGCCGACGATGCGCGCGAGCGTCGGCAAGAGGTCGACACCCTGCCCCACCGTCCGCTCGTCGCGATACCCCGCCTTAGTATGGCCGCGCCAATAGAGGATTAGCGGCTGACGAATGCCGCCTTCGTAAAGGCTCCATTTGCGACCGCGCAGATTTCCAGTGCTGCCCGGCGCGACTTGGTCGTCCTTATAATAGCGCGGCGACGATGACGGGCCATTGTCGCTGGTGACGATGACGAGCGTATTATCCATCTCGCCCATCTGGTCGAGGCGGTCGAACAGGCGCCCAAGCGTCTTGTCCATCTTGACCAGCGAGGCGAGCATCCGGTCGTCATCGGAAGACGTGCCCTTGCCCATGACGTCCGCAAGGCTTTCGTCGTCGGGCGCCCAGGGATCGTGCATATCGTTGAGCCAGAGGTTCACGAACCACGGCCTCTCTGCATGCTGCGCGACGAAGTTGACGGTCATGTCGGCGTAGAGGCCGGTGAGATTGGTCTTCAATTCCCAAAAACGCGGCCCTTCGCCGAGTTTGTCCGACTGCTCGGCGAGGAAGCGTTCTTCGTCGGACACCAGCACGCGGGGCCCGAGCCCTTCGAAGGTCGTGAAACTATGGTCGAAGCCATAGGCCGTCGGCCAGGGCGCATCACCGATGTCGCGCCCGCCGCCAAGATGCCATTTGCCGATATGCGCGGTGTCATAGCCGGCGCCCTTCAGCAACCGCGCGATATTGGGCAGCTTGGGGTCGAGCCAGTCGGCCTGACCGACCGATCTATTATAGGCGCGGTCGCTGACATAGTTGACGAAGCCGACCTCGGCGGGAAAACGCCCGGTCAGAAAGCCCGCGCGCGAGGGGGAACAGATCGGCGCCGCGTCATAGAATTGCGTCATCAGCACGCCTTCGCGCGCGAGACGGTCGAGGTTCGGGGTCTGGACCTTTTGGTTCCCCATCGCCGACAGGTCGCCGAAGCCCATGTCGTCGACGAGCACGAACAAGATATTGGGCTTGCCCGCTGCGGGCGGAGCGGACCTGTCGGCAGCGGAAGCGGTCGCTGGCGCCGCGACGCCCATCAGCGCCGCGAGCATGGTGGTCGCGGCCCAGTGGGCCATCGTGGTGCGTCGTGCCATCGGCGTTTCCCCTGCCTTATTTATCCTCGAACAGCGGCTTTGCGATCTCGGCGAAATCCTCGACCGGCAGCTTCGACACCGCGCGGTCATAGGTGAGGAGACCGTTGAGTTCGCCCTCGACGTCGCTCGTTTCGGTATAGACCGACGCCGCGAGCCCCAGCTCCTTCGCTTGGCGGATGATCTCGTCGAACTTGATCTTGTAGCGGCGGCGATAATCTTCCTTGTCGGTCGCGAACTGATAGATGCGCGCGTCGCGGTCGGTGAACCACAGATGCCCCGGAATCGGCAGCCCGACGCCGCCGAATTCGCCGGTCACGATCGGGCGGTCGGCCTGCGGCGCGGGTTCGACGGGCACCTCGTCATAGGTGTGGATGTCGTAGACGTCCGACCCGCTTCCGGGCACGTCGAACCAGCCGCTCGCATTATTGACGAGGCGGCTCGGGTCCATGTTCTTGGCGATGCTGCCGACGGTCTTGACATCGTACTGGCCCCAGCCCTCGTTGTTGGTCACCCACATCACGATCGAGGGGAAGGCGCGGAGCGCGCCGATCATCCGCGCTAGTTCGGCCTGATATTGCGCCATGCCCGCCGAGGTAAAGGTCGCCTCGCGGTCGCTCGGCCGCCGCACCGCCTGATCGCCGAACGCGCCCGAGGGCATGTCCTGCCAGATCAGGATGCCGAGCCGGTCGGCGTCGTGATAATATTGCGCGGGCTCGACCTTGATATGCTTGCGGAGCATATTGAAGCCGGCTTTCTTGAGGAAGATGATGTCGCTGCGCGCGGCTTCCTCCGACGGCGGGGTGAGCAGGCTTTCGGGCCACCAGCCTTGATCGAGCGTGCCATTGTGGAAGAGCGGCTTGTTGTTGAGCAGCAGCGCCATCTTGCCGGTCTTGGGATCGATACCGGTCGAAATCTTGCGCATCCCGAAATAGCTTTTGACGCTGTCGCTGGGCGCGCCGGTGACAGTTGCCGCGGCATAGGCTTGAACCTCGCGCTCGGTCATCGGCGGCAGCCCCGTCCGGTCGTTACCCGCCCCCTTCGGTGGAGTCACTTTCACGAGTTCGGCGGTCAGATCATAGAGGTAGGGATCATCGGGCGACCAGAGGCGCGCATTTGGAATCTTGAGCACGCCCTGCCGGTTGCCGCGGATGATCGTGCTCGCGATCACCTTGCCCTTGTCGCGCGCAGTGATGCGCACGGCGTCGCTGGGCGTCGCGGTGTTGCTGAGCGCGACGTCGACCGCCAGCTCGCCCTTATCGATGTCGGGCACCGCGCGCAGGTCGGCGATATGGAGGTCGGCGACGGGTTCGAGCCATACCGTCTGCCAGATCCCGCTGACCGCCGTGTACCAGATGCCGCGCGGTTCGAGCGTCTGCTTGCCGCGCGGCTGGTCGCCGGTCGAGGTCGGGTCGGTCACCTGTACGACGAGTTCGTTCGCGCCGGACCGCAGGTAGCGGGTGACGTCAAAACTGAACGGGTCGGAGCCCCCCTTGTGGCTGCCGACGACGACGCCGTTGACGAGCACCGTCGATTCGAAATCGACCGCGCCAAAGTGGAGCAAGGTGCGCTGGCCCGGCCATTTGGCGGGCAGCGTGAAGCTGCGCTTATACCAGAGCCGGTCGTCGGGCATCAGCTTGCGCGCGACGCCCGACAATTTCGATTCGACCGCGAAGGGCACGAGGATCTTGCCGTCCATCGCCGCGGGCTGCGGTTCGTTCGCCGGGCGGATCGCATAATCCCAATGCCCGTTGAGATTCATCCAGGTGTCGCGTTCCATCTGCGGGCGCGGATAGCTGCGCCACGCATTTTCGGGGGTCACCTTGCGGCCCCATTCGGTCATGATCGGGCCGACATAGGCGGGTCCGCCCTCGGTCGTGCCGGGCGCTGTGTAGCCCGCGGTATTGATCGCCGAATTGGCGGGTTTTTTCGGCGGCGGCGCTGCGGTCTGCGCCAAGGCGGCACCGCTGGCGCTGCTTGCCAAAACGGTGGCAACCACGAGCAGCTTCGATACGGACTTCATCGGACCCTCCCAATTTATATGATCAATGTGTTTTATAAAGAGTCACCCGCCGTGGCAACCGGAAATCGGTCACGGTCGCCGCGCGGAATGCGCCGTTCGATCAGGAAGATCGCCGTCGTCGAAAAAGCGAGCATCGCCGCGAGGAAGATCATCGGCGCCAGGTCGCTGCCCGTCGCATCGCGGATTTTCGGCACGACCGCTTGCGCAACGAAGCCGCCGAGATTGCCGACCGAATTGATCGCCGCGAACCCCGCCGCCGCCGCCGCACCCGTCAGGAAACGGCCCGGCAAGACCCAGAAAAAGGGCTGGCCGGCAAAGATCGCCGCAGCGGCGATGCACAGCGCGGCGAACTGAAGCACCGGCCACGGCAGGACGACCGCGAGCACAAGGCTCAGCGCTCCGACGAGGGCGGGCCCGACCATGAAGCGACGCGAGCCGGTGCTCTGCGCCGCCCGACGCGGAAGCCACCACAAGGCGGCCGCGACCACTAGCCAGGGAATGACGTTGAGCAAGCCGTTCACGGCATCGCTCACCCCGAAGCCGCGAACAATCGTCGGGAGCCAATAGCTGAGGCCGTAAGCCGAAAGCGGAAAGCCGAGAAAGGCGATGCAAAGCAGGATGACGCGGAAGTCGCCGAGCGCGCGCAGCGGGTTGGCCTGTTCGCGCACGCCGCCTTCCGCGGTAAGCGTCTCGGCAAGCCACGCCTTTTGCGCGTCGGTGAGCCACCGGGCTTCGGCGGGGCCGCGCGGCAGGCGCGCGAGGACGACGGGTACGAGGAGCACCGCCGGGATCGCGGTGACGATGAACACCCATTGCCATCCGCGCAGGCCGGCCACGCCGTCGAGCTCCAGCAGCAGCCCGCCGAGCGCCGCACCGACCGCGTTGGCGAAGGCACTTGCGATCAGGAACAGCCCGATCGCCCGCGCGCGCTCGGCCTGCGGAAACCAGAGGGTCAGCAGGTAGAGCACCCCTGGGAAGAAACCCGCCTCGGCCACCCCGAGCAGAAAGCGGAGAATGTAGAAGCTCGTCGGCGCCCAGGCGAACCCCAGCGCGAGCGTTACGAGGCCCCACGCCCCGATGATCCGCGCGAACCAGATTCGCGGGCCGACGCGTTCGAGAATCAGATTGCTCGGAATCTCGAAGATGCAATAGCCGAGAAAGAACAGCGCCGACCCCAGGCCATAGGCGGCCTCGCTGAGCCCGAGATCGCCGACCATCTGGAGCTTGGCATAGGCGACATTCTGCCGGTCGATATAAGCGACGAGGTAAAGCAGGCACAGCAGCGGCATCAGCCGCCAGGTGATGCGCCGTACGGTCGCCGCGCCGATATCGTCCATCTCCGCCTCTCCCTGCCGGCGCCTTTTCGCGCTTTCTGGCGGTCGCGCCGCCCTACCCTCTATTTATACGATATATATGCTTCCTATCGACGCAAATCGAATCTATCAATGGGGCATCGGTTGTGATGCGGGGGCGAACCGGCCCTCGCCAAAGACACCACAAGAGGGAGAAGAGACATGATCCGCCGGAGTTTCCTGCTCACCGCCGCCGCCGCGTTCACCATCGCCGCCACTGCCGCCCAGCCTGCCGCCGCGCGCGAGCAATGGACGAAGGAACAGGCGAACAGCTGGTACGACAAGCAGCCGTGGCTGATCGGCTCCAATTACAACCCCGGCTCGGCGGTCAACGAGCTCGAGATGTGGCACGAACCCACTTTCGATCCGGCGACGATCGACAAGGAACTCGGCTGGGCGTCCAGCATCGGCATGAACACGATGCGCGTCTTCCTGCACAACCTGCTCTGGGAAAACGACCCCGAAGGCCTCAAAAAGCGGATGAACGAATTTCTGGTCATCGCCGACAAGCACAAGATCAAGATCATGTTCGTGCTGTTCGACAGCGTGTGGGATCCGAACCCGGTCTATGGCCTGCAGAGCCCGCCGATCCCCGGCGTCCACAATTCGCGCTGGGTGCAGGCGCCGGGCGAGCCGCGGCTGAAGGACGCAAGCCAATATCACAAGCTCGAAGGTTATGTGAAAGACATCGTCGGCACCTTTGCCGGCGACAAGCGCATCATCGCCTGGGACGTGTGGAACGAGCCGAACAACAAGGGCGGCGGCAATTACGAGCACATCCCCGACAAGAATAAATATGTCGCGCTGCTGCTGCCGCAGGTCTTCGAATGGGCGCGCAGCGCCAACCCCAGCCAGCCGCTGACCTCGGGCGTCTGGATCGGCGAGAATTGGGACAATATGGACAAGGTCGACGCGGTCGAGCGCACGCAACTCACCCAGTCGGACATCAACAGCTTCCACGATTACAGCTGGCCCGAAAAGTTCGAAAAGCGCGCGAAGCAGATGCTGAGCTATGGCCGGCCGGTGCTCTGCACCGAATATATGGCGCGCGGCAACGGCTCGACCTTCGACGGATCGCTGCCGATCGGCAAGAAATACAATATCGGCATGTATAACTGGGGCTTCGCCGACGGGAAGACGCAGACGCGCCTGCCGTGGGATAGCTGGAAAAAGCCCTATACCTATGACGAGCCTACGATCTGGTTCCACGAGGTCTTCCGCGCCGACGGCAAGCCTTATCGCCAGGCCGAGGTCGACCTGATCAAGCGCCTCGCCGCCGCACCCAAGGGCGTGGTCCCGATGGCGAACGCCAAATGATCCGGCGGCCGGTGCTCCGCCGCGCCCTGCTCGCCGCGCTGCTTGCCGGTTCGGCAGCGGCCGTGGCGGCGGATGCGCCGGCCCCGCTCTCGTTCGACGGCGCCGACCCCGATTTCGAAGCCGCGGACGGGCGTTATTATATCTATCCGACCAATTCGGGCGGGACCGGGCGGCTGCACGTCTGGACCTCGCCCGACCGTCGTCACTGGAAAAAGGGCGCCGAGTTGATCGCGCTCGACCGAATCGGCTGGATCGGCGACGACGGCGCGCCGCGTCACGCGCTGTGGGCGCCCGACATGATCGCCGCGAACGGCCGCCATTATCTCTATTATTCGGTCGGACCGCAGAATCCGACGCCAAGCCGGATCGGCGTCGCGACCTGCGCCGGCCTAGAAGGCCCCTGCACCGACAGCGGCAAGCCGCTGATCACCGGCGGCAAGGGGTTCGAGGCGATCGACCCTGCGGTCTTCGTCGATCCCGCAAGCAAGACACCCTACCTCTATGCCGGTGGCAGCGCGGGCGCGAAGCTGCGCGTCTGGACGCTCAAGCCCGATATGGTGACGATCGACCGCGAGATCGCCGTCGAAACGCCGCCGCATTTCACCGAAGGCGCGTTCATGCACGAACGCGGCGGCACCTATTATCTCTCCTATTCGTCGGGCAGCTATGGTCACGACAGCTATCAGGTCCACTATGCGACCGCGCCCTCGCCGACGGGCCCCTGGACCTGGCGCGGCAAGATCGTCGAGAGCGACGATCGCTTCAAGGGCCCCGGCCACCATGCTTTCCTGCACGACCCCGCCGATGGCCGCTGGTATATCGCTTATCACCGCTGGGAAGGGCAGACCGGCCCCGGCCCGTATAAGGGTAGCCGCAAATTCATCGTGCAGCCGATCGCCTATCGCGCCGATGGCACGATTGTGCCGCTGGAAATGCGCTAGGCTATTTCTCCGCGTCGTCAATCAATGTCAGAACGTCGCCGATCAGGTGGCGCATCGCGCTGCGCGCCGCGTCGGGATCGTGCGCCGCGATCGCATCGCGAACCGCGGCATGGTCGGCAACGCTGGCGGTGCGGCCCTTGATCCGGTTGGTAAAGCGGATCGAGGTGCGCAATGCCGTGCTCACCACATCGCGGAACTGGGCGTAGAAGGGATTGTTCGACGCGCGCAGCACGGCGACGTGAAAGGCGATGTCGGCCTCCAGCGTATCATCCTCGCCGCGTTCGGCCGCCGCCATACGATCGAGGCCGTCGCCGATCCGCTTGAGCTCTTCGTCGCGTCCGAACTGGGCCGCGAGCGCCGCCGCCTCGGGCTCGATCGCGACACGCAGTTGGTTGAACTGTTTGAGCAGCTCGATCGAAAATTGCCGTTCGAGCAGCCAGCGCAGCACATCGGTGTCGAACAGGTTCCACGACGAGGTCGGCTGCACCACGGTACCCTGCCGCGGCCGTGCGCTGAGCAGCCCTTTGGCGGTCAGCATCTTCACCGCCTCCCGCGTCACCGACCGGCTGACGCCATGGCGCTTGGTCAGTTCGGCTTCGGTCGGAAAAGCTTCGTCGTCGAACTGACCGGTAACGATCGCGCGCCCCAGATTGTCGAGCAGCCCATAAGTCAGATTGCGCCCGAGCGAAGCGGGGGCATCATCCTGCCCCAGTCCCGATTGTTCCCACGACACGGCGTTCGACTCCTTTCGAGAAGCCGCGAAGCGGCCTTGCGCCAATGTTTAGGCCCAACAGAAAAGTAGACAAGCTTAATTAATACGATAAATATGTATTCACCCGACAGAATCGGGAGGTTGGGAGAAAATATGTTCAATCGGTCGCTCACCGCTGCCCTCCCCGCCGCCGGAAAGGCCCGCGGCCGGCACCGCATTTTCGCCGGTGGACGTTTTTTCGCGACGGCGGCGATGAGCCTGGCGGCGATCGCGGCCGTGCCTACCGCGGCGGCCTTGGCGCAGAGTGCGCCCCCGGCGCGCGCCGCCGAAGCCGGCAAGCAAGCCGAACGCCGGCCTAATATCCTGTTCATTCTCGTCGACGACATGGGCTTCGGCGATCTGTCGGTGATGGGGAACAAGAAGGTCTGGACGCCGAACCTCGACCGCCTCGCGCGCGAAGGCGTGCTGCTCACTAAATTCTATGACGCCGCGCCGATCTGTTCATCGTCGCGCGCGGGTTTCCTGACCGGGCGCTTCCCCGCCGACGTCGGCTTTGTCGGCATTACCGGCGCGCGTGCGCGCAACGCCGAAATCGGGCAAGCCGACTGGCTCGATCCGAAACTGCCGACGATCGCGCGGCTGCTCCAGCAGAACGGCTACAAGACCGCGCATATCGGCAAGTGGCATCTCGGCGGCGGACGGGATATCGGCGATGCGCCTTGGCCGACCGCCTATGGCTTCGACAAGAGTTTCACGACCTTCGAAGGGCTCGGTCCGCGCGTGCTCGTGTCCGACGAAGAGCGTTTTCTCGCCCAGCAGTCGGACAAACTCGGCGAAGGGCCACGTTTCTGGGAGATCAAGACCAACCTCACCGGGCTTTACGCCGAGATGACGGTCGATTTTGTCGCGCAGAGTTCGCAGAAACCCTGGTTCGTGAACCTGTGGCTCAACGACATCCATGATCCGTGGGCGCCCGACGACGAAAGCCTGTCCGACGTCATGGGCAAGGGGGAGTCGTCGGACGACGACCGGATGCTCGCCTCGCTGGTCAAGATGGACAAGACGCTCGGGAGCCTGTTCGACCGCCTCGACCAGATGGGCGAGATGGACAATACGCTGATCCTCTTCACGTCGGACAATGGGCCCTCCCCGCTCGCGCGCTATTATGAGCGCGGCGAGACCGCGCCGGGAAGCACCGAGGGGCTGCGCGGCCGCAAGTTCAGCCTTTATGAAGGCGGCATCCGCCAGCCGCTGATCCTTTATTGGCGCGGCCATATGAAGGCGGGAACGCGCGACGAGCTGACGGTGGCGCAGGGCGTCGACCTGCTACCGACCTTCGCGAGCATCCTCGGCGTCAAGAAACCCGCGGGCAGCGTCGGCATCGATCTGTCGCCGGCGCTGCGCGGTCAGCCGGTCACGCAGCGGCCCGACCTGTTCTGGGCCTATGGCAAGGAAGGGCGCCCCCTCTTGGGCAAGCCCAGCCAGCCGATCGACGTGTCGCCGCGCTTTGCGGTGCGCGAGGGCGACTGGAAACTTCTCGCGAACGATGGCGGCACCGACGTCGAGCTCTATAACCTCGTGCGCGATCCCAGGGAAAAACAGGATCTCGCGGCAGGTGAGCCCGAAGTGCGCGGGCGCTTGCTGGCGAAACTGAAGAAATGGCTTGCCCAGCTGCCCAAATAGGCGCGCAGTCAAACAAACAAGCCAAACCCGAGAATCGAAATGATCGCCCGACCATGAAAGCCGCATCGCGCCGTGCCGCCCCCGCCCCCGCCCCGTCGCTCGACGGTATGCGTTTCATCGAGGGCGGCGCCTTCACCATGGGGTCGGACCGCTTCTACCCCGAAGAACGGCCGCTGCGCCGCGTCAAGGTCGACAGCTTCTGGATCGACGAGACGCCGGTAACCAACGCCGCTTTCGCCGAATTCGTCGCCGCGACCGGCTATCGCACCCTTGCCGAACTGCCGCCCGATCCCAAGCTGTACCCCGGCGCCGATCTCGAGGGCGTCGAGCCCGGATCGCTGCTGTTCCAGAAAGCCGACGGACTTATCCCGCTCGACGATCCGTCGGGATGGTGGGCCTTCGTTCCCCGCGCCGACTGGCGGCATCCGACCGGCCCCGAAAGCTCGATCCAAGGCATGGAGGACCATCCGGTCGTCCATGTCGCGTACTGCGATGCCGAGGCTTATGCGAAATGGGCGGGCAAGGCGCTGCCGACCGAGGCAGAATGGGAATATGCCGCGCGCGGCGGCGTCGACGGGCGGGAATTTGCGTGGGGCGACGAACTGGCGCCGGGCGGCGCTATCCTTGCCAATTATTGGCTCGGCCTCTTCCCCGTCTCGACGACCAAGCCCGACGGTAATTACCGCACGACGCCGGTCGGCAGCTTTCCCGCCAATGGCTACGGCCTTTTCGACATGATCGGCAACGTCTGGGAATGGACGCGCGACTGGTATGCGGCGCCGCAGGCGGCAAAGAGCAAATCGCCGTGCTGCGCTATCGCCAATCCCCGCGGCGCGACGCTCGCGCAAAGCTATGACGATGCGACACCCGGCGCGCGCATCGGTCGCAAGGTCATGAAGGGCGGATCGCACCTCTGCGCCGTCAACTATTGCCAGCGCTACCGCCCGGCGGCGCGGCATCCGCAACATGTCGATAGCGCGACGAGCCACATCGGCTTTCGCTGCGTGTCGCGACGAAAGGGAGAATGAAGATGCGACGGACCGCCCACTGGAGCCGCCGGGCGATGCTCGCCCTGCTGATCACGGCAACCTCGGCGTGCAGCCAGACGCCTGCGCCGCGGGCGGGGCTGACGCCTGCGCCGGCACCCGCGAGTGCGCAGCGCCCCAATGTTCTCCTGATCCTCGTCGACGATCTCAAGCCCGCGCTCGGCACCTATGGCGACCGCACCGCGATCACGCCGAACATGGACCGGCTCGCGCAGCGCGGCCTGAAGTTCAATCTTGCTTACGCCAATGAAGCCGTCTGCGGGCCGAGCCGCATCAATTTGATGACCGGCGCGCGCTCGACGAGCAGCGGCATCTATAATTTCGGAATGAACCTGCGCGATTATATGCCGGGCGCAGTGACGCTTCCCGAGCATTTCATGCGCGCGGGCTATCACACCGAAAGCATGGGCAAGGTCTATCACATCGGCCATGGCACCGTCGGCGACACCGCCGGCTGGTCGGTCCCGCATCACAAAGAAAAGGTGATCGAATATGTCGATCCCGCGAGCACTGGCGGCAAGCCGACGCAGGAAGAGGCGCTGTTCGAAGAGGTTCCGGTGCCCGAGGGCAATCCCTTTGCCTATGCGCGCACGTTAGGGCGCGGCGCCGCGTGGGAAATGCCCGACGTCGCCGACGATGCCTATGCCGACGGTCGTACCGCCAAGCGCGCCGGGGAGCGGCTGAAGGCGCTGAAACAGGGCAACCGGCCCTTCTTCCTCGCGGTCGGATTTGCGCGCCCGCACCTGCCCTTCTCGGTGCCGAAGCGCTATTGGGACTTGTATGATCCGGCAAAGCTGCCGATGCCCGATTTCGAGCAACTGCCCGCTGGCGCGCCCGCCTATACCGACAAGCAAGGCGGCGAGATAACGGCCTATCGCGAGCCGCCGGAGGATGTTCGCGGCGACAAATTCCCCGCCGAGCTGAAACGCACGCTGCTGCACGGCTATTATGCCGGCGTCTCCTACGTCGACGTCCAGATCGGCAAGGTGCTAAAAGCGCTCGAACGCGAAGGGCTTGCCGATAACACGATCGTCGTCCTGTGGGGCGACCATGGCTATCACCTGGGCGATCATGGTATTTGGACCAAGCACACAAACATGGAGCAGGCGACGCGCATCCCGCTGATCTTCGCCGGCCCCGGCGTCGTCAAGGGACGCGCGACCGACCAGCTTGCCGAAACCGTCGATATCTATCCGACGCTCGCCGCGCTCGCCGCCCTGCCCGCCCCCACCGGGCCGCAGCCGATCGACGGCACCTCGCTCGCGCCGGTGCTGCACGACCCGGCGGCGCGCGTGCGCAGTTACGCCTATCACGCCTATCCGCGCCCCGGACGGCTCGGGCAGGCGATCCGCACCGACCGCTATCGCCTCGTCCGCTGGACCGAAGAAAAGACCGGCGCGCGCGACTATGAGCTCTATGACCTCGTCGCCGATCCCGAAGAGACGCGCAACCAGGCGAACGATCTCCCCAAGATACGCGCCGAGCTCGACGCGATCCTCGACAGCCAGCCCGCGGCGCGACCGATCAACGGAAAGCCTCGCCGGAACTGAGGGATTCGGGGAATAACGAAAAGGCCGCGGTACCCGCGGCCTTTTCTTTGTCACAAGCGCAGAGCGGTCAGCGCCCTCGCGACGGAACCGGAAGCGGCGTGTCGCTGGCGACGGGCTCGCCGAACTGCGGCCACCCCGCATCGCTCCACCCGAAACGCTGGATATGCGGTGCGCGCGCGGACGTGCACTTCATCCCTGCCCCCGGATTGGCGTGATAGATGATCCAGCTTTCCCTGCCGTCGGGCGAGGTGAAAAAGCCGTTGTGCCCCGTCGCGTAGACGCCGTTCGCGCTCTTGAAGACCGGCTCGGCGGTTTTCGTCCAGACCTTCACATCGAGCACATCCGATCCCGCGGGCGCGTGGAGCAATCCCAGCGCATAATCGTCGGACCAGCAGGCGCTCGCCGAATAGGTCAGGAACAGGTCGCCCTTCGGCCCTCGCAAGAATTCGGGACCTTCGAGGATCTGGCGCCCCCCCTGCTTTTCCCATACCTTGTCGGGCATCGCGATCACGCTTTCGGGTCCGGTGAGCGTCCAGGGGTTGCTCATCGCGGCAATCGCCAGCCCGCTGTCGGAACCGATATAGGGCGAGTACGCAAAATAGCGTTTGCCGCCATGTTCGAAGACCGTGCCGTCGATCCCGGCATGCGCGGTATTCACGCGTCCCCTGTCGACCCATTCGCCCTGCATCGGATCGGCGCCGCTGTTCTCGAGGACGAAGACCGCGCGGTGCTTGTCGTCCTTGAAGCCGCTCGCGGTCGCCGAATAATAGAGATACCATTTCCCGTCGAGCCGGTGCAATTCGGGCGCCCAGATGCTGTGTGCGTTCGGCCCCCTGGCGGGGGGAGTCCACACGACCCGCTTCTCGGCATTTGCGAGGTCGGCGATATTGCCTGTCCGCCAGAGCATGATGCGGTTGCCGAGCGTGTGCGTGTAATAATAGAGGCCGTCCACCTGCGTGATCCACGGATCGGGGCCCGAGGTCAGCAGCGGGTTGGTGAAGGTCGCCGCGGCTGGCGCCTCCGCACCGCCCGGCCCGGCCAGCACCGTCACCGACATCAGCATCGCAAGCACCGCCGCTGGGCGCCGAACGAGTCCGTTTTTGGGGCGGCGGATCGAACCTGCCGTCCCCTTCCTATATGCGACCTTCATCCATTTCCTCGTCAGCTCAGAATTTCACGCGGGCGCCGATGCTATAAACCGTCTCATCGCCTTGCAGCGCAAACACGACCCGCTTGTCGCCCCAATATGTCGATGTCTTGTTGCGGAGGATATTGGTACCGCCGATGTCGAGCCGCAGCGCGTCGGTCACATCATAGCCGATGCTGAAGTCGAGACGGCCGGCGGGGCGGACATAGGACAGGAACACCGGGATATAGGGATCCTGAACCGGCCGGCTCTCATCATAAGGCCGGACCGCGACGCCGCCGGTGTTGTCGCCGTTGATATATTTGGAGCGGAAGGTCCAGATCAGGCGTCCGCTTAGGCCTTTTTTATCGTAGAGAAGCCCGGCGGTGTAATTATATTTGGACACGCCCACCAGCGGGTTGCCCGCGAGCGGATCGTCACCCTTGACCTTCGAATCCGCCAGCGTGAACGCCCCCTGCACGCCGAAGCCCGAAAGAGCGCCCGGCAGGAAGTCGAAGAAATATTGCGCGCTGACCTCGATACCTTTGAGGTCGACCGACCCGACGTTGCGCGGGGTGGAGATCAGGTAATTTTCGCCCCCGATCTCCTCCTGCCGGTTTGCCGTGACGACGCGGTCCTTGATCGAACGATAATAGCCGGTGACCGCAACATAGCCGCTGTCGAAATAATATTCGGCGGTCAGATCGATGCTGTCCGATTTCTGCGGACGCAAATCGGGATTGCCGCGCGTGCCGTTGTTGATCAGGAACACATTGCCGACGACGGTGAGCGATTCCGCGGGGTTGAGCGAGCCGAAATCGGGGCGCCGCATCGACCGCGAATAGGTCAGGCGCGTCTGGAACGAGCCCGGGAACTTCAGGCGTGCGGTCGCCGACGGCAGGATGTCGACGTCCGACCGTTTGGCGACGATCGGACTGAAGGTGTCGCTGTCCCCGACGCGCTCGAAACCCGAGATGGTGCGGTCGGTCTTGACGACGCGGGTGCCGACCACGCCATCGAGGGTGAGCGCACCGATCGGGATTTCATAGCTGCCTTCCATATAGGCGGCGTAAGTCGCCTCGTTGGCGTTGAATTCCTTGGTCGGATCGTACGCCGGTGCCGCGAGCGGCAGGCCGAATAGATCGCGCAGTTCGTTGCGCCCGCGTTCGGACCGCAGATAGGCGGGGTTCACGCCCAGAAACGCCTGCCCGCCATTGAGCCGCGGCGCGACGCCGATCACGCCCAGGAAATCGGGTGACAGGGGCAAAGAGGAAATTAGCCGCGCATTCGCTTCCGACGGCGTGCCGATATTGCCGAAACCGATCGACTGCACGGTGTTCGTCTGGCGCACTTGCTGGAACAGCGCCTCGCGCTTGGCATAACGCAAGCCGCCGCGAAGCTTGGTCAGGATGCCGTCGAATTCATATTCGCTGTCGAGCCGCGCCTGAAACAGGCTGCCCTCGCCGGCCGAGAAATTCTGGTTGATCGAATTGCGCAGCGAGACATTTTCCGAGCTGAGCGGGATCGACGGGTCGATGGTGAACGAAGGACCGTTGTTGTCGTTGAATTCGACGAACACTGTTGGCACGCGCTGCCCGATCTCGGCATTGAAATTCTCGGTCACCGAGCGCGACGTCTGATAAGCGACATCGACCTTGAGCACTCCGCGATCCTGTTCGAAGATCAGGCCGCCAGCGATCATCTTGTTGCGCTGCGTCACCTCTTCGGACGAGCTGTTCTGGTTGATCACGACATTGTTGAAACGCGCGCTCGTCGGCTCGCACATCGTTCTGACGGTCGCGGGCTGAAGCGTCTGCGTACCGTCGGCATTGTTGACGATCTGCGGGTTGGTCCCGGCGCCGTTGACGCGCGCGTCGATGCAGTAATCGCTGAGGGTCACCTCCGAAATCTGCGAACCATTTGTGAAAGGCTGGGGGTTGAAGCCGGCGAAGCCCGTGGTGCTGTTGAAATAGGTATAAAGGCCGTCGGCATAGAATTGCAGCGACGGGGTCGCCTGCCATTGCAGCGCGGCATTGGCCTGGAACCGTTTGATGTCGCCGACGTCGGGCATGTTGCGCAGCACCTGCGGCATCATGATGTCGGCCGTACCGAACGGCGCGCCCGAGACGAAACGGCGTTCACCCAGATTGGTGACGCTGCGGATATTCTCGGCCTGCGACCAGGTCACATTGACCAGCGCGCCGATCTCGCCGATCGAGGAATCGGTCTTGGCGGCCGCGAGCGCCCCGAGCTGCGGATTGCTCGCGTCGGCGATCGTCGCGTAATTCTGGCGCGCGGTCAGGACGAACGTCGGATCGCGGAAGTCGAAGGGACGATTGAGCCGCAGGTCCAGTGCGCCGGCTACCCCGCCCTCGATCTGGTCAGCCGTCTGCGATTTGAATGCGTCGATCCGGGCCAAGGCTTCCGCGGGCACATCCTGCAAATCGAAACCGCGCCCGGTGGTGGTCACGACCTCGCGCCCGTTCACCGTGGTCAAAATGTCGGTGAGGCCGCGGATGCGGACGGTCGACAGCTCATTATTGCGGTCGTTCTGAACCTGAATGCCGGGAACGCGCTGCAGCGCGGCGGCGACGGTTGGGTCGGGCAATTTGCCGATGTCGGTCGCGACGATCGAATCGACGACCTGCGTCGCGTTGCGCTTCACTTCCGCGGCGCGTTCGAGCGACTGGCGCACGCCGGTGACGACGATATCGCCATCGGTGCTTTCGGCTTGCGGGACCGGGTCTTGCGCCGCGGGAGGCGGTGCGTCCTGAGCGACAGCCGGCATCGACACAAACACCGCCGTCGCCGAAACGGCGCCCAACAAAATCTTACGCATAACCCTCTCCCTGTTCGACGCGTTTCGCGCGTTCATCACCAACTCCGATCTCGGAGCGATTCTTAGACGATAAATAATATAAAACGGAAAATATGGCAACGCGCGATCGCGGAGGTGGCATCACCAGAAAAAATGCGCCGGAGGTGGTTCCGGCGCATCATGTGTCGGATTGAACGGCGACCGCTCTCAGTCGCCCTCGCCGTCCATCGCGCCGCGTTCGAAGCGGGGTTTGACGGGAACCGCCCCGCTGTCGCCCTGCGCCTTGCGCCATGCGGCAAGCCGACCGCGAAGGTCCGACAATGTCTTGGCATAGCGCGGGTCGCCGGCCAGGTTCACCTTCTCGTCGGGGTCCGCCTTCAGGTCATAAAGTTCCTCGGCGGGCCGCTTGTAATAGCTGTCGACGATCGCCTTGGCGGCGGGATCCTTGTCCGCCGCGTCGCGCCACGAAGGGAAATAGGCGCCCGAATCGGTGCGCTTCACCTTCAGGTCGATGTGCGTCGTATAGGTCCAGTCGGGGTGCAGATTCTCGATATATTTCCAGCGGTCGGTGCGGATGCTGCGCATCGGATAGACGTTCACGCGGCCGTCATTGTTATGCGTCGTGAAGATTTCCTTCCGGCCGCCACGTCCCTGCCCGACGCCGAACAGGTTTGCGAAGGAAAGGCCGTCGATGCCCTCGGGTTTCTTGCCGCCGGCGAGCTCGACCAAAGTCGGCAGGACATCGACCCAACTGACCATCGCGTCGGTGCGCGTCCCCGCCTTCACATGGCCGTTCCAGCGCACGACCATCGGCACGCGGGTGCCGGTGTCATAAAGGTTCCATTTGCCGAACGGCCACTGCGTGCCATGGTCGGTCGAATAAAGGACGAACGTGTCCTTCCCCAGCACCGCGTCGACCGCGTCCATCGTCGAGGCGAGATCCTGGTCCATCCGCGTGACCGCGGCATAGAAGCGTGCGCGCGCATCGCGGGTAATTGGCGTATCGACCGTCTTCGGCGGCAGCTTCATCGCCGCGGGATCATAGCCCTCGGTCGTCCGCGGCCACGGCACATGCGGCCAGTTGCTGCCGACGAACAGCGCCAGCGGGCGCTTGTCCTTGCGCTCCTTCAGCCATTCGGCCGCAGCCGGAATGCCCTTGTGATCGTGGAAGGTGTCGTTCGCATAATAATCGAAGCCATAGGTTCCGGTGTGCTGATAGTGCGCGACCTTGCCGAAGGCGACGACCTGATACCCCTGTTCCTGCAGATAGGAAGGCAGCTTGCGGATCGCCGCGTTGGCGCGGTCGTGGTTCGCCTCCGCCCCGTTGCGCGCGGGCATCATCCCGGTCAACAGCGCGGCGCGGCTCGGCGCGCAGGCGGGCGAGGCGACGAAGGCGCGGTCGAACGACATGCCTTCGGCGGCGAGGCGCTGCAAGGCGGGGGTGCGGACGTTGCCGTCGCCATTGATCGACACGTCGGTATAGCTGAGGTCGTCAGCGAGGAAGATCACGATATTGGGTTTCGCCGGCGCCTTGGCGGCGCCCTGCGCATATCCGGGCGCTGCCGCGGCGAAGGAAAAGGCGAAGATGCTCGACGCGAGCACCAGATTGCGCCGGCTGAATTTGGTCATCGGAAATCTCCCGGATTATGAAGTTATTATCGGTCCAGCGTGGCGATGAAGGCGCGCGCGCGCTCACCGACCTCGCCCGCACGCATGCCCGGCCGGTAGAGCGCCGACCCGAGGCCAAAGCCCGCGGCGCCGGCCGCTATCCATGGCGCCATATTATCGGGCGCGATGCCGCCGACCGGTAGCAGGCGCGTTCCCGCCGGAACCACCGCACCCAGCGCCTTGAGCACCGCCGGGCTGGCGGCCTCGGCGGGAAAGAGCTTCAGCGCCGTCGCGCCCGCCGCCAGCGCAGCGAACGCCTCGCTGGGGGTCGCGAAGCCCGGAAGCGACACGAGCCCTGCCCCTGCCGCCGCCGCGACGACGTCGAGGTTGGTGTTGGGCGAAATGATCATCGTTCCGCCAACGTCGGCGACTGCCGCGACATCGGCCGCGGTGAGCACCGTGCCGGCGCCGACGACCGCGCGCCCCTTCAGCCCACGGGCAAGGCGGCCGATACTGTCCAGTGGGTCGGGCGAATTCAGCGGGACTTCGATCAGCGTGAAGCCCTCCTCGACCAAAGTTTCGCCAATCGCCTCGACCTCGTCCGGTTTCACCCCGCGCAGGATAGCGATCAGCGGACAGCGCGCGAAGGCGGCGTCGAAGGCGGCAATATGGGTCATAGGGCTTTGTCTCCGATGGCGAGGATGCCGCGCGCGAAGGCGCTGTGGCTGTCGACGATCACCGGCTCGCGGCCGGTCGCCGCGACGGCGGCGGCGTAAAGATTGCCGAGCCCAGGGTCGGCAAGAATATGAATTTGCTCGAACGCGCAGTCGTCCATGCGCGCGGCGACGTCGCTGCCGATCAGCACCCCGCTCGCGAAGGACGCCGCATCGGCATCGTCGCGAAGGCCGAGCACCGATGAAGCGCGGATGCCGAACAGCGATGCGGCGAGATCGCGCCGCGCGCCCTCGGCCAGACCTTCGCGGAAGGCATCGCCATCGGTCACGTCGGCGGTCAGCGCCCCCGCGAGCAGGCTGTGCCCGCGGAGCAGCGCGAATAGCTCGCCCGTCATCGCGGTCGTAAAGCCGCTGATCCGCCCGTCCGTCATCGTCGCCCATTTGCAATGGGTTCCGGGCTGCGCGAGCAGCGCGTCGGGCGGCACCATCCAGCCCGCGACCGCGCCGAGCAACTGCACCTCCTCGCCGCGCATCACGTCCGCGCGGCCGCCTGCGGAGCAGGATACGCCGGGGACGATCGCGGTGCGGTCATCGATCCAGTCGAGCCCCGCCGCCAGCTCGTCGATCCCCGCCGGCGCCGCGACATAGGGCACGACGCGCCAGCCGACGGTCGAGCCGACCATGCCCGCGAGCAACATTGGCAGGTCGCCGGAGCGCTCGCGGATCGCCGCGACCTCGCTGGCGAAGTCGGTGACCGACGCGGCGCCGCAGTCGTCACGCTCGGTATGCGCGACCGTGCCGTCCTCGAAACGGAACACGCGCCGGTTGGTCGTGCCCCAGTCGACGGCGAGAAAGGCGGACGACGTACTCACCACCAGGTTGCGTAGAGCGCGATGAGGATCAGGATGACGCCGACGCCCGCGATGTTGAAGGTCGTCGGGGTCGCGAAGCTGACACCCTGCATCGTGATGCGGTTGGCATCGCCGCGGCCCTTGAACATCAAGCTGATCCCCACCGCGAGCGCGAGGCTGATCAGGAAGACGAGACCCATGCGGTTCATGAAGGGGAAGTCGGGCATCCCGACCTTGAACACGTAGGATAGCACGACCGACGCGATGGCTGCGGCGATCGCACCTGCTTCGCTCGCCTTTTTCCAGAACAGACCGAGCAGGAAGATCACGGTGATGCCTGGCGTGAAAAAGCCCGAGAATTCCTGAATGAACTGGAAGGCCTGATCCGAATTGCCGAGCAGCGGACGCGCGGTAAACAGCGCGATGATCACGGCGACCGTAGCGGTGACACGGCCGACCAGCACCAGATGCTTTTCATGTCCGCCGCGCCGCTCATCCTCGGCCTCGTTCGCAATGCCGCGCGCCTTCGCATAGAGGTCGAGCGTGAAGATTGTGGCGATCGAATTGATCTTGCTCGCGGTCGACGCGATGATCGCGGCGATCAACGCGGCGAAGACGAGACCGAGCAAGCCCGGGGGCAGCAGCCGCATCATCGTCGGATAGGCCTCGTCGGGCTTGGCAAGGTCGGGCGCCAGCATGACCGCGGCGATGCCCGGCAGCACGATGATCACCGGCATAAGGAGCTTGAGGAAGGCCGCGAAGATGACGCCCTTCTGCGCCTCACCCAGATCCTTCGCGGCAAGCGCGCGCTGGATGATATATTGGTTGAAACCCCAATAGCTGAGGTTCGCGATCCACATGCCGCCAACGAGCACCGCGATGCCCGGCAGATCCTTGTAGAAGGGATGGTCGGGCGCGAGGATCATGTCGAAATGGCCCGGAACGCGCTCGGTCAGGATCGAGAAGCCCGCCATCACGCCCCGCCCGTCGCTGATCTCGTTGAGCGTCAGATAGGAGATGATCAGGCCGCCCATGACGAGCAAGGTCACCTGCACGATATCGGTGAGCGCGACCGCCTTGAGCCCGCCATAGAGCTGATAGAGCAGCGCGAAAGCGCCGAGCACGATCAGCGCGACATTCTGATCGACGCCCGCGACCTTGTTGACCGCGATCGAACCGAGCCAGATGATCGAGGTCAGATTCACGAAGATGTAGAGCGCGAGCCAGAAGACTGCCATGATCACCGGCAGCGTCTTGCCGTACCGCTGCTCGAGGAACTGCGGCATCGTATAAATCTTGTTTTCGAGGAAGATCGGCAGAAAATATTTGCCCACGATCAGCAGCGTCAGCGCCGCCATCCATTCATAGGACGCGATCGCGAGACCGAGCGCATAGCCCGAACCCGACATGCCGACGATCTGCTCGGCCGAGATGTTCGCCGCGATCAGTGACGCGCCGATCGCCCACCAGGGAAGCGATTTCGACGCGAGGAAATAGTCCGACGTGTCCTTGGCATGGCCCGCCTTTTCGCGGCTGACCCATTGCGCGAGGCCGAAAATGCCGATGGCATATATGACGATGACGATGATATCGATTTGCGACAGGCCCGACATACGGACTCTCCCCTTGGCTGATTATTGAAATCACATTTATCTGATTTAAACGGCTTGTCTAGCTTCCTGTGCGGAATCGGTGATAAGGCCCGTCAAAATAGTGCGTGGAGACGAGCGTGGCGAACATGTCGGGATTGGGTATAGAAGATGCGGGGCCGCAGCTTGGCCGGAATTTGACCTATGGCATGCTCGATGCGATCGGGCGCGCGATCGTCGTCGGCGATTATGACGGGGCGATCTTTCCGACCGAAGCCGAACTTGCAAAGCAACATGGCGTCAGCCGTTCGGTAACGCGCGAAGCGGTAAAAATGCTCACCGCAAAAGGACTGCTGAGCGCGCGCCCGCGCCAGGGCACGATCGTCCAGCCGACGACATCGTGGAACCTCTTCGACACCGACGTCCTTCGCTGGCTGCTCGAGCGGCAATTTTCGATCGACCTGCTGCGGCAGTTCAACGAATTGCGCGTCGCGATCGAACCCGAGGCGGCGGCGCTCGCCGCGCGCGTCGCAACGGTGGACGATATCGAGCGCGTGAACGCGGGCCTGAAGCGAATGGAGCGCGCCGAGCGCGGCGAGGACGACACGCTGGAAAGCGACATCGCCTTCCACATCGCCGTGTTGCGCGCGTCGCGCAATCCGTTTTACGCCCAGTTCCGCGATGTCGTCAGCACGGCGCTGCGCACCTCGATCCGCTTCACCAACCGCGTCAAGGGCCGCACCGCCAATGTCGCCGACCATGCGGCGGTGCGCGACGCGATCGCGAACGGCAATCCCGACAAGGCGCGCAAGGCGATGCGCGCGCTGATCAGCGACGTGCTCGAACTGATCGAGACGGCCAAGCCCGACGGTGCCGCCGCCGGGCGGTGACGGCACCGGCGGCGCCTATTTCTTCGCCTTCCCTCCCGCCATGAGGCGATAGGTCATCACGTTACGATAGGTTTCGCCCGGAGCGAGGCGCGCGTCCGGGAAATTCTTCTGGTTCGGCGCGTCGGGAAAAATCTGCGGTTCCATCACCAGCGCGTCGCCCATCCGGTAAATCTTCTTGTCCTTGCCGTGGCTCGTCGCGTCGAAGAAATTGCCCGAATACATCTGCAGCCCCGGCTGGTTCGACCAGAGTTCGAACCCGCGGCCCGACGCCGGATCCTCGACCCGCGCCATCAGATGCTGGTCGGCGGTGACCTTGCGCCCGATCACCCAATTATGATCGTAACCGCGGCCGAACACGATCTGCTCGTCGCTGGCGTCGCGCACGCGATCACCGATCGCGGTCGGCTTGCGGAAATCGAATACCGTGCCGGCCACCGGGCGATATTCGCCGGTCGGGATCGCGCCCGAATCGGTCGGCAGATAGCTTTCCGCCGGGATCGTCACGACATGCTCCATCGCGCCGTTCGCCGATCCTTCGCCCGACAGGTTCCAATAGGCATGGTTGGTGATGTTCGCGATCGTCGGCCGGTCGGTCGTCGCGACATATTCGATGCGGAGGTCGTTCTTATCATCGAGCGAATAGATCGCATCGACCGTCATCGTGCCGGGATAGCCCTGGTCGCCGTCGGGGCTGACATAGCGCAGCGTGACCGAGGCGGTCGGCCCGCTCTTGACCGAGGTCACTTCCCACAAGACCTTGTCGAAACCGAGCGTACCGCCGTGCAGCGCGTTCGCGCCATTGTTGACCGGCGTCTGCCACGTCTTGCCGTCGAGCTTGAAGCGCCCGCCCGCCAGCCGGTTGGCGAAGCGGCCGACGGTCGATCCGAAATATTGGGGCTTGTCGATATAGTCGGAGAGATTGTCATAGCCGAGCGCGACATCGGCCTTCTTGCCGTCGCGGTCGGGCATCACCACCGATTGCAGCGTCGCGCCGAGCGCGATGACCGTTGCCGAAATGCCGTTGCCGTTGGTCAACGTCACCGCGGGCACGCTGCGCCCGTCAGGCATCTTGCCAAAGGTCGATTGCGATGCCTCGGCACCCAGTCCCGGCGTTGCCGCAACCAAGGCGGCCGCGGCGGCTCCCCAAGCCAGTTTCGTCATCTTCTTCACTCCTCTAACCCTTATATTTCTGCGTCGGCAGGCCGCGGCACCCCGGATCGACTTCGAACAACGCGCCGCCATGCTCCTCGGTCACACCATCGGACGCCGAGGTGACGAACATGCGGTCGAGGCCGGGTCCGGCAAAAGTGCAGCTGGTGATTTGCGATGCCGGAAGCGGGATGTGCCGATCGGGCGTGCCGTCGGGCGCGAAGCGCATGACGCGCGAGGCGCCCCAGCAGGCGACCCACAAGCCGCCCTCGGCGTCGAAGGTCATTCCATCGGGATCGCCCCATGATTCCTCGAAGACGATGAAGGGCGCCGCATCGCCGAGCGTGCCGTCGTCGTGGATATCGAAACGAAAGATCGTCCCGCGCGCGGTGTCGGTATGGAGCAGGAAACTGTTGTCGGCGGCGATCACCGGCCCGTTGGCGATCGTATAGGGCCTATCGACCTGCGCGAGCGTGCCGTCGGGATCGAGGCGGTAAAAGGCGCCCGAGGGACGGTCGCAGGTAACGGGCATCGTCCCCGCCCAGATCCGCCCCGTCGCATCGGCCTTGGCATCGTTCAGCCGGTTGCCGGCGTTGCGCGGATCGACCGAAACGATCGGTTCGCGAACATCAGCGTCGAGGTCGATACGGACGATATCGCGGCCGATCCCCGCGACGAAACCGCCGGTCTCGCGCTCGATGATCCAGGCCGCATAATGCGGCTGCTCAAAGCTGTCGATGTGTCCGTCGGCCAATGCCATGCGGTTGATCCGGCGACCCAATATATCGACCCAGAACAGCGCGTCGTGCCGCGCCGACCACATTGGCCCTTCGCCCAGGCGGTCACGCCGCTCCCTGGCAATCACCCGCGCGTCAGACATCAGTGACTATCTCGCGGCAAGCCGCGCGTCTGCGCGACGCGCTGATATTTGACCGCCATTTCGAGCACCGCTCCGCCATCAAACTGCCCGGTCAGCGCGCGGTGGATCTCCTGCCACGGCGTCTGCGCCGGCGGCATATAGTCGGGGTCAGCCTTGAGCTCGGCGCGGCGGCGATCGAGCTCGGCGTCGTCGACGAGCATGTTCGCGGTGCGCTTCGCCAAGTCGATACGGATACGGTCGCCGGTCCGGACAAGAGCCAGCCCGCCGCCGACGACGGCTTCGGGCGCGGCGTTCAGAATGGACGGGCTGCCGCTCGTCCCCGATTGGCGTCCGTCGCCGATGCACGGCAGCGCGTGAACGCCCGCCTGGATCAGCGCGGCGGGCGGCCGCATGTTCACCACCTCGGCACCGCCGGGATAGCCGATCGGCCCTGCGCCGCGCATGATCAGGATCGAATTGGCATCGGCGCCGAGCGCCGGATCGTCGATGCGGCTGTGATAATCCTCGGGCCCGTCGAACACGATCGCAACGCCCTCGAACGCATCGGGATCGGCCGCATTGCTCAGATAACGTTCACGGAACTCGGGCGAAATGACGCTGAGCTTCATCACCGCATTGTCGAACAGGTTGCCGCGCAGCACGGTCAGCCCCGCCGCAGGCTTCAGCGGCGCGTCGAGCTTGCGGATGACGTCGACGTCCTGCGTGTCCGCCTCGCCGATATTCGCCGCAACCGTCTGCCCATTGGCGGTGAGCGCATCGCCGTCGATCAGTTCCGCACGAAGCAACTGCCCCATCACCGCGGGAACTCCGCCGGCGCGATAGAAATCCTCGGCCAGATAGCTGCCCGCCGGCTGCAGGTTGACGATCAGCGGCACATCGGCGCCCTGCGCCTCCCAGTCCTCCAGCGTCAGTTCGACCCCGATATGGCGCGCAATCGCGTTGAGGTGGATCGGCGCGTTGGTCGATCCACCGATCGCCGAATTGACGCGAATCGCGTTCAAAAAGGCGGTGCGCGTCAATATGTCGCTCGGCTTGCGGTCGGCGTGGACCATCTCGACGATCTGCATCCCGGTACGATAGGCGCATTCCTGCCGGTCGCGATAGGGCGCCGGGATCGCCGCCGAGCCGGGCAGCGACATCCCGAGCGCCTCGGTCAGCGAATTCATCGTCGTCGCGGTGCCCATCGTGTTGCACCAGCCGGTCGACGGCGCCGACGAAGCGACGAGTTCGAGGAACCCCTTATAATCGATCTCGCCCGCCGCGAGCATTTCGCGCGCGCGCCAGACGATCGTGCCCGATCCCGTGCGTTCGCCCTTGAACCAGCCGTTGAGCATCGGGCCGACCGACAGCGCGATCGCCGGGATATTCACCGTCGCCGCCGCCATCAGGCACGCCGGCGTCGTCTTGTCGCAGCCGACCGTCAGCACCACGCCGTCGAGCGGATAGCCGTGGATCGCTTCGACGAGGCTCAGATATTGGAGGTTGCGGTCGAGCCCTGCGGTCGGGCGCTTGCCGGTTTCCTGAATCGGATGCGTCGGAAATTCGATCGCGATGCCGCCCGCGTCGCGAATCCCGTCGCGCACCCGCTTCGCGAGTTCGAGATGGTGGCGGTTGCAAGGAGTCAGGTCGCTGCCGGTCTGGGCGATGCCGATGATCGGCCGCCCCGATTGCAGTTCGTCGATGCTGAAACCATAGTTCAGATAACGTTCGAGATAGAGCGCCGTCATGTCCGGGTTGTCAGGGTTATCGAACCAGGCACGCGACCGCAGCCCTCCCTTGCCTTCTGGCCGCGTTTTCGCCCCGTCTCCCATATATTTCCTTCTCGATGCACATTTTCAGCCCAAGGCCGGAATCGGTTGATAACCTGAACCGCCACGGATAGGAAGCATATATATCAGACAAATGAAGATGGGGTGAAGATTGATGATTCGCTTGGGATTGGTCGGAATTGGAAAAATCGCGCGCGACCAGCATCTTCCGGCCATTCATGCGGATGATCGATACGAGCTTGTCGCGACTGCCAGCCGCCATGCGCAGCTCGACGGCGTGCCCGGACATATGGATATTGCAGAGATGATCGGGGGCGGCCACCGTCTTGATGCTGTATCGATCTGCACCCCGCCGGTCGGCCGCCACGCGATCGCGGCGGCGGCGATAGACGCGGGACTGCATGTCATGCTCGAAAAACCGCCGGCCGCGACCACCACCGAGATCACCGCGCTCGCCGATCACGCCCGCGCCCGCGGCGTCACCCTGTTCGCGACCTGGCATTCGCGCGAGGCCGCCGGAGTCGCGACGGCGCGCGACTGGCTCCGCGACAAGCGGATTCGCGCCGCACATATCCGGTGGAAGGAAGATATCCGCCGCTGGCACCCCGGGCAGGAATGGATTCTCGACGCGGGCGGATTTGGCGTCTTTGACCCCGGTATCAACGCGCTGTCAATCATGACCGCGATCCTACCCGCGCCGTTGCTGCTCGACGCGGCGCGGATCGACATCCCCGACGGGCGTAGTTCGCCGATCGCTGCGACGATGACGATGCGGAGCGACGATGCCGCGGTGACCGCCGACCTCGACTTCCTGAAAACCGGCCCGCAAAGCTGGGATATCGAGGTCGAAACCGACGCGGGCGCCCTGCGCCTGTCGATGGGCGGCAGCGTGCTCGAACTGCCGGGCGGCGAACCGGTCACGCGCGAAGACCGTGAATATCCCCGCCTCTACACGCGCTTCGCCGAGCTGGTCGCGGCGGGCAAGAGCGATGTCGATATCCGCCCGCTCCAGCTCGTCGCCGACGCTTTCCTCGTGGCTGAACGACGCACGGTCGCTCCCTTCCAGTTCTGACGAACAGGCGTCGCAACCGCTGAACCAAAATGGGCCCGCCACCCCCAAGAGGATGGCGGGCATGTGGGAGAGCGGACGGAAAGGGTAAGGCGTGCGCCTAGTCTCGCGCGGCGTCGATCCGCGGAATACCGATCGATTCGGCATCGCCAATGTCGATCGGCACCAGCCCGAACTGCATGCGCCACGGCGCGGTCGGATCGTTGCCGAACATCGTGTACCAATAGCGCCCCTCCTTATCGCGGAACGCCGTGCCATGGCCGCCGTGCGGCGCGCCCATGCGGCGCTGCGTATAGGGACCGAACAGCTTCTTCGACGTGCCGTACATCATGTCGTAGGTGCCGTGCGTGCGCAGCGGGCCGTGCCATTCGGCACCAGTAAGGAAATAGACGCCGTTCGCTTTGATCAGTCCGTTGCCTTCGTAACCGACATGATCGCCATCGGCGTCGACAAGCTGGCGCACGGGGCCATCGAAACCGCTGCGAGCGGCGTTGAGCTTCGCGATATTGCCGCCGCCCCACAGGAAATAGAGGCCATCGTCATCCTCGAACGGGAATCCGTCGATGCCTTTGACGAAGAAACTCCTGGTCACATTCTCATATGGTCCATCGGCCTTGCCGGTCTTCGAACGATAGAGCCAGGTCTTGCCGCCGACGCCCTTCTCCATCACCGAAAAAGCGAGATAATAGGTCTTGTCGCGCGCCGACCACATGATCTCGGGCGCCCAGAGTTCGGCGATATTCTTGCCGAAGTCATAGCCCATGTCTTCCCATTTCCAGATGAAGCCGACCTCGTCCCATTGTTTGAGGTCCGACGAGCGCCATAATTTCACCCCGCCGTCGGGCTTGTGATAACCATAGCCGTCGAGCGTCCCGACGAGATAATAATTGCCGTCGCCGCCGAGCGTCACCGACGGATCGCGCATCGTCTCGCTCGTCACCAGCGCTTGCCGTGCCGCGACCGCGCTGTCCTCGGTGATCACCGATGCGGCCTGCCGTAGCCGCCCATCGGGTGCGCGTTCGAGCGGTACCAGCCCGATCTGCTCGCAGAACATCGCGAAGCTGTCGTCGCATTTCGGGTTATAGGCCGCGGCGAGCTTGCCGTCCTCCAACCGCACGATCGAACCGCGCCCGGCGTGCGGCACCGCGAGCGAGCGCATCGTGAAGGGACCATAGGGTGTCGGCGCCTCGGCCACGAACAGATCTTCGGTCGCGGTGCGCATCCGCCCCGTCGCTTCGCTCGCGGCGAGGACATAGCGGTCGCCGTCGCGGACCATCGTCGCACCGCGCGTGCCGACACGCGTGCGCACCGGCCAGTCCTTGCCGACCGGTGGATGCTTGGCGAACAGCGCCTGATCGGGCTTCAGGAAGCGCGGCGCCTCGGCAAGCTTGGCAAAACCGGGGACGAGCTTCGCGATATAGCCGCCCCCCCATAGAAGATAGCCGGTGCCGTCCTCGTCGACGAACAGCGATACGTCGGACGCGTCCTCGACGAGGCACGGCGAAGCCCTGAACGCGCCGCCCGGCTGCGCCGCCCGCCCCGTCGCGACACGCGCGCAGCCTGTCTTGTCGGAGAAGGCGAGATAAAGCTTGTCGCCCGCGACCGTCGCCGACGGCGCGAGATAGCGTTCGGACACGTCCCCCGGCGCGATGCCCTCGCCCGAAATCTTCGCCGGGCCGATCCGCGTCCACTTCTTTGAGTCGGGCGAGGTCCAGAGTTCGACGCCGTGGCGCGCGCCGGTGCGCAGCGATGTCCCGGTCAATATCCAGCCGCCCCCCGGCAATCGCGCGATCGACGCGTCGCCGATCGGCCGTTCGGAGAAGACCGGCGCGACGGGCTTCGCGTCGGGCGCGGGCATCACGGTCGCATTCTTGTCCATCGACGGATGGTCGGCGAAAATATCGTCGGCGACGGCGGCTTTCAGTTTCTGCTGCGCGTCGGCCGAGGGCGCCAGCGACAGCGCCGCCAACGACAGGCCAGTGATCCAGCTTTTCATCTGCACGGTCATTTATCCTTCTGGAACGCCTTGAAATCGTCGAAGATCGTATAGTTGGGCGCGGCGCTGCCGTCCGCATTCTTGCGGATCGTCGCCGGCGCGAACACGCTGTTGATCAGCCAAGGCGTCTTGTCGGGACCGAAATTGTTCGACATCGAGCTGCCCTGCTTGAAGCCGTAGGTGGCGACCGCGAGCCGGCCGGTGTCGCGAAATATCTTCATCTGGTTCGCGACATAATGTTTGCGGTTCTCGAACCACGGGCTCATCCGCAGGAAGTCGTCCCACTGCTCCTTGGGAAAAGGCGTCTCGAGCGCCGCCTTGATGATTTGCCAGTTCTGCGCATTTCGCGGCGCTGCATATCTATCGGCAAAGGCGGGCGCCACGACGCCCTTCATATTCTGCTTCCACCACCAGACGAGCGAGAATTCGGTGACGATGAATTTCTGCTCGGGCCGCATGCGCGGCAGGATATAGTCGAGGAAGGGCTTCGAGGCCTGGATTGCCGGGATATGCGGGTGGATGTTGACCCCGTCGAGTTCGGGCGTCGCCTTGACGAAGGCCATCCAGCGTTCGGTCGAGGTGGTCCGGTTCTTCTTGATATCCATGCGGTTGAGCGCGCCCATATAAAGGCGGGTCTTGCAGTCGCCGGGACACGCCTTCGCGCGATAGTCGATCACGCGCTTCGCCATCGCCTCGTAAAAGGCATTGAGGTCGAAGTCGCGATCCTTCTCGCGGCTCTCGATATAAGGCTCGTTGCCGACGACGAGGATATCGACCTTGCCGACGACGAGCGGCAGCACCGCATCGACGCGCGTCAGTTCGCGCGCGAAAGCTGGGGTGCCCGCCTTGGGGAAATCACCACGGTTATACGGGAATTTCAGCGTCAGGATCGTCTTGTAGCCGCGCGCATGCGCGCCCAGGATCGCCTTAACCGCCCCGTGCTCTGCGGCGCCGCGGTCGAGCTGGGGCATCGGCACGAACAGGCGAACCCAGCTTGCGTCGGCCTTTTCAAGGTCGCGGTAATCGATATCTTCATAATGCTCATTAAAATTCGCGCCGAGCGCCCCCTGCGCCTGCGCCACGCCCGGCAGGCAGGCGAGCGCCGCAAGGGCGGTCCATAATCCCCGCATCATCCTCTCCTTTTGATCCTGATCATGGCCGGCTGCGGCCGTCCTTTTCGATTTTGTCGAGCCGTGCCGCGAGCTTAGCGGCCAAGTCGGGCATCTTCGCCGCGAGATCCTTGCGCTCGCCCGGATCGCGCGCCAGATTATAGAGCTGGTGCCGCCGCAGCGTGCCGATCGCGTTGCCGTGGAATTCATGCGGCTTCACGCTGCCGCGAATGAACTTCCAGTCGCCGGTGCGCAGCGCGAGGATGCGCGCGCCGCTGCTCGCGACGGTCGATCCCGTCGTCACCATCAGCTTGGTATCTTCGATCACATGGTCGCGCCCACGCTCGCTCCGCCCCATCAGCGGCATCAGCATGTCGAAGCTGTCGACGGCGGCCTTTTGCGGCAAGCCCTGCCCCACCAGCGCCGCAAGCGACGCAAGCATGTCGACATGGTCGACCAGCGCCTCCGACACATGGGCTTCGCGCACATGTCCCGGCCAGCTGACGATCATCGGCACCCGCGTGCCGCCTTCGTAGATGCTGTATTTGCCGCTGCGGTACGGCCCCGACGGCTTGTGATCGCCCGCAAGTTCGACCGCCTGGTCCTCATAACCGTCGAACAGGATCGGGCCATTGTCGCTGCTGAGGATGATCAGCGTGTCGTCGGCGATGCCGAGTTCGGCAAGCTTTTCCATCAGTGCGCCGACGGTCCAGTCGAACTGGACGATCGTGTCGCCGCGCGGTCCCATGCCCGACGCGCCGACAAAGCGCGGATGCGGCGCGCGCGGAACATGCGGCTCGTTCATCGCGAAATAGAGGAAGAAGGGCTTATCCCTGCGCTCGGCAACGAAATCGATCGCCTTGCCGAGCAGCTGGTCGGTAAGCTCTTCATCCTTCCAGCGCGCCGCCGCGCCACCGGTCATATAACCGATGCGGCTGATGCCGTTGACGATCGTGTTCGAATGTTCGGGATCGCCCTTGAACTTCAACTGCTCGGGATGCTCGGCGCCGGTCGGCTCATCGCCGATCTTGGCCTTGTAGTCGACGCGGATCGGATCGGCGGGATCGAGGTTCACCACGCGCCGGTTCTCGATCAATACCGTCGGGACGCGGTCGAGCGTCGCGGGCATGAAATAGCCATAGTCGAAGCCGATATCGAGTGGCCCGGGCGCGATCGCGCCGTTCCAGTCAACCTTGCCGTCGCCGAGGCCGAGGTGCCATTTGCCGACGACGCCGGTGGCATAGCCTGCCTTCTTCAGCATATGCGGCAAGGTGAACTGCCCCGGCCGGATCAGCGCGGGTGCATCGCCGGGCAGTATCTGCGTTCCCGACGCGCGCCAAGCATAATCGCCGGTCAGCAAGGCATAACGCGACGGCGTACACGTCGCCGAGGGCGAGTGCGCGTTGACGAAGCGCGTTCCGCGCGCTGCGAGACGGTCGACATGGGGCGTCCTGAGCGCCGTCGCGCCATAACAGCCGAGGTCGCCATATCCGAGATCGTCGGCGTAAATGAGGATGATATTGGGCTTGGTGCGCGGCGCGGCGGCCAGGGCGACACGCGGCAGCGCGGCCACTCCCGCGCCAGCCAGCAGCAGCGCCCGACGCGACAATGTGGATTTCAAGACGCCCTCCCTATCGGCTTGAGTAGGATATATCTGATTTATTACGGGCACGCAACGCGGCGGCGCTATTTCGCCTGCATTCGCCGGAAATCGTCGATCCAGGCATAGTTGAACGGCGCTGTGCCGTCGGGATTGGGACGGATCGTCCGTCCCGCGTAGACACTGTTGAGCAACCACGGCGTCTTCTTCGGGCCGAAATTTCTCGACATCGAGCTGCCCTGTTTGAATCCATAGGTCGCAACCGCCAGCCGGCCGGTGTCGCGGAATATCTTCATCTGATTGGCGATATAATGTTTGCGGTTTTCGAACCACGGACTCATCCGCAGGAAATCGTCCCACTGCTCCTTGGGGAAGGGCTTTTCGAGCGCCGCCTTGATGATCTGCCAGTTTTGCGCATCCCGCGGCGCCTGATATTTGTCGGCAAAGGCCGGCGCGACCGGCTTGGTCAGATTCTGCTGCCACCAGCCGACGAGCGAAAATTCGGTGACGATGAATGTCTGCTCAGGGCGCATCCGTGGCAGGATATAATCGAGAAAGGCTTTCGACAGCTCGATCTTCGGAACATGCGGGTGGATGTTCACGCCCTCGATCTCGGGCGTCGCTTTCACATAAGCCAGCCAGCGTTCGGTCGATGGCGTCCTATTCTTCTTGAGGTCGAGCCGGTTGAGCGCGCCCATATAGAGCTTCGTCTTGCAATCGCTGCCGCAATTGGCCTTGCGATAGGCGATGATACGACCCGCCATCGCCTCGTAAAAGGCATTGAGGTCGAGGTCGCGGTCCTGCTCGCGCGTTTCGAAATAGGGCTCGTTGCCGATCACCAATATGTCGACCTTGCCCATCACCAGCGGCAATACGGCATCGAGCCGCGCCAGTTCGCGGACAAACTCCGCGCTTCCCGCCTTGGGGAAATCACGGTCGTTTTGCGGCCATTTTAATGTGAAGATCGTCTGGTATCCGCGTGCGCCGGCCTCCAGCGTGGTACGGATCGCGCCATGTTCGGCTGCCCCGCGATCGACCTGCGGCATCGGCAGGAACAGGCGAATCCATTTCGCGCCCGCGCTATCGAGCTCGCGATAATCGACATCTTCATAATGCTCGTTGAAATTGGCGCCGAGCGCGCCCTGCCTCATTACCGCACCCGACTGCAGCGCCAGCACCGCACCTGCAAGCCCAACCCATTTCCTCACTATCTCACCCTCCCGTCCTGCGCCATAAACTTGACTCATCTGAATTATACGATAATACAGATATAACGAAGGCGCAGAGCCGGACAAGGGAGGAACGGATGAAATCGGCACGGCATACACGGCGGTGGACGATCGGGGCGGCGGGGGCCGCCCTTTTCACAATGCTGGGCGCCGGCATCCTTCCAGCCCACGGCTTCGCCTCCGCTCCGGCGCCAGCGGAATCGACTCCCCGCACAACAGCGCAGAAGCCGAACATCCTGTTCATCCTGATCGACGACATGGGCTATGCCGACCTGTCGCTGACCGGCAACAAGCTGGTCGCGACGCCCAACATCGACGCGCTCGCGCGCGACGGGATGGTGATGACGCAATTCTATGACGCGGCGCCGATCTGCTCGCCGTCGCGGGCCGGCTTCATGACGGGCCGCTTCCCCGCGCGCGACCGCTTCGTCACCTATATTCACGACCGCAAGCGCAACCGGAATTTCGGCCAGGCCGACTGGCTCGACCCGTCGCTTCCGGTCCTGCCGCGCATGATGCGGCAGGTCGGTTATGCCACTGGCCATTTCGGCAAATGGCACCTCGGCGGCGGACGCGACATAGGCGACGCGCCGCTCCCGTCTGCCTATGGCTTTGACGAAAGCTACACCCAGTGGGAAGGCCTCGGCCCGCGCGTCCTGCCGACCGACCTCACCAACAAGCTGGGCCAGCAGAGCGCCGAACTCGGTCAGGGCCCGGTCGAATGGCTGCCGCGTGCCGAAATCACCGGCCGCTTCGTCGACAAGACGCTCGATTTCGTCGGGCGCAGCAAGGACCACCCGTGGTTCGCGCAGCTCTGGCTCACCGACATGCACACGCCGTGGGTTCCCAGCGCCGAGCAGCTCGCCGCAACAAAAGGCAAGGGCGCCACGCCGCGCGAGGACCAGTTCCTCGCCGTGCTCGTGGCGATGGATGCCGAGATCGGCCGGCTCGTCGACGGCCTGCGGCAGAGAGGCGAGCTCGACGACACGCTGATCGTCTTCACCTCCGACAACGGCCCCACCATCGGCGCCAACACGCCGGGATCGGCGGCGCCCTACCGCGGCCGGAAGGCGAGCCTCTATGAAGGCGGTGTGCGCCAGCCGCTGATCGTCCGCTGGCCCGGCCATATCGCTGGGGGCGGACGCGACGCGAAAAGCGTGGTGCAAGCGGTCGACCTGCTGCCGACGCTCGCGACGATCACAGGCGCAGAAAAGCCGGCGGGGATCGACGGCATCGATATGTCCGCCGCCTGGCGCGGCCGGCCGATCGCCTCGCGCCCCGACATCTACAGCCATATCGCACGCCCCGGCGGCGAAGCCTTCGGCCCGCTCTATTCGATCCGCTCGGGTCCGTGGAAGCTGTTGATGAACGCCGACGGCGATGGCGTCGAACTCTACAATATCGAAGAGGATCCGCGGGAACAGCGTGATCGAAAGACCGAAGATCCCGCGATCGCCGCCAAGCTCTCGACGAAGCTTTCGAAGTGGATCGCGAGCTTGCCGCAACCAGCCTTGCCCCGGCGCCGCGCCAGATAGCGCACGGGCAGCTAATCGGCGGCTTCGCGCCAAATTTTATCATATTAATTCTATACTTATCCGATTTGAAGGGGGGAGAAGTTCATAATGCGAAACAAGATAATCCTGGCGTGCACGACGTCGGCCTTGGGGCTCATCGCCATGCCTTCGGCGGCACTGGCACAGGACCAAGACGGGCAGGTCACCGTCGAGTCGGCGCCCGAAGATCCGCAGGCCGACGACGCGATCGTCGTCACCGCGATCCAGCGCAGCCTCGCGACGTCGCAGGCGATCAAGGAAGACTCCGATCAGATCGTCGATTCGATCGTCGCCGAGGATATCGGCAAGCTGCCCGACGTGACCGCGACCGAATCGCTCGCGCGCATCACCGGGGTGCAGGTCGACTATGCGAACGGCACCGCCGCCGGCACCCGCGTCCGCGGCCTGCCCAATATCGCGACCACGTACAATGGCCGCGAACTCTTCACGGGTCAGGGCCGGGCGGTGGCGCTTCAGGATTTTCCGTCGAGCACCATCGCGCGCATCGACGTCTATAAATCGGGCAGTGCCAATCTGCTCGAACCCGGCGTCGCTGGGTTGATCGACGTGCGCGCGCGCAAGCCGCTCGATTTCAAGGGCGACCGCATCGCCGGCGGCGTCAGCGGCGTGCACTGGAAGCAGTCGCAGAAACTCGGCGTCGATGCGAACCTGCTGCTCAGCAAGCGCTGGGAAACCGGCATCGGCGACATCGGCTTCCTGATCGAGGGGTCCTACACCGACCTCAAATTCCTCGATTCATCGCGCAACGTCGCGCAGGCGATTCTCAGCCGCAACGTCGCGGGCCTCGGCACGATCCGCTATCCGTCGTTCGTCAACATCAATTATAACACCGCCGATCGCTACCGCCCGTCGGTGGCGACCGCGCTGCAGTGGCGCCCGAGCAACGAACTCGAACTCTATGCCGACTTCCTGTTCCAAGGCTATCGCAGCAGCGGCTACGGCAGCAACCTCCAGATCAACTCGGGCGTGCAGGCGAACCTGACCGACATCGAGCTGTTCCCCGGCACCAACCAGGTCAAAAGCATGACGGCGACCGCCGGCGGCATCCCGACCGGCAACCAGAATGTCGTGACGGGGAAGACCGACACCTATCAGGCGGGCACCGGTTTCATCTGGAAGCGCGACGGCCTGAAGATCACGGGCGACGTCGCCTTCACCGATTCGACCTTCAGCCGGCGGACGACCCAATTCAACTATTCGCTCGTCGTGCCGCAACCGACGCGCACCTATGATTTCGACACCGATATCGGCGCAGGTGGCGGCACCGTCGTCGTCGACGATTTCCCCGTCAACGACCCGTCGCGCTATCGCATGGTGGGGCTCGGCGAGAACGGCGAGCGCAACCACGGCCGCGACTGGCAGGGGCGGCTCGACTTCGATTACCGGATGGGTCCGACGGGCATTACCAACGTCCAGGCCGGCGTCCGCTTCAACAGCCGCGATTTCGACTTTGCCAATTATTCGGAAAGCGGCAACGCGCCCGCCGGCCAATTCTATTCGCTGCTGCCGCTCGAATATAATACCGTTGCACCGGGCTTTCGCGGCGACAAGGTGCCGGTCACGCGCGTCTTCCTGACCCCGACCACCGACAGCATCATGGACAATCTGGACTTCCTGCGCGACCTCACGGGCGACCGCACCGAGGTCCCGCCGCTCGACCGCGTCTATTTCGGCAACGAAAAGGGATATGCGGGCTATGTCCAGGGCCGCTATGCCTTCGACATCGGCAGCATGACGGTGGACGGCCTCGTCGGCCTCCGCGCCGTTCGCACCGAGACCGAAATCAACGGCTTCGACCGGGTAACCACGGGCGGCGTCACCACGGTGACCCCGGTGTCGCAGTCGAATAGCTACACCGACTTCCTGCCCAACATCAGCGCGCGCATTCGCCTGGCACCGAAGCTGCAGCTTCGCCTCGCTTTCACCGAAACGCGCACGCGTCCCGGTTTCGGCGACCTCAACCCGTCGCTGACCATCGGCGCGCCCTCGGCGATCTGCAACACCGATCCGAACGATGTCGATTGCGTCCGCAATGCTTCGGGCGGCAACGCCGATCTGGAACCGATCAAATCGCAAAATTACGACGCGTCGCTCGAATGGTATTTCTCGCGGGGCGGTTCGCTGACCTTCGGCGCCTTCCAGCGCGACGTGACCGGCTTCATCTCCAATTTCACAACCGATGTCGAAGATGCCGAATTCGGCCGGCTGCGCGTCACGCGGCCGTTCAACGGCGGCGAAGGCCGGCTGCGCGGCATCGAAGCCGCCTTCCGCACCTTCCTTCGCTTCCCGCAACTGCCCGCATGGCTTCAAAATTTCGGCGTCCTCGCGAACTATACCTATATCGACCATGGGACCGAATTGCCCGAGGCGCTGGCGGCGACCCTGCCGGGCAAACAGCGGATCGCCGGCGTGTCGAACCATATCGCGAACGCGTCGGTCTTTTACGAGAACCAGTCCTTCTCGGCCCGGCTGTCGTACAATTACCGTTCGGACTTCGTCACCGACTATAACCGGGTCAACGATCCGTCGCTCGGGAATGCGGTGCTCGGTCCGACGACGCCGATCATCGAGGACGGCCGCGGCAGCCTCGACTTCAACGCGACGCTCGATCCGACGAAGAATGTGACGATCGCGTTCAGCGCAACGAACCTGCTCGGCGCGGCGGCGACGAACCGCCGGCAATATGACGCCGAGGGCCATAGCTATCCGTGGCAGACGCGTTTCCTCGAGACGATCTACCGCGTCGGCGTCCGCTTCCGCTTCTGATCCCAACCTCCTTGGGTCCCATTGGCCCGCAATCGCCAGCTGGCGATTGCGGGCTTCTTTTTGGGGCGCACCGGGCGCCGTGCGTGTCATTCGCCCGCCGCGGCCCGCGCACGCTTGCGCTTCCCCTTGCCGCGCTTGGCCCTTCCGGGCCCCGGCGCCTTGCCGCCTTCCAGCCGGCCCTTCACCACGCCGCCGTCGATCTTGTTCGGCCATGGATCGACGAAGCTCGTCGCAGCCCAATCGTCCCACTGCTTCGCCATGCGCGCGGCGATGTCGGGGTGCGCGGCGGCAAGGTCGCGCGTCTCGGTCCGGTCGCTGCTCATGTCATAAAGCTGCCAGGGCGTGCCGAATTGCGCGACCAGCTTCCATTTGCCTTCGCGCACCGCCTTATTGCCCTCATGCTCCCAGAATATAGGCAGGCTGCGCATCAGCTGCTCGCCTTCGAACGCACCGGCAAAGCTACGCCCCGACATCGGGCGGATGTCGTGCCCATCGAACCGCGCCGGATATTTCGCGCCGGCAAGCTCCACCAGCGTCGGCATGACGTCGATAAGGTGGCCGGGCTCGCGCACCGTCGTGCCGCGAACCTTCGCGTCGATCCCGGCCGGCCATGACGCGATCAGCGGCGTCGCGATCCCGCCTTCCTCGGCATAATGTTTGAAATAGCGGAACGGCGTGTTTTGCAGTGTCGCCCAATTGAGCCCGACGAAGACGTTCGAATTTTTTCCGCCCCACGGCGCTACGCCGGTGCGCCCATCAGGGCCGCTTTCGGCGTTGCCGCCATTGTCCGACATGAAGAGGATCAGCGTGTTGTCGAATTCGCTGCGCGCCTTCAAATCGGCAACCAGCGTGCCGATCGCCTTGTCCATCCGCGAGATGGCAGCGGCATAGACCGCCATCATCGTGTCGAACCGCTCCTTGTCGGCCGCGGACATCTTGTCCCAGTCATAGGCCTCGGGCAAAACCTCGGACAACGTCGCATCGGCGGCGATCAACCCCGTCTGCTTCTGGCGCTCGAAACGGTCGCGGCGCAGCTTGTCCCAGCCCGCCATATATTTGCCCTTGAACTTCGCGATCTCGTCGGCCGGCGCCATCACCGGAAAATGGACAGCGGTAAACGGCAAATAGAGGAAGAAGGGCTTTCCCTGCGCCTTCGCCTCGTCGACGAAACGCACGGTCCAGTCGACCAGCATGTCCGACGCATACCATTCGCCCTTGCCCACCTCGGGCGAATCGAGCCGCGTGCGCTGGCCGTCGATCATCGCGAACTCGCGGCCCGGCTGATTCGGGAAATAGGTCCCGCCCTTGTGAAAGAGGGATCGGTCGAACCCCACCTCTTTCGGCGGCGTGCCGTGTTGCGCGCCAACATGCCATTTGCCCGCCATTCCCGTGAAATAGCCTGCGGGCTTGAGCACTTCGGCGATCGTGACCGCGCGATCGGCGATGCGGCCCTGCAAACCGCCCACCCCGGGGCGCACAACGCTGTCGAGCCCTCCCATTCCCGCTTCGTGCGGATAGAGGCCCGTCAACAGCGACGCGCGCGAGGGGCTGCAACGCGCCGTATTGTAGAATTGTGTGAAGCGGAGGCCGTTCTTGGCCAGCGCGTCGAGGTTGGGGGTCGGGATCTCGCTTCCATAGGGGCCGATGTCCGAGAAGCCCATGTCGTCGACGAGGATGACGATCACATTGGGGCGCTTCGCCTGCTCGGCCGCGGCGGGCGCCACGGGGGCCGGGGTCTGCGCGGTCGCGGGAATAGCGCAGGGTCCCGCGAGCAGCGCCAGCGCGGTCGCGGTCGTCGCGGTGCCGCGCAGGGCTCGCCGCACGGACTTCACGATGTTCATACATATTCCCCTATGGCCAGTTGAATTGGCCTATTTATCTTACAATAATTGTCGCAGAAGTATGTTAGCTGCCGGACAAAGTTGCGGCCCCGCCCGAAAACCGGCGCCGCCAGCGGCGCGCAGCCCCACCGCCCAAGTCCATAGCCACCGGTTATGGCCCTCCCCCGCCTTTGAAGACGCGCGGTCCGGACGCTTCGAGCATGATGCTCCCGTCCCCACCTGAGAGGCCTTTCATGATCGCCAGCCCCTATCTCCTCTATCTTGGCCATGTGAACGACGAAGTCGGCATCAAGACGTCGCGCGGCCTCGCGGTTTTCCGGCCCGACGATTGCGTCGGCGAATTTCGCCATGACGATTGCGAGCTGTCGCTGGGCCTTCCCCGCATGGGCTTTGCCGAAGCGGTCGCCGCGGGCGCCCGGACGCTGGTGCTCGGCATCGCCAATGCCGGAGGCAAGCTCGGCGAAGATCTGGTTCGCGACGCGGTCGCGGCGATCGAGGCCGGGCTCGACGTCGCCTCGGGCCTACACAACCGGTTGCGCGACGAGCCGGCGCTGGTCGAGGCTGCCGCACGCCATGGCCGCACGCTCCACGACGTCCGCGACCCGCGCCCCGACATCCCGATCGGCAACGGCAAGCGGCGCGCGGGCAAGCGGCTGCTTGCCGTCGGCACCGATTGTTCGGTCGGCAAGATGTACGCGACCCTCTGCCTCGAACGCGCGATGCGCGCGCGCGGCATGGCGGCCGATTTCCGCGCGACCGGCCAGACCGGCATCCTGATCGCGGGCAGCGGCGTGCCGCTCGACGCGGTGATCGCCGATTTCATCTCGGGCGCGATCGAACAATTGTCGCCGCCGCGCGACGATGACGGCTGGGACCTGATCGAAGGTCAGGGATCGCTCTTCCACCCCTCTTTCGCCGGCGTTTCAACCGGCCTCCTCCACGGCGCGCAGCCCGATGCGCTGATGCTGTGCCACGATCCCGTGCGCCCGCACATGCGCGGGCTGCCGCATTATCCGATGCCGGGTCTTCGCGAGACGCTCGACGCGAACCTGCAGGTCGCGCGGCTCACCAATCCCGACGTTCGCGCCGTGGGCGTCGCGCTCAACACCTCCAAGCTCTCGCCCGCCGAGGCCGAACGACTGTGCGCCGAAACCGCCGACGCGCTCGGCCTGCCCTGCACCGACCCCTTTTCCATGGGCGTCGACCCCATCATCGACTGGATCGCCAAATGCTTCGAACCCTCGCCGCGCAAAACGACGCTTTCCCTCTAGCCCGGCCGTTCCGCATCTCGCGCGGGGTCAAGACCGTCGCGGATGTGGTGACGGTCGAAATCGGGCACGACGGCTTTGCCGGGCGCGGCGAAGGCGTGCCCTATCCGCGCTATGGCGAATCGATCGCGGGCGCGCTGGCCGCGATCGAAGAAGCGCGCGGCGCGATCGAGGCGGGAGCGACGCGCGAAGAGCTGGCCGAAATCATGCCCGCGGGCGCGGCGCGCAACGCGGTCGACTGCGCGCTGTGGGACCTCGAAACCAAGGCATCTGGGCAGAGCGTCACCGACCGGCTCGGCCGCCCGCCGCTCGGCGCCACCCCGACCGCGATCACCGTCAGCCTCGACACCCCCGCCGCGATGGGCGCCGCCGCCCGCGCGCTCGCCCGCGCGCCGCTGATCAAGATCAAGGTCGACCGCAGCGATCCCGAAACGCAGATCCGCACCGTGCGCAATGCGGCGCCGGCGCCGCGCGTCATCGTCGATCCCAATGAAAGCTGGACCTTTGCCGAGGTCGAGCGACTCCAGCCGCTGCTCGCCGAATTGCGGATCGACCTTCTCGAACAGCCGCTCCCGGCGGGCGAGGACGACGCGCTTGCGGGTTTCGCGCCGCTCGTCCCGATCGCCGCCGATGAATCGGCGCATGTCGCGGGCGACGTCGGCGCGCTCGCCGAAAAATATCAGGTCATCAACATCAAGCTCGACAAGACGGGCGGGCTGACCGGCGCGCTCGCGCTCGCCGACGCCGCCGCCGCCGCGGGGCTCGGCGTGATGACCGGCAGCATGATTTCCTCGTCCCTGTCGATCGCGCCCGCGCTGATTATCGCGGCGCGATCGGCCTTCGTCGATCTCGACGGCCCCTTGTGGCTGGCGAACGATCGGCCGGGCGGCGTCGGACACGGCACAGGTGTCTTGACGCCGCCTGCACGAGGCTTTTGGGGAACGGCATAAAGTCCTTAGCTATGTAAGAAAAAGGGGTGTCGCACAATGATCCGCTCTCTCAGGACAACTACCGGGATCGTCGCTATTCTTGCGGCGGGCGCCTTAGCGGCGCCGCAAGGCGCTGCCCAGTCCGGCGGCGCCGCCGACCTGATCCTGCGCGGCGGCACCATCTATAGCGGCGAGGCCGAACCCTTTCGCGGCGATGTCGCGATCCGCGGCGACCGCATCACCTATGTCGGCCCCAAGGCGCCGGGAACGGCGATGCGAACGATCGACGCCACCGGGCTGATCGTCGCCCCCGGCTTCATCGACCCCCATACGCATGTGGGCGAGGCGCTTGCCTCCTCCGATCCCGCCGCGCGGCTCGTGCTCCCCTTCGTGACGCAGGGCGTCACCACGGCCTTCATCGGCGTCGACGGCGGCGGCGATCCCGACATCGCCCGCACCTTCGGCACCGCAAAGGCCGGTGCGGGGGGCGAAGGCGAAGCGGGGCTCGGCCAGTCGACGCGCGACTTCGGGATCAATTTCGCCGCCTATGTCGGCCTTGGCGCCGTTCGCGCAAAGGTCATCGGCGCCGCCGACCGCGCGCCCACCCCCGCCGAACTCGGCCAGATGACCGACCTCGTCGACCAAGCGATGTGCGATGGCGCGCTAGGCCTTTCGACCGGCCTCTTCTATGCGCCGCAAAGTTTCGCCAAGCGCGACGAGGTCGTCGCGCTCGCCAAGGCGGCGGCGGCGAAGGGCGGCATCTACGACAGCCATTTGCGCGACGAATCGAGTTATACGATCGGCCTCGCTGCCGCCGTCGATGAAGCCCTGTCGATCGGCCGCGACGCGAGCATTCCGGTGCATATCGCGCATATCAAGGCGCTCGGCGTCGATGTCCACGGCCAGGCGCCCGCGATCATCGCGCAGATCGAGAAGGCGCAAAAGGCAGGTCAGATCGTCCACGCCGATCAATATCCCTGGTCGGCATCGGGGACCGGGCTTTCGGCCGCGCTCCTGCCGCGCTGGGCGCAGGACGGCGGGCGCGCCGCGATGCTGAAACGGTTCGACGATGGCGCGACGATGGCGCGGATGCGGCCCGAGATCGCCGAGAATCTTCGCCGTCGCGGCGGCCCCGCGTCGCTGCTCATCACCTCGGGCCCTGCCGGTGTAGAGGGCAAGACGCTCGAGGATGTCGCCAAGGAACAGGGCGTCGATCCGGTCGATGCCGCGATTGCCGTGCTTCGTCAGCGCGAGGCGGGGGTCGCGTCCTTCAACCAGAGCGAGGCCGACATCGCCGCCTTCATGACCCGTCCCTGGGTCGTCACCAGTTCGGACGCCTCGCGCGGCCATCCGCGCTATTACGCCTCCTACGCGCGCAAATATGCCACCTATGTGAAGGACAAGCGCGTGCTCGATCTCAAGCGCTTCATCGCGCAGAGCACGACGGCCACGGCGCGCCTGTTCGGGCTGGAGGGACGCGGCGAGCTGAAGGCGGGCGCCTTCGCCGACGTCATCGCCTTCGATCCCGCGACCTTCGCTCCGCGCGCCGACTATGCGCATCCCGCGCTCTTCTCCACCGGAATGCGCTTCGTCCTCGTCAACGGCGTGCTCGCGCTCGAAAATGGCGAGCCGACAGGCGCCGCGGGCGGCAAGCCGTTGCCGCGCACGCCAACGGGTCAATGCGAATAATCCAGGGAAATGCGCCGGCCTCGCCGGCGGAACGGAGGCGTCCTTCACGCACAATAAACAAACAAAACAAGGGGTAAGACACATGACCAGATCAACGCCGATCGTATCGACCGCGGCGCTCGCCACCGCGCTGCTTTGGAGCGCGCCCGCGCTGGCGCAGGACGCGCCGCCCGCGCCCGCCGCCGAAACCTATGCCGACGCCGAGATCACCGTGACCGGCAGCCGCATCCAGCGCGACGGCTTCCGCGCCCCGACCCCGCTCACCGTGCTCAATTCGGAGGATATCGAAAGTTCGGCGCCGGCGAATATCGCCGACTATGTCAACGACATCCCCTCGCTCGTCGGCAGCGTCACGCCCGCGAGCTCAAACCTCAACATCAGCGCGGGCACCGCCGGGGTCAACGCGCTCAACCTGCGCGCGCTCGGCACCGCGCGCACGCTCGTGCTGCTCGACGGTCAGCGTTCGGTCGGATCGACGATGACCGGGCTGGTCGACGTGAACACCTTTCCGCAAGGCCTGATCAAGAGCGTCGAGATCGTCACCGGCGGCGCCTCGGCTGCCTATGGCTCCGACGCCGTGTCGGGCGTCGTCAACTTCATCCTCGACAAGGACTACACCGGGATCAAGGGATCGGCCGAATATGGCATCACTACCTATGGCGACGCTCCCAGCTATCGCGCGACGCTGACCGCCGGCACCGCCTTTGCCGGCGGACGCGGCCACTTGCTGCTCAACGGCGAGATCGCGATCAAGGACGGGCTGCACAGCGTGCCGCGCGACTGGAACCAGCGCGGGTCGTACATGATCACCAACCCCGCCTATGCCGCGGGCAACGGCGAACCCGAGCGGCTCGTCGTGTCGGGCGCGGGGCTCAGCCTCGCGACGCCGGGCGGGATCATCACCGACACCGCGCTGCGCGGCACCGTTTTCGGCCCCGGCGGAGCGGTCGGCCAGTTCGACTATGGCACCGTGCGCGACCCGTGGATGATCGGCGGCGACTGGGAATCGACGCAGGTGAACAGCTTCCAGTCGCTCGACCCGGCCGAAAACCGCAAGAGCCTGTTCGGGCGCCTCAGCTTCGAGGTTTCCGACGGGCTCAACCTCTTCGTCCAGGCCTCCTACGCCAAGTCGAAGAATCTCGGACACCTCGGCATCCAGCTCAACCAGGGCAATGTCACGATCAAATCGGACAATGCCTTCCTGCCGCAATCGGTGCGCGACGAACTGGCGCTTCAGGGGATTCCCGAGTTCAAGCTCGGCACGACCAACGCCAATCTGCCGGTCCGCAAGAATGACACGCGGCGCGAATTGCAACGCTATGTCGTCGGCGCCAACGGCGAATTCGACCTTTTCGGATCGAGCGCGCGCTGGGACGTCTATTATCAGAAGGGGATCAGCCGCACCCGCGAAATGGCGCGCGACATCAGCAACAATGCGCGCCTCGCGCTCGCGCAGGATGCGGTGTTCGCCCCCGCGGGCAACGCGCTCGGCGTGCCCGCGGGCACGATCGTCTGCCGCTCGTCGCTCACCAGCCCCGACAATGGCTGCGTGCCCTTCAACCGCATCGGTATCGGCACCGCGAGCCAGGAGGGGCTAGACTATGTGCTCGGCAACCCGTTCCGCCGCCAGAAATTCCAGCAGGATGTTTTCGCGGCGAACCTGTCGTTCGACGCCTTCGACCTGCCCGCCGGCCCGGTGTCGGTCGCGATCGGCGGCGAGCACCGGCGCGAGAAGGTGTCGGGCGAAGTGGCCGACGAGTTCCGGTCGGGCTGGTTCGTCGGCAATTTCCTGCCCAGCTTCGGCTCCTACAATGTCAGCGAGGCCTATCTCGAACTCGCGGTTCCGGTGTTCGAGGGGCTCGATCTCAACGGCGCGGTGCGCGGCACCGACTATTCGACCTCGGGCTATGTCACGACATGGAAGGCGGGGCTGACCTGGGAACCCATCCCCGACATCCGCTTCCGCGCGACGCGATCGCGCGACATCCGCGCGCCCAACCTCGGCGAATTGTTCACCGCGGGATCGACGCGCATCAATGTGCTGCTCGACCCGACGCAAGATGATGCGTCGGTGCAATTCGCCGGAACAACGCGCGGCAACCCGTTGCTCGACCCCGAAAAGGCCGACCAATGGGGCGTCGGCGTGGTGCTGCAGCCGCGTTTCATTCCCGGCCTCGCGCTGTCGGCCGACTATTATGACATCAAGATCAACGGCGCGATCGGCACCGTCGCGGCGCAAACGATCGTCGACCGCTGCGCCGAAGGCGTGCAGGCCTTTTGCGCCGCGGTCGTGCGCGGCCCCAATGCTTTCGGCAACAACCTCCAGGTCTTTGAAAGCCCGTTCAACTTCGCGGTCCAGCGCGCGACGGGGATCGACTTCGAAGGCTCTTACCGGATGCCCGTCGGCAGCGGCGACCTGACGCTGCGCGCGATGGCGACGCGCTATATCAAGAATTATTTCGACAATGGCATCGATGCGCCGACCGACACGGTGGGACAGAATGCGCCCGGCGGGACGCCCAAATGGCTTTACCGCATCCAGGCCAATTGGGCGACCGACGACTTCAACTTCAACCTGACGGGGCGCGGCATTTCGAGCGGCGTTTATGACACCAGCTTCGTCGAATGCACCTCGGGCTGCCCGGCGTCGACGGTCACCAACCGGACGATCAACGACAATCATATCGCGGGCGCTTTCTATCTCGACACGTCATTGACCTTCGACGTCGCGATGGCGGGCAAGGAGCTCGAATTCTATCTCGCGGTGAACAACCTCTTGAACAAGGATCCCGCGATCGTCGCGCCCGGGCCGGCGGGCAGCGCCTATGCGACGCCGGCGACCAACCAGACGCTCTATGACCTGCTCGGGCGCACCTATCGCGTCGGCATCCGCTTCAAGCTGTGACGAAAGGACGGTCGATGAAACGCCTGACGCTCTCGCTCGCGGCGCTGCTCGCCACCACCGCGCCCGCCCTCGCCCAGCATTATGACGTGCTGATCCGCGGCGGCACGCTCTACGACGGCACGGGCGCGCCCGCGCGCACCGCCGATGTCGCCATAACGGGCGATCGCATCGCGGCGGTGGGGGCGATCCCGGAAGGAGCGACCGCGACGACGCTGGTCGATGCCGCCGGCCGGATCGTCGCGCCGGGCTTCATCGATCCCCATTCGCACGCGGCGCCGAACATCCAGACGAGGGAGCTCGCCGCCGCGTTGCCGATGCTGCATCAGGGGATCACGACGCTGGCGATCAACCCCGATGGCGGCGGGCCAGCCGAACTCGGTCCGCAGATCGCCGACCTCAAGACCAATATTCCCGGCGTCAACGTCATCCCGCTGATCGGCCACAACGCGGTGCGGCGCGCGGTGATGGGAGATGTCGCGCGCCTCGCCAACGCCGATGAGCAGGCAAAGATGGAGGGGCTGGTCACCGCGGCGATGGCGGCGGGCGCCTATGGCCTGTCCGACGGCCCCTTCTACATTCCCGGCAAATATTCGAACACCGCCGAAATCGTCGGGCTCGCGAAGGCCGCGGCGCGTTTCCCCGGCGCCTTCTACATCAGCCATATCCGCGACGAGGGCAATTACGACATCGGCGTCGTCGCCGCGGTCGACGAAGTGATCACCGTCGCGCGCGAGGCGAAAATTCCGGGCGTCGTTACCCATATCAAGGTGCTGGGGCCGCAGGTCTGGGGCAAGTCGGCCGACGTCATCGCGCATATCGAAAAAGCGCGCGCCGAAGGGCTCGAAATCTGGGCCGACCAATATCCCTATTCGGCATCGGGATCGAGCCTGATGGCCTCGCTCGTTCCCGGCTGGGCGCAGGAGGGCGGCGCGGCGGCGCTCGCCAAGCGGCTGCAGGATCCGGCGATGCGCGCGAAGATCCGCGCCGAGATGGTGCCCAACCTCGAACGGCGCGCGGGACCGCACGCGCTGATGATCCGCAGCTTCGCGCCCGATCCCTCGCTCGAGGGCAAGAGGCTCGACGAGGTCGGCCGGATCAAGGGCATGGACCCGCTCGACGCCGCGATCGAGATGCTGATCGCGGGCGGCGCGCCGACGGTGTCGTTCAACATGAGCGACGCCGATGTCGAAGCCTTCATGCGCCAGCCGTGGACGATGACTTCGACCGACGGCGGGCTGCCGCATTTCGGCAAGACGTCCGAGCATCCGCGCGCCTATGGCGCTTTCCCGCGCAAGCTGCGAGGCTATGTGCTCGACAAGCCGGTGATGCCGATGGCGCAGGCGATCCATGCCGCGACGGGCCTGCCCGCGAAAATCCTCGGCGTCCCCGATCGCGGCCTGCTGCGCGAAGGCGCTTTCGCCGACGTGATCGTCTTCGATCCCGACACGATACGCGACCTTGCGACCTATGAACGGCCGCACGCCTATTCGGTCGGCGTCGATTATGTTTTCGTCAACGGAAAGGCGGCGCTGGCGAAGGGCAGGCCCACCGCCGATCGCCACGGCCGCGTGCTGCTGCGGCCGCGCTGACGCCGGAACCCCGCGGTGCTGCATTGCAAAATATCTTGCCGCAGGCCGGGGCACGGTTAGGGTCTGAACCATGCCGGGGATGAATCTGCGCCATATCGAGATATTCCACGCGGTCTATACCAACGGGTCGGTCAGCGCCGCCGCGCGCGCGCTCAATATTTCGCAGCCGTCGGTGTCGAAGACGCTGCGCCACGCCGAATCGATCCTCGGCTTTCCGCTGTTCGAACGCTCGGCGGGGCGCCTCGTCGCGACCGACGACGCGCACGCGCTGTTCGCCGAGGTCAGCGAGATCCAGGATCGCGTTCACGCGCTGCGCGAAGGTGCGCGCAATCTGCGACGCGGCGCGGGGATGAAGCTGCGCATCTCGGCGCTTCCGTCGCTGGCGCTCGGCGTCCTCCCCGAAGCCGTCGCGCGCTTCCTCATCAGCCACCCGCACGTCAATTTCGACCTGCAGACGGTCCACCACGACGATCTGGTCCGCAAGCTCCAGGAACGCGAAACCGACGTCGCGATCGCGGTCGAAGTGCCGCAGAACGCGCCGATCGGCAGCCGCTGGCTGGGCGAAGGCGAACTGGTCGTTCTCTACCGCGAAGCCGACATTCCCGACGCCCCGCCGCGCCTCGCGCTCGGGAACTTGCGCGAACATCGCTTCATCAGCGTCGCGGCGAGCGGGCCGATCGGAGAGATATTCGTCGAAGAACAGCGCCGGCTCGGGCTCGAATTCGACCATGCGATGTCGGCGCGCACCTTCTATATCGCGACCGCGCTCGTTCGCGCGGGCGTCGGGCTGACGGTCGTCGACAGCTTCACCGCGCAGGCCGCGCTGGCGCCGGGGCTGGCGATCCGCCCGCTGACGCCGCCGCTGACTTTCGACCTTTATGCGATGTATTATCACAATCGCCCCCCCACCGCGCTGACGACCGACTTCCTGAAAGTCGTGGCAGAAATCATCGACGGGATATAGCGACGGGTTATGGATAGACGCACATTCGCTATGCCGTCCGGGCAGCGAGCCCGACTAGGCTTGCCGGCCATGACTTGTCTTCCATCCCATCCCGCCCGACGGGCGGCCGGACGATGATGCGGCGCTGGTTCGCCATTCCGCTCTGGAAGCGCGTGCTCGGCGGGCTGGTGCTCGGACTGCTGCTCGCGCTCGTCTGGCCCGAAGCGGCGCCGAAAGTCGCGGTGTTCGGCGACCTGTTCGTGCGCGCGATCCGGATGCTTGTCGCGCCGATCGTTCTTGTCACCATCGCGGCCGGGATCACCTCGCTCGCCGATCCCAAGCGCCTCGGTCCGCTCGGCGGGCGGACGGTCGGGCTGTTCGCGCTGACGACGGCGATCGCGGTATCGGTCGGCATGGCGGTCGCGCTGCTCGTCGAGCCGGGCGTCGCCGCCCCCGTCGGCACCGCGGCACCGAAGGCGCTGGGCGACCCGGTGCCGCTCTACGACCAGCTTGTCGGCATCATCCCGCTCAACATCGTAGACGCCTTGGCGAAAGGCGACATGCTGGCGCTGATCTTCGTCGCGATCCTCGTCGGCGTCGGCACCGTGCTCACGGGCGAGGCGGGCAAGCCGTTCGCCGGCCTGTTGCAGTCGCTGTCGGCGGTGCTGCTGAAGATCGTCGGGCTGGTGATGGAGGCGACCCCGATCGGCGTGTTCGCGCTGATCGCCAACGCCGTCGCCGCGAACGGCGCCGCGGTCTTCGTCAACATCGGCTGGCTGGCGCTTGCCGTCGTCCTGGGATCGGCGATCCAGATCGTCCTCGTCCACAGCCTGATCCTGCGGCTGCTCGCGCGCCTGCCCGTCCTCACCTTCTTTCGCGGCATCGTCGACGCGCTCGTCGTCGCCTTTTCGACCGCCTCGTCATCGGCGACCTTGCCGGTTGCGATGACCGTCGCGGGCAAGAACCTCGGCATATCATCGAGCGTCTATTCGACCGTGCTGCCGCTCGGCGCGAGCATCGGCAAGGACGGCACCGCCATGTATGTCGGGCTGCTCAGCATCTTCAGCCTGCAGGCCTTCGGCGTGCCGATCGACGCGGGGACCCTCGCGATCGTGCTGCTGACCGGCGCGCTCGCCGCCTTCGGCACCGCCCCCGTTCCCTCGGCGTCGCTCTTCATGCTCGCCGCGGTGCTTTCGGCGGTCGGGGTTCCGCCCGAACAGACCGCGCTGATCGTCGGCTTCGTGCTTCCCTTCGACCGGTTGCTCGACATGACGCGCACGGTGCCGAGCGCCAGCGCCAACCTGACCGTCGCAACCACCGTCGCGCGCTGGGAAGGCGAGCTCGACCAGGCTGTCTATCGCGCGCCGCCGCGACGCTAGACGGCACGATCATTCCAAATTGAATCGTCATCCCGGCGAAGGCCGGGATCTCGCCGGTGCGTCAGGCCGGGGCGATGAGATCCCGGCCTTCGCCGGGATGACGGGATAAATGACGCGTTCCAGAGTCCTTCGAACTATTTCCCCGGCGCGACGCGCATCGCGGCGCCGCCGCCCGGGGCGAGCCATAGTTTATAGGTGTCGCCCTTCTTCACCTTGATCACCTCATAAGCGATCCGGTGTCGCGCTTCGTTGAGATAGGTGGCGCCCTCGCCGTCTTTCCAGATCGTCGCGGTATAGGTCTTGCCCGGGTCGAGGAAATCGAAGCTCAGCGTCAGCGTGCGTTCGGTCGCGTCATTGACCCCGCCGACATACCAGTCGGCGCTTTTGCGGTCCTTGCGCGCGAAGATCGCATAGTCGCCGACCTCGCCCGCGATCAGCTTGCTTTCGGCCCAGTCGGCCGGAACCGCCTTGATGAATTCGAGCTCGCGCGGATGCGCCTCGAGATTCTCGATGAAGTCGGCGGCCATCTGAATCGGCGAATAGAGGGCGAGATAGAGGCCGAGCTGCTTGGCGAGGGTCGACGCGAAGGGCGCCTTGTTCGAGCCTTCGAGGCTCAGCACCCCCGGCGTATAGTCCATCGGTCCCGAGAGCATGCGCGTGTAGACGAGCGTCGGTTCATGGTCGGGGCCGCTGCCGAAATCGCTCCACGCATTATATTCCATGCCGCGCGCGCCCTCACGCGCCACCCAGTTCGGATAGGTCCGGCGAAGCCCGGTATCCTTCACCGGCTCGTGCGGGTTGACGGCGACCTTGTACTTCGCCGCGGTCTGGACGACCTTCAGATGGTGCTGCACCTGGCGCTGGCCGTCGTGCCATTCCATGCGCGTCGTCCCCGGCGTGTCACCCGGCGCGATGATGCCACCGGCGTCGGCGACATAGCCGGTTTTCACCGCCTTGACGCCAAGCTCGCCATAAAGCTTCATCGCATCGTCGAGCTGCGCCTCGTAAACCGCGATATTGCCGCCGGTTTCATGATGACCGATCAGCGTCACGCCCTTCTTGCGCGCGTAATCGGTGACCGCCTTCAGGTCGAAATCGGGATAGGCTTCGGTGAAGCTGAACTCGTCGCCATGGCCGAACCAGTTGCCGTTCCAGCCCTTGTTCCAGCCCTCGACGAGCACGCCGCCGAAGCCGTGCTTCGCCGCGAAGTCGATATATTGCTTGGTGCGTTCGGTCGTCGCGCCATGCTTGGGACCCTCGGCCCAGCTCCAGTCGCCGCGGATCATGCCCCACCAGATGCCGATATATTTCATCGGCTTGAACCAGCTGACGTCGCCCAGCTTGTTCGGCTCGTTGAGGTTGAGTTCGAGGTCGCTTTCGACGAGGTCCGCCGCATTGTCGGCGATACGGATCGTCCGCCACGGGGTCGCGAACGGCAGGTCGCGGATGACGCGCGGCCCCCGCGACGACGGAGAAAGGGTGGCGCGGAATTTCCGCCCCTCGACGCGCTTGAACCACATACCCGCATAGTCGACGAGCGCGGCTTCGTGGAACGACAGATGGGTGCCATCGTCGAGGCGCATCGTGATCGGCGTGTGCGCGGTCGACACCGCCTCGATCGGCGTTTGCTGATAAATCTGCTCGTAGCGGTTCCATTCGCCGCCGGCGATCCACCAGGCGGTTCCCTCCGGCACGATGTCGAATTCGGTGATCTCGTCGGCGATCTTCGCGGTCTGGAGCCCCGCCTGCTCAGGGAGTTCATAGCGGAAGCCGATGCCGTCGTCGAACAGGCGGAACCGCACGTTCATCGCATGCCCGCCCCAGCTTTCATTCTGGCGGAAGCGGACGAGCAATTCGTTGTGCCGGTCGCGGACGAAGCGGCGTTCGCCCCACGGCTGCTCCCAGCGCGTGTCGGCGCTCGCGCGCTCGGCGCTCTCGATCGAAAAGCCGCGCTGGAGCGCGATGCCGTCGGTCAGCAGAAAGCCGAGCTTCGACGGTGCGATGAGCAGCTTGCCCTTCCGCGTCAGCGACCAAGTCGGCCGCTGGTCGTTGTCGGTCGAAACGGTCAGCACGATGCTGCCGTCGGGCGACGCGGCGGTTTGCTGCGGCCGCGCGTCCTGCGCCGCGGCGGGGACCGTGGCGGCGAGCAGCGGGAGGGCGACGAACAGGCTACGCATCATTTTTTCCTTCGAGTTTCAGCCAGAGGGCGCCGCACGGCGGCAAATGCGCCGGATCGGCGCCGTTCAATTCAATGATCGGCTGGGCGCCAGCCCCATGCGACGCGAGACCGATCGTCGCGCCGCCGAGATTGAAGAGGCAGCGGAGATGCTCTCCATTCGCGACACGGTCGAAACCGAGAAGGTCGCCCTCGGCGATCCAGTTTGCGTTCGCGCCGAGCCGCAGCGCCGGGTGCGCGGCGCGCAGGGCGACGAGACGGCGGGTGAGGTTGAGCAGCGAGACGGGGTCGCCATGCTGCCGGTCGACCGCAAGATCGCCGTGCGCAGCGCCGAGCGGCAGCCAGGGATCGACGCTCGAAAAACCCGCATGGCTTTCGCCCGCCGCCCAAGGCAGCGGCGTCCGCGCGCCGTCGCGCGACAGGGTGAGCGGCCAGTTCTTGAGCGCTTCGGGATCCTTGACGAGTTCGAACGGAATCTCGACCTGATCGAGCCCGAGTTCCTCGCCATTATAGATGATGATATTGCCGCGCAGCGCGCAAAGCAGCGCCATCTTCATCCGCGCGAAGGCGGCGGGATCGACGCCTTCGGGGGTCCAGCGCGACAGCGCGCGCGGCGCGTCGTGATTTTCGAACGCCCAACTCGGCCAGCCGATCCCCGGCGCGTCGGGCCAGCTCTCGGCCGCCTCACGCACGAGCTGCGGCGTCAGCTGGCCTGCATAGAGGAAGTCGAAGCCATAGGCGCTGTTCAGCCGCCGGTCGCCCGCGGTGAACAGCTTCATCTCGCGCGCCGCATCGTCGCCGCCGACCTCGGCGACGGTGAAGCGGCCCGGATATTGGTCGGTCAGCGCGCGGATGCGTTCGAGGAACAGCGGAATGTCGGGGTGCGACTGATTATGGATTTTCTGCTGGAAATCGAACGGCCGCGTGCGCGGCTTGTTCGACGGCGGCGCAGGCGGATTGTCGCGCAGCTCGGGGTCGTGCATCGAGAAGTTGATCGCATCGATGCGAAAGCCGTCGACGCCGCGGTCGAGCCAGAAGCGCACGACATCGAGCAGCGCGTCCTGCACATCGGGGTTGTGGACGTTGAGTTGCGGCTGCGAGCCGAGGAAATTGTGCATATAATATTGGCCGCGCCGCGCGTCCCACGTCCACGCCGGCCCGCCGAATACCGACTGCCAGTTGGTCGGCGGCGAACCGTCCGCCTTGGCATCGGCCCAGACATACCAGTCGGCCTTGTCGCCATGCTTGCTCGCGCGGCTTGTCGCGAACCAGCCGTGCTTGTCCGACGTGTGCGCGAAGACGAGGTCGGTGGTGACCTTCAGCCCCAGCGCATGCGCGCGCGCGACCAGCGCGTCGAAATCCTCGAGCGTGCCGAAGATCGGATCGACGCCCTGATAATCGGCGATGTCGTAACCGAAATCGTCCATCGGCGAGGGGTAGAAGGGCGACAGCCAGATGGCATCGACGCCCAATGAGGCGATATAGTCGAGCCGCGCGGTGATGCCGGCAAGGTCGCCGATGCCGTCGCCGTTCGAATCGGCGAAGCTGCGCGGATAGACCTGATAGATCGCCGCGCCCTTCCACCAAGGCGTGGTCGCCGCGGCGGTCATGGTCTGGTCCTGAACGAGGGGGCTGTTCGTCGTCACGCTTGCTTTCGCTTATTCGCTGGCCTGGCAGATGATCGTGCCGAAGGCGGGGAGAGAAAGATGGAGGCTGCCCGGCGCGGCGGGTGCGGCCGGGCAATCGCCGAGGAGCGCGGTAAAGCCCGCGCTTTTCATATCGATGGCAATATTCGCCGACAGCGGCGCCGCAGACGTGTTGAAAGCGAGCAGCACCTCGCGCCCGGTGTCGGGGTCGAAACGCGAAACGGCGAGCAGGCCCGGCTTGTCGGAGAAGGCGCGGACCTTGGTGGCGCCGCGCGTCAATGCGGTGGTCTTGCGGCGGATTTCGGCGAGCGCGGCGATATGGCGATAGAGCGGGTGCGCGGGATCGAAATTGGCGGTCGCGGTCGTCGCGTCGCTGCCGATCAGGTCGTTGTCGTTATAGGCTGCAACCTGTGACGCGAACATGTCCTCGCGCGCGAGCTGATCCTTGTCGTCCGAAACGAAACCCTGCTCGTCGCCATAATAGATCGTCGGCACGCCGCGCAGCGTCAGCAGCATCGCATGGCCGAGCATCACGCGCTGGAGCAGTTCGGCCTCGCTCGCCTTTGGGTTCGCCGCCTTCACGAACATCGAAAAGCGGCCCATGTCGTGATTGCCGAGGAAGGTCGGCAGCTGCTGCGCCGCCCCTGCCCCGCCCTTGTAGAGCGCGTCGCCGTCGAACAGCCGCGCAAACTGATCCGTGCCCTTCGTGCCGCTGACCGCGTCGATCGCGGCGCGCGCGAAGCCGAAGTCGAGCACCGCGGGCAGGCCCGCGGCATGCGTGTACCAGGCGAGCGCGCCGGGATCGACGGCATCGACATAGACTTCGCCGAATATATGGAAATTGGGGATGCCGCGGGCCTTCGCGCGCGCAAGCATCGCGGGGACGAACGCCTGCCAGAATTCGGGGTTCACATGCTTGGCGGTGTCGATGCGAAAGCCGTCGATCCCGAATTCGTCGATCCAGCGGCCATAGATGTCGATGAAGCCCTGGACCACCTGCGGATGTTCGGTGGCGAGATCGTCGAGCCCGGAGAAGTCGCCGTACAGCGCGGACTCGCCAACCCAGTCGCTGTTGCCGCGATTGTGATAATAGATCGGGTCGTTGAGCCAGGCCGGCACCTTCACCCGCTCCTCGTCCTTTGGGACGACGGGGGTGTAGGCGAAGGCCGGGTCGGTCAGCTTCGACCAGTTTTCGGCATCGGCGACATGATCGCCCGCGAAGTCCGGGTTGATCGGCGCGCCTTCGACCCCGCCGCGCCGCGAGAAGGGATAGTCGGCGAGGCTGTGGTATCGGAAGCCTCCGGCCGCATCCTCGCGGTAGGTGATCACGTCGGCGGTGTGGTTGGCGATGATGTCCATATAGACCTTCATGCCGCGCGCGTGCACCGCGTCGACGAAGGCTTTGAACTCTTCATTGGTGCCGAAATGCGGATCGACCTGGGTGAAATCGGTGACCCAATAGCCGTGGTAGCCCGCGCTCTCCTCGCCCTTCGGCCCCTGCACCGGCTTGTTCTTGAAGATCGGCGCGAACCAGATCGCGGTGGCGCCCAGTCCCTCGATATAATCGAGCCGCTTCGTCAGACCCGCAAGGTCGCCGCCGTGGAAGAAGCCCTTCGCAGCGGGATCATAGCCCGTCGCGAGCCGGCCGCCCTTGAGCCCGCCCTTGTCGTTCTTCGGATCGCCGTTCTCGAAACGGTCGGGAAGGACGAAATAGATGACCTCGTCCTCGGGCGGCCGCTGGCGGTAATCGGCGGCGGGCACGGCGCCGGCGAGGCTCAGCGCGATCAACGGGGCGAACAGGCTCATGCGGGCACTCCTGCCGCGCAATGCTGCGCGATGAATTCTTCGTGGCGGGGCAGATGCGACGCGGTGCGCGCGACGATCGTTTCGATGTCGGCGAAAAAGCCCGCCAGTTCGTCGTCGGTGAGCTGGTCGGCCATCGGGTGATAGCCGTCGGGCATGATATTCTGCCCTGTCAGCACCTGAAACCAGCCGATTTCGATGAACAGTTCGTCGCCCTCGCGGACGATCTGGCCTTGGCTTTTGAACAGCGCGATCTTGCGCGCGAGCGTTTCGGGAATTTCCATCTCGCGGCAGCGGATCCAGAAGGGCGCGTCGGTGCGCTGATTGGCGTGATAGTGGAGGATGATGAAGTCGCGGATACGCTCGTAGTCGAAACGCACGCGGCGGTTATAGGCGTCGATATTGGCGGCGTCGAAATCGCGATCGGGAAAATGCGCGAGTAGCTTGGCGATGCCGTTCTGGATCAAATGGATGCTCGTCGATTCGAGCGGTTCGAGGAAACCCGAGGCCAGCCCCAGCGCAACGACATTGCCGTTCCATGCCCTGCTGCGCATGCCCGTCTTGAAACGCAGTGTGCGTGGTTCGGCTAGCGGGCGTCCCTCGATATTGGCGAGCAGGGTCGCAGTCGCTTCATCCTCGCCGATGAAGTCGCTGCAAAAGACATGGCCGTTGCCCGTCCGGTGCTGGAGCGGGATGCGCCATTGCCAGCCCGCCTTGTGCGCGATCGCCTGCGTATAGGGTCGCGCCGGGCCGACGTTCTCGCTCGGTACCGCGATCGCGCGGTCGCACGGAAGCCAGCGCGTCCAATCCTCGAAGCCGGTTTCGAGCGCCTGCTCGATCAGCAGCGCGCGAAAGCCCGAGCAGTCGATGAAAAGCTCGCCGCCGATTTCCTCGCCATTTTCGAGGACAACGGCTCCGATATGGCCGCTCGCGCCATTGCGTTTGACGCTTTCTATCTTGCCCTCGGTTCGCACGACGCCTGCACCCTCTGCGACCTTGCGCAGATAGGCAGCATAGAGCGCGGCGTCGAAATGAAAGGCATAGGCGATGCCGTCGAGGCCGGTGTTCGGGATTTGGGGCAGCCGCGCGAAGCGGTTCTGACGCGCCGCCGTTTCGTTCAGCGAATAGTCGCCCAGCCGGCCCGCGACGCCCTCGGCCCGGCCGCGCAGCCAATATTGCGGAAACTGGAGCATGCCGAGGCTGCGCCCGATCTGCCCGAAGGCGTGCATATAGCTATCGCCGAGGCGGCCCCAGTCGCGAAACTCGATGCCGAGCTTGAACGTACCCCGCGTCTCGCGGACGAATTCATCCTCGTCGATGCCGATCAGCGCGTTGAACAGCCGGATCGCCGGGATGGTCGCCTCGCCGACGCCGACGGTGCCGATTTCGTCGCTCTCGACCAGCCGGATCGACAGGTTATCCATCGTGCGCGACAGCGCCGCGGCCGCCATCCAGCCCGCGGTGCCGCCACCCACGATCACCACCTTCGTGATGCGACTATCGCCCACGCTGTTCCTTCCCTCTCGTCCGGCACCTGCGACGAGCGGGCCGGACGTGCCGGCCCGCGCATCGGATCAGAACTTGTAGGTGACGCCCGCCATGAAGTTGCGACCATAATTCTGATAGTCGCGGATCTGGCGCGGATCATTGTTGTAATAGGTCACGAACGGTTCGTTGGTCAGGTTCGACGCCTGGAGCAGGATGCCCAGCCCCTCTAGCGCGCCGCTCTGGAAGGTATAGCCGATCTGCGCATCGACGACCATTTCGCTCTTCGCCGTCACCAGATCGCGCTTGAGGCTGAGACCCGAAACCTCGGCGAGGAATTTGGAGCGATAGCGGCCCGAAATGCGCGCTTGGAAGCCCGCCTTTTCGAAATAGGCGGTACCGTTCACGACCCAGCGCGACAGGCCGGGCAACGCGATCGGATCGGCGCTTCCTTCGCGGACGCGGCTCTGGGTATAAGAGCCGCTCGCCAGCACGCCGAACCCGTCGAGCGCCTGTGTGAAGGTCGCAAGGGGCAGCGAGAGCGACGCTTCGGCGCCATAGACGCGCCCACCGTTGCCGTTGCGCCACTGGTTGGCCAACCCCTGATAGGTGGCGACCGTGCCGCCGTCCGGAATTTCGAAGCCGGTGAAGTCGAACGCGTCGCTTTGGCGGTAGATATAATTTTCGAGATATTTGTAGAAACCGCCCACCGACACATAGGCGCCCTGGCCGAAATATTTTTCGAACGCGATATCGACCGTGTCGGCCATCAGCGGCCGCAGCTTCGCATTACCCAGATCGAGCGACCAGGGCGACGCTTCGATGTCGGTGTTGTTGCGCTTCGACGCGTCGAAATTGACGCCGCCGCCGGGCTTCAGCTGATCCATGCGCGCCCGCGCCAGCATACGGGCAGCCCCGAAGCGCAGGAAAGTGTTGTCGGCGAATTCGACCGTCAGGTTCAGGCTGGGCAGGAAGTCGGTATAGGTCGCGCCGTCGGTCACCGGCGTCGACTGCACCTGTCCGCCGACGACCTGCGCATAGAAGCTCGATGCCGTCTGGTCGCTATGGACGATCTGGAGACCGACATTGCCGCGGATCGGCGTGTCGCCCGTATCGGCGTCGAAATTGGCCTGGATGAAGCCGGTCAGCACTTTTTCGCGGACATTATAGTCGTTGAAGATGCGGCCCGGCGTCCAGCCTGCTTCGTCGGTGAGCACATAGTTGCCGTCGTTGTAATAGCGCCAGCTGTCGAACGCGACCATGCCGGGGATGCCGATGAAGTCGAGCGACACCGGGTCGTAGAGATAATCGGCGGGCACCGCGGTGTTGGCCGGATAAGCGTTGCTGGTCAGCACGAAGCCGCGATCGTCGAGGCTCTTTTCGCGATCCGAATAATTGGCGCCGACGCGCAGGCTGCTGATCACCCCATCGAGTTCCTGGGTCGCCTGCAGGCGCAGCGATTTCAGCTCGTCCTTGATCTTGGGCGTGTTGACGAAGCCGTCCTGGCAATTGGGAACCGCGCCGCCGCAGCTGTTCCAGCCTTGCGGATCGGTGATGAGGAACAGGTTCGGATCGGCATAGTCGAGCGACGGATCGAGGATGATGCCGCCCTTCGGCCGCAACTGGAACCCGAGCGCGGTTTCGCGCGCGCCGACGCCCGCACCGCGCCCGGTGCCGAGATAGATTTCGAGATTTTCCTCGGTCTTCTTGAGCCGCGAATAACCGAGATCGAGTTCGAGCGTCAGTCGTTCATTGGGCTTAAACTGGGTGTTCCAGCCGCCGGCGATGATCGTCGAGTCGCGGTGGACGACGTCGTTGCGCATCACCGCTTCGGTGCCCGACCACGTGCCCGACGTCACCAAACCATCTTCGATCGTGAAATCGGTCAGAGTCGAATTGCCCCATGCCAGCGGCAGTTCGATGCCGCGCAGCCGCTGGTCGTCCTTGAACTTCGACCAATAGCCGTCGATCGTCATGTGCAACCGGTCGCTCGGCTCCCATTCGACAACCGCCATCACGCCGTCGCGCTTCAGCTCGTTCGATTTCACATAGGGCTTGGCACCGCCGATCAGGAAGGCGGTGTTCGTCCCGTCGGTCAGCTCGGGATAGCCCCAGGCGTTGAAGCGTTCTTCCGCGGTCGGCGACTGCATGCGCGCGTAACCGATCGCCCAGCCGAGCGTGCCATCGGCATTCTGGTCGATATAGGAGATATTGGCGCGATAGCCCTTGTTCGAAATGTCGGGGTTGAGCTTGCCGAGATCGTTGACCTCGAAGCGCGCGCCCGCGGCGATCGCGCGGCGGCCATAGGCGAGCGGGCGCACCGTCCGCATGTCGATCGTGCCGCCGAGCGCCTGCCCGATCAGCGACGCGTCGGGGGTCTTGTAGACGACGGCACCGTTCAAGAGTTCGGACGGATATTGGTCGAGTTCGACGCCGCGGTTGTTGCCCGCCGAAACCTGTTCGCGGCCGTTGAGCAGGGTCGTGGTGAAATCGGGGGCGAGGCCGCGGATCGAGACGACGTTGGCGCGGCCGTCGAGGCGCTGCGTCGCGAGGCCCGGCAGGCGCGACAGCGATTCGGCGATCGACAGGTCGGGCAGCTTGCCGATGTCTTCGGCCGAAATCACCTCGACGATCGAGGTGTTCGCCTTCTTGGCCTGCACCGAATTGTTGATCGCGCCGCGGATGCCGGTGACGACGATGGCGTCTTCGGTCGGCGCTTCGCCTGCGGGTGCGGTGTCCGCATCCTGCGCCATCGCGGCGCCGGGCACGAAGGCGGTCAAGGCGAGGCCGAGCGCAATGGCGCTGGCATCCCGGCGAAACTTGGTCGGCATGGTCATTTGTGGCTCCCCTGGCACGGACGGGCGGTCTTGACCCGTGCATCGGACCGGGGACGCGGGGCGTCCGTCAGGCTCCTCTCCGATGCGTGGGCTTTCCCATCTTGAGCCTCGCAATTGAAACCAATCGCGGCGTGCTGCCATAGGGTATACGTATACGCATAATATGCAGACCCGCCTACTGTCGCAGAAATACCACGCTTTCGGCGCGGGAAACCGCGAGTGTCGGCCCCGTGCAAATTCTTGGCATCGAGCGGACCAATCGCTAGTCTCCGGTATCGGCGGCGGCCATCGACGAGAGCCGCGGCCTCAGGGAGAGAGAGATGGGGCGCCGGCCCTCTGCCAAGCCGACGAGCTTCGATATCGCCTATCTGGCCGGCGTGTCCCAGCCGACCGTGTCGCGCGCGCTACGCGGCAGCAAGTCGGTGAGCGCCGCGACCCGCGCGAACATCGAACGCATTGCGCGCGAGCTCAACTACACCGTCGACAAAAATGCGTCGAGCCTGCGCTCGCAGCGCACCCACACGCTCGCATTGCTCTTTTTCGAAGACCCCACCCCCGACCAGTCGATGATCAACCCCTTTTTCCTGTCGATGCTCGGGTCGATCACGCGCCAGTGCGCGCTGCGCGGCTATGACCTGCTCATCAGCTTCCAGCAGATGCACAACGACTGGCACGTCGCCTATCAGGACAGCCACCGCTCCGACGGCATCATCCTGCTCGGATACGGCGATTATCAACTCTATCGTTCAAAGCTCGAGCATCTGGTCGAAATGGACACGAAATTCGTCCGCTGGGGATCGGTGTCCGACGACAGCATCGGGCTCACGGTCGGATCGGACAATGTCGGTGCGGGGATGCAGGCGGGACGGCACCTGATCGAAATCGGGCGACGCACCATCGCATTCCTCGGCGACGCGTCGGACCATGCGCCCGAGTTTCAGGATCGCTACGCCGGCCTGTGCCGGGCGATGGAGGGCGCAGGCCTGTCGCCCGACCCCGCGCTACAGCGCGACGCCGTGTCGTCGGAGGAATCGGGTCACGCCGCCGCGCGGGCGCTGCTCGCAAGCGGGCGCGCGTTCGACGCGATTTTCGCCGCCAGCGATCTGATCGCGATCGGCGCGATGCGCGCACTGACCGAGGCGGGGCGCCGCCTGCCCCAAGATGTCGCGATCATCGGCTTCGACGATATCCCGGCGGCGAACCTGACCTCGCCGACGCTGACCACGGTGATGCAGGATATGAAGAGCGCGGGCGAACTGCTCGTCGACGCGCTGCTCCGCCGCCTCGACAATCTGCCTGTCGAACGCAGCATTCTGCCGACGCGGCTGATCAAGCGGCAGAGCACGGCGGTCTAGCTCGCCCGACGAACGTATTCGTATACGCACCAGCCGCGCGGCTTGCCCTCGCTCCCCCGCGCTGCAATCGTCACGCCGCGTGCCGCGCCAGCGCCGCCGGGGAGAGAGATATGGAAAAGCCGGCACAGGGCTTTCGCGGCCTGTGGAACATCAGCTTCGGCTTTCTGGGAATCCAGATCGGCTTCGCGCTGCAGAATGCCAATATGAGCCGCATCTTCCAGACGCTCGGCGCCGAACTCGAATCGCTGCCCGCGCTCTGGATCGCCGCGCCGCTCACCGGCCTGCTCGTCCAGCCGGTCATCGGCCATATGTCCGACCGCACCTGGCTCGGGCGCCTCGGGCGGCGGCGTCCCTATTTTCTCGCCGGCGCGATCCTCGCCGCGCTCGCCTTGCTGATCATGCCCGAATCCTCGGTGCTCTGGTTCTCGGTGCTGATGCTCTGGATTCTCGACGCGTCGATCAATGTCTCGATGGAGCCGTTTCGCGCCTTCGTCGGCGACATGCTGCGCCGCGACCAACACAGCATCGGCTATGCGGTGCAGACCTTCTTCATTGGCGTCGGCGCGGTCGCGGGATCGGCCTTCCCCTGGCTGCTCGACCATCTCGGCGTCGCCAACACGGCGGCGCCGGGCGAGATCCCCGACACCGTGCGCTACAGCTTCTGGGCGGGCGGCCTCGTCTTCTTCCTCTCGGTGCTGTGGACCGTGCTCACGACGCGCGAATATTCGCCCGAAGAAATGGCGGCCTTTGCCGGGAGCGATGCCGTTGCCGACAGCCCCGCCACCCCCCGCCTGCTCGCCGCGCGCAGCTTTACGGGCAGCGCGATCTGGGCCGGCGCCGGTCTTGCCGTCGCCTTCCTCGTCGCCGAGTTCGGCCTCGAAAAGGAGATGTATCTGCTCGCAGCGCTTATCGCGGGCTATGGCCTCGCCAGCGCGGCCGCGATCGCGCTCGCCCGCGCGGGACGCAGCAACAATATGCTCGCGCATATCGTCGGCGACTTCGCGGGCATGCCGCCGGTGATGAAGAAGCTCGCGCTCGTCCAGTTCTTCAGCTGGTCGGCGCTGTTCATCATGTGGATCAACACCACCCCCGTCGTCGCGCAATATATGTTCGGCAGCAGCGATCCCGCATCGCCTGCCTATCAGGCGGGGGGAAATTGGGTCGGCGTCCTGTTCGCGACCTATAATGCCGTCGCGGCGATCGCCGCGCTGACCCTGCTGCCATGGTTGTCGCGGCGCGTCGGGCAGGCGCGCACGCACATGATCTGCCTGCTCGTCGGTGCTGCCGGGTTCGTAAGCTTCCTCTTCCTGCGCGATCCGCAGGCCCTGCTCCTCGCCGAGGTGGCGATCGGCATCGCATGGGCCTCGATCCTCGCCATGCCTTATGCGATCCTCGCATCCAACCTGCCGCAGGCAAAGCTCGGCATCTATATGGGGCTGTTCAATATATTCGTCGTCATACCCCAGCTTCTGGTCGCCACAGTCATGGGTCAGGTGATGAAGGCGCTGTTCCCCGGCGAGCCGGTTTATACGATGGGCTTCGCGGCGGCCGCGTGGGCGATCGCCGCGATCGCGATGCTGCGCATCGTCCCGACGGTCCCGCATGATCGCGATGGCGTCACGGACCCGCGTTGAATTCGGCAACCAGGTCGAAGCGATCGCCGCGGAACAATTGTCGGACGTGGGTGACGACGCGGCCCGCGCGCCACGTCGTGCGGTCGAGTTCGAGGCACGCCGCGCCGGGACCGATTCCCAAAAGCGCCGTTTCCTTGCGCACCGGGTTCACCGCGCGAATAACGTGGCGCGCCTGCGTCCACGGGATATGGCCGAGCAACCAGGTCCCCGGGGCCTCCTTCGCAAAGTCCGCGTCCGCCGCAGCGGGCACTTCGCCGAGCGCGATGAAGCGCCGTTCGAGCGCGAAGGGCTCGCCTGCCGCCCTGTGCACGCCCTCAATGCGCAGCGCCGGCCCCGCGAGCGGTTCCTCGCCGGTATCGTCCGTGTCGATGATCGATATCAGGTCCCAGCGATAGGCCTCGCCGCGCGCCGCGATCAGTTCGGCGAGATCGGGCACCGTCATCACCGCCGAATGAACGGGCGGGTGCGCGACGAACGTCCCCGCCTTGCGCCGCCGCTCGACCAGCCCCGACGCCGCCAGCTCGCCAAGCGCCTTGCTCACCGTCGCGCGCGCGCAGCCGTAGCGCGCGGCCAGTTCCTGCTCGGTCGGCACGCGGTCGCCGGGGCGCCATTCGCCCGAGCGGATCGCGGCAGCGATCTCGTCGCGGATGCGCCGCGCCGGGTTCACGCGAGCAACCGTGCGATGCAGGCGCGGTAGGTCGCGGCGATCGCATCGGCCTCGACATGGCATCCCTTATCGACGCGCTTGACACCCGCGCGCCACACGCTGTCGATCGCCCCGGCACGGGCGGCGAAAATCCAGCGGTCGAGCAGGGTCGCTTCGTCGGTTCCGGCGAAGGAGGGGTGATCGAGATCGAGCGAGACGATGTCGGCGGCATGGCCGACGGCGAGCCCCGCCGGCACGCCGAGCGCCTGCGCTCCGCCCGCGACGGCCCGCGCAAAGAGGTTGGCGCCGACGAAGGGCGATTCCTCGCTCGCCAGCAAGGCGCGGGCGCGCTCCGCGAGACGCTGCGAATATTCGAGCGCGCGAAGCTCCTGCGCCGCATCGACGAGGATATTGCTGTCGGTACCGACCCCGAAGCGTCCGCCCGCGCCCAGATAATCGGTCGCCGGAAAGATGCCGTCACCGAGATTGGCTTCGGTGACCGGGCAGAGCCCGGCGACCGCGCCGCTTGCAGCGAGGCGCGCGACCTCGTGCGCCGCAAGGTGGGTGGAGTGGATGAGGCACCAGCGTTCGTCGGCCCCGACATTGTCGAGCAGCCATTCGACCGGCCGCGCGCCGCTCCACGCGACGCAGTCGGCGACCTCCTTCACCTGTTCGGCGGCATGGATATGCACCGGCCCGGCCGGTGACATTTCGAGCAGCGCGCGGAGCTCTTCGGGCGTCACGGCGCGAAGCGAGTGCGGCGCGACGCCGATATTGGCGTCGTCCGCGAGCTTGCCTCGCGCCGCGTCGAGCAGCGCGGCGAAGCCGTCGATGTCATTGAGGAAACGCCGCTGCCCCGCGCTAGGCGGCACAGCGCCGAAATTGCCGTGCGCGTAGAAAACGGGAAGCAGCGTCAGCCCGATCCCCGTCGCCGCGCTCGCCGCTGCGATCGCGCCCGCCATCTCGGCGGAGTCGGCATAGGCCGCGCCCGCCGGATCGTGATGGAGATAATGAAACTCGCCGACGCGCGTGAAGCCGGTCTCGAGCATCTCGGCATAGGCCTGCGCGGTGATCGCCGCGACATCCTCGGGCGTCAGCCGGTCGAGGAAGCGGTACATGATCTCGCGCCAGCTCCAGAAATTGTCGTCGGGACGGCTGCGACGCTCCGAAAGTCCAGCCATGCCGCGCTGGAAGCCGTGGCTGTGGACGTTGCAGAGGCCGGGCAGGCCGGCGCGATGCCGTTCGTCGGCGCCATCCGCTGCAACGCTCGTTTCGACCGCGGCGATCCGCCCGTCCGCGATACGCAGCCGCACGCCCTTTTCCCAGCGGTTGCCGATCCATGCGCGTTCGAACCAGAGCGAAACCATCATCCGTCCTCATATTATGTCTAGACATAATGGCGCATAAGAACGATGCTGTCCAGATGGAGCAGCTTTGGACGAACGCCCGACTCGCAACGATGGCCGATGACGCGCTCGGCCTGATCGACAATGGCGTGGTGGCAGCGAAGGATGGGCGCATCGCCTATGCGGGGCCGGCCGAAGGCGCGCCGGCAACCGCCGCGACGGTTACCGATTGCGAAGGCCGGCTGATCACGCCCGGGCTGATCGATTGCCACACCCACCTCGTCCACGGCGGCAATCGCGCGAACGAATGGGCGATGCGCCTCGAAGGGGCGACTTACGAAGAAATCGCGCGAGCGGGCGGCGGGATCGTCTCGACCATGCGCGCGACGCGTGCGGCGAGCGAAGCCGAGTTGATCCAAAGCGCCCTGCCCCGCCTCGACGCGTTGATCGCCGAGGGCGTCACGACGATCGAGATCAAGTCGGGCTATGGCCTGTCGACCGACGACGAGCTCAAGATGCTGCGCACTGCGCGTGCGCTTGGCGAGCGCCGAGCGATCCGCGTCGAACCCACTTTCCTCGGCGCACACGCCCTGCCCCCCGAATATAAGGGAGACAGCGACGCCTATATCGACCTCGTCGTCGGCGAGATGATTCCCGCCGCCGCGCCGCTCGCAACCGCGGTCGACGCCTTTTGCGAAGGCATCGGTTTCACGCCCGCGCAATGCGAACGCGTGATCGAGGCGGCGAAGGCGAACGGCCTTTCGGTCAAGCTCCACGCCGAACAATTGTCGGCGCTGCACGGCAGCGCGCTTGCCGCGAGCCACGGCGCGCTGTCCGCCGATCACCTCGAACATGCGACCGACGACGATGTCCGCGCGATGGCAGCGGCGGGCACCGTCGCGGTTCTCCTCCCCGGCGCCTACTATTTCATGCGCGAGACGAAGCTGCCGCCAGTCGACGCGATGCGCCGCCACGGCACGCGCATTGCGCTTGCGACCGACAACAACCCCGGCACCTCGCCCACGACCTCGCTGCTGCTGATGCTCAACATGGGCGCCACCTTGTTCGGGCTAACCGTCGTCGAGGCATTGCGCGGCGTCACGGTCAACGCCGCCGCCGCGCTCGGGCTGGGCGCCGGGATCGGCACGCTCGAAGCCGGCAAGGCGTGCGACCTCGCGATCTGGGACGTCACTGAACCCGCCGAGCTTGTCTATCGCATCGGCTTCAACCCGCTTCACCAACGCATCAAGGACGGACAATGATCATCGAGCCCGGAAATATTTCGCTCGCCGACTGGCGCGAAATCTATGAGGGCGCGAGCGCCGAACTCAGCGACGCCGCATGGGATGCGATTGATGCGAGCGCCGCCGCGGTCGCGCGGATCGTCGCAAAGGGCGCGCCCGTCTATGGCATCAACACCGGCTTCGGAAAGCTCGCGAGCGTGCGCATCGCCAACGACGATCTGGCGACGCTTCAGCGCAATATCGTGCTCAGCCATGCCGCGGGCACCGGCGCACCCTCGCCGACGAAGATCGTCCGCCTGATGATGGCACTCAAGCTCGCGAGCTTCGGCATGGGTGCTTCGGGCGTCCAGCGCGAAACGGTCGCGATGATCGAGGCGATGCTGGCGAAGGGGCTCACCCCGGTCGTCCCTTCGCAGGGCTCGGTCGGCGCGAGCGGCGACCTCGCGCCGCTGTCGCATATGGCCGCGGCGATGATCGGCGTGGGCGCGATCGAGGTGGGCGGCCAGACGCTGCCCGCCGCCGACGCGCTGAAGCAGGCGGGTCTCGCGCCGCTCGACCTCGGCCCGAAGGAAGGTCTCGCCCTCCTCAACGGCACCCAATTCTCGACCGCCAATGCGCTGGCGGGTCTCTTCCGTGCCGAAACCGTCTTCCGCTCGGCGCTGATCACCGGCGCGCTCTCGACCGAAGCGGCCAAAGGCTCCGACGCGCCCTTCGACGCACGCATCCACGCGCTGCGCGGCCATGCTGGACAACGCGAGGTCGGCGATGCGCTGCGCGGCCTGATGGCGGGGTCGGCGATCCGCGCTTCGCACGCGGTCGACGATCCGCGCGTGCAGGACCCTTATTGCCTCCGCTGCCAGCCCCAGGTGATGGGCGCCGCGCTCGATCTGCTAAGACAAGCCGGGACGACGCTCGGCATCGAGGCGAACGGCGTTTCGGACAATCCGCTGATCTTCGCCGATACCGACGAGGCATTGTCGGGGGGCAATTTCCACGCCGAGCCCGTCGCCTTCGCCGCCGACATGATCGCGATGGCGCTGTGCGAGATCGGTTCGATTTCGGAGCGCCGCATCGCGATGCTCGTCGACCCCGCGCTCTCAGGCCTGCCCGCCTTCCTCACCCCGCGTCCCGGCCTCAACTCGGGCTTCATGATCCCGCAGGTCACCGCGGCAGCGCTCGTCAGCGAGAACAAGCAGCGTGCCTATCCGGCTAGCGTCGATTCGATCCCGACCTCGGCCAATCAGGAGGATCATGTCTCGATGGCCGCGCACGGCGCGCGCCGCCTGCTCGACATGGCCGACAACGCCAGCGCGGTGATCGGCATCGAACTGCTCGCGGCGTGCCAGGGCATCGATTTCCACGCGCCGCTGAAATCGAGCGACGCGCTCGAAGCCGCACACAAGCACCTCCGCGCGAATGTGCCGACGCTCGAAGACGACCGGCATTTCCACCCCGATATGGAGGCCGCGACCGCGCTGATCCGCTCAGGCAGCCTCGTCGCCGCGGTTCCCGCCAGTCTGCCGGGTCTCGGCTGATGGACTGGCTGCGCGTCCATCGCGGCGACGCGCCGCTCGTCATCGCCTTCCCGCACGGCGGCACCGATCTTGCTGGGCTCGACGCGCAGTTTGTTTCGCCCTGGCACGCGCAGATCGACACCGACTGGTGGATCGCCGAGCTTTACGCCTTCGCCGCCGATCTCGGCGCGACTTTGGTCGCGACCGACATTTCGCGCAGCGTGATCGACATGAATCGCGATCCGTCGGGCGCGCCACTCTACCCGGGGCAGGCGACGACCGAACTCTGCCCGACGACGACCTTCGACGGCGAGCCGCTCTATCGTTTCGACCAGCCCGACGAGGCGTCGATCACCCAGCGGCTCAACCTTTACCACCGTCCCTATCACGACACGCTGACCGCCGAACTCGACCGTCTGAAAGCCGCGCACGGCAAGGTCGTCCTCTATGACGCCCACTCGATCCGCAGCCATGTCCCGCGCCTGTTCGACGGCGAACTGCCGCAGTTCAATATCGGCACCAACGGCGGCGCGACCTCCGCCCCCGAGCTCGAAACGATCGTCGCGAACATTTGCGCCGCGAGTGGCCCTAGTCATGTCGTCAACGGCCGCTTCAAGGGCGGCTGGACGACGCGCCACTATGGCCGCCCCGAAAGCGGCATCCATGCGATCCAGATGGAGCTGGCGCAGCGCGGCTATATGGCCGAGCCCGATACGATCACGCACGTCAACTGGCCCAGCCCCCTCGACCCCAATCCCGCGATCCGGCCCGTGCTCGAACAGGTCATCGCTGCGACACTCGATTTTGCGAAAGGACATTCATGATCACCCGTCTCGACAACAGCCGCGTGATTCGCCCGGCGACCGGCCCCGAGATCAGCGCGAAAAGCTGGCTCACCGAAGCGCCGATGCGGATGCTGATGAACAATCTGCACCCCGACGTCGCCGAAGCGCCGCACGAGCTCGTCGTCTATGGCGGCATAGGCCGCGCTGCGCGCGACTGGCAGAGCTATGACAAGATCGTCGAGACGCTGAAGCGGCTCGAAGGCGACGAAACCCTGCTCATCCAGTCGGGCAAACCCGTCGGCGTCTTCCAGACCCACGAGAATGCGCCGCGCGTGCTGCTCGCAAATTCGAACCTCGTCCCCGAATGGGCGAATTGGGAGCATTTCCACGAGCTCGATAAAATGGGCCTGATGATGTACGGCCAGATGACGGCCGGAAGCTGGATCTATATCGGCAGCCAGGGCATCGTTCAGGGCACCTACGAAACCTTCGTCGAAATGGGGCGCCAGCATTATGGCGGCAGTCTTGCGGGCCGCTGGCTGCTTACCGCCGGTCTCGGCGGCATGGGCGGCGCGCAGCCGCTCGCGGCGGTGATGGCGGGCGCAAGCTGCCTCGCGATCGAATGCCAGCCGAGCCGGATCGAGATGCGGTTGCGCACCGGCTACCTCGACAAGCAGGCCTCGTCCATCGACGAAGCCATTGCGATGATCGAGGCGAGCCATGCCGAGGGCAAGCCGGTATCGGTCGGCCTGCTCGGCAACGCCGCCGAAGTGCTGCCCGAGATGGTCCGCCGCGGCATCCGTCCCGACCTGCTCACCGACCAGACCTCGGCGCACGATCCGGTGAACGGCTATCTCCCCGCCGGCTGGAGCCTCGACGAGTGGTTTTCGAAGCGCGAGAGCGATCCGGCGGCGGTAGCAAAAGCCGCGAAGGCGTCGATGGCAGTGCATGTGCAGGCGATGCTCGACCTGCAGGCCGCGGGCGTGCCGACGACCGACTATGGCAACAACATCCGTCAGATGGCGAAGGATGAAGGCGTCGAAAATGCTTTCGACTTTCCGGGTTTCGTCCCCGCCTATGTCCGCCCGCTCTTTTGCCGCGGTATCGGTCCGTTCCGCTGGGCGGCGCTGTCGGGCGATCCCGAGGATATCTACAAGACCGACGCCAAGGTGAAGGAGTTGCTGCCCGACAATGCACATCTCCACAACTGGCTCGACATGGCGCGCGAGAAGATCCGGTTTCAGGGTTTGCCAGCGCGCATCTGCTGGGTCGGGCTCGGCGACCGCCACCGGCTCGGCCTCGCGTTCAACGAGATGGTGGCGTCGGGCGAACTCAAGGCCCCCGTGGTGATCGGCCGCGACCATCTCGATTCGGGCTCGGTCGCCTCGCCCAACCGCGAGACCGAAGCCATGCGCGACGGCAGCGATGCCGTCAGCGACTGGCCGCTGCTCAATGCGCTGCTCAATACGGCATCGGGCGCGACCTGGGTGTCGCTCCACCACGGCGGCGGGGTCGGCATGGGCTATTCGCAGCATAGCGGCATGGTGATCGTCGCCGACGGCACCCCCGAGGCAGCGAAGCGGCTCGAACGCGTGCTGTGGAACGACCCCGGCACCGGCGTGATGCGCCACGCCGACGCGGGCTATGATATCGCGATCGAGTGCGCGCGTGAGAAGGGCCTCGACCTGCCGAGCATTTGAGGCGCGGTCATCTCTCTCTTCTTCCGTCATCCCAGCGAAGGCCGGGATCTTACCCTATCGGAAATTCGCACCGGCGAGATCCCGGCCTTCGCCGGGATGACGATCAAGTGCAGAGCGCCGATAGTGCTTGGCGGGTGATGCTTCGCATTCTAAGGCTCTCCCCGACGATCAGGGGAGAGCCGAACGCCGATGTCCGAAGCCCAGTCGCAGAGCCACCCCGAAATCCGCGAGGCGGTGCGCCGCCTCTGTGCCGATTTTCCCGGCGAATATTGGCAGCGCCTCGACCGCGACCGCATCTATCCGACCGAATTCGTGCGCACGCTGACCGAGGCGGGTTTTCTCTCGGTTCTGATTCCCGAAGACTATGGCGGATCGGGGCTCGGCCTCGGCGCCGCGACCGCGGTACTCGAGGAAATCCACCGCTCCGGCTGCAACGGCGGCGCGTGCCACGCGCAGATGTACACGATGGGCACGCTGCTCAAGCACGGGTTGGAGGCGCAGAAGCGGGAATATCTGCCCGCGATCGCACGCGGCGAGCTTCGCCTGCAGGCCTTCGGCGTGACCGAGCCGACCGCGGGCACGGACACGACGCGCATCCGCACCTTCGCAAAGCGGGTCGGCGACAAATATATCGTCAACGGCCAGAAAATCTGGATCAGCCGCGCCGAACATTCGGATCTGATGGTCCTGCTCTGCCGCACCACCCCGCGCGAGGAATGCGCGAAGCCTTCGGACGGGATGAGCGTGCTGCTCGTCGACATGCGCGAGGCGGTTGGCAAGGGCCTGACGGTCCGTCCCGTCCGCACGATGCTCAACCATGCGACGACCGAGCTTTTCTTCGACGATCTCGAAGTCCCCGCCGCGAACCTGATCGGCGAGGAGGGCAAGGGCTTCCGCTACATATTGTCGGGCATGAACGCCGAGCGCATCCTGATCGCATCCGAATGTATCGGCGACGGCCGCTTCTTCGTCGACCGCGCGGCCGCCTATGCCAAGGACCGGTCGGTCTTCGGCCGCGCGATCGGCGAGAATCAGGGAGTCCAGTTTCCGATCGCGCGCGCCTGGGTCCAGATCGCCGCCGCCGCCGGGATGGTCGACAAGGCCGCGCAGATGTTCGACGCCGGCGCCGATTGCGGGACCGAAGCCAATATGGCGAAGATGCTCGCATCCGAAGCCAGCTGGTACGCCGCCGACATGTGCGTCCAGACGCACGGCGGCTTCGGTTTCGCCGAGGAATATGACATCGAGCGCAAGTTTCGCGAAACGCGTCTCTATCAGGTCGCGCCGATCAGCACGAACCTGATCCTGAGCCATGTCGCGACCCACGCGCTTGGCTTGCCCAAAAGCTTTTGAGCGATGGACGATTTTTCCGCCTGGGTCGGCCGCAGCGAAACGCGCGAGGATATCGCGACCCAAGCGCCGCTGCGGGGTCTCGCCGCCTTGCTCGACCATGACGCCGTGCCGGATATTCTCCCGCCGCTCGGTCACTGGCTCTATTTCCTTCCCGACGCCCGGCAGTCGGCGATCGGCGAGGACGGCCACCCGCGCCGCGACGGCGCGGGTCTGCTCCCGCCCGTCCCGCTTCCGCGCCGCATGTGGGCGGGAAGCCGCATCGAATTCCTCGCTCCGATCAAGGTCGGCGCCGCGCTGACCTGCGTCACCACGGTCGACGCGATCAAGCCCAAGCGCGGGGCGAGCGGCGATCTGCTCTTCGTCACCTTGCGTCACGACATCGCGGCGAATGGCGTGCCCGCGATCCGCGAGGAACAGGATATCGTCTTTCGCGAACCCGCCCCGGCATCGCCCGCGCCGCAGGCACCGACCCCGGTCGCACCCGCCGAACCCGCCGACGTGGTCCGCAGCGTTTCGCCCGATCCGGTACTGCTCTTCCGCTATTCGGCGCTGACCTTCAACGCGCACCGCATCCATTACGACCGCGATTATGCGCGGGACGTCGAAGGCTATGCCGGGCTGGTCGTCCACGGTCCGCTGATTGCGACGCTGTTGATGGATCATGCGCTGCGTTCCGCCCCCGACCTCGCTCCCCGCCATTTCGCCTTCCGCGCCGAGGCGCCGCTGATCGACGGCGCGCCCTTCGACCTCTGCCTGACGCGCGACGACGAGGGGGTCAGATTGTGGGCGCGCGATGCCGCCGGGCGCCCGGCGATGCGCGCGGGCCTCGCCTGAAAACAGCGGATTCGGAGCGGAATCGAACGCGCGCAATTCCTCCTACTGTTATCATCTGGGTAATTCTTCACCTCCGACATTGCCAATTCGCAAAGCGGATGCGCCGGGCGGGGAGCATGGTGCGCTTGTTCGCAAGGATGCGGACAACTGTGGGGAGGTCCGCACCATCGCGCCACGCGGCGTGAGCGAATTCCCTTTTGCCAATGTAAGGAGACGATCATGAAGAAAGTCATGCTTGCAGCGTCGGTTCTGGCGCTCGCGATGGCGGGGTCTCCCGCCTATGCACAAACTCTCGGCGGCGGGACCAACACGACCGGTGCGTCGGGCAACAACAGCGACAATGACACCGTCGTTGTGAACGACCTGATCGACCTGTTCGTCCAGGACAATGCGGCCGACACCTTCTCGGACGACGACCAGGACAATGATGGCAACGGCTCGTTCAACAGCAACACGCTCGTTGTCGCGACGCAGTCGCTCAGCGCGACCAACACCAACCAGAATATGGACGAACTCGTCGATCTGGACGGTGAGGACGACACCGATACCGCTGTCGGCTACAACAGCGGCAACAACTCGGTGCGCGGCAATGCCTTCGCGGCTTATGCGGGCATCCTGAACGCTGCCTGGAACACGGGCATCAACTCGAACGCCCAGGCTGCGACCAACATCGCCGCGCAAGGCACCGTCAGCTTCGGCGACAGTGCTCCGGCCGGTGGTGGCGGCGGCGGCGGCGACTGATCGGTCCCCCCGGATGGCCGGCCCGGCCCCACTGGCGGGCCGGCCATTTCTTCCCGTATCGCTTTCGAGGAGCGCATCATGAAACCCCCGATCGTCCCGGTTCTGCTGGTCATGGCAGGCTTGTCCGCGCCGGTATCGGCCCAATTGCCTCCGCCCGATGCGGCGCTGCCCGTCGTGGCGCACTCCGCCCCGGCTGAGGCCCTTGCGGCGTCGGCCATTCCGGCGCGGCCCGAACGCAAATCGCCGATGCTGAACGACAGCGAACTCGACACGCAACGCGGCGGCCAATCGCTCGTCATCACCAACCAGACGATGGAGTCGCTCGTCGCCGGCAATGTCCTGAACGGCGACTATACCGCAGGATCGGTCGCGCTCAGCGATTTCGCCCTGTCGAATTTCAACGGTGTCGGCAACCTGCTGATCAACACCGGCGCGCAGGTCAGCGCCCAGAGCGGCATGAACCTGACCATCAATCTCGGCGATTGAATTCGCCGTGCGGCCCATGCGAGCCTTGATCGCGGGCATGCTGTGCGCCCTCGCCGCGGCACCCGCCGCCGCCGAGGTCCGGCTGACCGGACCCGAAACCGGCGGCACTTACCAGCTTCAGGTGATGACCTGGTGGGACATTCCCTTTCGTTCGGTCATCCGCCAGCGTTATGATTTCAGCTGCGGTTCGGCCGCGCTCGCAACGCTGCTCACCTATCATTATGGCGCACCGACGTCCGAAGCGATGCCCTTCCGCGCGATGTGGGAAAAGGGCGACCGCGAAGCGATCCGCAAGGTCGGCTTCTCGATGCTCGACATGAAGACCTATCTCGCCTCGCGCGGCTATCGCGCCGAGGGCTTCCGCCTGACCGTCGACCAGCTGAAGCAGGTGAAGCGCCCGACGATCGTCCTGATGGACCTAAAGGGCTTCAAGCATTTCGTCGTGATCAAGGGCGTTCTCGGTGATCGTGTGCTCACCGGCGATTCGGTACTCGGCCTCAACGAATATTCGCTCGAGGATTTCGAGAAGCACTGGAACGGCATCGCCCTGGCGATCGTCGAAGGGGGCAAGAAACGCCCCGAATTCAACCTCGCCGGCGACTGGGGGCCCTGGTCGCAGGCTCCACTCGAAAAGGACGGATCGCTCCACGTCGCGGCCGGCGACCTTACCACCCACCTTCCCCCCCAATATCAGCTGACGCCGCAGATCCTGCTCGACGTGCGCGTCGGCACCGTGAAATGAGAAAAACCATGTCCCCACGCATCCTCATCCTCGCCTTCGCGCCCCTGCTCCTCGCGGCAAGCGAGCCCGAGGACGGCGACCTGCTGGCCAGCGCGCAGACGGTACCGGACGAGGTGCTGGCCGCGCAGCGCGGCGGCTTTGCCTTTCAGGGCATGGTGATCGCCTTCGGCGCCGACATCCGCAGCTATGTGAATGACGAGCTCGCGCTGCGCACGATCGTCAGCTGGACGCCCGAGGGGCAGACGATCGAACGTTTCGTCTCGCCCGCGCTGACCGCGGTCGACGCGGCGCAGATACAGGGCGGCATATTGACCAGCGGCGGCATCTCGATGCGCGTCGGCGACGAGACGGTGTTCCTCGCGAACAACGGCCAGACGGCGCTGATCCAGAGCACCGACGCGATCCAGAATGTGCTGATCAACACCGCCAGCAACGTCTCGCTGAACCAGCAGGTCGACGCCGTGCTCGACATCAGCGGCTATGAAGGCTTCCGCGATGCGCTCGCGACGACACGGCTCAGCGACTCGATCGGCGCCGTGATGGGCGCCCAGACCGTCGGCGCACTCGGAAACTAGGGATCATTCCGAACGACCCCCCGCCCCCGTTTCGACAGGGACGGTTCACCTGGCCCCGCCATCATTGGCGGGGCTTCTTTCCGGGTCGCTTTGAAAAGGTCTATTTGCCGCCGAAGGGCATCCGCAGCGTGATCGACACGTCGGGCGCATCCTCGGTCACCCCGATTTCGAAGCCGAGGTTGAGCACGTCGCGCTGGGTCAGCCGGTACGACATGCCGAAATTGAGCGAACCAACGTGGAGATAGTTTGATTTCTGGCGCGTATCGCCGATCTCGGTCTTCGTCGGGAAGATATAATTGTGGCGATAGCCGAGCGAGAAGGAAAAGCGGGGGTTGAGCGCAAAGCCGAAGCCGATGTTGGCGGACACCGCATCGCCCGGGTCGACGCGCCCGATCAGCACATCGCCGACCATTTCGTTCACGTCGCGCGGGATGTGATAAAGGTAGGCCGCGCCGCCATAGATCACCGCGGGATCCGACGGCATCAGGAAGTTGAGGCCCGGCTGGACCGCCCAGAATCCCGACCCGGTGGCGAGCCCCGTCGCGACGCCGAATTCGTCATAGCCGATCTCGAACGGCCCCTTGCCCGTGTCCGATTTGACGCGCAGCGTTCCGACGAAAATCGGCTTTTGCCCGACCGGCCGGTTGAATTGATAGCGAAGCGAAAATTCGGCGTCGCCGAATCCGTCCTCGCGCAACGCGATTTGCCGGACGATGCCTTCGTCACGCTGCTGGACGACCTCGATCCGGTCGTTGCGATACAAATAGGGCAGCCGCACTTCGGCTTCGAGCCGGTCGGTGATCCCGTAACGCAGCGACGCCGTGCCGACGAGCGTGTCGCGATCGGCGTCGGTCGCCTCGATCAGGCCGATCTGGATGCCGGGGATCAGCTCGATCCCGCGGAACACGAGGCGGTTGGTCGACGAGCGCGTATATTCGAACGAGGGTTCGAAAAAGAGTTCGCCGGCGCGCGTGAGCACGCCCTGCCCTTCGGGAACCGCCGCGACGCGTTGCTGGGGTGGCTCTTCCGGCGGCGGCGCTTCGCCGACCGGCGCATCGGGCAGCGCGACCGCGTCGCTGCCGGGGCCGGGAAGCGCGGGTCCGGCGCCGACGCCCTGCCCCCCGACACCCCCCATGCCCGTGCCGCGGAAGATGTCGAGCGGCGCTTCGGCGAGCGCGAAGGAGGAAAGCCGGTCGACCTGCGCCTGCTGGGTCACGATCTGTTGCTGGAGCTTCGCGATCTGCTCTCCCTGCTCGGCGATCATGGCGCTCTGCCGGTCGATCAGCGCGCGCTGTTCGGCGATGATCCGGCGCTGCGCGTCGATCTCGCTCTCGGAACTCGCGGCGGGATCGCCCGCGGCAGCGCCTGCCGGTGCCAGCGCCGCGGCGCGCCAGGTCGGCGCGGTGTCGAGTAACGGCAGCGTCTCGCAAAGGCATTCGAGCGCCGCCGCCTCATGCGCGCGTGCCTGCGCGGGCATGAAGACGGCCGAAAAGCCGGCGGCCGCCACGCCCAAATGGCGCAGCGCGGGCGGGGCGGACACGATGCTCATGCTCCCAACTCCTGCCCGGCGAAGGGTGGCCGCATCCGCATTCCCCCCATCCTGTCGATCGCCATCCCCGCCTCTTCGCCGGCGATGGCGCGCAGTCCGTGCGGATCGAGCAGCCGGCACGATTGCGGGCCGTCGAGCTCGATCAGGCCCTGGCGAACGAAGCCCGATATGGTGCGGCTGACCGTGTGGATCGTCAGCCCCAGGTGATCGGCGATGTCGCCGCGCGTCATCGGCAGGGGGACGCTGCCGATCGCCGACAACCGCTTCGCAGCGATCAACAGGAACGCCGCGACGCGTTCGTTCGCGTTGCGGCGGCCGAGCAGGAATATACACTGGTTGGCGCTATCGAGCGCGCGTTCGAGAGCCCGGCTCTGCCGCGGCGCGTCGGGCCCGCCGTTCGATGCGGGACGGCGGGCCAGGACCACGTTCGTCACGGCCTCGGCCGCGGCGTCGCGCGCGCCATATTCGACGCCGAACACGTCGCCCTGATAGAAAAAGCCGGTCAGCTGGCGATGACCGTCGACGTGAAAATGACAGGTCCGGACGGTGCCGGAGATGACTTCGAACCAGCAATCGCCGGGATCGCCCTGCGAAAATATGATTTCGCCCTTACGAAATTTCAGGATGGCATCCTGCGGAATCGCCCCGCGATGAACTTCTGCCGACAGACCTTGCACGCCACGTCTCCAATCTGGAATTGGTATTTGCGGCGACCCCGTTTGCGAGTCTCATCTGCCTTTGCGGACGTCGAATCCATCCGGGGAAAGACCTAGGAATTCGTGTGTAAGGATGGCTTAGATGAATCACTTACGTATAATTCCTTAGCGTTTTCGGGGAATATACATTTGGATTCCAGCACCATAGCTGTATCGGCACAACGAGTGCCGCCATATACTTAATTAGCTTGCGTTAATTGCTAAACAGCTCGCAAAGCGATATGCTCCTCACCAGAGCAGGTGGGTGGCGGCTTTGCCGCGCAAAAGATGCTCGTCGGTCGCAAAGTGTCCACGCCTTGGGTGTCAGGGGATTGCACCGTGCATCGAAATGCTTTGAACGTCGAACCGCATTTGACCTTTCGTGAGCATCAAATACTGGAATTGGTAGCTGTCGGCTGCTCGGCCAAGCAGATCGCGCTCGAGATCAATATCGCGCCGCGTACCGTGGAACGGCATATCGAAAATGTGCGGCTGAAACTCAATGCCCGCAACCGCGCGCACCTGATCACGCAGGCGATGCACCTCGGCCTGCTGGTCATCGAAACCCCCGCGCCCGACGAGCCGACGCTCTTCGAACTCAAATGACCGGGGCGCCCGCAAGGCCCCGCGAACCTCGCCAACCTTCAGCCGCGTTGTGAAGAGATATTGCCGCCATCGACGACGAGTTCCGCGGCCGTGATATAGCTCGCCTCGTTCGACAGCAGGAAGCGGACGACGCGGCCAATTTCCTCCGGGACGCCGATCCGTTCGAGCAAGATGCGCTTTTCGAAATAGCCTTCGGGCAGATTGTCGACCGCCGGCTTCATCATCGGCGTCATGATCTGGCCGGGGGACAGCGAATTGATCCGGATATTGTCGCGCGCCAGACGGTCGGCGAGCGAGCGGACGAGCGACAGCATCCCGCCCTTGGCCGCGCTGTAGATCGGGTTCATCGCGTTGCCGAGCGTCGCATTGATCGAGGTGATCGCGACGATCGCCGAGCCGGGATTGGCAGCAAAATCGGCGTGGAGTTGCTGCGTCAGCAGCGCGAGCGGGCGCAGATGCGTGTCGATACCCGCCGCCCAGCTTTCGGGCGTGATCCCTTCGAGCGAGGCGGTGTCGACGATCCCCGCGGCGTGGACGAGCCCGCCGATCGCGCCAAGCGCATCGCGGCTGGCCGCGATCGCGGCGGGATAGGCGTCGAGATCGGTGAGGTCGATGCCGATGCCGACGGCCTTGACGCCGAACGCCTGCGCGATCGCCGCGGCTTCGCCCTCGGCCTTGCCGGAGTTGATATCCCAGAGCGCGACCGCCCGGCCGACCGCCGCGAGCGCGCGCGCCGAGGCGAGCCCGATCCCCGACGCCCCCCCGGTGACGATCACGGCGGTGTGGGGTGCGCCGAGCGCGGGCGAAAGATCGGTAGAATTCATAAAGGAACAGTCTCCATGATGTGATCGGGCGGATCAGTCCGGACGGACGATCGCGGCGGGCCCCTGTTTTCCAAAAAGACCGTCGAGCTTCAGATTGCTGACACGTGGCGCGCCCTCGGCGACCGAAACCCACATGACGTGATCGACCGCGGCAGAATCGTCGACGACGCCCCCGGGGATGCCGCCCGTCGTCCCGAGTTGGATATAGTCGGTCCCCCCGCGCGCCTCATAGGCATATTTATGAAAATGCCCCGCCAACACGGTGTGCGGACGCTCCTTCAGCATGTGCTCGATCTCGCGAAACGCGGGCGAATCGACCTTCCACGCCGGCCGGTGCATCAGCACGAAGGTCCAGCGCACCTTGGGGTTCTTCGCGAGCGCGTCGCGCACCATTTTCACCTGGTCCACGCTGAACGCGACATTTTCCGAACCGCGGATCTTGGCGGCAAGCTCGGCAAGCTTGGGGTCGCTCGCGAACAGCGCCTCGGCCTTGGCCGGATCGCCTTGCAGCGATTCGAACACCGTCTTCATCGCCTCGCCGCCATATTGCTCGAACAGCTTCATCCGCGCGATCTTGGGCTGCGGTGGGTCCTCGGTGTTGAGAACGAGGAAGAGCGCGTTCTTGTAGGTGAAGCTGTAATAGTCCGCACCCAGCCGCTTGGGCCATTCGGTGCGCTGGACCTCGTTGGTCAGGTCGTGATTGCCCGGCACATAGAAGAAGGGAACGCTCAGCCGGTCGATCGCGGCGCCCACCTCCTTCCACTCGGTATCGAGCTGCGCCAGATCCTCCGTATTGCCTTCGATCAGGTCGCCGATGTTGATGACGAAATCGGGGCGAAGCCTTTCGACCTTCTCCATCGCGCCCTCGAACACGCCGGGGCGGTGCTTGCCGGTGCGGTCGCCGATGACGACGAAGCGGAACTCGCCCGCGCCGCCCCCAAAATCCTTTTGCGTGCGCGCGACTTCGGCAGCGCCGGGGCGATAATGTTTCGCCCCCTGTCCGGCGCCGAACGCGGCGCCAGACAGCGACAGGGCGAGCGCGCCGAGCGCGATCGCGGGGATCCTGACCCGGTTCATCGGCTCAGAACTCGACCGTCAGGTCGACGCCATAGGTGCGCGTTTCGCCGAACAGCGCGCCGGGGCGGCCGATGTTGAACTGCATGATATAATATTCGGTGTCGGTGAGGTTGCGGCCCCACAACCCGACGCGCACGCCTTCGACGCCCGGGATCTCGGCCAGCGTCAGCCGCGCGTTGAGCAGCCCGTAATCGCCGGTGATGAATTTGCCGCCAGAGATGGTCGATCCGGTGAACTTGTCGCTTTGCATCGTATAATTGACGTTCGCCGACAGCGTCCCCACCGGCAGGTCGGACAGCGTATAGTTGGCGTCGAACGCCAGCGTGTTCTTCGGGGCGTTGGTGAAGCGATAGTCGGCCGAAATATCGTTGCCCGCGGCGTCGATAATCTCGTCATATTGCGCGTCGAGATAGCCATAGTTGATACCGAAGCGCAGGCCCCGCGTCGGCGCGAGCGTCAGGTCCACCTCGACGCCCCTCACCGTCGCCTTGCCCGCGTTGAGCACGTCGGTGATCCGGACGTTGGTCGGGTCCGACTGAACGTTGATCTGGATGTCCTTATACTTCGACTGGAAGGCCGCGACGTTCAGGCGGAGGCGGTCGTCGAGCCACTGGCTCTTCAGCCCAAGCTCGTAAGACCACAAAGTTTCGGAGCCGAAACCCTCGTTGAAGCGCGAAATCGAGCTCGCGCGGATATTATAGCCGCCCGCCTTATAGCCCTTCACCGCCTTGGCGTAGATGTTGACGTCGTCGGCGACGTCATAGGCGATCACGAAACTGGGGCTGAAATCGGTGAACTTGCGGCTACCATCGCCGAACCCCGGCACCGGAACGATCGGCCCTTCGTTGACCTGCGTCTCGCGCCGCAGCGTCGCCTCGCGCTTGTCCCAGCTGTGACGCGCGCCGACGGTCAGGTGGAGCCGGCGATCGAGCCATTCGGGGCTGTAGGTCGCCTGACCGAAGACGGCCCAGCTTTCATTCGCGATCGTCGCCGTCGTGAAGCTACGCGTCCGCCTCGGCGGGCTGTAGCTGTTCGAAAAATTGCTGCCGTCTTCGGAGAAATAATAAACGCCGGCGACATATTCGATTTGGCGGTCGGCGAGGTCGCCGACGAGTTGCAGTTCCTGGCTCCACTGGTCTTGCTTCGTCAGGCTGCTGTTCTTCTGCAGTGGATCGGGACCGCTCACGCCAGTCAGATAATCCTGATTCTGGAAATTGCTGAGCTTGCGATAACCGGTGATCGACCGGACCGTGAGCGCGTCGGCGGCGTTCCATTCGGCGATGAGACTATGTCCCTGCGAGGTCACGTCGTTGGGCAGCAGGTCGCGGACCAGCGGGCTGCCGGCCTTCGGACGCTGCGCCTTCAGCGGGTGAAGCGGCGAATCGACGACATAGATCGGCGTGTCCTCGATCTCCGACCGATCATATCCATAGCGCAGGCTGAAGGCGTCGGTGGGCTGCCACAGCATGTCGGCGCGCATCGCCTGGCGATCCTTGTCGCCCCAGCGCTTCACCCCCGTGCCGGGATTCTTCACAAAGCCGTCCTGCTGGATATTCGCATAGGAAAAGCGCGCGGCGAGCGTGTCGCCGACGGGCACGTTGACCGCGGCCTTGAAGCGGCGATTATTGTAATTGCCGAGCGTCACCTGTCCCTTGAAGCCGAAATCGCCAAGTTCGGGTTTTTTGGTGATGAAGTTGATCGCGCCGCCCGTCGCGTTGCGGCCATAGAGCGTGCCCTGCGGGCCGCGCAGCACCTCGACGCGCTCGAGTTCGGCGACTTCGAGCGCCTGCCCCTGGCTGCGCGCGACATAGACGCCGTCCATATAGACCGCGACGCCGCCGTCCTGCGTGATCTGGTCGTCGCTGAGCCCGACGCCGCGCATGAAGATCTGCGTCGTCGCGGCGCTGTTCGGATGCGGGGTGAGCTGGAGGTTGGGCACATTGGCGCGCAGGTCGGTGAGCCCGGTGATCGCCTTGGTTTCGAGCTCTTCGGCGGTGAAGGCCGCGATCGAGATCGGGGTATCCTGCAGCGATTCGGCCCGCTTCTGCGCGGTGACGACGATTTCGCCGAGGCCCTGGCTTTCGTCGGTCGCGGTTGCGGCAGTTTGGGCCAGCACGGGCTGTGCCGCGGCGATCGCGAGCGTGCTCAGCAGCAGGCGCGCCTGCGGCCCGGAAACCTTCTTCATCGTCTTCCCCTCCATGAACATCGGAGACGTGCTTTCGCCCCCGCTTCGCGATTCTACCTTCGCGTAGGTAGATTTCTACCTGCATGAAGGTAGATTGCAAGCGCGATTTGATTGCGCCACAAGGGGGCGCGGCGCGAGAGCGCGGAAACGGAAGGTTTTTGAGCATTGAATATGAAGCCCATCAGGCACGTACGCGGCGAAGCGACGCGCCAGGCCATTCTCGAGGCAGCCGAAACGGTTTTCGCCGAGGTCGGCTTCACCACGGCAAGGCTCGAGGATGTCGCCGCGGCGGTCGGCATCCGTCGCCCCTCGATCGTCTATTATTTTGCCAACAAGCAGGATCTGTATGATGCGGTCGAGGAGGATATCTTCGCCGCCATGCACGGCGAAGCGCTCGGCCGCATCGCACAGCATGACAAACCCATCGACAAGCTACTCGCGCTGTTCGACGGATGGCTCGACTTTTTGGTGGCGCGGCCGTCGGCCGCCCGGATCATTCAGCGGCTCGTCGCCGACGTCACCCCGCGCGGCGGCGACCCCACGCAATTCTCGAACGTGCTGCTGCGCGATGTCGAAACCGTGGTGAACGAAGGCGTCGCCGCCGGCGACTTTCGCCCGTTACCGCCGATGCACGTCGTCAACGCGGTGGGATCGAGCTCGCTTTTCTATGTCTGCAATAGCAAGCAGCTCGGCTCCAACCGCAGCTACGACGCCGCCGACCCCAAGGAACTCGAAAGCTTCCGCGAACTGCTCCACCTGCTGACCCGCGCTGCGGTCGCTCCTTCCAGCTAGCTCCGAGGCGCGACGTGCGTCAGGGCAGCACGGCGGTGCACGCAAGCTTGTGCAGTAAGGTTCGGAAGACGGCCTTGTCCGCCGGATCGGACGGATCGTAACGCCGCTGCTCGCCAACCTGGCGACTGTTGCAGACAAAGAACAGGATTCCCGCCGCAACGCCGTTGACGAATGTCATCGTCGACAGGGGGACAAAAGCACCCCTCGCGATCCCATAGGCCAATGTCCGGTCCATATCTTCGAGCGCGACGTAGGAAAACTCCACCGGATTATCACCGCGAACGGCCGTATCGGCAACGAGGCGTTGAAGGATGCGGGCGGCGGACGGACGATCGATGAAGAAGTCGAGCCAGGCGTCGAGATGCGCGAGCAGTCGGGCCGTAGGATCCTCGACTCCCGCCGTGCGCGCCTCGCAGACCGCGTGCATATTCTCGAATATGCGCTGCTCGACGGCATCGTAGAGCATTTTCTTCGTCGAGAAATGATGGAGCAGCGAGGGCCGCCGAATACCGACGGCGTCGGCAATATCCTCCAGCCGCGCGGCCCGGAAACCTGTCGCCGCGAACACGCGCTCGGCTTCGTACAGGATGGCTTCGCGGGTCGCGTCGGCGCGTTCCTTGCGCGTCGCCGGCATGGGAATGGTCATGTGCATCGCGCCTTTTTGGCGCATTCGAATGACGCTTGCAAATCTCCCTTCTCCGGCTACAAATTCATCTACTCATCAGTAGGTGAATCGACGCAGGGGCAAAAACCTGCGCGAAAACGGGAGGGAGAATTTATGTCGATCGGAGGAATACAGCTGATACGCGCTGCGCTCGCAGCATCGGCCGCTACCTGCCTCGCAGCCGCGCCAGCCGCGGCGCAGGAAGGCGCTAGCGACGAGAGCGTCGGCGTCGCCGACATCGTGGTGACCGCGCAGAAACGCGAAGAGAATCTGCAGGACACGCCGATCTCGATGGTTGCGCTCGGTTCGGAAGCGCTGGAGCAGAAGGGCATCGGCTCGCTATCCGACCTGTTCACCGGCGCGGTGCCATCGATCCGCATCGCGCCCTTCGTCGGGCGCGTGTCGGCGGTCAGCATCGGCATGCGCGGGCTGGTCCCCGTCGATGCGACACAGGTGACGCGCGATCCCACCGTCGGCGTCTATATCGACAGTGTCTACCTCGGCCGCGTGTCGGGGCTCGGTATGGAGCTTGCCGACATCGAGCGCGTCGAGGTGCTGCGCGGCCCGCAGGGCACGCTGTTCGGCCGCAACACGATCGGCGGCGCGATCAGCGTCGTGTCGAAGCGACCGACCGGCGAACTCGGCTTCGACCTGAAGGCAGGAATCGGCAATTATCGTGGGCGCAGCTTCGCAACGCATATCAACCTGCCGCGGGCAGCAGGCATCAGCGTCAAGGTCGACGGGGTTTACGAAGGTCGCGGCGGGCTGGTGCAAAACCCGCTCGGCGGCGATGCGCGCGATTATGGCGAGATCGAGAAATATGGCTTCAAGATTTCGGCACTGCTCGAGCCCGCCGACAATGTCTCGATCCTCTATTCCTACGACCTGTCGCGCGACAAATCGACGGGCCTCTATCACTATATCACCGCGTCCGAGCAGCCGCCGGCCGCCACACCGTCCTTCATCGAGCTCGACACGGGCCGGGTCAAGGTCGGGCGGATCGGTCTTCCGCTGTTCCGCAATCCGCAGGAAGCCAAGGGACACAGCCTCACCGCCGAATGGGATATCAGCGACGCGCTGACGCTGCGCTCGATCTCGGCCTGGCGGAACCTCGATTCGACGCAGATGGACGGCGACGAAGGATCGAACACGACCTGGGGCCCGGGGCGTCGTTTCGGCCGCCTGAGCTACGCCAATGTCAAGCAGGACCAGTTCAGCCAGGAGGTACAACTCGTCGGCGACGTGGGCGAGCTGAAATTCGTTCTCGGCGGCTATTATTTCAAGGAAAACGGCCGCGACGAAGCGATCGTCTATTCGCTGGGTACGCTCAATCCGACGTTGACCGGGGTCGATCTTTTCCCCGAGCCCTCACCCGACGGCGGCGCCGGCAACCTTCCCGATCGCGCGGCGGAGGTGCGCGTGCGGTCCAAGGCGCTGTTCGGTCAGGCGACCTGGTCGCCCGAGGCGCTGCGCGGACTGCATATCACCGCCGGCGCGCGCTACACCGACGATCACAAGGACGGCCGCCTGCTCTTCATCCGCGGCGTCGATCCGGATCTGTCGTTCGTCTTCAACTCGAGCCGCGTCGATCCGATGGCGACGATCGCCTATGACTTCAGCGAGGATATCAACGCCTATGTGAAGTGGAGCCGCGCCTATCGCGCCGGCGGCGCCAACACGCGCTCGGTCATCTTGCGCACCTTTGGCGAGGAGGAGTTGACGGCGTGGGAAGCCGGGATGAAGGCGGACCTTTTCGATCGCAGGCTGCGCGTCAACGTCGCAGCCTATATGAGCCGCCTGTCCAACCAGCAGGTCGACTTCCTGAACCCCGCCTTCATATCGAACACCGAAACGGTCAACGCGCCCGAAAAGCGCAAGATCAAGGGGATCGAGGCCGACATCACGCTCGTTCCCGTGCGCGGCCTGTCGCTGTCGGCGAACTATGTCTATACCGACGCGCCGCCGACACCCGTCCGCAATATCTTCACCGACGAGATCGAAGAGGTGTTTTCGGCCTTCACGCCGAAGCATTCGGCGTCCTTCTCGGCCGACTATCTCTTTCCGGCCGTTTCCTTCGGCCAGCTCCGCGCGCATGTCGGGCTCGATACGGCGGGGAATTATATTCCCAACGGCACGGTGGAGACCAAGACGGAAACGGCGTTGCTGCTGAACGCCCGGGTGTCGCTCGGCGAGATCGCACTGGGCGGCGGTGAAATGGAGGTCGCGGTCTGGGGCAAGAATCTGACCAATGCGACCTATAATCTCCTCGATTTCCGCATTCCTCGCCGGACGACGGCGACACTCTACAACGAACCGCGTACCTATGGCCTCGAGGCCAGAGTGACATTCTGAAGGAACACGCCCGGCACCGCGATCGGCGCCGGGCGAATTGTCGGAGGCAAAGATGAAAAAGATATTTCTTGCGCTATTGTTGCTGACCCCGGCCATGACGATGGCGCAGGGCGCACCCGTCGCTACGCCAGCCGCACCGGCGCCGGAAAGGGCGCGCGAGATCGCTCTATCGGGCGGCGACAATTTCCGCGACATCGGCGGCTACCGCACCAAGGACGGCCAGGCGGTGGCATGGGGCAAGCTCTACCGCTCGGCCTCGGTCGGGCGCTATACCGCCGAGGATCAGGCGCTGATCCGCAAATTGTCGGTAGGGTCGATCATCGACCTGCGCTCGACGCGCGAACGCCAGGCCGACAAGACACCGTGGATGCAGGATACGGGCGTCGGTTACTGGACGCGCGATTACGACCTTTCGGGCGGCAATCTGGGTGCGCTGTTCGCGAAGGGCGCGACGTTCGACGCCGAAACGATGCGCGGCGTGATGATCCAGGGCTATCGCGGCTTCCCCAAGGAGCAGGCGGCGTCTTACCGGGTGCTTTTCGACCGGCTGCTGAATTCCGACAAGGCGGTGATCGTCAATTGCACCGCGGGCAAGGACCGCACGGGCCTTGGCGTCGCGCTGGTGCTGAACGCGCTCGGCGTTCCTTATGAGACGATCATGGCGGATTATCTCCTGAGCAACACGATGCTCGACGCCAAGGCGCTGCAGGCCGACGCGGGAATGAAGGCGGCGATGACGGCGCTCCCCCCCGATGTCGCCAAGCCGCTGCTAGGAGTCGAGCGCGCTTATCTCGACGCCGCCTTCGACCAGATCAACAAGGATTATGGCAGCGTCGAAGCCTATCTGGACCGCGAACTCGGGGTCGATGCGGCGGCGATCGAGCGGCTGCGCCAGCAGATGCTGAGCTGAACGCTTCCCTCAATTCGTTCGTGCTGAGCTTGTCGAAGCACCGTTCTTCTTTTCGCTGTTGAAAGAAAGAACGGCGTTTCGACAAGCTCAGGACAAACGGACCATCAGGTTCAGCTATTCTGCGCGAGCGTGAGAAACACCGGCCGCTCGCCCCCGCCGTGCACCGCGATGCGCGCGCCGCTGACATAGGCGGCGTCGGCCGATGCGAGGAAGCTCACCACGCCCGCGACATCCTCGCCGCCCGCCATGCGGCCGAGCGGCAGCATCGCATCGATGCGCTTCATCCCTTCTTCGCCGCCATAATGATCGGCCGCCGCTTCGGTCGCGACGAGCCCGACGACGACCGCGTTGACGCGCACCTTGGGGCCCCATTCCATCGCGAGCGATTCGGTGAGGCTGAGCAGCCCCGCCTTCGCCGCACCATAGACCGCGGTTCCGGGCGACGGACGCACTCCCGACACGCTCGCGATGTTGACGATGCTGCCGCCCTTGGCTTGGCGCTGCATGAACCGGTTCGCCGCCTGCGCGACGTGCAGCGGCCCCAGCAGGTTAAGCGCGAGGACACGCTCGGAGAAGCGCGGCGACGCGGTGGCCGCATCGGCTTCGGGCGATCCGCCGGCATTGTTGACGATAAGGTCGAGCCGGCCGTGGCGCGCCAAGATGCGCTCAACCATCGCCTGCACCGCGTCGGCGTCGCGCACGTCGCACGCTTCATATTCAGCGACGGCGCCGTCATGCGAAGGCGCCTCGGCGGGCGCGTTGCGTCCGCAGATCGCGACCGCGAAACCGTCGGCGAGCAAGCGCTCGGCGATTGCGCGGCCGATGCCCTTGCCGCCCCCCGTGACGAGCGCCACGCGCCGATTTCCGTCCGCCATATATGCCTCCATCGTTGGGCCAACCTCTCCGCTCCGGCCCGGCGAAAGTCTCCCCCCATATGGCGGTATCGAACCCGCCGCCACAGTCCCTAATCGCTTCAGGCAATGGCGGAGGCGTGCGCGTTCGCCGCATGAGCGCTGGAGAGTGGATTGAACAAGCAATTGACCATCGAGCAGTTCGTCGCTTCGCTGAAGAGCGGGATGACGATCGGAATCGGCGGCTGGGGACCGCGCCGCAAGCCGATGGCGCTGGTGCGCGCGATCCTGCGCTCGGATCTTAAGGACCTGACCATCGTCGCCTATGGCGGCCCCGAGGTCGGGATGCTGTGCGCCGCAGGCAAGGTGAAGCAGCTGGTTTTCGGCTTCGTGTCGATGGACGCGATCCCGCTCGAACCCTATTTCCGCAAGGCACGTGAAGCAGGCACGCTCGACATCCTCGAACTCGACGAGGGGATGCTGCAATGGGGCCTGAAGGCGGCGGCGTTCCGCCTGCCCTTCCTGCCGACGCACGTCGGGCTCGGCACCGACATCATGACGCACGGCGGATTCAAGACCGTCCAGTCGCCGTATGACGATGGCGAAGTGCTGCTCGCCATGCCCGCGCTGCGGCTCGATGCCGCGCTGCTCCACGTCCACCGCGCCGACAAGCTCGGCAACATCCAGGCGCTCGGCCCCGACACCTATTATGACGAATGGTTCGCGCGCGCCGCGGACCGAACCTTCGTCTCGGCCGAAGAGGTCGTCGACCGGATGGACCATAGCTACCCCGAGGACGCGCGCGCGAATATCGTCGAACGCTGCTTCATCCACGGCGTCGTCGAAGCCCCGCTCGGGGCGCATCCGACCTCGATGCCGCCCACCTACGGCTGGGACATGAAGCACCTCAAATCCTATGCCGCGAGCGCGCGCGAGGACGGCGGCTGGGACGCCTATGCCGCGGACGTCATCGGCGCCGACGAGGCGGGCTATCTAGGCCGCGTCGACGGCAAGGACGCCGTCGCCGCCCTCCCCCTTCCCATTTTTTGAGGCGGCCGATACCATGACAACCGCACCCGATTTCACCTTCTGCGAACAGCTTATCGTTGCCGCGTCCGAGGCATGGCGCGGCAATGGCGAACTCGTCGCGACCGGCATCGGCCCCGCGCCGCGCCTCGCCGCGTCGCTCGCCAAGCTGACCCACACGCCCGAGCTGATGATGACCGATGGTGAAGCGTATCTGGTCGAGGATCCGGTGCCGCTCGGCCCGCGCGGTTACGACGACCGCAAGGCGGCGGGCTACCTGCCCTTCTCGCGCTTCTTCGACGCCGCGGTGTGGCCCGGCAAGCGTCACGCGATGGTGACGCCGAGCCAGATCGACCGCTTCGGGCAGACCAACATCTCCTACCTCGGCGGCACCTACGACCAGCCCAAGGTGCAGATGCTCGGCGCGCGCGGCTTTCCGGGCAACAGCATCTGCCACATCAATTCGATGTTCATCCCCGCCCACTCGAAGCGCGTCTTCGTCGAGGGCGAGGTCGATATGGTGTCGAGCGTCGGCTATAATCCCGCGCGCCGCACGCCGGGCGTGAATTTCAGCCGCGTCGATCTCCGCCTGATCGTCACCGACCTGTGCGTCATGGACTTCGGCGGCAAGGACCATGCGATCCGCGTCGTCATGCTGCATCCCGGCGTGACCTTCGATCAGGTGCAGGACGCGACCGGCTTCGCGCTCGAAGCCGCACCCGAAATCAAGACCACCTCCGCCCCGACCGCCGAGCAGCTTGCGATCATCGCGCGGCTCGACCCGCATGGCCTGCGCGCCGGGGTGCTCAAGGACAATCCCGCGGGCAAGAGGAGCTGACCGATGAGCGATCAGAATGACGGGCTGGTCCCGCGCGTCGAGGAAACCCCGGTTTACGAGACCGATACGCCGATCCTCTACGAGGCGGCGGACGGCATTGCGTGGGTGACCCTCAACCGCCCGCAATATCACAATGTCCAGAACAGCCAGATGACCTATGCGCTCGACGACGCCTTCTACCGCGCCGTCGACGACGATGCGGTCAAGGTCATCGTGCTGAAATCGGACGCCAAACATTTCAGCGCCGGGCACGACATCGGCACGCCGGGACGCGACTTTCACTCGCCGGTCGAGCGGCGGCTGATGTGGTACGATCATTCGACCAAGGCGGGCGCCGAAAAAGCCTATGCCCGCGAGCATGAACAATATCTCGGCATGTGCAAGAGGTGGCGGGACATTCCCAAGCCGACGATCGCGCAGGTCCACGGCGGCTGCATCGCCGGTGGGCTGATGCTCGCCTGGGTGTGCGACCTGATCATCGCGTCGGACGACGCCTTCTTCCAGGACCCGGTGCTGCAGATGGGCTTTCCGGGCCTCGAATATTTCGCGCATTGCCATGAACTCAACGTCCGGCTGGCGAAGGAGTTCCTGTTCCTCGGCGAGCGGATGAGCGCCGAACGCGCGCGCGAGGCCGGGATGGTCAACCGCGTCGTGCCGCGCGCTGACCTGGCGGGCGAGGTCAAGCGCATCGCCGAACGGATCGCGACCCAGCCGCGCCTCGCGCTCCAGCTCGCGAAGCAGGCGTGCAACCATATGGAGACGCTGGCGGGCAAGAATGCCGGGATCGACGCGGCGTTCGGCTACCATCATTTCGCCCACGCCAACAACAGTCTGGTCAAGGGCGACTATATCGCCGGATTCGACGGCAAGAAGATGGCGGCGGCGAACAAGAAGGACGCCGCCAAGAAGGATCAGGGGGAAGGCTGATGGCCGACCCGCTCGCCACCATATTTACCGAGCGCCTCGGCTGCCGGCTCCCGGTGATCCAGACCGCGATGGGCTGGATCGCGACGCCGGGGCTGGTGATCGCGTCGAGCGAGGCGGGCGCCTTCGGCTTCCTCGCGGGCGCGGTGATGCAGCCTGCCGAACTCGAAGCCGCGATCCTCGCGGTCAAGGCGGGCACGAAGCAGTCCTTCGGCGTCAATTTCCATATGTTCCAGCCCGGCGCGGCGGAGATCGTCGAGATCATCCTGAAGCACCGCGATCAGGTGCGCGCGGTCAGCTTCGGGCGCGGCGCCGATGCGAAGATGATCGGCCGCTTCAGGCAAGCGGGCATCCTTTGCGTGCCGACCGTCGGTGCGGTCAAGCATGCGCAGAAGATGGTGCAGCTGGGCGTCGATATGGTCACCGTTCAGGGCGGCGAAGGCGGCGGACATACCGGCTCGGTCGCCTCGACGATCCTGCTGCCGCAGGTACTCGACGCGGTGAAGGTGCCGGTGATCGCGGCGGGCGGCTTCGGCGACGGCCGCGGGCTCGCGGCGGCACTGGCGTTCGGCGCGGTCGGCATCGCGATGGGCACGCGCTTCCTGATGACGCGCGAAAGCCCGATCCCCGACGTGACCAAGGCACGCTATGTCGGTGCGGGCACCGACGACATCCTCGTCTCGACCAAGGTTGACGGCCTGCCGCAGCGGATGATCAAGAATGCGCTGCTGAACCGCATCGAACGCTCGACCGGCCTCGGCATCTGGCGCCGCGCGGTCGAGAGCGGATTGCAGATGAAGCGCCAGACGGGGGCCTCGTTCGCCGAATTGTTCAAGGCCGCGAAGGGCATGACCAGCCACGGCGGCCTCACCCTGCCGCAGGCGATGATGGCGGCTTCCGCGCCGATGCTGATCCAGAAGGCGGTGGTCGAGGGCGACCCCGACCATGGTTTGATGGCGACGGGGCTCGTTGCGGGGCGCTTGGGCGACCTACCCAGTTGCGCTGACCTGCTTGGCGATATCGAGCGCGACGCGCGCGCGCGGATCGCCGCCTTCTCCTCTTTCTCGTCAACAGGGGCCTGACCCATGCCGATCCATATCGAAATCAAGGACCGCATCGCCGAGATCGTTTTCGACGTCCCGCCGGTCAATGCGTTCGACAGCCAGACGTGGAACAGCCTGCCCGCGATCATCCGCGAAGCGGGGCAAAATCCCCTGGTCAACGTTGTGCTGATCCGCGCCGCCGAGAGCGCGCGCGGTTTCTGCGGCGGCGTCGACATCAAGGAGATGCAGGCGCATCCCGAGCGCATCACCCTGCTCAACCGCGGCAATTATCTGACCTTCAAGGCGGTACGCGACTGCGAGGTGCCCGTCGTCGTCGCGGTGCATAAATTCGTGATCGGCGGCGGCATCGGCATCTGCGGCGCGTCGGACACGATCATCGCCGCCGACGACGCCTTTTTCTCGCTACCCGAAGTCGATCGCGGCGCGATGGGCGGCGCCTCGCACCTCTCGCGCATGCTGCCGCTCCACAAGGTGCGCGCGGCCTTCTTCACCGGCGGCAATATCCCGGTTGAGGAAGCCTGGCGGCTCGGCGCGGTCGAGAAGGTCGTTCCGCGCGAGAAGCTCGTCGAGGAAGTGCGCGCCTTCGCCGCCATCATCGCGAGCAAGTCGCGCAAGGCGCTGGTGATCGCGAAGGAAGCGCTCAACGGACTCGAAGCGCGCGACGTCGATCGCGGCTATCGCTGGGAGCAAGGCTTCACGCTCGAAATGTATATGCACGAAGACAGCCAGAAATCGCGCGACGCCTTCGTCGAGACGGGCAAGGCGGCCGAATTCTGATGCACCTCGCCTACACAACCGAACAACAGGATTTCCGCGCAGAAGTGCGCGCGTGGATGGAAGCGAACGTCCCGAAGGAACCGCTCGTCACGCTCGAGCGCGAGGACGGCTATCACCAGCATGTCGAGTGGGAGCGGAGGCTCGCAAGCGGCAACTGGGGCATGGTCACCTGGCCCGAGGCTTACGGCGGGCGCGGGCTCGACCTCATCCAGTGGCTGATCTTCGAAGAGGAATATTATCGCGCGGGGGCGCCGCTGCGCGTTAATCAGAACGGCATCTTCCTGCTCGGCCCGACCGTCATGGAGTTCGGCACCGACGAGCAGAAGGCGCGCTTCCTGACCCCGATGGCGAAGGGCGAGGTGATCTGGGCGCAGGCATGGTCCGAGCCCAATGCCGGGTCGGACATGGCGGCGATCACGTCGAAGGCGATCCGCGACGGCGACCATTATGTCATCACCGGCCAGAAGACCTGGTCGAGCCGCGCGAGCTTCGCCGACTGGGGCTTCGGCCTGTTCCGCACCGACCCCGAGTCGAAGCGGCACAAGGGGTTGAGTTTCATCCTGTTCGACCTCAACGCCCCGGGGGTCACGCGCCGCCCGATCCGCCAGCTCCACGGCGATCCGGGCTTTGCCGAGCTGTTCTTCGACGAAGTGCGCGTGCCGGTCGAGAACCGCATCGCGGGCGAAGGCGAAGGGTGGAACGTCGCGATGGCGACCGCGGGCTTCGAGCGCGGGCTGATGCTGCGTTCGCCCGCGCGGTTCCAGGCCGCCGCCGAACGCCTCGTCGCGTTGCTCCGCAAGCATGAGGTGACGGCCGCGCCCGCCGCGCGCGAGCAGGTGATGCAGGCGTGGATGGACGCGCAGGCCTATGCCTACAACACCTATGCTGTCGCGTCGAAAATCATGGCCGGCGGGCATATCGGCGCCGAGGCGAGCCTCAACAAGATTTTCTGGTCCGAACTCGACCGCGCCGCGCACCGCACCGCGATGCAGATATTGGGCGCGTCGGCCGAGCTGCGCCACCTCGACGGCGGCGCGCTCAATGCGTGGCTCGAAGGTTACATCTTCTCGCTCTCGGGCCCGATCTACGCCGGGTCGAACGAGATCCAGCGCAACATCATCGCCGAGCGCCTGCTCGGCCTGCCGAGGTAAGCCGCGATGGATTTCACCACCACCGAAGATCAGGCGACGCTGACGCAGGGCGTGCGTGATTACCTCGCGGGCGTTCATACGCCCGAAGTGCTGCGCGCGCTCGACGCCAGCGATAGCCGCCGCTCGGCCGCCGTCTGGCAAGGTCTCGCCCAAATGGGCCTTCCCGGCCTTCTCGTTCCCGAAGCTCAGGGGGGGCTCGGCCTGTCGTTGCTCGACGCGGTGCTGATCGCCGCCGAACTCGGCCGCGCCGGGGTCGCCGAGCCGCTCGCCGACACCGCGCTCGTCACCGCGCCGCTGCTCGCCAAGGCGGGCGGACAGGACGCGTTGCTCGCTGCCCTCGCCAGCGGCGAGGCGAAGGTCGCGCTTCAGCACCCGATCAATCCGTGGGTCGCCGACCTCGATGGTGCGAGCCATATCCTGTCGGCGAAGGACGGCGCACTACTGCTCGCCGAAAACGATGGCCGCGCCGACCTGCTTGACAGCGTCGACCCGCTGCGCCGCCTTTATGCACCCATTACTCCATCCGGCGTCGAGGTCGGCTCGGCCGACGCGCTGCTCGACCATGCCGCGCTGATCGCCGCAGCGCAGCTTGTTGGCGTTGCCGACGCGATGCTCGAACAGGCGACCGACTATGCGAAGAACCGCAGTCAGTTCGGCCAGCCCATCGGTGTCTTCCAAGCCGTCAAGCATCACCTCGCGACCGCTGTCGTGAAAATCGAGTTCGCCAAGCCGGTAATCCAGCGCGCCGCGGTGGCGCTCGCTGAAAGCGCGGCCAGCGCGCCGGTCCATGTCAGCCACGCCAAGCTCGCCGCCGCCGACGCCGCCTGGGCGATGAGCGAGACGGCGATCCAGACGCACGGCGCGATGGGCTATACCTATGAAGTCGACCTGCATTTCTGGATGAAGCGCGCCTGGGCGCTGTCCGGCGCATGGGGCGACCGCGCCTTCCATCTCGCGCGCATCGACGCCGCCGTCCTCTGCGGCACGCTGCCGATCGGCCCCGGCCACAGTTTCGCATAAGGAAAAGAACATGGCTGAAGCCTTTATCATCGACGCCGTCCGCACCCCCATCGGGCGCAAGAAGGGCAGCCTCGCCGCCGTCCATCCCGCCGACCTTGCCGCGCATCCGATCAAGGCACTCGTCGAACGCACCGGCATCGACGCGGGCCTTGTCGACGATGTCGTCTGGGGCTGCTGCGACACGATCGGCCCGCAGGCGGGCGATATTGGCCGCACCGCGTGGCTCGTCGCGGGGCTTCCCGAGCATGTTCCCGGCACCACGATCGACCGCCAGTGCGGATCGTCGCAGCAGGCGGTCCATTTCGCGGCGCAGGGCGTCATGAGCGGAACGCAGGATCTGGTGGTCGCGGGCGGCAGCCAGGCGATGAACGCGATCCCGATTTCGGCCGCGATGTTTGCGGGACAGGCCTATGGCTTCGATAGCCCCTTTGTTGGCGCGAAGGGCTGGGATGAACGTTACGGCACCGAAGAGATCAACCAGATCAAGTCGGCCGAGATGATCGCCGACAAATGGCGGATCAGCCGTGAAGCGATGGAGGCCTTCGCCAGTGAATCGCACCGCCGCGCGCAGGCCGCGATCGACAATGGCTGGTTCAAGACCGAGATCGCCCCCTTCGAAGGGCTCGAGCAAGACGAAACCGTCCGCCCGCAGACGACCCCCGAAGGGCTCGCGACGCTGAAGACCGTCAACGAGGGCGGCGTGATCACCGCGGGCATCGCGAGCCAGAATTGCGACGGCGCCGCGGCGCTGCTGATCGCGAGCGAGGCCGCGATCAAGGCGCATGGCCTGAAGCCGCGCGCGCGCATCCATCATCTGTCGGTTCGCGCCGACAATCCGGTGTGGATGCTCGCCGGCCCCATCCCGGCGACGAAATATGCGCTCGAAAAGGCGGGGATGAGCGTGGACGACATCGACCTGTTCGAATGCAACGAAGCCTTCGCGTCGGTGCCGATGGCGTGGATGCAGGAACTCGGCGTGCCGCACGAGAAGGTCAATGTGCAGGGCGGCGCGATCGCGCTCGGCCATCCGATCGGCGCGACCGGCGCGCGGCTGATGACGACCCTGCTCGGCGCGCTCGAACGCACCGGCGGCCGCTACGGCCTCCAGACCATGTGCGAAGGCGGCGGTCAGGCCAACGTCACCATCATCGAAAGGCTGTAAGCGACATGGGTATCTGCGAAGGACGGACCGTCATCATCACCGGCGCAGCGCGCGGGCTCGGGCGTGCCTATGCGCTCGCCTTCGCCGCCGAGGGCGCCAATGTCGTCGTCAACGACATCGGGACGAGTTTGTCGGGCGAGGGCCGCGACACCTCTGCGGCCGACGGCGTGGTGGCCGAGATCGAGGCGGCGGGCGGCAACGCGATCGCCAATTATGAGGACATCACCGGCTGGGACGCGGCGAAACGCATCGTCGATGCCGCGGTCGCGGCGTTCGGCGACCTCCATGTCGTCGTCAACAATGCCGGCATCGTGCGCGACCGCATGTTCGTCTCGGCAACGCCCGAGGAGTGGGACGCGACGATGCACGTCCATCTGCGCGGTCATTTCTGTGTCAGCCGCCACGCGGTCGATTATTGGCGCGCACAACAGAAAGCGGGCAACCCTGTCGATGCCCGCATCATCAACACGACCAGCGGCGCGGGCCTGCAGGGCTCGATCGCGCAGGCCGCCTATTCGACGGCGAAGGGCGGCATCGCCGCGCTGACTTTGGTGCAGGCGGCCGAGCTTGGCCGTTACGGCATAACCGCCAACGCGCTTGCTCCGGCGGCGCGCACGCGGATGACCGAGCAGGCCTTCGCCGACAAGATGGCGGCGGTCGAAACCGGGTTCGACGCGCAGGACCCCGATAATATCGCGCCGACCGTGGTGTGGCTCGGCTCCGAACAATCGAAGCATGTCACTGGCTGCGTCTTCGAACTCGAAGGCGGACGCATTACGATCGAGGATGGCTGGAAGCTTGGCCCGACGGTCGACCGGCAGGCCAAATGGAACCCCGCCGACATCGGCGCGGCAGTCGACAAGCTGCTGTCCGAACGGCGCGAACCGCGCAGGGTCTGGGGCAACTAAGATGCACTTCGCCTTCACCGACGAACAGGCGATGATCGCCGAAACGGCGAAGGTGTTCTTCGCCGAACAGGCGACGAGCGAGCGCACCCGCACCGCGATGGCCGCGAGCGGTACCGATGAGGCGCTGTGGAAAGCCTTCACCGCCAAACTCGGCCTCGCCGGGGTCGCCATCCCCGAGGATCAGGGTGGCGTCGGACTCGGCATGGTAGAGCTCGCCATTCTCGCCGAAGCCGCCGGGCGGCACGTCGCAGCGCTGCCGTTGCTCGCAAGCGTCGGCCTCGCCGCGCCCGCAATCCTCGCTGGGGGCAGCGCCGAACAAAGGGCGCGCCTCCTCCCCCGCCTCGCCGCGGGCGAGCTGGTCGCAAGTTTTGCCGAGGCCGCGCTGGGTACGACATCGAGCGACGGCACGCTCACCGGCGCCGCGCTGCACCTCCCGCACGGCGCTCGCGCCGATCTGTTCGTCGTCGCGGTCGAGGGCGCGGCGGTGCTCGTCGAACGCGACGCGCCCGGGCTCACCATTACCCCGCTTACCAGCATGGACCAGACGCGCCCCTATGCGCGGCTCGATTTCGGCGGCGTCGCGGCCGAGCCGCTCACCGATCCCGCGGCGGCGCTGGCGGCAGCGCAAGCAACGGGCGCGCTCGCCATCGCGGCCGACGCGCTCGGCGGTGCGCAGGCGTGCCTCGACCACACGGTTTCCTATACCAAAGAGCGTATCCAGTTCGGCCGCGCGATCGGTAGTTTTCAGGCGGTCAAGCACCGGCTCGCCGACATGATGGTCGCGGTCGAGCAGGCGCGATCGGCGCTCTATTGGGCGGCGTGCGCAATCGACGAGGGATCGGATGAGGCAGCGTTCGCGGTCCATGCCGCCAAAGCCTTTGCCTGCGACACCTATTCGCTCTGCGCGGGAGAGATGATCCAGCTCCATGGCGGCATTGGCTTCACCTGGGAGCATGACGCGCATCTCTATTTCAAGCGCGCGCGCAGCAACGCGAACCTGCTCGGCACCCCCGACTGGCACCGCGAACAGATCGCCGCGCTCGCCGGATTGGATGAAGCCGCATGAAGCTGGGTTTCTCCCCTGAAGAAGAGGCTTTCCGCGCCGAAGCGGCGGCATGGCTTTCGGCCGAACTCGGCGGGCCTTTCGCCGATGTCCGCGGGCTCACGAGCCTGACCGAAATGCCCGAACGCCGCCGCGAATGGGAAAAGCGGCTCGGCGAGGCGGGATGGAGCTGCGTCGGCTGGCCCCGCGCCTATGGCGGCCGCGACGCGACTCTCGCCGAGCAGGTGATCTTCGCCGAAGAATATGCGCGCGCCGGCGCCCCGCCGCGGCTCAACCATATCGGCATTGAACTTGCCGGCCCCACCATCCTCGCCTTCGGCACCGACAAACAGAAGGCGCGCTTTCTCCCCGCAATCGCACGCGGCGAGGAAATCTGGTGCCAGGGCTATTCCGAACCGGGCGCGGGGTCCGATCTCGCCAATGTCCGCACCCGCGCATGGCGCGATTCCGTTTCGGGGGGCGGCGACTGGGTGATCGAGGGGCAGAAGGTCTGGACCAGCCTCGCGCAATTTTCCGACTGGATTTTCGTGATCGCGCGCAGCGAGGAGGGATCGAAGGGGCCCAAGGGCCTATCCTTCCTGCTTGTCCCGGTCGACCAGAGCGGCGTCACCGTCCGCCCGATCCACCAGATCACCGGCGAGGCCGAATTCAACGAAACCTTCTTCGACGGCGCGCGCACCGACGCCGCGAACATCCTCGGCGCACCCGGCGACGGCTGGACGGTCGCGATGGGGCTGCTCGGTTTCGAGCGCGGGGTTTCGACGCTCGCGCAACAAATGGGCTTCCGCAATGAACTCGACGCCGTGATCGCCGCGGCGCGCGCCAATGGCGAGGCGAAGAACCCGCTGATCCGCCAGCGCATCGCAAAGGCCGAAATCGGTCTCCGGCTGATGCGCTATGGCGCGCTCCGCATGCTCACCGATGCCGACGGCGGCAAGCTCGACCCGGCGGCGCTCACCTACAAGATCCAGTGGGCGACGTGGCGCCGCGATCTCGGCGAGCTGGCGATGGACGTGCTGGGTCAGGCGGGCGAAACCGTGGCGGGGCACGACTATGCCTTCCCGCCGCTCCCCAACCTCTATCTCTACAGCCGCGCCGACACGATCTATGGCGGCACGAACGAGATACAGCGCAACATCATCGCCGAGCGCGCGCTCGGCCTGCCGCGCGAGCCGCGCGGCGACCTCAATTAAAGGAAGCGAGACCGTGGCACGACCGGCCCCCGACTATCCCACCTCCACCGGCCTGCTTAAGGGCAAGACCGTGCTGATCACCGCCGCCGCGGGCAGCGGCATCGGCGGCGCGGTCGCGCAGCGCGCGGCGGAAGAAGGCGCGAGCCTTTTCCTCTCCGACATGCACGAACGCCGTCTCGGCGAGACCGCCGACCGGATCGAAGGGCTAGGCTTCGCCCGCCCCGGCACGCTCGCCTGCGACGTCACCAATGAAGAACAGGTGCAAGCGCTCGTCGCCGCGGCGATCGCGGGCATGGACCATATCGATGTCCTCATCAACAACGCCGGCCTTGGCGGCGCGACTTCGGTTGTCGAGATGACCGACGACCAGTGGCACAAGGTGCTCGACGTCACGCTCACCAGCGTCTTCCGCATGACGCGCGCGATCCTGCCCCACATGTACCAGCGGCAGAAGGGCGCGATCGTCAACAACGCTTCGGTGCTCGGCTGGCGCGCGCAGAAATTGCAGGCGCATTATGCCGCGGCGAAAGCGGGGGTGATGGCCTTCACGCGCTGCTCGGCGCTCGAGGCGGCCGAGCAAGGCGTGCGCATCAATGCCGTGTCACCGAGCCTCGCTATGCACGCTTCGCTGTCGAAGGTCACCCCGCCGGGCCTGCTCGAGGAGCTGACCGAGAAAGAGGCCTTCGGCCGCTATGCCGAGCCATGGGAGGTCGCGAACGTCATGCTCTTCCTCGCGAGCGACCTCTCCTCCTACATGGCCGGCGAAGTCGTGTCGGTGTCGAGCCAGCAGGCATGAGCGCACGCGTCTTCGACACCCCTGCGGCGCTGCTCGCAGCAGTGGGCGATCAATTCGGTCCGAGCGAGTGGGTGACGATCGAGCAGGATCGCATCGACCTGTTCGCGCAGGCGACCGACGATCACCAGTGGATTCACGTCGACCCCGAGCGCGCGAAAGACGGGCCCTTCGGGAGTACGATCGCACACGGTTACCTCACGATGAGCCTCGTCAACCGCTTTCTCCCCGAACTGGTCGAGGTGCGCGGTGTGTCGATGGGGGTCAACATCGGCACCGACAATCTGCGCTTCCTGAACCCGGTGCGTTCGGGCGCGCGCATCCGCGGCATCGGCGAGTTGGTCAAGGCCGAAGAGGCCAAGGGCGGTGTGCAGGCGGTGGTGCGCGTGACGGTGGAGATCGAGGGCACCGAGAAGCCCGCCTGTGTGGTCGATACGATCAGCCGATTCTATCCGGAGACGTGAGTCAGTTTTGGATTGGGCAGCGGACGTTCCCAGTCCTCCCTGTCGCGCAGCGATGGGGAGGGGGACCGCCGCAGTAGGCGGCGGTGGAGGGGCCGCGACGGTGCCTAATAGCCCCTCCGTCAGCGCTTCGCGCTGCCACCTCCCCATGGCTGCGCCACAGGGAGGATTATCGGTCCGTTACCGATCGCAACCGGCCAACGCCGATCACCCCCGCAAAAGAAACTTCTGCACCTTGCCCGACGCATTCATCGGCAGCGCGTCGCATATTTCAACGCGCCGCGGCACCTTGTAATTCGCCATATTCTCGCGGCACCAGGCGATGATCTCCTCGGGCGTCGCGCTCGCGCCGGGGCGCAGCACGACGAAGGCCATCGGCACTTCGCCCAGCCGTTCGTCGGTTACGCCGATCACCGCCGACTGCATCACCGCGGGGTGCGCCGCGAGCAGACCCTCGATCTCCGCCGGATAAGCGTTGAAGCCGCCGACGATGAAGATGTCCTTCGCACGGTCGGTGATCTTCACATTGCCGCGCGCGTCCTGCACCGCGATGTCGCCGGTGCGCAGCCACCCTTCGCCGTCGATCGCCGCCGCGGTCGCCGCCGGATCGTTGAAATAGCCGCGCATCACATTGGGCCCGCGCACGAGCAGTTCGCCCGCTTCGCCCGGCGCCACGGCCTCGCCCCCCTCGTCGACCAGCCTGACCTCGATCCCACCCAGCGGCCGGCCGGCGGTGTTGGCGATCGTCGCGGCGTCGTCGCCCGCGCCGCACATCGTCACGACACCGCAGGTTTCGGTGAGGCCATAGGCGGTGAGCACGACATCGATGCCGAGCTTGGCGCGCATCTCCTCGATCAGCGTAACCGGCACCGACGCCGCGCCGGTGATCGCGACGCGCAGCGACGCAATGTCGAACCTCTTATACGGCCCGGCGAGCAGGCTCTGATAGATGGTCGGCGGCCCCGGGAGCAGCGTCACTTTCTCACGCTCGATCCGTTGGAGCACCCGCTCGGTTTCGAACACCGCATGGGGCAATACGGTCACGCCGCGCATCAGCGCCACGAGCCAGCCCGCCTTGTAGCCGAAGCTGTGAAAAAAGGGATTGATGATCAGGAAATTGTCGCCCGGCCCATAGGTTAGCGTTTCGCCATAGGCGAGATAGAGCCGGACATTCTGGCCGTGCGTCGTCACCGCGCCCTTGGGATTGCCCGTGGTGCCCGAGGTGAAGAGGATGTCGCAGACCTGATCCTCGCCCAGCGCATCCAGGCGCGCATCGACCGCGGCATCCGAAAGCGCGGCGCCGCGATCGAGGAAGGCCCGCCAGGGCGTGCCGCCCTCGTCACCCTCGATCAACACGATGCCGCGCAGATCGGGCAGATCCTCGCCCGCGAGCAATTGCGGATAGGCGGTGCCGAGAAAATCGGAAACGGTAAGCAGCAGCCGCGCCCCGCTGGTGCGCAGGATATAGCCCGCCTCGCGCCCCTTCAGCCGCGTGTTGAGCGGCACGATCGCGGCGCCCGCCGTCTGCGCACCGAGGGCGGCGATGATCCAACCCGTCGCATTGGGCGCCCAGATCGCGATCCGGTCCCCCTGGGCGACCCCCGCCGCGATAAAGCCCTTGGCCGCCGCGCGCACCAGCGGTTCGAGGTCGCGATAACGGACCTCGGTTCCGTCCTCGCCCCGGATCGCGACGGCGTCGCCATGCGTGCGCGCCGCGGCGAATATTCTGTGGGGTATCGTGAACTTCGCGTCGGCCACGGCAGATCATCTCCTGCGCCGGGCGCTCATGGATCCCGTCCATCCGCCCGGTCGATTGCTTCTCGCTGCGTTACGCGCGGGCGGGACGGCGACAACCCCTATTCGGGGGGAGCATGATCGGATCGCCACCCCTTGCCGCCCCGGCCCGGACGGTTCATTGCCGACCGGGGGCCGACTCCCCTAATATCAGTGCAGCGACGCGAACAGGAAGCAAAGCCGGAATGCGGATCGGAAAACCTCTGGCCGACGTCGACGAACTGGTGACCCTGCTCTATCGCGGGCCGCTCGAAGCGACGCCATGGCTCGGCTTCCTCGAAGCGCTGAGCCGGCGGATGCGCTGCGCCAGCGCCGCAATCACCCTGCGCCTCAGCCGCCAGGGCACGCCGCCGCTGATCATCTGGGGACCGGCGCCCGTGATCGACGAGCGCGAGGCGCGCCGGATTCACGCGGTCCATGCCGAACTCGGCGATCTCGATCCGCTGCGCAACGCCTTGACCAAGGCCGGCGACATCTACCGGCTGAGCGAGGTTATTTCGCCCGACGATCTTCGTGCCAATCGCTTCTATCGCGAGATTTTGCAGCCCTATGGCATCGAATATCAGCTCGGCATGTATATCTCCGAACCCGGCGGGTGGGAGGGCAACGTCGGCTTGACCAACGGCCCCGACGAAGCGGATTTCACCGACGACGACAAGCAGGTGCTGCTCGCGCTACGCCCGCATCTCGAACAGTCGCTCGCGCTCTTCTCGCGCATCCGCCGCGACGAGACCGAGCTTCAGGTGATGATCGACACGCTCGACCGGCTGACGCTCTGCACCTTCATCCTCGACGGCGCGGGCCGCGTCCTGCGCACCAACAGCGCCGGCCGCGCGCTGGTCAAATCGAACAGCGCGGTGCGCGCCGCCGACGACCGGCTGGTGCTCGCGAGCAAGGCGGGCAATGCCCAGCTTCAGCAGCTGATCGGCAAAGCGATCGCGGCGCGGCGCGACGGCGGCAGCTTCGCCGAGGGGCTGCGCGTCGAGGCCGATATCGACCGGCATCTGGGGGTCCTCGTGCGCACGATCGAAACCCCCTCACGCTACAGCAACGAGGCGGGCCCCGCCGCAGTGGTCTATGTTTCGGGGCTCGACAACAACCAGCCGGTCGAACGGCTGGTCAGCCAGATCTTCGACCTCACGCCGTCCGAAGCGCATCTGGCGGCGCTGCTCGCAACCGGGCTCAGCCTCGCCGAAGCGGCCGCAAGGCTGGAGCTGACCGAAAATACGGTGCGCAGCTATTGCAAGACGATCCTCAGCAAGACCGGGGTCAGCCGGCAGGCCGACCTTGTCCGCCTGATCCTGCGCAGCGTCGCCGTTCTCGGCTAACACGCCCCAAAGGGGAGTGGCGGCGCGCGCGCCGGAGCCTCATTATCTAGTCCAATTGAGCGATGCGCGGCCGGGGTCGGGCGATAATCTCCTGTCATACCCGCCCACCAGACGCGGCCGGATGAGGAGCAAGATGACCATGGCCGCCAACCCCGATGCCATTGCCTTTCGCGGCGCGCTCGGCGCGTTCGCGACCGGGGTGACGATCGTTACGACGCGCGACGGCACGGGTGCGGATTGCGGGTTTACCGCGAACAGCTTCAACTCGGTCTCGCTCGATCCGCCGATGGTGCTGTGGAGCCTCGCGCGCACGTCGCAGAACATGGAGGCTTTTCGGGGTGCGTCACATTTCGCGGTGCATATCCTCGCCGCCGATCAGGAGGCGCTCTCCAACGGCTTCGCCAAGCGCGGCGCCGACAAATTTGCGGGCGTCGAGGTCGAACGCGGCGAAGGCGACTTGCCGCTGCTGACCGGTTGCACCGCGCGGTTCCAGTGCCGCACTGCCTATCAATATGAGGGCGGCGACCATATCATCTTCGTCGGCGAAGTGATCGCCTTCGATCATGAGGACCGCGCGCCGCTGCTGTTCCATGGCGGCCGCTACGCGATGGCTGCACGCAGGGCCGCGACGCTCACCGCCTGCGACCCCGGCGCGCAGCGCACCGGCAGCTTTGGTGAGGATTTCCTCGGCTATCTGCTCGGCCGCGCGCATTTTCAGCTCTACGGGCGGATGCGCGACAGCCTGACCGAACATGATCTCGACGCCACCGATCATTTCATCCTGAGCGTGCTCGGGATCAACGACGGACGCACCGCGGCCGAGATCGACGGCGTGATCGGCTATACCGGCGCGCACATCAGCTCCGATCGCATTACGTCGCTCGCGGCGCGCGATATCGTCCGGACCGATCCGGCCGACCGGCTCTGGCTGACCGAGACCGGCCGCCGCACGCTTGTCGAACTCGCCGCTGCCGCCAAGGCGGCCGAGGAAGATGCGCTCGGCGCTTTCGACGAGAATGAAACCGCACTGCTCAAGCATCTGCTCAAGCACGTCATCCGCAGCACCGATCCGGGGCTTCCCGACCCGTGGGCGGCACCGGAGACGCCGTAAACGCAACGTACAGAACAAGGAACGCGCCGAGGATGGAGAGGGCACAGACAATCGCGGACCACGGGCCGATCAGCCAGATCGCATGGCTGACCGAGGATCTCGATCGCGCGATCGACCAATGGCGCCGCCTCGCAGGCATCGGCCCCTGGACCGTCTATCGCAACGTCACGCTCGACGGCCTCTATCGTGGTGCGCCCGCGACGATCCGCATCGATGTCGGGCTGGCCTGGCAGGGCGAGACCCAGATCGAGCTGATCGCGCCGCACGGCAACGGCCCCTCACCCTATCATGACGCGGGCGGCCGCGTGCGCGTGGGCATGCACCATGTCGCCTGGCTGGTCGACGATGTCGCCTCCGCCGCGACCGATGCCGCGGCCGCCGGCCTCGCCCCCGTCTTCAGCGCCGAGAGCGGCGGCGGCGCAACGCGTGTCGCCTATTTCGAAGCGCCCGAAGAACCCGCGATCCTGCTCGAGCTGATCGAGGCGACGCCGATGATCCGCGAGGGCTTCGTGGCCGGGATCGCCGCCGCGCGCGATTGGGACGGCAGCAATCCCGTCACCATCTTCGACTTCGCAGCCTGAGGGAGCTTCCATGGAAAAGATCATTTACGCGTTGTGGAAGGACCCGGCCGAGGACGATGCGCGCTTCAATGAACGCCTGCTCGGCGGTCTCGCCGAGCGGCTCGGCGAACTGGCCCATGCGGTGCGCGTCAATGTGCAGGACGACAGCGTCAGCGCCGGCAGTTCGCCGCGCATGACCTCGACGCGCCCGCAGATGGACGCCGTGATCCAGCTCTGGCTGCCGAGCGCGAACGACCCCGAACGCGCCGCCGCCGATGCGATCATCGCGGACGCCGCGCCGCGCCATGCCGCCTGGCTCGTCAGCGAATCGACTATCATCGCCAACACCCAGCACCCGCCTATGCCCGGCATGCGCACCGAGGGCTTTTCCCAGATCGTGTTTCTGGGCCTGCCGCCGCGGCTGAGCCACGATGGCTGGCGCGACGCGTGGCAGCGTCAGCATTCGGCGGTGGCGGTCGATACGCAAAGCAACTTCGAATATGTCCAGAATCTGATCATACGTCCGCTGAGCTATGGCGCCCCCGCTTATGCCGCGATGGTCGAGGAATGTTTCCCTGCCGCCGCGCTGACTGACGAAGCGGTCTATTTCGACGCAGCGGGCGACCCCGCGCGCCTCGCCGAAAATCAGCGACTGATGATGGAAAGCTGCGCGCGCTTCATCGATTTCGACCGGATCGACTGCATCCCGACCAGCCAGTTCGATATCCGGCCGTTCGCGCGCTGAAACCCCGAAAACCGAAAGGACATACATGCGTAACGTCGATGAATCGCTGACCCGGCTCGATCCCGACGCCATCGTCCGCTCGGACCGCGTCGAGATCGCCGCTCCCGCCGCGATTGTCTGGGAGATATTGGTCGACCTTCCGCGCTACGGCGAATGGAATCCCTTTTGCATCGCCGCCGAATCGACGCTCGACATGGGCGCGCCGGTGCATATGACGCTCCAAAGCTATACCGAGTCCGGTGCGGTCTTTCCCAATTGCGAATATGTTTGCGCGTTCGAGCCCGAACGGCTGCTGTCGTGGGAACTGCCGCACGACGATGCCTGGCCCTATCCCGCGCGGCGCGACCAGATCATCGAGGCGCTCGGCGACGCATCATGCGCCTATCACTCGACCGACGCGTTCCTCGGCCCCAATGGCATTCACGTCATGCGCTTCTGCGGCCCGTGGGTGAAGCGCGCCTTCGACGACACCGCTGCCGCGCTCAAGGCGCGCGCCGAAGCGCTGCACCGCGAACGCAAGGCCGCTTCCTGAGCCATCGCACGCGCGCGTCGCACGTCTCGCTCTCGATCAAAAAATAAAGCCGGATACCGCTCTCGACGGTATCCGGCTCAGTTGTTCTTGAGTGTCCCAGAGAGGATAGCTCAGTTCAGAATTTGAACCCCAGCTCGACGCCGAAGCTGCGCGGATCGCCGTACATCACACCGGCGAAGCCCAGCGAGCCGAAGTCGATCCCCGAGAGCAGATAATCCTCCTTGGTCAGATTCTTGCCCCACACCGCGATCGAAGCCCGCGCGCCGCCCACCGCAATGCCGGAAATCGAGAGCCGGGCGTTGAGCAATCCCACGCCGCCATCGGAGATTTCCTCATTATACGGGTTGACCGGGTGCCAGTAGATCTTGCTGCGATAGTTCCAGTCGGCGCGCGCAACCAGCTCGCCGAAATTGCCGAGTTCGGTCTCATATTGCGCGCCAAGATTGGCGGTCGTCGCCGCCGAATATTGGAACTTCGCAACATCGGAAATATCGGTGGCAACCCCGGTCATCGGGTCGACGAAGGTGAAATTCTTATATTTGCGGTCGGTATAGCCGAACGACGCATCGACGGTGAAGCCGTCGGCAATCTGCGCCAGAATCTCGCCCTCTATCCCCGTATAGGTGGCCTTCGCAGCATTGACGGTCGTGCTCGCCGCCCCGCCGGTTCCGGCAAGGAATTGCTGTACCTGCAGATCGTCGTAGATCGCGTGGAAAGCGGCAAGGTTGAGCCGCAGCCGCCGATCGAACAACTCGCTCTTGATTCCGACCTCGTAGGAGACGAGATCCTCGGGATTGAAACCATTGTTGTCGGCCGCGCGCGCGTTGAAGCCGCCCGCCTTATAGCCCGTGCTGGCACGGACATAGGTCATGATGTCATCGCTCCAGTCGTAGGAGATGTTCGCGAGCCAGTTGAGCCGGTTGAACTTACGCGTCAGGTCGCGCGGCGCGGGCGGCACCGGCGCCGACTGGATCAGATGCTTTTTGTCTTCGGTGTAACGAATACCGCCGGTGATGCTGAGCCGGCTGTCGAGCGCGGCCGGCTTCCAGGTGAGCTGGCTGAACGCCGCCATCGAGCGCGAGACGTGGCGATAGGACAGCAGGGTTTCGAGGTTGACGCCGAAGCTGTTCAGATCGACCCCCGGCGCGATCGGGATCGGCACCGGCGACGGGAGAACGAGCGTAAAGCTCTGCGGATTGATCTCGGTCGCGCGCTCGCGGAAATAATAGGCGCCGAGCACATAGTCGAACTCGTCGCCGATCGACCCGATCAGGTTGAATTCCTGTGAAAACTGCCGCTGATGCCGTTCGTTGCGGGTGCTGAACAGATCGATCGGGCCCACTCCCTGCGGAATGAAGGCGTTGGGCGGCACAAGGATCGCGGGGCTGACGAGGAAGCCGACGAGGCCGCCGTTGCCGTCGAGATCCGAACTGTCGCTCCGATTGTCCCATTTGCGATAGCCGGTGATCGAGCGCAGCGTCGCGTCGCCGATCTCCAGATTGAGCGTCAACGAATGGCCCTGCACCTTGTCATGGGCATTGCCGTCGCGATCGAGGCGGATCTGCGACAGCCGGTCCTGCGACACCTGCGGCGCCGTCCCGCCGAACGCGGGCGAGAAGTTCAGATATTCGAGAATATCGGGGCGGATCGCGCGCAACTGGAACGCGTTGGCGCGGCCGTTCCGGTCGCTCGAATCGAAGACATAGTCGACGGTAAAGCCGTTGCCCTTGTCGAAACGCACCGCGGCGCGAACCGCGTCGGTGTTGCGTGCACCCGGATCGCGCTTGTCCGACGGCTCGAGCAGATTGTCGACCGTCCCGTTGCGCTGGCTGTGATAATAACCGAGCTTGAGCGCGAGGCCGGTGTCGCCGAGTTCGCCGGTGTCGATCAGCGCCTTCACCATATATTCGTCGAAGCTGCCATAGCCGACCTGCAGGCGCCCGCCGAAATCCTTCGACGGCTTGGCCGAGATCAGATTGACCGCGCCGCCGGTGGTGTTGCGGCCATAAAGTGTGCCCTGCGGCCCGCGCAGGACCTCGACGCGCTCAAGATCCATCATGTCGAACAATGCGCCCGCCGACCGGCCGACGATGACGCCGTCGACATAAAGGCCCACCGCGGGGTCGGCGGTCAGGATCGGGTCGTTGTCGACGATACCGCGGATCGAGATCGAGGGATTGGCCGTCGCCGACGGCGTTTCGGTGATGATCAGGTTGGGGGCCGCGCTGCCGAGCGCGGCGACGCTGGTGATGCCGCGCTGCTCGATCATTTCGGAGTTGATCGCACTGATTGCGAGCGGCGTGTCCTGAAGGCTTTCGGAACGCTTCTGGGCGGTGACGATGATCTCGTCGAGACCTTCGGTCGTGGTCTCTTCCGCGGCGGGCGCGGCCTCTTGCGCGTGCGCGGCGCTCGTCATCCAGGGCGCGATGAGCGCGATGGCGGCGATTTGCGCGCGGCAATATGTGCGATGCTTCATCAATCCCATCCCTCTTTCTGTCCATTGCGGCGTATGATGCGCAATTTACGGGTCGAATATCACGACATGCGTAATATGATCAACATATAACTACGCAAGAGGTTAATTCCCTACCCCCTTTTGGTGGTAGGTGCGCGAACGAAAAAAGGGGCGGCAGAGCCGCCCCAGGTCACCCAAGGAGTACCCTCATGGCAAGTCGTTCAAATTCCCGGCTGTTCTTTCGGGATATGGACCCGAAGCCCGTCCAGTTCCTCGGTGATATGGATCTGGCAGCTCAATCGGCTGGTCGGCTTGACCTCGATAAAATCGGCAAGCGCCTCGAGCATCTCGGCCTCGTCACCGCCCGGCGGACCGACGCGCGCTGCCCAATCCTCGTCGACATAGACGTGGCAGGTGCCGCACTGGCGCACGCCGCCACACAGCGCGTCGATCCCGTCGACGAGATTGCCGATGGCGAGGTGCATCACCGCCATGCCCTCGAAATTGGTGCATGTCTTTTCGCTGCCGTCGGGCTGGATATAGGTGACGCGAGCCATCAATTGTGGCCCTTCGCGTGCGCCGGACAGCCCGCCGCCGCCGCCAGTGCATCGAGGTCGGCCGGCGCACGCTCGGCGGCGACCCGCCGCTTGTAGCGCACCCGGCACGGCTGTTCGGGCCAATAGGTGCCTGCACCGGCGATCGGGCGCGGCGTGTCGATCAATTCCATGTCGTAACGCTGGAGCAGGATGGCGATCAGCGCCTTCATCTCCATTCGCGCGAAATTGACGCCGGCGCAGCGGTGCATGCCGCCGCCGAAGCCGATCAGGCTGTTCGATTCGACCTTGGCATCGGCGCGTTCGGTGTTGAACCGTTCGGGATCATAATCGTCGGGCCGGTCGAAAATCTCGCTCATCCGGTGGCTGACCGACGGCGCGAGCAAGATCCAGTCGCCTGCGCGGACCTGGTAACCATCGCGCTCGAAATCGGCCGCCGCCTTCCGGATCATCGTGAAGGCGACGGGGTGCAGGCGCTCGGTCTCGCGCAGCGTGAGATCCATCTTCTGCATCGCGATCGCCTGTTCCCAGCTGAGGTCGGCGCCCGATGCCGCACCCAATATCGCCGCGATCTCTTCGCGCAGCACCTGCTGATAGTCGCGGTTTTGGAGGATATCGATCATCGCCCAGCTGACCTGTCCGGCGGTCGTTTCATGCCCCGCCCAGACGAGCAGCAGGATCATGTGGATGATCAGTTCGTCGGGAATCGGACGGCCGTCGGGATAGGTCGACGCCACCATGTCCTGAAAGAAGTCGGCGGGCTCGACCGGGTGCGCGCGCCGCTGCTTGATCCAGTCGCCGAGGATGCGGTGGAGCTTTTTCTTGGCGGCCTGGCTGCGACGCATTTTCTTGGTCGGGAGCCAGAGCGGCAGCACGAATTCCATCCCGCCCGAAAAGTCGCGGAACAGTTCGAAGAATTCATGGCCCAGCTTCTGCTTGAAATCGCGCCCCATGAAGCTGTGCGCCGCGATGTCCATCACCACGGGCCCCAGCGTCTGGATGAGATCGAACTCGCCGCTGTCGCCGAGCCGGTGACAAAGCGCCATCGCCTCTTCGGCCATCACCGGCACATATTGCTTCATCGCCGACGCCTTGAAGCGCGGCATGATCACCGCGCGCTGGTTCAGATATTCCTCCATCTCGGCGAAGGAATAAAAATCTGGCGAGAACATCTTGTGGAAGAAGGGCATCGATTCGCGGATCGACAGCAGTTTGTCGGTTTCCTGAAAGATGAAGCGATTGTTGTCGGGGCCCAGCATCACGACCATGTTCCGCCCGCCCATGCGGAAGGAATAGATCGGGCCGTGCTCCTGATAGCCCCTGCGCAGCAGGCCCACGGGGTCCTTGAAGAAGCTGGTGAGGTGGCCGAGGAACGGCATTCCTCCGTCCATCGCGGGCGGCTTCATCGCGATTGCCGACATGCTGATTCTCCTCTCGACGCCGTCTGCGCGGCCGAACAGGAGGGATCATTGCGCGCGGACGGTGCATCGCCGAGCGCGTCGCACTTGAGTAGCGAATTTCAATCCTTCGAGGATCGCTTGACGCGCTTGTCGGTGCCGAGCGACCCCGACCCGACATCGCGCGCGACCATCGGCAGCGGGATCGGGGTCGAGGCGATGAGCAGCCCGACGTTGGTCTTGACCGCGGGCGGCAGCGGCGCGTCGCGCGCGATCAGGTCGCGGACCTCGCGGAACAGGCTCGCGAGCCGGCGTTCGAGCAGCGCGCGCGATGCCTCCGACAACTCGCCGATCTCGAACTCCCAGATCGATCCCGGCGTCGAGAAATCATATAGCAGAAACTCCTCCTTCACCCGCCGGTCGAAGAAGCGCCGCATCGGGCCGCCGCGCCGCCAGCCGATGCTGCGCGCGGTCATCAGCCGGATGATATTGCCGGGGAGGAGCTGAATCAGCCCGATCCGCTCGAGCTTGAGCAGCGCGGGGATCAGCTGCGTCTGGTCGATGCCATAATCGGCCTCGATCCGTTCGACCGTCCAGCCGCCGAGCGCGAGGTGAAAGCAGAAAAGCGCGAGCGGCTCGTCGACCAGCGCCTGTTCCTGCGCGTCGGTCAGCATCGCCGGCATCGCGGGCCGCATCTCGTCGGCCATGCGCGCGAGTGCGAGGAAGTCGATGCCCGCGATCTCGCAAATCTCGTCGATCCGCGCGAGCGTGAAGCTCTGCTGCGCAAAGGTGCGGCGGACGCTCGCATGGCTGATGCCGAGCGCGCTCGCGACATCGGCATAGGTCAGCCCGCGCTCCTTCAACACACGCTTCAGCGCCTCGACCAGATAGGCGCTTTGCATGTGCAGGGGCTCGGCTGCCGTCATCGGGCGCTTATCACCCTAAAGGATCGACGCCTCAAGCGCGCAAAAGCTGTGGCACAGCCGCGCATCGACGATGCGGTCGGGGCATTCGGGATCGAACCAGCGGTCGATCCGCGCCCAATGATAGGGGTGCATCATATAGGGGCCCATCAGCCCGCCCGCGTCGGCATATTCCTGCTCCCAAACGTGCGTCCATCGGCGCTCTCCGACGGCGGCACCGGCGCGGCTGAGCTGCCAGTTGCGGATCGCAGGGATGTAATGCGGCATCATCCGCGTTTCGGCTTCGAACTGCGCAATGGTCTCGGGCGCGCGGCCTTCGTCGACGCTGAGCAGCAGCACGCGGTAGACGCCGTTCGCGAGGCCGGGAGCTTGCTTGCCGTCCGGCGAGCCCTGATAGTCGGCGCCGTCGACCTCATCTCCGGCGAGCAGCGGTCCCAGCGCCGCGCCGAGAGCGTCACGCTGCCCGGCGCTGTCGAACGCAAAATGCGCGAGCAGGTCGCCGCCGAAATGGCTGCCCGGCAGCGTTGGTGCGACGAGGGTGCGATATGCCGCATGCGTCCTTGCGAGCGCGCGCAGTTCGTCCGCGAGCAGCGCCAGCCGCGCGGGGTCGGCGAGCGTGACGAGACGGGTCAGCTTAAACATCGCAGAGGCTTTCGATGTCGCCGGGCGCGGCTGCGAAGAAGCGGCGGCGGCTCACCGCGCGCGTATCGACCTCGGCCCACCAGGCAGCGACCGCGGGATCATTGCCGCCGACGAAGCGCATTTGCCACCACGCCCCCGCACCGGCGAGCGACCAGCGGAAGGTCAGCGTATTGGACTGGTCGTCCAGCCACATCGGCGGGCTGACGAGGATTTGTTCGAGCATCATGCCGCGCTCGCGCGCGCCGGGCGCATAACGCGCGAGATAGTCCTCCAGCAACGCCTTGCCCTCGCCGGGCTTCGCGACGATCTCGTCGATCGCCTGAATCGAACGCCGCTCAACGCTTGTCATGATCGGCCACGTCGAGGATGATCTTGCCGCGGACGTGCTGCGCCTCGACGCGGCGGTGCGCGTCTGCGGCTTCGTCGAGCGGCATCGTCTCGATCGCCGGAGGCTTTACGTTCCCCGACGCACAAAGCGCGGCGAGCCCCGTCAGATGTTCAGGCAGCCGGGCGACCGCGACCATGTTCGACAGGATGCGGATGTCGCGCTTTGCCGCCTCGGCGACCAGTTCGTCGCCCGCGCGCGATATCAGCGTCTCGATCTCGACATAGCGTCCGCCCGGCGCGACGATATCGAGCGCCGCCGGGAGCAGCGTATCAAGCCCGACCGCATCGAGCACCAGATCGACCCCGCCCGGCGCCCACGTGCGAAGCTTGCTCGCGACGTCGCCGCCGCGATAGTCGATCGCGATCTCGGCGCCGAGGCCTTCGACATAATCGCGGTTGGCCGCGCCGCAGGTAACCGCGACACGCGCACCGAGCGCTTTCGCCACTTGGATACCGATGCTGCCGACCCCGCCCGCGCCGCCGTTGATCAGCACCGACTGGCCCGCACGGAGTTCGCCGGCGTCGACGATCCCGCCATAGGCGGTCGTCCCTGCGACCGGCAACGCCGCCGCCTGCGCGAAGCTCCACGCCAGCGGCAACGGCGCGAGGAAGGCGGCGTCGGCGATGCAATATTCGGCATAGGAGCCGTCGAGACCCTGCCCTTGCCGCGACATGCCGAAGACGCGGTCGCCGGGCAGGAACGCGTCGACGCCTTCGCCCACCGTCTCGACGAGGCCCGCAAGATCGAAGCCAAGCACGAAGGGGAAATGATAGTCGATATAGGCCGACAGCTTGCCCTCACGCGTCTTCCAGTCGGCGGGGTTCACGCCCGCGCACACGACGCGGACTAGGACTTCGCCCGGCCCGGGTGCGGGCACGGGCAACTCACCCCGCTGCAGCACGTCCGCCCCGCCGAATCCGTTGATGATCATCGCGCGCATCGCGCCTCCCTATTCGGCCGCCTGCGCGGTCTGCTTGCGGAAATGCGGGATCACATGCGTTCCGATGTTGCGGATCGTTTCGAGGATCGCCTCGTGCGGTACCGCACCCATCTGGAAGAGGAAGAGGATTTCGTCGGCGCCGGCATCGAACAGCCGCTGGACGTAGCGGGTGCAGTCCTCGGCCGTTCCATAAGCGTCCTGCACCTCCTCATAGGCGCCGGTATGCTCGGAACCGATCGTGATCTTTTCCTCGGACAGATAGGCGACGACCGCCGCCTTCTCCTGCTGCAAGATCGCCGCCTGCTCGTCGCCCGACAGGTCCTCGACGGCCGGCTTGGGCCCGCCTTGATACCAGTAACCGAGCGACTCGACGAAGAAGCGCTGGCCGCGCAAGCCGATCTTGCGCGCTTTCTCGCGGTCGTCGAGCACGAGCGCCGGGCAGAGCGCGGCGAGATGCTCGGTCGGCCGGAAACCGACCTGGTCCTCGGCTTTGCGGTTCGCCCAAGCGGCGCGATAGATCGCATTCTTGCTCGCGATGTCGTCGGGTCCGGCGAAGCCCAGCACCAGCGCGCCGATGCCGCGCGCGCCCGCGGTCGTCAGCGCGTCGGCACGCGTGCACGCCATATAGAGCGGCGGGTGCGGATCCTGATACGGCTTGGGATGGATTGGGCGGCGCGGGATGCGGATGTGGGTGCCGTCATGCTCGATCTCATCCTGCACCATGATCTTCGGGATCAGATACATGCTCTCGTCGATCATAGGCTGGAGTTCGGCGAGGTCGTAGCCGAAGGTGCCCGCTTCCTGCTGGGTGCCGCCCTTGCCCATGCCGAAATGGACACGGCCGTTCGACAATATGTCGAGCGTCGCGATCCGCTCGGCGACCTTGACCGGATGGTTCATCGCGGGCGGCAGGCAGACGACACCGTGCCCGATGCCGAGCCGCGTCGTCTTGCCGGCGAGGAAGGCGAGAAAGGTCTCGGGCGCCGACATATGCGCATATTGGGTGAGCGCAGTGTGCTCGACCGCCCACACGGTGTCGAAGCCCATCTCCTCGGCGAGCACCGCCTGCTCGATAATCTCGTGGAAGCAGCGCGCCTCGTTTTCGCGCGAGGTGTCCACCATCTGCGCTTCGTAAATGATCGAGAATTTCATGGCCCGCGTTCCTCTCCGCCGTCTGCTTTTCGGCGTGCATAGGGCGGCGGAAGGGCCCCGTTCCTCGTCCAATTGGATCAATTCGCGCCGCGCCGCCGATGCTAGGCAAGGTGCGACATTGGGCAGGAAGAGGAATTGCGATGGGCATGTTCGACGGCAAGGTCGCGCTGGTGACCGGCGGCGCTTCGGGGATAGGCGTCGCGGCGTCGCTTCGCTTCGCCGAAGAGGGCGCCGCGGTTGTCGTCGCCGACATCAACGAGGCCGGCGCCGAAGCGATCGCCGAAAAGATTCGCGCCGCCGGCGGCCGTGCGCGCGCGATCCGCTGCGACGTCAGCAGCGCGGCCGACAATGACGCGATGGTCGCAGCGGCGAAGCAGGATTTCGGACGCCTCGACGCGGCCTTCCTCAACGCCGGCGCCTATGCACAGACCGGCTTCGACGAGTCCGACGCTGCGACGTTCGACAGCATGATCGCGATCAACCTGAAGGGTGCGTTTCTCGGCCTGCAGGCGGCGCTGCCCGCGCTCGAGCCGGGCGGCGCTGCCGTGGTTACCGCCTCAACCTCGGGCGTCATCGGCCTCAACGTCGCCGCGGCCTACAGCGCCGCCAAGCACGGCGTGATCGGCGCGGTGCGCTCGGCCTCACAGAGCTTCGCGCGGCGCGGGCTGCGCGTCAACGCGATCTGCCCCGGGCCGGTCGCGACCACGATCCTCGGCGTAAACGAATCGGCGCCGATTCAGCCCGCCGACGCGCTGGCGCTTCCCGGTGCCGATGGCGTGCTGCTGCCGCAGCATATTGCCGAGGTCGCGCTGTTCCTTGCCAGCCCGCGTTCGGGCGGAATCAACGGACAGTCGCTGATCGCCGATGCCGGCTTTCTGTCCAGCTATCCTCCGATGCCCGAATGAGCGTTGGACGGCGTCATTCGCGCTCGACGCGGATGCGGCTGAGCCGCGTCTTCGCGATCAGCCAGCGGCCGCGCGCCTTGCGGTAGCAATCATGATAATGTCCGAAGCCATGGCGCGAGCGGCCGGCAAGATCGCTTCCTTCGCCCGCCCAGAAATGATCGTCCATCGCCCAGATGCCCTCGGCGTCGCGCGCGCCGGTGAAGCGGATTTCGAAACTGTGGACATGGTGGACGGTCGCGGCTCCTTCGAGCGCCGCGGTGACTCCCGCCACAAAATTATCGGCGCCGGTGGTCAGCAACTGCTCGTCGGGCTCGCCGCCCGGCATTTCGCGGAAATCGCCGACCATGTCGTCGGTCAGCAGGCTGCGCAGCAGCGGCCAGTCCTTGGTATCGAGCGCGCGCAGATAGCGCGCCTTGAGCAGTCTTATCTCCTCGATCGCGGCGAGGTTGACGGCTTCGGTCATGATCTATTTCCCCTCCAGGAAGGCGGCTCGATAGGCCGCGAAACTTTGTTCGACATCGGAGCGGACCAGACCGAAATCTTCAAGCGCATATTTATGCGGCGCGCGCTCCTCGCGCTTGTTCGCCTCGATCCACTCGGCCATTCCCGCGCGCACCGCGTCGGTGACCTCGATCCCCGCGGCTTCGAGCACGCGCGTGCCTTCGCCGATCGGGTCGCTCAAGAGGTCGGCATAGCGGACGTCGACGAAATTCTGCCCCGCGACCGTTCCGCGCACCGCCATGAAACGCTCGAGCAGTTCGGCAAGGCGCGGCACCCAGAAGCGCGCGACGCTTTCGCGATCCACATCGTCCGAGACCATCCGGTAGAGGCTGTGTTCCATGCTGCAATAGCTCGGCACCGTCGCGACCGGATCGCGGTGCGTCATCACGATCTTCGCCTCCGGGAACACCTCGATAACCGCGTCGAGCGCGAGCAGGTGGCCGGGGGTCTTGAGCACCCATTTGGCGCCCTTGCGGCTCTGGTCCTGCCATTGCAGCGACTGGAGGATCTGTTTGAGGTCGCGGTAGCATTGAACGCGGTCGTTCTCGGTCAGCCAGCGCGCATAGCCCGGCACATGATAGGTGCCCTCGATCATCGTGCTCGAATAGAGCTGGCCGAGGATGATCAACTCCTCGTCGGGCTGGTCGATGCTCATCGGGTGGATCGACATCAGGTCGGGGATCGTCGCGAGCATATAGTCGAGGAAACCGCGCGCCGCCGCGCGCCGCGGCTCGGGGTTACCGCGCTCCTCTCCCGGAAAGGGCGCGTAATTCTGCGTCTCGAACCAGCGCGTGCCGGTCATCCCGGGCGCCGAGGCGAGCATGCGGTGGAGCATCGTGCTGCCCGTGCGCGGCAGTCCGACGACCACCGCGGCGACCTCGACCGTCTCGTCCAGAATTTCGGGATGGCGCTTGATCAGATCGACGTGGCGCAGCCGATTGACGAGGCCGCTCACGACCATCGCCGCTGCGCTGCCGACGCCCGCTTCGCTCAATCGCGCCTCGCCGTTCAGCGCCGGAATCAGCGCGTCGATATTGGCGAAAAACCAGGTGTCGCCGAAATCCGAAAGCCCCGTCTGCTCGCATGCGCGCGCCACCAGCGTCGCGCGATCCGGCACTTGGCCCAACATCTCTCCCATCCCGCAAACCTTCCGCATTACGTAGACACTTTGTCTATTAAAATACGATATTCGTATCTGAATCTCATATCATCTACGCAAAATATCATATTCCGGTCAAGAGCCGCCGCGTTCGGGCATTCCGGCATGGAGCAGATGGACAAGCTGCGACTGGCGGCGCGCGCCGGTTTTCGCGAAGATCGAGCGCAGGTGCGAGCGCGCCGTATTGTGCGCGATGCCGAGACGGTCGGCCGCCTCGACCAGCGAGCCGCCGCCGGCCAGCGCCGCGGCCAGCATCGCCTCCATGCGCGTCAATTGGAACAGGTCGCGGATCGCTTCGGGATCGGGGGCCGCTTCCTGCCCCGGATCGCTGACGAACAGCGCGAGCGCCGCGCCCTTGCCCCCGCGCATGAAAGCCGGCGTCGTCACCGCCTTGGCGACGACGCCGAGGTCGCGCCCGCCCGACGGCCGTTCGATGCGGAAGCGCTGCGGCGGCGCCGCGACCGCATCGGCCTCCGACCGCAGCATCTTGAGCAGCTTTTCGAGCGCGCGGTGCGCATCGGCGGCCGCGAGCCGCAGCTTTCCGCCCGCGACAACCACGCCGTCGGCCTCGGCGAGCAAACGCTCGGCGACGGCATTGGCGCGGACCACCTTGCCGTCATGGTCGAGGATGATCGCCGCGACCCCCATTTGCTCGACGACGCCGCGATAGACGCCATGTTCGGCGCCCGATGCCTGCAGCCGTTCGAACAGGCGAATCGCGTTGCGCAGGTGCGGCACGATGTCCTGCAGCGCCTCGCGCTCGGCGGCCGCGAAATCGCTGCGGCTGCTGTCGCGCGTCACGCGCAGCCGCGCCTCGAACCCGCTGTCGAAGCGCAGGTCGACGCCCAAAATCTGGTCGCCGCCCGCGGCCTCGAGGAAGTCGCGCCAGAAATCGCTCATCCGCGTGTCGCCCTGCACGAAGTCGGTGAAGGCGGTCACCTTGCCTTCGGGCAGTCCTTTGAACGGGTCGTCGACGAAATAGCTTTCGATATAGTCTTCGGCGGTCTGCGGATCGCCCCCCGGCGTCACCAGCGTCCCCGGCCGACTCGCGCCCGGCATCGTCAGAATCAGCGTCGCATAGCTCGCGTCGAGATAGAGCGCGAGGCTGCGGAGGAAATCCTCCCACGGCGTTTCGGCCAGCAGGCCGCCGAACAAATCGGACAGCAGGCCCGAAAACGCCGCGTTCATCCCGTCCGTTTTCACCGCCATTCCCTCGTTTCCATCCATTCCATCCCACAAACAGGAGAGCTTTGCCATGCCCGTTGATCCCGTTCTCGTGCCGCTCCTCGATATGATCAACAACCTGCCGTACATGAACCCGCCGTTCGACGCCGCCGCCTTCCGGCTGGGCGACGAGCAGCCGATGCCGGCATTCAAGGCCGACATCGCCGAAGTGCGCGACCTGACGCTCGACACCGTCGCCGGTCCGGTCCGCGCGCGCCTCTACCACCCCGCTCCCGGCACCGCACAGCCGCTGCTTTTCTTCATGCACGGCGGCGGCTGGGTGTTCGGCACGATCGAGACGCACGACCCGCTGTGCCGCGCGCTCGCGTCGGCGGCCGAGGTCGCTGTCCTGTCGCTCGAATATCCGCTGTCGCCCGAGCATCGCTATCCCGTGGCGCTCGACACGATGCGCGCGGCGCTCGCCGCGGCGATCGATCAGGCCGGCACGCTCGGGATCGATCCCTTGCGCATCGCGATCGGCGGCGACAGCGCCGGCGGCAACCTGTCCGCTGCGCTCTGTCTCGACGCGCGCGACAAGGCCGGCCCCGCGATCGCGCACCAACTGCTCCTCTACCCCGTCATCGACAATGACTTCAGCCGCGCGTCGCACAGCGAAAACTCCTCCGGCTACCTCCTCAGCAGCGCGATGATGCAATGGTTCTGGGCGCAATATCTGGGCGACGCGGAACGGACGCCCGAAGCTCTGGCGGCCCCGATCCGCGCCGCGAGCCTCGCCGGCCTGCCGTCGGCGACCGTGATCACCGCCGAATATGACCCGCTGCGCGACGAAGGCAACGCCTTTGCCGCGCGGCTCGCCGCGGAAGGCGTCGCAGTGACCCACAGCGAGGTCCCCGGCGTGATCCACGGCTTTGCGAGCATGCTCGGCATGCTGCCGCAGGCCGACATCGCGGTGGGCACCGCGGCCCGCGGCCTTCGGACCGCTTTCAAGATGGACGCCGTCACGGCGTAATCGCGCGGCGGGGGTCTGCACCGTCCGGTTCAGACCCCGTAACCGCCCGCAACCGCAATCTGCTGCCCGGTTATGTAGGCCGCTTTGGATGAGGCAAGGAAGACCGCGGCATGACCGATTTCCTCGGGGCGCCCCCAACGCTTGAGCGACAGATTCTTGTGCACCTCGGCGGTCCACGCGTCGTCGAACACACCCTGTTTCGAAAGCTCGAGAAACATGCCGGCCTCGATCACGCCGACGAGGATGGAGTTGGCGCGGATGCCATGCTTCCCCTCTTCGCGCGCGATGCCTTTGACCAGCGCCTCGTTCGCGGCCTTGGGCGCGACCGACAGCCCGTCCTTGTCGGGCCAGCGCAGGTCGCCCGCCGACCCCAGGTGCACGAACGAGCCGCCGCCGTGCGCGCGCATGTGCGGAATGACATGGTGCGCGGCGTTGAAAAATCCGTGGACTTCGACATCGATCGCGCGGCGCCATTGTTCGGGGGTCGTCTCGGCGAGGTGGACCTGCGCGACGAGCGGGCCGGCGCCCCACAGCATAGTGTGGATGCGCCCATGCGCGGCGATGGCATCGGCGATCGTGGCGGCCAGCCCGGCATCGTCGGTGACGTCGCATTGATGCAGGCTCGCCTTGCGCCCGGACGCCTCGATGCGTTCGGCCAGCGCTTCGGCTTCCGCCTGTTTCGAGCGCCACGCGATCGCGACGTCGCTTCCCGCCGCGGCAAATTCGCCGGCAACCGCGGCGCCGATGCCGCCGGTCGCGCCGAAAATCAGCGCCGCGCCCTCGGGAAATTGACGAACTTCACCCATATTCACCCTCCTTGATCCCGAGAATATTGCATAGTGTTGGTAATAGTGAGATATGTTATCGAAATGCGAGGACATCGCAAGTTCTCAAAACGCATAGTGACAATGCTTGGCCGCTAACCGGTCATGATGGGAGATTTTCAATGGCGACAACCGCAGACTATGGGCTGGGCGAACAGGTCTTTCCGCGCGGCTGGTTCATGATCGCCGCCGCCGCCGAACTCGAAGGGACGAAACCCCTCGCCGTCCGCTTTTTCGGACGCGACCGGGTGCTCTATCGCGGCGAGTCGGGGCAGGTTTATCTGGTCGATGCCTATTGCCCGCACATGGGCGCGCATCTCGCGAAGAACGAGACGAGCTTCGTGATCCGCGACAATGAGCATGTGCAGGGCGATTCGATCCGCTGCCCCTATCATGGCTGGCGCTTCGGCCCGGACGGCAAATGCAACCAGATCCCCTATTCGCCGCAGAGGATTCCGGCGGCGGCCAAGCTCGAAAACTGGCCGGTGATCGAGCGCGCGGGCTGCATCTGGATGTGGCACGATCCCGAAGGGCTCGAACCCGAATATGATCTGCCGCCGTTCGAGGAATATGATCAGCCGCATTGGGTGAAGTGGGAGCTCGACCGGCTGGGCGAGCTTACGAGCCATCCGGTCGAAATCCTCGACAATATGGCCGACCGCGCCCATTTCGAACCCGTCCACGGCAATGACGCCGTCGATGTCTTCGAGAATGATTTCGACGGCCACCGCGTCGTCCAGCGGCTGCGCGCGGGGCACCGCACGCTCCAGGGCGACGCGCCGCTCGAAACCGACACCTGGTATACCGGGCCGGGCATTCTACAATCGCGCATGTCGGGGCAATTCCCCTCGATCATCATGATCGCGCACACGCCGGTCGACGACGGGGTGGTAAAGGTGTGGCACGCGCTGCTGGTCAAGGTGCCCAACGCCGAGCCGACGGCGGACGATGTCGCGATGGCGCGCGCCTATCAGGCCGCGGCCTGCGCCGCCTTCGCGCAGGATTTCGAAATCTGGTCGAACAAGAAACCGTGCGTCAATCCGATGGCGGTGCAGGGCGACGGCCCGATCGGCAAGCTGCGCATCTGGTATCGCCAATTCTACAACCCGCGCGCGCGCGCCGAAGAGTTCCAGAAGCGCGTCAACGGTACCCACGTCACCCGCGGCACCTTGTCGGCGCCGTTCGAACAAAAGGTCGCCTGACCGGCGGCATCCCAGACAGAAAACAGGAGAAATTGCGTGGCAAGACTCGCAGGTAAGGTTGCGATTATCACGGGCGCGGCACAGGGAATGGGCGCCGCGACCGCGCGGCTGTTCGCGGCCGAAGGCGCCAAGGTGGTGCTGTGCGACGTCATCGAGGACAAGGGACGGGAAACCGCCGCCGAAATCGGTGAGAGTGCCGTTTTCGAAAAGCTCGACGTGCGCTCGGAGGCCGACTGGGACCGCGTTGTCGCCGCGACGGTCCAGCGCTTCGGCCAGCTCGATATCCTCATCAACAACGCCGCGATCGTGCATTTCAGCCCGATCGAGGCGATGCCCGCCGAAGATATCGAGCGCGTCCTCGCAATCAATGTGATGGGAACGATGCTCGGCGCCAAATATGCCGCGGGCGCAATGACCGAGGCCGGACGCGGCGTGATCGTCAACATCTCGTCGGTCGATGGCCTCCGCGGCTGCAACGGCCTGTCGGCCTATACCGCAAGCAAATGGGCGGTGCGCGGACTGTCGAAATCGCTCGCCTATGAACTCGGACCGCGCGGCATCCGCGTCTGCACCGTCCATCCCGGCGGCGTGAACACCCAGATGGGCAACCCCGCCGGCCTCGAGGGCGACGCACTCAACGTCGGTTACGAGCGCGTCCCGCTCCAGCGGATCGGCGAGCCGGAGGAAATCGCGCGCGCCAGCCTGTTCATCGCCTCCGACGACGCCAGCTATATCAGCGGCGCCGAGCTGGCGGTCGATGGCGGCTGGTCGGCCGGCTATTATCAGCCCTTCCTGCCCGGCGCGCCGGCGAGCCTGACGGGGCAGCCGTGATGCGCGCGGCCGCCTGAACCCATGAGCGGCGATCCGTTCAGCCCCGTAACGATCGGTCCGGTCACGCTCCGCAATCGCTTCATCCGTTCGGGCGCGAACGAGATGATGAGCAAAGCGACCTTCCCCACCCGCGCGCTTCTCGACCTCCACCGCGCCTATGCACGCGGCGGCGTGGGGATGACGACGCTCGCCTATCTCGCGGTATCGCCCGACGGCCGCACGCTGCCCGGTCAGGGGATGTTGAGCCACGAGAGCGTGCCGCATTACCGCGCGGTCACCGACGCGATCCATGCCGAGGGCGCCAAGGCGTCGGCGCAGATCACCCATGGCGGCAGCTTTTGCCAGATCGACGACCTGTCGACGCCGCGCGCGATGTCGGCATCGGCCGGGATCGACAAAATGGGGGTGCTCAAGGGTCGCTTTTTCCAGCGTGCGATGACGCGCGCCGACATGGAGATGGTGACGGACGAGTTCGTACGCGCCGCCGAGCTGGCCGAAGACGCGGGTTTCGACGCGCTCGAAATCCATATGGGGCACGGCTATCTGCTCAACCAGTTCGTCTCCCCGCTCTCGAACTTTCGCAAGGATGGCTATGGCGGATCGGCGGCAAACCGCGCGCGCTTTCCCGCCGAGGTGCTCGCGGCGGTCAAGCAGGCGACCGGCGGGCGGCTCGCGATCCTTGCCAAGATCAATCTGACCGATGCGGTGCCGGGCGGCGCGACGGTCGACGACGCGATCGTCACGGCGCGCGCGCTCGAAGCGGTAGGCGCGGACATGCTGGTCCTGTCGGCGGGGCGCAACATCGAAAGCACCTGGGCGATGTTCGGTTGCGCACTGCCCTATGGCGATCTGGCCGCGATGCAGGGCGGGTGGCTCGCGAAGCTGCAATTTGCGATCCTGAAACGCAGCGTGCCGAAGCTACCCCCTTTTCGCGAAAATTATCTGATGGAATCCGCGCTCAAGCTGAAGGCGGCGCTGGGTTCGACGCCGATGAAGCTCGCCTATCTGGGGGGTGTCCAGTCGCTCGCGGGGGCGCAGCGGGCGGTCGCCGAAGGGTTCGATGCGATCGCGCTGGCGCGCGCGCTGATCCACGACCCCGCATTGATCGCGAAGTGGCAGAGCGGGGCTAGCGATGTTTCGGGCTGCACCGCGTGCAACCGCTGCGTCGCCGTGATGTACGGCCCGTCGGGGACGCACTGCCCCGAGGTCGGCAACGCGCTCGACCCCGGGCTCAAGGATATATTTGCCGGAGAGACATATGCCGAACCTGCTTGAGAACAAGGTGATCGTCATCAGCGGGGTCGGCCCCGGCATGGGGCAGGCGATGGCGCGGATCGCCGCCGCTGAGGGCGCCAAAGTCGGGCTCGGCGCGCGCAATGGGGATTTCATCGAGCGGGTCGCGGGCGAAATCCGCGCGGGCGGCGGCGAGGCGGTCGCGGTGCCGACCGATGTCGGCGATGCGGACCGGTGCGCGGCGCTGGCGCAAGCGACCGCCGACGCGTTCGGACGGATCGACGGGCTGGTCAACACCGCCTATGTCCACGGCGAATGGGTGACGGTGGACGAGGCCGATCCCGAGGATTGGGCGCGGGTGTTCGACGTCAATTGCCTCGGCGCGCTCCGGATGACGCAGGCGGTGCTGCCCGCGATGAAAGCACGGGGCGGCGGCGCGGTGGTCAACGTCGCCACCATGTCGCAGGTCAATCCCTTCCCCGGCGAGGGCGGCTATGCCACCGGCAAGGGCGGCCTCACGACAATGACCCGGCATATGGCCAAGGATCTTGGCCGCTTCGGCATCCGGGTCAACGCGACGCGGATGGGGTGGATCGGCGGCAAGCCCGTCCATGACTATATCGAACGCGCGGTCGCGGGCGGCCAGGACCGCGATATGGTGATCGGCGAGATCACCGCGCACATCCCGCTCGGCGTCATTCCGCCCGAAGAGGATTGCGCGAAGAGCGTGCTCTTCTTCCTCTCCGACTATGCGAAAATGGTCACCGGCGCGACGCTCGACGTCAACGGCGGCCAATATATGGCGCCCTGACGATGACGGAGAGCCCTATCCTTTCGCCTGATGTCTGGCGCGACTTCTGCCGGCGGCTGGAGGCCGCTGGCGAGATCGTGACCGGACTGGAATCCGCCGCCAACCCGCTCGACCGCGCCGAGGGCTATCGCTACCTCACCCGGCTGCTGCGCATCGCGCTGGACATGCAGCTCGAACATGCCGACCCCGATTTCCCGAGTTTCTATGCCGCCTCGCACGAAACCGCGAAGATCGGCGCCGACAATCCCGACAATATCTATATGAACGCGACGGTGTCGGGCGCCCGGCGTTACCGCATCCGCGGGCAGCGCGGCAGCGTACCGATCCTGAGTTTCGGCACCAAGGCCAATCGCTACACGATCGACGGGACGATGGCCTCGACCGGCGAGATCGATTCGGCCGATATGGCGGTCGCCCCCGACGGATCGTTCGAGATCATCGTCAGCCGCGACCAGGTGGGCGGCAACTGGCTGCCGCTCGCCGACGACAGCTCGATGGTGATCGTGCGCCAGACCTTTCTCGACCGCAGGGCCGAAGTGCCCGCGACGGTGGCGATCGAGGCGATCGACGGCCCCGCCCACCCCGCGCCGCTTTCCGCCGACGCGCTCGCGGCGGCGCTTGAACGCGCCACCGCCTTCGTCGCCGGCACCGCGCAAACCTTCGTGCAGTGGGCCGAGGATTTCCGCGCCAACCAGATGAACCGGCTCGCGACGATCGACCAGACGCGCTTTTTCCGCGCCGGCGGCGATCCGACGATCTTTTACCTCCACGGCTGGTGGCAGCTTCAACCCGGCGAGGCGCTACGGATCGACACGCGCATTCCCCAATGCAGCTTCTGGAACTTCCAGCTCGACAATGTCTGGATGGAATCGCTCGATTACCGCTATCACCGCATCCATGTGAACGGACACAGCGCGCGGCTGAACGGCGACGGCACGCTGACGCTGATCGTCGCCCCGCGCGATCCGGGCTTCGGCAACTGGATCGATACCGCGGGGCACCATCAGGGCACGATGCTGCTGCGCTGGATCGGCGCCACCGACCACCCCATCCCCGAAACCAGGATAATCCCGATCGATGACCGACCTTGAATCCCGCATCGCGCGGCTCGAAGCCGAAAGCGACATCCGCCGCCTGAAAGCGCGTTACCTCAATGCTTGCGACGCCAAGGATGTGGACGCGATCCGCGCCTGCTTCACCGAAGATGCGGTGATCGATTTTCCGCCGATCGGCGAATTCGGCCTCGACGGGCTGATCGACGTCTTCACTCAAATGGCGGCGACGACGCCGATCACCGACGTGCATCAGGGACATAATGCCGAGATCGCGGTGGCGGGCGACGAGGCGCGCGCGCGCTGGAACCTCGGCTATGCGACCTATGACCCGCGCGCGGGGAGTTTCCGGCTGCTCGCCAATTTCTATCACGACCGCTACCGCCGCACCCCCGACGGCTGGCGGATCTGCTACACGCGCTCCGAACCGCGTGCGATCGTAGACGGCATGCTGGCGGAGGACGGGATCAAGGCGAACTGGATGGCGACATAAACGACCGGTTTCGACCGGG